>NZ_CBDIIJ010000002.1:0-3251998 GCF_965279675.1 Mucisphaera sp. | reverse complement strand
TCGTCAGCGGGATCGCAAAACCGAGCCCGGCTCGATCGGAGCCTGACGATCAATCCACGCCGGCGGCTCACCCACCGAACCACCGCCCGCCACAAAAGAAAGCCCACCCCCCAGATCCAACGGCAACCCCAACCCCAGCAACGCCGCCGGCACCCCACCCACCGGAATTGACATCGGCACCAGATCAGCAGGCAACGACACCCCACCCAGCGTCCGCCCCAAACCCAAGGTACTCACCCGCTCTGCCTGCCAATCACCATCACGAGCACGCCCAATACCTGCAGGCGATCTCCGCTCCGACTGCCACAACCCTTCAGCGGCGTGCCCACCACCCCCAAACACCGGAGACGCAAGCAGCTTGCCCCAAACCTCAGCCCGAACCCGACACCACCGCGTTCTCAAAACCCTTCACCGCCTCCACCCGATCGCGCAGCCGCGCAGCACCCGCCGCCGACGACCGTGCATAGTCCACCGGATCATCCCCGATCCCGCTCGCCCACTCCCACCATCTGCTCGATCGGCTGCACCCCGATCAGACAACCCTTCGCAAACGCAAACCCGTAAGCAAACGCACCGATCAACCGACCCCCGCCCAGCGGCGCCTCCGGATCATCCGGCTCCGCATCCTTCCATAAATAAACCGGCGACCCCGACATCCCCTGCACCGGACCCGACTCCAACATCCGAGGGTCCTCAGACCGCAGCCAGATCACCGCCCTCTGCGGACCACTCCGCCGCACCACACTGACCACCTCCACCTCAAATGGCTCGATCGCCGTCCCCGAAAAAACCGTCAGACAAACCCCACGCATCCCCGGCCGCACCTCGTCCAAAGGCATCACCGCCGTTGCCTCCGCAGGCACCTTCACCAGCGAACACATCCGGTGCCAGACCCTCACTGGCTCTAGCCAAATTCGGCGACAAACCCACCAACACGACCAGAACCCGAGCCCAGAAAACGCAGCGTCTGAAGGGATATCACACGTTAAGCCTATCCCTCAGCGCAGGACCCGGCAAACCCCGCCGTAAACACAAACAAGGCATAACCACCCATTCAAAGGCTAGAGTCTGTCTGACCCGAGTTTCCCAGCCTCTCAGCTAGAAGGCCTGCAAGACCAAAACAAGGACTCAGATTCCCAGCAGTATGGATCAAGACAACCTCTTAGCCTGCCAGCAGATCCTCCAGCACACGTTCCAGGACCCCGCGCTGCTCGAACGCGCCATGACCCACGCCTCCAGCACGGGCGATCGCCTCACCAGCAATGAACGACTCGAGTTCCTTGGCGACGCCGTCCTCGGTCAGGTCGTCTGCGAATACCTCTTCCACGAACTCCCCTCCGAACAGGAAGGCGAGCTCACCAAAATCAAGAGGCACCGTCGTCAGCCGCAGAGCCTGCGCCAAAGTCAGCAAGGAACTCGGCCTCCCCCAACGCCTCGCCCTCGGCAAAGGCATGTCCGCCGGACGCACCCTCCCCGCCTCCATCGCCGCCGCCGTGTACGAAGCCGTCATCGCCGCCATCTATCTCGACGCCGGCTTCGATGCCGCCCGCGCCTTTATTCTCCGCACCATGACCGGCATTCTCGAAGACGCCACCCAGTCCGCCCACCAGGAAAAACTACAAAAGCGTCCTCCAGAACTACGCCCAGCGCCACCAGCCCGGCAACCCCGCCTACATCCTCCTCGACGAAAAAGGACCCGATCACGCCAAAGCCTTCGAAGTCTGCGTCGAACTAGGCGGACGCCGATACCCATCCGCCTGGGCCAACACCAAAAAGCAGGCCGAACAGGCCGCCGCCCTCCGAGCCCTCGAAGACCTCGACATCGCCACCGCCCACGACGACGGCACTGTCGAAGTCCACGAAGAACGCTTCGACACCACACCCCCAGCCAAGGCGATCTAACCAGCGAGCCTCAGGCCGACTGCTTCAGCTCACGCTCCGCCGCCGCCCAGTTCTCAAACTCACGACCCGCCGGCTTGCCTTGAGCCAGCCAGATGAAGTAAGCCCGGTTCGCGATGTCATCGTGCGTCAGCGTCAGCTTGACCTCGGCTGGAGCCGCCTGCTTGGCCGTCCGCTGCTTCGAGGCCGCCTTGCTCGCCGCCTTGGCCGTCTTGACCACCGCCTTCACCGCCGCCTTCGCCTCTCCAACCGTCCGCCGAGCCGCCACACCAGTTCGCTTACGTGCCATCGTGATGACCTCCATGTCTGCTTGGTTCATAAAAACACGGCCGCAAAACCCCACCCAACATCAACCGTATAACCAGTTATCGGTCTTCAGCCCAAATCCCAACACAAAAAACCGACCAGGTCTGATCTGCGCCATAGCCACAGACCACACCACCACTTGCCACCCAAGCCAAACAACACCAGCCAGCAACCGCCAGCCCACTACGGAGGCAGCGGGGGGGGGGGGGGGCGGGATGGCGAGAAGGGGGCGGGGGGGTTAGGAGAGGTCTTTGAGTTTGGCCAGCACCTCATCCGCGTGGCCAGGCACCTTCACCTTGTCCCACCGCTCCGCGACCTTCCCCTCCGGGTTAATCAGATACGTCGTCCGCACCACGCCCATGTACTTCTTCCCGTACATGCTCTTTTCCTGCCACACGCCATACTTCGCACAGATCGACGCATCCGGATCCGCCAGAAGCGGGAAATTCAGATCATGCTTCGCGATGAACTTGGTGTGCGACGTCTCATCATCCGGGCTCACCCCAAGAATCACTGCCTTACTCTTCTTGAACGCCGGCAGCCCATCCCGGAACTGACAAGCCTGTTTCGTGCACCCCGACGTGTCATCCTTCGGATAGAAGTAAAGCACCACCCACTTCCCCGCATAATCACTCAGCTTATGCGCCTTGCCCGACTCGTCCCTAAGCGTCAGCGCCGGAGCCTTCTTCCCCGGATCCGTCAACGGCTTGGTCTGATCCGCACCCACTCGCTCAACCTTCGTGGCCATCGTTCAAAGCTCCCTAATCGAGGTCCGAAAACACCCAATAAACACACCGCCCATCCTAGGCCCCCTGCCCGAACCCGGCCGCTCCGAACAACGTACAACCCAGCGATCCCCGTCCACCCCCCGGTTATACTGCCTCCCCTCATCAGGACGCCATCAAGTCACACCACCCGTGATTCGATGTAAACCCAAGTAAGACCTGCAACGATGCGGGTGTGGTGCAACCGCCTGGAGCTACAAAGTGTCTGATAACAACAACCGTGCCCTCATCACCGGCATCACGGGTCAGGATGGCTCGTACCTCACCGAGTTCCTCCTCGACAAGGGCTACGAGGTCCACGGCATCATCCGCCGCTCCAGCTCCTTCAACACCGACCGCATCGACCACCTCTACAAAGACCCCCACATCTCCAACGTCAAACTCCACCTCCACTATGGCGACCTCACCGACGCCAACGGCCTCGCTCGCCTCATCGCCCAGGTCAAGCCCACCGAGGTCTACAACATCGGCGCCCAGTCTCACGTCAAGGTCTCCTTTGACCAGCCCATCTACACCGGCGACGCCACCGGCCTCGGAGCCGCCAAGCTCCTCGAAGCCGTCCGCGACTACCAGGAAGCCTCCGGCAACCCCGTCCGCTACTACCAGGCCTCGACCTCCGAGATGTTTGGCGGGATGCCCGAAACCGCGCCGCAGTCCGAAGAAACACCCTTCCACCCACGATCGCCCTACGGCGTCGCCAAGCTCTACGCCCACTGGCTCACCATCAACTACCGCGAGTCCTACAACCTCCACGCCTCCTGCGGGATCCTCTTCAACCACGAGTCTCCCCGCCGCGGCGAAACCTTCGTCACCCGAAAAATCACACGCGCCGTCGGACGCATCAAGCAGGGCCTCCAGGAAAAACTCTACCTCGGCAACCTCGACGCCAAACGCGACTGGGGCTTCGCCGGCGACTACGTCGAACAGATGTGGATGATGCTCCAGCAGGACACCCCCGACGACTACGTCGTCGCCACCGGCACCACTCAAACCGTCCGCGAGTTCTGCGAAAAAGCCTTCGGCCGCGTCGACCTCGACTACAACGACTACGTCGAAATCGACCCCCGCTACTTCCGACCCGCCGAAGTCGACCTCCTCCTCGGCGACCCCACCAAAGCCAAGAAACAACTCGGCTGGGAACCCCGAACCTCCTTCGAGGAGCTCGTCAACATGATGGTCGACCACGACCTCGAACTCGCCGCCCGCGAGAAGACCCTCCTCGACGCCGGCCACGCCATGCCCGCCAGCCTCGGCCAGCACCAGTAAGCCATACGCGGCATGGACGCGCCAGCCAACGACACCCCGCCCGCCTCACGACAACCCGCCTTCATCGTCGGCACGTCCCGAGGCGGGACCACCTGGCTCTCCCGCGTCCTCAACACCCACCCCGACATCTGCTCCTTCGGCGAGTCCATGTACTGGGGACGCTCTTACCTCGAACCCGCCTCGCCCCAGGGCTACAACCGCGAGCAGGTCGAACACCTCGCCAGCGCCCGCACCAACGGCCGCTGGGGACCCCACGGCCACAAGCCCGGCTCACTCAGTGGCCTCAACGAAGACGGCTTCGGCGGGCCCCTCATCGACGCCGTCCGCACCGCCATGCTCGACGCCCCCACCCCCATCACCCCACACGACCTCTTTCAGATCATCGCCGACGCCGCCTGCCAGTCCGAAGGCAAATCCCTCGCCGTCGAAAAAACCCCCCACCACATCAACTGGCACGAGCGCATCACCGCCGGCTACCCAGCCGCCAAATTCATCGTCATGCTCCGCACCCCCTACGAGTTCATGCGCTCCTACAAACACCAGGGCGGCCAGATCTCCGACAAGGCCCGCGAAGACTTCAAAAAAGGCTACCACCCCATCGCCTGCGCCCTCGTCTGGCGCGGCTTCATCCGCTCCGCCGCCTCCCTCAAAGCCAACCCCAACGCCCGGTCCCTCGAAGTCTGGACCCACGAACTCAAAACCAGCGAAACCGCCATCCTCAACCAGATCCAGCAATTACTCGGCGTCACCCCCACCGACCTCACCAACAACGTCCCGCCCGACAACTCCAGCTTCGAGGGCAACCCCGCCCCCGAACTCGACCCCGCCGACATCTTCTGGATGAACCGCCTCGCCGGTCGCGAGATCCGCAAACACGGCCTCGACCTCCGCCGCACCCCCTTTGCCCCGCTCGCCATCACCGCCTCCATCCTCCGCATCCCCTTCTGGGCCTTCCGCACCCTCCGCCAACTCCGCACCCGCACCTCCGGCTCCCTCCTCGCCTACCTCTACCGCTGGATCCGCTGAATCCGGAACCAACGAAGACTTCTAGAACACCAAGGGATTTCCAGAAAACTGCCGCAAACCGCCTTGCCATCTCTCAAGCCCCCGCTAGGCTCTGCCCGACATGATCTCCATGAACAGCCCATCCAAACGCGTTTCCAAACCCGCGTCCAAACGCGCCTGATCCACGCCGCGTCCTGCGGCTCCCGCTGTTCATCCCAACCACATCCAAAACCCACCGCCAGCGCGATGCCATCAGCATCCACCGGCTCACCCCGAAGGAAAGCCCCGTGCGCTCCATCCACCACCTCCTGCTCATCGGCCCCGGCAAGACAGGCCGCCACGTCCCCTCCTTCGTCGATCCCATCAACCTCACGACGATCGACAGCACGACCACGCAGACCGACGCCCTCATCGCCCAAGCCGATGCCGCCATCATCTTCCTCCCGCCCGACGCCATGTACGGCTACATCGACCCGCTCATCCACCGCCGCTGCCCCGCCGTCATCGGCACCACTGCCGTCAGCTGGCCCCACAATCTCCACGACCGACTCACCGCCGCCGACACCCCCTGGATCACCGCCAGCAATTTCAGCATCGGCATGAACCTGCTCTACCTCCTCGCCGCACAGCTCGGCCACATCACCCGGACCCAGCCCGAAGCCTTCGCCACCGCCACCGCCGCCATCCACGAAACCCACCACATCCACAAGAAAGACAAGCCAAGCGGGTCCGCCCTCAAACTCCGCGACGCCTTCGCCGACCCCAACCTCCCCGTCACCTCCGACCGCGAAGGCGACGTCGCCGGACAACACCGCCTGACCCTCGACCTCCCCGGCGAACAACTCACCCTCAGCCACAACGTCACCGACCGATCCATCTTCGCCCGCGGCGCCGTCTGGGCCGCCCAACACCTCCTGCCCGACACCCCGCCGGGCCTTCACCGTTTCGAAGACCTGCTCACCCGACAACTAACCACACCAACCACAAACGCCTGAAAACAAAGGAAACCAACCATGAACGTTCACGAAACCATCGTCTGGACCGCCTGCATCACCCCACTCACCGATGACGCCCGCCACATCGACTACGACGCCTTCGAGCACACCCTCCGCCGTCAGGAAGCCGCCGGCAACGGCATCCTCCTCCTCGGCACCACCGGCGAAGGCGCGTCCCTCACCTCCGAAGAAAAGCGGCAGATCATCCGCTGGTCCACCACCCTCGGCCTCACCGTCCCCATCATGGTCGGCGTTCCCGGCTACCAGTTCGCCGAAACCCTCAGCTGCGTCGAATGGCTCCGCGGCACCGAGGTCGACGCCCTCCTCCTGCCCACACCCTGCTACACCAGGCCCGGCACGCACGGCCAGACCCACTGGTTCCGCAGCCTCCTCGACGCCGCCGGCCGGCCCTGCATGCTCTACAACGTCCCCTCCCGCTCAGGCGTCGCACTCTCCCCACAGGCCGTCCACCAACTCGCCGACCACCCCAACTGCTGGTCCATCAAGGAAGCCTCCGGCTCCCTCGAACGCTTCGACGAGTTCCTCCCCACAGGCGTCGCCCTCTACTCAGGCAACGACGACATGATGCCAGCCCTGGGCACACGCGGAGCCCAGGGTTTGGTGTCCGTCGCCGCCAACCTCTGGCCGCAGGCCACCGCCGACTACGCACGAAGCTGCATGGACGGCACCCTCACTGAGGAAGAACAAAACCTCTGGACCGCCGCCATCGCCGAGCTCTTCCGCGCCTCCAACCCCGTCCCCGCCAAGCGCGCCATGCACGCCCTCGGCCACATCCCCAGCAGCGCCCTCCGCCCACCCCTCCACCCCGACGACCTGGACACCCTCCAGCCGCTACTCTCCTGTGCCAGCCAGATCGAGGAGACCACCCTTGCCGCTTGAAGACCTCACCAACGCCGACTTCCTCGCCCAACTCGAAGCCGGCACCCTACGCGTCGCCGAACGTCACGACGACAGGACCTGGCACGTCAACGGGCAGGTCAAACAACGCATCTTGCAGGTTTTCGCCACATCCGACCTCGCCGCCTTCGAAGCCGGCACCGTCGACAAGGCCGACCTCGCCCCCCGACGCTTCCGCGTCGACGCCGGCGTCCGCCTGATCCCGGGCGGCTCCGCCGTCCGCGCCGGCGCCCATCTCGCCCAAGGCGTCGTCGTCTGTCCGCCCGCCTGGGTCAACATCGGCGCGTTCGTCGACCAGAACACCATGATCGACAGCCACAGCCTCGTCGGCTCCTGCGCTCAGGTCGGCAAACGCGTTCACCTCTCCGCCGGAGCCCAGCTAGGCGGCGTCCTCGAACCCATCGGCAACCGACCCGTCATCATCGAAGACGACGCCTTCATCGGCACCCAGGCCGCCGTCGTCGAAGGCGTCATCGTCCGCCGCGGAGCCGTCCTCGCCCCAGGCGTCCACCTCTCCAAAGCCGTCACCATCTACGACACCGTCCACGAAACCACCCACCAGGGCGAAGTCCCCGAGTACGCCGTCGTCGTCCCCGGCTCCCGCCCCGCCAAATCCGACTGGGCCAAATCCCACGGCCTCACCCTCAACTGCCCCATCATCATCAAATACCGCGACGAAAACACCAACGCCGCGCTGATGCTGGAAGAAGCGCTGCGATAACACAACAACGACCTCACCTCCCTAAACCCTTTTGTGTTCGAGTCGACCTGTGTCAGGGCGGCTGTCCCTATGAACGCAGAAGTACGTATAAACGCAGTTTTCAAGGTCTGATACCATCCCCGCGCACAAACCCGACCATCCTGCGCACAACCCGGCATCAAACGAACCGAATCCCGCCCATAACGAGCCGTTTCCGACCAAAGCCGGCCGCGAATCGACCCGATTCTCCCCTTAAAGACCCGCATAACCACCCAAATCCCGAGAATCGGTCAGATTGTGCGCGCCCCGACCAGCCGCCCGCATCCCGTAAACTACCCCGCCCAAGGAGCACCCCATGAACTTCACCACCGACCGCTTTGTGGTCACCGGCGGGGCCGGTTTTCTCGGCCGCGCGGTCTGCCAGAAACTCAAAGAGCGAGGCGTCACCGACGACCGGCTCTTCGTCCCCCGACGCAAAGACTTCGACCTCACCGTCGAGGCCGACGTCGTCCGGATGTACGAGCAGGCCAAGCCCGATGTCGTCATCCACCTCGCCGCCGAAGTCGGCGGGATCGGGGCCAACCGCGACCACCCCGGTCGCTTCTTCTTCGCCAACGCCGCGATGGGCCTGCACCTGATCGAGCAGGGCCGGCAGCGCGGGCTCAAGAAGTTTGTCCAGACCGGTACCGTCTGTGCTTATCCCAAGTTTGCCGAGGTACCCTTCAACGAAGACGCGATCTGGGACGGCTATCCCGAAGAGACCAACGCGCCCTACGGCGTCGCCAAGAAGGCGCTCTTTGTCATGCTCGATGGCTACCGCAGAGAGTTCGGTCTGGCCAGTTCGGTCATAGTCCCGGTCAACCTTTTCGGCCCGCACGACAACTTCGACCTGCATACTTCGCACGTCATCCCGGCGCTCATCCGCAAGTGTGTCGAGGCCAAGCGCAACAATGCCACACATATCGACTGCTGGGGCACGGGCTCTGCGTCGCGAGAGTTCCTGTACGTCGATGACGCCGCCGAGGGCATCCTTGTTGCGACCGAGAAGATGGATGACCCGACACCCATCAACCTCGGCACGGGCTCGGAGATCAAGATCAAGGACCTGGTCGAACTGGTCGTCAAACTCACTGGCTTTGAAGGCGAGATCCGCTGGGACGCGACCAAGCCCGACGGCCAGCCCCGGCGGTGTCTGGATACGTCCAAGGCCGAGAAGCTGCTGGGCTGGAAGGCCGCCGTCGAACTGGAGACCGGGCTCCAGCAGACGATCGACTGGTTCCTGGAGCAGGACGAGATCCGCGAGGTCGTTTACGGTTAAGGGATGCCAGCTGAGTCAGGCGCTCGCCGCCACGTGATCTCGATCGGGAATTTCGACGGTGTCCACCTCGGGCACAAGGCGATCCTGCGCGAAGCTAGAGCGATGGCCGACGCCTCAGATGCCGGCGTGCTGGCGCTGCCATTTGATCCGCATCCGGCGACGTGGCTGGCACCCGAGCGCGTCCCGCCGAGGCTGACCTCGCGGACGCAGCGGGAGCGCTGGCTCCGGGCCGCGGGGTGTGATGAGGTGGTGTTTCTGACGCCGGATGAGCAGACGCTTGGTCAGGAGGCCGAGGCCTTTATCGAGGGGCTGGTCGAGCGGTACCGGCCGACGGGCTTTGTGGAGGGGCCGGATTTTCGGTTCGGTCATCAGCGCAAGGGCGATCTCGACCTGCTGCGATCGCTTGGCGAAACGCACGGTTTCGCGGTGCGGGTGGTGGAGCCTGTCGAGGTGGTGCTGCACGATCGGATGGTGCATCGGGCCGGGAGTTCGCTGGCGCGCTGGCTGGTCGGGCACGGGCGGGTGGAGGATGCGACGCGCGTCCTGGGACGGGCTTTTGCGTTGGAATCGACCATCGTCAAGGGCGAGCAGCGTGGACGCGGGATCGGGTTTCCGACGATCAATCTGGACGCCGAGGCGCTGCGTCCGTTCATCCTGCCGGCGGATGGGGTCTACGCGGGGATGGCCGAGATCGAGGGCGAGACGCAGGCGTATCCGGCGGCGATCAGCGTCGGTGTGAAGCCGACGTTCAAGGGTTCAGAGGTCACGGTCGAGGCGCATCTGCTGGGTCTTGATGACGAGGTGTATGGCCGCGGGGTGTCGCTGAGTTTTGTGAAGTGGGTGCGGGATCAGCAGGCGTTTGATGGGCTGGAGGCGCTGGTCAGGCAGCTCTCGCGGGACGTGGAGCAGGTGCGGGCCTGGGCGGATGAGGATGTGCTGGTGGTGGGTGATCCGGCGATGGCTTCGGTGGTGAAGCGGCTGGCGGGGGCTTAGGAAGGATGGATCGTGGCTGAACAAGAGACGACCTGGCCGAGGCTTGAACCCTACCGGAGCACCCTAGGTGAAGATGGCGCGGTCGCCTGGCTGGAGGGTCTGAAGGAAGCGGCGAGCGGAGGGGGTGAGGTGCGGGTGGTGACGCATGCGAAGCCGGATGGGGATGCGTTCGGGTCGGTCGTGGCGGTGGTGGGGACGCTGCGGGCGATCGGCGTGGCGGCGCGGGGGTATGTGGTGCCGCCGGTGCCGCCTGGGATTGAGCAGTTGCCGGGTCAGGAGATGGTGACGGTGCTGGCGGATGAAGCGGCTGTTACTGAGCTGGCGGCGACGGCGGGTGGGTCGACGGTGATCGTGGATACGGGGGCGTGGTCGCAGCTGGGAGCGTTGGCGGAGGTGGTGGCGGGGGGGTTGGAGCGGACGCTTTTGATTGACCATCACCTGTCGGGGGATGTGCCTGCGGGGGAGCGGCTGATCGATACCGGGGCGGCAGCGTGCTGCGAGGTGTTGTGGCCGATCGTTCGGCGTCTGCTGGATGGGGCCGGGGTGGCGATGCCGGAGGCGGTTCGGGATGGGCTGTATGCGGGGCTGGCGTCGGATACGGGGTGGTTTCGGTTCTCGAACACGCGGCCGGGGACGCTGCGGGCGGCGGCGGACCTGATCGAGCTGGGGACGGATCACACGCTGCTTTACGAGACGCTGAACCAGTCGGAGCGGCCGGAGAAGCTGAAGCTGCTACGGGCGGCGATCGATCGGCTGGAGCTGCTTTTCGGGGCTCGGGTCGCGGTGATGTCGCTTCGGCGGGCGGATTTTGAGGCGGCGGGGGCGCGGGAGGAGGAGACGGAGCGGATGGTGGATCTCCCGCAGGTGGTGGCAACGGTGCGGGTGGTGGTGCTGGTGTGCGAGCGGCTGGACGGGAAGGGGTGCAAGCTGAGTTTTCGGTCGAAGCCGGCTCCGGCGGATGGGAGCGGGCCGGAGGCGGTGAATGTGGCGGCGATCGCGGGGTTGTTCGGGGGTGGGGGTCACGCGCGGGCGGCGGGGGCGAAATCGGGGGCGGGCTTGGAGGAGACGCTGGGGTTGCTGCGTGAGCGGTTGGCCGAGTTTATGACCTAGACAGGCTATTGGGTCGCCCGGATCCGGCTAAATTTTCTGGCTGAATGGCGTAAGGCTAGCCGGTGTGGAGCGGGCGTGGTGGGTCTTTGGCTTTGTCTTATTTAAGGGTTTGTTTTTATGTCGTTTATAGCATTGGCGGTGCTGGCCGAGGCGTGTGGAGAAGCTGCAGATAACTCGGGATCGTCAAGGGTGTTATGGGTCCGATTTTATTCTTAGAGGCTTGTCGCAGCGGGGCTTAGTGAACGATATGGTTGTTTTGCGTCGGTGCTCTCTGGGACAGGGGGTTTTGGTGATAACTCGAACGAGGGGGCCTGTTTCGGGGGCCTGAATGAGGCTAGCCTTGTTTTGATTAGAGGCTGGGAGGGGTGTTTTTGTGGGATTGTGGCGGATGGGGGCTGTCCGGCTGTGGATAAACTGGCAGGTGCTGACGGGGTTGGGGTGGCGGGGCGGGCCGGAAAAAAAAGCGCGGCTTCTAAGTTTGTGAAACGGCGCAATTTGCGCCGATTGCGTCAGGTTGACCCCTACATTTGCTAAAGTTTTGGATTGCGAACCCAAGATATAGGGGTAGGATAGGCGACGGTCGTGATGATCGAATCGTGACCGTTTTTGGGCCGGTGTGTCCTGTCTTTGAGGCTTCGTGCCGCTGACAACTGAGTTTAAGGGAACAGCCTGCTGCGGCGAGCGCTGTGGACTGCGCGATCTCTTTGGCCTGGGTGTTTGGCGATTTCGGGGCCCTGGATGGGGCCGGGGCATGGATGCCCGCCGGCTCAGTTTGAAGGGTTGCCTATTTGGGTGACTCGACACGAGAGCGTTTGTTTGTAATCTGTTCGGTATGGCCGAGCAGCAGAGAGACCGAAGAGCCTCGCCCCCGGAAGTTCCGGGGGATGGGCGTGAGCAGGACGCCGGGCGTGTTGCTGAGACCCCCGGAAGCACCCCCGGAAGTTGGACAGGAAAGAAGACCATGGCCGTTCTCTGCGATTCACAGATCCGCGAGCTGGTGAGCATCGAGCCTTTTGAGGAGGCGACGAAGCGGAGCGGGCGGATTTCGTATGGCGTGTCGTCGTATGGGTATGACGTTCGGGTGGGGACGCTATTCAAGATTTTTACGAACGCGCCGACGGATGGCGGTCAGTCGATCGTGGATCCGAAGCGGTTTGATGACCGGTCGTTTGTGACGGTGGATACGGAGGAGACGGGGCGGGATCATGTGATCATCCCGCCTAACTCGTTTGCGTTGTGCGAGACGGTGGAGACGTTTTCGATACCGCGGGACATGCTGGTGATCTGCGTGGGCAAGAGCACGTATGCGCGGTGCGGGATTATTGTGAACGTGACGCCTCTGGAGCCGGAGTGGCGGGGGAAGGTGACGATCGAGATCAGCAACACGACGCCGTTGCCGGCGAAGATCTATGCGAATGAGGGGATCGCCCAGATGATCTTCTTGAAGGGTGATCGGGTGTGTGCGGTGAGCTATGCGGACAAGGCGGGGAAGTATCAGGACCAGACCGGGTTGGTGCTGCCGAGGGTGGATTGAGACATACACACAGGTGAAGGTTGATTCATTGCACATTCGATTGATTGCATCTGTCTTTATAGTTTCTTCATTCCTGATTCTTATTTCAGGTTGCCAGCCCCGTTCCACGGGCGGTCGTCTGATCTCGGGTGTGAATCCTTCGGGGTTGCCGGATGCTCGTTATCTGGTGGGGACGGCGGTGGACCAGGTGGACTATGACGCGCCGGTGGCGGGGACGGCTTACATCGTGGATCGGGATCAGTCGCGGGTGATTGCGATCAAGTCGTTGGCGGCGGGGGAGAACTGGAACTATCAGTTTCCGAAGGTGCCGGAGCGTGAGATCGCGAGCACGTTCGGGCCGGATCAGCGGACGTTTGAGCTTCGCGTGAGCCTGTATTTTATCCCTGCGTCGGACATGGGGTACGACCGTATCCCGAGTGCACGATCGAGGGCGAGTGTCGAGACTTCCCGGCGACGCCGGTAACCGTTTTTATTGTTCGTTATTTCGTCATTTTTAGACAAGACAAGGACTGTCATTCATGAAGATCAATCGTCGTTTCACCGAGTCGGGCACGGATGTTTTTGAGAGTGTGTCGTGGACGCGTCGGTCGTGTCGGATCGGGAATCTGGACGGGTCGGTGGTGTTTGAGATGACGGACGCTGAGGTTCCGGCGTCGTGGTCGCAGCTGGCTTCGGACATCATGATTTCGAAGTATTTCCGTAAGGCGGGTGTGCCGGCGGATGGCGGGGTGCATGGTCTGCCTGACCCGGACTGGTCGGCGGAGAAGAAGGTGAATGGGGCGGTGCCGGTGGGGCCGGAGAAGTCGGCGCGGCAGGTGATTCACCGGCTGGCGGGTTGCTGGCGGGCTTGGGGCGAGGCGCACAACTACTTCGATACGGCGGAGGATGCGCAGGCGTTTTATGACGAGTTGTGCTACATGTTGCTGCATCAGATGGCGGCGCCGAACTCGCCGCAGTGGTTCAACACGGGGTTGAACTGGGCTTATGGGATCAATGGCCCGGCGCAGGGGCACTACTACACGGACCCGGTGACGGGTGAGACGAAGAAGTCGGAGGATGCTTACGGGCATCCGCAGCCGCACGCGTGCTTTATCCAGTCGGTGGGGGATGACCTGGTGAACGAGGGCGGGATCATGGACCTGTGGGTTCGTGAGGCGCGGCTGTTTAAGTATGGGTCGGGCACGGGGACGAACTTCTCGTCGGTGCGTGGTGAGAACGAGCCGTTGTCGGGCGGGGGCAAGAGCTCGGGGCTGATGAGCTTTTTGAAGATCGGTGACCGTGCGGCGGGTGCGATCAAGTCGGGCGGGACGACGCGACGCGCGGCGAAGATGGTGTGTCTGGATCTGGATCACCCGGACATTGAGGACTTCGTGAACTGGAAGGTTCGCGAGGAGATCAAGGTGGCGGCGTTGGTGGAGGGGTTCAAGGCGATCGGCGGGGAGAAGGCTTCGGAGAATGATCCGGAGACGATCGGCGAGACGGCGTCGCGGCTGGGGTTGACTTTGGACTATGACTTTAATGGTGAGTCGTACCAGACGGTGTCGGGTCAGAACTCGAACAACTCGGTGCGGATCCCGAACGCTTTCTTTGAGGCGGTGGATTCGGGTTCGGACTGGGTGCTTCGGAACCGGACGGTGGATTCGGATGCGAAGACGCTGAAGGCGGCGAAGCTGTGGGACCAGATTGGTTATGCGGCGTGGCGTTGTGCGGACCCGGGCGTGCAGTTTGATTCGACGATCAACGAGTGGCACACGTGCCCGGAGAGCGGTCGGATCAATGCGTCGAACCCGTGTTCGGAGTACATGTTCCTGGACAATACGGCATGCAACCTGGCGTCGCTGAACCTGCTGACGTTTTACGACGCGGAGGCGCGGTCGTTGGATCTTGAGGCGTATGAGAACGCGATCGGCATCTGGACGGCGGTGCTGGAGATCTCGGTGCTGATGGCTCAGTATCCGAGTGAGTCGATTGCGCGGCTGTCTTACGAGTACCGGACGCTGGGGCTGGGGTATGCGAACCTCGGTGCGATGCTGATGCAGGCGGGGATTCCTTATGACTCGGAGCGGGCTCGGGCGATCTCGGGTTGTCTGACGGCGATCCTGACGGGTCGGAGTTATGCGACGAGTGCGCTGCTGGCGAAGGAGCTGGGGGCGTTTATGGGTTATGAGAAGAACCAGAAGCACATGCTGCGGGTGATGCGGAATCACCGGCGGGCTGCTTACGGGGTGCCTCGTGATCCGGCGATGTCGACGAACCATTCGCTTGGGTCGTATGAGGATCTGGACATCATGCCGGTGCCGATTGATGCGGGGAATCTGACTTCGGATCGTGAGGCGGCGGGTGTGCTGAGCAACTCGGATGATCTGGCGGATCGTGCGAAGGTGGCGTGGGACGATGCGGTGTCGCTTGGCGAGTCTCACGGGTATCGGAATGCCCAGGTGACGGTGATCGCACCGACGGGGACGATCGGGCTCCTGATGGATTGCGATACGACGGGCGTGGAGCCGGACTTTGCGTTGGTGAAGTTCAAGAAGCTGGCGGGCGGTGGTTACTTCAAGATCGCGAATCAGTCCCTGAAGCCGGCGTTGGCTGCTCTCGGGTATAGCGAGCAGGAGCAGGACTCGATCATCACGTATGTGATGGGGACGCTGGACCTTGAGGTGCCGATGCCGGCGGTCAATGGCCAGTCGGCGGTAGATGGTCCCACGTTCGCGGACTTCCTGCGTGAGGCGGGTCTGGAGCAGAGTGATCTGGATGCGTTGACGAAGGCGTTGCCGACGGTGTTCGAGGTGGGTCAGGCGTTTACGGCCTGGACGCTTGGCGATGAGGCGATGCGTCGGTTGGGTATGGCGGACAAGGTGGACGTGCCTGGTTTTGATCTGCTCAAGGCGCTGGGTCTGACGGCGAAGCAGGTGGAGGTGCTGAATCTGGCGATCTGCGGGACGCAGACGGTGGAGGGTGCGCCTGATCTGAAGGATGAGCATCTGCCGGTGTTTGATTGTGCGAACAAGTGCGGCAAGCTCGGCAAGCGGTTCATCGCGCCGCAGGGTCATATTCGGATGATGGCGGCGGCGCAGCCGTTTATCTCGGGTGCGATTAGCAAGACGATCAATTTGCCGCATGAGGCGGGTGTGGAGGACATCCTGTCTTCTTACCGACTCAGTTGGGAGCTTGGTCTGAAGGCGAATGCGTTGTATCGCGATGGTTGCAAGCTGAGTCAGCCGCTTAACTCGAGCAGCAGCGAGGCGTCGGATGAAGACGTGCTTGAGGCTGAGCAGGATGAGGAAGCGGTGGAGCTCGCGAAGGAAGAAGTCGCTGAGGAGGTTGTCGCGGTGGCTTCGGGTGGGGGTGAGATTCGCGAGCGGATTGTTGAGCGGATCGTGGAGCGTCCGCTTCGGCGTCGGCTGCCAGACACGCGGTATAGCCGGACGCATAAGTTCAATGTGGCTGGTCACGAGGGCTATCTGACGGTTGGGCTTTATGAGGACGGGACGCCTGGCGAGCTGTTCATCACGATGGCGAAGGAAGGCTCGACGATTGGAGGGCTGATGGATTCGCTGGGTACGGCGATTTCGGTGGCGCTTCAGTATGGCGTGCCGGTGGAGTCGCTGGTGACGAAGTTCACGCATCAGCGGTTTGAGCCGGCTGGCATGACGCATAACCCGGACATTCCGTTTGCGAAGAGTCTGGTGGACTACATCTTCCGTTGGATGGGGATGGAGTTTGTGGCTGGGTATCGGTCGGCGAACGCGCCGCTTCGATCGACGGATTCGGATGGCGATGAGAAGCCGGTGACGAACCGGTCGATGCCTGGGATCAAGCCGGTGGCTAGCGGTAACGGTCATGGCCACGGCAACGGTCATGGTCATGCGAGGCCGGTGGCGTCGCCTAAGGGTGGCGGGACGGCGGTCTTGACCGAGAAGAAGGTTGAGAAACAGCCGCGTTTTGAGATCGAATCGGACCGGATCACGGTGGATGATTCGAGTCTGGATGCGGCGATGAAGGGGCTGCAGGCGGATGCGCCGGCGTGTGATGTCTGTGGGACGATTACGGTGCGAAATGGTACTTGCTACAAGTGCATGAACTGCGGCAACTCGATGGGTTGCTCTTGACCCCCCCCCGCCTAAGGCAGTGACTCTGGTTTACAGAGGTCTGCTGGTGGTGTGAAAGATTACATCGCGTTTAACTTGCTTCTTCCCTCTCCGCCCCCTCGTCACGTTATGTGGTGAGGGGGCTTTTTTGTGGGGTGGTACACTTGGGGTGTGAGTTCAGTGACGGCGGACAGGTCGGTTTCGGAGGTGCTGGCTGCTGCTGAGGAGGGCGGCTGGCGGGCGCGGGTGGCTGTGGCTTGTGGGGTGGTGATCGCGGTGGTGGTGTTGATTCCGGGGTTGGTGCCGACGTTTGTGAATCCGTGGCTGGAGACGGACCCGCGGGTGGAGGGGCTGCCGGAGGCGTTGGGGGGGATGACGGGGACGATGGCGGTGGGGTTGCAGGTGGTGGGTATGGTGGCGGCGGGGATCGGGATGGGGGTGTCGCGGGGCTTACGAACTTGGTGGTTGTTGTTGGCGGGGTTTGGATGCGTGGGGGCGCTGGGGAGTGTGATGATGGGGGCGGGGTCGACGGGGAATCGGGTGATGGTGGGGTCGTGGGTGGCGGGGGTGGTGATGGCGGTGGGGATGGCGAGCTTGGTGGCGGATCGAGGGCATGGGGTGGCGGTGCGTCGGTGGGTGGTGGCTGCGTTGGTGGCGGGGCTGGTGCCTTTGACGGTGGATGCGCTGTGGCAGGTGCTGGTAGAGCATCCTCAGAACGTGCGGTTTTTTGAGCGGACGATGGATGAGATGCTGGCGGCGCGGGGGTGGGTGGAGAGGTCGCCTGAGCACTTGTTGTTTGAGAGGCGGATGATGTTTTCGGATGCGACGGGGGGGTATGCGTTGTCGAATGTGCTGGGGTCGGTGGGTGCTGGGTTGGCTTGTCTGGGGTTGGGCTTTGTCGGGTTGCGGCTAAGGGATCGGGGGACGCTGACGGCGGTGGGGGTGGTGTTGATGGGGGGTGTGTTGGTTTGGTTGACGGCGTCGCGAGGGGCGATGGGGGCGATGGTGTTGGGGCTGGTTTGGTTTGGTTTGGTGTGGTGGTTGGGGGGGCGGATCAAGCGTGCGTGGTTGCGGGGCGTGGTGGTGGGTGGTTTGGGGGTTGGGATGGTGTTGGTGCCGTGGCTGGCGATCGGTTGGGCGGGACTACAGGGCGCTCCTCCACCGCCTGGGGAGGGTGAGGCGTTGCCGGGGTGGTTGAGTCTGTTGTTTCGGTATTGGTATCTGGAGGCGGGGGTGCGGATGCTGGTGGAGGTGCCGGGGGTTTGGTGGATGGCGGTGGGCCCGCAGGGGTTTGCGCTCATGTTTGGTTGGATGAAGGATCCGATGCTGCCTGAGGAGGTGGCGAGCACGCATAACGTGGTGATCGATCTGCTGGTGATGCTTGGGGTTTATGGGTTGTGTTGGCTGGTGTTGGGTGGGTGGTGGCTCTGGCGGGCTATATGCCCCCCCGCATTAGACGAGGGGGAGCCGCAAGACTTGCGGGGGGGTGAGCCGAACTGGTTGGGTGGGTTGGTGGTGGCGGGGTTGTTGCTGATGCCGGTGACGTGGGTGTTGCTGCCGACGTTGTTGGTGGAGACGGCGTTTTTGCAGCTGGTGGTGTTTGGGGGTTACGCGGTGGCGGTGGCGTGGCTGGCGGAGGTGGGTCGCGGGGTGTCGGGGCGGGTGATGGGGATGGGGTTGGCTGCGGGGGCGCTGGTGCTGGTGGTGCACGGGCAGATGGAGATGACGTTTTTTAATGGGGGGGCTTCGCAGCTGGCGTGGATGGTGTTGGGGTTGGCGGGGGGGGTGGGGGCGGGGGTGAATGTGCGTATTGCGGTTTGGCTTGAGAAACTCCGGGGTATTGTGAAGCTTGGTTATGGGCCCGGGTTTTTAGTGGCCTACGCCTTGTTGGTTGCGATCCCGATTTCGCGTATCGAGGCGGGGAGTGTTGAGGTGGCGAGATTCCTAGTCCAAGGAGAACCTGATCGCGCTATCGGTGTAATGACTAAAGATGAGTTTTTGTATCTAGAGTGTGAAGAGTGGCAGGCCTGGGCTTTTCGCTTGGGGATGGAGAAGGCTCATGCGGGGGTAAGCCTTAATGATGAGGCGATAGTTAGAGATGGCTACAGTGAAGCTCTAAGATCAATCCCACTCGGGGATGATGCAGACCTCAAAAAAGTGCACAGACGTTTTTTGGATCTTGGTTTATTCATGGTAGATCACGCTTCATATTTTGGGAATAATTCTGTAGAGAGGAATCTGGGAATACTCACACGGGCTCATCATGAACATGCTGGGCCCCTGGTTGCATTTTCCCCTTACAGCGTCAGGACCATTCTTCTGATGGTTGATTTGAAGATTCGGATGGGTGAATACGATCTGGCCTATGCTGATCTTGAAGCGGCACGTCGGATCAATGCGGGGTTGTATCTGGATCCGTTGAAGCAGCTGCCGGCGGAGCGGTTTGAGGGGTTGGCGGAGCGGATTGCGGTGGGGCGGGGTGGTGGGTGAGGGGTACGGCTGGTTCTTGGGAGGCTGACTAGGCAATGATCGTTTCTGTCAAGAACCAGTGATCGTTGGATGACTTTTGCTACAGAGCCCGGCCATGTCATGGCCGGGTTAGGGGGTGTTGGTTCTGTGGGCACGCGGCGTGCCCACAGCCACCCGAGATTTTGGCTGTCGTGTGGAGAGGTCCGGGCCGACACGGCCCGGCTCACCAGAGGCATGGGTAGCTAGAGGTCGTTGGGTGGGGCGTGAGGGTCATGGCAGGTTCTTAGGAGGCTGACTAGGCAATGATCGTCGCTGTCAAGAACCAGTGATCGTTGGGTGTCTTTTCCTGCAGAGCCCGGCCATGTCATGGCCGGGTTATGGAGGTGTTGGTTGGGACTCGAGTGGGTGTTTTGGCGTTTTAAAGCACAGCCGCAGTGACACACCGTGGCTCGCAAGCAGGGAGATTATTGAGGATTGGGTCAGGTGGTTTGGAAGCGGGTGCCGGTGGTTCGTTCGAAGATGTCTTCGAGGGTGGGTTCGGAGAGGGTGGTGGTGCGGAGGCGGTGTTGGTGGTGGTCGAGGAGGTGGCGGAGGGCGGCGGGGCCGTCGGTGACTTCGAGTCGGGCCTCGGCGAAGACGCGGTCGGGGAGGGGGGTGGCGGCGAAGTTTTGGGTGAGGTCGTCGATGAGGTGGGTGAGGTCTTCGGAGGTGTGGGCGGCGAAGGCGAGGACGGCACCGCCTGACTGGGCTTTGAGGTTGGCGGGGGTGCCCTGGGCGACGATGCGTCCCTGGTCGAGGATGACGACGCGGTCGGCGGCTTCGGCTTCGTCGATGAGGTGGGTGGTCATGAGGACGGTGAGGCCGGAGCGTTGTCGTTCGTCGTGGAGGCTCTGCCAGAACTGGCGGCGGGCGGAGGGGTCGACGCCTGTGGAGGGCTCGTCGAGGATGAGGAGGCTGGGGTTGTGGAGGAGGGCCTTGGCGAGTTCGGCTCTGCGGGCGAGGCCGCCTGAGAGGGTTTTGACTTTGTCGTTGGCGCGGTCGGTGAGGCCGACGGCGTCGAGTCGTTCGGGGACGCGGTGGCGGAGGTCGGCGGCGGAGAGTCCGTAGACGCGGCCCTGTAGGCGGAGGTTTTCGGCGACGGTGAGTTCTTTGTCGAGGCTGGGGCTCTGGAAGACGACGCCTAGGTTTTGGCGGATGGTGTCGGCGGCGACGCGGAGGTCGTGACCGAGGAGGCTGATGCGGGGGATGACGTTGGGTTTGCCGGATGCGGTGATGGCGGTGGTGAGGATGCGGAACAGGGTGGACTTGCCGGAGCCATTGGGGCCGAGGAGAGCGACGAAATCGCCTTGCTGGACGTCGAGTTGGATGTCTTCAAGGGCGTAGATGTCGGCCTTGGCGTATTGATGGCTGAGGGCGTCGATCGCGACGGCGACCGGTGGTTGGGTTGCGTCGGCGGGGGAGCCCGGCTGGGTGATGGTTGGCGAAGAGGCGAGCGTCACGTGCGGTCCCAGGCGAGGACGGAGAGTACGATCGGGAGGTAGAGGAGCGAGGTGAGGAAGACGACCTTGGCTCGCTTATCGCAGGGGTTAAAGGCGAACCAGATGCCTGTGGCGGCGAAGGCGATGGTGGTGCCGAGGGCGATGATGGCGTAGAGGAGGCCTGCTGTGCCGAAGCCTGCGAGTGGGAGGATGGCGGCGGCGATCAGGAGGAGGCTGGTGACGACGACGTGTGCGGAGACCTGTGAGCCCTTGGTGTCGACGACGGGGAGCATCTTGAGGCCGGCGGCGGCGTACTGGTTGCGGTAGAGCCAGGCGATGGCCATGAAGTGAGGGATCTGCCAGACGAGCATGATGAGGAAGGCGGGCCAGGCGTCGAGGCTGAGGACTCCGGCTCCGGCGGCGTAACCGATGAAGGGGGGCATGGCTCCGGGGATGGCGCCGAGGTGGGTGGACCAGGGGGTGATGGCTTTGAGGGGGGTGTAGATGAGGACGTAGGTGAGGAGGGTGGCGAGGGCGAGCCAGGCGGCGAGGGGCGTGGCGAAGGCGTAGAGGATGGCGGTGCCGAGGGCGGCGGTGATGAGGCCGATGAGGATGCCTTCGGTGACGGAGATGCGGCCGGCGGCGAGGGGTCGGGTGGCGGTTCGCTGCATGCGGGCGTCGGCGTTGCGTTCCCAGACCTGGTTGAGGATGCCTGAGGAGATACAGGTGAGGCCGACGCCTGCGGTCATGGCGGCGATGACGGTGGCGTTCCAGTTCTCCATGGCGACGGCCATGGCGTAGCCGACCCATGCGGTCAGGACGACCATGATGGTGATGCGTGGCTTGGAGAGCTCCAGGTAGTCGCGGAGCCGGCCGGGTGCGGCGGCAGTTTCGGGTGGGGGTTGTTCCGGAACGGACTCGGTGGTGGAGAGGGCCTGGCTCATGCCGTGCTCCCGACGGGCACGGGCTGGCTCTGGGTTTGGCCGTTGACTTCAGATGGCTGGGGGCTGCCGCCTTTGGGGGTGTTGGAGGGGGGGGTGATGTGTTTGATGGTGACCTGTGCGGGTTCGCTGGCCCAGACGATGTGGGCCCGGCAGGCGAGCCAGACGGTGGCGGCGAGGAGGAGTGCGCCGAGTGACTGGTGCATGGTGGCGAAGGTGGGGTGGATCTCGGCCCAGACGGTCATGATGCCTAGCATGACTTGGGCGGCCATGAGGGCGACGACGTTGATGAGGGGAACTAGGACTTCGCCACGGCCGGCCATTTGGGTGAGGACAAGCCATCCGGCGAGGGCGGTGACGAGGATGACGACGATGGCCCAGGCTCGGTGGGTGAAGTGGAGGTGGACCTTGCCGGCGGTGGTGTCGATGGGGACGCGGTCGATGAGGTTTTCGGGGAGATTGAGGATGGCGGTGTCGAGTTGCTGCTGGTTCATCGGGGGGACGAGTGAACCGTAGGAGAGGGGGGCATCTGGGATGGCTCGTTCGGCGTCGAAGTGTCGGATGGAGGCACCTAGGGCGAGTTGGACGAAGAGGACGGCGACGACGGACCAGCAGGCGTAGGTGGTGAGGCGGCCGCCCAGGGTGCGTTTGGCTTTTTCTCGGATGGTGGCACGTGTCCAGAGTCCGCCGGTGGCGACGATCACGAAGATGACGATGGCGAAGAAGACCTGGCCGACGACGCCATGGACGGCGGCGAGGATCTGAGATTCTTCGGTGACGCGGAAGCCGCCCATGAGTCCCTGGATGATGACGAGGATGATCATGGGGATGCCGAGCCAGCGGAGCCAGGGTTTGGGGGCCCAGATGGCTAGGCCGGTGCCGAGGAGGAGGGTCAGGAAACCGACCCAGGAGCCGATGAGGCGGTGGGCGTGTTCCCAGAAGGTGCCGACGTCGTAGAACCAGACCTCGAGGGGGGCGAGGAACATGTTGTAGCCGAAGGTTCCGGGCCAGTCGGGGACGGCGAGGCCGGCGTCGAGGGAGGTGACGTGGCCGCCAAAGCCGATGAGGGTGAAGGTGGAGAGGGCCAGGAGGATGGCCAGTGCGTGGAGGGTCCGGCGGTAAGGGGCGCGGTATGGAGAATCTGCGTCCTTCGCGTTCATGGCGAGCTTTCTGGAAGTATCGGTGCGTGGATGTAACCCTTGATTATACTCATCCGAGGGCCTGCCGCCGGGTGTTTTGGCAAAAGGTCTTTCTCGTCGAGCGTGCTTGTTGGGCACGTGGTTTTTTACGGTCTGGAGTTGTCCCATGGTCGAGCCTGTGAACGGGTCGGTCGCCCGGAGCGGGCGGCGGATTGAGATGTATGACACGACGCTGCGTGACGGGACGCAGGGTGCTGAGATTGCGTTGACTTTGGCAGACAAGCTGAAGCTGACGCGGGCTCTGGATGAGCTTGGGTTCGATTACATCGAAGGGGGGTATCCCCTATCGAATCCGAAGGACTCGGCGTATTTCGAGCAGGTGAAGTCGCTGGGGCTGAAGCATGCGAAGGTGACGGCTTTCGGGATGACGCGTCGGAAGGGGGTTGAGGCGAAGGATGATCCGGGGATGCGGGCGCTGGTGGCGGCGGAGGCACCGATTATCGCGATCGTGGGGAAGACGTGGGACCTGCATGTTGACGAGGTGCTGCGGGTGAGTCACGAGGAGAATCTGGCGATGATCCGTGACTCGGTGGGGTTCTGTGCGCAGGCGGGGAGCACGGAGCAGGTGTTTTATGACGCGGAGCATTTCTTTGATGGGTACAAGGCGAATCCGGATTATGCGCTGGCGACGTTGAAGGCTGCGCTCGAGGGTGGGGCGACGCGGCTGGTGCTTTGCGATACGAATGGGGGGTCGCTGCCTGATTTCATCAAGGAAGCCGTGACGGCTGTGCGGAGCGAGTTTGGCTTGGGTGACTCGTTGGAGGGGGCGTCGGGTCCGTTGCTGGCGATCCATGTGCATAACGATGGGGCGCTGGCGGTGGCGAACTCGATGGCTGCTTTGGAGGCGGGTTGCGTGCAGGTGCAGGGGACCATCAACGGGATCGGTGAGCGGTGCGGGAATGTGGATCTGATTCCGATCGCTGCGAACCTGCGGCTGAAGCTGGGGCATGATTGTCTGGCTGAGGATGCGGTGCCGGGTCTGCATGGGCTGGCGATGCTGGTGTATGAGTTGGCGGGGATGACGCCTGTGGCGGGGCAGCCTTATGTGGGGGCGAATGCGTTCACGCACAAGGGCGGGATGCACGTTCATGCGGTGCAGCGGATCGCGCACAGTTATGAGCATGTCCCGCCTGAGACGGTGGGGAACCAGCGTCGGGTGCTGGTGTCGGAGTTGGCTGGGGCGAGCAACATCGCTGCGCAGGTGGGGGTGAAGTTCGGGATTGAGGAGGACAAGGCGACGCAGCGGAAGGTGCTGGAGAAGATCCAGGACCTGGAGCATGAGGGGTATCAGTTTGAGTCGGCGGAGGCGTCGATGGAGCTGATGGTTTACGAGGCGCTGGACAAGCGGCCGGCGTTCTGGGATCTGCATCACTATCGGTGTGTGATTCTCAAGCGGGATGGGGATGGTGAGACGAGCACCGAGGGCACGGTGAAGCTGTCGGTGAATGACCAGACGGAGTATCGGGTGGCGGAGGGGGATGGCCCGGTGAACGCGTTGTATGAGGCGCTGGTGAAGTGCCTGGGCGAGCACTACCCGGAGGTTCGGCGGATTCATCTGTCGGACTACAAGGTGCGTGTGGTGAACCCGACGGCGGAGACGGCGGCGCGGGTGCGTGTGGTGATTGAGTTCCAGTCGACGGCGGAGGATGGGACGACGCGGGTGTTCTCGACGGTGGGTGTGGATGAGAACATCGTGGAGGCGAGCTGGGAGGCGATCTCGGATGCGTTTCAGTATTTGTTGATAGAGACGCGGGCTGGGGTTGAGTGTTAAATGTGGATTCCGCGCTATTGGGCCAAGGGATGGGGCGAGGTTCAGCATTCGTACAATGCAGAGTTGGTTCGGACTGAGGCATGGGGCTGGTCTGATGACAGCGAGGCAGCTGCCCAACGGGTTGCGGAAGAACGTGCGACCCGCATCGCCAGCAGCTTAGCTGGCGATGCGATTCCTGCCTCATGGTATGACTACATGGATAGGCCTGTTCGTGAGGAGATTGTTGAGGATCGGTCTTGGGGAATCATTACAAGGAACGCTCAGGGTGCGCTAGTGCTTAACTGTGCCAGTGCGATGTTTATCGATGTGGATCGATTTTCTAGCAAGCACTGGTTTGGTCGTTTTTTCTCTGGACTTTTCGACGGCAACAAGGTTCTAAGAGGGGCTCCTGAAATAAGCTTGCTCAGGTCATTTGCTGCTGACCACAAGGATTGGTGTTTCCGCGTCTACAAAACGTATGCCGGGTATCGATACCTTGTGACTCACCAACAGTTCGACCCGACATCCGAAGAGACCCATTCTGTCATGAATGCCGTGGGTGCTGACAAACGGTACGTTCATCTATGCAGGGGCCAGCGGTGTTTTCGAGCGAGGCTAACACCAAAGCCATGGCGGTGTGGTCTCGAATCACCTCTACATCGATTTCCGTTCGAGCTGGACACGGAGCGGTCAGAAATGCGTCTTTGGCTTGATCGTTACGAACGGGCGATTTCCCGGTATGCCACTGCGTCACTCATCGAGGTTATTGGCAGTCGTGTTGCGCAGAAAATCGATGAAGTCGTGCAACTACATGACGAGTGGTGCAAGGTAGGGTCTGATCTGCCGTTGGCTTAGCCTTTGACGGCTCCGAGGGTGACGCCTTTGGTTAGGTGGCGTTGGAGCATGAGGTAGATGATGAGGGTGGGGACGACGATGAGGACGAGTCCGGCGAAGACCATGCCCCAGTCGACTTCGTACTGGCTGACGATGGTGATGTTGGCGAGTCCGAGGGGTAGGGTTCTGAGGTTTTCGGAGCCTTCGCCTGAGAGGAACATGAAGGCGAGGAAGTATTCGTTCCAGGTTCCGATGAAGGAGAAGATGGCGACGGTGATGAGTCCGGGTCGTGCGAGGGGGAGCATGACGCGGGTGAAGGCTCCGAACTCGGTGCAGCCGTCGAGGAGGGCGGCTTCGTGGAGGGATTTGGGGAGTGAGCGGAAGAAGCCGGTGAGGATAAAGATGGCGAAGGGGAGTCCGACGGCGATGTAGACGAGGATGAGGCCGAAGCGGGAGCTGAGCAGGCCCATGGCTTTGAGCTGGAAGAAGAGGGGGACAACGGCGAGCTGGAGGGGGATCATGAGCCCGCCGAGGAAGTAGAAGAGGGTGGCTTTGGCTCCTGGGAAGGCGAATCGGGCGAGGGCGTAGGCGGCCATCGCGCCGATGAAGACGACGCCTGCGACGGTGATGAAGGTGACGGCGACGGAGTTGAAGAAGTATTCGCCGAAGCTGCCGGTGGTCCAGGCTCGGGTGAAGTTGTCGGTGGCGAGGTTGTCGATGGGCGGGGGTGCGAAGGGGGCGTCGAAGACCTCGGCGGAGGGCTTGAGGGAGGTCATGAAGAGCCAGAGCATGGGGAAGAGGGTGATCAGCAGGTAGCAGATGAGGAGGGTGTAGATGGCTCCCATGGTGAGGACGGTTTTGGGTGTGGTGCGTTTCTCACTCATGGTTTAGAGCTCCACCGCTTCGCGTTTCATGAGCCGGAGGGTGGCTGCGGTTCCGAAGAAGACCATGATGAAGAGGAGGACGGCGATGGCAGCGGCCTGGCCGACCCTGAACTCCGAGAACATGGCCCAGACCATGCGGGTGCCGATGACGTGGGTTTGTGTGTTGGGAGACTGGTTGGTGAGGAGCCAGATGACCTCGAAGGCTTTCATGCCGGCGATGACGAGGAAGACGATGGAGACGGAGAGGGCTTCCCAGATGAGGGGTATGGTGATGGTCCAGAACTGGTGCCAGGGGGTGGCTCCGTCGATCTCGGCGGCTTCGTAGAGGGATTCGGGGATGGACTGCATGGCGGCGAGGTAGAGGACCATGTTGAAGCCGCAGGCGGCCCAGATCATCATCGGGATGAGGGACCAGTAGAGGTTCTGCTGTGAGAGCCAGGCGTAGTTTTCGAACCCCCGGAAGTTAAGGCCCATAGCGATCGCGGTGGTTTCCAGATTCAGATAGTTCAGGAGGTCGGCAAGTGCGACGAGTCCTTCGTTGATGGGTCCGCCGGCGGGGTTGTACATCTGTTGCCAGAGGAGGATGGCGGCGACGCCGAGGAGGTTGGGGAAGAAGAAGACGATGCGGAAGAGCCATGAGCCCCAGACGCCCCGGGAGAGGCAGGTCGCGAGGAAGAGGGCGAGGGGGATCACGAACAGGGGGATGACGAACATGATGAAGAAGTTGTTGCGGAGGGCGATCCAGAAGCCGTCGTCTTCGAAGAGGAGTCTTTGGAAGTGGAGGAAGCCGATGGGCTCCATGTCGGTGAGGCCGTCCCAGCGTTGGACGGACCATGCGAAGCTGGAGAGTGAGGGGATGACGACGAAGACGGAGTAGAAGAGCAGGGCGGGCAGGAGGAAGACGGCGACGACGGAGAAGCGGATGCGCATGCCGCCGGCTTCGACTTTGTCGCGGTTGGTGTAGGCGCGGCGGATCTGGAGGGAGGTCATCACGAGGACGTAGACGACGCCTGCTCCGAGGATGGTGAGGAGGAGGATGGGTTTGAAGACGTGGCGGACGGTGACGTGGTCGGGGTTTTCTTTCTGGGCGCGGATCTTGGCGGCGGCGTCTTCGAGGAAGCGTGCTTCGGCGGCGGGGTCGAAGTTGTCGGCTTCGAGAATTCTGGTTCGGACGTCCTGCCACTGCTGGTTGATTTCGGCGAAGTCGTCGTCGGGGGTGGCGGCGAAGATGGAGGTGACGGTTTCGAGGACGGCAGCGACTTCGCGGAGGTCGGGGTTGAGGGCGGTCTGGTTGACGCCTCGGATGGCGACGGGGCGTTGCTCGTTGCCGGCGATGATGGCGGCCTGCTCGGGGGCGGTGGCAAAGCGCATGAACTCGACGGCGGCTTCGGGGTTGGGCGCGGCGGAGAAGACGAAGTAGTAGCCGGTTCCGCCGGCGATAGCGGTGGGTTCTGCGTTGGGTCCTGGGACGTAGGGGTATTTGAAGAAGCCGACTTCGAAGTCGTCGGGGATCTGGTCGGCCATTTCGGTGAGGAGCCAGGTCCCGCACATGACCATGGCGGTGTTGCCGCGGAAGAACTCGAGCTGAGCCTGGGTGTGGGACATGCCCTCGGCGCCGGGCTGGAAGTGTTCATCTGCGAGTTTGCGGACGAGCCGGAGCATCTCGATCATCACGGGATGGTCGTAGGTGCCTTCCTGGCCCTTCTGCATGGCTTCGAAGTAGTCACGTCCGCCTAGCTGGTAGAGGGTGGTGTTGATGAGTTGGTGGAGGTATTGGGGGTACTGGCCCTGGAAGGCGATGGGGGCGATGCCGTCGCCTTCGGCCTGGATCTGCTCGCAGAGGGCGAGGAGTTCGTCCCAGGTTTCTGGGGTTTGCCAGCCTTTTTCGCGGAAGAGCTTGCGGTTGTACCAGAAGCCGTAGGTGGAGTACCAGAGTGGGATGCCGTAGTTCTGGCCGTTGTATCGGAAGCGGTCGAAGCTGCCTGGGAGGAAGGTTTCGCGCCAGGTGGGCTGGCCGGGCCCGCGGGGTGCGTCGAGGAACTCGTCGAGGGGCTGGATCTTGCCGGCTTCGATGAGGCGGCCGTAGTTGACGGGGGCGTCGGAGACTTCGGGGAAGGAGCCTTCGAGGATTCGGACGCGGACCTTGTCGACGATGCGGGGGTCCTGGCTGTAGAGGATGCGGACGCCTGTGTTCTGTCTTTCGTACTCGCGGGCAATCTGTTCGAGTCCGCGGGCGAAGAGCATGGCCTGGACTTCGGTGGGTTGCTGGTCGGCGAGCGCGTGGTGATTGAGGCTGAGGAGTGTCAGCAGGAGGAGGGTGAGGGATTTGAGGTATCGATGAGGCGTCATGCGTGGTGGAGGATACCAGAGGCGGGGTCTTATAGAACGCTTTTTTGGTGTTGTTGGCTGTTTGATCTTTGCCAGGTTGCCAATTTGCGGATTGATGCTTGACGTTGGGCGGTGCTGTTGTTTACTTTCTTATCAGAAATGTCTTGCGGGCATTTCTGGCTGACAGCTTTGATTTGAGAGGACGCTGACCGGCAGTTGTGCGCTCTCATTGAGATTCGACATATGGCGTTCGGCTGCGGCTGAGCGTGGACGGACCACCACCCCCCCCTGAGGTGTCGGCCCTTGTGGCCGGCGCCTCTTTTTGTTGGCGGTGTGGACAAGAAAAAAGCCGGCCTTGTGGGCCGGCTTGGTGGGTTGGTTTTTGTGTCTGGATGCTTACTTGGCGATGAGGGGGCGGCTGACACGGGTGGTGTCGGGGTTCGCCGGGGTGGCCGCGGGTGGTGCTGCGTTTGCCTGTGTCTGGGGGGCGGGGGTGTCGAGCTCGGTGGGTGTGCCGGGGGCGTCGTCGAGGGGGACGAGGACGATTTCGACGCGTCGGTTGACGGCGTTGCCGGAAGCGGTGTTGGCTTCGAGAGGTCGGTAGGGGCCGTAGCCGGCGACGCCCATGCGTGAGGTTGGGACGCCGTTTTCACTGAGGGCTTCCATGACGCCGATGGCGCGGTGGACGGAGAGGTGCCAGTTGGTGGGGTGCTTCTCGCGGGTGCCGGGGTTGGAGATGGGGACGTTGTCGGTGTGTCCGAGGATGCGGACTTCGTAATCGGCGGCGGCGTCGGTGTTGAGGACGCGGGCGAGTCGGGCGAGGCCGGTCGCGGCGGCGGGGCTGACTTCGGCGGAGCCGGGCGGGAAGGTGAGGTCGCTCTTGAAGCGGATGAGGGCGCGTTCGGCGTCGTACTCCATGATGTCGCTGTTGGCCTCTGCGAGGCGGCTGAGCGGGCGGTTGAGGTCTTCGGGCAGGACGCGGGAGGCGCCGGCTTCGCGGAGGAGCTGCTGGGCTTCTTCGAGGGCGGCGGCGAGTCGGGCGCGTTCCTGGCGGAGGCCTTCGAGTTCGAGGAGGAGGACGGGGTCCTGGGGGGGCGGGGCGTCACGCATGGCCTGGATGGTGGCTTTGGCTTCTTCCAGGCGGGTGGTGAGTTCGATGATCTGGGCTTCGGCGCGCTGGTTCATCGACTCGAGCTGGTCGATGCGTTCCTGCGCGGCGCAGCCGGAGAGGTAGAGGGAACTGAGGAGGACGAGAGCTAACAGAGAACGATTCATCACGATTGCCCTTTCGGCCCATACTGCCAAGCTTGACTGATATCGTGCAAAATACACCAACGGCGCGGAAAAAGCGCCGATAGGGTGAACCATCGGATGCCTACGGGAGACCGCGTGAATAAGCCTGAACGGACGTTGTATGTGGCTGATGCCGTTCGGGACGCTGTCGGGACGGATTTTCGGCCGGGCGGGGTGCTGGTTGAGCGTGATCCGCTTCGCGTGGTGGCGGTGGGGTCGCCTGAGAGTCTGGCTGGTGGCGGGGAGGTTGTGCGGCTGGAGGGGCGGTTGCTGCTGCCAGCGATGGTGAATGCGCATGCGCATCTGGAGCTGACGTCGCTGGGGCGGCGGGCTTATGAGGCGGAAGGAGGCTTTTTCGGGTGGGTGGAGATGCTGCGGGGGATGGCAGAGGGGCTGCATGAGAAACCGGAAGCGGCGGGGAGTGCTTATCGGAGGTCGGTCGAGGAGGGGCTGAAGCAGAGTTGGGCGGCTGGGGTGGGGGCTATTGGGGATATAGCCAGTCACGAGGTGGCGGCGGAGCTGCGGCTGGAGGCGGGGGTGCTGGGGGTGACGTTTCTGGAGCTTTTTGGGATTGGGGCCCCTCATCACGACGCTGCGTTGGCACGGATTGCGCGGGGAGCACCGGAGGGTGTGGGGTGGCAGCCGCATGCGCCGTATTCGGCGGGGCAGGCTGTTTATGCGGCGGCGGCTAGGTCGGGGCGGCCGGTGGCGACGCATTTTTGTGAGTTGCTTGAGGAGTTGGCGCTGGTGGCCCGGGGTGACGGGGCTTGCCGGCAGTTTCTGGAGCGGATCGGGCGTTGGCCGGGTGATGGGGAGTGGCGTTACTGCCAGGGTTGGAGCCCGGCGTACTGGATGGAGGGGGCGATGCGGCGGACGCCGTGGTTGCTGGCGCACGCGCACTATTTGGATGATCGGGATGTGTTGCTGCTGGCGGATACGGGGGCGTCGGTGGCTTACTGCCCGGTAGCGGCGGATTACTTCGGGCACCCGCATGGTGGGCGGGAGGGGCATCGGTATCGGGAGCTTTTGGAGCGGGGAGTGAATGTGTGTCTGGGGACGGATGGGCTTTTGTGTCAGCCTGAGGATGAAGCAGATCCGCTTGGCGTGTGGCCGCAGATGGTTCGGTTGTGGGAGCGGGATGGCGCGGACGCAGGGTTGTTGCTGGGGATGGCGACGGTGAACGGGGCGCGGGCGCTGGCATTGGATCCGGGGTTGTTTACGTTTGAAGCTGGGCTGTTGGCGGGTTTGGCCTCGGTTGAGATTGGGTCTAACGGGTCGGGTGATCCTCTCGAATCGGCTTTAAGTGGTAGAAAAAGACTATCGATGGTGCCTGTTTAGGGCTAGGATGGTTCTATGAGTCGTGGATCGATTCAGCCCGGCCCCCCCGCTGATGAGGCCTCGAAAGCTTCAGAAGCGCGATCATCCAGGCTGTCACGACTACGTTCTTTGCAGGTTCGTTTTCCCGATGAGTATGCGTGGTTCGTGCTGGTCTCTTCGATGGACCTGATGTTCACGTGGCTGATCTTGAACCTTGGGGGTCGTGAGGCGAACCCGATTGCGAATTCGATTTACATGGCGTTGGGGTTCAACGGGCTGGTCTTGCTGAAGTATGGGGTGGTGATTCTGGTGATCGCGATCTGCGAGTTGATCGCGCGGCTGCGTGAGCCGACGGCGCGGACGCTGGCGCGCGTGGCGGTGGTCATCAGCGCGTTCCCGTCGTTCTGGGCGATGCTGCTGCTGGTGCAGTTTGTGATTCAGCACTCGTAGGTTGCGTGCGCATGGGTGAGGTCACGGCTGGTCCGCCATGGCGGATGTTCCACGTGACCACGGCCATCCTGAGGGGAGGTAGAACTATCAGGCGGTGAGCGGGACGGCGTCCTCGGCGTCGACGGGGGCGGTGATGAGTGACTGGAGGTACTCGGGGTCGTTGCGGTCGACCCACATGGTGAAGGTTTCGCCGTCGTCGATGCGTTCGTCCATGTAGTGGTCGATGAGTGATTTGAGGGCGAGGTGGACCTTGTCGCCTTCGACTTTTTTGGCGATGACTTCGCCGAAGCGGGGGTCGGTGCCGAGTCGGGCGGAGAGCAGGACGTTGTAGCCGTCGACCTTGAGGGGCTTGCCGTTTTCGTCCTTCTTGTCCTTGAGGACGACGGGGATGCCGGTGAGGCCGATGTCGGCGACCTGGTACTGGGAGCAGGCGTTGGGGCAGCCGGTGAAGCTGATGGCGAGGTCCTGGTCGAGCTCGGTGTTGTCTTCGAGGTATTTGAGGACGCGGCCGGCGCGGTGTTTGGTTTCGACGACGGCGAGGTTGCAGAACTCGGAGCCGGTGCAGGAGATCAGCAGGTCGCGGAGTCGGTGCGCGGTGGGGGTGAGGCCTGCGTTGTCGAGTTCGTTGGTGAGGGTGGAGAGGTTTTGCTCGGGGACGTCGAGCAGGATCATGTTCTGCTTGCCGGTGAGGCGGATGCGCTGGTCGCCGGTGGCGTGTTTCTCGGCGAGGTCGGCGGCGTCGGCCATGTTTTTGGCGGTGAGGCGGCCGCGTTCGATGGGGATGCCGACGTAGTGGTTGCCGTCTTTCTGTTCGCCGATGCCCATGTGGTCGGAGTGGACGGCGGGGGGGTTGCCGAGCGCTTCGTCGCGGATGAGCTTGTAGCCGAGGACGGACTCGATGGCGTCGCGGGTCCACTGCCAGCCCTTATCGGCGACGAGGAACTTGAGGCGGGCTCGTGTGCGTTTGTCGCGGTAGCCGTGGTCGCGGAAGACAACGGCGATGGCGCGGGCGACCTCGACGACCTGGTCGGGCTTGATGAAGGCGTGCATCGGCTGGCCAAAGTGCGGTGTGGATGAGAGTCCGCCGCCGACGAGGAGGCCGTAGCCGGGCTCGCCGTCGTGGGTGGCTCCGTAGAAGCCGAAGCAGTTGATCTGGGGCTGGTGGCAGTGGATCCGGCAGCCGCCTATTGAGGGCTTGAACTTGCGGGGGAGGTTGGAGAACTCGCGTCCGGCTTCGACGAACATGTCGGAGATCTGCCTGGCGTGTTCGGAGGAGTCGATGATCTCGTCCTTGAGGACGCCGGCGAGGGGGCATCCGACGACGTTTCGGGGTGCGTCGCCACAGGCGAAGACGGAGTTGAGCTTGAGGTCGTAGAGGGCTTCGAAGACGGGTCGGAGGTCTGAGGTTGTGAGCCAGTGGAGCTGGATGGTCTGTCGGGTGGTGATATCGCCGAAGCCTCGGGCGCGTTCTTCGGTGATCTGAGCGATGCCGCGGAGCTGGGTGGGGGTGAGCTGTCCGGCGGGCACGCGGATTCGGAGCATAAAGTGGCCGTTGTTGGGCTTCTGGCGGTAGATGCCGAACCACTTAAATCGTTGTGCTGCATCATCTTCGGGGATGGCGTCGTAATCACCCGAGTCGGAATATCTGAGCAGGTCCTGCAGGACGTCATAACCGTCCTTGACCTTCTTGAGTTCTTCTACTTTGTTGACCTTGGTCGCCATGGTCTTCGTCTCACTGCATTTGGGGCGGGATTCGGCCGAGTTCAGAGGTGGCCGCGTCCCACATCGTAGCAACGGGAAGCGGGTTGGCGGCTAAACTGCCTGCCCGGATTCGTGTGTCCGGCTTTTGGGGGTTTGGGCGGCCTTTGCGGCCGGTTCTGAGAATGACCTTTGCGGAGACCGCTTCCGATGCGAATTACGATGGTTGGAACCGGGTATGTCGGTCTGGTGACCGGCACCTGTCTCTCGAATACGGGCAATGACGTGGTTTGTCTGGATGTGGATCCGGCGAAGATTGATCGTCTGAATCGGGGCGAGTCGCCGATTTACGAGCCTGGCCTGGACGATCTGATTGAGCGGAATGCCAAGGCGGGGCGGCTGAACTTTACGCTGGACAAGCAGGCTGCTTATGGTTCGGCGGAGGCGATCTTTATCTGTGTGGGGACGCCTTCGGATGAGAACGGGCGGGCGGACCTGAAGTACGTGCTGGCGGCGGCCCGGGATATCGGGGATGCGATCGAGGCGGCGGAGGGTCCGACGGGGATGGGTTCGGGTGTGGAGAAGGCGAAGATCGTCATCGTGAAGTCGACGGTGCCGGTTGGGACCAACGCGAAGGTGCGAGCGGAGATTTCGGCGCGGACGAAGAAGCCGTTTCTGATGGCGTCTAATCCGGAGTTTCTGAAGGAGGGGGCGGCGATCCATGACTTCAACCGTCCGGACCGGGTGGTGCTCGGTGTGGATTCGGAGGATGCGGGTCGGCGGCTGCGGGATTTGTATACGCCTTTTGTGCGTCAGGGGAATCCCATCTTTGTGATGGATATTCCTTCGGCGGAGATGGTGAAGTACGCGTCGAACGCGATGCTGGCGACGAAGATCTCGTTCATCAATGAGATCGCGGGGTTGTGCGAGTCGTATGGGGCGAACGTGGATGAGGTTCGTCGGGGGATGTGCTCGGACAAGCGGATCGGGAACCAGTTTCTTTACCCGGGTCTGGGGTATGGGGGCTCGTGTTTCCCAAAGGATGTACTGGCCTGTGTGTCGATGGGTGAGGAGGCGGGGCGGCCGACGCAGTTGTTGTCGGCGGTGCACCGGGTTAATCAGCACCAGCGCACGCTGTTTATGGACAAGGTGGATCGGCACTTTGGGGGCGGGGACGGTCCGGCTGACATGAAGGGTGTGAAGGTGGCGGTGTGGGGGATTGCCTTCAAGCCGGGGACGGATGATATTCGGGAGGCGCCTTCGATCACGGTGATGGAAGCGATGCTCCAGCGGGGTGCGGAGATCGTTGCGCACGATCCAGTGGCGCATGAGACGGCGAAGCAGGTGATGGGCGATCGGATTTCGTACGCGAGCAGCGCGACCGAGGCGATCAAGGGCGTGGATGCGCTGGTGATCAGCACGGACTGGGATGAGTTCAAGCATCCGGATTTCGGTCGGATGCGTGAGCTGATGCGGACGCCTGTGGTGTTTGACGGGCGTAATCTGTACAGCCCGGCGGCGATGCGTGAGGCTGGGTTTGTGTATCACTCGGTGGGGCGGGAGGCGGTGACGGGTTAATACACCGACATTTTTGAAATAAAAAGAGCCGCTCTCGTTGAGCGAGCGGCCTTTTTTTATTTGGTGCATGTGCCGGGTGGGTCAGATCTGAGTGATCTGGATGAACTCTTTGAGGCGGTTGTCGATGTCGGCGCGGGTGAGGGTTTTCATGCGTGTGAGGGAGAAGTCTTCGATGTTGAAGCTGGCGGCGATGGTGCCGTAGGCGAGGGCCTTGCGGAGGGTGCTGAGTGAGCTGTCGCCGGCTTCGGCGAGGTAGCCCATCATGGCTCCTGCGAAGGAGTCGCCGGCTCCGGTGGGGTCGACGACTTTCTGTGCGGGGTAGGCGGGGAGGGCGGCCCAGCCGTCGGCGTGTTTCATGACGACGCCATGCTCGCCTTTTTTGATGATGATGAACTTGGGGCCGAGTTTTTCGAGTTCGAGGGCGGCGCTGACGACGTCGCGGTGGCCGGTGAGGTCTTTGGCTTCGGCGTCGTTGACGATGAGTCCGTCGACCTTTTTGATGACTTCGACGAGTTCATCTTTCTGGGTGTTGATGTAGAGGTCGATGGTGTCCATCACGGCGATTTTGCGGTTGGGGACGCTGTTGAGGAGGTTGAGCTGGTTGGAGGGTCGGTCGACGGCGAGGAAGACGTATTCGGAGTCGCTGTAGACCTCGGGAAGGCTGGGCGGGTCTTCGAGGAGGATGTTGAGTTCGATGCCGACGGTGTCGCGGTCGTTCATGTTCTCGTGGTACTTGCCGTGCCAGCGGAAGGTTTTGGAGCCTTTGCGGACTTCGAGTCCTCGGCGGTCGATGTTGAAGTGGTCGAAGGTGGCGAGGAAGTCGTCGGGGAAGTCTTCGCCGACGGCGGCGAGGACGCGGGGCTGGGTGAAGAAGGAGGCAGCCGCGGGAAAGTAGATGCCTGAGCCGCCTAGCTGCTCTTCGGCGGTGTTGGTGGGGGTTTCGACTTTATCGATGCAGACGGCGCCAGTGACGATGAGGGACATCGTTTTCTCCTGTGGATCATGAATTTAGGGGTGGCAGTGTAGGGGATTGCGTGAGGTCAGTCCTTGTAGCCGGCCATCTTGCAGATGTGTTTCCATTCGGCGGCGGTGACGGGCTGGACGGAGAGGCGGGAGTTGTTGACGAGGACCATGTCTTTGAGTTTGGGTTCGGCTTTGATGTCGGCGAGGGTAACGGGGGTGGGGAGGGGGGCGATGGCTTTGACGTCGACCATGACGAACTGGCCTTTTTCGTCGGAGGGGTCGGGGTAGGCTTGCTTGACGACTTCGACGACGCCGACGATCTGCTTTTCGTTGACGGAGTGGTAGAAGAAGCAGCGGTCGGCTTTCTTCATGGCCTGGAGGTGTTGCTTGGCGACGTGGTTGCGGACGCCATCCCAGTGGGTGCGTTTGCCTTTGGCGGAGGTCTGGTCGTTCCAGGACCAGGTGGAGGGTTCGGTTTTGATGAGCCAGTAGGCCATGGGTGTTCCTAGGTGTTGGCGGAGGCGTCGGCGAAGTGTTTGAGGCACGTGTCGATGCGTTTGAGGGTTTCGGTTTTACCGAGGATGGCGAGGGTGAGGTCGATGGGCGGGGTGACGGCGGTGCCGGAGAGGGCGACGCGTAGGGGTTGGGCGACGCCTCCCATGTTCTTGAGGCCGGCTTCGGAGGCGTGGGTTTCGACGAGTTGGTGGAGGTGCTCGGGGGTCCAGTCGTCGAGGGCGGCGAGTTTGTCTTTGATGGCGGCAAGGACGTTAAGGCCTTCGGCGTTGTTCTTGAGGAGGTTTTTCTTGGCGGCTTTGGGGTTGTAGTCGGTGGGGGCTTCGGCGAAGAAGCGGGCGGCGGTGAGGATGTCGGAGAGGGTGACGAGGCGTTCCTGATAGGCGGCGGCTAGGAGATCGAGGTGGTCTTTGAGGGTTGAGTGGAGGCTTGTGTCGTGGGATTGGAGGTATTGGTCGAGGTGGTCGCTAAGGGTGTTGGTGTCGATGGATTTCTGGAGGTAGTCAGCGTTGAAGGCGCGTAGTTTGTCGCGGTCGAATTTGGAGTTGGCTTTGTTGATGCGGTCGAGGGAGAAGAGTTGGACGAATTCTTCGCGGGAGAATTGTTCTTTGTCGTCGCCTGGGTTCCAGCCCAGGAGGGCGAGGTAGTTGAGGAGGGGTTCGGGCAGGTAGCCGGAGTCTTCGAAGTCTTCGACGTTGATCTCGGGGAGTGTGAGGCGGAGTTGGAGGGCGATGTCGGCGGCGATCTGGAGGCTGTCGTTGTCTTTGTTCAGGAAGGCGATGAGGTCTTCGGGCTGGACGCCTGGGAGCTCGGTCATCCCTGCATCCTGTGCGGCCTTGCGGGCGATTTTGGCTTTGTCACGCTTGGACATCTTGGAGCCGTCGGGGTTCAAAATGGAGGGAAGGTGGACGTAGGTGGGGCGTTGATAGGTTTGGGAGTCTCCGGTGATTTCGGCTAGGGCGTCGATGATGGCGACATGTTTGGGGGTGTTGGCGAGGTGTTCCTGGCCGCGGATGACGTGGGAGATCTGCATCAGGGCGTCGTCGACGGTGACGGCGAGGTGGAAGGTGGGGTAGGCGTCGCCGGTGGCTTTGGATTTGCGGATGATGAAGTCTTCGAGGTCGTCGGCTTTGACGGTTATGTCGCCGTAGACGGCGTCGGTGAAGCTGATGTCGCGGTCCATGCGGAAGCGTACGACCTGTTCGTGTTCTGGGAGGCTGGCGTCGATGTAGGCGCGGCCGGCGTCGATCAGTTTCTGGATGTGGTCGTTGTAGATGTCGAGGCGGCTGGATTGTTTGTAGGGGCCGAGGTCGCCGGTTTCGTTGGAGGGGTTGTCGTGGTTGGGGCCTTCATCCCAGTGGAGGGAGCACCAGGAGAGGTCGCGGAGGATGCCCTTGAGTGAGGCTTCGGAGGAGCGTTTGCGGTCGGTGTCTTCGATGCGGAGGATGAAGGTGCCGTTGTATTTTCTGGCGTAGGCCCAGGCGAAGAGGGCGGTTCGGACGCCGCCTATGTGGAGGGCGCCTGTCGGTGAGGGGGCGAAGCGGGTTCGGACGGGGCGGTTGGGGGTGGTCATGGGGTCGATTCTAGTGGAGGGGGTGGCCTCGTGGTGGGGGCGGGGTCTGGTCGGTAGCATGGCGGGCGAGCGGGGTTTTGAGCATGGAGTGATGTATGTCGCAGACGGACGAGCGGTCGTTGAATTTCATTGAACAGGCGATCGAGGAGCACAACCGGTCGGGGCGGTTTGGTGGGGCGGTGGTGACGCGTTTCCCGCCTGAGCCGAACGGGTTTCTGCACATCGGTCACGCGAAGGCGATCTGCATTGATTTCGGGTTGGCGGCGAAGTACGGGGGGCGGTGTCACCTGCGGTTTGACGATACGAATCCGGTGAAGGAGGAGCAGGCGTACATCGATTCGATCAAGGAGGATGTGCGTTGGCTGGGTTTTGAGTGGGGGGAGCACGAGTACCACGCGTCGGACTACTTCGAGCAGCTGTATGCGTGGGCGGAGCGGCTGATTGAGGCGGGCAAGGCGTATGTGGATGACCTCAGCATGGATGAGATTCGTGCGCATCGGGGGACGCTGACCGAGCCGGGGCGGCCGAGTCCCTTTCGGGATCGGCCGGTGGAAGAAAATCTGGATCTTTTTCGTCGGATGAAGGCGGGCGAGTTCGAGAACGGGGCGCGGGTGCTGCGGGCGAAGATCGATATGGCTTCGCCTAATCTGAACCTGCGTGATCCTGTGATGTACCGAATTCTGCATGCGACGCATCCCCGGGTGGGTGATGCGTGGTGTATTTATCCGATGTATGACTGGGCGCACGGGCAGTCGGACTCGATCGAGGGGATTACGCATTCGCTTTGCTCGCTGGAGTTCGAGGCGCACCGACCTTTGTATGACTGGTTTGTCGAGCAGTTGGGGATTCATGCGCCGCAGCAGATGGAGTTTGCGCGGGGGAACATCACGTACATGATCACGTCGAAGCGGAAGCTGCTGCGGTTGATCGAGGAGGGGTATGTGTCGGGTTGGGATGACCCGCGGATGCCGACGCTACGGGGCATGCGTCGGCGGGGTTATACGGCGGCGGCGATCCGGCGTTTCTGGGATGAGGCGGGTGTGGCGAAGCGTGTGAACAACATCGCTTTTTCGAAGCTGGAGTCGGTGCTGCGGGATGATCTAAACCAGCGGGCGCTTCGGCGGATGGCGGTGCTGGACCCGATCAAGGTGACGATCACGAACTACCCGGAGGATCGGGTGGAGATGATGGCGGTGGTGAACAATCCGGAGGATGAGGGGGCGGGTGTGCGGGAGGTGCCGTTCTCGCGGGAGTTGTACATCGAGCGGGAGGATTTTCTGGAAGACCCGCCTCCGCCTAAGAAGTTTTTCCGGCTGGGGCCGGGGCGTGAGGTGCGTTTGCGTGGGGCTTACTGGGTGAGGTGTGAGGATTACAAGAAGGATGCATCGGGGCGGGTGACGGAGCTGTTGTGCACGTACGACCCGGAGACAAGGGGTGGTGAGAACCCGCCACCGGATGCGGAGGGGAAGGTGCGGAAGGTGAGGGGCACGCTTCACTGGGTGAGTGCGGCGCATGCGGTGGAGGCTGAGGTGCGGGTGTACGACCACCTGTTCACCAAAGAGAACCCGGAGGATGGCGAGTTGGCGAACAACATCAATCCGGACTCGTTGAAGACGCTGACGGGTTGCAAGCTGGAGCCTGCTTTGGCGGAGGCGGTGGTGGGTGAGGCGGTTCAGTTTGAGCGGCTGGGGTATTTCACGCTGGACCCGGATACGGCTGATGGGGCGTTGGTGTTCAACCGGACGGCGACACTGAAGGACACCTGGGCGAAGGTGCAGCAGAAGGGTTAGGCCGTGGCGGGCTGGGGGAGGCCGAGTCCCTGGCGGAGTTCGTGGCCGTAGCGGTCCCAGGTCTGTGCTTTGGCTGCCTGGACGGCGGCGTGCGTCATTTCGAGCCGGTGGTCTTCGTTGTCGAGCATGTACTGGATGGCTTCCTGGATGCCGGCGCTTTGCTGGGCGGGGACGACGAAGCCGTTGACCTTGTGGCGGACGATTTGGCCCATGTTGGGTGTGACGATGCCGGGCAGGCCTGCGGCTTGGGCTTCGTAGGTGGACATGCCGCCTCTTTCGGCGAGGGAGGGCAGGGCGAAGGCGTGGCAGCGGGCCATGTGGTGGTTGAGCTGGGCTCGTGAGATGTGGCCGTAGAAGGTGCAGACCTCGGTGTACCGCTTGCGTCGGCTTTCGGGCATTTCGTGGTTGCCGAAGATGTGTATGTGGACGGCTTGGGGTCCGATGGCGTTGGCTGCTTCGAGCAGGTGGAGGAGGCCTTTGCGGATGACGCCTGAACCGATGAAAGCGATGTGGAGTTTTTCGTTGGTGTTTCTGCGGTTGTGGGTGGGGGTGAAGGTTTCGATGTCGGCGCCGTACTCGGTGACGATGATTTTCTCCGCGGGTACGCCGGCTGCGATGAGGGTGTCGGCGGAGAACTGACAACCGGTGACGAGGAAGTCGGCGAGTTCGTACTCGGCTTCGTTGAGCTCGATGCTCTTGTCGAGGATGGTTGCCATCGATTTCTTATCGATGGGCATGCCGAAGTATTCGGCATCTTCTTCGACCATCCGGCGGGCGCTTCTTCGGTCGCTGGTGTACTGATCGAGGATGGTGGTGATGCCCTGATCTTTGGCGATTTCGAAGGTGGCTTTGGCGTAGCAGCAGGGCATATGTAGTGCGGCATTGAGTCTGACGGCGCGGTCGGAGATGATTTTTGAGAAGCGGCGGGTGTCGCGGGTAATGCGTCTGGTGCCGAGTGCCCGGAAGGCGAGGTACTGGCTGAGGCTTTCGGTGACGACGTGGGCTTTGTTTTCGAAGCTGTTGTCGTGGTAGGACCTGAGGCGGTTGGCACGCTGGCTGATGGCTTTGAGCGGGAGGGCTTCGAGCGGGCGGAGGCGTGCGGGCTTGCCGACCCAGACGCGGGTGAGATATTCGGCGAGGCGATCGACTTCCTCGTAGGCGTGGGCGGTGTGGTAAAGGTGGTGGCGGTGCGGGTGCGCGATGAGGACGGAGCGGCCGCCGAGCCGATCTGTTGTGGATGTGGTCGGGATGGTGTTGGTCGATGTGACCATAGGAGATCCCCGTGAATGTCTGTCTCTACCCTCCGAAAAGCGGATACGTATTTTATCAATGAAGCGGATCTAGCCTGCGGGGGTTTTCGGCTAGGTCGTTGTCCGAATGGCTCGGTTGGGGATGCGGCCGGCGAGTGCGTGGCGTCCTGCTGCTTAGATGCCCAGGCCGTTTCTGAGGCTTTCGCGGTAGCGGGTCCATGTCTGGGCTTCGGCTGCCTGGCGAGCAGCTTTTGCCATGTGCAGGCGTCGATTGTCGTCCTGGATGAGCTCCAGCAGTGCCTGTTCGATGGCTTCGCTATTGCGGATGGGTACGACGAAGCCGGTTTCGCCGTGTTCGACGATGGAGCTGGTGTTGGGGGTGACGATGGCGGGGAGTCCTGCGGCGAGGCCTTCGTAGACGGACAGGGCGGAGCCTTCGGCGAGGCTGGGGAGTGCCATGGCGTGGCAGTTGGCGAGTTCGGCGACGAGTTCGGAGCGGGAGAGGTGGCCTCGTTGGACGAGGATGTCCTGGTATTTCTCGACGAACTGCTCGGGCAGGCCGGTGTTGCCGAAGGTTTGGATCCTGACCTGGCTGGGTCCTAGCTGGGAAGCTGCTTCCAGGAGGTAGAGGAGGCCCTTGCGGATGGCTCCTGAGCCGACGAACGCGACATTCAGCGGGGTATTGGCCTGGCGGGGCTGGTGGTTGGGTTGGAAGATGGCGGTGTCGACGCCGTATTGGGCGAGGATGATCTTGTGCTCGGGGACGCGTGCTTTTCGGAGTGATTCGGCGACGAATTCCGAGCCGGCGACGATGATGTCGGCGAGTTCGTATTCCTCTTCGTTGATGTCGCAGCTTCTGAGGCCGGTGGTGTCGGCGGAGGCCTTGTCCATCTCGATGCCGAAGCGTTCGGTTTCCTGCTGTAGGAGGGTGAGGGCCTGGCGACGGTCGCAGATGTACTGTTCGAGGATGAGTGGGAGCCCGCGTCCCTTGAACAGCCTGAAGGTATTAAGGGCGTGGTTGCAGGGCATATGGAGTGCCCAGTTGTTGCGGTTGCAGAGTTTGGTGACGAGGTCGGGCAGCGGGGCCTGGTCGTGGATGATGTGATTGACGCCCAGGAGTTTGGAGGCGGCGACGTGGTGGAGGTTTCTGGATCGGAGGATGACGCTGGGTGCGAGGGTGGCGTCGTGGTAGTCGCTGAGCTTCTGGACTTTGCGGTTGATGTTGGATGGGAGGATGGTTCGGAGGGTTTTGAGTCGGCTGGGCTGGCCGACCCAGGTGTTGGTGAGGAAGTGCGCGAGGCGTCCGGCCTCCTGGTAGGCACGGGCGGTCTGATAGAGGTGATGGCGGCGGGGGTGGACGACGAGGGCTTTGAGGCCTTTGAGCCGGTCCGTGCGCAGCATGGTGGGTGGCGTAGCGTCCATGTATCCCCTCGGTTCCTCTTGCGGTCAGCAGGTCTCTGTGTGGGCAGGCAGGCGTCTAGATATTAGCCGATGCCAGCGGGAATCCCACAGGCTATTCCGAATTATGTGGGTGCTGCCCAGCTTTACAGGTCTGTCGCCAGATGCCTCCGGCGATGCAGAGGAGGCCGGTTACGAGCCAGGCGGAGGATTCGATGCAGGGCAGGAGGGTGAGACAGCCGAGAAGGCCTGCGGTTGGGATCCAGCGGCGGTAGAGGCGGTCCTCGGGTTTGAGGCGTAGGGCGGCGAGGTTGGTGAGGGCGTAGTAGATGAGGACGGTCAGGGCACTGACCGACCAGGCGAGGGAGGCGTTGGTGGTGATGGCGATGCTGGCGATGAGCAGGCCTATGGCGATGACGGCTGCTGGCGGGTTGGTGGCCTGGGTGTTGATTCGGGCGAAGAGGGCGGGGGCTTCGTGTCGTCTGGCCATGGCCAGGAGGACGCGGGAGAGGCCGAGGATGAGGTTGAGGAGGACGCCTAGCAGGGCGGTGGTGGCGGCGAGGGTGAGGATGAGAACGAGGGGTTGGCCTGCGAGTTGGTCGGCGACGGCCTGGAGTGGGGCTCCGGTTTCCCGTGTGGTCTGCGCGAAGCCAGCGGTGCTGAGGGTGTTGAGGCTCGCCCGGGCGAGTGTTGTGTAGAGCATGGCACAGATGATGAGGGTGAGGATGACGGCTCGAGGGATGGTCTTGCGGGGGTCTCGGACTTCTTCGCCTAGTGTGGCCATGCGGCCATACCCGGTGAAGGCAACGAAGATCAGGGCGGTGGCTTCGAGGAAGGGGTGGATGCCTGCCGTGTTTTGTGTGAGCTCACCGGTTGCTGGCGTGGCGGTTGTGGCTGTTGGGTTCAGCCAGAAGGCGGTTAGAAGGAGTGACATGAGGCCGGTGAGAGTGAGGGTGACGAGGATGGCGTTGGCCTGGGTGGAGCGTCGGAGTCCGGCGTAGGCGATGGTGGTGGTGAGGAGGATGATGGCGAGGGCCAGAGCGGGCTTGGTCAGGGGGGCTTGCAGGCCGGTTGCGGTTTGGGTGTAGCTGGCGAGGGTGAGGGCGGCGGCAGCGGCGGAGCAGCTTTTGGCGGCGAGGAAGAGCCAGCCGGCGGTGAAGCCGGCGAGGGGGTGGACGAGTCGGTGGGCGTATTCGTAGGTCCCGCCTGCGACGGGGTGGGCGGCGGCGAGTTCGGCGCTGCTGAGGGCGTTGCAGGTGGCGAGGAGGGCGGCGATAGGGATGGCGTAGATGAAGCTGTCGGCTGCGGTGGCGGCGGCGAGCCCGAGTGCGAGGAAGGCGCCGGTGCCGAGGATGGAGCCGAGTCCTGCGAGGGTCGCGCCGGGGAGACCGAGGGTCTTGGTGAGACTCGAAGGTAGGGGTTGGTCTTCTAGAACGAGGCGGTTCATGAACCTTGGTCAATCGCTGTAAGTGCTTTTCTCGGACGCTCCTGCCAGTTTCGCAGGGCCTATCGGTCTGGTGACGGGGGTTGGCGGATTTGAAGGGTAGAGGGTGCGGCCGGATCGCCGATAGTTTGCCTTGCGTAGAGAAATCGTGCGCAGCTGGATGAATCGTTCTGGCACATGGGTTGCTCCCATACGCACACGGGTTTGCGGACCTACAATGGGTCGTAATCATTCCAGAGGCGTCCTCAGGCGGCGCAGGAAGCAGCAATGATGTTTGAACGCTTCACAGATCGAGCACGGAAAGTGATGGCCCTCGCGAATCAGGAGGCTCAGCGCTTCAATCACGAGTACATCGGCACCGAGCACATTCTTCTTGGCCTGGTCAAGGAGGGTTCGGGTGTGGGTGCGAATGTGCTGAAGAACCTCGACGTTGACCTGCGGAAGGTTCGTCTGGAGGTGGAGAAGCTGGTGAAGTCCGGTCCCGACATGGTGACAATGGGCAAGCTCCCGCAGACGCCACGGGCGAAGAAGGTGATCGAGTATGCGATTGAGGAGGCGCGGAACCTGAACCACAATTATGTGGGGACGGAGCACGTGCTGCTTGGTTTACTTCGTGAGCACGAGGGTGTGGCGGCTCAGGTTCTGATGAATCTTGGGTTGAAGCTCGAAGAGGTTCGCGAGGAGGTTTTGAATCTTCTTGGTGCCGGTGTGGAGCCGGAGGAGGCGACGGCGTCGCCTGGCAAGTCCTCGGGTGAGCCGTCGGGCAAGGGTGGTAAGAGCAAGACGCCTGCTCTGGACTCGTTTGGTCGTGATCTGACCGAGCTGGCCAAGGAAGGCACGCTTGATCCTGTGATCGGGCGGGCTGAGGAGATCGAGCGTCTGGTGCAGATTCTCTGCCGTCGGTCGAAGAACAACCCGGTGCTGCTGGGTGAGGCGGGCGTGGGCAAGACGGCGATCGTGGAGGGTCTGGCCCAGCGGATCATCGGCAACGAGGTGCCTGACATCCTTGCTGATCGACGGATCGTGGTGCTTGACCTGGCGATGATGGTCGCGGGCACGAAGTACCGCGGTCAGTTTGAAGAGCGGATCAAGGCGGTGATGAACGAGGTGCGTCGTGCCAAGAACGTGCTGCTGTTCATCGACGAGCTGCACACGCTGGTTGGCGCTGGTGGTGCCGAGGGCGCGATCGATGCGAGCAATGTGCTGAAGCCGGCGTTGTCTCGCGGTGAGATCCAGTGCATCGGTGCGACGACGCTGGATGAGTACCGTAAGTACATCGAGAAGGATGGGGCGCTGGAACGGCGTTTCCAGACGATCATGGTTGAGCCGCCTAATAAGACGGACACCGTGCAGATTCTGCGTGGACTACGTGACCGGTATGAGGCGCACCACCGGGTGCGTATCACCGATGAGGCGCTTGAGCAGGCGGTTGAGTTCTCGGAGCGCTATATCACGGCTCGCGTGCAGCCTGACAAGTCGATCGATGTGATCGATGAGGCGGGTGCTCGGATTCGGCTGAAGTCGATGACCAAGCCCCCAAATCTGGCGGAGCTTGAGGAGCAGATCGAGCGGCTGCAGATCGAGAAGGACGAGGCCGTGAAGGCCGCGGATTACGAGCATGCGGCGGAGCTTCGCGATCGTGCGGAGAGTCTGCGGGCCGAGAAGGATCGGATCCAGCAGGAGTGGCGTGCGAAGTCGCAGGAGGTGGACGGCGTGGTTGACGAGGAGGTCATCGCTGAGGTGGTCTCCAAGATGACCGGTGTGCCGTTAACGCGTCTTGAGAAGGCCGAGAGCCAGCGATTGCTTCAGCTCGAGGATGAGCTGCACAAGCGGGTCATCAGTCAGGATGAGGCGATCAAGGCGATCAGCAAGTCGATCCGCAGGGCGCGTTCGGGTCTGAAGGATCCGCGTCGTCCGATGGGTTCGTTCATCTTTGTGGGTCCGTCGGGCGTGGGTAAGACGCTGCTGAGCAAGGCGCTGGCTGAGTTCATGTTCGGTGATCAGGACGCGCTGATACGCATCGACATGTCGGAGTACATGGAGAAGCACAATGTCAGCCGCCTGATCGGTGCGCCTCCCGGCTATGTGGGTTATGAAGAAGGCGGTCAGCTGACGGAGCAGATTCGTCGGCGGCCTTACGCGGTGGTGCTTCTTGATGAGATCGAGAAGGCGCACCCGGATGTGTTCAACATGCTGCTTCAGATCATGGAAGAGGGCGAGTTGACGGACTCGTTCGGGCGGCATGTATCGTTCCGGAACGTGGTCATCATCATGACCTCAAACATCGGGGCGGACCTGATCAAGAACAAGGCCGGCTTTGGCTTCTCGAAGCGGAGCGAGGATGTTGACTACACCAAGATGAAGCAGACGCTTCAGGCTGAGATCGAGCGGTATTTCCGGCCGGAGTTCATCAACCGTCTGGATGACACGATCATCTTCCGTCCGCTGAACAAGGAGGACCTGGTGTCGATCGTCGAGTACGAGCTGAAGCAGGTCTTCAAGCGGCTTGAGGAGCGCGAGATGATTCTTGAGGTTGATCAGGCCGCGAAGGACTTCCTGATCGAGAAGGGCTACAACCCGGACTTCGGCGCGAGGCCGCTACGTCGTGCGATTGAGCAGTTCGTGGAGGATCCGATGTCTGAGTCGATTCTGCGTGAGGACTTCGGTCCCGGGCACCTGATCAAGGTGACGCGGCAGGAAGATCAGGATCATCTGAGCTTCTCCTCCGAGTTGCGTGAAGAGCCGAAGGAAGAACCCAAGGAAGAGGTGGCGGGTGCCGGGAGTGATAACGGCTAGTTATCAGGCGCTTACTGTTACTGAGTTGTTAAGCAGGGCGACCTTTAGGGGTCGCCCTGTTTCGTGGTCATTTAAGGTTATGAAACAAATATTGCTTATTGGGTCGTCGTGATGAAGCGGGGGTGGTGACGTGCCGAAATTAGAGGTGGTTAGCCCGCAGGCCATCATGTCTGAGGGACTGGGAGCGTCTTGGCGAATGGATAGTGATCTGTTGGCATCGGTGCTTGAATCTCCGAGGCTGCCCAGTCTGCCTGCGGTGGCCATGGACGTCATCAGCCTGGTGCAGCATGAAGACGTGAGCATCGATGAGCTGGCGGCGAAGGTTCAACTGGATGCGGCGTTGGCGGGGAAGATCCTCAAGACCGCGAACTCGAGTCTGTACAGCCTGAATGAGCCGGTTTCGAGCATCAGTTCGGCGTTGGTGCTGCTGGGGTTGAACACGGTTAAGACGCTGGCTCTGGGTTTCAGCGTGCTGGGTAATCTGCATGATGCGGGCGGTGACGGGTTTGACAATGACGGCTACTGGAAGCGGTCGCTTTACACGGCGACCAGTGCGAAGGTGATCGGTACGCGGCTGTCTCTACCGTTTCGAGAAGAGATTTTTCTTTCGGGGTTGCTTCAGGACATCGGCATCATTGCGATGCATCAGGTGTTGGGTGATCGTTACAACGCGTTGATCACGGAGTCGGGTGGCCATCATCCGATCCTGATTGAGATGGAGCGGGAGGCGTTCGATCTCGATCATCCTTTTGTTGGTGCTGAACTGGCAAGAGCCTGGAATCTGCCAGAGGTGCTTGGGATTCCGATTCGGTATCACGAGGAGCCGGATGAGGCTCCTGAGGATTTTCGGGAGGGGGCTCGGTGCGTGGCGTTGGGCAATCGGGTGGCCGATCTGTTCATGCACGAAGAATCGGGCAACGCACTGGAGTTGGTGAAGGAGGGGGCGGCTTCTTGGTTTGATATTGGGGAGGATCGGATCGAGCCGCTGTTGAAAGAGATTCATGAGCGAGCGGCTGAGATCAAGAAGCTGTTCTCCTTGCCGGCGGGTCAACTGGAGAACTTCGAGCAGACGCTGGCGCGTGCGACGGAGCAGTTGTTAAATCTGTCGATTGAATCGCAGCAGATGTCAACCCGGCTGGCGGAGCAGAATCAGGCGCTGGTGAAGGAAGCCGAATCGGATGCTTTGACGGGAGTGGCGAACCGTCGAAAGTTCAACGAGTTTGTCGCAGAGACTTTCGATGCGACCTCAGCGGGTGGTGAACCCAGCAGCCTGTTGTTCTTCGATGCGGATCACTTCAAACGCTTCAACGATACCTACGGGCATCAGTTGGGCGATCGCGTGCTGGTTGCGCTAGCGGCTTTGCTGCAGAAGCACATGCCTGACGGGGCACTGGTTGCCAGGTATGGCGGCGAGGAGTTCGCGGTGGTTCTGCCGGGCACCGATCGCAAGGCGGCGGCGCGGGTGGCTGAGACGGTGCGTGAGCAGATTTGCGGTGAACCGCTTGTCGTTCACGAAGACGAGCAGCTTAAGGTGACTTCGAGTATCGGAGTGGCGACTCACGACGGATCGGTGTTTCAGCGGGTTGAGCAGTTCATCAAGGCGGCCGACATGGCGGTCTACGCGGCCAAGCAGTCGGGTCGGAACTGCGTACGGGTGTTTACGCCTCGGGTGAAATCGGCGGCGTGATCAGCGGTTGATCAGCAGTTCGGCGATCTGGACGGCGTTGAGGGCGGCCCCTTTACGGATTTGATCGCCGCAGACAAAGAGGTCGATTCCGTGGCTTTCTGGCTGGCTGATGTCCTGACGGATACGGCCGATGTAGACGTCGTCCTGGCCGGAGGCGTCGAGAGGGGTTGGGAAGCGGTTGGCCTGGCGGTCGTCGATGAGTGAGACGCCCGGGGCTTTGCTGAGGATGTCTCTGGCCTGAGCTTCTGTCAGGGGCTGGTTGAAGGTGAGGTTGATGGCCTCGCTGTGCGCGCGGAGAACAGGCACGCGGACACAGGTGGCGGTGATGGCGGTCTGGTCGTCGACGGGCTGGTTCCAGATCTTGTGGGTTTCGCGGACGAGCTTCATTTCCTCGGTGTTGTAGCCTTCGGGGCCGATGTCGGAGTTGTGGCTGAAGACGTTGAAGGCGTATTGGCGGTCGAAGATTTGGCAGGTGGGCGGCTTGCCTTCGAGGACTTCGCGGGTCTGCTGTTCGAGTTCGGCCATGGCGGCGGCGCCGGCGCCGCTGGCGGCCTGGTAGGTGCTGACGACCATGCGTTTGATGCCGGCGGCGCGGTGGAGGGGGGTCACGGCGACGAGGGCGATGATCGTGGAGCAGTTCGGGTTGGCGATGATGCCTGGGGCTGACCCGATGGCGATGCCGGCGGCGGCTTCGGGGTTGACCTCGGGGACGATGAGCGGGACGCCTTCGGTCATCCGGAAGGCGGAGGAGTTGTCGATGACAACCGCGCCGGCGTCGACGGCTCGTTGGGCGTGCTTCTTGCTGATGGAGCCTCCGGCACTGAAAAGGGCGATATCGACGCCTTCGAAGGATTCATCGTCGAGGTTGCCGACGGTGATCTCGCGGTCCTGGTAGTGATCTGTTTTCCCGGCGCTGCGGGCGCTGGCGAGGAGTTTGAGGTTGTTGATGGGGAAGGAGCGGGCTTCGAGGACGCGTAGGAATTCCTGTCCGACGGCACCGGTTGAGCCGACGATCGCCACGTTGAGTGGTGCACTTGCGCTGGCGGCTTTGGGCGGGTTGGCTTGTGGCGTGGCGGACATCTTCGGGGGGCTCCGGGCGTTGGGAAAACACTCATTGTAGGCAGTTTTGGCGATCATTCGATAGAGGGAGGGCGTAGGATGCTTTGATGCGGATCTCTCTGCCACGGCTGGCTTTCTGGCTTGTCCTTCTGGTGTTTTCTCTTCCAGCGGCGGCTCAGGTTTCGGCTGTCTACGTGCCCGAGAATCGTGATGCGGAGGACCTGATCGGTGACATGGGGGCTCTGGAGGAGCGGGGACGACTTGAAGCGGCGGCGCGCGTGCTTCATCGGCTGCTCTCGATGTATCCCGATGCGTTGATCGAGGTGGAGCCGGGGCGATACGTGCGGGTGAGGGCGTTGATCTGGGAAGGGACGCGCGTGTCTTCTTCGCTGGAAGCGGTTTACGCTCGTCTCTACGAGGGGGAGAGCGCGAATCTGAGGGCGGGGCTGCCCTCTGGGCGGGATGGTCTGGAAGCGCTGGCGAAGCACTTCGATCTCTACCGGCCGACTCGGGAGGGGCTGCGTGCGGGTCTTGATCTGGCGGGGCTTTACCTGGAAGCGGGACGGCTGCGTGATGCCGAGGCACTGCTTGGGGTGATTGACCGGCTTGCACTGCCCGGTGAGCTTTTGGCTCGTTATGCGTCGTTGCGATCTGCGGTTCGTGAGCTTTCGGTCTGGGCCGGATCATCGGGCAAGATCGATGTGAGATCGACGCCGGAAGGCGGGGTCTTTCCGGGTCCGGCTGGGGATGCGCTGGCACTGGATGAGGTGGCGGCGTTGTGGTCGGTCGCCTGGGAAGACCTGATCGATGAGCAGTTGGCGGCGTGGCTTTCGTCGTCACAACCTGAGGTACGTGTGTTTACGGGGCAGCGTCGTTCCCCCCGTGGCGGCTATCCGATTCCTGTGATCGCGGATGACCTGGTGCTTGTGCATACCGGACGATCGCTGGTTGGGCTTGATCGGTTTTCGGGGTTTGAGCGTTGGCGTGTCGTGAGTGAAGCTTCGCTGCCGGACGGCGAGTTACCGAATCGTCTGAGGGCTCTGGTTCAGCCTGTCATTGGTGCGGGACTGGCGGTGGGTGAGGGTCGTGCTTATGCGATCTTCGGGTCTGGTCTTCAGCGGCCAACCGGGATTGGTATGAGGCAGCAAGCTGAGGGGATTTCCGGCCAGTCGCTGGTCGCGGTGGATCTGGTTTCCGGTGAGGTTCTCTGGCGTCAGAACGAGGACGAGCTTGTTGAAGATGGTCAGGACTGGTCTCTGGTCGGAACTCCGATGCTGGCTCAGGGTCGGGTTTACGCTGTGCTTCAGCGGATTCAGGCGGGTTCTCTAGCGGAAACACGAGTGGCTTGCTGGGATGCGGAGACGGGCGAACCCGGCTGGATGCGTGGGGTCGGGACGATAGGTATTGCTCGTGGGATGGCCAGTCAGTCGCAGCCATCGCTGGGTTTTCATGCCGATTCAGATAGGGTTCTGCTGGTTGATCCGAGCGGCTTGCTGGTGGCGTTAGCATCTGCAAGCGGATCCATCGCGTGGTTGCGAGACTTGTCGCAGCTTGATGATCGGGGAGAGGGGGTGTCTGGCCGTGTGGCGAGCCGGGTCCCGCAGGCCAGCCGGCCCCGTTTGCTGGCTCTGCCGGAGGGGGTGCTGGTTGCACCGACGGATCAGTCGGTGATTCGTCTGCTGGCCATCGAGGATGGGCGTTTGCTCGCGGAGTTGGAGCCGGGTTCGATGCCCGCCCGGTTCCACTGGACGGAAGGCGGGTTGTTGCTGTCGGCTGGTACGGGGGCGGAGTGGTTTGATGAGCGTCTGATGCCGGTTGACCCCGGAGATACTGGGGAGGCTTTGGCTGCTGGCGCAATCTGGTTTGAGCACGGAGGCTGGCTGTGGTCAATCGACCGAGCTGGTGCTGAGCCAACGCGGCGTATGGTTCTGGATCCAGCGGCGCGGATTGCGGGTCACCGCGAGCAGGTTTTGGTGAGTGGTCCCGAAGGTTTGCAGGTTTTTATGGCCTGGCCGCTGGCCAGGGCGAAGCTGTTGGACGCATTAGCGTCACCTGCAGCCGAAGGTTTAGAGCCTGGTCTGCGTTTGATGGAGGTGGCATCGGGTCAGGGCGATCGGTCGGCTATCCAGGAGGGGCTGGTGTATGCGGAGAGGGTGTGGGGCGCGTGGCAGGGGCAGGTGTCGCCGAGCGAGCGTGAGGCTGTGTTCAGGCGACTGGCGCGGCTTGTGGGCTCGCTTCTTGAGGAGGATGCTGCGATCGGGCTTCGTTGTGTGGCTCTGCTGGAAGGGTTAACAGTTTCGACGGAGCATCGGGCGGCCGTTCTGATTCTGATAGCGAGGCTCCAGTCGGCGTTGGGGCGAGCCGATCTCGGCGTGGCTGCCTACCAGGCGTTGCTTCAGGGGTCTGAGTTCACGGGGGTCCAGCTTGGTTACCTGGATGGTGCCCCGCTTGCGGCTCGGGTTGCGAGGCGGGAAGTACGAAGGCTGGTGGGTGAGGTGGGGTCGGAGGTTTACAGCCGGTTTGATGCGTTGGCCTTGACGGAGTTGGAAGCGGCTCGTGATCGAGGGAGCTCTGAAGGGCTGGCGGCGGTGGCGGAGCGGTACCCGGCTTCACGCTGGGCGCGGCCCGCGCTCGAGTTGGCGGGGCAGCTGGCGTTGCGGCAGGGGCGGCCGCTTGACGCGACGATGTACCTGCGGCGCGCTTACCGGTTGGTGGAGACGGCGGATCAGGCGGTGGCTTTGGTCGAGCAGGTGTCGATGGCTCATCTGGCGATGGGACTGCCTGAGCGGACTGGTGTCTGGCTGCGGCGGCTCAGCAGGGATTTTCCTGCGTGGGATGGCGTGTTGAGACTTGGGGAGGAGGGAGCGGGCGTGGCTCGGGCTGCGTCGCGCGAGCTTGTCTGGCCGGGTTTTCCGACGCGTGGTTGGCGGCTTACTGGACTCGCCCTGGAACGAGCCCATGGGGCTGATCATGCGGTGATCAGGCATCAGCAGGTGCTTTCTTCCTGGCGCGCAGATTCGGTGGTGAATCAGCCGTTTCTGGCGGGCCGTGTTGTTTTGGAGGCTCGGCCACTGGTGGTGATCAGCGACCGTCGTGGTTTCGTGGCGACGCTGCAGACAGACGGTTCTGTGGTTCATCTGAATCACGATGATCCGTCTTCGGGTTGGACCCGTCAGCGACTGACTGCGGATCCGGAATCACCGTCTGCGACGACGATTCCTCGGCCGGTGCTCGGTCGACCGGAGGCGGTGAGGGAGTTGGTGGTCCCGCCTATGGCTATCGACAGGGCGTTACCGACGGTGCTGATTCCGGGGTTGACGGATTTTCGGGTGATCGTGAGCAGTCAGCAGGGACGGGTGAGTGCACTGGATCGTCGGGATGGCCAGCCGGTCTGGCATCAGCAGGCGCGTGGAGGCACGTTGCTGGGTCTGGAGGTCAATGAGTGGTTTGCGGCTTTACACGGCCGCCAGCGTCCGGGGCAGGGTGGGCCGGGCTCATGGATTGATGTTTTTGACACCTTGTCGGGCGAGCCTGTGTTGTTGAACCTTCAGCCGGCGCAGCCGATTGTTGATCTTCGGTTGACGGAACTCGACCAGATGGCGGTGATCGAGGGGCGTGAGTTGGTGGTGTACGGTCTGCCGGACGGGCAGGTGACCTGGCGTCGGACGATCGAGCAGACGGCATTTCAGCGCCCGCTTTGGGTGGCGGGTGGTTTTCTGGCGGTTCACTCGGTTCGTGCCAATGTCAACAGCCTGCGGGTTTACGAGACCGAGTCGGGTCGTGAATTGGTGGCGTTGTCCTCGGCGACACGAACCAACGAGAGCAGTCCGCCTATTCGTGCCTTGGGTGACGAGGTGATTGTTCGTTCGAGTGACCGGTTGATGAAGCTGGATTCGGCGGGTCGGGTGGTCTGGGAAGCGGCCGCTCCAAGTGGTGCTGGTGGGGTTGCGGCGGAGGGGCTTCGTCACATGGCTCACTGGTTGAGCGAGGATCGTGTGCTTGTCTGGTCGCTGGGGATATCGGTGCGTGGGCAGGCCGCCGTGTCGCCGATTTGGTCGGAATACGACCTGGCCAGCGGCCGTCTGCTCGACCGCAGGGCTCTGCCGGCTGACTGGCGGCAGGCCGATCTTTCGGCGTCCGGGCCGATCGAAGGGGGGTTTGTGGTTGCCTTGAGGGGGGCTGGGACGATCCTTCTCATGCACGATGCAGGGGATGAGGGGGAGGCACCGGGCCTGCCAGTGGTACTGCATATAAGGCTTCAGGCAGGCGAGGCGGGTGATCGTGAGCCGTTGTTTTTGCCGCGGCCTCAGGGGACGCTTAGGATGCCCCGATAAGGCTAATACAGGGAGTATGTCGTGACCCAGACCCAGACCGAACCGGTTTTGAACCAGCCCATGACGACGCTGCAGGAGCATGATCCGGAGACCTACCGGATCATCGCGGCGGAGGTTCAGCGGCAGGAGAACACGCTGGAGCTGATCGCTTCGGAGAACCATGCCTCGCCGGCGGTGATGGCGGCGATGGGTTCGGTATTGACAAACAAGTATGCGGAGGGTTATCCGGGAGCGCGGTATTACGGCGGTTGTCAGTTCCACGATCAGGTGGAGGATCTGGCTCGAGATCGTGCGAAGGAATTGTTTGGCTGCAAGTTTGCAAACGTCCAGCCGCACTCCGGGGCCAACGCGAATGTGGCGGCGTTCATGGCTGTGCTCAAGCCGGGTGAGACGGTGTTGTCGCTGCCGATTGATTCCGGCGGGCACCTGTCGCATGGTCTGAAGGTGAATTTTTCGGGTCACTTCTACAACATCGTGGACTACCGGTTGGACCCGGAGACGGAGCTGATTGACTTCGATCATGTCCGGAGCCAGGCGCTCGAGCATAAGCCGAAGCTGATGATCTGCGGATACTCGGCTTATCCGCGGGTGATAGATTTCGCGAAGTTCCGTGAGATCGCGGATGAGGTGGGGGCAACGCTTCTTGCCGACATCTCGCACATCTCGGGTCTGGTGGCTGCGGGTGTGCATCCCTCGCCTTTCCCGCACGCTCATATGGTGAGCACGACGACGCATAAGACGCTTCGCGGGCCGCGGGGTGGACTGCTGCTTACTAACGATGAAGACCTGGCGAAGAAGCTGGATCGTCGGATTTTCCCGGGTTCGCAGGGCGGCCCGTTGATGCACGTCATCGCGGCGAAAGCGGTGGCGTTCGGCGAGGCGCTGGACCCCTCGTTCAAGGCGTATGCCAAGCAGGTGGTCGCCAATGCTCAGGCGCTGGCGAGTGAGCTGTCTTCGCTTGGTTACCGGTTGGTGTCCGGTGGGACGGACAACCACCTGATGCTGGTTGATCTTCGCCCGAAGTCGGAGGATCTGACGGGCGCTGATGCGGAGATGTGGCTGGAAGCCGCCGGCATCATCTCGAACAAGAACGGGATCCCGAATGATCCTCGTCCGCCAAAGGTGACTTCCGGTCTGCGGCTGGGTGCGCCGGCGCTCACGACGCGTGGCTTTGGGGAAGAGCAGATGCGTCAGGTGGCGAGGTGGATCGACCGGGTGCTCGAGTCGAAGGGTGATGAGCAGGTGGCTGCTGAGGTTCGTGAGCAGATCGTGGACCTGTGCTCGCAGTATCCGATGCCGCACTGAGCGATCGGTGGTTTGTGGTCGCCTAATGTGATTTGAGTGTGCTGACAGCTCGTGCCTTGCAGGGATCTATCTGCTCCGCCAGCCTGGTCATGTTCCGGGCCTGTGCTGCGTCTCGGGCGATAACGTAGAGAGCGCTGCCTGAGCCGGTGATATGCACCGTCTGTCGCAGCTTGTGTTGTAACTCGGCTTGAACCGTAGCCAGTTGGGTTTGGACTCGTTTGGCGGGCTCTGCGAGGTCGTTGAAGGGGGCGTTGGGGTCGAGTCTGGTTTGGCTGGCGAGTGACTGGACGCGTTCGAGCTCGACGGTTTTCTGAGGATTCAGTGCGTCGAAGGCCTGGTAGACGCCGGCGGTGGAGCAACCGAAGCCGGGCCAGATGAGTGTGAGGTGGATGGGCTTGGGATGAAGCAGGGGGGTCAGTTGCTCGCCGTAGCCGGTGGCGATGGCTGAGGTGCTGCCATGTATGGCTTTGACGAGGAAGGCAACGTCGGCACCGAGCGTGGCGGCGAGTTGGCAGAGTTCGTCGGAGCTAAGTTTGAGGTCGAGTAGCTTGTTGACGCCGACGAGTACGCCAGCTGCGTCGCTGGAGCCCCCACCCAGGCCGGCGCCTGGTGGGATGCGTTTGTGCAGTTCGATACCTATGCTGAGTGATTGACCGGTGTGGTCTTCGAGGGCATGCAGCGCTCGGTAGGCGAGGTCCTTCGCAGGGGGCCAATTGATGGCGTGTTGGCCCAGGGCGTCGCTGGTGAACTTGAGATTAGGTCTGTCGTTGCCAGGCGGTGAGGTCAGGATGAGCTCGTCATGGAGGTCGATGGCGACCATCCAACTGGCGAGGGGGTGGTAGCCGGTGGCATCGGGCTCACCGACAGACAGGGCCAGGTTGAGCTTGGCCGGGCAGGGCAGGGTTAGGGAGGACACGGCGCTCAGCCGCCGGCGGGCATGGTCTGGAGGATACGGTCGGTGGTCTCTTCGGCCCCCATGAGGTGGATGCTGCGTGCGACGAGGATCTGGACATCCTGACCGATCATGAGCCCGCCATGCATGGCACACCAGGCTTCATCGGCCTTCTCTGCGGCGACACCGGCCTGCTGTGTCCATCCGGCGAGGAGTTTCTCGACCATGGCGGGGAGAACGCGAGCGGCCTTGTTGTCGCTGAGGCTGGCGAGCCAGAACATCAGGCGGTACTGCTCGGGTTCTTCGGCGGCGACCCTGGCGTAGGCTTCAAGGCTCTTTTCGAGCGGGGCGCCGTCTTCGATGAGCTGGAGGACGGGCACGAACCGTCTTTGGGTGACTTCAGCGAGGAGGTCACGCTTGTCCTTGAAATAGCGGTAGATAGAGCCGACGGCGCAGCCGAGCTGCGAGGCGATCTTGCGGATCGTGGTGCCGTCGTAGCCGAGGTCGTTGAGGCAGATCTGGGTTGCGTCGAGGATCTGATCGCGGCTCAGGGGTGCTCGCTGGCGACCCTTGGATGGCTGGTTGTTGTCATCCTGAGCGGGATTCTGATGATTGTTATTGGTTTGGCTGTCGGTGTTTACGTGTGAATCGACAACCACGGGGGATGCTGGCAGAGGCCAAGTTTTTGTGATGCTGCTCATCATGTTCACCTCCATGCGAACCCGTTTAGTCTGGGGTTGGATCGGTCGGGTGTCAACCGCGATCTGCCCGAAAACGGGGGTGAATACAGTTCAATTTGTTCGTCAAGCCACTCTTGGGAGCGATAACTCACCAGCTTACGGGAGCGGGACGGTGTTCGCTAGGCCTGTGCCGGCCAAAATCCTTTGCGATTGACCCAGCCAGATACATGATCTTTGTTCATGCGTCGGTCACGCAGCCTTCGGAGGCGTTCTGGACGGTCTTGATGAACTTCCAGAGGGTGCCCTGGCTGGCCTTGTAGGGCGGCTGTTTCCAGGCGGCCTGGCGCTTGCTGAACTCTTCGTCGGTGATATCGAAGGTGATGGCGTGGGTCTCGTCATCGATGGTGATGCTGTCGCCATCTTGAACGAGGGCGATGGGTCCGCCTTCCTGGGCTTCGGGCACGACGTGGCCAACGATGAAACCGTGGCTGCCGCCTGAGAAGCGGCCATCGGTGATCAGGGCGACGTCGTCGAGGAAGCCGGCTCCTGCGAGGGCGGAGGTGGGTGTGAGCATTTCGGGCATGCCGGGGCCACCTTTGGGGCCTTCGTAGCGGATGACGATGACGTCGCCTGACTTGATCTTGCCGGCTTCGAGTCCGGCGATCATGTCCTCCTCGGAATCGAAGACGCGTGCCGGTCCTGTGAAGCGGAGGCCCTGCTTGCCGGTGATCTTGCCGACGGCGCCGCCCGGCGCGAGGTTGCCGGTTAGGATGGAGATGTGACCCTTGGCCTTGAGGGGTTTTTCGAGGGGGTAGATGATGTCCTGATCGGGTGGGAGCTCATTGGCTTCGGCGAGGTTGTCGGCGAGGGATTTACCGGTGACGGTCATGCAGGAACCGTCGAGGAGGCCTTCGGCGAGGAGGTACTTCATGACGGCAGGGACGCCGCCGATCTTGTGGACGTCTTCCATAACGTACTTGCCGGAGGGCTTGAGGTCGGCGAGGAGCGGGACGCGGTTGCCGACGGCCTTAAAGTCATCGATTGACAATGGGACACCCACGGACTTGGCCATGGCGATCAGGTGGAGTACGGCGTTGGTAGAGCCGCCCATCGCGGTGATGACGACCATGGCATTCTCGAAGGCGGCGCGGGTCATGACGTCGCGGGGCTTGAGGTCTTTTTCGAGGCAGACCTTGATGGCTTCGCCAGCTCTGCGGCATTCATCGGTCTTGCCGCCGTCTTCAGCGGGAGTGGATGAGGAATAAGGCAGGCTCATACCGAGGGCTTCGATGGCGGCGGCCATGGTGTTCGCGGTGTACATCCCGCCACAGGCTCCGGCGCCGGGGCATGAGTTGCGGACGATGGTCTGGCGTTCGTCTTCGGTGATGGTGCCTGCGATTGACTGGCCGTAACTCTGGAAGGCGGAGACGACGTCGAGGGTTTCTTCTTTGCCTTGAAGGGTGGCGCAGCCGGGTTTGATGGTCCCGCCGTAGACCATGATGGCCGGGCGGTTAAGGCGCCCCATGGCGATCACGCATCCGGGCATGTTCTTGTCGCAGCCTGGCAGGGCGATGAGGCCGTCGTACCACTGCGCGCCCATGACGGTCTCGATGGAGTCGGCGATGAGGTCTCGGGATTGGAGCGAGAAGGACATGCCGTCGGTGCCCATCGAGATGCCGTCGGAGACGCCGACGGTGTTGAAGCGCATGCCGATGAGGCCGGCGTTCTGGACGCCGGTTTTGACCTCGCCGGCGAGGTCGAGCAGGTGCATGTTGCAGGGGTTGCCTTCGTACCAGACCGAGGCGATGCCGATCTGGGCTTTGTCCATGTCGGCTTCGGTCAGGCCGGTGGCGTAGAGCATGGCCTGTGAGGCACCCTGGCTCTTGGGCTGGGTGATTCTTTTGGAGTAGCGATTCAGTGACGCGGACGGTTCGGACATCTTGGTCTCCTCATGGGGGACCCGGATGATAGGCGATTCCGTGTGGTTTTCACGGTGATGAATGGAGACTGCGGCAAGAGGTCGTGCTTTAGCCGATGCCGCGACGGGTGGGATTGAGCAGGAGGTTGTCGTGGCCCGGGATGATGGCGTCGGCGATCTCGACGGCTTCGAGGAGGCTTTCCTTGGCTTGTTCGATGTCGAAAGCGCTTCGCTGGACACGGCCTTGCTCGAGGTGTTCGGCAGTGCCGACGGCGTCGCCGGCGATCAGCATGGTCGAGCCGGTGAGGGGTAGCAGGAGCCCGCAGGTGCCGGGGGTGTACCCGGGAAGGGGGAATAGGTCGACCCTGGGGGCCAACTTGTCGGGGGCGGGCTCGAAACGCTTGAGCAGGGCGATCTCCTGGCGGAGCAGCTCCTGCTCGGCTTCTTCCTCGGCTTTCTGAAACTTCTGGACGAGGTGCTGGCCGACGGATTCCCGCTCGTTCTCCGACATGAGCCAGCGGGCCGAGGGAAAGGCCAGCAGCCCCCAGCGGTGGGCCGGACGGAAGCAGGTGAGGAAAACGGCGGAGATATCTTCTGGCTTGAGGCCGGAGCGTTCGGCGAGGCGGGCGGTCATGACCTCGGGCGGCAGGCCGGGGTCGACGAGGATCCGCTGATTGTCGGAGACGATGAGGGTGCAGGTGGCGTGCGGGGTTCGGGCGGCTCCCTGCTGCTGCCAGAGGTCGTGGACGGAGAGGGCCCCGATGCTGATGACGCGGACATCGAAATCCATGTGCCGATCTATTCCTTGAAGTGGTCGACGTGGTGCCAGGGGAGGGTGCCGCCGTGTTCTTTTTTCTTCTGCTTGAGCTGGCTGATGACGTTGGCTGGCAGGAGTTGGTTGAGCTGGTCGATCTCTCCGCCGGCGGCGATCTGTTTGATGAGGGTTGAACTGGTGAAGGCGTAGGCCTCGCCTGACATGATGAAGACGGTTTCGATTTCGGTGAGGGCTCGGTTGGTCAGGGCGAGTTGGAACTCGAAGTTGAGGTCCGTCACGTTGCGGAGGCCGCGGACGATGGCGGTGGCTTTGATCGAGCGTGCGTAGTCGACGGTCAGTCCGTGGAAGCGGTCGACTTCGACGTTGGGCAGATCGGCGACCAGTTCTTCGATGATGGCGACCCGCTCTTCGGGGGTAAAGATCTCGGCTTTGGCGGGGTTGCGGCCGACGGCGACGATCAGCCGGTCAAACAACGGACAGGCTCGTCTGATGATGTCGAGGTGGCCGTTGGTGATCGGATCGAAGGTGCCCGGGAAGAGGGCGGTCTTGACCTTGTGTGTAGGCTGGGGGGCGGGTTTTTCGGGCTCCATGCGGGCGAGTGTAGCAAGCGGTGCCCAAGGGCCGCATTGGTCGATAGACTAAAGGCACGCCGCGGGTGTGGCGGAACTGGCAGACGCGCGAGATTTAGGTTCTCGTGGGGTAAAACCCGTGCAGGTTCGATTCCTGTCACCCGCATTCGAAGATGGTCCTGTCCGGGGGATTCGACTGGCCGCAGAGCTTGTGTGGGGTAGGCTTGCGAACAGCCAGAGGCCGAGCCGGTTGTAAGGTCTGGGCACTCTGGATGAGGTGGGAGAAGCGTTTGTCTGGTCTGAGGTGTACATGGTTGCTGGGGGCGGTTGTCGCGGGCGGGCTGATGCCTGCTTCCGGTCAGGCTGCGATGCAGTTCACAGATGTGACGCTTGCAGCGGGGCTCTTTCATCGGCAGGGGCCGGCTAGCGATCCGGCGACGACCCCGGCGGTGACAGGCATGAGTGGCGGTGCGGCGGTGGCGGACTTCAATGGGGATGGCTGGGTGGACCTGGTGTTTACCGGTCAGGACATCCCGCCGCTGGTCTATCTGAACAATCAGCAGGGCGGGTTCTCGGTCTCGTTCACGGCATGGGCGAGTCCGCCGCCGGTGGCAATGACCAACGGCGTGGCGGCGGGTGATATCGACAACGATGGGGACATCGATCTCTACATCACCACCATCAACCACGATCAGCACCTGCTCTATGTGAATCGCGGCGATGGGACGTTTGATGAGGCGGCGGTAGTGAGAACGGCGACGCCCGGCGATGGTCGCCGGGCGCTCTACGGGACCGGGGTGGCGATGGGAGATATCGATCGGGATGGGTATCTGGATATCTATGCGGCGGAGTGGCGGCCTGCGAATCTGACGGGGCCGGCGGACGCTCGTCTCTATCGGAATGCAGGTGCGGCTGATCCCGGGCACTTTGAGGATGTGACCGAGGCTTACGGCGTGGCGATGGACCTGGAAAGCGGGCCGAATGCGGGGCGGTCCTGGTCGTTCTCGCCTCGGTTTTCGGATATCGATGGCGACGGGCGGACGGACCTCGCGGTGGCCAGTGATTTCGGGACCAGCCGGCTGTTCTGGAACGAGGGGGGAGGTGTCTTTACTGACGGGACGGCGAGCGGCATTGGTACAGGTTTGCACGACATGGGGTTTGACCTCGGCGACATCGATGGCGATGGCGACCTCGACTGGTTTGTGACGGACATTGATTTTGTTGATGCCCCTAATGCTCATCCGAATGGCAATCGATTGTTCCGCAACGATGGCGGGCGGCAGTGGACGGACATCACGACGGCGGCAGGGGTGCGGCAGGGTTACTGGGGTTGGGGCGCAGAACTGGCTGACCTGGATAACGACGGCGACCTCGATGCGGTGCACACCAATGGTTTTTTCGATGGGGACGCTTATCTCGATGACCCGATGCGCTTGTTCGTGAATGATGGGCAGGGGGTGTTCAGCGAGCAGTCGGCAGCGTCGGGTCTGACGGATACCGGGCAGGGGCGTGGGCTCCTGACGCTGGACCACGACCGGGATGGTGATCTGGATGTGCTTGTGGTTCGCAACGGGGATACGCCGATTCTTTACCGGAATGACACCGTGGCGGCTGGAGGTTTTCTCCGGATAGATCTGGAAGGTGTGGTGTCGAACCGGGATGCTCTCGGTGCGAAGATCACGGTGACGCCCGATCTCGCGGAGCCGGACCGTGTGCTGTTCCACGAGGTGAATGCCTCCTCGAACTACCTCGCGATGAGCGAGGTCACGGCCCATTTCGGGTTGGGTAACCACGATGGGCTTGTCGATCGCGTGGAGATCGTCTGGCCGTCGGGCTGGGTGCAGGTGCTGGAGGGGGTGTCGGTGAATCAGTGGTTGTCGGTGGTGGAGTCGGTGATCCCGGGTGACAGCAACCTGGATGGCGGGGTTGATCTGATCGACCTTTCGTTGCTGGCGACGCACTTTGGCGGCGTAGAGAAGAGCTGGTCGGAGGGGGATTTCAACCGGGATCAGATGGTGGATCTGATTGACTTGTCGCTGCTCGCGGCAAACTTTGGATCGACGGTCTCGACACCGGAACCCCATGCGGCGATCATGCTGGCTGCGGGTTTGTTTGGGTTTGTTCGTCGTCGCTGAGTAAGAGGTTGATGAATCATGATGGATGGCCTGTCACAGGGGCTGAGGGCGTTGGTTGTTGTCTGCTTGTTGGTGGCGGTTGTGGCGGCTCAGCAACCGGAGCCCGTTCGGATTCTTTTCATCGGGAACAGCTACACCTATTTCAATAACCTGCCTGAGCAGATCGACCAGATGGCCGAGTCGCGTGGGATCGATGTTGAGATCGAGCGTGTGCTCAAGGGTGGGTATTCATTTGAGCGTCACTGGCTGAATGAGGATGGCTCGCCCGGCGATGCTCAGGTGGCGATCGCTGAGGAGGGGCCGTGGGACTTGATCGTGCTGCAGGAGTTCAGCACGGGGACCCTCTGGCAGCGGCGGCCGTCGTTCTTTGCGTACGGCGAGCGATTTGTGGATCACATCCGCGAGCACGAATCCGAGGACCGTCCGACACGGGTGGTGATGTACCTGACCTGGGCCCGGCGATGGATGCCCGAGACGCAGCCCTGGATCACGCAGGGGTATTCGGAGTTTGCGGTTGAACACGAGGTCGAGGTGGCGCCAGTTGGAGAGGCCTGGCGGGTGGCTCGGCTGGAGCGGCCGGCGTTGGAATTGTTTGATCCCGATCAGACGCATCCCGGGCCAGCGGGCTCGTACCTCGGAGCTTGTGTGTTCTTCGAGACGATCTTCGGGCAGACGGCGGAGGGGCTTCCACGGCGGATGGAGGGTGAGAAGGTCCATCCAAGAGATGGCTTGCCGACGCTGGTTGACCTGAGTGAGGAAGATGCGCTTTTCCTGCAACGTCTGGCTGGTGAGACAGTGGTTGCGTTTGATCCTGAGGATCACGCCGGCTCGCTGGGCGAGGCCCCGCCTTGGCGGAACCCGCCGGTTCTGGAGCCGGATGAGCCTGAGCCGGTCACCACGGAGTGATTCGGCTTGACGTGCGCGGATTAGCGGGCATACTTCCATCCATGGACAACGTCTTTGCCTATTTTTATGGCTTCTGGTTTACCCGGCTCCGAGCCGTGGCGGTGTCCTCCTAGACCTTCTTCAATGAAGCATTTGACGGACCCCGACGCGGCTAGGCGTCGGGGTTTTTTATTGGGTTTGATCTGGTCCGGTGGTCGGGCCGATACCCATTAACAGCCACGAACGCCCCGCCGGCACATGCCGGATAGCCCATGCGAAGGAATCAGCCATGATCGTTGTGATGCGACCCGGTGCCCGTCAGGAACAGGTAGACAACGTGTGCAAGCTCGTGCGAGAGATGGGTCTTCAGGACCACCCCATTGTCGGATCCGATCTGACGGTCGTGGCGGTGATAGGCGACGAGAACAAGGTCGACGGCGAAGTGCTCGAAAGGCTGGATGGCGTCGACCGGGTCATGCGGGTGATGGCCAAGTACAAGATGGCGGCGCTCGAAGCCAAGGCGGGTACGCGATCACTCGTGGAGGTCGGGCCGAACTGCGTCTTCGGTGGCGAGCACGTGCCGGTGATCGCCGGGCCCTGTTCGGTGGAGTCGGCGGAGCATATTCTGGCATCGGCCAAGGCCGTGAAAGAGGCCGGAGCTCATGCGCTGCGGGGAGGGGCTTACAAGCCGAGGACGAATCCGTACGCCTTCCAGGGGCACGGCGAGGAAGGGCTGAAAATGCTCGCGGCGGCGCGGGAAGCAACGGGGCTTCCGATCGTGACCGAGGTGCTGACGCCCTCGGAGGTGGGGCTGGTGTCGGAGTACGCGGACTGCCTGCAGATCGGCACGCGCAATGCGCAGAACTTCAAGCTGCTGCAGGAATGCGGCAAGCAGCCGAAGCCGGTGCTCTACAAGCGTGGCATGGCGATGACGCTGGAGGAGTACCTCCAAGCGGCTGAGTACATCCTGGCGGCGGGCAATCCGAATGTGATTCTGTGCGAGCGTGGGATCCGGACGTTCGAGGATCACACGCGGAACACGCTGTCACTCTCGGTGGTGCCGGAACTGCATCACCGGACGCATCTGCCGATCGTGATCGATCCGAGTCACGGGACGGGGCACGCGCGGCTGGTGCCAGACATGGCACGTGCAGCTGTTGCGGCGGGCTGCGACGGGCTGGCGATCGAGGTGCACCCCGATCCGGAGCACGCGATGACGGATGGGGCTCAGAACATCACGCCCGAGACGCTGGCGACATTGATGGTGAGTCTGGAGCGGGTGGCTTCGGCGGTGGATCGTCGGTGTGTGGTGGAGGGGGTGGGAGTGTGAGGTAGCTCAATGACTCGTCTACCACTGATTTTTGCTCTGTGTGTGACCCGCGCTATCAGCAGATTGGTGCTGAGGAGTTCATTGCACGTTACGAACAATCTCGGCATTTTCACGAGGACCATCGATACCAAGGTGTTTTTTGGCGGCACCACCATATGTCTTACTGCTCAACCAAAGAGGGGCTGTTGAGTTATCCGCAGTATCAGTTGACGTACACATGCCTAAGGGATGAGTTGCCTGCCGATTTTCCGGCACAGCCTCAGACTTGGTTGGAGATCGAAATTCCTAAAACTCGCGAAGAGTTGTTGGGTCTCGATTGAATCATCGATTCAGAAGCAGATCTGCGATGCCAGCAGTGCCAAGGATCACGCTGATCACGCCGTTGACCGTGAAAAAGGCGATGTCCAGCATCTTGTCGTCGCGGGAGGCGACCAGGGCGTGTTCGAGGACCAGCAGGCCGACGCACAAGTAGGCGGCGGTCAGGAAGATCGGGCCGAGCAGGGGGCTGGCGAGTGCTAGTGTGAGCAGCAGGCTGGCGGCCAGCAGGTGGAGGGTGCGGGAGGCCCAGAGGGCACCCGCAAGTCCGAGGGCTGAGGGGATGGAGTGGATGCCGTGCGTCTGGTCGTGCTTGAGGTCGGCGAGGGCGTAGAGGATGTCGAAGCCGGCGACCCAGGCGAGGACGAAGCCGGCGAGCAGCCAGAGTTCGGGTTCGGCGAGGTAGGCGGGGCCGATGGCCAGACCCGCGGCGAGCGGGCTGAGGCCGAGCGCAATCCCCAGGACGATGTGGCAGAAGGCCGAGAAGCGCTTCATGAAGCTGTAGACGCCCAGCACCAGCAGGACGAGGGGCGAGAAGACCAGCGGCCAGGGATTCTCAGCCAGAAGGAAGCCCGCGGCACCGGCGACGAGCAGACCTGCGGACACTAGCGTGGCCGCCAGCATCTGGCCCGGGGTGACCCGGCCGGCGGGGATGGCTCTTCGAGCGGTGCGCGGGTTGTCGGCATCCAGCCGCCCGTCGGCCCAGCGATTCAGGGCCATGGCGTAGGTGCGAGCCGTGACCATGCAGAAGAGAATCAGCACCCATTCAAGTACGTTGGGCAGCCTCTGCTGACTGCCGGCGGCGAGAAACATGGCCAGCAGCGCGAAGGGCAGCGCGAAGACGGTGTGGGCCAGTTTGATGTCGGCAGCGATCTCACGTGCCGCTGCGAGTGCGTGAGAGCGGACAGCCGGAGCGGGCGATTCAGTGGTGCTCATCGTCGTGACCCGTGGCTCGTTCTTTGGCGATCTGGTCGGCCCAGCGCACGTTGAGGTCGTGCTCGATCTCGAGGTGGTCGAGGCAGCGGCCGACGACGAAATCGATGATGGCATCGACCGACTTGGGTATCATGTAGAAACCTGGATTGGCGGGGAGCATGAGGGCTCCGGCTTCAGTCACCGTCTTCATGTTGTTGATATCGATCAGATTCAGCGGGGTTTCACGATGCACGAGGATCAGCTTGCGTCGTTCCTTGAGCGTGACGTGGGCGGCCCGGTGGATGAGGTTCTGGCTGACGCCGTTGGCGATGGCCCCGAGTGAGTTGGAGGAGCAGGGGATGATGATCATCCCGTCGTGGCGGAATGAGCCGGAGGCCATGGGGGCTCCGACGTCGCGGTAGGGCTGAAGTTTGATGGACCCGCCGGTCCGGGGTTGCTCGACTTTTGTGCTGTCCAGGAGGACCGAGCCGTCGCCAGCGAGTTGTTCGAGATCGACGTTCTCCATCCCGAGTTCGTCGTGGAGCAGCCGCCGGCCGAGTGGGGAGACGACAAGGTGAACCTCGACACCTGCATCAACAGCGAGCTCGACCAGACGGGTGGCGTAGGCGGCCCCGCTGGCTCCTGTGATCCCGACAACGATGCGATGTGGTTCGTGGCTGGCCAAACCCAGGCTCCGATGAGTGTTCTGTCGGGAGTTTAGCGCTTGACTGGCCGCGTTTCCGGCCCGGCTTACCGGGACTCGCGGATCAGTTCGAGCGTGACACCCTCGCCATCGACCTTGAGGCCGGTTAGACGGACGGAGGCCTTCTTATCGACCGGGAAGACCGGGTCGAAGGAGCGGCCATGGAAAGCCGCGGCGATGGTCTGCGCTTTGCTCGCGTCCTTGGCCTGATCGGCGTAGTTCTCAAGCTGGCTGGCGATGATCTGTCTTGGCAGCCGGAGGGTGCCGGCGTCGATCCGTGCGATCTTGATGCTGGCTTCGCCGGTGGTTTGGAAGGTGAAGTCCGTAAAGAGTGACACCCAGCCCGTGACCTCGTCGGTTTTGAGTTTGAAAGCGAGCACCAGCTGGCCATCGACCTGATTGATGAGGAAGTCGCTCGCGAACTCTGGCAGGGAGGCACCCTGGTTGGCCATCCAGGCACCGAGCCGTTCGCTGAGCCATGCGTTGGCCTCGTTGAAAGTCATCCTGACCTGCTGGGGTTGGTTGCGCTCAGCGGCAGATGCCGAGGCGAAATCGAATCGGCGGCCCGTGCCGTCGAGACTGGCCGAGGCGGTCTTGCCTTCGAGCAAAGCACGGGTGTCGGCGTCGATCGAACTGTTGGCGTCGGCGAACAGCGAGGCGAGGCGCTGCTCCAGGGATTCAGCGGTCGCACGGCGCTCGGTAGTCGGGGTATCGTCCAGCCAGGTGAGGGCCTCACGGACGTGCGACGGCTTGCTCGCCGCGAGATAAGCGAGGGTTCCGCCAGCCAGTGTCATGACGCCGATGGTCACCATCAGGATGGTTGCCCAGGGAAAACGCTTGGATGCATGACTCATGTGGTGTCCTCACTCCGGCATAGAGACGTCTAGCTTGGGGAGCTATCGGACAGGTCGCCAAGCCGGTGGAGGTCCCTCGCGACATCGGCCAGACGTTGGTGGAGGATCTCGTGATCGGGGACGGCATCAATCGCCTGCGCAAGCCGGTCAAGCTTGGCAACGGAGGAAGACCTTTCGGCCTGCATCGCCACGGCGGCATCACCAAGCGTCTCGGCGGCATCCTGGAACCACGCGCTGGGTGAGATGCTGGTCTTGCCCTGGCTGACCGCTTGCTCCGGCTCCAGCCAGCTGCCGATGGGGCATCCTTCCGGAGCGGTTATGGAGGCGGCGATCTCGCGGTCACGCCAACTCCGCACGGTTCGCGACGGGCCTGACCCTTCGGCGAGCAGGACTTCGATCCACAGACGCCGACGGACGGCTTCCTTCCAGATCTGCCTTGCTTCAGGTGCTCCGAGTGGCGCTGTAACGACGATTTGTGCGGCGTAGATCTCTCCGGGTTGCTTGCCCGCGCTGCTATAGGGCTTGGGGCCTGGGGCAGGCCCGCTGGCTGCGAGGCTATCGAGAACGGTCTGGACGCGCTCGGGGCCGAAGATCATCCAGCCCTCGGCGGCGATCATCCGGCGCTGCCTGCGGCTCTCCTGAAGCGGCATCAGGATGCGTGCGTAGTCGTCCCACGATTCGAGCCGTCTGGCTTCTGTGAGGGCGCGCTCGGCATAGAGCTCACAGGTGAGGTAGTCACGCTCCAGCAGAGCGGCGCTGGCCTTTTCCATATCAACTGCGATGGTGCTGGTGTCGGTCACAAGATTGATTCTAACCCGCCGACCACCAGAGCAGAATCGGCATGGGGATCAGGAGGAACAGAGCGGTGTTCACCACAAAAAGGCCGCTAGCCAAACGGCTATCCAGGCGGAACAGGTTGGCAATCATCACCATCTGGATCGCCGTCGGCATGAAGGCTTCGATGATGAAGACACGATCCAGCAGGCTGGTTGGTGGGGTCTGCGTCTGATGGGCCGTCCAGAGCAGGCCGAACGTGAGCAGAGGGGTAACGACAAATTGAGCGATCGCGAGCACCAGGTGCGGACCAAATCGGAAGACGTGCCTGTTGAAGTGCAGCCGGAGGCCGACGCCGAAGTAGGCCCCGAACGCGCTCACGTAGAGGAGCACTCGCATCAGCGAGCCCTCGGCGAGGACATCCGGGTAAGGCACCTGCAGGACGGCCAGCAGCAGAGCGATGATCGAGGTGTAGAAGATCATCGCGCGGAAGCTCACAAGGCTATGGAAGATCAGTTTGCCGATCGGTTCACCCCTGCCGCCTTCGGGTCCAAATCGACGAGCCAGCGGGTAGAGAAAGATGATCCCGCAGACCGCCATGACGTTCACGCCCGCGACGGCATAGGCAAAGGCGGCCTCCGCGGTGGCCTGGGCGGCGTTGGCGTCGGTGGGGTCGATGCCAGGCGGGGCGTGCTCGGGATTCCCGAGCATCGCGTAACAAAAGTAGGCACCCAGCGTGAACCCGCGATTGGCCAGTCCGGCACCGATCCCGAGCAGCACCGATTCGCCGGCCGAGTACCCGAGTCTTCGGCAGATCAGGGTAACAACGACCGCGGGCAGCAGAACCAGAGTCGGTTCGATGATGAGAATCCAGATGCTAGACGCCAGCGGCGGCAGTCGCCAGATCGCCATCAAGGCCATCAACGCCCAGAGCACCGAGATCGTGATCAGGTGCAGAAACCGGCTGGTTTCCTCTTGAACCCACCCCTTCTCGCGCGAGGCATAGCCACCGGCGAGGCAGCACACGCTGAAGACGGCGAAAATGAGAAAATCCAGCGTTCGTGTATCCATCAGCCCGCTTGATCCGCAGCGGCTTTGGGCACAAAGGCGTGGTAGATGGCGTTGAGTGCGACTTCAAAATCTTCGGCTTCGATGCCGACGATGATGTTCAATTCACTGGAGCCCTGATCGATCATCCGGATGTTGACGTTCGCCTGGGCCAGTGCGTTCATGAGCCTGGCGGCGGTGCCCGTTTGTTTAGCCATGCCGCGGCCGACGGTGGCGATCAGGGCGATATCTGGAAACACCTCGATGTTGTCCGGATTCACGGCTTGCCGGATGCCATCGACGATCTGGACGATCTTCCCGGAGACCAGGTCGTCACGGAGAACAATCGACATGGTGTCGATGCCCGAGGGCATGTGCTCAAAGCAGATGCCCTGCTCCTCGATGACCGACAGGAGCTTGCGACCAAAGCCGACTTCCGAGTTCATCAGGGCCTTTTCGACAGCGATGATGGTGAAGTCACGTCGGCCGGCGATACCTGTGACCGGGGTTGTGACCTCGCCGGCGTTCTCGGTAGGCACGATCAGGGTGCCGGGCTCATCTGGAGCGTTGGTGTTGCGTACCTCGACGGGGATGGCGGCCTCACGAACCGGGAAGACCGCTTCATCGTGGAGCACCGTGGCCCCCATGTAGGAGAGCTCGCGAAGTTCACGGTAGGTCAGGGATTCGATACGCCTTGGGTTCTTCACGATGCGCGGATCAGCCATCAGCAGACCCGAGACATCGGTCCAGTTTTCATAGAGCTCTGCCTGAACTGACCGCGCGACGATCGATCCCGTGACATCCGACCCGCCTCGGGAGAAGACCATGACCCGGCCATCGGGGCCGCCGCCATAGAACCCGGGTATCACGGCTCGCTGGTGCTTCTTCAGCGTGCTTCCTAAGCGTTCGTAGGTAGCCTCTCGCTGAAGCTGGCCCAGGTCATTGAACAGGATCTGGTCGATGGGATCGATAAACGGGATGTCCAGTGCCGCGGCGACCAGGCGACCGTTCAGGTGCTCGCCACGACTGGCGATGTAAGCAGGGCCCCTGCTCGCTGAGACTTCTTCCAGCAGTTGCTTCCGGATCTCTTCGAGAAGACCGGCCATGCCGATGTTCAGGCCGAGGTCGGCTTCGATCTTGATGAAGCGGTTGGATACCGCCGCAAAGCTGTCATCGATCGACTCGCCCTGACTTGCCTGCCGGTGACAGCGCAGCAGCAGGTCGGTGATCTTGTTGTCCTCGCGGTGGCACTTGCCCGGGGCTGAGGGGACGACGTAGCGCCGTCTGTCGTCGGCGCGGACGATCTCCAGCGCCTTGCCGATCTGACCGGCATCGGCGAGCGAACTGCCACCAAACTTGCTGACGCGGACACCCAAGCTGATACTCCTCAAGCCATCCCCGCAAACCTCTCAGACCGCAGAGTTTAGCCGATCTAACCGGCTTGGCGACCGATCTCCCACCGCCGACTGGCCAAGCTCGCCAGTTGGTTTATACTACCGGGCTCGACACCCCTGCCCGGGTGGCGAAACTGGCAGACGCGCCACGTTGAGGTCGTGGTGGGAGTAAAATCCCTTGGAGGTTCGAGTCCTCTCCCGGGCATTGGAATCAAAAAAGCCTGTCGAGACCGCCGAAGCACTGCCGCTTCGGCTTTTTTTATACTTGGCGAGCTAGCACGGCCTCGGCCGCCCGCTTCCCGCTGAGCATGGCTCCCTCGATCGACCCGGTGGCGGTCCAGTCGCCTGCGACGATCAGGCCTTCCGGCACTTTCGGCTTTCGCGAACCGATCACGGGCAGGGCCTCAGGGACGTGATAGGTCCTCAGGTGTTGCCAGCCTTCGACCTCGGGCCCGAACCAGTCGCGAAGCTCCCGGACCACTGCAGTCTCCAAGCCATCGGGCTGTTCCAGCGGATCGATCGCCGTCACGCTGACCAGGGCCCGACCCGCCGGTGCGTAGCCGGGACAGACGTTCGAGAGCACGCACAGGTGGTTAAAGCTGCCCTCAGGGTCGCTGTTGAGCACCAGCATGGCCTCTGGGACCGGGGCACGGTCAGCGGCGAAATAGATGCACCGTGTTCCCCGCAAGGGAGGTGTTTCGGCACCGAGACAGCGGTATGCCGAACTCAGATCGGTGGCCAGAACGATGGCAGCCCCTCTGATCCGCTCACCCGTGCTCAGGGTCACGTGATCGGGCGTCACCTCTGCGACGGCCGTGTTGGGTTCGATCATCCCTTCTGGCAGCTGACTGGCCATGTGCTCGGGCAGTTGCTGGATCCCGTGGGCAGGCAGGACCGCTTCGCCATCGGAGAATGCTCGGAAAATGAAACGCAGGTAACTCGCAGGAGCCGTGAGCTCGCGATCAAGCAGCACCCCCCGCCACCAGGGGTCCAGAAAAGCCTCGCGAAACTGATGGCTGAAACCCAGCCGATCGAAAAGCTGCCCGGTGGTTTCAGTCTCTGGAGTTGTCTGGACCTGCTCGTGCGTAGCCCTGCGGGACATGGTCCGCAGCCGACCGATTCGGAATCGGTCCATCAGATTTCCGGGACCGCCCAGCAGCGTTTCAAACAGCCTGCCCGGACGCCGCCAGGGATCGCTGAATCTGGCGAACCCGCCTTGCCATCGGATCAGAGACCCTGCCTCAAAGGCGTGCCATGCCGAAGCCTGAAGATTCAGCCGCTTCATCGCGTAGGGGTAACCGGTGAGGAAAACCTGAAAACCACGATCCAACAGAAACCCATCGTGCCGATCGGTCCGCATCCGTCCGCCAACAGCATCCGAGGCCTCAAGGACACGGACCTGCCTGCCAGCCTCAACCAACTCGACGGCACACGTCAATCCGGAGATGCCGGCACCGACGATGATGACTGGCTCATCAGACACGCTTGCGTTCATCCCCTTAGGGTATGGCCTCGACCGACGTCAGGCACCCGATGAATGGATTCTGAACGATGACCAGCCAGGATCAGCGAAAGCACCCGACCAAGCAGGAACTTGCTGTTCTGAAGCAGCTTCTCGGCCTGCCGACTTCGCCATTTCACGAGCAGCACATCGCCGATTTCGTGATCCGCTTCGCCAGACGCTACGGCTGGCACACCCGCGCGGATCGTTTCGGAAATCTCAGGCTGACCGCCAGCCCGCGCAGCCGGCCGCGCCTGCTGCTCACTGCCCACATGGATCACCCGGGCTTCTGGGCGATTCGGATGGCATCGGCCGACCAACTGGTGGCCCACTGGATGGGCGGGGTCCCGGCTCGTTTGATGGCTGGCCAGCCCGTCCGTTTCTGGACTGGCGGCAAGCGCATGGCTGATAACGGCTGCGGGCCCTGGTCGAAGTCGAACACGGGCTTGAAGCTTGGCGGGCGCGTGGTTGATGCGACCTTCGAAGAGATTCTCGAAACCTCCGAACGCGGATCGCCCTCGCTGGTACGTCTGAAAGTACCCGAACCGGTCGAGCCCGGAGCGATCGGCATGTGGAGACTCGGCCCGCCGGCGATTCATGAGGGACGGATACACGCTAGAGCCGTCGATGACATCGCCGCGGTAGCGGCCCTGCTCTGCACGCTGCGCAGGGTCGCCCGCAGAACAGAACCTTGTCCAACCGGATTCCTGCTAACGCGCGCCGAGGAGGGGGGGTTTTTCGGAGCGATCGATCATTGCAGAAACCTGAAGCATCCCGAGCGAGCACCGCTGCATGTCGGCCTCGAGATGTCGATGGCACGTCGCGAGGTGCCCGTGGGCTCTGGCGTGATTGTGCGCGTGGGTGATCGGAGGATGACCTACGACCCGGACGTCTCCAGTTGGCTCTCAGCCCAGTCAACTCGCATCGCCAGCCGTGATGCTGGCTTCAGGTATCAGCGGCAGTTGATGACCGGCGGCTCCTGCGAGTCCACCGTTTACCAGACCTACCTGGGCCGGGCAGGCGCTCTCTGCCTGCCGCTGGGTAACTATCACAACATCGGTGAAAACGGCCAGGGGATAGCGCCCGAGTACATCGATCTCTCCGACTTCCGCGACCTTGTCACTCTGACAAGCTCCCTTGCCCAGGCCGGCTACAGGAAGAGTGATCTCAGTAGCGATCCCTTCCTAGACTGGTGTGAATCCTGGGCCGATCAACACCGCCATCTCTACGATGACCCCGCGGGACACGCCTGAGCTTCCGGTTTAGGTCGCCGACCTATCTCTTAAACGCAGTACATCGGCTTGCGCTACCTCGTATAGCAGCGTGGCCGAGGCTGCGAAGTCGATCCCAAACACCTCGCTGCAGTAAGCCTCAACCGATCTAAGATCATCGACAAACCCTTCGTCCTGATCCTCCATAAGCTTCTTGTAGCCTGTCGCAGCCCCCGCGATCAGTCCGGCCAATGATGCGACCGTATCGGTATCGCCTGGCAGGGCGGCCAGGAGTGTGAGCATGTGAGACATCGATCGGGCTCGAGCGGAGCAGGCCACCAGCTGCATCCACATGTAGAGCGGATCAAAGTTGCGGTCGGCCGGTTTCGGATTCAGGTAAGGCAGCTCTGCCTGGTAGACCGTTTCTGAGAAGCTTTCAACAAACTCAGAATCTCGATTCCCGGTCGTTCGTGTGTAACAAGTCTGAGCCAGGTCGCTGGCTTGCTGGATCGACGGATGCTGTCTGGCATACGCCCCCGAGATGTCTGCTGCACAACGATTAATCAAAGCGGTCACATCATCGGACTGAATCCGGACCGCTTTAGACACAAAGCACGCCCAGAGACCGGTCACTAGCTTGGCATGGCCGTGATCGAGGGGATTGATCTGGCTGAAAAACGCCACAGTCTCATGCCCAGTCAGGTTGTCGCTGAGGCTGGCAAGCACGCCGAGGTGAGCGTGCTCAAAGAGCCCGAAGCAGGTCGGTCTGTTGGGCTGATAAAAGACCGCCGATTGCTCTTCACGATGGCCAGCGTGCATGGCCAGCCAGTCGCTTGCGTGCTGAGACCGCTGCAGCCCGAGCCAGGCGTCGCTTGATGGGCTGACCGCCAGACTCTTCAGCCAGCCAAGCCAGCCCGCTGTGCTGTAGCCTTCGCCGCGTCTCAGGCAATCTCTGAGGTAGGGCTCGAGCACCAGGTGGCGGTATTCGGTGTCATCCGTGACCACGCCGACACGGCCTGACACGAGCTCGCTGGGCGCCCAGACATTCCACGCCATTCCCTCGCCGCCATAGAACAACGAGGCGTTCGGTAGCCGCTTGAGGTCATCGGGATCCCCGGCCTCTCCCTTCAAGCCATCCGCTTCACGCACAGCTCCGAAGGCATCGCCATACGCAGCCAGTAGCAGCATACCGCGTGCACGATCCATAAACTGCTCGACGGTAAGCGTCGTTGGCACGTCGGGCCCTTAGCTGGTTATCCCTTCATGCCCGTCATCGAGATACCCTCGATGAACGTTCGCTGGGCCAGGAAGAACAGCAGGATGACAGGCAGAACGACCATGGTGCTCGCGGCCATCAGGTAGTGCCATTGTGTGCCGCCCTGGCGACTCTGGAAGAACTGTAGGCCCAACGCAAGCGTGAAATCCTGTTGCTCAGTGAGATAGATGAGCGGACCGAGGAAGTCGTTCCAGGTCGCCAGGAACTGGAAGAGTGCGACCACCGCGATGGCCGGCTTGGCCAGTGGCAGAATCACCTGCAGGAAGATACGGATGTGCCCACAGCCATCGATCGTTGCGGCCTCCGAAAGCTCCCTCGGGATCGTCTTGAAGAACTGACGCAGCAGAAAGATGTTGAACGCAGCGCCAAAGAAGGTCGGCACCCAGAGCGGCTGGAGTGTTCCGATCCAGCCGAACTCGCGGAAGAGTCCGTAGAGAGGAACCATCGTCACCGGGAACGGGATCATCATGGTCGCCAGCACGATGAAGAACACCTTGTCACGTCCCGGCCAGTCGATACGCGAGAAGCCATAGGCCACGATCGAGCAGGAGAGCACCGTGCCGAAGACGGTGAGGAAGCAGAGCGTCAGCGAGTTGATGAGATACTGCGGGAAATAGGCCATCTCCGCGATCGCCTCGCCGTAGTTTCGCCAACGGAAGTTGACATTTCTCTCGATATCACCGGCCCGCACCTGAACATCTTCGGTCAAGGCGTGCGCGAGGTACTCCCGCTCATCCCAGTCGATAACAGACCTTGAGACAGCAACCGCTGGAACCACCAACCGCTGTTCGAGAGAAATCGCAGCGTCGACTTCATCGTCTGTCAGGTCGTACACCCGGTGCAGCCGATCGGTCGTGATCGTGTGGATCGAGAAGGACCCGTCATCAAGCGGGACCAGAACATCAACGGCACCCGCTTCGGGTGCTTCTGTATCCATGTCACGCAGACGAACATCGACACGCTCGTCTTCGATATCGGCCTCCCAGTGATAGTTGGCAATCACCCTGATCTCGGCGTTGACCTCTTCCGTCATCGGGTCGTCGAGCGCCCGGACCGGCACGGCCTGGTTATCGATCTCGATCTGCCACTGATAGGCAAAGGCAACGGTCACCACGTCATCATTGGCCGCGTCCTCATCCACCGAGCCATCGCCGACCTGGACCGAACGGCCGAACAAATCCACCCTCGCCTCCATCGGCAGCCATTGTGGCGGCAGCGACATGGTCTGATCGATCGGCTTGAGAGACGTCGAGATCATCCAGAGCATCGGTACGGTGAAGATAAAGCCGCCGATGCAGAGAATGATGAAGCGCACAAGTTGTGAGAGTTTCTTCGGCATGATCCGTCAATCCCCCGCGTAGTAGACACGGCTACGCATGCCGACGTGGGCGATCCAGGTCAGCAGCAGAATGAGAGCAAACAGCACCACCGCCATCGCACAGGCATACCCCATGTTGTTGTAGGTGAATGCGTTCTGATAGAGATAGACCGCGTACAGCAGCGCCGATCGTTCCGATCCGCCGTCCGGGAGCATCACGAAGGGCTTCACGAACTCCTGCATGGCCCCGATGATGCCCATGATCAGGTTGAAGTAGATCACCGGCGACACCATCGGAATGGTGATATTCATGAACTTGTGAAAGCTATTGGCACCATCGAGTTCAGCCGATTCATACAGCGATCTCGGAACGTCCTGCAGGCCCGCGAGAAACAGCACCATGGTCCCGCCGATCTGCCAGACCTGCGACAGGATCAGCGTGTTCTTGGTCCAGTCCGGGTCATCCAGCCAGAGAGGCCCTTCGATCCCGAAAAAGGCCTGAAGCGCGTAATTGACCAAACCGAACTGGCCGTTGAACAGCCACAGCCAGATCATCGCCACACCCACCAGCGGAACGATCGCCGGTATATAGAAAAGCGTCCTGAACACCGACCGACCTGCAATCTCCTTGTTCAGCAGCACGGCACAGGTCAGGGCCATAACCAGACCGAGTGGCACGGCGAAGGCCGCGTAGTACATCGTGTTCCAGAGCGACAGCCAGAACAACTCGTCGGTGGCCATTTCCTGATAGTTCTCGACCCCGATCCAGATCGGGCTCCGGAGGATGTCGTAGTCGCAGAAGGAGTAATACACGGCCATCGCCACCGGGTAGATGCCAAAGACGCACAGGCCGATGATCCACGGGCTGATGAACGCGAGCCCCGCGGTCAGTTTCTGTCGCTCACCTCTGGTCATCGTTGCCCTCCCATTCGGCGAGACGTGCCTCTCGGGTCAGCTCCCACCGTCTGACCGAACGATCGAGTTTCCGCTGGACACGATTCTCAACCCGCTCCATACCCTCCAGCGGGTCGAGCGTCTGGCGGTAGATCGAATTAGCGCTGACGATCAATTCGGCCTTGTATTCCTGCCAGAGCGGGATCAATGGCGTCGTCCTTGCGTTAGGACTCGATGCCAGTTCAATAAAGACCTCGATATACGGATTCGGGTGATCCTCAAGGAAGCGCTCGCTCGTATGCACCAGCGGGCTGAACTTCCGGTGCCCCAGACAGAGCTTCTCCATCGGCCCCTGCTGATTGACATAAGCAATAAAATTAAAGGCTTCCTGAGGGTGAAGCGCACCCTTGGGGACGACCAGCACGTCCGATTCCAGAATCGTGACGTTCGGGAGCCGTTCCGGATCAACCGACGGGAACGGCGCCGCGCCCCATTCCATCTGAGGCGAGAACTGATCGATGAAGTTGTAGAGCCAGACCCCCTGCAGAACCATCGCGATCCGGCCTTCGAGAAACGGATTCTGCGGCGAGCCAAAATTACCAAACGAGCTGCCAAAACCCAGCAGATTACGGGTGCCGAACTTCTCGGTGTAGCTTCGGAGCCAGGCCATGCCCCCTACGTTGGCCTCGTCGGTCGGTGTGACCCGGGTGCCGTCCTCGCTGACTAGGGAGGCACCCCACCAGTAGCCCCACATATCCAGCCACCAGCCCGGCCAGGTCGGCGAGTGCCCCAACTGAATAATCTGAAAATCAGAGGCGTTCCTATCGTCGGCCATCGCCGCCTTCTCGGCGTCGGTCATCTCCGAGTACCGAACTTCCACAGGTTCACCGTCCCGCTCGAAGGCCACGATGGTCAGCTTCTCAACCATCTCGTCCAGCTCGGCGATCGACTGGGGCGGGCGCTCCGGATCGAGCCCCGCCTCACGAAATAACTTCTTGTTCCAGTGCAGCCCGACCGTGGCGGGGGTCGTCGGAAGGGCCCAGACATAGTCGCGATGGCTGACCGTATCCCAGAGAGCAGGGTAATAGTCTTCACCCTTGATACCCGCCCGCTCGATGTAGTCATTCAGGGGGGTCAGTGCATTCTTTTCAGCATAACTCGGAACCATGTAGCCCCAGAGCCCGGCGATGTCAGGTGGATTCCCACCCGCCGTGGCCAGGAGCACCTTCTGATCGATCTGGCTCACGGTGAGGAACCTGACCAGCACGCGATCCTGTGAAGCGTTGTAATCATCCACCACCCGACGCATCGCCTCGGCCTCGAACGAGCCCCACTTCTCCCAGTATTGAAGAATGATCCGGCCATCAGCCGTGCGCTCGGCCTCTCGCTCTCCGCAACCGAAAAGCACCGGGCATCCCAATAAGATCAAGCACAACAGAGACCATCTCTGCCAGAACGCCGGGGCGAGGATCATGTCGAACTCCTGAGAAACGCCAGTGAAACAGGCAAGCCGTCCAGAGCCAGCATCAGCCGGCAGGCATGAGATAGCTACGCCAGCAGTGTAGCGTTCTGCTAATGCTTCTGGAGCCCTCGGCGACCCCTAAGTCGATGAAACGGCCTGAAACAATAGCGCCTATAGCACGTTTCGGAGAAACGACCGCTAGGGCAACGGCTCCAGCCAATGATCAGGTACCGGCAGTCGGCCCGAACCCGCCGAACCATCCACCATCAATCGGTTAAACCCCTCGCCACCTGCGTGAACGAGCCCTACCCGCTGTGGCACGTGTTCGGGATTTCTGAAATCGATCACACTCGTTGTACGCCCGCTGGGTGTAACCCCAGCCGCTTCGGAAGAATCTAAAAGCAACGGGGTACGCGAAGCCGCCACAATCCGATCGAGATGAAGGTAAGAACCCGCCTCATCGTAATCACCCACATCGCCAGACACACCGGCATGCCCGGTCGCGTTCATGGCATACGTGCGCGTCATCGGTACCTCACGCTGAGCTTCGGTCGCCGGGCAGACCAAGACCGATTCCACGTCATACAACTCGCTGCTGGTCGACCCCGAACGTCCTACGCGCGCCTGCACCTCGAGTCCCCAGTTAGGCCGTGAACCGTAGGGCTGCCCGATCGCAGGCCCTATCCCGTCGTGCTCATCCGCATAGAGACGAATCGCCAGAAAAGCCTGACGCAGATTCGACAGACACACAGATGACCTCGCCACATCTCTCGCCGAGGACAGGGCCGGCAGCAGCAGACCAACCAAGACCGCTATCACCGATATGACGACCAGAAGCTCGATCAGCGTAAAGGCCCGGCCGTCCCAACGACATGAATCTGGACGCTTCTCACGCATCATTCGCTGGCGGTCACGATCCGAAGCAGTTCACCATTGCCGGCGTCGGTTAGCACATACATAAAGCCATCGGGGCCTTGCCTCACATCACGAACCCGCTCATCGAAGCTCAGTGTTTCCTGGCCGACGACCCGCCCATTCTCCAGATCGATCCGCCGGATCTGACGCAGCACAAGACCACCCGCGAAGAGGTCACCTCGCCAGGCCGGATAACGATCGCCCGTGTAGAAGGTCAGCCCGGACGGAGCGATACAAGGCGTCCAAACCACTTCGGGGTCCGCAGCACCGGGCATTGAGGCGATATCGGAAATCCGCGGCCCCCAGTACTCGATCGAGTAAGTCGCCGCCGGCCAACCGTAGTTCGTGCCAGGCGTCAGGATGTTCAACTCATCCCCGCCACGCGCGCCATGCTCGGTGGCGTAAATTGTGCCCGTCGCTGGATCGATCGCCATGCCCTGGATGTTCCGGTGTCCATAAGTAAACACTTCCGCAGCCGCTTCGGCATGGCCGGAGAAAGGGTTATTCGCAGCCGGCTCACCATCTTCTGTCAGACGCAGCGTCTTCCCGAAATGGCTGGACACATCCTGAGCAAACAGACGCACGTGCTGACCCTCTACCTCCGTCGGCGGGTTGCCGCCATCACCAATGGACATCAGCAGCGTGCCATCCGGCAGCCAGAGCAGCCTCGAGCCGAAGTGCTGTCCACCCGGTTTGTCCTGCGAGACCTCAAACAGTGTCCGCGCCCCCACGAGTCGGGTGGCATCCTCACTGAGCACGCCCCTCACAAGGGCCGTCCGATTCGCTTCGCGCGTGCCGGTCGACATCGTCAGATAAACCCAACGATTCCGTTCGAACGACGGGTGCAACACCACATCCATCAGCCCGCCTTGGCCATGTGCCAGAGCCCCAGGAACCCCAGCGACAGGAGCTGCGATCAGCGACCCATCCCGAATCAGCCTCAGCGACCCGCTCCGTTCAGTAATCAGCATCGTCTGGCCATCGGGCAGCCACGCCATACCCCACGGCCTGTTCAGCCCCTCGACAACAGTCTCGGTCGCCCAGCCCGAAGCCTCAGGAGAGGCACCCGTCGGCTGGACCGGCCCACGCGGGGCTTGCCCGCAGGCCACACCGGTCATTCCCAGGAAACCGACCACAAAGGCCGTCAAAAGCGTGTTCAGTCGAAGCATCAATGAAACTCCCGTGGCTAGGTATAGCTGCCAATCAACAATAGGACCCGAGCATGCGACCGGTCAGGACCGGAAGACAGGTTCAACATCCGCCGCTACGGCCTCCCGCAGTCCGGTCAATTCGTCTTCGCTCAATGGGCCGAATTCGTCTGCAAGCGAGATGGCCAGCCGCAACCACTTCGGAAGACCAGCCGGAATCGCCGCCGCCACACCCGGTTGGTTGAGCGTGAACCGCAACTGCAGGTGAACAATGGCCTGGCGATCTTCAGGCACGTACCAGACACGATCCGCATCCGGGTTGTCCTCGTTCTCCCCGTACCGCCGCCGCGCCATCGACTTGATCGCCAGGATACCGATCCCCTTCTCCAAACAAACGGCGTGCAGCGTTGGTCCGAAATCCCCCCGCGTCCACGCTGGGAAATTGATTGGAAACAGCGCCGTTTCGATCACCCCGGTCTCAATCAGCCGAATCGCCGCGGCTTCGTTATGAGCACTCAGCCCGATGTGACGGATCTTCCCCGCTTTCCTCGCTGCCTCATAGGCTTCCAGTGCCCCGCCCGATGCCAGAATCTGGTCAACCTCTTCATCAGTGGTTACCGCGTGGAACTGATAAACATCAAAATGATCGGTTTGCAGCAGTCGAAGCGATCGTTCCAGATCCGCCGTTGCGCCAGCCGCCGAACGCTCCATGGTTTTGCAGTTGAGCACGCATCGATCCCGATAGGACGCCAGAGCCGGTCCCAGCCGATCCTGCGCATCGCCATAGCCAGGCGCGATATCGAAGTAGCTGATCCCCGCTTCGAAGGCCTCACTCACCAGGCGATCGCAGTCAGCCTGCTCCTGACCCTTCAGCGCAATCCCCGGGAAGCCCAGAATCGATACCTCAAGTCCGGTCTGACCCAGCGGCCGTCGTTGCATGATCCAGCCTTTCAAACGTGCGAATAACCTGACATCATAACGCTCATCTGGTACCAAAACGCCATAAACCCCTACGATCTGATCGATGGTATGGCCAGACATGACACATCGCGACCTCCAGCCGGAGTTGATGGATGACCCATCACTCCCGCAAATGGATCACGACCATGCGCTCCGCGGCCTCCGCAGGATCAACAACATCAGCCGCGTCGCGCAGCAGCTCTTTCAACAGATCAAGCGACTACCCAACACTCACTCGAGTATCTCAATATTGGACATCGCCACAGGCTCGGGAGACACCCTCATAGCCCTCGCACGGATGGCTGAAGACCGCGGTTGCGAATGGCAACTGGGTGGTCTCGATATCAGCCCGACAGCGATCCGGATCGCTGCCGACCGCGCTAACCAGAAACAGCTCGATATCGCCTGGCATCTGGCCGATGCCCTCCATGACCCCTGGCCGCCAGACAGCGACATTGTCTTTAACGCCCTCTTCCTGCATCACCTCACCCGCGAGCAGGCCGTGCGACTGCTTAAGCGGATGCGCGAGTCGGCCAGACACGCCGTGATTGTCTCAGACCTGCAACGCACGATACCGGGCTACCTCGCCGCAAAGATCGGCACCCGCCTGCTTTCCAGATCGCCCATCGTCCACGCCGATGGCCCCCAGTCTGTCCGAGCAGCCTGGACACTCGCAGAACTCAAGCAACTCGCATACGAGGCCAGCTACGAGCCCGAGGCCACAACCATCAGACCTGCCTGGCCGCAGCGCATGACACTCACCTGGGTGAGGCCAGGCCGATGACAGACCTCACCTCGATACCAGACAAACTCGACGCCCTGGTCGTCGGCGCCGGCCCCGCTGGCACGACCGTCGCCACGCTCCTTCTGCAGAAGGGGCACAGCGTCGCCCTCGTCGAGCGCCAGTCATTCCCCCGCTTCAAAGTCTGTGGCGGATGCCTCAATCAATCCAGCCTTCGAGGCCTGATCGACGCCGGACTCATCCAATGCCCAACCGATTTGCCCGGCAAGCCCTACTCAGCCGTTCAGATCCACAGCCATTCTCAGACCGCCACCCTGCCACTGCCCGCAGGCCTTGCGATCGGACGCGCAGAACTCGACCACACACTGACGAACGCAGCAGTAAGCCTTGGCGTTCAGATCGCCATGTCCACCAAAGCCACCCTGCTACCGTCAAGCCCTTCAGACCCGCACCGCCAGGTGTGCCTCGAAGCCGACGACCAACAGAGAACGATCCGTGCCCGGCTCGTCATCGACGCCACTGGCCTCGGGTCAAAGTTCTCTGCGATACCCTGGCGGCACACTGGTCCGGCCCGGCTGGGCGTCGGCACGATCCTCAGATCCGACAGCTGGGATGGCCCGGCACCGGCACCGAACCACCTGCAGATGATCAACGGACGAGCCGGCTACCTCGGCATCGCCCACCTGTCAGATCACCAACTCGATATCGCCGCCTCTCTGGACCCACAGGCAACCAGACAACTGGGCATATCCGGTGCTCTGGCCAGCATCTTCGAAGAGGTCGGCTTATCACAGGGCCACGCCATCCATCACATCAACTGGAAGGGCACCCCCAGGCTCAACTGCGCCCGAAAGACTTTGGGGGCACATCGACTCCTCCTGCTCGGAGACGCCGCCGGCTACATCGAGCCCTTTACCGGCGAGGGTATGGCGTGGGGGATTCAGGGAGCCCACCTACTAAGTCAACTCGCCGAAGAGGCTATAAACCACTGGTCGCCCCGTGTGCTCGATCGGTATACCTATGCACGCAGGCCCATCCTGCAACGCCAACGTGTTTGCCGCTACGTCACAGCTCTCCTCCGCAGACCGCGCCTCGCTGCGACAGCCCTGAGAGTACTCAGGCTGCGCCCCTCGTTCTCATCCCCACTCACTCGAGCCATGAACCGGCGGCCAGCCCATGCCTGATCTTTCAAGCCCAGAACGCCCGAGACCAACCCGCAAACCGCCGAGGACTGCGTGTCTGGCTGGAATGGGCATCGCGCATCCTCCGTACCGTCTCACCCAACCCGCCGCCCTCAACATGGCCCTCCCGCGGGTCGCCGAAAGCCAGAAGCAGCGGGACTGGACCACACGCAGATACCAGCACACAGGCATCGGTCAACGCTACAGCATCTTCAAAACCGAAGCCGATCTTCCAGACGACAGCCAGCAACCCGCGGAGCTTCTGACGGATTTCTACCCGCCAACGACCGATCCCCGGGCATCACCCAGCACCGCAGAACGCCTCCAACGCTACGCCATCGAGGCCCCGACACTCGTTGGCCGTGCAGCCAGCCTCGCTCTTGCGGATGCGGACCTTCAACCCGAACAGATCGACCACCTGGTCGTCGTTTCCTGCACGGGTATGAGCTCACCCGGCGTCGATCTCGCCCTTATCGAGAGGCTTGGTCTCCGATCCGATATCAGCAGAACCCTGATCGGTTTCATGGGCTGTCACGGAGCCATCGACGGCCTCCATGCCGCACGGAGCATCGCCCTGGCCCATCCAAGCGACCACGTGCTGCTGGTCTGTGTCGAGATCTGCACTCTCCATTTTCAGCACGGGTTCAGGCCCAGCCAGATCATCGCCAACAGCCTCTTTGGCGACGCAGCCGCCGCGCTCGTCCTAACCTGCCCGCAAGCCCATAGCACGCATCAACCACATGAAAGCCTCCACTCGAGCCTAGCAAGTGGCACCGTCGGTCTCGTCGATACAGCGACATGCACGCTCCCGAACACCAGCGACGCCATGACCTGGACCGTCACCGATCACGGCTTCCAGATGACCCTCGACCCAGGCGTCCCCGAAGCCATCCGAAGCCACCTGAAGCCCTGGCTCGATACATGGCTCCAGAGCCACGGCATCCATCGAGAGCAGATCGCACACTGGCTCCTCCATCCGGGCGGGCCACGCATCCTCGACACGCTGCAACAGGACCTCGCCCTGTCCGATGACCAGCTCAAGCCCAGCCGTACCGTCCTGCACCAGATCGGCAACGTCAGCTCCGGCACCGTGCTGTTTGTCCTTCAGGAAGCACGGAGAACACCCTCGATCGTCCCCGGGCCAGCCGTCATGCTGGCATTCGGCCCGGGGCTGACCATGGAAGCCGCTCTGCTCGAACTGGGCTGACCGCTTCCAGACCCGATTCCAGCGCTATCGTTAGGCATGACACAGATCACGACACCTCATAAAGCCACCAACCTCGCCGAACTCACCGCGTCTGGCTGGCAGAGCAAGTCCGTCAAAACCGAGATCCGCGAGAATCTCATGGCCGCCCTCCGTACCGATGAACACCTGTTCCCCGGCATCGTCGGCTACGAAGACACCGTGATCCCCGAGATCATCCTCGGGCTGCTGGCCGAGCACGACATGCTCTTCCTCGGCGAAAAAGGGCAGGCCAAGAGCCGGATCATGCGTGGTCTCGTCCATTTTCTCGACGAATATGTGCCCTACATCGATCACCCGGACATGCCGGTCCATGAAGACCCGCTCGCCCCGATCTCAAGGGCCGGCAAGGAACTCATCGCCAACCTGCCCCCCGAGGAAGTCCCGATCGCCTGGTGGCACCGGGATCAACGCTACGCCGAGCGTCTCGCGCCCGGCACAAAGTTCGCCGACATCATCGGCGAGATCGACCCCGCCAAGCTGGTCGCGGGCACCAGCATGTCCGCCGAATCGGCCCTGCATTTCGGCCTCATCCCTCGTATGCACCGCGCCATTTTTGCGATGAACGAACTCCCCGAACTGGACGAACTGGTTCAGGTCGGTCTGTTCAACATCCTCGAAGAGAGAGACGTCCAGATCCGCGGCTACCCCATCAGCTTCGACCTCGATGTGGTCATCCTCTTCTCGGCCAACCCATCCACCTACAACCGCTCCGGCAAGGTCATCCCCCAACTCAAAGACAGGATCGGCTCGATCATCCACACCCACTACCCCCGCGACCGTGATCTGGGCATCCAGATCACCGAGCAGGAAGCCGTCGGCCCCGACGATGCCGCCCCAGTCGCCGTCCCCTACTTCATGAAGCAGCTCATCGAACAGATCACCATCTCCGCCCGAGCGTCGAGATACGTCGATCATCAGTCCGGTGTCAGCGCCCGCTTCTCTATAGCCAATTACAACACGATGGTCGCAAGTGCACGCAGGCGAGGCGCCGTCCTCGCCGAAGAACCTGCCGTCCCGCGCATCTCCGACCTGGCTCACCTCTATGCCTCTAGCCTCGGCAAACTTGAACTCGACATGATGGGCTCCCACCAGATGTCCGAGCACCAGGTGTTCGATGCCATTGTCGCAGAAGCCATCCAGACGCTTTTTGAAGAATACGTCGACGACCACGGGCTCGAAGAGATCTCCGCCATCTTCAGCCAAGGCGTCCGCATCGAGGTTGGCGACATGCTCCCGTCCTCGGCTTACGAGAAAGTCCTGGAGCGCGTACCCCCCGCCTGGGAGAAAGCCTTCGAGGTCAACGCAGCCAGCCAGCCCCAGATGCGCGCGGCCTGTGTCGAGTTTGTCCTCGCTGGCCTCTACGCCACCGAGCGCATCAGCCGCCATCAGGACCACGGCCGCATCACCTACGAAACCTGAGCCCCCATGCCCAACCCCGATCAGCCAACCCGGTCTCCCGGTAATCGTCGCAATGCAGGCGGTGTGATCCACACCTACCAGGGCTATGACGCCGTCGAACTGCCCGGCCCCATCTCTCAGATGAATCAGCAGGCCGACCTCGCCTCGCTGGGCATGGAGCACATGCTCACCTACGGCTCCATGCGCCACTTCACTGAAGAAGAACTCGCCAACGCCATCCACCTCGATCCGAGCCAGATCGACGGCCTGGGCCCCAGCCTGGAAGCCCTGATCGCCCTCCTCGAAGAACGCAAACGCAAAATCCTCGAAACCTACGAGACCTCTCACGCCAGGCGCACAGCCGAGCAGAACTACCTGGTCGACGCCCAGTCACTCGACCCGCCCAAGAAGCAGCGCAAGACCTATCAGAAGGCCGTCGGTGACTTCCAGCTCGCCGACCTCAAGAAACTCTGGTATCGCCAGGACGACCAGAACACACCCTTCGCCACAGGTATCCTCCACGTGATGGAGGCTCTGGCGAGCGTCTACCAGATCGAAAAACTGGCCAGCGATTATCGCTTCACCGGTCGCGAGAAAATGTCGGTCGAGAAAGCCCTCGAAATCAAGGCCGAGCTGGAACAGATCGACAAACTGCTCGAACAACTCAAGCAGGCCGAGCAAACGGCCCAACTCGCCATCATCGATATGGACCAGCTCTCCGAGTACGCCGAGCCCGGACAGATGGAGCAACTCGAATCACTCCAACGCCAGATCGAACAGATGCTCCAGGAAGAAGCCCGCAGGCAGGGCCTCGAACCCGGCAAGCCCGGGCAGGGCTTCGAGCTCACGCCCAAGGCCTACCGTCTCTTCCAGTCTCGTGTCCTGGAAACCATCTTCGCCGACCTAACCGCCTCAAAATCAGGCCGGCATCAGGGAGAAGTCACCGGCGAGGGCTCGGTCGAAACCCAGCGCACCCGACCCTACGAGTTTGGCGACGCCGTGGCCCACATGGACCTCACCGCCACCATGACCAACGCCATGTTCAGACAACAGAACAAGGGACCTCTCCGCCTCCAACCCGACGATATCGAAGTCCACCTCACCCGCAACAACCCGAAGTGCGCGACGGTGGTGATCGTCGACATGTCCGGCTCCATGCGCCATGGCGGGCAGTACATCGACGCCAAACGCATGGCCCTGGCCCTGCAGGGGCTCATCCAGAGCGAGTATCCAGGCGATTTCCTCGGCTTTATCGAGATGTACACCGTAGCCAGGGTCCGCAGACTGAATCAGATCGCTGAGATGATGCCCAAGGTCCCCACCATCCGAGATCCTGTTGTTCGTCTTCGAGCAGACATGTCAGACCCCGATATGAGCGAGTACCGTATCCCGCAGCACTTCACCAACATGCAGCACGCCATCCAACTCGCCAGGCGTCTGCTCGCCGCTCAGGACACTCCCAACCGCCAGATCGTCCTCATCTCCGACGGGCTGCCAACCGCCCACTACGAAGACAAAGAGCTGTTCATGCTCTACCCACCGGATCCACGGACTGAATCTGCCACCATCCGAGAAGCCCTGCTGGCCAAGCAGGACAACATCACGATCAACATGTTCGTCGTCCCGAGCTGGTCACAGGACGAAGACGACGTCAGGTTCTGCAATCGCATCGCCCAGACCACAGGCGGCCGGGTCTTCTTCACCGCCGGTCACGACCTCGATCGCTACGTCATCTGGGACTACGTCAAGCAGCGAAAAACCATCGTCGGATAGAACACCGCATGGCCCCGTCAGACAAGCAGAAACACCCGTCGGCCTCCCCAGCCGACGAGTGATCGTTTCCTCCCCCAAGGCTCGGTCGGCCTCAGTCCGTCGGGACTTCGGCAAACTCGGTCGCACTCGGGAACTCGAACGACTCACCAAAGATCGAGCGTGGCTGCTGCAAGGCCGCCAGACGATCAGGCTGCAACTCGATCACACCAAACAACTCGAAGCCAAGGCTGTCACTCGATGAAAGGTTGACGCCTTCTTCATACGAGGCCGCAGGGAAATCGAACGCAGAAGCGGTCCGGTCATCACTGCCGGATGACGAGAAGGTCGAGCAGCCGGTCGAGAACACGGCAAACGAAGCAATCAACGCAAAAGTCGGTGCTTTCCAGGACATGGTTGGTCTCCTTGACAGAGGCGGTCCTTGCCGGCACGCCCGGCACAGGGGTCCGCCCCAAGGCGGCACCAACCATCACATCGACCTCCCACACCCGCTTATTCAGACCAGTTCTCGGGCATCCGCCCTCGCACCGGACACCCTCTCGCAAGACCCCTACAAACCGAACAACCGGCACCGACGACCCTCGTGACCACCCCGTGAGAACGGCTAGCCTTCGATCCGAAACATAAAAAAGCCGCGACCCGAGGGGGGCCGCGGCTTCGTAAATAGGGTTAGCCGGACGAGGACTTACTGATCGAGCAAAGCGACCTGCTCAGCAGGGGGGCTGGCCGCATTACGAAGATCGTCCACATCCATGTTCTCAGGCGTCAGCGTCCGGATCAGCGAGTCGATCGCGGTCTGCGATTCCACCGGCGGCAGCGCCAGCAACTCGATGCCCTCGATGATCTGCTGAACGGCCAGCAGGTTCGCCCAGGCTTCCGGCTCGTTGTCACGGACGTACTCGCGGAACGCCACCGGATCGAACGGACCACTGCTGATCTCGTCATAGAAGCTGTAGGCCGCTGCGAAGGTTGCACGGATCTCACCGTCGACACGCCGCTCAACAGCTTCGCCGGTCTCATCATCAAAGATGGGCTGGCCAAACTCGTCAACAGCAGGCTCGAAGATCAGAGCCTCGTAGTCTTCGAGCACCGCAGACACCAGGCTCGGGTTCAGACGACCCACCGCGATCTCGCGGGCGGCCGGGCTAAGCGAACTGGACAGCGGAAGGTCATCGTAGAGACGCTGACCGACCAGCCAGTTCACGATCTCATCAAAGCTGTGGTCACGAGCAAAGATGTTCAGCTCGGCCAGACGATCCGTCGCAGCCTGGCTCAGCGGCAGCTCTTCAACCGTCTCGGCATTCTCAACCCGAGGCGAAGCCGCAGCGATCGCCGCCGCCACGTTTGCCGACGAGCCACTCGCCGCACCGTCAATCGTGAAGCCGCCAGCCGTGGTCAGAATAACCTCACGCGGCTGACCCACAACGAGAGGCGGAGCCGCGTTATTGAACTCAACACTCGTATCACTCAACTGCGAAGCAAGACGGAACTCGGGGTCAGTCATGCTGCCGCCCTGTGTCAGCGTGGCACCGAAGATCTCGATCGCACGACCCACCACGATGTCACCACCGAAGTCATTAGCCACCGTGCCGTCGGCAAACCGCGTCTGACCATTCGGGCGACGGAGCACCACGACATTCCCGGCACCGGCGTTGGCATTCAGCGTGACGTCCGTCAAGGCCGTCATGTCAGCCACCGTGATGTCGTTACCACTGTTGACGGTGATCGAGCCACCGTTCGGCACGCCGCCCGTACCCGTGTTGACGACCGTGAACCGTTCAAGCGGGTCCATGATGAAGTCGTTGCCGGCATTGATCGTCAGCAGGCCGTCGTTCAGCGTCATGCTGGAGCTCTGCCAGGACACGGTCGCCAGATCGTTGCCAGGCGTAGCGAACGACGTGTTAAGCCGGACATCACCGGCACCCGTGGTGTTCAGCGTCAGATTGACCGCATTAATCCGATCAAGTTCACCCTGACGGTTTCCTGCACGGCTGTTGTCGCCGGCGCTCAGGTTCATCACAGCACCACCGGCCGTATCGGCATCAATATCGACGATGTTCAACGAGCGGTTGTTGGTCGCAGTAATGCCCACGTTCGACGTCCCGGCATTCAGCGTGCCATCGAGCTCGATGTCCGCCGCTTCAACCGTAATCACGTTGTTGGTCGAGTTGACCGTCGTCAGTCCGGCCACCGTCAGCAGACCCGTGCCATCGCCATCATCATCAGCATCCAGCAGCGTAGCGCCATTGGTCGTCAGATTGCTGTTGAGGGTCAGGCCTGCATCCGCTTCCAGATCCAGCGTACCGAGCCCGATCAGACCACCGGTCTGAGCTCGAAGCACGATCGTGCCCGCCGAATCCAGCATCACACCACCTGCGAAGGTAATCGCATCATCCAGTGGGGCCGTGTCGTCGGCGTTGTTGGTGTCACCATCCATGACGATGTCGCCGGTGTCGGTGATCAGGTTGACATCCACATCAATACCGCCGTCAGCCTGAACATCAATCGCGTTGAACGTCGATACGCCGCCTTCGATGGAAACGTCCGCTCCGGTATCCAGTGTCACCAGCGTGGCGTTATCGCTGTTCGCCGCACTGATGCCATCAACCGTGATCAGACCCTGTGACGCCAGTTCCACATTCGCGGCCGTGATGGTCTGCAACTCAGCGCCGCTGATGTCCATGCCGTTGGTCGAAGCCGTGGCCCCCAGACCGATACCGTCACCACCGTTCTCGGTCAGCGTGACCGTGGCCGTGCCAACATTGATCGTGGCCGTCGGGTCAATCACGGCATCCTCAGCGGTCACAAAGAGCACGCCGTCACCGGTGCCCGGCGTGGTGTCAATCGTCACACCAGCAGCCACCGTAAACGAACCGGCGCCGTCGGTGTCACTGTCGGCAAAGACCACCAGCCCAACCGGGTTACGCGTGGTGAAGTCGCCGAGAATGTTGACATCACCCGCCGCCGTCAGCGTGGCATTGGTTGCGATGTCCAGACCACCAGCCGCCGTGTTGATGTCGCCCGTACGCGAGAGCAGAATCAACGCATTGGCATCGCTGCCGTCATTCACGTCCATCGTGTCGTCTTCGGTGATATTGACCGTACCGGTAGAGACGAACGTCAGATCACCGAACGTGTGCACGTTGTTGGCTTCCTCGCCAAGCGTGATCGCATTCAAACCAACCGTGGTGAAGCTCGCCGTGCCACCGACGACAATATCAGCGTCCGTAGCGTCACTGATGTTGCCACTCGCCGTCACCGTCAGCACGCCACCCACGTTGCTGGCACCGGCAAACTCGGTGCCGCTATCCTCGGTGATGGTCGCGTTGTTGACGGTGTTGACCGTCAGCGAGCCGAAGTTCACCGTGTCGCCACCGTTATCACCCAGCGTGATCGCATTCGCACCGGTATTCGCGATATCCGCAAGGCCAGTCACCGTCAGGCTGACGCCCGCCGAATCGGTGATCGCACCGGTCGAGTCGAGATCAAGGCTGGTCGCCGTGTTCGTGCCAGCCAATTCGGTCGCACTGTCTTCAGCGATCGACACCGCCCCACCAGAGGCAAAGGTCAGCGTGCCGAAGTCAAAGGTGTCCGTCGCTTCACGGCCCAGCGTGATGCCGTTGACACCGCCCGCGGTGAACGCCGCCAGACCGGTCACATCCAGCGTCGTATTATCGTTGTGACCAATCAGTCCAGTCGAGGTGAGGGCAAGTGAGTTAGCCGTGCTGTCGCCGGCAAGCGTAACATCGTTGTCCTGGCTGATCGCCACAGCGCCCGTCGAATTAAAGGTCAGTGTGCCTAGGCTCAGGGTATCTGTGCCGGTATCACCAAGAGTGATGCCAGCGCCACCCGTGTCAGCAAAATCAGCATTGCCGGTCACTGTCAGGCTGGCATTCACTGTATCCGTGATCGCGCCGCCCGAGTTAAGGTCAAGCGTCCCAGCAACACTGGTTCCGGTCAGATCAGTGGCGTCATTCTCAGTGATGGCGACGCTGCCAGTGCTGCTGAAGGTCAACTGATTGAAGGCGTTGGTGCCATTGGTCAGGTCGATGTTGCCGCCAGTTGAGGCCGTAAAGGTCGCAACGCCGGTGGTCGTGATATCACCACCCCCCGAGTCGATAATCGCACCACCTGACACGAACACCAGATCAGAGGCCGTATTCGAACCGGCAATCACGCTGCCACCTGAAGTCTCGAAGATCACCACGCTGCCAGCCGAGTTAAAGGTGACACTGCCGAAAGCATGATTGGGATTGTTCAGCGTAATCGACGTGCCATCGAAATCAGCCAGATTGGTCACCACCACAGTCGCTCCTGCGCCGTTGGTGACCGCACCCGTCGAATCCAGATCGAGGCTATCAGCCGTGCTGGCTCCAGCTAGTTCCGTCGCACTGTCCTCTGCGATGGCCACCGCACCAGTGGAAGTGAAGGTGAGGCTGCCGAAGTTGGTGTCGTTACCAACATCGTTGCCGAGGGTGATGGAATCACCGGTCAGCGTCGCCAGCCCTGATACCGCCAGGTCACCGTCCGCACCATCCGTCAGCGAACCACCATCCGCAATCAGCGTCGCAGCACCGGCAGAACTGCTGGCACCCGCCAGCTCCATGTTGCCGGCCTCTTCGATCGTCACATCACCCACGTTCGAGGTGAAGGTCAGCGTTCCGAACTGGTGCGTGTTGTCACGATCCACAGCAATCGAGTCACCCGAAAGCGTCACCAGGCCAGAAGCAGTGATCGCCGCGGAGGCATCGTCATCCGTGATCGCACCCGTCGTCGCCGTCAGCGTCAGGTCGGTGGCCGTGGTCGCACCTGCCAGCTCAAAGCCGTTCTCTTCGACAATGGTGACCGCGTCAGCCGAATTCACCTGCAGCTGACCCACGTCCAGGTTGCCATCATCCAGAGTGATGGCATTGGCACCAGTATTGGTGATATCAGCCAGCCCCGTGATGACCACGTCTGCCGTACCGTCGTCTGTGATCGTGCCGTTGGAATCGAGGTTCAGCGAAGCAGCCGTCGACGTACCCGAAAGCACCGTCGCACTGTTTTCATCGATCACCACGGCACCCGTCGCGCTGTTGAAGGCCAGCGTGCCGAAGTCGTGGGTATCGGTCGCATCCAGCGTGATGCCCTGGGCACCACCCGTACTCGTGAAGCTGCCGAGGCCCGTCACCGCAAGGTCCGCTCCGGCGCCATCGTCATCGATCACGCCTTCCGCACTCACGACGAGATCGCCGCCAACCACACTGGCACCCTCGAAGCTTAGACCACTGTCTTCGGTCACGGTCACGTTGCCGGCCGAGTTCACGGTCAGGCTGCCGAAGTTCTGCGTATCCGCGGCATCGTCACCAATCAGGATCGACGTGCCGTTGAAATCAGCCAGGCCGGTGATCGCGAGATCCGTATCCGCCAGGTCCGTGATCGAACCGGTGGAATCGAGGTCCAGCGACCCAGCCGTGCTCGCACCCGACAGCACAGTCGCCGAGCCGTCAGCAATCGCCACGGCAGCAGCCGTGTTGAACCGCAGCTGACCAAAGTCGTACGTGTCATCGAGCGTGATGGTGCCATTCGCAGTCAAATCAGCCAGACCGGCCACCGTGTAGTCGGCCGTGCCATCGTCGGCAATCAAACCGCCCGTCGAGTTCAGCGTCAGGCTGTTAACAACAGAAGTGCCCGACAGGATGATGTCACTCGCTTGCGTGAGAACCACATCACCCGCCGAGTTCAGAACCACAGAATTGAAGTTGTGCAGCCCGCTATCCAGCGTGATGCTCGTACCTGTAATCGTCGCCAGGCCCGTCGTGGTGATCGCACCCGTGGCATCGTCGGTGATTGCACCGCCGGAGGTCAGCGTCAGCGTCGTCGCGTCGCTCGCGCCAACGATCAGCATGTCACCCTGCTCGACAATCTCGACAGCACCGGGCGTCGTATCGAAGGTGATACTGCCAAAGTCGTGCGTCGCTGCCTCATTCAGAGCAATGGACGCACCGTTGAACGTGGCATTGCCGCCCACCGTGATGTCAGCACCGGCCGCATCGGTGATCGCACCGGTCGACGTGACCGTCAGGGTGCCTCCGATGTTGCTCGTGCCGACGAACTCAGTCGCACTCGCCTCGCTGATGTTCGCATTACCAGCGCCAGTGGTCGTGAGGTTGATCTGACCGAACAGGCCATTGCCCTCATCAAGGTTGATGGCACCACCATTCAGCGTCAGGATGTTCGCAACGGTGATCGGGCCAGCCGTGTCATTGATACCACCCGTGGCCGTTACGGTCAGGTCATCAGCCGTGATGGTGCTGAGGTTGATCGCGTTCGTATCACGTAGCGTCACAGTTCCTGTGCCAGCATTCACCAGGACGGCGCTGAAGTCGTTGCCAGCCTCGTCAAGCGTGACGTTGTCATTGGTTGTGACAATCGTCGTCGTCCCACTGACCGAGACGGCCGATGCACCCACCTGCGTGATCGCATCATCGGTGGTCACATTCAGCGTCGTCGCATCGATCGCCCCGAGGACGATGCCATCCACATCAACCAGGGTGACGATGCCGGAATCGGCGGCGACGGTGCCGAAGTTGTTGGCCGCGTCGTCGAGGATGATGCTGGTGTCGGAGGTGTCGTCGAGGGTCGAGACGCCCGAGACGGCCAGCGTCCCGCTGTCGGAGATCGCCCCGCCGGCTGTGGCATTCAGGGTGGTGGCCGTGGTGGTCCCGAGGATGATGCCGTCGGTGTCCACCAGGGTGACGATGCCGGAGTCGGCAGCGACGGTGCCGAAGTTGTTGGCCGCGTCGTCGAGGATGATGCTGGTGTCGGAGGTGTCGTCGAGGGTCGAGACGCCCGAGATCGCCAGCGTGCCGGAGTCGGAGATCGCCCCACCAGCTGTGACGTTCAGCGTGGTCGCCGTGGTGGCCCCGAGGATGATGCCATCCACATCAACCAGGGTGACGATGCCGGAGTCGGCCGCGACGGTGCCGAAGTTGTTGGCCGCATCGTCGAGGATGATGCTGGTGTCGGAGGTGTCGTCGAGGGTCGAGACGCCCGAGATCGCCAGTGTGCCGGAGTCGGAGATCGCCCCGCCAGCCGTGACGTTCAGCGTGGTCGCCGTGGTGGCCCCGAGGATGATGCCGTCCACATCGACCAGGGTCACCGTACCGGAGTCGGCCGCGACGGTGCCGAAGTTGTTGGCCGCATCATCGAGGATGATGCTGGTATCGGTGGTGTCATCGAGGGTCGAGACACCGGAGACGGCCAGCGTCCCGCTGTCGGAGATCGCCCCACCAGCTGTGACATTCAGGGTGGTGGCCGTGGTGGCCCCGAGGATGATGCCGTCGGTGTCCACAAGGGTCACCGTGCCGGAGTCCGCCGCGACGGTGCCGAAGTTGTTGGCCGCGTCGTCGAGGATGATGCTGGTGTCGGAGGTGTCATCAAGGGTCGAGACACCGGAGACGGCCAGCGTCCCGCTGTCGGAGATCGCCCCGCCGGCTGTGACATTCAGGGTGGTGGCCGTGGTGGCCCCGAGGATGATGCCATCCACATCAACCAGGGTGACGATGCCGGAGTCTGCGGCGACGGTGCCGAAGTTGTTGGCCGCATCATCGAGGATGATGCTGGTGTCAGTCGTGTCATCGAGGGTCGAGACACCGGAGACGGCCAGCGTCCCGCTGTCCGAGATCGCCCCGCCGGCTGTGACATTCAGGGTGGTGGCCGTGGTGGCCCCGAGGATGATGCCATCCACATCAACCAGGGTGACGATGCCGGAGTCTGCGGCGACGGTGCCGAAGTTGTTGGCCGCATCATCGAGGATGATGCTGGTGTCGGAGGTGTCGTCGAGGGTCGAGACGCCCGAGACGGCCAGCGTCCCGCTGTCGGAGATCGCCCCGCCGGCTGTGGCATTCAGGGTGGTGGCCGTGGTGGCCCCGAGGATGATGCCGTCGGTGTCCACCAGGGTGACGATGCCGGAGTCGGCAGCGACGGTGCCGAAGTTGTTGGCCGCGTCGTCGAGGATGATGCTGGTGTCGGAGGTGTCGTCGAGGGTCGAGACGCCCGAGATCGCCAGCGTGCCGGAGTCGGAGATCGCCCCACCAGCTGTGACGTTCAGCGTGGTCGCCGTGGTGGCCCCGAGGATGATGCCATCCACATCAACCAGGGTGACGATGCCGGAGTCGGCCGCGACGGTGCCGAAGTTGTTGGCCGCATCGTCGAGGATGATGCTGGTGTCAGTCGTGTCATCGAGGGTCGAGACACCGGAGACGGCCAGCGTCCCGCTGTCCGAGATCGCCCCGCCGGCTGTGACATTCAGGGTGGTGGCCGTGGTGGCCCCGAGGATGATGCCATCCACATCAACCAGGGTGACGATGCCGGAGTCGGCCGCGACGGTGCCGAAGTTGTTGGCCGCATCATCGAGGATGATGCTGGTGTCGGAGGTGTCGTCGAGGGTCGAGACGCCCGAGACGGCCAGCGTCCCGCTGTCGGAGATCGCCCCGCCGGCTGTGGCATTCAGGGTGGTGGCCGTGGTGGCCCCGAGGATGATGCCGTCGGTGTCCACAAGGGTCACCGTGCCGGAGTCCGTCGCGACGGTGCCGAAGTTGTTGGCCGCGTCGTCGAGGATGATGCTGGTGTCGGAGGTGTCATCAAGGGTCGAGACACCGGAGACGGCCAGCGTCCCGCTGTCGGAGATCGCCCCGCCGGCTGTGACATTCAGGGTGGTGGCCGTGGTGGCCCCGAGGATGATGCCATCCACATCAACCAGGGTGACGATGCCGGAGTCTGCGGCGACGGTGCCGAAGTTGTTGGCCGCATCATCGAGGATGATGCTGGTGTCAGTCGTGTCATCGAGGGTCGAGACACCGGAGACGGCCAGCGTCCCGCTGTCGGAGATCGCCCCACCAGCCGTGACATTCAGGGTGGTCGCCGTGGTCGAACCAAGAATGACCGCATTCGAATCAACGATGGTGATCGTGCCACCCGCGCCCGCATTGCTGACCACCGTGCCAAAGTTGTTGCCGGCATTGTTCAGCGTGATGCTGGTACCGGAAGTATCAATAAACGTACCGGTTCCGGATACGGTCAGTGCCCCGGTGTTGGTCATAGCCCCGCCACTGGTCGCATTCAGCGTCGCAGCCGTGATAGCACCCAGACTGACGGTATCTGTGTGTTGGATGGTCGTCGTCGCAGCGCCGGTATTGATCAGCGCCGTACTGACAAAGGTAGTGCCGTTAGAATTGAACGTGCCACCATTTGTCGTGATAGCCGCGTTGACGGCCACACCGGCACCGGCGTTGAAGTCAACCGCCAACGCAGCACCGCCAGCATTCGCCGTGATGACGTTGCTGATGGTGATCGATCCCTGAGCGTTTAGCTCGAAGGTCGCCGCACCGCCACCAAGGTTCGGCAGCAGATCCGCGGTAAGAGAGATGTTGCCCGCCTCATCAGGCGTGTTCGTCACATTCGTTGTGATGTTGACGCTCGTACCAGCGTTCAGCAACGCAACCACATCTGCGACATCCACCTGAGAAACAATCGGCAACGAAGCCGGAGCGGTCGTATCCGCAGGAATCCACGTCCCGCCCACGAAGTTACCGTCACTGCTGTTCGCAGCGCCGCCGAAATCACCAATCTCAACATTCGTCGGGTCCAGAAGCAGCGTGCTGGCACCGGAGTCGATAACACCCGACAGATCGGCTAGAAGCAGATTTTTGCCCGAAACCTCGACAAAACTCTGGGGCGCAATGATCGAGCCGTAGAAGCCCGTCACATCATCCGACCAGATGGTCAGCGTTCCACCCGCACCCACTTCCAGGGTACTGGCCGAATCAACAAACGTCGTTGTGGCAGTTGCAAGCGTTCCACCACCCAGGTACTCACCACCGACATTCAGGGTTTGACCGGCCGAAAGCTCCGCGCCAGTCAGCACAAGCTCTTCACCCGTAACCTGAGCTATCTCGCCCGCGTCGATCGACCCACTGACCTCAACCCGACCATCCTCCGCAGCGATCATCACCTCATCGGCCTTGATCGAGCCGGTAGCCGTCTGATGGATCGCCAGGCCGAACATGTCGCTGGAACCGAGCAGGACCCGGCCCTCGCCAGCATCAAGCGTGCCGTTATTCACCAGTGTCGCTTCACCGTCACCGGCCACTTCGTCGCCACCCTTCGGGAACTTGACGTGGATGTGGCTGCCTCGTGGCTGAAGAATGATCTCCTCACCCGTCGCCATGATCAGCAGACCATCGGTCGACAAGATCGACCCATGATTCTCCACACGCTTGCCGATGAACGCGGCCGTGCCATCGGCCTGAATCTGACCGTAGTTGACCACCTCGCCCTGAAGGTCGGTGAACCGGTTGATGCCGCTGATGAAGTCAGCGTTCGAAATGTTGCCGGCACCCGCATAGATGCCACCCACATCCACCAGCGCACCGTTACCGAAGTAAACGCCCGCCGGGTTCACGATGTACACAATCCCGTTCGCGTTTAGCGAACCATTGATGTGCGTAGCCGTGATCGCCTCCACCCGGTTCAGCACCCGCGAGGTCGAACTCGGCTGGATAAAGTTCACCGTCTCATTCGAAGCGATGCCGAACTTCTGGTACTGGATGATCGAGTTATGGCTCGCCGTGATGTTCGTCACGGCACCCTGCTGCTGGATCGTCACGTTACCGGCGATCGTCTGGGCACCCTCGATGCCACCCTGGGCCATATTCCCCATCCCCGCAAACGCAGTCAGCGGCAACGCCGCCAGAAGCTTCCAACTCGGAAACGAAACGGCCTGGCTCCGGCGATTGCTGTTCTTTTCAGTCATCATGCTCAGTCTTCCTTCACATGCAGTCATGGTCGGTCTGTTCTAAAGGCTCGAGCGGCGGACGGGCCAACCGTCAACGACCGCGATCTTCATTCACGTGTCAACGGCTTAATAAAGAATCGTGAGGCTCACATGCACCTCACTGTCACCCACTTCCACTTCCTGCGGACGACCCTCCTGAGCCTCGGTCAGGGCAAAGCCCCAGTCCACATCGATGCTCAGGTTCTGCTTGAACAGGAAACCAATACCGATGCCCGCTCCAAGCAACTCATCGTCAATCTCACCCGTGGTCGAATCCTGCTGCATGACGATGCCGCCATCGACAAATGCCTTCAGAATCAGGTCCCAGTCCGGCTGGGCATAAACCTCTTGAGGCTGAACACGGAACGGCTCGCCGAACAGCGTGTGGTCAGGCGTCCGGTCGATCGGCAGAGCCCGGGGCAGGTGATACCGATACTCAGCCGACAGGAACAAGGAGTTGTCGCCCGCCACCAACGACTCCGGATAACCACGAACCGAGTAAAGGCCGCCAAGCACCGCTTCGTATTGCGGAACGATACGGTTGCCGCCGCCATACTGGCCACGAGCCTTAAGCACCATCTCATGAGCAAGTGTCGATGACTCAGGCGTGCTGGGATCCAACCACGCATCATTGAACAGAAGCGGCTCAAGATAGAACGAATACTGCGAATCAAGACGCAGAATCACCCAGGTCTCGGACGGATCAATACGACCAAGGTCCGTCAACTCACTCACTTCGACATCCGTGATGTTCGGGTTGTACATGACACGGAAATCACCAACCAGCACCGTCGTATCCGTGACCATCTCAGCCGCCACGCCGATGTATGGGATTAGGAAGTCGGCGTCACCGGTCTGTGTCGGGACCACCACCTCATTCGTCACCTCTACGTCGCGATACTCAACCCCGGCCATGAAATCCAGGAATAGATTGTCACGCTGATAAAAGTTGTATTCCAGCCTCGCATCGACGCCAAACGTCTCACCCGTGAAGTCTTCCGTCGCCGCACCGATCTCAGACGCGTCGAACCTTGTCCAGAAACCGTGAATACGACCACGAAGCCGCGGCGTGAAGAGCGGAGCCTCATAGGAAGCAAGCAGTGCCTGCGATTCAGCTTCGATGTCCAGCGAACTGAAGATGTAATCGACATTCAGAATGTCATCGTTGCCAGTCAGCTGGTTGTGAACGTAACCCACCCGATGACGCCACTCTTCAGTCGTCTCCGTACCCGTATTCGTCAGCTGGTAATAAAGCACCCACGGCTTGTTCTCATTCACCAGGTAGTCGAGCTGCACCTCGCCCGGCTCCTCCAGCGCCGAAACCGCCACGTCCACCCGACGCCCGGGATGACGATTCAGCTGGAACAGATACCGGTCCAGATTCTCTTTCTGAAGCAGACTCGCCGGGTTGGCGACCTCCGCACCCTCAGGCGTCGCCTGCAGAGGAGAGTCCGCCGCGATCCGAGCATGAGCAGGATTGTTGATCCGCTCCTCCTCATCAATCCGCTCGCCCGATGCGATCGTCCGCGAGGCTGTCACCTCCGCCGTCAGCACCAGGATGTTCACCGGCTCATCCGCAGACGAACGAAGGTCTTCACCCTGGATGGTGATGTCACCCGGATCGGGAATCGTTCGGATACCAATGAAGCCCGCGTCGTTCACCACGCCACGCACCGCATCAAGGATGGCATCCACAGCAGTGAAGTGGAAAGCACGCGTGCTCTCGAAGTCACCCACCGCCAGACCATCACCCTCATTCAGCTCAGCAAGACTGACCATCTCGATCGAGCCGCCATAGTCCCGAGCGAGCGAAGGAGCCACCCATCGGCCCTCCACAAAACCAAGCGGGAACCGCCGAGTCTCGAGCGCTTCCAACTCAGGCAGACCGGGGTTAGGCCGTGCGTACGAGACGGTGAACTGCAAAACCGTATAAAGCGGACCACTCAGATCCGCGCGACGCGTGGCGGGCTCTTCCGCCTCCGGTGCCGGACGATTCGTCTCACCACCAGGCGGCGTGTTCGGCACCACCCCTTGCGGCCCGACCACCGGCGCAGGTGCCGGCTGAGCCAACGCCACGCCCGAGGTCATGATGACAGCTGACAAGGCCATACCCACGCTCCAACGAGACAAACCGACCAGTGGGTCGGCGCTGATTCGGCGTGAGATGTCCTGGACGGTCCGGTAACTCTTCTTCTTCATGCAGCGATACCCCAGTGGGATGTGCTAGTAAGCAGCCCAGCCAAGTCTTTCCAACAATTTTGGAGATCCAACGAGGATGCCACGACCTGCTGTGCCCTTCACCTTCTGTTCAGGCTTGCCCCCACAAGATGTAGGGGTTGCACCTATCCTGACTAATGATGCTTGCGCAAGTTAAGCCTGTGAAGGGGGGGTGTCAAGAGAACTAAAGAAAAATCCGTAACTTAGGCTGTTACGGAACATGGGTCAGTTGGGCGCTTTGAAAGCCTGCATCCCCCGAACAACAAAGCCGTACCTGAAACTCAGTTCCGAGCCGCTGACAATCCCCAAAGCGACGACAACTCCCTCGCCGCCGCCTCCACACTGAACAACTTCACCGCCCGCCGACGAGCCGCCTTCCCCATCACCGACCAACGATCCCGATCACCCATCGCGCGCATCAACCCCTCAGCCATCACCTCCCCCGTAACCCCCGACACATGCCAGCCCGTCTCCCCATCCGCCACCGTCTCGGCCGGACCCCCCAGGGCATGCGCCAGCACAGGCAGTTCCATCGACATCGCCTCCACCACCGACAGCCCGAACGGCTCCGGATCCACCCGCGCATTCACCGCCAGATCCACAGACCCAAGCAACCGACGCGGATCCGAAACCCGATCGATCATCCGAATCCGGTCCGCGTAACCCCCTGCCTCTGCTTCACTCCGTATCTGCTCCGCATACACATCATCCACAGGACCACCCACCAACAACAACCGCAACCCCGGCCAGCGATCCTTCAGCAGACCAACCGCCCGCGCTACCTCCCGCTGCCCCTTCGAAGCCGACATCCTCGCAACGATACCCACCACCACATCATCTGATCCATAACCAAGCTCACGCCGCTGCGCCAGCCGATCCTCCCGCGGCACAAACCACGCCGTGTCGGTAGGGGGGTACACCACCGCCGGCTCGACACCCGGCCCGCTGACCGTCGCCGCCGTAAAACGACTGTTCGCCACCGGCCGAATCCCCCACTTCCGACAGGCCCGCCGATACAGCTTCGCATTCAGTCCAAACGGAAGCGTCCGGCCAACGATGTTCGGCATCTCCCAGAAGCACGGCAGCCCTAGATCAGCCACCGCAGGACCCGACGAAAAAACCAGATGCGGCCACGCCAGATGAACAGCCCCGGGCGACAACTCCCTCAGAACCTTCCCCAAACGTTCAGTCACCCGCTTCCGATACGCACGCATCGCCATAACCCCACGCGCCTTCGAGAGCACCCCCCCGGCAAAACTCGGCGACGGATCCAACCCCAGACAAAACACCCGGTCACCCCGCTCACGCAATTCATCGACAAACGGCCCCTCAGAAAGACTCACCACCACCGGCTCAACGCCCACCAGCCGCGCCGCCGACATCATCCCAAGCGTCGCCGTCCGAACCCCATAACGCTCATCCCCGATCACCACCCACACGACTGGTTGTGGACGCTCAGCAGCCACCGATCACGCACCTCCGCTTGCCCGACCACCCGCACCGGCCGAGGAAACCAGACGCTTTCTCCGATACCGGTTCACCGCCGCAAACAGTCCGGGCAGACGCAGGCCCACCGCAAACGCGCACTTGTTACGCAACGAAAGATACGGCCACGCCAACTCAGCCGCCCGCTCACGCGCCGCGCGATCACCATCCGTGATCGCCGTCGCCACCGCACTCCGCGCCGCCTTACCGAGAATGTGTCGGTAACCCGGCAGGTCGTAACGCTCCGCATTCAGACTCAGCGCACGCGCCCGAAACCACTCCGCCTCAGGAATGTTCTCCCGCGAAATACTCCCCACCGTGTCCGCGCGATACACCGTCACCGAAACCGGATCGTAACTCCACGTGTGATCGTGGATGACCCTCAGCCACATCTCAAAGTCATGCCGCCGCTTCTGCGATTCATTAAAACCACCCACCGCCTCAAAACGATCCCGACGCACAAGCGTCGGACCCATCGCAAACTTGAAATAGCTCTCCCAGCAACGCACATAATCTAAATGACTCAGCCCGCTGGTCGGCTCCGCAATCGGCCACAGATTCTTCGCCTTCTCCATCCGCTCATCATCAAACAGATAGTCATCCAGCGCCGTATACCCCACATCCTCCGTGCCCCGCAGCAACGCCTCCGCCCTCGCCAGGTGCTCAGGCAGCCAGTAGTCATCCGCATCCAGAAACGCGATCCAGTCCCCCGTCGCCCGCTTCAGACCGTAGTTTCGCGCCGCTGCCGCATTCCGAAACGACGTCTCCAGTAGCGTGACCTCCACCCCACTCCGACGAATCACCTCGGCAGAACCATCCGACGAATTGTCGTTCACCGCGATGATCTCATGAGGCGGCAACGTCTGCTCCGCCGCACTCCGAAGAGCCTGCTCCACATAACGCTCCGCGTTATGGCAAGGCATGATCACACTAACCCTGAAATCCGACATACCTACTCCAGAAAACGATGGCGCTCAGGCATGAGCACGAAGGATGTACCTTGCGCCCGGGGCACGCCTCAGCATCCCGTAAAGCCTCTGCCTCTCGTTAGGCATCACGTACTGCATCACAGCCAGACAGCCAAGTCCACAAGTCACAATCGGTAAAAGTATGTGCCACAGAGGATGATGAAGGCCAAGCTGCATCAGCAAAGCGTTGGTGCCAAAGCCGCAAGCAGCGCTAACCAGACCAAGCGTCACCGCCGGGAAGTAGAGCTTCACCACATCCATCATGCCGTACCCGTTCGGAAAAATCGCCACACACACGTAAACCGGCGCCACAATCATGAAGTGAAGCATAGCCGCTACCGCCACGCCCAAAGGACCCGACAACCACGCAGCCAGCCCGCAGAAAACCAGGTAGTTGAAAGCCGAACCACCCTGCAGCCACATGACCGTCCAGAAGCGCCGCTGTGATTGAATAAAGCTCCCCGTTGGAAAAGCAACAACGCGAATCGCCATGCCCACAGATAGAATCTGCAGAATAGGAATCGCTCCCTGCCAACGATCATCGAAGATCAGGCTGATCAGTGGGTCCGCCACCACCGCCTGCAGAATGCACACCCCCGCAGCAAGCGGCCCAATCAACCGCACCGAGTTCAGGTACGCCTTGGTCTGACGGGCAGGATCGTCCTGTAGCGTCGATAGTGAGGCAAAAAGCACCTTGGTGAGATTGTCAGAAAACAGCATCAACGTCTGAAGCGACAGACGAAACGCAAAGAAATACAACCCGACCTCCGCCGCTTCGTGAAACAGCCCCAGCATGATGTAGCCGCCCTGCCAGAGAATCACAATGAAGAACTGCATCCCAACCAATGCCAGCGTATCGCTCAAAAGCCAACGCCATCGCCGAAACTCAGGATGCCACTTGATCTTCGGACGGGCCAGCGACCAGTAAATCACAAACAACAGAATCGCACCCGCCAACGCCGGAATCACAAAGCTGTAAGTCCCAAACCCCAGGGCCGCCAGCGCCACGGTCAGCACCATCTTGAACGTATCGATCGACGTCTGACACACAGCAATCAGCTTGAAACGCAGCGAAGCCCGGAGCCTCGCCACCGGCACCGACAGCAACGCCTCGAACAACGCCGCCCCAGCCAGCACGTAAAGAAGTCCATGAAGACGATTCGAGTCATAGGCCCAGGCCGCAACCGGCGACAACAAGACAATCGTGCACGCCGCCAGCAACCCGCTGGCGACAGACATCCAGAACCCCGGATTCGACCACAGATCGAATCTCGCAGAACGCGCAATCAGAACGTTTGTGATCGTGTTGCCTCGCACAATCCCCGTGAAAGCAGTCACCGTGTAAGCCAGCCCGATAAGGCCAAAGTCCTCTGGCATCAAAAGCCATGCCAGGGCAATCTGGCCCAGTACCGTCACAACTTTCACGGCGAGCGTGTTCAGGGTCAGCCAGGCCATACCGGCAGTGGCCGTATCGGCCAGAGACCCCGCCGCAGCAATCTCGGAAACCTTCGAAGACCGGCGCCCACGCACTGTCATATCAGACCGACTCCCAACGCTGCCCTCGATACTGAAGGCATTCGGGTAGGATCATCGATCACATTAAGCCCAGCCAAACCAAACGGGTCAGCCCCGGAGTTAGCATGCAGGTCGGCATTGTTACTATTCACCACACAACCAATTACGGTGCCGTCTTGCAGGCCTGGGCGCTTTCCCAGGCAGTCTGCAAACTGGGACACCAGGCCCGGATCATAGACTATCGACCAACCGCAGCCGTCAACTACTTCAGACGCCAGAATACCCATAACGTCCTCGCCCTCGCCAAGTTCATTAAAGACTGGCGATTTCATCAATTTCGTGTCAAAAACCTCAGGACCACCGAAAGGTGCAACGAGTCCAGCGACCTGCCAGCCATCGCTCAGCGCTTCGATGCCATCATCGCCGGCAGCGACCAGATCTGGGCCATCAACAAGATCAGAGGCTTCGAACCCAACTTCTTCCTGGAGTTCGCCGCCGATAATCCTCAGGTACGCAAACTCGCCTACGCTGCCAGCTGTGGCGAGATGACCACAGTTCAAGACCCCCAGCAGCAGGAACGGATCCGTAAGGCACTCGGCACCTTCCACACGATCCTGGTACGTGATGAGAACACCGCCGGCTTCGTCCACAACCTCAGCCACCAGCCCGCTGATGTCGTCCTCGATCCCACATTTCTGGGCGACTTCTCTCCCCTCCATGCCACGGTCAGAGACGACAACTACCTCCTGGTCTACGCCGAATTGATGCCGCAGGCCCAGCAGGCCATTCGCGAGCTCGCCAGAAGCAAGTCGCTCAAGATCATCTCCGTTGGCTACCGCTTCAAAGGAGCAGACAAGCTGCTGCCGTTTGCCGGACCGCAGCAATGGTTCAACCTGATCCGTCACGCATCGATGGTCATCACCAACTTCTATCACGGCGGGATCTTTTCAATCCTTAACCGACGCGACTTTGTCTTCCTTGGCAGGCCCAACAAGATGATCAAAACCATGAGCCTATTGAAGAACCTCACGCTCGAAGACCGCTGGCTGGACGATAATGAGATATCCGCCGACCGCCTCATCAACTTCCCGGCCACAAACTACACGCCCGAGTTCGAGCAGACGATCAGCGAGAAAACCGATCAATCACGCAGCCGCCTCAGGCAGATGCTGGATTGAGCTTGATTGAATCGGGGCAGGGCGAGCCCGCTAGGAGCAACACTCCATGTCACTCAAGCACATCCCTTCACTCGACGGTTTCCGAGGCGTCGCCTGCCTCATCGTCCTGCTCGCGCACATGACACCGCTTTACGTATCAGGCGCCTTCGGTGTCGATATGTTCTTCGTCCTAAGCGGATTCCTGATCACCGGTATCCTCGTCAGCGAAATCGATAAGACCGGCAGAATCGCCCTCCTCAAGTTCTATGTCCGACGTTTCCTCCGCCTGCTGCCAGCCCTCTGGCTGACGGTCATCGCAGTCCTGGGCACGCTCTACTTTGTCGATGACCTACGCCCCGAGTACATCCGCGAAGCGATATACGCCGTCACCTACATCTCAAACTGGATCCATGCCCTCGGCATCGAAGACCGCTACTTCCTCGGACACACCTGGTCACTCGCCATCGAAGAGCAGTTCTACATCATCTGGCCCTTCGCTCTGCTCCTGCTCACACGCTGCAAATTAGGCCATGGCAGGAACGCACTCGTGCTGGCCTCACTGGCCCTCTTCGTCGCCATCTACAGAAACATCCCCGGCTACGACGACATGCGCATCTACCGCGGACTCGATACCCACTGCGACGGCCTGCTCCTCGGCTCCGCACTCGCCTACTTCTTGCTGACAGTTCAAGCCAAAGCCCCAGCCCTCACCAAGCTGCTCCCATGGGCCGCCTATCCCGCCTGCCTGATCCTTCTGACCTTCCCGATCAAGCTCGGCTGGACCCACTGGCCAACACCCCTTTTCGGCTACGCCGTCATCAACATGATGTCATGTATCGTGATCTGGGAAATTGTCACCCACCAGCAGGGCCCGATCGCTCGCGTCCTCTCCCTCAAGCCGCTGACCTACTCCGGAAAGATTTCCTACGGCCTCTACCTCTACCACTGGCCCATCGTGATAGCCGCAAGGCATCTCCTCCCGGACGCTCAGTGGTACGTGCACGCGGCCATCGCTTTCCCCGCCGCCTACATCGTGTCGGATCTCTCCTTCCGTTTCATCGAGAGCAGATTCCTCGCGATGAAACGCCATTTCGCGTAACCCACAACCGCCCGATTCCACCGCAGACAACAAGCTCATACCCGATCGCCGCCAAAACGATATTTTACACAGACGCACCGCCAATCCGGTGACCTGCTGCGTAGGAACAAGCGAGTAACAACAACAATGTTAGCCCTCAGAAAATTCGCCATCAGTTGCCGTGCCCTCGTCCCCAGCAGCATCTGGCAGATGGGTGGCGTCTACTTCTGGAAAAGAAGACTCAAGCGAAACTTCGGCTACGACGGACGCCGATTCCTCGCCTGGTCCGGCATCGTCGGAAGCCTGGACCAACCCGCCGAAAACCGCGCCGCCAAAATCGCCGCTACCGCTCATGCACTCGAAAAGGGCCTCAGCCACCCCGTCCCCAGAGCCGGATTCGGCCAGGACAAGACCCGGTTTCTGATCAGACTCATCGAGGAGTACCTGCCTAAAGCCGGCTTCGACCACATCGTCGGTAACGCAATCATCGTCCTCCAGAGACGGTCCGAACTCAACGCGTCGCTCGGACACCACGAACCCGAGCTGGATCAACGCATCGAAGACCTTGCCCAACGCATGGGCAGCGCCCAACTGGAAGCACTCACCGGTGGGGCGGATAAAACCACCCGCGAAGACATCCATCGCGATGGAAAATTCGACCTCATGCCCTTCATGCTCAGCAGGCACAGCATCAGGGACTACACCAACGAACCCGTGGACCCCGAGTTGATCAAGCAGGCAATCCGCCTAGCGCAACTCTCACCCTCAGTCTGCAATCGTCAGGCATGGAAGGTCCACGCCTACTTCGACCAGACACGCATCCGCGAGTTACTCGCCTACCAGAACGGCAACGCCACCTTCAGAGAAGACATCACCACACTCCTGATCATCACCAGCGACCTCAGAAAGTTCTACGACTGCGGCGAGAGATTCCAGGGCTGGATCGATGGCGGCATGTTTTCCATGTCGATGACACTCGCCCTCCACTCTCTCGGCCTCGGTGCCTGCTGTCTCAATTGGTCCGCCGAAATGGAAAGAGACACGGCCATGCGCACCGCCGCCAACATTCCGGATCACGAGCTGGTCATCATGATGATGTCAGTGGGGCATATCCCCGAGATACTCAAGGTCGCCGTCTCTCCTCGAAGACCCTTGGAAGAAGTCCTCGTCCTAGGCGACGAACACCCTCCGGCCTGACGTCGCCATCATCAACGGCGTTCGTGGCTTCAGCCCCTACCGCCGCCGCGACTTCCGTCGTTTAACCCGCTTCACCGACGCACCCCGCACGCCGTACCGCGAAGCCAACGCCACCGGAACCTCAGCAGGCGGCGCCTGCCCCGCACGCAGAAACCCCGCCAGCCACTGAAAACCAGGCATCGCATGCTCGAAGAAAGCCCGATACCCCTCACATAAAACCGTCGGACCCTCCAACTCGCCACGAGCCGGCCGATGCTTCGGGCACCCCCCATAACAAAGCGCCCGCCACCGACACGACCGGCACTCACCCTCCAACTCTAGTTTCCGCTCCGAGAACCGCTGGTACCTCGCGCCATCCAGATCAGCCATCCACCGACGCTCTCCCGTCAGCTCAGCATCCGGCCGCTCCCCATCAACCGTCAACGTAACCCCTTCCTCGGCCACCCGACCCAGACGCCAGTCTTCCTGTACATAGTGATCGCACCCGAATACCGACCCGTCCTGCTCGATCGTCACCTGCCCCCGACAACTGCTGGCGTACGTACATTCTGTCGCCTGACCCTGAATCAGCACGCTCAGCACGTGGTCAAACACCCGCACCGATACACGCTGTCGCTCCGCCATAAACCACGCATCAAACACCCGGCACAAAAAACGCCCATAGGCCGCACCATCAGGCGAGAAATCCGCCAGCCGCCAACCCTCCCAGGCATCCTCCGTACGCGCCCCAGTCCATGACGAATCATGACAGCCAACGCGCACTTGCTCGTCAGGCGACAACCACTCCACCGCCGGGATGAACTGCACCCAGTCAATCCCCAGCCGCATCAACTCACGCCAAACCCGCTCTGGATGCACCACATTCCGGTCGTTCAGGACCACCATCAGATTGTGCTCAAGCCGATGCCGCTTCAGCAGACGAAGCCCCCGTAGCACCTCGTGATAACTCCCCCCGCCATCCCGTGCCATCACCCGATACGCATCGTGATCCGAAGCCAACCCGTCAAGCGACAAACCCACCAGAAAGCCGTGCTTCCTCAGAAACACGCACCATGCCTCGTCCAGCAGCGTCCCGTTGGTCTGCAACGCAAAAGCCACCTGCTGACCCTCGCGCCGATACCGCTCGACCAACCCCACCACGCTTTCAAACCACGCCAGCCCCGCCAGCGTCGGCTCGCCCCCCTGAAACGAAAGCGTCACCCGATCCGCAGCCCACGGCAGATACCCCGCCAAAACCTCCTCAAGCACCCCCAGCGACATCCGACACGAAGACGACCCCAGCCTGCCCTCCACCGGCAGGTAGTAGCAGTAATGACACCGAAGATTACAGGCCGAACCCACCGGCTTGATCATCAGCGACACCCCCCGTGCATCTACACCCGGAGAAGCAAAACCACTTGGATAAAGAGCAGACGACATCTAAAGTCCTATCGATCTTTAGATAGCGTAGCTCAAGCCCCAGCCCCTGCCTACCCACCAATCCCAAAAAGAATCAAACCCGTGAAATGGAGCCGAAGGGGATCGAACCCTCAACCTCTGCATTGCGAACGCAGCGCTCTCCCAATTGAGCTACGGCCCCTGATTTGCCCAGAGTCTAACCACAAGCCCCAAACCCTCCAAACGAACTCAGCCCCGGAACAAGGTTTAGCTGGATTACAGAGGAATTTGTTGTATAACTAAGGATCAGGCAAAGCCTTCTGCGACGTCACGCAGACCCCCTAATTCCCCACTCGATTCAGGAGAAAGAGACGATGTCCCATCCCGCCATCACCACCGCCGCTGCCCTCGCAGCCATCACCCTCACCGCCGGTCAGGCCTCCGCCTACCTGCAGGTCTTCCCCGTCGCCGACGCACAGCTCGAAGGCGACCGCTTCTACGACGGCGCCTTCTCAGACGGCACCAACGTCTACTCCGTCTTCCGCTCCTCAGCCCCCGGCGACGCCAACGGCTACATCACCGTCTTCGACGGCTCGACTCACAGCTCAGCCATGACCGGTGCCCAGTGGAACGCCCTCGGTGCCGGCGACCTCGCAGCCAGCGACGGCGCCCGCGTCGTTGCCGGCGAACTCCGCTTCGTCAACTTCTTCACCAACGAGTTCTACAGCGTCGACCTCGGCACCGGCACCCCCTCGGTCGTCACGACCAATGCCGACATCAACCTGCTCGTCGTCGACAGCTCCAACTTCACCGCCGCTAACACCGTCGCTGACGACGGCACCATCATCGGCTACGAGTCACGCACCGATCAGATCGTTAACGAGACGCCCTCGATCCTGCTCTCCAGCGCCGCCCTGACCTCGGCCACCGGTAACGATTCCGTCTCCGGCATGACCGCCAACGGCTCAGACATCATCTGGGGCAGCAACACCTCCGATGAGCTCTACAGCTACGACGGCACCACCGTCTCAACAATCATGACCGAAGCCGAGTACACCGCCTTCACCGGCGAAGATAACCCCGGCTTCAACGACATGATCGTTGGCGGCGACGGCCTCCTCTACTTCTACGACACCCGCACCGACGCGATCCTCTCCCTCGATCCCGATGCCGCGGTCCCCGCCTCCACCCTCGCCGTCGTCATCTCCGAGGCCGAGCTCCTCGCCGGCCCCGGCAACTCGGACCTCATCGGCAACCTCACTTGGTACAACGGCGACATCGCCTGGACCGTGACCAGTTCCTCGTCTGGCCGCGTCCCCGGCTTCTACTCCATCCCCGAGCCCGCCTCGGCCGCCCTCATGGGCCTCGCAGGACTCGCCCTGATCCGTCGTCGCTAAAAACGCCACGACATAACGCCCTTTCTGCGAGGCCTACAGGAAACTGTGGGCCTCGTTTTCTTGACCCCCAGCCCCGCCACGGGTTAAATGAAGGGTCAAAGTTCACCTAGCTGTCGAAAAATCCCCCAGACCCGCAAGCCGGAGTGGTACATGGCCAAGCGCAACGACTCATGGGGCATCGAGATCGGCTCCTACGCCATCAAAGCCGTACATCTCGTTCGCTCCGGCGCCGATGTCCGTCTAGCAGACTACGTCGTCCTCCCCTACAAGCACGTCCTCTCAACACCCGACATCGACGCCGACGAGCAGATCCGACTGCAACTCGACGCCTTCCTCGCCAAGAACGACATCGCCAAATCGGTCGTCGTCGCCTCTGTCCCCGGCAACATGGCCTTCGCCCGCTTCGCCAAGCTCCCACCCGTCGAGCCCAAGCAGGTCAAGAAGATCGTCGAGTTCGAGGCCAAGCAGCAGATCCCTTTCCCCATCGATCAGGTCGAGTGGGACCACCAGGTCTTCCAGAACGACGACTCGCCCGACATTGAAGTCGGCATCTTTGCCATCACCAAAGAAAGGGTGATGACCTTCCTCGCCAACTACCGCTCCGTCGGCGTCCGTGTCGATGAAATCAACCTCTCCCCCGTCGCCGCCTACAACGCCTTCGTCTACGACAACGCCGACCAGCCCGCCGCCGGCACCCTCTACCTCGACATCGGTACCACCTCCACCGACGTCATCATCGTCGAAGACGACAACATCTGGCTCCGAACACTCCCCCTCGGCGGCAACAACTTCACCGAAGCCCTCGTCCGCTCCTTCAAGCTCTCCTACCCCAAAGCCGAAAAACTCAAGCTCGAAGCCTCCACCTCCAAATACGCCCGCCAGATCTTCCAGGCCATGCGCCCAGTCTTCGCAGACATGGTCCAGGAAATCCAGCGGTCACTCGGCTACTACCAGTCCATCCGCCGCGATTCCAACATCACCCGGCTCGTCGGACTCGGTTCCACCTTCAGACTCCCCGGCCTCACCAAGTTCCTCAAGCAGCAGATGCAACTCGAGGTCATCAGGCCCGATGGCTACCAGCGAATCACCGTCGACGGCAAACGCGAAGCCGACTTCGCCGACGAAGCCGTCAACCTCGCCACCGCCTACGGACTCGCCCTCCAGGGACTCGGCGAAGAAAAAGTCAACGCCAACCTCATGCCCACCCCCATCCTCCGCCAGCGACTCTGGGCCGCCAAGCAGCCCTGGTTCCTCGGAGCAGCCGCCAGTCTCGCCATCGCCGCACTCATCCCCGTCTACAAGCACTACACCGACAAAGCCGAGATCAACCAGGTCGCTCAGGAACTCTCGCCACGCGTCCAGGCCATCACAAGGCAGGCCGACAGCTTCCAGCGGGATTTCCGCGAGATACAAACAGGCGGCGAACCCATCCAGCAGATCGAAGGTCTCAAGACACTCACCGAACTCCGCCAGATCTGGCCCACCATCCTCGCCGACCTCAGCCGGGCCACACGCTCTGTCAACCCCCAACCCGAACTCCTGACCGCTAACTTCGAGCAGATCCGCGCCATCCCAAGGCCCGAACGCCGACTCATCACCATCGAACGCTTCACCCCCACCTACATCGCCCAGCCCGAAACCGAGTCCGAGGACGATCAGGACAACAACCAGGGCAACATGTTCGGCGGAATGGGGGGTATGGGCGGGATGGGAGGAATGGGTGGTATGGGTGGCATGGGAGGCGGAATGGGCGGAATGGGCGGCGGCATGGGAGGTATGGGGGGCATGGGCGGTATGGGTGGAATGGGCGGGGTGGGGGGCTTCAACAACAACGAAGCCGACATCTCCCGCACCTACGAGCTCTCCGACTTCTTCACCGAAGAAGTCGGCCCGCGCTTCCACGTCGTCCTCGAAGGCACCACCCCGCACGCCAACGCCGCCGACTTCCTCACCAACACCTTCATCCAGTACCTCAGAGACAACGCCGAACAACCCGGCAAGCCCTACCGCTTTGTCTTCCCCGAAAACGTCCTCGTCGCCATCGAACCCGTCGCGACCGACCCCGCACGAAGCCCGCGAGGCGGGGCCGCCAGCATGGGTGGAATGGGAGGCATGGCTGGCGGGATGGGTGGCATGGGTGGCATGGGTGGCATGGGTGGCATGGGGGGAATGGGTGGCATGGGAGGTATGGGAGGTGCCCGCACCTCTTCCGTCAACGCCGACGACCTCCTGCCCCAGCATCCCCTCGCCGATGAGCCCCGCACCACCGACCGACGCTTCCGACTTGAGTGGTTCATCGAACTCAAGTCACCCGAGGAGGTCGAGAACCAAACCCCTGACAACGGCCAGCAAGCCGGCAACGGACCCAGCAACACGACCCCAGGCGAACCCTCATGAATGCACTGATCAACTGGATACGTAACAACCCGTTGACCCTCGCCGCAGGCATCGTCGCCATCGCCTCACTCGTCGTCATGATCTGGTTCATGCTCGGCTCAGGCGAACTCCGCGACAACCTCGAACGCGAAGCCCAGGCCATCAACAAACTCCGCGGCTACCGACCCGTCCAGGTCGATCTCCCGCCCTCAGGCCCTGGCGAAACCGCCGTCCAGGCCAGCAACGTCATGGTCAACGCCGAGGCCATCGAACGCGTCCAGGCCATCAACGGCCAGATGGCCCAGCAGTCCCAGGCCGTCATCGACGCAGCTATCCAGTTCAACCAGCAGGGACTCCTCGAAGGCCAGCCGCTCGCCTACGGCGAAACGCCCGTCAACATCGCAAGAACCCCCATGCTCCAGGGGCTCTTTCCCGAACCCGCCAACGACTCCATCCCCTACCGCGCCCGCGACACCTACCGCGCCGCCTTCCCCGCCATGCTCGGCCGCTGGGCCGAAGGCCAGCCCGGCTACCGACTCAACGCCAGCATGCCACCGAGCCCCGAAGAAATCGCCGCACGCATCGCCGAAGTCGAAGCCGACCTCTTCCAGGAAGGCGAACGCGGACAACTCGACGAGGCCGCCATCGAGCACGAACAGCGAACCAAGCGCGCCGCCCTGATCCAACTCCTCAAGGAACGCGCCCAGCAGATCCACGTCTACGCCAACACCTTCGAACAAACCCTCCCGTTCCAGATCGGAGCCTGGTCGCTCGGAACCGGCCAGCCCCAGCAGATCGAACTCTGGGAAGCCCAGATGCAGCTCTGGATCCAGCAGGACCTCGTCGCCGCCATCGCCCTCGCCAACCGTGTGTGGGAAGACGCAGCCTCCTCATCCGAAGGCACCTCCGTCATCAACGCACCCGTTAAACGAATCATCGCCATGAGCGCCCTCCCCGGCTACGTCGGTATCCACTCCATGGGCGGCATGGGCCAACGCCTCGCCGGATCCGCCTCAGCCGGCCGAGGCGGCAACTCGTTCTCCGCAGCCGGTGCCGGCCGAGGCGGACAGGGATCCGCCACCAACAGCCCCAGCAACCGAAACTTCTTCGTCGCCCCAACCGGACGCGTCAGCAACAGCATGTACGACGTCCGCCACGCCCTGCTCTCCATCCATGCCGATGTCGAGCAGATCGACGCCATCTTCAACGCACTCTCACGCATCAACTTCATGACCGTGGTCGACGTCACCATGTCTGACGTCGACGAAGCAGGACCCGATGGACTCGCCGGCGGATACTTCTACGGCTCCGCCGATGTCGTCCAACTCGACCTCGTCATCGAATGTGTCTTCCTCAGAGCATGGACCACACCCCTCATGCCCGAAGAAACCCAGGACTACCTCGGCCTCGGCTCCTGACCGCCACAGATCGTTCGTGACGGGCCAGCTGCCCGCCGAAAGGAAGCGCCATGAAAGGCATCGGATTCTTTGAACAGCACGTCGAAAAGATCACCCTCGGCCTCGCCGTCGTGATCACACTCGGCATCTTCTACACCCAGTTCATCGCCGATCCACACAGCATCGAAGAAGGCTCACCCGCCGAAGTCAGGGACAGAGTCCTCGACGAAATCGAAAGCCTCCAGCGACGCCTCGACGGACCCTCACAGGTCCCCACCTACACCGTCGATGGTTTCCGAAACGCCTTCGTCCAGGCCGTCGAAACACCCCCAGCCGCAGGCATCCGCATACAGGGCCCCATCGGCCAGATACCCCTGCCCCCACCCGATGAAGCCGGCGACGCCCCCGCCTACAACCTCCCCACACCACCTGTCGCCACCAACTTCAAGGTCGCCACCGGCCACGCTCGACTCGCCCTCGAAGGCTCCCGAACCGACGCCGAAGTAACCCAGCAACTCATCGAACGCATCAACAGCCGAGCACCCCACGACTTCCAGTACGTCTCCGTCGCCGCCGACTTCCCCTTCGAAGAGTGGATCCGGCGACTCAACACCGGCCCCCAACGCGACAGAGTCCCCACGCGATGGTGGGGCTCAAGACGCCTCCTCGCCGGCGTCCTCCTCCAACGGCAGGAACTCAACCCCGAAACCGGCGAATGGTCCGACCCCATTCTCGTCGAGCCCATCCCCGGACAGCCCGGCTACATCGAAGACCCGGAGAAAGACTGGCAGCCAGGCGAAGTCGCTCAGGCCATCAACCTCGTCAGCAGCCAGCAGCAGCTCGTCCAACAACCATCCTTCGCACCCAGCAGCAGCGCCCTCCCATGGACGCCCCCAGGCGAAGGCCTCGCCAGCCTCGACGCCGAAACCCACCGCGAACTCCGCGAACTCTTCGAAGACCTCGAAACCGTCCGCGAACGCATCGCACGCATCCAGGAACGCGAGCAGAACGCCAACAACCGACAGAACAACCGGCCTGAGCGAAACCGACCCACCCGACAGCCAAACCCAGGCGCCGGTGGCGGCATGGGTGGAATGGGTGGTGGCATGGGCGGCGGTGCAGCAGGCGGCATAGGCGGCGGCATGGCCCAGGCAAGACCGCAGGCACGACCCCAACGCGAACAGATGACACCCCTCGAACGCTTCATGCAGCAGGAAGCCGAACTCATCGCAGAAATCTCGGCCATCCTCCTCCCCGAAGACATCGACAACATGAACCAACCCATGGCACCACAACCCGGCATGGGCGGCATGGGCGGCATGGGTGGCATGGGGGGTGCTCAACCCGGCATGGGCATGGGGGGAATGGGCGGCATGGGGGGAATGGGCGGTATGGGGGGCATGGCCGGTGCCCGAGCCAACAACACCAGCACCACCAGCATCACCGAAGAGACCGTCCGCGTCTGGGCCCATGACATCACCGTCGAACCCGGCAAAACCTACCGCTACCGCGTCGTCGTCAACGTCCTCAACCCGCTCTTCCGCCGATCCAACGTCGACGCCGAACAGCGGGCTCAGAACTACCGCAAGATCGCACTCGGCCCGGACCCCGCCGAACTCAACGACGCTCCATGGTCCCGACCCGTGACCACCGATCCCGTCAACTTCTTCTTCCTCGTCGATGGCACACTACAGCAGCAGGAAGCCGTCATCGAAGTCTGGACCAGACACGCCGGCCAGTGGCAGTCCCTCCGGAACCGCTTCCGCCCAGGCGACGACATCGGCGGCATCGCCACCATCCAGGGACCGCTCGGCATCCAATCCCTCAACATGTACACCGACAACATCATGATCGACTACGCAGCCCTCGGAGCCGGCGCCGCATCCGCCGCGTTGCTCTACATGGACGAAACAGGCGGCAACCTCCTCACCCGCTCCGTCGATCAGGACCGCAACGACATCAAACAGATCCGCGTCATGAACGAACAGGACGCCGTCGCCTTCCTCCAATCCATCGGCAACCGACGACCCATGCAGCCAGGCGGCATGGGCGCTCCCGGCATGGGTGGAATGGGTGGCGGCATGGGAGGCATGGGAGGGTTCTAAAAACCCATACGTCCTGACGCGCGCTACCGACCGTCACGCTCACGACCCACGGACACCGACCACCGCGATCCCGCACCAGCCGTTGCCGATCCGGTCCGTAATCTTCACCCCACGCACACTCGGAACCGCCGCCGGCAACCCACGCTCCAGACAACGCTCGTGCCACCTCGCTAGGTCATGCTCGGCCACCTCCCGCGAGGCCGTCATCAGCACAAGACACAAACCCGCAAATCGTATCCCCGCCTCCTGCCACAGCTTCATCAGATCCTTCGTCACCGGCCGCAGCAACTCAGACGTATACCGACGGAAAGGACCGCTGCGCTCGTACTGCGCCACCAGCTTCACCTCCAGCCAGTAAGCCTCCCCGGCCGTCATCCCCGGTTGACCATCAAACAGCGTCCCCACCACCGCCTCCTCCTTAAGCGGCAACCCATCCCGCGTCAGCACCAGATCACACCGCTCGCCCGAACTCCTCTTCCGCTCAACCCACCGACTCGGATAACGCTGCTCCCGATAAACCCCAAAGCCTCCCCGCTCCAGACAATCAGCCAGCACCGGATGCAGACCCAGTTCGTCGAGCGCATCAAACCCGTAAACCGCCTGCTCCAGATCATCCGCCGCCGCCCGTTCCGCCAGACCTGCCTCCAGGACATCAGCAATCTCCGCCGTCGACCAGCTCACCCAAACCTCCCGATCACCAACTCGACAGCTCACCCATGATCGGCTCCAGCAGATCCTTCACCGTCACCAGACCAATCGTCTCACCCGTTCCATCCACCACCAACGCAACCGGCAGACGCCGTGCCTGCATCCGACTCAGCGCCTTGCGGATCGGCAGCGACCCCTCCATCCGCTCAATCGGCTTCATCAGGTCCCCGGCCGACGGACAGTCCGCCCGATCCAGCAGCAACACCTCCCGAAGATTCAGAACGCCCAGCACCGCTCCCGAATCATCCACCACCGGAAAACGCGACCGCCCGGTACGGTCCGCAAGCTCCCACATCGCCGCCCCGTCCGCATCCGCGGAGACCGTCAGCACATCCTCCCACGCCGTCATCTCACCCTCCACCGTTTTATTACTCAGCGTCAGCACCCGACCCACAATCGCCGTCTGCTCATCACTCAGAATCCCGTGACCAAGACCCTCCTTCACCAGTGTTTCCACACGACGACGAGGATGCGAGGGCGTCACCGGACCACCCGTAATCAGCCGACCAAACCCAACCGTCAGCGGAACCAGCCCACAAGCCGTATACAGCCACCGAGAACCACGCAGCACCCCCGAAAGCCGATACATCAGTCGATCCGCATAAGCCGAAAACAGATCCTTGGGCAGCGTCTCGCCAAACACAAACAGAATCGGCGTCACGATGATTGTGTTCACGGCCACGTTCGCCCACCCCGTCACACCCTGCGCCTCAAGCAAAATGCCAAGCGTCGCCACCCCCAGATTGTTCATGATGTTGTTGCCCACCAGCAACGTGCTCAGCAAACTCGTGACGTTCTCCGTCTCTTCACGCAGCACCCGCGCCGCCCGAACACCCTGGTCTGCCAGCACCTGCAGCCGAACCCGATTCAGACTGTAAACCCCCGTCTCCAAACCCGAGTACAACGCCGACCCGCCAAAGCCGATCAGCATCGCCACCGCATATAGAGCCATCTCCAAACCGCTCATGACGATTCCCCCTCGTCCTCAACCGGCAACGCCGGAGCATCGGTCATCTCCAGCAGCAGCGTCTCCACACGACGACGCTTCATCGATGCCACCGTCAGACGCACATTCCCCACATCCAGCCGATCGCCAACCCTCGGCAAACGCCCGAGCATTGCCATCACCAACCCGCCCAACGTACTCACTTCCACCCCGTCATCATCCGACCCCAACAGCATGTCGTGACCAAAAATATCCGGCCAGTCATGAACCGATAGATCACCCCCGATCCGCCAACGCCCGAGCCCGATCATCTGAACAAGCGGCGCCCCGCTGTCTTCGTACTCACCCGCAATGTCCCCCACCATGTGCTCAGCCACATCCTCCAATGTGATCAGCCCCGCCGTCCCCCCATACTCATCCACCACCATCGCGAACGTCGTCCCGCTCTTACGCAGCTCCACCAGCAGCCGGTCCACCGCCGCCACGGCAGGCACAAAACGCACCTGACGAATCAGCTTCCGAACATCCTCCGCCGTCTCCGGCCGCGCCACCAGAACCTGCCGACTGTAAAGAAGCCCAACCACCTGATCCAGGCTGCCATCCGTCACAGGGATATGACGAAGACCCGTCTCCCGAATCAGATCCATCAACTCCTCCGCCGAAGAAGCAAGATCAAACGACTTCACATCCACCCGCGGGATCATCAGATCCTCCACACGCAGCTGCCCCAATTCCAGGACCTGCTGAAGCAACCGCTCCTCCTCCGAATCCAGAACCCCGTGATGCTCGCTCAACCGAAGCAACGACTCCAACTCGTCCGCCGACAACGCATCCACCCCGCCAGCCGGTGCGACCAGCCGGGCCAGAGGCGTAATCACCCCATGCTGCGCCACCACCCGAATAGGCGTGATCAGACGATGAACCGCCAGAAGCGGCACCGACGCATACCGCGCCCAGGTCATCCGCGCCCGCGCCGCCACCAGCTTCGGAGCTACCTCGCCCAGCAGCACGATCACGATCAATGGCAAAATAGCCAGTGCCGTAAGCAACCACCCCGTCGACCACGCCTTCTCACCCACCCGAATCGCAGCCGCCGCGCTGATCGCAAAAAACAGAACGTTGACAGTCATGTTCCCCAGCAGCAGCGTGATCAGCAGACCACGCGTCTCAGCGAGCAGCGTCGCCACAGCCACCGCCGACGCCCCTCCCCGACGCTCAATCATCAGACGCTGATGCTTTGTCAGACTGAACAGCGACGTCTCGCTACCCGAGAAAAAAGCACTCGCCGCAATCAGAACCGGCAGCGAGGCAAGCATCACCAGAAGTGTCAGATCCATAACGAAACGCAGCCCACGTTAGATCTTCGATCCGCTGATGCCTTCCCAGCGATGCGCACGCATCGCCGCCAGCACGCGCTCAGCCGCGTTCACCGCCGTATACCCCGCCTCCGCATCCACCGCCGGACGATCACCCGTCCGAGCCGCTTCGAGAAAACTGCTCAGCTCCGCCGTCAACGGATCCTCCTCACCCGCAGGCAGTTCCATCGTCAGCTCGTCCAGATTCACCAGCGAAGAGTAATCCAGCTCCGTCAGATCCGTCCCGTCCTGCAGCAGCCTGCGGATCTCATCCAGCGCCTCCGCATTCTCCGCCAGCTTGATCACCACCCCGCTCCGTTTGCCGTAATCCAGACTCACATACGCCTTCTCGCTGAAGATACGCATCTTACGCTCGGTCTTCAGCGCCAGCCGCGACGCCGTCACGTTCGCCACACAACCCGACTCAAAAACAAACCGCGCGTTCGCCACATCCTCATACTCACTCACCACCGAAATCCCCGCCGCCTCCACCCGCTGAACCTCCGAGTCCACCAGCATGTGGATGATGTCCAGATCATGAATCATCATGTCCATCACCACACCCACATCCAGCGACCGAAACGTCATCGGGCTCACACGATCCACTTCAATGAACCGAGGCGTGATCCCCATCGCCGCCACCGCACGCACCGCCGGATTGAACCGCTCCGTGTGCCCCACCTGCAACACCGCTCCCTGCATCTGAGCCAGCGTCGCCAACTCCCGCGCCTCCGCACGACTCGGCGCTAAAGGCTTCTCCACTAGGCACGCGATCTTCCGCTCCAGCAACGGCCGTGCCGCCGCCATATGCATCTGCGTCGGAACCGCCACCGTCGCCGCCCGAAGACCCGGCTGCTTCTCGATCAACTCCTCAGGCGACGTATAAGCCTCACACCCATACTGATCCGCCACCGTAAACGCGCGATCCTCATCCGCATCAACCACCGCCACCAGCCGGGCCTGTGGCAGATTCTTATACGTCCTCGCGTGATGGCTCCCCATACGCCCCACGCCGATCACCGCTACATCCAGTATCCCGTCGTCCGTCATGCCCACATCCTAGCCGATCAAGCCCCACCCCACGCCAACCCCATCCCAAACACACCACGCCCCATCTGCCGGGCTACCATGACCCCATGGCCACGCCGACCGAAACCAACAGCAAGCCCGTCATCGCCATCACCATGGGCGATCCCGCAGGCGTTGGCCCCGAGGTCATCATCAAAGCCCTCGCCGACCCAGACATCCGACGACTCGCCCGATTCGTCATCTTCGGCATGAACGAGCTGCTCACCTACGCCGCCGACCTCGCCGAAATCGACACCTTCTGGCACCGCGTCCAGCACGACTCGCCCCGCACCGAATACAACCTCACCCACCCCGTCGTCTGCATCGACTACGACCAGTACTCCATCCTCAGCCCAGGCGTCCACGGACCCACCAAAATAGGCGGCCAGGCCTCCCTCAAGTTCCTCGACGACGCCATTGCCGCCGCCGCAAGACCCATCGAAGAAGCTGGCGTCCACGCCATCGTCACCGCACCCGTCTGCAAGGAGTCCTGGTCCCTCGCCGGCTTCAAACGCTTCCCCGGCCACACCGAACTCCTCGCCAACCGCACCCGCGCCAAACGCGTGGTCATGATGTTCGATTCGCCCCAGATCCGCGTCGCCCTCGCCACCGTCCATATCCCCCTCATGGACATCCGCAACGCCCTCACCATCGGCGCCGTCTACGACCCAATCGACCTCGGCGCCCAGGCCTGCCGACACATGGGCATCGACAACCCCAGAGTCGCCGTCGCCGGCCTCAACCCCCACGCCTCCGAAAACGGACTCTTCGGCGACGAAGAACAACGACTTATCACGCCCGCCATCGAGATGGCCCGCCAACACGGCGTCCGTGCCGAAGGACCCTTCCCCGCCGACACCCTTTTTACACCAGCCAACCTCAAACGCTACGACCTCTTCGTCGCCATGTACCACGACCAGGGCCTCATCCCCGTCAAAATGCTCGCCTTCGATGAGGCCGTCAACGTCACCCTCGGACTCCCCATCATCCGAACCTCCGTCGATCACGGTACCGCCTTTGACATCGTCGGACAGAACAAAGCCGACGCCGGCTCCATGAAAAACGCCATCAGACTCGCCGCCCGCATGGCCAGAATCCAGCAGCACGCCCAACCCAACCGGGAAGCCGGCTGACCAGACTCACTCCTCCCCCAAAATCTCCACCACCACCCCCTCCAACACCTCCGCGTAAACCCGCTGCCCATCATCCGATGGATGCACCGGATCCCGATACACCGCCACACCCGCCGCCGACGCCTCAACAAAAGCCGCCATCCCATCCACCACCCGAACCCCCCGATCCCGTGCCACCGCACGCAGCGCACGACCATGCGCATGCAACCGACCCGCCCGAGCCTCATCAATATCCCCATGCAGCATCAACACCGGCGCCGCCCCCGCCTGTCGCGCTAAGTCAAACACCTGCTCCACCGCCGCCCGCGATCGCTCCGCCGCCGCCAGATCCACCCGCGGCCGCAAACCCGATAGCTCCTCCTCCTCCGCTCCAATCCCAAGATAAAACCTCAGCAACGAAGGCCCATACCGACCCAGCGCCTCCGTCGTCGCACTCCAGGGGGACCGCATCGGAAACACACGCGGGTTCAAGGCCTCAAACGTCGGCACGTCCGTCAGATCATGACTCGAAACCACCAGCACCACCACATCCAGACCCTCAAGCCCCAACCGCTCGAACGCCGCCGCCATGTTCACCGGCCCCCACGACCCCGCCGACAGATTCCCCACCGACACCGGCCGCCCCAGCCGCTCCGAAAGCCGCTCCTCCAACACCGTCGTTGCCAACGCCCCATGATCCACCAGCGTCCCGCCATTCACCACGCTGTCACCGATCACCAACACCCGCACCTCATCCTCAAACTCGCGTGTCCGCGAAAACGCCCCCGACCGCATCCCCAGATCATTGATCAGAATCCGGTTCCCCCATCGCCTCCGATCCTGATCCTCAACCAGCCGATACTCCACCGCCTCATCCGCCACCCACAAAGGCGGGTCACCCAGCCCCACCCAGAACCTCAAAAACAACTCCACCCCCAGCACCACAACCACAAAAACCGCACCCACCACCGCCAGCCAAACCCGCCACCGACCCGACCGATTCGCACCCGACTCGCCCGCAGCGACCTCACCACTCGTCGCCACCTCACTCATCCGAGCCCGCCTCCAACCACGCCCGCGCCTCCTGCAGCGCCAACAGCGAATAAGCCGTCGCCAGATTCGGATCCGACTCCATCCACCGAGGCGTCTCGTTCGACCACGACCCATCCTCCGCCTGAATCGAAATCAGCTGCGCCGCCAGATCCCGCGCCCACGCCCGCTCCCCGCCAAGCGTCTCGATCCGCGCCTCTCCCCAAGCTGATAACGCCCGCGCCATCACTAGGTAGTAATAAAACAAACCTTCCGCCGCCTGCGCCTCAGGCATCCCCGGATTCCGCGTCAACGCAAAGTTCTCACGCAACCACCCCCACGCCGCCCGAACCCGCGGATCATCCCGATCCAGCTCCGCATACAGGTAACTCATGAAACCCGCATACGTCATCGTCCCGTAAGACCGCAGCCCCGACACCGCCCGCCCCGCGATCGCCTCATCAATCTGATCCTGACTCGCCTTGCTCTCCGGCACACCAATCAGATTCAGATTCACCGACGTCGCATAGATAAACCCACCATCCCGCGGCAGCACCTCCGCACCATAAAGATCATTCTCCGCCACACCCTGCAAACGCGTCAGAAACACCAGCGCCCGCTGATACGCCACATCCTCCGAATCGAGACCCGAACGCTTCAGCCCCATCAGCATGATCGACGTATTCGACAGATCCGGACGCCCACTGCCCCCATAACCCGCACCCCCAAAATAAGGATGCGTCTCCGTCACCACCTCGCCCTGCGGGTCCACCTGATCCGACCACTGCAACCCCCGCAGATAGTCGTGCGCCCGATCAATGATCCGCCCGATCTCCTCCCGATACGAAAGGGGGGCTAACGCAGAAATCACAATCGCCGTGTTGTAGTTCTCCAGAAACCCTCCGTGAATCCCCCCGTCCTCTCTCACAAACGAGAGCACATAAGCCAGCGCCTTCTCGCTCGCAGGATGCTCGATCCCATACCCCTCCTCCGCCAGCAAAACCTCCAGCACCATCGCCGTCACCGCCGGACCCGGCTCCCGCGTCCACGCCCCGTCCTCCGCCTGCCGCTCAATCAGATACCCCAACCCCCGCTCAATCGCCGCATCCACCTCTTCCGCCAACGCATCCGCCCGCATCACCCCCACATGACTGATCACTAGCGCCACCACAGCCAGCAAAAATCCCTTAAGCATGGCAACCAGTATAACCCGCCCTCACCCCGCTCCCAGCAAACCCCTCTAGACCAGCCCCTCCCAATTCGCCGGACACATCAACACCGGAATCTCCGCCTGCCGAAGAATGTTCGACGGCACATCCCCCGAGATCAGCCGCTTAAGCACACCCCGACCCGTCAACCCCAGCACGATCAGCGTGCACGAATACTTCGTCGCCGTGTTCAGAATCGCCTTCGCCACGTGATCCGAAAACAGCATCACCCCCTCCGCCTCGACCTCCGCCTGCTTCAAACCCTCCGTCAGCACGGCCAGCGTCTGCTCCCCGCGGTGATTTGCCTCCGCCTCCGTCTCCTCATCGTCCCGCAACATCGCCACGTGCGCCACCACCACGCTCGCCCCCAACCGCTTCGCCAAATCACCCACCGGACGCACCAGCTTCTCACTCGCCCAGGGCGACGAAACCGCAATCAGGATACGACTCTCAGCCAACACAGGCCTCCCTGGGTGAATCCATCATTCTAAGCCCCCAGCCACAACCCCACCAACACCCCGAACCTAACGCGGGACCTCTTCCGCCACCTCAGGCAGCGGGCCCGCCAGCAACCGACGAAACCGCACACCAAGATCACGGGGCGCAAACACCAGATCGCTCGCCGACACCAGCTCGTCCACGCTCCACCACCTGAAAGCCCCAAGCGACCGTTTCTCATCCGCTGTCCAGCGATGTGCCACCACCTCAGGCGTCCGATCCAGCCGACACCAGAAAAAACGCTCGGTCTGGTCGTAAATCCGACCCATCCATGGAAACACCGCCCGCCGCGACCACACCCACGGCCCGAGCGACACATCCTTCAACCCCGCCTCCTCCTCAAGCTCACGAAGCGCCGCCGCCTCAAACGATTCCCCCTCATCCCGCCCACCGCCAGGCGTAATCCAGAACGTCTCACCCGTCTCAGGGCTCAGACACGACACCAGCAGCAGCCGATCCCGAGGATCAACCACCAAAACACGCCCCGCCTCACGACGGACCCGCGCCATCCCCGGTAAATCAGCCTCACCCACGACCGAAATCAGGCCTCAAGAGCACGCAGGCCAAGCCCATGCTCGTGAAGCTTCTCCTTGATCTCAACCAGCGACGTCATGCCAAAGTTCTTGACACCCATCAGCTCGGCCTCGGTCTTCATCGCCAGGTCGCCAACCGTCTGAACGTTCAGCAACGCCAGCGCCTTCCGGGCACGCACCGACAGGTTCAACTCGTTGACCGACTTCCCGAGCAACTCGTTATCCCCACCCTGCTCGCGAAGCTGCTCGTAAACCTGCTCCTTCACCGCGTCCTGACGCTCCTCCACCGCCTGACCCAGCTTCAAACCCTTCTGGGCCAGCATCGTCTTGATCTCCTCAAGCGACGCATCCCCGAAGTTCTTGAACGACCGCAGCTCCGGCTCCGTCACACGAAGCAGATCACCAAGCGTCCGGATGCTCATCTTCCGCAGCGCATTCCGCGTACGCACCGAAAGCTCAAAATCCGTCACCGGCGTGTCGAGCATCGCGTTGTGCTTCTCGAGACGCTTCTCCTGCTCGTCGTCGATCAGCATCCCCTTCGACGCCATGATGTCCTTGATGAACAGACGAGCCCGCGGATGATTCGGGTCCGTGTTCAGGACCTGACGCATGCACCGCTCGGCACGTGCAAAGTTCCCGCGATCTTCATACAGAATCGCCAGGTTGATCAGCGCGTGAAGCGAAGGCCGCTCCTGACGAACCGCCTCTTCATAAAGATGCAGCGCCTCTTCCTCCTCACCCAGCAGGTCGAGGTTGTACGCCAGCCGGAAGCACACGTTCGCGTCCTGCGGGTCCGCCGTGTAAGCCGCCTCGTAGGACGAAATCGCCGCGTAACGATCGCCACGCATCTCGGCCTCCCACCCCTGGTCGTAGTACTTCTTCGCTGTCTCGGTGTCCCGAACCTCTTCCGTACCCGCATACGCCACGCTGTCGCTCATCGTGCATCCTCGACCATATAAAAAGCTGTCTGTGTGAAGCCCCACATCGTAGACACCCCCGCCCCTCCCGGCAACCTCACCTCCCCCAAGCACTTACAGACGCACCAACAAACACGCCGCACCATCTGCCACACCTCCAACCACCGCCGGGTGCCCCGCCCCTTCAGACGCGGGTGCTAAGCCACCAGGACCGACCCCGAAATCCACAAACTCACTCCTCCCCCACCTCGCTCAACCGAGCCTCCAGCCGATCCAACGCCGCCACCACCCCCTCAATCTTCCGAGCGATCCGGGCGTAACGGCTCGCCTCCCCGCTCTGAGCCGCAGCCCGCTCCACCACCCGCGGAGCCACCGACCCCGCCGCCTCCTCCACCTCCCGCTCCGCCTCGGCAGGCTCAAAACCCGCCGGGGCCAGCCGCAGCAGCCGCTCACCCGTCACCGGATGCGACGGCAGCCGGGCCTCCCCTCCCTCCGTCGCCTCAAGAATCGCCTCGACCGACCCATCCCCCTCCGAAGACAACGGAGCCGTTTCAATCCCTGCCCCACCCTGTTCTAAAGCGTCGGCCTCCCCGGACACATCCGCTGGCTCCTCCTCCGTCGGAACGACCAGCCCCTCACCCACCCGCGACCGATCCGTCACCGCCACCGCGATCGCGATCACACCCAAGGCGATCGCGCTCAGCGCCACCGCCGTCAACACCGGACGAGCCTTCCGCTCTCGATCAGTCATCAGCCAGAAACTCCTCGAAGTCCAGCGACGCCAGAAACACCCGCGTCTCATCCGCCACCACCACCACCGCACGCTCACGACCACGCTCCAGCAGCGCCCGCCCACGCTCCAAAGTCTCGGCCCGCTGCGCCTCCCGAAGCTCATCCCCCTCACCCACAGGCGGGATCACCACCCCGCTCCGCGCCGACAACGCCTCCAGCCGCGTGACCACCGACTCCAACTGCAACTCCACCTCGATCTGCCGGGCATACAAATCAAGCGGTTCCTCGCCCGCCACCACCCGCTCCGCGGCCAGCCGATCCAGCGAACCCAACTCGCGACTCAGCCGATCGCGCTGCTCCACCAGCTGCCGCATCAGCGCACGATCCTCCGCCGTCGACGCCTCAGCCACCTGGCTCCCTACAAGAACAAAAACCATGAAAACCAAAGCTGCAACCGACCACAGGTAAGAAAGGAAACAACGAACAGCCAGCCCGCTTGGGCCACTGACACGAGCCCTCGGCGCGAGCCCGGGGACAATCACCTCGCGGGACCCCTTAACGATCAATCCATTCTCAGTCATATCACTCAACCTCTTCCTTCAATTCCAGCCGCCGCATCCGCGTCTGCAACTCCGGATCGATCGCCTCATCCACCAGCCGCCCACGCCCATCCGTCTCCGGCAGCCCCGCATCATCCAACCGCTCTTCAAGCTCCAGCGCCTCCGCCTCGATCGCCACCTCCGCCGCCTCGGTGAACTGATCCGCCGACACCCGCAAGCGCTCCAGCGTGTCCTGCAGACCCCGCATCGGCCCCTCATCCCCATCATCAAACAAACGCAGCAGCTCCTGCGCACCCTCCACCGTCTCGATCAGTTCGAGATTGTCCCGCAACCTACGCTGCGTGCTCTCGAACCTCGCAAACAGCAGCTCCGTCGCCATCACCAGTTGCTCGTGCACCAAAGCCGCTCTCTCCAACACACCCACCACATTCACCCACACCCGCCGCTGGTCAGGCGTCATCCGACGACTCAGCAGCCGTAGCTCCGCCAGTTCCCGCACCGATCGGTAATGCGCCACCAGCCGGGCACGCCGATCCAGATCACGCTCATCGATAATCCGCCGCGCGATCCCGTCCAGCAGATCCTGGTCCGCCTCCGTCAACCCGTCCAGATTGGGCGGCTCCTCCATCGCCAGCGACTGCGCCAAACGAGCCCGCGCCCAGCCGATCTGCTCACCCAGGTAAGCCTGTCCCCGCCACATCGAGGTCAGCACCGCCCGCCGGCGTCCCACCACCTCGTCCACAGCCGACAGACAAAGCCGCATCGCCTCACGAACCTCACCCCGCGCCAGCAACCGATCCGCCTGATCCACCGATTCAACAAACCGCGCGAATGAGCGATCAAGCTCGCGCTCTAGCGGCGTCACCGACTCACCCAGCCGATCGATCGTGCGCGCAAAACCGTACCCCCGGATCGCCGCCGGCACCTCCGCCTGATCCCCCTCCGCCACCGCCAGCCGCAGCGTGGAAAGCCAGGGCTTCGATGTCATGTCTTCCAGCCCGCCAGCCCGCGAAGCCACCCCCGGCAGAAACTGCAGCGACACCACCGCCAGAACCACACCAGCCGACAACCTCATCGCGACACCCGCCCGTCATGGTGCGCCGGAAGTGGCACCGCCACCGGCTCATCCGCCACCGTCACACCCAGCCGCTGTGACTTCGCCGCCACCTGAGCCTTCAGCGCCTCATCCTCGATGTTCGACCAGTACGCCCCCGCCAGCCGCGCATCGCCCCGCATCATCGCCTCACTCCCCGCCACCAGAAACGCCAGACTGCCCACCCGCTCGCGATCCCGATCCCACCGCGTGTCCTCGGCCGCCGCCGCGATCTCAACCTTCGCACGCTCGAGGTCCGCCGCCTGAATCGCCTGCGTCGCCGCCTCCAGATGATCCGCCAGCCGCTCGCTCCGACTCGGGCCGAACGAACACCCGGTCATCACCAGGACAGCCATCAGACACACAAACCGCGCCGTGGGAAAAAGTGCTTTCATCCTTGCCTTAATCGACCACCCGGCCCTGCCCGCTGGAGGATCGATCAGCCCGGCCGCCGAGCCCATAAGACCCCCGCTCCCACACCGATCAGCAGGGCGGCGCCGGGCTCAGGGATCTCGCTCGGCGGCCCCACCAGATCGATCAGAATCTCATCCAGCAGCCCCCGCCACTGTCCCCAGGAATGCCCCTCGTTCGTCTCGATGAAGCGGTAATCAAACCCGCGGCCCCCGAGGATCGCGTCCATCGTCACCCCGCCGTTGCCGTCGTACTCGGCCCCCGCCGTCATCACGATCTTCAGCGCATCAGCTAAGTCCATGTCCTGATACCAGTTGTAGATCGTCGGGTAGGTCCAGAAAGCCGGCGACTGGATCCCGAGATTCCCAAACACCTCCGGCCGCAACGCCCCCGTATACGCCGAGACGAGCCCGCCCAGCGACGTGCCCATGATCGTCCGAGCCTCAGCGGTCGGGTTGGTGCGGAAACTCCGGTCGATGGTCGGGACGAGCTCATCGGCGAGAAAGCCCACGAAATCCGGGTTGTTGATGTAGTGATCGAAGCGTAGGTTCTGGCCGTTGCTGGGGTTACGCGGATCAATGAATACTGCGATGACGGGCTGGATGGTGCCCTGATCGATCAGGTTGTCGAGCACGGTGGCCATGGCGCCGAGCCGCTGATCGAGGTATTCATGGCCATCGGTGACGTAGACGACGGGCAGATTCTCCATCGCCTCGTCGTCGTAACCGGCTGGGGTGTAGACCCTTACGTTGACATCCTGGCCGAGTCGCTGGCTGGGGATCCGGGCGTTGGCCGTGATCGTTCCACGCGGAACCGTTTCGGACCGGACGGTCTCGGTTGGGAACGCGTATAAAGGCATTCTCAGTTCGGAGTTAGGGCCGAAGCCCGACCACATCTGGAGCGGGTTGGCGGGGTCGAGGATCCAGGAGCCGCCGTTGAGGACGACCTTGTAGTCGAGGCGCGAGTCGGCGTGGAAGGTCTGCTGGAGGACCCAGAGGTCGGTGTTCTCGATGCGTATCCCGTTGCTGTTGCTGGGGTTCCAGCCGTTGAAGTCGCCGGCCCAGGCGACGGAGCTGGCGGGGCCGCGGTACATGAAGACGACGCGGTCGTCGATGGCGAAGGGGACCTGGCCGGCGGCTCGGAGGGTGTTCCAGAAGTCGTCGACGGCGGCGGTGCGTTCGGCGTCGTCGACGATGGTAGAGAGCGCCAAGACCTGACTGGTGAAGTCGTTATAGCTATCGAAGATCGGCTGCCTGGGGTTCTCGGGCTGGTACTGGGCCCGGGCGTTGGTGGCGGTGAGGGTGAGGATCGACAGGGCGGCCAGGCAGGCGATGATGGGCAGGCGGGAAGACCGGATCATGGTTTCTCCGAGACTCAGACAGGCTGTTGAAGCGGTTAACTTTTGCACAAATATACCCCAATCGAGGTCGGTTTCGGATTGTTTTTTCTGGTTCGGATTCGTTTTTGAACAAAATCAGCCGGTTGGTGCATCCAGTCAGGAAGCGGCCGCGAAGTTAACGGTGAACAAAACGTGCGGCTTCGTTGGTCGGAGCCCGCCTTGCAAGATTGCCGGCTGGGATGCGACTCCCGGGCAAGCTGCAGGGGCACGCATCACTTCGCTGGCGGTTTGCACTCGGATCATCCGGCGACGACACAGGAGCACGACGATGAATACTCTCAGGACGCTGACTTCCAATTCACTCACCCGTTCCCTGCTTGGCTGGCATCCGCGGCCGGGTCGGGTGGCTGCCGGTTTGTGCGCCGCGGTGATCGGTATCAACGGGCTGGTGGGTGTCCCGCCGGTGCACGCCGATCATCACGCAGGCGATCACGCGCATCAGGAAGAGAAGCCGGTCGCGGTGCGTGACCTGGTGGACACGGCGGTGACGGCGGGGCAGTTCAATAAGCTTGTGAACGCGGTGATCGCGGCGGATCTGGTGGGGGCGCTCAAGGGCGATGGGCCGATCACGATCTTCGCGCCGACGGATGCGGCCTTCGACAAGCTCGGCGAGGGGGTCTACGAGAGCCTGCTGCAGCCGGAGAACCGGGAGAAGCTGGTGGCGGTGCTGACGTATCACGGTGTCGCGGGTCGGGTGCTGGCCGGTGATCTGGAAGACGACGCGCGGTACGAGACGCTGAATGGGGCGGAGATCCGGATTGATCTGGATGCGCCGGGTGGCCCGCGTGTGAATGATTCGCGGATCGTGGCGACGGATGTGATCGCATCGAATGGCGTGATCCATGTGATCGACAGCGTGCTGTTGCCGCCTAGTTCGGACGCGAAGCCGAAGGGGCAGGCAGCGGCGGCGGCGCTGATCGAATCGGCGATCGAGCGTGGGGTGCCGTTGTTCAACCGTGGCGATGCCGATGCCTGTTTGGCGGTTTACGAGGTGGCGGTGATGGGGCTACTTACGGCGGATGATGCGACGGTGCCGGTCGAGGTGAAGTCGCTGCTCGTGCGTGCGGTGGATATGGCGGATCGTCGTCGGGGCGATGAGGACAAGGCGTGGGCACTTCGTCGTGGTCTGGATGCGGCGCTGGTGACGCTGAATCGTTCGGCGAATCGGATGATGCGGACGAGCACGGGCCCGGTGGACCTTGGGGGTGGCCGGGTGCGGTTTGTGCTGCGTGGGTTTGCCGAGGCCAATCGGGTGGTCGTGACGGGTGCGTTTGCTGATTGGAACGAGAATCGTCCGGTGATGGAGCGTGTCGGTGATGCCTGGCAGCTGGAGCTGGATCTGGGGGCGGGCAAGCATCCGTACAAGTTCATTGTTGATGGGGAGTGGACGCTTGATCCTGGCAACTCGCGGCGGGAGATGGATCACGCGGGCTACGAGAACTCGGTGATCGTGCTGGGTGGGTGAACGGCTATAAACGCTGTCGGTCGCAACAGGGATCGCGATCGGCGGTGAGGTTGGTCCTGCCTTGACCCGCGGACGGTCGAGGCGGGCCAGCCGTTTTTGCTTTTGGTTTATGGTGTCGCTCGGCGGTGGCTTCGTGTCTATGGGAGTTGGCTTTGGCTGATCAGGGTGCGGACTTGCTGGAGCGTGTGGCGGCGGGGGAGCCGGAGGCGGTGCGCGGGTGTGTGGATTTGTTTTCGCCTCTGGTTTGGGCGATGGCGCGTCGGCGGCTTTCTGATCGGGAGGAAGCGGAGGATCTGGTGCAGGACGTGTTTGTCGAGCTTTGGCGGTATGCGGATCGGTTCGATCGCAGCATTGCGAGCAGTGAGGCGTTTGTGGCGGTGATTACGCGGCGTCGGATCGTGGATCGCTTGCGGCGGATGACGGCGCGGCCGGCTGTGTCGGCGCTGGATGCGGCGGCGTGGGATGTGGCGGATCATGCGGAGGTGGATCGGACGGAGCGAGCGGAAGAGGTGGTGCGGGCGCGGGAGGCGGTGGCGACGTTGCCTGAGGATCGGCGGAAGGTGTTGCTGCTGTCGGTGATGGAGGGGCGGAGTCACGGGCAGATTGCGGAGCTGCTTGGGATGCCCTTGGGGACGGTGAAGGCGCATGTGCGGCGGGGGCTGGATGCGGTTCGGCAGAGACTGGGTGTGGGGAGATCGGAGGCTCGTGATGACCGATCGTGACCAAGAGCGGCGAGATGACTGGCGACCGATCACGGCGGATGAGCTGGCGGAGGCGTCGATCGAGTTGGCGGCGACCCGGAGCGATGAAGACGTTCCGGCGTCGCTAAAGGAGCGGCTGGTTTCGTCCGGGCGTGACATGGTTTCGGAAGGTGCGCGGCCTCGGGTGGAGGTGATTCGTGTGCCGGTGTCGACGTGGGGCGGTCGGCTGGGTTGGCTCGCGGCAGCGGCTTGTCTGGGGCTGGCGGCGGGCGCGTGGCTGCCGTTAGTGATGGAGCGTGAGGATGTGACGGATAGGACGGATTTGGTGGCGGAGGCTGAGCCCGAGGTGGTTGATGTGCCGGTGGAGCTGAGTGCGGCGGAGCGTTTTGCGGCGATGCGTGCTGCGGAGGCTGCGATGGTGGTGGGGTTGCGGTCGCTGGATGCGTCGGTGGAGGGGGCGCGTGGAGAGGTGGTGTGGGACAACGCGTCGCAGGCGGGGTTTGTGCGGCTGGATGGGTTGGCGGTGAATGATCCGGCGGAGGCGCAGTATCAGCTTTGGATCGTGGACCCTGAGCGTGACGATCAGCCGATCGATGGCGGGGTGTTCGATGTGACGGCGGCGGGGGAGGTGGTGATTGCGATTGATGCGAAGCTGGCGGTGGTGTCGCCTACGGCGTTCGCGATCACGCGGGAGCGGCCTGGGGGTGTGGTGGTTTCGGATGGGCCGATGTTGATGGTGGGGGTTGCCCCCGGAAGTTAGTGCCCCTGAAACAGGGAACATTGACTGATTTCTGTAGAAACGATACTTCATCAAGGCCCTTGGTATAGCCGCAGCTCGAACACTAGGTAGATGACTGGTTCTGTGGTTAGCAGAGCGGGGTAATGAAATAGATCGCAGTAACGCAAAAAAAAGATTCTACTTAATAACACATTAAAAGAGTATTGTTCGGTGTCGGTCATGAGATAAAGCTATGGTTAAAAAAAAGTTAGTGATATTATCGAAGAAGTCAGTGGCTTATTAAGCGAGAAAAGGATAGCTTTTATTGGGGAACTCAATGAGGCAGGGGAGTGGGGGCTTGCGATCGAATTCATTTGTGACTATCTCTCTGATGATGACATCGAGATAGAAGAACGGTTGTTCATCAAAATACGTAAGGCTTGTGACGATTATGGAGTTTCGAGGCAATACTGGGGTGATTTGTTGGTGAAGAAACTAGATTAGTGCAGGGTGCATTAAGCACAGCCGCGGTGACGCACTGCGGCTCGATCAGCCTTTAGATACTCGGTTCTGTGGGCAGCAAGCTACCCACAGCCATCCATGGTTGTTGGTTGCCGAGCACGCCCCTGAGGGGGCGTGGCACCCGGAGGAGAGAGCCCGTGTCGTTTACTACTTGTTGCGACGGCGGATCATCGTGAGGCCGGCGAGTGCGAGCAGGGCGGCGGTGGTGGGTTCGGGGATGGTGTTGGATTGGCCGAAGTTGGTGGCGAGGAGGGAGAGGTCGATGAGGTCGACGACGGTGTCGCCTGAGATATCGCCCTGGGCCCAGCCGGTGTTTTCGTTGCCGAAGTTGGTGGCGAGGTTGGAGAGGTCGATGAGGTCGACGGAGCCGTCGAGGTTGGTGTCGCCGAGGAAGGTGTTGGCGAGGAGGGTGACGAGGTGGACGACGTCGGTGTCGTCGGTCTGGCCGTCGATGTTGAAGTCGAGGGCGGGGTCGGTGAGGTTGGCGTAGAGAAGGTCGATGTCGGCAGCGTCGAGGGTGCCGTCGCGGTTGATGTCGCCTGGGGTGGCGGCGTTGAGGATGCGGGCGAGCAGGTCCTCGTATTCGCCGAGGGTGTTGAGGGGGGCTTCGGCGTCGATGAGTGCCTGGCCGAAGGGGGTGAGGTCGAGCAGGTCGAGTCGGCCGTCGCCATTGGCATCGGCGGGGGCTCGGAACTGCGCGTTGTTGGCGTTGAGGAAGAGCTCGAAGAGTTCGACGTCGCGGACTTCGTAGGTGTCGTCGGCGTCGAGGTCGCCGATGCCGGAGCCGAAGTCGGTGGCGATGCTGAGGCCGGTGAGGTGCTGGATGCTGCGGCGGCCGGAGCGTTCGAAGGTGACGACGGTGATCTTCTGGTTGCCGGAGGTGAGGTCGTTGATGTTGCGTCCCCAGAGGCGGCGGTCGAGGAGGTCGATGCGTCCGGCGCCGTTGTTTTCGATGGCTTCGAGCAGCTGCTGGTCGGTGATGCTGGCGCCGAGGTTGACGAAGACGTGGACGGAATTGGCGGTGCCGTCGAGTGATTCGAGGATCAGCTGGCGGTCGCGGTCGTCGGGGGCGTCGATGCCTTCGAGGGAGACGAAGCTGACTTCGGGGTCTTCGCGGTCGATGTAGATGACCTGGCGGAAGTCGGTGAAGACGGCGGGCTCGTTGGCGGCTCGTTGGCGGAAGACGCGGGTGGTGATGTAGTGCTGGCCTTCGCCTAGGAGGTCGGTGTCGATGGTCTGCTGATAGAGGCCGTTGCCATCGGGCTGGAAGAAACCGGGGTTGTTGACCTGGGTGAAGTCTTCGAAGCCGTAGAGGACGGAGTTGGGGGTGACGTGGTCGACGTTGCCGTTGTTGTTGCCGTCTAGTCCGTCGTTGAGTTTGAAGGCTGCGTAGTCGCCATCGGCGGGCTGGTCGCGGAAGGATCCGAGGAGGTTGACGGCGTTGGTGTTGACGTTGATGGTGAAGGTATCGGTGTCGATGATGGTGATGTCGGTGAGGCGGGTTTCGCCGTTGAGCCGGTCATCGGTGAGCGGATCGCCGGTGAGGGTGGGTGGCTCGGCGTCGATGATGTTGGTGATGGGCTGGTTGTTGGGATCGAGGAAGCTCATCTGTCCCTGGGGGCCGGAGACGCCATAGATGAGGTAGCCGTTGCCGTGCTCGATGCCGTTGACGTTGAGGTTGTGGGGGATGCGGACGTCGATGGTACCGTCGGGCTTGACGACGACGAGTGAGGGGAGTTCGTCGGTGGGGTCGGTGTTTGGATCGGCGGCGTTGCCGGTGAGTTCGATGAGGGGTGTGCCGGGTGCGAAGGCGGTCTGGACGGTTCGGCTGTCGAAGCCGGCATCGAGTCGGTTGGAGAGGAGGACGATGGCTGAGTTTTCGCGTTCGAAGACGAGGATTTCTTTTTCGTCGCCTGAGGGTGTGCGGTCGAGGTAGTTGCCTCGTCCGTGTGTGTTTCGGATGTTGGTGAGGGTGGTGATCTGGTTGCCGAAGACCCCGCCGAGCGCGTCGCCACGGCCGGGCTTGGGGAAGTCTCGGAAGCCGTCTTCGAGTTTTTCGCCGTTGAAGTAGACGATGGCCTGGCCGGGTCGCATGAGCATGTAGGCGTGTGCGACGTTGTTGAGGTAGGCGGGTCCGTCGTCGTGTGACTGGACGAAGGCGACGCCTTGCGAGCCGTTGTTGGCGAAGCCGTCGTCGAAGACGTCGAAGGAGGCGTTTTTGACGTCGCGCCAGTCGTTGGCGATGCCGTTGCCGGAGAGGTTGTCGCGGACGGCGAAGAAGAAGCCGAAGTCGAGGGCGTCGCGGTTGCCGCCGAGTTCGTTGAGGTTGTTGTTGTCGATGTCCTTGCGGATGTAGCTGTTGATGAACTCGGAGCGGTTGTCGCCGCCGGTTTCGGAGAAGGAGAAGATGTGGTCGGGAGAGCCGTCGAGGAGGGGCTCGGGCTTGGCGAGGAAGGAACCTTGGTCGAGGAAGTCGAGGACCCAGGGCTCGAAGTGGCGGACGGCGTCGAAGCGGAAGCCGTCGACGCCGACTTCCTGGATCATCCAGCGGATGTTGCGGATGAGGAGGCCGGTAGCGTTTTCGGTGACGGGGTCGCCGGCGAGGGGGTTTTGCTGGTTGAAGTTGTAGAGGGTGACGTTCTGGTTCAGACGTGGGTCGAAGACTGTGGTACCGCCGAGGTCCTGGTCGGTGTAGAAGCGGGCGTTGTTGGGATCGGGGATGTCGTGGAAAGATCCGGAGGGGATGTTGCGGGGGTCGGCGGGGTCGACGGGATGGCGGATGAACTGGTAGTTCTTTTCGTGGGCGATATCGATGAGTCCGGCGAGTCGGTAGACCTTTTCGTCGGGGGTGGGGATGTCGATGTCGAAGGCGGGGGGGCGGAAGTCGCCGAAGGGATCGGTGGGGAGTTGGGTGACGAAGCCGGGGTAATCGCCTGCGGCGACGAAGCCGGGTGAGGTGTGGTCGGAGAAGCCGTTGTGGTTCGGGATGAAGTCGGTGTTGACCTTGATGCCGGCCTGGTGGGCGGAGTCGACGAGGGTTTTGAGGCCGCCGGCTGTGCCGTAGAGGGTTGGGTTGCCGGGTGTGCCGAGGTCGAATCGGTCGAAGACGTCGTAGCCGACGGAGAGTCCGCCGGAGTCGGCGCGGTTGGGCGGGGGTAGCCAGAGTCGTCCGTAGCCGGCGGAGAAGATGTCGGCCATGCGGTCGTCGATGGTGGTCCAGTCGAGGTCGAAGACCTGGAGGATGGGCTGTGCGGAGGTGTTTTCTGCGTGGGCGGTTCTGGCGGAGAGGAAGAGGGCAGCCAGGAGGCAGAGCAGGGCGGTCACGGCTCGGCTTGGGATTGGTCTCGTGTTGGTCACGGGGCGGCTCCTGTCGGTCGTGGTTTGGTTGGGGGAGAAAAAAGGGCGCTCAGGCTTTCACCCAAGCGCCCTTAAAAAGCAATGGGCTATCGCATCGTTCGGGCGTTGTGCCCGGGGTACTGATTAGCGACGGCGGGTCAGTGCGAGACCGGCGAGGCCGAGGAGTGCGGCCGAGGCGGGCTCTGGGACGACGACGGTGAAGAACTGATCGCCGGCGTACTGGTTGAAGTCGATGCCGGCGAGGTTGCCGGTAAAGCCACCGCCACCGTCACCGCCGAGGTTGCCCTGGGGAGCGGGCAGACCGCCGAGGATCTGGTTGGAGTGGAAATTGTTGTCGCCGTTGCCGACAGCGGCGTGGATCTTGATGACGTCGCCGGCGGTGAAGGTGCCGAGGTCGGCGAGGGCGATGGAGAACTCGAGGCCGGTGGTGACGGCGGCTGCGGCGACGGGGTCGGCCGCGGCGGTGCCACCGAGGACGCCGGCGACGTTGGAGTTGTCCATGGCGAAGAGGACGTCCTGGGTGAGGAAGGTGCCTGCGTCGGCGCCGGTGGTGGCGGTTCCGCCGATGGCGGCGATGGTGCCGAGCTGTCCGGCGTTGCCGGCGGAGCTGCCGAAGTTGCCGAGCTCAGCGCCGGGGGCGGAGTTTGCGCGGTCGACGATGTCGACCTCGAAGTTGCCGCCGCCCGTACGGGCGAACATGTGGTAGTCGGCTTCGAAGCCGGCGTCGAAGGTGAGTCCGCCGAAGTTGGAGGCGACGTCGCCGAAGTCGTAGGCGAGGCTGCCGTCGAGGGTGTTTTCGCCGCCGGCCTTCGAGTCGATGAAAATGGAGATCTTGTTGAAGTTGGTTTCGATGTTGCCAGTCAGCGTGACGTAGAGCCGGTCGTTGGCGACGGTGGCGTAGGCGGCGTTGAGTTCGCTGAAGTTGTCGCCGAACTGTGTTTCGACAGTCTGAACGGCGAGGGGGGCGCCGTACATGGCGTCGACGGTGCCGTCGATGACGGGTGCGGCGAAGGCGGGGGCTGCGAGGCCGAGAGCGATCAGGGATGCGGTGGTGCGGATCATGGTTTTCTCCAACTCCGTTAAGGGAATGATTGCTGAGATCAGCGTTTCGAGGCTTGTTTTTCGGCCGGCGTACGCTCCGGCCAGTGAATCGTTTAACTTGGGGTTCGATGGTTGTTTGCAGAAGCGGGCGTGTTACTCGCCTGATTGAGTCATTACTCCTCCTATTAAACGCCGATTTTTGGTTTACGTCAACCGAAAATGGCAAAGTTTTGGGGTTGCTGTTGGGGAGAGGGGTGGGTTTGCTGATTTCTGGTGGTCTGCGGGTCGGGTGGGAGGCGAGAATATGCCTTGAATCCGCTAGACAGTGTTGATCCGTTTTACTATGGTGTTAAACTCAGGCATGAGTCGTCTCTAGTTTTCTGATTTTCTCCATCTTGCCCAGCCTGCCTAGAGAGCTTTTTATGGCCACCTCCAGTAGTTCGCCTCGCGTGCCCACTTCGGGTGTCTCCGGGGAGGAGACGAGCGCTTCTCCGAAGCGTGCGAAGCGTGTGAGCATGCGTGAGGTGGCGGCGCACTCGAATGTGTCGGTTGCGACGGTTTCGATGGTGCTGAACAACAACCCGCGTATTTCGCGGGCGACGCAGCAGCGGGTGCGTCGGTCGATGGATGATCTGGGGTATCGGCCGGACCGGGTTGCGCAGAGCCTGTCGAGCACGTACACGCGTCTGATCGCGGTGATGATCCCGCCTCTCAGTCATGCGTTTGCGGATGCGTATTTCGGTGAGATCATCTCGGGGATTTATGACCGGGCTGCGCGGCTGGGTCACAAGATCTTGCTGGAGCAGGCGAAGCCGAAGTTCATCGAGTCGGGGCAGCACATCGAGCTGGTTGAGCGGCGGTTTGTGGATGGGATTCTGTGCCTGGGCTTCATTGAGAATTACGAGTTCATGCATGACCTGGTGGATCGCGATCAGCCGGTGCTGGCTGTGAACACGCAGTTCAATGATCTAGACGTGGATACGGTGGTGTGTGACTACTCGGCGGGGGCCGAGCAGGTGATGCACTGCCTGCGGCAGCTGGGGCACAAGAAGGTGGGGATGGTGATTGGCGGGAGTCATGGGGTGACGACGCAGGACATCCTGGCGGTGTTTCGGGCGAGCATGGAGGAGGAGGGGACGTTCGATCCGAGTCTGGTGGTGGATGGTCGCTATTCGGAGACGGGGGGTGCGGAGGCGGCTCGTCAGCTGATGGAGCGTCATCCGGATCTGACGGCGATTTTTGCGAGCAATGACAAGATGGCCATGGGTGCGGTGCATTATCTGCATCAGAGTGGCCGTCAGGTGCCGACGGACGTGTCGGTGGTTGGTTTCGACAATCTGTATATGAGTCAGTTTCTGAATCCGCCTCTGACGACGGTGCATCTGCCTCTGTATGACCTGGGTGATGTGGCGTGCGAGCGGTTGATTCAGCGTGTTCGCGGCCGGCAGGACCCGGTGGCGGAGTTGTTGCCGACGCACCTGATTTTGCGGGAATCAACGGCGATTGCGGCGGGGCGGTAGCTCCTCCGATTGCCCCCAGACTTCCGTCTGGGGCTCGTGGCGTAGGCACCTTGGCTTGGGCCTGGGGCTCGTGTGTGTCTGGTGTTCGTTGTTTTGGTTTGATCGATTACGTAGCTGATTTATGCTCAGGGACTTGCGTCCGGGCGTTGATGATTCGGTTTGAAAGGGCGATCGATTGCAAGATGCAGCTAAGGGTGACGCTCGGGTGCCGGTCTGGGTGTTGGTGGTTTTTCCTTTCGTGATGACGGTGGCCCTGGTGGTGGGGATGCTGTCGCTTGGCGATGCTCGGGTCGGGGTTGCGCAGGTGATGGAGGAGGTGACGGGGCTTGAGCTTCGTTATGAGGGGGCGGATGGGGTGGAGGCTTTGACGCCGCTTCGGTCGGACGGGTTGCTGGAGGCGGGGAAGGTGTATGCGGTTCTGGAGGGCCTGGATTCGGAGACGGATGTGCGGGTGGTAGGTGAGGATGGGGCTGTGCTGGCGATGCTGCGTGTTCGTCCGCGTCATCATCAGGTGGCAGTGGCGTTTTCGCCTAGCGGTCCGGCGCTGGAGCAGCTGGATGGGTTGTGGAAGTCGTTCGGTTATCAGCCGGGTCCGATGGATGAGGGTTTGCGGGGTGTGTCGGTGGGTGGGTCGTTTAATAACTGGTCGTCCTCGGTGCATCCGATGACGGCGCAGGCGGAGGGTGGGTACTGGACGATGGTTCGGCTGGACCCCGGGGTGCACTATTACAAGCTGGTGCTGGATCGTGGCGGTGAGCCGGTGTGGATGAATGACCCGGCGAGTGATGTCGCACTGGAGGAGCCGGATGGTCACGGGGGAGTGAACTCGGCGTTTTTGCTGGGTCCGGATGTGCGGCGGCTGCCGGCGCCGATGCCTGACCACATTCAGAGCCGAGGGCTGGGGCATGATGGGGGTGATCGTGGGGAGGCTGCTTTGGCGGGTGAGGGGATGGCTCGGCTGGCGGTGCGGGTGCAGCCGGGCGATATCGAGGAGGCTTTGGTGTGGACGGACCCGGAGGGTGCGGGCGACTGGGTTTCGGCGGGGTTGGATCGTGGGGTGGCGGCGGGCGGGTTTGAGCGGTGGGGTGGTTTTGCGCCGCTGGAGGCGGATCGGGGGTTGTACTACTTCGAGCTGATTGATGGGGATGCGCGGGTTTTTTATGCGCGGGGCGATGCGGTGGTGGATCGTGAGGCGGCGGAGATTCTGGCGTATCGAGCACCGGAGGCTTCGAAGGCGGTGACGCCCGACTGGGCGAGGGACGTGGTTTGGTATCAGATCTTTCCGGAGCGGTTTCGCAATGGCGATCCGTCGAATGATCCGGGGGCGAAGGACTACGAGACGCTGATTGAGGACTGGCGGAGTGACTGGTGGGAGACGCAGCCGGGCGAGGTGGCGGGCGAGGAGAACTTTTATGAGGGGGCGGGGAATGTATGGCGGCGGCGGTATGGCGGCGATCTTCAGGGGGTGAAGGAGAAGCTCGGCTATCTGAAAGAGCTAGGGGTGACGGCGATCTACTTCAACCCGATTTTCGAGGGGTCGTCGATGCACAAGTATGACGCGAGCGATTTCCGTCATATCGATGACAACTTCGGGGTGGTGGGTGACTGGCCGGTGTTGTCGGAGACGGATGATCCGAGCACGTGGATGTGGACGGGTTCGGATCGTGTGTTCCTGGATTTTCTGGCCGAGGCGAAGTCGCAGGGATTTCGGGTGGTGATTGACGGGGTGTTCAATCACGTGGGGCGGAATCACTATGCGTTTATCGATGTGCTGGAGAACGGCAAGCGGTCAAAGTATGCGGGGTGGTTTGCGATCACGGATTGGGGGGATCCGTCGTTGTGGGGGCATCCGGAGCCGTATGAGGTGCATGGGAAGCCGGGCGGGATTCAGTGGGTGGCGTGGGATGGTCCGAGCGGTCATCTGCCGAAGTTCAAGCAGGATCCGGTGCTGGGTCTGGCTGCGGGCCCGCGGCAGCACATGCTGGATATCACGCGTCGGTGGATGGCACCGGATGGTGATGTGAGCAAGGGGATTGATGGGTGGCGCCTGGACGTGGCGAACGAGGTGCCGATGGTTTTCTGGCGAGACTGGCGTCGGTTGGTGAAGTCGATCAACCCGGATGCGTTTATTGCGGGTGAGATCTGGAGTGACGCGACGGTGTGGCTGGAGGGGGATCAGTTCGATGCGGTGATGAACTACCGGTTCGCGGATGCGGCGCACGATTTCTTTGTGGATCGGGAGCAGGCGATCACGGCGAGCGCGTTTGGGGAGCGGCTGCTGGCGTTGTCGCTGGCGTATCCGTTTGAGGTGTCGTTGGTGCAGATGAATCTGTTTGATTCGCACGACACGGATCGGCTGGCGTCGATGCTGATGAATCCGGATCGTCCTTATGACGGGGCGAATCGGCTGCAGGACACGGGGCCGGATTATCACAAGGGCCCGCCAAGTGAAGAGGCGTATCAGCGGATGATTCAGGCGGTGGTGTGCCAGATGACGTATCTGGGGGCTCCGATGATTTACTACGGGAATGAGGTGGGGATGTATTCGCCTGACGATCCGTCGAATCGGATGCCGATGTGGTGGGAGGATCTGATGCCTTATGCGGATCCGGACCAGCGGATTCGTGAGGATGTTTTTGAGGCGCATCAGAGGTTGATTGCGGTGCGGACGGCGCTTCGGCCTTTGCGTCGGGGGGTGTTTCGGGTGCAGTCGGCGGATGATGCGGCGGGCGTGCTGGTGTATGAGCGGGTTGAGGGGGATGAACGGGTGGTGGTCGCGCTCAATCGGAGTCCGGAGGCGCGGACGGTTCGGGTGGAGCTTGATCCGGATCGTGCGCACGTGGACTGGTTTGAATCGGCGCACGTGCGTGTGGTGATGGATGAGGCGAGTGGGCGGCCGAAGGCGATCGCGGTGGCGCGGATCGGGTTGCGTGGGACGATTGATGTGGCGTTGGAGCCGTGGGGTTCTGCGATTCTGGCTCCGGTTCCGCCGGCTGCTGTTGCGGAAGGTGTTCGTCGATGAAGCTCTGGGATGTCCCGCGATGGTTGTTGGGGTTGGCGGCGGCGTTGATTGTCGTTTGGGCGGTGATCGATGTGGGGGCGCGGACATGGGGGATGTGGGCGGAGCGGTGGTCGGATACGCGTCCGGTGCTGACGGTGTTGCACTGGGGGGATACGGATGAGGTGGCGATTGTTGAGGCGCTGGTGCAGGCGTATCGGGATGCGAATCCGGATGTGCGTGTGGAGCGTCTGCATGCGAGTGATTACGACTCGAAGCTGAAGACGATGCTGGCGGCGGGGACCCCGCCTGATCTGTTTTATCTGCGGTATGAGGACATGCCGGATTTTGCGCGGGCGGGGATGCTGCTGAATCTGGAGCCGTATCTCGCGGAGGATCGTGCGGCGGGTGAGGCGGGCTGGATTGAGGATGTGTTTCCGATTCTGCTGGATGCGTTTCGTTGGGACGCGGATGCGGAGCGTGTGGGGTCGGGGGATCTGTATGGGGTGGCGAAGGACTTCACGCCTTTGTTGATGTACGCGAATCTGGATCTGTTTCGGCGGGCGGGGGTGTCGATTCCATATGAGGGTTGGACGTGGGATGAGTTTGCGGAGGCGATGGCGAAGATCACGGCGCTTGGGGATCCGGATGATCCGAACGAGCGGATCTTTGGTGGGATTTTCAAGACGTGGCCTGCGGTTTTGCGGGTGCTTGTGTGGAACTTCGGGGGTGATTTCTTTGGGGGCGACAACGGGGATGCGTTTACGGATGTGACGGTTGATGGTGAGGGGGCGCAGGAGGCGCTGGCGTACATTCGTCGGTTGCGGATGGAGGAGGGGACGATTTTCAATGCGACGGGTTTGAGTCAGGATGAGGATGATCTGTTTCGGCGGGGTCGGATCGGGGTGATGGGGCCGGTGGGGCGGTGGTATACGCCTCGGTTCCGGAAGATTGAGGATTTTGATTGGGATGTGGTGCCGGTTCCGCATAAGGAGGGAACGGAGCCGGTGACGGGGATTGCGACGGTGGCGTGGTCGATTGCTTCGCAGTCGGCTTATCCGGATGAGGCTTATGAGCTGCTGAAGTTCATGTGTGCGGGTGAGGGTCAGGAGCGGTTGGCGGAGTTGGGGCTGGCGGTGCCGGTGATGCGGAGCGTGGCTTATTCGGAGTCGTTCCTGACGCCTGGCGAGAAGCCGGAGAACGCGGAGCTGTTTCTGGAGTTGGCGGAGACGGCGCGGCTGGCGATGAACCCGCTTAATCGGCGGTTTGACCAGATTCTCGAGCAGGAGTTGGCGAAGACGATTCGGTTGGATGAGATGACGCCAGCGGAGGCGGCGGCGGAGGTGGAGCGTCAGTGGCTGGCTGAGTTGGCTTCGCCCTTGCAGACGCGTGACTATCCGGTGATGCCCTGGGCGTGGGTGGGTGGAGCGGCGGTGGTGCTGGTGGGTGCGGTGATTTTTGTGGGGTGGTGGTTTGCTCGGAAGCAGAAGCTGGGTGCGATCGACCGGGCTCAGGAGCGGACGGGGTTTTTGTTTATTGGGCCGTGGCTGCTGGGATTTGTGTTGTTTTTGCTGGGGCCGATGGTGGTGTCGCTGCTGCTAAGTCTGACGTCGTGGTCGGCGATGGCGCCGCTTAGCAGTGCTCGGTTTGTGGGGCTGGATAATTACATTCACATGTTCCGGTACGACGAGCAGGTGGGGCAGGCGCTTTGGGTGACGTTCTATTACACGATCCTGGCGGTACCCATTGTTCAGACGGCGGCGATTTTGGTGGCGGTGATGATGAACGCGAAGGTGCCGGGGATTGCGTTTTTCAGGACGGCTTACTTTGTGCCATCGGTGGTGACGGGTGTGGCGTTGGTGACGCTTTGGATCACGATTTTCAATACGGATGAGGGCTTGTTGAATCTGGTGCTGCGGCAGATTCTGGAGCCGGTGAATGCGGTGACGGGTTGGGCTTGGGAGCCGCCTGACTGGTTTGGTGTGGACGGGGCGGTGTTTGCGATGCCGGCGTTGGTGCTGATGACGGTTTGGGGTGTGGGTGGGGGGATGATTATCTATCTGGCGGGTTTGAAGAACATTCCTGAGTCGTTGTATGAGGCGGCGCGGATTGATGGTGCGGGGGCGGTTCGTCAGTTCGTGAACATCACGCTGCCGATGTTGTCTCCGTTGATCTTCTTCAATGTGATCATGGGGATCATTGGTTCGTTCCAGGTGTTTACGCAGGCTTATGTGATTCGTGGGTCGACGGGCGGGACGGATGAGAACCTGTTGTTCTATGTGCTTTATCTGTATGACCACGCGTTTCGGAATCACAACATGGGTTATGCGTCGGCGTTGGCGTGGGTGCTGTTTTTGCTGGTGCTGGTGTTGACGCTGTTTGTTTTCCGCGGATCGAAGGGTCTGGTGCATTATGAGGGGCTGCGATCATGAGCGGTGAGCAGGCGGTTGTCAGCGAGAGGGATGCGGCGCGGGCTGAGGCACTTCATCGGGCTTACCGTCCGAAGCGGTTTCGGAGTGGGGGTGATGTGGCGACGTACCTGCTGCTTTTGGTGGGGGCGACGCTGCTGCTGATTCCGTTCTTCTGGATGGTTTCGAACTCGCTGAAGACGGACCAGGAGATTTCGGAGATCGGGAAGGTGCTGCCTAGCGATCCGCAGTGGGGTAACTATGCGGACTCGTTGGAACTGATGGGGATGGACGTGGGGGCGTGGGCGTTTCCGGCGCTCTCGAACACGGTGGTGATCACGGTGCTGAGTGTGGTGGGGGCGGTGTTTTCGTCGTCGCTGGTGGGTTTTGGGTTTGCGCGGTTTCGGTTTCGGGGACGGGACCCGCTGTTCATGTTGATGTTGGCGACGATGATGTTGCCGCCTCAGGTGACGATGATTCCGGTGTTTTTGCTGTTTCGGCAGATGGGTTGGATCGACACGATGCTGCCTCTGGTGGTGCCGATGTTCTTCGGGCAGCCGTTTTTCATTTTCATGTTCCGTCAGTTCTTTTCGCAGCTGCCTGAGGAGTTGCTGGAGGCGGCGCGGATTGATGGGGCTTCGCCTTTTGGGATTTACTGGCGGATCATGCTTCCTTTGAGTTGGCCGGTGATTGCGATCGTGGCGATTTACACGTTCATGTTTGCGTGGAACGACTTCATGAACCCGCTGATTTATCTGAACTCGCCTGAGAACCGGACGCTGGCGTTGGAGCTGAACAGTTTCAATGGGCAGTATGGGGTTCAGAATCGTGAGCTGTTGATGGCGGCGTCTTGTGTGACGATGCTGCCTTGTGTGTTGTTGTTCTTTGCGGCTCAGCGGTACTTTGTGGGGAATGCGGCGGAGGCTGGGGTGAAGGGGTGAGTTGAAAGGGAGGCTTGCTGGTGCCCTGAATTTGCGTTCGGGGATCTTTGGAGGGGTAGCACTCCGGGCTTGCGCCTGGGGCCCGTGAGGGGGAGTTTGCTTGCTGTGAGTTGATTGTTGTTGGGTGATTTGAAGCAGGGCCGCGGTGGCACACCAGGGCTCGAATGTGCATTGCTTATTGCGTGGCTTAACCGCGGGTTTATGCGAGGAGCTTGCGAAGGGGCACCGAGATTTCTATCTGTGGTTTGTGATGGGGATTGCTGGTCGTTCTATCCAGGGCTTGTGGGGGTGATGTGATGGCCGAAGGTGTTCGCGCATGAAAAAAGCGTCCGCCTGTCGGGCGGACGCCTGTCGTTTTGAACGGATGATCGAGGTTACTGTGACTTGATGTTGAGGGGTGTCAGGAGCACGTTGGTGGCTCCTTCGGGGTTGACCGAGCCGCCATGGCCGTCAGCGTAGAAGATGTTCATGTTGCTGCCGTGGCGTCCTCCGAAGCTTTCAAGCCCCGGAAGTGTTTGGCCGTCGACCGGCAGTTTGGCTCGGAATCTTGCATCGGCATAGTGCCCAGCAAGTGTTCCGGGGTTATCGACTCCAACGGCCCGGTGTCCTGCACTGGAAATAAACACCGTGTCATTCCAGACATGGATGCCGCCCTGTGTCTGGACACGAGCATCGTTCTCTGACCTTGTGCCTAGATCGCCGTACAGCATGGTTTGGGATGGTGCTTTGATCGCGTTCTGGTTACCGCCAACTGGCAAACCATCGGCAGAAGGTGACTGGTATGGGAGGATGGTGTTAGCGCCTCGCATCGAGAAGTTATTAGTCGAGCGGTTGAGAGCTGTGATGTCAACATTGACACCATAGGACAGGGGCAGGAAGTTATCCGGCGGTGTAATGTCGCCATTTTCTCCGGCAGCGTTGAGGTCAACGATATAGCCTGGGAAATCCGTATTCAGTCCCGGGTCAGCGGGGCAGAGAAAGACCTCAGGATTATTTTGCTGAAACTGTGAGGCAGGCCCTTGATCCCAGAAGGTGTCGTTCTGCCCGCCACCGAGGTAAGGGATCAAGGCCGATGCATGATCTTTCAGGGTTAGTGGATCGCTGGCGTTGCCGGTTGCTCGGAATGCAAACTTGTCTCTGTCAAAGCCGAATTCGTCTTCTACCCAGTCTGTTTCTGCCGTGACGGGGAACAGGTCCTGGTACTCGACTGCGAAAACACTGGCAGCGACGGTTTGCTGGCGTCCGTTGGAGAGGCAGGCGGCGGAGCGGGCGGTGTTTCGGGCGGCTCCCAGGGCCGGGAGGAGGATGCCGATGAGGAGGGCGATGATGGAGATCACCACGAGGAGTTCGATGAGGGTGAAGCCTTGGAGGCGTGGGTGTGTTTTCTGGAGGCCAGGGATCATGGTTTGCTCCTTCTTGAGCTGTGAGTCGTTGTCGCGAGTCGGGTGGTTGGTTTAAACGGTTCACCCTTTGACCGTGCAAGAATCCGTTTTGAGGCTCTTTTCCTGTGACTGGTATCGGGCAGATGCGGTTTAGCTGAGCAGCCTTGAGACATCGAAATCTGCTTATTTCCTATAAGCATAAGCGCGAGTGGTCGGGCGTCAAGTGCGAATCAATCAGAAAAGTCGACCTATTTTGCCTTCTGGTGGAGCTCAAGAGCGTGCTGCGCGGGTGGGGCGGCGGTTTATCTGGGTCTTGTGGGAAAAGTCTGCCCGGATTGGGTTATGCGGCTTGCTTAAGCGGTTCACTGGGGTTATCTTTTGCGATAGAAGGTCGGAGGGCCTTCTGTGTCTCGCCTTGTTGTTTCGCACGTGGGTCGTTGACCTGTCCGCAAGTTTCTTTTTTCTCATACCCCTGGAGGTTGAATCATGAGATCCCTGTCCATCGCTGGTTTCGCGTCTGCTTTTGCTTTTGCCGGTGTGGCGAGTGCCCAGCCGGTTATCGATGGTTTTCTGGACACCGAGTTCTACGGCACGGCGTTGTCGGTGCAGAACACGAACACGGGTTTTGGCGACAGCAGCCTGGGCCAAGCTGAATTTGCCAATGGCTCTGAGCTGGATGCTTTTTACGCACGGGTGGAGGGGGACAACCTTTACGGGTTCATCGCTGGGAACCTTGAGAGCAACTTCAACAAGCTGGTCATCATGTTTGACTCTGTTGATGGTGGTGTGAACCAGTTGCTGAATGATCCTGAGGACCCGCTCGCCGATCTGGACTTTGGGATTGGTGGTTTCAACAACGGTTTGCGTTCGCTGAGCGGCATCACGTTTGATGCTGGCTTCGAGGCGGACTACATGCTGGCGCTGACGCACGGCACGGAATCGATTGATGATCCGGGCAATCCGTTTGCTCCTTCGGGCTGGTTGCTCTCGGCTCACTTCGCTGAGCTGGTTCCGCAGTCGCAGAATCCGGCGGCTGGTTATGCGGGCGGCACGAGCGCCCCGGGTGCCCAGGGCGTTGAGGTGAACTTTGTGGATGCCAGCTCGGCTGACCCGATTACGACGCCTATTGAGCAGTTCTTCATCACGCCCAGCGGTGGTCGTGCGGCTGCGGATAACAGCGCGTTCGGCATCAAGGCCCAGATCAACAACGAGAATGCGTTTGCCGATGATGGCGATCCTGAGAACCCGGTACCGACCGCCGGTGGTGTGATCGGCAATGGTGGCAGCGACATCGCTGATCCCGAGTTTGTGGCTCTGGCCGGTCAGGTGATGACGGGTGCGGAGTTCATGATTCCGCTTTCGACGCTTGGTACGTCGGCGGGTGCTGGTGACATCAAGATTCACGCGCACGTGAACGGCAGTGAGTATTCCTATCTGTCGAACCAGGTGAACGGCGAGGGTGTGCTTCAGGGCAACATCGGCGGCGATGGTTCGGGTGGGTTCATTGGTGGTGACAACCCGCTTTCGGGCGTGGATTTCAACACCTTTGCCGGCGATCAGTTTGATGTGGTGGCCAACGGCGGTTCGAGCCTGATCCCGGGCGATGCGAACGGCGATGGGTTTGTGGACCTGATCGACCTGTCGATTCTGGCGACGAACTTTGATCCTGCTGGCAGCGGGTTCACGGTCGCCGAGGGCGACTTCAACGGTGATACCGTGGTTGACCTGATCGACCTGTCGATTCTGGCGTCGAACTTTGCTCCTGCGGGCGTGGTTCCCGAGCCTGCTTCGGCGGCACTGTTGGGTCTGTCGGCGCTGGCGTTTGTGCGTCGTCGCTGATGTGAGTGCTGATTTACCCTGAGTTGATAAGCCCCGGCGCTTCGGCGTCGGGGTTTTTTTGTGATTGTTCGGTGGAGCGCGCAGTTTTGGGGTTGGGTCTGCGTATTGGAGGTTATCAGGGGATTTTGGGGTGTTTGATTCTGATTAGGTGTTATGCTTCTATTTGGACAGATGGCTTGTTAGGCTTGGCTGTGGGATGTGATTCATTTTCCCGTTGGCCGGGCAGGTAGAGAAGGGTTTTCGCTTTTGGGCGAGTGGTAGCAACAATTTTGAGAAGGGATCTCGCGATGAAGACGAGTACAGGTTGTCTATTGGCTGCGGCGTTGTTGGCGAGTGCGGGGACGGCTTCGGGTCTGAACATCAATCTGACGTTTGACGCGGGGGCTTCGGATAACCCGGCCTCGGACCCGGCGGCGGCTGAGTTGATTTCGATGATGCAGTGGGCTGCGAACTACTGGGAGGATATCATCGAGGATAGCGGGACGCTGAACATTCGGTACTTCTGGACCGACCTTGATGACAATGTGCTTGGGGACCATCTCAATACGGGGACGTCGGGGGGCAAGCCGACGGATGCTCGGATTCGACTGGATACGACGCTTAGCAACGGCAATGCGCGGCTGTGGTATTACGACCAGACGCCCGGCAACAACAGCGAGTTTGACATCGAGCAAACGCTTTACCGTGATCTGACGGGAACGCAGCAGGCCAACTGGTTTAATGGGGCTCCGCAGTTGTTTGAGGTGGGCTACCGGGGTGATGCGCGCTCGACGGCGCCGGCAGCGGCGAGGAACGGCTTTGATTTGCTCAGCACGGTGATTCATGAGTTGGGTCATGCGGTGGGGCTGACGGGGAATGTGTCGAGCGGGGAGTATGCGGACGGGGATTATGATGTGCCGACGTCGCTGACCAACGGGATCACGACGGGGATCGAGGGTGATTTCCACGTGGAGGCTCAGACGGCGTTGATGTGCGGTGGTTGTGGTGCGTCTGGGGTTCGTCGTTTGCCGACGGCGACGGATGTGCTGGCTGCGGCGACGGGCTCGGGTTGGAACGATATTGATTTGCCGCGTCAGGACATGCTTTCTGCGGGTGATATGCGGAACGCGTTTGAGTGGGTGGGTGGTCAGGTTCCTGGGGGAGCGGACGAGGCTTACATCAGGCATGGCGGGACGGCGCAGATTACGACACCCGGGACGTTCTTCGCCACGAGCCTTTTTGTGGGTGACGGGTCGGATGTTCAGACGAATGACGACAAGATCGACATCGCGAATACGGTGACGATTCAGCGGGCGGCGGGTGATGGATCGACGCAGATTTTTGTTGAGGTTGGTGGTGAGCTTGAGGCGACGGATGTGATCGTCAACGGTGGTGAGCTTGATATGACCGGCGGGCTGGCGGATATCGCCGATGATCTCGACACCGAGGTTTTTGATGGACTGATCGGGGAGGTGAACGGGAACGGTACGGTGGATGTGGCGGGTACGTTCCGGAATGACGGGCGGATTCGTCCTGATGGCGGCCGGTTGACGTTTGTGTCGGCCAACGGGACGAACGCCTGGGACCTGGATGGTACGGGTGGCGATGGCCTTGTGGACGCGAGTGTGGGGGATATCACCTTTGCCTCAGGTGGCGTGGCGGATCCGTTTGATGGTGTGATGACGGTGGGTGATGGTCAGGACATCACGTTCAATGTGGATTGGGAGTTGGGCGTTGGGGGTGTGCTGAACCTGAACGGTGGGGCGACGATCTCCGAGGATGCTGAGATTCTCGGTACGGGGACGACGATCCTGGCGGGTGTGGTGAATGTGGATGGCTTTACGGCGATCGACACGCCAGTGATTGTGGAGTCGACGGCGACGGTGAACATCCCGGATTCGGATGACCAGTTGACGCTCGGCAATTCGACGGGGGATTCGATTACTTACAACGGCGGGACGTTTACGGGTACGGGGACGCTTGTTCAGAATGGTGACGCGACGGTATCGTCGGGTTCGACGGTGACGATTCAGACGTGGACGTTCGACTGGGATGGCGGGACGATCTCGGATACGACGCTGGAGAGTAATTCGCAGATGGACATCACTGGTCGTGGGATCAATGATGCACACGACGGGGTGATTACGATCGGCAGTGGGGCGGTTTTGAACGTCAATACGCGGGCGCCTCTGATTATTAACCCTCTTGCTGAGGGAGATAGCCCAGATGTGGGCGGTTCGGGGATCATCATCAACCCGATTCTTTTCCCGGTGGCGTGGACGCTTAGCGGGACGATGAACATGAATGGCGGTGACCTTGAGGGGTCGCGGATGATTGTGGGAGATGGTGGTACGGGCACGGTGAATGCTCTGTCTGGTACGAACGAAATCTTTGCGCCGGTCACGTTTACGAGCACGTCGGTGACGAACACGACGAGTGTTCTGGAGCTTGAGGGTACTGCGATCTTTGAAGGGGGGACGCATACGGGTACGGGTACGCTTCGGTTCAATTCCAACGTGACGATTGCGGCTGACACGGTGATTTCGACGGACACGCTTGACTGGGATGGGAGCAGTGGCGGGGACAGCGTGACGACGGTGAATGATGGGGTGGTGTTTACGATCAACTCGGATGTGATCGATATCGTTAGTGATCCGTATGGTGGCACGCTGAACATCAACGGCGGTCGTGCCAGTGTTAATACGGCTGCCACCTGGGATCTCGATGGCACGATCAATATGGTGCACGCCGGGTCGGGGACGCCATTCCTCACGGGTACTGAGGTGAGGATAGTTCCTGGCGGTGTGATTAATGTTTCTGGTTCGGGTGGTCAGTCGCAGATTGGCGCGGACGTGCATCTGGATGACGGATCGATTGTGGTTGAGGCGGATGCGAGCGTTCGGGCTCAGGGCTTCATGGAGCTCGCGGGCGGAACGATCACGGGTGCCGGTACGTTCCTGCAGAGTGACGCTTCGGTCACGGCGCCGACGACGGTAGATGTGACGCGTTACGACCTGGACGGGACTGCGGGGCCAGGTGCTTCCTTGAATCTGATCTCGCAGCTGACGATTGACAGCGACTACATTGAGAGTTCGGGAACCAGCAATGCTTATGACGGCATGCTGGGTTTTGGGCTGTTTGGCCGTCTTACGGTGAACACGCTGGGGTCGTGGGTGGCGGACGGGCCGGTGACGTTCAATTCGATTTCGACGGGCTGGGATGTGATTGTGGGTCAAGCGGTTCGATTCAGTAATACGATCAGTGTTGATGGCTTCCCGCAGGTGCGTGCTCGGGCGACGTTTGATTCGGATGTTGTGATGACATTTGTGGATGCTTCGGCGCAATTCCGGCTGGAGCACAACGGCAGTTTGAACCGGATCGAGGGTGGGATCATCCGGGCGGGAGGCACACTAGCGGCTAATAATTTTGCCGATCTCCATGGGTTCGGGTCGATTGCTTCGACGGTGAATTTCCTGGTTGGCTCGGACCTGATGGCGGACGATGGGACACTGAATGTTGACGGGGCTGCCGTGACGAGTGTCGGCACGATCGGGACGGCGGATACGGATGGTGTTCTGCGGTTCACGACGCCTTTCAACACCGGCGTGGCGTCCGTGCTTGAGCTGAATGGCGGGTCGGTGACCGGTTCGGAGATCACCAATGATGGGATCACGCGGGGGCGTGGTTCCATCACCACGGAGGGCTTTAACAACACCGGCGTGCTTGAGGGTGTGGGTGGTCTGCTGATCGTGGCGACGACGCCTCGGGCTGATATCGATGGGACCCCGGAGACGGGGATCGTGCGTGCGACGCAGGGGAGTATTCAGTACGTCAACACAAACACTCTGTTTGGTTTCGATACACAGATGGAGATCGGCGGCCCGTGGTATTTCCAGATCACGGATGGCAGGCTCCTGATGAGGCCCGGTTCGGACTTGTTTATGACCGGTGGGCGGCTTATCGCTCCCATCCTGGAACTAGACGGTAATCTCGACGTGAACAGTGCGACGACGTCGATCCTGCAGTCGCCTGACACGACCTTCTTCTCAGGCAGCGTCAACAACGTAGATACCGATCTGCAGATTCTGGGTGGGGCGACGGTTCGATCGGGAGCGGGTTTTGCTGGGACGGGTCGGATGCTGGTTTCGTCGAGTTCTTCGCTGGCTTTGCTGAATGGCGCGGATGTGGGGATCGAGGTGGTGAATCAGGGGTTGCTGACGGTTGGCTCTTCGCCTGGGATTGCTGGGGTGAATGAGTTCACGCAGACGGTCACCGGAACGTTAGAGATGGAGATTGACAGTCCTGCTGGGGCCGGCGTGGGCCATGATTTGCTGGAGGTGACCTTCGACGGGTTCCTTGGCGGTGAGTTGTCGCTGCTGATGGGTTACGAGCCGGATTATGGGGATGCCTTCAAGCTGATCACGACGGATGGTGGTGACCTGTTTGATACGTTCGATGTGATTACGGGTCTGGTGGTGACGCCTGACAAGTACATGGCGGTGATCTACGACAATATGCAGCTGGTGCTGGCGATCGCGGCGCTGCCGGGTGATGCGAACCTCGATGGTACGGTGGACCTGATTGACCTGTCGTTGCTGGCATCCGGTTTTGGTGATCTCGGGACGTGGGCGACGGGTGACTTTGATGGCAGTGGCAAGGTGGATCTGGTGGACCTGTCGCTTCTGGCGAGTAATTTCGGTGCTGTGGTGCCGTTGCCTGAGCCGGGGATGGGTGCGTTGCTGGGTCTGGGGCTGGCGGGGCTCCGGAGGCGTCGGGCGGCATGAGGCTGGTTTGAGTTGCGTTTTAAGAAGCCCTGCCTCTTGGGAGGCGGGGCTTTTTCGTTTGATCGGTGGGTACTGGTGTTGCTCAGGTCGTTGTCCCAAGGCTTGCGCCTTGGGCTCGTGAAGGGGGTGGCGTTGTTGGGGCTGTGTGGTGTTTGGTTGGTCGAAGCGTGAAGCACCCCAGGCTCGCGCCTGGGGCTCGTGTTGGGGGTGGGCTGATTGATGGTCTTGTGGGCTGGTTTTTGGGAAGTCCCGGCCGCGTCGCGACCGGGTTGGGGGCCATACCCGGCAGTCGGCCAGGTGCCTTCTGGAGGTGGCTGATCTTTCGTGGGTGGTCCATGTCTTGGGGCTTTTGGGGTCGTGGCGGGGTGGGTGCCGATATTCGGGGTAACTGAGGTCGTATCTGGAGCCTGGTATGGGTCGGAAGGTTCATGTGGTGCTTGGTGGGGGTGGGTTTATTGGCGGTCACCTGGTCTCGCGGCTGGTTGAGCGCGGGGAGCGGGTGCGGGCGGTGGACATCAAGCCGGTGGGGGAGTGGTTTGTGCGTGAGGCGGGGGTGGAGGAGATGGTGCTGGATTTGCGGGAGGCGGAGGCTTGTCGGGTGGCTTGTCGGGAGGCGGGGACGGTTTACAACCTGGCGGCAGATATGGGTGGGATGGGGTTTATCGAGAACAACAAGGCGTTGTGCATGCTGTCGGTGCTGATCAACACGCATGCGCTGATGGCGGCTCGTGATGCGGAGGTGGAGCGGTATTTCTTTGCGTCCTCGGCTTGTGTGTACAACGCTGACAAGCAGGTGTCGGCGGATGTGACGGCGCTGCGGGAGTCGGATGCTTATCCGGCGATGCCTGAGGATGGGTATGGGTGGGAGAAGCTGTTTGGGGAGCGGATGTGCCGGCACTTCATGGAGGATTTCGGGCTGGAGGCTCGGGTGGCTCGGTTCCACAATGTGTATGGGCCGGAGGGGACGTGGGAAGGGGGGCGGGAGAAGGCGCCTGCGGCGATCTGCCGGAAGGTGGCCGAGGCGGAGCTGTCGGGGCGGTATGAGATTGAGATTTGGGGGGATGGGACGCAGACGCGTAGCTTTACGTACATCGATGATTGTCTGGAAGGGATCGAGCGGCTGATGGCGAGTGAGTGTCGGGAGCCGATCAATCTGGGGTCGGACGAGTTGGTGTCGATTGATGGGTTGGTGTCGCTGGTTGAGGGGATCGCTGGGGTGCGGCTGGAGCGGCGGTACAACGTTGATGCGCCGAAGGGTGTGAACGGGCGGAACAGTGACAATCGGATGATCGAGGAGCGGCTGGGGTGGTCGCCTGGGATTGGTCTGGCGGAGGGGATGGCGAAGACGTATGCGTGGGTTCGGGAGCGGGTGGCGGAGCGGATGGAGGCGAGCGGGGGTGGGTTGCGGCGGGTGGCTTAGGGGTAGCTCAAATAATGATCACCACTATCAGAGTTCATTGTGGATAGGGTCACGCTGGCATGATGTTGTTTTGCACCAGTAGCCAGTGAGCTATTCACAGTAGCCCTAGCATCTTAAAGGTGGAGTATTTTGACTTAATCTTGAAGTACATCTTTCATCGCTTGTATCGTCTTATTCCTAATGTGCTCAACTGCATCTACGGTTAGTTCTGTGATTGCCAGATGTAATCTTTTTTCAGCTTCCGTTATCCATTCGAGTGCTTCAGCTTCAGTACTAAAGCCTTCGGGAACTCGCATCATTACATCGAGTTTAACTTCGGCACACAAGGAATCTGGTTCTTCTCTATCAAGATCTCGCAGCGTCGTGTATTCGCTCTGGACTTTGACTTCTACTCCGTAGTTTTCTTGAATTTGCATCATCAATTCATCGTTCATCGCTGACTCCTGGAAGCGTACTGATTCTATCCATAATATCATAATAACTAATATAATTTTATTGCTAAGTCGAAGTGGCTTGGGTAAGTGAAGCCCTACTGGCCGGCTTAGGAGGTGTTTGATGAGCAGCCGGTGCTTCGGATTCGAGCGGAGGGATAGGGTGGTTTGGTCACGGCTTTTCCAGTTGCTGCGTAAGAAACCGTAGCACCCGGAGATACATGGTTCTGTGGGCAGCCCTTTGGGCTGACCACAGCCACCCGTGTTTGTGGGTGGCCGTAGGTAGAGCAAAAAGCACCCCGGGCTTGTGCCCGGGGCTCGTTGGGGTTTCTGGGTTGTTTTTGGGTTTCGTCGGTTAGCGGGCGGAGAACTCGGCTTCGAGGGCTCGGGTGATTTGGGAGTGGGTTTCGGTGAGGTGGGCTTCGGTGGCGAAGTCGAGATTGGGGTTGGCTTCGAGGGTGGATTCGATGTCGGCGGCGAGGTTGCGGAGGTTGTGGCGCATCATTCGCTGGACGTCGGGTGACATGAAGCGGCTGAGGCCGAGGTCGATGCGGACGTAGTCCATGAGGGTTGCGACGTGGGCCGACTGGAGGTTGCGGGTGATGGAGGGGATCATCGGTGAGGCGTCGGAGTAGGGTCCTGCGGGGGCCTGCTTGAGGTCGGACCAGACGATATCGGTGAGGGTTTTGAGGTGTTCGGCGGCGGTGTATTTGTCGTCGGCTTCTACTTTGACTTCGGCGTCGTAGATTCGCTGGATGAGGGGGTAGGCCATGAGGTCCTGGAGGGCTCGGGCCTGTGCTCGGGTGATGACGGTGTGGATGGGGTAGTCGAGCATGAGTGCGCCTTCGCCCCGCCAGCGTGAGGGGGCGAGGTTGTTGAGCAGCTCGGCGTCGAGGGGGTAGTAGTCGGGGTTGAAGATGGTTTTGGCCAGCGTCTGCATGGCGGAGCGCATCTCTTCGGCATCGAGCGGGTCGAGGGCGGGGGGCGCGTCGGGGTCGCCGAGGCGTGAGCGGCTGTAGTGCTGTCCGCCAACGATGCGTGAGACGAACATGCCGGGCTGGGTCTTCTCGAAGAGGAGGGCTGCGAACATGTTGCGGAGGAAGTAGCGGGGCTCATCGGGGTCGATGGCCCACTCGGTGACGTTTTCGAGGAGTTCGTCGGCCAGTTCTCCTCGGGTTTCGAGCCAGGCTTCGGGGTCGTTGCTCATGTCCCAGCGGTTGGTGAGGGGATCGGGGGAGTAGATCCACATGGTGTCTTCATCGGTGGCGTAGGCGAGCTCGGGCTGTGTGGAGCGCGAGCCGACTTCGGCGAGGTAGTCCTGGAGGGACTGGCCGGGGGCGGGCTCGCCGTAGCCGTATTCGATGGCCCAGTGGTCGTAGGGACCGAGGTCGGGGGTGGTGAAGGTTTTGACCTCGTCGAAGTCGTCGCCTTCGAAGAAGAGGATGGGGTTGTAGTCCATCACGGAGGCGGAGGTGGGCTCGTTGGTGAGGTCGCGGCGCTGGCGGATCTCGTCGAGCGAGAGCCAGCCGGAGGCGCGGAAGTTGTGCCGGAGTCCGAGGGTGTGGCCGACTTCGTGGGCGGTGATCATCTGGATGATCTGGCCGATGAACTGCTCGGGGACTTCCTTGCCGGAGGGGGTTCCGAGTCGTGAGAGCATGAGGCCCATGGCCATCTGCTGCTGGAGTCCGTGTGCGAGTTCGCAGGTGGCGCCGTCGCGGCTGTGGTCGCAGGGCGCGGCGAGGGCGGAGATCTGCTCGTAGGTTTCCTCGTCGATGTGGCCTTGCTCGGTGACGTGCTGCATGATCTGGGTGTACTTGTCGTAGGCGGGTCCGCGCCAGTTGCTGAGCGACTGGGGGCCGAGCTGGTCGAACTCGGTGGTGAACCAGCGGATCATGGAGTCATCGAAGATGATGTCGGCGTCGAGGATCTGTCCGGTGCGGGGGTCGGCGACGGAGGGGCCCATGGCGAAGGCGCGGCCAGAGACGATCCAGCGGAGGAAGTTGTAGCGTGCGTCTTCGGGGTCGATGTTGGCGAACTCGTTGGTGTCGGTCTGTTGCTGGACGACGATGGCGTCGACGTAGCCGATCTGTTCGAAGGCCTTGTTCCAGTCTTCGATACCGGCGCGGACCCAGCGTCGCCAGCGGATGGGGACGGTCTTCTCGATGATGAAGACGATGGGTTCCTTGGGGGGCGAGAGTTCGAGGGAGGGGTCCTGTTTTTGGAGCTTCCAGCGGTTGGCGTAGCGGATGGCGGTTTCGCGGGCGCTGTAGCTGGTGGACCAGTCCTGTCGGCTGGTGACGAAGTAGCCGACGCGTTCATCGGCGGGTCGTGGGGTGTAGGAGCCGAGGGCTGGGAGTTTGCGGAAGGCGTAGGAGACGCCGACGGATTCGCCGCCGAAGGCTGAGGACATGGCGAGGTCGACATCGATGAGGATGTTTTCGGGGAAGTTCTTGGCCTTGCGGAGGACGGAGAGGGCTCTGTTGGGGTTGCCGGAAGCACCCATGGGACGCGGGGGCCGGGCGATGTTGCTGAAGATGAGGCCGCCGAGGTCGACGACGGGGTCGTTGCCGGCCATGGTGATGATGGGCAGGGCGGCGATGAAGCTGGGTCGGTAGGTGCGCTCGATGGCGTCGTTGACGGGTGTGCCGGGGGTCTGGACGTAGCGGACGTTGGGGACGACGAGCTTGACGTGCTTGCCGACGCGTTCCCAGCGGACGAGCCAGTCGCGCCACATGAAGCCGGCCATGGATCCCCGGGAGATGCTGGTGGCGAAGAGGAGGTCTTCGCCGAGGAGCGAAGCGGGGATGCGGCAGAGGAGCTTGGTGTGGTCCTGCTTGGGGTCGTCGCCATGGGGGCGATAGAGGGTCATAAGGCCGGGGATTTCTTCGAGGCCTTCGGTGACTTCGCTGAGTGGCGGATAAGCGGGCTTCTCGGCGGGGGTTTCGGCCTGCTCGCCGTTCTGTGCGAGCAGGGTCGTGGTGGTGAAGGGAGCTGCTGCGATGAGCAGTGATGCGGCGAGGGTGAGGGAGGTGAATGGGGTTCGGAAGAGACGGGTGGTGATCATCGAACAACTCCGGGTACTTCGGGAGGGGACTGTGTCGTGTGGTTATCGATCGGAAAGGCCCCGCGACGCGATTGCGCCGCGGGGTCTGTAGGCAATACGGACCTTAGGGAGGGTGTGTTCGGTCTTCCTCCTCTGAAGACATGTTATCGGGCATCAGGCGTTTTCGGCGAGGTCGAAGAGGAGGACCTGTGATTTTTCTTCGGCGGTGATGGTGATGCCGGGTTCGGCCTGGATGGCGAGGGCGTCGCCGGCCTGGAGTTGGTGGCTGTCGGCGGTGGCTTTGCCGGTGGCGAGGTGGAGCCAGCCGGAGCGGCCTTCCTCGAAGTCGTAGGTGAGGGTTTGTCCGGGGTCGAGGTCGGCGACGGAGAGTCTGGCGGCCTGTGCGATCGGCAGGGTTTGGGGGCCGAAGCGATCGGTTTCGGTGTCATCTGCGGCGAGGAGTTGCCATTGGTTAGTTCGTCCTTCCCGGGGGTAGGCGTGCTGGTCGTAGCGAGGCTCGACGCCTGGGGTTCGGGGCTGGATCCAGATCTGGAGGAAGTGGGTGGGTTCGGTGTTGGAGGCGTTCATCTCGGTGTGATAGATGCCGCGACCGGCGGTCATGACCTGGAGTTCGCCTGGTGTGAGTGTCTGGAGGTTGCCGAGGGAATCGCCGTGTTTGAGGGCACCGGAGAGGACCCAGGTCATGATTTCCATGTCCTTATGGGGATGCTCGCCGAAGCCGCCGGCGGGGGCGACGATGTCGTCGTTGATGACGCGGAGTGGCCCGAAGCCCATGTGCTGGGGGTCTTGGTACTGGCCGAAGGAGAAGGTGTGTCGGGAGTTGAGCCAGCTGAGATGGGTGGCTCCGCGGTCGTTGGCTGGTCGTGGGGTGATCATGATGTGTCCTTTCTGGTTTGGAACAATAGTTGTTATAACAAATAAATGGGGTTGGGATTTATTCCCGGCAGCCCGCGTTGGGGGATGAGACAGCATCGGGTGTGGTCGTTGCGGCTTGGGTCGGGTGGTCTGGGTGGCTTTGGAGTGGTGCGGGAAGAAAATGTCAAAAAATCGCCGTTAGGGTGTTGTAAGCGTGACCGGAGTTGGTTAGGGTCTTGTTCACCTGACGCAACCCCAACATTGACGCTTAAAGGAGCCTCCCTTATGGTGACTGCAGCAGTGAAAGACAAGACCAACGGCCGGGCCGCGACCTCCGGAACGGAGGCCAGCCAGCCAACATCTCAGCGACGAGGAGCCGCCATGGCGCGTTCAGCAGCGACGACCGGAGGAAAGACGATGACCGAGGGTCGGTTTGACGACCGGGAGAAGAAGGCGGCGTTGGAGCGGACGCTGTCGCAGATCGACAAGAGCTACGGCAAGGGCTCGATCATGCGCCTGGATGATGACCCGACGAAGCTGGTGCCGGGGATTTCGACGGGATCGATCAGCCTGGACCTGGCTTTGGGTGGTCGGGGGATCCCGCGTGGGCGGATCATTGAGATTTATGGTCCGGAGTCGTCGGGTAAGACGACGCTGGCGCTGCACACGATTGCGAGTGGGCAGAAGGAGGGGGGCGTGGCTGCGTTCATCGATGCGGAGCACGCGTTGGACCCGACGTGGGCGCGGAAGCTGGGCGTGAAGCTCGAGGACCTGCTGGTCTCGCAGCCGGATACGGGTGAGCAGGCGCTGGAGATCTGTGAGTTGCTGGTGCGGTCGAACGCGGTGGACATCATCGTGGTGGACTCGGTGGCGGCGTTGATTCCGCGTGCTGAGATCGAGGGTGAGATGGGGGATTCGCACGTTGGCTTGCAGGCCCGGCTGATGAGTCAGGCGATGCGGAAGCTGACGGGGGCGATCAATCGTTCTTCGACGACGGTGATTTTCATCAACCAGATCCGTGAGAAGATCGGTGTGATGTTTGGGAGTCCGGAGACGACGCCTGGTGGGCGGGCGCTGAAGTTCTACGCTTCGGTGCGTGTGGACATTCGGCGGACGGGCTCGATCAAGGAGGGGGATGAGGCAGTGGGTAACCGGGTGCGTGCGAAGGTGGTGAAGAACAAAGTGGCCCCGCCTTTCAGGCAGGCGGAGTTCGACATCATGTTCAACGAGGGGATCAGCGCGACGGGTGATCTGATTGACCTTGGTGTTGAGACCGATGTGGTTCAGAAGTCGGGGGCGTGGTTCAGTTTCGGGGAGGTTCGGCTGGGGCAGGGCCGGGAGAACTCGAAGAAGTTCATTGGTGAGAACCGTGATCTGTTTGAGGAGATCAAGCAGAAGGTGCTTGAGGCCAAGGGCGTCGCGGGGAAGCCGGTGGCTGAGGATGAGGCGGAAGTCGAGAAGGATGACGAGGCTTAGGCTCGGTGCCAACGGACGTTCGTTGACGGTTTGATCTTTGGGCTGGCCCGCGGTGGGCTTGTCGATGGTGGACTGGCTAAGGGTTGTGGGTGGAGGGCTGGTGGCGTTGCGTCTGTGCCTGGAGGAGGCGCAGGGGTGGTGTTGCCGGCTTTCCGCTCGTGACCTGCCTGGTGTGGGGACGCGTGTTTGGTGGTTGGATGCGGTGCTGGGCTGCTGGAGGTTGCTGGTGAGTGGGGTGTGCCAGAGGCGTGGTGTTTTCTGTAGCTGGCTTGGGTTTAGGGGAGGTCTTTGCGGTGTAAGGGATCGGGTGGTCTTGGTTTCGGAGCGGGTGAGGGTTGGTTCTTTGGGGGTCAGATGATGGATTGTGGTCGAGGTGGGGTGGCGGCCGATGTTTAGGGGGTGAATGGGACGCCTGACTACATCGTGGATATCGAGGGGCTGCGGCCTGTGGGTGATGAGGCGGCGAGGGAGGCTGAGCCGCGTCGGCGGTGGATCGCGGTTTTCTGGAAGTGCTGCTCGACGTATTCGCGGGTTTATCTGAATAGGGGGGGGGAGGCGTATGAAGGTGGGTGCCCGCGTTGCGGGTCGCGGGTGCGGGCGGTGATCGGGCCGGAGGGAACGGCGACGCGGTTTTTTGAGGCGGAGTGAGGTGGGGCGGGTCAGGTGCGGGGCGGTCGGAGGTTGGGATAATCGCGGAGGCCGGGCGGAACTTCGCCGGGGCCGGGTCCGCCGCCGGGCTGGTTGAAGGAGGGGTCGGGGCTTGCGCGGAAGTGGCGAGGTATGACGGGGAAGTCGCGGGTGATGACGTAGTAGTAGGTGCCATCGGGGAAGTCGGGCGTGACGCCGAAGCGGCCGTTGCAATCGTCGAGGTCGCCGAGGTCCGGTACGTATTGATAGTCTTGGATGAAGGCACCGTCGTGTTGCCCGCCTGGGGTAGCAGGGCGTGGGCCAGAGCGGAGTTGGTAGGAGGGTTTCAACTCGCGGAGGGGGCTGCCAGCATCGAGAGGGTCGGCGTGAGCGAAGGGTCCGTAGACGGGGAAACCATCGGCGGCCCAACCGAGGAGTGTCATCTTTGCGGTCTCTCCGCCGGCCTGCTGTGTGAGTCGGTCATAGAGGGGCTGGGGGAGCCCGTGGTAGTGGTAGCCACCGCCGGGCTGGGTGTGCGCGTTGTTCTCGTCTACACCGAGATGTGCCCCGATCGTGGGATGGAGGGGTTCGAACTCCCAGCCGGATTTCTGGTCGCCTTTGAAGAAGGGCCCTGCAGGATCGAAGGGGATGCCGTTGATGGCGACTCCGAAGCGCGTGGTGAGTATTGGAACTGGCTGGTCACTGGTGGTGGGTTGGAGGGGGATGGTGAAGCGATAGGCTTGCCGTCGGATGGCGAAGGGGTTGTTGGGGTTGGGGAAAGGTCCGGTGGTGTGATCGGGTAGTCCGTTGGATTCGATGATGCGGTACGTGGCTGTGGTGGTAATGGTGAGGTGGTTGTCCTCGGGCTGGTAGGCGGGCCTGAGCAGGGCGGGGGTGAGCAGGACGGCGGCGATGAGCAGCGTAAGGAGGAAGCCGAGGAGATGTGAGCGTTTCATAATGCGTCCTTGTGGGGGTGACACTGTTGTGGTCGAGAGGACTGACGCTTTGTCGCTAACAACTAAAGCAAGGTTGATCTTTATATTAAGGTATCCAGCATGCGGTGTCGGCAGAACTGATCCATCTGCTGTAAGTACGCACTGGAGTCGGATCGCATCAAATGGAGATTGCTAGTTGGTTGAGGACGTGGTTCGTTGCGGGTCAGACTTGTTTGGGAGGGTTGGTGGTGTCGGCGTCTTTGGGTTCATCGGTTTCGGAGGCGGTGGAGCTTCCTGCGCCAGGGGCTATGGGCCTTGATTTGCTGGGGATGGGCGGTTTGCTGATAAGGCGTTGTCGGGTTGGTGGCTGATTGTGTCTGGCGTAGTCTGTCGGCATGCGTGAAGCTAGTGTGACCGTCGAGGAACTCGTGGGGGCATCGGATCGGGCTGAGGCGTTGGAGGTGTTGGCGGAGGCGTTTTCGGGTCATCCGATGGTGCCGGCGGATCCCCCCGGGCGGCCGCGGTATTGGTGCGCGCGGGTGATGATGGGGACGATGCTGGAGGTATTTGATAAGGCTCCGGGAGCTGGGCTGCTGGGTGTGCGTGCGGAGGGAGAGCTGGCTTGTGTGGGGTTTGTGCACGACTACGGGTATGAGCCGAAGGGGTGGGATCTGGTGAAGATGATGTGGCGGGTGGTTCGGGTACTGGGGGTGGCGCGGATGTTTGAGGCGATGCGGGTGATGTCGGAGAAGCATGCGGGGGGAGGGGCGGAAGCTGGAGCTGCTGATTCTGGGGACGCGGGCGGATCATCAGCAGCGGGGTTTTGGTCGGGCGGTGATGCGTGAGGTGATCCGTCGTGCGGAGGCGGGGGGTTATGAGGCGGTGACGCTGGAGGTGGCGAAGGGGACGCCGGCGGAGGGGTTTTATGAGCGAGAGGGGTTTGTGGGGGGGAAGGAGCTGGCGATGAAGGCGGGGGTGTTGGTGATGATGCGGCGAGAGATAACTGGAACAGGAGATTAACTGTTACCGGTGGAGTTAATATATGAGGTGAGGTCATGCAGAGGATTCGGTGAAGCTATGAGCCAAGCGATTCAACTCCTGGACAAGTCGACGCCAAACAACTTCTTCGGGCCATTGGTCTTCGGTGATCCAGCCATTGACTTGTCGCAATGATTCGAACTGTGCTGCGGTGAGCTCGGTGTGCATGTCGAGGCTGTCAGGTCGGTACAACTCAGGTTTCCATCGTGCTTTCAGTTCGATCAACAGCTTTGGATTAGGCTTGTTCTCTTCGAGGTGGGCGGTTAAATCTCTTAGCGGCTTGAGCCCGACAGCGATGCGTTTGGAGAGGCTTGAGGTACTTCGAGGCGGGCGTTTGAGGGCTAGAAAGTGATCGTCATCGATCGAGTAGGCCAAGATGCCATCCTTGGGGTTGAGTTGGTGCGTGAGGTAGATATTCCGATGGATAGACTTACCCAAGAAGGCCGTAAAGTGGCAGAGATGGATGAGGTTGCCTCGATTTAACTCGCGGTCGTCAACATCGAAATCGATCTCATCATCACAGAAAAAATGCGAGATGATCTTGAGGCTGGCGACGTCAAGCCTCAGGAGAGAACTTACGGTATCGGTCTTAATTGAATGAACGGCTTGTGATGTGGTCGCGGGTTTTCCATCATGCAGAAGTTCTGTGGGCCAATTACTGACTAGTAGATCGTTGACGGTCTTCTGCCATAGGGCTAAGTCAGTCTCGAAGGCATAAATATCTCTCAAGGCCCCATCGGGCTCAAAGTCTTCTTCCAGTTGGAGATAGAGATCTCTGGCTTCCTGCTGGGTGAGAGAGCTCACGACTCTTCGGCTTCGGCGTTTGCAGCGGCCCCGACGTTGAGGGCGGCGAGGATTTCGGTGGAGGTGGTGGCGGCGACAACGCGTTGTCGGAGGGAGGGGTTGTTGAAGGTTTTGGCGATGAGGCTGAGGAGTTGGATCTGGTCGTCGGTCTGATCTGGTGGGGTGAGGATGAGGAAGATGAGTTGGGCGGGTTTGCCGTCGCGGGCGTTGAAGTCGATGCCCCAGCGTGAGGTGGCGATGACGAGGCAGGTTTTGGTGAGTCCTTCGAGGCGTGCGTGGGGGACGGCGAGGCCGTTGGGCAAGCCGGTGGGCATGATGTGTTCGCGGTCGATGACGTGTTGCTGGATGGTGTTGGGGTTGAGGCCTGTGATCTCGGAGGCGCGTTGGCTGAGGGTGGCGATGAGCTGGTCTCGGGAGGCGGCTTCGGGTTCGATGAGGGTTCCGCGGTCGGTGATGTAGTCCTGGAGGCGTTTCTGGGTTTTGCCGCCCAGGGCCCATTGGATGAGGGGGCCTGCAAGGAGTGAGGTTCCGAGGGCCATGACGACGATGGCGACCATGAGTTCGTCGGAGATGAGTCCGGCTTCGCGGGCGAGTTGGCCGAGGATGATGCCGACGGCTCCCTGGGCGGCCATACCGAACCCGACGGCCCAGGATTCCTTGGATGAGAGGCCGGCGATTTTGGCTCCGACGACGCAGCCGCCGATTTTCCCGATAAGTGCGACTGTGAAAACGAGGGCGACGAGTCCGGGGTTGAAGTTGGCGGCGAAATTAATGCCGATGCCGATGGATGCGAAGAAGAGGGGGGCGGCGATGTTAGAGATGAACTGATTGATGGTGTCGCGGGTGCGTTCGGTGAGGTGGTGTGAGTCGCCGATGGCGACGCCTGCGATGAAGGCTCCAAAGATGGAGTGGACGCCGAGCGATTCGGTGGCTGCGGCGCAGAGCATGGCGATGAAGACGACGAAGCTGAGAACCCCGCCTGGCCAGGACCAGTGGGCCTGGACGTAGGGGAAGGCGCGGTGGAGGATGCTTCGGCCGATGGTGAGCATGGAGACGAGGAAGGTGAGGGTGAGGGCGATGACCATCCAGACGGGCATGGAGGCGGCGTCGGCGTCGGCGATGAGAGCGAGGACGACGGCGAAGCCGATCCAGCCGACGAGGTCGTTGAGCATGGCGGAGGAGATGATGAGCGCGCCGAGGTCGGACTTGGCGAGGTTGAGGTCCATGAGGATCTTGGCGATCACAGGGAGGGCGGTGATGGAGAGGGCAATACCGAGAAAGATGGCGAAGGCGAGTCCGTGTTCGCTGTCTTCGTTGCCGAGGATGCTGGGGGCGTTGAGGCCGAGGGTGAGGCCGACGGCCATGGGGACGGCGACGCCTAGGGCGCTGACGCAGGCGGTGGCTTTGCCTTGTCGCCAGACGGTTTCGAGATCGACCTCGAGCCCGACGACGAGGAGGAGGAGGGTGGCGGAGAGGATGATGACGCCTTCGCGGGCGATCCAGACGGCGCCTTCGAAGGGGAAGAGGTAGGCGAATGCGTCGGGTGCGAGGTTGCCGAGGATGGTGGGTCCGAGGATGACCCCGGCGAGGATTTCCCCTAAGACCGCTGGCTGGCGGAAGGCGCGGGCGAGCTCGCCCAGGATGCGGGCGAGGCCGAGCATGATGGCCAGGGAGAGCAGCAGGACGGTGATCTCACTGACGGAGAGGGCGCCTGCGGCGAGGGTCAGGGGCATCTAGGGGGACTCCGAGGGGCTGAGGGTGGGATTGACTGGCCGTGGTGAGTTTAACGATCTGGCGGTTTGGGTTGTTGGCGGGGTTTGGCGGCTGGCGGGTTGGGGGTGAGGTTGTTTTGGCGGAGGGGTTGGGTGGACTACACTTGCAAGGATGGAGGACATTTTCTTATCGCAGCGATCCCCGGCACGGCCTGATCAGGGTCTGGATGTGTTGGTGTGGGTGTCGGCGGGGTCCAGGCGGCGGGCTCGGTTACTGGATCTGATAGAGCGTCGGGGGATGCGGGTGGAGGTGGTGGGGAGTGATCTGATGGCGGCGGTTCGTCTGGCTCAGGTTCGTCCGCGGTTGCTGCTGATGGTGTCGCCGGATGGTGGCTCGTGTGATGAGCGGGGTTGGCGGGTGCGGGCGGAGGTGCTCAAGAGGCTGGTGGCGGAGCGGTTCGCGGGGGTTCGGTGTCTGGTGCTCGAAGCGGAGGCGAAGGGGCCAGCGGCGAACAGCCGGCCAGCGGAGGGCGTAAGTGGAGGTGGGGCCGGGTTGGGTTCGGAGGCGCGTGATGATGGCGTGGTTTTGATGCGGGCCCAGCCGGCGCGGGAGCGGTTGTCGCCGGTGCTGGTTCAGGTGCCGGATGCTGAGCGGCTGCGGCCGCCCGAGATCACGCAGGAAGAGCTTCGAATGCTGCTTGGACCGTATCCGGATGAGGAGTCTGCCTGATCGCTAAGGAACTGGCACAACCTGCGTCTCATGGTGCACGGCCGGTCATTCTGATCGGTCCGGAGCTCTGGCGTGCGTCGCTGGCTGAGAAGGCGAGCGGTCTGAATGGGTATGTGCGTGTTGAGTTCGCGCGTAGTCTGGCGGAGGGGCTGGTGATGGCGGAGTCGATGGGGCCTGCGAGTCTGGTGGTGAAGCCTGAGGGTGATCTGGTGCTTGATGCGGATGTCGGGGAGGCATTGTCGGCGATCACGCGGCGGCCGAGGCTGCTGGTGGATCGGTCGGCGGCGGAGGCGGTGAGTGATCGGGTGCCGGTGGATGGCTGGGTGGATGTGGGGATGAGTGCGGCGTCGCTTGCCGATGCGGTGGGTGCGGAGGTTCAAGCGTCGGTTCCATCGGCCGTTTCTTCGGAGACTCCGGTATCTGTTGATGCGGTGGCGCCAGCGGCGGCTTTGGGTGCGGGTGAGGCGTTGCCTGGGGATGTGGACCTGATCGATGCGGCGCTTGAGGATGGGGAGGGGTTGTTTGAGATGTTGGGGCGGGTGCTGCGGGGGCATACGGGTTTGGGTGATGTGGCGGTGGCTGGGGAGCGTGGGGTGATTGAGCCGGATCGGGTGGTGCTGGAGGCGGGGCATGGCGGGCAGGTTTATGGGTTTGTGCATGCGGGTGCGGGCGCGTCGATGGATGCGCTGCGGCCTTGGGCGGCGTGGGCGGCTCGGTGGCTGATGCTGGCGGAGCGTTACCGGCAGATGCAGGAGATGGCGTTTCGCGATCCGCTGACGGGGGCCTGGAATCGGCGGTACTTCGACCGGTTCCTGGAGCGTGTGCTGGTGCGGGCGGCGGAGGAGCGTAGCCAGGTGACGCTGATGGTTTTTGATATCGACGATTTCAAGTCGTACAACGACCGGTATGGGCATGGCGCGGGTGATGACATTCTGCGAGAGTCGTCGCGTTTGATGTCGTCGGTGGTTCGTGAGCACGATGTGGTGGCGCGGATCGGTGGGGATGAGTTTGCGGTGATTTTCTGGGATGCGACGGGCCCACGGTCGGCGAACAGTCGTCACCCGCAGGATGTGCTGGCGGCGGCGCGGCGGTTCCAGAAGGCATTGTGCACGCATCGTTTCCCGGGTCTGATGCAGGAGGCGTCGGAGACGTTGACGATCTCGGGCGGGCTGGCGAGTTATCCGTGGGATGGTCGGTCGGCGGCAGAACTCTTGGAGCGGGCGGATCAGATGGCCCTGGCGTCGAAGCGTCAGGGGAAGAACGCGCTGACGTTCGGTCCGGGGGCTCTGGATGGGTGCGACCGGGGCTGAGTTCGGTTCTTTTTTGATAAGCGGGGTTTTTAAAGGCTTTTGGGGGAGGGATCGGTCGATTCATTGGGTGGGCGTTGCTCGAAAGGGCTGGCTGCTCAATAATCAGGTCTTCTGCAGGTCGGCAGGATCCGGCTTGTTCCCTTTGCTTCCCTAGAACGAGGAGCGCTGAGCATGTCCTTTGATTCCACTATTCATGCCAAGGCCGGCGAACTGATCAAGCTCAGCTATGAGATGACAGCGGCGGCGGGTTCGGGCCATCCGACGAGTTGTGCGAGTCTGGCGCAGCTGGTGACGGTGCTGATGTATGACCACATGCGTTACGAGCCGGCCAACCCGGCGCATCCGAGTTCGGATCGTCTGGTGTTGTCGGAGGGGCATGCGGTGCCGGTGGTGTATGCGGCGTGTGCGGACCTGGGGGTGCATATCGGTAGGGACCGTGACAACCTGCGGGCGATGACGGTTGAGGATGCGATGACGCTCCGGGCGATCGACTCGGTGGTGGATGGCCACCCGAACCCGGTGGAGGGTTTCCCGTTTTTCGATGCGGCGACGGGTTCACTGGGTCAGGGGCTGTCGGTGGCAGCGGGGCTTGGGGCGGCGGCGAAGATCGATGGCCTAGATAAGCGGATCTTCTGCATCATCGGTGATGGTGAGTCGCGAGAGGGGCAGATCTGGGAGGCGATCGACTTCATTCGGGATCACGATCTGAAGTCGGTGCTGCCGATTTTCAACTGCAATGTTTACGCGCAGTCGGATGTCGTGAGCCCGCAGCAGACGGCTGAGACGACGGCTAAGAAGCTGGAAGCGGCGGGTTACAAGGCGGTGGTGATTGATGGCCATCGTCCGTCTGAGATTCAGGCGGTTCTGAATGAGCACGCTGAGGGCCAGCACAATCCGGATGCGCCGGCGATCGCCGTGGTGGCGAAGACGGTCAAGGGTTGGGGCAGTCCGTCGCAGCAGGGCAGTGGGCATCACGGCAAGCCGGCGGATGGTGAGGACATGGTCAAGGCCCTTGAAGAGCTTCAGAAGACGCTGAATGATCTCGGGGCGACGGCGGATACGAAGATCGGTATTAAGCTGATGAGCCCGAAGAAGCCGGACCCGGCGAAGCTGGAGACCCCGGCGAGCATGGACGAGGCTTTGAAGCAGTTCGGCATGGAGGATGTGCTGAGCAAGGGCAAGCTGGCGACGCGTCGGGCGTATGGCGTGGCGCTTCGGGCGCTGGGTCATGCTCGTGGGGATATCGTCGCGTTGGATGCGGACGTGAAGAACTCGACGTTCGCTGAGATGTTCTCGAAGGATGAGGCGCTGGTGGATCGGTATTTAGAGTGCCGTATCGCTGAGCAGAACATGTATTCGGTGGCGGCGGGTTTGTCGGCGGCGGGCAAGGTGGCTTACACCTCGACGTTCGCGAAGTTTGTGGCTCGCGGTTACGACCAGATCGAGATGGCGATCAACTCGGGTGCTCACTTCAAGGTGGTGGGGTCGCATGCGGGTATTTCGCTGGCGGCGGATGGTCCGAGTCAGATGTCGCTGCCTGATATTGCCTGGTTCCGGTCGTTTGCGACGATGACGCGGCCGAACGGTCAGCCGGGTTGTTATGTGCTGCAGCCTTCGTGTGCCTATCAGGCGTATGGGCTGACGATGGCGATGGCTGAGTACGACGGCGTGTGCTACATGCGGACGCTTCGTCCTGACCTTGAGTTCCTGTATTCGGCGTCGGATACGTTCACGCTTGGCGGGCACGAGGTGCTGTCGCAGGGTCGTGATCTGCTGATCGTGGCGACGGGTTACATGGTGCATCAGGCCAACAAGGCGCTGGAGCAGCTGGACAAGCAGGGCGTGGACGCGACGCTGGTTGACCTGTATTCGATCCCGTTCGATTCGGATGCGATTCTGGATCTGGCGAACGCGAACAATGGGAACATCTTGACCCTTGAGGATAACTACGGCGGTGGTGCGGGTTCGGCGATTGCGGACGCGGCTTCTGCGGATGGTGGTGGGTTCACGGTCAAGCAGATGCACGTGCGGAACCTGCCGAAGTCGGGTCGTTCGACGGATGACCTGATGGACTACTGCGGTCTTAGCGTGGATGACATCGTGAAGTCGGCGATGGGCATGCTGGAGTTGTCGACGGCCTGAGTGCGTTTTGATCGCTGACGCACCGGTTCTTGGATGCGTTTGTGCGAGCGGTTAATGGTCTTTTGAGTGACATGGAAAGCAGGCCCCGGCGGGCCTGCTTTTTTTTGCGCTTGCGGTTGGGAGGCTGGCTTGGGTTATGGGGTTGGGATTCGTCGTTGGGATAGGCTGGTGGGTATGCTCTGGTCATGATGGTGTTGATCGAGCGTGGCGGGCCGGTGATGTGGCCGCTTCTGGGGCTGAGTGTTTTGGCGTTGGCGGTGGTGCTGGAGCGGTTGTGGTATCTGACGCGTGTGGCCGGTCCGGGGTCGGGGCGGTTGTTTGAGCGTTATCTGCTCTGTCTGGGTGAGGGGCAGGCGATCGAGGTGTACGGGACGACGGTGTACGCGCGGTTGCTCTGGCGGCTGGGTGATCGTCGTTCACATGCGGCAGTTCGGGCAGCGGTGCAGCGGGAAGTTGTGGGGCTGGGGCGGTTTCTGCCGGTGCTTTCGCTGGTGATTACGGTGGCGCCGATGCTTGGGATTCTGGGGACGGTTTTGGGGATTATTGAGAGTTTTGAGGTGCTGAGTGCGGGTGCGCGGTCGCTTGAGCCGCGGGAGGTCGGAGGCGGGATTGCGCAGGCGCTGGTGACGACGGCGGTGGGTCTGGGGATTGCGGTGGTGGCGGTGGTGGCTTATCAGCTTCTGGGTGGGTGGGTGAAGCGGGTGGAGGGGCGTCTTGGGCTGCTTGCGGATGCCCTGATTGAGTCGAGTTAAGGGGTGGCGTTAGCCGGTTAAACGGTCTAAATTGCCAATAACGGGTGCCCAGGAGGGTCTATAACCCGTTCTGCGCTTGCGGGTCGGCCCTGGAGGGTTCGATGGCCGATGGCACCCGTAAGACTTATTGATCTCTTCTCTAGGATGTCTCAGTCATGCTTAAAGCTCATGCCGCGAAGATTCGTCAGTTCCAGGTGGAGCCTTCGCTCCCGGAATCGCTACGGCCGCTGATCGATATTGCTCACAACTTGTGGTGGTGCTGGAACCATGATGCGGTGGAGCTGTTTGTGCGGTTGGACCAGAACCTCTGGACCGAGACGAAGCACAACCCCATCAAGCTGCTTGGGCTGGTGTCTCAGGACAAGCTGGAATCGGCGGCGCGGGATGAGGGTTTTCTGGGGCAGCTTCAGCAGGTGCATGGCCAGCTGAAGGCGCACCTGGCTCGGGCTCCGTGGATGCCTGAGGGGCAAAAGGACCCGAAGGAGTATCGGGTTTGTTATTTCTGCGCTGAGTTCGGGCTGACGGAGAGTCTGCAGATTTATTCGGGTGGTCTGGGTGTGTTGGCGGGGGATCACCTCAAGAGTGCGTCGGAGCTGGGGATCCCGCTGATCGCGATCGGGCTGCTTTACCGGCATGGTTATTTCCAGCAGTACCTGAGTCCTGATGGCTGGCAGCAGGAGACGGACCCGAATCTCGATTTTGCTCAGCTCCCTGTTCATCCGGTCAAGGACAGTTCGGGCGAGCAGGTGAAGGTAAGTGTGCGTCTGCCCGGGCGGGATGTGAAGATTGGCTTGTCGAAGGTTCAGGTGGGTAAGGTGACGCTTTACCTGCTGGACACGAATCTGCCGGAGAACACCGAAGATGACCGGGTCATCACGGGGCAGTTGTATGGCGGGGACATGGAGACCCGTATCAAGCAGGAGATTGTCCTGGGTATTGGCGGGGTTCGGGCGCTGGAGGCTATTGGGATTCGGCCGGACGTGTGCCATATGAACGAGGGGCACTCGGCGTTCCTGGGTCTGGAGCGGATCCGGCGGCTGATTGAGGATCACGATCTGTCGTTTGATGAGGCCCGTCAGGCGGCGGCTTCATCGCATGTGTTCACGACGCACACGCCTGTGCCTGCGGGGATTGACCGGTTCCCGCCGGACATGATCAAGCGGTATTTCAAGGACTACCACGAGAGTCTGCGGCTGGATATGGAAGGCCTTCTGGCTCTTGGTCGCGAGGACGTGACCGATAAGGAAGAGTTCTTCTCGATGGCGACGCTGGCGATCCGGACGGCGGACTGGTGCAACGGTGTGTCGAAGCTGCACGGTCATGTGTCGCGAGGCATGTGGAAGGATGTTTGGCCGGAGGTGCCTGCGAACGAGGTGCCGATCGGGCATGTGACCAACGGTGTTCACGCGCGGACTTGGCTGAATCCGGATCTGATCACGCTTTTTGATCGTTACTTGGGCACGCCCTGGCGTGAGGACCAGGCGGACTCGGCGGTCTGGAAGGGTGTTTCGGAGATCCCGAATGAGGACATCTGGCGGGTGCACGAGAATGCGCGTCAGAAGCTGATTGTCTGGGCCAAGCGGAAGCTGCGGGCTCAGATGGAGGCTCAGGGCAAGAGCCCGACGCTCATTCGGAAGCACTGCGAGGCGCTCTCGGATACGGCGTTGACGGTGGGTTTTGCTCGTCGGTTTGCGACGTATAAGCGGGGCACGCTGCTGCTTCGTGATGTGGAGCGTCTGAGCAAGCTGATGACGGATGCGAAGCGTCCGATTCAGTTCCTGATTGCTGGTAAGGCCCACCCGGCGGACGGCGGCGGCAAGGCGCTGATCCGCGAGTTGGTGAAGTTCTCGAACGATAGCGAGATCGGGCACCGGATCGTCTTTATCGAGGACTACGACATGGGTATCGCGCGGCACCTGGTGCAGGGCTGCGATATCTGGCTGAACACGCCGCGGCGTGGCATGGAGGCCTCGGGTACGTCGGGGATGAAGGCGGCCATGAACGGTGTGCTGAACTGCTCGATTCTCGATGGCTGGTGGGATGAGGGCTACAGCCCCGAGCTTGGCTGGGCCATCGGGCGTCGTGAGGAGTATGCGAATCCTGAGACGGGCGATGAGATCGAGAGCCGGTCGCTTTACGACCTGCTTGAGAATCAGATCATCCCGCTTTTCTATCAGCGTGATGACCATGGGTTGCCTCGTGAGTGGATCGCGAAGATGAAGTCGAGCATCTCGGTGCTGACGCCTGCGTTTAATACGAACCGGATGGTTCAGGATTACACGCGGCAGTACTACCTGCCGGCTGCTCGTCGGGCCGCGGCGCTCAACAGCGGCAAGCTGGAGGCGTCGGTCAAGCTGGCGCACCAGAAGAAGCACCTGCGTGAGCAGTGGGACAAGGTGGCGATCACTTCGGTGAAGTCTGATCTGGATCAGCCGTTGGCTCTTCGTGAGTCTTTGCCGGTTGAGGCCGAGGTGACGCTTGGTGCTTTGGATCCGAAGGAAGTCAGGGTGCAGGTGTTCTCCGGTGCCATTGACAATGATGGTCATCTGGTGGGTGGGGACACCCTTGATATCTCGCACAAGAAGAGCCTGGGAGGTGGCAAGCACCTGTTCTCGGGTTCGATTCAGCCGAAGACCAGCGGCCGGTATGGGTTTGCGGTTCGGGTGATTCCGGGCGGCGAGTACCTGGATGGCTTCTGGGAGCCGGGTCTGATCCGGTGGGATGCACCGGAGCCCGCGGCTGTGGTGGAGCAGGAAGAGGAGGTCGCTGAGAAGGTGGTCGCCGAGAAGGTGGCCTGAGCCTGAGACCCGGTCTGGATTGATCGTCAGCGCCGGCTTGGCGTACCCTTTGGGTATGGTCGAGCCGGCGCTTTTTGCTTCGATGGATGATGATCTGCTGGTGCGTGTGTATGTCGCGCAGGGGCGGACGCTGGATGATCTGCCATACACCGAGGCGATGGAGGCGATCGCGGCGGCTGTTTGCGTGGACCCTGAGGGGGTGAGCGATCGGCAGCGGTGTGAGGTGCTGCATCGTCTGCTGAACCTCAGGAAGGCGGGGAAGCTGCCGCGGCTGGGTGGTGCTCGGGCGGAGCGGCCACGGATCGATCCGGAGCAGGAGGGGATTCTGGCTGGGCTGGTGGCGGAGGAGTTAGATGGTGGGCTTGGGGGGAGGGATCGGCTGCCTTACACGGCGGGGTTTGATCGTGTGGCGGAGGCGTTTGCGGGTCGGACGGGACTGACGCTGGAGCGGCGTGATCTTTGGCGGCTGATCGCGAAGCTCGCGAAGTAGAGGGGGCGTGATGGGATTGTCGGAAGAGCGATTGCTGGCGTGGGTGTCGGAGCGATGGTCTTCTGGTGGCCAGCGGGATGGGGTGCTGGTTGGTCCGGGTGATGACATGGCGGTGATGCGTGGGGTGGAGGGGTCCTGGCTGGTGGCTGCGGACCCGGTGGTGGAGGGGGTGCACTTCGCGGAGGGTACGGCGGCTGCGCGGGTGGGGCGGAAGGCGGTGCATCGGAATCTGTCAGATGTGGCGGCGATGGGGGCGGTGCCGGTGTCGGCGGTGTGCTGCGTGGCTTTTTCGGATCGTTGGGCGGAGGCTGAGGCGGAGGCACTGCTCGGGGCGATGGCGGATGTGGGCGAGGCGGCGGGGTGTCCGGTGGTAGGCGGTGATGTTTCGGTGCAGGCCGGGCCGACGGTGGTGGTGGTGACGGTGACGGCGGCTTCGGCGGGGGTGGAGCCGGTGCTGCGGTCGGGGGCGAGGCTGGGGGATGGGTTGTACGTGTCGGGGCGGCTGGGCGGGTCGTTGATGGAAGGGGCGGGTGGCTATGTGCATCATTTGGATTTTGAGCCCCGGGTGGCTTTGGGGCGGCGGTTAGCGGGTGATGCGGCGGTGCGGCCTGATGCGATGATGGATTTGAGTGATGGCCTGGTGCGTGATCTGCCAAGGCTGCTGAAGGCTTCTGGCGGTCTTGGGGCGGAGGTGGAACTGGGGCGGCTTCCGATTCGGGAGGCGGTCCTAGAGCGTGATGGGGCCGAGGCGTGGCGGGCGGCGATCGGTGATGGTGAGGATTACGAGCTGCTGATGGCTTCGGCTGCGGAGTTGCCGGAAGAGATAGAGGGGGTTCGGCTGACGCGGATTGGGGAGGTGACGGCGGCGGGTTGTGGGCTGGTGTATCGGCGAGGTGATGGTGGGGCGGTTGAGGCGGCTGCGTTAGCAGGTCTGGGTTGGGAGCATCGTGGTGGCTGAGGCGGTGAGCTTTTTGCTGGAGGATGCATCGGCCACGGAGCGGCTGGGGCGGCTGCTTGGGGAGGTGTTGTGTGTGGGTGAAGTGGTTGCTTTGATCGGGGAGTTGGGGGCGGGCAAGACGACGCTCATGCGTGGTCTGGCCGAGGGGCTGGGGGTGTCGGCTGAGGCGGTCTCGAGCCCGACGTTTGTGATGATTCAGGAGTACAGCCCGGAGGCAGATTCACTGGATGCGTTGGGGCAGAGGATCGAGGCGGTGGTACATATCGATGCGTATCGTCTCAAAGATGAAACGGAACTGGCTGGTCTTGGCTGGGAGGGTGTTGGTGAGGAGCTGCGGATGGGTTCGGTAGTGGTGATGGAGTGGGCGGACCGGGTCATGGCGGGGCTGCCTGTTGATGAGACGGTGACGGTGCGATTGGTTCATGCCGAGGCTGGTCGTGAGGCGGTGCTGTCGGGGGGTGGGTTTTGGGAGGAGCGGCTGGCACTGATTGCGAAAGGGTTTGCAGGTGGCTGAGGCGTCTGGTGATCGTGAGAAGCGGGTGGGCGATGAGCGTCGGTGTGCGATCTGCGATTCGCCTATTCCGCCGGATCGCGAGGGGGTGTTCTGCAGCCCGCGGTGTCGGACGATTGATCTGGGGAAGTGGTTGGATGGCAGCTACACGATCAGTAGGCCGATCGAGCAGCGCGATCTGGAAGAGGGCGTGGACTGAGACTCAGATCTGCGGCGAGGTTTCGTCGGTCGGGTCGGCATCGGATTCGTCGGCCTGGGCTTTTTCTTTGGCTTCGGGCGAGACGCCTTGGATCACGAGGCGGTGACCGACATAGTCGAAGCCTTTTTCCTGGCAGAGCTGCTGGACGAAGTTGGTGATGGCGTCGAGGGGGAACTCGACGATGCGGCCGGTTTCGACGCACATGAGGTGACCGGTGGGGGCGCGGCCGATGGAGGTCTGGTAGTGGGTTTGTCGGGGGTCGAGGAGGACTTCCTCGATGATGTTGCACTCGACGAGGTGCTTGAGGGTTCGGTAGATGGTGGCTTTGGAGACCTTCTGGTCGGCTTCCTTCATCTCGGTGAGGAGTTGGTCGGCTTCGAAGACCTCGTTCTTGCCGAGGACGGCGTCGAGGATGAGGGCCCTTTCGGCGGTGAACTTGAGGCCTTGGCCGTGAAGGAATCGGCGGAAGATGGAACAGACGGGCGCGAAGATGGGCGGGGGCGAAGCGGGTGCTGGCTGGTTGGTGACTTGATCGGCCATGGTGTGAGTATAGCCGAGGGTGTGTGCGGGCTGACCGCGGGCGGTTGTGCTGGTAGGCTTTCGCTCCCTTGAAGGAGGTGACCGTGTCTGGATCTGATGTGATTGGTGTGGGTTTGATCGGTTTGGGAACGGTAGGTGGGGGTGTGGCGCAGCTGCTGAAAGCAAACGAGGCCCTGTATGAGAAGCGTTGCGGGAAGCGGATTGAGGTGCGTGGGGTGCTGGTTCGGAACGTAGAGAAGGCGCGAGCGAGCGGGTTGGTGGCTGCTGATCTGATTACGGATGACGTCGAGGCGTTCTTTGGGATGTCTGACGTGGATGTGGTGGCAGAGTTGGCCGGGGGTATCGATAAGGCGGGTGGTTATGTGCGGCGTGCGATCTCCTCGGGCAGGCATGTGGTGACGGCGAACAAGGCGCTGCTGGCGGCGGAGGGGGCGGAGTTGTTCGGGGTGGCTCGACAGGCGGGGGTGGCGATCGGTTTTGAGGCGTCCTGCGCGGGCGGGATTCCGTGCATCACGGCGTTGCAGTACGGGCTGATGGCGAATCGGATCGAGGGGTTGATGGGGATTCTCAACGGCACCTGCAACTACATGCTGACCGAGATGAAGCAGGCGGGTAAGAGTTATGAGCAGGCATTGGCGGATGCTCAGGCTGAGGGGTATGCGGAGGCTGATCCGACGCTTGACGTGACGGGCAGGGATGCTGCGGACAAGCTGGCGATCCTGAGCTCGCTGGCGTTTGGGGAAAGGGTGTCGAGCGATCAGGTGTCGAGTATCGGCATCGATGGGCTGGAGGCTGATGATGTGAGAGTGGGGGCATCGGCCGGTTTTGATCTCAAGCTGCTGGGGGTCGCGCGGCCGGTGGATGGTGGGGGGCTGTCGCTGATGGTCGAGCCTTGTTACGTGCCGGCCAGTGGGGTGTTAGCGGGGGTGAAGGGTGCTTTCAACGCCTTGCTGGTGGAGGGTGATGCGGTGGGGCAGGTGATGCTTTATGGGCCGGGTGCGGGGCGTGGTCCGACGGCAAGTGCTGTCGTGAGTGACTTGCTGAATGTGGCGAATGGCTGGGCAGTGCGGGCGTCGGTTGGGATGGGGTTAACGCCTGATGCGTATGAGGATGCTCAAGTGGTGCCGGCGGAGCAACGGCGGGGTGATTTTGCGGTGCGGGCGTCGGGCTCGCAGGACCTGATGGTTTATCGTGATCTGACGGCGGGCGAAGCGGCTGCCAAGGCCGGCGGCGGAAGGGTTCTGCGTGTGATGGAGGGGGTTTGAGAAACATGGTTCAGTGGTCAGGTGGTGGAGGGCTGATCGAGCTGCTGGAGGATCATGGGTAGCTGGGCGGTGAAGGCCCCTCTGGCCATGACCGGGCTGGCTCCGGCTTCGGCGGCCTGATTGAGCAGGTCGACGGCCACATGGGCTCCAAAGGCGAGGATGGCTGGTCTGGCGGGGTGTGCGACGGCGAAGCGGATGAGGTCGATGGCGTCTTCGCCTAGGTCGAGGTCGATCAGCAGGGCGGTGACGGCGTCGTTGGGTTTGCCATCGTCGACGCGTTCGAGGCGGGCGCGGAGTTTATCGATGTCTCGTGTGGGTCGGGAGACGATGCCGAGTGCGTCGGCGGTGCCCCGGATTTTGGTGGCGAAGATGAGGTCTGCACAGGCATATACGATCATGTCGATGATTATAGGGTTGCTACGGGCGGTTGCCGCAGGAGCGTTCAAGGCGGCTATAGGGTCACCTCAATCTCAGGATGTTTCAGATGCCTCATGTTTCAGCGTCGATCGAGCGGGAGAGTGATGCGTTCAAGATTCTGAATGAGCTGGGTTTTCGGTATGACCCGGTGAATCTGTACCAGCAGGTGCTGGGTTCGGTGTTGCGGGCGGCGGAGTTGGTGGATGCGCAGCGGTACCTGCGGCTGATCATGGCCCAGCCGAAGAATGAGCTGATCGTGCATTTTCCGGTTCAGATGGATTCGGGCGCGTGGCAGCTGTTCAAGGGCTATCGGGTGCAGCACAACAACATCCTTGGGCCGTACAAGGGTGGGGTTCGGTATCACCCGGATGTGAGTCTGGACCATGTGAAGGCGCTGGCGGTGCTGATGACGATGAAGTGCTCGCTGATGCGGCTGCCGTTGGGCGGGGCGAAGGGCGGGGTTCAGGTTGATCCTTATGCGCTGAGTCAGGGGGAGTTGATGCGGGTGACGCGGCGTTTTGTGTCGGCGCTGGGCGAGAACATCGGTCCGGACCATGACATCCCGGCGCCGGACGTGGGGACGAACGCGCAGGTGATGGCGTGGATGGCAGACACCTACGAGAATTTTTCGACGACGCATGGCCGTCTGGGGGGGCAGGCGGTGGTCACGGGCAAGCCGCTAGAGTTCGGGGGATCGCCGGGTCGTGAGAAGGCGACGGGTCAGGGGTTGGTTTATGTGCTCGAGCAGATGGTGGAGTCGCTCGGGCTGACGATGAGCACGCTGAGGTTCAGCCTGATCGGTTACGGGAACGTGGGGTCCTGGACGGGGCGGTTGCTGGCGGAGCGTGGGGCGAAGCTGGTGGCTGTGATCGATCACACGGGAGCGATTCGGGATCCGGACGGCCTTGATGCGCATGGTCTGGCTGATCATGTGCATGCGAAGCGTGGTGTGGCGGGCTTCGAAGGGGTGGAGGCGATTGATGAGAAGGCTTTCTATCAGGAGGAGGTGGATGTTCTGATCCCGGCGGCGTTGGAGCAGATGATCGATGAGCAGCGGGCGGAGTGGATCAGGGCTCATGCGATTGTCGAGGGGGCGAATGCGCCGATGACGCCTGAGGCGGAGCGGATCCTGCTGGATCGAGGGATTACGGTGCTGCCGGCGATTCTCTGCAATGCGGGTGGTGTGACGGTGAGCTATTTCGAGTGGAAGCAGAATCGTCAGGCTGAGACGTGGGACGAGGAGCAGGTGGACCTGGAGCTTCGAGAGCACATGGTGTTTGCCGCTCGGCGTGTTCGTGAGGCGGCAAAGCGTTTTGACTGCGACCTGCGCACGGCGGCTTACATAGCTGCCTTCGAGCATCTGGCTGTGGTGTACAACATCCGGGGCATCTTTCCCTGAGTTGATTGCTATCGGTAGAGGTTGTTCATGGTGATGTAGTCGCGGACATCGGGTGGAACGGTGGCTGGGATCGGTTGTCCTCGGCTGATGGCCTCGCGGATATCGGTGGCGCTGGTGTCGGTGGTCTGGACGGGTACGAGGCTGTTGGCCCACTGGCCCCGTTCGTGGGGCGGGAGTGAGTTGAGGAAAGTCTCTGCGGTCAGGGGCGGGCGGATCATCACGAGCGGTGGAGCGAGTTGCTGGATTCGCTGGGGGTCTCGCCAGGTGTCGAAGACGGCGGCCTGGTCTGACCCGATGAGCAGGTGCAGCCGGGTGGTTTTTGGATGCTCGGAGCGGAGGGCTTCGAGGGTTGTGACGGTGTAGTTGGGGTGGTCTTCGGGGGCGTCGATTTCGCGTGGGTCGATGACGGCGTGGGGTTGATGGCGTAAGGCGAGGCGGAGCATGGCGAGGCGGTGGTGAGAGGGTGAGATGGTCTGATGGCGTTTGTGGGGTGGGGTTCCGGCGGGGAGGTAAAGGATCTGGTCGGCATCGACGGCCTGTCTGGCCTGTTCGGGCAGGTCGATGTGGGCCTGATGGGGCGGGTCGAAGGTCCCGCCAAAGATGAGGATGGTGCGGTGGTACATGCCGGTGGATTTTAGTCTGAGTCGTCCAGCCAGTTTTCGATGGCTTGTGCGAGCAGGTGGGTGGCGTGCTGGGCGTGACGCATGAATCTGGCGGTTTCGGCGAGATGGTAGGGATGTCGCAGGAGGCTGCTGAGTATCGCTGTTGGGCGCGTGCGTCCTTGGGGTGTCAGCCAGTGTTCGATGCCGGGCGGCAGGCTGGTGGCGGCATCGTCGGAGATAACTCTGAGAGCGGTGGGTTTTGTTGATGGCGGGAGCGTTCGTGCAATGGCGTGGGTTTCCATGTCGATGAGATCGATGTGGTGCTCGGTGTGCAGGGTGGCTTTGGCCTGAGCCGAGGCGATGGGGGTCTGCGTGGACATCAGGCAAAGGTTGTCGGTCTGGGTGGCTGGCGTGGCCAGTTCGATGGGCTCGAGGCCCTGGTCGTCGCGGACCGTTGTAGGGAAGTGGGTGGTTTTTGTTCGTAAGCGAGGATTGGTGGCGGCGGCGAGGCCGGCGATCAGACAGCGTGTGTCGGGGGAGGTCTCGGGGAGGTTGTTGGCGGCCTGAGGGCCGATTCCGACGACCGAGAGGGTTAGGTGTTGGCCGGTCCAGCGGGCAGGCGCGTCCCGCTGCAGGTGTAATTTCCTGACTGTGGGGGCGGCTTCGGCGTGAGATGGGATCAGGATGAGGGTCTGCATAGTGCTGTGGTGGCTGGGATGGTGGTTTGGTCTGATGTTCCTGCGGGGCTTATCATGCGGTGATGAAGGTACACGTTGACGGCGAAGTGGTGGAATTGGCGGGGCAGACGGTGGGTGAGCTGCTGGATGCGGCGAGTGAGCGTCTGAACACGGAGGGGCGGGTGATTGCGGAGGTGGTGCTGTCGGGTGGCCCGTTGGTGGGGGATGGGCTGGAGGATGCGAGGGATGACGAGGTGGCGGATGGGGCCTTGTCGCTGGTTTCTGAGGATGCTCGGGCGTTGGCGTTGATGGCGTTGGATGAGATCGGTGGCGTCCTGGATGAAGCGGAGGTGCTGCAGACGGAAGCGGCCGACCTGCTGCAGGAGGATGAGCCGTTGGAGGCCTATGAGAAGGTTGGGCAGGCGATGGGGATCTGGCTGCAGGCGCAGCAGGCGGTGGCGGAGTCGTGCTTGCTGTTGGCTTTGGATCTCGAGGAGATCGCGGTTGGGGATGAGCGGGGGAGCGATCAGGTGGAGCATCTGCGGAAGCAGTTAGGGGAGTTGCGGGAGCAGATGCTCGGGCAGGACACGGTGGCACTGGCTGACTCGCTGGCCTACGAGTGGCCTGATGCGGTGGAGAGATGGCGCGAGCTTGTGTCGAGCTTGAAGCGTACGATTGAGGACGAGTAGATGTCAGGCAGGCGGATGCGCCGTCTGCTGTGTGTGATTAACAGGGAGCGTCTTGCATGAGTCAGCCAGATCTCAACCATCCGACCCTTGCGCTGATGAAGGAGCGGTTCAGCGGGAAGTCGTTGTTTGCTTCGGAGTTTCGTGGGCAGACGACGGTGGTGGTTCCTGCCGAGGATCTGCACGCGGTGCTGGCCTTTCTCAAGGAGGAGGCGGGTGGCGGGTATGCGCTGCTGAGTGACATCGCGGGGGTCGACTATCTGGATTATCCGAAGCCCAAGGGGCTACCGGTTCAGGGGCGTTTCGGGGTGATCTACAACCTCGTGAGTCCGGCGAAGGATTTGCGGTTGTTCATCAAGACGTACCTGGAGCCGACCGTCGCGACGGATGGGATTGAGGAGGACCCGGCGTTGTATCTCGATTCGGTGACCGATCTCTGGCCGGGCGCGGAGTGGCTGGAGCGTGAGGTGTTTGACATGTTCGGGATTCGGTTCAGGAACCATCCGGACCTGCGGCGGATTCTGCTTTGGGAGAAGTACCCGGCGCACCCGCTACGGAAGGATTATCCGGTGCGTGGTCGGGGTGAGCGTGAGACGTTCCGGGTGGTGGACCGGGACAGCGCCTGAATCAGGGATGGATATCGGCCTGGGTGGGGTTGTCTTCGGACCACTCGTCGGACAGGGTGCCTGTCCAGAGGGGGTCGCGATCGCGTAGGGCTGCCTTGCCGAGGATATGAGAGCCGACGGGCACGGCAACGCAGGCGAAGACCAACGTGACGAAGGCCTTGGTGACGACAGGGAGGGTTCCGATGTGGAACACGGCGGCGATGAGCAGCCCGGCGAGGCCGAGGGTGGCGCATTTCGAGGCGGCGTGGAGCCGGTGGTAGACATCGGGCAGGCGGACGATGCCGATGGCCCCGATGAGCATGAAGGCGATGCCGACAATCAGGAAGAAGATGGTGAGCAGGTCGGCGAGGAGGTTCATTCGTAGATCTCCTTGCCGGGGTTTTCGGTTCGCTGGAGGGCGCGGGCGCCGATGTACTGTCCGAAGGCGACGGTGCTGGCGAAGCCGATGATGGCGACGACCAGGGCGGTGTCGAAGAAGGCGTCGATGCGGGTGAGGATCGCGAGGATGAGGACCAGGCCCACGACTTCGAGGGCGAGGGCGTCGGCGGCGAGCACGCGGTCTGCGAGCTGTGGTCCGGCGAGCAGGCGGTAGAAACAGAGGATGATGCCAGCGACCATGGCGACCAGACCGATCCAGAGCAGGACCATGATGATGGGGTCGAGGAAAGTGATGTGATCGACTGGGGCCACGTGGTTGGTGTGGTCGGCGGTTTTGGCGGCGATGAGCAGGGGGAGGTCGAGGATCATTGGTTAAAGACCTCCTTGAGCAGGCGGTCTCGGAGGGTGTCGATGTCGGCGATGGCTTCTTCACGGTTTTCGGCGTACATGGCGTGGATGTAGAGGCAGCGAGTTTCCTCATCGATGTCGGTGGAGAGCGTGCCGGGTGTGAGGGTGATGGCATTCGCCAGGGTGGTGATTTGTACGTCGGTGAGGTCTTTGACGGGGTAGCGGATGATCCGGGGCTTCATGTGGTGGGTCGTGGTGAGGACTTCGTAGGCGACCTGGAGGTTGGCGATGATGAGGATGCGGATGAAGTAGATGGAGAAGTTGATGAGCCTGGCGATGTAGCGGAGGTAGGACCTGTCGCCGGCGAGTTTGGAAACGAGAGCGGTGATGGCAAAGCCGATGCCCAGGCCGAAGAGCAGGTTCAGGAAGGTCACTGAACCGATGAGCGCCATGTAGAGGGTGGCGAGGAAGAGGTTGAGCAGGAAGAGGCCGATCATGGCTGGCTCCCTTGCTGGGTGATCGTGTCAACGTAGCTGTTCTGGTTGGTGGCTTCGGCGGTGGCGGCGTCCTGCAGTTCCTGCGGGAGCTGCCAGTGGATGGCGTTGAGCTTGCCCTCGCCGAGGACGGCTTCGACGTAAGCGGTAGGGTCGAAGAGCTGGTTACCGGCTGTTTCGGCTGCCTGATAGACGATCTCTGCGCCGAAGCCCATGAACAGGGCGATGGCGACGAGCATGGTGGTGGCGACGTAGCCGGAGCGGTTCTTGGTTTTGACGTTCTGGGGTGTATCGATTTCGGTCTCGGTTTCTGGGCTCCAGAAGGCGTAGCTCCAGATCTTGAGCATGGAGAGGAGCGTCAGGCAACCGGTGAGTAGGGCAAGGATGGCGAGCCACCAGTAGCGGCCGTCGTGAGCGTTCCAGCCGGCGTCGACGAGGAGCATTTTTCCGAAGAAGCCGGAGAGGGGCGGCAGGCCAACAAGGCTCATGGCGGCGATGAAAAACAGGATGGCCAGGGGGATATCGCGTTTGAGCAGGCCGCCGAGTTTGTTGAGGTCGTCGGTGCCGGCGTGTTTTTCCATCAATCCGCAGCAGAGGAAGAGGGCGCTCTTGACGACCATGTTGTGGATGATGTGATACACGGCGCCGGCGAGGGCGGTGCCGGTCATGACGGCGAGGCCGAAGACCATGTAGCCGACCTGGCTGATGACGTGGATGGAGAGCAGACGTCTCATGTAGTGCTGTGAGACGGCGCCCAGCACGGCGAGGAACATCGTGACGCCGGCTGAGGCGGCGAGGAGTGTCATGAGGAGGATGCGGGCATCGGAGCTCTCGACGCCTATGGGCGGGGCCTGGGCGAAGACGAGGGGGAAGGTTCGAGCGATGGCGTAGACGCCGACTTTGGTGAGCAGGCCGCCGAAGAGACCGGCGATGGCGATCGGCACGGTCCAATAGGTGTCGGGGAGCCAGAACCACATGGGGAAGAAGGCGCCCTTGAGCCCGAAGACGAAGAGGAAGAGGACGCCCAAGGCGGTAAAACCGGTGGGCATGTCTTCCCCTGCGGCCTGGGTTTCGGCGACGATTCGGGCCATGTCGGCGAAGTTGAGAGTGCCGAGGAGTCCGTAGGCCATGCCTGCCCCCATGAGGAAGACGGTGGAGGCGAGGATGTTGAGGAGGACGTACTTATAGGCGTGGCGGAGCTGGTTGTCGGATGCCCCGAGGCAGAGCAGGGCGTAGGAAGCCATCAGCATGATTTCGAAAGCGACGAAGAGGTTGAAGAGGTCGCCGGTGAGGAAGCTGAGGTTGACGCCGCAGATCAGGAGTTGGATGAGCGGGTGGAAGTAGCGTCGTTCGATCTTTGGATCGAGCGATGAGAAGCTGTGGATGTAGGCGGCGAGGCTGACTACGGCGGCGACGGTGATCAGCAAGCCGGAGAGGCTGTCAAAGACCAGAGTGATGCCGTAGGGGGCCTTCCATCCGCCGAGTTGGGTGACAGCGACCTTGCCCTCGGGGCCGAGGTTGATGAGGCTGATCAGGCCGATGGTGGTCAGTGAGGCAAAGCTTACGATCCCGAGGATGCGGGCCATCACGGGCTGGTTGAGCAGGAGTACGCTGGCGAGTCCTGCGAAGAGCGGGATCAGGCAGAAGAGGATGATGAGGTTCGAGAGATCGGGCATCAGGTGGTGCTCCCTTCTCTCGATGCGTCCTGGCTACCGGGTGTGTCGTCGGCATTCATGCCGGTGGGGTTATCGTCAAAGTCTTCGAGGTCGAGCGTGTGGGTGACGCGGCCGGTCACGACGATGAGGGCCAGCAGGAAGCCCATGACGCCGAAGCTGATAACAATGGCCGTTAGAATGAGGGCTTGCGGGAGCGGGTCGACCATGGTGGCGAGGGGTTCGGCCGGGTCTTCGCCGTAGCCGAGCAGGGGGGGGAGTTTGAGGGTGGTTTCGCCGTCGTCGCCGGTGATGACGGGGGATCGGCTCATGGCAAGGATAGACAGGTTGGCGGCGTGGCCGGCCAGGAAGACGCCCATCGCGATGCCTTTGAGCTCGCGGCTGAGCAGGAGGTAGATGCTGACGGCGACGGTGACGGCCACGCAGGTCGCGAGGATGAGTGTCATAGCTCCAACTCCTCGGAAAAGCGGCCGATCATGCCGATGCAGATGCCTACGACAACGAGAAAGACGCCGACGTCGAAGAACATGGCTGAGGCGATATGGATCTTGTCACCGAAGGGCAGGTAGATATCGGTGAGGTAGGACTGTAGAAAGGCGTCGCCCACCAGCAGGGGGGCGACGGCGGTGAGGATGGCGATGGCGAGTCCTGCTGAGACTAGGACGCGCGGGTGGCAGGGCAGGAGCTTGTCGAGTTCGTTGGGCCCGCAGGACATGCGGAAGATGGCGAGTGTGGCGGCAGCCATGAGCCCGCCGATGAACCCGCCACCCGGCTCGTTGTGGCCTTTGAAGGCCATATAGAGGGCGAAGACGAGTCCGATGGGAAGGATCAGACGCATGCAGACGCGGAGGATGAGTGAACTCATGTCTGGGCCACCGCCTTCCTGCGGCTTGGCAGCAATGACCAGACACCGATGACGGCGATGGCGAGGACGACGATTTCACCGAGGGTGTCCCATCCGCGGAAGTCAACGAGGATGACATTGACGACGTTGGAGCCGCCGCCGCCTCGTTCGCTGGCGAGGGGTGATTCGGGGTCGCCGTAGTAGCTGTTCTGGGCGAAGACGGTGCCTAGCCAGTTGCTCTGAGGTGTTGGCCGATCGGCGGTGGCGGCAAGGAGCGTCATCCAGCCGAGGGCAAGGCCGACGGCGATGCTGATGGCGATTCGTTTGAAGTAGCCGATGTTGGGCTTCGGCTTGTCGTTAGGAAGAAGTCTGAGAACGACGACGAACAGCAGGACGGAGATGATCTCGAACATCAACTGCGTCAGCGCGAGGTCTGGTGCTCTGTAGATGAGGTAGATGCCGACGACGGAGAACCCGCAGGCTCCGAGAATAAGGATGCGGACGACACGGATCTGTGTGAGGGGGATGCAGATGGCCGATCCGCAGACCAGCAGGCCCATGAGCATGCCGGGCCAGTATTCGGTCCAGTTGGCGAGGTCGGCCAGTGCTGTGGTGGCGACGGTGATCATGTTGCTGTCTGTCCAGACGGCTCCGGCGAACATACCGAGGAACGTGACGAGCACGATGACGACGTACTGCCTGAGGCGGCCTGTCTGCACGATGTTGAAGAGGACGCCGCCGCCCTGGACGCAGGTGCTGTAGGTCAAGGGGTAGATGTTGTCGTGGATATCGACGATGGCCTTGCGGAGGAGCGGCAGGAAGCCGAGGATCACGCCGAAAACGATGGCTGTGATCGAGCCGTACAGAGGCACGCCGGGGTGGGTGAGCAGATAGCTGAGGGATGGGACGCCTTCGGCGAAGGTGGTGTAGAAAGTGAATCGTTCTGCGGGCAGGAAGATGGCGTTCCAGAGGCCCGGGAAGAGCCCGCCTATGTACTGTGGGATGACGAGCAGGAGGCCTGGCAGCCAGATGAGTGCGGCCCAGAGGCTGTGTTCGTGTTCGTGGTGGTGGTGCTCATCATGATCGGGTTTGGCGTAAGCGCCCATGCCGCCGGGCAGGTTGAACAGGGTCGTCACCAGCCGGACAAAGATGGCGACGTTGCAGATGGCGGTGAGGATGGTCATGGCGAACAGGAGCCAGAACCAGGGAGAGATTTTGGTGGCGTGATAGACGGCGTAGAGGAAGGCTTCCTTGGCCTGGAAGCTGACGGTGCCTGGGCCGGCGGCGAGGCCGTATCCGGCGAGCACCATGACCAGGCAGGTGGCGGGGTACTTGTAGTAAGCGCCTGTGAGCCGTGTGATGTCTCGGGAGAGGAGGTGGCCGATGGCACCGGCGGCAATAAAGAGGGGGGCCTTGTAGAAGGCGTGGTTGGCGATCTGGGTGATATCGAGGTCGATGGCGGGCAGAAGGTGTTCAACGCCATCTTTACCGGTGTGCTTGAACATCAGGGCACCCATGCCGTACATGGCCATGAGCAGACCGAGTTGGGAGACCGTGGTGTAGGCGAAGATGCGTTTGAGGTCGTGCTGCTGGATGGCGATGTAGCCGCCGAGCAGCATGGTGACCCCGCCGAAGATGATCAGCAGCCAGGGGAAGCTCTCGATGCCGCCTAGCGTGGGCAGCAAGCGCCCAGCGAGAAAGACGCCGGCTTTCACCATGGTGGCCGAGTGGAGGAAGGCGGAGACGGGTGTGGGTGCGGCCATGGCACCGGGGAGCCAGTAGTGGAAGGGCCACTGGGCTGATTTGGTGGCGGCGCCCAGGAACATCAGGAGGAAGGCACCGATGATCCAGGGGTCGGAGAGGTCGAGCGAGCCGATCTGGGCGGTGAGCTCAGACCAGCGCCAGATATCGGTGGTGGCTCCGAGGAGGACGATGCCGCCGAAGAGTGCCATGCCTCCCATGCCTGTTGTGAAGAAGGCCTGCATGGCGAGTTTGACGGCGTGCTTGTCGTAGCGGTCCCAGCCGATGAGCAGGAACGAGGAGATAGATGTCATCTCCCAGAAGAGCAGCATCTGGAGGGTGTAGTCGGAGACGACGATGCCGAGCATCGCGGTCATGAAGAAGCCGAGTGTGGGGTAGAAGCGTCCAAGGTCTTCGGGGTTCGGGCCGAAGTAGCCGCGGGCGTAGAGAACGATCATCAACCCGATGCCGGAGACGAGCAGTGCGAAGAAGATCGAGAGGCCGTCGGCGTTGAAGGCCAGGTTGATGTTGAGGCTGGGCATCCACTCGATGACCGCGGTGGTGGGGAGTTCGATGTCGTGGAGTGGATGACCTGTTGTGTGGGTGTCGGCGTGATCGGTGTGACCGATGGCCGCGGTGGTGGGAGCGGTGGTGGGAGCGGCCTCGCTCAGGTTCTGTTGGACCTGTTGGTTGGCCATGATGACCAGCGTGAAAGCCAGGATGGGGCCGATGCTGGCGATGAGCACGCGTGGTGTGACGAGTGCCTTGGGCAGCAGGAGCGTGAGCAGACCGGTGATAAGCGGCGCGAGGACGGCGAACAGGAATATCCAGGCTGCATCCATATCTCAGACCGGATGAACACGGTTTGCTCTTTATGGCGAGAACGTCTCGACCGACTATAGGCCCGGCTGTTGTGGGGCCTCCTGCCACTTTTTCATCGGTTGGGGGTTGTTCCTTACTACTGAAATCGTTCATCTGCTGGGTTTGGGGCGGGATTTCTCGGCTATCGGGTCATTGCTAGCCTGTAGGCATGAGCAAGCAGCACGTCTTATGGGCTCCGTGGCGGATCGACTACCTGCGCGAACAGGTTTCCGGTCCTTCGGAAGGGGTTTGTTTCCTGTGCCGGGGGTGTGACGGGGCTTTGTCAGCGGACGAATTAGCCGAGGCGATGGTGATTACGCGGTGGCGCGGGATTGTGGTGATGATGAATCGTTTCCCCTATACGAATGGTCATCTGCTGGTTGCGCCTGGTGATCACGTGGGCACGCTATCGGAGCTGTCGGCGGAGCGTCGGGGTGATCTCATGGAGGCCATCGGTTGGGCTGAGTCGCTGGTGCGTATAGCGGTGGCTGCGCAGGGTGTGAATGTGGGATTTAATCTTGGGCGTTGCGCGGGTGCTGCGGTTCCGGGACATCTGCATGCGCACGTGGTTCCGCGTTGGCATGGGGATGTGAACTTCATGGAGACAGTGGGACGTGCACGTGTGATGCCGCAGGCGTTGGAGGCGGCTTATGCGGACATGCTGCGTGCACAAGAAAAAGCGGGACCGATTGGTCCCGCTTAAGGTTTGCGTTGGATGCGTCGGTGGTCAGGCGGCCATGATCTGGTGCCCGCAGCGGATGCCGATGCTGGCCTTGCCGTCGCCATCGGTTCCCCGGCGGACAATGGTGCCCTTGAGGTCGAAGCCTTTTTCCGGGCCGTGGGGCGGGAAGAAGACAGTGATTTCGTCGCCAAGGCTGATGGTTTCCTGAGACGTCACACCCAGGCCGGTGTCTGACATGTCCTGAAGGTTCATGGCACAGATTTTTCTGCGGCTAACCTGATGGGTTTTTTCGTCGCGTTGGAAGACGAGGGCGGTGACCTGGCCACGCATTCTCCGGCGCAGGCTGCGTCGGCGATCGAAGAGGAAGGAATCGGGTTCGGTGTCTTCTGCGGGTGTGAGGCGAAGTGAATTCTGAGACATGGTGCCTCTCCTTTCGGCTTGCGGCTGAGGCCAGCCTTTTGTGCCCTGTTTCCATCGGGTGGATCGGCGATTGTCCTGCTAAGGTTGATGTGTGGAAGCACAAAGACCGGAAAGTCGTTGGCAGCAGGTCTGTTTGATCGGATCAGGTCCCGGAGATCCGGGTCTGATCACCGTTCGCGGCCTCGAGCGTCTGCGGCAGGCGGATGTGGTGATTTTTGATGCGTTGGCCGACCCGGCACTGCTCAAGGAGGTACGGGCGGATGCTGTGCTGATCGATGCTGGGAAGCGGGCCAGGGCCCATAAGCTGACGCAGGATCAGATCAACGAAACCATCGTCAAACATGCAAAAAATGGTCTTTTTGTGGTTCGATTGAAGGGGGGGGATCCTTATCTTTTTGGACGGGGTGCGGAAGAGGCTTTGTATGCCCAGCGGCATGGTTTGGTGACGGAAATCGTACCGGGTGTGACGAGCGGTCTGGCGGCTCCGGCGGCGGCGGGCATCCCTGTCACGCATCGGGATGTGGCCTCCAGCGTGACGCTGATTACGGGCCATGAGACGCCGGACAAGCCGGCATCACGTCTGGATTACCGGACGCTGGCGGGATTGGCGCGGGATGGCGGGACGCTTTGCTTCTACATGGGGGTGGGTCGGATGCAGGCGATCTTTGATGCGCTGGTCGAGCATGGGCTTGCAGAGGAGACGCCGGCAGCGGTGGTGCAGTGGGGGACGCTGCCGAGGCAGCGGGTGGCACGCGGGACGCTGGCTACCCTGGTGGAGCGTGCAGCGGAGGCTGGTGTTTCTTCGCCTGCGATCATTGTGGTGGGGGGTGTTGCCGGTCTGGACGAGGTGGGGCTGCAGGCGTGGTCGATGCGGCCATTGTTCGGCCAGCGGGTGCTGGTGACGCGGACGCGGGCTCAGGCTTCCGATCTGGCCAATCGGCTCGCGGCGTTGGGGGCTGATGTGGTGGAGGCATCGACAATACGGATTGTGCCCGCTGCGGATGTGGGGCAGTTGGACGCCCATATACGGGATCTCCCGTCCTACGACTGGCTTTGCCTGACCAGTGCCAATGCGGTTGACAGCCTGGCCGAGGCGGTTGATCGCTGCGAATTGGATGCTCGATGGTTTGCGGGTTTGCGGGTGGCGGTGATCGGCCGGAGTACAGCGGGGCGGTTGCGCGAGGTGCTTGGGCTTCGGGCCGATCTCCTGCCTGACGAGCATCATGGCGGGGCCCTGGCTGAAGCCATGGTCTCGGCTTCTGGTGCTTCGCCGGGTCGGGCTGTGCTTTGGCGTGCCGATCTCGGTGGGGCTGAACTGCCGTCGCTGCTGTCGTCGGCTGGCTGGCAGGTTGACGATCTGGAGGCTTACCGCACGGAGAGTGTGTCGTCTTTGGATGAAGACGTGGTGGCAGGGATCAGGCAGGGCGCTTTCGACTGGGTGACGCTAACGAGTTCATCAACAGCCAGGAATCTGGTGTCGTTGCTTGGCGAAGATGCGGATTATCTTGAGGGTATCAAGCGGGCCTCGATCGGGCCCTTGACGAGCCGTACTCTGGACGAGTTGGGATATCCGGCGACGGTTGAGGCCCAGGAAGCTTCGATTTCGTCTGTGGTTGAGGCTATGGCGGGGTATCGATTGTCGGGGGATTCGGCTGGCTGATGCTTGCTGATTGAATCGGCAAGGGGTAGGCTTTGGGACGTTGTAAGCTGTTTATGAGCTTCTCATCTTTGCAGGAATGACTGTCATGCTTGATACCTATCAGCGTCTGAAGGAATTGATTGAGTCGATCGAAGACGATGTTCGTAAGGCGGCGGGAGGCAACAAGGCGGCGGGTACCCGTGTGCGTAAGAGTCTCCAGGACGTTAAGAACACGGCTCAGGATCTTCGCAAAGAGGTTCTCGAGAATCGCACTTCCGAAGACTAGGCACACTACTTTATGGCCCCAACTCTGCTGTTCGATGTGCCAGATCTCCAGCCGGCGACTTTGCCATTAGATGCTGAGAAGATCGAGTCGATTAATCCGCATCGTGGTGTCATGCGACTTCTGGACCGTGTGGTTTACCACACGCCGGAACTTGATCGCATGGTTGCTATTAAAGAGGTGTGTGACGATGAGTTTTGGGTTCCGGGACATATTCCCGGCAAGCCGATCTTCCCCGGCGTTCTGATGATCGAGGCTGCGGCACAGCTGTGTAGTCTGCTTTATCTGATGCGGACGCCCGGCGTTGAATTTCTTGGGTTCGTGGGGGCAGACGGTTTCCGCTTCCGTGGTCAGGTGGTGCCGGGTGACCAGCTCGTCATTATGGCGCTTGAGGTGGAGTTTCGTAAGCGTCGTTCGATTTGTGATGTTCAGGGTCTTGTGGGTGGCAATATTGTTTTTGAGGGGCGTGTGACGGGGATGCCGCTTTAGGTATCGCGATTCCTTGCCTACTTTCGGTGTGGTTGGCTCTTAGGGTGAATGCTGTTTTGCTGTTTGCATGGGCTTGTGATATGAATACTCAGTTGATATCGCCTAGCATCACGTCGCTGGTGAAAGTAATTTCCCATTAACATTGTTGGTTTCGAAATCAGGAGTCTTGTTATGTCTAAAGCGTCTGCCGCAGTTGCCGAAATCCAGCGGATGATCAAGACGCTCGAAGCCGAGCGTGGGAAGCATGTCGCGGCCATCGAGGAGATCGATGCGACGTTTGCTTCGCTTGGTCTCGGTGCACCCTCCGCGCCTAAGAAGCGTGGACGCCCCGCGAAGAAGGCAGGTGCCAAGCGTGGTCGTCCTGCGGGTCGGCGTAAGCGTGGTAGCTTCAAGGTAACGGGTGAGGAATCGATCCTGCTGTTTGTTCAGAAGTCCTCGAGTCCGCCCAACGCGGCTGATATCAACAAGCACTGGCAGAAAGAGGGTCGCGGTGGGAAGGCTGATAATACCATCAGCCGGCTGGTAAAAGAGAAGCGTCTGGAGCGTGTCAAGAAGGATGGCGAGCGAGGCGCTCGCTACAAGTTCAAGAAGTGATTCCGTAGTGATCAATGTCGATCACACTTAGTGGTACGCAAGCCCCCTGGACGATGCCGATTGGCTTCGTTGTACGGGGGCTTTTTTTGATATCTTCCGAAAGCAGGTTGATTCTTTTTGGAGACCATCATGGCAGCGACTCAGAAGCGTCCGTCGGGTCCGATCGGTGTGGCACTGATCGGTTCGAAGTTCATGGGCAAAGCTCATTCGAATGCTTATCTGAATGTGGCGAAGTTCTTCGATCTGGCCAGGCCGCCGCGGATGGTTGTGGCTGCTGCTCGTGATGGCAAGGACCTGCGGAAGTTTGCGAAGCGTTGGGGTTGGGAGCGAGCGACCACCGACTGGCACGAGGCGATTGTCGACCCTGAGGTGGAGCTGGTGGACGTGAGCACGCCCAATCATCTGCATGCCGATCAGGCGATTGAGGCTCTCGAGGCCGGCAAGCACGTGGCCTGTGAGAAGCCTCTGGCTGGGACGCTTGATGATGCGCGGGCGATGGTTGAGGCGGCGAAGGCCCATCGGAAGTCGCAGACGTTTGTGTGGTTCAACTACCGTCGTGTGCCTGCTCTGGCTTTCGCGCACGAGTTGGTCCGGCAGGGACGCTTGGGTCAGATTTATCACGTTCGCTGTGTCTATAAGCAGGACTGGGGCGGGCCATCGACACCTCTGCTCTGGCGTTTTCGCGGCAAGGATGCGGGCTCAGGAGCGCTGGGTGATCTCGGTGCTCACATCATCGATGCGGCTCGGTTTGTGACCGGGGACGAGATCACGGAGGTGACGGGGGCGATTCTGGAGACCTTCATCAAAGAGCGTGCGATAGTGGATGAAGTGGCTGGCTCGGCGGCGTCGTTGAAGGGCGGGCAGAAGCGCCGTCGTCGTCCCAAGATGGGCAAGAGCACGGTGGATGATGCGGCTCTATTCACGGCAAGGTTCAAGCAGGGGGCCATCGCGACCTTCGAGGCCACCAGGCTCTCGACCGGCGACAAGAATGGGAACCGTATTGAGGTGCACGGCGAGCATGGGGCGTTTCGATTCGGTTTTGATCGCATGAATCAGATCGAGTGGTACGACAACACCCTTGAGTCGAAGCTGCAGGGATGGAGCACGATCGATGTGACCGATGGGGATGCGGGGCATCCTTATGTCGGCAACTGGTGGCCGGTGGGGCATGGGCTCGGGTATGAGCATGGCTTTGTCAATCAGTTGGCTGATATCTGCAAGTCGGTCGCTGGGCGTAATAGGGTGGCGGCGCCGATTCCGGATTTCAAGGATGCCTACCAGACTCAGCGGGTGATGGAGGCGGCGGTTCTGTCAGCCAAACACCGGGCGGCGGTGCGTCTGAGCGAGGTTAAGTAAGGGCGTTTTTGTCGCTTCTGCTGTCTCTTGCAGGTGATTTGGGTAGGTCTGGCCTGGTTGTTGGCATGTGCATCGATTCGAGTTGACACCGTGGCGGAATCGGCTACATTCCTCCTTCTCGACACGGTTCACGCCGTGCTCGGGGGTGTAGCTCAATTGGTTAGAGCATCGGACTGTCGATCCGAAGGTTGCGGGTTCGAGTCCCGTCACCCTCGCTTAAGTATCTGTAAGTACTGAGCTTAGACAATGCAAGAGCATCGGACCACAAGTCCGGTGCTCTTCTTTGTTTGTGGTGTTCTTGGGGGTGGCAGGGCGGTTTCGCAGGAGTTTGGCCTGCTCTGATACTGACTAATATGCTGACTGCGGTCCGGAGGTCGAGTGACTGGTCGGGCCCGTCCGTTTGATTCGGCTTGTGACAGATCACTCTGGTCCAGCGTCTTCTACGGCTAAACGCTGGGTTGACGCTTCATGAGGCACCTTGATAAGCATGGGAGTGCTCCGTAGCGAAGTCTAGGACCGAGCGTACTGTCGAGCGTGTGCCACCTACTCATGCTGCTCTTACGCCAGTCGCCGTTGAAGTAGCAAAGCACTCATACATAGAAGAGCTGCAGACGCCGGTTCAGGCACAGCGTTCCCGTCGAATCCGAAGCTGGAGGCGAGGGCTGAGAGGTCGATGAGGTCGACGGTTCCGTCCGCGTTGAAGTCGCCCTGGCTGTTAGTCAGGACGGACTGGCCGAAGTTCGAGGCCAGCGTTGAGAGGTCGACGAGGTCGACGATCCGGTCGAGGTTGGCGTCGCCTGGCTGCGAGCCGAAGAGGCCGGTCACCCACTCGAGTGCATCGTCGCTATCGATCAGCCCGTCGCTGGTGAGGTCCAGGCCCGTGTCAGCGTCGCGGATCGCGGTGTAGAGCAGGTCGAGATCGACCGCGTCGAGGGTGCCTGAACCGTCGAAGTCGCCGAGTATCGTTGGGGTACTGTTGAGCCTGATGAAACCACCACCAAAAGCAATCTGCTGTACTCCCGCAGGGAATAATGACGCGAGTTCTGTAAGAAGGCCATTGATCTTGGCGTAGGCACTGATCCCGCTCAATTCCAGAACTGAGCCACCCTGAAGCATAAGACCCTCACCGCCGTTGAGGCCGTACAGATACAGGGAATCGATGGACTGGGGGTCTGCATCATTGTCGAACGCATCACGCAGGCGGAGCGTGGTCGGTAGACCTTCGCTGTTACCAAGTACTTCAAGTCTCCCGATGCCAAATGTCTGTCCGTCCACGACCTGAACGCCAAGACTTTGACCGGCAACCTCAAGATAAGACACATCGCCCGTACTAAACTCCAGAACACCATCTTGAAGATTGATGCTGTCGTCGACGGTTAGAACGTGATTAAACTCGAGTGCGTAACCCGACTGACTGGTATCGGCTTGGTCGTTGATTCGCAATCGTCCACCACCAAGCAGGCTTAGTTTCTGCCCGGTGCTGTTGATCGGTACGTCCTGCTCGTCGAGCAGCCGTTCTTTGAGGAACATCCCCGGGATCGTGATCACGGACCCCGCTCCCTGCGAAAGCAGGAACACGTTACTTTCGGTGACGATTCGACCGAGCCGGACCTCGCCGCCCTGGGCGGTGACGTTGAGCGGGGCGGGGTCGTTGAAGCTGGACCGCAGGGAGATGTCGACACTCGTGAGTTCAGACAGGTCTACCAGCCCCCCACTTGAGGCCCGGACCTCCGCACTGCCCCCGCTGCCCAGGAGGCCGGTGCTGCCGAGGATCATGGTCATGGACTGGAGGCTGGTGAGGTCGAGCACGCTGCCGACCCCCTCGGCGATGAACTGCGGGCTACGGTCGGCGTCGGGAGCGCTACTCTCGGCATCGGCGAAGTAGGAACTGATCCCGTTGGGGATCTCAAGCGAGCCGCCGTCGCGTGCGAAGAACGACGCGCCGGAGATGTCCTGCAGGGCAGACAGCTCAAGCACACCGGTGCCGAATACTTCGAAATCGACGTTGAGCGTGGTGGTCAGGCTGTTGGCCCGGGTCGTCGAGCCGTTCTGAGCTGCGAAGCCGCCGCCGGTGAGACTGGTCAGCGACGGCACCTCGAAAAGCACGCCGTCGCGGGCCTGGAACACGGTGCCGTTGGCCTGGGTCAGCGCGGACAGGTCGAAGCCGCTCGAGCCGATGTCGAAGATCACGTTGCGGAACACGCCCTCGTTGTTCACCGAGATCGTCTGCAGCTTGGGCATCAGCAGGGAGGAACCCGCCGTCGTCTTGAACGTCAGCTGCGAGGGCTCGAAGCTGGAGAAGTCCGACATGCTGATGGTCAGCAGTTCGGGCATGTCGATCGTCCCACCGTCCAGAGCCTCGACATCGACGTATGACGGGCCACCGAACGCCCCACCGGAGCCCAGCGAGGCCGAGAAGCTGGTCAGGTTCGGGAACTCCAGGACCGATGCCACCCCTCTTGATTCGAAAGGCTTCTGCCGGCCAACACCCCCGCTGAAGACGCTGTCCGCGCCGTCTATGGCGTAACTGTCGATACCCAACATCACCTGCGAGCCCCCCGAGACCTTGGCCCCGGCCTCGTCGAACACGCTAAGGCTGGTCAGGTCGAGTGCCGAGCCGTCACGGACATCGAAGGTCGCACGCTGCACGGTGTCCAGCTGCGGGAAGGTCATGGTCCCGCCGTCAATCACGAACTGCAGGTTCTCGGCCTGGCGGTTGGCGGTCGCCGAGGTTAGGCTGTCGAAGCGGATGGTGCCCCCGCTGGCCGCCGTGAAACGCACCACCCCCGGACCAAAGGCGGGGGAAGCGTCCGTGACGGCGATGGTCGCTGTGTCGGACAGGTCGGCCACGCCACCATTACGGGCCTCGATATAGGCAAAACCCGCCCCGCCGGTCGACAAGTTGCCACCACCGACCCGAGGCCGTACCTCTGTCACGTTGGACAGGTCGATCAGGGCGCTCGCTCCATCGGCCAGCAGGACCGTGTCTTCCCGTTGCAGGTCAAATGAGTTACGGGATGTATCAACGATGAAGTTCCAACTGCCGACCTGTGGGAAGGCCAGCGTCGCGTCCTCAGCGATCAGGTTCACCCACGTGAGGTCCGACAGGCTGGGCGTGCGGACCTCACCGCCATTGGTGGACCGGATCTGCAACCGGCCGTTGGTGAAGGTCGAGTTGGCCGAGGTGACCAAGGGCAGGTTCAGCACTGCCCCCGCCGCCGCCTCCAGCGTCGCGAGGTTGCTGAGGTTCAGCGTGCTGATACCGCTGAGAGTGAGGAAACTACCCGCCCCTTGGGACCGCAGGACGACGCCACCAGGATCACCGGTGATCGAGGCGATGTTACTGAGGTTGAGGAGCTGGCCGCCGTGGTAGTCCAGCGTGGTATTCGTCAGCCCCGACAGTCCGGACAGGTCGATCGAAGACCCAGTGCCAATCAGCAGGTCGGCTCCGCTGATGGTGGTAGCTGCCCCAAGGTCGATCGTGGAGTTGAGGGTAGCACTGATGGGTAGGCGTGCGTTCGTGGAGCTGACTGTCGTCACACTGCCCAGATCGATCGATGAGTTATCCGAGGCGATGATCCCCAGCTGTGAACTCGACTCGTTTGTTGAGTACGTTGGCAGATTGCTCAGATTAATCGTCGATCCGTTGACAGCAGAGTACGTAATAGGTGAAATCGTCGCGCCGATTGATGTGACGTTGGACAGGTTGAGCGTCGAACCGTCCGCTAACTCGACATCGTAAAGCTCCGGAGCCGAGGTGACCGCGGGCAGCTCAAACGTCGTCCCTTCGCCGGATAGCGTCAGGAATTTGAGATTCGCAATGTCTGTGACGAGCGGATAAGAGTTCACGAGCCCGTTGCGAACGATCAACTCACGGGCTTGGATCGATACCAGATCGGGCGTGTGAAGGCGTGAACCATCTGTTCCAATGGTGACCACACTCAGGCTGCTGGGCAAAGTGGTCAACTGGTCAAGCAGTAACTGCCCGCCGGTGTCAACCGTGAAAGACCTGCCGATCTGGGTCAGGTCGGTCACTAGCGGCATCTGAAGCACAGCGCCGTCGGTGACGAGCACGTCCGCATCGATCTGTGTCAGAGCAGGCAGATTGACGACGGTTCCCACGCCCGCAACGTGGAGATCACTACGCACACTGCTGGAGTTCGAGGTGCTCGTAGATTCAATGCGGGCCAGGGCCGGTAGGTCGGTCAACCTGCCATTGCTAAAGGTCAGATCGAAGTTGCGGGTGGCCTGGAGCTGTGGCGCGTAGAACTCACTGCCTGCGAGGACATCCAGTTTCGCCCGTGGACCGCGACGGAAGGTTGTCTGGAAAGCGGTGAGGTCAAGAAGCTGACCTAGTTCAAGGCGTCCCCCGTCATCAACAATGATGCGTGGGGCCGTTGCATTACGATAGTCCTGGAAGGCCATGGACTTCAGATTCGGGAGCGAGACTATGCTGCCCGAACCTGTTGCCTCCAAGAACAAGCCGCTTGGGCGTATGTTGACCCGCTCGATACCCAACTCGATCCGACCGCCATCGAGGGCACGCAGCACCGCTCCCGAGGTCATCCCACTGTTGATGCTGGTGCCTTCCAGTTCACTGCCCGGCCCGCTTACGGTGACCGCTCGAGCGATTCGTACCGAACCCTCAACTGTGAGGCTGGAACCGTTCTCCACCGTGAACGGTTGGTTGCTGCCGAAACTGAAGGCGAATCCGGTGTCGGACATGTCCAGTTCACCGACCCGTAACACCTCGCCCGTATTGAAACGGACCGCCCCACCCCCACTCAGTTTGACGCGAAACTGCTCGGCGGACGTGTTGTTCGGGATCTGGCCGATGTTCCACTGAGAAATATCCGTGAAGTTGTCTTCAGGCCCGAAGACATCGGTGCTGATCACAGCGAACGTTAAAGGGTCAGGCCTTGTCAGCTCAGCGATCCCGCCCAGGCGGATGGTCTCGATCTCCTGCGGGGTCAGGGCGTCGTCATAGATGAAAACATTGTCGATGAGGCCGTCGAAGACCTGGCCGAAGTTGGGGTTGCGGCCAATGAGTGTGCTAAACGGATCGCCGGGGCCGACGAACGAACCATTCGCGAAAGCGGACTGATCATCGAGGTAGAACGTGGTCTGACCAAGGACATTGTCATAAACGGCCGCGACAAAGACCCAGTCATTTCCGGGAGGTGCGGTTAGGCTGCCGACCAGTGGGGCTCCGTTGCCCCCAAAGGCGGAGTACTGACCACCACCCGAACCCGGGTCCACGACGATGGAGCGGTCAAAGGAGCCGTCGTCATGTGAGATGATCGTACCTCTCTGACTGGTGCTGGCGGCCTTCACCCAAGCGCCCATGGTCAGGCGCGGGTAAAGGTTGGGGTCGAGGTTGTTGAAGATCCTGGCGGCATCGTTCGGGCCGCTATTGCCGTTGAGTTGCAGGGCCTGCCCCTCAAAGCCGCTAGCGCTGTAGCCGGCGCTGCCTGCCAAGAAGCCGTCCGGCTCCGAGCCCGAGGCATCCGATACGTCCCCCTCGAACGCATAGACCCCGATCGCGCGAGGCGGGGGCGCCAGCGTGATCGACACGCCATAGTCACCATCCGGATCGACGTTGTCGGCAAAGCCCGAGTCGTTGGGGGTCAAGAACAGGTGTGTCGCCCCAGCGGGCACGACCACACGGTTGGCGGTCACCAAGAAGTCCCGGCCGATGTCGGTCATGCCGTTATCGGAGAAGGATCTGAACGAGTTGAATGGCGGGAAGGTCTGCTCCGACGGCTGCACCGCGGTCACCCGGAACTGGTTCTCCGGCGGGCCCAGGTCCGGCGAGCTGGCGAAGACGGCCCCGAGTGCTGTCTGATCGTCGTCAAAGCTGGCTCCGAGGGCGTAATCACCGAGCTGGCCTAACTCAATCCGGTCGCCGGGCTCAATGCCAAGCCCCGCTAGGCTGACGGGGATCGCGTCGGGCGTGTTGAGGTCGAACCCGGCCCGTCTCAGGTACGTCCGCGTGGGGTCCAGGCTGATCTGCTTGGAGCTGGCGTAGGTCAGCGGGACCGTGACGGTGAAGAACTGATCGCCGTCGATGCTGCTGAAGTCGATCCCGGAAGAGTCGCCAATGCTGTTTCCGTTGCCGTCGCCCCCGAGGTTGCCGCCTGGGGTGCCCAAGCCGCCGAGGAACTGGTTGGACCAAAAGTTGTATGTCAGGTTGCTGATGCCGGCAAAGACGCGGATATCCTGTCCGGGCTGGGGATTCCCGATGTCCGCGAGAGGGATGGCGAGTTCAACACCGGTGGTAACCGCTGCCGCTTCGGTCTGGTCGGCGATACCGCTGCCGGCCAGCACTCCGGCCGTATTGTTGTTGTTGATGGCAATCGGCATATCGACCGTCAAGGCCGCCCCCGAGGAGTTCCTGCTGAGGCTTCCCGCCGTGATGGTGCCTGTACCCGCGAGACTCGTGACGGGTGTCGCGACACCCCGCGACCCCGGGATCATCGAATTGGTCCCGCCCTGCCGGTCATAGAAGTCGACTATGAACGGTCCGTTTGGGTTGCCCCAGTACCCCACGACGTGATAGTCGGCACTGAAGCCGGTATCGAAGGTCAAGCCATTGAGGTAAGAGCTGATCCATGTTGTGCCGTCTAAGCTGTCGTAGTCGGGCGTGGCGGAGAGGGTGTTCTCACCGCCGGGCTTCGAGTCGATGAAGACCGACAGCCCGTTAAAGTTGGGCTCGAGGTTGCCGGTCAGCATCAGATTGAGGTAGGTGTCGTCGAACGAGACGTACGCCGCGTTCAACTCGCTGCCGTTCAGCACGCCCGGAGGGTTGGCGTCGCCGAAGCCCGTCTGCGTCGTTTGCACCGCGACCGGTGCGCCGTATCCGGTGTCTACGACGCCGTCGATGGCGATCTCGCCGCTGGCCCACGTGTCCGTAACACTGGATGCAACTACAAAAACGAATAGCCCCGCAACGCTAGGCGACTTTGGTATCTTTCGCTGCAGCATCTTGTCGTCCTAATGACTGACATTTCCCTTAAGAGCAGCACCAAACCGCTCCCGAGCCTCGTTTAACCTTTACAACGTAATCCACCTCCCCGTTCGTGTTCAACAATTTTCAACGGACTTCGAATGAGCAAGTAGGTTTCGATATACGAAGCTCATGCCCGTTGCAGCTCAGACAAAACCATCGTGCGAAAATGGGTAAAGGTGACATGATCATGTGTTTTTAGCTCACGTCTTACCTACAGGCAACAAAGCTCTCTGATCGTTACCGTTTCGGAGGGTCGGATCAGCAATAGCACGGAAGTTGGAGGTGATGGGGTGTTTTCACATCAACACCGTCGGTGGATCGCGAGAGGACAGGACAAGCCATGACCTTGAATGCGCAGGGTTTCGGGACTAAGTTCCTACGCTGGACGCCAAGGTTCACACTCACCTCGATCCGAGATAGCATCTTTTGCCGCGCGTGGGGGGGGCATTTGCCACAGCTTGGTGATGATCTCTTCCTAAGGATGCCATTTCCCGGCCATCGACGGGGCCTTCTTGTAGCGTCCAGACATCCTCCGAGACTCGCTCCGGACTTGGTTACAGCGAGCGCACCAGGTGTGCGCGTGGTCTTGCTTGCTTAGCCAATCAAGCTGCTGTTGCCTAGATTCACTTGAGCGCCCGATACCGCAGAACAAAGAAGTCTTGAGAACCCCTCAGATCCTGATTATCTTTAAGAAAGTGATGTAAGGGAAAATTCCAGTGCGTGAGAGGGAGAGACGTACGATGAGGCTCCAGCACCGAACCTCTAAGTTGGCCTTGTACTGCTTGTTGGGCAGCATGGCCGCCCCGTCCTCGGCTCAGACCACCTGGACGGGCGGGGGACCGGACAACAACTGGTCCACCGATGCCAACTGGAGCCCCGCTGACGCTCCGGACACTGGAGAGGTGGTGATCGAGAAGACCTCCGTCAACCTCGACCTCTCGCCCAATCTCACCGAACTCCAGATCGGCGACCCCAACGGCGTCTTCAGCAATGGCGGGGTCGTGGTCCAGGGTAGCGGCGGCGCGATCACCGTCAGCGACAAGCTCGAATGGACGAACGTGCTGCTCCAGAGAACGGGGGCATTCATGGCCAGCGGCACCGGGACGCTCAAGGGGCTTGCCGAGACGCGTAACTGGGACGTCACCCTCAACAGCGACCTGACCAGCCCGGGCGCCAACGTCCTGATCGGCGAGAACGGGAGTTTTCGTCTCAACGGCCGGCTCGAAGCTCAAGGAGCTCTTGGCTTTGGAACGGTGCCGCTCGAAGCCGGAGGTCGCCTGCTCATCAACGGCACGCTCGCGTCCACCGGATCAGGCATCAACATCGGGCCTGACCTCGAAGTAACACTCAACGGCACCCTGCGTGAGCAGGCCGGTCAGACGACCGTCACAAGCCCGATTCAACTGCTCGACACCGTAGAGGTCACCACCGGCCTGGGTCTGGTGGACCTGCGTGGCGGCGGCCAGCTCATCAACGCCACCATCGAGACGGTCGGCTCCGAACGCGTGCGGCTCTCTCAGGACTGGAACCTCAGCGGGGTGCTCACGGCGAAGGGGACTGGTCTCAGCAACCTCCCCGCCTCGGTGCGGCTCCGCCAGGGCATGCTTACCGGCAAAGCGTCGCTCGCCACCGAGGGCGACGGCCAGTGGCATCTGGGCGGTGACGTGAAGATCGATGCCGAGGTCACCAACCAGGGCCGGCTGCTGATCGAAGGTGTGACATTCGCTGCCATGACTGAGGGACAACTGATCAACAGGAACACCGCTGTAGGCCAGACGGTCATCGGACGCAATGGTGACCTTGTGCTGCGTCAGGGTCCTACATTCGAGACGATCGACAGGTTCGTGAATCGAGGGCACATCACACAGCTAGGTGGGATACGACTCGAGGGCGGCAGCGTCCATAACGATTCGACTGCGACTTGGGTCCTCACGCCATCGTCAAGAATCACAGCACAGGCCACCCCAACGATCTTTGATGTTTTCTCCAATGCTGGGTGTCTAATGTATGCTCCCGAATCGTCTTCGGGTCTGTCGCTGAATGGACGTATCTTTCAGAACTCAGGCGGTGAACTCCTTGTCAACCGGGGTCAACTCACGCTTCAGCGTTCCAGCTTGGATGGATTTATCACGATCGATGGAGATGGTGAGCTGCGGCTTGATTCTGGCTCCATTGGTTCACGCATCGCGATAATTGACCTTAGATCATCAGGTCGGATACTAATCCGAGGAGGACTCACGGAGCTTGGAAGCGTCTCGACTCTAGGCGATGGGACTGGCGAGGTGGTCCATGTCGGTGGCCCCCTTTACTTGAATGGCGACTTGAGCGCCGATAGGCCGGCCCCTTTCGTGTTCGCTTCAGATCCAGGGATCGGCGAGAGCTATGTGATCGCGGGAGCTGGCAGTAATGCGGGGTATCTCATCTGGCGTAAGGGTAGGATTGTTGACGGAATGGGCGATGTTGATGACTCGGAAGTACGTACAGGCTTTCTTAACAACGCGTCAGGTGAAGTTTGGCTTTCGGGTGGCAGCCGCCGTGAACTTGGTGGCTCGGTCGATGAAGAAAGCTCTCTGACCGAGAATCAGACGTACCGCACAGGTGAACTGCGCAACCTCGGTCTGATCGTGGCCGAGGAGTTTGCCGGGACCGCCCTCCAGCTCAACGGAGCCTCCAGACTCGTCAACGAGGCGTCGGGGAGGATCCTGCTCAAGGGCAACAACGGCTTTGCCCAGGGCGATCTCGACATGGGTGAGGCCGAGTTCGCGAACCTGGGCCTGCTCAGCAAACAAGGCGGATCGGGTAAAGCGGTCATCCAGCCGTCTTTCGTCAATCGCGGGACCGTCCGGGTCAGTTCGGGCGAGATGGAGTTCCGCAGCATCGGCCTGGTCGAACCCGGGCCGCTGGGCCTGGAGGACCTGACGTCGCCGCTGACAAGCCAGGGCCGGTGGGAGGTCTCCAACGGCGCACTCATCACCTTCACCGAGTTTCCCGAGATCAGCGTCAACGCAGGGGAGGTTGTTCTCTCAGGCAGCGGCAGCAGCATCACGGGCCTCGATGCGCTTAGGCGCAACGATGGTCAGATCTCTGTGCTCAACGGCAGCCTGCTCGAGCTGAATCAGACGCTGACCGGCGACGGCAGCCTGATCCTCGAAAGCGGCTCGATGTCGCTCACCGGCGACTACGAACTAAGAGGCAACACGCTGATCACCGGCCTCGACTCGATCCTCACCGCGAACGTTATCCGTATCCCCTCAGGCGGTGTACTCACCGTCGACAAGGTCTCGGCACTCGGATCGGGACGTTTGACCTTGGCAGGCCAGGCCGGCCTGACCTCCGAGAGTCCTCTTGGGATTGATCTCTTCGAGGTGCTGCCCGGCGGTGTCCTTCAGCCAGGAAATGGACCGGCTGAGTCAGGCGACCGGGACAGCGCACAAGAGCTGTCGATGACCTCGCTCACCCCGGGGCTAGGAGCACTCTGGCTCGATGGTGATATCGTCCTGCAGCCGGGCTCGAAACTGACGCTCGACCTCGGCATGCTCAACGACACGGCCTGGATCGACAGGATCGTCGCAAACGGCGGCGTCAGTCTGGGTGGTGTGCTCAACTTCGACATTCAGACCCCCTTTGAGCCTGAGGTCGGCGACATCTTTGAGATCATCAAGACTCAGGGAGACCTCACAGGCGGTTTCGACAACATTCTTGACGGCGCGGTCTTCTCAGTTGGACCCTTCGGCTTCCAAGCTGACTACGGCACCGAGAGCCTGACACTTCGCGTGACCGCTGTACCCGAGCCTGCCTCCTTACTACTGCTACTTTTACTTTCGCTCGGCACGCTCAGACAACGTCTCTGCCGCGTCAATTCTTGACATCACAGGGACAACATATCGATGGCCTCATTCGGTATTTATTAGCACCCAGATTCAACGCGTAACAGTCATCAAACTCCTGATCGTGCGCCTCTCCCCAGATCCTGATCCATTCTGAATGCTCGTTTTCGGAGATGATTCGGCTTTTGTCAGGAAAGGCCATCGTGATGAAGAAGTGAAGATTCACAGAAGAGCAGATCGCGATCGCGTTACATCAGGCCGAGGACAGCAAACTGTTGAGTGTTTCTCCAAGTGACATACGCTTAGCTGGCCATTGCTTCCATGACCCTCTGCACCATGCGTTTCTGTTGATGAGTCAGTCGATGCCAGGCCGCGACCAGCCGCGACAGCGAAGGCACTGACTGATTCACTACAAGTGAGTCAGTGGCTGCCTGTAAGTTATTTTTGATAAATACCTTACAAGAGGTCTCCTCAGGACTGTCGATCCGAAGGTTGCGGGTTCGAGTCCCGTCACCCTCGCTTAAGTATCGGACGATGCTGAGCCTGGAGCATGGACGACCATCGGATCTTAACGCCGTTGCTCGTCACCAACGCAATGCTGTGGGGTGGCACCTGGGTTAAGCACGACCTTGGTCTGCGCCGGTACGGACGTAATTTCTGACTGTGGGCTGATGGCCAGTCTCTTGATGGCACGCCACCTTGCTTTCAGTTTGCGACTGAAGGCCTTGCCTGAGTGTCTTGACGTACCAGTGATTGATGGACCTTTCGTGACTCAGCATGATGGCCATGGCAGGACGAATGCCGCAGTACGGGAGCCCATATGCTGGTATCCGTACGCAGGTTGCTCGCTCAGTTCTTGTGCCACTCGCTGCTGAGGTCCCAAGGCACTGATTCAGAACAGAACAAGCGTCGCGGGTTTAGAGCGCGAGTCTCATCGTGGTGGTGAGAGGCGTATGATTGGCCTCGATGTCGTCGTCCTTCTATCTGGTCTATCCACTGATTGCAGCCATTATGTACGCGGTGAGTGCGGCCTTTACGAACACGGCGACTTCAGGGGCACTGGTGCCAAAGGCCGCGATCGTGAGTCCGACCAGCAGCGTCGGGATACCGGCCGCCGCAGCCAGTTGGGACGCCCCACGGATGAGTGTTTCACCGCCAGCAGTCAGCAGGGCCAGACCCAGAAGGATGAGGAGGATGTTCAACTCGAGACCCTATCCACGCGTCCTTAAACAGGGATATCAATAGTCTTGGGGTCAAAAGCCGGCTCTGGCGTTCTCAGATCCAAGGCATCCAGCGTATCGACCAGGACTTGTGCCACGAGCAGGTTGCGGAACCATCGTCGCTCAGCCGGAACGACGTACCAGGGTGCTTCCTCAGTCGAGCAACGCGATATCGCGTCTTCGAAGGCCTTCCGGTAGTCAGACCACCGCGTGCGCTCCTTCAGATCGGCAGGCTCGAACTTCCAGTGCTTGTTCGGATCATCGAGCCTTAGCTGAAGCCGCTGCTTCTGGTAGGCCTTCGAGATATGAAGATAGAACTTCATAACTCGTGTGCCTTCGTCGTGAAGCAAGCGCTCAAAGGCATTGATGTGTGCGTACCGCCGCTCCCAGACTTCGGTAGGAACCAAACCCTTGACCCGCGCAATCAGCACGTCCTCGTAGTGAGACCGGTTGAACACGGCGATGTTGCCCCGTCTCGGCGCGTGGGCATGGATACGCCAGAGAAAGTCGTGGCGGAGCTCTTCGTCGCTGGGAGCCTTAAAACTCGTCACTCGGACGCCCGCCGGATTAAGCGGACCGATGACCTTGCGGATCGTGCTGTCCTTGCCGCCAGCATCCATGGCCTGGAACACGACCAGAACTCCAAACCGCCCATCGGCATAGAGCAGCTCCTGTTGCTCGATCAGCCGCTGCCGCAGCGCTGCACAGCGATCACGGGCCTCATCCTTATCAAGCCCGCCATCGTCAGCAGTTGGGAGAGCGTTGAGCTCGAGCCTGTCGCCCGGGGTAACACGGTATCGATCCGTCTTCATCACGGCACTCTAGCTGATGGATCGCAAGTCGATGACAAATGCCCGTCTTGGCGTTGACGCTCAGCCGCTCGATCCGCCAGTCCGCTAATCGTCGACTTCACGGCCACGACCCGATTCGCTCTCCCATCGCTCTCCTCGACAATAGCATCACATCCATACCCATGAGAAACAACGCAAGGCCACCCGGCCATCCCCTCGTGATGGATACCCATGGCAGGTTGTGCTGGGGCGAAGCTGCAACCGCTAGTAGCCTTGAACGCTCGAAGGCTTGTAGTGACGTGCGTGGGACTCCACACCAGTCTGGATTCGAACATCACCGTTCGGCTTGCTCAATCGGACAGCTAGCGATCCATCCGCTCTAGCCGCCCCTTGACGGCCCGTCCCAGCTTGCCAGCGGCGTCGGAGATTGCCTTGTACAAATCATCGGCGCGCGCTTCCACGACCAGGGGCTGATCCCCAGCGATCCGAGCTTCCATCGTGCACCGGTTGTCATCGGGCCCTTGTCGCTTCTGCTTATCGTCGCGCAGGTGTACTTCGACCCGCGTAACCCGACTCTGGCTGTGAGCCAGCTCCTTCTCCACATGGGTGGTCACGTGGTTGGATAGGGCATCGGTCGAGTCCACATCACCGTAGTTCAGTTGGATCTGCATAAAGAATCTGCCTTCGGGTTGAGTCCTTATCAACGAATCTTCGTTCAAGAAAACACGTCCCCATAATACAGTCGATCAGACACGCCACCGCAGAATGAAAACCATGATCTGCCCTCATCGTTCTCAATCAGAGAGACAAGCATTGAGTGCCGTGCATCATCTTGCCGCAAGTGGACGCATCCTGTAGACGAATCCTCAACTGCCTGAAAACCATGGTCACAAGCAACTGGCGAAAGCCGCTCTCGGGCTGTCGATCCGAAGGCAGCGGCTGTGAGTCCTCCCACTCTGGCTTGTGTCTCCTCGCGACAGTGGGCAACCCCCAACAACTGCATGGCTTCCGGGCTACCCCTGACATCGATGTGTCTTCTCATCGTGGGCTGTGTTGTCCTCGCCCGGTCGCGTCTCCCGTATCACGCTGAAGCGGCCCCGAGACTCAGCACCATCGACACGCCAACCCCCACCGCCCCGATTAGTGCGAGGACGTAGACCGGGACTGGGGGCATCTGCCCGTCGTTCTCCATCGCGCGGCCAAACATGAAGAACACGAGCGGGTGCACGAGGAAGGGCATGGCGAAGATGAAGGCGATCAGCGCCTGAGACTCCGGCCCGGCCATGCCGCCCTGGATCGCAGCGAAGAGCCCAAAGTGTGACATCGCTGAGCTGGTTGCCATCATCGCGTTGGCAACGGACATGTTGGCGCTAGCGAGAAGCAGCAATCCGCCGAAGACCGCGGTGAGCTGCCACCCGAAGCTGAACTGCATGAGGGCCTTGACCTCGCGGGCATCGCCGCCCTTGGCGAGCGCAAGATTCCGTAGAGCGTAGGCGGTTAGACCGAGGCCAAAGGCCGCCACGAGCACGGAGGGCACCATTAGCAGTTGGCCTTGCTCCATGCTCACTGCGAGGATCGAGAAGACGAAGACGTGGCCGAAGAAGGGGATGTTGATCATGATCGGGGCGCGGCGTGACGCGGTCTCGCCCAGGTCGCCCGCGGTGCAAGCTCCGGTGAGTCCTGCGTGCGAGAGCGCGCCGGCCATGCCGGGGCCCAAGTTCCACGTCGCGGCCGTCCGGCCGAAAAAGACCAGCAAGGCGATGCCTCCGAACATCCAAAACACCTGACCGAAGAATCCATACGCCATCACGGCGTTCATCCCCGACAGCGCAAAAGCCTCACCAATGCGTGATCCGCCGATGATGAAGTTCGCTGCGAGCACCACGGGGATCCCGGCGAAGAGCAGGCACCGGACCGCCGGGCCGTGCTCCCAGCGGTAAAGCAACGCTCCGACGCCGGCCGCGATGAGCATGACGAAGAAGATCTGCGGCAACGCAATCAACTGGCTAGCCCACTCCGCGATCAGGTATCCCACCCCGAGCACGGCCATGATCGCGATAATCTCCGCCACACCCTTGCGCAAATAGGCTCGGGTGTTCGCGATCGTCGCTTTGTAGTCGATCAGGATCACCGCGATCACCAGCCCCATGTAGGCGATCAGCGGGTAGTAGCGACCCAGCGATCCAGCGGGCACAGCATCCAGAACCACCGCTGTTCCAGCGCCGATGCCTAGTAGCATGAAGAACGCCCGAGTGATGAGGATCACCTGCGTCCGACCGGTGCCCAGGAACACCTGCTCGGTCGCGTACGACACGCTCTGGTCTTTGGGGATCTCTTTGCCTGAGAAGATCCGGCGCAGCTCCTGCCCGCCAACAAAGAACGTGGCTGTCAGGGCGACGATGGTGGTCTGGGCCACCATCCCCAACATCGGGAAGTCGCTCAGACCCGGTTCGGAAACGCCTGTGGCCACCATCAAGTACCCCATGGCGAGGCCGAAGACCACGATGATCAAGATGGCCGAGTAGCGGGTCCCCGCGACCACCGCTCTGGCGACCAGCACCATCGGGATGACAAAGAACACCGACAGCCAGAACTGGTTGAACAGATGCTGGTGGGCGATTTCCTGCATCAACTGTTCGGGCGCGACCGATCCGATCATGGCAACGTTCCTTGGCAGCTGGCCGCAGTATAGTGGATCCAAAAGTCTTTAATTAGCTCAAGGCGAGCATCAAGATAGGTATCGGGATGGGGAGCGGCGCAGCAGTGACCGCGTCGTGCTGCACTGCTTCTCATGCTCAACAGGCGACGCCGCAGCCCGCAGCATGAAACTGGGCAACGGCATCAGCGGCCTGCTCACGAGATGCTGGTGGTGTGTCTGCCAAGGCGTATCGCTGGCCGAGTTGCATCCACTTGGCTCTGCCGAGCTGATGGAATGGCAGGACTTCGAGACGCTCCACGTTCGACATGTGACCAACGAATCTGCCGATCGCTTCGACCTCTTCCGGGATGTCTGTAAGTCCCGGGACAAGCACGTAGCGGACCCATGCCGGCCGGCCCAGCCGTGCCAGCCTGCGCGCAAAGGACAGGATCTTTTCATTCCCGAAGCCGGTGACTCGGCGGTGATGCGCGGTGTCATACGCCTTCAGATCGAGAATGACGAGATCGATTTCGGAGAGTTCGTCATCCAGAAGCTGATCGCCGAGGTAACCGTTTGTGTCCAGAGCCGTGTGCAGTTTGAGGTCCTGCTTGGCGTGACGGATGAGTTCGATCGCGAACGACTTCTGCACGAGCGGCTCTCCGCCGGAGACCGTGAAGCCGCCTTTTGTGGAGCGTAGAAACGTCGCAAACCTGCGGGCGTCATCGATGACCTGCTTTGATGTGCGGCGGTTACCGGCCTGGAGCGCCCAGGTATCTGGGTTATGGCAGTACTGGCAGCGTAGGTGACATCCTGCGAGCCAGACGGTGTAGCGGAATCCAGGGCCGTCGACGGTCGATGTGGTTTCGTGGCTGTGTACCCAACCTCCTGAACGATCTGCCTGACTGGGGTCTTCGGCGCTCGTGAGCTGCGGAAGGGCGACACGTTGGGATTGCGGACGATGACTACCAAGTGCCTCTGACCCAGTGCCCGTTGGTGGGGGATTCCGCGGGGTCATCTAAACACGCTTTTCCGAGGCAACGGATGTCCTGGTCCTAGAGCTTGGCATGGAACGTTCGATCGACAACATCCTGCTGCTGTTCGGGGCTTAGCTTGACGAAGTTCACCGCGTAGCCTGATACACGCACAGTCAGTTGCGGGTAATCCTCGGGTTTGGCCATGGCGTCCAACAGGGTCTCGCGGTCCAGGACATTCACGTTCATGTGGAAGCCGCCGGCGCCGAAGTAACCGTCGAGGCAGCCGGCGAGGTTATCCACCTGGTCTTCTCGGGATGAGCCGAGGGCGGAGGGCAAGACGGTACTCGTGAGGCTAATCCCGTCACGAGCGGATTCGTAAGGGAGCTTTGCAACCGAGAGTGCGGAGGCGATGTAGCCCTGATGGTCGCGCCCGTGCATGGGGTTGGCGCCTGGCGCAAACGGTTCACCGGCCTTGCGGCCGTCGGGCGTAGCGCCGGTGGAGTTGCCATATACGACGTTTGATGTGATCGTCAGGACTGACTGAGTGTGTTCGGCGTTTCGGTAAGTCGGGTGTTGGCGGAGTTTGGCCATGAAGGTCTCGACGAGCCAGTTGGCGATGCCATCGGCCTCGTCGTCGTTGTTCCCGTATGCGGGGTAGTCGCCGAGGACTTCGTAGTCGATGACTAGTCCCGTTTCGTCGCGGATGACTCTGACGCCAGCGTTCTTGATGGCTGAGAGCGAGTCGGTCACCACCGACAGCCCGGCGATGCCGAAAGCCATCGTTCGCTTCGGGTTGTGGTCGTGGAGGGCCATCTCGATCCGCTCGTAGGCGTACTTGTCGTGCATGAAGTGGATGCAGTTCATCGCGTTGACGTAGACACCGGCAAGCCAGTCCATGGCGTGGTGATAGCGTTTCATCACCTCGTCATACACGAGCGTGTCGCCTTGAATGGGATCGAAAGCGGGCATGATCTGCTCGCCGGTGCACTCGTCTCGCCCGCCGTTAATGGCATACAACAGGCACTTGGCGAGGTTGACCCGGGCCCCGAAAAACTGCATCGACTTGCCGACTTCCATCGCGCTGACACAGCAGGCGATGGCGCTGTCGTCGCCACCGACACAGCGGAGCGACGTGTCATTTTCATACTGGATCGACGAGGTGTCGATGCTGACCTTTGAGCAGAAACGCTTAAACCCTTCGGGAAGCTCTGCAGACCAGAACACGGTCATGTTGGGTTCTGGTGCGGGTCCGAGGTTGTAGAGCGTCTGCAGGAAGCGGAACGAGTTCTTGGTGACCAGCGGTCGGTCGTCGCTGCCCATCCCGCCGATAGACTCGGTGACCCAGGTCGGATCGCCGGAGAAGAGCGCGTCGTACTCAGGGGTGCGGAGAAACCGGACGATTCGGAGCTTAATCACGAAGTCGTCGATGATCTCTTGGGCGTCGAGCTCGGTCAGCGTGCCTTCTTCGAGGTCGCGCTGGATGTAGATGTCGAGGAAGGTGCTGGTCCGGCCCAGCGACATCGCAGCGCCGTTCTGTTCCTTCACGGCTGCCAGATACGCGAAGTAGGTCCATTGGACCGCTTCGATGGCGTTGGCTGCGGGCCTGCTGAGGTCGTACCCGTAGGCCTTGCCCATGGCGAGCAATTCCCGGAGCGCTTTGATCTGCTCGGCGAGTTCTTCGCGGTTGCGGATGACTTCCTCGGAACTGAACTGTCCGTCAAGGTTCGCCTTCTCCGCCAGCTTGGCCTCGATCAAGCGATTGATGCCGTAGAGCGCGACTCGGCGGTAGTCTCCGATGATGCGTCCGCGTCCGTAGGCATCTGGCAGGCCGGTTACGAGGTGGGCACTGCGGGCCTTGCGGATCTCCGGGGTGTAGACATCAAAGACTCCGTCGTTGTGCGTCTTACGGTGCTTCGTGAAGACCTCGGCAACGGCCGGGTCGGGCTCGTACCCGTAGGCCTTGAGCGAGCCGACGACCATGCGCCAGCCGCCGTTGGGAAAGATCGCTCGCTTGAGAGGGGCCTCGGTCTGCAGTCCGACGATGATCTCGTTGTCGCGATCGATGTAACCCGGCTCGTGGGCCGTGATCGAGGACGGGATCTGGCTGACATCTAAGACGCCCTTTTCTCGTTCAGCCTTGAACAATTCGGAGAGCTTGTCCCAGAGATCGGTCGTTCGCGGCGTTGGCCCCTCTAGGAACGCGTCGTCGCCGGAGTAGGGCGTGTAATTGGCCTGTACGAAGTCGCGGACGTCGATCGTTTCTCGCCAAGTCTTCCCGGAGAAGCCGCGATGCGGACTGTCTTTCACCGCAGGCGAGACACTTTCGAGTTGGTCGGAATCAGGGAGTTGGGTCGTGGTCATACGTGATCGTCCCTAGTCTTGGCTGGGTCGAGCCGTTGATTGCTGGCCAAACCTGTTGTGTGTTTTCATCGGCGTCGACTCGTCAGCAGATCATCCAGTCTCATTATAATCGATTCGGCGGCTTTTCCATGCCTGTTTGGGCAAAATCCCGAAATCGCCTCAAGCAGGATGCTGGCGACGATCCGTGCAAATCAGTCGACCTCTATGTCCTATATTGGCCAGTTGCGGTGCTGCTATTAGTCACCGCCACGTGCTTTCCCCGAGCGAAGCCCGCGGCACAGCGTGAATCTGCCATGACCACCCAAACAGATCTCAAAAACCCAGTCGCCCCACGTCCCACTCGCAACCGCTGGCTGGTGGCGCTTTCGGGCGTGGGTATCCACATCTCGATCGGGTCGGTTTACGCGTACAGCGTGATGACGCTGCCGTTGAACGAGGCGGTTGGCTGGCAGAAATCCGACATAACCATGGCGTTCTCCGTAGCCATTGTGTGCCTGGGGCTGGCTGCGGCGTTTCTGGGGCTGTTCGTGGAGCGTCGTGGACCACGGGTTGCGGGCCTAGTGGCGGCGGTCTGTTACGGGCTCGGGACACTCGGTGCCGGTCTCGCCGTATCCATAGGCTCGCTGCCGCTGTTTATCGCGACCTATGGAGTGCTCTGCGGCATCGGGCTTGGTGTTGGCTACATCACGCCCGTCTCAACGCTCGTTAAGTGGTTTCCTGACAAGCGCGGCCTCGCCACTGGCATGGCGATCATGGGCTTTGGTTTCTCCGCGATGATCTTCGGCCCGGTGATGCAGAAGCTCTTCGAGACGGTCGACCCGGCATCCACTTTTTACATTCTTGGAACGGTGTACTTCCTCGTTATCGCCGGGAGTGCGCTCTACATCTCCCCGCCGCCACCGGGCTGGGTGCCCGCTCATCTGCGAATCGCGGCAGCCGAAAGATTGACAGAGGGTTCACCGATGAAGTCCGTTGCTAAGGCGAGCCGGGATCTCGCCGAGCTCACCGCCAGTGAAGCGCTTCGGACCAAGCGGTTCTACTTCATGTGGCTGATGCTTTTCATCAACATTACGTGCGGCATCGCGTTGATCGCTGTGGCTTCTCCGATGGCGCAAGAGATGGCCAGCATGTCCGCCGGTGCTGCTGCGACCATGGTCGGACTGATGGGGCTCTTCAATGGCATTGGCCGAATCGGCTGGGCCTCTTTTTCGGATTACATCGGGCGCCCAGCAACGTATGCCGCTTTCTTTGGTTTGCAGCTCGTCGCTTTCCTCTTGTTGACCCGTTCTCCCGCGCCGTGGCAGTTTCAGGCTCTGGTCCTGCTGATTCTGACCTGTTATGGCGGCGGGTTTGCTTCGGTGCCGGCCTTCCTGGGTGACCTATTCGGCACCAAGCAACTCAGTGCCATTCATGGCTACACCCTCACCGCATGGGCGGTTGCCGGCTTGGCCGGGCCGACCCTGGTGACGCGAGTCCAGGAGGCCACAGGCGACTACGCCACAACCCTTTACATCTTCGCGGGCTTGTTCACTCTAGCCCTGTTGATCACGGGTCTGATGACGCTAGACATCCGGGAGAAACGTCGGCGTTCGGACGCCTCGCGGCAGTCATCCTCGCATGCCCTGTGATCTACCTCTGGGCGCGACCGGCGGGGTCGGTTTCGCCTTCGGCTGACGATGTCCGCAACTAGAAACTTGATAAGGATCAAGCCGAGGCCGGTGGATTGAGTGGGCCCAAGGCGATGAGATCGCCTCGCGGCATTCAGCTTTGTCTAAAGGTATGTTCCAAAAATGATCTAGCCGTGTCGCTGGCCGGCGTCACACCAACAACAGCACGACATAGCCGCGGAGACACGCGGGTTGGGGGCTTGACTCGGGCGAACACGCTACAGTCAGGTAGCGGTGCACGAAGAGTCTTACAGTCACTGTACTTGAGCATGATCCAATGAAAAGCGGTAGCCCACCTCCGAATGACGACCTGCGGCTGATCATCGAAGCCAAACGAAGCTCTTCACCGACCGCTGTGGACGTGGTCAGCGAGTACACCGCCTGGCTGAAAGCCGCCCTCACAGGGGCAGGGATTGCGTACAGCTACGCGGCCTGTGAGCAGGCCGAGCATTACGCGTTTGCTGCCTTTACGGTGCTCCGCAATTACCGTGGCGAGCCGGTGTTTCTTGATATCAAGGTTGCGGAGATAAATGCTTCGCCATACGTGTTCGTAGAGGTCAAGACGACGGGCAAGGCATCGGGATCACTCTTTCCCTACTTTGGAAATCTTCAGTCTGATGAGGATCGCAATCTTCTGCTGCATTACGTCGCTGACTTTATTCTCAGTAGCGACGTGTAAACTCGCTGCTTCACCTCGCCGCCTACTCGAAGCGGAACGACTCTGGAGCTTGACGGGAGATGGTAAAGGGCGCTTCTCTCCGGATTCTGCTCTATTTACGATGCTCGTATTCAGCGAGATTCGATTTTTCTTTCGAAAGAGAGTTCGCATGAATAAGTTACTGATTACTAAATGAGATATCACGCTTGCTTGGCCTCAGACCAGGGTGACCTTCCCCCACGATTCAGCCCACAGTCTACGGTAGACCGAGGCTTGTTTGCAGAGCCGGGCGGAGCGTAGCGGAGCCCGGCTCTGCAGTGATGGTTTGGGGTGCTGGCGGGCGATAGCCCAGGGCCGAGTGGGGCCTACGGGTGTTGTAATGTCGCCGCCACTGCTCGATCAGGACCTTCGCTTCCTTGAGCGTGTAGAAGTGCTCGCCGTTGAGCAGTTCGTCACGCAGCTTGCCGTTGAAGCTCTCCACGTAGCCGTTTTCCCAAGGCGACCCTGGTTCGATGAAGAGTGTTTGGACACCCACACGCTCAAGCCAGCCCCGCACGGCCTTCGCAGTAAATTCCGGGCCGTTATCTGAGCGGATGTGCTCAGGGACGCTCCGCGTCGCCATGAGCCACGCCAACCGCTCAAGGACATCGTCACTCTTGAGCTGTCGATCCACGTCCAATGCCAGGCATTCGCGGGTGTATTCATCCACAATCGCCAGCACCCGGAATGGGCGTCCGTCGTGCGTTCTCGTCTGGACGAAGTCGTACGCCCAGACATGGTCCTTGTGCGTTGGTCGTAGCCTCACACACGATCCATCATTGAGCCACAACCGGCCACGTTTAGGTTGTCTTTTCGGGACTTTCAGACCCTCCTGACGCCAGATGCGCTCAACTCTCTTGTGGTTCACGTGCCAGCCCTCTTCTCTCAGTAACGCCGTGATCCTCGGCGTGCCGTACCGTCCATACATGGCCGCTAACGCGACGATCCGCCGCGTCAGCGGACCCTCGTCATCCCGCTCGATGGGCAGGTAACGCTGCACCGCCCGTTGCTGCCTCAAGACCCTGCACGCCCGACGCTCCGACACCTTCAGGTGATCGATCACTTCGCTGACCACCCGGCGACGACGCGTCGGGCTCAGCGTTTTAGCGCCGCGGCCTCACGCAGCTTGTTCACGATCTCCTCCGCCGAATGACGCTTCCTGCTCATCGATCTTTCCTTCCTGATGGCGTCCAGAACGTGGGAAGCCTCCCACAACATCCGGACAAGGTTCAGGGGGAAAGGTCAGCTGCATCGTGGCTGCATCTAAGGACGCCAAAGAACTCGGCTGCGAGATGTTCAAGCCTTACTTTCAGATCAAGAATGTCCTCGCGCAGCACAACACTAGGGTCTTCAGCTCCAACTACACGCTCTATCATGATTTTCAGTCGCGGCTCGTGAGCATCTACCGCCAACACAGCGAGGCGGTCGAGATCTACTCGATCGACGAGGCTTTCCTCAGGATTGCCGATCTTGGGCATGACCGCTTGAGCCAGTGGGCTGTCGAGCTGCGGGGTACAGCCAGACAGTGGACAGGCATCACAACTGGCATCGGCGTCGGATCTTCTAAGCTTCTAGCCAAGCTCGCCAATCATTGCGCGAAACGTGTGCCGCTGCAGGGGATGCGTGAGGGGGTTTGTGTCCTCGACTCGGCTGAGCGTGTTGATGAGGCTTTGGGCAGGGTGGACCTGAAGGATCTGTGGGGCATCAGCCGGGGCAGTATCCGGAGGCTCAAGAAGCTCGGGATCCAGACACCGAGAGAGTTTAGAGATGCAGATCCCAATCTTGTTCGCCAGGAACTGGGCGTGGTCGGGCAGAGACAGGTGTACGAGCTGCGGGGCAAGTCACGCCTGCCGCTTGAGCTGATCAAGCCAGATCGAAAGAACATCTGCTGTTCTAGGTCGTTCGGCAAGGTGACCAACCGATTCGATGATCTCACCGAGGCTGTCGCCACCTTCAGCTCTGCCGCGGCGGTGAAACTCCGTCGGCAGAACTTGGTGGCATCAAAGGTGACGGTCTTTGTTCAGACCGATCGCCATGCCGATGTCGAGCAGTACGCGAATAGTCGGAGCGTACGTCTAATCACAGCAACCGAGGACACCCGCGAGCTGATCAAGGCCGCGAAGTGGTGTTTGTTGAGAGTCTTCCGTGGGCAGCATCACTACAAGAAGGCGGGGGTGCTGCTCAGCAACCTCAGCCGGCGAGAAGAGCGGCAGCTGGGCCTCTACGACCAAGTCGATCGAACCAGAACCCGTGGGTTGATGAGGACCCTGGACGCGATCAACGAGCGTCATGGCCGGGGAGCGGTGAGGATCGGGGCTTCGTCGCCTTTCGAACTGCGCCCGTGTCGAACGTGGCATCTTCGCAGTGACAACCGGAGCCCGCGCTACACCACGAGGTGGGATGAGCTTCCAGTGGCGACTGTATCGAGCCAGAAAAGGCACTCTGAGCCTGCTCGTCTTTGGATCACGAATCGTCTCGCTAGTGAGCTCTCATAGCTCCTGCTAATCCACCTGCCACCATCCTACAGCAGCGTCTTGGGCAACATGGCCCCCGAGGAGTTCGCTGAATCAATCGGCCGGATTAGCCCGGCCGATTGATAGACGAGGCTAGTATCGGCACAGGTATCTACATGGGTAGAGCCGCAGTTTGTCCAAGCGATGAACGCTTAGCTGGCCATTGCTTCCATGATCCAGTGCACCATGTACTTCTGCTGTTGGGTCAGCCGTTGCCACGCCGCGACCAGTTGCGACAGCGAAGGTACTGACTGATTCGCTGCAGGCGAGTCAGTACCTGCCTGTAAAATTCTGTTAGCAAATAACTTGCGATACATCTCTTCAGGACTGTCGATCCGAAGGTTGCGGGTTCGAGTCCCGTCACCCTCGCTTGTGTCTTCCCAAGAGCCAGGGGGCCATCAGCGTTGCCATTGCTTCTCAAGAGCAGGCTTAACCGTGATGGCTGGCCTGTACCTTCATCTCCAAGCAAGCTCGGCATCATGGCCATGTGATGCTGCCATCAGGCAGTCGGGCCTGCGTCCAGCCAATGACCGCAGGATCGCAGGGGTATCTGGCGGCAACCTTCTCGTCGAGGTCGACGCCATGACCAGGCCGCTCATTCGGGTAGAGATAACCGTTCCTGAAAACCGGACAGCCCGGGAAAACTTCTTCGGTTTCGGGCGTGAAGGGCTGGAGTTCCTGTACGCCGAAGTTCGGCAGCGTCAGGTTGAGGTGGAGGTTGGCCGCGTGGCCGATGGGCGAGAGGTCACCTGGGCCGTGCCATGCAACACGCACACCAAAAGCCTCGGCAAGCGCCGCGACCTTGCGGGCAGGCGTGAGTCCACCCATATGGCTGGTGTGCATGCGGATGAAATCGATCCATCGGTTTGCAATCAGGGGTGTCCACTCGTTGGGATTGTTGAACAACTCGCCAACGGCTTGGGGTGTCGTCGTGTTGGCTCGGACGTGTTGGTACCAGGCCAGATCTTCGGGAGGCAGAACATCCTCAAGAAAGAAAAGCCGGTAGCCCTCGAGATCCCTGGAGAATGCAATCGCCTGAGCGGACGTCAACCGGCAGTGCGTGTCGTGGAGGAGCTCGATGCTGTCGCCGAAGCTCCTACGGATGTGTTCGAGTGCCTCAAGCGTTGAACGCATGTACTGCGTTGGATCGAAGTAGGCACCTCCGGGCGCACCATCTGGTTGATTGAGTGCTTCTGTCAGTGCGCCGCCATAGGCCAGCCCGCCGGCTTCACCGGAAGCACGTGTCTCGTTTGAACCACCACCAAATCGGATGCGGACGTGCCGCATCCCACGATCAATCTGCGCCTGTGTGTGATCGGCCAGTTCGTTAAGGCTCCGACCGTCGGCGTGCTGATACACCGCCGCACCCTCGCGCATCTTTCCGCCGAGGAGCTGATAAAGCGGCAGGCCGGCCAGTTTGGCCTTGAGATCCCAAAGCGCGATATCGATGGCGGCCACGGCGTTATTGAGAACAGGGCCGTTACGCCAATAGCCGTTGACCATCATCAGACGGAAGAGCTCCTCTGTCTGAGTGGCGTCACGGCCGATGAGCAGGGGTTTGAGGTGGTCGTTGATCGTGGAAGCGACCGGCAGGTACCGCTGAGTGAAGGTCCCGCATCCGAGACCGGAGAGCTCGGGCTCAGTGGTAAGCACACGAACAACGAGGAGATTTCGGCCCATGGGCGCGGTGAGCGTGACCTGGATATCACGGATAGAGATCATGTCTGTTGCTGGGGCAGTGGAATCGGATCGAGGCCGAGTGTCTTACGCACCGCAGCGGCCGTCATTGAGACAGCTTCATCGGCCTCCATCGATTGCCATCGCTGGCTGGTGGGCTCTGCGGTCATGGGCCCGGAGTAACCAATCTTCCTGATAGCACCCACAAAAGTATCGTTGTCAAAGACACCAGATTCTCTCGGGAGCAATCGTTCGGTCACCGTCTGCTCATCGTTGGACCGATCGGGCAGGCCGTCACAGAGATGGACAACGACCACCTGCTGATGATCCAGAGCTTCGATGTCTTCACTGGTCTCAGTCGCACAATGCCAGTGGAGCGTGTCGAGCATGAGACCGATGTTGGCATGCCCGGCATCATCGATCAGGTGGAGCATACCTTTCATCGTGTGAATGAAAGGATGCGTATGCCCCTCACGTCGGGTTTTGGGGCCGATGTATTCGAGGCCCAGGTGGATGCCGTGATCGGCGAGGATGGGTGCGGCCTCCCGAAGTCTCCGGACGTGACGGCGGTGGTTAGCCGCGGCGTCACGTTCGTCATCGAAGGGCAACACCACCACACCGGCACGGGTAAAGCCTAGCGACTCGGCGATGCGAGCACGCCTGGGAAGGTTATCGATGGCTTGCCGCCATTCTTCGTCACCGACAGAGAGGGTCCTTGACATGATGGATGTGTAGCCGGACAGCAAGCCGAGTTCACCCATCAAATTTGCAAAACGGTCGATGCCATAGGCAGAGAGCCAGTCGTCATATTTATTGAGTCTCAGGTCGAGTCCTTCGAAGCCATGACGTGCGGCCAGCTCCGCGGCGTTGTCGGGCTCGGCATCGACACCGATCAGATCGGTCATGAGCGACGGAAAAGGCTTATCGGATGGGCTAGCGGGCATCGGGGGGTCTTTTTCCCTGGATGAGGCTCGTAGTAATCAGCAAGCAGTCAGTTCGTGGCAGCGGTCGAGCACAGCGATCTGCCTGCGAACGCTTTCAGGTGTCACTGTCAGGGGGGTCCCCCGGCGGAGAGCCGACTCGAAGTCGCGGTAGAAGGGGATGGCGGTATGAGGCGGGGTATTCACGGGCTGCGACCATTGTTCCACGTGCCACTCGTACTCCTCTCGCTGGTAGACCCTGCCTTCAGCGGGTCCCTCATCGGGGTCCCGATGAGGGAGTTTGTCCGTATCGATCCACCGCCATTCGAGCTGCTCGGTGGTACCACGCAGCCCGCCAGCCGTCGCCCAGATGTGCCAGCGGTCCTCGGGGTAGATGCAGCAACTCGAGGACTCGATATCGATGGTCGGATGCCCCTCGCCATGGAGGATGATCTTGATATGGTCTTCGGCGTCACCGATCGACAGAGCACGCTGCATATCGACGAACACCTCAGGCTCCCCGGGACCAAACAGCTCAAGCGCATGATCAAGCAGGTGAGCGCAGTGATTATGCAGGGAACCGCCACCCTTGGATTTGAGCGTTTGCCAATCCCAGCGTCTGGTGAACTGGCTCCATTCGATCCGGATCTGGATCGGTCTGCCCAAGCGTCCGGATGCAAGCAACTCCTGAACCTTCCGGAAATGAGGCTCAAAGCGTCGGTTCTGGAAAGGCGCAAGCAGTCTGCCGGTGCGCTCAGCGGTCTCCATCATCCTGTCGGCGCCAGCGACAGTCAGCGCCAGCGGCTTTTCAACAATCACGTGGTGTCCGGCTTCAAGTGCCGCACATGTCTGGTCCTCGTGGTGAAGATTCGGTGACGCGATGACAATCGCATCGAGTGTGTCGTCGGCATTCAACGCCTCGAAGGTTGGATACACCGTGCAATCGTGCAGGGCCACGGCTTCCTGGCAGCGCTGGTCATCAGGGTCGGTCACCGCCGCGACCGTGTAGGTCTGCCTCAGCGTGGCCAGCCACTTGGCGTGGATGTTGAACCCGCTCCGTCCGAGACCGACGATGCCGATGCGGATGGGCTGAGTCTTGTTGTTGGAAGGCGTGATCACCTAGAGCTCCATTCGGTGTTTAGTGAATGCGTGACTCGCTCTCCCACGGGTCCATGTTGGGGCCGAGCGCCTGCTTCACCGGTTCGGTGACGCGAGACAGATCATCGAGTACTTCCTGAGATGGCGTGAGGTCTGCGGCGGCCGCATTGCGGGTGACCTGATCGGGATGGCTGGCACCGACCAGCACGGATGCGACGGTTGGCTGTGCGAGCAGCCAGGCAATGGAAAGATCGGACATGCTGTGCCCGGAACGCTCAGCGATCCTTCTGATGTCTTCGATCGCCTGAAAAGCGAGCTCCTCGCAGCCTGGCTCGGTGTGACGGGCCTGCGGACGATCCGAAGAGAACAAGCGGGTCCGGGCTCGCTCATCGGGGACGTCATCGGCCGAGCGGAACTTGCCAGTCAGCAACCCCTGAGCCAGCGGCGAATAGCAGAGCGTGCTCATGCCGTGCTTGGTCATCAGGTCCATCACCTCGAACTCTGGTGCGCGGGACAGCAGACTGTATGCAATCTGATTAGATGCCAGCGCGGTCACACCCAGAGCCTCGCTGAGATCGACAGGCCCGTAGTTGCAGACGCCAAGCACACGCACCTTGCCCTGCTCCACAAGCCTCTCCATCGCACGAAGCGTTTCCTCAGCAGGCACGACGTTCTTGGGCCAGTGGATCTGATAGAGATCGATGACGTCGGTATTGAGTCGTTCGAGCGCCTTGGTGCACTCGTTGGCGACATCATCAGCTGAGAGAGTCGGTGTGTTGATCTTGTCGGCGATCAGCACCTTGTCACGTTTGCCACCGGCAAGTGCCCGGCCAAGGACAACCTCGGCCGCTCCATTCCCATAGCCCGGTGCCGTGTCGAAGAAGTTGATGCCCAGGTCGATGGCCTGGTGCACGGCCGCGATCGCCTGCGATTCGGCCACGCCGGCATAGGTCGGGTTGGCAACCGTCGACATCGTGCCGAAGGCGATGCAGGAGATTTCAAGGTCGGTCTGGCCTAAGCGTGTGTATTTCATGGATGCCTGGTTCCTGCTGGTCGTGAAGAGTGATGGATTACTCGCTTGGGAAATCAGCTGGCAGCGGAATGATGAGATCTCTGTAGATCAGGCCTTCGCCGGTGATGCGATCGAGTTTAGCCAGAGCCGCCTCATAGCGCGGATCATTGAGTCCGATGGCCATACGACGGAGTGTCTGAGCATAAAAATCATGGCGGGGCGGGCTGATCTGCTGATACGGCCAAGGTTTCTCTTCGGTCAGATAGGGCAGGATATAATCGATGGCGGCGCGGATCGACCGACCATCCTCGGTCTCGTAGTTCCACAGATCAACGCCAACCTTATCCGCAAGGATCGCAAGCTCGCTGTGCCCGCGAAGATTGAACTCGGAGTAATCAAGCGCCCGCGTCCGGGCCAGCTCGTGCGGCTGCCGGCCATCGGGTTCAATCTGGTGGCTGATGCGATGGGGCACACGGGCCGCCATCTCGCGGACAGTTTCGGTATCACCGGCGAAGAGACTGAAGTATGCGATCTGTGCTTCCCCCCAGGTACCGTGGTTGTTGGCACCGTCGCGTTCAGCGACACCAAACTCGCTGGTGTTGAGCCACCTCGCGTAATCACCAAACCACTGCTTCGCAGCGGCGTAATCCTCGTCGGTCATGGCTTCGGACTCGGACAGAAGCGTGATGGCTTCGGGCACCCACCGCAGGCGAAGCGTCTCGATGATGCCGAACTTCCTCCCATCATTGCGGCCCGGGATGAATTGCCCGTAACGCATACGCGGGTTCATCCGTGTCTCAGGATCGATCAGGAAGTGACGAATCCTTTTGACGGCCTCTTGGGCGTAGCGTTCGTCGCCGGTGTAGTAGTAGGCGAATCCCAGCCACCGGACGCAGTTGCCGAAGGTGCTGAGCTTGTCAACGTCGTACTCGAATCGCTCAGGGTTGATCTCGCCATCTCGGCGGATGTAAGGAAGACCGTCAGGCGTATCGGGGTTGGGCCACCAGTAAGGCGAGAGACTGACGTAGTCGTTCTTATCACCCGAAGGCGGAATCGTGGGCTTCTCCACAACCGACCGCATGGGTGCGTCCATTGATTCTTCAGCCAGTTGCACCAGTGCATCAACGGCGGGTTTCAGAGTCGGATCACCGGCCCGCACACGATCCCGCACCAGGGCAATCTGCTCGCCATCCGTGATGTAAAGCTCGTGATGAGGTGCGGCCAGACCAACAGGCGTATGAAGCAACGTTGCGAGCAGCAACGCCAGGAGGGAGAGAAGCGGGGTGCGTGTCATCGATGATTCCTGTGTCGAGATGATTCGGGAAGCCTGGAAGCCGGGTGATTTGTACCGGTTGTTCCGCTGTGAAAAAGTACCGCACATTGCAGATAGATTCAAGATTATTGACATCAAATAACTGTTAATTAACGATGTTAATTAGCATAAATACATTCTAAATATGAGCTTACACTTATATTTTATTGTAGTGAACTACTGTTAATTTTTACTTGCAACAACCACGGCCAAGGGTTAAGCTTCGAGCATGTCGATCGTGGATGTCGCCAAACTTGCGGGTCTCTCACATACCACGGTGTCTCGGGTGATCAACCACCAGCCAGGCGTCTCGGCAGATACCGCACGCAAGGTGCAGCAGGCGATGCGTCAACTCGGCTACACCCCACCGACCCGGCGGCGTGGGCCGCAGCCGCGTGTCCGCAGAAACCTCAAGACCCGGAACATCGGGCTCCTGATGTTCGGGACCGACCCCACGCCCATGGCGAGCCCGGTCGCCGCTGCGGCCATCCATGCCATCGAAAAAGAGCTCTCCCGTCACGACCTCAGCCTGTCCATCGCGCAGACCACCTCTGACGGAAGGATCCCCTCCGCCGTGGCCAGTGGCCGAGTCGACGGCCTGATCCTCCACGGCAACCCGCCAAGTGCCGAGGTTGCTCAACGGCTCCGGCGTTTCCCCGCCGTCTGGATCATGTCACCCAGAAGCCGAACCGGATACTGGGGCGATCGCGTCTGCACGGACAACGACGCCATCGGCCGGCTCGCCGCCGAATACCTCATCGGTCGCGGTCACGAGCGCATCGCCATGCTCGAACTCGAAGCCGGTCACCTGGGTTTCCGCGAGCGAGCCATGGCGTTTCGCGAATCCGCCGAAGACCTCGGGGCGTCCGTCGAGTTGATCACGCTCGGTTCCGCCGAGGGCGCCGATGGCGACTTCGCGGCCCGTCGCCAGCACATCCATCGCCTGATCGACCGTTTCGCCAGCCTCGAGGATCGTCCTTCCGGCCTGTTCGTGCCTCTCGGGCAGGCGACGCTCACCGTCTACGAAGCCCTCCGCGCCCGTGGCATCGAGCCCGGCAATCAGGTCACCGTCGTGGCCTGCGACAACGACCCCACGCTCGCCGGCCTGAACCCGATGATCGCCACCGTCGATGTCCGTCCGGACCGCATCGGCCGGCTGGCCGTGGATCAACTGCTGCTCCGGATGGAGAAGCCCTCGCCCAACGCCCGTACCGTCGTGCTGGTCGAGCCCTCGCTGGTGACGCCACCCGCCGAAACCGCCTACGAGCACGATTCTGTTTTGAGTGTTTCTGCTGTCGGTGTGTAACCCGACGCAGTGTCTTTATTGTTTCGTTTCACAACATGTTCTGGATCACGTCCCATCAAACCGTCTTTTCGTTTCATCAGGAGGAAGCCATGAAACCGACGACACGCACCACTCAGGCCGCTCTCGCCGCGGCACTCATCGCAAGCCCGGCCCTGGCAGGCCTGAATCTGGATTTCGAGGATGGCACCCGCGGACCGGCACGTTCCGCCGAGATCTTCTCGAGTCTCGACGAGTTCAAGCCTCGGATGACTGTTGAGCCTGACGCCGTCCTCGGCTCGGGCAACGCGCTGTTCCTTGATTCGGCCGGAGGCGGCTCGGAGTGGTACATCCCGTTCGACTCGGCGGTCACCCTCGGCCCGAACGAGGGTGACAAGATCGTGGTCTCATTCGATTACAGGACCAATCTGGATACAGACCCTATCGCCTCACCGAGTACCGACTTCCGCTTCGGCATCTTCAACGACAACGACAACTCGCTCGGGCAGGCGTTTGGTGTCCGCCCAACCTTCGACGAGAACGGGGAGGCCATCCGCGACGAGTTTGATGAGCTCGTCACGGTTCCCGCTGTCTTTGGCACGGACGATGGGCACTTCGATCTGACTGACGGTCCGATTGCGGTGGATTTCGGTATACACGCGCGAACCTCATTGAACTTGAATGTACCGGATGGCGATATTCTGGCTCTAATACAGGCTCGTGTCCGGACCGAGCAGGAGGGTGATGATGACATCCTATCGGGTTCTGGTACGACGATCGCGTTCCCCGGCAGCCCGCCGGTCCTCTCGACCAGCAGCAATGGCATCACCGAGTTTGCCAACAACTGGCACCTTCTTAAGAACGGCAGCGCGAACACGATCACCTTCACGATCGAGCGCACGATGGAGACGATAGATGTTGAGGCGGGCCCCGAAGAGACCTATCGGGGCACGCTGCAGGTCGATAATGCCCTGGGGCGGACGGTGCTCACCGGCCGTGACCCGATCGCCGAGCTCACGCGTGAGACCTTCCACTACATGGTCTTCGAGAACGTCTCCGGCAACTTCGACTACGTCGTCGACAACATCTCCGTCATGGCTATGTCAGCCGGTGGTGGCGTCACCGGTGACTTCAACGGCGACACCGTCGTCGACGCAGCCGATATCGATCTGCTCACCGCCGCCATCCGCGCCGGCTCGACCGATTCGCAGTTCGATCTCGACGGCAGCACGGCCGTCGATGCCGGCGACCTCGATGAACTCATCGGAGCGATCCTCGGCACCGTGCCGGGCGACGCCAACCTCGACCTCAACGTCGACCTCATCGACCTCTCGGCTCTCGCCTCTAACTTCAACGCCGTGGCCGGCTGGAGCCAGGGCAACTTCAACGTCGACACCGTCGTCGACCTCATCGACCTGTCGCTCCTCGCGACCAACTTTGGTACGACCGGCGTGGTGCCCGAACCCGCCGGAGCCGCACTCGTCGGCCTCGGCCTCGCGGGGCTCTTCCGCCGTCGCTGATCCTCGTCCTCCTGCCTCCGACCCGCTCAACGGCGAGTCGGAGGTTTGGGGCGCGTGCCCCGCCGCGTTTCGTGAATCAAGCCGTCTTCCCCTCTAGCGCAAGGATCAAACCATGACGCGCTCCAAATCAGCCTTCACGCTCATCGAGCTCCTGGTGGTCATCTCCATCATCGCCCTACTCATCGGGATTCTGCTGCCCGCGTTAGGAGCTGCACGCAACACAGCCCGTTCCATGGGATGCCTCTCGAATCTTCGCTCCGTTGGGTTGGCTCATCAGATCTACGGTGTAGATAACAACGGCTATGTCGTGCCCTATGCGCAGTTGGCTTCTGCTGCTGGATTTGCTCAAGACGACAACCTCGCGCTGTTCTGGTTCGAGGTCCTCGCAAATACGATGCTAAGTTCTAAGCGTAATAGCGATGGCTCTCGAAATGAGTTCATGACCGAAACGTTTACCTGTCCGTCTTTCGACATCCAGCGGCAGGATGACTCGAATACCACAAAAATCGGCTATGGCATGAACACATACCTTTCACCCGGTCTCGATGATTATCCGTCCGGAACACTGCGAACAACTTATGCGCCCGTGCCCACACTCACCGATGGTGGCTTCACGAACGGTTTCTGGCAGAAATACGAGAATCTGCCTAACCCCACGGGTTACATCCTCAACGGAGACAGCTTCGAGCAGCACCTCCGCTCGCGCCTGGCAGCAGGCTATGTCTTCTTCGAACGATCTTCTGACGAAGTACAGAGATGGACATCAGGCGAGCCGGACCGTCACTCTCAGGGCGAGGGCAACGAACGGGCCAACTATGTCTTCGTCGATGGCCATGCCTCGACGGTCGGTATGGTCGACGCTGCCAACGCCATACGTGATCCGCTTGGCGTCAAGGACTACCTGGACGGCTCGGTGATCTTTGGCGGCAACTGATTCAAAACCACTGCGACTCTAACCGTTGCGGGCGTCCTCTAGATTCCGGGTACGCCCGCCACTTAAAGAACCCATCAAGCTCTCCCTGACTTGGGGTACCCACGCTCATGTTCCAGGCCTTGACGATCGAGCATGTGATCATCGGTGTGTACCTCCTCATGCTGGTCGCGATCGGCTTCGTTCTCCAACGGCTCAACAGCGATAGCTCGGATTACTTCCGCTCGGGATGCCGTGCCAAGTGGTGGATGGTCGGGGCCTCCGCCTTCATGACCGCCTTCTCGGCCTTCACCTTCACCGGTGCCGCAGGGGCGGCCTACGTCGCCGGTCTCTCCATCACCGTCATCTTCCTGACCAACGTCGCCGGCTTTCTGATCCAGGCCGCCTTCCTCGCCGGCTGGTTTCGTCAGCTCCGCGCTGTCACCTTCCCCGAAGTGCTTCTCAAGCGTTTCGGCGCACTGACCCAGCAGTTCTACGCCCTGATCACAGTACCCATCCAGCTCTGCTACGCAGCCGTCTGGCTCTGGGGCCTCGGGACGTTCGTCTCCGGCGTGTTCCGCTACGACATCGATACCGTGATTCTTGTCACGGGTAGCGTCGTGCTCCTCTACTCGCTCATCGGCGGGTCATGGGCGGTTCTCGCCACCGACTTCCTGCAGACACTCATCCTGATCCCGATCACCATTCTGATCGCCGTCCTCTGCCTGAACGAAGTCGGCGGCGTCTCCGGACTCATCCAGGGCATTCAGGACGCCGGTCTCGCCTCCGATTACGCCATGGTCAACGATCCCAACCGCTTCCCGCTCGCGGAATACGCCTGGCCCTGGGTTATCGCCACGATCATCTACAAGCTCATCAACCATTCGGCCCTGGAGAGTTCCCAGAAGTACTTCGCCGTCAAGGATGGCAGAGAAGCCCGCAAGGCCGCGTTGCTCGCTGCGGTCCTCTCGCTCATCGGCGTCTTCATCTGGTTCATCCCGCCCATGACCGCTCGGATCATCATGGCCGATGAGGTCGCAGCCCTGCCCATCGACAACGCCCGCGAAGGATCGTATGGCGTCATCTCCATGGCCCTCCTTCCCGCCGGCCTGACCGGTGTCATGGTTGTCGCGATGTTCTCAGCCACCATGAGTTCCATGGACTCGGGGCTCAACCGAAACGCCGCCATCTTCACCCGCGACATCTACCCGTTCTGCTGTAAGCTCCTCAATATGAAACCCGTCGAGGGCCAGTCCATGCTCCGGCTGGGGCAAGCCTTCTCCCTCGGGTTCGGACTGGCCATTATCGGGCTGGCCTACTACTTCGCGAACTCGGGCGGACGAGGCATCTTCCAGACCATGCTCGATATCGGCGGGCTCCTAGCCTTGCCCATGTTCATTCCGATGCTGCTGGCCATCTTCTTCAAGTACGTGCCCTGGTGGTCGGCCATCTTCGCGATCTGCTGCGCCTTCGTGCCCTCACTGATCGCCTTCCTCGCCGGCAGCCAGCCGGACAAGATCGCCTGGCTGGGTGCCTACCTCCCCGCAAATCTTCAATGGATGACCTCTGAATGGAGCTACGCCCAGAAGATCTTCACCAACACGAGCGTCGGCTGCGTGGCCTTCTTCCTGACCATGCCCTTCTGGCGCTTCGCCACCGCCGAGTACAAGCAGCGCGTTGAGGACTTCTACAAGCAGATGCACACGCCGGTGAGATTCAGCGAAGAGGTCGGCGAGGCCAACGACGACCTGCAACGCCGTGTGCTAGGCACGTTCGCATCCATCATGGGCAGCTTTATCTGCTCACTCATCCTGATCCCGAATGACCTGGGCGGCCGACTCGGCATCCTCTTCGTAGGCGGTTTCGTGCTCGGGGCCGGCCTGCTCCTGCTCTGGTCATCACGGCGAGCCCCCGCCACCGATACGCCGCCTACTGTCGCAAAAGCTGAAACCACATGAAACTCAGACTCCTGCTGACATGGCTCTGTCTGCTCGCGTTACCCACACAGGCGATGGCCGATCTCTGGATGCCCGCGATCTTCGGCGACCACATGGTCCTGCAGGCCGAGAAGGAAGCCGCGGTCTGGGGCAAAGCCGACCCCGGTCAGACCGTGGTGCTCTCGATCGCCGGTCAGCGCGTGGCCGCAGCAACAGACGATGACGGCCGATGGTTTGCTCGCCTTCCGGTCATCGATCGCCACGGCCCGCACACGCTAACCATCCAGGCCGGCAGCGATCGCCGTGAATTTGAAGACGTCCTCATCGGCGAAGTCTGGCTCTGCTCGGGCCAGTCCAACATGGACTGGCGCATGCACCGCATGCCCGAAGGCGAGGTCGAAGCCGCAGACCACCCGCAGATACGGCTCTTCCGCGTCGAACGCAACGCCTCCTTCGAGCCCGTCGAGGATGTCGAGGGGCAATGGGAGATCTGCACGCCCGAGTCCGTCGAGGACTTCTCCGCCGCCGCCTACTACATGGGCCACGACGTCCACGAACACCTGGGTAGACCTGTCGGACTCATCCACACGGCCTATGGCGGGACAACCGCGGAGGTCTGGACCCGCCGCGAAGTGCTCGAAGCCAATCCGATCCTCATGCCCTTGGTCGAACGCCACGAGCGCAGCTGGTCGGCCTACCACGATGCCCTCGCCAGATGGCAGGCCGATCCATCGACCCGCAAGCCAACAGAACCTCAGGAACGCCGGATTGTCAGCGGTCTCTGGAACGCGATGGTCGCGCCGATCGTCCCCTACACCATCCGCGGATTCGCCTGGTATCAAGGCGAGTCAAACGTCTGGCGCGCTCGGCAGTACTACACGCTGCTCTCCGAGATGATCATCGACTGGCGTACACAGTGGGGCGACATGCAGCTGCCCTTCGGCGTCGTCCAGTTACCGAATTACGTCGATCCGCCCCGCGTGCCCCCCGGGGAGGGGAGCCTGGTCGAGCTGAGAGAGTCACAACTCCGAGTCGCTGAATCACTGCCAAACACCGGTCTGATCGTGACCATCGACATCGGCGATCCCACCGACATCCACCCCGTCAACAAGTGGACGGTTGGCGAACGCCTGGCGCTCTGGGCCTTTGACGAGGTCTACGGAGAAGAGATCAACGGCCAGGCACCGGTGTTCTGGGAAGTCAATTTCGACACCGGCTCGAACGAGGTCGAACTCAAGTTTGCCAACGCCGGATCAGGCCTGACCACCTCCGATGGCGGGCCGGTCAGAGGGTTCGTGATCGCCGACGAAAGCATGCGTTTTCGCTGGGCAAAAGCTCGCATCGAAGGCGACGTGGTGTATGTTTCAGAAGCAAGGGTCGCCGACCCCAAGGCCGTGCGTTACGCCTGGGACGAGAACCCGTCCTGGGCCAATCTGGTCTCAGGCGACGGCCTGCCGGTCTCGCCATTCAGAACCGATGCCTGGCCCGGCGTCACCGACGATGCACGCTAGGACGCATCGGCTTTCAGAGGTGTGAAAGATGTCGAGCCGAAGCCTGTTGATGACCTTCCTGGCGATGACTGCTTCGGTCGCATCAGCTCTCGCCGAGATACACTACGTCTCTTCCGCCGCAGAGATCAGTGCCGCCATGTCCGTCGCGCAACCGGGTGATACGCTAGTCATGACCGATGGCGTCTGGCAGGATCAACAGATCGCCTTCGCGGGCTTCGGAACGGCCCAGGCACCCATCACACTAAAAGCCCAGTCGCTGGGCGGGGTCGTTCTGACCGGATCATCACAGCTTAAAATCTCCGGACAGCACCTTGTCGTCGATGGGCTGACCTTCGAAGATGGAAGGCCAGCCGATGACCACGTGATCGCTTTCAACGGCCCGCTGGGTCACGCCTCTCATTCCAGACTCACCAACACCACCATCCGCGACTACAACCCCGACGACATCAACGAACGCTACTTCTGGGTCTCACTCTACGGCCAGGACAACCGGGTCGATCATTCCCGCTTCGAGGGGCAGGATCACTCCGGCGTCACCCTCGTCGCCTGGCTGGACGGCAACGAAGCCCGGCACCGCATCGACAACAACCACTTTCTCGATCGGCCCGAGGGCAACGACAATGGCTTCGAGACGATCCGGCTCGGCACATCCAGCGTCAGCGATACCAACGCCAGAATCATCGTGGAGAACAATCTCTTCGAGCGCGTCGACGGCGAGATCGAGATTATCTCTAACAAATCCAACGAGAACACCTTCCGCTACAACACCTTTCGAGACTCGAAGGGCACCCTGACTCTCCGGCACGGCCACCGCGCAACGGTCGATGGCAACTTCTTCCTGGGCAACAATAAGAACGGCTCAGGCGGGGTGCGTGTCATCGGGGAAGACCACGTCATCACCAACAACTACTTCGCCGATCTCGACGATCGAGCCGATGGCGTGATCTCCATCAGTGCCGGGATTCCAAACACCGAGCCATCCGGCTACCAGCAGGTCAAGAACGCACTGATCGCTCACAACACGATCGTAAGTGCAGACATGCCTGGCATCTCTTTCGACGCCGGCTTCGGCACTCGCGACCGCACACTGCTAGCTGAGGATGTCTCCATCATCGGCAACCTCATCACCGGCATCTCTGATTCCGTCTTCGAAGGCCAGGAGGGCACCGGCTGGACCTGGGCCAGCAATCTGGTCAACGGCGCACCCCTTGGCATCTCCCCACGCCCGGGCGTCACCGAGGCCGATCCGATGCTCGTGCTCGCTGGCGATGGCCTCTACAGGCCCGGCCCGGGCAGCCCCGCGATCGATGCGATCGCCGGCACATCGCTCGTACCCGACGACATGGACGGTCAGGCACGCATCGGCTTGATCGATATCGGGGCCGATGAAGTCCTGCCCGCCGCGATCGTCCGCAAGCCCCTGACCGCAACAGACGTCGGCCCCGACGCCCAGACATTCAGCCAACCGATCCCCGATCCGCTGCCCTCAGGCTCGTTCATTACGATCGAAGCCGAGGCCTACACCCTGCTCCTCGATCCGGACAACGACGGCGAGACATGGCAGACAGTCAGCGATCCCTACGCACTAAGCGGGTCAGCCATCAAAGCCCCAGCAGGCAGCCGCTCGGACGCCTCCAACCACGAAGCTATCGTGGGATACGAGCTGGTCTTTGCTCAGCCCGGCACCTACACCGCCTACTACCGGGCACGAGGGTTCAACACCTCGGCCGACAGCATCTTCCAGCCAGACACCTTCGGGACCGATCCCGACCTCACGGCCAGCACCACCTCGTCAGGGGTCTGGCAGTGGGAGACCGGACAAGCCTTCACAGTCACGCCCGGCATGGTCGGTGTCCCGCTCGAACTCAGGATCGGCCGACGTGAAGGCCTGACCGAACTCGATGCCCTCGTGTTCCACACCGATTCAGACCTGGATCCCGGTCAGTTGCAGTCACTCTTCCAACTGGCACCAGGCGATTTCGATGGCAGCGGCGCACTCGACGCCCAGGACCTCATCCTCCTCGCCAACGCCATGTTCTCGTCCGACACCAACTACGACATGGATGACTCAGGCCAGGTCGATGTCGACGATCTGAACCTCTGGCTGACCGAGCTCTTCGGCACAGTCCTAGGCGACGTCAACCTCGACCTCACCGTGGACCTCATCGATCTCTCCACGCTGGCCAGCCACTTCGGTGAAGCGATCCTCATCGACTACACCGATGGCGACCTGAACCTCGACGGCACGGTCAACCTCATCGACTTGTCGATCCTCGCAACAGGCTTCGGTCAGCAAGCCACCATCCCCGAACCGGTGGCGTCTTCGCTACTGACGCTCACACTCCTGCTTCAACGTCGTTGATGGTCTGCAGCGCCAGACAGGCCGTGTTCAGGGCATAAAAAACCCGGCCTCACCGGAGGCCGGGCTTGCTCGCATAGCTACACAGCTAAACGTAAACAGTAGGTCCTAACGGCGACGCAGCGCGAGAACACCTAGGCTCAGCAGCAGCGCCGAAGCCGGCTCCGGCACCACATCGGCACCCGTGCGAAGAATGATGTTGTCGAAGTAAACATCGGGGTCCACGTTCGAGTTTGACGAACCGATCAGGCCGATCCGACCCAGCCCGAGCGCGGGATCGTAGTTGCCAGCCGATTTGGTCAGATGGAATTCAAGACCGTTGATCTCGTCCGCGTCCGTATCATCGTTGAACAGCACGCCATTGATGTACACGTCGTAGCTCTGCGGGTTAAGCGTGCGTTCGACGCCGTACAGGTTGTAGGTGTACGTGCCCGCCGTGGCGGCGTTGCCAACCATCGTCATCATCTGCACACCATCGAGTGGCTGCGTGCTCTTGGTCGCCACCGATCCAAAACCACCCTCCGACTTGGCCGTGAATTCGCGATCGGCCTGCCAGGAAAGCGAGAACGCCGACCGCGATTCCGAGCTGATGCTGTCGCCCGTGTTGGCCATCCGGAAGCGGATCGCACTGCTGGAAGCATTCGTTGATGCATTAAACGTCGTGAAGTCAACACGGAAAGCACCGGTCAGCGGCTCGGCCAGGTCGAGCTGAAGCTCAGGCTTGTCCAATGTATTGAAGTCGTACATGCGGATAGCGTTACCGCTGCCGAAAGGCGAAACGGGCGATGTGCCAGCGTTTAGTAGCTCGATGCCGTACTCACCGGCGAAGAATTTACTCGCGTCGCCTGTGTCAACGTTGGCATTCCAGACGTCACCGAGGTCGCCGATGCCGGCCTCGGTATACAGCGGAATAATCGCCGCAGATGCGTGACCCGCTAACAGGGCCACCGCCGCACCAGCCAGCAGGGGGGTTGTGGTCATAGCCTTCATGATGCAGTTCTCCTCTTCTTCGGGAATGAGACGAAATGACGAATCGCATTGAGTCTAACACGAGCATGCCCGCAATAGCAGGCCCCGCCCACTGTTAATTTCAATGTTAATTCACTTGCTGCCAGCATGTGGCAGCTCGCGGCAAACTTTCCTCCCAACGCCGCACTCGCAATCAGGAAAACGAGGCAAGCTAGCGGTCGCAGTCAAGACATACGGATTAATTAACATTGAAATGAACACTTCCCGGGCGGCTTGGCGGCTAAGAGATACGCGGTACAGTTACAAAGTCTCCGAGCGTCAATGCTCAAGCTTCCCTTAGGAATCTCTCGTTGATCAAGCCAGCCCTCTCAATCGCGCTCACGGCCGGCCTGCTGAGCCTGCCCAGTGGCCTCCAGGCCGCCGAGAGCACCTGGGTCTATCCGGGCCCCGACGGCCGGCTCCTCTACCACACCCAGCCCAATGGCGACCGCATCGTCGACTACTCAGCCGTTGGCTACCGCCACGGCCGCGAGCCCCTGCCCACCATCCCGACCGTCGTGACCGTCGTGACCGTCGGCCCGGGCCCAGGCGACGATGCCGCAAGAATCCAGGCCGCCATCGATCAGGTCGCCGCACTACCCCTTGGACCCGATGGCTATCGCGGAGCCGTCCAACTCGCCGCCGGGGAGTTCGAGATCGCCAACTCTGTCTGGATCACCAGCAGCGGCATCGTCCTCCGAGGGTCCGGCCAGTCAGCTACCAACGGAACAGTCCTCCGCGCTACCGGCACCCTCAGCCGCGACATCATCATGGTTCAGGGCGGAGGCTCATGGAACGACGTCAACGGCTCCGAACGAGTCGTCCTCGACAAATACGTGCCCGTCGGTGCCACCAGTTTCCGCGTTGCTGATGCTGCCAGTTTCTCACCCGGCGATCGGGTCATCGTCCATCGTCCCAGCACCCAGAACTGGATCGAAGCCCTTGGAATGGACCAGATCCCGCCCCGTCCGGATGGCGGCGAGATCGTGCAATGGGAAGCTGGCAACTATGATCGTCGGCACGACCGTATCGTCACCCGCGTTGAAGGCGATCGCGTCTTCTTCGATGCCCCACTCACCCAGTCACTCGATGCCCAATACGGCGGCGGCACCGTCTACAAGTACACTTGGTCGGGCAGACTCAGCAACGTCGGCATCGAGAACCTCCGCGGCATCTCCGACTACGACACCAACGACCCGGAAGACGAAGACCATGCACGCAGCCTGATCTATATGGACCGCGTCGAGCACGGCTTCATCCGCGACATCACCGCAGAACACTTCTGGTACTCCCTGATCGAAGCCGATACCCGAGCCAAGAACATCACGGTCGACGGGGCCACCAACCTCGATCCCATCTCCCGAGTCACTGGTGGCCGTCGCTACGCTTTCCAGAACAACAGCCAGCTGTCCCTGTTCCGCAACATGTACTCGGAAAACGGCAGGCACGACTTTATCCGCAACTCACCCAACACCGGACCCAATGTCTTTCTGGATGGTGTCGCAGTGAACGCACTCAACGACACCGGCCCCCACCAGCGATGGAGCACCGGCGGTCTCTACGACAACATCACCATCGATGGCGACGAGATCAACATCCGCAACCGCGGCTACTTCGGCACCGGCCACGGATGGACCGCCGGCAACAGCGTTGTCTGGAACAGCACCGCCAACGGCTTCATCATCGAGAACCCGCCAACCGCGCAGAACTGGCTCATCGGCAGCGTCGGCGCCGTTCGCTCAGACAACCGCTTCGGCCCCCAGCCGCCAGGGATCGTCGATCAGCACGGCACGCACGTCGATACCCGCAGTCTCTACGAAGCCCAGGTCGACGATCGGGACCGCTTCGAGGATGCCTCCTTCCGCGAATACCACGAAGGCGATTACGACGGCTATGTCATCGACGGCCCAGGCAGCCGCGACACCGCCTACGTCGATGCCACCTGGGAACTCGAAGTCGCTTCATTTGCCTCGGACCTGTCACTGGGGCTGCAGAGCTTCGACGACACAGCGGCCACCGGCCTCGTGCCCTTTAGCTTTGCATTCGACCTGGCGCCGGATGAACGCGTCGCCGCCGCCACGCTGACGGTGGCTCTGCGTGAAGCCTCCAGCAGCACACTCAACCCGTTCCTCGCAATCGAACGACTCGAGCACGCCCAACCTCTGACCGCCCTGGGGCTGCCCGCGTCACTCAGCAGCACCGCTAGCGAGATCTTGGTCTTCCCGCTCTCAGCGACTCACGTAGCCGGCCTGCAGGATGGTCTCCTAAACGCCGTGGTAGGTGCCGGTCTCGCTGTCGACTGGGCTCGGCTCGACCTGGTCGTTGTTCCAGGTCTTTTGGGAGATTTCAATAACGACGCCCTGATCGATGACACCGACATCGATCTATTGGGCCTTGCCATTCGTGAGGCCAGCACCGATCCCGTCTACGAACTCGACGGCTCGCTCGGCCTCGATGCCGGTGATATCGCCGTCATGCTGGAACTCGCAGGTACCCTACCGGGCGACGCCAACCTCGACGGCACCGTCGATCTCATCGATCTCTCGTTACTGGCCTCCAATTTCCAGAGCCTGGGCGGCTGGGCCCTGGGCGATGCCAATCTCGATGGCACCGTGAACCTCGTAGACCTGTCCCTGCTCGCCACTAACTTCGGCCAGTCCTTCTCAGTCCCAGAACCAACTGCCGCACTGCTGGTGCTTCTTGGTTTGACGGCTCGCTTACGTTGATCGTTCCTCTGCTACGCCGCTCAGCAGGTTGTTGAACCCGACGTCCTTCAAGACTTGGGTTCTATGTCACGCTCAGAATGACATACTCGGTATCAGACCATATGCAACATCCCGATTCGCACACCGAAACCGGCCCGGCCGCTTACCGCCAATTCCTCGACTTTGCCGATCGATTGGTACAACCACTCATCAAGCTCATGGCCGAAGGCCAGTCATCCCTACCGATCGAAGGCAGCCCCAGCAACCATGGCGACGACGCCGACCGCCTCGAAGCCTTCGCCCGTCCATTCCTGCTGCTCAGCCTCTGGCTGCACGGACGCAGCGTCCTGGGCATCTCCGATGAGTCCGACCAAAAAGTCATCACCTGGACCCAACAGGCCATGGCTCTCGGCAGCAACCCGAACAGCCCTGCCTACTGGGGCACCCTCACCAACTACCACCAGCACGCCGTCGAGTTTGCCATCTTCACCATGGCCCTCGATATCTCACGAAAGAGTGACTGGGACACGATGGACGAGCCCAGCCGCCAGCAGGTGCTCGCTTTTCTCGCCCAGATTCGAGGGCATGGCGGCCATCGAAACAACCACCTCTTCTTCGACGTACTCACACTCGAATTTCTCATCAAGGAAGGTGCCGGAGAGCTCGGCGACGACCGCGCGATCACCCACCATCTCGACGAACTAGAGTGCATGCACCGCGGCGGCGGCTGGTTCATCGATGGCGGCAACGAGTCCTACGACCATTACAACGCCTATGCCTTCCACATCTACGGGCTCTGGTGGGCGCACCACTTCGGTAAACGCGATCCAAAGCGCGCTCGCCGCTGGATCGACCTCGCCGCACAGTTCCTGTCCGACTACCTTGAGCTTTATGCCGCCTCCGGCGAACCCGTTCCGATCGGTCGCAGCCTCACCTATCGATTCAACGGGTCCGGTGTATTCCCGCTTGCCGCATGCAACGGCATAGATACAGTCCCCTTGGGTGTTGCGAGACGGCTCTGCCGACAGACCATCGCTTACTTCCTCAAGCACCCCATCGGCCAGGCCCAGGGCTGCCTGTCGCTCGGCTGGACCGACCACTTCGAGACCATGGCCGACAGCTACTCCTGCGCCGCATCTCCCTACTGGGCCGCCAAAGGATTGCTGATGCTCACCCTCGATCCCGAGCACCCCTTCTTTCAGGCAGAAGAAGAGCTGCGAGCCGTTGAAAAACTCGCTTCTGAATCGAGCACACCTTCGGATCAGCAAGGTGATACCACCCTCGTCAACACACCCGGCTGGGTGGTCCGCCACCGCCGAGGCGAAACCATGCTCATCAATGCAGGCGGGTCATCCTCACTCTCCGTCGGCAGCCGGCTCGGCACCTGGAAGTGGGGCAAGCTCGTCTACCACACCGGCATCGGCGGACTGATCTGCGCCGGACCAGAAGGCGATCCAGCCGACGCTGGACTCCTGGCCCGTGCCATCACCAGCGACCGATGCATCGGCCGCCAGAACACCCTGCCCATCGAAGTCACACACGATCGCATCGTCTGCCAGTACCAACTCGGCGATCCCTATGGCGACATGAACACCACGGTTCGTACCCACCTCTGGTGGCGGGAAGACTGGTTCATCGCCCTGCACACCGGTGTCGCCTACCAACCCACCGTTCTGCGTGCCGGTGCCTTCGCACTGGCCGACCCAAAACAAGCCAACGCATCGGCCACCAACGCAATCGCCGCGACAGATAGATGGGCCACTCGCATCCAGAACGTCTCGGGTTTCACAAAAGCCGCCATCCAGACCCCGACGCAACGGCAACACCTCTACGCCAGCGACCACGCACTGCCATACCTGGAGACCGATGTCGTAGAAGGACGTTTCGGCCTCGCCTACGCCTGGTCGCTGGAACTGAAAGAACAACCCTGTCCCTTCGAAGTTTTGGATAAAGACTCGAGAGGCATCAAGATTCAGGTCAAGGGCCAGCAATGCGTGCTACGAAGCAGTGATTGGTTATCCGCCAACTGACGGGTACTCTAGATTTGCTTTAGCACGCACATTTTCACCAATTCTCATCGACAACCTCCTGCCATGGCCTCTCACCACGCTTGACGCCCGAGGCCCAGCACCGATGATGCCTGCAGCTCTCCGACCCTTTCTGCTTGCCGAATGGAACACCATGCCCATACGCCTCCCCAGCCGAAGCATCCTTCTCAGTCTCACACTCTCGCTTGCCGCCTGCTCAACAGCGCCGACCACATCAAACGATCACCAGCCAGCCACAGTACTCCCAGTCACCAGCGCCACCATCCCAGCGGGGCTGAGCCACCCCACCAACGAAGACGCCGCCATCCGCTACCTCGCCGATCAATCCCGCGACATCACGAAGCTCGCGCCCGATTACATCTACCTGCAGCTGCGCAATCGCGCCGATAAACCCGATATCGCCGCCGCCTTCGACCAGTTCCTGCTCGGCAACACCACCTACGCCCGGCAGAAACTCATCAAGACCATCGAACTCGACTTCATCCACGACCCCAACACCTCGGCACTCGACCTCCTGAACCCCGAACTCAGCGCTCATTTCCAGGAATTCGACTGGCAGGAAAACGACTACCCGGGCGGGCCCGAAGGACCCGATGAGCAACTCGCCGACATCCTCACCGATGCCTTCGACATCGTCACCCCCGAACGCAGGGCCAATCGATCCCGGACCGCCGTGATCGTCAGAAACGCCATGACCCAGGAACTCTGGGAATACATCCTCGATCAGTGGGAGCCCGTGCCAGGCGAAGGCGATTGGAAACTCAACCGATACGCCAAAAACGCCTACCTCCAGATGCGCGATGCCGCAGCCGCCGATGGCGTCGACCTCACCATCCTCTCCGGCCACCGCGACCCCGAAAGAGCACGCCAGAACGCCGCCAGAGTCGGCAACAGCTTCGCCGTCGCCAGCTTCTCCTCGCACTCACTCGGACTCGCCATCGATTTTGTGCTCCCAAGAGCCGATGCCGAAGAACCCTTCCGCTTGACGACACGCCCCATGAAGGAAGTCGTCGACATGCGGCGCTCGCCCGTCCACAAATGGCTTCACCTCTACGGCTACCGCCACGGCTGGTATCCGTTCCAGCACGAGCCCTGGCACTGGGAATACAACCCGCCCGGCTTCCGAGATGTCTTCTTCGCCGACTTCCCGGGCGGCCCACCGGCCATCAACCCCTGACCGACAGATAACACGCAGAACACCACGCCGGCATGGCTCGCCACACCCGACAGCCTTGAGCAATCACCGCGCTCCCACAGCACCCTCAGATAACATGCCCGCATGACTGACAGCAGCCTCCGCAGCCGTATCCACCGGGTCATCGCCGACGAACCCGTCGTCGATATGCACACCCATCTCTACCCGCCAGCCTTCGGCACACCCTTCACGGGCAAAGCAGACACGCCCGATCCCAACGGCCTCATGCTCTGGGGCATCGACGCACTCCTGACCTATCACTACCTCATCGCCGAGGTATTCCGCGTTGTCCCCGCCACCATCCTTTCTTACGACGCCTTCTGGTCCATGACCATCGCCCAGCAGGCCGACCACATCTGGAAACACCTCTTCACCGACCGACTACCCGTCAGCGAGGCCTGCCGAGGCGTCCTCACCACGCTCGCCAGCCTCGGACTCGATCCCAACGAGCAAGACCTCAACAAGCACCGCCAGTGGTTCGCCGAGCAGTCACCCAACGACTACACTGACCTCGTGATGCAAAAAGCAAACGTCAAAAGCATCACGATGACCAACAACCCCTTCGACCCCAACGAGCGCCAGCGATGGCTGGACAACCCATCCGTCGCCGACGATCCGAGATTCTCACCGGTCCTCCGCATCGATGAGCTCCTCACCCGCCCGGACCTCGCCGCCGAAACCCTGAATCCCCTCGGCTACAACTTCGACCCCTCGCTCCCCGAAACCAGCCTCAACGAAGCCAGACGCTTCCTCAGTGACTGGATCCAACGCATCAGGCCCATCTACCTCGCCGCCAGCCTCCCGCCCACCTTTACCTACGACGACCCCAGCGCCGTCACCAGACGCATGCTGGACAAGGCCGTCCTGCCCCTCTGCCGCGAACACGACCTGCCCTTTGCTATGATGATCGGAACCATCCGCCAGATCAATCCCTCTCTCCACTCCGCTGGCGACACCCTCGGCAAAGCCAACGCCCTCGCCATCGCCAATCTCTGTGCAGACAATCCTCAGAACCGTTTCCTCGCGACCCTGCTCAGCCGTGAAAGCCAGCACGAACTCTGTGTCACCGCCCGAAAAATCGGCAAACTCACTCCCTTCGGCTGCTGGTGGTTCCTCAATAATCCCTCCATCATCACCGAGATCACCACCCAGCGACTCGAACTGCTGGGCACCACCTTCATCCCCCAGCACAGCGACGCCCGCGTACTCGATCAGCTCATCTACAAGTGGTCCCACAGCCGCACCCTCATCGCCGAGGCCCTCACCAAACAACTTCAGGCCATCGAGCACACCGGCTACCAGATCACCGACGAAATGATCCATGCCGAAGCCCGCCGACTACTCAGCGGAAACTTCCTCCAAACCCTGGCTCAGCACTGAATACCTGCCACATCAGGACTCACCCTAAGCCCCCCAGACAGGGCGGCAGCAGCCGGCTCGATTCTCTACACTCGCCGCCATGAAACACATCAACTGGGGCATCATCGGGGCCGGCAACATCGCACACCCCTTCATACGTGGAATCGCAGAGGTCGCAGACGCTTCCGTGGTCGCCATCACCCGCCGAAGCACCGAGAAAGCCCAGGCCTTCGCCAGCGAATACGGCATTGATACCTTCTACACCGATGCCGATGAACTCATCGCAGACCCCAATGTCCACGTCATCTACATCGCCACGCCGCACCCCGCTCACGCCACCTGGGCCATCCGCGCCATGCAGGCCGGCAAGCACGTCCTCTGTGAAAAACCCGCCGGGATGAATATCTGGCAGGTCCAGGCGATGGTCCGTGCCGCCCGCCAACACAACGTCTTTTTCATGGAAGCCTTCAAGGACCGCGTCCACCCGCTCTTCAAAAAACTCTTCGACACCATCACCGATGGCACCATCGGCAAAGTCCGACTCATCGACGCCGCATTCGGCTTCGGTGGCGACCACGACCCAACCTCCCGCATCCTCGATCCCGCTCTGGGCGGCGGCGCCATCCTCGACGTCGGCTGCTACCCCGTCGCCTTCGCCCGAAAAATCGCAGGACTCGCCAACGGCCAGACCTTCGCCGACCCGCTCGAAGTCAAGGCCTCCGGCTATCCGGATACCACAACCGGCGTCGATCGCGGCGCCTCAGCCATCCTCAGGTTCGAAGGTAACGTCCTCGCAACCGTCTCAACCTCCATCGACGTGAAACAGATCTGGATCCGCGTCCATGGCGAGGACGGCTGGATCGAAATCCCCGGCATGAGCTGGCACCCCGCCTTCGAAAGCGGAACCTGCTCCTTCCTCATCCACGCCAACGACCAAACCCAAACCATCGAGGTCAAGGCCGACAAGCCCATGTTCGCCTACGAAATCGAGGTTGCCTGCCAGGCAATCCGTGCCGGTCAGTCCGAGGCGCCAGCTCCCGCCATGACCTGGGCCGATTCCATCGGCCAGGCCAACACCCTCGACCGCTGGCTCAAGCAGGTCGGCATTAGCTACCCGAGTTCTACCCCCGAGGGCTTTCCCCTTCCGCTCAATGCCGAAAAGCTGACCAAACCCACCCAACCCGCCATGACCTATGGCGACATCCCACACCTCGACCGACCCGTCTCTCGACTCATCATGGGCTGCGACAACCAGCAGGACTTCGCCCACGCCGCCGTCATGTTCGACGCCTTCTTCCAGGCCGGCGGCAACACCTTCGACACCGCATGGATCTATGGTGGCGGCCGCCAGGAAAAACTACTCGGCCACTGGCTCCGCTCCCGAGGCGTCCGCGACGACTGCGTCATCATCAGCAAAGGCGGCATCACGCCCGACTGTCACCCCGAAGCCATCCGCAAGCAGTTCAACGAATCCCTCGATCGACTCGGCCTCGATCAGGTCGATGTCTACATCCTCCACCGCGACAACCCCGACCTCCCCGTCGGCGAACTCGTCGATGTCCTCGACGAACTCCGCCAAGAAGGCCGCGTCAAAACCTTCGGCGGCAGCAACTGGTCCATCCAACGCTTCCAGGCCGCCCAGGAATACGCCGCCGCCAACAACCGCCAGCAAATGTCCGTCCTCAGCAACAATCTCTCCCTCGCCCGCATGCTCAAACCCGTCTGGGAAGGCTGCGTCAGCGCCTCCGATCCCGAATCCCGTGCCTATCTCGAAAAAACCCAGACCGCACTCCTCGCCTGGTCCAGCCAGGCCCGCGGCTACTTCGCCCGCGCCGATGAAAAAACCGACCTCGGCATCGACACCACCGACGATTGCTTCGACAACACCGAGAACCAGCAGCGACGAGAACGCGCTCTCAAACTCGCCAGGCACCACGGCGTCACCGCCGTCAACATCGCCGCCGCCTACGTCCTCAGCCAACCCTTCCCCAGCTTCGCCCTCGTCGGCCCCCGTAATCTCACCGAACTTGACACCACCCTGCCCGCCCTCAACATCAATCTGACCCCCGAAGAGAGAGCCTGGCTCGACCTCGCCACAGACACCTCTCCGCTCTGAAGAACGAAGCGCAGGACCCGCAGACAGGACCGACCAACTCAGCCGTGAAAGCACATGAATGACGTTCGCTTCAGAACACAAGCAACCGCAACATGACGCCTGAACAATCAACCTGAACCGGCCGCCCCCACCCACTGGTGCTTGTCTTGAATCATTCTTAATCTGTACCCGCGAGGTGTTGACTCGCTAACACGCTTGCGTAACGTCAACCAGTATCCATCCTGTTTTACCCCATACCCATTCAAAAAGGCTAGCAAATGGCACACCCCGAAACCCCGCTCCCCGAGTCCACCGGCTCACGCTGCCCCATCCTCAACGCCGGCTCCAGCCTGACCAACCTGGCCGACGCCTCAAAAAACAACTGGTGGCCCAACCAGCTCAACCTCCGCATCCTCGAACAGAACAACCCCAAAGCCGATCCGATGGGCGACAACTTCAACTACGCGGAGGAAGTCAAAACCCTCGACGTCGAAGCCCTCAAGAAAGACATGAACGAGCTGATGACCACCTCCCAGGACTGGTGGCCAGCCGACTACGGCCACTACGGCCCGCTCTTCATCCGCCTCGCCTGGCACAGCGCCGGCACCTACCGCATCCACGACGGCCGAGGCGGATCCGCCTCCGGCACCACCCGCTTCGCCCCCCTCAACAGCTGGCCCGACAACGCCAACCTCGACAAAGCCCGCCGACTCCTCTGGCCCATCAAACAAAAATACGGCCGTAAGCTCTCCTGGGCCGACCTCATCGTCTTCGCAGGCAACCAGGCCATGGAGTCCATGGGGTTCAAGACCTTCGGCTTCGCCTTCGGCCGCGAAGACGTATGGGGACCCGAAGAAGACATCTACTGGGGACCCGAAGCCGAAATGCTCGGCAATGAGCGCTACTCAGGCGACCGCGAACTCGAAACGCCACTCGGCGCCGTCCAGATGGGCCTCATCTACGTCAACCCCCAGGGCCCCGACGGCAACCCCGACCCCGTCGCCGCCGCCCGTGACATCCGCGAAACCTTCGGCCGCATGGCCATGAACGATGAGGAAACCGTCGCTCTCATCGCTGGCGGCCACACCTTCGGCAAAGCCCACGCCGCCGGCGAGCACACCACCATCGGCCCAGAGCCCGAAGCCGCAGGCCTCGAAGAACAGGGCCTCGGCTGGAAGAACTCCCTCGGCACCGGCAACGGTAAAAATACCATCACCAGCGAACTCGAAGGCGCCTGGACCACCGAGCCCACCAAGTGGGACAACAACTACTTCGAGAACCTCTTCGCCTACGAATGGGAACAGGTCAAGAGCCCCGCTGGCGCTACCCAGTGGGCGCCCAAAGACGGCGGCGGCGCTGCCACCATCCCCGATGCCCACGACCCCGAAGTCAAGCACGCACCGATGATGTTCACCACCGACCTCTCCCTCCGCTTCGACCCCGTCTACGAAGGCATCTCCCGAAGCTTCTACGAAAACCCCGACAAGTTCGCCGACGCCTACGCCAAAGCCTGGTACAAGCTCCTCCACCGCGACATGGGCCCCCAGTCCCGCTTCATCGGCCCGCTGGTCCCCGAACCCCAGCTCTGGCAGGACCCCGTCCCCGAGGTCGATCACGAACTCGTCAACGACGCCGACATCAAGCACCTCAAAGCCGAGCTGCTGGCGTCCGGCCTGACGGTCTCGCAGCTCGTCGCCACCGCATGGGCCGCCGCATCCAGCTTCCGCAACACCGATAAGCGTGGCGGCGCAAACGGCGGACGCCTCCGGCTCGAACCGCAGAAGAACTGGCAGGTCAACGACCCCGAGATGCTCTCCAGGACCATCCCCGCCATCGAGAAGGTCCAGAGCGAGTTCAACAACGCCCAGGCCGGCAACAAAAAGATCTCCTTCGCCGACACCGTCGTCCTAGGCGGCTGCGCAGCCATCGAGAAAGCCGCTAAGGAAGCCGGCTTCGACATCACCGTCCCCTTCTCGCCAGGCCGCACCGACGCCACCCAGGAAACAACCGACGCCGAAGCCATGGCCGTCCTCGAAACCACCGCCGACGGCTTCCGCAACTACATGCACCAGGACCACAAACGTCCCGCCGCCGAACTGCTCATCGACAAGGCCCACCTCCTCAACCTCACGGCCCCCGAGATGACCGTCCTCGTCGCCGGCATGCGTGCCCTCAACGCCAACACCGGCCAGTCCCAGCTAGGCGTCTTCACCAAAACCCCAGGCACCCTTACTAACGACTTCTTCGTCAACCTCCTCGACATGACCATCGAGTGGAAGCAGTCACCCCGCTGCGAGCACTTCTACGAAGGCCGCGACATCAAGACAGGCGAAATCAAGTGGACCGCCAGCGCCGTCGACCTCGTCTTCGGCTCCAACTCCCAACTGCGAGCCATCGCCGAAGTCTACGGCTGCGAAGACGCCAAACAAACCTTCGTCCAGGACTTCGTCGCCGCCTGGCACAAAGTGATGAACCTCGACCGCTTCGACCTCTAAGCCCATACCAAGGCTGCAGACACACTCATCGACAAACGGCAGGACCCTAAGTCCTGCCGTTTTCTTTTGAACACAAGCCCCATAGCGTCATACCGGAACGCGCAGAAAAACAGGGACCCGCGATGTCGCAAGTCCCTGTCAATCAAGCAATAGCGGGGAAGGATTCTTATCTGTCTGAACAGATTCGAATCGAGGTCTGGCACTATCAATCCTACTAGTCAAAATGCTATTTGCAGGAACATAAGTGAATTCTAGATCTAGTCTTAGAGCAATCAATTGCTTGTAAAGGCCAGTTTCTGTAAGCTTAGGAAGAATCTATCTCGACATGGGAAAGGGAGATCATGAGACTTCGCACTGCCACGGCCCTTGCCGCTTCGCTATCAATTTCGTTCGCGGGTACAGCTGACGGCCTCACTTTTTACCTTTCAGAAGATCTCGACCCCGTCCCCTCCGGCAACGCGTCGATCACCGCGGCAGTCGGCACCACCACGACACTGTTCCTCTGGGCCGAGTTGAATGTCGGCGAACTGCTCACCGACTTCGCACTGGAGCTGACCGAATCCGGCTCCGCTGGCCCGTTGGCGACGGTCAGCACCCAGTTGTGGGACGACCCCGTTACGATCAACCGCTGGAGCTCCAGCAGCCAGAACGTGATCGAGTTCTCCTTCGCCGGTCATGCGGAAACCTTCGGTGCCGGCTTGGACCCGGCCGACGCCTCCGCTTTTGACCCGCTGTTCAACCGTTACACGGACACCGACAGCGGCAAGTCCTATTTCCGCATCGCGGACTGGTCGTTCACACCGACAAGTGCCGGAACCTTGGATCTCTACTTGACTACCCGAGGTCCGTCGCTGTTAAGTGAACCCGCCTTTGACGGCACCTATGCGGACATCTTCTTTGGCACCGGCGACGCCCCCCTCACCTCTACCGAACTATCGACGCCCGGAACGACCTCGGCTCTGCCCGACGCATCACTAGTCATCATTGATCCGATTGTCGTCAACCAAACGGTGATCACGGCAACATGGACCGGGTCTGGTGGAAGCAATGTCTACAGCGAAGCAACCAACTGGGATGTCGGCATCGTGCCGATCAACACAGCAAGTGATCGTTACGCGGCCGTGATACCTGCATCTGCATCGGTTGCGTTGGATCTGACGGGTCAAACACTCGAAGTCGATTCGCTGGAACTCTCGGGTAGCCTCTCAGCATCTGGCTCAGGTTCCTACAGCGTCTTAAGCAATTCGTTCATCGGTAATGGTGTCCTCAATGCCAGCCTCGGAGCCGAGGTACAGGTCGCAGACGTCGAGATCCTGACAAGCAGCAACAACCGCAACGATGTGATTCTGTCATCTGATGGTCCAGGTTCTCTGCTTGATCTGTCAAGTGTTGAGTTGTTCACGCACGGTTATCAGTTCGGTGCTCGTAACCAGACGGTGTCGGCCACCGGTGGCGGTGTGATCGATCTGTCGGGCCTGACGCTTCTGCGGTTCACAGGCGGTAACGATGATGATTGGCTGTTCTTCCAGGCCCAGGGTGGCGGACAGATCGATCTGTCTTCATTGGCGACGATCGAGGCGTCGACCAATGGCAGGGCATTGGTTCAGTTCATCGCCAACAACAGCACGCAGGATCTGCCCGCGTTGACGACGGCGGGTGACACGCAGCTGGTAGCCGGTACGGATGGCGTGATCAATGCCCCGATGCTGACGCAGATGACCGGTGACGCTGGTGTCGTGGATCTTCGCGGAGGCGGCACGCTCTTGGCCCCACAACTCGCTGGCACGCAACACACGGACTTCTACGTGGATGACGGCTCTTCGCTGACGGTGTCGCCTGCTGGTCTGGGTTCGATCGATAACAGTCGCTTCTTCGTGGAAGACGGGGCGGTGATCGATCAGGTCACAGCCACGTCGTATACCACCGATGACCTGAACGTGAACGATGTCATTCTGTCTTCTGACGGTCCAGGTTCGTTGCTTGATCTGTCGAGTGTGGAGTTGTTCACGCACGGTTATCAGTTCGGTGGTCGTAACCAGACGGTGTCGGCGACCGGCGGTGGTGTGATCGATCTGTCGGGCCTGACGCTGCTGCGATTCAGAGGCGGTAACGATGATGATTGGCTGTTCTTCCAGGCCCAGGGTGGCGGACAGATCGATCTGTCTTCATTGGCGACGATCGAGGCGTCGACCAATGGCAGGGCATTGGTTCAGTTCATCGCCAACAACAGCACGCAGGATCTGCCCGCGTTGACGACGGCGGGTGACACGCAGCTGGTAGCCGGTACGGATGGCGTGATCAATGCCCCGATGCTGACGCAGATGACCGGTGACGCTGGTATCGTGGATCTTCGCGGAGGCGGCACGCTCTTGGCCCCACAACTCGCTGGCACGCAACACACGGACTTCTACGTGGATGACGGCTCTTCGCTGACGGTGTCGCCTGCTGGTCTGGGTTCGATCGATAACAGTCGCTTCTTCGTGGAAGACGGGGCGGTGATCGATCAGGTCACAGCCACGTCGTATACCACCGATGACCTGAACGTGAACGATGTCATTCTGTCTTCTGACGGTCCAGGTTCGTTGCTTGATCTGTCGAGTGTGGAGTTGTTCACGCACGGTTATCAGTTCGGTGGTCGTAACCAGACGGTGTCGGCGACCGGCGGTGGTGTGATCGATCTGTCGGGCCTGACGCTGCTGCGATTCAGAGGCGGTAACGATGATGATTGGCTGTTCTTCCAGGCCCAGGGTGGCGGACAGATCGATCTGTCTTCATTGGCGACGATCGAGGCGTCGACCAATGGCAGGGCATTGGTTCAGTTCATCGCCAACAACAGCACGCAGGATCTGCCCGCGTTGACGACGGCGGGTGACACGCAGCTGGTAGCCGGTACGGATGGCGTGATCAATGCCCCGATGCTGACGCAGATGACCGGTGACGCTGGTATCGTGGATCTTCGCGGAGGCGGCACGCTCTTGGCCCCACAACTCGCTGGCACGCAACACACGGACTTCTACGTGGATGACGGCTCTTCGCTGACGGTGTCGCCTGCTGGTCTGGGTTCGATCGATAACAGTCGCTTCTTCGTGGAAGACGGGGCGGTGATCGATCAGGTCACAGCCACGTCGTATACCACCGATGACCTGAACGTGAACGATGTCATTCTGTCTTCTGACGGTCCAGGTTCGTTGCTTGATCTGTCGAGTGTGGAGTTGTTCACGCACGGTTATCAGTTCGGTGGTCGTAACCAGACGGTGTCGGCGACCGGCGGTGGTGTGATCGATCTGTCGGGCCTGACACTGCTGCGATTCACAGGCGGTAATCAGGATGACCGACTGACATTCCGTTCTCAGGGTGGCGGTGCGATATATCTTTCCAGTCTCGACCTGATCGAGGGGTCGACCAATGGCAACGCAAAGTTTGAGTTTATTGTCGAAGCAGAGAGCTCTCTGATCTTGGGGACTTTCAGAGGATCGCGATCTGAACTGAGAGTGACTGATTCAACAGCTAACGTGAATGTGCTTGGTGATCTCAGGTTAGAGCCGACCTCATTGATCGATGTCAATCCCGGCACCACTCTGTCAGTGGGAGGATCGGTAGAGATTCAAGCAACAGATGAAGCCCGCTGGGGTTTGGACAACGCTCGCTTGACACTGACTGGAGAGAACAGCCGGTTACTTGAGGTTGCTAGCGAAGATCTGCAATTAGTTGGCTCAGGTGCTGGAAACTTCGGTATAGGCCAGTTGGTGGTCGAGGGTTCAACAGCGGGTCCCGGCCCAGTGATCCAACTCGTTGATATCTTTGACAGCGGAAACCGTACGCAACCCCTAGAAGCGCTCTATCTCGATGGACTCGGCGGGTCTGATGGTCTGATCATCGAGGATAACGCGACACTCTTGCTCAACGGTCTTGAAGTTTATGCTCGCGTTGCAGGCATCATGACGCATCTCAATGGACTCTTTCCTGCTGGAGTCAACGAAATTGCATTCGGCGGCGGAACACTCAAGCTTGTTAGTGACAGCTCTTTGCTAGGCGATATCGATCTCGACGGCGACATCGACGCCGACGACATCGATCTGCTGCTCTTGGCAGTCTCCGAGGCGTCGGATCAGGAAATCTTTGACCTCGATATGGATTCCGCCGTCTCAGCGGCCGACGGCGATCTGCTCATCGAAGGTATCCTCAACACCTTCTACGGCGACGCCAACCTCGATGGCGCTGTCGACCTGATCGACCTGTCTCTGCTGGCTTCGAACTTCGACGGTCCTGCTGGCTGGGCCGGTGGCGACTTCAACGGAAGCAGGACGGTGGACCTGATCGACCTATCGCTGCTGGCCTCGAACTTCGGCTCTACAGCGAGTGTGCCAGAGCCCGCAGCAGGCCTTATCATTTTGCTGGGGTTAGGACTGAAATCCCGACGCCGGCACTCGGCTTGACCAAGCTGAGGAGTTCTGACTCAATAGCTATCTATGGGTGAGCATTTCAGCAACTGGCAAGCAGAACAACCCGAACTAATAGCTAGAGCCGCCCAGTGGATTGCTCCAATGGCGGATGAGCTTACAGACGCATTTCAATCGGTTCGTACTCGTGCCCCTTTGGAATCGCCTCGAGATTATTACTTCTGGGCCTGGCGTCAGCAGTATTGGCGAATTGTCAGCCAAGCGACCCAGAAGCAGATAGAGGTATTCATAGATGCTGTTGTTGATTTTCTCCAACAGCGCTATGGTGATCAGCTCAACCCATCTCATGCAGAGAGATTCTTTCAGGAGTATTTGATCACTCAGTGGGAGAAAGGCTCGCAAACTCATAAATCACTAGCAGACATCATCTACCTACGATTTATGTTTACCAGTCGAGTATTAGTTCCCTGTCTGGTCTTCTTTGAGTGCCTTCCAATCTTTCTCTTGCGATCAGCACAGAAGGGCGATCTACAGGCCATGCAAGACTTGTTGAGCCTAGATCCGTCAATGGTCGGCGACCGGTTTGTCTCTCAGCACTGGTATCGGATCATGATTCACGGACCTGAGGTGCAACGCGAGCTGCTACTTCAAGCTATCCAGCGTCCGCCAGGACGCAAGTACGACCGAAAACGTATGAAGGCGACGATTGCAGCAATACTTAAGCTAATCGCTGCTAAAAAGGGACATGATCTCACTGCTACAAGCTTGCAGAAGATGTTCGATGCCCTCGAAAAGGATCGGACCGGCAACCTTATGGACACTGATCTTCAAGATACGCCCGATGCGTGGCGAAAAGCTATACAGCGTCAGCAGGAAATGCTGACGGCTCCCTGGCAAGCCAAGTCGCAGAGCTAGATCAGTTCCATCAGTATTTACTGGGACATTTTCCAGGCGGATATTTGTCCCACAGGACAAAGATCCGTCTCCGAATTGTCACGGTCTTTCGCAAGCTGAACAGTCATCCTTGCAAGGGTGAAGTGTCAAGCAGGACAACACGGCGACCGAACTCGCTGGAACCTCCAGCCTGCTATCAACCCGCGTGATGCTTGGGCCGAGGAGTCCGCTAGAGACTTGGCCTGTCGGCAGCTGGCACGGCTCATCGTCAAAGAGATCATGGGGGATCTGGCCCCTGAGCCCTTCCGTGGGGGCTCCCCCGGGAACCGGGGGACGGGAGGGGGTTCGACCGGGGACGATAACGCTAGGGAACCCAGTCAGTTCAAGGCCTCACTAGCCGTCTCAGGGCCAGAAGGGGGGCTTGTGACTAACAGCCCCCCCGCTAACGTAATCATGGCCCCTGACGAGCCCGCCCGCGTACTCGCCAGCGGTCTCGATACGCTCTACCTCTCACTACAGGTCCGCTGGATCGATCAGACCTTCCTCGAACGCCTGGACGATCTCAAAAAGCAGGCCAGAGCCGAGCATCGATCGATCCCCGTAGTGATGCCCGCAGATGATCAGGCCAAGGCCACCTTCGATCTGAGTGAGAACGGCGTCAGCGGCTACGCCTACCTGCTCAGAAGCCGAAGTCTAGTGTTGAAGGTGGGCGGATGGATCGAGCCAGGCTCCCGTCCAAGTGTCGTCATCGAGATAGGGTCGGAAGCCCTTTGGCACCACACCCCGCAGGAGATCGTCGATCGGGCTCGGAACCTCATCGAGTCCAATGGGGGCGAAATCCTTGAAACCAAAGTCAGTCGAGCCGATCTCTGCATCGATATCCTGCTTCCCGAAGACCAATGGCACGATCGATTGGCAGACCATAAAGTCACTCGATCACGCAAGTATGCGGCTTACCATGAAGGCCCAACCTTTAGCGGGTTGAGCATCGGTTCAGGTGACTTGCAAGCCCGTTTCTATGACAAACCCCTTGAGATTAAGAGCAAGGGGGATAAGGGTTGGTTCTTCGATATCTGGGAATTGGAACAGGTGACCAAAGGGTTTCGGGTCATCCGAATTGAGTTTCAGCTGCGACGCGAAACCCTTAAGCAGTTGGGTGTCGGCGATTACCCAACCTTCATCGAAGGGTTGCGAGAGGTTTGGGGTTACCTAACTCAGAAGTGGTTGCGAATGGTTAGGGATAAGGTCCACCACAACATCGAAGCCTTTCTGCCGTGGTGGGAAACGGTTCAAACCGGGTTTATGGGTCAATCCAAACCTCAACCCATACTCCGAACCAAAACCCATCGGATATCGGAAAAGCAGATGGCCGAACAGGCTTGGGGAGTCGTAACCTCCGCGATTGCCTTGAACCGGCAGGGTGATCAAACCCAAAGGCAACGCCAGATCGATCCCTCAACCGCAATTCTCGAACTCAAAAGGCTTCTAGATCGACACCCGATGCCGATCGATAACTTCCGCGATCGGGTAGACGAAAAGATCGCACGTTACGAAACCTTTGAAACGGGTTTTGCCGAATCTCCTTCCCATCGTCCGCCCGCCGCTCTATCCTTGCCGAAAACCCAGACCCAAAGCAGGGAATCGGCATGACTAAGGCTTACGGTTACGTCCGGCGTTCGACCGATCGGCAGGAGGAAAGCCTGGAACAGCAGCGGCAGCAGCTGGAGGCTTTTGCTGAGCGTCATGGTTGGCAGATTGTTGGGCTGTACCAGGACGACGCAATCAGCGGCAGCGATATGAAGCGTCCGGGGCTTCGCCGGATGATTCACGATGCCGAAACCAATGATGAAGTCGAGATCGTTCTGGCTTGGGATCGGAACCGCCTGGCCCGCCCCAAAGACCCAGTGGATGGCATGTTGCTGGAACGGAAGCTGGCCGATGCTGGGAAGAAAGTGGTCTACGCCGCAACCGGGCTGACTACTGAGCGGACCTTTACCTCCGATCTCATTGGCTTTGTTGAGCACCACCAGAATGGCGACTACCTCCGCAAGCTCTCCCGCGACACGATGCGAGGAACCGTCGATCGAGCCCGCAAAGGCCAGTGGCCCGGTGGACCGATTCCCTTTGGCTTCGATCGCCTGATTCTTGGGGAGGGTGGTAAGCCCCTGCGAATCATCCGCGATATCGGCGACGGCTCGCAAGCGATTCTTGATCCGATCTCACGAGATGAGATCGAACGACTGCCCAAGGACCGTAAGTACAAGAAGCAGGAACATGAAATCTGTACCTTGATCCCCTCTGAGCCTGAGCGGGTTCGAGCGGTTCAGCGGCTATTCAAGGACTACGCGGCAGGCGTCCCGACTCGTCAGCTCCGCGAAGCCCTCAATGATGCCGGGTTCCGAACCTCTCGCGGCAACATGTTCTCGATCCCAACGCTCAATCCGATGTTCGAGAATCAGGCTTATATCGGTTCTTGTGTCTACAACCGCCGGACGCTGAGCAAGTGGCACACCTACGCCGACGGTCAAAGTGTCGAACGTAAGCAAGAAGGCATCGAGAAACGGCCCGAAGAAGACTGGATCGTCGCTGAGGATGCATGGGAAGCCCTGATCGATCGCGATCTATTCGAGCAGGTTCAGCAACGCCGCAAGGCGTCCAAAGACAAGCATCAGAAGGTCATGGGGCAGGTGGTTCACTCCACCTTCTTACTTACTGGCCTGTTCCGCTGCGGCGTCTGCGGCGGAAGCATGACCGGGGCCTCACGGCGAGCCGCTGGAGGGGTCAAGAATCGCCGGTACGTCTGTAGCACGAATCACAACGGCCACAAAGACCGCTGCCCAAAGCGGTACGAGGTCCCTGCCGATCCCATCGAGCGGCACGTCCTGGACACTATCGTCGATGACCTACGTCATCTTGCAGAGGATGACCGCCTGCACGAACTCATCCGCGAGCAGATCAATGAGGCACTAGGCGGTCGGCAGGATGCGAGCAGTGAACTCCAGAAGCGACTCGCCGAACTCGATCAGCAAGCCGCGAAGCTCCGGGATCACCTGTTGGCTCTGGATCCAGCTGCGGCCAAGTCACTCGGTCTCTATGAGCAGGCTGAGTCACTGGCTTCCAAGCGAGCTGAGATCGAGCGGAAGCTGGCTCAACTGACCGAGTACCTGCCCAACCTGCCCGATGCCGGGTTCATCCGGGAAAAGGCACAGAAGGCTTTGAGCAATCTACGAGACGTTCTAGCCAATGGCACCATCGAGCAGAAGCGAGAGCTAATCGCTGTCTATGTCCAAAAGATAAAGGCTGATCCCGACACAAAAAGTGTCATGATCAGCCTTTACCCGGCCTTGTTCAGACCGTTAATAGCGGGGACTGGATTCGAACCAGTGACCTCCGGGTTATGAGCCCGACGAGCTACCAGGCTGCTCTACCCCGCATCCTGATTCTAGGATTATAAGCGATCTGACCCGCTCGTCAAACACTAACAAAAGGGCCCCGCCATCGCAGGGCCCTTCGGAGTCATCCAACCGCCAACTTACTCAGCCGCCACAGGCGTCGCCGCCTCCGCCAGCTTCTGTAATGTCAGCCGCCGCTGCTCCACATGAGCCTGCGTCGCCGCCACCATCGCCTCATAACGAGCCGGATCGCTCTTCTGCACCACCCGGAATCGCGTCTCGCTCGCCATGTACTCAGCCACCGTCGTCTTCAGCTTCGGAGAGTCCAGCTGCAAAGGCGACTTGCCCTGCTCCGCCAGCCTCGGATCGAACCGGTATAGCGGCCAAACACCCGAACTCACCGCCAGCTTCTGATGATTCAGACCATCCTTCAGGTCATACCCATGCGCGATGCAGTGAGCATAAGCAATCACCAGCGACGGCCCGTCATACGACTCCGCCTCCTGCAGCACCTTCACCGCATGGTTGTCATTCGCACCCAGCGAGATTGAACCCACATACGCATGCCCATAGCTCATCGCGATCGTGCCAAGATCCTTCTTGCCGAGCATCTTGCCCGTCGTCGCAAACTTCGCCGAAGCACCCAAAGGCGTCGCCTTCGATGCCTGACCACCCGTATTCGAGTAGACCTCCGTATCCAGAACCAGAATGTTGATATTCCGGTCCTGAGCCAGCACGTGATCCAGACCGCCAAAGCCGATGTCATAAGCCCAGCCATCACCGCCGATGATCCACACCGAACGATCAACCAGATTCACCAGCACCGACGCCAGCCGCCTAGCCTCAGCCGTGTCCAGCTCCAGCAGCCGATGCCGCATCGCATCCAAGGCCTCTCGTTGATCTGGAATCGAAGCCCCCGCCTCACGAATCGCAGTCAGATCAACATCCGGCATCTGCTCCGCCAGTTGACTGGCCAGAGCCTTCGCCTCATTCGCATGGACCTCATGCCCGAGACGCAGCCCGAAGCCATACTCCGCGTTGTCCTCAAACAGCGAGTTCGACCACGCAGGACCACGGCCACACGCATCCGTTGTGTAAGGCGTCGTCGGCAGGTTCCCACCGAAGATCGACGAACAACCCGTCGCATTCGCCACCATCAGACGATCACCAAACAGCTGCGTCAGCACCTTGATGTAAGGCGTCTCGCCACAACCCGCACACGCCCCGCTGAACTCGAACAACGGCTCGAGCAACTGCGTTCCCTTGGCATCAAGACGCACAATCTTCTCGCGGGGGGTATCCGGCAGACCCAGGAAGTAACTGAACCGCTCACGCTGACCATCCAGATCCTCCGACCGAGGCGTCATGTCCAGAGCCTTGTGATCCGGATTCGCTTTGTCCGTCGCCGGGCACACCGCCACGCACAACTCACAACCCGTGCAATCATCGGGAGCCACCGACAGCGTGTACTTCAGACCCTTGAAGTCCTTCCCACCCTTGGCCTCCACCACACGGAAGCCCTCGGGAGCATCATCCGCATCGCCGTTGTGCACGAGCTTCGCACGAATCGCCGCATGCGGGCACACCAGCGCACACTTGTTGCACTGAATACAAAGATCCGCGTCCCAAGTCGGTGTCTCCGCGGCGATCCCACGTTTCTCCCACTGCGCCGTCCCCGTCGGCCAGGTGCCGTCCACCGGGAAAGCAGACACCGGCAGCTGATCGCCCTCACCGGCCAGAATCTTCGCCGTGATCCGCTGCACAAACTCCGGCGCACTGCCCGAAACCACAGGCGGCAGCTCATAACCCTCATGGTCAGAACCCGCTTCCGGGATCAGCACCTCGTGCAGATTCGCCACCGCCGCGTCCACCGCAGCAAAGTTCTTCTCAACAACCTCGCGACCCTTGCGCGAATAGGTCGTCTCGATAGCGTGCTTGATCCGCTCAATCGCCTCTTCCCGAGGCAGCACGCCCGAGATCGCAAAGAAACACGTCTGCATAATCGTGTTGATCCGCTGACCCATCCCAGAATCTCGCGCCACCGATAGAGCATCGATCACATAGAACTTCAGATGCTTCTCGCGAATCGTCTTCTGAACCGAAGCCGGCAGGTGATCCCAAACCTCATTCGCCGTGTAAGGAGAGTTCAGCAGGAACACGCCCCGCTCCCGAACAGTCGCCAGAACATCCACACGATCTAGGAAGATCTGCTGATGACAACCCACAAAGTCCGACTCCGTGACGAGATACGGACTACGAATCGGATCAGGCCCAAACCGCAGGTGTGACACCGTCATCGCGCCCGACTTCTTCGAGTCATAAACGAAGTAACCCTGCGCGTAGTTGTCCGTCTCCTGACCGATGATCTTGATCGTGTTCTTGTTCGCCCCCACCGTGCCATCGGCACCCAGGCCGTAGAACACCGCCCGGAACACATCATCCGTCTCAACCGTAAAACCATCATCCCAGGGCAGCGAAGTCCGCGTGACATCATCAAAGATGCCCACCGTGAAACCATGCCGCGGCCGTCGCTCACGAAGATGATCGAACACCGCCTTCGCCATCCCAGGCGTGAACTCCTTTGACGACAACCCGTACCGGCCACCGACCACCTCAGGACGACGCTCGAGCTTGCCCTCGCGATCCGCCTGATCCAGGGCCGCCACCACGTCCAGATAAAGCGGGTCCCCAAGAGCACCCGGCTCCTTGGTCCGATCCAGCACAGCGATCCGCTTCACGCTCGCCGGCAACGCCGCCAGGAAGTGCTGACCACTCCACGGCCGATACAGCCGAACATTGAGCACGCCAACCTTCCGCCCAAGCCCATTCAGCTTCTTCGCCGTCTCCTCAAGCGTCTCACGCGCCGACCCCATCACCACGACCACTTCTTCAGCGTCCGCAGCACCCGCATACTCAAACAGCCGATAGTCGCGACCCGTCTCGTCGCCCAGCCGCACCAGCAACCGCTCGACGATCTCGGACACCGCCTCGTGATAAAGGTTCGCCGCCTCACGGCACTGGAAGAACACATCCGGATTCTGCGCCGTCCCGCGAATCGCCGGGCTGTCAGGATCAAGCCGGCGCTGCCGGAAACTCAGGATCGATGCCTCATTCACCAACGCCCGAAGCGTCTCGTCAGGCAGCAACTCGATCTTCGCAATCTCATGCGACGTCCGGAACCCATCCATGAAATGGATAAAGGGAATCCGACTGTCAAGCGTCGCAGCATGCGCGATCGCCGCCATGTCATGCGCTTCCTGCACCGAAGAAGAAGCCAGCATCGCGAAGCCCGTCTGCCGACAGGCCATCACGTCCGAGTGATCCCCGAAAATCGACAACGCATGCGTCGCCACCGTCCGCGCTGCGACATGCATCACAAACGGCTGCAGCTCACCCGCAATCTTGTACATGTTCGGGATCATCAGCAGCAGACCCTGCGACGCCGTATACGTCGTCGCCAGCGTCCCGGCCTGCAGAGCACCATGACACGCGCCCGCCGCTCCCGCCTCCGACTGCATCTCAACCACCTGAGGCACCGCCCCCCACAGATTGGTCTGGCCCCGACTCGACCACTCCTCCGCAAACTCGCCCATCGGCGACGAAGGCGTGATCGGATAGATCACCGACAACTCCGTCAGCTTGTGAGCAATCGCCGCCACCGCTTCGTTCCCGTCGAGCGTCTTACGAACCACCTCGCGCTTCCGCGGCAAAGCCGTCCCCGGCATATCGACGCTGGCTGATGGATGTGCAGACTGGATCATGATGGTCTCCTGATAGATCGCAGGCCAGCCCAGGCACAAGGAAGGGCTGGACGCAGAGCTCACGAGAGTCGGAGCCCTGCTATCTTCGACTATAGCAGATCATCGGATCAGGTGGTATCTTATTTGAGCCGAACCGGCTGGCGAATCTGGTCATCCCGGCAAGCTGGGTAAGCCAAATGCCCCCGCAGAGCCCCGGAACACCCCCAAAACCCCTTCTTTGAGCCATCAAAAGCGGCCGAATCCGCACGGATCCGGCCGCTTCGGGTTCAAAATGACGCAAAAACCGCGATCAGTCGATCGGCCGAACATTGAAATTCTGGAGCCCAACCATCGCCTCAAGCACCAGACCGACGTTTTCGTTCGAAATCACCGCCGAGTTCTTGTAGAAATCCGCATCCACGCTCGCCCCGGCGTTGCCCGCGACCGCCGCCGCCTGAGCATTCAGACCGAACTTGCCGTTGAGAAAGAGCTCCAACGCCTCGTCCGTATCGAAGAAAATCACCAGCTTGTACGTCATCCCGCCGATGCCGAAGCCGATGTTACCCTGGCCGAGCGTCGTCAACGCGACGGGCCGACCGCTGTCGTAGACCACGCCCTCACCCCGAGCACCGCCGAATCCCAGGCCGACGCCCTTGGTGACACCCGGGAAAATCACGTAGCCGCGTGCATCGTCAAAACGGGAAGCCAGCGAGAGGTCCTCGGCGATCATCTCGTCCTTCGCCTCGTCAGCGAGCGCTGTCAGCGAATCAATCTTCGCGTCCGTGGCCGGCGGAGCGGCGCAACCCGTAAAAGTAACCAATGAAGCCAGAAGGATGAGAGAAGCAAGCAGGCGTGTCATATCCAATTCTCCAGAAATAGGTGGCGTGTCACCGGCCATCGCATGAAACCCACGCGCTCACAACGAGACACGCAAGGCGTGCTACTGTAACCCGATGGCATGACGGTGACGTTCAAAATGGTCGAAATCGTCCCGTTCCGCCGTTTGGAAAAACCGACGGGTTCTTTCTGCAACACCAAAGACCGATACCCGGAGACCGCTGATATGGCCCTCGCCGATGACCGCCGGACCGCGATCCTGACGCTGACCGTGCTCGCCGCCTTTGCCGATGGCCGTAAGTCCGATGAGGAACGTGCCCAGGTCAAGGCCGTGGCCGAGAACCTGAGCGCCGACGCCGGTGAGCTGCCGAAGATCATGCAGGACGTCCTGCTTGGCAAGGTCGATCTGGCGACCACCGCGGCTCAGCTTCAGGAGCCGGCCGAGAAGTCGCTGGCCTACGAGATGGCCGTGGTGGTCTGTGACGCCGACGGCAAGACCAACGAGGCGGAAGCCACCTTCCTGGCCGAACTACGCCGGGCGCTCGGGCTCGATGTCTCCGAAACCGACGAAGTGCTCTATCAGGCCGAAGAGGTGGCCGAAGTCGAGCCCGATGCCGGCGTCGATCCCGCGGATCCGCTGACAGGCGCGGCAGCGGCAGGGGGGCTGGCCGGGACCTTTGATCCGGCGACCGACCCGCTGGCCGACACCACGCCGATCCCGGCTGGGGACGGCCCGTCCGATGACCAGCTGGCCAGGCAGGCGATCGACAAAGAGGTCGATGCGATGATCCTGAAGTACGCCATCCTCAACGGCGCGCTCGAGCTGCTGCCGCAGAACCTGGCAACGCTCGCGATCCTCCCGCTCCAGACCAAGATGGTCTACCGGATCGGTCAGCGGTACGGGCACAGCCTCGACCGTCGGTCGATCGGCGAGTTCATCGCGACCCTGGGCATGGGCGCGACCTCGCAGATGCTGGAGAACGTCGCGAGAAAATTCCTCGGCAAGTGGGCCAAGAAGATCGGTGGCGGGATGGCCAAGAAGGCCACGTCCGCTGCGACCGGTGCGGCCTTTAGCTTCGGCAGCACCTACGGCATCGGGCAGACCGCCAAACTGTACTACGCTTCGGGCCGGAAGCTGAGCCTGACCGACCTCAAGAGCAAGTGCGCCGAACTGGTCGGGCAGGGGCAGTCGATGTATGCGGAGTACCGCCCGCAGGTCGAGCAGCAGGCGACCCAGGTCGATACTCAGCAGATCCTCGCAATGGTCCGTGGCGGGTAGCCGCTACTCTTCGGCGGCTTCGAGCTCACGGATGAACTTGAGCATCATCGGGAACGAGGGCGGGACCATCTCGCCATGGTTGTGGCCGTCGAGTTCGAGCAGCTGGGTGTTGGGGTGGCCGACGAGCTGCATCATGCGCCAGAAGTAGGCGGTTTCCTCGTAGCGTCCGAGCAGTTCGAGCTCACGGCCGCCGGTGATGAGCAGCATGGGCGGGGCGTCGGCCCGGACGTGGTAGAGCGGGGCGAGGTCGTCGATGATCGCCTGGGTTCCGGGGATGCCGCGTTCCTTGCGGGGCGTGAAGTGCGTGATCGTGTGGCCGCTGAGGGGCATGAGTCCAGCGATGCGATCGGCGTCGATACCGTGTTCGGCGAGCCAGCGTTTGTCGAGCCCGATCATGGAGGCCAGGTACCCTCCGGCCGAGTGCCCGCTGACGTAGATCCGATCCGGGTCGCCGCCGTACGCCTCGATGTTCTCAAACACCCAGGCCACGGCCGCCGCGGCGTCTTCGATATAGGCAGGTGCCTGAACCCTGGGATGCAGCCGGTAGCTCGGCGCGACCACGGCGACCTGCTTGCCCTTGAGCTCGCCCGGGATGAATCGCTCGCCGCCCTGGAGTCCCCCGCCATGGAACCAGACGATGGTCGCGAAGAACTCATCGGTCTGCTCGGGCAGGTAGATATCCAGGAGGCAGCGCTCGCGCATGTACTCCGTTGTCTCCGGCCCCGTGCGGTAGGGGATGGCGTTTGTGGTCTTGCTCGCTACCTCTGACAGTCGTGTTGAGTTCGACTGTCCGGTAGCTACGAGGCCGAAGGCTGCTAAAGAGAGTGATGCGGCGAGCATCAGGTGCCAATGTTTCATAAAAGCCCTGTCGACTTGGTTTTGTGAGGATTCGGCAGCCTCATTCCAGATGAATCAAGAGTTACCTTAACGCGCAGGTACAGCCAGAGTCCTGTTGAAGGTACCGTCGTACGCGTGTGACTGTTCTCAGTATTTGTGCACAGGATCACGCCAGCAGACTCGCGATGGGGTATCTACTAGTATTGCGTCTATGGCGTGGTTTGGTGTGATCCGACGCGAGCGTTCCTCGCGCTGGTTCGCGAGGAACGCTCGGGGTTCTATCTGCGACGGAGAATCGTGCCAACGCCTAGTAGCAGCAGTGAAAGGGTGGCGGGTTCGGGGGTGATAACGAAGGCCAGGTCGAGTGAGGAGCCGTCGGTCGGGTCGATCAGCTCGTTCCACTGGCCGGCGTACCAGTAGGCTGCGTCGTCGTTCCAGGGATTCAGCGTGGTCTTCCAGCCCAGTTGTGTGTTTGTCTCGGCGACGCCGACGTGGAGACCGAGCCAGTAGATGGTGCCCTTCTTCTGGACATAAGGCTCGGTGATGAGCGGTATGTTGACCTGGTAGTACAGGTCGTGATCGGATCTATTCCAGACCGGCTGGGAGAAGCTCGGGGCGAGCCAGCCCTGATTACCCTGGCCGGCCGTTCGGATCACGAACTCATCGGGCAGGAAACGTCGGTACCAGAGACGGTTCGCTTCGTCGTACATCACCGAATCGGGGTGGCTGTAGGTGATCAACGGATTCGGGTCGGCACCTGCGGGCACGTCGGCATGCAGGCTGACATCGATCCAGGTGATCTGGCCGACCTGATCGCCCTGCCAGGAGGCCCAGAAGTGCACGTCGTGGATCGGTCCGGTCGCGCTGCATTCGAAATCTTCGTAGACCGTGTCGGTGGTGATGTCGACGTCCCAGCCGTTAGCATCGGGCAGTTGGGCGTGGTGCATCTTGTGGCCCATCTCGGGGATCCAGTCGGCCTGGACGCGGTCAGTGACAGACCAGGTAGCCAGGGCGGCGGTCAGCAGTAGTGCGGTGCGTTTCATGGATGCCTCCTTGGTGACGCTGAGCGCGTCATCGTTGTGTGATCCAGTGAGGACCGGCTCTCTTCTCCAAGACCTGTGATGGCTGCGAAAAGTTGATCCACCAGGCGTCTGGAGTGCTTCCTCGGCTGGATGCTTCAGATTAGATACGTGTGTGGGATCAACCAGTCGGCTATTGAGCCGTCGGGGGTTCTGGCTAAGGCTCAACCCTTGATGGGCCCTGCGTGTTTGCCTTAGCCGAATCCCCCAATCGAAGCTCGTTGGTAGTCGGGTTAGTGTGGTTTGTTAGATTCGTCAGGCATGGAGGGTCCGGGCTTGCCTTGGTCAGCCAATGAATTGATTTCGGAAGAGAATTGGGCCGCGCTACGGGCGAGGTTGCAGCTGTCCGAGCGGGAGGTGCAGATTGCTCAAGCCGTGCTGGAGGATCGGAAGGAGTTGGCGATCGCGATGGACCTGGGCATCTCGCCACACACGGTGCACACGCATCTGGAGCGTCTGTACCGGAAGCTGGGCGTCGACAGCCGACTGGGTCTGGCCGTGCGGCTGATGCGTTGTCAGAACGAGCTCATCGCCGAACCGGGCAGTGCGCTCAAGCCCGTGTGTGCCAGGCACGCGGAGGGGCGGTGTCCGGTCAGGGACTGAGCACTAGTCTGAGAATGAGACCTGTTTACCGGGGTCTGCTGCGGCTCAGATCTTGACTAACAGCGCACTGACCTAGACGCTTGTAACTTGCCGGGCTTCTGTTCTTCTTGCGAGTAATACGAGCGTTGTGAGTGCGAGCACTCCCGATGAGGGCTCCGGGATCGGCGTGTAGTCGATGATGAGGCGGGGACGGACCGGGTTGCGTTGGGAGCCGACGCTGTTGCCGGAGCCGGCGAACTCGACGCTGGTGATGGAGGGCTCAGCGGCGGTCAGGCGCAGGGCGAACTTGCCGCTGGGGTCGAGCAGGTTGCTGGCGGCAAGGGCGACATCGAGCGAGACGGTACCTGAGCCCTGAACAGAAGGCAGGGTGCCCTGTGGGGTGTGTGATTGGGCAGCCACCGTGGCTCCGCCCAGGCTGAAGGGACCGAGGAGGCTTTCGAGTTCGATGGCTGCCGAGCCAGGGGTGACTCTGAGGATTGTGTAGGCGAAGTCGATGCTGTTGATGGTGGCGTCGGCGGGGAGCATACTGGCGGTATCGAAGAGCAGCAGGGCGTTGCGGCCGAACGGCCCGGTTTCGAAGTCGGTGCTTTCGATGTTGAAGGTGGCGAGGCCGCCGGCTCCGAAGCCGCTGCCGTTGACGGTGTAGTTGCCGGTGGCATCGGCGGAGACGGTGATGATGTCGGCCTGGCTGGAGGCGGCTGTCATTGAGACAGCCAGAGACAGGATGAGCCCGGTGATCGCGGATGGCTTGCGCATGCTTTCTGCCCATCGATGGCTGGTTGCAGGGATAGGCGTGACCGTACTGGGGCAGCTTTCAAGGGTCAAGGAAAATGAGATGATTGGATGCGGGGTGTGAAAATGGGCGGTACTGGACTCGAACCAGTAGTTGTAAGTCATGGTTTAGACATACGCTTAACATCGCATCAGTGTGATGACGTTGCGAAATCCCATGCAGAACAGCCGTGCATAGAGCAGCAGGAGGATCTCAGGCGGGTAGTGGACGCTTGGCTGAAGCTGCCTGAGGGTGTGCGGAAGGCGGTCCTAGTGATGGTTGAGGCTGGGCTGGAGAGGGAGGGTTAGAGGCGATGTTCTAACGTGCTGCTCAAGAGGCACCACACGTTCAATGAAGGATTCACCCAGAGCCCCCATACCGGGGAGGGGGCAGGTATTGACTGTATGTATGGCCCAGCCTTTGAGTTCCGGGGTTAAGAACTTCTGTGACTGCACAGAACGACCAATGCTCACAGCGGACAGGAGATCATTCATAGTCCTCTTCCAATTCTGATCCTGAGCTTTAAGTGGATCAGGTTGAGGGCGGCAGGTCACTTCGGCCTGCGAGAGGACGCTGGCTGCTGTATTCCACAGATCATCACGCTGGATACGCGCTACCAAAGGGATGCTATCGATCGCAACCCGATCTGGGACTCTACGTCTTCGGGGATGACTCAGCGGCCGTCGGTGGTTGATGATCCGAATCGCTTTCGTGTCGGCCCGGTGAGGCGGGAGACGAACTGACACAGATCCACCTGGTCGCGCATAACGATCAGAGCGAGGTGCTCACAAGGCAGACGCTGTTTCTGTCTGATTTACAGGAGTAGGCAACGGCTGAGAGAGGGTGAGGGCAGATGCGCTCTTGGCAGCTGCTTGATGAGCTTTGATCTGATGATCCATCCGGCCTTTGGCAGACGCCCGTAGGGGGCGTCTGCCTTAAGCTAGATGGCATGTGATGTAGCTACAGAAGGTTGTTAGCGCGTCGATGAGCGACGGCCGAGTAGCTTGGCGGCGCCGAGTGCGAGCAGGGCGGCTGTCGCTGGTGTGGGCACGTTTTGAGCGCCCGGGGTGTCGAGCACGGCGCCGGCGAACTCACCGATCTGCCAGGCACCGCCGCCGGCCAGGCGGTAGATATGCGCGGGCGGGAAGGTGCCTGTCGGGCCGAGGGTGATGAACCCTTCGCCGGGGCCGTAGTTGATTTCTGAGCTGCCGAAATCGCCGAGGTTGTCGCCATCGAAAAGCGAGACCACATCGATGATGGAGGCCCATGGCTTGACGTCGAGGGTCGGCTCGGACAGTTCGTCGACGGCGTCGAGGTCATCGCCCAGAGCGCCGGTGAAACCGCTGACGAGCAGGTAGGTGACATTGTCGCCGTTCTCGAGAACAAGGTCATCGGTCGTGAGGTCGGTGGGGCCACTGGCGATGTATGGATCGAAGCCGGTTTCCTGGCCGAGCACATCGCTTGTCAGGAGGAACAGGCCGTTAGCACCGAGGCTCAGGCCGTCGAGCGAGACGACCGATTCGATGACGCCACTCTTGGAGTCGCTGGCGTCGTCGCCGATGACGACGAAGGTGAGCCCCTCGAGCGATTGACCGGGAGCGCCGAGCAGTTCGACGTACTCCTCGGTGTCGGCGCCTGGATCGTCGTGGCGGACTTCGTTGAGGACCAACGCCTGTGCGGCGGTGCCCGTGGTGAGTGTGGCGGCAAAGCCAGCGGTCCAAAGCAAGCGAGTCAGATCAGTTTGATGCATCGTTCTTCTCCTCTTCTGGATAAACAAGATGACTAAGGAACACAGGCCGGTGTGTTTCTAGGGTCCCGGGTTCGTAGGTCGATGACCGCCGAGCGTCGGGCTGACGCAGCGGCGATGGATCAATGGGCGGTCGGGCAGCCCGCGAAGCGGGTCCTTCTTGTTTGCCAAAGCAACAGCTTCAGTAACTACAAGGTACCTCGAATTGTGATAATCGCAAGCATTATATTTTCAGGCCTTGCCTATATTTACATGCTTACGTCAGCCAGGATGTCGGGCCTTGGGTGACGAGGATCAGGATGATGGCGGCGACGATGTGCAGGCCGATCACGAAGGGCAGGACCCAGCGGACCCAGACGGCCCAATCGACGCGGGCTGCTCCGAGCACGCCCATCAGGACGGCGGAGGTGGGGATGAGCGTGTTGCTAAGGCCATCGCCGAATTGGAAGGAGAGCACGCCGATTTGGCGCTCAACGCCGATCAGATCGCAGAGCGGAGCGACGATGGGCATGGTCATGGCCGCCTGGCCCGAACCCGAGGGCACGAAGAAGTTGACTACGGCTTGGACGAGCATGACCACGACCGGGGCGAGCCATCCGGGGAGGGTTTCGAGGGGATTGGCCAGGGCCTGCAGGATGGTGTCGAGTACCTGGCCCTGCTGGAGCACGATGACGACTCCCGCGGACAGGGCGATGATCAGGCAGGCTTCCACCATCATGGCGCTGCCATCGATAAACCGCTGGGCCATGGCTTTGGGGCTGAGGCCGGCGAAGATCCCGGCGAGCACCCCGCAGCCGACAAACAGGGCGGCCATCTCGTTGATGTACCAGCCCCAGGACGAGACGCCCCAGGCCGCACCAACCATTGAGCCGAGCGTCACCATCAGGACCAGTCCGTCTCTGGTCGTGAGCTCGCCGTGGTAGGACTGATCGGTCTGGGCTTTCTCGCGTCGCTGCTGGTCGAGCAGAGGGGTGGGCGAGCGGGAGGGGTCACGCCTGACGCGCTCGGCGTGCCAGAGAACAAAAGCGATACCCAGGCCGGTCATCATGAACCAGATGGTGACACGGAGTCCAAAGCCCGAGAGGTAGGGTAGTTCGGCGATGGACTGGCCGATGCCGAGGGTGAAGGGGTTCATAAAGGCCGAGGCAAAACCGATCTGTGATGCGAAGTAGCACATGGCTACGCCGGTGACGGTGTCGTAGCCGAGGCGGATGGCGAGAGGGATCGTGATGAGCACGAAAGCGATGGTGGACTCGCCCAGGCCGAAGACGGACCCGCCAAGGCTAAAAAGCCCGAAGCTGACCGGGATGACCAGCAGGCGCAGCCTTGCGGCTTCCAGGCCGAGGACGGCGTCACGGAGTCCGCGGTCGATCGCTCCGGTGCCGAGCATGATGCCAAAGCCCCCGCCGATTAAGAGCACGAAACCGATGATCTGGGCCTTGTCCTGAATGCCGAGAATCGGTGCGAGCAGGATTCGCCCCCCGATGGTCGGCAGTTCCGACAAGCTGGATTGTTCCTCGCTGGAGAGCCGCTCGTAGGACCCGGGAACGACGACGGTCCGGTTCCAGCCGTCGGTTCCTGAAAGCAGTACCTGTTGGCCGGTATAGGCAGAGAGGTCCTGAATCGGTTCGCGGGTCTGGCTGTCGATCGCCGTCCAAGCTTGATCGTTAGGAAGGCCGTTGGCTTGGGCTAGGTCAGCGGGTGAAGCCTCTGCCGAGGTGACCGTGACGGTATGGAGGGTCGGGAAGAATCGCTGCTCGCGCTCGAAGCTGCCACGCGGGACCACCATGCAGGCGACAGCGGCAAGGAGCAAGACGCCGGAGAGGATGACGAGCGCTGGCGGCATGGCCCATGCCTTGGCCGTTGCTGACTCGGTCATGCCGTGCCCCTGATGTCGGCGTTGGATGGCTCGACGACCTGACGCTGCGGGTCGGCAAAAGCGTGCGACTCGGTGTAGAGGTGCTGATGGCGATCGGCGTACTCGGACCACCTGGCTGCAAACGCAGGCAATTCCGACTGTCCGCCAAAAGGGGTTCGCGCCAACGCGATGCAGAGTTCAACGAGGTCACGAAAATCGGATAGGTCGATGTATTCGGGGGCGATCTGGCCGTCTTCGGTGACGTTGTGATAGTTGCCAAGGGGCAGGCAGAGGGCGCCTGCACGACCGAAGAAGGCCTCGAAGATGGTCGATTCGCAAGAACCACCGGGCATGAGCTGCCGCTGATAGCCAAAGTCTGGATCGCTTTGATCAAGCGTCGAGGCGACTCGGTTTTCCCAATCGGTCACAGCGGGATTGAAGGTGGTGCGTCGGTCGCCAACCCGCAGGACGACTCCCGTGCCGACAGCGACGTCGCCTCGCGCCATCGACATCTCCAGGCCGACGTGAAGCGGGGCATCCTTGGGGTTGGTGAAGTTGCGGCAGTAGTCGATCGCTCCAAAGAATCCCCCTTCTTCGGCGCGTGTGAGGAGGATTCCGAGATTGGTTTTTTCGTTGGCCGCGCTTAGGCGTTGGGCAACGATCAACAAGGCGGCGACGGCCGCCAGATCGTCGATGGCTCGGGCGTAGATGATGCCGTCGCGAACCCGGGGTTCGTCGAGCCGCCACATGCCGATGGAGCCCGGAGCGACCTCGCCTTCGATCTCGATCTCGACCAGGCTGGGGTTATCCAGTTCATTGCTGTCGATAAGGTTTCTGACATAGCCATCCACGGTGACCCCGCCTAAGCGGGCCGAGGTATCGGGGTTCGACCAGTCGCCCGGTAGACGGGTGATGGCCTGCCCGGAGGTCCAGAAACGCACGGGCTGATCGATCATGGCTTCGCCTGGCACCCGCCCCATCCACTGGGCCAGCAGTCGTCCGGGCGACGGGGTTTCGAGAGCCCAGAAACCGGGGTGGTCCATGTGAGCGGTCAGTATCAGCTCGGGTTGTGTGTCGGGTGTTGGCGTGATGAGCAGGTTGCCGACGTGGTCGGCTCGGGCATCCCATCCGATGTCGCAGGCCGTATCGCAGGCGATGGTCGCGACGTTCTGTTCGTGAAAAGGGCTGGTCGGCTGGGCAAGGATTTCCTTCAGCAAGTCGATCTCAAAGGGCGCTGGATGCTTACCCCGGGTTCGTAAAGATGTGCCTTCTAACTGTGTCATCGTGGGTCAGCCTTCAGGTAGATGGGCCGGCGTGCTGGCGGCGGAACGAAGCAAGAGTGATCAGCAGCAGGCTGGAGCAGGCGGGTTCGGGGACCCCTGCACTGAATCCAAAGTCTGTGGCAAGCAATGAAAGGTCGATCAGATCGATGGTGCCGGAGCCATCGAAGTCGCCATCACCCCAGCTCAGTGTGCCGTCGACCTCGGGCGATTCGTTGGTCTGGCCGAAGTTGCTGGCGAGCACCGAGAGATCGACGAGATCAACATTCCCATCCAGATCGGAGTCGCCGATGCTGGAGCCGAGAACGATCTTGACGAGGAATTCGAGGTCGGCCAGATCGACCGTTCCATCGAGATTGATGTCGGCCGCGGGGTCGGATGGGTCGTCTAGCAGCAGATCGATGTCGGCGATGTTGACACGGGTGTCGAGATTGAGATCGCCCAGGTTTCCAAGGTCGACGAGTTGGCCGTTTTGGTAGGCGGACCAGGATCGGGTGGCGGTGGTCGGGCCGACCGGCGACCAGGACGGGAGCCGGAACGCGCCGTTGGTCGTGAGGGTGTAGGACTCGATCGGCCCGAGGTTCAGGGCCTGCCCCTGCGGGAGGTTGATGTCGGGGGCGTAGACGCTGAGCAACGTCGCGGACCTGGCGGAGGGCCCGTGGTAAGTCGCGTAACCCGTGGCGTCGATGGTAAGGGCCGTGCCTTCGTCGACGCCAATGCCGTGAGCTGTTTCGGCGTTGGTATCCGAGAGGATGCGCGCCACAAAGGCTGCGAGCCGGCCCTCGCGATTGCGTTGGCTGAAATGCGAATCGGTTACGAGATCGTCGAGGTAGGGGATGGTCAAAAAGTCGTGCCGGAGGGTGACATTGCGGTGGAACGGGTCTGAGAGTGCCTCGGTCGAGCTCACCGACCTTCGCTGAGCGACGTAAGCGGTGGATCCCAGGATGGCCAGGCCGGCACTGGTGCCGCCAATCGGGGCGCCGTCGGCTGCTTTGGCGTTGAGAATGGCTTCGATGGGAGAATCTCGCCAGTAATCGTCGTAGCGCGACTGATCACCGCCGGCGATAAAGATCGCATCGGCCTTCTGCAGGCGATCGATCGCGAAGCTGTTGAAGGCATCGCTCCGGGATTCAAAAACGAGCGTTTCAACGGAGTCTGGTTGGGTGCCGGGTAGATCGCTATAGAGATAGTCGTTGTAACCATCTGACCCCGAAGCGCGTATGACAACAACGTCGCCACCGTTGGCCCGGTTGAGAAACCAAGTCATCGCGGAATCGACATCGCCACCGCCGCCTGCCAGTAGCAGGCCGGGCTCGGGGATGGCGTTGCTGTCGCCGGACGAGCCCGTGAGGTAGTACTCGATCGCCAGGGCCGGTGAACCGAGGGAAACGAAAGCCAGGATGGAAAAAGCAAGGCTTCTCATCGGCGTACCTAGCTGGCTGCTACCTCTGATCGGCGGGAAAGACGTCGCGCCCGATCAGGGGCGCGGCGTCTGATGCGGAAGCACTCATGGCCTACTTTTCTTTAGCGACGCTTAATCATGGCCAACCCAGCGAGCGCAAGGATGGCGAGGCTGCCGGGCTCGGGCGCTGCGGCACTGGTGCCGAAGTTGGTTGCTAGCAACGAGAGGTCGATCAGATCGACGACGTCATCGCTGTTGAAGTTGCCCTCGCCCCAGCCGCCGGTCGAACCGAAGCTGGTAGCCAGAGCGGAGAGATCGATGAGGTCGACTTCGAAGTCCAGGTTGGCGTCGCCGGGGACGGTCCCGATCAGGGCGAGGATCTCGGCGAGGTCGCCGGCGTCAACACCGTTGAGGCCGTCGAGGTCGAAGGTGCTGTCGGACGAGCCGGCGCGGATCGCAGCGGTCAGCAAATCGATGTCCGCGGCGTCCACGACGGTATCTGCGTTGAAATCGCCGGGCGTGCTGGTGGCACCATTGCCGGTAACCGACATCGAGAAGTTGTCGAACTTGAGGCTGGCTTCGGGGCCCGCGGAGTTCCTATCCACGGCGAAACCGAAGAAGTCGCCGGCCGGGATCACGCCACCTTCGAGAACCGAAACAAGCGTGCCGGTTTCGGTACCAAAACCCGGGTTGTCGGTTTCGAACAATGAATAATCGAGTTCCATCACGGGCACGCCGAGGTTCTCGGGGTTGCTATCCGTGATGGCTGCGGTGACCGAAAGCGTGAAAGTCGTGTAATTCAGGGGCCGGGTGTTAAACACGGTCCAGAAGTCGGAGACGATCTGACGCGGATTCGGCGAGATCGCGGGACGGTTCTCCAGCACCATCTCCGGGGTGCCGAAGGACGGCAGGTTGAAGCCCGAGGGCTCGGAGATAAATGCGAGGAAGGCGTCGGGGTCGTTCTGCGTGTCAGCGATGCCACCAAAGAGGACGAACCCGATGCGTGTCGTCGAGACGGTGTCGTCGAGCATGTCGAAATCCATGGACATGGTGACGGTCGTGCCAAGGACAGGGTTGAGGCCGGCGACCTCGACGGTGGAGTAGGAGCGGAACCCGGTGGTCATGTCTACATCGAAGGTGCCATCGGTGTTGTTGACGAAGAACGGATAATCGGAGCTGTCGGTGAACGGGGTCAGGTCGAAGCCGTCGCCGCCGGCATCTGAAAAGGTCTCGGTGAACGGCAGGGTGTTGGCGGCCATGGCCGTCTGGGCCGCTGACAGGCCGGATGCCAAGAGCGCGGCGGTGAGCAGGGTGCTGGTTGGGTTCTTCATGGGTCAATCCCTCCTTTGAGTGGGTTCATTCAAATCGGAGCAGGCCAAGCGGGGTCGCGGTTCATTCCAAGATCACAGCCCATTACGAAGACCGCATCTGGCCAGATTCGGTCGAGGCGTGGAGACGCAGCCCGAAGGCACGACGTATTCGCGATGGAGTGGGGTGGTCGCCCGAAGAACACGGGGTCTTGTACAAGGGCAAGTTTGTCCTCAGAACGCACTTGTGTCAATGATTCTCTGGCCGAAATTGGCCAGAACCGGTCGATTCACCGCCTATAAACCCAAAAAGCATTGACCATTACCCATGCAGGCAGTAGATTTGACTTTGCTTGGGAAGCACGAACCAAGACGTCGGCGGAGCCGATGACCCGAACAAGAAGGCTCTCTCACCAGAGCCGGATAGCCCTGTGGTAGGCCTGTGGTTCACGCTGGCTGGCGACCACAAACCCTTATTCGAAATTCGAGGGATGCCCGTTGGTAGCCATGGGCTCCGCGTGGTCTGTTTGCTTCCAAGATCTCAGAACCGTCTCTGAGGAGCACGACCCTATGCTTGTGAAGACTCTCATAGCCAGCCTTAGCCACGGATACCTGACCATGCTGGTCATAGCCGTTGGTTTGCTTGCCGCGGGTGCTCATGCCGATGCGTTTCCCGATCGCGGCCGTCTCGTCATCGTTGGCGGCGCGCTCAAGCCCGAACATCCTACGATCTACCAAGCCTTCCTTAAAGAGGTCCCGCCTGAGTCCCGTGTCGCGGTGATCCCCCTGGCCAGTGGGGTGCCCGAGCGATCGGGTCCGCTGACCGTGCAGGACATCCAGGCCTATGCCGATCAGCCGGAGATGATCTACGACACCGGCTTGCGTCATGACCAACCCGAAAGGGTTCAGACGCCTGAGGTCGCCAGCGAACTCGCGGGCTGCTCGGCCCTCTGGTTCACGGGTGGCGATCAGATCCGGATCCTCCGTGCCATGCGCCCGCAGCAGGGCGATACGGATAGCTACCGCTCGGTTCTGCAGGTGCTCGAGGCCGGCGGGACGGTGGGGGGAACATCCGCTGGCGCTGCGATGATGAGCAGATGGATGATCACCGGCGGCAGCAGTTCCGAGGCCATGCTCCTCGGCGCAAACGAAGGATATGACGTGCCCGGCGTCGGCTACGTCCAGGGGATGGCGCTCTTCGGCTACGGCCTTATCGACCAGCATTTTCTCAGGCGCGGACGCACCGGTCGTCTCCTGAACGCGATGCATCAACTCGACTATCGCTTTGGCTTTGGTGTCAGCGAGAACAGCGCGATGGTCGTTGATCTCGAAAATGATCGAGCCGAAATCATCGGCACACACGGCCTGACCATGTTCGACCTCGGAGCCGTCCAGCGGCAGGGGCATGCCTGGTCCAACGTACGCCTGAGCATCCTGAGCCAGGGCGACAGCATCCAACTCAACACCGGCGAGAGACAGGTTGCCTCGGGTCGCAGCGAACGCCAGCAAGCGCAGGTGGTTGCTTCCAAGCACCTTGCGGACTCGGACATGTGGGACCGCTACACGGTGCTCAGCATGGTGCAGGCACTGGCAGAAGACCGTGGGCGTGTGGTCATAGCCAGAGATGACAACTTTACCTACCGCATGACCGCCGATGAAACCACGCGTTTCTTTGAAGCCGGTATCGGCGAGGATCACACCCTGACCTCGTTGGACGTCCGTCTTGATATCGAACCCATGCCAGATATTGAATACCGCATCGCTCAGCGGCGTGCCGAAATCGAACGCGATACCGCTGAGTGATGGCCTTGAGCCTGCGTCAACAGCAGACCTAACCGGCTCGTTGATTCCAGCGAGCCACAGTCGGAGACTCTCGCGATGAAACGACAGACAACCCAGACTACGCTCTATGCGGTCATGCGCGGCTTCACGCTCATCGAGCTGCTTGTTGTGATCTCGATCATCGCCCTGCTGATAGGCATCCTGCTGCCGGCCCTCGGTAGCGCCAGAGAGACCGCTCGAACCCTCATCTGCACCAGTAATGTGCGGTCGATGATTCAGGCTTCGGTGATCATCGCCGAGGACGAACAGCACCGAATCATGTTCCCGAATGCGGACACCATTCAGGGTGACAATATCTCCCACCTGTTTCCGCTCTACATCGAGAGCAAGATGGATTTCATCGACGGCATCTTTGGTAACACCTTTGATGCCGCCATCTGCCCGAGCACACAGAACATCATCCACACCGATCCGAACCAGCCCTTCACCCGTTCAGATGGCCGTACCGGACCGTTTGTAGCTTCTACCCCGGTTGTGGGGCGATCCGGCCTGAACTATCTGCCGTTGCGTGATCTCTATACCAACGCTCACGAAGGTGCTGACGACGAAACCGGCGGTCACAGCTACGACATCCATGCCTGGGCAGAGTTTGGCAAGTACCGCACCGGCACCGTGAACGAGGTTGCCATGACAGATAACGACTACTACACGCCCTGGAATAGCGGCGACTCTGTCTCCGGCGCTCGCTTGAAGACGGACATCTGGGTGCGCCAGACTTCAAATGTAGCCATCATTGCCGAGAACGACGCCGCCGGGCGGTATGGCATGGCCGATGAGGATCAAATCGCCTTAGGCGGCAATGCCAAGAAGATCGATAACCACGCAGGCCGCGGTCAGAACTTCGGCTTCATGGACGGCCACGTGTCTTTTGTCAGTGGCGATCGCGAGCAGGTCGAGGTGCTTCTCGACGCGATGGTTGATTTTCTGTCCCCCTCGGCCGGCGGCAGGGCACGCGCGGGCCTCAGCCACGTCGGCATCACAGCGACCAACATCATCTCGAACGGCGTCTCCATACGGGAGTATGACTACTAAGCCATCGCATATGATGTCGCGTCATGGACCGACACAAGCTGAACCAGTTGCGGACCCAGGACTTCAGCACGCATAAGCGCGCTACGTCTCCGAGTCAGCGGCTCAGGCAGCGTTTTCACCCGCCAACCAGATGGCTTCGGTTCGCCCAGGAACTCTTAAGGCTACCGACAGCCCCGTTTCACGAGCAGAACGTGATGCTGTGGGTCTGGCAGTTTGCCAAGAACCGCGGACTCCCTGTTCGCATCGATGATGCAGGCAATGTCATCGTCGAATTCATCCCCGACGAGCCGGCCGGTGAACAAAAACGCCTCATGTTCACGGCGCACATGGACCACATCGGTTTCTGGGCCGTCCAGCACACCTCACACAACCTGCTGCGTGCGCACTGGATGGGCCGGTATCCCGAGGACCTGTTTGTCGGGTCACGCGTTGTCTTCTGGACAGGCGGCAAACCCCTGGATCAGATCGAACCCGGGCTGACCCAGGCGAACAGCGTCTCGGGTCAGCTGCGGATTGGTGGCAAGCGCGTCTCCGCTGTCGTCGAGCGCGTCGTCAGCTTCAACGAAGCCGGCGACGTCGCGGAAGTCGACCTGAAAACCGATGAACGCGTCGAGCCCGGATCGATCGGCATGTGGGACCTCGGCGAGCCCATCACCTTCAACGGCCGCATGAGCGCGACCGCTGTGGACGATCTCGCAGGCGTCGCAGCGCTGGTCTGCCTGATGGACAGCCTCAATCGCGAGAACCTCCAACGGCCTGTGACCTGCTTGTTCACGCGCTGCGAGGAAGGCGGCTTCTTCGGCGCGATCCGCTACTGCCGTGAGAACTTCGACGACCGGATAGAAGAACAAACCACCGGCCACCGGCTGGTCAGCGTCGAGACGAGCAAGGCGCTACCCCTCGCACCGTTAGGATCGGGCCCGATCGTGCGCGTCGGCGACCGATCGAGCGTCTTCCATCCCGGCATCGTCGCATGGGCTCAGCAGTGCGCCGAGGAACTCGCCAAGGCCAACAACGACTTCAGCTATCAACGCAGGCTGATGGATGGCGGCACCTGCGAATCCAGCGTCTTCCAGGCCTGGACCGGCAAAGCCGGAGCGGTCTGCATCCCCCTCGACAACTATCACAACTACAGCCGTGAAACCGACCGCATGGAGCAGGAGGTCGTCGACGTCAGCGACTGGGGCAACCTTGTCCGTCTGATGATCGCGATGACCGAAAAGATCGAACAGATGGGCGACACCGACGACGAATTCCGCGAATGGTGCATCGACTGGGAAAACAAGCACCGAGCCATGTACAACCAATCCGACCAGCCGGGCCCGATCGGGTGAGCACAAATCCATGCCGTGGTTCATGAATGCTCTGGTCGATAGAGATTATGCACCCATCAGCGACACGAACGACAGACGTCCGATCCTCGAATGATAGATTCAACCAACGATTCCAAGCTGGATGGTGGCCCCGTATATCTCGGCAAGACATCGGATGGGGCGCTAGAAGCGGTTGTGCGCAGAGTACGGCCATGACTATGCGGTTGAGATGCTTCTGGCTCTACGAAGGCTTGAGATAGTCGGCCTACTTAATCCCCAAGTTACGCAAACGGTAGCGTAACATGCCGGCTTTCATGCCAACATGCTTAGCTGCGCCATTCTCGCCTTCGATAATGCCCTTGGTAGACCTTAGGATCCAAGTGCTATGGATGCGCTGCATATCATCGATAGACAGTGTGGGGCTGAGTTCGGGGTAGGCTTCGGAAGCAATAGGATCGCCGCTTGGGTTGGTGCCATGAGCGATATCGCAGGCTGCTAAGTAACAGGCAAATAGAGATTGCAGGAAGTCGCGATATCGCTGAAGGATAGCGAGGGATTCACGATTGAAAAGGCCTTGGCGTTTGCCCAACGCATAGAGGGCGGCATTCTGCTGCGAGGGCACGTTCATGGGGCTAAGCGGCTCTCGATGGGGGTGACCTGCCCCCGGGTTGTGTGCCAGTTGTAACCCTTACTTCTGACTGATCTCTGTGTGCTCCAGAGCTGTCCGTAGCGTAGCGGAGGACGGCTCTGGATGGAAGGTTTCTGGTGCAGGCGGCCGGTAGCCTAGTGACGAATGCGGACGCACCCTGTTGTAATGAACCCGCCAACTTTCGATCAGCACCTTGGCCTCCTTGAGCGTGTCGAACCGCTCGCGAGCCAGCAGCTCGTCTCTCAACTTCCCGTTGAAGCTCTCGACGTAGCCGTTTTCCCAAGGCGATCCCGGCTCGATGAAGAGCGTCTTGACGCCCACCTTCGCTAACCATTCCCGAACACGCTTCGCGGTGAATTCGCTGCCGTTATCCGACCGGATGTGATCAGGAACACCTCGCGTGCTCATCAGCCAGGCCAGCCGTTCGAGCACATCGTCGTGCCGCAGCTTCCTGGCTACATCGATGCATAAACACTCCCGAGTGAACACGTCGAAAATCACTAGCATACGGATCAGCCGCCCGTCAGTTGTCCGGTCCTGCACGAAGTCATACGCCCAGATGTGGTCCTTGTGCGTCGGCCGCAGCCGTACGCACGAACCATCGTTGAGCCACAACCGACCACGTTTAGGCTGTCTTTTGGGCACCTTGAGGCCCTGCTGACGCCAGATTCGCTCCACACGCTTGTGATTCACAGACCAGCCTTCACGTCTGAGCAACGCCGTGATCCTGCGATAACCGTAACGGCCGAAGGATGCCGCCAGGTTGATGATTCGTCTGGTCAGCGGCTTCTCGTCGTCACGCTCGCTCGGCGCGTAACGCTGCGTTGAACGAGGCTGTTCCAGTGTCTTGCACGCCCGCCTCTCCGACACACCAAGACGGTCACGAATCGCCACGACCGCCTGACGCGTCCTCCGCGGGCTTAGAAGTTTCCCGAGGCGGCTTCCCGAAGGATCGCCTTATCCAACTCCGCATCCGCCAGCAGACGCTTGAGCCGGGCGTTCTCCTGCTCAAGCTCCTTGAACCGCTTGGCCTGGTCCGTCTTGAGCCCGCCGTACTCCCGACGCCACTTGTAGTACGTCTGTTCGTGAACCCCAAGCTGCTTGCAGACCGAAGCCACCGAGGCTCCCTGGCCCAGAAACACCTCCGCCTCACGAAGCTTGTTGACGATCTCCTCCGCCGAATGACGCTTGCGTCCCATGCCTGATCCTCCTTGATCCATGCCTCAGAACTAAGTCTAAGAAACGGACCGGTTTGAGGGGGGCAGGTCAAGTAGTTTTGCCAAAAAGTAGTGTCTCCCGACACTCAAAAAAAAGCCGTAGCGGATGCAGCAAACCCTCTGCATCACCTTGCATACCGGCTGATTACGACCTGATCCTCATCCTCCAGGTGTTTCAGCTCGCGCTTGGTATCACCCTGGCTTCCAGCTACGGCTATGACTACACCGACACATTTCCGGACCCGATCGGGCAGACGCCATGCTTAGTCGGTTTCCGTTCCCCACGGAATCTCGTCTTCCAGAGGCCTCGCGCGGGCAATGCCATTGTGGTTCCGGGGTGTCCCAAACATTCAAGCTTCGCTGTCTTTTGCTGCGATGCTATGTGCTAGCAAGGTCGTATTGATTTCGGTTGCGCTCCAAAGTCCGGAGGTCCAGTGTGATGGGGTATGTGATTCCAAGGCAAAGTCAATATGGTTGTCTCATACTGCTGGCTCTGGGCGTAGCTGGCTCGGCTCTGGAAGCGCAGGTCTATCGGTGGGACACCGGAGAGCTGATTCCCGGTACAGAGAACCTGGTTGAACGAGGGCCGGAGGCGGTTTGGGACGGACTATCTCTCCAGTTCGCAGATCTCACCTTTTTCGATCTGAGCGGTGCGAGTCTCCAAGGGACGGACCTGACTTCTGCTGTCTGGCGATACGCGGATGTCAGCTCCGCGGATCTGAGCGGAGCCAATTTGAGTCATGGCTCATTAGAAGGCAGTACGTTTGACGGGGTTAACCTGACGGGGGCATCGCTTGCAGGCGCAACCTTATCTGACATGGGTATGTCTCGTGCGACATTCACGGGTGCTGATCTGACAGGCGCTATCATCGAGGGAGGAGTCTTAAATTGGGCAACGGACGGCGGATTAACACCCGAGCAGTTCTACAGCACAAGGAGCTACCAGGAGGGCACGCTTTCTGGCCTGTGGTTTAGAAACAACGACTTGACCGGGTGGAACCTCCAGGGCCTGAATCTTCGTGATGTGCGGTTTCGTGGCTCTACGCTGGATAATGCTGATGTTCGCATGTCCGATCTTCAGGGGGCAGACCTTCGATGGACCAGCTTGGTTGGGACCGATTTTGGTGGGGCGGCGATGCAAGGGGTGAACCTTGAAAATGCCACACTCACCGATGCCAATCTGAACAATGCCGATCTGCGTGAGGCCAATCTGGGCAATGCTTACTTGCACGGGGTTTCGATGGAAGGAGCGTTGATCTCACAAGGGCAGTGGTCCGGGGTCACGGCCCAGGGGTTCACGGCTGCGCAGCTATACGCAACAGGCAGCTACCAGAGCAGGCAGCTTGAAGGCATCCGGTTCGTGAACAACGACGCAGCGGGATGGAGTTTTGCCGAGCAGAATCTGTCGGATTCAAGCTTTGAGAACACTGATTTAACGGGAGCGGATTTCCGCGGTGCAGTTCTGGAGCGATCCGTGCTGAGAGGCGCGAAACTCGACGGGACAGTCCTCAAAGACGCACTGTTGGCAGGCGCGGACCTCTCCGGGGCAACCTCGCGTGGCCTGACAGAGACCCAACTCTCGAGCGCGGCCGACACGATGCATGGAGTTGTGCTTTCAAACAACGACCTCAGAGGCTGGGATCTCAGGGGCAAAGACCTGCGCGGCGTTGACCTAAGCGGGTCTGACATCACGGGTCTCAAGCTTGAAGATGCAATCGTGGCTGAAGTTAGATTTGATCAGACTCAGGGTCAGGGCCTGACGACGGATCAACTCTACTCGACCCGAAGCTATCGGGATCGCGATCTTACCGGTATAGGTCTGTCTGGGCTCAATCTCTCCGGCTGGAACCTCGAATCTCAGGGTCTCGAATCAGCAGATCTTCGTGATGCCAACCTCAAAGGGGCTCGACTCACCAGTGCCTTCCTGAGAAGAGCAAATCTGGCGAACGCCGATCTGGAGGGGGCCGATCTTCGGGGAGCGGACCTACTCTCAGCTAACCTCACTGGCACGCGGCTGGCTCTGGCTGACCTGAGGAATGCAGATATCTATCGAGCTAATCTAAGTGGTACAACCGGTCATGGATTCACTGAAGAGCACTTCTACAGCACCGCCAACTATCAGCTGCAAACAGGCTTTGCGAACATCAATCTGTCGGACAACAATCTTGCGGGCTGGGACTTTGAGGGACTGAGCTTCTTTCAGGCACGCTCAGCTTCTTTCGCAAGAAGTGATCTACGCGGGGCGAGGTTCAAGAACGCGAATCTCTATGGTGTTGATTTCGGGAACGCCGATCTCAGGGATGCCGATCTGAGAGGGGCAGATCTGACCGGAGTCCATCTGGTCGGAGCCGACCTGCGAGGAGCAGATTTCACGGATGCCATCCTCAAGGATGTCCTTTTCCGGATTCCGAGCGAAACGGGTATCACCGCCGAGCAGTTCTACAGCACCGCCACCTACAAGTTGGATGATTTACGGCGGATCAACATGGCGGTTAGTGATCTCAACGGCTGGTCCTTTGCGGGTAAAAATCTTACGCAGGGCATTTTCAACCACTCGTCGCTCGCTAACTCTGATTTCAGGAACGCTAATCTATCTCGCGCGGAGTTTGGTCGCGTTAACCTGAGCCATGCAGACATGCGCGGTGCTAATCTGGATCGAACTGACTTGGAAAACGCTAATTTGCACGCAGCAGACCTGCGTGGTGCTCGACTCACCTTTGCTGATTTTACGGGTGCATCGCTCATCGAGACGAATCTACGGGGTCTCGATCTTCGCGGGCATACGACCATCACACTCCATGAAACAACTGATATACGGAATACGACCTTGCCGAATGGTCAGATTCCCGATGGCATCCGCCTGTTTCCCGGCGAATCCTTGACGATTCGTGACCGGAACACCTACAACGAGATCGACGGTCAGGTGCAGGCGTCCGGGCTGGCGATGACGGCGGGATCCGAACTCATCATTGCGTTGTCATCGCTCGGGCTGGAGGCACCGTTCCGTATCGATGGACCGACAAGCCTTGCGGGGACCTTGACAATTCTGCTCGATGGAGGCGTTCCTGAGTTTGCGCTCATTGGCGAGTCCATCGATCTGATTGACTGGGAGGTGAACTGGCCGATCGAAGGCGAGTTTGACGCCGTCCAGTTACTTGGAAGCTCTAGTGATATGACCGAGATTCTGGATACCAGCGCTCTCTATACCGACGGCCTTCTGCGCATCCGGTCTTACAACGAGGTCCGTATCCCAGGCGACGCCAACGGGGATGGATGGGTGGATCTCATCGACCTCTCGATTCTTGCCACGAATCTGGGTGTCTCACCTGCTCGCTATTCACAAGGCAATTTCAACGGTAACCGTGTGGTTGATCTGGGGGACTTCTCCATACTGGCCACGAACTTCGGTCGAAACACACAAACCACTCTCATTCCCGAACCGTTAGGGCTGACGATGATGGGGATTGTGTTCGGCTTGCTGCAGCCTCGACCACGAAGCATCAGGTGTGGTTGAGGCGATCCTTAGTCTCCAGTGTGCACTCAAAGCTACAACGTCCCTTGGTTGCTGGCACTGACCGAGATGCGATCCCGAAGTTCGCTGTAGCACTCCATTCAAAATCTGATCAGTCTGGCTTACCTGACACCCGCATTCGTCGTCAATATGGAACTGCCAGCTCTGAGTGTCTCCCGACCCTCAAAAAAAACGCTTTGCGGATGCAGCAAACCCCTGCATCACCTCTCATACCAGCTGATTACAACCTGGCCTTCATCCTCCAGGTGTTTCAGCTGCCGCTCGGCATCGCCCTGGCTTCCAGCTACGCCTATGACCACGCCACCCCATTGCCGGACCCGATCGGGTAGACGCCATGCCTGGTTGGTTTCCGTCTCCCACGGAATCCAGTCTGCAACAAGCCTCGCGCGGGCTATACCGTAGTAGTCGCGGGGTGTCCGAAACAGAACCCACGCGCCATTGATCCTCCAGTCCTGCAGCTCCATACGCCCTCCGTTAGTTTGGCGGATGTACGGTAATCTTGGGGCTAGTTCAGATCAAGGATTCTTACCCAAAAAGGCCTGTCCGCCCCTCATCCGATCGAGGTTCGCGGATCGTTTCGCCGGTCGCGGCCAGCAGGGCTTCTGAATCCTCCTGCCACCTCCCAACAGCAGGCCTTACAGGCCATGCCTCAACCTCGCCATCCGGTAGGGGGGTGAGGAACTTTGCCGCTTCAGTGGGGTCCTCCAGGCTGGGATCGAGCCAGGCATCCTGCTGCTCGCGGTGGAGGATCACAGGCTGGCGTGCCTTCGAGTTGTGAATCCACGCCATCAGCTGGTTGGCCGAAGTGGTGAAGATCGCAACGCCATCGAGCACCTTGCCATCGGGCTGGATCCAACTGCTCGAAATACCGGCAAACGCATATGGGGGCTCACCGGCAACCGGTCGGATCGCCCAGGGCTGCTTACGTGGCCTGCCCTCAATCGCTTGCCACTCGTAGAAGGCCCGAAACGGGATCAGGCAGCGGTTTCGCTTGAGGGCAGATCGGTAGATACTGCCGACGCCATGGCTGCTGCCCACTTTGTCGTCGCGGGCGTTGAACCAGGGGCGATCACGAGGCCCGCCGGAGGTCGAGGGCACGAAATCCCACCAAGCAGGCCTCACCCTTCGTTCGCCATGATCGTCCCGATCAACAATGGTGATGGGGTCAGTAGGGGCGATGTTGTAGACGGGGGGCTGAGGGCGGTTGTAGCGAGGATGAGTCGCCATGAACTCGGCATCAAGCTCGGCAAGTGTCGCGCGGAAAGCCTCAGCAATCTCTCGGGGCGTCAGGTCTTGAGCGTATCTCCCGCACATGGCAGTTTAGGCTATCAGCTTCGCCTTGCTAGACCGAGACCTAGGGCAAACGAGAAGAGCGCTGCTGAGGAAGGTTCTGGGATGACTAAGTACCAGCCTTGAGCGTAGCCGCCAGGGCCGTCTCTCCCCCGACCTGTAAACACGAGACCATCGTCAGAGACCCCGGTGACCTCAATGATCTGCCAACGCCCAAAATCGACGCCGTATTGATCCCTCATCCAGAGATCGAACGGCAGAATCCTTCCATCCTCCCAAATGCTCGGACCGAAGCCATCTGCGCCAACCAAGACTGAGCCATCAGCCGAAACCGAGCTCACGATGTCATTGAGAAATGGCCCCTGCTGAAGAGTGGTCAAGCCTTCACCGATCGAAGACGTGAACACACTGCCGAAGTTTCTGTCAGTTGTGCCGACAAAGATAGATGCATCCGGGGTCATGTCGATGACACGCCCGCGAACCTCACCTGGTTCCAGGTCAAGACTGATTAGGCCAAGGCTATCATCCCAGACAGTTGGCCCGATCAGCGGTCCGGAAGTGACACCGCCCCCCACAACGCTGCCGTCTGAATTCACAGCAAAAGCGATTGCTTCGAGATCGTTGCCATCATTGTCGGTAAGGGCAACCATGCCCGTCTCTGCCGTCCATCGGAACGCTTTGGTTCCCGATCTTCCAACGACGGTGCTTCCATCCCCCGAGACGCGGAACGCGGTCGCAGTGCTGCGAGATTCGAAGCGTCCCAGATTCATGAATCCTTCGGCATCGCTGTAACGAAACGCGCTTTGTCCGATGGGGCCGCCTGTCTCGCCAACAATCACTGAGCCGTCAAAGCTGGCGTCCCACGCGAACCTCATCGTCGCATTCTCTGGTGTAGGGAGCGCTTCTAATCCACCTTCCATCGTCCACTTAATCGCTGCCCAACCAGACGCAGTTTGACTAGCTCCGACAGCCGTTGAGCCGTCACCACTCACCCCGGCGATGACGCTACTTAGAGACCCCCCAGGCAGATCACCCACGCCTGTGAAGAAGGGTTTAGTTGCCAAAGCGGTCGTTGGTATAAACAACGCGCAAAGCGTAGACGCGATCCACCGTGTCTTAAGCATGCTTCTCTCCTCACATAGCTTGACCTTGGATCCGCAGTATCGCGGAGCAGATTCGTAATGGCAAGGGGCCTTAGTGGGGGGCCCGTTGATCTCACCAAGCTGAACAGTTACCGCTTCAATCTGTTCCTTGATGAATCGCTACTGCCTGCTTCGTCCTGCTCGGCTGCCTGCCTGCTGGCGACGACACGCTCGACCGCGTGCAGGTACGTCACTCACGCCCGGCAGCACCAGCTACTGCGGCGAGAAGTGGAATCATGACTTCAGTAGGGATGCCCAAGAGTACGTAACAGCTTCTTCATTATTCCTCATCAGAAACATGTTGATGAGTGCCAACTCTAGTTCTAAGCCCCTTGACAGAATGAATGATATATCGGATCATATATGAACCATGACTCAGCAAGGTGAGATCACTCGGCAGCTAAGAGCAGCACTCAGCACGGATCCTCATAGCCTTAGGTCTATCGCGCGGGACATTGGCTGTGGTCATGCCACACTGAGCCGGCTTCGACGGGGGGAGTCAAATATCACCATCAAGGTTGCTGATGCCCTAGCCGACCGCTACGGCCTCAAGGTCACCCGCACACGTAAAACCATCAAACGCAAGGAGGATGCCTGATGGCCAGTCTGAGCCAGATCGGGAAACCAGATGCACGCGGCAGACGCGCATGGAGACTGGACGTTACCTATGCGAAGAACAAACGGCGAGGGGTGCGTCTGGGCCGCATGAGGAAAGAGGCGGCAGAGACCATCCGCCGGCACGTATGCAATCTGGAGGATGACAAGAAGGCGGGGAGACGGCACACGGCAGAAACCGAAGCATGGCTCAACACGATTGATGCAGACCTACTGGCTTGGCTGTCCGAGAGCGGTCTGGTTGCCGAGGCAGGGAAACGCCGCCTGGCCGTAGGCGACCTCACCGACAAGGCTAGGGAGTATCAGAAACGCAATGAGCCAAGCAGCCAGGCCAACCACCGGCAAGCCATGGCCAACCTGGACACGTACTTTGGCCGAGACAGGCTCATCCAAATCATCACGCCGGAAGATGCCGAAGCCTTCAGGTCATGGCTCGCGACCAATGCCCGACGCCAGAGTGGCAACATCCCGACGATGGAACAGACCAAAGCGAGCCGAGACAAGCAGGCAGGCAGCCTTGGCGGACTCTCGAAAGCCACCGTCAACCGACGCATGACCCACGCCAAGGCTTGTTTCAGGCTGGCTCAGCAATGGGGCCTCATCGACCGCTCACCCTTTGAGTACGTAAAGGGTGGAGCACAGGAGAACCCTGAGCGACAGGTCTACATCAGCGAGGCTGAAACCGAGCAGCTTATCGGTGCGGCCCAGGACGCCTATGAGCGGGGTTTGATTGCACTGGCCCGCTACGGGGGGCTAAGGACGCCCAGCGAGCCAAGGGCTATCCGGATTATGGATGTTAAGCTCGATCAGGGCTTCATCCTGGTTCACGATCAGAAGCGGAAGAAAGACGCCAAGACTCACACCCGCCGCGTACCGATCTATCCCCAGCTCCGTCCGTACATCGAGGACCTGCTAGAGATCGCGCCTGAGGGGGCGGTGATGCTTCTGCCCGAACAGAGCTTCAGGAACTTCCAGAAGCGCATGGCCGAAACCATCCAGCGAGCGGGCCTCACGCCATGGCCGCGCGTCTGGCACAACCTCCGAGCCAGCCGCGCTACCGAGCTCACCCAGGAAGGTCACGCCATGGCCGATGCCGCCAGATGGATGGGGCACACCATCAAGACCATGGCAAGCCACTACGTGATGAGCTGCGACGAGACGGAAGCCATCCGGAAAGCGGCACAGATCAACGTCAACGAGGCCCCGAAAAAGCGGAGCGCAAATAGGAGCGCTGCATCGACGCAGAGGGGGGTGCATGAGGGTAATCAGCAAGCATGCACCCCGCCTGAGGAGCCAGAATCAAAGAAAAGCCCCCCATGCAGGGGGGCTGATGGGCGGCACTGGACTCGAACCAGTAGTTGTAAGTCATGGTTTAGACATACGCTTAACATCGCATCAGTGTGATGACGTTGCGAAATCCCATGCAGAACAGCCGTGCATAGAGCAGCAGGAGGATCTCAGGCGGGTAGTGGACGCTTGGCTGAAGCTGCCTGAGGGTGTGCGGAAGGCGGTCCTAGTGATGGTTGAGGCTGGGCTGGAGAGGGAGGGTTAGAGGCGATGTTCTAACGTGCTGCTCAAGAGGCACCACACGTTCAATGAAGGATTCACCCAGAGCCCCCATACCGGGGAGGGGGCAGGTATTGACTGTATGTATGGCCTAGCCTTTGAGTTCCGGGGTTAAGAACTTCTGTGACTGCACAGAACGACCAATGCTCACAGCGGACAGGAGATCATTCATAGTCCTCTTCTAATTCTGATCCTGAGCTTTAAGTGGATCAGGTTGAGGGGGCAGGCCAAGGCTGTAAATGGGGAAGCGGGCGAAGGGACTCGAACCTTCAACTTTCAGCTTGGAAGTCTTGACACAAGCCCCATGACCGTAAGCGACACCGCGCAGGATCTGACTCTTAGATCAACTAATATTCAACGACTCCGCCAGCCCTCGCCAATCCAACGGCTTTTCCATTTCTAGCAGCATCTGCTCCTGATTAATGATGCCGGGCTGAGTCAGCCATTCCATGCGGTTATCGCGTCGATGAGCCGAAGGCCGGAAGGTCACCTCACGATTGGCGATCTCGATAGACTGCCAGCCACCGTTCGTGTGGAAGACCCCCTTTAACCGAAGCACCTCATTCTCAGCGATGCCTTCGTGGCAAACACGCATGAGGTTGATCAATAGCTGTTGCTCATCAAAACAGCGGCCGGCTTCCAGCACGAACCCACCAGGGTGGACTTTGGGGTCGTGTCCATGGCTGTGATTATGCTCATGGCTGTGGTCGTGATGATGTTCGTGCTGGCAAACTTGCTGGCCCTCCTCGAGCTTGGTTGGCCAGTCCTTGAATACATCAGCGGGCAATTCTCCCTGAGAGGTGGTCAACACCCGTAGCTTTGGCGGGTTGAGCTTGCTACCCCACTGCCGTGCCCGGTTGATCTTTGACTCGCTGGCTCGATCGCACCAGTTGAAAACAAGAATATCCGCCGCCTCGCAAAACATGTGGTAGTAGGCGCGGGTTTCGAAGGTCTCCTCATCAAAATCGCCAGTATTCAGCATGACGACAGACGGTTGTAGTCGGATGTCCAAGTCTTGCTGACTGCTCCGTAGCAGATCAATGACTTGTGCAGGTGAAGCCATGCCACTGGGTTCGATGATCAACCGATCCAGAGACTGATCAGAAACAAGCCGTCTAACACAATCAGGAAGCTCAGCCAGCATGGTGCAGCAGATGCAACCACCAGGCACATTCAGCACTTTGGTTTTGGGTGCTTCTGCGGCAAGCGTCGCCCCATCTAGTCCAACCGGACCAAAATCGTTGACCAACACGCCAACCCGTTGATGGGATGCGTAACGGCGCAGATAGTTGAGAATCGCGGTGGTCTTTCCCACACCCAAAGGACCGGCGACGATATGACAGGGGACGGCGGATTCAGTGGTCATGTAGGCGTATCACTAACTATCAAAGACGGGTTGGGTTGGGAGCATCGCCGTAGACGGCCTTGGGATCGAAGACCTTCTCGGTCTCGGTGAAGGTAAGAGGCTGGCCAGCTTGACTTCCGTGGGGCACCGCCCGGTAGAAACAAGAGCGATACCCGACGTGGCAGCTCGCTCCGCCTTGGACATCTACACGGATCCAAACACAATCCTGATCATCGTCGATCCGGATCTCTCGGACACGCTGGACCAGTCCGCTGGTTGCTCCCTTGTGCCAAAGACATTTCCGGCTGCGGCTCCAATAAACAGCTTCACCCAGCTCGATGGTCTTCTTCAGCGCCTCCTCATTCATGTAGGCATGCATGAGCAGTTCGCCAGAGTCGATGTCCGTGGTCACCACGGGAATTAATCCATGTTCATCGAACCTTGGAGCGAGCTCGGCTCCCTCCTCCACCTGCTCCACACTCTCTCTGCTTGCAAACAATACGTCTTCCATTATCGATCTTTCCTGCTCTCGAGTAACTGTGAAGAGGTCATATTTAGGCTTCAGCCGGGCTCGTCACCAGCACTGATAACATCCGGCCCCTGACCCGCACGCTTCTCGTAGTAGCCGCCCCCAGCTTTTACGTACTTGGTAAAGCCGTGAGCTTCTAGGTTCTTGTCGGATAGCTGCTGCTTGCTGCCTGACTCTGACCATTTCCCCGCGATATGGGCTGGCTGTAGCACGCGACGCACAGGCTGGCCGGTCGTTGGGTGCTCCGTGAGTGGTTCATCTGACATGCTCTGCATGACCTCAAACACCTGTCCCTCTTCGCCATCGGGCAGCAGGACCTCATAGACGTAGATAGGCATTCATCTGCTCCTGGATGAAACGCGATTAGTTCGCGAGTGCATTCTGTTGCGGCTCCCAGCTGGGAATCGGGTCTTCGAACTGTCTCCAAGCCTCGGGGCCTGCCTTCAACTCCTCGTCCGTGATGAGGGCTTCATCCAGATCTGCCACCAATTGCTCACGATTCATCTCGATGCCGATGAAGACAATCTCCTGGCGGCAATCACCTGCCACGTCATCCCAAATCGAATCAATCCAGCGACGGGTTTCTGGATCATCCGGCCACTGATCCTTGGGCACCATCGCGAACCAGCCCCCAGAGGGTTCTAACTGTATTGAGGAGCCGGCCTGCGACCACATCACGCAGTAATGCGGGCGTGTCGCAATCCATGAGTAACCCTTGGATCGCACAACCCCTCGTAGTTTCGACCGCATCAACTCAATCAAGCGTTTCGGATGGAACGGCCTGCGGCGTCGATACACAAAGCTGCCGATCCCGTACTCCTCGGTTTCAGGAATGTGCTCGCCGTTGAGCTCCTTGAACCAGCCGGGCATCTTTGATGCCTTGTGCTCATCGTACATCCCCGTTCCGATCACTGTCTTGATGTCGATGTTACCGCGATGCGTGCGGATAAGTTGAGCATCTGGATTCATGTGATGAAGGATGCCTTCGAGTCGATCGATCTCATCACTGGCAACCAGATCACATTTATTGATGACGATCACGTTGGCAAACTCAATCTGGTCCGTCAGCAGATCGACAATGGTGCGCTCGTCTTCATCGCCCATTTCCATTGAGCGGTCTTTAAGGTGCTGCTTGCTGTCGAAATCTTTGATGAAGTTGGCGGCGTCAACGACGGTCACCATGGTGTCGACTTCGGCAACATCACTGAGACTCTGGTCATTCTCATCCCGGAACGAGAAGGTCGCTGCGACGGGCATGGGCTCGCCGATCCCGGTCGACTCGATCAACAAGTGGTCGAAACGGCCTTCTTCCGCGAGCTGACGAACCTCGACCATGAGGTCTTCACGCAGCGTGCAGCAGATACAGCCATTGGTCATCTCGACCATCTTCTCTTCGGTTCTCGATAGCGTGGCACCACCATCGCGTACAAGTGATGCATCGATGTTGATCTCAGACATGTCATTGACAATCACGGCTACCCGCAGGCCCTCTCGATTGCTGAGGACATGGTTAAGCAGCGTCGTTTTGCCGGCTCCGAGGAATCCGGAGAGAACCGTTACCGGCAAGCGTTTCATTTGATTTGCAGCCATATCGTCTCCGATGAAAGCAATCTCTTGATCAATCCCCGCAGCCATCTGTACCACAGCAACTAGACCCGACGCCAGATAACTGGTCTGGTCTTCGCACCATGACGATCCCCGTACCAAACTGTCGTTGCACGGGTGTATCCCGAGGCGTCTGGCCGGGGTCGATCGAAGCGTGGTCGCAGAGTTCACCCCAGGTGCTCAGGCGATCACTCATGCCGTGGAAGACCGCAACCTCGCGACCATTCTCAGAGCAGCGGTATTCATAGGTCGGCATACTCAGCTCTCATCTTGGTTGGATGCGACACAGTCGGGGCATCGCCCCAAGAGCGTCAGCTCATGATCACTGACTTCAAAGCCCGGGGGCACTAATTTTGAAATCCCTTCCGGACAACCATTCAGATCGAAGGCTTCCCCGCACGCACGACACAGAAAATGGTGGTGATGGCCGCGATCTGTTGACTCATAACGGACTTCCCTGCCACAAAACTCAACAGCATGAATCTCGCCGGATGCCTGTAGCTGCTTTAGGTGCCGATAGACCGTCGCCAGTCCGAGAGAGGGCACTTGTTTCGACGCTATTCTCAGAATGTCTAACGGGCGCAGCGGACCACCGGCGTTGTGAAGAGCATCGACAATCGCACTTCGCTGATGGGTGTACCTAGCGGTCATGCCTCACTCCGCATGGGTCAACGTTACGTTTACCTGTGATTCATAATGATAATACATTATCAATGTAGAGCGAGCCTAGTTAGGGAAGCAATGGGCATCCACCGCTTGCTGCTTGAGCTCTACGAGCGCCTGCTGCGGACCATGCAGCTTTCTGTCCACACACCTAGGCTTGCCAATTAGCGTCAGTGAAGGCCATCAGAAATTCGGGCTGGACTCGGTTATAGCTGAGGAGCTGATGAGATCGAGTCTGCCTCGCGGATCCGTGCAGGGGTTGGCAGGCATGAAGAAGCCCGTCAAAAATCGGCGGGCTGTAAGTGTTGTCGTCGTCATGGTCAGGCTGTCTTGCGGCGGAGCAGGCCTAGTCCTGCGAGAGCCATCAGGGCTAGTGATGCGGGCTCAGGCACCACCACGGCTATGTTGTCGTAATAGACCGAGTTGGGTACCGAGAAGGTGCCAAAGGGTGTTTCGAAGCTGTCGGTGCCACCAATAAATCGGACAGAACGGATCTGCGCGGTGCTGGCTTCGACTGAGAGTGTGGCGTGTGTGAAGGTGAAGGGATCGTTCAGGTCGTCACCACCGGGAAGGGTAAGCTCTGCCAGATCGATGAGGCTCCCAGAAGCGTCGCTGCCAGTAAATGCTTGGATCAGCAAGTTGTCGTTGTCACCTCCGACGTCACCCATATCGATGGAGACGGATCGCACGGGCTGATCGAAGTTGGCGACCAGCGCCGTGCCCTCATTACTGAACCACGGACTTATCGATCGGCTGCCCCAAGAGGCGGGGAGCGTGTCATTCTCCAGATCGTTTAGGTCGTAGATATCGAACTGATTAGGTGAACCCGGACGGGTGATGGTGACCGTCAGGCCGCCAGACTCCATGATGAGGCTGCTTAGGGCTCCTGCGTTAAAGCCGGTTTGGTCCTGGTCTTCAAAGTCGAAGAGGATCCCTGCGGACGCGGCCGGGACAGCTGCCAGCATGGTGGCCAAAGCAGCACTGCAAATGGTTGATTGACGCACGGTGTTCATCGGTGTTCCTCCTCTGAATATGTGGCAGGCCGGAGCTACAGATCTCATGAACGCAGGCTGCCTGCCATCTCTAAGGCTCAGTAGCCTCTGAATCGCTACTATCGATAATGATTTATCATTGTCAAGTAGCAGGCATCCTGCAGCACCAGGACCTATTTAGGATCGAGGTGGATGTTGACCTGTCATGCCACAGGCATCGAGTGAACCTTCCGAGATTCACCTTGGACTCGGTTGCAGGGGATGGCGAGTCACTCCCGTTGCATTTACCAAACAATATCCTAACATATAGACATGGATGCACTTGAGGGATGGAAAGTTGTCGGGGTGGTTAGCGCCGGTTTCCCCTCACCTGCGGAGGGCTTCGAAGACCCCGAGCTGGACCTTCATGACTATCTCGTCACTCGTCGTGAGGCGACCTACTTCTTCCGAGCCGCTGGACACAGCATGAAGGATGAAGGCATTCCAGACGGAGCAGTGGTCGTTGTGGATCGATCTGTCACGCCCAAGCCGGGCCGTCTCGCTGTCGTCGAGGGGGATGGCGGTTTCCAGATCGCGAGATTGACGAGAGCACCGTCAACGGTCTTTGGTGTCATCGTCGCCTCAGTGGTCAAGTTCTGATGTTCGCTCACGTTGACGGCAACAGCTTCTATGCGTCCTGCGAGCAGGTGTTCGATCTTGATGCCGCTCGAAGACCCACCGTGGTCCTCAGCAACAACGATGGCTGCATCGTGGCTGCATCTAAGGACGCCAAAGAACTCGGCTGCGAGATGTTCAAGCCTTACTTTCAGATCAAGAATGTCTTATCTCAGCACAACACCAGGGTCTTCAGCTCCAACTACACGCTCTATCACGATTTTCAGTCGCGCCTCGTGAGCATCTACCGCCAGCACAGCGAGGCGGTCGAGATCTACTCCATCGATGAAGCGTTCCTCAAGATTGCCGATCTGGGGCATGATCGCTTGAGCCAGTGGGCTGTCGAGCTGCGCGGTACAGCCAGACAGTGGACAGGCATCACAACCGGCATCGGTGTCGGATCTTCCAAGCTACTAGCCAAGCTCGCCAATCATTGCGCGAAACGTGTTGCTCTGGATGGCATGCGTGAGGGCGTTTGTGTGTTGGATTCGCCTGAGCGTGTTGATGAGGCCTTGGGCAGGGTGGATCTCAAGGATCTCTGGGGCATTAGCCGGGGCAGCATCCGACGGCTGAACAAGCTGGGGGTTCAAACGCCGAGGCAATTTAGAGATGCAGACCCGAATCTTGTCCGCCAGGAACTGGGCGTGGTCGGCCAGAGACAGGTCTATGAGCTTCGCGGCAAGTCATGCCTGCCACTTGAGCTGATCAAGCCAGATCGAAAGAACATCTGCTGTTCCAGATCATTCGGCAAGGTCACCAACCGCTTCGATGATCTCACCGAGGCCATCGCCACCTTCTGCTCTGCAGCGGCCGTGAAACTCCGTCGGCAGAACCTAGTAGCATCAACGGTGTCGGTCTTTGTTCAGACCGATCGCCATGCCGATGTCGAGCAGTACGCCAACAGTCGAAGTATGCGCCTGACTACAGCGACTGAAGACACGTGCGAGCTAATCAAGGCTGCGAAGTGGTGTCTGTCGAGAGTGTTTCGCGGGCAGCATCACTACAAAAAAGCAGGAGTGCTACTGAGTAACCTGGGCAGGCGAGAAGAGCGTCAGCTGGGCCTGTATGACCAAGTCGACCGAACCAAGACCCGTGGGTTAATGAAGACCCTCGATGCGATCAACGACCGTCATGGGCGTGGATCCCTGAGGATCGGGGCTTCTTCACCCTTTGAGCTTCGGCCATGTCGTACTTGGCATCTGCGGAGTGACAACCGCAGCCCACGCTATACCACGCGCTGGGATGAGCTTCCAGAAGCAACCGTATCTGCTTAGAAAATCTCACCAAGAATGCATCTTCCAGCCCTCCGGCCGGGGGGGGCTGCGACCCGGCCGAAGGACTGCCCTTGCATCTGTTTACGGGTCACCATTTCCCAGTTAAGCGTTATTCTGAAGGGAACCACTATGCCTTATACCAGCCCACTCACGGGAACAGACGCCGACAAGCTCATCTGCCGCTTGCTCAGAGAGCGTGCCAAGCGAGAGATGGGCAGGACAAGAATGGAGCCAATCAAGGCAGGGGTGCAGAACGCCCCTCCGGAAGTGCTGCCCCCACAGCCACGGGCAGGGGATACGCATAAATTGGACGGCAGATGCGCGGTTGAGGAACTGCGGGGCTGGGTGCCCTTGGGCGAGAACATGGCCTGTGCGGTATACAAGCGGGTCTGGCGAGGTGAGCACTACGTCCGCTGGCGGGTGTGGCACCGGCATCGAACCTACGGCGAATGGTACCCGGATGCGAGGCGGTATGGCGTGTTTCCATCAGAAGCCATAGGAGAACTGTGTGAAGGATTACTTCGAGCAGGATAACCCTGATTTTGACCACCTAGATTCAGCCCCTAATACAGCCGTAGGGTGGGCTAGTCCTGCGTATCCAGTGTGTGAGCCTCGGTGCACGTCGCTCACCAAGCAGGATATTGAGTGGTCAGAGGATCTATTTGCGAACCGAATGGTTGCCATCCTCAAGCAGCTAGACGTGTGGAGGCGCTATCCAACGCGAGTACCTAATCAAAGCACAGATTTATCTCAAAGAATACGTCCACAGGTATCCTTGATGATCTGCGCTGGTGAGCTGTCATCATCAATCAATGAGGAAGATAGTTTGCACAGCTTAGTCAAACTTCTTTATGGTCCTGATCTATGCCACAGTCTCGATGAGGAGTATAAAAAACTAGACCGTCTGGCTAGAGCCCTGCATCGTGAAATAAATGTGACCTGGGAGGAGGTCCCACATGCTCCATGGTTCGATTACGAGGCTGATCTCATCTTTCAGCGGCTGCTAGCTTGTGCAGCCCATTACTCAAAGACAAAACATCTACCAGACATGACTGGCTCAGAAACGAGCGACGATTACAAGCCATGGTCCTGGTTCAAAGCACATACGGATATCGAGAACGCGACTCTAAACGCGGCCTCCAAACGGGATACGAAGCGCGTAAGGAGTGTCGGGACTGGCTCTGATCTCATGTACAACGTTGATGACGCGAGACGGATATGGCCGAACTCTTTCGAATGATAGAAAGCGATCTACGATGATCAACGGAGATCAAAATTCATCAAAACCAAAGTAAATGCAGTGGCTTGAGCCCAACACTGGCTGAATGATGGGGGCATGAACAAGCACATGCCCGAACCAAACGGACCTTATCCTTCCCTCCTCCTCAACGACCGCGAAGCCGCCAGGTCTCTCTCGATCAGCACCCGCTACTTGTGGGAGTTGGCCAACAGCGGTGAGATCCCTTCAGTCAAGCTTGGCCGTCGCAGGCTGTACTCGCGTGATCAGCTGAAAGCCTGGGTAGACAAACGCTCCTCCGGCCCTAACAGCAGCTAGCCCTCTGCCACAGGCAGATGGGGCTTACCGGCTGCGTCTGCCCTTGTCCCCTGAGTTCGGGGTTTAACCGGGATCCGAAGAGCGGCCGTGTGGCCTGCGCGGTGTCCTGCGCAAATCCCGGGGGGACATTTGAGGATTTCTATCTCATGACACTGCAGCACCCCGGCCCTTTTCCGATCCATGTCTTTCCGCCGCACTTTAGGGCCTATGTCGAGCAGTCGGCAGAGGCGATTCAGTGCGATCCCGCGAGCGTGGCCATGCCTCTCATAGCGGCTGCTGGCGCAGCCATGGGCGGTTCACGCGTGCTTGAGCTCAAGAAGGGCTGGCAGGTCCATCCCATGCTCTGGGTCGCCCTGATCAGTCCGACTGGAACCGTCAAGACACCTGCCGTTAACGCAGGTCTTAAGCCGCTCATAAGTCTTGAGAAGCGACTATGGAGGGATCATCAGGAAGAGATCCAAGCCTGGCAACAGGCTAATCCGGACGGTCCTCCGGAGGACTCACCAAGGGGCCGTACATTCATCATCGGTGATGCAACGATTGAATCACTACCTCCGCTGCTACGAGACAACCCGCGTGGCGTGCTTAGTTATAACGACGAGTTAGCGGGTTGGGTCAAGTCCCACAACGCCTACCGGCCGGGCAGCGACACCGAGCAGTGGCTCCAGATCTTCGACGGTAATGCCCTGCGTGTTCACCGTAAGGGCCACGAGCCGATTTACGTGCCCCACGCGCGAGTCGCCGTTGTGGGGACGATCCAACCCAAGGTCTTCAACGAGTGCTTTAGTGGGGCCAACCTGGAGAACGGCTTGGCGTCTCGCTTCCTTGTCTTCCGCACGCAGAACCCCAAACGCAGATGGCACGAGATCACGGTTGACGCTCAGATCGAGGAAACCGTGCTGTCAACTTTTGAAGGTTTGATCCATCTCGGCATGGACGAGAGAGATAACGCCTGGCCAGAACCGCTTGTGGTGCGGCTGGATCGTGATGCGGCTGAACTTTGGGCTGGCTTCTATGACGGTCACCAGGAGGAACTGGAGGGCGAGGACGACGAGGCCATACGCGGCGCGCTGGCAAAGATGGACGGTTACACCGCGAGAATCGCATTGGTCCTTAACGGAATCAGTCCAGAGGCCTTCGAACTCTTCGCAGAGCCCGGAGTTGTCTTGCGGGGTGATGTGATGCAGCGTGCGATTGAGGTAGCCACTTGGCTGATCGATCAGGCCAGGTACTGCTACGGCAGCCTTGCTGCCTCCCAGCAGGAGCAACTCCTGCAGCAAGTCGTCCAGCGCGTGACTCAGGGGATCGGAGATCGTGAGCCGGGTACGACCTCTGCACGAGACCTACAGCGGCATATGCGGGCCTTCAGTGAGGATGTTCAGCAGGCCAAACAGGTGATGGCACAGATCGTAGAGCGAGGCTTGGGCGTCATTGAATCTGAGACAGCCGACAATGGCCGTTCGGTCGAAGTCTTACGGATATCACCGCGCATGTCTAAGGGCTTGATCATTGAGGATAGCGTCGACGGTGTCGGCGTCGACGCGGGTGGTAATCGCGGGGTGAATTATGGCGAGTGAAGACAAGGTTGGCCGGCTACTCGATGCTTTACTTCGTTCAGGCGCGAAGATCTGGGTGGATGCCGACAGGCTACATGTCCGCTGCGGACCGACCACATCGAAGCGCGATCTGGGACGACTTAGCCGCCTCAAATACCAAGTGCAGCTCAGGATTGAATCGGGTCTGTACGTATGTACTCCCCCTGTCGACGCTGACACTGGTGACGCCGTCGAGCAGGTATGGCGGCTCATAGAGAGCCAGAAAAGTCAATCACGTCGGATTGCGCTGCGAGACGCCTTCGAAGAGCGAGTGGCAATCTGTCTGGAGCTCGGAGATATGGCATTAGAGCAGGCGGAAGAGATCGCCTTGGCCGAACTGGAGAAATTATGTGAACAATGAGCTAGTAGTCGAAGAGACAACAAGTATAATCGAGTTTATGGCTGACCGATTACCGTTTAGTGAGCAGTTAAGACGAGCCGTAGACGCTGATTCTCGCACCCGCTACGCCATTTGTAAGGCAACGGGCATTCCGCAGGCGAGTATGAGCAAGTTCATGCAGGGCCGAATTGGATTGTCCCGCGAAAACCTCGATCTACTAATCAACGAACTCGGCCTGGTGCTGGTGAAGCGTTCGGCCCTGAGAAAGAAACGGAACTAAAGCATGGCAACACTTTATGCCTCAAAGAAGACCGACTCGTGGAGTATCCAATTCGCGGATTCCGAAGGGATTCGCAGAACCATCACGCTGGGGAAGATCACCGACAAGCAGGCGACCGGCATCAAGCTGCTTGTTGAAGATCTGATCAACGCCAAGGCCAGTGGAGGCTCTCCCAAGCCTCTGACGCTGCGTAGGTTGAGTGAACTGTCGGTCCAGCTGCGCAACCGCATCGCGGCCGTGGGGCTGTGTGAGCCGGTAGGCACCGCTAAGCTTGGCGAGTTCATCCAGACCTACTGCTCCGAGCGTCAGGACGTAGAGGAGGCCACGCAAGCGACCTACAGGCGGGCTGAGAAGCATCTGCTCGCCTTCTTCGGCTCCCAGCGCTCGCTGAGATCCATTACGCCTGCTGAGGCGGAGGCTTTCTCTATCGCCCTGAAGGTGAAGCAGGGGCTCGCCGAGAATACGGCGTGTCGGATGGTGGGACGTGCTCGTCAGTTCTTTAGCGCTGCTTGCAAACGGAAGCTGATCGATGAGAACCCTTTCGAGGGGCTCAAGGCCACCGTACAGGGCAACCCGGAGCGTCAGCGGTTCATCACCCAGGCTGATGCCCAGAGGGTTCTAGACGCTTGCCCAGGCCCCGAGTGGCGGCTGCTGTTCGCCCTCGGGCGTTACGGGGGCCTGAGGATCCCCTCTGAGATCCAGAATCTACGGTGGAGTGATGTGGACTGGGAGCGAAAGCGGATACGGATCACCAGCCCCAAGACCCGTAAGCAGGGCAAGGGAGCCCGTGACTTGCCGATCTTCCCGCAGCTTGAAACTCATTTACGGGAGGCTTTTGAAGCTGCTCCTGAGGGTGCTGAGTTCCTCATCCCAACCCAGATCGGTGATAACAAGAATCCCAGCACGCACCTTCGGCGGATCGTGCGCAGAGCGGGGCTCACGCCTTGGCCCAAACTCTGGCACAACCTGCGGAGCACTCGGCAGACCGAACTCATGCAAGTTCACCCGGTTCACGTAGTCGCTCAGTGGCTGGGTAACACGGTGGCGGTTGCGGTGAAACACTACGCTCAAGTCACAGACGCACATTACGAGGCTGCTGTGAGCGGATGCAGCGCGCTGCAAAATCCCATGCAGCAGGTCTCTGCACAGCGTGGCACATCTCAGAACAGCGAATCGCTAAACACCGCTGACGACCCCAGGAACGTAGTTGTGCATCGTGATGCAGTTGTGTGCACTCTTGAAAATATCGGTCAAGTGGGCGGTACTGGACTCGAACCAGCGACCTCATCGGTGTGAACGATGCGCTCTAGCCAACTGAGCTAACCGCCCTTGTGGGACACGTGTTGTGTAGTTTCTAACCTTGGCAGGGGAGGGTCAAGGCGGGGTTAGGTGGTTTCCTTCTGGCTCTGGGTGTCGGTCGAGGTGGGCTCGTTATTTTCGATTCTGGGCGGGTCTGGCGATTTGGAGACCTCGGACTCGATGCCTGAGAGGCCCTTCTTGAATTCGACGATGCCCTTGCCGAGGCTGCGGCCGACTTCGGGGAGGCGTTTGCCGAAGAAGAGGAGGCCGATGACGGCGATGACGATGGTTTCGGTCCAGCCCAGGGGGCCGATGAAGCCGAGGGTGGAAATCAGGTTGACCATCGCGTCTGCCTTCTAAAGCGGGTTGCACTCATATTACAGTTTAGCGGTCAACGCGGAACAGGGGACGCCCATTGCTTGGCTGGCGTCAGAAACCCTGTGAGGCTTTGCCTAGACCTTGTTGAAGGCGAGACAGACGTTGTGCCCGCCGAAGCCAAAGGAGTTGCTGATGGCAACTTTGGGATCGACCTGGCGCGCGGTGTTGGGCACGTAGTCGAGGTCGCAGCCTTCGCTGGGCTCGTTGTGGTTGATCGTCGGGGGGACCATGCCTGTGTGGAGGGCCTTGCAGGCGATGATGGCCTCGACCCCGCCCGAGGCTCCGAGGAGGTGGCCGGTCATGCTCTTGGTTGAGCTGACAGGGATCTTTGTGACCTCGCCGTTGTCGAAGACGCTCTTGATGGCCCGGGTCTCGGCGAGGTCGCCAAGGGGTGTGCTGGTGCCGTGGGCGTTGATGTAGTCGACATCGGTGGCGTTGAGCTTGCCGTCGGCCAAGGCTCGTTTCATGGCGTGCGCGGCACCGGTGCCGTTCTCATCGGGAGCGGTGATGTGGTAGCCGTCGGCGGACTGGCCGTAGCCGGTGAACTCGGCGTAGATCTTCGCCCCGCGTGCCTTGGCGTGTTCCATCTCTTCGAGGATGAGGATGCCGGCTCCCTCGGCGAGGATGAAGCCGTCGCGATCCTTATCGAAGGGGCGGGAGGCCTTCTGGGGGTCGTCGTTTCGCTTGGAGAGGGCCTTGATGGCCGTGAAGCAGGCGAGTCCCATGGCGGTGACGGCGGCTTCGGAGCCGCCGGCGATCATGACGTCGGAGACGTTGTGTCGGATGGACTGAGCGGCCTCGCCGATGGAGTGGCCGGCGCTGGCGCAGGCGGTGGCGATGGCGGAGTTGGGGCCCTTGATGCCGAAGTGGATGGAGACGTTACCGGCTCCGGCGTTACACATCATCTTCGGGACCATGAAGGGGCTGACACGGGCCGGGCCCTTCTCGATGAGCTTCTGGTGGCCGTCGGCGAACTCGCCGATGCCGCCGACACCCGAGCCGATGTTGACGCCACAGCGCCAGGGGTCTTCCTTGGAGAAGTCGATGCCGGAATCGGCGACGGCGTCGATGCTGGCACCGAGGGCGAACTGGGCGAAGCGGTCCATGCGCTTGAGTTCGCGTTTATCGACGCTAGGGATGCCGGGCCAGTTGTTCACCTCGCCGGCGAAGCGGGTGGTGTACTCGGAGGCATCGAAGGTGGTGATGTCATGGATAAAGCTCGTGCCGTCGAGCAGTTTCTGCCAGACGTCATCGAGGGATGTCCCAAGGCTGGTGACCCAGCCCAGGCCGGTGATCGCGACGCGACGGTCAGCCATCGTGATAAATAGGTTCCGTTTCGGGGTGATGCGCGGCCACGTTCAGGATAAAGGCTGCAGCGGGGAGGCTGTTGGCTTTCTCGGGGGTGGCGACGCGTGAGTCGGAGCGGTAGGCGTCCGTAGGGATCACTTGTCGGCGGTCTGGCTCTTGATGAAGTCGATGGCCTGACCCACGGTCTGGATCTTCTCGGCTTCTTCGTCCGGGATGGAGGTTTCGAATTCGTCTTCGAATTCCATAACCAGTTCGACGGTGTCGAGGCTGTCGGCGTTGAGGTCGTTCACGAAATTGGTGTCGCGGTTAATCTCGCCTTTATCGACGCCCATCTGTTCGGCGACGATGGCGACGACTTTTTCCTGGATCTCGGATTCGTTCATCATGCTCTCCTAAACGGGCTCACGCCCTGCTGTCCGTGCTCCGGCGTGGTAACGCGGGACTATATCGCGGGGTATACGGATTGCCAAGCATCGGCCGACCCGCTGGGGCGATGCTGCGGGCCTCTCTGGCCCGTCTTTTTCGGATGAAACAACCCGTTTTGGGTCGATCCTCCGGAGTTTTCGGGTTTATACCATGGTCATCCCACCATCGACGGTGATGACCTGACCGGTCACGTAACCGCCATCTTCGGCGGCGAGGAAGGCGACGGCGTGGGCGATCTCGGCGACCTGGCCGAAGCGTCGGAGGGGCGTGACCTGCTTGACGTTGTCTTTGATCGCATCGGGCAGAACGTCGGTCATGTCTGTCTGGATGAAGCCCGGGGCGATCACGTTGGCCGTGATCTGCTTGGGGGCGAGTTCCTTGGCGATGGACTTGGTGAGGCCGACGACGCCGGCTTTGGCGGCGGCGTAGTTGGCTTGTCCGGCGTTGCCGACGATGCCCGAGACCGAGCCGATATTGATGATCCGGCCCCATTTGCCGCGCATCATCGGGCGGGCGGCGGCTTTGCAGGACTCGAACACGGATCGGAGGTTGGTAGCGATGACGTCGTCGAATTCCTCGTCGCTCATGCGGAGGAAGAGGTTGTCGCGGGTGATCCCGGCGTTGTTGACGAGGATGTCCAGGCGGCCATGGGCTTCGACGGTGGCTTCGACCACGGCGGCAAGTGAACCTTTTTCACTGATATCGCAGGTGGCGGTTGAGGCGGACCCGCCTTCGGCTTCGATGGCGGCCTTGATCTCCTCGAGCTTGGGGGCGCTGCGGGCGACACAGACGACATGCCGACCTTGTCTGGCGAGAGCCTTGGCGGCCTCGGCGCCGATGCCGCGAGAGGCACCGGTGACGATGGCGACGCGTTGGGGTTGTTCCTGACTCATGCTTTCTGGCTTTCGGTCTGGGCCTGATTGGCCTGGGTGGCGTGTCGTGGTGGATCAGGCGGGCTGGGCGTGGTTCTGGACTTTGATCGAGCGGTCGATGCGCTTCATGAGGCCGGAGAGCACCTTGCCCGGAGCGAGCTCGATGAACTGACTGCTGCTGTAGCGTTCGGCGGCGAGTTGCATCGACTGTGACCAGCGGACCGGTGAGGTGAGCTGGTCGACCAGTTTCTGGCGGATGCTCGCGGCGTCGGCGTCGTGGGGTTTGCCGGTGACGTTGGAGAGGACCGGGCGGGTCGGCATGGACCAGCTGACCTGCTCCAGGGCTTCGCTGAGCCGTTCGGCGGCGGGTGCCATGAGCGGCGAGTGAAAGGCCCCTGCGACGACGAGTGGGGTCGGCTTGAGGCCCATCTCGCTGGCGACGGAGACGGCTCGGTCGCAGGCGTCGCGGCTGCCGCTGATGACGACCTGCATGGGCGAGTTGAAGTTGGCGGGCACGAGCACGCCGTCCCCTCGGGCTTTGTCACAGAGCTCGTTGATGGTTGCTTCGTCGGCGTCGCCGGTGATGGCGACCATGCTGGAGTCGGCGGCTTCGGCGGCGTCCTGCATCGCTTTGCCGCGGAGATCGACCAGGCGTAGCCCGTCTTCGAAAGAGAGGGCTCCGGCGAGGTGCAGGGCGGTGAACTCCCCGAGGCTCAGGCCGGCGGTCATGGCGATGTGATCCGGGTTGATCTCACCGGCTTCGAGGAGCCCGCGGTAGCTGGCGACTGAAGCGGTGTAGATGGCCGGCTGGGCCCGGTCGGTCCTGGCGAGCTGGTCTTCAGGCCCGTCGAAGCAGAGGGTGGTCAGGTCGTAGCCGAGCAGGTCGTTGGCACGTTCGAAAGTGTCGCGGGCGGCCTGGGATTTTTCGCACCAGGCCTTGGCCATGCCGACGTGCTGGGCGCCCTGGCCGGGGCACAGCAGCGCGATGAGGCTGGGGCTGGCGTCTGTCTGGGATTCGGGGGCCATAAGCGGGTCTCGTTAGCGAACGGGTTTAGCTGGGTGGATAGTGGCTTACACGCGCCAGAGGCTGGTGGTCCAGGTGAGCCCGCCTCCGATGGCGAGGAAGAGGACCAGGTCGCCTGACTTGATGCGTCCTTCGCTGCGCTGCTCGTGCAGGGCGATGGGGACGCTGGCGGCGGAGGTGTTGCCGTAGCGGTCGATGTTGATGCAGAACTTCTCGGGCGGGAGGTCGAGCCGATGCCGGGCGGCCTCGAGGATTCTGCGGTTGGACTGGTGGGGGATGACCATCGCGAGGTCGGCGGGATCGACGCCGGTCGTGGCCAGGGTCTCGTCGATGATGGCTTCGGTGGTCGTTACGGCGAACTTGAAGACCTCGCGGCCGTTCATCTGGAGTTTGCCGTAGTTGCCGGAGAAGACGTCGTCAGGGGCGTCTGTCGGCAGGTGGCCTTCGTGCCTGGGCAGATAGAGCTCACCCCATCGGCTGCCGTCGCTCCGCATGGTCTGGAAGAGACAGCCTGTTTCGGGGTTGTCGTCGGCGGTGACGACGGCGGCTCCTGCTCCGTCGCCGAAGAGCACGCAGGTCCTGCGGTCGGTGAAATCGAGCACGCGGCTCATCGTCTCGGCCCCGACGACGCCGATGTTCTTGTAGTGGCCGGCCTGGATGAGTCCTGCAGCTACATTGAGGGCGTAGACGAAGCCCGAGCAGGCGGCGGAGAGGTCCATGGCTCCGGCTGGTACCGCGCCGACCTGAGCGGCCATCTGTGCGGCACTCGAGGGGCAGGCCATTTCTGGGGTCATGGTGGCGAGGATGACCAGATCGAGATCACTCGGGTCTGTGCTGGCCTCTTCAAGGGCCTGGCGAAGGGCCTGCTCGCCGAGGTCGATGACGGTCTGGTCATCGCTGGCGATCCGGCGTTCGGAGATGCCGGTGCGCTTGGTGATCCAGTCGTCGGAGGTGTCGACGATCTCGCTGAGGTCTTTGTTGTTCAGCACGCGGTCGGGCACGGCCAGCCCAGTGCCGGCCAGGCGCACGCCCCGGCTGTGGCCGGGCCGCTGAATCATGCCGCACCCTCGGGAATCTGCTGGTCGCTGAGCGCTTCGATAAGCCGTTCGTTGACGCGGTGCTCGACGTGGCTGATGGCGGCTCGGATGGCGGCGACGACGGTGCGGGCTTCGCTGGAGCCGTGGAGGATCATGCAGATGCCATTGGCCCCGAGCAGGGGGGCCCCGCCAAACTCGTGGTAGTCGTGTTTCTTGTAGATGCTCTTGACGAGCGGCCCAAACTTCATGGCGAGTTCGGGGGAGGTTTCGGCGATCTCGGCTCCGATGGTCTTGAACAGACCAGCGGCGAGACCCTCGGAGAGCTTGAGGACGACGTTCCCCGTGAAACCTTCGGTGACGATGACGTGGGCCTTGCCGAAGAACAGGTCGCGTCCTTCGATGTAGCCGACGTAGTTGGCCTGCTTGTCGGCCTTGAAGAGCTGGGCTGTTTCCTTAACCAGGGCGCTGCCCTTGGATTCCTCGCCGCCGATGGAGAGCAGGGCGATCTTGGGGTTTTCGATGCCCAGGACCTGCTCGGCATAGATGCCGGCCATGCGTCCGTACTGGTAGAGGTGGCTGGGGCGTGGTTCGGGGTTGGCGCCGACGTCGCAGACGGTGACGGGCCCGCCAAAAGTGGGCATGGTCACGGCGATGCCGGGGCGGTGGACGCCGGGGAGGCGTCGCATGGACATCTGGGCGGCGGCGACGCAGGCGCCGGTGTTGCCGGCGCTGAGGACGACATCGCAGAAGCTGTCGCCGGCCTTGCGGCCGCCGAGGTCCATCAACCGGACGATGGAGCTGTCCTGCTTGCCGCGGAGGGCAGCGACGGGGCTGTCACCCATGCCGATGACCTCGGTGGTGGGCACCACTTCGATCTGGGCGTGGCCTTTGAGCCCACGCTGATCGAGCCCGTGGTTGATGACGGATTCATCGCCGACGAGCACCATCGTGTGGGTATCACCCAGCTGCGGGATGGCGTCGAGGCAGCCTGTGAGGATCGCATCGGGCGCGTGATCCCCACCCATGACATCGATCGCGATGCGCACTAGCTGTCCCTGTTGGTCTTGAGCTTGAGGGTCAGTCCCGGTCGCACGTAGCCGCAGTTGTTACAGGCGGCGTGCGGGGTCTTGGCGTTGCCACAGTTGGGGCAGTTCACCCACTGGGAGGCACGCAGGGCATCATGGGAGCGACGCTTGCGTCCCTGGGTTCGGGTCTGTCGTTGGACGGGGAGCATAAGAGGTATCCTCGCTGGCCAGCCTGGCGGTGTTTTTGGCAGCTAATTGCTGATTGATCGCCGGGCGATCTGCCCGATCACTGGATCGAGCGAAGCGACATACCTTAGAAACCGGCCCGCTGAGCGTCAAGGTGGCTTATCTGTCGTTTCGTCAAGGGGTTGCTGCGTCTGGTGGCCTGGATAGGGAGCGCGGCTCGGCTGGCCCGTCACACAGGACCCTGCCTGGTGGTCTGGGCGGGCCTGGGAAGCTGGTCGGATCATGGTTCAGTGGTCCTGAGCGGCCTCGATTTCGACGGCCGGGCCGACGCCTTCGGGTTCGCGGAGGCTGGCGACGAGTTCCTGGGTGGCCTCATTCGGGGCCTTGGTCAGCGGGGTCAGGGCGAGGGTCACGATGAAGTTGATGGCCATCCCGACGACGCCGATGCCCTGCGGGTTGATCCCCCAGAGCCAGGGCGTGCGCAGGACGGATTCGGCACCGAGCAGCGCGTCGGCCAGTTCCGGTCCGAGGATGACGTTGGCCTTGTTGCAGAAGATGTAGAAGGCCGTGAAGCCGATCCCGCAGATCATGCCGGCGATGGCGGGGATTGCGCCTACTCGCTGGCTGAAGATGCCAAGAACGAGCACCGGGAAGAAGCTCGCCGCGGCCAGTCCGAAGGCGAAGGCCACCACCTCGCTCACGAAACCGGGCGGGTAGATGCCGAAGTAGCCGGCGATGACGACGGCGACGGCGATGGTGATGCGGCCGACGAGCAGGCGCTGCTTCTCGGAGGCCTGCGGGTTGAGCATCCGGTAGTAGAGGTCGTGTGCGACGCTGGACGAGATGACGAGGAGCAGCCCGCTGGCCGTGGAGAGCGCTGCGGCGAGCCCGCCTGCAGCGATGAGGGCGATGATCCAGTCGGCCAGTTCGGCCATCTCGGGGGTGGCCAGGACGATGATGTCACGGTCGGGTCCGGTGAAGCCGCGCTCGCGGAGGAGAACGCGGCCGTCGGCGCCTTCGGCACCGTTGGTGTCGAGCCACTGCTGGTGTTCGAGGCGGAGTTCGGTGAGGTCGTTCTCGCTCATGGCCCCGCGTCGGAAGATCTCGTTGTCCTCGCGGCCGGAGTAGTGAACGAGGCCGTCGCCGTCGTCGAGCCAGAGGATGAGCCCGGTCTGCTGCCAGTTGCGGAACCAGTGCGGGATCTGCGAGGCGATGGCGCGTCCCGACGCCGTCTTGTAGAGGTAGGCCACCCCGCCATCGACGGTGTCGGCGTTGCGTGAGCCTTCGCTCAGGAGCATCTCGACATCGCCGACCACCTGATCGGGCGGGACCACGGCGGCCCGGCCGTTGATCGATTCGATCATGTAGTAGCGGGCAAAGGCCGCCACGGAGGGCGCCGTCAGGTAGAGCATCGCGATAAACAGCAGCGCCCAGAAGCCGGACCAGCGGGCAGCGGCGACATTCTTGACCGTGTAGAAGCGTACGATCACGTGCGGCAGTCCGGCGGTCCCGCACATCAGGGCGAGAGCGACGCAGGCGACGTTGAGCATGTTCCAAGGCGAGCCCTCGACGAAGGGCTCGGTGTAGCTGGCGAAGCCGAGGTCGGCGTGGAGCTGATTGAGGCGATCGAGAAGGGTGACGCCGGCACCGACGCCTTCGACCACAAGATCGCTGCCGAGGCCGACCTGCGGGATCGGCTCGCCGGTGAGCTGGATCGAGATGGCGATGGCCGGGATCAGGAAGGCGGTGATGAGCACCCAGTATTGGGCCACCTGCGTCCAGGTGATGCCCTTCATCCCGCCAAGGATCGCGTAGAAGAGCACGATGGTCATGCCGATGTAGACACCAACGGAGACATCGACTTCGAGGAAGCGTGAAAACACGACACCGACGCCACGCATCTGGCCGGCGACGTAGGTGAAGCAGACGAAGAGCGCACAGATGACGGCGACCAGCCGGGCGGTCGAGGAGACGTAGCGGTCGCCGATGAAGTCGGGCACGGTGTACCGGCCGAACTTGCGGAGGTAGGGCGCGAGCATCAGGGCGAGCAGCACGTAGCCGCCGGTCCAGCCCATGAGGTAAACCCCGCCGGCGTAGCCGAGCGTCGAGATGATGCCGGCCATCGAAATAAAGGAGGCGGCCGACATCCAGTCGGCGGCTGTCGCCATACCGTTGGCGGCGGCGGGCACGCCTTGTCCGGCGACGTAGAAGCCCTTGGTATCACGGACACGGCTCAGCCAGGCGATGCCGAGGTAGAGCGTGAAACTGATCCCAACGAGCAAGATGGTCCAGAGTTTGACCGGGTCGAAGGTGCTCATGCCTGCTCCCCAGATTCGTCCTGCGGCTTGAGGTGCTCGCGGGTGATGTCCTCGTGGTGCCAGCGGTCGAGACGGTTCATGACGATGGCGTAGGTCAGGACGATGAAGACAAAGACCACGATGCTGCCCTGCTGGGCAAACCAGAATCCCAGGGGCACGCCGAAGGGGGCGTAGTTGTTGAGCGGTTCGGCCCAGAGGATGCCGAGGCCGAAACTGACAAAGGCCCAGAGCAGCAGCAGGACGCTCATCAGAAGGAGGTTCCAGCGCCAGTACGCTCTCCGAGCGGCGGCGAGTCCGTGCGGTTTGGTTGTCATGTCTATCCCAACGCCTGTCGTGGTGTGAAACTGCGTCCGTGAGTCGGGGAGCAAGCTAACCGCAGACGGTGGGGTCGATCAAGGGGATGGAGGCCTGTCAGTTCTCAGCGGCTTCGTCGTCGGGCGGTTCTTCCTGGCGGGGTGAGCCCGAGAAGTCGACGCTGGCCGTGCCCCTCGTGGTGGTGATGGTGGCCCGGTATCTGCCATCGGGTTCGAGGGGTCTGGGCCTGACCTCGTGTCGGAAACCACGCGGCCGGTCGCCATACATCACGGCCTGGGCCTGTCGGGTTTCCGCGCCGCGCGGGATGATCTTCCAGACAGGGTCGGATTCGAGGCCGAACCTGGGGACCTGCCATTCGCCTTCGTCATTTTGCTCCATCCTGTGGACGACGAGCTCGCTGATGTCGTAGGCTTGATTAAAGGCAATCATCACCACAGGCGGGCCTCCGCGTCCGTCACGATGACTCGCAATGACCTGGATCTCGGATGATTGCCAGGGAGCCGCCCAGATGAGCCAGCTGAGCAAAAGCACGACGAGAAACCCGAGCAACCATCCTGTGCGTGTGGTCATGGGTGCTGCCACTCCTTCCCGCTACGGGTTTACCTTGATCGAGTTGCTGGTGGTGATTTCGATCATTGCGATCCTCATAGGCATCTTACTGCCGAGCCTGTCGAGCGCAAGGGAGATCGCCCGGCAACTCAACTGCGGCACACGGATCCGGACGCTAGCTCTGTCTCTGGAGCTCTATGCGCAGGACAACCGCAGTTTCTATCCGGCGAGGATCGCTCCCCGCTGGACGACAGTGATGTCGGAGTACTACGGCGTTCCTGACATTCTTATTTGCCCGAGCGATGAGCCTGCCGAGCAAGGCAATGCCAACGACACCCCCGAGGACCGCCGGCCCCGGAGCTATCTCATTAATGGCTTCAATGACATCGTCGTCGAGCGAGAGAACGACGCTGACGCCTGGCGCCGGCCGGGCATAGCGATTCGCCAACCCGAGGTCCCATCGCCGGGGACGGTGATCCACTTCGGCGAGAAGATCACCTTCGAGGGAGAGCCGGGTGATCGAGGCGACTGGTACATGGACCTCTTCGAGGGGATCGGCAACGACTTTCAGGTCGTGAATCACACCCGTCATGGCGACCCGGATCGCAACCGTGGGGGGTCTTATTACGCCTATGGCGACGGCTCGGCCCGGTTTATCCCTTTTCCCGAGGCGCTCGAGCCGGTCAATCAGTGGGCCACCATCCGTGCCTATCGTGAGGGCACCGTGGAAGATCCCGGTTGATCCCGCGGAATAAATACCTGCTGCCACCTATGGTTACGGCATGAGGTTATTCACCCCCATCGCTGTGCTGTTGACCTGTTTATTCGCGCTGCAGGGTTGCGTCGAAAACGACGCAAAAGCCCGGCAGGCAGAGAAGGACTCATCCATGCCATCGACCGTGTTTGTGAAAGTGTTCGACGCCGAAGGCCAGTTGGTTGGCCCGGTCCCTTCGCCGACAGTCAGCAAGACCGAAGCCGAGTGGCGTGAGCAACTGGGGGATCATGTCTACCACGTGACCCGGTCCGACGGGACCGAACGCGCTGGCACCGGCGAGCTGCTGCACAACAAGGAAGAGGGCGTCTACAGCTGTGTCTGCTGCGGGCTGCCGCTGTTCGAGTCGAAGACCAAGTTCGACAGCGGCACCGGCTGGCCGAGTTTCTATGCACCGATCGCCGAAGAGAACATCCGCAACGTCCGCGATGAATCGCACGGCATGGTGCGCACCGAGAACGAGTGCGCTCGGTGTCATGCGCATCTGGGGCATGTCTTCCCGGACGGTCCGGCTCCGACAGGGCTGCGGTACTGCATGAACTCGGCCTCGCTGGCCTTCACCCCGAGTGCTGAACTGGCGTCGCTGGCCGATCCGGCTGCGGAAGCCGGCCCCGCGGCCGAGGCCGTGTTCGCTGGTGGCTGCTTCTGGTGCACCGAAGCCGTCTTCGAGCAACTCGAAGGGGTCTACACGGTCGTCTCCGGGTACGCCGGCGGCCGACCCGAGACCGCGAAGTACAGCCAGGTCTCGGCGGGGCTGACCGATCATGCCGAGGTCATCAAGATCACCTACGACCCCGAGGTCATCGGCTACGACAAGCTGCTGGAAGTCTTCTTCACGATCGCGCACGATCCGACACAACTCAACCGGCAGGGACCCGATGTCGGCAGGCATTATCGCTCGGCGATCTTCTATGCCAGCGAAGCAGAGAAAGCGCAGGCCCAAGCCTATATCGATCAGCTGCAGGCCAGTGGGAAGTTCGACAAGCCGATTGTGACCACGCTCGAACCGCTGGAGGCGTTCCACGAGGCCGAGGCCTACCACCAGGATTACGTCCTTCATAATCCCGGGAATCCCTACATCCGCCAGCAAGCCATGCCCAAGCTGGAGAAGCTTCGCGATACCTACGCCGACAGCCTCAAGTAAGACAGGGCTTGGCCAGCGTCATCGTCGGGGTTACGTTGCCTGCATGGAAGATTCAACCCTTTGGCCGGTGCTGCTGGCTTCTGCCCTTGCGGTGGTTCTGAGCGTGATTCTTCACGCCGCCGTCGTGGTGAAGCTGAAGATGTGGGGCGACGACACCTCCTGGTCGCCGGTCGCGATCCTGTCGACCACCGTGCTGGTGCTGATCACGGCGCACCTGTTTCAGATCGGCGTGTTCACCTCCTGCCATTATCTGGCCGAGTTCGTTGGCCGGGATCGGATCGGCGAGCTGGCGGGGGATACGAATGGCTCGATGTTTGATCGGTACTACTTCTCCGCCGTCGTGTTCTCGACGCTTGGCTTCGGCGACATCCGACCCTTAGGACCGCTACGCATCCTCTACGCCGTGCAAGCCCTTTGCGGGCTCGTTTTGATCGCCTGGTCCGCTTCGCTGACTTACCATCAACTGCAGGAGCATTTCAAGAGTGTCCTAGGCCCAACTGAATCCAAAAAATAGTGGAGCGACTCACATGCCATGGCTTGATGTGAAACTTAAACTGTGCCTCAGTGCCTTCGCTCCACTACTTGCAGTCGGCGTCTTGCTTGTTGGTTGTGTGCAGGCCGAGATCGAACCGGTCGCCGAGGCCGAGCCCGAGGTGGTTCAGCCCGTGCACATCAATGACCTCGAAACCGCAGCACCCGCGGACTGGGAGGTGCTCCGCGTCGCCGGTGAGCCCGAGCACGAACTCAGCGTCATGGAAGGCAGAACCAACAAGGGTGACGAAGCCGACTACTACCGCGCCGGCAAAGCTCGCATCTCTGCATCGCTCGCCGAGGGTTATGCCCGGCCGACGGTGCCCGGTGCGATGGAGATCAAGCACTACAAGGGCTATCGGCAGGCGATGATCGAAACACCCGGGACCGACTCGGGCTTCTGGCCGCTGTTCCAGCACATCTCCAGCCGGGAGATCGCGATGACGGCCCCCGTCGTCATGACAGGGCGTGTCGCGGGGGAAGAGCAAGCCACCTCGACCATGGCTTTTCTTTACCGATCCCCTGATCTCGGCCCGACAGGTCCCGCCGAGCGAGGCGTCATGGTCGAAGACATCGAACCGATGACGGTCCTTGCTGCCGGATTCATGGGCCGACGCGCCTGGAGCGAGATCGACACAGCCCGCGAGCAACTCGAAGGCTGGCTGGCGAATCAGGAAGACGAGCATGGCAGCTGGGTTGCCGCCGGCGAGGTGCAACTCCTCGGTTACAACGGTCCTGATACACCACGCCGTTTCCAGTGGTGGGAGGTTCAGATCCCGGTCACCTGGGAGCCGGCCGAGACCGAGTGATCGACTGCTGTCACCCGCCTCATCAGCAGGACCGAGCCAGCCAGGATCGCCATGATGCTCTTCGGTTCCGGCAGGGCGGTGATCGTCTCTCCGAACCCGAAACTCGTGGCCAGCAGCGACAGGTCAACGAGATTGACGATGCTATTGCCGTCGAAGTCGCCCTGCTCCCAGCCGCGACCGATCGTGGCGAAGTTGCTCGCGAGGTTTGAGAGATCGATCAGATCGACGATGCCATCGAGGTTGCTGTCGCCGGGGGCCGTGGCCAGCAGGCCGGTGACCAGGAACGCCCGGTCCAGTTCATCGACCCGACCCGATCCATTCAGGTCGAACGCCGGGCCGGTGGACCCGCTGCGCAGGGCGGCGGAGATCAGGTTGATATCGATGGCGTCGACCAGCCCGTCGCCATCCAGATCGCCGGCACGCTCGCCTGAGAGGTCGTGGAGGATCGCGGCGTGCATCAGCGAGCTGAGGTCGCGCAGGTTTCCGAAAAAGCTTCGGTCGGTCGCGAAGGTAAAGACCAGCTCTTCGGATTCATCGATCCAGCTGTGAAACCCCCTGGCCCCTGCGGCCAGTGCATCGACGCCGGGACCGCCGGTCTGGAGCTGGTCGAGCCAGACGCCGATGCCGTACCGATTGTTATCGACCGGCGAGTTGGCGATCGGCTGGTCGGGTGAGGTCTGCAGCGTCAGCATCTCTTCAACGGAAGCGGTCTCCAGCACCCTTGTCCCGGTCACGCGATCGACGCCGTCGTTGAGCAGCATGTCCATGAAACGGGCGTAATCGGTGGCGGTGGAGGCAAGCCCGCCGGCCACGCGCGGGTGGGTCTCGCTGGCCAGAGCGAAGAAGCTGTCGGTCATGCCGAGGGGTCCGGCCAGTCGCTGCTCGAAGAGGCTGGCGTAGTCGACACCGGTCGCGATCTGAGCGGCCGCCCCGGCCGAGTGCATCGAGAGCCCGCCATAGGCAAACGTGCTGCCGGGCGGGCCGTTCACCAGCGGTTGCTGTCCGATTAGAAAAGCCGCCTGCCGAAGCGTGAGGTCGGGGTTGGCCAGAATCGGCGAGGAGCTTCCCTGGCCATCGAGTCCCGAGGTGTGCGAGAAGGCCTGGCGGATGGTCATGGCCTGCTTCTCGGGCGTGTCGTACTCGGGCAGGAATTCGCCGAGCCGGCTGTCGAGATCGAAGGGCAGCAGGCTGGTCTCTGCGACGCTCATCATCAGCGCGCCGCTGACGGTCTTGGTGCTGCTGTCGGTGGCCGCGACCCGGCCGATCTCCCAGTCGCCGAAGGCCCGGTGGTAGATCGGCTCGCCGGCCCGGAGCACCCGCACCTCGAAGCCCGGCACCTCGACGTCCACGTTCAGGCCAGCAAGCGAGCCGTTCGAGAGGGCGGTCAGTGTCGGCAGGCTGTCGGCTTGCGTCGTCAGACCGCCGGCAGAGGCACTCAGCAGCCATCCCAGGCAGAGGCAGTGTCCGATGCTTCGCATGATCCTTCCGGCCTTTCGTTATCAGAGGGTGTCACGTCTGCGAGACAACGCCAGCGGGCCTGGCTTATTGCGTGCGACTTTTGGCTGTTTGTTTCCCACGATCGGTTTAGCGGATCTCCAACGGGCCTTGCGATGGGGCTGGGCCTCGGTTTTTAGTCGCCTCCAAGTAACTGTTACGCCACGGCTTGTGACAGACTCTCACGGTTGTCGCTAGCATCGGGCCTTCTTGCAGGATTCACCGCCCGTCAGGAGTCTGCCTTGTCGACCTCAACCCTTTCGTCCCCGCAGGTTTCACGCGTCCCACTCGGCCAGAAAATCGCCTTCGGCATCGGCATGCTGGGCAATCAGATGTTCCCTGCGGCCCTGGGTGTCTTCATGGTGGTGCTGGTGCAGAGTCTGAAGATGGACGTGCTGCTGGCCGGTCTGCTGGCCTTCGCTCCGCGCATCTTTGATGCGATCACCGACCCGATCATGGGTTACATCTCCGACAACACCAAATCCCGATGGGGACGGCGGCGGCCCTACATCCTCATCGGTGCGATCATCGCCGGCATCTCTTTCGCGCTCATGTGGCAGCTCGATGCCAACAACAGCGAGATGTACAACTTCTGGTATTTTCTGTTGCTGTCGCTGGTCTTCTATCTCGGGCTGACGATCTTCGCGACACCCTACGTCGCGATGGGCTACGAAATGAGTGACGACTACCACGAGCGCACGCGCATCATGGCGATCGCGCAGTGGATCGGGCAGTGGGCCTGGGTGATCGGCCCCTGGTTCTGGATCATCATCTACTACGAAGGCTTCGCCAGCGACGGGACCGAGGGGGCCCGCAAGCTGGCGGTCTGGGTGGGCATCGCCTGTATTCTGCTGGCGGCGACGCCGGCGATCTTTTGTCGGACCCAGCCGGTTGACCCTTCCACGCAAGATGAGCTCTCGTTTCGGGGCATGTTCGACAGCGTCGGCAGCCTGCTGCGTGGCATGCTCACGACCCTGCAGAACGGCCCCTTCATCCGCATCTGCGCCGCGACGTTTCTGATCTTCGGCAGCTTCAACACCGTGGCCGCCTTCGCTTTCTACATCATCGTCCACCACATGTTTGGCGGTGATCCCGGTGCGGCCGGGCGCTGGCCAGCCCTGCACGGCTCGATCACGGCGCTGGTGACGACGTTCCTGGCTATCCCGGTGGTGACCTGGCTCTCGATCAGATTCGGCAAGCGCGTCGCTTTTCTGATCTCCCAGAGTGTCTCGCTGCTCGGTTACGTGGCGTACTGGTGGTGTTTCGATCCGAGTAATCCCTGGCTGCTGTTTCTCCCGCTGCCGCTTTTCTGCTTCGGGATTGGCGGGCTCTTCACCATCATGATGTCCATGACCGCCGACATCTGCGACCTCGACGAACTCAACACCGGCACACGGAGCGAGGGCCTGTTCGGTGCCGTCTACTGGTGGATGACCAAGTTCGGCTTCGCCCTCGCCGGTCTGCTGACAGGCGTCATTTTCAGCTTCGTCGGCTACGACCCGGCGCTGCCCGAGCAAACGACGGAAGCCATCACCGGCTTGCGTCTGGCCTACATCCTCGTGCCCTGCACCGGCACGCTGATCGCGATCGTCGTAATGCTCGGCTACGACCTCGACGAGCAGCGGGCCCACGAGATCCGCGAGCAGATTCAGCAGCGTAAAGCCCAGCAGCGATAACGCCACCGACCGTATCTGCCCGAGACCGCCCATGCCTCACATCCTCGCCCTCGACCAGGGCACGACCAGTTCGCGAGCGATTCTCTTTGACCAGACCGGGAGCGCGGTCGCATCCGCGCAGCAGGAGATCAATCAGCACTACCCCCAGCCCGGCTGGGTCGAGCACGACCCCGATGAGATCTGGCGGACCCAGCTCCAGACGGCCCGTGCCGTCCTGCAGCAGGCCGATATCCCGGCCTCTGACGTGGCGGCCATCGGCATCACGAACCAACGCGAGACCAGCCTGCTCTGGGACCGACGCACGGGCAAAACCCTCGGCCGGGCGATCGTCTGGCAGGATCGCCGAACCGCAGACAAATGCGAGGCCATCCATGCCTCGGGTCAGGCCGACGACATCCGCCAGCGCACCGGGCTGGTGATCGACCCCTACTTCTCGGCGACCAAGATCCAGTGGCTCCTCGATCACCACGATGGCGCGAGGGCCGCCGCTGAGAAGGGCAACCTCGCCTTCGGAACCGTCGACACCTGGCTGCTCTGGAAACTGACCTCCGGACGCACCCACGCCACCGATGCCAGCAACGCCTCCCGCACGATGCTCTACAACATCCACGAGGGCCGATGGGACCCCGACCTACTCGGCCGCTTCGAGATTCCCGCTGGCATGCTGCCGGAGGTCCATCCCAGCAGCGGGGTGGTCGCGACCATCGACCCCGACCTGCTTGGCCATCCGATACCGGTGACGGGCATCGCCGGCGACCAGCAGGCCGCGCTCTTCGGACAGGCCTGCTTCGAACCGGGCGTGACCAAATGTACCTACGGCACCGGCTGCTTCATGCTGATGAACACCGGCGCGTCTCCCGTCCCTTCAAGAAGCGGCCTGCTCACCACGATCGGCTGGCAGCTAGCGGACGAGACGACCTACGCCCTCGAAGGAAGCGTGTTTGTCGCCGGAGCGGCCGTGCAGTGGCTCCGCGACGGGCTCGGCCTGATCCGAAAGTCCTCCGACATCGAAGCGCTCGCACGCTCGGCCAAAGACAATGGCGGGGTCTACTTCGTCCCGGCTCTCACCGGCCTCGGCGCCCCCTCCTGGGACCCGCACGCCCGTGGAGCGATCGTGGGCCTCACCCGCAGCAGCACCGCCGCCAACCTCGCCCGCGCCACGCTAGAAGGCATGGCCCATCAGGTCGCCGACGTGCTGGAGTTGATGGTCGACGATTCGGGGATCCAGCTCAAAGACCTCCGCGTCGATGGCGGGGCATCCAAGAACGATCTGCTGATGCAGCTCCAAGCCGACCTGCTGGGCACCGACCTGATTCGCCCAGTGCAAACCGAAACCACCGCCTGGGGCACAGCCTGTTTGGCCGGTCTGGGCATTGGCCTCTGGGATTCTCGCGAGCAGCTCACAGCTCTGACCGGAGCCGCCGATCGCTTCAAGCCATCGCTGCCCTCTGATCGGAGAGCGTCCGAGCGCAGGCAGTGGCGGCGTGCCCTTGGCCGTTCGCTGTCCTGGGAGTCTGAATAGGCCCGGGACCGCCGGATTATTGGCTTCGCCTCGCGTTGCCGCGTTTAGGGCGTTTGGAGTTCCAGATCGTAGATTCGCGCCGAGGGAGCACCGAACCACAGGATTTCCTGCGGCCCGACGATCGCCGCCAACTCCTCAGCCGTCGCGCCGTTGTCTTCGGCGAGGTGCCGAGCGTACTCCTCATCGACTTCACGGCGTTCGAGCACGCCATAAGCCATGGCGTGATGCCCTTCTGCGGCCATAGGAATCAGACGCCCATCGATCGGACAGGTGAACTTGATCATGACGGCTTCATTCATCTCATCCGAGCCCATGGTCATCCAGCAGCCCTTGCTCTGGCAGACTTCGCGAACGGTCCCGCCAAGCGCGATCTCCCGGCCGAGATAAGCATCGGGATCATCCATGACGGCCTCGATCGAAACGGCCTTGGGCGGCGACGCCGGCAGGGCCGTGCCGTAATCCATGTAGACGTCTGACGTGTAGACCTTGCTGGGCATCATGCCGCAGCCGACGCTGAAGACGAGCACCAGAGCGAGCGCGAGTATCTGGGAACAACGATGGCTGAGATATCTCTGAGTCATAAGGAAGGACCCTCGTGTGGTTGGATGATGTTTAGACAAACGCATTTTAGCTGCCCCCGGATCACATGCCGGTGCATATCAGCTCCCGGAATGGGCGATGCAGGACTCGAACCCGCGACATCTTCGGTGTAAACGAAGCGCTCTAGCCAGCTGAGCTAATCGCCCGACGGCTGAAGTATACCCGCAGATCGCTTAAGATCGCCCCTTCGGCAGAACGCCGATATGTGACCTTTTTATCGCCTGAACCACGGATCGCCGATCCGATCGAAGGACCCGTTTCCCATGAAGACCGCCACCATCGAGACCAGCAAGGGCACCATCACCCTCGAGCTCTACGACGACAAGACCCCTAAGACCGTCGCCAACTTCGAGAAACTCGCCGCCGACGGCTATTACGACGGCCTGAAGTTCCACCGCGTCATCGAGGACTTCATGATCCAGGGCGGCTGCCCCAAAGGCGACGGCACCGGCGGACCGGGCTATACCTTTGAGGACGAGTTCCACCCCGACCTCAAGCACGACGGCCCCGGCGTCCTCTCCATGGCCAACGCCGGCCCAGGCACCAACGGCTCGCAGTTCTTCATCACACACGTCGAAACCTCCTGGCTCGATGGCAAGCACTCCGTCTTCGGCAAAGTCACCGACGGACAGGACGTCGTCAACAAGATCCAGCAGGGCGATGTGATGACGAAGGTGACGGTCAGCCCGTAGGTCCATACAGCGTTGTTTTCTTCTGCGAGCAGGTAGTTAGGGTTCTGCCCTAACTGCTCGCATTGGATACCCCCGAGTAACGGCAAACCCAAGATCTTCGATTCTTCGATACATATCCTCTACATCTCGACCGGGAACGATATGGCTCTCTCTAACAATATATTTGATCGATGAGGCTTTGTTTTTATTTAAGGCATCGAAAATCTCGTACTCGCCACCCTCGCAGTCAATCTTCATGAGTTTAATGCTATCACCACCCATTGATAATGCTTCATCAATGGCAATAACATCCACCTCGAACGACGGCTTTTCGGTATTTCGGCCATCAACCTGTTTTGCAAGAGATGAGTAGGCCGACTTATTACTCGAATAGAAAGCAGCTTTAGTCGATACAGCGCCAACCGCACCGTTGATTGCGTTCACATTGTTGATATTATTAATTTCCAAGTTTCTCAATAGACGTTTAAAGATCACGGGGTCGGGTTCATAAGAGAAGACCTTTCCTGTGTCACCTACGAGCCTTGAAGCAACGATCGTGAATGCACCTATATTTGCACCCACATCCAAAACCGTATCGCCCTCGCTTAGATAATCGTGGCCATCGAGATAGTCGTTTCTCAGCATGTTTTCGAGAAATGTATACCAATCACCCTGTCCACCCTTCAGGTTCAGCTTCATGCCGTCACGCGTGGTGGCTGTATAGCATCCTTTATAAAGTCTTACGGAATCAAGAGCCAGAAGAAGACGAGGCGATGCGCCAGCAATTAGGTCACAACGGCAGCGTATCCTAGATATAAATGACATAAAGCCTCACAAAGTAGATATATGGGGGTATTTACACTCGTATGAGTCGCGCAACGCTAAATCGAAAGCAATGCTGCCTATCGACATCGTGTTCCATCAGCACCTCCCGCTCCCACCCGCTGAAATCAAAGTCAGGCAGCACCACATCCCCCTCCACCTCGGCATGAACCACGGTCTCGTACAGCCGATCGGCGATCGCAAACGCCTCGGCGAACAGCCCCGCGCCGCCGATGACGAACACCTCCTGCTCCGTCTCCCGATACGGCTCTAACGCCTCGTCGAGCGACCGCCGAACCGTGATCCCCTCGAAGCTGAAATCCGGCCTCCGCGTCAGCACGATGTTCTCCCGGCCGGGCAGGACCGACTCGTGATCCTCGAACGTCCGCCGGCCCATGATGATCGGGCAGCCCAGTGTCGTCTGCTTGAAGTGCCTGAAGTCATCGGGCAGGTGCCAGGGCAGCCCGCCATCCTTGCCGATGACACGGTTCTCCGAACGCGCATAGATGAGAGACAGGATCATGCAGGCATCCTACGCAGGCACCATCGATGCGGTTGGTTTCAAACCGCCACTGGCGCCCTGATGTGCGGATGCGGGTCGTAATTCAGCAGCGTGAAGTGCTCGAACCGGAAACCCTCCAGCGATCGAATGCCCGGATCGAGCTTCATCGTCGGCAACGGCCGGGGCATCCGCGTCAACTGCTCCCGCGCCTGCTCCAGATGGTTGCTGTAGAGGTGCGCATCCCCGAGCGTATGGATGAACTCACCCGGCTCCAGGTCCGTCACCTGCGCAAGCATCAGCGTCAGCAAGGCGTAGCTGGCGATGTTAAACGGTACCCCCAGAAAAATATCTGCCGACCGCTGATACAGCTGGCAACTCAGCTTCCCGTCCGCCACATAAAACTGGAACAGGCAGTGGCAGGGGGGCAGCGCCATCTGCTCGATCTGACCCGGGTTCCAGGCCGTCACGATCATCCGCCGAGAGTCGGGCGTGTGCCGGATCTGATGAACCAGCTGCCCGATCTGATCGATCGTCTCGCCGCCAGGCGTCGGCCAGCTCCGCCACTGCACGCCATACACCGGCCCGAGCTCGCCGTGCTCGTCGGCCCACTCGTCCCAGATCGAGACGCCGTTCTCCTTGAGATACCCGATGTTCGAGTCGCCCTTCAGAAACCAGAGCAGCTCGTGGATGATCGACCTCAAATGCAGCTTCTTCGTCGTCACCAGCGGGAAGCCCTCGCCCAGATCAAACCGCATCTGGTGCCCGAAGACCGACCGCGTGCCCGTCCCGGTCCGGTCGGTCTTGACCGCCCCCTCATCGAGCACCCGCTGCATGAGATCGTGATACTGCTGCATGACCAGAGTCTACCCGAGCCGGCCGGGCAGATCGTCCCCCGGTAAGGCCACCCCCGCTATACTCCGGCCATGCACGGAACGCTATCCCTCGCTATGGCCACGGATTTCAACCAGTACGCCGCCCTGGGCGTCCTCCTGCTGATCGCGATCGCCTTCGGTATCGGAGCCGTCGTCGCCACGACCGTCCTCGGCCCAAGCCGCGAGGGCGCCGTCAAGGGCTCGGTCTACGAGTCCGGCATGAACCCCATCGGCTCCGCCCGTCGCCGGTTCAACGTCCGCTTCTACATGGTCGCCATGACCTTCCTGCTCTTCGACGTCGAGATCATGTTCCTCTACCCCTGGGCCGTCACCTTCCCCGCCCTCATGCCCGACGACCCCATGCGGGATGTCTCCCTCGGCCGCCTCCTCTTCTTCCTGCTCACCTCCGTCCTGGCCTTCATCTACGCCTGGCGCAAGGGCGTCTTCCGGTACGACTGACGCACTCGCTACCCAAACATCACGTAGCAGATCGTTGTCACCACCACGACGCCAATCAGATTCAGTGCTAAACCTTCCCGGGCCATCTTCGCGATCGTCAGGTGACCGGAACTGAACACCACGGCATTGGGCGGGGTTGCGACCGGGAGCATGAACGCAAAACTGCAACTGATCGTTGCGGGGATCATCAGCAGTCTTGGCTCAATCGCACCGGCGAGGGCCATCGCCACCAGCACAGGCATCAGCACGGTCGCCGTGGCCGTGTTGCTTGTGATCTCCGTAAGGAAAGTGACCGCCGTGCAAAGCAAGGCCATCATCAACACAATGTGAATGACTGTGAAACCCTGCAGCGCTTCGCCGAGCGTCTGACTCAGACCCGAACTCGTAAAGGCACGCGCAATCGAGATCCCCGCCGCATAAAGCAGCAGGATCCCCCACGGAATTTTCGACGCAGATTCCCAATCCAGCAGCCTCTCGCCCTTGCCATTGGGAATCAGAAACATCGCGATCACCGCGAACAAGGCCACACTGCTGTCATGGACGCCCGTTAACCCCGTCCACTCGCTCCAGCCGCCAAACGGTTCTTTCCGACTGATCCACAGCAAGGCCGTCACCGCGAACACGGCTAGCGTACGAATCTCCTCGGTCCGCCAGCCTCCCAGGTCGGGCAGAACTACCGTGACATCCGAGCGCATCCCACGCGTCAGCCACCACCAGGCGATCGGCAGCATGACCAGCAGGATCGGCGCAGCCCAGGACATCCACTCCAGGAACGTTGGCGGCTCAGACCCATCGATCGCGCTGTACTGGTCCATGAAGACCAGATTGGGAGGCGTGCCGATCGGCGTGCCAATCCCGCCAATGCTCGCCGCATAAGCCACCCCCAGCAGCAGGGCCGTCTTGAGCCGGTCGCTCTCGATGGTCTTCACCACCGCCAGCGCAATCGGAAGCAGCATCAGAGCCGTCGCCGAGTTAGAGATCCACATACTAAGCCCGGCCGAAGCCAGCATGAAGCCCAGCACCAGCCGCCTGGGACTGCCCCCACCCAACCGCCGAACCATCGCCAACGCGATCCGCCGGTGCGCTCCGCTCCGCTCCATCGCCGTCGAGAGCATGAACCCGCCGAGCATAAGCAGAATCAGCTTGTCCCCATAGGCCGCTCCGATCTGCGAATAGTCCAGCACACCCACCGTCGGCAACAACGCCAGCGGGATCAACGAGGTCACCGGAATCGGCACCGGCTCAAAGATCCACCAGATCGCTGTCAAAGTCGTAATCGCCGCCGTCCACGCCACCGCTTCAGCATGACCGTTCCACGCAAGCAGCAACCCCACAACCACCGCCAGCAGCGGTCCAACCCACAACATGATCTGTTTCATGGAGACAACCTCATGACATCACAAGCCAACACCAGTTAGCAGCATCTATGGGGTCGATGCAGCCCATCGAGACCTTATGGCAACGGCTCCAACTGGCTGAACAACAGGTTAGCGACTGCCTCGGCTGACCCCTCCCCGGTCAGGGCGACTGCAACGATGGCATCGAGATCCGGAGCAAAGGCGATGATGGCACGTGCACCCGGCACACCACCCGAGTGCCCGATCCATACGGTCTCGCCTCCGGGGCTCGGCAAGTCGTAGACCATCACACCCAGTCCGTACCAAAGCCCCTGCTGATGCATCGGGAATAATTCAGAAAGCATCAACTCCAAGGTTTCCTGCGGCAGGATCCGACACGCCATGAGGTCCCTCAGAAGCAAAACCATACTCCCAGCATCGGACAGAGCACCGCCCGCTGCCTGCGGGCCACGCACATCCATGCCCGGCTCAGCCGCTGGTAACACGATGTCCCTCAAAGGCTCCTTAGGTCCTAGCAGATGTACCTCGCTCGCCGCACTCTCTCGCAGGATTAGGTCGTAAGCCGCCTCGTGATACGGCCGCCCGGTAACCCCCTCGATCACAGCACCCAGCAGCGTGTAGCCGGTGTTCGAGTACCGCCAAGCCGCACCCGGGCAGGCATAAGGCCGCTGCCGCTGAACAATCTCAAGCACGCCCTGGAGATCGACCACGCCATGGTTCTGTTGCAGGCCCGGGTCTTCACTGGCACTAAACAAGCCGGAGGTATGGTTCATCAACATCCGAATGGTGATGATGTCACCATTCGGGACCTGATCGACGTACTCGGAAATCGGGTCATTCAGCGACAACAGGCCGTCAGCTTCCAATCGCAGCACCGCCGCCGCAGTGATGATCTTCCCCACGCTCGCCCAATAATGCCTGTGACCATCGGGTGTGCCGTGCGACGCGCGGAAAGACTCACCACCCGCCTGCCAAACGGCAACATCCATGCTGATAGCACCGGTCTCTGCCACGGACCTCTCAACGGCATCCCGTAATCTCGCCTGTTCGGCAGGCGATAACCCACTTATGGAATCTGGCCTCAAAGCAGCGACTGAAGCCTCGATGGGTGCTCTAAGTGCCGGCCCGGCATACTCGGACGCCGAGACACAGTCGGAGTGACTTGGCCGCTCGGATTGCACGGTAGCGCAGCCAACAAGGAAGATCAGGGGACCCATGGTCAGATAGTTCATAACCATCGCTTACATTTTTGCCTAGCACTTCGAACTCATGGACGCGGCTATGAGGGTTGCATTCATGGTCAATCTACTAAGCCACAGTAGAAAGCGAGATGGTACTTGCATTGTGCATCATCGGTGAACGCGAGGACCCGATAATCAGTAGATTCAAATGCTCAATACAGAATGCAACCTGTTCCATCTCTCCATCCCGACCAGCTAGCACGAGATCGGCCTCCAGTAAGCAGGACTGTCACCTTGCTGCAGGTTACAAGATTGACACTTCAGAGCATTCATGTTTATTGGGCACTATCACCTCTACTAACCGCACAACCCCACCTGCCTGCCTCATTCCCTCAGCCACCCCGACCGCTGCGCTCCCTACCCCGCGCACAACCCCCACCCTTTGGCCATCTCCGGCAGGCTCTCGCATCGATCCAGCACGCGCAGCTCCCGATAGCTCTCCCTGAAGGAGAGGCCACGTGAACGAGCATCCCGGACCGGTTTCAGCCTGCCGCTTCCGCCTGTCGGTCTTCCTGGCCCAGGCGTTCGAGCGCGCTCGCGGGCCGCTCCCCCTCTGGGAAGCCTACGCCGGCGCCATGCACCGCCGAGCTAGCCTCAGCCTCGAAGCCCGGCACCAAGAACAACTCCGAGCCGAAGCCTGGGCCCGCCGCCGAGCCTGCGAACTCAACGACGAACTCCGCCGCCCGCAACGCGTCGCCGTCCGTATCCCCGTCGACCTCGCCGACTGGTACCACGAACGCATGGTCACCCCGACCCCGTGCGACCTCGCCCTCGTCGTCCCCTTCCTCACCGAAGGCGTCGCCGTCTCCCCGCTAGGCGAAGCCCACTCCCCCAAACTCCTCGACGCCGTCGCCGACATGCACCGCTGGCTCGACAACCAGGGCTTCGCCCACTGCGTCGCCCGGATCTACGCCGACGAAGGCATCACCGAAGAAGCCCTCGACCTCTCCGTCGCAGCCCCCATCGAGCCAGACATCAACCGCCTCTGGTAGCCGACGCTCACCAACCATCGCAATCCCGTTATCCCCCGCTCATCCACCACGCCAGGTGATGGTGAATGGATGTAAACCCCGAATGCGCAGATCCTTAAACATCCGTGCGCCTAAACGGGTTCAGGCCCGGTTCGGGTGACTTGGCCGGCTTCAGCAGAAACCCTATTCTGTGAGCGTTGCGTGAGTCGTTCGCAACCATCGCTTTGGGACGTGACCCACCCACCCACAGGGTCCAGGACACCTCAGCATGCAGCTCACCTCTCCGCCCGCCGTTCTCGGCTCCATCGAGTTTCCCAAAGGCAGCAGCCGACTCGCCGCCCACCTCGATGAAGACCGCCACTGGCACTGCGACGACCCCGAGATCGAAATCCTCCTCACCGAACTCTGCCCGCTCGAAGCAGAATCCCCCGACGAACCCGAAAACTGGTCGATCCGCTACTGCCTCTACACCGCCGCCCAACGCTTAGGCGGCCAGGTCCGCTTCGGCCGCTAAGCATCCCAACACTCAACCAAACCGACCGCTGATGTAGGACTCCGTCTCCGTCAGATGCGGTTTCGTGAAAATGTCCTCGGTCTTGCCATACTCCACCAGCCGACCGAGGTACATGAACGCCGTGTTGTCACTCGCCCGCGACGCCTGCTGCATGTTGTGCGTCACGATCAGAATCGTGTAGTTCCCCTTGAGCTCCTGAATCAGGTCCTCGATCTTCCCGGTCGCAATCGGGTCGAGCGCCGAGCAGGGCTCGTCCATCAGCAGCACCTCCGGCTCGGCCGCGATCGCCCGGGCAATACAGAGCCGCTGCTGCTGACCACCCGACAGACTCAGCGCACTGTCCTTGAGCCGGTCCTTCACCTCATCCCAGAGCGCCGCCCCCTCCAGCGATTTCTGGCAGACCTCATCCAGCACGTCCCGATCCCGCTCACCATCGATCCGAAGCGGATACACCACGTTCTCGTAAATGCTCATCGGGAACGGATTCGACTTCTGAAACACCATGCCCATCCGCTTGCGCAGCTCGATCACATCCACCCGCGAGTGATAGATCGTGTCGCCATTAAGCAGCATGTCCCCCTCGATCCGAACCCCGTCGATCAGGTCATTCAGCCGGTTCACCGACCGCAGGAGCGTCGACTTCCCGCACCCCGACGGCCCGACCAGAGCCGTCACCTCCCCATGCGGGACCTGCATCTGAATGTCATACAACGCCTGGCTGTCGCCGTACCACAGATTGAAATCCTTGATCTGCAGCACACCCTCGACTCTGGCTAGGCTCTCATGCACCTCGCTCGGAACGTCCTGCCCCGCGGCGATCGACTCCAGCCGAGACAACTCCTTGCCCTGATGAGCTTCCCAGCCGTTGCGAACGGTAGATGTCGAAGTCGCAGTGTTCATCCGATTCATTCCTTTCCGCCCGGCACCGCCAAAGCAGCCATATTAGAAGGCGGCATTCTTAAACCGCTTACGCAACCGACTCCGCAGCGCGATCGCGGCCAGGTTCAGACCCGCCACAATCAGGATCAGCAGCAGCGTCGTCGTGTACACCATCGGCCGTGCCGCCTCGGAGTTCTGGCTCTGGAACCCGAGGTCGTAAATATGGAAACCAAGGTGCATGAAGCTCCGGTTGATTCCGAACTGCTCGTCCGCCGAAAAACTCAGCGGCAGCTCCGGCGCCAGCTTCACCGCACCGACGATCATCAGCGGCGCGACCTCACCCGCCCCACGCGCCATCGCCAGGATCGTCCCCGTCAGGATGCCGGGCATCGCCCGCGGCAGCACGATCCGCTGAATCGTCTGCCACTTGCTCGCCCCGCAGGCATACGACCCCTGCCGCATCGAGTTGGGCACCGCCGCGATCGCCTCCTCGGTCGCCACGATCACCACCGGAAGCGTCAACAACGCCAGCGTGAACGACGCCCAGATCAGCGCCCCCTTGCCAAACGTCGGATTCGGCAGCCGCTCGGCGTAGAACAGCTCATCTATCTGCGCGCCGACGATGTAGCAGAAGAACCCCAAACCAAACACGCCAAACACAATGCTCGGCACGCCCGCGAGGTTGTTGATCGAGATCCGCACCGCGCTCACGACCAGCCCCGCCTTGGCGTACTCCCGCAGATATAACGCCGCCATCACCCCGAACGGCACCACCAGCACACACATGATCAGCGTCATCAGCACCGTGCCGAAAATCGCTGGAAACACCCCGCCCTCGCTGTTCGCCTCCCGCGGGTCCTCCACCAGAAACTCCCACCACCGCGACAGATAAACGCCTAGCTTCCCGCCGGTCGTCAGCTCATTGCTCGGGACCACGCGCACGATGTCCAGCAGCCGGATCGCCTTGCTCGTGCCATCCGAGGTCGTCAGCACCAGCGCATAGTCATCGACCGCCGCTCGCAGATTCGCCACCTCGGCTCGCAGCCGATTGACCTCATCCGCGACATCACTGAGTACCGCGTCGTGCTCGGCCTGCGCCGCTTCGATCGCCGCCAGATCACTCCCCGCTTCACGCGTCGCGGTCCGAAGGTCCAGCCTTGCCCGCTCCTGTCGCCGGGTCTGGTCCGCGATCTGCTCGCGCTCGATCTCTCGGATCGCCTCTCGCGCATCGATCACATCGGGGAGTACCCGGTCAAGCTCAGCCAGCACATCCCCGCTGGCACCCGACGCCAGCTCGCTCTCCCCATCCACCAGCCGATCGATGTAACCGTAGAAACGCCCCCACTCCAACCGCTCGATCAGCACCGCCGCCTCAGGCGTCGCCCGGTCCGCCACCTGAAAATCGTAGACCCACGTGAAATGACTTCGCGTCAGATCGAAATTTCCCGTCCGCACCAGCGACCGCTTGAGCATGCCACCGGACTGCTCGGCCTCCACCCGAGCCCGCTCGCGCTCATCTTCAGGCAGCGAGGCAAAGAACGCCTCATCGGCCTCCAGCAACTCGCTCCGAGAGACCTGCCCCAGAACGACCGTCTCGTTGTGAAGATCAAACTCAGCCACCGCCCGCGGCCAGAACGTGATCATTCCCTGATACAGCACCAACCCCAGCAGCCACGCCACCATCGCCAGCGACAGTGCCAGCCCACCCGCCGTCAGCCAGATCATCGGCTCGCCACGCGACAGCAGACTGCTCACCGCATGATGTGTCCGCTTCCGACGCGCCGATTTAGCCTTCGGGCTACTCACAGCACCTGCGCTCGCTTCCGGAAACGCGCCCGCACGATCTCAGCGACCGTGTTGAGCACGAAGGTCATCAGAAACAGCAACAAAGCCGCAAGGAAGAGCGTTCGGTAATGCGTCGAGTCACGCACCGCCTCGGGCAACTCGACGGCGATGTTCGCACTCATCGTCCGGAAACCATTGAACGGATTGAGGTCCATCACCGGCGTGTTGCCCGCCGCCATCAGCACGATCATCGTCTCCCCAACCGCACGCCCGAGACCGATCATCAGCGCACTGAACAAGCCACTCGCCGCAATCGGAATCACCACCCGGGTCGCCGTCTGCCAGGGCGTCGCCCCTGCACCGAGCGATGCCGAGCGCAGATGGTTCGGCACCGCCGTCAACGCATCATCAGCAATCGTGTAGATGATCGGGATGACCGCAAAGCCCATCACAAAACCCACGATCGTCGCGTTTCGTTGCACATACGTATCGAGCACCCCCGGCCGAGGGTCCAGACCGGCTAGGGTCATCAGCCAGCCCGTCACCGCCGCCAGACCAAACCCTACGAGCAGAATCGCTCCCCACTTCAGCAGATTCGCCGAGGCCGCGCCGCTGCTGCTCTCGATCTTCGAGCTGCGCATCCGATCGGTCAGCAACCCGCCCATCCAGTAAGCCGACGCCAGACAGCAAACCGGCAGCGCCAGCAGGAACAGACCACCAAAGGCACTGCCGATCTGACCATCCAGCCAACGCCGGACATCACCCGAGAACAGCAGCGACTCGATCACCCCGCCCGACAGCCACCCCAGTCCCAAACCGATCACAATCGCCGACCACACGCCGACCATCCGGAACCGCCTCGCCGCCCCTCCGTGCTTCTCGGGCAGCAGCGGCCACAGGTAAGCCCCCGTTACCAACGCGATAGGCAGCACCACAACCGCTCCCAGCACCGCCGCCAGATGCTGCTCCACAAACGGCGCCACCACCAGCCCACCCATGAACCCCAGCACCACCGAAGGCAGACTTGCCATCGTCTCCAGCGTCGGCTTGATCCGACCCCGCCAGGCCGGCGTCAGATACTCGCTGCTGTAAACCGCCGCCAGCAACGCCAAAGGCGTCGCAAACAGCATCGCAAAGAAGGTCGCCTTCAACGTCCCAAAGATAAGCGGCATCAGCCCGAACTTGGGTTCATGCGCATCCGTCGCCCCCGACGACTGCCAGACATGCTGCGCCTCCGGATACCCCTCGTACCACACCGGCAAAAACAGCGACTTGAACGTCGCCTCCGGGTGCCGCGTGTCGAACGTCCACCGAACCAGACCGCCCTCGCTCCAGGCGATGATGCCGTCTTCCTTCGGCGCAAACGCGATCGCGTCAAGCGACCCGTAACTCACCTCAGGCAGCATCGACAGTTCACTGGTCACCTGAATCAATTCGAGCTTGCCATCCTCATGGCCCACCGCGATCAGACGCGACCGGCTCGACGTGCTCAGCGAACGCACCGGCGACGTACTCTCACCAAGCACGTGCGCCGTCAGCAGCTGAAAACCGTCGCCCGCAGCGCCCTCCTCGGTCCGCGTACGAAACAGCGCCGCCACCTTGCCCGTGTCCGTACCCACCAGCAGCGTCTCGCGGCCGATCAGCATCCGCGCAATCGTCGCGTTGCCCTCGATCGGCAGCTCAACCCGCTCCACGAGCCCCTGCGTCTCACCCCGTCTCAGGTCGTAACGGTCGATCTGCCCGTCATCCCAGACCAGCATCGCCGTGTCCCCCAGCGCGGTCAGCCCCAGAAACACAGGCATCCGCTCGGGGCGATCCTCAAACGCCACCTCGGTCGTGCGTGGCCGGAGCGTGATCTCACCCGTCAGGAAATTCTCCGTCCGACGAACCCTGATCGACCGTAGCACATCCCGCGCCTCGGTCAGCATGACCACCGTCTGATTCAGATCGCCGCCGCTGTTGCGATCGATCAGCAGCACCGGGCTCTCGGCACCACTCGCGATCGCAGGTTCAAACGCCACGCTCAGCGACTGCACCCGAAGCTGCCGCGCATCGATCCGCTCAGCGATCTCCCCGCCGATCCGCAGCGATTCCCCCACCTCCAACGCCTGCCAGGACGCCGGCGCCTCATCGATCGTGAGAAACCGTGTCTCAAACCCGACCGACCCCACCGCAAAACCCCCATCCTCAAAACCGAGCACCACGGTGTCGCTGGCCTCCCACCGGCTGCTCGCCGTCACGGCTTGCCCGCTGAACGGAACCTCCTCAGCCGCCATCACCCCGTCACGCAGATCGATCGCCTCGAAGCCCCCATCGCTCCGCCCCCGCAGCGCCATCAACTGATACTCATCGACCGAGATCCATAGCGTCTCCGCCGACACCGACGAGGCCTCAGACACCTCGATGCTCTCGGCCCCGCCCACCGTCGGCTCCATGAAAAGCGGAACCGTCACATACGCCAGGAAGATCGCCACCAGCGAGACCGCCACGATCGTCCCGATGCCCCCAACGGTAATCAGCACACGAGCGAGCCGATCGACCAGCTTGGTCGAGAGACCCGTCGTTTTTCGCCGGTTGCGGCCGGTGAACTGCTTGCTACTGGGCATGGGTGGGGCAGCCTGTCGCTCATCAGCCCCGATCCCGGGGCCATCGGTGTCGTCGCGGGCGAAGCCTGCTTAGAAGCCCGGCTCGATGTTGGCGGCCCCAAGCTGACGCCGGGCGATCACCGCGGTCACTGGCAGATAGCCATTCTTCAGAACGACCTCCTGCCCCTGCTGGCTGTAGATGTAACGGATGAACTCCCGACGAAGCGGGTCCAGCGGCTTGTTCGGCTCCACATTCACCGCCACCAGCAGGAAACGCGTCAACGGATACTCGCCCGTCAAGGCATACTCTTCCTCAGCGGGAATCAGTTCCCCATCCTCTTCCACCGCCAGCGGGACCGTCGCCACATCAGGCGTCCGGTAGCCGATCCCGGAATACCCGATCGCGTAACGCTCGCCCGCCACCCCCTGAACCACCCCGGCACTCCCGGGCTGCTCGTTCACACTCGACTTGAAGTCCCCATCCCCCATCACGACCTGCTTGAAGAAGCCGTACGTGCCCGACACGGAGTTACGACCGTAGACATTGATGGTCGCGTTCTCCCAGTCACCCCGCAGGCCGATCTCGCCCCAGGTGCTGATGTCGTCGTGACCGTACTTCCGGGTCGACGAAAAGATCGCGTCCGCTTCGGCCAGCGACAGCCCGCGCTCCGCCACCGGGTTGTCCTTGTTCACGTAGATCGCCAGCATGTCGATACCGACCCGCAGTTCCGTCGGCTTCCAGCCGAAGCGCTCCTCAAACCGATCGATCTCGGCATCCTTCATCGGACGGCTCATCGGCCCGAAGCTCGCCGTGCCCTCGATCAGCGCCGCGGGAGCCGTGCTCGACCCCTTGCCCTCGATCTCGGGAAGCACCGCCGGATACATCCGCCGAAAATCCTCGGTCCACAGGGCCATCAGGTTGTTCATCGTGTCCGAGCCGACACTCTTGATCGTCCCGGAAATCCCCTCCACCGGCTGATACGCCGGCAGGTTCGGGTCCAGTTCGATCGCCCGAGCAGCACGCTCCGACACCGGCATCAACAGCAGAATCATCGTGTAGGCTAAGGTCGGCCAGAAGCTCTTGGTCAGCATGGGGTCTGCCTTATCTCGTGAAAAGGGTACAACCGAGCATTGTAGGTAAAACAGCCGCCCGCGAAGGACGGTAATGTTAGGAGACGATGAGAGATACCGCTTGCCCGCTTCTGCCCAAAGTCCTCGCAGCAGCCCTCTGCCTAGCCCTCTTCGGCTTCAATGGTTGCCGGAGCGACCGCGAAGCCATCGGCCCCGACGCCGACCGCCTGCCTGAGCGAGCGCCAGCCGCGGTCTACGGGCTGGTGAGTCCTTTTGACGCCGACGCCCGACGCGTCGCCGCCGGGGAGGTCGCCAAACGGGGCTTGGTCCGCAAGCCCGGTTACGCCGAACTCCTGATCGAACTCACGACCGATGAAGACCCCACCGTCCGCGCCGCCGCCGTCCGTGCCCTGATGACCGAACCCGCCGTCTCCGACGCCCCCGCAATGATTGCCCTCCTCGACAACCGCGTCGCCTATGTCCGCTGGGAAGCCGCCGCGGCCCTCGGACGGCTCCACGCCCCCGAATCCACCGAAGCCCTCATGCAGGCCGCCCGCAACGACGAGGTGCCCATCGTCCGGCTCGCCGCCGCCAAGGCCCTGGGCCAGTACCGCGAGCCGATGGTCTTCGACGTGCTTGTCGGTGTGCTGGATGACCGCGACGCCGGCGTCACCGCCGCCGCCCAGCGATCCCTCAGCCTGCTGACCGGCCAGGACCTCGGCCCGGAACCCGCCGACTGGGCCCGTTGGGCCGCGGACAACCGGGCCAACCTCTTTGCCGAAGCTCGCCCCTACGTTTACGAGCCCTACCCGCGATCGCCCTACTTCTACGAGCGATTGACGCCCTGGGACGAGGACAAAAGCCCGCCCCGCGCACCCGCAGGGCTCTAACCGCCTACAGAATCAAGGTTTGTTGGATCAGGCCGTGGCCTCTGCGCGGTCGGCCCACTCGGCTTCGAGCGGGGCCAGCTCCGAGGCCAGCTTCTCGCGCTCATCCTGGACCTTCGAGAAGGCCGAGGCGTCCTTGTACAGCTCGGGATCGATGAGCTGGGCGTCGAGATCGGCGATTTTCGACTCCAGGACCTCGATTTTCTGTTCCAGCGCCTCCTGGCTGAGCTTGCTGATGCTGCCGCGGCTGCGGTTCGTATTCTTCGATTTCTTCTTGTCTTGACCCTTGGTCTTTTCAGTCTTTGAAACGACTTTCGGTTCGGTTTTGGCCTGTTTCGGCTTGTTTTTGGTTGGTTTCGGCTCGTTCTGGTCCACCACCGGCGCGGCTTTCTGGGCCAGATTCTCGGCGTATTCGGAGTAGGTGCCGGGGAAGATTTCCCAGCCGCCCTCGCCGTCGAGGATGAGCAGTTTGTCGACGACGCCATCAAGCAGCATCCGGTCGTGGGTGATCAGCAGCAGGGTGCCCTCGCCGGTCTTCTTCTCGGTGGCCGAGTAGCCCTGGTCGCCGGCGGCGTAGGCCTGGAGCGCGGCTTCCAGGCGTTCGGCGCTCGGGATGTCGAGGTGGTTGGTCGGCTCGTCGAGGACCAGCAGGTTGTGGCCCTCGGAAACCAGCCCGGCGAGGACCGCGCGGCTGCGCTCGCCGCCGGAGAGCACGCTCAGGGGTTTGTCCTGGCTGTCGCCGGAGAACAGAAACGCCCCGGCGAGGTCGCGGGCTTCCTGCTCCAGATCGTTGCGGGTGAACCGGCGGAGGTAGTCGACGATCGTCTCGCTCAAGTTCAGGTGGTCGTGGGTCTGGCGGAAGTGGCCGACATCGACGCTGGCCCCGACGCGGGCCTTGCCTTCGGTCGGGCTTTGTTCTTCGAGCAGGCAGCGGATGAGCGTGGACTTGCCGGCGCCGTTGGGGCCGATGACGCCGATGCACTTCCCACGGTTGACCTCGATGTCCATGCCGGAGAAGAGTTTCTTGTTGTCGTAGGCGACGCCCAGGTTCTCGGCGCGGAGAACGATGTCGCCGCTGCGGCGTCTCGGGGCGAAGGAGAGCTTCATCGTGTCGAGCTCGATGGGCTTGTCGAGCTGCTCGTCGCGCTTATAGCGTTCGAGCCGGCGCTCGCGGCCCTGAGCCTGCTTGGAGCGCTGGCCGGCGCGGTAGCGGTCGATGAACGACTGCTCCTGCTTGATTTTGGTCTGCTGTTTTTCATAGGCACGGGCCTGGGCGAGGCTGCGTTGCTCGCGCTGCTCGCGGTAGGCACCGTAGTTGCCGGGGTATTCGACCATCCGGCCGAGTTCCAGTTCGTAGATCTTGGTGACGACGCGGTCGAGCATCCAGCGGTCGTGGCTGATGAGGACGACCGCGCCCTCGTAGCTGCCTAGGAAGCGTTCGAGCCACTGCCGGCCGGCGATATCGAGGTGGTTGGTCGGCTCGTCGAGCAGGAGGACATCGGGGCCACTGAGCAGGAGCTTGGCCAGGGCGAGCCGGCCGCGTTGCCCGCCTGAGAGGTCTTTGACCTTCACATTGAAAGCGGCCTCGGACATGCCGAGGCCCATGAGGGTTTCTTCGACTTTGTGGTCGACGGCGAAGCCGCCCATGGACTGGATGCGGTGCTCGATGCGCTCGTAGCGTTTGAGCAGGACTTCGAGTTCGTCGCCTTCGGCGTGGCCCATGGCTTCTGCGGCGTCGCCTAGCTCGTTATGTAGGTCGTCGAGCGCGGCGAAGGCGGTGCGGGCTTCTTCGATGAGCGTGGCTTCGAGGTCGAGGACGGGGTCCTGATGGAGGTAGCCGGCGGTGGCTCCCTTGGCGAGTTGGATCTGGCCGGACTCGGGTTTGTGGGTTTCGATCCCGGCGATGAGCTTGAGCAGGGTGGACTTGCCGCAGCCGTTGCGGCCAACCATGCCGACGTGCTCGCCGGCGGCGACGGAGAGGTTCACGCCATCGAGCACGGTGCGTTCGCCATAGCTGAAGACCAGGTTGGCGACGGTGAGGAGGCTCATGGCGTGGATCTGTTCCCGTGGGGTTGTGCGAGTTCAATCATGAACCGAGCCGGCGCGAAGGCCGGCTCGGTGGAGGGGTCTGGATGCCGGACGGACTCGGTTTACTTGGAGCCCTTGCCGTCGCCTTCCATGATCTGGGTGGCGAGGTTGGCGGGAACCGGTCGGTAGTCGAGGGGCTCCATGGCGTAGCTGGCGCGGCCCTGGGTCATGCCGCGGAGCGTGTTGGAGTAGCCGAACATCTCGGAGAGGGGTGCTTCGGCGGTGACGAGGCGGGTGTTGCCACGCTCTTCGTCGCCAACGATCAGGGCCCGGCGGCGGTTCATGTCGCCGGTGATGCTGCCGAAGAACTCTTCCGGCGTCGTGACAACGACCTTCATGAAGGGCTCGAGGAGCTGGAGGCCGGCCTTGCGGCAGGCTTCCTTGAAGGCCAGGGTGCCGGCCTGCTCGAAGGCGATCTGTGAGGAGTCGACGTCGTGGTAGGAGCCGTCGGTGAGAGAGACCTTGACGCCGAGGAGCGGGTAGCCGGCGAGGACGCCTGACTTGGCCGTCTCGCGGCAGCCGACGCCGACCGAGGGGATGTATTCCTTGGGGATGGCCCCGCCGACGATCTTGTTCTCGAAGGCGACGCCGTCCTTCCACTCGAGTCCGGCTTCTTCGGCCTGCTCTTCGGTGAAGGGCTCGATGGTGATCGTACAGTCGCCGAACTGGCCGCGGCCGCCGGTCTGCTTCTTGTGGGTTCCGCGGGCTTCGGCGGTTTTGGAGATGGACTCCTTGTAGGCGACGCGGGGCTTGCCGACGTTGACGCCGATCTTCATGTCACGCGTCAGCTTGGTCGTGATGATCTCGAGGTGGAGTTCACCCATGCCGGCGATGATGGTCTCGCCGGTTTCCTCGTCGTAGTGGCTCTGGAAGGAGGGGTCTTCGCGGCGGATGGTGGCGAGGGCGTTGGAGAGTTTTTCCTTGTCGCCCTGGGAAGCCGGCTCGATGGACATGGAGATGACGGGATCGGGGAAGTCCATGCGGTCGAGGACGATGGGGTCGTCCTGGGCACAGAGGGTTTCACCGGTCTGCGAGTTTTTGAGGCCGACGACGGCGACAATTTCGCCGGCTTCGGCGGTTTCGCGTGCGATGCGATCCTTGGAGTGCATCTCGAAGATACGGCTGACGATTTCACGCTTGCCGTTGTTGGAGTTGAGGACGCGGGTTCCCTTTTCGAGGGTGCCGGAGTAGATGCGGACGTAGGTGAGGTCGCCGTGCTGATCGTTGACGATCTTGAAGACGAGGGCTGAGAGGGGGGCGTCCTTGTCGTGGGGACGGCTGAGCTTGACCTCGGCGTCCTTGGGATCGGTGCCCTGGACCTCGGGGACTTCGGTGGGGTTGGGGAGGTAGTCGACGATGCCGTCGAGCAGCCGCTGAACGCCGATGTTCTGGAGGGCGGACCCGCAGAAGACGGGGTGGGCCTTCAGGGCGATGGTGGCGTCGCGGAGGGCTTTCTTGATTTCCTCGGTGGTGATTTCCTCTTCCATGAGGAACTTCTCGGTGAGGGTGTCGTCGAGTTCGGCGACCTTCTCGATGAGGTCGTGGCGACGCTGGTCGGCCTCGTCCTTGAGGTTGTCGGGGATGTCGGCTTCGGTGACGGTGGTGCCCTGGTCTTCCTTTGAGAAGTAGTAGGCACGCATGCCGAGGAGATCGATAACGCCTTCGAAGTCGTCGCCGGCGCCGATGGCCATCTGGACGGCGATGGCGGGGGCTCCGAGGCGTTCGCCGATGGAGTTGAAGCTGAAGGTGAAGTCGGCACCCATCTTGTCCATCTTGTTGATGAAGCAGATGCGGGGCACGCGGTAGCGGTCGGCCTGACGCCAGACGGTTTCGGACTGGGCTTCGACGCCTTCTTTGCCGTCGAAGACAACGACGGCGCCGTCGAGGACACGCATGGATCGTTCGACTTCCATGGTGAAGTCGACGTGTCCGGGGGTGTCGATGAGGTTCATGGTGTACTCGACGCCATCCTTGGTCCAGGGGCAGGTGGTGGCGGCGGACTGGATGGTGATGCCGCGCTGCTGCTCGTCCTGGAGGTGGTCCATGGTGGCGGTGCCTTCATGGACTTCGCCGATCTTGTAGGACTTGCCGGTGTAGTAGAGGATGCGCTCGGTGGTGGTGGTCTTGCCCGCGTCGATGTGGGCGCAGACGCCGAAGTTGCGAAACTTCGCGAGCTTGGCGGTGGTGTTGGTGCCGGCGGAGATCGTCGTCATGGCGGGTCCTGCCTTGGTTGCCGACGGGTCCTGGCCGTCGGGCTCGTTCTGGGATACCCGGAGGGCTGCTCGATCCTTATCGAAAGCCTTCGGGCGATGTTGTTCTACACACGGGCTCGTCGAGGTGCACCGTCAGTGATTCCCCAGAGGGAACTTTCGGATGATGAACTTCGGCGAATCGATAAGCGTATCCGGCTCAGCGGCGGCGTCAAGTATCGGACCCCTCCGGGTATGGGTTGGCGGGGGTGAAAAAGCGGGCTCAGGAGCGCCCAAACTGCCTTTCGAGGTCGGTCAGGGTCAGCCGGAGGGTGGTTGGGCGGCCGTGGGGGCAGCGGCTGGAGCGTTCGACCTGCTCGCGTTTGGCGAGGAGGCTGGCGAGTTCCTCTTCGGAGAGGCCGTCGCCGGCTTTGACGGCGGCTTTGCAGGCCATGAGGTCGAGGACTTCGTGGAGGGCGGCTTCCTCGGCGGTGCGGTCGTCGGCTTTGAGCTTGCCGGCGGCGGCGAGGTCGAGGAGGGAGCGGACGAAGGGTTCGGGCTCGACCTTTCGGCTGACGAGGAGGGAGGGGAAGGCCTGGATGGCGACGGCGCGGGGGCCGATGGCTTCGATTTCCAGGCCGACTCGGGTCAGAAGGGGGCTCAGTTCGGCGAGGTGATCGATCTCGGAGGGGTCGACGGCGAGGGTGACGGGCATGAGGAGCCGTTGGGTTTCGAGGGGTTTGTCTTCGCCGAAGACGCGGTCGAGGAGGGACTCGAACATGACGCGCTCGTGGAGGGCGTGCTGGTCGACGATGAGCAGGCCCTGGTCGTCTTCGGTGACGACGTAGCTGCCATGGACCTGGAGGATGGGCGTCGCGCGGCCGTAGCTGCGGCGGTCGTGGAGGTCTTCGGCGTTTGTTTGAGGTGTGGCTACGGGGTGGGGTCTGGGCTCGATGCGCTCGACTTCCTGCATGACCTGCTGGCGGTGCTCGGGCTGCATCTGCTTGAAATAGTCGACGAAGGCTTTGACGGGCTCGCTGGCTGCCTGGGTGTTGGGCGTGAGGGTGAGGGGGCTAGAACTGCCGGGCTGACCTGCTGCTGGGAAGGATCGGTTGAAGTTGGCGGGCGCGGTGAGGTCGGTGGCGAGGAGTCGCTGGCGGATGGCGGAGAGGACGGCCCCGTGGACGGCGGAGGGTTCGTGGAAGCGCACCTCGGCTTTGGTGGGGTGGACGTTGACATCGACCTTGTCGGCGGGGACCTCGACCATGACGACGACGACGGGCTGGCGGTCGGCGGCGAGGAGCCCGCGATAGGCTTCGCGGATGGCGTGGGCGAGGTTGCGGTCGCGGACCGGGCGGCCGTTGACGAAGACGTACTGGTAACGGGCGGTGGGGCGGGCGATGTCGGGGGTGCCGGCGAGTCCCCAGACGCTGACCTGGGCGCCTTCGGGTCGGGCGGGGGCGTGGAACTCGAGGAGCCCGCCGGCGAGGTCGTGGCCGAGGATGGCGAGGCAGCGATCGGCGCGGCTGGCGGCGGGGAGGTCGTGGGCGGTGCGGCCGTTGTGGGTAAGGGTCCAGTGGACCTCGGGGTGGGCCATGGCGGTGCGCACGAAGTTGTCGTTGGCGTGGCCGTACTCGGTGCCGGCGGTGCGGAGAAACTTGCGTCGGGCGGGGACGTTGTAGAAGAGGTCGCGGACTTCGACGGTGGTCCCGGGCGGGGCGGCGGTCGGTTGCGGGATGGCGTCCTGGCCGGCTTCGCTTTGGATGGTGGCGCCTTCGCTGTTGGGGTCGGCGGCGGGTCGGCTGGTGATGCGGACCCGGGCGACGGAGGCGACGGAGGCGAGGGCTTCGCCCCGGAAGCCGAGGGTCTGGATGGCGGCGAGGTCTTCGACGTCGATGAGCTTGCTGGTGGCGTGGGGCGCGAGGGCCATCGGGAGCTGGTCGGGGGTGATGCCCTGGCCGTCGTCGTGGACGCGGATGAGCTCGGTGCCGCCTTGTTCGAGGGTGACTTCGACGCGGGTGGCTCCAGCGTCGAGGCTGTTCTCCATGAGCTCTTTGACGACGGATGCGGGTCGTTCGATGACCTCGCCGGCGGCGATCTGGTTGATCAGGAGCAGGGGTAGTTTGCGGATCGTGGGCACGTGCCTATCGTAGCGACCCATGAGCCATCTCCACGCTGATGACCTGGTGCTGTTTCAGGGCGACTCGATCACGGATGCGGGTCGTGATCGTGATGTGCTGGCCCCGAATCAGCCCGATGGGCTTGGGCAGGGGTACGTGCGGATGGCGGCGGCGAGGTTGCTGGCGGATCGTCCGGGGATTCGTGTGTTGAACCGTGGGATTGGCGGTAACCGGATGTCGCACCTGGTGGAGCGGTGGGAGGAGGATGCGGTGTCGCTGCGTCCGACGGTGCTGAGTGTGCTCATTGGTGTGAACGATACGTGGCACGGGCTGAGCCCGGCGAATACGGATTCGCCGACGGCTTACGACGCGTTCGAGGCGGGGTATCGGGAGATTTTGGATCGGTTTGTGCATGCGCTGCCTGAGGCGCGGGTGGTGTTGGCCGAGCCGTTTGTGCTGCCTTGTGGCGCGGGCAAGGATCTGCCGATGCGTAGCAATCTGGATCCCAGGCGTGAGATCGTGCATCGGCTGGTGACGGAGTTCGATGCGACGCTGGTGCCGTTTCAGCGGTTGTTTGATGAGGCGTTGGAACGGGCTCCGGCGGCTTACTGGGCGGAGGATGGGGTGCATCCGACGCTGGCCGGTCATCAGCTGATGGCGGATGCGTGGCTGGAGGCGGTGGCGGCTTCGGAAGAGGCGATCGAGGCGTGAGTGAGCCCGAGCGTTTGAGCATCCCGCAGCAGTTGATGCGGGCGGGGCTGCGTCCGAAGAAGAAGCTGGGGCAGAACTTTCTTCTGGATCGGAATCATCTGCTGAAGATTGTGGCAGCGGCGGAGTTGGGGGATGGTGAGCGGGTGCTGGAAGTGGGGCCGGGGACGGGGGTGTTGACGGAGGCGCTGATCGGCGCGGGGTCGCGGGTGGTGGCGGTGGAGTTTGATGGTGAGTTGGAAGGGTTGCTGCGGGATCGGTTTGGTGAGGATGGGGAGCGTTTTCGGCTCATCATCGGGGACATGCTGGATGGGAAGCATGGTTTGAATCGGCGGATGTTGGAGGTGTTGGGGGAGGAGCCTTTCAAGCTGGTGGCGAATCTGCCTTATCAGATTGCTTCGCCTTTGCTGATCAATCTGGCGGAGCGGATGCCTGGGATGGGTTTGGGGGTGGCGATGATTCAGAAGGAGGTGGCGGATCGGATTCTGGCGGGGCCGGGGTCGAAGGCTTACGGGGTGCTGGGGATTCTGTTGCAAGTGGTGTTCGAGATCGAGTTGATCAGTCGTGTGCCGCCCGGGTGTTTTTATCCGGCTCCGGCGGTGGATTCGGCGGTGATCCGGCTGCGGCGGCGGGCGGAGGTGGCGGTGTCGGATCTCGGGTCGTTTGCGGGGCTGCTGCATCGGCTGTTCGGGCAGCGGCGGAAGCAGCTGGGGTCTGTGCTGGGGCGGGATCGGGCGTGGCCTGAGGGAGTAGGGGCGGCGCAGCGGCCGGAGGAGCTTTCGGTCGATGATCTTGTTCGGCTTCATCGAACGGTGGTGGATAAGCCGGCGGGTTGAACCTAGAGTCAGACCGTGGCAGGGGTGATTGGTCGCGGTCTTCTATCAGGTTGATTTATGAGCCGAACGCTGGTTGCCATTCCTGTCTACAACGAAGAGCGTTACGTCACGTCTGTTTTGAGCAGGGTGAGTGCGTACGCGGATGACATCCTGGTGATCGATGATGGGTCGACGGACGACACGCCTTCGTTGCTGGCGAAGCAACCGGTGGACGTGATTCGGCATCGCACGAATCTGGGGTATGGGCGGTCGATCCGGGATGCGTTTCGGTGGGCGCAGAGCTATCGGTATGACTGGCTGATCACGATGGACTGTGATGAGCAGCATGAGCCTTCGAGTCTGCCGGACTTCTATCGGGCGATTGGTGAGGATGATGCGGATGTGTTGTCGGGGAGTCGGTATCTGGATGTGAAGGTTTGCGGGGACCCGCCGCCTGAGGATCGTCGGAAGATCAACAGCGAGGTGACGCGGTGGGTGAATGATTGTTTGGGTATGTCGGTGACGGATACGTTCTGCGGGTTCAAGGCGTATCGGGTGTCGTCGCTGAGCAGTTTTGATCTGACGGTGGATGGTTATGCGATTCCGCTTCAGTTCTGGGTGCAGTCGGCGGCTGCGGGTTTGCGTGTTCGTGAGGTGCCGATTCGGCTGATCTACAACGATCCGAATCGGAGTTTTGGGGGGCCGTTGGATGATCCGGTGACGCGGCTGGATCATTACAAGGAGGTGTTTCGTGATGAGATCACGAAGCATCCGGCGTTGGCGAAGTCGACGCCTAGCCCGTGTCTGAGCGGTGGTTGACTGATGGACGCGCCTGCTCCGGTGACTCGGGTGTCTGGCGTGCCGGAGGTGCTTGCGGCTGGGGAGCGAAGCGAGGACTTGGGCTCGCTGGTGGCGGTCGTGAATCGGCACGCGGAGGCGTTGGGGACGGGGCGGCTGTTGGCGGCGGACTTTGAGAAGCCGTTGGTGGGGACGGGGCATCAGGCGTTTTTTCATCATCCGGGGATTCTGGCGAAGGACCTGTTTCTGGATGAAGTGAGGTCGCTGGGGGCGGGTGTGTTGCACGTGGTGGTGGATCAGGACACGCAGCCGGTCTGGTCGCTGGACGTGCCGGAGGTGGCTGGCGAGCGGTTGTCGGTGCGGGCGGTGGTGGGTGATGAGCGGGGATTGTCGTTGCCGACGGGGCAGCGAAAGCCATCGAGTAAGGAAGCGTTGGCGGCGTTTCGGGGGCTGGGGGTTGGGGCGTTGGATGAAGCTGTTGCGGATGGGCTGCCTGGTGTTCATGCGGCGGCACAGATGACGGCTTTGTTGGCTCGGTTGCGGTGGTCGGATCATGAGGCGTTGCCGGTGTTGTTCGTGTCGGATCTGGCGGGTCTGCCGGGGTATCGGCGGTTGTTGGGGCGGTTGATCGCGGAGGCGCCGGAGGCGATGCGGGCTTACAACGAGGCGTGTCGGGCGTTTCCGGAGGCGGGGGTGCCGGCGTTGTATGCGGATGACATGTTGGTGGAGTTGCCGGTTTGGGGGGTGGAAGCGGGGAGGCCGCGGCGCCGGGTGTTTGTGGATGTGGCGGATAGTGAGCCGTTGGTGGTGTTTGAGGATGGCGGGGCGGTGGATCGTTCGGTGGTGCGCTTGCTGCCTCGGGCGCTGTTGTTGACAGGGTATCTGCGGTCTTCGGTGGTGGACCTGTTTGTGCATGGGACGGGTGGGGCGGTGTATGACCGGATCACGGAGCGGTGGTGGGAGCGTTGGCGGGGGGAGCGGCTGGCTTCGCAGGCGGTGGTGACGGCGGATGCTTACCTGGATTTTCCGGTGCCGGTTTCGGTTCCGGAGGAGCTGCCGAAAGCGCTATGGTGGGTGCATCACCTGAAGCACAACGTGGATCGTTTTGCGAAGGATGCGGATGAGGGGCTGGTGCGGGAGAAGCGGGGTTTGATCGAGAAGATGGAGGGACTGGCGGGCAAGGCTGATCGGGCGGCGGCCTTTGCGCGGATTCATGCGATCAATGATCTGCTGTGTGCGCAGCACGCGGGGCTGCTGGAGGAGGCGGATGATCGGCTAGTGCGAGTTCGGCGGGGGCTGGCGAATCGCGGGGTGGCGGGGCGGCGGGACTGGTTTTTCGGGTTGTATCCGGAGACTACGTTGGCAGCGCTGCGGGAGCGGGTGCGGGCGGTGTTGCCCGGGGTGAAGGGGTAAGATGAAGGCATGCATGAAGCGACGGCTGTGGATGAGATACTGCGTCGGCTGGCGGGCGGTGAGCTGACGCAGGCGGAGGCGAAGCAGGCTTTGCTTGATCTGCAGGCGCGGCCGCTAGGGTTTGCGACGGTTGATCTGGATCGTGATCGTCGGTGTGGGGCGGCGGAGGTGATCTTCGGGCAGGGGAAGACGGCGGAGCATCTGGTGGCGATCGCACGGACGCTGCGTGATTCTGGGGCTTGTGTGCTGGCGACGCGATGCAACAAGGAGCAGATATCGCTGGTGCGGTCGGCGTTTGAGGCGACGGAGTCGCTGCGGATTGATGAGCTGGCTCGGACGGTGACGATTGGCGACCCGCCTACGGTGGACGCGCGGTCGGCGGTGACGATTGTGACGGGGGGCACGAGTGACTTGCCGGTGGCGATGGAGGCGAAGGTGACCTGTGAGGCGCTGGGGCATCCGACGCATCTGATTGCGGATGTGGGTGTGGCGGGGTTGCATCGGTTACTGGGTCGGGTGGAGGAGATTCGTCGAGCGGATGTGGTGATCGCAGTGGCGGGGATGGAGGCGGCGTTGCCGAGCGTGCTGGGCGGGCTGCTTGATGCGCCGATCATCGCGGTGCCGACGAGCGTGGGGTATGGGGCGCATTTTCAGGGGCTGGCGTCGTTGCTGAGTTCGCTGAACAGTTGTGCGTCGGGGGTGGCGACGGTGAATATCGATAATGGTTTTGGGGCGGCGTACATCGCGTGTCGGATCAATGCGCTGGCGAGTGGGGCGGGCGTCACTCAGCAAGCGGATGAGGCATGAGCGAGAGGTGCGCTGCGGCTGCTGGTTTGCCTGATCTCCCCGCGCGGCCAGCGGATGGACACAAGGGGACTTTCGGGACGGTGCTGGTGGTGGGCGGGTCGGTGGGGATGATCGGCGCGCCGGCGCTGGTGGCGCGGGCGGCGTTTCGGATGGGTGTCGGGCTGGTGAAGGTGGCGACGGCGGGTGAGGTGCTGCATCAAGTGATCGGTTTAGAGCCGAGCGCGACGGGGGTGGTGCTGCCGGGTGATCCGTCGGAAGCGTTAGCGGCGATTGGTCGGGCCGATCCTGAGAAATCGGCGGTGCTGGCGATCGGTCCGGGGCTGGGGGTGACGGCGGAGACGATTGCTCTGGTGGAGGGTTGTCTGGCTGATCCTTCCAGGGCGGTGGTGCTGGATGCGGATGGGCTCAATGCGTTGGCGGTTCGTCTGGCGTCGGGATGTCTCGTGCCGGGGACTTTGCCGGGGCGGCTGGTGGTGACGCCTCATCCGGGCGAGTTTGCACGGTTGGCGCACCCGCTTGGGATTCGGTTGAGTGGGACGGATCCGGCGGAGCGGGAAGGCGCGGCGCGGGCGCTGGCGGAGGCCCTGGGGGCGACGGTGGTTCTCAAGGGGCAGGGGACGGTGGTGGCGGCGAGTTGTGATCGTCTTTACGTGAACGAGAGCGGTCACTCGGCGATGGGGACGGGGGGATCTGGGGATGTGCTGACGGGGGTGATCGCTTCGCTGATCGCGCAGGGGCTTGATCCGTTTAATGCGGCGCGGCTGGGTGTGTATCTGCATGGGCGGGCGGCAGAGAGCTGGGTCGCACGTTATGCGGATCGGGGGATGCTGGCGCGGGAGTTAACGGATGCGTTGACGGAGGCGGTGGCGGGTTATGTGTCGTCGTAACCGGCGGCGGCGCGGGTGTGCATGTCGGCGACGAGCTGGCGGAGTTTTTGGGGCTTGATGACGCGGGCCTGGTCGGCGTATCCGCAGATCCACCAGGCGATTTCGCCGAGGCCATCGACCTCGAAGCGGAGTCGGGCGGTTCCGTCTTTTAGGAGTTCCTGCTGCTGGCTGGGGTGCCAGACGACTTCCATAACGTTGCGGGCGACACGGGGCTGGAAGATGAGTTCGATCTTGTAGATTTTGCCTTCGGGGATGAGCATCCAGGCTTTGCCGATCTTGTCGGCGACGCGGAAGTTTTTTGGGGGTGTGAATTTTCGCTGGGTGCGTTCGATGTCAGTGAGTCGGACGAGTTTGAAGACGCGGACGTCTTTGTGCTGTTTGACGTAACCGAAGACGTACCAGGCCCGTGCGGCGAAGTGGAGGGCGTAGGGGTGGATCTCGACGGGTTCGGGCTGGTCGGCGCGGGCAGGCTGGTAGTGGAGGATGCAGACGCGGTGCTCGTCGATGCAGGTCTGGAGTTGCTGGTGGAAGTGGCTTTCGGCGTCGCCCGGCACGCGGGCGGAGGGTGTGAAGGAGACGTGGTCCATGACATCGACGCATGCGCTGCGCATGGGTTCGGGGACGGCGCTGACGAGTTTGCGGATGGCGGCGACGGCGGGGTCGCCCAGGGGTTGATCGCGCATGGATTCGGCGGACTTGCCGAGGAGCAGGAGGCCGAGGGTTTCCTGGATGGTGAGGTTGACTGGCGGGAGGAAGAAGCGTTCGGCGACTTTGTAGCCTGCGTCGTCGAAGTAGCAGGGGACGCCGGCTTCGCGGAGGAGGTCGAGGTCGCGGAAGACGGTGCGTCGGCTGACGTCGAGTTCATCGGCGAGGTGGTCGGGGCTTTTGGCCTGTCCGGACTGGACAAGGGTGATGAGTCTGATCAGTCTGCCCAGGCGTGCGCTTGCCATCGGTCCTCTCCGGGCAGCTTGTGGTTGGCGTCAGTTGGGTCGCTGGATGCCGCTTCGGTCGAGCAGGTCCATGAACTGGCTGGTGAAGACGAAGTTTTCTTCGGGGAAGGCGAGGCCGGCGCGGTTCTGGTCGATGTGGCTGAACATCAGTTCGATCTCGGCGAGGGGGGTGGCGTCGCCGGTCTGGGGATCGAGGATTTCCAGGGTGCCGGAGGTGGAAGCGCCCATCTCGTCGTAACGGTCGATGTTGGCGGTGAACCGTACGACGTCGCCGGGCTGGGCGACGGCGTGGAACCTTGCCTTGGCGATTTTTGCGAGGATGACTTTTTCCTTGAAGTCGCCCTGGTGTCCGACGAGGATGCCTGCGGTCTGGGCCATGCCTTCGATGAGGAGGCTGTGGGGCATCATGGGTGCGGCGGCACGGTTGCTGTCGGCTTCGAAGTGGTCGTGGAGCACGTCTTCGGCGGCGGAGACGCATTTGATGGCGACGCAGCGTTTGCCTTTGTCGAGTTCGAGGATGCGGTCGATCCAGATCCAGCGCATGGCTTTAGTCCAGTTTGGTCTGGACGAAGCGGACGATGGTGTCGACGGTGAAGACTTTGTTGAAGTCGTCGACGGAGCGGGACTTCTCGAATTCGGTGAGGTCGGCGTGTGGCATCTTGGCTTTGAGTTCGGCGAGGCCGGCGTCGGTGACTTTGCCGTCCTGGACGTACTTGGCATCGCTGAGGACGTCGCTGGGCATCATCTCTGCCTGATCGATTTTGATGCCGAAGGCTTTCTCCAGTCGGAAGGCGATGTCGAGGTAGTCGATGGATTCGGCACCGAGGTCGGGTCCGAGGGTGGCTTCGGGGGTGACTTCGTCGGGGTCGACGCCTAAGGCGTCTTCGAGGACTTCGCGGACCTTGTCGAAAACTTCATCCGTGCTCATGGCCATGTTTTGCTTGCTCCGTGAACTCGGCTTACGCCGATTGCAACTGTTTATGAGGGTTAGCGTAACACACGGCCCGCTTTTTCACTCGCGAGGGTGAAGCGACCTGAAACGGCCAGTTCGCCTTCGACTTCGCCCCGGCCTTCGCATTCGAGCTGGCCGTCGGTCTGCTTGCGAGGTTTGACGGTGACCTTGAGGGTCTGTCCGGGTCGGACCATGGCTGCGTAGCGGATGTTGCGGACCTCGGCGATGACGAGTCGGTGGTCCATGCCGAGGTGGCTGGCGAGTTTCCGGCCGGCCTGTGTCATGGCTTCGAGCATCATGACACCCGGGAGGACGGGGAAGCCTGGGAAGTGGTCGCCTAGGTATTCCTCTGCGGCGGAGACCATCTTGATGGCGACGATGCCGGTGTCGTCCAGTTCCAGAACTCGGTCGATCAACTCGAAGCGCAAGCTGGGCTCCTTGGCGGGATGGTGGGGCTGGTCAGGTGGTGGCGGTTTCGGCGGGCTGGAAGCGGAAGACTTCTTCGGGCAGGCCGTGCTCGATGGCGTGGGAACGGAGCATGGCGACGTAGCTGGCTTTGACGAGCGGGCTGTTGTCGAGGCCGAGTTGTTCGCGGACGGTGACGACGTCTTCTTCGCGGTCGCCTTCGATCTCGATCCAGGAGCCGAGCATGGGGATCTCGTCAATCATGATGTCGGTGACGCCCAGCTTCCAGGTTTCACGTCGTTTTTCGAAGGTGAGTCTGGGGATGTAGCCGAGTCCGACGAGGAGGTCGGCGGCGTCTTCTGCGGAGGAGATTTCGACTTCGGCTTCGCTGCGGCGTTTGAGCCCGCCGTGGGAGCGTGGTCCTTTGTGGGTGAGGTAGACCTTGCGATCGGTGCCGTTCTCGCTTCGGGTGAGTCGGATGCGGAGGCCCTGGTCGCCGGCTTTGAGGCGTTGGTCGTGGGTGTCGAAGTAGGTGTTGGTTTCGAGGACTCGGCCGAGGCACTTGGCGCCGAGTTCCTTGAGTTGGCTGCGGAGGACCTGGACGTCTCCGGCTTTCATTTTGGCTTCGATTTCGATGGCCATGGGGTTTCCTGTCACGCTTGGGGTGACAAGGTAACCGCTAGGCGGCGGGAGCGGTGGCTGCGGGGGTGTCTGGTCCGAGGAGGCGGTCGCTGGCGTGTCGGGCGAGGCGCTGATCGGCGAGTTTGTGCATGAGGCCTCTGCTGAGGAGGAGGGCGAGGCGCATCTCGATGGGTTGACCGCGGCCGGCGCGCCAGAGTTGCCAGGCATCGGAGGTGGTGAGGCCGTTCTTGCGGCAGATCTGGTGGAAGATCCAGGCGGCTTTGAGGGTGCTGGCCCAGTGGGTCCAGGCGGCTCGAGTGAGGACGATGATGAGGAAGAGGGTGCCGATGACCAGGAGGATGACGAGCCACCAGGCGTTGACGGCGGCGTTCTGCTGGATGGCGAGGGCGACGTCGTTGGGATCGACGGGGGTGAGGCGGCCGGGGTCGGTGGGGATGTCGAGGGGGGGTAGCTGGGCGATCATCAGGCGGCTCCCTGGAGTCGGCGGCTGCGCATGTTGGCGAGGAGGGCGGTAGCGCCGGCGGTTTCTTGTTCGATACGTTGGATGTTGGCGGAGGCGGCGGTGTAGGCTCGTCGACGGACGTTGGTGGAGGGGTCGGCGGCGGCCATGTCGATGAGTTTGGGGGTGACGGGTTCGACGATGCAGGTTTGGGCGACCCAGATGCCTGAGACGCGGTGGGGCTCGCGGGGATCGTCGAGCATGCCGGAGAGGCCGCGGATGGCCTGGTCGGCGGCGTCGGTGGGGATGAGTGAGGCGATGGCGTTGGCCCGGACGCGGTTGTGTTCGGTGCGGAGGAGGGCGAGGAGTTTTCGCTGCTCGTGGTTGTCTCGGGGTGTGCCGAGGGCTTCGACGGCGTTGGCGCGGACGCGGGGGTCTTTGTGTTCGAGGGCCTGGTCGATGATCTGCATGCTCTGGGGGGTTCGCTGTTGGCCGAGGGCGGCGACGGCGGCGGAAGCGAGGCGTTCGTCTTTGGAGGCGGCGAGGTCGGCGAGTCGGGGTTCGAGGGCGACGCCCAGGTTGAGCTCGCGGATCATGGCCATGGCGCGGAGTTTGTTTTCGCGTTCGGGTCGGCGGAGGAGGTCGTCGAGTCTTTCGACGAGGCGGTCGTCGAGGCGCATGAGCTGGCGGGCGGATTGCTGGCGGTGTTCGTTGTTGAGTTTGGGCCAGTTTCGGCAGAGGCCTTTGAAGATGCCGGGGGCGAGTCGCTGGGCGGCCATGGTGCGGACGCTGGCGTGGTGGCTCTGGAGTGCGCCTTTGAGCACGGTGGCGGAGGCGCCGTTGGCGAGGAGCCAGGTCATGGCGGTCTGGGCGATGGGTTCGTGGTGGTCGGCGAGGAAGCGGGTGAGGACGGTGACGGCTTCGCCGGAGGTGGCGGTGAGTCCGATGAGCTGTCGGAGGGCGACGGAGCGGAGGACCGGTGAGCCGTCGGTGACGAGGTCGGCGAGGAGGGCGATTTTCTCTAAGGGGGTGCTGGCGTGGCGGGCGATGAGGCCGGGGATGGCAGCGAGTCCGAGTCGATGGGAGGCGGCGGCGAGGGGTTCGCCGGGCCGAGTGAGTGAGGGCTGCCGGGCGGCGAGGACGACGGTTTCGCTGTAGCCGAGTTTTGTGGGGGGCTGCTGGTGCTGGCGGTTGAGGCCGCGTTCGGCGGCGTCGGAGGTGGGGGTGCGGGCCAGCCACCAGGGGAGGCGTTCGATGACGAGGGGGTCGGCGGCTTCTGCGAGGAGGGCGCGGAGAGCGATGAGGTTTTTTCGGGGGGCGTGTTTGAGGATGGGGTCGGCGTCCCGGCCGAGCAGGGGGGCGGTGACGGCGAAGCACCAGGCGATGGCCTGGCTGGGGCCGTGTTGGATGCGGCGGAAGTTGGCGGCGAGGGAATAGGCTCCGGTCAGGCGGTCGTCGGGCGGGGAGGTGTCGCTGAGGAGCAGGCGTGTCCAGCGGAGCAGGAGGAGTTCGGCGGTGGTGCGGATGGTGGGGCGGTCGTCGGCGAGGGCGGGGCCGAGGAGATCGAGGTGGCGGTGGTCGTTGAGGCTTTGGAGGATGCCTATGGCTCCGATGCGTTTGCGGTGGTCGGTGCTGGAGAGGGCTTCGCGGATGAGGGGGAGGTGATCGCGGAGTTTGTCGGCGATGGGCTGCTGGCAGCTGGTTGGGAGGGCTTCGAAGCGTCGGATCAGGCCGCGGAGGAGGGTGGGCTGGCTGCGGCTGAGGGCGAGGTCGACGAGCTGGTGTTGCTCCTGCTCGGGCGAGGCATCGATGGCGTGGAGGAGGGCTTGGGCTGCGAATGAAGGCAGTTCACGGCAAAAGGTCTGAAAGATGATTCGCCGTTTGAGCATCTGAGTGGAACCTTCCGGGTTTGCCCGCTTTTCCCAGGGGTTCTTATCGGCACTGACTGACTGGAGGCTCCAGCTACCCCATCTAGTGGTGCAGGGGATAAAAAACCCCGCACATTTTGTGAAGTTGGGGCTTCCATCTGAGATCGTCATCTCTATAATTCTGAAATCTGCAGAACACTCAGCATGTGAGCCCGGTTCTGCGGTTTCCTCCGCCCCTACATCAAGGAAGCAACATGAGCGTGAGTCATAAGTCTCAGGGAACGCAGTCTATACGCCTGATGGTGTACGGCCGCCCACTCCACCCCGAGCTGTTCAATCTTGAGGCCCGCCGGATGGACCGGCATGGCGAGTACGAGATCGAGACCTGGTTGATTCCGGGCGGTCACATTGTGCGATTCCAGATTCCCGGTCAGAGCCTGACCGAGATCGTGGTGGATCGTGGCGATCACCTGCCTGAGAGCGGTCTGGTTCACGCTCTGCCCTGCCTCGGCGAGAAGGATTATGAGATGGAGCAACAGGGACGGCTGGTGTATGTGACCACCGTTCAGTCTGAGAACCTGACCGACAACCTCTACAACGCCACCCTCAAGGAGATGGATGGCTTTGCGGAGGAGACCGGCTCGGTGGCTCACCGGTGGACGGACGCTCAGGGCGTCGGGTGCCTGTCGATCGTGGACAGCCAGAAGTACCGGAACGAGTACCACATCCAGAGTTACCACCTGCTGGGTGCCAGCGGGGTGGTGCTGCGGACGCAGTCGATTTTTGAGATCAAGGGCTGATCCCGACGGATTTGGTTTGGATTGAAATCAAGCGCCCGCCTGGTCGTTGATGGCTAGGCGGGCGTTTTGTTTTTGGGTGGGGGTTGTTTCCGGGGATTGCGTGTCGCCCGGTAGCGTGATGATGAACTCGGTGCCGCGGCCGGGTTCGGAGTGGAGGCGGATTTGGCCGCCGTGTTCTTCGATGAGGCGTCTTGAGGTGGGGAGGCCGAGGCCGGTGCCCTGGCGTTTGGTGGAGAAGTAGGGCTGGAAGGCTTTGGCGGCGGCTTGGTCGTCCATGCCGGGGCCGGTGTCGATGACGTAGATTCGGACCTGGTCTTCGAGGCCGCGGGTGGTGCGTTCGGTGCGGAGGAGGAGTTCGTTGGCGCCGCCGTGGGGTTGATCGCGTTCTCTGGCGGCGGTCATGGCCTGGAGGGCGTTGATCATAAGGTTGAGGAGGGCCTGCTTGAGGAGGCTGGCATCGGCCATGACGACGCCGGCGTTGTCGTCGAGCTGCATGCGGAGGCGGACGGCGGCCTCATCGGCCTGGGGCTCGAAGAAGTCGCCTAGTTCTTCGAGGACGGTGTTGATGTGGACGGGTTCGCGTTCGAGTTTGACGCGGCCGGCGAAGCTGAGGAAGTCTTCGAGGATTTCGCGGAGGCGGCGGGTTTCCCGGCCGAGGCCTGCGAAGCGTCGGCGGACGCGTCGGAGGGGCTGTTCACCCGGGCTGTCGGGTGCGAGGGCCTTGTCGATCTCGGCGAGGTCTTCGTCGATGAGCTGGATGTTGAGGCCGAGGGTGGAGAGGGGGTTTTTGATTTCGTGGGCTAGCCCGCCTGTGAGCATGGTGAGCTCGGTGAGGCGTTCGCGTCGAACGGCCTGCTGGTCGGAGAGCCTGCGGGCTCGCTGGCGGCCACGGACCCAGACGGAGAGGGCGATGGTGGCGGCGACCGCGCCGAGAATGGCACCTAGGAGAAAGCTGATCAGCACGGTGTCAGCTTATCGCGGCGTTGCGGGTTCTGCGTGGATGTCGGGCGGGTTGTTCAGGAGGGCTGGAGGCTCTCGACGCGTTGGACCTCGCGGGCCTGGAGGCCTTTGTCGGATTCGATGAGCTCGTAATCGACGGTTTCGCCGTCTTTGAGGGATCGGAAGCCGTCGGACTGGATGTGGGTGTAGTGGACAAAGACGTCTTCCTCGGAGGGACCGACGATAAAGCCGAAGCCTTTCTTGGGATCGAACCACTTCACGCGACCACGGGTTAGTGACATGTGAGACTCCTTACAAAACGGCAGACGAGTGTGCCCAAACAAGAAAAGAATGAAACGAGACGTGCAGTCGCGGGCCCCCTGGGCCCACGGGTGAAACCGAAACCTATCGAACTGAGCTTATCCCGGGCGACCAGAACACTGCAAGAGGGTTCGAGGCAACCATAGGGGGCTCATCACACACCTTTCGCGTTATGCGGCCAATGAACAGTCGTTGGCCACGACAGGTCCTGCACGGTCGTAGATATGATTCGAGCACCCTCTATCTGAGAGGGGACGCAGACCTGCCTATTTCAACATACAACGTATCAGGCCGGAGTGGAAGCAGTTTCTTCTTCCTTTTCTTCGAGGAGGACGGCTTTGCGTGAGAGCTTGACGCGTCCCTGATCGTCGATGAGGAGGACTTTGACGCGGACTTGGTCGCCTACTTTGACCACATCGCCCACGTTCTTGACGAAACCGTCGCTGAGCTCGGAGATGTGGCAGAGGCCGTCCTGGCCGGGGATGACTTCGATGAAGGCCCCGAAGTCCTTGACGGAGGTGACGCGGCCGTTGTAGTAGGCCCCGACCTTGACCTCGGCGGCGATCTTCTCGACTTCCTCGCGGGCGGCTTCGGCCTTGCCGGCGCCGACGGCGGAGATGAAGACGGTGCCGTCTTCCTCGATGGTGAGGGTGGCTCCGGTGTTTTCTTCGATCTGGCGGATCATCTTCCCGCCGGGGCCGATGAGCTTGCCGATCTTGTCGGGGTGGATCTTGACGGTGAGCATGCGGGGTGCGTGCTCGGAGAGTTCGCCTGGCTTGGCGATGGCGGCGTTCATGGTTTCGAGGATCCTGAGGCGGGCGTCGCGGGCCATGCCGAAGGTCTTCTCGATCTGGCTGAGGGTGAGGCCGCGGGTCTTGAGGTCGAGTTGGATGGCGGTGATGCCGGTCTCGGTGCCGGTGACCTTGAAGTCCATGTCGCCGAAGTGGTCTTCTTCGCCCTGGATATCGACGAGGTAGACGTCGTCCTGGCCGCTGTCATCGGCGCTGATGATGCCGATGGAGATGCCGGCGACGGGGGCTGCGATGGGGACGCCGGCGTCGAGGAGTGCGAGCGAGCCGCCACAGGCCGAGGCCATGGATGAGGAGCCGTTGGACTCCATGATGTCGCTGACGAGGCGGACGGTGTAGGGGAACTCGTCGATGGGGGGCAGGACGGCCTGGAGGGCTTTCTGGGCGAGCATGCCGTGGCCGATCTCGCGGCGTCCGGGGCCGGTGATGCGCTTGGCTTCGCCGACGGAGAAGGGGGGGAAGTTGTAGTGGAGGTAGAACTTTTCGGCGTACTCGTCGCCCAGGCCGTCGACGATCTGCTCGTCGCGGCCGGAACCGAGGACGGCGGTGACCAGGGCCTGGGTTTCGCCACGGGTGAAGAGGGCGGAGCCGTGAACGCGAGGGAGGATGCCGACTTCGGCCTCGATGTGGCGGAGGTCGCTGGCGGCTCGGCCGTCGGTGCGGGAGCCGGAGCGGATGATCTCGCGGGTGATCTTTTCTTCGAGGTCGTGGATGGCGAACTTGGCCTGCTTGACCGAGTCGCGCCAGGCGTTGAACTCGCCGACACCGGCGGAGGGAGCGGGCTCGGGGAAGTGCTCGGCGATGAAGCTCTTGATGCAGTTGCGGACGGCTTCCTGGCGGTCCAGCTTGTTGCCTTCGGTGGTCTTGGCGGCGCGGAGGGGTTCGGCGAGGGCGTTGACCTTGGCCTGGACTTCGTCGGAGACCGGGGACTGGAACTCGGCGACGGGCTTGCCGGCTTTTTCCTGGAGCTGCTTGATGAGACCGACGACCTGCTTGATGTGGTCGTGTCCGAATTCGATGGCCTTGACCATCTCGTCTTCGGGCATCTGGTGAGCGCCGACTTCGATCATGTTGAGGCCGTCTTCGTGGCCACAGAGGAGCATGTCGAGGTCGGAGTATTCGCTTTGCGCGGCGGTTGGCATGATGACGAGCTGGCCGTCGACGCGGCCGACGCGGACGTTGCCGACGGGGCCGTCGAAGGGGATGCCGCTGATGGACAGGGCGGCGGAGGCGGCGATGCCGGCGAGGACATCGGGCTCGTTCTGGCCGTCGGCGGCCATGACCCAGCACTGAATCTGGACCTCGTCCATGTAGCCGTTGGGAAAGAGGGGACGGAGCGGACGGTCGATGTTCCGCATCGTCAGGATTTCTTTTTGGTTGGGGGCGCCTTCACGCTTGCGGAAGCCGCCTGGGAACTTGCCTGCGGCGGAGAGCTTCTCGCGGTAGTCGACGGTGAGGGGGAAGAAGTCGATGCCTTCGCGGGGGGCTGCGTGCACGACGGTGCCAAGGATGACGGTTTCGCCGTACTGGACGAGGACGGCGGCGTCGGCCTGCTTGGCGATCTTGCCGGTTTCGATTGAGAGGGTGCGGCCGGCGAGTTCCATCTCTACGCGGTGGTGAGCCATGATTGCTGTCTTCCTTTCAGACCCCAGGCATCGATCCATCGGGAGCGCTGCGTGGCAGCGTGGGGATCCCGCGGGCCGGATTGCTGATGCACAGAAGACAGATGGCTGGGGACACCGCGCCGGGCCTGGTAGAGGCGTGGTCTGCGGTGTCGCGAGCCGACTGCCGTCTGCACCGACCCGGGAACATCCCGAACCGGCAATCCGGCAGAGTGGCCCGACTTAGCGTCGCAGGCCGAGACGCCCGATGAGCTCGCGGTAGGCGGCGTTGTCGGTGCGTGCGAGGTAACGGAGGAGGCGTGTCCGACGCGAGACCATCTGGAGCAGACCGCGGCGTGAGGCGTAGTCGTGCTTGTGATCGCGGAGGTGCTCGGTGAGCGCCTTGATGCGATGGGTGAGAATGGCGACCTGGACCTGCGGGGATCCGGTGTCTTTTTCGCCCTGCTGGTATTCGGTAACCAGTTCGGAGCGTCGTTCGGCGGTAATCGTCATGCTGTTAAGCCCTTGTGGCGGCCCTAACCTGGGCTGCGGTCTCGTATTTATCGCGTTAGATCGAGCCCCGAAGTGTATCTCAAGGGTTCGGCGGCTTCAAGCTGAGCCCCCTCGGGTGGCGGCGTTGCTAGGATGCGGGCATGACAACGACAGCACAACCTGGTGTGGCTACGCGTCGGCCGGCGTCCGCGAAGGCCTTTTCGGAGGCCTCTGAGGTGATGCCAGGGGGTGTTTCGTCTCCTGTGCGGGCTTATAAGGCCGTGGGCGGGGATCCGGTGTTTATCCGATGCGGGAAGGGGGCGGTGGTTACGGATATCGATGGTCATGAGTATGTGGACTATGTGGGCTCGTATGGCCCGCTGATTCTGGGTCATGCGGCGGATTCGGTGCTGGCGGCGTTATCGAAGGCGGCGGGTCGGGGAACGACGTTCGGGATGCCGACGGAGGCGGAGACGCAGCTGGCGAAGATGGTGATCGATGCGGTGCCGTCGGTGGAGATGGTGCGGTTTGTGAATTCGGGGACCGAGGCGGCGATGTCGGCGATTCGGCTGGCGCGGGCGGTGACGGGCCGGACGGCGGTGGTGAAGTGCACGGGGTGCTACCACGGGCACAGTGATGCGTTGCTGGTCGAGGCGGGGTCGGGGGCGTTGACGCTTGGGCAGCCGAGTTCGCCGGGCGTGCCGGAGGGGATCACGCGTCACACGCTGCTGGTGCCGTTTAATGATCTGGCGGCGGCGGAGCGGGTGTTTGCGGAGCATACGGAGGAGATCGCGGCTTTCGCGGTGGAGCCGATCGGCGGGAACATGGGTTGTGTGCCGCCAGCGGAGGGGTATCTGGAGGGGCTGCGGGCGCTGTGTGACAAGTATGGGGCGATGCTGCTGTTTGACGAGGTCATGACGGGGTTCCGGGTGCACCGTGGCGGGGCGCAGTCGCTTTATGGCGTGACGCCTGACCTGACCTGTTTTGGGAAGGTGATCGGTGGGGGGCTTCCGTGTGCTGCGTATGCGGGTCGGCGGGAGCTCATGGAGCATGTGGCACCGGCGGGGCCGATGTACCAGGCGGGGACGCTATCGGGGAATCCGCTAGCGATGGCGGCGGGGATCGCGACGCTGGAGGCGTTGGAGGACCCGGCTGTTTATGAGGGGCTGGAAGCCGCGGGCCGGCAGCTCGAGGATGGGTTGCTGGCCAAGGCGAGTGCGGCGGGCGTGCCGGTGCAGATTGCTCGGGTGGGATCGATGATCTGTGTGTTCTTCTCGGAGGAGCCGGTGACGGATTACGAGACGGCGACGTCGTGTCGCACGGATCGTTTTGCGGCGTTTTTCGAGGCGATGCTGGAGCATGGGGTGATACTGCCGCCGAGTCAGTATGAGTGCTGGTTCGTTTCGACCGAGCACGGTGACGAGCTGATCAAGCAGACGCTTCAGGCGGCGGCCCACGGGTTTGCCGCGGCGGCGGAGATCGCATAAACCACCGGTCCGCTGCGGGTTGCCCGTGGCTCGACTGTCCTGATTGAACCCACCCGACCTGGAGCCCGACCGTGACCACGGCCACGCAGACGTTCTCGATTCTTGCCGCAGACAAGCTTGCCCAGGAGGGGCTTGACTGGATTGCCTCTCAGCCGGACGCGTCGCTAACGGATCGGGCGGGGATCAGGGAGGATGAACTGGCGACGATCATCGGCGAGCACGATGCGGTGATCGTGCGGTCGGGTGTGAAGATCACGGCGGAGGTTCTGAAGAATCCCGGCAGGCTGAAGGTGATCGCTCGTGCGGGTGTGGGGGTGGACAACATTGATCTGCCGGCGGCGACGGACAAGGGGATCCTGGTCATCAACACGGCGGAGGCCTCGACGCTGACGACGGCGGAGCACGCGTTTGCGCTGCTATTGGCGACGGCCCGTCAGATTGGTCCTGCGTACAAGACGATGACGGAGGGCAAGTGGGATCGGAGCAAGTTCAAGGGGCGGCAGCTGGCGGGAAAGACGTTGGGCGTGGTGGGGTTTGGTCGGATCGGTCAGGCGGTGGCTCTGCGGGGGCTGGCGTTTGAGATGGACGTGCTGGCGTTCGATCCGTTTGTGAATACGGAGACTGCGCTGGATGGCAAGGTGCGGGTGATCCGTGATTTTGCCGAGCTGGTGCCGAAGGTGGACATGCTGAGTTTTCATGTGCCGTTGAACACACACACGCGGGGGATGCTGAATTACGAGGTGATGAAGACGGCGCGTCCGAATCTGTTGGTGATCAATGCGGCGCGTGGGGGTGTCGTGGACGAGGCGGATCTGATCCGGGCTCTGGATGAGGGGTTGATTGGTGGGGCGGGATTGGATGTGTTCAGCGAGGAACCGCCGGCGGCGGATGACCCGCTTCGGACGCATCCGAAGGTGCTGGTGACGCCCCACCTAGGGGCCTCGACGGTGGAGGCTCAGGAGGCGGTGTCGGTGGATGCGGCGCAGTCGGCGCTGGCTTACCTGCGTGGCGCGGGGATCAAGGGTGCGGTGAACGCTGGGGGTTTGCGTGTGGATCTGACGCCTATGCAGGCTGCGTATGCGGATCTGGCTGATCGGATGGCGAGCCTGATCGGGCCGATGGTGACGCGTGGTCTGTGCACGGTGACGGTGGAGCTGCGTGGCAAGGAATTGGCGGCGGTGGGTTCGACGATCGAGCGGACGGCGCTGACGCGTTTGCTGGCGGATCGTCTGGATTCGCCGGTGAACCTGATCAATGTCGGGCCTCTGGCGAAGGAGCGGGGCATCACGGCGAAGGTGGTGACTTCGGATGATGATGCAGGTCTGGGCTCGCAGTTGTCGCTGGTGATCAGTGGCCCGAATGATGCGGTGGACGATCAGACGCATCCCGAGGATCAGACGCGTCGGATTGTGGGCCGGGTGTACGACGATCTGAAGCCGCGGGTGGTGGAGATCAACGGGTATCATATGGACATGATCCCGCGTGACACGATGCTGCTGCTTCAGAACGAGGACCGGCCTGGGATGATCGGGCTGGTGGGGTCGCTGATGGGTGAGGCAGGTTTGAATATCGCGGACATGACGATTTCCAGGCGTGCGGGGTCTGATGGCAAGGTGACGGCGCTGATGCTGCTGAAGCTGGACAACGCCCCGGATCAGGCGACGCTTGATGCGCTCACGCATCGTGATGGGATTCTGAAGGCGGCGGCGGTGAAGCTGTCTTCGATCGCGTCGCCTGAGTGATGTGCGAGTCCGTTGAATCTGGATAAGACAACCGCCCGGTCATGCGGTCATGGCCGGGCGGTGCTGGTTTTGAAGGATCAGTGGTTCAGGCCTGCACGCGGACGGGTTTGGACTTGCTGGTGAGCACCGGGAGTTCGGTGCCGAGCAGTTCCATCTTCTTGACCATGGTTTCGCTCATGGTGGCAAGGGTGGTTCGGACGAGGTATTCCTTGAGCTGGTTGCGGATGGGCTTCCACTCGTCGTGTTGGGGGCAGGGCTGGTGGTCGTCGCAGCGGTGCATGCCGACGACGCAGGCGTTGAGGTTGTCGATGCCGTCGATGACTTCGACGATGTCATAGAGGCTGATCTGCTCGGGCTTGCGGGCGAGGGCGAAGCCGCCGCCTCGGCCCTTGGCGGAGGTGAGCAGGCCCTTGCGGACGAGGTCCTGGAAGATCTTGGCGACGAAGTGGCGGGGCAGGTCGGAGCCTTCGCAGAGTTCGTCGAGGAGGACGTAGCCGTCGGGACGGAGCATGGCCAGACGGCTCATGGCGCGAATGGCGTAGGCACAAGCATTGGAATAGATCATCGGTTTCAGCCTCGGGTTGGCGTGTTTGCCGAGTGTGAGAATGGTTAAGGGGATAAAAAGGACTCGTTAGCCACGCGGTAAGGATATCCCCTGAATCGGCATTTGTCCCGAGTTAAAGGTCAAAAAACCTGAATAGGTCAGTCTGTTCACCGGGCAGCAGCTTATCAGCGTGCGTGGGGGTTGACCCGTTCGAAGAGGTCCTCGGTGTCTTCGGTTGTGCCCTGATCGGGCACAAAGGCGACAAAGACACCGTTGGCGGGGTTGTACCAGTATCCGGCGGGGCCGCTGAGTCGTGGGTCGAGGGGGCGTGGTTCGCCGAAGCCGCCACGTTCGATGAGGGTGTGCTTGACCTCGGGTCGGTAGGGCGTGATCTGTTTGTTGAGGGGGAACCACTCGGCTTTGATCGAGGTGGGGTAGCGTCCGCGGGACTTCTTGTAGGCGTAGACGTGTGCCTGGACTTCGTTGACGATTTCGCGGGCGGCTTCGGTTTCGCGGTCGACGGCGGCGATGCCGTACTGCGGGACGAAGAGCAGGGCGAGCAGGAAGATGACGCCTAGGGCGACGAGAAATTCTGACATTGCCAGGCCATGGCGTTTGTGACGCATGTTGGGCTCCTCGATGGCTGGTGCGGTTGGATCGCGTCCCGGTATGGCTATCGGACGTTGCGGGTGGCTGGTGAGCCATGGGGGGCTGGCTGAGCTGGCTTGCGTACGGTTTGTCGTGGTTGGAGGATTTGGGCAAGCTCATGAGTGGCTTCGGGCCTCTGCACGTGGCTGCTGATGGGCTGCTAAGATTTCGTTTTGCGCCTGTTTCGGGCGTCATTCGCGGTCTATCCACCCCGCCCCTTCCACCTATTCAGGCGAGCAAACGATGGCGACGATCTCCGATGACCTGACGACGAGCCCGGCTTCAGCCGCTGATGGGCGGCCTACGACTCGGCGGTCGCATACAACGGTGGTGGGGTTGCAGTGGGGTGATGAGGGCAAGGGGAAGATCGTTGATCTGCTGGCGCCTGACTTCGATGCGGTGGTTCGTTACAACGGTGGGGCGAACGCGGGGCACTCGGTGCAGGTGGGTGACAAGCGGTATGCGCTACATTTGATTCCGAGTGGGATTCTGTATCCGGAGAAGCTGAACGTGCTCGGCAACGGGGTGGTGATTGATGTCGATCAGCTCGTGAAGGAGATGGATGCGTTGGCCGAGCAGGGGGTGGTGATCGGAGAGAATCTGCGGGTGAGTGATCGGGCGCATCTGGTGATGCCGTGGCACAAGCTGCAGGATCAATTGTTTGAGGGGATGCTAACAAGAGACACGGGCGCGAAGGGTGCGATCGGCACGACGGGGCGGGGGATCGGTCCCTGTTATGCGGACAAGGCGTTGCGGTCGACGGCGATCCGGGTGTGTGACCTGCTGAATCCCGAGACGCTGAAGGTGAAGGTCGAGCAGATCGCACGTTTGAAGAATGCGCTGCTGCAACCACTGGCGGACGAGCTTGGGCAGCCCTTCGAGGCCTTTGAGCCGGCTGAGGTGCTTGAGCGGTGTGCGGGGTACGCCAAGCGGCTGAGGGCGCACGTGTCGGATACGGCTGAGCTGCTTAACGATGCGATCGCGGAGGGTCGGCGGTTGTTGTTTGAGGGGGCGAACGCGACGCTGCTGGACGTCGACCACGGGACGTATCCGTTTGTGACGTCGAGCAGCTGTTCCTCGGCGGGTGCGCACACAGGGGCGGGTGTTCCGGGGCATCGGGTGCAGCGCATCATCGGGATCGTGAAGGCGTACCAGACGCGTGTGGGTGGCGGGCCGATGCCCACGGAGCTTGATGATGCGACGGGTGACCAGATTCGTGAGCAGGGGCGTGAGTTCGGGACAACGACCGGGCGGCCGAGGCGGTGCGGGTGGCTGGACCTGGTGGCGCTTCGATACACGGCGCGGGTGACCGGGGCCACGGGGATCGCGTTGATGCTGCTGGATGTGCTGGCGGGTGTTGGTCCGCTGAAGCTGTGCACGGGCTACAAGATCGATGGCAAGGCGTCGCAGCGATTCCCAGCGGACTGCACGGAGCTTGAGCGGGCGGAGCCGGTGTACGAAACGATCGAGGGATTTGAGGGGGATCTGACGACGGCCCGACGGTTTGAGGATTTGCCTGAGGCGGCGCGTCGGTACGTTGAGCGGATCGAGGCTTTCATCGGGGTTCCTGCGACGATCATCAGTGTGGGGCCGGCGCGGGATCAGACGATCTGGCGCGAACCCGCCACGTGCTGAGCGCGTAGTCAGTGAGGGTCTGCTCATTTCGATTGGGTGTTTGTCTATGACGTTGTCGCGGTCATCGCTTGAGTCGGAGGCGGGTGTTGGCGGGTTTTCGGTGCTGCCGAGGCATGTGGCGATCATCATGGATGGGAACGGCCGGTGGGCGAAGGCGCGGGGGCTGGATCGGAGTGAGGGTCACAAGGCGGGTGCGGTGCGAACCCCGCCTGTGGTGGAGGCGGCGAGTCGGTTGGGGATTGAGGCGATGACGCTTTACAGTTTCTCGACGGAAAACTGGGCGCGGGCGGAGGCGGAGGTGGGCTGTCTGATGGACCTTTACACGGAGTATCTGGTTTCGCAGCGGCCGCTGCTGATCGATAACAATCTGCGGTTTCGGCATCTTGGTCAGCGCGAGGGGTTGCCGAAGCGGGTGCTGGCAGAGCTGGATCGGAACGCGGAGCTAACGGCCGGGCATACGGGCTTGACGCTTTACCTGGCATTGAATTACGGCAGTCGTCAGGAGATGACTTCGGCGGTGCGTTCGATCGCTGACGACATCGCGAGCGGTGAGGTGGAGCCTGCTGAGGTGGATGAGGACCTGATCGCGAGTCGGTTGGGGACGGCGGGGTCGGCTGACCCTGATCTGCTGATTCGGACTTCGGGGGAGATGCGGCTGAGCAACTACCTGCTGTGGCAGCTTAGTTATGCGGAGTTGTATGTGACCGAGACGCTGTGGCCGGACTTCACGGTGGAGGATTTTCATGCGGCGCTGCGTGACTACGCGGGGCGGCAGCGGCGGTTTGGGCGGGAAGAGGCGGAGTAGGAGGTTGAAACGATGAGGCGTACCCCGGCTTGCTGTTTGGTGATGATGCTTGGCTTGATGACGGGATGTGGCGAAACGCCGGAGGAGGCGCCGGCGACCGCGGGGATGGAACCGGATGTGGCTGTGGTGGCTGTTGAGGTGCCAACTCGGCCAGAGGCGTCGCAGGGGTCTGCGGATATCTATGAGATCTTCAATGTGTACATGGCCCCGCTGAACTCATCGCAGGTGAGTCAGTTGCAGGGAGGGTTGATGGTGGTGCAATCGCATCGGGTGGCGTTTCGGTTTCGGGCAACTGCGACGGTGATTGATGCTTTGATTTCGCAGGGGTACACGCCGGTGATGACGGCGATACCGACCGGCGGGATGTCCGGGATGCAGGGCGGGGGTGTGCTGCCTCTGGTGGTGCCGGAGTCGGCGGGGATGTTCAGCCCGGCTTGGAACCCGGATGCGATTGTGAATCCGGAGCGGTATGAGCGGTTGTCTCAGCATCCGCAGGCCGGGCTGATGCAGAGTCGGTTGGTCATCGATCGGCCGAATGGGCTGGTGTATTACACGGGGCAGAGTCAGTAAGTAGCGGTCTATTTGTCGCGGCGGGGATCGAGAGGTTCGATCTCTTCGGGCGGCAGTTCGTCCGGTTCGGCGAGGGGGTCGGTCATTTTGCGGCCGTGGCGGAAGAGCACGAGCTCGCAGGCTCGGCATCGCCAGGCGGGTAGCCGGTTGGGACGCATGATGGCGTGGGTGCCGGGGAGGCCTTCGGCCATAGCAGGGGTGGCATTGGGTGAGAGCGGGAGCCAGCTGAGACCGGCGGCGATGGGGAGGACGCCCGGCGTCATACGGGCGCGGCAGCGGGGGCAGCGGAAGGTTTCGGGCTGGGCGGGGGTGGCCATGCCCATATTGTAGGTGGGCTGTGGGGTCTTTCGGTCCGCGCGTGATGGCTTGGCGTGTGCTCTCTGGTTCTGTGGGCAGACCTTCGGTCTGACCACAGCCACCCGAGTTATTGGGTCGTCGGGCACGCCCCTGAAAGGGGCGTGGCACCCGGGTGGGACTGGCTTACTAGCTGAGGTGGCTTAGCGGGCGAATTCGATGGTTCGCATTTCGCGGAGGACAGTGACTTTGATTTCGCCGGGGAAGGTCATTTCTTCGGAGACGCGTTTGGCGATGTCGCGGGCGATGTAGGCGCACTTTTCGTCGTTGATGTTGTCAGGGTCGACGATGACGCGGACTTCGCGGCCGGCCTGGATGGCGTAGGCCTGCTGGACGCCCTGGTGCTCGGTGGCGATGCCTTCGAGCTGTTCGAGGCGGCGGACATATTTTTCTAGCGTTTCGCGGCGAGCGCCGGGGCGGGCGCCGGAGATGGCATCGGCGGCCATGACGATGGGGGTGTAGGGGGTGGTGGAGGGGATGTCGTTGTGGTGTCCGCCGATGGCGTTGAGGACGGCTTCATCGGTTTCACCGTGCTTGCGGGCGAACTCCATGCCGATGGCAGGGTGGCCGCCTTCGACTTCGTGGTCCATGGCCTTGCCGAGGTCGTGGAGGAAGCCGCAGCGTCGGGCGAGCTCGCCGTCGAGGCCGAGTTGGTCGGCGATGACCTGAGAGAGGTAGGCGACTTCCATCGAGTGGCGGAGGATGTTCTGGCCGTAGGACATGCGGTAGTAGAGGCGGCCGACCATCTCGGAGATACGGGGGTGGAGCCCGCGGATGTGGGCTTCGATGCAGGCGTCCTGGCCGTGCTTGACGACGCGTTCCTGGATCTCCTTGGTCATCTGTTCGACGACTTCTTCGATGCGCGTCGGGTGGATGCGGCCGTCGTCGACGAGTTTCTGGAGGGATTGGGAGGCGACGGCCCGGCGGATGGGGTCGAAGCAGGAGACGACGATGACGCCCGGCGTGTCGTCGACGATGACATCGACGCCGGTGGCTTTTTCGAAGGCGCGGATGTTGCGGCCCTCGCGGCCGATGACCCGGCCTTTGAGGTCGTCGGAGGGGATGGCGATGGCGGAGACGGTGGCCTCGGCGGTGTGCTCGGAGGCGTATCGCTGGATGGCGTTGAGGGTGATTTCGAGGGATTTCTGGCGGGCTTCTTCCTCGGTGCGCTCGGTGATGCGCTGGATGAGCTGGCCGGCTTCTTCCTGGGCTTCGAGTTCGATGGCGCGGAGGGCCTGCTTGCGGGCGTCGTCCTCGGAGAGCTTGGAGATGCGGAGCAGCTCGTGTTTCTGTTCTTCGCGGGCTTTGTCGAGGAGCTCGCGGTGCTCGGCGAGGAGGCGGTCGAGTTCGGCGTCCCTGTCGCGGACCTTGACCTCGCGGGATTTGACGTCGTCCTCGAGCTTGGTGAGGGCGTCTTCCCGGCTGGTGAGGGTGTCGAGCTTGCGGTCGAGGTTGTCCTCGCGTTTGGTGAGGCGGCGCTCGATTTCCTTGATCTCGTTGCGGGCGGCTTCGGTTTCTTTCTCGAAGTTCTCGCGGAGCCTGGTGGACTCGCTGCGGGCGTCGAGTTCGATCTGCTTGCGGAGGGTTTCGCCTTCGGCTTTGGCGGCGGCGAGGATGCTGTCTGCTTCGCTTCTGGCTCTGGCCAGGCTCTGACTGCCCATGAATCGGGAGAGAATCACGGCGGCAACGCCTCCAACGATCAGCCCGGCGATGAGCATGAGCGTGGCGGTCGGGGTGGAGACCTGGGTCAGGAGGAGGGAGACGGGGGTGAGGAGTGGGCTGGGCATGCTGAGCTTTCGTGCGCCGGGACGACGCGCTTGTCAGAACGCTCAGCGGGGATTAAAGACGCCGGTCGGCCATTGCAAGGCGCACTCTGCCTGAGCAGAGGCATGCCGCGAGGGCAAGGGGCCTTGATATCACGCTGAAGAGGTCTTGGCAGCGTGTGGGAGAGCAGGTCCTCAATCTATCCCGCTGGCCTTTCGGCCTAGCGTCCGAGCCGGCTGACCGGCTCGATTCATCGGTTCTTTGAGAAGGCACTCACCGAGTCTCAAAGGCACCGAGTTGTTGATCGATTCTCGGAACACCCGGGGAAATCCCTGCGTGGAGAATCTTGCATTGTTCTAACGTTTGACACTGTAGCCGTGGGGGCGCTCAAGGGTCAAGTCTGTCGGTTGATCTGGCGATTGGCTGGCGGGTGTGTGCGAGCCATATCACGCTTTCTGCGATGCCTCGGGAGTCGCCTTCATTGATGACCCTGACCGATTCGGTCTGTTCGGCGAGGTCCTGGAATTTTGCGGGGGTGGTGGTTTCGAGGATCACTTTCTGGCCGAGGGTCAGGGCCAGGGTGCAGATGAGCCTTGGGCGTCGTGCGGAGGCGGGGATCAGCAGGCCATCGGGGGCGTGCAGTTGGGGCCAGGGCCAGACCCAGGCGGGGTCCTGCTGGAGGACTGGGGCGAGGACGGATTCGGTCCAGAGGCTTTCGACCTGAGGGCGGTCGTGGTTGGCGGGTTCGAGGATGAGGCGGGGGCAGGCGAGCCCGTGCATCTCCAGGGTTTCGACGACGAGGCCGAGCCCGATGGCGATGGTGGCCAGCCGTGCCTGCCTGGGTCGGTCGGTGAGCAGGCCGATCAGTGGGGGCGTGGGCTGATTGGCTGGGATGCCGGCTTGCTGTCGCCAGCTCTGACGGATGTCTTCTCGATCGCATTCGGCTGTGAGGACGGTGACGAGTTCGGCGAGGACTTCGGGGTCTTCGAGGTCGGTGCCGGCTTCGATCCTGGTGTTGGGCCACATCCACTGGGCCCAGCTTCTGGACCTTCGGGACCAGATCGCGACGCGATCCGGCTTGCGATAGATCTGAGGAGCTTTTCGCAGGCGTGGGTAGCCGAGGACCGGGCTGCCGAGTGGCGGTGAGATGAGTATCTCGGGGTGGAGGTCGGCGTGGCTGAGTCGATCGCGCACGGCCTGGCCTCCGGTCATGACCCAGACTGTGCCGGGATCACTCGGGCGCAGTGCCATGATGCGGAGGAGTTCGAGGGCGTCGGGTTCGATGGCGAGTTGGACGGTCGTCATCGATTAACTGTCCGGCTCGTGGCTGTAGAAGAGCTGGGCGACTTCGATCGCCAGGGCCTGGACGAGTTGCTGCGAAGCGAGTCGGAGAGTGGCTCGTCCCTGCTGCGCGGACTGGACCTGGAGATCGACCGAGACGGTGTAGCCCTGGGTCAGGAGTGATGGGCTGGACGCGTCGGCCTCGGGAGGGAAGATACGTCGGCCTTCGGTGACGTCGATGAGTTCGACGCGGGCGGTGGCACGGGGGCGCATGAGTCCGGGTGCCATCTGCTGGTCGGCTGAAACAATCAGCACGCTGATGAGCTGTTCGGCGCCGACCTGTTCGCCGATGGCGTCCATGGGCGTCTGAGCGAAGGCTTTTCCGAGTCTTTCGGAGAGTTCGCTGACGCGCCGCTGGGAGATCAGGTCTTCATCGACGAGGTCTGTGTGTTCGACTAGGTGGAAGCCGATCAGGCCAGCGAGTTGGGTGGCCAGGGCGGGCGAGCCGAGCAGGTTGTTGGGGTCATCGACGAGGACGACGGTGGGCCGCCGGTCGATCTCGTGCTGAGCGGGGATTCGATCGAGCCCTGTGAGGTGTGCGGCGGCCTGGCCGATGAAGCCGATCTCCTGGCATCCTGCGTTAACCAGCAGGAGCAAGGCGGTGAGCGTGAGGACGCTGCGTTGGGCGAGGCTCAACGGGGCACCTCGTGCTTTCGGAATAGATTGGCGGTTTTGACGGCGAAGGTCTGAAGGAGTCCGAACTCTATGGACTGGCTGTCCGAATTGATGACGCCTATCTCGTTAACCGTGGGGTATTCGGCTTCGATGACGGTGGCGAAGCTGGCGTTGTCGGGGTCTTCGGCTTCGGCTTCGATGACGCTGATGTCGGCGCTCATGATGCCTCGCCAGACGTGGGCGTTGCCGGGTTCGTGCAGGCGGTACTCGTAGAGTCCGACAAGCAGGAGCCGATCGACGCCGAGGCCCTCGATGAGTTGTGAGGGAAGGAGTGTTTCCCAGTATGGGTTCTCTTCGATGAAGTCGCGGATCTGGCTGGGCTCGGCGATTCTGATGTTGTCGACGGCTTGTGCGAGCGTGGCCGAGACCTGCTGGCCGATGAGTCGATCGGCGGTGGGGTGTTGGAAGAGGATCTGGTCGTCGGCTGCGACGAGCACGGCGACGCTACGTCCTTCGAGGCCTGTGTAGGCGGCATCGACTTCCTGGGTTTGTTCGTAGCCGAGTGCCATCCAGGCGAAGAAATCACAACCGGCCGTGCTCAGGCTAAGCACGGCGATCAGGAGTATGGCGGTCCATCGACCTGCGTGGTTCATCGAGCTTCCTTCTAAAGTGTGTCAGGTCCAGGTGAGGATCTTCCATCCCCAGCCGAGCGCGAGGAGGATGATGGTGGTGGTCCATACTCTGCCGCTGATGAGCATACGGGTCCAGTGGGGTCCGGGCCAACTCAGCGCAGCGGTGCCGAGTTGCTGCCAGAAGACCACGGCGAGAGCCAGGGCGAGCAGGAAGCCGAAGGGCTGCGTCATAAGAGAGCTGAACAATTGGCCGTTGGCTGCTAGCGAAGCGGCGGTGGTGACGCCACAGGTAGGGCAGGGAAAGTCGAGCCGGCTCGCCCAGCCGCAGGCTTCGACGCCTAATTGTTCGTGGGTGCCTATCCCGCGGGCGTCGGGCTCCATACGATTCAGCCATACCAATGCTATTAGGCAGGCCGCGCTGATCAGCAGAGCCAAGAGGCGCTTACGGACGCTTCGTACAGGTCTCCCCCTGCGATGCGGGGTCACGGAGGCCTGGAGCTGAGCATTGGTCTGCGACATGGACCTTGCATAATGAGTCGAATCTCGCGTGTCGACAACCCGGGTTTGTTGGTCGTTCCGGCCTCAGCTGCTCGCTTGGGCTGGGTGGTTGTCAACAGCCTGACCTTACTGGTTGCCGTTGTGGGTCTGGTGGGGGGGTATCTGGCCTCGCTGGCTGAGCCGAGGTTGCTGCTTTACTGGCTGTTGGTAGCGGCGCTGCTGGATGCGGTGGATGGCCCGCTGGCTCGGAGCTGGGGGGTGGTTTCGAGGTTTGGGCAGCGCGCGGACCGGGTCGCCGATCTGGTGGCGTTCGTGCTGGTGCCGGGGCTCGTTGCCTGGCAATCAGGGCTGATAGCCGGGTGGCTCGCAGGACTGCTCGTGATTTCGGGCGTGGTGCGGGCGGTGCTGCTTCGCGAAGGCGCGCTGCTCGCCAGCGGGGGCGAGCGTTACTTCGGTTTGCCCTTTCCGCTCGCGGGGTTGCTGCTCGCTGCGGGTTTGGTGGGGCCTCAGGCCGCGGTGATCGGCCTAGTCGTGGTAGTTGGGTTGGTAACGCCGTTGGCGGTACGGCGTCCAGCGGATCTTGGATTGGCTGGCTGGGTGATGATCGGTGTCGGCCCCGGGATCGCGCTGTGGCTGGCAACTGCGGATCCCCTGCATGTGTTCGTGGTGGTCGGAGCGGGTTTGTATGTGATAACGGGCGTCAGTCTTCGTCGAAACCACGTTTGACGAGGTCTTCGAGGGCGGTGAGGGCCTCTTCGGCGTCGTTGCCGTCGGCCACGATGCGGAGTTCGGTGCCCTTGGTCGCGGCGAGCATCATGAGTTGCATGATGCTCTTGGCATCGACGGCCTGATCTTTTTTATAGACCGTGATTTCGGCGCTGAACTGGGAGGCGGTGTCGACGAAGGACATCGCCGGCCGGGCGTGCATACCCAGCCGGTTGCTGATTATGACAGTGGTCTCGGCACGGTGACTGCTCGCCGGGGTGCCGGATGCAGGTCCGATGCCTGAGGATGATGAAGATGGCTGGTTCAAGCCAGTTCTCCAGTGCTTGCGATCATGGCGCCCGTCCGTGATCAGCTGGGTAGCTGTTGGGCGTCGGCCTCTTCGATCAGCTCTTCGATTTCCTGCTTGGTGGATGACTGCCGGAGGAACTTTCGGAACTGATCGTTTTGCAGTTGGGAGAAAATGCTCTCCATGGCCTGCAGGTGCTCGTCGGGTTTATCTTTGGGTGAGAGGAGAAGGATGATCGAGTAAACGGGTTGTTTGTCGAGAGCGTTGAAGTCGACGCCTTTGGCGCTAACTCCTACCGCGGCGGCCATCTTCTTGATCTGGTCGTGCTTGACGTGGGGAACTGCGACGCCTTTGCCAAAGCCTGTTGAGCCGTGCTTCTCGCGTTCGATGATGGCATCGATCAATTCCTGAGCGAGGCTCGGGTCGGCGATGTCGGCGTCCTGGAGGACCGAGTCGATCAACTCTCGGATGACATCGTCACGGGATGTCGAGGACAGTTCCGGGAGGATGGCGTGCGAGGCGATAAATGACTGGAGCTTCATACAGTTTCCTTAGCCGTGCAAAGCCTGATCTTAAGGCTTTTTGCCCGGCTTCGCAGCAACCACGATGACTCGGGTGAAGGTGTCAGCCCTTGTGGCTGCGGGTTTTTTCTTTGTGGTCGTGGACCTGTCTGGCTGCTTTATCGGTGGCCAGGTCGATGCTTTTGTAGAGGTCGTCGCCACGGTCGACGGCGATGACGGGGTCTCTCTGGGGGACGTGGACGATAATTTCGACGCCATACTGGGAGGGCTCGTCCTTATCGAGGATAACCTCGGCCTTGCTGGCGCCGTCGAAGTAACGGGTGATCTTTTCGAGCCGCTGAGCGGTGTAGTCCCGGATGCCGTCGGTGACGTCGAAGTGTTTGCCGGTTACGGTGATTTCCAAAATCAGGCCTCCTTCGGGTGACATACCCTGCGATTTCTGGCCGTTGTCGGCCCTTGTGAAACAGACACTCAAGACTTGCTTGCGTGAGAAGGTTCTTCGGCGGTGGCGGGCCGGTCCTCGTTATCAACGGGTGTGAGTTCCACCTGGTGCTCGATGATCTGGCCGCTGGGGATGAGGACGCCTCCACTGACGGCGAACTTAAGAGCCTCTTCTATGGTGATCGGCAGATCGAGGGTTTCGCTGCGGGGGACGGTGATGACATAGCCGGTGAATGGCGTGGGGGAGCTAGGGATAAAAACGGTTAGGCAGTCTACGCCCGCCTCATCCTGAATCATGCGCATGGTTTCGCCGGTGACCAGGCCGACGGACCAGAGGCCCTTGCGTGGGTACTGGACGGCGACCACGCGATTGAAGTTGATCTTCTGATTGGCTGGCCGGTCGCCAAAGAAGAAATCGGTGACCTGCTTGACCGAGGGGTAGACCCGGCTGACAAGGGGGATGGCGAGGATGAAGTCTTCGGTCTGCTTGTAGATCGCCTTGCCCAGGTAGCTGCCCAGGAGCATGCCGATGAAGTAGATGAGGATGGCCGCGAGGAGCAGGCCGACCAGATCGAGCACCGGCCAGGTGCCAAGGGTGACCGAGTCCCAGTTGCGCTGGAGGGCGAGTCGGCGTGCGGTGAGTTGGACCTCGGGCCGGGTGCCGAGCCATTGTCGGCGGGCTTCGATCTGCTGGGCGCGGTTGTAGGAGGCCCCGAGTTTGCTGCGGCGTTCGTCATCGATGACGGCCCATTCCTGCTCGACCTCGGGGGGCAGGTCGAGTCCGGCACGTTCCATGTCGGCGTCGGTCGGAGCGGGGTAGTAGGTGAGTTGGAGGAGGGCTTCGCGGACGCCGGTGTTCAACGGCTCGGCGATGTTGTCGTTGACAAAGCCGTAGGCGAGCACGAGCAGGTAGGCGGTGAGGACGGTTGGGAGGATGATCCCCAGTCCGCGGAAGAAGAAACGCTTGAAGTTGCTCATGGATCTCTGTGTGCGTGGCTACCTGCAGCAGGCGGTGTCAATCTGACTCCTAAAGCATCGGGTAAATCCGCCAGGATCACAAGCCCGGACTGTTCCGAGGGATAGGGTTGGCGATAGGCGGGGCGGCGGGGTGCTTAGTTCGTCAGAGCATCAACGATCACGGCTGATTCGACCTGGTCGTTCGGATAGGGCACGGTCTGACCCATCAGATTCAGGTAGGAGAGCCCGCCGAGGATGATGAGGCGTCCTCGCCAGTAAGCTGCTGCGGCGTCGTCGTGGTCGTGGCCCATGGCCGTCTGCCTGATGATGCGGGCCCGTTCCAGGTCGAGCATCCTGACGGTCTGTAGTTCGTCATCTTTCCCTGAGGCCTGGGACTCGCCGCCCAGCAGCCAGGCGCGCCGACTGTCAGCGATCACGAGGCAGGCGTCGGCGATGCCGGCCGAGAGCCCGAGGGTAGGGCCCCGGGTAAGGTTGCCGGGTTGCATAGGGTCGAGGAGCCAGGTTTCTTCGAGGGTGTTGCCGGTGTCGCTGTCCTGCCCGCCGAGGATCCAGACGCGGCCGTCGGTGAGTCTTGCGGCGCGGAAATCGTCGATCGCCAGCGGCAGACGGTCTGGCAGCAGGGTGGACTGTCGGCTGTCGATATCGAGGCGTTCGATGCTCGGGGTGCGTCCCGCGATCACGGCGATGTGGTTGCCGTCGAGCAGGACGGAGGCATGGTCCAGGCGCTTTTCCTGCAGCTCGATTTTGAGGGTGTCATTCATGACGCTGGGATCGATCACCGTCGCGTGCTGCCCGCCGATGATGACCACCCGACCATCGGGCAGGCGATGGCCCGAGGGCGATCTGGTTGGCGAGGCGAGATCGGGGCCAGAGACCACCTTTCCGTTTGGGCCGGCTTTAAAGTCGATGATTTCGGTGCTCGTCAATGGCTGTGCCGAGGTACCAGCACCTGACAGCCCGCCTGCCAGGAGGATGCGTCCATCGGCGAGGGCGATCTGTGCGTGCATGGCGCGCGGGGTGAGTAGCTTCAATTCAAGGAGTTGCCACTGGTTGCCGTCGAAGACCTGGATAGCGTTGGTGGTGCTGCCCATCCCACTAAACCCGCCTGTGACCACGAGTGCATCCCGATTGGCAGTCACCCGATGCCCGAGCACGCCCATCGGAAGCGACGGATAGGTTTCCCAGGTCAGATCGGTGTGGTAGGTCGTCTCCGTGATGTGCTGCCGGGTATCGACCGGTGCGTACTGACAGCCTGCGAGCAAGAGGCAGAGCAGGCAGACGCTGATCCATCTCCCCGTCAGTCCCGATGGGTTTGGCATGTCGTTCTTTCTACATAAGATCGAAGCGATACATGCGCTTCTTCCCGACCCTCACCAGTAGATACCCCTCGGGCGCGTCTTCTCTGCTGACGGGGCGGTTGAAATCCGTGATTTTTTCCTCGCCCAGCCGGACCCCGCCACCCTGAACGAGTTTCCGCGCCTCGCTGTTGGACTTGGCGAGCCCGCTGCGGACGATGAGATCGCGGATGTTGGTGAGCTCGCTGGCTTCGATGGCGGCGTGGGGGATCGAGTCGCCGGTGACATCCAACTCGGCGCTGAAGGCCTTGCGTGAGTCTGCCTGCGCAGCGGAGGCTTCTGCCTCGCCGTGCAGGAGACGTGTGACCTCGAACGCGAGGGTCTCTTTGGCCTGGTTGAGAGCCTGGCCTTCGAGCTTCTCCAGGTCGCGGATCTGCTCGATCGGGAGGAAGGTGAAGTAGCGCAGGTAGTTGCCGACGGAGGCGTCGGGGGTGTTGCGCCAGAACTGGTAGAACTCGTAGGGGGAGGTGCGTTTGGGATCGAGCCAGACGGCTCCCTTCTCGGTCTTGCCGAACTTCCCGCCATCGGCCTTGGTGATGAGCGGCATGGTCAGGCCGGCGAGTTCGGCGTCATCGAGTTTCCGGCCGAGTTCGACACCCATCACGATGTTGCCCCACTGATCCTGACCGCCCATCTGGACGGTGCAGCCGTGTGCGCGATGCAGGTGGTAGAAGTCGTAGGCCTGCATGATCATGTAGCTGAACTCGAGGTAGCTGATGCCCGACTCGCTGTCGATGCGTCCTTTGACGCTTTCCATCGAGAGCATCCGGTTGACCGAGACCCGGCTGCCGACTTCCCGAAGCAGCTCGATCCAGCTGAGCGGTGTGAGCCAGTCGGCGTTGTTCAGCATCAGGGCTTCGTCGGGGCCGTCGCCGAAGGGCACGATTCGGCCGATCTGTTCTGCGAAGACCGAGGCGTTGGCGTCGATCTGCTCACGGCTGAGCATCTGTCTGGATTCGGTCTTGCCGGAGGGATCGCCCACGAGTGCCGTTGCGCCGCCGATGAGCACGATCGGCTTGTGGCCGCAGCGGCTGAGCCAGGCCAGCGTCATGATCGGCACCAGCGAGCCGATGTGGAGCGAGTCGGCGGTGGGATCGAATCCGATGTAGGCCGTGACCGGCTTCTCGAAGCGTTTGCGTATCTCCGCATCGGTGGACTGCGCGATCAGGCCACGCTCTTCGAGGATGTCGTAGATGTTGGCGGAGACGGCTTGGGTCATCGCGGTTCCGATCAGTCTTTCGAAGACTGTTTGGCGGTCTTTTTGGGTTTGTCGGTTTTGGTTTCCGAGGCTTTGGTTTCTGGTTTCGCGGTTTTGCTGTCGGTTTTGGCTTTGGACTCATCGTTGGGCTTGGCCGACTCGGATTCGGCCTTGGCCGACTTCTGGTAGCCCTCGGATCGGTAGTCGGTCTCGTAAAAGCCCGAGCCCTTGAAGATGACGCCTGCGCCAGTCCCAATGAGCCGTTTGAGCTTCGGCTTGCTGCATGACGGGCACTTGCGGAGCGGTTTGGCGGTGATCGACTGGAATTCTTCGAACTGATGTTCGCAGGCCTCGCACTGGTATTCGTAAGTAGGCATGGCCAGGGCTCCTGTTATTCGCTGACGCTGACCTGAGCACCGCGGACGGTCTTGCCGCAGGCGGTGTAGCCGGGCTGAAACTGGGATACGACGTGGTTGGAATCGTAATCATCGCTCGGCTGACGCATGAGCGCCTCGTGTTTCGATGGATCGAATTCCTCGCCGGGTTTGGCTTCGATCCGATCGACACCCATGGCCGCGAGCGCCTTGAGCAGTTCTTCGCGCACCAGCCCGACGCCGGCCAGCAGATCGCTGGCCGTGGTTTTGTCGGGGTCGACCTGGAGGGCTCGGTCGAAGGTGTCCATCACACCCACCAGCTGGCGTGCCATCGAGAGGATGGCCTGCTCGCGAGCCGATTCGATGTTGGCGGTCGAGCGGCGGACGAAGTTCTGATAGTCGGCAGCGGTTCGGAGGTACTTTTCTTCGAAGGCGTCGCGGTCACGCTCGGCCTGCTCAAGTGGACTCAGTTCGTCTGCCTGCTCTTGATCGAGCGGCTGGCCGTCGGTGTCTTCGTTGGTCGGCTCGGCATTCTCGGCCAGTGGTTCTTCGGCTGGGTTCGTGGATGGCTGATCGGGATCGTTCTTATCCATGTCATCACTCCATCGATCAATCGGCGGCGGAGCCGATGTAATTCTTCATGCGCTCCCAGAAGCCTTTTGCCTCGGGGAGTACGTCCAGGTCTTCGGTTTCCGCGTATTCACGCAGAACCTTCTTCTGCTTGGACGTGAGCTTCTTGGGCACTTCGATCAGCAGCAGAACGATGAGGTCGCCGGTGGCGCCGCCCCGGAGGTTGGGCAGCCCGGCACCGCGGAGCCGGATGGTTTCGCCGTGCTGCGTGCCCGGCTTGATGGTGGTCTTGTGCTCCTGGCCAAGGCCCGGCACCTGGATCTCGGCTCCGAGGGTCATCTGCGCAAAGCTGACCGGCATCTTCAGGATGAGGTGGTCGTCATCGCGGTCGAACAGTTCGTGCCGGGCCACACGCACCACGACGTGTAGGTCGCCTCGGGGCCCCTTGTTGGCACCGGGTTCGCCTTCACCCGGGACACGGATGGCCTGGCCGTCGTGGATACCCGGGGGGATCCGGACCGAGAGCACGCGGTGCTTGGGCTGGCGACCCGAGCCGTTGCATGACTCACAGCGGTCTTTGATGACTTGGCCAGCGCCCTTGCAGGAGGGGCAAGCGGTGGCGATGCGGAACATGCCGCCAAAGCCCTGTTGCTGGACTTGGCCGACCCCGCCGCAGGTGACACAGGTGACCGGTGAGGAGCCGGGCTTGGCACCCGTGCCGCTGCAGGTCTCACAGTGGTCCTGCCGGGTGAACTCGACTTCGCGCTCGGTGCCGTTGGCGACGTCTTCGAGGGTGATCTCGACTTCGGTTTCGAGGTCGTAGCCGCGTCGGGTGCGCTGGCCGCCAGCACGTCCGCGTTGCCCGCCCATCCCGCCGCCGAAGATATCTTCGAAGATCGAGAAGATGTCGTCGGCGCGCATCGAGCCGAAATCATGCCCGCTGGTGCCTCTCAGGCCGGCGTGGCCGTACTGGTCGTACCGCTGGCGCTTGTTCGGATCGGAGAGGACCTCGTAGGCCTCGGCGGCTTCCTTGAACTTTGCTTCGGCCTCGGCGTCGCCCGGGTTTCTGTCCGGGTGATACTTCATGGCGAGCTTGCGATAGGCGCGCTTGATGGCGTCGGCGTCGACCGATTTATCGACACCCAGCACGCTGTAGTAGTCTCGATCGCTAGCCATGAGTACCCGTTATCGTCAATCTGGAAAAAAGGCCCAGGGAAAATCCCTGGGCCCGGGATGGTTATGCCACGTAAGGAGCATTCCTATCAGGCCACGGCTCCGGCGACGGGCTCGTTGTCGTCTTTGAGTTCGGTCACGAGCACGTTGGTGGTGAGCATCAGGCCAGCCACTGAGGCAGCGTTTACCAGCGCGGTCTGGGGGACCAGAGCCGGGTCGATGATGCCAGCCTTGACCAGGTCGCAGAACTCTTCGGTGCCGGCGTTGTAGCCGAAAGCGCCCTTGTTTTCCTTCACCTTCTCGGCGACGACGTAGCCGTCACCGCCACCGTTCTCAACAATCTGGCGGAGAGGTACTTCAAGGGCCTCTGCGACGATATCAAAGCCAAGCTTGTCATCACCTTTAGCTTTAGAGCGACCTGCTTCGACCGCGGCGACGGCTCGGAGCAGGGCCACCCCGCCGCCCGGGACGTAGCCACCTTCAGCGGCGGCTTTGGTCGCGGCGAGGGCGTCATCGACGCGGTCCTTGCGCTCCTTCATGGAGGTTTCGGTGGCCCCGCCGACACGGATGATGGCCACGCCACCGGTCAGCTTGGCCAGACGCTCCTGGAGCTTCTCGCGGTCGTAGTCGCTGGTGGTCTTTTCGATCTGCGAGCGGATCTGATCGATGCGCTGCTGGATGTCCTTCTTCTTGCCGGCGCCTTCGATGATCGTGGTGTTGTCCTTGCCGATGACGATGCGCTTGGCGGTGCCGAGGGCATCGATCTCGAGGGTCTCAAGCTGCTGGCCAAGGTCTTCGCTGAGGAAGGTGCCGCCGGTCAGGGCCGCGATGTCACCGAGCATGGCCTTGCGGCGATCGCCGAAGCCGGGCGCCTTCACCGCAGCAACCTTGAGCACGCCACGCAGCCGGTTGACAACCAGAGCGGCCAGGGCCTCGTTCTCCACGTCCTCGGCGATGATGACTAGCGGCTTCTGGGCCATGGCGACCTTATTGAGCAGTGGGAGCAGGTCGGGGAGGTTGCTGATCTTCTTTTCGTGGATAAGGATCAGCGCGTCTTCGAGGACGCACTCCTGCGTCGCGGGGTCGGTCATGAAATAGGGAGACAGGTAGCCCTTGTCGAACTGCATGCCCTCGACGTAGTCGAGGGTGGTCTCGGCGGACTTGCCCTCTTCGACTTCGACAACGCCATCGGCACCCACCTTGTCAATAGCTTCTGCGATCAGCTCGCCGATTTCGGCGTCGTGGTTGGCTGAGACGGTGGCGACCTTCTGGAGATCGTCTTTACCCTTGCACTTGGTGGCCATCTCTTCGATGGCTCCACTGGCCACTTCAGCGGCGGCGGTGATGCCACGCTGAAGCGCAATCGGGTTGGCGCCGGCGGTGACGTGCTTAAGACCGGCGTTGTAGATGGCTTCGGCCAGCACGGTCGCGGTAGTGGTGCCGTCACCGGCCTTGTCCGAGGTGCGCTTGGCGACTTCGATCACCATCTTCGCGCCCATGTTCTGGAACGGCTCGGAGATCTCGACTTCCTTGGCGACAGAGACACCGTCTTTGGTGACCTTCGGGCCGCCATAGGACTTTTCCATGACGACGTTGCGTCCGGTCGGGCCCATGGTGACCTTGACGGCCGAGGCGAGTTTTTCGAGGCCCTTGCGGAGTTCGACCGCCGCTTCGGCACCGTAGATCATCTGCTTCTTCGACATCTTGATTCGTATCCTCTCTGGCGCCGGTTCGAGACCGGGCCGAGTCTGATGAGTGCTTGTGGTTCAGGGACCGGGCCGGGGCTTAGCCCTCGACGACGCCGAGCAGTTCGCTCTCGCGCATGATCATGAGTTCTTCGCCGTCGATATCGACTTCGGTACCGGCGTACTTGCCGTAGAGCACCTTGTCACCCTTCTTGACGCTCAGCGGTGTCCGGCTGCCATCGTCGTTGAGCTTGCCGGGTCCCGCGGCGACGATCGTGCCAGAGACGGGCTTTTCCTTGGCGGACTCGGGCAGGAAGATGCCGCTGGCGGTCTTCTCTTCGGCCTTCTGGGGACGGACGAGGACGCGGTCATCGATCGGGGTGATCTTGGTCTTGGTTGCGGTTGCCATGTCTGTTGCTGCCTCTCTGAGGTTTCTGTCTGCTTAAGTCGTTTGAAGGGACTGACTGAATAACAAGTGAATGATGCGTGATGGGTCGACCGGCTTACATCATGCCGGGCATACCACCCATCCCGCCCATGCCTCCCATACCAGGCATGCCGCCGCCCATGCCACCCATACCTCCCATGCCGCCCGGAGCACCGGCACCGGCTTCCTCCTCTTCGGGAACAGAGGTCACGGTGCAGTCACAGGTCAGCAGCAGGGTCGCCACGGATGATGCGTTGAGAAGGGCGGTCCGATCGACCTTGGCTGGCGTGATAATACCGCGCTCGACAAGGTCGCAGTATTCGAGCTTGAGGGCGTCGAAGCCATTGGCACCCTTCTGGGCCGCCACCTTCTGAACAACGACCGAGCCTCGCTCGCCGGCGTTGTTCGCGATCGTCCAGAGAGGCACTTGCAGCGCCTTCTTGACGACATCAACGCCGATCTTCTCGTCTTCCGAGTGGGTCTCGACCTTCGAGAGGCCATCGATGGCACGGATAAAGCTGACGCCACCACCCGGGACGATGCCTTCTTCGACGGCGGCGCGGGTTGCGTGGAGGGCGTCTTCCACGCGTGCCTTCTTTTCTTTGAGCTCGGCCTCGGAGCCAGCCCCAACGTAGACCTGAGCGACCCCACCGGAGAGCTTGGCCAGACGCTCCTGGAGCTTCTCGCGGTCGTAATCGCTGCTGGTGACCTCGATCTCCCGGCGGATCTGCTCGATACGTGACTGGATCGCCTTGGACTCGCCGGCTCCCTCGATGATCGTGGTGTTGTCGGCGTCGACCGTGATCTTCTTGGCGATGCCAAGGTGCTCGAGTTCGACCTTATCGAGCTCAATACCCAGGTCTTTCATGATAGCGGTGCCGCCGGTGAGCACGGCGATGTCTTCGAGCATGGCCTTGCGGCGGTCGCCGTAGCCCGGAGCCTTCACGGCACAGATGTTGAGAACGCCGCGGAGCTTGTTCACGACGAGGGTCGCGAGCGCTTCGCCGGCGACGTCTTCGGCGATGATGAGCAGGGGGCGTTTGCTCTGCTGGACCTTCTCGAGCAGGGGAACCAGTTTCTGCAGCGATTCAATCTTGTCCTCGTAGACGAGCACAAAGGCCTTCTCGAGGACGGCGTTCATGTCGTCCTGATCGGTGACGAAGTTCGGGCTGAGGTACCCGCGGTCGAACTGCATGCCTTCGACGACATCGACGTAGGTTTCGAGGCCCTTGCCTTCTTCCACAGTGATCACGCCATCCTTGCCGACCTTCATGAAGGCGTCGGCCATGATCTTGCCGATGGACTGATCGTTGTTGGCGCTGATCGCGGCGACGTTGGCGATGTCATCCTTGCGGGTGGCATCGATCGGCTTGGCGAGCTTTTCGATAGAGGTGGTCACACTCTCGACGGCCCGCTTCATGCCGCGAACAAGGGCGTTGGCATCGGCGCCGGCGGTGATCTGGCGGAGGCCTTCCTTGACCAGTGCCTCGGCAAGCACGGTCGAGGTCGTGGTCCCGTCGCCGGCCTTGTCAGAGGTCTTGCTGGCGGCTTCTTTAACCAGCTGTGCACCCATGTTCTCGTCCGGGTCGCGGAGCTCGATTTCCTCAGCGACGGTGACGCCGTCCTTCGTGACGGTGGGACCGCCCCAGCTCTTGTCGATCACGGCGCTGCGGCCACGGGGTCCGAGGGTGCTCTTCACCGCTGCGGCCAGCTTCTCAACGCCAGCCAGAAGTTTGGTGCGTGCTTCGGTCTCAAATGCAAGGTCTTTGGCAGCCATCGTGTGGTAACTCTCCTGCGAGTACGTGGTGTCGAGTGGATGTGTCGGTAGCGAGATCGCCAACCGCGAAGAGTTGTTACGCAACTGCCGGGCCAATCCAGGACGCCGGACTGCCAGGCCCCCACAGAGCACAATCTCATAGTTATAAGGAGGTTACGTGAACTGTTCGGCTTGACGAGATCTGTGCGTTGGCGAGCTTGTCTGCCACGCTGGCAGGCCGGCTGCCAGAACGCTGACAGACGTGCTGCCTCGCGCTTAACCCCGAACCCGCCGGAACTGCTCGTCGATCCGCTTCTCCGAGACCGAGACCGCTGTCCCCAGTTCCTGAGCAAAGAGGGCCACCCGCCACTCCTCCAGCATCCAGCGCAGGTGATCCAGTTGGGGGTCTTCGATGCCGTTGGCCCGGTGCTCGGCCACACGCTTGGCGTAGTCATTCCACAGCTGGCCGAATTGAGCCATGTGCCCCCGATCCCGAGCGGCCTCGCCACGCTCGATCTTCTCGACCCGGAGAACCACCGCTTTGAGGTAGCGTGGGTACTGGGCAAACCAGGCCCAGGGCGTCCTGATGACAAAACCGGGATAGACGAGGTAGCGCAGCTGCCCCTCCAGATCGGTCGCTGCCATCCGATGGCGTTGACTGATTCTGGCCACGGCCCGCCTTGCCTCGTGCCAGGCATCCAGAGCCGCTGAGACTCTCGCCAGGACATCATCGCTGACAGGCTCAAGCCGATTCCATCCCCGATCCAGGCAGGCCTCGTAGGCTTGCCGGTGCCGGACCGCCACACCTTCATCGAAGAAGGCGCGCTCGACAATCCGGTCCATGATCTCCGATTCGAGACGCCTGGCATCACTCAGCTCAGCATGATCCAGTCTCAGCTTCTCCAATCGGCTGTCGTGTCGGAGCCGATGCCGGAGGCCGCTCTCGACCTGAAGGCCGATGAGCCGGATCAACCCACGAAGCATCTCCCGAGTTGCCTGATGAGGGTCCTGCACCAGTCGCAGAGAGACGCCTTGCGTACCCTCGTCCCGGAGCACCGGGAATGCCCTGAGGCTCATGCCGCCCCGCCTGACCTCGATGGACTCTGGCAGGTCCTCGAAGTCCCATCGGGTGATCCCGACACGCGGCCAGGGGCTCTCGGGATCGTCCGGGATCACCTCGGAATCAAGATCGAGGCCGATCCGCCGTCGGACCTCCGCGAGGTCTCTGGAAACCATGAGCGACTTGCCATCGGCGTCTATGACCTCGATCGCCATCCGCAGGTGATCGTCCATGCCGGCAAAGCCGATCTGCATCGGTGCAATCGGCACGCCTGCGAGTTTTCCAAGTGCATCGGCAGCGGCTTCCTTCAGGCTGCCGATCCCGAAGGCCATCGCCGCTGCCGCCTTCCGCGCGACATCGGGCGCTGGGACCAGCCGTCGCCTGATCTCTTTTGGCAACTGACGGATCACCTGCTCCAGCTTCTCCGGCAGCAGCCCGGGCACCAGCCAGTCGATCCTGTGACCATCCAGTTGGCCGACCGCCTCACGGGGCACCTCGACGGTTACGCCGTCGCGCTCGTCGCCGGGCTCCAAACGGTAGATCAGCGGCAACGTCAGCCGGCCGAATTGGATCGTGTCGGGGAAGGCCTCGGGTGTTACCCACGGGGCGTCCTCAGCCAGGACATCGCTGCGGCTCATCCGCATCACATCGATGTACTTCTGGCGTTCCTGCTTCAGCCATTGCCGGAGGGTGACCACGTCGAAGACACCCGCGGGCAGCGTCCGATCGTAGTAGTCATAGATGGCCTCGCTCTCGGCCATGAGCCCGCGTCGACGGGCTTTGGCTTCGAGCGATTCGATCTCAGCGACCAAAGCCCGGTTGGCGGTGAAAGCCCCGTCCACCAGATCGACATCGCCTTCGACCAGTGCGTGCTGAATGAACAATCGGCGGCTGGTCCTGGGGTCGATCCGTCCATAACGAACCCGCCGCTTGGGAACGACCGGCAGCCCGAACAGGCTCACCTTCTCTTGCGCGATCACCGTCCCTGCGGCTCGATCCCACACCGGCTCCCGGTAGCTGCGTTTGACCAGGTGCTCGGCGAGTGGTTCGATCCAGTCTGGATTCGCCTGCGCGACGGTCCTCGCAAATCGACGGGTCGTCTCGACACGCTCCGCCGCCACGATCCATTTGGGCTTGCGCTTGGCCAGCCCCGAACCCGGCCAGATGACCAGCTTCTGATTCCCGGTCCCGATGTACTCCTTCTCGTCCTTGAGATACGCAATCCCGCTGAGCAATCCCGCCATGAGGGCTCGATGGATGGCGTCGAAATCATCACGCCGACGATGAGGCTTGAGCCCGCAGGACGAAGCGACTTCCCGGAGCTGCCGGTGCACCTCGGTCCATTCGCGCATCCGAGACTCGGACAGGAAGTTCTGGGCGCAGGCCTTACGCAGCTGATTCCGGGACAGCTTGTTCTTGAGGTCGTGATAGAAGTCCCACAGTTCGAGATAGGACATGAAGTCGCTGCGTTCATCGACAAAAGGCTCGTGTGCCAGATCGGCCTCGTGCTGCTGCTCGATGGGCCTGTCGCGCGGATCGGCCACCTCCAGAGCCGAAGCGATAATCAGCACCTCGCTGAGGACGTTCTCTGTTTCCGCTGCGAGCACCATCCGCCCGACCCGGGGATCGACCGGCATCCGGGCCAGTTGCTTGCCGATCCGGGTTAGTCCGCCATGTTCATCCACCGCACCCAGTTCGAAGAGAGTTTTGCGCCCGTCGTGAATCCGAGCGGGCCTTGGCTGCTCAAGCAGGGGCAGCCGCTCCAGGGCACCCAACCCGAGCCCCATCGAGCGGAGAATCACCGCGGCCAGATTCGTCCGCAGAACCTCCGGTGCCGTGAAGGCTTCTCGGTTGCTGTAATCCTCTTCGCTGTAGAGCCTGATGCAGACCCCCGGACCGACACGGCCACAACGCCCCTTACGCTGATCGGCGGAGGCCTGAGAAACCGGCTCGATCGGCAGGCGCTGCACGCGCGCCCTGGACGAAAACCGGCTGATGCGCGCCTGTCCGGTATCGACCACAAAGCGGATCCCCGGCACCGTGATCGAGGACTCCGCGACATTGGTCGCCACGACAATCCGCCTCTGGTTGTGCTTCCTGAAAACCCGATTCTGCTCGGGTCCCGTCAACCGTGCATAGAGCGGCAGCACCTCGACACGCGACGATCTGGCCGTCTCGTAGCGCCCGCGCAGCAGCTTGGCCGTCTCCCGCACGTCACGCTCCGTCGCCACGAACACCAGCCCGTCGCCATCTCCCTCACGCATGGCCTCATCCACCGCATCCAGCAGGGCACGCATCGGGTCCGCACCCGGGTTGCTCTCGGTGGGCTCGACAGGGCGGTAGCGCAGCTCCACCGGGTAGGTCCGCCCCTCGACTTCGACGATCGGAGCCGGTTGACCATGGACCGCAAAGTGTTTGGCGAAGCGATCCGGGTCGATCGTCGCGGAGGTGATGATCAGCCGTAAGTCCTCGCGACGATCGAGAATCCGCCGGACCGCTGCGAGCAGAAAATCGATGTTGAGTGATCGCTCATGGGCCTCGTCGATGATGAGGGTGTCGTAGGCCCGAAGCATCGGATCGCTCTGCAACTCGGCGAGCAGCACACCATCCGTCATCACCTTGACGTAGCCGTCGTCCGACATCACGTCGGTGAAGCGGATCTTGAACCCGACCTCGCGCCCCAGCGGTTTTCGGAGCTCTTCTGCCAGCCGCGTCGCCACGGAGCGGGCCGCGATACGCCTGGGCTGGGTGTGTCCGATGAGCCCGCCGACCCCGCGGCCGGCTTGCAACGCGATCTTCGGCAACTGGGTCGACTTGCCCGAACCCGTTTCGCCACAGACCACCACCACCGGATGCTCGCGGACCAACTCCGCGATCTCATCGGCTTTCGCTGCGATCGGAAGATCCTCAGGAAAGTCAATCTTCGGGCGCGCCGCTGCCCGCTGCTCGACCCTGTTCAGCGAAGCCCTTATGCCTTCTTCAAGACGGAGCAGATCGCGATCGAAGAGGCGTCCGCCGGCCTCTGCCTGGCGACACCGTTTGAGCAGCGCCTGCAATCGTGACTTGTCTCTGGACATCACGCCATCGATGCGACGACGGATGGAGCTCCACGCGATGTCTGGTTTTATCTCGTCAAACATCGCGATGCACTACCCGACACACGACCGTGAACCGTTGTCCAAGCATCACGGAGCAACTGGCGGTGCCACGGTGACCTCAAACCCTGATCTGATAATGGCCTCGTTGTTGGCCGAAGAAACCTCATTCAGGGTCGGACGTGCCGTGCCCCGGACAAGAATCGTGTAAGTGCCGACCGTGCTCAAGCCTTCTGCGCCGTTGACACTCAGGCTGGTGGTCACGGCCTGACCACCGCTGAGAGAACCGATCGAGATGCCCGAGATCGTATCGATCACCGTTTCGGACGCGTCCGCATCGTTGCGTGCGATGATCTCGAAGTCGATCACTTCGTTCGGGGCGATCCGTCCGGGCAGCAGGTTGGATATCGTGACATCGAAGCTGCCGGTGATCGGGTTCCGGTCCGCTGGAGCAGCATCAACCGGTGTCTCGACAACGTTGTTAAAGCCGTTGAGTGAACTCAGGGTCAGGCCCAGATCGACGTCGGCCGAACCAACCACGTTGAAGGTGTCACTCAGAATCACCTGATTGTTGCTGGAGACGTTCGGAATGCCGATGAAAGGGGGATTGTTGTTCGATTCATCACCCGAACTCACCACAGCCACGAGCCGGTAGGTACCGGTCGTGATACCCGAGGGCAGCGTCACGTTCGTGCTGATGTTCCTGACCTGCTCGTGCCTCAGCCCGGAGATGCTGAAAGACTGCGTCGCCGCATTGCCGGGGAGGAAAAGCTGGATGTCATCGGCACCCGAGGTCGATCCGCCAAGCGGACGAGCAAACACCTGGAGGTCAGCAGTTGAACCCGAAGGGAAGTCCGCGTTCGCAAAACTCGATAGCGACAACGCCAGTCTCAACCTCGTGTTGGAGCCGGAAACCACCGCGTTGTTAGGCAGATTCGTGCCCGGGCGTTCGGCGATCCCGAGATCACGGAACTCCGGCGCGTACACCAGCACCTGGGCACGAGCGTTGTCCTGGTCTCGGGACGAGACATTGTTCGACGCATTGGTCTCGACGTTAGCGGGATCGATCCCGCTCTCGAGATCGGCCAGTGTCGTGACTGGCAGCACCACCGCACGCAACTCATAGACGCCATCGCTCACGAAGCCGTTGGGCCGATTGAACGAAACCTGCCGGCTCACACTCCGGCCGCTGGCAAGATTGCTGATATTCACCCCTTCGACACGTTGGATCTCGGTGATGGCAGGCCGGCTGGGATCACTCACCCGCACGGTCTGGAGGATGATGTCCACCTTCTGGCCCACGGGTGTCGCCAGATTGCCAACGTTCTCGATCACCACACGCACCGACCCGCGATATCCCTCCTGCCTGTCAAGCACGGAGGGCAGCCGCACACGGTCGAGGCTCACCGCCAGATCTGTGGTGTCGTTGTCATACGTAACTGTGCCCGTGCTGAGGTCCTCATTGTTCTCCTCAGCGGCGGTGCTCAACGGCACACCGTCAAACTCCGCCACCTGATCCGTGGCATCAACCAGCACCACCAGGGTGTAATCACCATCGGGCATGTCGGCTAGCGTCGCCGAGGGTGCTGTCACCGAAAGATTGACCTGCCGAGACGCACCCGCCGCCAGGCCGTTTAGCCTGACACTGGTGGCGTCCGCACGTGTTTTGAAAACCGGCATCAGGATGTCATCGGACCCGTCCACATTGCCACCAACCGGACGCGCGAACACCTGAATGGCGACATCCGCGCTGTCGGGTAGCGCGTCAGTGCCAGCATTGGTCACAGTGGTACGAAGGTTGATCCTGGAGTTGTTGCCCTCACCAGTGATGGTGGCCGGCACTCGGCTCTGATCGAGATCGATCGTCAGGTCGGCCGCTCGGTCGGTCACCACCAGATCGAGTGGCGGCGTGGTCGTGTCGTTACCCGCCGACTCATCGTTAATCCCGGTCAACTCGGTGATGACGGCGGTGATGTTCCAGGTGCCAGAAGTGGACAAGCCCTCGGGTACGTTGACAGGCAGATTGATCAGACGGCTCTGGTTCGGCCGCAAGGCGGGCAGCCGCACGTTCTCCGCGCTGCCGATCACGATCGATTCAGCACCCAGCTCGGCCCGGAGCTCGACCGAGACCCGCGCACCGGCATCGCTGCGGATGTTGCCACGGTTGGTCACTTCAACCTGATATCGGCCACGCAATCGCTCGTTGGTCAGCAGGTTCGCGGGCAGTGTCTCCGAACGCTCCGAGACCTCAAGATCCACAAACCCCTGGACCACATCCAGCGTCTGAGCCGATACCGCCGCGTTATTGGATTCCCCGGTGCCTTCGAGATTGCTCTCGAAGATGAAATTCGACGCATCCACCACAGCGATCAGCCGGTAATCGTCCGTCGGCATGTCAGGCGGCAACTCGACCCGGACGTTGTAGCGTCGCGTCTGGTCAACGCCAAGCCCGCGCAGATTGACACGCAGCTCCTCCCGATTGTTGATCGTCAGCGGGATGTCCTGACTGCTGCCGACCACGCCATCCGGCCGGGCGAAGATCTCGATCGTCGAGAAGAATCGCGGCGGCACCCGGACATTCCCAATGTTCGTAACCTCCAAAGGCACGCGGTAACGGGTGCCATCGCCCGAGGTGATCGGATCGACAGGCAGGTCCAGCCCGGCACCAAAACCGATAACAAAATCAATCGCGGGGTTATCCAGATTCAGGACCGTTACGACCCCGTCGTTGGCCGCACGCGCCTCGTTGTTCGTTTCATTGGCTTCGCTGAGTTGGTCACCGCTGTCGATCAACGCGATCAGCTCATAACGTGCTGGCCCGGTGCTTTCGGGGATGGTCAGGGAAACGTTGCTGAGCGTCTGCGTCGCGCCCGGGGCCAGCGAACTCACATCCACGATCAGCGTTCGCAGCAGCACATCATTCAGATCCGTGAGAGCACCCTCCGGCCTCAGCACGAAACTGACACCCACCTGCTGATCCGCTCCGGTCGCCTCGCCCAGCACGCTATTTGCAATCTCAACCGAAGCCCGCAGCCGGTGAGTTTCGCCAGCCAGCAGACGGGTGTTCGGCTCGAGCGAGGTCTCCGTGATCGTGCCATCCAAATCCGGAGCCGCGGGGACCGTGACCGTGAAGGTGTCCTCGACAAAACGTCCATCCGTATCCGTTGCACGAACCGTGATCGTCGAAGTGCCACCCAGCGGGCTCTCCAGATAGTCGAGAACCAGTTCCTGTGTATCAGGGTCGATGCTCGCAGTCACCAGGGCCGCATTGGTGTTGCCGGTCACCGAGAATGACAGGGCTTCAGACACCCGATCAAACAGAACGAGTTCCGAGGACAGATCGATCGGTGCAGTGGCATCGATCAGCGGCGTGTTGCCGAAGTCGTTGCTGTTGACCAGACCCGCTGCCCCCAGATCCGTCGGCGCTAGTGACTGGAGCGCCGTCAGCACATCCAGACCGCCCTTGATCACCTCTCCGAAGACCGTGAAGCCGTTAACCGGGTCATCCTGAGCCGCACTGTTGTCTGCGAGGTTGATGAACCACTCCACACCCGACCCGCCCTCGGCATCAACCCTGTTCATCGCAAGGGTGCCGAGGGTGTTGGACGCTGAGATCTCTGCGGCCACAGCTGCGTCCGAACTGGTTCGCTGAATCCCTCCGCTGATCGGGTCCAGCGTGAACCCGCCCGCAATCGCGACCGGCGACACACCCGTGAAGAGATTCGAGAAAAAGCTCTGATCGTACGCGCCACGATCGGCGTAGCCGCGGAAGCTGGCCACCGTGTTGGGCGCATCACCCTCGAGCAGCCGGATAAAGATGCTCTCGCCCACCGACGAGGCGTTCGCCGCGAGATCGATCCGGTACAGATCAAGCCCGTGATCGAACACATCGAAGAGGCTGATGCGCTCATTGGCCGCCGATCCCAGCCGGGTCAGGTCCTGCAGGGCGTTGGCCACCACGGGTGCCGGCCCGACGCTGATGAACGCAGAGGCCGTGTTGTTGGTCTCGTCTTCCTCCGTCAGGTCGCCCGGATCGGCTACCGCCGCCGTAGCCGAGTCGATGAAAGCCACGATCTCATACGAATCCTCAGCCAACGCCGCGGGGATGGTCAGGTCAAAATTACGAGGAATATCGGTATCCGCCGTCAGCCCGGCAATCGCGAAGACTTGCGAACCCGAAGCGACCACCAGCTCCGTAAAGGCCCCGCTCCCGCGATCCGTGCGGAGTCCGAAGGTCACCGTGATATCGCCCTGACCGCCGGGGACATCCACGAGGCCGATGTTCAGCGTAAAGCTCGTCTCGATCGTCCCGCCGGCCGTGGTCACGCCACTCTCCGAACCGCTCCGGATCGCCAGCGTCCCGGTCAGGTCAGGACCTGTCACGATCGTGACCGTGCTGCCGAAAACCGTGTTATTGCTCTCGTTCTGCTCGTTGATGGCATCGCCGGTATCCAGCAACGCCAGAATGCGGTACGTCCCGGCCGGCAGCGTCACCGGATTGCCCGTGATGTCCGCCGTGATCGCTGCCGACGTAAACACCCCGCCGGCATCCAGCCCACCCGCACCGCCGATATTCAGAGTCTCGCTGGCGAGCACAACATCCGAGGTCGCATCCGTGGCGTTCACTGGCCGGAGCACCACGTCCACATCGATCATCGTCCCAGCTGCCAGCGCTAATAGGTCATTCGTGATCGCCAGCGTCACCGTGTTGCCCGTGTCGTCGCCGCCGACCGACAGGAAGCCCGCGAAGCCCGAGATATCGGTGAACTGACCCGTGAGGTCCGATCCCTGAACCACCCGGACCCGGTCGGCCAGACGCGCCGTGTTGTTGGACTCGTCCTGCTCGATCAGCTCGGCGTTGCTGGCATCGCCCCCGAAATCGCTGTCAACAATCACGACGAGGTCATAAGCCCCCACCGACGTCAACGCAGGGACCGTGACCGCAATCGTTTCACTGAGGGGTGTCCCCGCGGAGAGTCCTGCGATATCCAGATCATCCGAAGCACCGATCAGGATGTCCCCGCTGTCATCGCTCGCCCCCGCCGGCCGCAGGAACACCGAGACATCGATCGTCTGCGGGCCCGCCACCGCCAGCCCGAGGTTGCTGATCAGCACCTCGACATCCGTGTTGGTGACATCCTGCCCGATCGTCTCGGGCAGCGTTGTCGCTGAATCATCGACCTCGACCACCAGATCGGGCGCACTGGCCAGCGTGACCGTCGCGACAACCGCTTCGTTGTTGTCGATATTGGCTTCCAGCAGCGCCTGCTCTTCGGTATTAATGATCGCGATCAGTTCGTAGTCACCAGCCGAGATACCACTGGTAGGAATCGTGAAGCCGACCCCCGTGATCGATCGGCTGGCACCCGCCGCCAGCCCGTTGAGGTTCTCTGTCAGGCCGTCTGCACTCACCAGGATGTCGTTATCCGAGTTCGCAGCCCCCACCTCACGTAGCACAAGCCTGTAGGGCGTGAACGCATAGAACGGCCCCAAAGCAGTCGGCCCGTTGTTGATACTAAGATCAACCGTCCCGCTGGCACCACTCGTAATGTCAATCGCCGAACCATCGACAATGCCTGTCGAGCCATCGATGCTGACACTGATGTCGTCCGCATCACGCAACGCAAAAAGCGGGCCCTCGGCCTCTCGCTCAATATCAACCACCTCGCCCGTATCGATCAGACCAATGATCTGGAAGGGCGTCAGGTTGGGCGGGTTCGCGTCGTTAGGATTCAGATCTACCAGTTCGATCGTGTCCGGAATCGTCAAAGCCTGATCTTCGAAGACCCGTGTTTCACCCAGACCCAGCCCGCTGACATCAAGGGTCAATGATCCAAACCGGGAGCTGTCAACGATCACATCGTCATCTTCGGTGGTCGTCCCCTGCGTCACGATTGCTCGTAGCAGAAACGCCACATCGATGGTCGTTGCCGCCGGAATCGCACCCGCCGTGTTGTTGGTGATCGATAGGGTGATGGTGCCATCAACCGCCTGACCAACCGCCGCGGAGAACGGGAAGGTCCCGTCCGTGATCGTGGTCACGAGCTGAGGCGTTCCAACCACGTCGATCGTCCCCGCCGCCGTCGCCTCATTGTTCTGCTCGTTGGCTTCCCCCAGCTGATCGTTCGGATCCAGGATCGCCACAAGCTCGTACGAGCCGATGTCCGCTGTCACGGGCACCGTGATCGATATCCCGGTAAACGCCTGCTCCTCAAGAAATCCGATGGCATCCAGGTCAAGCGTGGTGAAACCGACCGAGATATCCCCCGCGTCATCGGTCGCCCCGACCGGCCGCAGGACCAGCGACACCTGCACCTGCTGGCCTTCGGTCAGGCTCTCGATGTTGTTCAGCACCGACAGGTCCACGGTCGCATTCGTCAGCGTGCCATCTGTAATGGGCCCAGCCAGCGTCGTGCCATCAATCCGCACCGACAGATCGCGAGGTGCAAACACATTTAGCACCGGCGCACCCGAAACGGCTTCATTGTTATCCCGGTTGTCATCCGTGATCGCATCGCTCGGATCGATCTTCGCCACCAGCACGTACTGATTGACAGGCAGCAGATCGGGAATCGCCGTCAACGGGATCGACGAGATCGTCTGCGATTCACCCAACTCAAGATCCATCACGGTGACCGTCGTCGTTTCGACCGTGATGTCCTGGCTGTCGTCGCTGACCCCGACCGGCCGCAGAGCAAATTCCACGTCCACCACCTGCGACACAATCGTTGCCGCCCCGCGATTCTGGATCGTCACCAGACCGGTGCCAGACACCGACTGCGTCTGCCCGTAAATCCCCTGGCTTGGTGATAAAGATCCCGAGACTGACACCGCGGCCAGATCGTCATCGTTCGCAATCGTGACCTGCCCGGCCGTGAACAGGTTGTTGATCTCGTTCGCCTCCGCGATCTCATTCAGCGTATCGACCTCGACAATCAGGTCGTAGAGGCCCAGAGGCGACGTGGTCTCTATCGTCACAGGGATCGTGTTGACCAGCGTCCCGCCGTTGGCCACCAGCTCTCCTGCCGCCACGGTATAGGTCGCCGTACCGACGATGATGTCCTGCGTGTTATCCGTGGCATCCGCGAGCCGCAGGAAGGCACCGACCCGCAGCACCGTGCCCTCCGGCACATCGGTTGCCAGGCCATTGAAGAACGTCGCATTGACCGTGCCATCGGTATCACTCACCCGGTCCGGGCTCAGCTGAGCCGGCAGATCATCGGTCGCGGTCTGCACCTCAAGGTCCAGCACGTCACCCGTCTGCACCCGCACACGCCCGGCATCAAACTGGTTGTTGGTCTCATCCGATTCAACGATCGCATCACCGCTATCGACGAAAACCAACAGGTCGTAGTCCGCCGCCAACACCCCCGTCCCAACCGCCACGGGCACATCCACGATGCCGGTCGCACCGCTGCCGGTAAACGCCGTCGTGTCAATCCCATCCACCCGGCCGATCTCGATGTCCTGCGCATCGGTCTGCGCGCCCTGGATGCGAAGCACCACACGCAGGTCGATTGTGTCGGCCGGCACCAGCGGTTCGCCATCATTTCGGACCGTGACACTCACGGTCCCATTCCGACTCGCATCACCCGCGCCGGACGCGGGGTCGATCCTCGCTGCAAACGGATTGGTGGCCGCCGTGATGCTCAGGTCCAGATCACGCGTGGTGATCGTGAAAGCCTCGTCAACCGTGTTCCCGTCTCGATCCTCCGCCCGAATCGTGATCGTGGTCGATCCCGTCGCCGCCGCGTTGTAGTCCAGTGTCAACCGGCCGTCCGCATCGATCGACGCAGTGGCGATATTGCTGTCGGTATTGCTGACGATCGAGAACGTCAGGATCTCCCGAATCGACGAGAACACCACCAGGTTGTCACCCGCCGCAATCGGATCGGCTTCCGGATCACGAACAGGCGTGTCGGTGAGTGCTCCCAGACCGGTTTGCGAGCTGACGTTACGCGTGTCAAACGCCGCAATCGCATCCACCACGTCCATCCCTGTACCAACGCCGTTATCAATGACCTGCCCAAAGGCCGTGAAGCCACCATTTTGGGAGTCAAGTTGCGCACCGCCCGGTGCCGTCGCGTTGTCGTCATTGAGATTGAAGAACCACTGATTCGTCGCCGAGTTGGGATTGCCACCCAGCTTCGCCATCGCGATGGTGCCACGCGTGTTGGAGATGCCCGGCTCATTCTGTACCGCGGCATTCTGCGGAATCGACCCTGCCACGTCTGTGGCCGGATCGACCGTGAAGCCGCCACCCTGAACAATGAAATCGGACACAGAACGGTGGATGATCGTGTTCACATAATCATCGGTGTCCGCATAGCTCCGGAAGTTGGCCACCGTCAGCGGGGTCACATCCTCAAACAGATCCACATCGATGAAGTTGTCGAGACCGGCTCCAACCGACTGCGCCAGCGTGAAGCGGTAGATCGCCTCCGCGTCATCGAACACCTCGAACAGATTGATCACGCGATCATCCGCCCCCGAGGTCTCGTTGAAGTCATCGATGGCGTTCGCCACCACCGCCGTCAGCAGCACCCGGGGCTCCAGCGGCTCCAGCCTTGCCGGCTGCGGCGCAGCCTGCCGATCCCCACCAACACCGGGCACCGCACGACCCACACGCTTGATCCAACGACTCATGTCACGTCTCGCTGCAAATAAAGAGATAAGCGATCGCCGCGGTCGGCCACGGTCACCGCCAGACAGGTCATGCCAAGAATAACCCACAAATCCCCCCAGCGCAGTCTCAAAGGCCCCGAAAAACCAAGCCCAACATCCAGCATCGACGGTCCTTCACACAACCACAAGGACGCGAAAGGCAATCGCTCAGCCAACACCGGCCACCGTCACTCAGCCGGCACTTCCTCGGTTTCGCTGACGATATCCTCAGATAAACCGGCTTCCACGGGTGCCACTTCCTGAGCCGCCTCCGAATCAACCGGCTCGGACACCGCAGGGACCTGCTCAACAACCGGCTCAACAGCAGCCTCACCAGCAGGATCAACCATCGCCGCCACATCATCAGCCGTCGGCTCATCCACCGAGACCGGCTCCGCTTCAGTCTTGGCCGATTCCTGCGGTTCCGCTGTGGCGGATGTGTCAGGCACCTCGATCACAGCAGGCACCGATTCAGTCGTTGGCTCAGTCGGCGGAAGCAGGGGGGTACCCGGCTCGACCTCAGCAGCCACCGCCGGTGCGGTCACAGCGGGCGGCGACGAAGGCGCCGCTTCAAAACTCCGCTGAGCCAGAATCACCGCAAAAGCCGCCACGCCCACCGCCGCTAACGCCACAAACAAGCTGGCCGCTGCCATCAGCATCATCTGCCGCCGGCCGCGGTCGTAGAGATCCTTCACCTGGCCATCAGCGTGCTTGGTCCGCTCGGCGAGGGTCCGCAGCATCAGCGTGCTCGCCTGGCTGGTCTCATCAAGACGCCCCAGCGTCCCTCCCAGCGAGCCCAAGCGATCGGAAAGCACACTGTCGGTCCGCTTCCGATCCGAGAGCGTCGCCGCCACCGCATCCAACGCCGCACGCTCATCCTCAAAAGCCTTGGAAAGATGACCCAGCGTCACATTCAGCAGCGCCCGATCCTCGGCCTGAGCCGTCATCTGCTTCTGCAGGAGAGCCGCCATCTTTTTCTGTGTATCCGCCATCTGGCGGAGCTGAGCCACGGCCTGCGGGACCTCACGAACCACTTCCAGCAACTGCTCCGAACGCTCCGCCTGATCGTGCGTGTGCGCCTTCACCGCCGCCATCACCTCAATCACCTCTTCGTAGCCCTGCTCCAGACGAGCCATCGCACTCTCTCGCCCGCCGCGGGCAGCGGAAATCGCCATCACGTCCCCGCCCTGCGCCGTCTCGTCCGATCTGCGAAACCAGCGCCGCACATCGAAAAATCGCAGCAGCCGGTCAGAAATCCGCATCGTCATCGTCGACATCCAGTCACTCCTGGGGACAGACAAATAAGCCGGCCTGCAACGGGGCATGGCCAGTACCCGTCCTGCAATCCTGTCACAGGGCGAGTCATGATTCTCCACCATTATCGGTCGCGCGGCTGAGTCTGTCGAAGAAAAGAAGGACGGTTAGACCGGTCGGATTGATAGTAAGGCCCAATCTATTCGGCATCTGTTAGCGTCAATAGTGGCCTGATAGCACCAGAAAGCCGCTCCACCGATCCGTGGTCCCCATCCGACTTCCTCACCCGCCGAAAGGCTTTTTCGAGCTCGGACCTGACCGCATCGAAAGCCGGCAGCCGCCAGATCGCCTCGTCGCCCCGGTCATCCAAAGCCATCACCTGACGCCTGGCGTGCGACCAGCGCGCCACCTCTCGCTGATGAGCCAACGCCCGGCCCAGCACCACGAATGGCAGATTCGGATGAACCGAAGGCCCGTAAACCGCCCGCCGACCTGCCAGCGTCAACGGGCCCAGCTTCATCCGCGCCAGCCGATCGCTGTACCTGACCCCCGCTAGCAGCCCCGAAGCCCCTCCCGCAACCGCGCCAAAAAAAGCGCCCGCCGCCAGCGAAGCCCCACCCAAACCCACATCCACCGCCACGCCTCCCGCCGCACCCGCACCCGCACCGGCCGTCGCTAGCGTCGTCAGCATCTGCCGCCGATCCAGCCCCCACAGATACCAGCGATCCACCGCAAACAGATCTTCCGAACCCACCTCCAAAGCCGCCTCCCGACGCTCCAGCCGGCCGTGACGATAGATCCGCTCTACCTCACGCCGTGCCCGTGACTCGCCTTCGATCAGCTTCTGCTGATACGCCTCCCGCAAGGCAGGCTCGTGCGCCGTAGCAATCCCATCCTTCTCGAGCAGCTTCTCCACCCGCGCCGTCAACGCCGTCGCCACCCAGGACGCCACCGCCATCGCCGCGCGGTCATGCGCCCGCTCACGAGCAGCCTTGATCAGCTCCAGCGCCCGGCCGACCCGCTCGCCACTCGCATCCGCCACCGCACCAAACCGACGAAGCACCTCCAGCTGTGCCGCAAAGTCTGCCTGCACCGGATCAAATTCGCACACCACCCCGAGAAACTGCCGCAGCGCCGTCTGCCAGGTCTCAACGTGCTCTCGATTCCGGATCGGATTGATCAATCCCAGCCCCGGCCGCCCGGTCCACCTGAGAATCTCCATCTCATCCTCATAGTCCGGCCCATAAGGCACCGACCCATCCACCACGTAGACCACCAGCCCGCCCTCGAGCAGCGGCGCTAGCAGAGCGCACTCGTCGGCCATCTCCCCGGATGCCCGGTGCTCATCCACAAACGCCTGCACCGCACCCGGCCGCTCAGCCGCCGTCGCCGCCCGTTCACGCATCCAGGCCAGCGCACGCCTGGGCCGTTGAAACCCGGGCGTATCCACCAGCCGATAAACCGGCTGCCCATCCACTTCAATCAGATACGACGTACTCCGCGTTGTCGTGCCCGAACGAGGCTCGATCCGCACCGAATCGTCCTGCGCCAGCGCCGCCACAACACTCGACTTCCCTTTATTCGGATGCCCCACCACCACAAAGGTCGGCACCTCACCGTTCCAGCTTATCTCGCTCACATCAGCCATCGCCAACCCCCTGAGCACCAGGCTTCACCACCACCGCGACACCCGGGATCCCCGACACGGCACGCCGCCAATCGCTAACCACGGCCTCAGGCAGCCCGTCCGCAGCAGCGAGCAAAACCACCACGATCCTCGATCCCGACTCCCCCAGCGAACGCCGTAGCGACGCCAGATCATCCAGCACATCACCCATCGGCGGCTCCCAGCCCCGCACAACCACCAGCACATCCGCCTGCCCCGAACCCGCATCAGCTCGCCGCAGCGAGGCAATCACCGCCTCATCATCGAGAGTCCCCTGAACCCCGGACCAGTCCGATCGGAGCCACGTACGCCAGGGAACCAAATCTGCCGAGACGCCCAAACCAAACAGCACACCCGCAGGAAACGGATCAACAACCGACTCGCTCGCCGCCCCGGGAACGTGGTTGGCAGATACGCCGTCTTCCGACGTTCGTGTGCCACCCTCATACAAATCCAGCAGCACATCACGAACCCCCGTCAGACCGACCATCACCGACAACGCCTCGCTACGCAGCCGCCACGTCACCCAGCCATAAGCAACCACGCGCGGCATCAGGCCGTACACCAGCATGGCCATGAGCAGGAACCGCCACCAGCCACCCAATAGCAAAGCTTCATCCCGTTCCAGGTCACCAAGCCCCGTCACATCACCCGGCCCCCGATAGACCCGTGACAACGCCACCAGCTCCGGGCTGACACCAGCCTCCGGCCACGCCCAGGTCCATGGCGACGCACCCGTCGCCACCCATTCACTCACAGATTCCGTCGATACCTCCAGCGTCGTCGCCCATCCGAAAGCCACGTCGCTAAAGACCACGGCTCCCGTCAACGCCAGCACGCCCCCCAGCTGAAAACCCAGCCCCAGACCCAGTCCCCAGCGAAGACCCTGCCAGTGCATCACCCTGCCCAGCCCGGGAATCTCCCGCACCCAGTTCGCTCGACCCTCCAACGGCTTCTGACGCCCAAGCATCCACCCAACCAGACGAATCCTCGCACCCGACATCAACCCCGCCAGATCCCCCAAGACCGGTAGCGATGGCCACCACGCCCGAGTCATCACCCCCACCATCATCACGCCCGTCAGAACCAAAGGCAAAACCACAAAAAAACCAATCAGCGGCAGCACATTCACCGGACGCTCACCCGAGTAAGCCATCAACCCGCCGGACACACCAAGACCCAGCAAGAGTCCCAATAACAAAAGCCCCCACCCAAACAGCCTCAACCAGCCGCCTGGCCCGTCGCCACCTTCATCCAGCAACCTCAGCCAGCGAATCAGACACGTCTTCACCGCCCCGCGATCACCAGACAGCCCACGTCCGATTATCTCACGGCTCAGTCCCGCTTCAGCCACATCGACACCCCGCGCCCCCTCGCCAACACGCATTGCCTGAATAATCTGCAGCAGAAGCCCAAGCAAGACAACATCCTCAGAGGGGAAAAAGTCTTAAGGCAATCCTACCGCAGCCCGATCATCAGGGATAAGCGCGTAAGCAACCAGGGCAACGCTCATGGCCAAAGCCTCCTATCGACACACCATGCCAAGACTCGTTCGACGCGTGATCGCCTCGAGCAACATCCCCACCCTTCCAGCCGTCGCCATGCGCCTGCTCGAACTCGGCCGGTCGCCCGATGTCGGCGTGAACGAAGTCGCCGGCGTCATCCGACTCGATCCCGCCCTCACCGCACGCCTGCTCGAAGTAGTCAACAGCGCACGCTACGGACTCCGTCAGCAGGTCGAATCCGTCGACCACGCCGCAGCGCTGCTCGGACTCAACGGACTCCGATCACTCGCCCTCGGTTTCTCACTGATGCCGGTGCTGAAAGAAGCCGCCGAAAAAATGCCAGCCCTCGAAACCGTCTGGCGACGCAGCGTTATCGCCGCCGCCGCCGCACAGGAACTGGCCAAGGCATCCGGCCAGGAAGCCGAGACCCTCTTTCCCGCAGCGCTCCTGCAAGACCTTGGCGTACTGGCACTCCTCGCAGAACTCCGAGACCGTTATCTCCGACTCCTAAGCAAGTCTCAGGCCTACAGCGACCTTCACCTCACCGAACGCAACAACCTCAGGACCGACCACGCCGAAGTCGGCGGGGCACTCGCTCAGAGCTGGGGGTTCCCGGAGTCACTCAAAAACGCCATCCGCTGGCACGCCGAACCCGACCACGCGGAGGCCCCGCCCGAAGCCAGGCTGATCGCAGCCAGCGGCCTCTTCGCGGACACACTCAACGATGACATCGACGACGAAACCAGCGAAAACCTCGCCACACGTGCACTCCTCGCACTCGACGAACTCGATATCGAACGCGAACGCTTCAACGAACTCCTCCGCAACACACGCTCCGCCAGCAACCAGTTGCTCCGAAGCTTCAACTTCGAAACAGCAGCCCTGACGGACCCCATCACCATCCTGCAACAAGCCAACCGCGGACTCCAGGACCTGGCCCTCGCGCAGCAGGCACGCCTCAGCCACCTCGACGTCGCCAACGAAAACCTCCGCAAGGAAGCCGATGAAGACGGTCTCACCAATCTGCTGAACCGACGCGCGATCGAAACTCGACTCGACCAGGCGCTCGCTCACGCCGCCGCGGCCAAACGCCCCATCTCAGTCGCGCTCATCGACCTCGATCGCTTCAAGCCCATCAACGATGAACACGGCCACGACGCCGGCGATCGTGTACTCGTCGAAACCACCAACCGACTCTCCCGCAGCCTCCGAAAAGACGCCATCCTCGGACGCTACGGCGGCGAAGAGTTCCTCCTCATCCTCAACGGCGCTGATGAAAAAGCCGCCTACGGTGTCGCCGAACGCCTCCGAAACGTGCTCGCCAACGAACCCATCACCATCACCAGCAAAATAACCATCCCCGTCACCATGAGCCTTGGCGTCGCCACGCAGGAACCCGAGAACGGGCCCGGCGTCGCCCGCGAACTTCTCGCCCGAGCCGACCGAGCCCTCTATCAGGCCAAGGAAGACGGCCGGAATCTGACCCGCGTCGCCGAACCAACCTCCAAACGCCGCACCGCCTGAAGCCGGACAGACAGCACAAGCCAAACAGGCAACGCAAACCCCCTAAATTCTCCATATATCCCACCTAGGCAAGGGACTGCTGGTCAGTCCGCGCCACCCGCACAGACCTCCCAGGCGCTGCCCCCTTTCTCATAACTTTTACTTGTGTTATAGAAGAGACCGGTATAGTCTTATACCGGTATCGCTTGCGTTTCCCGGCCGCACTGGCCAAACCCCGTTCCTGAGGCATAATCAATATTCAGGACCAGCTACCCGCTCAACAAGACGCAAACCCTTGCGTGCCCTAAACGAACCTTAAGGAGGTTAAAGATGATGTGGAAGAATCTGATTGGTCTGACGGCTGTCGCCGCCGTGTCAACCCCGGTGATGGCTAACAACGTGCTCGTCACCATCTTGAATGAAGACTTCGAGAGCTATCTCACGGCACCGGATCCCCAGGCCGCCGTTGATGCTGTTTGGGGAGATGCCGACTTCTTCCAGTTCCTCTCGACGCCCTCCAACTCCGCCAACTTCCCCACCGGCGGCAACGCCGTGAACAACACCCCCGGCGGCGATGCCTCGCTCGGCTTCGGCGCCACCACCGCCGGCGGCTCCGGCAGCGAAGTCCAGTTCTCTAACATCCCCGGCCTTGATCCCATCTACCACAACTACGTCCCCACCGATGAAAACCCCCTCTTCATCTCCTTCGATATTTTCGATGACGGCACCCACGGCAACACCCGCCGGACCCTTGGTCTCCGTGAAGGCGGCTCTAGTGGCGGCCCTGGTATCGAAAATATCATCGAGATGGGCTTCTACAATAGTTTCGGCAATGCCGACGACCTGACCGAGCAGTTCCCCGCCATCGGCTACCGCCAGATCCTCTGGGGTGACGGCACCGGCGTCGGTAACTCCGGCCCCAACTACGTCGCCATCGACCTTACCACGCCTAACCTGGACGACGAAAATAACCCCATCTTCATCCAGATCCCGGACCCCGAGAACCCCGGCAGCTTCATCGATTCCGATGATTCCTCCATCCCCAACGCCTCGGCCACCAACTTCATCCCCGAAGGCGAAGTGGGCGTCTGGCACACCATGACCGCCACGCTGGGAGCAACCTTCCAGACCTTCACCCTCGATTACCTGGCCGACGGCATCGTTGATGGCACGTCCACCCAGACCGACTACACCCCGACCGCCAACGGCATCGGTGAAGTCCGCATCGGTGGGCCCTCCTTCATCACCTCGGGCGGCAACCCCGTCTACTGGGACAACATCCTCATCCAGGTCCTCGAAGCCGACACCGGCGGCGTGACCGGCGACTTCAACGGCGACACCGTCGTTGACGCAGCCGACATCGACCTCCTGACCGCCGCCATCCGCGCCGGCTCGACCGACGCCCAGTTCGACCTCGACGGTTCCACCACGGTCGACGCCGACGACCTCGCCGAACTCGTCGGCACCATCCTTGGCACCGTCCCCGGCGACGCCAACCTCGACCTCGCCGTCGACCTGATCGACCTCTCGGCCCTCGCCACCAACTTCAACAGCAATGCCGGCTGGGCCGGTGGTAACTTCAACACCGACGAGATCGTCGACCTCATCGACCTCTCGCTGCTCGCCACCAACTTCGGCACCGGCGTCGCAGTTCCCGAGCCTGCAGCGGCCAGCCTCCTCGGCCTCGCCGCCCTCGGCCTCGTCCGTCGCCGCTAAGCGACCGACACACATCTAAATCACACAAAGACCCCGGCCTCGTGCCGGGGTCTTTTTATGGACATGCCACAGGGCCAGTCACCTACCATGCCGAAGAATCCCCGAACCGCAAGCTGCTAATCAGCCGGAGATCAAAGATGCAAAAGTGGAGGGCGGGGGAGGGGCTGGGGAGGGGGGTCAGGCGTTCTGCTGCATCACACGAAGCGTCACCGGCAGGTTGAAGTGCATCTCTTCCTCGATTACGTGCACCTCCTCCACCTCCCCGCCGTAAGTCGATTCAAGGTGCCGCACGATCTCCTGCACCAGGTCTTCTGGGGCCGAAGCCCCTGCGGTCACCAGCACGCTGTCAACCCCATCGAACCATGCGACATTCAGCTCCGACACGTCATCGACCAGGTGAGCCGAGGTCCCCACCGTCTCGCTGATCTCGGTCAGTCGAACCGAATTCGAACTGTTCTTCGACCCCACAACCAGCACCAGCTGCGAAGCGGTCGCCAGGTCACGCACCGCTAGCTGCCGGTTCGTCGTCGCATAGCAGATGTCCTCGCTAGGCGGCGCCTTGATCCGCGGGAACTTCGCCTGCAACGCGCCGATGATCCGGTTCGCATCGTCCATGCTCAGCGTCGTCTGCGTCAGATACACCAGCGGCACATCCTCAGCGATCTCCAGACGCTCGACGTCTTGGACCGACTCGACAATCGTGATCGCATCCGGAGCCTCGCCCACCGTCCCCACCACCTCATCATGCCCCGCATGCCCCACCAGCAGAATCCGGTACCCCTGCTTCGCGTAACGCACCGCCTCCATGTGCACCTTGGTCACCAGCGGACACGTCGCATCGATCATCGTGCACCCCCGCTCCTTGGCACCCCGCCGAACCTCCGGGCTGATGCCGTGAGCACTGAAGATCACCGTCGCCCCCGCCGGGACCTCATCGATGTGATCCACAAACACCACGCCCTGCCGCTCAAACCGTTCCACCACGTGCCGGTTGTGCACGATCTCGTGATACACGTACAGCGGGGTGCCGACGATCTTCAGGGCCTCGTCCACACTCTGGATCGCCATGTTCACACCGGCACAAAAGCCCCTTGGATTCGCGAGATAAATCTTCATGGACGGATCATAAGCCACCGCCCACCACCTCACCACGCCCCACGCAAAACCCCAAAAGATTCCCCGGGCCCACCACCCCTCCCAGCTTCACAAAAAAAATGACCCGTATAAACCGAATCCTCTCACAAGTCACTGCAAACAAAGGAGAAACGACGAACAGCCCAGAGAATTTTCTCGTGCGCAAGCCTATCATTACGTCGCATTCAGCCCAGAATCAGTGAGTTTTTTCGGTCATGCCAAGCAGATCCACAGATCACCCGCGTAGCCATCAAGAGAACCCTACGGATCGCCGATCGCGCTTAGGGAAGATGGCCAACCAGGCCACCGCAGTGACAAAGCCGACCGCGCCCGCCAGGCGACGCAAGGGACGAAAGCCAATGGGGACCAAAGGTCTCAAATCAGGTCTTGAACTCTATCTGAGCCAGATCGATGAATCGCCCCTGCTCACCGCCGAGCAAGAGAAGCAGCTCGCCCGAAAGATCATCAACGAAAACTGTGCCGCCTCCCGCGAGCACATGATCCGGTCCAACCTCCGACTCGTCGTCGCCATCGCCAAACGCTACATGAACCGCGGGCTCCCTCTTGTCGACCTCATCGAAGAGGGCAACATCGGACTCATGCGCGCCGTCGAAGGCTTCGACCCCGATCAGGGCGCACGCTTCTCCACCTACGGCTGCTGGTGGATCAAGCAATCCATCAAACGCGCCCTCGTCAACGCCGTCCAGCCCATCCACATCCCCGCCTACATGGTCGAGCTCATCGCCAAGTGGAAGAAAGCCACCCGCGATCTCGAAGAAGAACTCGGCCGACAGCCCAATCTCAACGAACTCGCCCAGCACATGGATCTGCCCGCCAAGAAGATCCGCATCATCTCCAAGGCCGTCCGCGCCTCCCAGCGACCCACCCGAGGCGGGTCGGGCGAAGACCACGAGGCACCCACCCTCTCCGAAATGCTCGCCGACGAGAAAACCCTCGCGCCCGACAAGCAGGTCACCCTCGAAGACGACCTCAACGCCATCCAGGTCCTCCTCGAAGCCATAGACGACCGCGAGGCCAAGATCCTCCGCCTCCGCTACGGCCTCAACGGCAACGAGCCCATGACCCTTAAGGAAATCGGCGCCGAAATCGGCCTCACACGCGAGCGTGTCCGCCAGATCGAGATCGAAGCCCTCCGAAAACTCCAGCGACGCCTCGAATCCGATCGCCCTCTCGCCGCCGTCCGCGCCCGCGAATCCGTCAAGGCCGAACGCCAGCGACAGTCCGCCTGACACCCATCAAAACGGCAGCATCCACCGCAGCGCAACCCCGCCATACCGGTGTGACCGTCCCTGCTGCTCGAACTCGTCCGTCAGAAACGTCTGGTAGTACCCGAGACTGATCGTCGATTCATCAAGCCGGTAAGACGCTTCAAGCCCCGCCTGAAACCTTCCCACCACTGGCACCAGGTCCAACCCCGTATCGGTATCACGCAGATCACTGCCCTCGATCAGCGTGTCGTGCTCCACCAGCATCACCCCACCCCGCAGGTACCCGTAGATCGACCACCGATCCTCCAACCCAACCGGCGACGAGGCCCGCAAGGCAGGAAGCCCAAGCAGGGGGGCTCCCGGGTCATCCAACTGGCTCGGCCCAAAATCATTGGGCAGATCCTCCAACGAGAATCGCCACAGCACATCGACCAGGGCATGACGCCGAAGCGTCCCCACCTCCAACTCCGCCCGCGGGATCAACTCGTGCTGCAGCCAGGCATCCGGCTGACTCACCCGATACCGCCACTTCTTGCGAAACCTCACCTGCAGCGTCGGCTCATCCTGAAGCTGCCCATCCCACCCCTGCGGTTCCTGAATCGCAATCACATCATGCCAGTTCTGCTGAACCAGTTCCCCGCCGGATGACGGCCCCAGGATCCCCAGATCGACCTGTAGGTGATCCAGCGTCCGCTCGTCCGCCCGCTGAACAAATCCCCCGAGATAACTGTGCCCCGCATACCGCCGGTCGTTGACCTGCAACCCGGACACATCCAGGTCATCCGGCGTGTAAATCTTCTGCCCCAGCACGTAACCCGCCGCCGTCACGGCAGGGCGGTCAAGCCCATCTAGCGACGGCAGCCAGCCAGCCACCGCCTCCGCCCACGCAGGCTGATGCGCCAACAGCACCTGTAGCCCGCTGGTGTACTGCCGGTCCGTCCGGTCAATCAGCCGCAAAGGCGTCGAATCGTTCTCCACAAAAAGCGTGATCCAGAACCGATCCTCGGCCACCCCCCACCCGGCTTCCTCCTCCTCCGCCCCGATGCCCGTATCCACAACCTCCGCTTGTCCAAAGCTCACACCAGCAAAGCAGCACGTCCAAACCACTGCCAGCAGCAGGGTGCGCAACAAGACACCCTCTCTCCCTGCACCACGCCACACCCAATGAAGACTATCCAGCATCAACGCATGCTGACGGATCGAATCCCATAGGGCAAACCACCCATCAATCTCTCTGACTACGCCGCCAGCATCGCCGAACCGATCCGACGATCACCCGCGCCAACGCCCCGGGGCCACGTCGCCAGCGCAACATCCACCAACTCCTCCGCCCGTGCATCATCCAGCGGCCGGCGATCCTCGAGCGCCGTCAGCAACGAAGACACATCCAGGTAACGAACGTCCTCACGCATCGGCCCCAGCAGATACACCACAAAGGCTGACAACCGTACGCGGTCCATCTCGTCCGCACCCTCGCCCCCCAGCAGCCCGTCCGCCTCCTGAAGCCCGGCCAGCATCAGCCAACCCGCCTCCACCTGCTCTCGAACATCGGTCTCCAGGTCCTCGTCCACCGTGCCATACGCCATTGCCCGGCAAAGCCCAGCCAACGTCGCGGCCAAAGCGGCGGCGTTCCCCTCATCGCCGCTCTCAGCCAGCAACAAACGCTCCAGGATTCCCCGGCTCAGCCCCGTCGGCCCGTGCGTCAGCTCCGCCACCCGACGAAGCGCCAGCCCTAGACACCCCCTCGAAGACTGAGAAAGCTCCAGCCGAATCGGCAGCGGCAACAACGTCCCGTGACGAGCCAGATCCATCAGAATCTGGTCCGTATCCCCTGAAAGCACACTCCGTTGAATCTGTGGCAGTGAAAGCATGACGACTCCGTTCGCTAGGTGTACGGTACAAACATTACCCTTACGAAGGGATGCCGTCAAGTCTTTGTTTGGGTGCCCTGTAAATCTTCTTTTGACCAACCGGGCCCCAGCCAATAGCCTGCCCGAGTGAACACCCCTCAGTCATCCCCAAAGCCCACCGACAGCCCTCCCACGACACTCGATGTCGGCCTGGGCGTCATCACCCGCTCGCTAACAAACGGCCGCCAGCAGGTCCTGATCACCCAGCGACGCCACGACAGCGTCCTGCCCGGCCTCTGGGAGATCCCGGCGGCAAACGCGAACCCAAAGAATCCCTCCCCCAGACCGTCGCCAGAGAACTTCACGAGGAGTTGGGCGTTCAGGTCCAGGTCGACTCACAAATCGGCACCTGGGAACACACCTACCCCCACGCCACTGTCCGCCTGCACGCCTACTGGTGCGCCGTGGCCGCCGGCAACCCCCAGCCGCTCGAAGTCGCCGACCTCGCCTGGGTCGATCCCGCAGACCTCCTCAGCTATCCATTCCCGGAAGCCAGCCTCGAACTCATCGAGATCATCGCCGAAACCCTCCGCTGACAGACGCGATCACCCTGTTTTTTCTCGGTTCACGCACGATCCTGACGATTCAGGTAATACTGATGCTGGCGCACGGATGCGCGATCGGGTACCCAGAAGTAAACCCCCATCCACCGGACGGAGCAGGATCATTCTTCCCCGCCTTGTACCAGCCCTGATCTGCCTGCTGGCCCTATTCTGCGGACAAGCATCCGCTCAGCAAGCCCCCGAACTCTCAGTCGCCAACGCCGGCATCTTCCTGCCCTTGGAACGCATGTCCCCTGCCATCGCCGAAGAGATCCTCGAGGTCATCCGCTCCCAGGCCATCGCCGGCCTCGGCTACCAGGTCATCCCCGACCCTGGAGCCATCCTCCCCGTCGGCCCCCCAGGACTTGAAGGCACCACCTATCTACGCCGAAGAACCTCAGCAGGCGAGCACTACATCCAGTTCGGCTACCGCGTCTTCGACCACCAGCCCCTCCACCTCTGGGTCTACGGCCAGACCATCACCCCCGACGGCCCGCGAGCCAACGCCGACCTCGCCGACATCCAGAAGCTCATCAACCAGTCCGTCACCAACGTCAACAGCTTCTACCAGCAGGCCCGCGCCGCAGAACTCGCCACCGGCATCATCGACCTCAGCTACATCGAAGCCGACCGCTGCATCGGCATCCTCAAAGGACTCGGCTACCAAACCATCAACTTCGAGTTCAGCCAGGACCCCCGCAACGCCATCGGCAACACCCGCATCATCAAGCCCATCGAAGAAATCGACGTCCGCGACCTGCCCATCATCATGTCTCTGCCCGTGGCCGAAGGCACCGGACTCGTCGGCGTTGGCGTCGACCAGCGAGCAACCGGCTCCTTCAAGCTCTCACTCGTCCCGAGCATCGCCGCCGAGATGCAGAACTTCACCAGCGCCACCCCCCTGATGCAGCTCATGGTCCTCTACGACCCCAGCGAGCCCCAGGTCTTTCAGGAACTCGTTCAGCGAATCCGAGAGACCATCGACGTGCCCGCTCGCCAGCTCGTCATCGAGGCCCTCATCCTCGAAGTCTCCGAGACCGGTCTCAATCGCCTGGGCGTCAGCTGGGAACTCACCGACGTCCCGTCAGGCAGCGTCGAAGCCCTGACCTTCGGACGACTGCCCGAGTTCAATACCCGCCTTGGCGAACGCGCCACCTTCGACCTCTCCCTCATCGACATCGGCAACGACTGGCGTGTCCAGATCCAGGCCCTCGTCCGCACAGGCGAAGCCGAAATCCTCTCACGCCCCTCCGTCCTCACCCTCGACCACCGCCAGGCCTCCATCCGGATTGGTGAAGACATCCCCATCGCCACGTCCATCCGCGGCGCAACGGGCGGCGATACCATCCAGTTCTCCTTCGACTACATCCCCGTCGGCATCCTCCTCAACGTCCGCCCGCGCATCGCCGCCAGCGGCGAGGAAGTCACCATGCAGATCGACGGCATCGTCTCCTCCGAAGTCCCAGGCGGCGACCTCGTCGTCGTCGATCAGGACGGCAACGAACTCGGCCGTGCACCCCGAATCTCCTCCCGACGCGTTCAGACCCACACCCGCATCGCCAACAACACACCCTTCATCATCGGCGGGCTGATCGCCAACGAGATCAACGAGGAACAGGACAAAGTCCCACTCCTCGGCGACATCCCCTGGGTCGGGGCCGCCTTCCGATCCTCCGCCACCGAACGCGTCAAACGCGAGGTCATCATCGTCATCACCCCCTACGTCCTGCCAACCGAAGGCGTCCCCGGACGCATCCTGCCCGACGACAAAGACGTCTTCGACAGCTTCGACAACGAACTCTTTGGCGACGTCTACCGCATCCGATCCGATGACGTCCCCGACCTCGCCTTCCTCAACGAAAACCCCGAACTCGAAGAATCGCGCCGCGAAGCCGAACGCGTTATCCGCAGGCTCCCGCACCTCGCCGACCAGTACCCCTACAACCAGTTTCTCGAAGGCCGCGTCCCAGGCGAAGAGTTCCTCGTCTATCACCAGATGTACCAGGTCATCAAACGCCGCGAGGTCGAGAAAACCATCCCCGAACGACGCATCATCTTCCTCCAGCCCCGCGACGACCGACCCGCCGGTGCCGGCATCGCCTTCCTCGTCCAGTACCTCGGCGAACAACTCGGCATCGAAGTGCCACGCGTCAGCATCGGCTTCCGATGGCTCTTCAACCAGATGCAGGGCCGAGCCCTCGCACTCACCTACACCATCCCCAGCAGCTACGGCGCCGACGAAGTCCTCGACAAAGCCGTCCCCGAAGTCCGCCTCGTCGACTGCCCGGATGAAGATACCTGGCGTCAGCTCCTCCACGAACTGAACCAGCCCGACCCCAACGGCAACACCAGACACACCATCCTGATCCGCGACGAACAGGACCTCACCCGTCTCATGCGCAGCATCGTGCTCCGCTACACCGTCGAGCTGAACTCAGGTGCTGCTGAGGCCAAGCCACGACTCCGCGACTTCAACCGCGGCCGACAACTCATCATGCCCACCATCTCCGAAGAAGAAATCTTCCTCGTCGACCACGAGGTCGCCCGCTACTTCTACCTCTCCGTCGACTACTTCGCCGCACTCCTCGACACCATCCGCAAAGACTCCGAAGCCCTCCGCCAGGACGTCGAAGCCGTCGAGTCAGGCATCATCATGGGCGGCAGCCGCTAAACAGCAACGCCCGGATGCTCCAGCGCCTTGCTGTTAAATCCTTGGCGGGAATCGAGAAGGCCGCAAGATGACGTTCACGAGCCCAAGGCGCAAGCCTTGGGACACGACCTTAAAACATAAAACGCGAGAAACCTACCCGACCCGCTTCTCCCAGGGCCCCGTCACCGCCAGCGTCAGCCCCTGCTTCTGGATGTTCACAAACATCGTCGTCCCGTCAGGCGAGAAGCACGCCCCCGCAAACTCCGACTTGCTCAGATCATTGTGAGCCAGCTTGTACACCGCCCCGCCGGGCGTCACGCCCACCACAAACTGCTCGTCGTGACCATCCTCACAGATCACCACATCACCCCAAGGCGAAACCGTCAGGTTGTCCGCCATATCCAGCACACCCGGATCATCCGGCTCGATGTAAAGCTCCAGCCGACCCGGGAACCTCGCCTCCTCAGCACGCCCCTCAAAACGACTCGGCACATAACGGAACACCTGCCCGCCACGCTTCGACCCGCCACTCGTACACGCAAAGAACACAGAGTCGTTCCCGTACCACATGCCCTCACCCCGCGCAAACCTCGCCGCCCCCTTGCTGTATCCCTGCATCCGCAGGTCATCCTTCGGCGCTTCCACGTTCTCGACATCCACCCAGGTCACGGCCATCGCCTCACGCACAGGAATCGTCAGCCCCCGAGCCGAACCATCCCGATTCCGGTAGTTGAACGTATCCGCCGAAGCATGGTCTTTCAGCACCAAGGCCTGCAGCTTCCCGCCCTCCGACAGATGCCCCGGCCGATTCGGAATAAACCGATAGATCAAACCATCCCCGCGATCCTCCGTCTGATACACAATCCCCGACCGCGGATCGACGGCAATCGCCTCGTGGTTCATCCGCCCCATCGCCTTCAGCGCTACCGGCTTCACCAGCTTCGGCAGCACGCTCGCCGGCACATCGAAGTTGTACCCGTGATCCTTTGAAAACCCCTCGCCAGCCTGCGTGATCGTCTCCTCACAGGTGATCCAACTGCCCCAAGGCGTCGGCCCACCAGCACAATTGCGAATCGTCCCGCCCAGCGACAGGAAATGCCGCTCCAACTCACCCGTCCGCGTGTCGTAAACCAGCGTCGTCGTCCCACCCAGACACGGCGCTTCGGGGTCATAAAGCATCGACCGATCAATCCTGCCAAGCAGTGCCCCGTCCGCCCCAAACGGGCTCTGATCCAACTGCGTCGGCTGCATCTCGTGATTCCGCACCACAATCGTCTTGCCGTCCGGCCCCGCAAACGCCGCCATCCCGTCGTGCATCCCCGGCACCAGCAGACCATCATCCATGGTCTCGCCCAGCTTCGAGATCACCCGATACGTAAACCCCTCAGGCAGCGCCAGAATCCCCGCAGGATCCGGGATCAACGGCCCATACCCAGCGTTCCCGCTCGCCGCCGCCAACGCCGGCGTCGAAGTCCGGCACAGCAGGTCTAAACCCGCAAACCCCATCGATACCGCCGCCGCACCCTTCAGAAAACCACGCCGATCAAGACTCACCATCTATCTGTCTCCATCAATGGGGATCAACCAAGCATGACATGCTACCGGGTAGCTCATTCAGATCCGGTTAGCAAAGCCAATTTATGCCGAAACTCACGAGCCCTTCGTCTCATCCAAAGGCTCGACCTCCATCACCTCCACCCAGTGATGCGCCTTCACCCCACTAAAGTCGGAAATCTGGTGCCGGCACGACATCCCACAAGCCACCACCTCGGTACCAGCATCACGCCCCTCCACCGCCGGCCCCAGCCGCTGCCGGTACACATCCTCAGACACCTTGTATTCCTCATACCCGAACGACCCAGCCATCCCGCAGCAACCCGAATCCACCTCCGAAAACGACACATCACCCGCCCGCTCGAGCAAGGTGTGCATCCCCTTCGTCCCGTGAATCGCCTTCTGATGACAATGCCCATGCAACAGCAGCTTGTCGAACTTCGCCTTCAGCCTCACCGGCAGCCGCCCGGCCTCAGCCTCCGCCGCCAGGAACTGATCGATCATCATCACCCGAGGCGAAACCTTCTTCCCAAGCTCCACATCATCGATCAGATCAGGCAGATCATCCGACAACGACGACGCACAACTCGGCTCCAGACACAGAATCGGAAGCCCCTGCTCCGCATAAGGCAGCAGATTACGCAGCGTCTTCTCGCCATCCCGCTTCGCCGCCCTCACCATCCCCTTCGACAAACGCGGCCGCTGACAGCACCCCGCCCGCGCCAGCGTCACCCGGTACCCGCAAGCCTCCAGCAGCCCCACCGCCGCCTTCCCCTGCGAAGGCTCGAAGTAACTCGCATACGTATCGTCAAACAACACCACCTCGCCAAGCGTCGCACGCTGCCCCCTCTCCCCACGCTTCTTGAACCACCCCTGCAACGACCACGAAGCAAACTTGGGCGTAGGCCGCCGCGCATCAATCCCCGCCAGTTTCTCCAGCAACCACTTGAACGGCGACAAGCCCTGCACAAAATTCACCACCGGTGCCAACGGCCCACACACCAACTTCGCCGCCGTCGGCGAATCCCCCATCAGCCGATACCCTAAAGGCAAACCATGCTTGTCGTGCATCATCTGCAGCACGTCCGACTTCATCTTCGCCATGTCCACCGAGTTCGGACACTCCGTCTTGCACGCCTTGCACGCCAGACAAAGACTCAGCACCTCCTTCATCCGCTCGTCCGTCATCGCCTCCGGACCAAGCTGACCCGACATCGCCATCCGAAGCGCATTCGCCCGACCACGCGTCGACGCCTCCTCATCCTTCGTCGCCATATAAGAAGGACACATCGTCCCCGACCCCACCTTCCGACAAGCACCCACGCCGTTGCACTGCTCCACCGCCAACGCAAACCCGCCCTGATCCCGATAGTGATAGTTCGTCTTCGCCTCAGTCTCCCGGATCACATCCAGGCTGTAATCCTCGCCATATCGCAGGTGCTCAGTCATCGCCGGAGCATCCAGCACCTTGTTCGGATTCATCAGCCAGTCCGGGTCGAAAACCCGCTTGACCTCCTCGAACGCCGAATAAACCCGGTCCCCAAAAAACGGCCGCACAAACTCACCCCGAACCAGACCATCCCCGTGCTCACCCGACCACGACCCCCCATATTCCTTACACATCTCAAACGCCGCCCAGGCAATCCGCTTCATCCGCGCCTGCTCTTCTTCATAATGCAGGTCAATCAACGGCTTGATGTGCAGCACCCCAACCGACGCGTGCGCATAAACCGCCGCCTGCGTCCCCTCCTCCTCACAAACCTTCAGCAGCCGCTCCACATACTCCGCCAGATGATGCACTGGAATACAGGCATCATCCACAAAGTCCAGCGCCTTCCGCGGCCCTGGTGTGTTCGAGATCAAACCCAACCCCAGTTTCCGCACATCCCAGGCCTCAGCGATCTCCTTCGGATCACGACGAACCGCCTGCGCAAAACCAACGCCCGCTTCCTTCATAGCCTGCGCAAAAGCCTCCGCCCGCGCCGCCGCATCCGCCTGGTCCTCTCCATAAAACTCAACGATCTGCACCGCCTTCGGATGGCCCTCAATGAAGTGACACAGATGCTTCGTCGCCGGATTACGAAGCGCCTCGTCGATCACAAAATGATCCAGCAGCTCCACCGCCGAAGGACCATGCTTCAGCATCTCCGGCAGGGAGGTCAGCGACGGCAACAGTTCCTCAAAGTGCACCACACACAGCGCTGTCGCCTTCGGGTTCTCAACCAGCTTGATCTTCGCCTCAAGCAACACCCCCAGCGTCCCCTCGGACCCCACAATCAGATTGCTGAGATTCCACCCCTCCTCCGCCGGATCACTCAAAAACGCGTCCAGGTTGTAACCCCCAACCTTCCGCATCACCTTCGGGAACCGAGCCTCGATCTCATCCCGGTTCGCCTCGATGATCCGACCCACCGCCGCATAGATCTCACCCTCACGGTCCCCCCGCGCACTCTTCTCGCACCACCGATCCCAGTCACACCCATCCAGATCCAGCACCGTCCCGTCCGACAACAGCACCCGACAAGCCAGCAGGTTCTCCTGCGCCTTGCCGTACAGAATCGATCGCGTCCCCGACGAGTTGTTCCCGATGATCCCGCCCACCGTCGCCCGCGACCCCGTCGCCGGGTCCGGCGCGAAGTGCAGCCCCTCCGGCTTCAGCTGCGCATTCAACCGATCCCGTACCACACCAGGCTGCACCCGTGCCCACCGCTCCCCCGTATTCACCTCCAGCACCTGGTCCATGTGCTTAGAGACATCCAGCACCATCCCCACACCATGCGTCTGACCCGACAGCGACGTTCCCGCACCACGAGCCGTCACCGGCAGCCCGTATTTCTGAGCCACCTTCACCGCCGCCACACAATCCGCCTCATCCAGCGGCACCACCACGCACGTCGGCATGATCTGGTAATGCGAAGCGTCCGTCGCATGAATCCCTCGACTGAACACATCCGTCATCACATCCCCACGAACCGACCCCCGCAGATCGGCCTCGATCGCCGCCACATCAAACCGCCGCTTAGCCGTCGCCACAGACTGAATCATCGCTGGAAATTCCTCACAAAATCAGGGAACACCTAATGATAGGGCCCCCACACCGCCACGCCACCACGCCCGCGCCACGCGCAACCTGCGGTACCCTGTCCACATGACCCAGACCCCCAAAACCCGCGTCGCCATCATCGCCCCATCCTCCGTCGTCCCCCAGGTCGAACTCGAACTCGGCCTCAACCGAATCCGCGAGGCAGGCTTCTCCCTCACCGTCGCCGACCAGGTCAGCCAAACCTGGTACCTCCACGCCGGCACCGACGGAGCCCGAGCCGAGGCCATCTACGACGCAGCCCGCAACCCCGACATCGACATCCTCTGGTGCGCCCGAGGCGGCTACGGCGCCGCCAAGCTCCTGCCCCTGCTCAAAGAGAAATCCGACAAGCACGGCGTCCCACCCCGCAAGCTCCTCATCGGCTACTCCGACATCACCGCCCTCCACGCCTTCGTCGCCGACCACTGGAACTACCACACCCTCCACGCCAACATGCCCGCTTCCCTCAGCTTCAACACCATGACGCCCGCCGAATTCGACACCACCATCGCCTGGGCCAAAGGCCAAGCCCATCCCTGCGCCTGGGACGGCCTCCAACTCCGATGGCTCACCGACGCCCCATCCCAACCCATCTCCGGCCCGGTCGTAGGCGGCAACGTCTCCGTCTGGAATTCCATCTACGGCACCCCCTGGGAACCCAAATCCATCGCCGGCAAGATCCTCTTCTTCGAAGACCTCAACGAACACCACTACCGACTCGACGCCATGGTCACCCAGATCATCCAGGCAGGGGGGTACGACAACCTCGCAGCAATCGTCCTCGGTGATTTCTCCAACGGCAAAGACGAAGCCGGATCCTGCCTCCAAACCCCGCCCGAGCCTTCCGAACTCCTCGCCCTCGCCGAACAAGGCGTCTCCCACCTCCCACCCGAGCGCATCAAACCCCTCCGCCCCAACGTCACACAGGACGAAGCCCTCGAACACCTCCTCGTCGCCCCCGCCCGTGACCGCGGCATCCCCGTCGCTGCCGGACTCCCCGTCGGCCACGGCCCCGGCTTCGCACCCCTTCCCCTCGGAGCCACCTTCCAACTCACGCCCCAAGGCGAATTCAACCTCACCCACTGGGACTGGCTCGACACATAAACCCGGACCCGACAGATCCGGCGCAACCTCCTCAACACATAAGCCCGGACCTGACAAGTCCGTGGCCACCACCAGAAACCACCACGTGATCGAGCCGCGTCGTATCGACGCGGCTGTGCTGCAAACACGAAAATTACATCAGGCTTGAACGAATCGACGAGACCACTCGTGGCCTCAATCCCAAGCCTCCCACCCCTGAATCAGCACACAGACTTCATCCATCGCCCCGATCGCTGCCCCCGCCTTCCCCGAAGCAATGTCGTTGTAAATCAGCGAATACACCACCCGACGACCCTCCTCCGTCTCGATATACCCGCTGCTCGCCCGCACCCCCGAAATCGTACCCGTCTTCCCCTGAACCTTCCCAGCCACCGCCTTCATCCGATTCCGTAGCGACCCCCGCTCCCCAGCAATCGCCAGAGAGTCGTAATACACCCCCGCCTCCTCATGCCCCGCCATCGTCACCAGCAACTCCGACACAAACCCCGTCGTCACCCGATTGTCATGCGACAACCCCGACCCATCCCAAACCTCCACCCCACCCACAGGCAACCCCTTCACCTCCTCCAGATACGCCACCAACCCCAACCCCGCCTCCTGATAAGTCTGCCCCGGGAAAATCATACGCAACACCCCATCCGCCATCATGTTCTGACTATTACTGTTAATCCGCCGCAGCACGGGAACCACGTCAGTCTCGTGCCTGCCGAGACGAGTGTACGCACCCGCTAACTCGGAACCGGCCACGATACCTCCCCTCACATCAATCCCCCGCCGCGCCAGATGCGCCATGAGCGCCTCCGCGAAAAACCGACCGGGATCATCCACCGGCTTATAAAAAGTACGCGTCCGCTCCACCTTCCCCGTCACGATGTACACATGCTCCCCCGGCACCTTGTCCACCCGCAGACGCCCCTCCCCACCCGTCCGATTCTCCACCCGAATCATCGCCGCCTCTGGCAGATAACTAACCCGACCCACCCCATCCTCACGCCCCTCGATCGGCTCCACCACGATATCGATGCAGTTGTTGTTCAGATTCAGCCCCGCCGACGGCGCCCCATACCAGTGCACCAGATTCCCCCGGCTCCACGTCGGGCTCAGCCACTCGTCACCCAACGCACCATCGTTATAGACCAGATCCCCTTTGATCTCGGTAATCCCCCGCTCTTTCAACGCGTCCACCCAGTCATCAAACCCCGCCAGCATCGTCCGCCCCTGATCCTGCATGATCGTCAGATCACCAAACGCCGGGTCACCCGTTCCCACCACCACCAGATCATCACCCGCCACGTACAAATCCGTAGCCAGCCTCGCCCCCGATCCCCACTTATCCAACGCCGCTGCCGTCACCAGCAACTTCAGATTCGACGCCGGCTTCACCGGCCGATCCGCATTCTGCTCGTAGATCACCCGCCCCGTCTCAAGGTCCACCACCCGCGCCGCCACCGTGATATCCGCCTGATCCACCCCATTGAGAATCACCCCAATCCGCGCCCTTAACTCCTCGACACTCGCCGCCGCCGAAGAACACACGCCCCCCAGCAACCCAACCACCCCCATCACAAGCCCAAGCCGCAAACCCCGGGACAACCCCCAACCAGACACACGCTCAAACATCAATCAACCTTTCAGTCCAACACAACAAACCCGCAGGCAAACACAAACACCCTCATCAACGAGCCCCGGACGGAAGTCCGGGGGCATCCGGAGCCTTTCGCAGCCCTCGTAACTACTCCGGCCGCCAATCCACCCCGTAATACAACACACGCACCGCGTCATCCTGCAGCGCCCGCGCCGCCCGCGACGTCTGGTTCCGATTGAACAGAATCGAGAACACCAGCTCCCGACCCTCCGCCGTCACCACATACCCCGATAACGCGCTCGCCCCGGTGATCGTGCCCGTCTTCGCACGCACCGCACCCGGGATATCCGTCAGCCGACGCCGGAGCGTCCCATCCACCCCGCCCACTGTCAGCGACGCCTTGTACGCCTCCGCATCCTCATGCCTGTGCATATGCAACAACAGATCCGAGATCATCCGCGCCGTCACCCGGTTGTTATGACTCAGCCCCGAACCGTCCGCCATCACCAAGCCAAGCGACTCCACCCCGATCTCCTCAAACCACGCCTCCACCGCTCGACGACCCGACAGCCACGACCCCGGGTAAGGCCGCCCCTGCGCCCGCTGCCGAGCCAGCCCCGCCGACTTCGCCAGCGCATCCGCATACAGGTTCATGCTCGGCTTGTTCGTCCGATCCAGCACGTCCTGCATCGCCGTCTCGTGCACCGCCACCACCCGCTCATCCGACGCGATGTTCGCCGCATCCTCCCAAACCCCAACCCGCACCGAACCCGCCACCTCAAGCCCCGCCCCCTCCAGATGCGTCAGCAGCGCATCCCCAAAAAACCGCGCCGGGTCCGACACCGGCAGCCCCGCCGTCATCGACGCCTCCTTCAGCTCACCCGACAGCACATACGTATCCGACCCCGACACCTTGTAAACCACCGGCCGCTCGCGAGGCTCCTCCCCATCATCCGTCGTCATCCGATTCACCACCTCCACCCCACGCACCGCCGGCACCAGCGTCACCTTCACCGGCAGACCCGCCGACGTCGCCGACGCCGTGATGTCCACACAATTGTCATTGAAGTTCAGCCCCGACACCGGTGCCCCATACGCGTACAGCAAATCCTCAGGCCACCAGCTCGAATGCGTGATGTGCGGCTCAAACGCACTCCCATCAACAACAAGATCCCCCTCAATCCGCTCGACACCCGCCTCCTTCAACGCCGCCACCCACCGATCAAACACCGCCGTCACCGCCTCCCCCTCACGCTCCGCAATCACAGGATCACCCACCGCCGGATCACCCGTCCCCACCACATAGAGATCATCCCCATCCTTCGCGAGATACGTCCTGAAAACGTGATCCGCCCCGAACGTCTCAAGCGCAATCGCCGAACTGATCAGCTTCATGTTCGACGCCGGCTTCAGCGCCAGATCCACGTTCCCCGTCGAATAAAGCTCCTCCCCCGTCTCCGCATCCAGCACCCGCGCCGACACAATCGCCCCATGCCCCTCCAGACCATGCAACACCTCATCGAGACGCTCCTTCAGCGCCTCTTCATACGTCAGTTCAACGACCGGCCGATCCATCGCCGCCGTCGGCCGCGGCTCAAGCCCGTCCGTCGAACAACCACCAACGAACAACAACAGACCCAGGACCAGCAAGCTCAAACGCTTCATAAAAACCTTTCGCACCAGAAGCCCCGCATGTGAGCAAACCTACAAAACACAGAAGCCATCTGTCCCATCAATGGACAAGTACAGAGAGCGGGGGGGGTTACCCGTTCAGCCACTGCACAATATAAATCGCTAGGATGATCGCACAGATATCCGCCGTCAGACCCACCAACGCCGCATGACGGATCTTCTTGATCCCCACCGCACCGAAGTACACCGCGATCACATAAAACGTCGTCTCCGTCGACCCAAAAATCACCGCCGAAATCTTCGTGATGATCGAGTCCACGCCATAGTTGTTGACCATGTCACCAAGCACACCCACCGACCCGCCGCCCGTCAACGGCCGCGTGATCGCCATCGGCAACACCTCAGGCGGGATCCCGATCGCCTCAAACGCCGGCCGCAGCCACTCCGCAATCGTTTCCATCCCACCCGACGCCCGCAGCATCCCGATCGCAAACAGAATCGCCACGAGATACGGAATGATCATCACCGCAATCTCAAACCCCTCCTTCGCACCCGTCACAAACTCCTCATACACATTCACCCCCCGAATGATCCCTATCAGCGGGAACCCCACCATCATGAACAACACCACGATGATCCCGAAGTCCGACGCATACTCACGCAGAAAATCAATCACGCCCCACCCCCTTCACCCGAACCGTCCGCGGGCATCGGCTGCTTCGCCGGATCGTTCTGCCCGAACACCCACCAGCCCTGCGTCAACCGCGCCAGAATGATCGCGATCACCAGCGACAATCCCGTCACCAGCAAAATCGCCAGGTAAAGATCAATCGCCACCACACCCATGATCGCCAGCACGGTCACAGGCGGGATCAGCTGAACACTCGCCGTGTTCATCGCCAGCAGCATCACCATGCTGTTCGTCGCCGTGTCCTTCGTGCTGTTAAGCGTCTGCAACTCCTTCATCGCCTTCAGCCCCAGAGGCGTCGCCGCATTCCCCAGCCCCAGCACATTCGCCGACAGGTTCATCGCAATCATCCCCATCGCCGGATGCCCCTTCGGAATCTCCGGGAAAAGCGGCCCCAGCACCGGCCGCACCACCCAAACCAACGCATCAATCAGCCCCGCCTTCTCCGCAATCTTCAGCAGACCCAGAAACAACGCCAGCACCCCAATCAACCCCAACGCCAACTCCACCGCCAGCTCCGCATCATCAAACGCCCGCGCCATCAACCCCTTCAACTTGAGTAGCCGCACCGACTCCAGATAGATCCCGCCCCCAGCCTCATCCACCTGAGCCACAATCCGCCCGCTCCGAAGCGTATTCACGTCCGCCCCGGCCTTCGTCGCCAAAGGCTCAGGCAGCACCACCCCCTCCACAAACTGAAGCTCAAGCTCATCCTCCGACGTCTTCCGAATCCCCGCCGCGATCGGCTCCGCCAGCAACGCCTCCACCTCAGCGACAGCCTCCTCCCCCTCAATCCCGAAGTGCGCCACATAAGCACCCGGATCAAACACCACCTCCGCCGGAACCAACGCCTCGGTCAGTTCCCCCTCAAAAACTACCTCCGCCGGAACCACCTCCCCATTCCGATACCGATCCGATGTGATATCCGAAAAGTCCGACCCGAAAGCAAAAAGCAGGGCCGCAACCAGCAGCCCTGCCCAGATCCAATTCATCATGCCGACCATCCCTTCACACCGGTATCAACAGGCCCCAAACGGCCACCGATGTGCAGGGAGACTTACCAGAGATCCCACGGGTTGTCGAGATAAGCACCACCAACCACGTTCGCATTGCTCGACCCGCCACCACGCTGACCACCGCCCACATTCAGACCCTCAATATCGCTGGCGCGAATAGAAGTCAGTTCGTCTAGGTCGTAAGGGTCGTCGGGAACGTCCAGACCCTGTTCCGGCTCAATCTGCACCGGACGACCACTGCCATCCGCCCAGGCCACATTGATCCGACTGCTGTGCCGAGCATGGGCATACCCACCCTGGCCAGCAGCCGCATCACCCGCTGGATAGAGATAGGCAACACCCTGTGTCGCACCGCCACGATTCAGGCCGCCAGAGGAACCGCCGCCACCACCACGCTGGCCTCCGCCGCTGCCGCTGCTGCTTGAAAGCTCTAGCGCACGATCCTTGGAATCGGTGAAGGCAATCGTGTTCGAGCCATCACGGATCGCGTCCAGCCTGGCCGTATCGACAGCACCCGTAACCTCAAGGCTGCTGTTGGCCTGATACTGCGCTGGCAGTTGCGAGGCATTGATGCCGGGAATGATAAAGCCTGTACCGACTTTTCCATACCAATAGCTGTTGGCGAGAAAGAAGGAATTGATGCCATAGTGCACCGTGCCCCACCGGCTGTTACCGGGATGATTTGAGTTCGATGAATTCCCAGAATCATCCGTACCCGCCTCGAGCAGTTCCTCGTGCGAAGTCTCGAATCGCGGACACGTAAACGTCTCAGGCCCCGGCATGTAGCCATCAAGCACCAGCTTCGAAGACCACCACCAACCATCAACATTATTCAGACGCATGCTGAAGGGGCTGCCCGTGACGTTGTCCGCGTACCGGATGAAGTAGCCGCTGTTATCCGTGGCGTAAGAAAACCCGGCAATCGCCATCTGACGGATGTTCGAGAGACAAGCCACATCCCGCGCCGTATTCCGCGCCGCCCCCAACGCCGGCAGCAGAATCCCGATCAGCAAAGCGATGATCGAAATCACCACCAGAAGCTCAATCAGCGTAAACCCGCGTCGTCCGTGATGATGCAACATGTCATTTCCTCTGCAGAAGGGTCGGCAACCGTCAGAACAGGCACTTCAAAGCAGGCAAGCCCATTCCAACCATCGGCGACATCTGTTTTCGCGCTTCCCTAGTTGAACGCACATTGTAGTATAAGACCAAAACACCCCTTCTGGCCAGACTTTATGACCCCCTCAACCCCAATTCCCGCAGCAACGCCCCGGAGACACCGAATGCTAGCCCGTGCCAAAAGCCCCCTCATCCTCGCCATCTTCCCCATCCTCACCGGACTCCTCCTCATGACCGGCTGCACCACCACACCCGGCCAGCAGGCCTTCGAACGCAAAGGCGACGAAATCGTCGCCGCCGGACAGTACTTCCACACCGGAGCCCCCGTCGTCCTCTGGACCGACCCAGGCGGCTACGACGCCTACCGCGTCGAACGACGCTTCGTCCCCTGGGAAGAATCCCACTGGGACGTCTCCAAGGAATTCGTCCGCGAACCCAACCGCTACAACCTCCGACACAAAGGCGACTGGCCCGCCGAAACCCTCGAACAAATCCGAGGCGGCGGCTGGGACCTCCCCCTCCTCCAACGCACCGTCGACCAGTTCGTCATCCACTACGACGTCTGCGGCGTCTCCCAGCAATGCTTTAAAGTCCTCCACGACATGAGAACGCTCTCCGTCCACTTCATGATCGACATCGACGGAACCATCTACCAGACCCTCGACCTCAAGGAACGCGCCTGGCACGCCGGACATGCCAACTCACGCTCCGTAGGCGTCGAACTCGCCAACATGGGTGCCTACCGCAACCCCGAAGACCCCGTCTTCTCCCGCTGGTACGGAACAGATGACCGCGGCCGAACCCGCATCACCATCCCCGAGTCCCTAGGCGACGGCGGAGTCCGAACCCCCAACTTCGTCGGCTACCCCACCCGCCAGCATAAAGTCGAAGGCCTCGTCCAGGGCGAAACACGCTACCAGTACGACCTCACCGATGAGCAGTACGACTCGCTCATCAAACTCACCGCCGCCCTCCACAAGATCTTCCCCCTCATCGAACTCGACTACCCCCGCGGACCCGACGGCCAGGCCCTCACCCACGTCGTCCCCATGGAAGAACAGAGAACCTTCCAGGGACTCATCGGCCACCACCACCTCACCGAAGTCAAGCAGGACCCCGGCCCCGCCTTCGACTGGGAACGCGTCGTCAAAGGCGCCCGCCAGGAACTAAAACCAAACCTGCTCCCGTAACGCTTGGATAACCACTAAATCAAAATCAAAGCGAGCCGCCCTTTGTCAGGGCGGCTTTTTTTATCCCATCAAAACCCTAGCTATCACCATCCGTTCCAGCCACGTCGTGTCGACGCGGCTGTGCAGTAGACAACATCCCGCTTCCTGACTTCATCGAGCAACGGACCGGGTTCCAGGGTTTCTGCCATCGAAGATGGCAAAGCCGTGTCCCAAATCAACCACGCCCTCGCCTAACCATCATCACCCCCAACCCCAACGCCGCCAACACCACCGGCTCAGGCACCCCCGCCACAAACCCAAACCCGCCCGCCAGCACCGACAGATCAATCAAATCCACCAGCCCGTCCGCATTGAAATCACCCGCACCCCAACCACCTTCATCACCAAACGATCCCGCCAGCAGCGACAGATCAATCAGATCCACCCGACCATCCAGATTCGCATCCCCAAACGCCGTCCCAAGCTCAACCTCGATCAGCCGCTCAAGGTCCGCCGCCCCCACCACGCCATCCCCGCTCAGGTCGTAGTAAAACGCATCTCCACCCATCTGCCGCATCAGCAGATCCACATCCTCAACATCCAGCGAATCATCCAGATTCAGATCGGCCGCCGATACACCCGGCCCCGCACCCGGCCGGGTCCGCGACAGGTCAATATGCAGGTGGCTTAGATGCACACCCGAGCTGTCACCTACCGCGATGTTCGTCCCCGTCTGACGATTGAACTCATCCCGCACATCCAGATTGCTGAAAATGATCCGCCACACCCGCGCGTCAGCAGGCGTGTTCTCATAGAACGCCCGCATGATCCGCACCGCCTCCAACTCACCCGCCGACAGCACCCCGTTCCCGAAATTCTTCGCCGAGTTCGGGATGTCCACGTCAATATCCAGCCCCGCCTGATGCGTGCTGTGACAGCAGATCGAATCCGTCCCATTCCGACGCGACATCGTGTTGATGTGCATCCCAGGCAGCGCCTCCGACGCCGCATGAATCGTCTCCACCGACCAGCTCGAACCGTAACGCTCCTGCGTCACCGTCCAGATATCAAAGTTCCCCCGCACACCACTCGGATAAACCGGCACCGACCCACCCCCACGCTGACCACCCACCCCAGGGGGGTCCGGATCAACCAGATTCACCCACTCCGGCGCCCCATGACTGTTCAGCCACGCCACCGTGTTCGCATCCAGATTCCCCGAAAAACCGCCCGGATTGATCTCCCCGCTAGGCGTGATCACCGCCTGAAACAAACGCACCGCCGACCGCGTCAACGACCCCAGCCCGCCATCCACCGTCAGCGTCGAATTGTTCGAAGCCTGATACCCCAGATAGTTCAGCCGCTGCTGCGCCGCCGCCACCGACACCACCGACCCATCACCCGGCACCGTCAACGCACCATCAAACGTGTACCCGCTCCGCACCGTCACCGACACATCATGCGCAACCCCGTCGATGACCACCGGAATCGCCAGGTCACCACGAAAGCCCCGGTCCGCCACCGAGTCCGTACTCCGCCGCGGCGCCGTCTCGACATCCGGCACCACATAAAAACGCCCCGTCTCCGAAAACGGCAAACCCTCCAGCTCATCCGAAGTCAGAACCCGATACCCACTCCGCACGACCGGAGGCAACTCAAAGCTCTGACCGCCATGCCCCGCCTTCAGATCAACCCGAATCACATCACCCGACCGACCATAAACCTCAACGCTCGCACTCGCCTGCGTGGCCACAGCCAACACCAACCCAACCATCAACCCAGTCACACGCCGCAAAACACAACAACGCATCAAAGTTCTCCAGTTGAGTCACCCATCCAAATGGAAGGGGGGGGGTGTCGCCAATCAATCAAACGTCGAAGGTGATCCCCTGCGCCAAAGGCAACTCAGTCGTGTAGTTCACCGTGTTCGTCGCTCGACGCATGTAGTTCTTCCAGGCGTCCGACCCGGACTCACGCCCGCCGCCGGTCTCCTTCTCACCGCCGAACGCCCCGCCGATCTCAGCACCACTCGTGCCGATGTTGACGTTCGCAATACCGCAGTCAGAGCCCGCCGGACCGCAGAACACCTCCGAGTCCAGCACGCTACCCGTAAAGATGGCACTACTCAGGCCCTGAGGCACATCATTCTGGATAGAAATCGCCTCTTCCAGCTCCTGGTAGGTCAGAACGTACAGAATCGGCGCAAACGTCTCCTGCTGCACCACCTCCGCCTTCGGATCAATCTCCACGATCGCCGGCTTGGCATACGTCCCGCCCGAAGGCACACCCTCGGTCGTCACCCCGCCCCCATGCTGCTTTCCGCCCAACGACGCCGCCTTCGCCAGCGTCGCCTCCATCGCCTCACCCGCCGCCGCATCGATCAGCGGGCCCACCAGCACCCCAGCCTCTCTCGGGTCGCCCACCTTCACCGACTCGAAAATCTTGACCAGCTTGCCAACCAATTCGTCCTTCAGGCTCTCGTGCACAATCAACCGCCGCAGCGTCGTGCACCGCTGACCCGCCGTGCCCACCGCCGAGAACGTGATCGCACGCACCGCCAGATCAAGGTCCGCACTAGGCGTCACGATCATCGCGTTATTACCGCCAAGCTCCAGCAGCGCCCGACCCAGCCGAGCCCCCACCGTCTCACCAACCGACTTGCCCATCGGCACCGAACCCGTCGCTGACACCAGAGGCAGCTTGCCCGAAGCAGCCAGCGCCTGCCCCACATCCCGCATCCCGATCACCACCGAAGACAATCCCTCCGGCGCATCCAGATCAGCCGATTCCTTGATCGTCTCCATCAACAACCGATGGCACGCCAGCGCACAAAGCGGCGCCTTCTCCGAAGGCTTCCAAACCACCGAGTCACCACAAACCAAAGCCAAGGCCGAGTTCCACGCCCACACCGCCACCGGAAAGTTGAACGCCGAAATCACACCCACCGCACCCAGCGGATGCCACTGCTCGGTCAAACGATGCCCCGGCCGCTCACTCTGTATGGAAAGCCCATACAACTGACGACTCAGACCCACCGCGAAGTCGCAGATGTCGATCATCTCCTGAACCTCGCCCTCCGCCTCCGCTGGAATCTTCCCCACCTCAAGCGTTACCAGCTTCCCAAGCGTTTCCTTGTACTCCCGCAGCTTGTTGCCGTACCGACGAACAAGCTCACCACGCTTCGGTGCCGGCACCGATCGCCACGACAAAAACGCCTCATGCGCCACATCGATCGCTCGCTCCACATCGCCAGGCGTCCCCATCGTCATCGTCGCCAGAGGCGCACCATCAATCGGGCTCTTCACCGCCAGCGACGCCCCCGCCCCCTTCGACGTCCCATGTCCAATCGCCACCGCGTCAGGAGAATCCGTCAAACCCAGAGCCTTAAGCACCTGCGACACATCAGACATAACCACAATCCTTATCTGCCGAGAACCGCCGCCTCAGCCTTAAACCATCAATCAAAACCCGATCAAACCAGACAATCAGTCGTTCTCAATCACAGCCTCAACGTGCTTCACCTTCACCGTCGGGTGACCCACAAAATCGTAGTACTGACCAAAACGATTCGCGATGAAGTCATTCAGCGACACCCGCTCCTGACTCACAAAACCCTTGCTCGGCAGCTTGCCCGTCGCGTGCAGATCCACCACCGCACAGATACCCGCCGCCGTCGTGATCTGAATAGCACTCCAGTGCTCACCCTCCACCTCGCCGTGGTAGATCTTCCGCGCATCCGTCACCTGCGTGTACCGCCCGTCAATCATCCCCGTCGCCGTGCAGAACACAATCACCACGTCCTGCGTCGTCATCGGCACCGCGTCCTCAAGAATCGACTTGAGCACATCACGCTTCGTGTTCATCCGCAATTCATTAATAAGGAAGTCCGCCAGCTCGCAGTGCCCCAGATAACGCACCGTCTTGTAGTTCAGCGTCTGAACCTTACCCTCAAGCGTCTCGCAAAGCGTCCCCAACCCACCCGACGTATTAAACGCCTCATACCGCACACCATCCACCGAAAAATGCTCCAACCCCTCAAGCGCCAGAGCCTCGATCTTCTTGCCTCGGTGAATCGCCTCACAAGGATTGCAGTACTCGTTGATCAGACCATCCGTCGACCAGGTCAGGTTGTACTTCAGCATGTTCGTCGGATACATCGGCAGCGCCCCCACACGCATCTGCACGCTGTCAATCGTGTCCAGCCGCTGCGCCAGATCATGCGCCACGATCCCCACAAAACCCGGTGCCAAACCGCACTGCGGCATGAAGATCTGCCCCTCCTTCGCCTGCTCCGAGACCTCCTTCACCCGACGCGTTGTCTCCACATCCTCCGTCAGATCAAAGTAGCTCGCCCCCGCCTTCAACGCAGCCTCCGCCACCTTCGGATTGAACATGTACGACAACGCCGAGATCACCAGATCACGCCCCGACAACGCATCCAGCAGCTGATCAAAATCCGTCACGTCCAGCTTCCGCACCGACGCCCCCGTCTTCTCCTCAATCCTCGCCAGAGCCTTCTCATTCACGTCCCCCACCGTCACATCGTAATCACCTGTCCCAACTAGATACGTCGCGATCGCCGTACCAATCTTGCCAGCACCCAAAAGAAGAACACGCGTCATGGAAACTCAACCTTAAATGTAAGAGGCCAAACAGATCGTCAACCGACCGCACCACCCGAAGCAAAGGAGAAATCACGAAAATTTCTCTCCCTGGCGGGCGAGCATAATACATGAACCAAAAGCATAAGACTTAAGCTCCGCAACCCCTTTGATCGCCCCCCACACGCAAACCCGGCAGCATCACACCGAACACAAAACCCCCTAGCTTCCCAAATCACCGCAGAACACCCCAAAGACAAGCCCCGACAAACCCTTACCGATCCAACCACCCCGGAAAAACCCGCAATCAATCGATCTCACCCATTGACTTAACCTCAGTCTTGGGGCACACTACCCGTGGACGGGAAAGAGTCCTATAACTTCCAAGTCTCAAAAGCGGAGAAAGAAACGCATCGGCGACGTTTCAAAACATCGGGCTCACACAAAGGTCTTTCGCCCGACGCCGCCATGCTCAATCGCCCAAGCCTGCCTTTCGAATGACCCAATCTGGTCCCTTGTTCCTCTAGGAGAGATAGCATCATGAACGCAAGAATCGCAACCGCAACCCTGCTCGGAGCCGCTCTGGCGACCACCACGGCCAACGCCCAGGTGATTTACAGCTTCAGCGACAGCGCTTCCGACTGGACCCACATCAGCGGCTCCAGCGCCGGCGGCACCGGCACCGCCATCTTCGACCTCGATTACTCCGACTTCCAGCGCTTCGGTGAGCCCGGCGACGGCTTCAACTACCAGCTCCCCGCCTCGCCCAACGGCGGCGGCTCGACCACCGGTATCCTCCTCTCGGCGAACGATGACCAGTTCGATCCGAACTTCCCCAACGGCCCCCGCATCTCCGCCATCCTCGGCACAGGTGCTCCCGCCGTCGGTACCGGCACCGCCAACCCCGACTACGTCTTCAAGTTCGACCTGCTCCACGCGTCCGGCGCCGACACTCGCTTCACCGGCGGCCTCGGCGGCACCACCAACCACGCTGGTGCAGGCATCAACTATTCCGAGAACGCCATCGACCTGATCGATTACCAGGTCGGCAGCCCGACCCAGGCCGGCCAGGGTCAGGCCCTCATCATCACCTCGGACACCGGCTCCTCCCGCGACTGGCGACCCGAGTACGGCGGCCAGTCCATCATCCCGCGTGACGCCGACGAGTTCGATATCGACGGCAACCGCATCCAGGAAAACCGCTCCGGCCTCGCCGTCGTCGACATCTTCCTCGAAGGCCAGGTCGACATCCGCACCCTCTACCCGGATAACCCCAACATCACGGCCCAGATCGAAGACCCGGAAAACCCCGGCACCTTCATCGATCCCCCCGCCCTTCCCAACGCCGGCGTCCAGGGCCTCCGCGACAGCGCGGCTCCCGCCGACCACGGTAACTCCTGGTACTACCTCAACAACTTCCCCCGCACCGGTGCCGGCTCGGCCGACCCCGGCGTCGTGGGCGGCGGTGCCCCCGGTGCCGGCATGACCTACTCCGGCGACGTCGTCGACGGGGCAGCTGTCCCCGGCGGCTTCATGGGCATCAACGGCACCCCCGATGAAGCTCCCGACGGCGGCTGGAACGAGCACGCCATCTACTACGTCGGTGGCGACCTGACCTACACCATCGACGGCGTCGTCGTCCTCTACCTCGAAGACGCCGCTACCTACGTCACCCAGAACGGCACCGATCAGTCCTCCTCGGCCTCCGGTGTCCCCATGGTCGCCTTCCTCGACCAGTTCTCCTCGCTGGCCGTTTCCCCCGAAGGTGGTAACTTCGCCATCCTCGACAACGCAGTCCTCGAAGTCGCAGCCTCGGCTCCTGAGTGGAACCCCAAGGAGCACTACGGCGACATCGATGGCGATGGAACCACCACCGGTGCCGATATCGACCTGCTCTTCGCAGAAATCGCCACCAACCCCACCGGTAGCACCGCCTACAACCCGTTCGACAACACCTCGGACTACCACCGCTGGCTCAAGTTCGACATGGTCCGCGTCTACGAGTCCGAGCTCACCGGCGTGCCCGTGGCTGAAGGCGAGTCCGAGCAGTTCGTCCTCGATATGGTCGACGTCACCTTCCTCATCGAAGAAGTCCTCGACACCGCCTTCGGCGACACCAACCTCGACGGCGCAGTTGACCTAATCGACCTATCTAACCTGGCTTCCAACTTCAGCAGTGACGGCGGCTGGGCCGGTGGCGACTTTAACGGTGACGGAACCGTCGACCTCATCGACCTCTCCACCCTCGCCACCAACTTCGGCTTCACCGCCGCCGTCCCCGAGCCCGCCTCCTTGGCACTGCTCTCCCTCGGCGGCCTCGCAGCCCTTCGTCGTTCGCGTAACTAAGATTTAATGTTTGCATCCACCAACAGTTGGTGTATGCTTCTGAAGCTCGCACACCTTTTTCCGATCTCTTAAAGGAGAAATTAGAGATGTTCAAGACCGCGACCGCTCTTACCGTTGCTCTCGCCGCCGCCACCTCGGCTTCGGCCCTGAGCCTCGAAGTCACCTCGGCCCCCACGACCGGCCTGGCTGGCTACACCACCTACACCCTGACCCTCGTCGGCGATGGCGAATTCAACGCCGCCCTCGTCTCCATCGAAGGTCCCCTGAACCAGGAATCTGCCTTCGGTCAGATCGGCCTGTTCGCTGACGACGGCCTCTTCGCCTTCGTCCCCGCGACCGCCGACACCGACAGCTACTTCCTGTTCGATCGTCCGGCCCTCCTGGTTGATGGCGAGTTCGGCGAAAGTGCCAACGGCATCCTCGCCACCTTCGCTTACTCGGACAACCAGTCCGGTCCGTTCCCCCTGGCTCAGGTCGTCCTTCAGGACGGTGACTCGGCCAACGTCCTCGTGCAGGGTGGTGTCGGCGACGATGCCAACACCGTCATCTTCGACGGCGTGATCCCCATCCCCGAGCCCGCCTCGGCCGCTCTGCTGGCCCTCGGTGGCCTCGCCGCTCTCCGTCGTCGCGCCTAATCCAGGCAACACACGGAACGCTCAGCCCAGCTGAGCAACAAGTTTGACTTCAAGCAGGCTCGCCCGAAAGGGCGAGCCTGTTTTTTTTTGATGGCCCTCACCGCATCAGAGTACCGCAGCCACAACAGCCTCCGGCAGCCATCCCCTATACTGATGCCCGAGGGACACCCCAAAGGGAGAGGCAACCCATGGCATCACTCGTGCTCCTGCACGGACCCGACCAACGCAAATATCTCCCGCTCAAGGACGGCACCGTCGTCATCGGCCGGGACGAATCCCTCCCCCTCCAGGTCCTCGACCAAAGAGTCTCCCGCAAGCACCTCCGCCTCCGACTCGACACCGACACAGGCGACTGGCTCGCCAAAGACCTCGGCTCCCGCCACGGCAGCACCGTCGCCGGAACACCCCTCCAAGGCGACATCGAAGCCGTCCTCACCGACCGCGACCGCATCCAGATAGGCGACTCCACCCTCGTCTACACCACCCAGAACTTCCCCAGCATCGCCTCCGCCCTCGAAGCCTTCCGCCAACCCGGCGAACGCCACAAACAAACCCTCACCGACTAACCGATCCCCCGTCCGCCATCCACCGGTGAGCCAGGCCGTGTCGGCCCGGTTTGAGCCAAACAACACCCGCCCTCAACTGGCCCCAACCCCATCCAAAGGGTCTACTTAAACCATGTCCAAACCCCGCCACATCCCGCCCATCTTCACAGCCCTCGCACTGGCCCTCCCCGCCTCGTCAGCCCTCGCCATCGAGATCCAGGGCGTCCAGAACGCCTCCCTCGACCAGCCCCGCATCAACGCAGCCATCCGCCTCCCAGGCACCACCACGCCCCTCTCTGGCACCTCCGAAGACATCTTCGGCAACCCCGCCACCACCTTCAACATCCAGGCCTTCTACGACACCGGAGCCTCAGGCGTCCTCGTCAGCCAGGAAACCGCCAACGTCCTCAACCTCCCACGCCAGCAGGCCACCACCGGCGGCAACGTCATCTTCGAAGACGTCGGCGTCGGCGGCTCCAGCGCCTTCAACGTCTCCGAAGAAGTCTTCATCGACCTCGCCCCCTTCACCCCCGCCGCCGACATCGACAACCCCGCCTCCTACAACGCCACCTACACCCAATCCTTCGGACCCATCCGCACCCAGATCGGCCCGCTCGGCGCCCTCGACAACCCGCTCCTATCCGGCCTCGATGTCTTCGGCATGCCCCTCTTCCAGAACAAATCCGTCCACATGGACGCCCGCCCCGTCAACAACATCCTCGGCACCATCGAGACCCAGGTCTACAACTACGGCGACCCCGAACCCAACGCCATCAAAACCCAGCGCACCGTCCGCATGACCTACGCCGACTTCGAACGCTTCACCCAGGTCGATCCCCTCGGCTCACCCGCACCCACCCTCAACGGCAACCCCTTCGTCGGCCCCGATCCCCTCGCCGCCCTCAACGGCACCCCCATCCCGCCCGACGCCCCCGCAGGCATCACCATCCGACACAACGGCAACGCCTCCACCAACAGCTGGCTCTTCGACACCGGCGCCGCCGCCTCCATCCTCTCCGAAGCCGTCGCCTCCACCCTAGGCATCAGCTACGACCCCAACGCCGCCGTCCCCACCCTCCTAGCCGATGGCGTCGAAGCCCCCAACCAGTTCCGGCTCTCCATCGGCGGCATCGGCGGAACCACCCAGCTCGCCGGTCTCTTCCTCAATGAACTCATCATCCCCGTCGCCGAAGGCGATCAGGCCAACCCCGACGATCCCAAACACCTCAAGTTCATCAACGCCCCCGTCCTCGTTGGCGACATCACCGTCCTCGACCCTATCACCCAGGACGCAGTCACCCTCGAGGGCATCCTCGGCATGAACTACCTCGTAGGTTCCATCGCCATCTCCGAGCCCTTCAGCATCGGCGACGTCCGAGCCGGCGCCTTCGACGACCTTGTCTTCGATCACCCCACCGCCGAACTCCGCCTCCGCTTCAATCCCGATGTCGCCGCCGACTTCGATGTCAACGTCGACGGCCTCATCGACGCCAACGACATCGACGAGCTCTACGCCCAACTCGGCTCCACCGACTTCCTCGACTTCGCCGACCTCAACAACGACAGCTCCGTCACCCAGGCCGACATCGACCTCCTCCTCACCACCCAACTAAACAGCCTCCCGGGCGACGCCAACCTCGACGGCACCGTCGACCTGATCGACCTCTCCCTCCTCGCCACCAACTTCGGCACCACCGCCGGCTGGGCCGCCGGCAGCTTCAACGGCGTCAACGAAGTCGACCTCATCGATCTCTCCACCCTCGCCACCCATTTCGGCCAATCAGCCACCATCCCCGAACCCACCGCCGCCACTCTGCTCGGACTGGCCACACTGATGACGCTTCGCCGCACGCAATAGGCTCGATGGAGCCGACGTACATCCGAGTGCCGCGCCCCTTCAGGGGCGTGCTCGACCTCCAACCATCTTGGGTAGCTGTGGACCGGTGGTATATCCGCCGAAGGAGTGCCGCGAAGGGGCCGCAGAACCACATATCAACGCCTCCATCAGCCAGCAGACCTCTCATCAGCCCAATGGTTCCCCTTGGAGCCAAGTACCCACCGAGTTACACTACTCACAGGAACGATCTGTCCGAAAACCGGAGGGAAGCCCATGCGCACCGCTACCACGCTTGCTACCGCCGCGATCGCCACGCTCTCTCTGACCAGTAGGAGCCTCGCACTCGAGGTCGAAATCCGATCGAAGCCAACCCCCGGACTCCTAGGCTTCACCACCTACACCCTGGCTCTCGTCGGCGACGGCGAGTTCAACGCAATGAAGATCGATATCCAGGCCATCCGCGGGGAACTCAACCAGGAAATCCGCTTTGGGCAACGAGGGCTTTTCGCCGATGACGGTATCTTCCAGTTTGTCCCCGAGACCAAGGAAACTGATACATACTTCCTTTTCGACCGCCCTTCGCTCCTCGTAGACGGAGAGACCGGCGAAACTGACACCCAGCTGCTCGCCACCTTCGCCTTTTCAGAGAATCAGTCAACGCCCTTTCCTCTAGCACAGGTCGTTGTCCGTGACAGCACAAGCCAATTCGATCTATTTGTACAAGGCGGTGTTGGCGAGAATGCCAACAATGTGATCTTTGACGGTTTTACTCTGGTCATCCCATCCCCAACCGGCGACGCTAACGCCGATTTCACCTTCAACCAAGCCGATATCGACACCATCTACGCCCTCCGCGGAAGCCTCGCCTTCCCCTTCGACGCCGATGTAGATCAAGACGGTGAGATCACCGACGCCGACGTGCTCGGCGCCCTGCAGATCAACAACCACGTCTTCGCCGACATCAACTTCGACCGCACCGTCGGCATGGACGACCTCTCCATCCTCGCCGCCAACTTCCAACAGCCCGGCGGCTACGCCGACGGCGACATCAACGGCGACGCCTTCGTCGACCTCATCGACCTCTCCCTCTTAGCCAGCAACTACAGCAACTCCACCATCCCCGAACCAACACTCGCCTTGCTAAGCCTTGGCATCCTGTTTTCGATCGCACGCACGAGCCGATGCTAGCCCCCTCATCAGCACAGGTTGCTCGGCTAGCCTATCAGGCAGGCAAACTGCCGCTAGCTTCATTTAGGGGTTTGTAGCATACCTGAAGCTGTGGTGCAGGTCGATAAGTGTGTCAGCCTAAGGCGGACGAATGGCACAGAGAGATCGCATACCACCATCACACGAAGCAGCCGCGGTACCACCACCGCGGCTCGAATTGCAGCACGGCGATTGCCTGCAGCTCTCACTGTTCGATCCGTCGCTTGACTCCGTTTTCCCAGATGACCTGGTACAAGTCGAGAAAAGTGGTCGCACCAAGCGATGCCAATGCTCGACGCGTGTCGTTGAGTTGACTGACGACCAGCTGATACTCACGCTCCCGGTATGTGAGCGAGCTGCGTACTGTTTCCACGCCGGACGTCGTCTGTATGGGCTGACCGTTGACGGCCGAAGAACCTCTTTTTCATGCGTTGTGCAGAAGAATGCCGGAGATGCAGACCGCTGCGAGAACCTGCTGCACGTCTCTAACCCCTCTGATATTCGCTCGGGTCAGCGCCGTCGAGCGTACCGGGTACCTGTATTCCCCGAAGCTCGCCTCAGAGTTGAAACCTGGATGCTAAAGCACGCATGCGAGGGCCACGAGGCGGTGCATCAACTCTTTAGAGGCCACCCATGGTCAGAAAACTGGCTGCCTCAGCCGGTTCGGAATCACTATCTGAAGGGGCTCATCGTCGATCTCAGCGTCAACGGTATCGGCATAGCAGTGCGACGGCCAGCCGTTGAAACACTGAAGGTCAATAGCCTGCTTCTCATTAGGTACCAATTACCTTCAGTACCGCGGCAATTGGCTCAGATAAGCAGAGTGAACTGGTTGAAGCCTTGGTCTAATCGGATCCTCCGCCTCGGGTGCGCCTTTCTCCCTAACGCCTCTGAGGCAATCGACCGGGGACTCGAAGAGTGCTTGGCAGACTGGGTCTACATGCAGCAGCGTCGCGAGTTGCAGCAAAACCACACCCACGCATGCCGACTCGGCAAGCAGCCAACCCGAAGGCCGTGATCACCTCCGCAACGCCTGGTCTGTGAAGGTGAGACGCATACATGCAGGCGGGTACCCGCGGCACCATTTATTCACTCAATAAATGTGGTAATCGTTTACATAAGCCCCTGCAAAGAAGATGGTTATGTAATATCAATCAACAATAGGGGAAATCCACATAATATGCGCATCAAGACCAGATTTTTGGCATAAAACGACTCCGCCGGACGTACCGTCTGTAGAGGCCCGCACCTCCCCTCACGATGTCTGACTCGAACGCGGGCCGGAAAGGCGATTCATCATGGTCAAGCTCGCCGATGTCGCTCGACACGCAGGCGTCTCCAAGACGCAAGTTTCCTTCGTCCTCAACCAGAAGAACCTCCACCTCGTTTCCGCCGAAAGACGCGCTCGTATCTCCAAAGCAATCCGCGATCTCGACTACCACCCCAACCTGGCCGCCCGCCGGCTCGCCGGCAAGTCCACCAGGCTCATCGGGCTCCTGACCTCCGGCCAGACCCTCGCCGACGACGCCCCACTCCTCCAGGCCGCCCTCACAGCCACCAGGCTCCGCGGCTACCAGGCCGTCGTCACCGCCGTCCCCGGCAGCCCGGATGCCCGAGGCAACGTCCTCTCCCAACTCGAGGCCTACGACCTCGACGGCGTCATTGATCTGATGCCCATCTCGAATCTCGCCGACCCGGCCGACCGCCCGGCACTCGGCCAGTTCCGACAGGTCGTCACCGTCGGCCATCCGACAGCGCTAGGCGTCGCCATCCTCCCGGACCATCAGGAAGCCACCCGGCTCGCCGTCCATCACCTCGCCGAACGCGGCAAGCGCCGGATCGGCCTTCTGCAGAACCAGATCCCGAACCAGCAGGTCGAAGCCCAGCTGTCCAACACCAACGTCGAGCGCCAACGAGGCGTCGAGATCGCCAGCGAGCAGCTCGGCTGGGTCCACACCGAAGGGCTCACCTTCAACCTCGACCGCCAGCACGACTACCCGACCTCGTCAGCGGTCCACGCCGTCATCCAACGGCTCGTCGTCGAAGCCCGGTGCGACGCGATCCTCGCCCCCGACGACCGCTGGGCCGTACGGCTCATTGCTGAATTGCGACGCGACGGCGACGCCATCCCCGAGGACATCGCCATCGTCGGCTACGGCAATCTCCCGATGAGCGAACTCGGCCACCCGGCCCTGACGACCATCGATCCCCAGCAACGACGCCAGGGCCTGATCGCCGTCGACCGCCTGATCACCGACATCGAGACCCAGGCCACGCCATCCACAAAGGACAGCGCCCCGGAGATCATCCGTGTTGAACCCCGGCTGGTCGTCCGCGAGTCGAGTTAAACCAGCCAAACCAGCGAAAAAAGGGAACAAAAACATCCCCCGAAGCGTAAGAGTAGTAGAAACACCCAACCCCCTGAAAGGTAGATTAAGCAAGGCGGTACACACCCGAAAGCAACCGCCGCCATGACACACGCCTTAGGCCATACGCTCCTTGTCGCTGGCCCCAGAAAACCGAGGCGTCACAACCCAGCTCTCTTCTCCCACGCCCCGCGGCGGGCCGAGTGGTCAAGCTAGTTCCGACCACCAGCCCCCGCGGGGTGCTTTACGCGCATGGTCTCATATCCCCTCGCGGCCGAAAACAAGTGATTAAAAATGCGATTTGTCTCGGCGGTTCAGACGTGCGCGGGTTCGTGTTTTTCGGCGGGGTCTTCGCCAGCGACGGTCATGCGGACGGGTTGGGGGCGGACTTCGTGGGTGGGTTGGATGGCGATGTTGAGGGGGAGTCGGTTGCCGTCTTTGTCGCGGGGGATTTCGTCGTTGTCGATGATGCGCTGGATGGCCATGATGCCCTCGATGAGGGTTTCGGGGCGGGGTGGGCAGCCGGGGACGTACACGTCGACGGGGATGTATTGATCGATGCCCTGGACGACGGCGTAGGTGTCGAAGATGCCGCCGGTGGATGCGCACGCGCCCATGGAGATGACCCACTTGGGCTCGCACATCTGCTGGTAGATGCGTTGGAGGACGGGGAGGATTTTCACAGGGACGCGGCCGGCGACCAGCATGAGGTCGGCCTGGCGGGGGCTGAAGCGCATCACCTCGGCACCGAAGCGGGCGAGGTCGTAGCGGCTGGAGGCGGCGGCCATGAGCTCGATTCCGCAGCAGGCGGTGGCGAAGGGCATGGGCCAGACGGAGCTGCGGCGTGACCAGTTGATGACTTTCTGGAGTTGGGTGGTCAGAAAGGTGTCGGCTGGCAGGGCGGATTCGAGTCCCATGGATGGCTCCAAGCAGTCGGTTGTTGTGTCGTGATAACCCTAGGCGGGGCATGGGGCTGGGCCCACGTCGCGGGGTGTTGTTCTTTACACTCTATCGGAATGATAGGTGTCGCCGCTGTGCGCGAAAGGGCCGGGTGGCGGGTGGCCAGAGAGCTGACCGTGTTGTGCGCCGTCGCCGTGACGGATTGTGCGCGAAGCGTGGTCAAAAATGGGTCAAAACCGGCCTGAAATGGATGAAAATGAGCGAAAACGGATCAAAATCGGCTTCCAACCCCCCGGTTAAACCGCCTGTCCTGATGCCTTTTGTGCTGGGGGCGTGGCAGACGAACTGCTTTCTGCTTGCCCAGTTTGACGGTGAGGGTAGCCCCTGCTGGATGATCGATGTGGGTTTTGAGCCGGAGCCGATGTTCGAGGCGGTGGAAGAGAAGGGGTGGGTGCTCGAGAAGATCGTGCTGACGCATGCCCATGTGGACCATATTGCGGGGCTGAATGCGGCGAGGGAGCGGTTTGCGGGGGTGCCGGTGGCGATCCATGAGGCGGAGCAGGCGTTTCTGGGGCGGCCGGAGTTGAATCTGTCGGCGGCGCTGCCTGAGCAGATCGTGTGCGAGGCGGCGGAGGAGACGCTGGTGGATGGGCAGGTGCTGACGCTTGGAGGTGAGGCTGGGTTGGCGTTTGAGGTGCGGCACGTGCCGGGTCACTCGCCGGGCGGGGTGGCGCTGTATCAGTCGGCGTCGGAGATCGCGATCGTGGGGGATGCGCTGTTTGCGGGGTCGATCGGGCGGCATGATTTTCCGACCTCGGACGGGGAACTGCTGCTGAAGAAGATTGCGGAGCGGCTGCTGACGCTGCCGGACGCGACGCGGATCTTCCCGGGGCATGGGCCTGATTCGACGATCCGGCAGGAGCGGGCAACGAATCCTTACGTGGGGGCTGGTGCAGGAGGCTTGAGCTTTGGCTGATTCGGATGCGAACGGTTTTGTGGGGACGGTGGTGAAGCTGCGGGTGCGCTACAACGAGTGCGATCCGATGGGGGTGGCGCATCACGCTTCTTATCCGGTGTGGCTTGAGATCGCGCGGACGGAGTTGCTGCGTGAGCAGGGCGGGGCTTACCGGGAATTGGAGGATTCGGGGGTGCTGTTTGTGGTGGCGCGGATGAACCTGCGGTACCGGAAGCCGGCGCGGTATGACGATGAACTGGCGATCGCGGTGCGGCTGGAGCCTTCGGCGGGGGTGAAGCTAGAGCACAGCTACGAGGTGCGGCGTGGGGGCGAGGTGCTGGCGAAGGCGGAGACGACGTTGGCGTGCGTGGATCGGGAGGGGAAGTTGCGGCCGGTGCCCGAGGTGTTGCTCCCGCCGAGCCCCCGGAAGTGATTTTCTGAGAGGTATTCGTCTATTGCGGGGTGCACCCAGGGCTCGTGAAAGGGGTGGGGTGCGTGTTGGTTATGTGGGTTGGCTTCTGGGGGTGGTCCGGCCTGTGATTCTGTTTTGTAACCGTGGGTTGGACGTTGTTGTGGGGCAAGTGGGGGGGTGATCTGGTCGAAGGCCTTACGGATGGGCCGCCATTTTTGGAACTTCGCGTGGCCTGGTTTGGAGGCTCGCGATGGATGGCAGCATCGTCTGGTTTGTGTGGTTGCTGCTGATTTCTGTGGCTGGCTGGTGGGTGGGGTTGTGGGTGGGGCGTCGTCGGCCGGCGGTGTCTGAGGTGGTGATGCTGGTGTCGCTGGGGTTGCTGGGTGTGTGGGGTTGGCTGATGCACAACCCGCATGTGTCGCTTCAGGCGATTCCTGTGGGGCTGCTGGTTTATCTGGAGGGTGTGGGCAGTGTTCCGGTTTTTATGTTGCTGGTGGGAGCGGCTTATGCGCGGTCTCGGGGATGGCGGCAGGGGGGTGTGACGGCGTCGGCGGGTTTACTGGGGATTGTGTATCTGTTTCACGGGGGCTGGTGGATGCTTCAGAGCACGCCTGAGCATGCCTTTGGTGGGGCGGGGCGGTCGCCTGTGGTGATGCAGACACATGATTATTCGTGCGTGCCGGCGGCGTGTACGACGACGCTACGGCTGTTGGGGGTTGAGTCGTCGGAGGCGGAGATGGCGGCGTTGACGCGGACGCGGCCGGGGAGTGGGGCGACGCTGGTTCGGGCGGCGGCGGGGATGACGGAGAAGCTGGCGGGGCGTGCGGAGGTGTTGGTCGTGGCGTTGCCGGTTGAGCATCTGCGGTGGGCCCCGCTTCCGGCGATGACGGCGTTGCAGTTCGAGCCGACGCGGCATCACATGGTGACGCTTCTGCGGGTGACGGAGCATGGGGTCTGGCTTCTGGACCCCGTGGATGGGCTGGTCTATATGACGGATTCGATGTTTCGGCTTGTTTACCGTGAGAAGCTGCTGGTGGTGGATGGGATATCAGCGGAGATGCGGGGGCTGGCTCGGGATCGGATCGAGCTGGTGATTGGCCCTGGCGACCGCGATCGGGGTTGGGTGGAACTGGCGGCGGCTGGTTCGCGGGGCGAGTGAATGGTTTGGGTTTTGACGGGGGAGCGTGATCTTCTACACTCTCCAGATTGACGCAGCGCGGCAAGCTGTTGGGCCGCTGCGGTTCATGTACCTGCCCTCCCGGGTTGCGGCGAGTTTGTCGCCCGGCCGGGTCCCAAGGCTACTTCGCTGAGCTCGTCCGGTTGCGGACGACGGCATCGTTGACGGCGTGGATGGCGTCTCTTGAGGCTTGTCCGCGACCTATTCCCCCCAGCCCTCATTGATGAGGAAGGATCGCCATCACCATGGCCAAGAAGACCAAGAAGACCTCCGGCACGAAGCGTTCGAGCGGCAGTAAGTCTGCCAAGATGGTTTACTCGTTCGGACAGAACAAGACCGACGGCAATGCGACGATGAAGCTGCTGCTCGGCGGCAAGGGTGCGAACCTTGCTGACATGACATCGATCGGGCTGCCGGTGCCTCCCGGCTTCACGATTACGACGGACACCTGTGCCCAGTACTACGTTGAGGGCAAGAAGCTGCCGACGGGTCTGATGGATCAGGTTCGGACGGCGATGAAGCAGATGGAGAAGGAGACGGGCAAGAAGTTTGGTGATTCGAAGAACCCGCTTTTGGTTTCGGTGCGTTCAGGTGCGGCGGTGTCGATGCCGGGCATGATGGACACGGTGCTGAACCTCGGGCTGAATGACGATGCGGTGGATGGTCTGCAGGATGCATCTGGTTCGCCCCGTTTTGCGTTTGATGCTTATCGCCGGCTCATCAACATGTTTGGTGACGTAGTGATGGGTGTGGACCACGAGCACTTTGAAGCCGAGTTCGATCGGATCAAGGCCAAGCATGGTGTTCACAATGACACCGACCTTGACGCTGAGGGCATGGGTGAGCTGGTTGAGGCTTACAAGAAGGTGTACCGGAAGTACACGGGGCATGACTTCCCTCAGGATCCTTATGAACAGCTCGCGAAGGGTGTGGAGGCTGTGTTCAGCAGTTGGATGACTCACCGGGCGATTCGCTATCGTCAGATCAATGAGATTTCGGGTCTGAAGGGCACTGCCGTGAACGTGCAGGCGATGGCCTTCGGGAACATGGGTGAGGACTGCGGGACGGGCGTGGCGTTTACGCGTGACCCGTCGACCGGCAAGAACAAGTTCTACGGCGAGTTTTTGATTAATGCCCAGGGCGAAGACGTGGTGGCGGGTATCCGTACGCCTCAGCCTGTGGATGAGATGCCGAAGTGGAACAAGGCGATCCACAAGCAGCTGCTGAAGATCAAGGATCAGCTTGAGAAGCATTACAAGGACATGCAGGACATCGAGTTCACGATCGAGAAGGGCAAGCTGTACATGCTGCAGACCCGTAACGGCAAGCGTACGGGTGCGGCGGCGGTGAAGATTGCCTGCGACATGGTCAAGGAGAAGCTGATCCCCGAGAAGACGGCGGTGAAGCGTATTCCGGCGAACGATCTGACGCAGCTGCTGCTGCCTTCGTTCGATCCTGCGGCTAAGAAGAAGGCTTCGGCGCTGACGACGGGTCTGCCGGCCTCGCCTGGTGCTTCGGTTGGGAAGCTGGCGTTCACGGCTGAGGAGGCGGTTGATCGGACGCACGAGGGCGAGATGGTGATTCTCGTTCGTAAGGAGACGAGCCCTGAGGATGTGGACGGCATGCACAGTGCGGCGGGCATCCTGACCTCGACGGGTGGCATGACCTCGCACGCGGCGGTGGTTGCTCGCGGCTGGGGCAAGTGCTGCGTGGCGGGTGCGGGTGAGGTTCAGATCGATGAGAAGCGTAAGAAGATCACGATCAATGGCAAGACGTTCGGCGTGAAGGACACGATCTCGATTGATGGTTCGACGGGTGAGGTGTTCGCTGGTGAGATTGCCACGCAGGAGCCGAAGCTGTCGGGTGATTTTGCGACGGTGATGAAGTGGGCTGACAAGCATCGGACGCTGAAGATCCGGACCAATGCTGATACGCCCGCTGATGCACAGCGTGCCCGTGACTTTGGCGCCCAGGGCATCGGTCTATGCCGTACGGAGCACATGTTCTTCGAGGGCGAGCGGATCACGGCGATGCGTGAGATGATTCTTGCTCACACGAAGTCGGCTCGTGAGGCGGCTCTCAAGAAGCTGCTGCCTTATCAGCGGAAGGATTTCGAGGGCATCTTCACGGCGATGAAGGGTCTGCCTGTGACGGTTCGTTTGCTTGACCCGCCTCTGCACGAGTTCCTGCCTCACGATGCGAAGAGTCAGGGCGAGCTCGCGAAGTTTCTGGGCGTGAAGCCTACTGAGGTGAAGCAGCGTGTCTCGCAGCTGCATGAGGCGAACCCGATGCTGGGTCACCGCGGCTGTCGTTTGTCGGTGACGTATCCCGAGATCCTGGTGATGCAGGTGACGGCGATCGTCGAGGCTGCGATCAACTGTGCGAAGAAGAAGGTGAAGGCCCAGCCTGAGATCATGATCCCGCTGGTTGGTACGGCGAAGGAGCTTGAAATGCTTCGTGAGCTGGCCGAGCAGACGATTGCCGATGTCAAGAAGGCCAAGGGTCATAAGGGCAAGCTGGACATCCTGATTGGGACGATGATTGAGATTCCGCGTGCGGCATTGACGGCTGATGAGATCGCGGAGCAGGCCGACTTCTTCAGCTTCGGGACGAACGACCTGACGCAGCTGACGTTTGGTTACAGCCGTGACGATGTGAATACGTTCCTGCCGCACTACATCCAACAGGAGATTCTGGAGAAGGACCCGTTCCAGAGTCTGGACACGACGGGTGTCGGGCAGCTGGTTGAGACGGGTGTGACCAAGGGGCGTTCGGTGCGGAAGGACCTGAAGCTGGGTATCTGCGGCGAGCACGGTGGGGATCCGGCGTCAATCCGCTTCTGCCATACGGTGGGGCTGGATTATGTGAGCTGCTCGCCGTTCCGTGTGCCGATTGCCCGGCTGGCGGCGGCTCAGGCTGCTCTTTCTTAAGTCGGACACTAGTTGATTGCATTGTGAAGCCCACCGGTTTTGGCCGGTGGGTTTTTTTTGTGGCTTCGGCTAAACCTTTGAGGGGCTTGGGACACTTATTTGGGACGGACAGGCAGCGAGGCTAGGTATGCGACAAGGAAGCCCGGTTGGACCGGACAACCCGAGCTCGGATGCTGGCCTTGAGAGGCTCGACGCTGAGGCCGTTGTGAAGCGGTATCAGGATGTTTGGTACCGGTTTACGTTGTCGGTGCTGTGTCAGGAGGATTTGGCGATGGATGCGACTCAGGAGACGGCCTTGCGGGTGATTGAGGGGCTGGAGGGGTTTGGGGGGCGGTCGTCGGTGCGGACCTGGTCGCTTGGGATTGCGTTGAATGTGTGTCGTGAGATGTCGCGGAAGCGGCGGCGTTGGCGGTGGGTGCCTCTGGTGGATCGGGCGGGGGAGGCTTCGGAGCCATCGGCGCTGGAGCGGGCTGAGGAGGTGGCGCAGCTGCGGCGGGTTTTGAAGGGGTTGTCGGAGCGGCAGCGGGAGGCGGTGTCGCTTCGGTATTTCGAGTCGCTGAGTGTGGCGGAGACGGCGGTGGCGATGGGGTGCAGCGTTGGGACGGTGAAGGCGCTGGTTCATCAGGCGATTGCGGCGGCGCGTCGAGATTGGGGGCAGCGATGAAGATCCAACGGGATGCCAGGCGTGTTTATGGGGCGGCTGCATACGGGGGGGATTTATGGGCGGATGTTCAGGGGCGGGAACGGCCGGCGGTGGTTGGGCGGATTGGGTGGGCGCGGCGTGCGGCGATCGCGGCGTTACTTGTTGTTTGTGGTGGGGTGCTGCTGGTGGTTCTTGAGGGGGAAGCGCCGGTTGAGGATCGACAAGTTGCGGGGGTGGAACAGGGGGATGGTGCGGGTGCGGCGGCGTTGCCGTCGGTGGTTGATGCGCTGGGCGGGATTGACGTTAGCGTTGTCCGGCGGCCTCGGTTTGAGGTACCCGAGTTGAGGCGGTCGGTGGCCTGGGGCGTTCCTCGTCGTGGGGCGTCCGGATTGTTTTCGGTTCCACGTTTGTCGAAACCTAAGGAGATACAAGATGAGCACACGGAAGAATCTGATGGTGGCGCTGGGTCTGGCGGGGGCGCTGGGGTTGAGTCCGTTCATGATGGGCTCGGCACGCGCTCTGCCTGAGACGGATCGGGCGACGGTTCAGCTGGCGCAGGCTGGTCATCGTGATCGTGAGATGGCGGAGTTGCTGGAGACGATTGAGCGGGCGCAGCGTTTGCAGGAGCTGATCGAGGAGCGCGAGTCGTATGACTACGAGGATGAGGAAGAGGCGTTTTTTGAAGAGATCGAGTTGTTCAGCCGGCTGCTTGGGCTGGTGCATGAGGTGGCGGACATCGCTGAGGATGAGGGTGTCGCTGGGGTGGCGGCTGTGATGGGTGTGGAGGATTACATCGAAGAACCTCGGGAGCGGATTGCGTTTTTTGAGCGGGTGATGCCCGAGACGGACCATCCGACGATTCGTCGCGCGATTCGGCTGGAGTTGTCGGAGTTGTATGGCGAGACGGGTCAGCGTGAGAAGGGGCTAGCGATGCTGGAGGCGTTGATCACGACGCAGGATTGATCTACTGGCTGCTTTGATTGGTTGAGCCCACCGGCTATGTGCCGGTGGGTTTTTTATTCAATGGGTCGCTGGGTGAGTTGGAGGCAGGCGAGTGCGAGGATGGTGAGTGAGGTTGGTGTGGGCGTAGGGGGTGTGCTGCCGAAGTTGGAGGCGAGGAGGGAGAGGTCGATGAGGTCGACGGTGGTGTCGGTGTTGAAGTTGCCCTGGGCCCAGCCGGCGGTGGTGTTGAAGTTGGCGGCGAGGGCTGAGAGATCGATGAGGTCGACGGCCTGATCGAGATTGGCGTCGCCTGGACGGGTCTGGAGGATGGTTGTGATGAGGTGGGTGAGGTCGTCGTTGTTGATGAGGGTGTCTGCGTTGAGGTCGTAGGTGGTGTCTGTGGTGGCGTTGCGGATGGCCTGGGTGAGGAGGTCGATGTCGACGGCGTCGATGAGGGTATCGTTGTTGAGATCGCCCGGGGCTGCGCCGACGGTGATGAAGATCAGGTCACCTGTCCAGATGTTGGAGGAGGTGGGGTAATCGATATCGAAGGCGAGGAAGGAAAAACTGGTTGTCGAGTCATCGAGGAAGGTGATGTCGAGTTCGAGTTGTCGGAACCCGGGGTAGGCGGTGGAGTCGGGGAGATCGCCGAGTTCGTAGAGGGTGGTACCGTTCGGGACGTTGGGGCCGAGGTCTTTGGCGTAGATGAAGATGTCAGCGCCAAAGGAGGCGGCGAGATAGTCCTGCAGGTCACCTCCTCGGAGGTGGAACTCGGTCGAATCGCGTGCGTTGGTGACGCCTGTGTTTGTCCCACCGTTCATGTTGAAGATAGAGCGTCGTTTGAGTTCGATTCGGGGGACTGTTCCGCCGTTGAGGTTGAAGGTGGCGTCGTCGGTGGCAAGGGCGTCAGCTGCACCGTAGGGGTTGAGGAAAGTGCCAGCGTTCATGGTGAAGGTGGAATTGTGGGCGGCACCGGCGTCGCCGTTTCTGATGGTGGCGCCGTCCATGATGACGTGTGAGTTGTCCCATGACCGGATCATGGTGTCAGCGGTGGTCTGGCTGGTGACGGTGAGTACGGAGTCGTCGTGGGCGGTGATGATGCTGTAGGTGCCGGGGGGTGCTGTGACGACGTCGGTGCCGTAGGTGTCGAGATTGGGGAAGAAGGCCGGGGCGGGGGCTGAGGTGATGAGGAGGGTGGCGAGTGCGATGGGTATGGGGCGTGCGCGCATGGTGATTCCCTTTCGGGCGTCTATTTTAATACATAAATGTCCTTAGATTATATTGGTGGTGTCCCTTAGTGCAAGGATCTCCTTCGTCTCGGTGAGGTGGCAACGTGATCGCCTCGGTATCGCGGGCGTTGGTTGGTTTAGCCGGTGATGATGCTGAGATAGATAAGGGCGAGGTTGATGATTTGGGGGGCGACGAGGGGGATGGTGATGAAGGCGAAGACGAACATGAGGATGTGGACGCCTTGCTTGGCGGGGTCGGTGATGAAGTCAGCGAATTGTCGGTTGTAGTTGGCGAAGATATGGCTGCCGTCGAGGGGCGGGACGGGGAGGAGGTTGAAAAAGGCGAGGATGAGGTTGGCGGCGCCGGCGACCCAGAGGAAGGTGTTGGCGTTGGTGGCCCAGGTGGCTTCGGGGGGGAGGAGGTCGAAGCGGAGGAGGAGGCCGAGGGTGGTGAGGGCGAGGATGGCGAGGAGGATGTTGGAGGCGGGGCCAGCGGCGGCGACAAGGGCTCCGGCGTGGCGGCCTTTGAGGCGGGTGTGATCGACGGGCATCTGTCCCCAGGCGATGCCGGCGATGAGGAGGGCGATGAGGGAGAAGGGCCCCATGTGGACGATGGGGTTGCCGGTTAGGCGGTTGAGGTGGATGGGGGTGTCGTCGCCCAGGTAGACGGCGGCGAAGCCGTGGGCGAGCTCGTGGATGGTGATGGAGATGATGACGACGAGGATCCAGCTGAGCGCGTAGAACTGCGTGGTGGGGTCGAGGAGTTGGGTGAAGAAGAGGCCTTGGCCCATGAGGGATTCCTTGGTTTTTGGGGCATGTTACAAGGCGTGTGGTTCGTGGTGGCTTGGTGGTGATTGTCCCGGGGGCTTGCGGGCCGGGCTTTGTGTGCGAGGGTGGTTTGGTTGTTGTTCCATGAGGGTGGCTTCTGGGGGTGGGGTGATGGTTGGTTGTCGGCACGACTATGAAGGGTCGTGGTACCCGGCGGATCGGGGGATGTGGCCGCGGTCGCGTCGCGACCGGGCTCATTTGTCGGACGGTTAGGGGTGGCTTGAGGATGTGTTCGTCTGTTGCGGCAGGGGGGGCTTGGGGGCGTTAGACTTTGCGGCATGAAGCGATTGATTGTGACGCTTGATGGTCCGGCGGGTTCGGGGAAGTCGACGGCGGCGTGGCGGCTGGCGGAGCGGCTGGGCGTGGAGATGCTGGATACGGGGGCGATGTATCGTGGGTTGACGGCGAAGGCTCTGGGGCGGGGGATTGATATCGGGGAGGAGCCTCATGCGGTGGTGGAGTTGGCGCGGTCGGTGGGGGTGCGGTTTGACTGGACGGCGTCGCCGCCTCGGTTGCTGGTGGGTGAGCGGGACCTGACGGATCGACTGCGGGATCCGGATGTGACGTCGTGGGTGTCGGACGTGTCGTCGATGACGGCGGTACGGAAGGTGATGGTGGAGGCGCAGCGACGGATCGCTGAGGCTCATCCTCGGTTGGTGACGGAGGGTCGGGATCAGGGGTCGGTGGTGTTTCCGGATGCGGATGCGAAGTTTTATCTGGATGCGAGTCCTTCGATCCGGGCGAAGCGGCGGGCGGATCAGCTTCGGGCGGCGGGGAAGCCTGTGGATCTGGAGCAGATTCGGGAGGCGATCATTCTGCGGGATCGGAAGGATGCGACGCGTCAGGATGGGCCGCTGATCTGTCCAGATGATGCGGAGCGGATTGATACCTCGGAGATGGAATTGGATGAGGTGGTGGATCTGCTGGAGGAGCGGGTGCGGTCGCTGGTGGGGGTGGAGGTCTGATGCTGGGGGCGCTTCGGCATCGGCAGCCGGGCAGTGCGTGGTATCGGGTGGCGTGGTGGACGTTGTGTGCGACGACGCTTTATAGCTGGTTCATGCTTTGCTACCGGATGCGTATCTGGGGTTCTGGTCATCTGCCAAGTCGCGGGCCGGTGCTGCTGGTGGGCAATCATCAGTCGTACATGGATCCGATGTTGCTGGCGGCGGCTTGTCATCGGCGGCAGTTTTATTCGATGGCGAGGGATTCTCTGTGGGCGAAGGGATGGCTGGCGTTTTTGCTGAACTCGGTGAATTCGATGCCGGTTCGTCGGGTGGAGGGGGGCATGGGGGATATGGCGGCGATGCGGGGCTTTATTCAGAAGTTGGGTGAGGGTCAGGCGCTGCTGGTGTATCCGGAGGGGACGCGGAGTGAGGATGGGGAGGTGGCTGAGTTTTCGCCTGGGCTGATGCTTCTGATCAAGCGCGCGAAGCCGGTGGTGGTGCCGGTGGCGGTGGAGGGACCGTTTGATGTGTGGCCGAAGGGGCGGGGTCTGCCGAAGCTGAAGGGGCAGATTGGTGTGAGCCTGGGTGAGCCGATTGCGGCGGAGCGGCTGATTCCGATGGGGGCGGAGGGGGCGCTGGGTTTTTTGAGGGAGCGCGTGGTGGCCGAGCAGGCGGAGATGCGGGAGCGGTTTGAGCGGTGGCGGGTCTGATGTTGTCTTACTGACGATTCCGAGGGGTTGTTATGCTTGCGGGTCATGGGACCTCTCGCGATCGCCCTGGGTTCGGGGCTTCTTCTGATTCTGGCTTACTGGACGTATGGGCGTTGGCTCGGGCGTCGGGTGTTTGGTTTGGATCCGGGGGCGGTGTGTCCTTCGAAGCGTTTGCGGGACGGGGTGGATTTTGTGCCGACGCCGACGGTGGTGGTGTTCGGTCATCATTTCACGTCGATCGCGGGGACGGGACCGATCGTGGGGCCGGCGATCGCGGTGATGTGGGGCTGGGTGCCGGCGTTGGCGTGGGTGTTGATGGGTTCGATCTTTATTGGGGCGGTTCATGATTTTGGGTCGCTGGTGGTATCGCTACGGAATCGCGGGCAGACGGTGGGTGAGGTGGCGGGTCGTGTGATTGTGCCGCGGGTGCGGTTGTTGTTTCTGGGGGTGTTGTTTCTGGCGCTGACGATCGTGCTGGCGATTTTTGGGTTGGTGATTGCGGCGGTGTTCAAGACGTATCCGGCGGCGATCACGCCTTGTCTGTTGCAGATTCCGTTGGCGGTGATGATTGGCTTGTGGATGCGTCGGGGAGGGCGGAAGCTGCTGGTGCCGTCGGTGCTGGTGCTGGGGCTGATGTATCTGTCGGTTGTCTACGGGGACAGCGGGGTGCTGGCGGGGTTTAACGGGTATCTGGCGAGCCGGGATGTGATGTGGTGGGTGATTGCGTTGTTGTTGTACAGCGCGGTGGCATCGATTCTGCCGGTGGGTTTGTTGTTGCAGCCGAGGGATTACATCAACAGCCTGCAGTTGATTACGGCGTTGGGGATGGTGGTGTTGGGGCTGGTGGTGGCTGCGTTTATTGGTGGGGCACCGGTGCAGGGGGTGCGCCCGCCTCTGGAGATTGCGGCGCCGGCGTGGGAGTGGTCGCCTGAGGGTGCGCCGGCGATGCTGCCGTTTTTGTTTATCACGATTGCGTGCGGGGCGATCAGCGGGTTTCACTGCTTGGTGAGTTCGGGGACGACGTCGAAGCAGTTGATGTCGGAGCCTGCGGCGCGGTGTGTGGGATTTGGCGGGATGCTGACGGAGGGTTTTCTGGCAACGGTGGTGATTCTGGCGTGTGTGGCGGGTTTGGGTTTGGGGGTGGCTGGGAGCCAGGGCGGGGTTCTGCTGGGGGCGGAGGCGTGGGCGAGTCGGTATGACTCGTGGGCGTCGGCGGACTCGCTGGCGCGAAAGGTGGGCGGGTTTGTGGATGGGTCGGCGAATCTGCTGAAGGCGATCGGGGTGCCGGGAGGGATTGCGGTGGCGCTGATGGGGGTGCTGGTGGCGTCGTTTGCGGGGACGACGCTGGACACGGCTTGTCGGTTGCAGCGTTATGTGATTCAGGAGTTGGCGGGAACGGTGGCGGAGCGCGGGGTGCGTACGGGTGCGTCGCATGGTGTGGTCACTGGGGTGGTTTCGGTGTTTCGGAGTCGGTGGGTGGCGACGGCGGTGGCGGTGGTGATCGCGACGGGGATGGCAGCGATGCCGGCACCGGGCAGGGAGTGGGGCTGGGCGACGGCGGGTCAGGGGGGGCTGATTTTATGGCCGATGTTCGGGGCGACGAATCAGCTGCTGGGTGGGTTGGCATTTCTGGTGATTGCTTTTTATCTGCGTCGGCAGGCGAAGCCGGTTTGGTTTCTGGTGGCCCCGATGGTGTTCATGCTGGTGATTCCGGCCTGGGCGTTGATTACCCAGTTGGTGGGGTGGTGGGGGAGTGAGCATCCGAACTGGCTGCTGATTGGGGTGGCGGTGGTGACGCTGGTTATTGAGGTCTGGATGATTGCGGAGGCGGTGGTGGTGTGGCGGAAGGTGGAGCCGGGGTCGGGACTGCGGCGGCTGGCGTGGTAGTCGGAGCTGAGTCGGGAGCGGGTTGGTGTCGGGGGAGGTCTGGCCCTAGACTTTGGTGATGATGAAGGCCCTGCGAGCGTTGGTTTTGGTTGGTCTGGCGGCGGTGAGCGTCGGGTGTCTGGCCCCACGGCCGGAGCTTGAGGTTTCGCGGGTGGAGGTGCTGGAATCGAGTTCGGAGGGGGCGTCGGTGCTGGTGGTGCTGGCGATGGAGAATCCTTGGGACGAGCCGGTTCAGCTGGGGTGGGTGGATTTCACGGTGTCGGTGGAAGGGGGGGCGAGTTTTTCGGATCGCGACCTGCCGGCGGCGAGCCTGCCGGCTTCGGGTGTGCAGACGATTGAGTTGCTGGCGGCGTTGTCGACTGAGGGCGGGGCGGTGATGGGGCAGCCGTTTAAGGCGTCGGGGAAGGTGACGTATACGCCGCCTGGTGATTTGCGGGTGGTGATGACGGAGACGGGGATCCCGCTACCGCGGGCTGAGTTCTCTTATTCTGGCGTTCTGCCGACTGACGCGGTGACACGGCGGTAAGGCGGCGGCGATGCTTAGCGAGTTCTTCGAAGAGAGGCGTTATCTCATCCCGTTTCGGGCGACGCTTTTGCCGCAGATTTTCACGGATGTGCTGGTGATCGGGACGGGTGTTGCGGGGATGTCGGCGGCGGTGGAATCGGCGAATGGGGGCGGGCATACGGATGTGATTCTGACGTGCAAGGGGGCGTGGGACCGGACAAGCACGGCGTGGGCGCAGGGGGGTATCTCGGCGGTGCTGGGGGGTGAGGATTCGGTTGAGGCGCATGTGGAGGACACGCTTCATGCGGGTGGGGATTTGTGTGATGCTGGGGTGGCTCGGGAGATCGTGGCGGAGAGTGCGGCGCAGATTGAGCGGCTGGCTCGGCTGGGCATGGCGCTGGATCGGGAGCCGGGTGGGGGTTATCAGCTTGGGCGGGAAGGGGGGCATCGGCGGGCGCGGATTGTTCATGCTCATGGTGATGCGACGGGGAAGGCGTTGGCGGCCACGCTACATGAGCAGGTGGAGAAGAGTCCCTCGATTCGGTTGTTTGATCAGTGTTTTGTGCTGGATCTGATTACGCGAGAGGGCGCGCCGTCGAGTTGTCTGGGGGCGATCACCTATCACCCGAAGTTTGGGTTGCAGGTGATCTGGGCGCATACGACGGTGCTGTCGACGGGTGGGTGCGGTCAGGTGTTTCGGGAGTCGACGAATCCGGAGGTGGCGACGGGGGATGGTCTGGCGATGGCCTATCGGGCGGGTGCTGCGATGGCGGATCTGGCGTTTATCCAGTTTCATCCGACGACGCTTTACATTGCGGGGGCGACGCGGTCGCTGATTACGGAGGCGGTGCGTGGGGAGGGGGCTCGGCTGATTGATCGGACGGGTCATCGGTTCATGGCGGACTATGACGAGCGAGGGGAGCTGGCGCCGCGGGATGTGGTGAGCCGGTCGATCGTGGCGCAGATGGCGAAGACGGGGCATACGAATGTGTATTTGGATGTGCGGCATTTTGAGGCGGGGCGGTTTGCGGAGCGGTTTCCCGGGATTGATCGGCGGCTGAGGGAGTTTGGGATTGATCCGACGGAGCAGCCGATTCCGATTCAGCCGGCGGCGCATTACATGGTGGGCGGGGTGTTGGCGGACACGCATGGGCGGACGAATGTGACGGACCTGCTTTGTGTGGGTGAGGCGTCGGCGACGGGGTTTCATGGGGCGAATCGACTGGCTTCGAACAGTCTGCTGGAGGGGTTGGTGTGCGGGGCGCGGGCGGGGGTTCTGGCGCGGGAGCGGGCGGCGGAGGTGGCGGGGCATACGCCTATGAAGGTGATCTCGGATATTCGGCCTTCGGATCGGTCGGAGTTGGACCTGCCTGATGTGCGGTCGTCGCTACGGAGTGTGATGTGGCGTCACGTGGGGATCGAGCGGGATGGGAAGCGGCTGGATGAGGTGGAGGGGATGATCGATTTCTGGGCGCGGTACACGATGGACAAGATTTTTGATGACGTGGCGGGGTGGGAGGTTCAGAACATGTTGACGGCGGGCGGGATGATCACGCGGGCTGCGCAGTGGCGGGAGGAGAGTCGGGGGACGCATTACCGGCTGGATCATCCGGAGCCGGTGGAGGCGTTTCGAGTGCGCGATGTGTGGCAGCGTGGCAAGGCGGAGCCGGAGCGGCTGGGTGTTTCGGATGATGTGGTTGTGAGTGATGGCTGATATTGGTTAGGCGGTATTGCTGATATGAGTATGAGCAAGCGGCATGGTGTTTATCTGGCGGATACGGCGCGGGTGCTGGGGGATGTGCGTGTGGGGAAGGACGTGACGTTTTGGTACGGGGCGGCGGTGCGCGGGGATGTGGCACCGATTGTGATTGGGGATCGGACGAACGTGCAGGACAATGCGGTGATTCATTGTGATTCGGGGATGCCGAATGTCATTGGCAATGATGTGGTGATCGGTCATGCGGCGGTGGTGCATGGGTCGGAGATCGGGGATGGGTCTTTGATCGGGATGCAGGCGACGGTGTTGGGTCAGTCGAAGATCGGGAAGGGGTGTCTGATTGCGGCGGGTGCGGTGGTGCGGCCGGGGATGGAGGTGCCGGACGGGATGGTGGTAATGGGGTTGCCGGGGAAGGTGCTTCGGGAGACGACGGAGAATGAGAAGAAGTACATGAAGTGGTTGGCGGCACACTATGTGGAGCTGGCGCGGCTGCACGTGGAGGAGCCGGGGCATGCCCGGATACGGGCGTGGGATGGGAATGCTCCGGAGGGTGAGGTGGTGGGGCATCCGGCGCCGCCGCCTTTGTATGACTGATGGTTGAAGCACACCCGGGCTTGCTCTCGGGGCACGTGAAGAAGTAAGTGAGGGGCCCCAGGACTTCCGTCCTGGGCTCGTAAAGGCAGAGGGGTCCTAAGACTTGCGTCCTGGGCTCGTGAAGGCAAGACCGTTTATAGAAACTAGAACTCGGGCTATCAGCAGCCTGCTTAGCGATAGAGGATTGTGATGATTTTGTTTCCAGCGATTGACATGCGTGGGGGGAAGGTGGTGCGGTTGTATCAGGGGGATTACGGGCAGCAGACGACGTATGGGGAGAGCCCGCTAGATCAGGCTCGGGCGTTTAAAGAGGCGGGGGCGACGTGGGTGCATCTGGTGGATCTGGATGGGGCGCGGTCGGGGCGGATGGAGCATCTGAAGGAGATTGCTTCGATCTGTCAGGAGACATCGCTGAAGGTGGAGGTTGGGGGCGGGGTGCGGTCGGATGTGACGATAGACAATCTGCTGCGAGCGGGGGTGGATCGGGTGGTGCTGGGGACGGCGGCGCTCAAGAACTGGTCGTGGTTTGAGGGGCTGATGGGGAATCCCACGTATCGGGGGCGGCTGGTGCTTGGTTTGGATGCGAAGGCGGGCAGGGTGGCGGTGGACGGCTGGGAGCAGACGACGGCGACGACGGCGATGGAGTTGGCGGCGAAGGTGTCGGACTGGCCGTTGGCGGCGATTGTCTTTACGGATATCGCGACGGATGGGACGTTGGAGGGGCCGAGTCTGGCGGCGACGCGGGAGGTGGCGGAGGCAACGCATGTGCCGGTGGTGGCGAGCGGGGGGGTGGGGACGATCGCGGACCTGGAGGCGATTAAGGGGTTGCCGGTGCAGGGGGCGATCATCGGGCGGTCGTTGTATGAGGGGCGGTTTACGTTGGAAGAAGCGCTTCGGGCGTTTGAGGGTTGAGAGAACCTTGGCCCCGGGCTTCCGCCTGGAGCTCGTTTTGATTAGAGGTATTGAAGATGGCGCAGACAGGATCGGATGCGGGTTCGGAGAATCCGTTGCAAGGGTATTTTGAGTGGCAGGTGACGACGCTTTTGCTGGCGTATGACCTGAGTGATCCGGTGGCGCGGGGGGATGCGGAGGCGGCGGAGCGTCGTCGTCGGCGGGTGGAGGAGGAGGTGTCGGCGTTGTCGCTGGGGGTGATCCCGAAGCAGTATCAGCAGGATCCGGAATTGAACTGGCCGCCTGAGGTGATGATGAGCATCACGAAGGCGACGCTGCTGCGGACGTTCGAGATCTCGGGGGCGGTGCTGGAGGGGGAGTTGGAGGGATGAGGGGCTAGAAAGCCTCTACACGCTGAGCGGATTGAATCTGTACTTGCTTAGATGTGAAGCATCCAGGATGCGTGAGAAGTTATTCAAGATGACCACGGCCTTGTACGGCTCTTGTCGTTCACGCCAGTCTCGGTCTGCGTCGACGAACAGATCAAGGGCTTTGACCTGCATCTCATCGGATACATCATTCAACCCGTGCACACTGACGACGAATGTACCTTTCGGGTAAAGGCGTTCATCCGTCTCGGCAATGCACTCGAAACACGAGTCCCAGTTGGGCATGAAGTATGGTGGAAAGCCGAATGAGGCTCCGAGTCTGGCGATGATCCACATTTTGCCGTGAGCGCCGCAGTTCTGGAAACTCGTTGGGCGGAATAGCAGCTCTCCATCATCGAACGGATGATGCCAGAAGTACGGGAAGTCTTTGGCCAAGTAGAGCGTCTCGGAAGCCGTCTTCAGCGTCAACAGCTTCCGTGAGTGTTCAACTGTCATCGAGTTTGATGAGCTTGAAACCATCTTCCTAACGCCATGACCGGGAAGTAGAGTCGGTAGAGGTGGTAGCGGAGGTAGAAGACGCGGGGGAAGCCGGTGCCGGTGAATTCGGTTTCGAGCCAGTCGCTGTCGGGTTGTTGGGTGTTGATGAGCCATTGGGCGGCGGCGGTGACGGCGGGGTCGTCGGGTCCGTAGATGGCCTGGAGGGTCATCATGGCCCAGGCGGTTTGGGAGGCGGTGGGGGGGCCTTGCCCGCGTAGGGAGGGGTCTTCGTAGGTGTCGGCGGATTCGCCGAAGGCGCCGTCGGGTTGCTGGACGGATTTGAGCCATTCGCCGGCTTTGCGGATCCAGGGTTGGGTCATGTCGTAGCCGAGGCGGTCGAGGCCGCCGATGGATTGCCAGGTGCCGTAGATGTAATTGACGCCCCAGCGGCCGAAGAAGGGGCCGTCGGGTTCCTGGCGGGACTGGATGTACCTGATGGCGCGTTGGACGGCGGGGTGGTCGGCGGTGAAGCCGTGGTGGCCGAGGCACTCGAGGACGCGGCCGGTGATGTCGGGGCAGGAGGGGTCCTGCATGGCGTTGTGGTCGGCGAAGGGGACGTATTCGAGGATGGATCGTCCAGCGGCGTTTTTGTCGAAGGCGGCCCATCCGCCATCGGGGTTCTGCATGGCGAGGACCCAGTCGACGCCTCGGTTGCCGGCGGCGATGGCGTCTTCGCGGTGGGTTCGGTGGAGGGCCATGGCGACCATGACGGTGTCATCGCAGTCGGGGTACCAGGCGTTTTCGTATTCGAAGAACCAACCGGCGGCGGGGGTGTCGTCGGGGAGGTTGTTGGCCCAGTCGCCTTTGATCGTGACTTCTTTGCTGATGAGCCAGTCGGTGGCGCGGTTAAGGCCTTCGTGGGTGTGGTCGAGGCCGGCTTCGGTGAGGGCGTAGGCGGCGATGCCGGTGTCCCAGACGGGCGAGAAACAGGGTTGGAGGCGGATGTCGTGGGTGTCGGGGTCTTTGATCATGAAGCGGTCGAGCTGGCGGCGGGCTTCGACGAGGAAGGGGTGGTCCTCGGGGTAGCCGAGGCAGAGCCGGAAGGCGACCTGGAGGTAGACCATGGGTGGGAAGATGGCGGCGAGGCCGTCGGTGTGGTCGAGCCGTGTGAGGACCCATTGTTCCATCTGCTTGATCGCGCCGGCTCGCCAGGGTGTGCCGCCCATGAGGTCGACGAGTTTGAGGGCTTTGTCGATCCAGCTGAAGACGGGTGTCCAGAAGGGGTGGGGGTTGAGGACGGTGGGGAGCAAGCGGTTGCGGTCGCGTTCGGAGAGGTAGAGCTCGTCGATGCGGAGGTGTTCGGGCAGGTGGCGGACGGGTTTGTGGGTGACGACGATGGAGAGGGTGATGATCATCGCCCGGGTCCAGGAGGCGATTTTGTCGAGGTGGAAGTAGAACCATTTGGGGAAGCGGATGATCTCGGGCGGGATGGAGGGGATGGCCGAGTAGGGGACCTGTCCGAGGCAGGCGAGGTAGAAGTTGGAGAAGGTGTTGACGCGTTCTGCACCGCCGGCGTCGAGGATGGCCTGGCGGGCACGGGCCATGTGGGGGGCGCGGGTGTCGTCGCCGGCGAGCTTGAGGCAGAAGTAGCCTTTGACGGTGGCGGAGAGGTCGATGGGCGCGCCGGGGTACTGGCCCCAGGTGCCGTCGGGTCGCTGTTGTTTGCGGAGGTGGTTGGCGATGTGTGGGAGCCGGGGGTCGTCTTCCTGTCCGAGGATCCATTTCATCAGGATGTATTCGGATTGGAGGATGGAGTCGCCTTCGAGCTCGGCGCACCAGTGGCCGTCGTTGTGCTGGAGGGAGAGGAGCTTGGCAACGGCGTTATCGAGGCTGGCTTTAGCGCGGTCCCTGAGCAGGGCGGTCGTGGGGGGTGGCGACTGCTGGTCGTCCTGAGAGACGTTGGCGAGGGCCTCGGCGAGGGCAGGGTCCATCGGGGCTCCGTGGGGCGTTGATCGGCGGGCATCGACGCGGGGTCTTGGGTGGGTAAGGGATTATCCGCAGGTTATCTGGGATGGTGTTGGTGCTCAATGAGTGTCGGGCTCAGTGGCGGACAAAAGATAAACGCAGCGCCCGGAGGCGCTGCGTTTATCGGTGTGGTTGGATTGGGTCGTCGTCTTAGCGGCGACGGAGCATGGCCACGGCGGCGAGGCCGAGGAGGGCGGCCGAGGCGGGCTCGGGGACGAAACCGCCATCGCGAACAAAGACGTCGGTCAGGGCCGCGGTTGAGAGGGCTTCGTCCCAGACGCGGACGTTGTCCTGGTAGCCGTTGAGGGAGGTGTCGGCGGTGGGGGCGGCGGAGGTGAAGCCGATGCCGAATTCGGTGGCGGCTCCGCCATCGGACTGGACGGGGCCGATGGCACCGGTGGTGGCGACGCCTGCGACGGCGAGGGGGCTGGTGGTGCTGCCGAGATAGAAGGTCATGTTGTCGGTGGCGACGGAGAGGTCAACGGCGACGGCGAGGAAGACCCACTGGTCGAGGGCGTTGATATCGAGGTCGGTCTGGAAGCCGGCGGCGAAGCCGTTGTCTCCGCCGACGAAGAGGGCGGTGCGGACGTTGTCGGCGGCGCGGGTGCCGGTGTTGGGGTTATTGAGGTTCCAGGAGGGGCCGGGGAAGGAGCCGCCGCCTTGCTCGGAGATGAGGCGGACGTTGCCGGAGCCGCCTTGGGCGGAGTTGAGGTCCTGGATGTTGATCCAGGTGGAGAGGGTGAAGGTATTGAGTCCGTCGATGACGTCGAGGTCGCCGGCGGAGAAGATGCTGCCGGCACCGGCGGCGGTGAGGTCAGCGGCGAGGCCGGAGCCCGAAGGGGTGTTGGCAATGCGGGCGGCGGTGGCACCGGGGACGCCGTCGCCAGCTGCGCCGAGCGTGCCGGTGTTGATGGCGTTGCCGGCGGTCTCGTCAAAGGTCCATTCGAGGAGCAGGTCGGCGTTCGCGGTGGCGGTGGTGAGTGCGAGGGCGCTCGCGGCCAGAAGGGTGGTACGGGTGGTCATTTCTCTCTCCTATGAGGTGTCAGGTTTGCAGTCGAGACGGCCTTAGTCGTGGCTTCTAAAGAGATTAACCGAATCGGAGGGGTTTGTGAAGGGTGTTCTTTGAGACGAATTATTCAATCATCTTCATCTACATCTTGATTTTCTTTAAGTCTACATTTAAGATTGTTTATTGAGATTGAATAATGACAAAGTCGCAAGATCATCCGTTGCAGCAGCTGAGTCGGGAGGATCAGGATCTGATCCTGTCGTGGGTGCTGCATTCGGGGTCGTTGAAGGGGCTGGCGGAGGTTTATGGGGTGTCGTATCCGACGATTCGGGCTCGGGTGGATCGGGTGATTGAGCGGCTGGAGGCGATTCGTGCGGGTCGGCGGCCGAGTCCGGTGGCGGAGTATCTCGCGGGGTTGGTTGAGAGGGGGGAGATGAGCCCTGCGGCTGCGCGGGAAGTACTTAGGCGTGTTCGGGAGGAGACAGAGGCTTCAGAGGAAGGAACAGACTGATGGCATGGTGGAGTGAAACAACTGCGGCTTATGCTGGCGGCTACGGTGGAGCGACTGTCGGGATCTACTGCGGTTTACTTGGCGGAATCTCGGGAACGCTTGCGCCGCGTGGGATTGGTAAGGTCTGGGTGCTGGGCGCGTGGCTCCTGATGATCGCTTTTGGGTTGGTGACGTTGATTGCTGGTGTGGTTGCGCTCATCGACCAGCAGCCGTATCACGTGTACTACCCGCTGCTGTTGGGTGGCTTTCTTTGTGGTGTGCTCGGGTCGATCCTGCTGCCGGTGATCTGGATGCGCTATCGGGAAGCGGAGCAGCGGAAGCTTGCGGCGCGTGAGCTCATGCAGAGTTAGGCTCTATCTCGCTACGTTTGCGAGCGAGCAGGAGGCCGTCGTACATGGGTAAGAAGCTGGCGTCGACGCGTGGGTCGGTGGCGATGGTGCAGTTGAGTTCTCGGATGGCCATGATGGAAGGTTCGGAGTTTTGAGGGTCCGCGACATGGCCGGAGCGGAGCATGTTGTCGAGGGCGATGATCTTGCCTGGCCTGAGGAGTTTGTGGGTGAGCTCGTAGTAGGCGGGGTAGGCGATTTTGTCGGCGTCGATGTAGGCGAGGTCGAAGGTGTTTTCGTGGCCTTGAGGAGGGTGGTGAGCCCGGTGAAGACGCCGACTTCGAGGATGCACTGAGCGTTGAGGGTCTGGACGAGGAAGGCGAGGAATTGAGCCTGGAGAGGCTCGGTCATCTGGCTTGAATTAAACATAACTATGATTATCGGACTTTGTATCTATTCCTCAGGGAAGTGCTCTCAAGGCCATCTCAGTCTGACTCCTCGCGGGGAGGTGCGAGATCGGTCTTGGTGTGTTTGGTTGTATCGGCTCGGATGCCTGAGGCAGATGCAACTGATTGAGCCATTTCTTGATCTCCTGCGCGGTTTGATCCCGGTCGATGACCAATCGGATGCGTGTGTCGCGATGCTTTATGACGAGCGAGTGCTCGCCGTCGTCATTCGAATCCATATGTGCGCTGGATAGCTCGTCGAGGGGGTATCTCTTTACGAGAAACGATGCGTTCGATATGGCCCAGATGAATCCCTCGGTCGGCATCTTTCCGGACGCTATGGCAAGCGTGTCGCGGGTGATCCTGATGAAACGCTGTTTGCCGTAAGTGGCGAGGAAACCGACGCCGGTGATAGCCCAGACAGCCAGAGCAGTATTGAACAGTATCAGCACCCATCCCATGTATCCGGAAGCCGGATAGATCCGGGATGGGTTAGACAGATGCAGGTTTGTCTGCAGCGCGAAGAGCATACAACCGGCAAGCAGGCTTAGTGGAATCAGTGTTGCGAGTGTCTTTGTCGGATTGGTATAGGGTCCAAGCCTGGCAAAATCCTTGCCCCATGGTTCGTGCCATTCGATGACTGGTTGGTACCCATTCACTGCATCGATCTCGAGAGGTCGTGGCACCGTCGTGCGCTGAATCAGGGTGAAGACTCAATTCCTACGGGTGTGTTCAGGTTTATCGGCCAGCCATGCCTGGACGCTTTCGGCGGTCTCTTCTGTGTCGATCACGAAACGTATTGCGTTAGTGTTCGAACGAATGGGTAACGAGCGTACCGGTGATGGGTAGCGCATAAAAAAAGCACTGATGCGGGGGCTGATCCTAACGGGCACGGTCGGTTCGGTTCCACGCATGCGAGATGCGTGGTCGTGATCGATCGTCTCTTATTTCAAGGTGGCCTCGGCGGGTCGCCACTTTCGTGATTTTCCGCCTTACCCTGTGCACATGGGCGCGTCGGGTGTCTCAAGAAGAACCGGCGAGTTGCGGTGCTTTCGGGTGGTGCTTCCGATTCCTGCTTTTGCCGCGGTTTTGAGGCCACGGGTTGGGCCGGGATGTTTCACACCATCCAGTTGCATCCGTTCTCGTCGTCCAGTCTCCCTGAGCTGCGTAGATTTCGCTGTGCTGCTGGACGGTGTGGAGCGTCCGTCAACGTCCGCACCCAGTACAACGATCCACGCCGGCCTTTGCCCGCGAGACGCTGCCAGCACCGATCGCTTTGGCCCCAGTAGCCAGAGCGCGATGCATGCCTCGTCCGCGGCGCCAGTCGCGACGTCATCTGCCCAAGCCGTTCATCAGCGATCAACGGCCCGGGCAGACACGTCGCCCTCAGGCTCCCTGCACGCTCGCTTTCACCTGCTCGCCTGCGACGCTTCGTTTTCATCCGATCACAAGTGATCGGGTGCGAACGACGGGTCCGACGTGGCTTGATCCCACGTGCTGCGTAGGGCTGAGACTGCTCTCCACCGGTTGTCGGTTGCCGTCTCGATCATCCACCGGAGTGACTGATCTGACTGCATCCGTGCGAACCTGTGGTTCTGGATCGGTTCCCTTCGACTCGACTTGTCACGGGGCAACGCTGACGCGTTGCTCTATGGCTTGCAGGTCGATGAGTTCCTGTGACGAGCGGTGTTGGTCAGTGAGGTTGGCGGTGAAGCCACTCGGCTGTCCAACATCCTGGTCACCTCAGTGCTTGTTGCCCGTATCCGACTCCTGTTCAACCCCCTGCCGAGGCAGTGTGTTGGCCATTCATCGAAGACGTGCCATCAGCGGACTGATATCCAGACGGTCTTTCCCGCTGTGCTCCGGGGCTGGCTTTCGCCGGTACCGAGACACTTGTTCCAGACCGAAGCGCCCGATCACCACCACGCTCCGTCTGCGTTGCCCGCTAAGACAACTCATGAGGTTTGCGGCTTGATGGCATCTCTGCCACCGGGTGTCGAGCAATCCGACGCGTGTGCCACCTTGTCAAAGAGCAGGTCCCGTTGAGGACCAGCCCCGGCCTCAGTGCCAGGACTGAGAGCCACCTTAGTTTTCTCTGGGGGCATTGCAAGCGAAAACTATGAAGGTGGAAAAGTTGCTCCAAACGGTGGATAAGTTGTCGCAAAGAGCTTAGTGATGCTTTGTCGTAATCATGCTTAGGCGAATGCTAAGGTCTTATATTTGCAAGCGTTTCTGTGCTTCGAGGATGCCTTCGGGCAGTGCCTCGCATTCCTGTTCGAAGACGCGAGCGGCGAGTGATTCGGGGGTGTCGTCTGGGTGCACCGGGCAAGATTTTTGTACGAGAATCGGTCCAGAGTCGTAGCGGTCGTCGGCGATGTGGACGGTGCAGCCGGAGGTGGTGGCTTTGGCATTGAGGACGGCTTCGTGGACGTGGTGGCCGTACATGCCCGGTCCGCCGAAGTCGGGCAGGAGTGAGGGGTGGATGTTGATGACGCGGTGGTGGAAGTCTTCGGCGATCTTGAGGAGGCTGAGAAAGCCTGCCATGACGACGAGGTCGGCCCGGGCTTCGCGGCAGGCCTGGAAGATGGCTGCGGAGAAGGTGGCGGTGTCGGGGTGGTCTTTGCTGCGGATGCGTTTGATGGGGACGTGGATGTGGAAGTTGCGTTCGCGGGCGGCGGCTTCGGCTTTGGGGTTGGAGGCGATGACGAGGGTGATGGAGGCGTTGAGGCGGCCGTCGGCGATGCGGTCGGCGAGGTTCTGTAGGGATCGGCCGCCGCCGGAGATGAGGATGGCGAGGCGGGGTGACTTCGCCTTAGTCATTGAACTCTCCTCCTTCCGGCGTAGTACCTCGCTTCTGAGAGTTCTTCCCAATGGTCAGTCCATTCCATCAGTTCGTCACCATCCAACAGTCGCACATCAGACTTTGAGACACCGTACTGGACGCCACCGTAGCTGCTGAGAGCCGAACAAAACAGTCGTTTGAAGGCAAGCTTGGCTTTGATTAACAGTACGCAGCCGTCGTTACGTTGGGCTTTATGAGTATGCACAACAAATTCGACCCTTTCAGTTACTTTCCTCGAATGAATGGTTTGCTCTGGCATCGCTTTGACCTGAGCTAGACTCAACTTCGAGTAACGAGCCAGCTGCTTGTCTAGCAGCCTGTCGACCCTGAAATGAGTTTGCTCCTGTGACCTCATCAGCGAGAACATACCTCACGCGGCTCGCGCCTTCGCCGACGGGGGCGTTGCATCTGGGGAATGCGCGGACGTTTTTGATCAACTGGGCGTTGGCGAAGCAGCGAGGTTGGCGGGTGCTACTTCGGGTGGAGGATCTGGATGGCCCGCGGGTGAAGGCGGGGGCGGATCGGGGGGCGATTGAGGATCTGCGGTGGCTGGGGATGGATTGGGATGAGGGGCCGGTGTACCAGGCGGTGGATCTGACGGCGTATCGGGAGGCTTTGGCGTCGCTCGTTGAAAGGCGGCTGATTTATCCGTGTGCGGCGACACGGCGGGAGATTGAGGGGGCTCTTTCGGCGCCGCAGGCTGGGGCGCATGAGCTGCGGTATCCGGGGTTGTCGCGACCGGCGTCGGAGGCGGACTGGGCGGCGGTGCGGGAGCATGCGGCGGGTCGGGGCCTGCTGGTGGAGGGTGAGTGGGCCTGGCGGCTGGTGGTGCCGGATGAGGTGGTGGTGGTTGAGGATGGGTTTGCGGAGCGGATGGAGGTGAATGTGCAGGCCGAGGTGGGGGATTTTGTGGTGGCGACGAAGGCTGGGCTGCCTGCGTATCAGCTGGCGGTGGTGGTGGATGATGTGCGTCAGGGCGTGACGGACGTGGTTCGGGGGGATGATCTGCTGGGGGCGGCTGCGCGGCAGCGGTGGTTGTATCGGTATCTAGGCTGGGAGGATCGGGTACCGAGCTATGTGCATGTGCCGTTGGTGTTGGGTGAGGATGGGCGGCGACTGGCGAAGCGGCATGGGGATACGCGGGTGGCGTGGTTTCGGGAGCAAGGGGTCGGAACCGAGCGAGTGGTCGGGTTGATCGCGTGGTGGTCGGGGGTCACGGCTGAGCGTGAGGTGATGGACGCGGAGGCGTTTGCTGGTAGGTTTGAACTGGATTGTTTGCCTAAGGGTGCGGCGACGTGCACCGAGGAGGACGTGGCGTGGTTGCTGGACGGATGAGATGGCTGGTGAGCTGGATGGCCGTTGGTTGTCTGGCGGTGGTTGTGGTGGGGTGCTCGCCTGAGCCGAAGACGGCGGAGGAGATCGCTGAGGCGATCGCGACGGCTGAGATTCAGGCGGTGGAGATCGATGGGCGGGTGTTTCGGCTGGAGATCGCGGCGGACCCGGATACACGGTTTCAGGGGTTGTCGGATCGGGCGGAGATCGCACCTGATGGTGGGATGTTGTTTGTGTTTCCGAGCGAGGCGAGGCGGGAGTTTGTGATGCGGCGGTGCCTGGTGCCGATCGACATCATCTTCCTGGATGGGAGGGGGACGGTGGTGCAGACGCATCAGATGCAGGTGGAGCCATACGACCGGAATGAGCTGGCGCTGAAGCGGTATGGCTCGCGTTGGCCAGCGCAGTTTGCGATTGAGATCGCGGGTGGGCTGCTGGACGAGCTGGAGGTGGCGGATGGGGATGTTATTGAGCTGCCTTTGGAGGCTCTTAAGGCGATGGCGGAGTAGGCCGATAACGCACGCAGCGGCGCGGTGCTTTTGTGCGTGGGTCGCTGGGAGACGGTGTCGTATGGCTGAATCGGGCATGCTGCTGGTGGTGGATGATGGGGATCTGGATGCGGCCCGTGTGGAGGTGAAGCGGTTTCTGGGGTGCTGGTCGGTGGATGATCGGCCGGATGTAGCGATTGTGGGGCCTGCGGCGCTTGGGGAGGTTGAGCGGCCTTCGGCATGCTGGCTTCGGATTCACGAGCCCGAGGGGGATGGGTACTACGAGGCGATTGATTACGTGGAGCGGGAAGCGGTGCCGACGATGTTCACACGTTGGCCGGAAAGGCGTGGGTTTGGGCGGATCGATCGGGCGGGTGTGGTGATCTGCCCCCCCGCTGCGGACCCGATTCGTGCGGTGGCACTTTTGCAGGGGTTGATGAGTCAGGCGTCGCTCCTGGATCTGCTGACGGAGGAGATGGAGCGGATCGAGCGTCAGCAGGTGGGGCTTGCGAAGCAGATCGGGATGATCGATGAGGAGCTGCGGATGGCTGCTCAGCTGCAGCGGGAGTTTCTGCCAAGGGAGCTGCCGGGTGGGGATGGGCTGAGCGTGCATGTGCTGTGGAAGCCGGCTTCGTATGTGAGTGGGGATATCTACGATGCGCGGCGGGTGGATGAGCATCACGTGGCGTTTTTCGTGGCGGACGCGGTGGGGCATGGGGTGCCGGCTGCGTTGCTGACGGTGTACATCCGGCAGGCGCTGCAGCATGCATTGCTGCCGACGCGGGTGACGGGGCGGAGCGAGCCGGTGGATCCGGCGGAGGCGCTGCAGCGGCTGAATGCGGAGTTGCTGGCACGGCAGGACGAGCAGGTGCGTTTTGCGACGGCGGTGTTTGGGCTTTACGACACGCGATCGCGTCGGGTGCGGCTGTGTCGGGCGGGGCATCCGCTGCCGCTGGTGATACGAGCCGACGGATCAAGGGTAGCGGTGGAGGGTTGTGATGGCCCGTTGCTGGGGGTGTTTGATGAGCCGGAGTTTGAGGTGAGCGAGGTTGAGCTTGGCGAGGGTGATCGGCTGCTGATCTACTCGGATGGTTTTGAGATGGCGTTTCCGGATACGGCGGGTGAGGCGAACACGCGGTATCTGCAGGCGTTTGATGAGATGGCGAGTGAGGGTGTCGAGGCGGGGCTGATGCGGCTGGAGGGGAAGCTGTCGGCGGCGGTGGGCTCACTGCATCAGCCGGATGATCTGACGGTGGTTTGTTTGGCGGCGTGAGCGGGTCAGCTTGTGAAGCCGGCACGCTGAAGAAAATCCATGGAGATCGCTTCGGCTTGACCGCCCTTCTCGGGTTGGGTCATGTTATGGATGGTGTGGATGATGGCCTTGACGAGGACATCGGCTTCGAGGTTGACGGGGTCGCCTGGTTTGAGGTTGGCGAGGGTGGTGAGTTCGAGGGTGGTGGGGATGAGAGCGACGGTGATGGTGTCGTCGGTTCGGTCGGCGAGGGTGAGGGAGACGCCATCGATGCAGACGGAGCCTTTGGGGACCATGGTGGGCATGAGTTCGAGGGGTGGGCGGAGGGTGAGGCGCCAGTCGGCGGGGTTGTTGTCGATGGCGGTGACTTCGCCGGTGGCGTCGACGTGGCCCTGGACGACGTGTCCGCCCATGGGCTGGGTGGGGAGGACGGCGGGCTCGAGGTTGACCGGCGAGCCGGTCTTGAGGCGGCCGAGGGTGGTTTTGTTAAGGGTCTCGGTGATGACGTCGAAGCTAATGGTGCCTACTCCGTCACCCCCACCACCCCCCTTCCGGGCCTGGATGTCGGCGATGGTGAGGCAGACGCCTGAGACGGCGATGGAGTCGCCTGGGGCTGGCTGGTAGCCGCGGTCGGGGACCCAGCCCTGGGTGTCGATCTCGAAGCGGAGGCCGGCGGGGGTGGGGGTGGCGGCGGCGACGCGGCCGACGGTCTGGATGATGCCTGTGAACATGGCGGTAGCTTAGGGGTTTGCGGGGCTGGGTGGCTTCGGGGTGGTTGTGGCTGCGGGTTGTGGGGGCGATGGGTGTCGGGGTCGGTTAAACTGCCGGGCTCGACCGATAGAGAGATGGGACCCCCCTTCTCGTTGCTGATGTTGCCTTTTTTTCGATCAGGACTCCGACGACCATGTCGCTACGAACTCACGACTGTGGCGCTCTGCGTGCCGAGCATGTTGACCAGACTGTTTCGCTTTGTGGCTGGGTGAACAGCTACCGGGATCACGGGGGCGTGATCTTCATCGACCTGCGGGACCGTGAAGGCATCACGCAGATCGTGTTTCACCCTGAGAACGCGGAGGCGCATGCGACGGGTGATCGTCTTCGGAACGAGGATGTGGTGCGGATCACGGGCCAGTGTTTGCGTCGTGAGGAGGGGATGGCGAACCCTAAGCTGGCGACGGGTGAGATCGAGGTGGACGCAACGGCTGTGGAGATTATGAACAAGGCGGACACGCCGCCTTTCACGCCTGACGATGCAGCACGGACGGGTGAGGAGACGCGTCTGCGGTATCGGTTTATTGATCTTCGGCGGCCGGCGATGCAGAACATTCTGAAGACGCGTCACCGGGTGACGAAGGTGATGCGTGACTACTACGACGAGCTGGGTTTCTACGAGGTGGAGACGCCGTTTTTGTGCCGGTCGACGCCCGAGGGTGCGCGGGACTTCCTGGTGCCGAGTCGGTTGCAGGCGGGTGAGTTTTACGCGCTACCGCAGAGCCCGCAGCTGTTCAAGCAGATCCTGATGTCGGGCGGGATTGATAAGTACTTCCAGATCGTTCGGTGTTTCAGAGATGAGGACCCGCGTGCGGATCGGCAGGCGGAGTTCACGCAGCTGGACGTGGAGATGAGCTTCGTGGAGCAGGAGGACGTGCTCGAGGCTCATGAGGGGTTGATGCGGCGGATCTGGAAAGAGGTACTGGACATCGATGTGCCGGAGATCCGTCGGATGTCCTACGCGGAGGCGATGGATCGGTACGGGTCGGATCGGCCAGACCTGCGGTTCGGGCTGGAGCTGGTGGATGTTACAGATCTGGCGACGCAGACCGACTTCAAGGTGTTTACCTCGACGGTGGAAGGCGGCGGGATCGTGAAGGCGATCCGTGTGCCGGGTGGGGCGAAGATGTCTCGGAAGGAGACCGACGGGCTCGCGGAGTGGGTGAAGCAGTTTGGTGCTGGCGGCCTGCCGGTGGTGAAGCGTGAAGGCGGGGCCTGGACGACGGGTGTGTCGAAGTTCATTGCACCGATTGGGGATGCGCTGGTTGAGCGGTTGGGCGTTGAGGATGGCGACCTGGTGTGTTTTGGTGTGAGTCCGAAGCCGGCGGTGGTGCACAGGGTGCTGGGTGAGCTGCGGCTGAAGCTGGCGAAGGATCTTGATCTGATCAAGCCGGGTCAGTGGGAGTGGCTGTGGGTGATCGACTTCCCGCTGGTTGAGTGGGACGAGGATGGCAAGCGGTGGCACTCGCTGCATCACCCGTTTACGAGCCCGCATCCTGAGGACATCGACAAGCTGGAGTCGGATACGGCGGCGGTAAGGTCGCTGGCGTATGACCTGGTCTTGAACGGTTCGGAGTTGGGTGGCGGCTCGATTCGTATGCACAACACGGAATTACAGGAGCGGGTGTTCAAGGTGCTGGGGATTGAGCAGGAGGAAGCGCGTGAGAAGTTTGGCTTCCTGCTGGACGCGCTTCGGTTCGGGGCGCCGCCTCATGGTGGGATTGCGTTTGGTCTCGACCGGATCGTGATGCATCTGTGTGACACAACGAACATCCGGGATGTGATTGCGTTCCCGAAGACGCAGAACGGTGCGGACCTGCTGACGGGTGCTCCTTCGGAGGTGGATCTGGATCAGCTCAAGGAGCTTCACTTGCGTGTGAAGCTGCCACAGACTGAAGCACCAACTCCCACGGCGGCTCCGGCGGGCTGAGTGCGTGTGCGGGATCGCGGGCATCCTGAGGCATGATGATCGTCCGGCGGACGAGGGTCTGTTGCGGGCGATGCTAGAACGGGTGCGGCATCGGGGTCCCGATGGCGAGGGGATGAGTCATCACGGCCGGTGTTCGCTGGTGCATGCGCGGCTGTCGGTGATCGATCTGCTGAGCGGGCAGCAGCCGATGCACATCACGCGCAGGGATGATCGTGAGCCGTTGCATCTGGTTTTCAATGGGGAGATCTACAACCATCACGCGCTGCGGCGGAAGCTGCAGCGGCGTGGGCATGTGTTCGTGTCGGATCACTCGGATACGGAGGTGCTGCTTTACGGGTATCGGCAGTGGGGGGAGGAGTTGCCGAAGCATCTGCACGGGATGTTTGCGTTTGTGATCTGGGATGAGGATACGCGGACGCTTTTCATGGCTCGGGATCGGACGGGCAAGAAGCCTCTTTACCTGCGGCAGACATCGGAGGGGCTTCGGTTTGGGAGTCTGATTCCTGCGGTGTTGGTGGGTGGTGAGCGGCCAGCGATTCAACGGGGTTCGCTGCTGACTTTTTTGCGCTACGGCTATCCGTTTGGTGAGGGTTTGCTGGAGGGGGTGACGGAGGTGCCGCCGGCACACTGGATTCGGGTTCGTGAGGGGCGGAGGGTGATCGAGCGGTACTGGCAGCCTCCGCCTATTTCGAAATCGAGCACTCGGCTGGGGGTGGTGGATGGACTGCGGGAGGTGCTGACCGAGGCGGTGGATGCGCGCTTGGAGTCGGATGTGCCGCTGGGCTGTTTTTTGTCGGGTGGGATTGATTCCTCGGTGGTGGCGGGGCTAGCGCAGCAGCGGCTGTCGGAGCGGGGTGGTGATCGGCTGCGGACGTTCAGTGTGCGGGTGCCGGGGGCTGCGTACGACGAATCGGAGACAGCACGGGAGGTGGCGGCGCACATCGGGGCGGAGCATACGGTGCTGGAGGCTCGGCCGGATGATATCGCAGGGGATCTCAGACATCTGATGACGTTGACCGGTGATCCGACGGCGGATAGTTCAATCCTGCCGACCTACTGGTTGTGTCGGGCGGCGAGGGAACATGTCACGGTGGCGTTGTCGGGGGATGGCGGGGACGAGTTGTTTGGGGGGTATGACCGGTACCGAGCGATGCGGCTGCTACGTCGGCATGGGTGGTGGCTGAGTCATCTGCCATCCGGTTTGTTTTCGGATCGTCGGCCTCGGTCGCTGCCTGCTCGGGTGCGGCGGCTGCTTGAGGCGGCGAAGTCGAGTCGGAAGCCGGCGGCGCACTATCACGACATGATCCATCTGTTTCGGGATGATCAGATTCGTGCGCTGATGCCTGGGCTGATCGAGACGGAGCCGATCGATGCGCCGCAGGTGCCGGACTGGCCGGGGACGCATGACCGGGTTCATGCAGCGATGCGTTGGGACCTGATGCACTACCTGCCGCATGTGCTGCTGCGGAAGGTTGACCGGGCGTCGATGGCGGTGGCGCTGGAGGTGCGGTGCCCGCTTCTAGATACGCAGGTGTGCGACCTGGCGGGGCATCTGCCCGATCCGGTGTTGATGCCGGGCGGGTGTCCGAAGGGGGTGCTACGGCAGCTGGCGTCGGAGCTTGTTCCGGGTTGGGTTGCGAGTCTGCCTAAGAAGGGTTTTGCGATCCCGCTGAGTGACTGGTTGCGGGGTGATCTGGCAGGACCGTTAGAGGGTGCGCTGCGTGGGCAGGGACTTTCTGCGATCGGGCTGGAGACGGCACCGGGGCTGGCTTGGTTTGAGGAGCATCGGGCAGGAAAGCGAGACCATTCGCATCGGCTGTTTGCGCTGTGGCAGCTGGCGTTGTGGGCTGAGGGTTTACGCTAAAACGCTTGGGATTTCGTCATTATCGCCTACACTCGGGTCTTCAGGCTTATTCATCCTGAGATAGAGGAGGCAGGCGATGCGTCACTGGCATTCATTGGCAGCGGGACTCTCTGTGTTGATTCTGGTGGAGACGATGGCTTCGGCGGGGGTGATCCTAAACTACCAGACACGGACGCTGACAGCCTCGGCGGGTGATGCTGCAGGCACTCAGAGTCAGCAGGTGTCTGCGGCTGGTTTCGGCCTTTACGACGACCTGCTGACGTTCAGCTACACCGGCACCGAGTTCGGCGGCGGTGGCACTGGGGTGGCGCTGCAGACATCGCAGGTGCTGCCCTGGGTGATCAGTGGCGAAGGTACGGGGACGGGCTCGGGCGGCGGCGGTGTCGGGACGGGGTTTGCGGGAGGTTCGAGCTACCTCGAAGTGGGGTTTACGGTGACCGAGCCCATCGACTACAGCCTGAACGGCTTTATCAGTGCTGATTCGGGCTTCAATCATGCTTCGGTGGTGCTCAGTGGGCCGGATGGTGTGATTGCGGAGGAGGAGGTGGGTGAGTTTGTGGGGTTTTTCGGTGGTGTGCTGTTTACGGGGCCCGAGGGTTACTGGGGGACGCTGACGCCTGGCGACTACACGATCACGGCGGTGGCAACAGCGAATGATGGTTCATTCTCGGGACCTGAGGCGATTTTTGATTTTTCGCTTCGGGTGCCTGAGCCTTCGTCAATGGTTGTTGGGCTTGGTGTTCTGTGCCTGGTGTTACGCAGGCTCGGGCGTTAGCGGCAACAGACGGTCGCCGGGTTGCATGGCTTTGCCTTTTTGGAAGTCGGCGAAGCTCATGGCTTTGCGACCTGGGGCCTGGACTTCGAGGAGGCGGATGGCGCCATCGGGCGTGGCGATGAGGTCGGTCTGGTGGCGGTTGTCTTCGGTGGGTGCGAGGAGCGTGCCGGGTGCGGGTGGGCGGTCGATGGCTTCGAGGCCGACGGTGCAGGAGAGGTCGGGGACTTCGGCGACGCGGCGGAGGTGGAGTTCGCCCTGGTCGGTGCCGTCGGCGGCGACCCAGCGGACGCGGCAGCCGGGCCAGGGCGTGAGGCCGTGGATGCGGCAGCGGACGCGGTGGCAGGTCTGATTGAAGTCGACGGTGCCGTCGGCCTTGGTGAATTTGGGGGCCTTGGTGGCGAGGGTGTGGTCCTGCTCGATGGGCCGGAGGGTGTTGGTTGCGAGTTGGTTGAGGACCTGGGCGATGGCGTTGGGTCCCAGGAGGGCCAGGCGGTCGTGGAGTTCGCCGGCGGTTTCTTTGGGGTCGATGGCGAGATCGGCCTGGGCGTAGACGGCTCCGGCGTCCATGCGTTGAGCGAGGCCGATGACGGAGACACCGGTTCGGGTTTCACCTTCGATCATGGCCCAGTTGATGGGGGCGGCCCCGCGGTATTTGGGCAGCAGGGAGGCGTGGAGGTTGACGGCGAGCCTGCCCATGGCTGCGATTGACTCGGGTCCGAGTTTCTGGCCGAAGGCGATGACGATGCCGGCCTCGGGTTGCCAGTCGCGGAGTTGGGCGAGTTCCTCTTCGCTGTTGATGTTCTGGGATTTGAGGATGGGGAGCTTCTGCTCGACGGCCCATTCGGCGATGGGTGTGGGGGTGAGGATTCGTTTGCGGCCGGCGGGCTTGTCGGGCTGGGTGACGACGCCAACGATCTCGTGGTGCTGGTAGAGGTGCTGGAGGGTGGGTAAGCCGAAGGCGCCGGATCCGGCGTAGAGAAGCTTCATCGGGCGTCTTCCAGGGCTTTGAGGGCCTTGCGGTTGGCGATGCGGTCGGTGGGGGTCATCTTGTCGATGATCATGGTGCCTTCGAGGTGGTCGTACTCGTGCTGCCAGACACGTGCGGGGAAGCCTTCGGCGGTGAGGGTGATGGTTTCGCCTTGCTCGTTCTGGGCTTCGATGGTGGCGGTGATGGGCCGGCGGACGGCGCAGGTGATGTCCGGGAGGCTGAGGCAGCCTTCATCGGCGGCTTCCTGTTCGCGCCCTAACTCGATGAATCTGGGGTTGATATAGATGCTGTCGTCCTCGGGCTCGCCGGTTGGGTTGGCGACAAAGAGTCGCCAGCTGAGGCCGACCTGGGGTGCGGCGAGGCCGACGCCAGGCGCTTCGTGCATGATGTCGAGCATGCGTTGGGCGACCGCGCGGACCTCGTCGGTGATCTCGGGGATGGGCCTGGCTTTCTGGCGCAGAACGGGGTTTGGGTGATGGATGATGGCGAGTTGAGAGGGATCGACGGACATATAGGCATGCTAGAAGGGGTTGATGCGGGGCTCAAGCAGTGTGCTAATTTCACTGTTTGCAATGGTTTGCCGCTTGACCTGCCCCGGTGTGAGCGTCATACTGAAATCGTTGTGCGGGCGACGGTTTGGGCCTGTGACCGCGACGTTGTGAACCTGGGTAAGTCAGCCGTCTGGCGACGGACCTCGTAGGGCGAATGCATGGCGACGATCACGAAAAAAGAGCTGATTGATCAGATCGCGGAAGCCACGGGGCAGAAGCGGGTGGTTGTGAAGCGGATTGTCCAGAGCTTTCTGGACAGCATTATTGTTGAGCTTGGCAAGGGTAACCGCTTGGAGTTTCGGGACTTCGGCGTGTTTGAGGTCAAGCAGCGGCAGGCCAGGATGGCTCAGAACCCCAAGACGCTGGAGCCGGTGGAGGTTCCTCCCAAGCGGACGGTGAAGTTCAAGGTGGGGCGTTTGATGAAGCAGACGCTGTCCGGCGATGAACTGGCGACCGTGGACCTGACCGATGACGATGACGACGACGCTCTCTAGCACCGATGGGGCGGGACGGGCTTCGTCGATTGATGACCAACTGAAACGAGAACTCGAGCGACGTGAGGCCGAGGGCCTTCGCCGCTCGCTTGTTGTGACCGAGGGTACGGGAGCAGTTGTTGAGCGGGGTGGCAGGCGGCTGGTGAATCTGGCTTCGAACGACTATCTGGGATTGAGCCGTCATCCACGGGTGGTTGAGGCGGCTGTCCGGGCGACAGAGCGGTATGGTGCGGGGAGCGGCGCGAGTCGGCTCGTGACTGGGCATCTGCCCGTACATCGGGAGGTGGAGGAGGCGTTCGCGGCGTTCAAGCATGCGGAGGCTGCGGTGATGCTGGGATCGGGGTACCTGGCAAATCTGGCGTTGCTGACGAGTGTGGCGGAGGCCGGGGATGTGATCCTCTTCGACAAGCTGAGTCATGCGAGCCTGATCGATGCGGCGCGGAGCAGCGGGGCGATGTGCCGTTCGTTTCCGCATGGGGATTATGAGCGTCTCGGGGTGCTGCTCGGCAGGCATGCTGGTTCACATCGGCGGTGCTATGTATTGACAGACTCGGTGTTCTCGATGGATGGGGACGCGGCGGACCTGCCTGCGTTGTGCGAGGTGGCGGAGCAGCATGGCGCGCAGGTGATTGTGGATGAGGCGCATGGCACGGGCGTGCTTGGTGCATCGGGTGCGGGGCTGGTTGCGTTGCAGGGCGTGACTGATCGTGTTTTCGCGACAGTGAGTACGGCAAGCAAGGCGTTGGGAGGTGTCGGCGGGATCGTGACAGGGTCCCGGGTGTTGATCGATACGCTGGTGAACCGGGCGCGGTCGCTGATTTACACGACGGCCCCGCCGGCCGGTCAGGTGGCGGCGATTCTGGCGGCCCTCGAAGTGGTGCGCGATGAGCCGGAGCGGCGAGAACGTTTGGCGGGTGTGTCGCGGGGGTTGCGAGAGCAGTTGCTAGCACACGGTTGGACGTTGCCTGAGTTGGCGACGGGTGTTGTGACGCCGATTGTGCCATTGGTGGTGGGTGAGACGGCGGAGGCGGTGGCGTTGTCGGAGCGGTTGGAGGCGGCGGGTTATCTGGCGGTGGCGATCCGGCCGCCAACAGTGGCTCCGGGTGCGGCGCGGGTGCGGGTGTCGCTTCGGGCGGATCTGGAGGAGGGTGTGGTTGAGGGGGTGGTGGGTCAGTTGGGGGGTGGCGGGTAGAGAACCCAGTAGGCGTCGGGAATGGGCAGCCTCCATAGCTTCCGATGCTGGACATCGGGTATCAGCTAGCGAAGAAACTGCGATTCGCATGAACGATCAGATGGCAGCGTATTACTATTCGTTGCGGATCAGGTCGACGAGGTGGGGGAGGGTCTGGCGGAGGGCGTTGTCGATGTCGCGGGCTCGGGGGCAGGCGGCGAAGGGGCGGCGGGGATGGATGCGGTCGTTGACCCAGTGCTCGTTCCAGCCGGAGGTGGTATCCAGGAACTGGCGGGTAAAGTCGTGATCGGGCTGGTTGAGGTGGTCGTCGATCTCCAGGCAGCCGGTGAGGCAGATGTCGAGGTAGGACTGGACGATGGGGTAGGTGGCGGTGGGTTCGAGGCTGTCGGCGGAGCAGAAGGTGATGAGGCGGTCGGCGCGGGCGATGTCGGCTTGGAGGTATTGTTTGTTATCTGCGACGGGGAGGAGTTGGTCGGCTTCTAGGTTAACAGGAACGTAGCCGGTCTCTCGTTGGCGGAGGGCGTCGTAGCCGTCGAGGTCAACGAGGAAGAAGACGCCGTTGGTCTGGTGGTCGGCCTGGGGGCGGAGGCCGAGGAAGCTGATGCCTCCGCCCAGGAAGTAGGCGCGGGTGTTCCAGAGGCGCTCGTAGCCGGCGAGCAGGCAGGGCTGAGCCGTCTGGGCTTTAGCGACGGTTGTGAGGCGTGAGTCGGTCTGGATGAGTGAGCCGTAGCCGAAGATACCGATCAAGTGATGTTCCTTGCTGGCTGTGCGTCGGGATTAGCGGGCGCGTTTTTCGCGCTGCTGGTTGGAGGCGGCGTACCGTTCGGCTAGCATCTCGAACTTGCGGTAGAGGAAGGGGCTGTCGCGGGTGCGGCGGGCCTCGATGTAGGGCTTGAGGCGTTCGTAGTAGTGCGGGACCAGGTAGTCGAAGACCTCGTAGCAGAATCGCTTGGCGAGCAGGCCCTGCTTGTGTTCGGTGCCGAGTTCCTGGAAGTGATTGCAGAAGGTGCGGATGTCGGTGTGGGTGGCGCGGTCGTGGTCTTCCCGGCTGTCGAGGAAGGCGTTGATGCGTCGGCGGATTTCGGCTTCGTTCGGGGCTTCGCCGGCCTCGGTGGGGGCCTCGATGCTTTCGAGCCAGCGGTCGGTGGAAGCGCGGAGTTTCATCACTTCGGATGAGTTGAAACGCGAGATGTGGCTGGCGACGCGGGTGACCCGGAAGTGGTGGCGGGTGTAGAAGAGTGCGGTGGCGAGGATGACAGGCCCGAGCACTGGGAAGATGAACTCTTTGGCGAGCATCAGCAGGAACCAGTGGGTGGGCAGATCGGGATTGAACATGGCGGCTCTCGTCGGGTGGTGTGTTGGAAGATAGCTGAGGCTTGCGGGCTTGACGTATCTAATTATCTTGATACTATGATGTCATGTCTAACGCCGAGCTTACAAAAGGATCGCTGCCGTGGGAGTTGCTGGAAGCGGCGGCACCGATCCTGCGGGTGCTGGGGCATCCTGTTCGGCTGCGGATTGTGGAGACGCTGATGAACCAGAGGCTGTCGGTGAGTGCTTTGGCCGCGGTGATCGGGTACCCACAGGCGGCGGTTTCGGGCCATCTGGCCCAGCTGCGTGGCCAACGCCTGGTGGTGTGCGAACGAGACGGGCGCGCCTGTTTTTACAGGGTGGCGCACCCGGCGGTTGGTTTCATTATCGAGTGCCTGCGGCGTCACGGGTCTGACCTTGAACGTCTGGGCCAGGTCAGTGTTGATTGAGAGGATTCCGTGATGGCGGACGTGCGGGTTGATCGGCGGCGCATTGTGATCGTGGGAGGTGTGGCCGGAGGAGCATCTGCGGCGGCGCGTGCCAGGCGGATGGTTGAGCATGCCGAGATCATTCTGCTGGAGAAGGATCGGGATGTATCGTTTGCGAACTGCGGGCTGCCTTATTACCTGGGCAGAGAGATTGAGCAGCGGGAGAAGCTGACGGTGGCTTCGGCCGAGTTATTGCGGGGGCGATTTAATCTGGATGTTCGGACGCGGCATGAGGCGATCGCGATTGATCGAGAGACCAAGCAGGTGGTTGTGCTGCGTCATGAGGATGGCTCGCAGATCAAGCTGGCGTATGACAAGCTGATACTTGCTACGGGTGCCCGTCCGATACGGCCAGAGATTGAGGGGGCGTCGCTGGAAGGCGTGTTTACGCTGCGTAACCTTGAGGATACGGATGCGATTGACTCGCATCTTGAGGGCATGGATCATCGGCGTGCGGTGGTGGTGGGTGGCGGTTACATCGGTCTTGAGATGGCTGAGCAGCTGCGTCGGAGAGGGCTCGAAGTGAGCCTGATTGAGCGGTCGCCTCAGGTCATGGCTTTGCTGGATCCTGAGATGGCGGTGCCGGTGGCAGAGGCCTTGCGCGAGGCTAACGTGGATCTTCGGGTTGATAACGAGGTGGTTCGGATCGACCGGGATGGTGGGCGACTGCGTGTTTCACTTCGTACAGGCGATGCGTTGGAAGCGGGGATCGTGGTGTTCGGGATCGGGGTGATTCCGAATACCGAGTTGGCCAAGGAGGCTGGGCTGACGCTTGGTGCCAGCGGTGGTGTCACGGTCGATCGCTTCATGCGGACGTCGGATCCGGATATCTATGCGGTGGGGGATTCGGTGGCGTATGCGTACGGGCCGACGGGTCTGCCGATGCGGGTTGCGTTGGCGGGGCCGGCGAATCGGGCGGGCCGGATCGCGGGAACGCACGCGGCGATCAATCGGTCGGATGAGATGGCGGACGTTTTCGGGACGTCGATCGTGCGGGTGTTTGAGGTGGCGGCGGGTCAGACGGGGCTGACGGTTCGATCGGCGGAGCGTTTTGGGGTTGAGGTCGATTCGGTGACGGTGATCGCGAACCATCACGCGGGATATTTCCCGGGCGCGCGGCCGGTGACGCTGAAGCTGGTGTATGACTCAAAGGACGGGCGCGTGCTGGGGGTTCAGGCGGTTGGGCATGAGGGGGTGGATAAGCGTCTGGACGTGGTGGCCACGCTGATGGCGATGAAGGGAACGGTTCGTGATCTGGCGGGTCTGGACCTGGCTTATGCGCCGCCTTTTGGTTCTGCGAAGGATGTGCTGCATATGGCTGCGTTTGCGGCGTGCAATCAGATCGATGGCTTTGATCGTTTTGCCGCGGCGGATGAAGACCTGAGCGGGTATCAGGTGGTCGATGTGCGCACGGCGGGTGAGATCGAGCGGGTTGCGTTGGCGGGTATTTCGGGCGCGATCGAGATTCCGCTTGATGAGCTGAGGTCTCGGCTGGGCGAATTGGACCCATCGCGGCCGACGGTGGTGAGCTGCGCCTCGGGTGTCCGGAGTCACGTGGCGGCGCGTTTGCTTTTGCAGCAGGGATTCTCTGAGGTGATTGAGCTGTCGGGCGGGGCGACGGTTCGTTCGCGTGCTGTGCGTCATGGTGACGCTTCGGTGCTGAGACGAAAGGTGTGAGTGATGGCTGTGACTGCGTCAAATGGATATGGAACGGTCGATGTGTCTGCTCTGGACGCGGCTCTGAAAACTACGGATGCGGTGGTTTTGATCGATGTGCGCACGGCTGGTGAGTATCGGGGGGTGCATGTGCCCGGGGCGATCTCTGTGCCACTCGACGCGTTGAGTGTTGATGCGGTGCGTGAGCATGCTGGTGAGAATGACGAGGTGTATGTGATTTGCCAGTCGGGTGGGCGGGGTGCCAAAGCCTGCGAACTGCTCGCTAAGCAGGGGCTCGAGCGTGTGGTGAATGTGGAGGGCGGGACGTCGGCGTGGGTTTCGGCCGGCCTGCCGGTGGTGCGGGGCAAGGGGACGATCTCGATCATGAGGCAGGTGCAGATCGCGGCCGGTTCGCTGGTGCTGCTGGGTGTGACTGGCGGGTTTTTGATTCACCCGGGCTTCTTCGGGCTGTCGGGTTTTGTCGGCGCAGGGCTTCTGTTTGCGGGGCTGAGTGATACCTGCGGGATGGCGATTTTGCTGGCGAAGATGCCTTGGAATCGAGGACAGGGAGCGAGCTGCGCTAGCTGACCGAGAGTGTTGGGCGGTCGGCAGCCTCGGACATCAGGTGCATGGAGACCTGCGCGGCGAATTTATCGGTCACGGCGGTGAGTTCGCTGGCGAGTTGGTCGTCGGCGGTGAAGTTGGCGGTGGGGTCGCCGGCGTCGGCGTTGTAGCGGATGGCGGTGTTGATGGGGATCTGTCCGAGGAAGGGGACGCCGGCCTGCTGGGCCATGAGTTCGGCTCCGCCTTTGCCGAAGATGTCGTATTCCTTGCCGTCGTCGCCGATGAAGTAGCTCATGTTTTCAACGACGCCAAGGACTTCGATGCGCATCTGTCGGAACATGGCGATGGCTCGGCGGGCGTCGTCCTGAGCGACCTTCTGCGGGGTGCAGACGACGACAGCGCCGGTGAGCGGGAGGAGTTGGGCCATGGTGAGGGGGACATCGCCGGTGCCCGGGGGCAGGTCGATGATGAGGTAATCGAGTTCGCCCCACATGGTCTGGCTGATAAGCTGGCGGAAGGCGCCGTGAGCCATCGGTCCCCGCCAGATGAGGGGTTTTTCGTCTTCGACGAGCGAGCCGAGCGACATGGCGAAGACGCCATGAACATCGAAGGGCAGTAGGTTCTTACCTTCGGCTTTGGGTTCGAAGCGGTCGAGGCCGAGCATGGTCGGCAGGGAGGGGCCGTAGATGTCGCCATCGAGGATGCCGACGCGGGCACCGCGGCGGGCGAGGCCGATGGCGAGGTTGACGGAGACGGTTGATTTTCCGACACCCCCCTTCCCGGCCCCGACGGCGATGATGTGCTTGACGCCCGGCAGCAGGTCTTCCTTGGCGGGCTGGGCCTGCTGCTGATTTGGCTGAGGAGGGTTCTGGCCGGCGGCCTGGGTGAGGCCGGTGACGAATTCGATGTCGAGCTTCTGGACCTTGGGATCGAGTTTGGCGAGGGCCGTCATGATGCGTGACTTGAGCTCATCCTTGAGGGAGTCGTTGAGGGACGAGACCTTGATTTCGAGCGAGACGACGCCATCACAAGCGGCGACGTTTCGAACCATGTTGAGGGTGACGAGGTCGCGGTGGAGTTCGGGGTCCTGAACGGTCTTGAGGGCTTCCAGAACCTGCTCTTTGGTGGCGTACATGGGGGGTATCTCCTGAACTGGGATCCTAGGGGCGATGGGCGTCACGGGCGAATCCGAGAAATCTTTTTGGAGGCTGCAATGGGGAAGGGCTGAGGGCGTTGGGTTAGAGATGTCCGAACGCTAAGTGAAAGGATCGATAATGTCTCGGATGAACACACGAAACCTGCTGCTCGCTTCCGCTACGGCTCTGGTTCTGGGCGCAGGCGGCTTTGCGGTGATGCCGGCTCTGGCTCAGCAGGGACCGCCTCGGGGTCCGGGGATGAGTGAAACGGGTTGTCAGCACTGTGCCCATGGCATGCGTCCTGAGCGGGGACCTCGGAGGGAAGCCGGTTTTGACCGGAGAGTGCCTCGGGATGCGAGGGGATTCCGTGATGGCGGGCAGGTGTTCGGCATGGCGGAACCGGGTCGGCGTGGTCCGGCTTTTGGACGTGAACGTGAGCGTGAGCGGATGGGGCGTGGCGGCGAGCGTGGTGAAGGGCCGCGTGGCGTGAGTCGTGAAGGTCAGCACGGCGGTGAGTCTCGGAGTGTCTTGCGTGATCTGTTCCGGGACATCGAACTGAATGAGGATCAACGCGCCGAGATCATGGCATCGGCTCAGGCTTATCGCGCTGAGATGCAGGCCTGGCGGGAAGCGAATGCCGAGACGCTACGCGATCTTCAGGCCGAGGCGCGGGATGCGCGGGAGCTTGAAGACCGTGAGCAGATGGCGGCTTTGATGGCCGAGTACCGGGAGCTCCGCGAGAGTGCCCCGAAACTGGTGGATCAGCTGGAGTCGGTCAGGGATACCCTGACCGAGAGGCAGCAGACGATTTTCGATGAGAATCTGGAGATGCTGCGTGAGCGGTTCGAGCGCCGTCAGACCGAGGCTTTTGATCGGCGTGGTGAAGGCAGGCGGGATGGTGCTTCAAACCGCCGAGATCGCCGAGACCGCCCAGGTTTACGGGGCCCCAGAAGTGACGCTGGACCCGTTGCCGGGTTTGGACGACAAGCTGGGCAGGGGATGGGGATGGATGAGGAACGGCTGGAGCCGGATGGATCATTCAACCCTGAAAATTCTCGACGGGATGACCAACTGGATCTATAATTGATATGCGGAGCTTTGCTCCGTGCTCACCGGATAAGGTGGCGAGACACGGAACCCCGCAGGTCAGGCCTGTGGGGTTCTTTAATGCCGTGATGGCTTTGGTTTACTGGACGGTTCCCTCGGTCATGCTGAGGAAGGCGGCTTCAAGGCTGGCCTGTTCGGGTTTGAGTTCTGTCAGCTTGAGGCCGGCTTCGACCAGACAGCGGGCGATCTGTCCGATCGTTTCGGGGTGGTGGGCTTCGAGCTGGACGCGGATGCCGTCGGGATCGATGTCGGCTTTGACCACGCCAGACAGCCCCTGGAGGGCTCTGCGGGCGTCGTCGGATCGCTCGGCCACCTGGATCCGGAGGACGGCTCCGGTCTGAGAGCGTTCGAGCAGTTCCTGCTGGCTGCCGACGAAGCGGAGTTTGCCGCGTTCGATGATGCCGAACTGATTACAGAGCTCGGCCAGCTCCGGGAGGATGTGGGAGCTGATCAGGATGGTCTTGCCCATCCGGTGAAGCTCCTTAAGCAGCTCACGCATTTCGACACGCGCACGGGGGTCCAGCCCCGAAGCCGGCTCGTCGAGGAGGAGCAGCTTGGGGTCGTGCAGGAGGGCCCGGGCCACCGAGAGCCGTTGCTGCATGCCTCTGGAAAGGCCGTTGACTTCGGAGAGCGATTTGCCGGTCAGGCCGGTGAGTTCGAGGACATCACCAATCACCCGGCGGCGAGCTGCGCCGGTGATCTGGTAGGCGGCGGCGAAGAACTCGAGGTATTCGGTGACGGTGAGATCGGCGTAGGAGCCGAATGAATCTGGGACATAGGCGATGATCTTGCGGACTTCCTGGGCGTTGACCGGGCCAACGCTCAGGCCGTCGATGCGGGCCTCACCCCAGCTCGGTTTGAGGAGCGTGGCGAGGATCTTCATGGTCGTGGTCTTGCCGGCACCGTTGGGGCCGAGGAAACCGAAGGCGTCACCGGCTTCGACCTTGAGGTTGAGATGATCGAGGGCGACGAGGTCGCCGTATTTCTTGGTCAGGTTCTGGGTCTCGATCATGCTCATGGTGTGTTGGCTGCCTGTCTGGCTGTCGGGTTGAGATCATAGATCAGCCTGACGACGGTCATCCCCTGTGCGTCGATTGATCGCTGGTTGAGGCGCAGGTCGGCGGGAATCGCTGCGTCCTCCATCAAGCCGATGAGCATGAGGTGACCTGGGAGGAGTTGCTGGGAAAGATCCAGGATGCCGAGTTGTCCGGTCTGGATCACGGTCGCGCGGTCGCCCAGGTCCAGGGCGTGGAAGCGCGGGGCGGGCAGCAGGTCGTGGAAGGTGAGGACACGCATGGTGGCCAGGAGTCTGGGCCTGAGTGAGCTGGCGGTGGTCTGGAGCCAGCCGTCGCGTGTCGGAAAGACGGCGAGCTGGTTGCCGAGGTGTCCCTCGTTGCGGAGGCTGCGGGTTTCATCGAATCGGAGTACTCGCCGGCCGAGTCTCAGGGCCTGGGGTGACGTGCTGATCGTGAGGGGTTGTCCGGGGAGCCAGTCGCCGGGGATGTCCCAGACCAGAGCGCGTTCGGGGGTTTCTTCCAAAGGCAGGAAGATGGCCTGGAGGAAGCGGAGAGGTGCCGGTGCTTCGTGGAAGACCTCCCCGAGCGGCAGCCCGGCATCGAGTCTCAGGGTGTGGTGGAAGGTGGCGGCCCAGCCGAGGTCATCGAGTGGGCCGAGGGTTTCGTAGCGGATCATCCGAGAGGCGCCACGGGACGGCAGCAGGAGCCGATCGGGCTCGGTGGCGGAGACGGCGTAGGACTGGGTGTCGAGGAAGTCGATATCGCTGCTGCCCGGCCAGCCGGGAGAGGAGAGACGTGAAGCGAGGTCGGACTCAGCGGCGAAGGCTATCTCGGTGGTTCCAAAGTCGGGGGTGAAGATCGATGCCCAGCCGGATAGCCGTCCGAGTCGGTTCTGGGCATCAATGTCGATGACCGAGAGATGTTTGATTCTCGATTGTGTGGGTCCTGCAAAGGCGACCAGGGTCCAACTGGCGACGGCAAACAGAAGGGCAACTAAGGCAAAGCCGAGCCAGGTGTGCTGGGCGCGTTGACGTTGACGGAGCAGGTAGTCGCTGATGGGTCCTGCGGCGAGCCAGTAGGTCACGATGAGGATCAGCAGGACATTGAGCCAGATCCCGATGGAGCGGGTCAGGTCGGCGTAAGCGGAGAGGTTCTGATCGAGCTGGACCTTGTTGCGTACGGGGGAATCAGCGGAGCTCATCGAGCCTTCGCGGATGCCCTGTTCGATTAAGGCTTGCCTGAGCACGGGTGCCTGCCAGCCGAAAATATGGTGCCAGACACGGAAGCGCCCGTCATCGGCCACGATGCGCCTGAAAGAGGGATCGGTGATCTCGGCTCCGAGCATCGTGATCCGGCCGAGGCCTACGTTCCTGGCAACCAGCAGCGGTCGGCCGTCGGGCAGCGTTCCGAGCACCGAGGCATCCTCGGTGGGTTGGAGGGTTTGCAGGATGACGGGTGTCGGTTCGGGGCTGATCTGGCGGCCAAGCCAGCGAGGCGGTACGGCTTGAACCCGCTGAATCCCCGAGGGGACGACGGGCAGCAGGTCCCGGAGGCCGGTGGCGGTCCATGTTTGCCCGGCTGAGGGGAGCACGATGACGAGGTGACCGCCGCGCCTGATCCATTCGCGGAGCGCGTTCTGCTGCGCGAGTGTCCAGCCGGGTGAAGCGGGGTCGCCGCCGCCCGGTGCCCAGCAGATGGCATCGATCACGTCCAGACCGTGCGCTCGATCAGGCAGGTCCTCGAGGCCCAGCCCGGCGATCGGCTTAATGGGCTCGTGCCGGGTCACGGCATCAGTGAAGTCCTCGAGTCCGACCTGTCCGCTTGCGAGGACTAGGATGCGTTTGGCGATGCGGTCGGTGGGGTTGCCGGCTTCGACGGTGACCTCGGTCAGTGGGACGCCGGTCTCGTCGTCGTGGGCCTCGATGGTGATGCGCGTCTGGAAGAGCTGTGGCGGCATGCCGTAGAGCCAGGTGCTTAGCTCGCGGTTGGCATCGACAGTCACGACGCGTTCGTATCGGACTTCATCGCCATCGGCATCGTCGAGCGGTAGTGCCAATCGGACGGCGATGGGGCGTGGTCCGGTGTTCTCCAACTCCACGCGGACCGGCGACCAGAGCCCGGGATAGAGGTGCCCCTCGAAACCGAGCGAAGCCTGCTGGACATCGATACGGATCTCAGCGTGCAGACCGGTCGCTGCCGCCAAAAGGATCAGGCTTGCGGCAGCCAGCCGGCGGAGCCAGCGGGCGATGGTGGAACCGGTATTGGTAGAGGTTTGGGACGTGATAGGCAGATTCTAATCGTCTGATGGCGGCCTGGGGGCCCGATAAAGTCTGGCGGTGAGCGGTCGTTGTGAGAGCGTCGATAGTCAGAGGGTGTTTGATCACGTCACTCCCCTGATGCTGTTGGTGCTGGCGCTGCTAGGCATGGTCTTGGTCATGGCGAGTCTGAGCACGCTGACCAGCCACGTCCACCATCGGGTCCGCCGGCACAACCTGATCCGCGAGAGCAAGATCCAGCGAAACGAGTACCTGCGTTCGCTGATCGAGCGCCTGACCGAGGAGGGTAGCGTCGAGGTGATCGAGGACGGCACCGATGAAGACGACGAGACAGACGCTGCGGTTGAGGCAGAGGTGGACACAGGGCCATTGGCGATGCCCGAACCGCAGGACATCCCGCAGAAGGCCGCGGCCTAGTGCCATCGAGGCTGGTATGTTGCGGGGATGAGCAGACTCCTGATTCGTGGCGGGCACCTCATCGATCCAAAGAACGGGCGCGATGAGCCCGCAGACGTGCTGATTGTGGATGGCAGGGTGGTAAAATGCGGGACGATCCCCCCTTCTGAATCGGAGGGGACGCCGACGCTGGAGGCCAGCGGGCTGCTGGTATGTCCGGGTCTGATCGATGTCCATGTGCACCTTCGTGAGCCCGGGCAGGAGGCCAAAGAGACCATTGCAACTGGGGCGGCGGCGGCGGTGGCTGGTGGGTTCACCTCGATCTGCTGCATGCCGAATACCGTCCCTGCGATCGATGACGACGCGAGCATCGACTATGTCTACGAGCGGGCGAAGCAGTCGGGTCTGGCGAACGTGTTTCCGACAGGCTGCCTGACCAGGGGGCGAGAGGGAAAGGACCTTGCTGAGATCGGCCTGATGGCCAGGCATGGCGCGGTGGCCTTTACCGATGACGGGACGGGCGTGGCCTCAGCGAGCCTGATGGCCAAGGCCATGACCTATGTCGGGATGACCGGCCTGGCCGTGATGCAGCACTGTGAAGACCCGGACCTCGGCGGGGGGGCGATGAACGCTGGTGAACTCGCGACACAGCTTGGCCTGGCGGGCTGGCCCTCGCTGGCAGAGGACCTGATGATCCAGCGGGATCTGCTGATCGCCCGGTCGCAGGGCTACCGAACGCGTTGGCATGCGCAGCACATGACGACCGGTAGCGGCGCGGAGTTGCTGCGGCGGGCCAAGCACGATGCCGTTGAGCATCGTGATCGGATAACGGGTGAGGTGAGCCCGCATCACCTGTTGCTGACGGATGAGGCCTGCGCGGGGTATGACACGCTGGCGAAGATGAACCCGCCGTTGAGGACGCAGCGGGATATTGAGGAGCTTCGGTCTGCGGTGGCTGATGGCACGATCACGCTGTTGGCGACGGATCACGCGCCACACACCGCGGAGGAGAAGGCATTGGAGTTCGAGGATGCGCCGTATGGCATCATCGGGTTGGAATCGGCGTTGCCGCTCTATATCAGGGCGTTGATTGAGACGGAGACGATCGGCTGGCCACGGTTGATCGAGATGATGAGTTGGCGCGGCGCTGAGCTATGCAACCTCGAAAATCGCGGGCATCTCGGTGAGGGTGCGTTTGGTGACGTGACGCTGATCGATCCGGGTGAAAGCTGGACGATCGATGCGAGCCGTTTTGCGAGCAAGGCGAGGAACTGCCCGTTCGATGGCTGGTCGGTCAAAGGGCGAGCGATCGGGGTGGTGGTGGGTGGGGAGGTGAAGCTGCTGCGGGAGGTTGAGCGGCTGAAGCAGAGCGCAGGCGGTTTTGCGGTGGATGAGGCGGGGCTGGCTTCGTAGGGCTTGGTTATAGACACCCAATCATCGAAATGATGTCGAGATGCTGCACCATTCAGATTCTGACACTGGCAAGATCCCACTTACCTGGCCCGTCAATCATCGGTGACATCCAGTTCACCGTCCCCGGGTCTAGCAGTGGTTTCCTCGGATTGCTGGGTCTGACTGGTTTGCTCTATCGGCGTCGTTGACTTGGGCCGAAACTCTTCGTGGCGGATCTGGCCTCCTGTGTTGGCGACGTAGATCATGCCGGGCAGGCTCAGGATCGCGATAATCGCCCCGGGCCAGGCGATGTAGTGCTGCCACTGTGGTTTGAACCAGCGGGCCAGTACGCCAAGGGTTCCGAGTAAGGCGGCCAGGTAGACGACTTTGGCGTAGGTCTCTGCGTCGTCGTAGTGCTTCTGCATGATCTCCCAGGCGGCCTCATCAAGATAGGGCGCGATGCCGAGGCCCTGATGGGCGAGTTCTGTGGCGGTTTCGCCGGTCGACATGACAGCAGCAATGGACCAGCCGAAGACCACCAGCATCCACAGGCCGGTTTCGGTGCAGAGCCTGTTTCTGAACAAGAGCCCGACGAGGATCGGAATAGAGGCGGCGACCACACCGATCATGGGCACGTGGACAAGTGCGACGTGTAGGTGTGCGGCACTAAGATCCATGGTTGTTTCCTGGGCGCTGCCTGTCTGGCAGGGAATCACTCGGCCTGCGCGTTGCGGGCGAGGATGAGGTCGCAGAGTTCGCGGACGGCGCCGTACCCGCCCGAGCGTTCGAGCAGGAAGTCCGAAGCGTGGACGGCGGGTTCGTAAGCATCGGCCACGGCGACGCCGCAGCCGGCGGCGGCGAGGCAATCGACATCGTTCACGTCGTTGCCGACATAGACGAGTTCTTCGAGTGAGACACTTCTTTCCTCGGCCCACCGCTTGAGGACCGGGAGTTTGTCATCAATGCCCTGGATGCAATCGATGCCGATCTTGGTGCAGCGGGCTTGAACCACCGGATTGCGTTCTTTGGAGAGCACGCCGACGTGAACGCCCAAGTCTCGGAGCATCTGGAGGCCGAGGCCGTCGCTGCGGTCGCAGACGACGTGTTCCATACCGTCCTCGCGGACGATGACGCGGTTGTCGGTGAGGACGCCATCGAAGTCGCAGACCAGGGCTTTGACCTGAATGGGCAGCCTCTCGACACGGAGGGCGAGGTGGTCGGCGGAGCTTTCTGGGGATTCAGTCATGCTCTGACTCTAGTCGGTGCTGGATCAGGCTGCGCCGACGGCCTGTGGCTCACGTTCTTCGATCTCGGTTTCGTCGGGCGATTCGATACCGAGTTGAACCAGGGGTCCGTGAGGCTTGCGGGCTTCTTCGGCGAGCCGTTTGCCGGCAGCGGGGTTGGCGTAGGTGTTGAAGACCATGGCCTTGACGGTCCCCCAGAGCCCGCCGAAAGACGAGAAGGTGTGATCGACCGCGGAGGGTTCGTACCCGCAGTGGACCATGCACTGCTGGCAGGAAGGGTTGCCTGAGGCGCGGCCGTAATTGTCCCAATCGGTGGTGGACATGAGTTCGTCGAAGGTATCGACGTAGCCATCCTGAAGCAGGTAGCAGGGTTTCTGCCAGCCGAAGAGGTTGTAGGTGGGGTTGCCCCAGGGCGTGCACTCGTACTCGCGCTTACCCATGAGAAACTCGAGGAAGAGCGGGCTCTGGTTGAAGACCCAGCGCTTCTTGCGGTTGCTCAGCAGCGTCTCGAAGAACGTGTTGGTCTTCTGGCGTTCGGCCATGAAACTCTTCTGGTCGGGAGCTTTGGGGTAGGCATAGCCGGGTGAGACCATCATGCCCTCGACGCCGAGGTCCATCATCTCGTCGAAGAATCGGCGGAGCGAGTTGGGGTCGCCGCCTTCGAAGATGGTGGTGTTGGTGGTGACCCGGAAGCCCTGCTCGACGGCGAGCTTGATCCCGGCGTAGGCCTTCTGGAAGGTGCCTTCACGGCAGACGGCAAAGTCGTGATGCTCCTCCTGGCCGTCCATGTGAACGGAAAAGGTGAGGTACTTGCTGGGTTTGAAACGGCCTTCTTCGAGGGCCTGCTTGAGGAGGATCGCGTTGGTGCAGAGGTAGATGTACTTTTTGCGCTCGATCAGGCCTTCGACGATCTTCTCCATCTCGGGGTGGAGCAGCGGCTCGCCGCCGGGGATCGAGACCATCGGTGCGCCGCATTCATCGACCGCGGCGAGGCACTTTTCGACAGAGAGATTCTGCTTGAGGATGTGGGCGGGGTACTGGATCTTCCCGCAGCCGGCGCAGGAGAGGTTGCAGCGAAACAGCGGCTCGAGCATGAGCACGAGCGGGTAGCGCTTCCGGCCTTTGAGCTTCTGGCCGAGCACGTAGCTGGCCACGGTCCACATCTGCGAGAGGGGTACACCCATCCGTTGTCCTTACCACCGGCGTTGCATCCGGGAAATCGATGTCAGGTCGTTGACAGCCCCGCACATCGTATCCTCGCCGGGTGGCTTGTTTAGGTCAACTTCCACCAGCGGCTAGCATCTTGACGATGGATGAGTTCCGTATCAAGCATTGCGAAGCCGAGCACGGCTCGGGCTCTTTTCCCAAATACAGAGAGCTATCCGATGAGGAAGCCGAAGCAGTGGCCAGGTCACTGAAGCAGAGGCTGCTCATCGAACTCGATCCGGCTCTGTACGCGGATCAAGTTGATTGGCTCAGATCATGCCGGCACGCGAATGGTCAAGACGCGAGTCGCGATGATTTTGATCTGGATGCATGCATGAACGAACTTGGTCTGAGCATGACAGATCACTGCTTCTGGATCTATCTCGGCACGCCTGACCGTTTTTTCGAGCTGCAGTCTCGCGAGGTCTCAGTTCACTTCGATGATCTGTTTTATCCGGGCCCGGATGATGTGATCATCTGTCCGACGGACGTGCACTGGGCGATTCACGTGCATCACGAAGGCGACATCTACTATGCAACAGTTTGAAGCATGCTCTTTGCCTGACCACAGAGTGACCTGGCAGCAGCGATCTGACAATGTCGGTCCTCCCGCAGTGGGGATTGCAAAGACGCCTCTGGGACGGGTTCGGGTCGTGCTGTATGGGTCGGTGATCGTGGCTTTCGATCTGCTGGATCATGGTCGCGAGTGTGGCCCTCTGCCGGATAGCTTTGAGGAAGATGACCAAGCTGCTCAGATGGTGATGACGTCCGTTTTCGGTGAGGAGCCTGCTGTCTTCGAGGTGGCCCCCGAGGGCACAGCTTTTCAGCAAGCGGTCTGGCGTGAGCTGCTGCGGATTCCGTATGGCAGCACGATCACGTACGGCGAGGTCGCCAGGCGTCTCGGGCGGACGCCCTCTGCGGCGAGAGCAGTCGGGGGTGCGGTCGGGTCCAATCCTATCGCGATCCTCATCCCCTGCCATCGGGTGATGGGGGCCGCAAATAAGCTCACTGGCTTTGGCTGGGGTCTTGAGCGTAAGGAGTGGATGCTCAGGGCCGAGGGTGCCTTGCTGATTTAGCCGGGTTCAGGCTTCGGCTTCGAGGGCGTGCCGTTTGAGGTCTTCGAGTTCGACGAACTCCAGCGCTGAGATGTGCGTGGCTTCGAGAACGACGGGCGGCGCGACGCCGGCGTCCATGGCCTGCTTCCAGCGTTCGACGCAGAGGCACCAGCGGTCGCCGGGCTTGAGGCCTGGGAAGCGGTACTCGGGTCGGGGTGTGGAGAGGTCGTTGCCGACGGTGATCGAGTAGTCGAGAAACTCTTGGGTCACCCGGGAGCAGACCGTGTGCATGCCGATGTCGTCGGGGCCGGTCCGACAGCACCCATCACGGTAGAAACCGGTCAGCGGGTCCTTGGAGCAAGGCTCGAGGGGTTGGTTGAGTACGTTGGTCGCCATACAACCATCCTATGCAAGTTATCACGAAAGCGTAATTTGTCTCCCCTTACAACCACGCACGCCAGGCTTTACCCTGAAAACCCGCCCGGCATCAGGAGTCTCGGCCCGCTCTTCCTCGGTGATCCCGACCGAGGCGGTGGTGATGATGAGGTCATCCAGTTTCTCCCCTGCGAAGCAGCAGCTGGTGACACGGCTGGCAGGGACATCGAGGGTGTGGAGGAGTTCCCCGGTTTCGCCATGGAAGCGCCTGAGGCAGGAACCGCCCCAGAAGGCGACCCAGGCGTGGCCCTCGGCGTCGAGCGTCATGCCGTCGGGGCCGCCCTGTTCGGCTGGTATCTCGACCAGCGGTCGACGGTTGCTGATCTCGCCGGTCTCGTGGTCGTAATCGAAGCAGTCGACGCGATGGGTCGTGGTGTCGATGTAGTACATCCGCTGGAGGTCCTGCGACCAGTCCAACCCGTTAGAGATGCCGACACCATCTAGCACTTTGGTTAGGCCGACCTTCGGGTCCCAGCGGTACAGCGAGCCGGGCCCCGCCGAGGCTTTCATGGGCATGGAGCCGACCCAGAACCGCCCTGCCGGATCGGGTTTGCCGTCGTTGAAGCGGTGATCGGGCTGAGCGGCAAGCACATCGGAGATGGACTCGACTTCGCCGGTTGACCAGTCGTAGAGCGACAGCCCGTCCTCATGAGCGAGCATCCAGCGGCCATCGCTGCACGGGGCGACCGTGCCGAGTTGTTTCGCAACGACGCGTTGTTTGTGCGTCATAGAGACGGGGTCGTAACGGCAGAAGGCATCCCGAGAGATATCGACCCACCAGTAGACGTTGTCGTGGTAGACAGGGCCTTCGGCGAGGGCGGCGATGGGCTGATTGTTGAGGGCTTGCATGGAAAGAGTCTAAACCCGGGAAGATGGAGAGGCACCGAGCCGTGCCGGCTCAGGCATCCATGCAAGACGTTGATCCGCTCGAATCGGGGCGACTGGATTTGAACCAGCGACCTCCACACCCCCAGTATGGCGCGCTACCAAGCTGCGCTACGCCCCGAGCATCCCCCTTGCGGGAGCCACGTAGCGTAGCCGATGCCAGCGGTTCCGCAAGCAGAGCCCCCGGATTCGCCCTAAACCCAAGCCTGGACGGTGTTAGAATGCGATTGGTTATCCCATATTGACCAAGAGAGGCAAGACGTGGCTCACGCGGCCATTGGCACCGATCCGGTTTCCAGCGTCGATCGACCCAAAGGGTCGCGTGAGACGGTGCGGCTGATCAGCATCGCCGGGCCACGGCCCATCGACGAGCCGCTCACGGAAGACCAGCCCATCACCCTCGGGCGGCGTGCTGGGAACACGATCCAGCTCATCGAGACGGACTCAGTCTCCCGCGAACACGCGATGCTGCTGTCGGAGAAGGTGGGCGGGACGCACAGATGGTTTCTGGTCGACCGAGGGAGCCGACACGGCACCCGGCTCAACGGCATCCGGCTCAAGCCGGACCAGCGGTATCCCATCGAGCCCGATGATCTGATCGAGCTGTCGCCCTGGGTGTTTCAGGTGATCCAGCCGGGTCGGAGGAAGCCCGAGAGCCAGCTTTCGAAGACCTTCGACGACACGACCCATCATCAGGCGGGACAGATCACGCTGATCGATCCGGACGGGCCTGAGAAACAGGCACGCGGACAGTCGCCGGGTGCGGGTGCGGGCTGGATGAACCTGCTGCTCAGCTGCGCGGAGGCGATCCACGAGGCCGATGACGAACAAACGCTGGCGGCCACCGTGCTGGATGCAGCGGTTAAGGGCACCGGCTACAGCAATGCCGCCATCCTGCGTCCGATGCCCAACGATGGCGAGGTTCACGTGGTCGCTGCCAGAGGGAGCTTCGCCGAGCAACAGGGTGGGCCGAGTTTCAGCCGTTCGCTGATCCGACGCTCGGCCAGCGAGGGGCTGCCTTCCCGTCTGACCCGGCAGCAGTCCGGCACCGACCTCGCGGTGAGTGTGCTGGAACTGAACATCGATGAGGCACTCTGCGTCCCGCTTAAGCTCGGTACGACCGTCGCAGGGTTTCTGTATCTCGATCAACGAGCCGAAGGGAAAGCCGGTGGTTCCCGGCCAGCGGGAAGGACCAGCCAATACGCCACCGAGTTCGCCGTGCGGTTGGGCCAGTTTGCGGCGTTAGCGCTATCTAATCTCATGCGTCTCGACCTGCAGAAGCGATACAGCCGAGTCGAGAGTGATCTGGCCGCCGCGGCCGAAGCCCAGGCATTTGTGCTGCCCGAGGCCACCGGCAAGCTCGGACGGGTGACCTACTCGGGCGCAAGCCGTCCGGGTCGGATCGTGTCGGGTGATTTTTTTGATGTCATCTCGCTCGATGACCACCAACTGGTACTGACGCTGGGCGATGTCGCAGGCAAGGGTGTCGCCGCATCGGTCCTGATGACGGCCTCTCAGGGTTACGTGCATGCTGCCTTCCGTCATACCGCCGACCCCGCGCGCGTGGCCGAAGCCCTCAACGGTTTTCTCCAGGACCGCTGCGCCGACCACCGGTTCGTGACCTTCTGGGCGGGGCTGATCGACCTCAAGGCAGAAACACTTACCTACGTCGATGCCGGTCACGGCTATGCGTTGCTCCAGCGTCCAAGTGGGGAACTCCTTGAGCTCAATGACCACGGCGGTCCACCCATCGGCGTGGCACCTTCCATCGAATACCGGAGTGCAGAGATCGAGATCAGGTCGGGTGGGCGTCTGGTGGTGGTGAGTGACGGCCTCGTCGAGCAGCAGGCCAAGCCGGATGAATCCGGGGCCGCGGAGGAGTTCGGGTTCACCAGGCTCAAGGAAGTGCTTGGGCATACACCGGAGGATGCCTCCGTTGTGGACGCCATCTTCCAGGCGGTCGTTGAACACGCAGGCCGTGACACGCTGGCCGACGACGCCACGGTCGTCAGCGCGAGCTGGTATTAAGAGCTGGTATCCAGGGTTTTATCCGTAAACGCTGCTGCATCCTCTCGGGTGCAGCAACGGCTCCTCTAGGGGTGACCTCCCCGGTCGCCCACTAGTAGCTACGCAGGCATCTGGCGGAACCTGCAGAAAACCGGCCGCAGAATTAGGCCGGTTTGTCGCCTCGATAGAGCATCGCCACCCCAAAGGTCAAGGGCTTGCTGATGACCGCTTCAAAGCCGGCTTTGGTCATCTCGGCGACGAGGGCTTCGCGGTCCAGAAATGTGGCAACACTCGCGGGCAGATACTTGTACGCGTTGACTCGGTCCCTCGCGATGGCCGCGGCGGTGCGGGGCATGATGACCTCGCAGTAGAGCCGGTTAGCCCAGCGAATCGGTGGGAACGTCGGCGTCGAAAATTCGAGGATCACCAGCCGTCCCCCGGGCTTGAGCACGCGATAGAACTCGGCCAGTGCCCGCTCGGGTCGATCGACGTTGCGGATCCCAAAGGCAATGCTGGCGATGTCGAAGCTGGCATCGGTGACGGGGAGCCGTGTGGCGTCGCCGGTGACATAGGCGGGCTGGGTGCCCCGGGTGGTTTTCTTTGCGATGGCCCGATCGAGCAACTCCGGAGTGAAATCGACACCCATCACCCGTGTTCCGGCACGGCTGAAGGCCAGAGCCACATCGCCGGTGCCGGTTGCGACATCGAGCACGGACTCGCCGGCCCGGGGCTTGGCCAATCGAACCAGCGACCTGCGCCAAAGCTGGTCGATGCCAAATGAATGCAGCCGGTTGTTCAGGTCGTACTTCGGTGCGATCGCTGCGAACATCGAGCGGACCTTCGCGGCCTTGTCGGTGTCACGATGGGGGTTACTGAGTTGCTGATCCTGCCAACCGGTCTCTGCCATGGGCTTAACCACCCCATGCATGTGAGCAGGTCACACAGCCGATTGGATGAGCCGAAGCGCTGCTCTTCGGATGCTTCGCGGGTGGCAAAGCACGAAGCCTGGAAAGCACCTCCTGCTCGAAGCGCTGGGCTCCGAGGCCGTAAGCCGCAGACCCTGAATCCGGGTAGCGCTCGCCGATCATGCGCGACAGCCGCTCGATCCGGCTCTCGGGGAGCGGATGCGTCGAGAGGAACTCGATCTGACCACCACCCCCCGAGGCGTCTTTCAGGATGCGCATGACCTGGACCTGGCCAATCGGATCGAAGCCGAGACGCGTCATGTATCGGAGACCGAGTTCGTCCGCTTCGTGTTCCTGGTCGCGTCCATACTTCAGGAGATAGGAACCCGCGGCGAGCTGACCGCCGACCAGCCCGAGGGTCGCCAGCAGTTCGTCATCGGCGGCACTGACGGCGATGCCTGCCATCACGAGTCCCAGTTGAACGCCCGTAGCTCTCGCCATCTGCTGACCGATGTGCTGAGCAGTGACATGCCCGACCTCGTGCCCGAGCACGCCGGCGAGCTGGGCTTCGTTGGTCATCTTCTCCAGCAGCCCACGAGAAATGAAGACCTTTCCGCCCGGCAGAGCGAAGGCATTGATCACGGATGAATCGACGACCTCAAAAGCCCAGGGCAGCTCCGGCCGCTCACTGACCGCCGCGAGTTGGTGGCCGAGGTTCCGTACGTAAGAGAGGACCTGAGAGTCGGAAATCGACCCGCCGTAGGCGTCGAGAAAGCCCGGTGCCGCCTCCTCGCCGAGGCTGATTTCTTCGGATTCGCTGAGCAGGTTGATCTGAGACCTGCCGGTCGCGGGGTTCGTCGAACAGCCGGCTAGAACCAGGACCAGCAGGACCGATAGGCAAAACCGACTAATGCCAGCCAAAACGGTCACTCCGAGGTGCTTCGAAACGATAATTTGCTGCCTCATGCCGTCATTCTAAGCCTCAAAACGACCATGTGGTTATCCAGTGCTTTTCGCGGACCTCGACTGCGGACCCAGAGCCTCCGCACAAGCCCTGAAAGCCATGGCTGGCCGATGATAAGCCTGTGCCAGGAGGCACCCGATCGCACGGACGAGCAAACGGTGGGCAGGCCGCCCGAAGAGAAGCGTTGCTACCGATCCCGAGGAGTTGCGGACCGATGCCCAACGAGCGGAACATCAGCACTGACCGGTTCTTTACCTGCCTGATCAGCGGCGAACGTCGACAAGCCCGCCAACTGATCGATGAGGCCTTAAGCCAGGTGGATGATCCGGTCGAGGTGATCAGTGCGATCATCTGGCCCTGCCTGGAGCAGTTGCAGAGACTGAACCGGGAAGATCAGCTCACTAATCTGGCCTACCACTACGCCACGCGGCTGCTGCACCAGATCATCGATCACCTCCAGCCCAAGCTCCCGACCCGGGCTTCCCGAGGACAGAAGATTCTCATGGTCTGTGGCGACGAGATCCTCGAAGAACTAGCCGCTCAACTCGGTGCCGACCTGCTGGAAGCCGAGGGCTTCGACGTCTATCTCGCTGGCGGCGGGATCGCCAACGACGAGATCGTTGAGGAGTTGTCCCAGATCGAGGCCGATAAGCTGGTGGTGTTTGGTGTGATCCCCGCAACCGTGCCCCAGACGCGTCTGCTGATTGATCGACTGCATGAGATCGGTGCCTGCCCGAACCTTCAGATCACCGTGGGTGGCGGGGTCTTCAACCGAGCCGAAGGTCTCGCTGAGGAGATCGGTGCCGATCTCTGGGCCCTTGATCCGCTTGAACTGGTCGAGACCATCACCGACGAGCCCGAACGCCGGATGATTCCTGAGCAGCGAACCGTTGGACGCAAGCGTAAGCCGTCCTCCCGGAAAGCCGCCTGATTCTTAGACGACCCGTTATCTCACAGCGATGTGCGAGCGACCCCAATGTCCCAACACCCGCCGCATAACTCCGACCGTCGCCGTTCTCCCCGCTGGCCGCTGACCAGCCCGATCAAACTCAAATGTGTCGAAACCGGCCGGTTTATTCCCGCGGAAAGCCGGGATGCCTCCTGGGGTGGGCTTCGGGTTCGTCCGGGGCAGACGACCAATCTGCGGGTCGGTCAGCCGGTTGAGGTCTCGCTGCCCGCCGATGGGCAACGCGGGCTGATCAAGGCCGAGGCCATGGTCCCCGCCGTCGTGGTGAGAATCGATCAAGCCGGCGATCTGGGCATCCAGCTGGGTATCACCGCCTCGAAGCTGGCGGCCTGACCGATTCAAGGTGGCCTGACGCCGTCTCCGGGCTAAACTTGTGGCATGACGACAACCGCCTCCGGCACTCATCCATCCTTGGCTCTGACGCCTGACGAACACGGCTATTTCGGCCGCTTCGGCGGGGTTTATGTGCCGGAAACCCTCCAAAAAGCCATCAGAGACCTTGAGGAGGCTTATCACGCCGCCATGCAGGATTCGGCCTTCGCCGATGCCTTTGAGCAGGTCCTCAAGACCTATGTCGGCCGGCCAACCCCCCTGCAGTTTGCGGAGCGACTCACAGCACGAGCCGGCGGGGCCCAGATCTGGCTCAAGCGCGAAGACCTGGCCCACACCGGGGCCCACAAGATCAACAATTCGCTTGGTCAGGCACTGCTGACTCAGCGGATGGGCAAGAAGCGTGTCATCGCCGAGACCGGCGCCGGGCAGCATGGCGTCGCAACGGCCACGGCCTGTGCCCGTCTCGGGCTCGAGTGCGATGTATTCATGGGCACCGAAGACATCCGCCGTCAGCGGCCCAATGTCCTGCGGATGAAGCTCATGGGGGCCAACGTGGTGCCCGTGGATTCCGGGTCGTGCACCCTCAAGGACGCCACCAACGCCGCGATGCGCGACTGGATGGCGACCAGCGAGACCACGCACTACATCATCGGTTCCGTCGTCGGCCCGCACCCGTTTCCGATGATCGTCCGAGACTTCCAGTCGGTCATGGGGAAAGAAGCCAGGCAGCAATGCCTGGAGCAGATCGGCCGGCTGCCGGATGCGGTCGTCGCCTGCGTCGGGGGTGGCTCGAATGCCGCGGGCATCTTCTATCCGTTCATCAAGGACAGCGGCGTGCAGCTCATCGGCGTCGAAGCCGGTGGCCGTTCTCAGTCGCTGGGCGACCATGCGGCCCCGCTCAGCTTCGGCGAACCTGGCGTCCTGCATGGCTCGCTGAGCTACGTGCTGCAGGACACCGATGGCCAGACCTCCGATGTCCACTCGATCTCCGCGGGCCTCGATTACCCCGGCGTCGGGCCCGAGCACGCTCACTGGCACGACGCCGGCAGGGTCAGGTATGAAGCCTGTACCGATAAGGCCGCCCTCGACGGCTTCCAGGCCATTACCGGTGACGAGGGCATCCTACCGGCGCTTGAATCGGCCCACGCCGTCGCCAACGCTCTCGATCTCGCCGCAGGCATGCCTAAAGATCAGATCGTCCTGATTAATGTCTCAGGACGTGGCGATAAAGACCTGGATGAAGTCGTTCGCCTGCTGGGCACCGACTGAACCTGCCGATCTATCAGGGCGTAGGATCGGTGTGTCAGACCCGGGCGCAAGGGCTCGGCCGCAGTAGCGACAGATAACCGATGCGTGTTGAGAAAACCCACGACCCCCAACCCGTTCCGATGCGGATCAAGCCGACCCCTCGCTGGCGGACACCCAAGTGGCTCCGGCGAATCCTGATCGCGGCGATCGGCTTCTCGATTCTGCTGTTCGGCATCATTGTCTTCATCCTGCCGACCCCCCTCGGCTGGGTGGTGATCCCCGTTGGCCTGGTGCTCCTTGCCACTGAGTTTGTCTGGGCCCGCCGGCTGCTCAAGAAGATCCGTGCTCAGCACAAGGTCCTCGACACCACGTTCGGCTCCGCGGAGAAGCACGCCCAGGCCTTCACGCACACCCTCTTCGGCCCGGATGATGATTCCACACCCGGCACCCCGCCCGGTCTGCGGAAGTCGGCGTAGGCTGCTTACCCTGCGATCATATGACCGTGCACTTAAGATCATGCCATGCACCGATGCTGGCTATCGATCTTGTTCTGTCTGTGTCTGTCGGCCACCACCCACGCGCAGACACTGGCCGAACTCAGACGACAACTCTCAGAGGACCTCCGGCAGATCCAGTTCGTCAAATCGCTCAACACCCTCATCCTCGTCTCGGACGAGCTCGAGCTATCTGGTGTTAACCTCGATATCGATGGCGATCCTGATACCGACCTCCGAGGGTTCTCGATCCCGTTTTCGCGCAGCTTCTTTACCAATGATGAGGCGTCGATCGGTGTGCATCTGGAAGGGGCTATCGGCTACGCCACCGCCAGACAGCAGATCGCGGATATTTATGATGGTGTCGCCCCCGCATTCGCCACCTCGGTCGATACTGAGTGGTCCAGCTTCGGCACCATCTTCGGTGCCGGCCCGACCTTTCGGCTCGCACCCGGCCTGCGCCTGACGTTCATCGGCAATGTCAGCCTCGGACGATTCGAGAATCGCACCGACTACGGCGGCCCGGGCCGAGCCTTCAGCGCCGCACTGGCCGACGGCATCGCCTTCAACTGGGACGCCGTCTCCGCGGGGTATGGCGGGGCCACCCGGATCGATTATCAGATCGAGCTAGCCCCCGATTACCTCCTCGAAACCCGAGCCCGCTACGACCTGCGATACAACCACACGTTTTCTGGTGACGACCCGGCGCAGGAAGCCAGCGAGCGTGCCCAGATCCTGACGCTGCGGGCGGATCTCTCCGGCCCAACCGGGCTGGAACTCTTCGGGCAACCGCTTCGCTGGAAGGCCACCGCGGGCTACCGCAACTTCGTCGAGGGCACCCTTTTCGGTGTATCCAACTATGTTCAACTCGGCGGCGGCTTCGAGATACCGGGTGTTCTGCCCTTCGACACCGGCCTGAATCTCCAGGCCGCCTACATCACCGGCGACAGCGTCGAAGGCTACTCGCTGGGCGCGGGGCTGAGTTTCTGAAACTGCGTGGCAAGGACTATGCCAACCAAGCCCACAACAAAATCACCTCCGCCACGATCACCGCCGCCACCACACACCCCGCCGGCAGCCACTGTTGCCAGGCAGGCTTTCTGTTTGCCGAATTAAGCTGGATCATCGCCAGTTGATCGGCTCCGGCACCCGGGGCCTGGAGGGTTGGGTGACCCCTGCGCACCTGATCCTGGACGATCGCGATCACCAGACTCACATCAAACGCCGTGAGCCCGAGCATCTTGCCGATCCGCGTCAGTGTCTCGCGTTTTTCGGGACGGAGTACGCCACCAGGCTCCATCGCTTCGCCGACACGCATCGCGAGCACCCACCTCGGGTCGGTCGCTCCCATCAACTGTGGACGAGCCTTCTCGGGCCGTCGGTGACCGGTTGGCCGGCCCGCCCGCGACCGCCGATCCACCTGACCGGGCATCTCGCGCAGCCTCGCACCGCCGGGGCGATCCTCGGTTCGCACAAGCCTCAGTCTTGGTGTCGAAGCGGCATCGGACATCGGACACCTCAACAAGTTCCCTACATGGGAAGCCTGTCACGGCTGGCGTCCTTGTCCAAGCCGAAATCGTGGTCTGAGCAAATCTGCCGGGCACTCCGTCACCCGGGCGCGTCTGGGTAAGCTGGGCAAACGCGCTTTCGAATTGTAGACCCCCAGGGTCCGAAACCCAAGCCCGAATTGCTGAACCTTACCGAAGCACATTCAGCCGTATGTCGCCGCCCGCCGCATCTGCGGGTTCCGCAATCAGGTCGTAACCCGAACTGCCCATCACCTCGGCGTGGATCAACTCGCCCGGCGAAAACCGCTCATCGGCCACCAGATACGTCAGACCGTCGATATCCGGGGCCTGATGAGGCCCCCTGCCGATGTGCCAATGCCTGCTGGCCAGCGGGTCATCGGGATCGATGCCCTCAGGTGCCGCGTCCAGGACTTCATCCACCAGCACAGGCAGTTCGGCACCATCCTCAGCCATCTGCTCATTGCCCTCGAAACTCACCTGCTGCTGAGCAAGCATCAGCTCGTCGATACGCTGCTGGATGACCTCGGGATCAATCGCCCCGCCCTTCTCATGCAGCGTGCCCGCTGGCGTGCCCGGCTCGGGCGAGTAGGGGAACACGCCCATCGCATCGAAACCGAAGCTGCTCACGAACTCGACAAGTTCCTCGTGCTCGGCCTGCGTCTCGCCCGGGAACCCGCTGATGAAGGTTGTGCGGATAGCGATCCCGGGGATCCGGTCACGCAACTTGCCAAGCAGTGTTTCAATCAGATTACGACTCGTCTTACGACGCATCGAATCCAGCACGCGGTCGTTGATGTGCTGAAGCGGCATGTCGATGTACTTCACGACGTGCTCCAGCTCGGCGATCGTGTCGATCATCTCATCCGTGAAGCAGGATGGGTAAGCGTACATCAACCGCAGCCAGGCCCCGCCATACTCACGAGCCACCCCATCCAACTCGCGGAGCATCCCGGAAAGCCCCGCGGGATACCCGATGTCCTCGCCGTAGCTGGTCGTGTCCTGACCGATCAGATTGAGCTCATAAGCCCCGTCGCTCAGCAACTCGCGAGCCTCAGCCAGGATCCGATCCAACGGCTTGCTGCGCATCTTGCCCCGGATCGATGGAATCGTGCAGAAAGCACAATTCTGATTGCACCCCTCGGAGATACGCAGGAAGCCGTAATGCCTGGGCGTCAGCCGTAGACGCGCCGCATCCGATTCGTGATAACCGTTGCCCTCAATCTCACGGCGTCGCCGTGCAATCGTGTCGTTCGCAGCGATGCTCGAGTAGACCGGGAGTTCCACGAGCACATCGTCGCCAGCCGTGACATCGCCACGGACCGCGGGTCCGATCCGATCCCGATCGAAGACGCCGATCATCGCATCGACACCCGGCACCCAGTCGAGAATCTTGGCCCGATGCCGCTGCACCAGGCAGCCAGCGACAATCACCCGGCTGAGTTCGCCCGCCTCCTTACGCTCGACGGCCTTGCGGATCTCGCCGACCGACTCCTCTTTGGAGGCCTCCAGAAAACCGCAGGTGTTGATGATGATCGCATCCGGGTCCGCGTCTTCCGGCACGATCGCCAGCCCGTCCTCGGCCAGCAGACCGAGCATCTTCTCGCTATCGACGAGGTTCTTCGGACAGCCAAGACTCACCATCGCCACGCGTTGGACAGCAGCATCGCTTGAAGCCTCTGAGGCGGCGGGATCGACTGGCGTCGTCGGGACGACGGAACCGGGCATGCGCTACTCCAAAATAAGAAAGCCAGACTTGCCCCCGAGCGGGCCGAGCGTTACAACGATAGCAGAGTGAGCAGGGTTTCTCCGGGAGAATGCTTCCCCAATCCGCTCTCTTCAAGACAGATGGAAGAAGACACGCGTGCAGGCCGATGGTCTGAGCCGTGTGTCCAGCAGACATCCAGACCCTTTGATCGCCACCCGTTGGTTCATCGCAAGGCGTTTGCCTCAGGTGCATCGGCTGCCCGTGTACGGCCTCCCTTGCATCCTTCCGAACCAGATGGCGTGATCCTCAGGAATCGAAACCATCATGAGCAGTGTTTCGGGCATTATTGAAATCGGCAGCCGCCCGGATGGCCGCCTCCGCCAGCTGGACACCAGCTACATCGCCTCTCCCTCGGACCCGCTGATTCCCAAGCACCTGATCGAGAAGTACGACCTCCGCTCCGGTCTGCTGATCGAAGTCGAGCTCGGCAAGCCCGTCGGCGGGGCCAACGCCCACAAGCAGTCTCATCACAACAACAATAAACCCAAGCGGCAGCGCATCTCGGCCGTTGCACTCGATGCCCGCCGAGCCACGAAGATCCTCGCCATCGAAGGGCAATCACCCGAAGAGTTTCAACTCGATCGACGCTTCGAAGACCTGACCACCATCGATCCCCAGCCACGCATCACCCTCGAATACGATGGCTGCCCCGCCGCCTGCCGACTGATCGACCTCTTCTGCCCGATCGGCTTCGGCCAGCGCGGCATGATCGTCTCGCCACCCAAGGCCGGCAAGACCACGCTCCTGCACAACATCGCCAACGCGATCTCGACCAACCACCCCGAGGCCGAGGTGTACGCCCTGCTCATCGACGAGCGCCCGGAAGAGGTCACCGACTTCCGCCGCAACGTCCCCTGCACGGTATGGGCCTCTTCCAACGACCACACGCCCGACCGGCACTGCGGACTGGCCATCCTCGCCATCGACCGCGCCCGCCGGCTCGCCGAGCAGGGCAAAGACGCCGTGATTCTGCTCGACTCTCTCACCCGCCTTGGCCGCGCGTTCAACACCGCGCCGGGCATGCAGGGCACCGGCCGCACACTCTCAGGCGGCATCGACGCCGGAGCTCTCGCCATTCCCAAGCAACTCTTCGGAGCCGCCCGAAAGTTCGAGGAAGGCGGCTCCCTCACCATCATCGCCACGGCACTCGTCGACACCGGCTCACAAGGCGATCAGGTGATCTTCGAGGAGTTCAAGGGCACCGGCAACATGGAGCTCATCCTCGACCGGAAGATCGCCGAACGCCGCTTCTTCCCGGCCATGGACCTCGCCGCTTCGGGCACGCGCAAGGAAGAGAAACTGATGCCCGAAGCCGAGATCACCACCGTCAACGCCCTCCGACGTCGCCTGCTGAACATGCAACCGATCACGCAGATCGAACAGCTGCTTCGTGCCCTCGAGCGTTTCCCGACCAACGCCGACATGGTCGGTAACAAGCAACCCGCCGGCCGCAGTTGACCTTCAGCGAGCGCTGACGTCGAAGGCGTCGTTGAAGCTTAAGCGCTTGTTCAGAATCGACGGCCCGCGTGCCTCACGCACACCCAGACGAATCGGCGTGCCTTCGATGCTCTCTTCCACATCTCGGAATCGGAAACGCTCGACAACCGTCTGCCCGGAATTGAGTCTGGAAATGATCCGCTCGAGCCCCCGCTGCCCCCGCATGGTCGCAAAGCCATAGAAAGAACGGGTGTCCTCAGCCTGGTTGGTCACGATCATGATGGCCACGGCATCCAGCCCGCCTCGATCATTCGGAACGATCGACAAAGAGGAGTTCACCAACAGGTCCCTAAGACCCAGCTGCAAGGGAAGCTTCAGGTCGATGTCGTAATTCCGATCGGTGGTGAAGGTCAGATGGGCCACCAGTTCCTTGTCCCCTGAGATCTCCTGGATCGGAAAACTCATGCCGATCGGAAGCTCCATGCTCGCCCCCGGATCGAGCACAAACACGTGCTGCGCCGGCTCGATCCGCCAGCCCTCGGGCCCGACAAATCGCATCATGCCCTGCATCGTGACCGGGAAGGGATTGGTCATCCGCAGACGGCGGTCATGGACGATCTGCATCGATTCGATGAACGGCTCATCGATTTCAAACGAGGCCCGCAGCCGCGCGAGATCGACATCGACGCCCTCCACGAACGTCGGCACCTCACCAAGGCTCAACCGATGCTTGCGGCCGTCATACGCCACCAACGAGCGATTGCCCCAGATGTCCGAAGCCTCAGGCGACCTGCCGAGGTACAGATCCAACGGCGAAGACGCGTTCTCACGATCCCAGAGCACCATCAACGAGCCAGGCTCCCCATCAAACACCACGGCCTGCCGCTGGCCGCCGAGATTCAATCGGGTCACGTAACGACGCTCGGCCAGCTGCTGCGCGATGTTGGAAAAAGCCGGCAGCAGCGGGTCGGGAAGAATCGCGCCATCCCGCTCAAAGGCCGACGTCCACGGACGATCCAGACTCAGCCCGGAAGCGCCTGCAACCCAGGCCATCACCATCCGACGAGCCAGGGACGAAAGCCGCTGACGATGCGGGTAGTTCTGGGCGTCCGGCTCCACGAGCCGCAGGCTGTGAGAGAGTGGCGGATTCAGCCAGGGCGTGACATAGGCTTCGAGACCGTCCGGCCCCACGCTCTCGGGAACCTCGATCGTGTAGGCCACGCCCATGGGCATATCAGCTCGTCGGGCCTGATCGATGCGCCAGGGCAAGTGCAGCCTAGGTGACGGACTTAGATTCCTCAGTCGATTGGTGATCTGCTCCGACGTCTGGTCCAGCCGCTCCACAAAAAACGGCTCGTTGGGATCCAGCGCCCCCAGATGCCAATCCTTGACACGCTGCCCGTGCCGCATCATGACGGGTGCCACAAATGGCCGCCAGAGATCGGCGCTCGTGCGCAGCAGGGTGAGCGGACTCGTGGTCTCAACACCAGGCACCAGCGACAACGCTTTCGGCACCGGGCTGAAGGACAGACCAACCCGGCGGCCATTCGACATCACCACCCGGAGAAGTCGTTCCAGTTCCTGCTGCTCGCGATTGAGCGTTTCAAGCGTCGTGTCCTCCTGCCAGACACTCAGCACAACCGAACGCAAACCTGTCCGCTCAAGAATGTCAGGCAGCAGCAAACGCTGCCCCTCGGGGATGTCCTCCGCCAGCAGCGTGAATCGGCTCAGGTCCGGTGCGATCCTCGGGCGGGCCCCAGGCAGGTAAGCCACCGCTCCGATCGACCTCGCCAGCGGGAACCGATGATGCTGCGCTGCGCCAACACCCTCCGCCTCGAAAACCGAGAGCTCCAACAGATACCAGCCATAACCCGGAAGATCGGGCTGCCAGGTCCAACTGTCAGACGAACCACCCCCGACCACCCACGTCCGCTGCGCCACCCGCTCCCTCGCCTCATTGAAGACACCAAGCTCAACCCTGAGCAGCTGCCCCGTCAGATCCCGCACGGTCGCGTGCACCTCCGGCCGGTCTGGAGACACCACGAGATTCGTCGGCGACTGCGTGCCGATCTCCACGTGAGGCAGCAACCACACACCGATATCGTCCACCCAGAACTCGGCGTCCAGATCCTCGAGCACGATCTGCTGCTGCCCCAGAGGATCGTCAGCAGAAGGCGTGGGCTGTAGCAGTTCCAGCTCAAGCCCGATCCAGGCGGCCTCCGGATGACGCCCGATCAGCTTGATGGAAATGGGTGTCCAGCCGCCTTCCGATGACAACGCAGCCGTCACGCGCTCGCTTCCCGGAACCCGGTTGCCCCGGTCGTCGACAAAGTAAGCCCGGATACGAGCGCTCGCCCGCTCGATCTTCTCGGTCCGAACCCGGGCCGTGATCATGTAATCACTCCGGGTCAGAACCGGAAGCGCACCGACCTGCAAAAAGGCGCCAGCATTGCCACCGTCCAACCGCAGACGCATCGCATAGTCGCCAGAAGAAGCGTAACGACTGCCGAATCCCACCTCCGCGAACGACGGGAAACCCCGCCGCTCAATCAATTCAGCATGCACCGGCTGGTTCAGAAAATTCTGATCCGGATTCAGCGGGTCCCTGCCCACGGCGTACCAGTGCATGGGCAGGTCAAAGCTGGCCCCGATCTTCAGCCCCTGCTCGTTGGTCTCTTCGAAATCAAACAGATGAACCAGCCGCTTGGGGTTGACCAGCACCTGATCGAGTTCCTGGGCCGCAACCACTGACTGACCAAGACACAGCCAGCAGGCCGTCACGGCCAGACAGAGCGCGGCAACCGCCTTGGAAATCAGTCCAGACACCTAATGATTATCGGGTTGTAATCCCTCCGCAGGTCAGAAGTTCCCAACAGAGACCTGCTCGGGTGGCCTAGAGCGCTGCCAGCCGCTGAGCACGATCCTCCGCGACCAACCCCTCAATCATGCCGTCCAGTTGACCCGCCAGGATTTCCTGCAGGTTGAAGGACTTACCCAGACGATGGTCCACCGCGATGTTGTCCTTGTACCGGTAGGTCCGAATCCGCTCCGCCCGCCCGCCCGAGCCGATCATCGAAGCCCGCGACTCCGCTCGCTCAGCGTCAGCCTGCTGCTTGGCGTGCTGGTACAGACGAGCCCGCAACAGCTGCCAGGCCTTCTCCCTGTTCTGCTGCTGGCTCTTGGATTCCTGCATCCGCACCTCGATCCCGGTCGGCTTGTGAATCAGATGCACCGCCGTCGCCACCTTGTTCACGTTCTGCCCACCCGGCCCCTGAGCCGTCGTGACGTGCACATCCACGTCCTCCGGGTTGATCTGAACCTCCACGTCCTCCGGCTCGGGCAGCACCGCCACGGTCGCCGTCGACGTATGGACACGCCCCTGCGTCTCCGTCGCCGGCACACGCTTCACGCAGTGCACCCCCCCTTCGTACCCGAGCCCCTGCCAGACCGCCTCCCCCCGGACCGACACCACCACACCGCGCACCCCGCCCTGCTCGCCAGGCGAGAGGCTCATCACCTCCATCTTCCAGTGCCGAGCCTGTGCGTACTTCTGATACATCTCCAGGATGTCCCCGGCCCACAAGGCCGCCTCATCCCCACCCGTTCCCGCCCGAACTTCAAGAATCACCGACGCCACGCTCCGGTCGTCGGCCGTCACCAACTCATGGCTGATCTCGGTCAGCAGCGCCTCGGCCTCCGACTCCAGCCGTGGCAGTTCTTCCCTCGCCAGCGCGGCCAATTCGTCGTCACCCCCATCATCAATGAGCTCCCGGTGCTCGGCCGCTTCGCCCGTCAACCGCTTCCATTGAGCGAAGCGCGCCGCGATCGGCTCAACCGCCGCGCGTCGAACAGACAGCTTGCGAAGTGCCTCGTGATCCGAAAGCAGCTCGGGAGATTCGAGTTGTTGATTGATGTTCGCGAACTCGGCGTACAGCGTCTCGAGCTTGTCGACGAGACGCTGCTGGAAATCGGCCATGCCGTGATGATCCCACGCTTGGCGACACCCCCGCGGGGACGCCCGTGCTGTTTACTTCTTCTTGAAGTAGTTGCCCGCGAACTTCCGCTGGAACTTCTCGACACGACCCGCGGTGTCCACAAACTTCTGCTTACCAGTGAAGAACGGATGAGACTCACTAGAGATATCCACCTTCACCAGCGGATACTCGTTGCCGTCGTCCCAGGTCGTCGTCGCCTTGCTGGGAATCGTCGAACGGGTCAGAAAGCGAAAGCCCGCAGAGACGTCCTCAAAGACGACGGGTCGGTACGCTGGGTGGATATCCTTCTTCATAACAAGCTCCTGCCGGCCGTCTTGGCGGCCTGTGTCAAGCCGCGTAATGTAACCCGAGTGACCCCGAGAGCCAAATCGTGACCGAAAGCACGCCCCAACCCCCGACCGAACCCACCTATCGCCCCTTCCTCAACGGAGCTTTTGTCGAGGCTGATGAGGCAAAAATATGCCTCGACGACGCCGGCTTCCAGCACGGCATCGGCCTCTTCGAGACCCTCGCCGTCCGACACGGCCATGCCTTCCGTAAATCCGCCCACCTCGAACGCCTCGCCGGCTCCGCCCGGGATCTCGGCCTTGCCGAAGAACTAGACCTCGACGCCCTGGCCACAGCTATCGACAAAACCATCGAGCACAACCACTTACAAGAGGCCCGGCTGCGCCTGACCCTCACCGCCGGCCCCATCAACCTCCTGCCCGGCCGCCAGAACGCCCGAAAGCCCCTGCCCACGCTGGCGATCCAGCCGGCCCCGCCAACCAATTACGACCCCCAGTATTTCGAGAAGGGCATCCTCGTCCTCATCGCCCCATCCCACGCCAACCCCCTCGACCCCACCACCGGCCACAAGACCCTCAACTACTGGCAGCGGCTCCGCTCCCTCCGCCAGGCCGCCGCCGCCGGAGCCGGCGAGGCCCTCTGGCTCTCCGTCACCAACCACCTGGCCTGCGGGTCCATCAGCAACATCTTCCTCGTCAAGGACGGACGTCTCCTCACCCCTATCGCCAGGGGCGAGGAACCCCAAGGCGGACTCGCCGCCCCGGTCCTTCCCGGGATCACCCGAGCCGCCGTCATCGAGTGCGCCGAGACCGCCGGCATCCCCTTCGATCGCCAAATGCTCAGCATCGACGACCTCCTCGATGCCGATGAGGTCTTCCTCACCAACTCCGGCTGGCAGGTACTTCCCGTCAATCAGATCGAGAAAGAGACCATCGGCGAAGGCCAGGCCGGCCCCATCACAAATCAGCTCCGCAAAGCCCTCCTCGACCTGATCAAGCAGGAAGCCGAACAGGCTTAGAGAAGACGCCTGGAAGAGTCAGTCACGCTGAGCCTCGCGGCGCTCTCGAAGCGCGACAAAAAACTCGCGAATCATCGCCGAGTCCTGCGGGTTCCCCGTCGCCGCCCGCTCGTTGAAACGATTCCGCCGCTCTTCCTGACGCGACGACCGATCGCCTCCGCCTTCCGGTCGATCACCTCTCGATGGCCCCTCCCCCCGCGGCCGTCTCATGCCCTCAAACATGGCTTCTACACCCGCAAGTATCTGTTCCCGCTCCGCTTCATCGGCCATGGCAAACTGCCTGGCCATGCCAACCATCATCTGCTCCCGAGCCATCCGGCTGTTGTCCCGAGCCACATCATTCTCACGCATCGCCTCGAACAGACCACGCCGCTGATCGCGATCCAGCGACTGTGTGATCTCCCACATCCGCTGCGTATAAGCAGCCCGACGATCATCCGGCAGATCCTTGAACCGGGTATCACTCAACACCGCAATCACATCCTCCGCCGTCTCCGGCATCGGCAACGGCTGCATGGCTCGGTAGACATAGATGCCAGCACAAACCGTCAGAACGGCCAGCACCAGGAGACCACCAGCCACCGCATATGTTTTCGTCGTCGTCGCCTCGTCGCTCATCTTCGATACCTTTCCTGACAGCTCAAGAGCCGCCTTCAGGATCTAAACGAAAGTCAGAAACACTGCCATCAGCCCAATACGCATTTCTCACCCGATGAAAGAAGGGAATCTCCAGCGTCTCCCCGTCGCTAAGGATCACCGATGCGCCATCGAAGTCTTTAAGCACCCAGATATCCTGCGCGGCAAGCCCCAACCGGCGGAAATACCAACTCTCTTCAAGGTTACGGTTCGACAGCCCCGAGTTGTAGTCGTAACTCGTCCCGGTCAACGGGGCCACAAAATCATCACCCGGACACCACCACACACCCCCCTCCTGATCGAAGGAACCCGAGAGATAAGGCTCAAACTTGACATGCAGAGGCGGATTTGACGAACCAGACAGCACCGGCTCGGGCATGTACCTCGCCGCCGGGTAATACCGCCCGTTCTCATCCAGATACAGGGTCATCGCGATCCCCAACTGCCGTAGGTTGCTCTTGCACCCCACCGACACCGCAGCCCGTCGGACCGCCGACAACGCAGGCAGCAGTATCCCGATGAGAATCGCGATGATCGAGATAACCACAAGCAACTCAATAAGCGTGAAGCCACGACTGCGATTCAACGGATAACCCATAAACAACTCCAACGGCCAGCCTGACAGATAATTGCAGCCCGATCCAGAGAAATCTGCTTCACCCGGAATCAATCAACAGGATCAAAGCGACAGACCAGGTCAAACAACCTCGCCCCGAGGGCTTCCGAGACCCCGTCATCTTTAATCATCGCGATCTTCAGGCAGTCGCAGCTCAGAGCCGCCTCGTAATTCGACTCAATCGCTCGCCCCATCCCCTCAAGGACCACCAAATCCACCCCTCCGCCTACAGCCTCATCCAGCTCCGGCGAAACCCGCGACAAGTCCATTAGTGGGGCCCAGTTCCCGCTCGTCACCGCCCGTATCCGCCCACTCGCCAGCTCTTCAGCCAGCGTCGGGTCCAGCGCAGCCACCCGCTCCAGAAGCACCAGCAACTCATCATGCGTCACATCGTTCAGACTCGGAGCCGCATTCGCCGACAGGATCACCCGCCCGTATCTCGCCAACTCGCGAGCCAGCGGGATCATCCCCAGCACGATGTCGGGTCCAGCGTTATCGACAAACAGCAGCGCCTGCCCAAACCGTCGGCCCGCCCAACGCTCCACAAACACATCCGCATCATCCCGAAACCAGGGCCGCGGCTTGAGCTTGCCAAGCGTCTCACGAAACCCGGGCGACGCCCCGTCCTGATACATGTGCACCGTCTTGGTCGCCCCGAGATCAAACACATTCCCAGCAAGCACGCCCCGCACCAGCGACAACCACTTCTCACCCCGCTGCATCCCGTCAAGATCAGCCAACCAACCGGGCAGATGCTTCAAAGCCGCCTCGTTCTGCTCCGCCTTCGCCAACCGATAAGGATCAGCAATCCCCACCGCCCGAAGCACACGCTCGCGCGCCCAGCAGATCTCGAGAATGTCCAGCCGCTCGAACGCTTCGGGCTGAGTCTCAGCCTTATCCAAGTATCCCATAAAGTCGCGTTCGGCCCGCTGCATCGCAGGTTGAAAACACTCCGGCACATCCCCTGCGTCCAACTGCTCCCGCCGAGCCTCTGCCAGCAGCATCGGAAAATGATCGCGGAACAAACCCAGCCAGTAGGCTCGCTGAGCCTCATTGGTTTTCAGATCAACCGTCGCCGCTTGATAACGGCCGGGGTCCACCAGCAGCGAGAACACCCGGTGGTCTCGCACCGGGTCAGCCGGGTCCAGACCCTCCGGCATAAAGCAGGGATTCACCTCACCTAGGCCCCGCTCAGTCATGCCTGAGCGCCTTTCGGGGTCAATGCCAGGAAGTTCCTGAGAATCCCCAGCCCAACCCTCTGCGATTTCTCAGGGTGAAACTGAGTTCCCAGCAGATTCCCCCGAGACACCACCGAACAGAACGACCCGCCATAGTCCGTCACCCCCAGCACATCCGAACCCTCATCCGGCCTGCAGTAATAACCATGAACAAAGTAGGCCTGCTCGCCTCCGGAAAGACCCTCCAGCAACCCATGCGACCGAACCGCACACACCTCGTTCCAACCCATGTGCGGAACCTTCAGCCGCCGATCACGCCCCTCCTGCTCAAACGAAAACCGCCTGACATGTCCCGGCACCAGCCCCAGCCCAGCCACAGCCTGTTCGCCCGGTCTCGACGTTTCCTCCGAATCCGTAAACAGCAGTTGCATCCCCAGGCAGATGCCCAGCAGCGACCGGCCCGACCCCGCAAAATCCAGAACCGGCTGCATCAAACCACGCTCACGCAGGTGCCTCATCCCGTCGGCAAACGCACCAACACCAGGCAGGATCAACCGCTCGCAGCTCTCCACACCCGCAGGGGTCGACACAATCTCGGCCGAACCGCCGACACGCTCGATCGCCTTCTGCACCGATCGCAGGTTGCCCATGCCGTAGTCAACAATACCCAGCAAGAAGACCTCCTACGCCCCTCTAAAAAAACATCAGCGCAGTCAGCGACTACTCAAAAAGCAGCACGACGATCTCCACCCGACGGCTGCGGTCCTTGGTCGCCTCAGGCTGCCACTCGCCGAAGCCCGCCGCGTACATCTGCTCCGGCTCGACGCCCACGCTCTGCAAGTGGCGATGCACCGCCGCCGACCGCTGAAGGCTCAACTCCAGATTGTCTTCCCAGTCGCTCTTGCTGATCGGGTCCGTATCCGTATGCCCCTCCACACGGATCATCTGGTTCGGGTACTCACGCTGGATCACACGGGCGATCTGAGCCAGCGTGTTCTTCGCCGACGACCGCAGTTCCACCGAGCCCGAGGCAAACAGCACATCACCCGGCACCCGCACTTTGATCTGTGTATCCGTCTGCTCGGTCTCGATACCAGCGATGCTGTCGAAAGCCGTCGTCGAAGGAGCCATCGCCACCGGCTGGCTGGCGAGTTCCCGCTTAAGACGCTCGATCTCATCGATCAGGTTCGACCGGTCACGCTCGGTGACTTCCAGAGCCGCGCGTGCCTGATTCAACTGATCCTGTAATTCCTGGTTCTGGATGTACAGCGCCTCGCGCTCTTCCAGAACCCGGTAAGGCGGCTGACACCCCACAAGCCCAGCCACCATCAAGCCCAGAACCACTGAAAACATCCGTGTATGCCGACCCATCGTCTTCCTTTCGATGTCTAAACCGCCCGAATATCGGACGTAACTGCTATCGACCGCTATGGCGTGAAGATAGCAGAAAACCCAAGCACTTCGAGAAGCCAGTCACCCGCCACCAACGCAATCACCGACGCCCCCGCCAGATAAGGCCCGTAAGGAATCACCCGAGCCCGGGCCGACTTCAGCGAAGCCAACCCCGTAAACACCGCCGTCCCCAGTAATCCCAGAAATGGCGCCACGAAAAAAGCCACCGTCACGTCCAGCCAGCCCAGCACGGCACCCACCCCCGCCATCAAGTGAACATCGCCCAGCCCCATCGCCTCCTTCCCGAAGGCTAGCGACCCCAGAATCCGCGTACCCCAGACCAGCCCCGCCCCCATCGCCGCACCAGCCAGCACCCCCGCCAACGCCCCGAGCCAACCACTCACAGGCGCCGCCGAAGCCACCGACAGCCCAAGCACAAACCCAACCGCAGGCGGCACCAGAAACGCTATCTCCTTGAGCATCTCGCGCCTGGCATGGGGATACAGCGCGTTCTCGCCCGCCACATCCGTATCCGCCGCCCGGCCGGTGATCGCCTGCATCACCTCCTCGTAGTCCGCAAAACTCGGTTTCAGAACCCCCATCCTGAGCAGCGCCATCGAGACCAGCACGCCCAGCGTCAAACCCATCACCGGCTCGACCCAGCCCGTTCCAACCCAGGGCCCCACCGCGGGCCACCCACCCGCCACCGACCCTGGAAAAACCACCGCCGCCACCAAAAAAGGCGACCAGCACAACACCAGCGGGATCATGTAGTACCGAGCATCGATCACCGTTGCCGCCAGCAGACAAGCCAGCAGCCAGACCTGCACCACCAGCATCGGCGACAACAACTCCACCACCAACCCAAACGGCAATTCCCCGCTGTAGCGATGAATCTGCCACCAGCACAACCCCAGCGCCATCACCCCGAAGGCTAGTTCGATCAGCGGGTACTGCACGCTGATCGGCTTCGAGCAGCCCGCACACCTCCCTCTCAGAAGCAACCAACTCAGCACCGGCACGTTCTGGCAGGCCGCCAGCCGATACCCACAGCGCGGACACCGCGAAGGCGGGTGGACCACACTCAGCCCCTCGGGCAGACGCAGAATCACCACATTCAGAAAACTACCGACGCACAAACCCAGCGTGAGCACAAATCCATAAACAATCAGCTCAAGCCACATCAGGCGTCGTCATCACCTTCGATCATCGCGTCGTCCCCCTGCTCATCGATTCGCAGCTTCGCCAGCTTCTGCTCGGCCCGATTCAGCACGTCCTTGCAGCGATGAATCAGCCCCACCCCACGCTCATACCGCTTGAGAACGTCCTCCAACCCGATCTCACCAGCCTCGATCGCCTCGACCAGCCCCTCCAACTCATTCAGGGCCTCTTCAAAACTCAGATTCTTCGCCGGCACCGGCTTGCTCTCTGCCATGGACGCAGTGTACGCCAACCCGCCAGCCGCCGAGTCAGCCAAACAAACCACCCGAGTCGTCCGCCTTTGGCTTAGTCGAGCGTTTCTTCGAACGTGACCCACCCGACCGTACTGACACCGTGGTTTCGCCCGCTTCACCCTCCACCCGGCTCACCACCTCGCCATCACCAAACACCGTGCGCAGCCGCCCCACCGCTCGCGCTGCCTCCACCGAACGCAGCGGCTTGCCATCCGTCCCCAGCGTGTACGTGTACCCACGAGCCAACACCTGCTGCGGGCCCACAGCTTCGAGCTGCCTGGCCAGCGCATAAAACCGCTCCGCCGCCCGTTCAAACCGGGCATCCGCCGCGCGAAACAGCCGAGGCGACAAGGCCTCCAAAGCCTGCCGCTCGCTGGCAACCCGATACCCCACCACCCGTTCCATCGCCTCCGCAGTGCGCGCCAACCTCTGCCGATGCGGACCCGCCCCCTGCCTGACCGCCAGCCGCAGGCGTTCCGTGAGTGCTGCCACACGCTCCCTTTGCCCGCCCACCCACACCTCAGGCCGGCGAAACACCGACGCTCGTGCCGCCTGCTCCAGCCGACGCTCCAGCGACTCCATCCGCCGCTCGGTCTGCATCCGAAGCTGCCGGCCAAGCTGATCCAACTGATGCGCCAGCGCCTCCCGATCCGGCACCAGCCGCATCGCCGCCTGCGTCGGCGTCGCCGCCCGCACATCCGCCACCAGCTCCGCGATCGTCGTGTCTACCTCATGACCAATCGCCGCCACCACCGGCAGCGAGCACTCGAAAACTGCATCCGCGATCGACCGCTCGTTGAACGCCCACAGGTCTTCCATCGACCCGCCGCCCCGGGTCAGAATCACGGCATCCAGCCCGAGTTTCGGTCCTCGATCAGAGATCACCCGCAACGCACGACTCACCGCCGGTGCCGCCGCAGCCCCCTGCACCGGCACATCCACAAGCACCAGCTGACACCCGGGCCATCGCTGCCGGGTCGTATCGATCACATCCTGCAACGCAGCCCCGGCACCCGAGGTCACCACCGCCACCCGCGTCGGCACCGCTGGCAACGACCGTTTCCTACCTTCATCGAAATACCCAAGCTCCCGAAGCTCAGCGACCCGACGACGAAGCTCCGCCTCCAACGCCCCCTCTCCCGCCGGCTCCATCGTCTCCACGATCAGCTGAAGGGAGCCCTGAGGCGGATAAAAATCCAGCCGCCCACTCGCCACCACCGCCATCCCATTCTCGGGTCGAAACCGAATCCCGCGCACCCGGTTCGCAAAACAGGCACACCGAAGCGTCGCCCCCTCGTCCTTCAGATTGAAGTACCAGTGATTCCGCTGCGAGAGACTGCCGATCTCGCCGTGAATCCGCACCCGCCCGGGAAAGGCCCGCTGAACCGTCCGCTGGACGAGCCCGGCCGCCTGCGTGACCGTCAGCGGCGCATCACCCTCCCCCTCACCAGCCGCCATGCCATATCGATTCAGAACAGCCTCCAGACCCTTCTCGCCACAATCCTCTCGACATCGCTAGGATAAAGGCTCGCCCGCATCCGTGGGCACTCGCTGATTTGCTCTCAGCGACTTATTCCGTACCATATTGTCCTGTGATAAGCGGGCCGACCTGTCGCTCGCTGCACATACCCCCACACAACACCCCAATTTTGGAGTCTGCACCATGTCCATCAAGGTTGCCATCAATGGCTTCGGCCGCATCGGCCGTCTCGTCTTTCGAGCAGGGCTCGAAAAAGGCAATGTCGAATTCGTCGGCATCAACGACCTCTTCCCCCCCGCCTCGCTCGCCTACCTCCTCAAGTACGACTCGATCCACGGCCGCTTCAACGGCACCGTCGAAGCCACCGATGACGCCCTGATCGTCAATGGCAAGACCATCCCCTGCTCGGCCGAGCGCAACCCCGCCGACCTCCCCTGGTCCAAAATCGGCGTTGACTACGTCGTCGAGTCCACCGGCTTCTTCACCGATTACGACGGGGCCGCCAACCACATCAAGGCCGGTGCCAAGCGCGTCGTGATCTCCGCCCCTACCAAAACCCCCGACCAAGTCCCGACGATCGTCATGGGCGTCAACCAGGACACCCTCGCCGCCGACGCCAAGGTCGTCTCCAACGCCTCCTGCACCACCAACTGCCTCGCCCCGATCGCCAAGGTCCTACAGGACAACTTCGGCATCGAAGAAGGACTCATGACCACGGTCCACGCCGTCACCGCCACCCAGCCCACCCAGGACGGCCCCTCCCGCAAGGACCTCCGTGGCGGCCGCGCCGCCGGCTTCAACATCATCCCCGCCTCAACCGGTGCCGCCAAGGCCGTCGGCCTCGCCATGCCCGAACTCAAGGGCAAGCTCACCGGCATGGCCTTCCGCATCCCCACGGCCGACGTCTCGGTCGTCGACCTCACCGTTCGCACCCAGAAGGCCACCAGCTACGACGAGATCTGCAAGGCCATGAAGGCCGCCTCGGAATCCGGCCCCCTCGCCGGCTTCCTCGCCTACACCGATGAGCCCGTCGTCTCCACCGACTTCATCCACGACCCTGCCAGCTCGACCTTCGACGCCGGCGCCGGCATCGAGCTCTCCGACAAGTTCTTCAAGGTCGTCTCCTGGTACGACAACGAATGGGGCTACTCCAACCGCGTCATCGACCTCATGAGCCACATGGCTCAGCAGGACGGCCTCGGCTAAGTCCCAACCCAAGTCATCGCTTTCACAAAGCCCCGGGCCACCGCTCGGGGCTTTTTTTCGCCCTGCAATCACCGGCACGCCCTTCTACACTGACGCCATGACCCAACCCGACACGACCACCGCCCGACTGGCCCTCGAAGACGGCTCCATCTTCCACGGCAACGCCTTCGGCCACCGCGAACCCGCCACCATCGAAGGCGAAGCCTGCTTCAACACCTCCATGACCGGCTACCAGGAGATCCTCACCGATCCCTCCTACGCCGGCCAGATCGTCGCCATGACCACCCCGCTCATCGGCAACTATGGCGTCACCCCCGAAGACCTCGAGTCCACCAGAATCCACCTCCGCGGCTTCGTCGTCCGCGAACTCGCCCAGCGAGACTCCAACTATCGCGCCACCCAGCACCTCGATCACTGGCTCGCCGAACAGGGCATCCCCGCCATCACCGGCATCGACACCCGAGCCCTCACCCGCAAACTCCGCGTCACGGGTGCCCTCAAAGCCGTCCTCTCCACCGACCCCGACAAATCAGATAGCGACCTCGTCAATCAGGCCAGAGCCTCCGCCGGCCTCGTCGGTATCGATCTCGTCAAAACCGTAACAAGACCCGAAACCGAGAACTGGTCCGCCGACCTTGGCGGCTGGGACTCCCGCATCACCGCCGCCGCCAAACCGACCCCACGCAAAATCGTCGCCATCGACTGCGGCGCCAAGCACAACATCCTCCGACACCTCACCACCAACGGCTGCGACGTCACGGTCGTGCCCTACGACACCCCCGCCGAAGCCATCCTCGAACACAACCCCGACGGCGTCTTCATCTCCAACGGGCCCGGCGACCCATCCGCCGTCACGCCCACCATCGAAACCGCAGAAAAACTCATCGGCCAGAAGCCAATCTTCGGCATCTGCCTCGGACATCAACTCCTCAGCCGAGCCCTCGGGGCCGACACCTTCAAGCTCAAGTTCGGTCACCGAGGCGGCAACCAGCCCGTCCAGAACCTCGGCACCCGGAAAGTCGAAATCACCAGCCAGAACCATGGCTTCGCCGTCGACACCACTTCCCTCGAAACCGCCGGTGGAGAAGCCACCCACATCAACCTCAACGACAAAACCCTCGAAGGCTTCCGCCACAAGGACCACCCGCTCTTCGCCGTCCAGTACCACCCGGAAGCCAGCCCCGGCCCGCACGACGCCGCCTACCTGTTCGATTGCTTCGCCACCATGATGACCACCGGCCGCAGCCCCTCTGCCGAAGACATGGACGCCGCTCAGCGGCAACGCAACGCCGTCGCCGCCATCTAACCACGATCGCCACCTCCCTTGCCCCAGCACCTCGCCATCCTCCGCGAACCCTACCTCAGCCGCATCCTCGACGGCCGAAAAACGATCGAATGCCGGCTCACCAAAAACCGCATCCCACCCTTTAACCAGGTCCAGCCCGGCGACCAACTGCTTCTCAAACGCGCCTCCGGTCCCATCGCCGCGCTGGCCAGCGTCCGCGACGCCATCTGCGAAAAACTCGACGCACCCGCCAAACTGAACCAGATCCGAGCCCGACACAACCAGGCCATTACAGCCCCCAGCAGCTTCTGGCTGCAGCGCCAGAACCATCCCTATCTCTCGCTGATACTCCTCGAGTCAGTCGCCCCGATCACCAACCTTCCCTCTCCCTTCAAGTCCTCCGGCCGCGCCTGGTTCACGCTCGATGAGAACACCTACCCCATCACTCAGCTCACCATCACCCCGGGCAGCCTACGCAACAGCTACCTCCGCGTGCCCAGCCAGCACCGCCACCGATTCTCACCCAAAGGCTTCACCCTGACCCTTCCCGATAGGACTTGCATCCAGACATCCCTCCGCGACGGCTACTTCCGCCACCGACGCTGGCAAGCCTTGTTCATAGAACACCATTGCCAGCAGAACGACCGACTCTGGTGCCTCCATCGATTACCCACCGAAGCCGAGATCATCATCCCCAACCAACCGAATCAGGAGGATGAACCATGCCACCCAACCTCCTGAGTTTCCTATCTGAAACACACCTCTCCCAACTGCTCCAGTTGGCACACGAAGAAGACCTCGGCCCCAAACAAGCCGACATCACCTCGCAACTCGTGATACCCGCCAACGCCCAGGCCACCATCAATCTCACCGCCCGCGAACCCGGCGTGCTCGCCGGAATCGCAACCCTCCCGCACCTGCTCCGCACCTTCGAAGCCCATATCGACGCCGAACTCCTGGCTAAGGACACCGACACCCTCACAGCCGGACAGCCCCTGGCCCGATTCACCGGCAACCTCCGCACCCTCCTCACCGTCGAACGCCCCCTCCTCAACCTGCTCAGCCACCTATCCGGCATCGCCACCCACACCGCCCAACTCGCCAGCCGCATCGCCCACACCCGGGCCACACTCTGCGATACCCGCAAGACCATCCCCGCCTACCGCGGACTCGCCAAGTACGCCGTCGTCTGTGGCGGAGGCACCTCCCACCGCATGGGCCTCTACGACGCCATCCTCATCAAAGACAACCACATCGCACACATCCCCGACAGCCAACTCACCGAACACGTCACCAACTGGGTCCGCTCCGCACGGGACCTCAACCCCAAACCCCAGTTCTTTGAAATCGAAATCGATCGCCTCTCCCAACTCGAACCCGTTCTCAAAGCAGGCGTCGATATCGCCCTCCTCGACAACATGCCGCCCGAACAACTCGCACAAGCCGTCGACATACGCAACAAGCTCGCCCCTCAAACCCTCCTGGAAGCCTCAGGCGGGATCACCGAGACAACCCTCGTGCCCATCGCCGAAGCAGGCGTCGACCGCATCTCCATCGGAGCCCTCACCCACACCGTCCGCGCCCTCGACCTCGGCTTCGACCGTGAGCCCGCACATGCCTGAAGCCCCCATCCAACGGCTGATCACCGCCCTGCTCCAGCCCGCCACCACCTGGACCATCGAAAGCCTCGCCCACCAGACACACCTGACCGCCACACAAGTCAAGCAAGCCCTGGATGAAATAACCCGCCAGGGCTGCACCTTCACCCACACCAGCCCGACAGCCATCCAACTCCAGCGCTCCGCACTCACCACCTGGGCAGACCACCTGGAGCACACACTCCCCCGCAACGGCTGGCCCGCCAGCCAACCCCACATCGAGGTCTATCAGCAGACCGCCAGCACCCAGGACGCCCTCCGCCGACTCATCCACCACGACCCTGCCAAAGCCACCCATGCCATCGCCATCGCCAACCAGCAGGAAGCCGGCCGTGGCCGCCGCGGACGCCCATGGCTCGCCCGCCCAGGCGACGCCCTGCTCATCTCGTTCACCTGGCCGCAGACCCCAAAGGATCCCATCGAAGCCGCCTCGATCCGGGCAGCACTGGCCATCACCGACCTGATCGACCAACACCCTGCTCACACCACCCCCACCATCCGCTGGCCCAACGACATACTGCTCAGCAACCGCAAGGTCGCGGGCATCCTGGTCGAACACCAGCAAGACAAGCAGAACCAGACACACGCCATCATCGGCATCGGCCTCAACGTCCACGGCCACCCGAACCTGCCCGACGCACCGCATCGACTCGACGACACATCCAACGCACCCACCTCACTCGCCTCCAACGGGATCCACATCGATCGCCTCTGGGCTGCCACCAGTCTGCTGACGAACTACGCACGCATCTCCCGGCTGCCTCAGCAACAACTCGCCGCGCAGTGGAAGCAGCGCAGCAGCGACCTCGGCCGCCACATCATCCTCAACGTCTCCGGCAGACCAATCGAAGGCGAGGTCGTCGGCCTCGACCTCAACGACGGCCTCATCCTCCGCGATCACCTCGGCACCCAGCACCACATCCCCGCCGCACACGCAACGCGATCCGCAGAACCCTCAGCCTGACGCCGACCCCTCCGGCTCCATCACGGTATCCGGACAGGACATCTTCGCCGCCTCCATCAGCAATTCCTCAAAGCGCTCGTGCACGCTCTGCCAGGAAAGGCCCACCGTCGTCGCCCGACCGCGCTCCCGACAACGAGCGATCCCCGCGTCATCCGTCCCCAGCGACACCGTCACCCGCACAAAATCGTCCGCATCATCAAACGTCGCCAGCCGCCCATTCTCGCCATCAGCAATCAGAGCCTGACCCGCCGCGTAGTCATACGTCACCACCGCCAGCCCACTCGCCATCGCCTCCGGGATCACGTTGCCATATGTCTCCGTCGTACTCGCAAACGCAAACACATCCCCCGATGCGTAATGCTCCGCCAGCGCAACATCCCGCTGAATCCCGGCAAAAATTACATCCGGATGCGCCTCCGCCAACGGCTGCCGAAGCGGGCCATCCCCCACAATCACCAGCTTCGTCCCCGCCCGCTCACGCTTGAGCGCCTCATAAGCCTTAATGACAAGCGGCATGTTCTTCTCTTCCGCCACACGCCCCACATAAATCAGCACCACATCCCCATCCCCCACACCCCACGATCGCCGAAGCGCCTCACTCCGCCGCGAGGGATCGAACAACGCCGTATCAACCCCCCGCCCCAGCAGCACCAGCCGCTCGAATCCATGCGCATCCAGTTGATCCCGCATCGCCGTCGAAGGAATCATCGTCGAGCAGCAAACGTTGTGAAACCGCCGCAGGTACCACATCGACGCATGACGAAGCACACTCAGCCCGTAGTGATCCGAATACTCATGAAAGTTCGTATGGAACGCAGACGTCACCGGCAGACCCACCCGATGCGTCGCCCACAAAGCCGACAACCCCAGCGGCCCCTCCGTTGCCACATGAGCCACCGTCGGCGGCTGCTTACGCCAACGCCGAATCATACGACCCGATGAAGGTAGCCCCATCCGCAGACCGCTGTACCGGGGAATCGGAAAACCCGGTACCGTCACATGCTCGATCCCATCGATGACCCGCGAGACATCCTCACGCGACTGCTTCGGCCGAATGATCTCAATCTCGTGCCCCCGCGACACCATCCCCTGCGCAAGCTGCTCAAGCGTCATCGCGACGCCATTGACCTCAGGCGGATAGGTTTCGGTGACCAGCGCTAATCGCATCACGGCAGTCTACAGCGGCTGCGTCGCCCGCGGGAACGACCCCAGCACCCGAAGCTCCTGGCAATGCTCCGCCGCCTCGGCCACCGCCCTGGCCACACGTTCTTCGCTCGTATGCCCAAGCAGATCCACGAAAAACACATAATCCCAGTGCTTCTTGAGACTCGGCCGCTTGTCGATATGCGTCAGGTTGATCCCCCGATCCCGAAACACATCCAGCACATCCGCCAGCGCGCCCGCCCGATGCTTCGTCGTGAAGAAGATCGCCGTCTTGTCATCACCCGTCGGACCCGTCTCCTGCATCGCGATCACATAAAAACGCGTCAGGTTGTCGCCGGCATCCTCGATGTTCTCAAACTGAACCGGCAGACCGAACAACTGCGCCGCCAGCGACGACCCCACCGCCGCCGCCCCAGCTTCATTCGCAGCCAACTCAGCCGCCCGGCTCGTCGAAGGCGTCCCAACCCGCGGCACCTCCGGGAACTGCGCACTCAGCCAGTGACGACACTGCGCCAGCGCTTGCGGGTGCGAGTAGATCGTCTTGATATCAGGCGCATCCGAATGCGATAGCAGGTTGTGATGGATCGGCAGCAGCACCTCCGCACAAACCCGGCACTTCGCCGTCACCAGCCCGTCCAACGCCGTCGTCACAAAACCCTCTGTCGAGTTCTCGATCGGCACCAACCCATAATCCAGATCGCCGCGATCCACCGCCTCAAAAATCAGCGGGATGTCATCCAGATTGTCGTACTCCACCGAGGCCCCAAACTTACGCCGCGCCGCCAGGTGGCTGAACGACCCGGGCGGGCCCAGATACCCAATCCGAAGCGGACGCTCCAACGCAAAACTCCCCGACATCATCTCCCGCCAGATCGCCTCCAGACACGAATCCGGCAGCACCCCGTCCTTATTCAACGCCCGCACCCGCTCCAACACCCGCTGCTCCCGGTCCGGAGCATAAATCGGCCCGCCACTCTCCCGCTTGACCTTACCCACCTCCACCACCACCGCCGCCCGCCGATTCAGCAGTTCCACCAGCTCACGATCCAGCACATCAATCTGGTCGCGCAAGGGGGCCAGCAGACGATCGACTTCATCTAAGTCAGCAGCAGCACGGGGTTTCTCGTTCATAGCCCGGATTGTAACGGTGTGGACGCCGGCCGAGCGATACCATGGGAACAGGCGCAGCCCGCACGCCCGGTCCGCGTATCCTGTCCCTGCCTGCCGTCGATCGCGACCACCCGCTCAGGAGCCCAATAGGTGGACAATCAGACCGCTGAAAACCTGGCCACCATGGCCTCCGCAGGGGTCGAGCTCTACCTCGCCGCCGCCCTCGTCGTCGTCGGCCTGGTCATGCTCCTCGCCGGCCGCAAACTCGCCCGGGCCTGCTGCGTGCTCGTCGGACTCGCCCTCGGCTCCACCCTCGGAGCCGCCACCGGCCAGATCATGGGGGTTGACACCACCCTCATGGTCGTCTTCTCGCTGATCGGCTCGCTGCTCGGAGCCCTCTTCGCCGGCTTCCTCTTCCGCGCCTTTGTCGCCGTCACAGGTGCCATCCTCCTCGCCGCCGTCGTCCCCGCCGCCATGCTCGCCTGGCAGGGAACCCCACCCCCCCAACTCCTGCCCGGCGAAGCAACCCCAGACACCGAACAGGTCTCGCAGGACACCCCCGCGAACAACCTGCTCAGCGAAGAGCAACTCCTCGAAGCAGCCGACGAAGTCGCTGCCTTCATCCGAGACCGACTCCCCACCGAACTCCCCTCCGCCGAATCCGGCACCGACACCCAGGCCGATCCCGCAGCAATAGACGACGCCCAAACCTCCGCCATCACCGAAACCATCACCCAGGCCATCGGCCAAGCCATCGAAACCCTCCGCACCGCACTCGCCGAGCAGGAACAGACCCTCCGTGACTGGTGGGCAACACTCTCTCCCACGGCCCAAAGCACCGTCATGCTCGGCTCAGCCATCGGTGCCGCCATCGGATTGCTACTGGGCCTTCTCATGCCCAAGACCGCCTCCGCCCTCGAATCCTCACTCCTCGGAGCATGCCTGATCTACCTCCCCGGCACCCGGATCCTCGCCGCCACGCTGCCCGCCGTCGCCGCCTGGTTCCCCACCGGCGCCCGCGGATCGATCATCGCCATAGGTCTGATAACCATCCTGGGCGTAGCACTGCAGTGGACAATCCACCGCAAGAAGACCGATAGCTAGCGCGTGACGGGCGCACGTGCCGCCCCCTTTCACCGTTGCAGGAGCAGCACCATGCTCGCGCTACTAGCTCAATCAGCTTCGTCGTCATCCGCCGCCGCCGAAGAGCAGGGACCCCTCGAAAACCTCTTCGAGACCGTCCTCGCCGTCTTCTCCCGAGGCGACACCCTCGCTCGACCCGAAGAGCTCATCGCCAACCTCCAGGCACTCTCCGTCGTCTGGGCCATCATGTTCATCGTCCTAGGCATCACCTGCCTTATGAACGGCTTCAAGTTCTACAAAGTCATGACCATCGGGCTCGCCCTGCTACTCGGCATGTTCTTCGGCTATTGGGTCGGCGCCTTCGTCGAAGCCCCCTACATCGTCGCAGGCTGCCTCGGCCTCATCGCCGCCGTCCTCGCCGGTCCCATGATGAAGTACGCCGTCGCACTCTTCGGCGGGCTCGCCGGAGCATTCCTCGGCGCCAACCTCTGGTCCGGCCTCACCCTCGCCATCAACCAGGCCAACGGCGCAGCACTACCCGAAGCCCACTGGGTAGGCGCCCTCATCGGCCTGCTCGTCTTCGGCATGCTCGCCTTCATCGTCTTCGATATGTCAGTCATGGTCTTCACCGCCGTTGCCGGAGCCACCTTCGCCGTCATCGGCGGACTCGCTCTCATCATGAGCTTCGAGCCCTGGCGGGAAACCGTCTCCAACACCCTCATCGAATCTAGTGTCACCGTCCCCCTCCTGGTGACCGTCCCTGCTCTCGTCGGCCTCATCATGCAGTTCAACGCCCCTCCTGCACCCGACGCCGCCAAGGGCTGAACCCTCCCAAATCTGCGAACACCCAGAGCCGGGCTCCCAAGCCCGGTTTTTTCATGCGCGATGCTCCCTACCTGCCTCCCATCACCACCCAGAACCGCTATCATCATACCTTATTATCTCAAAACCCGCTGTGCCAAGGAGAACCGCACATGCAACCCCGCTACGCCATCGCCGCCCTGCTCATCGCCACCCTGTCGATCACCGGCTGCACCACCAACACTGAAACCCAGACCAGCACCACCCAGGCCACTGACCAACCCGTCGCGGCCGCTCAGGCACCCGAAGCCATCGCCGCAGCCGAACCCGTCATCAACGGCTTCCAGCCGCTGCCCGCCGACAAAGCACTGACCAAAATCGCCTTCGGGTCATGCCTCCACCAGAGCCGTCTCCAAACCATCTGGGACGCCGTACTCGCCGCCGACCCCGACCTCTTCATCTTCGCCGGTGACAACGTCTACGCCGACACCGAAGACATGGCCGTCATGCGTGGCGTCTACTCCGAACTCGCCGCCAAACCCGGTTTCAGCAAGCTCAAAGCAACCACCCCCATCCTCGCCACCTGGGATGACCACGACTACGGCGTCAACGACGGCGGTAAGGACTTCCCCCAGAAAGCCAAATCACAAAAAGCCTTCCTCGACTTCTGGGGCGTCCCCACCGACTCATCCCGACGCGATCGCGAAGGCATCTACCATGCCGTCATCGTCGGCCCCGAAGGCCAGCGCACCCAGATCATCCTTCTCGACACCCGCTACCACCGCGACGACCTCGAACGCATCCCACAAGACCAGCGCACGGGTGGACCCTATGCAGAAAAGGACGACCCCTCCGTCACCATGCTCGGCGACAGACAGTGGGCCTGGCTCGCCGAAGAACTCAAAAAACCCGCCGACCTCCGCCTCATCGTCTCCTCCATCCAGGTCGTTGCCAATGAACACGGCTGGGAACGATGGGCCGCCCTCCCGTGGGAACGTGACAAGCTCTTCCAGACCATCGAAGACGCCCGGGCCGAAGGCGTCATCTTCCTCTCAGGCGACCGCCACCACGGCGAGGTCTCCGTCTGCGGCGGAACCGGACCCTACATGTCCGTCGATGTCACCTCCTCAGGCCTCAACCAGGCCCGCGGACGAACCATCACCGAAGAAAACCACCACCGCGCTGGCGAAGCCGTAGGCGACAACCACTTCGGCCTACTCACCATCGACTGGACCCCCGAATACCCCACCGTCCATATCCAACTCATCGACGAACAACAGCGAGCCCAGTTCGACGACACCCTCGACACCAAAAAGCTCACCTTCACCTACGGAGAAGGCGATCACCACGGCCGACACAGCCAGTCAGTCGCCAACCCGGAATGACCTAAACCAGGAAACGAATCGCCCCGCACCACGCCCGTCTAACCCCGGGCGTGGTCTTGTAACCGACGCCCCATCAGACCCACCAACCCAACCATCCCCATCGCAAACGTCCCAGGCGACGGCACCACCTCAACCTCCGACATGGGTATCACCACCACCGCATCAATCACCGCACCAAACCCGCTGGTCGCAGAAGCATCCTCAAACCGAAGCTGCGTCGCACCCGTCGGAGCCAGCAGATTATCAATCACCACCCGCTCAAACCGCGCCTCACTCGGATCCTCTGTCCCCAGTTCCTCCCAGACAAACTCCCCGATCACCGTCTCCGCCCACAACACCCGCGCGATCCGCGGCAGACTCCGAAACGCATAGATGTTCGCCGACAGGTAAAACTCCAGCCGATACAACTCACCCGGATCGGTCTGCAACTGCTGCTGCATCCAACCCGACTGCGACTGCGCCAGATCCACACTCTGAAAACCGTCGAACGAATCGATGAACGGCCCCATCTGCTCTACGTTCCGCGACTGCCAGTCCGTGAACCGATCGAAACGCGTGCTCTCCTCGAAACTCGCATTCAGGACCAGGTTGCCACCAGCCGACCCGCTGCTCAGGCCGACCACCAGCAAACATCCCACTCCCAAACGCATCAGACGCATGCCAATCACTCCAGCCGCGCACACCAACAACCTGTCAATCGCTGAAAATAGATATCGGCCGAAAACCACCCCGGCTTTCCTGGATAACAGGCACCCCTCCCTCAGCCCCTACAACCCCTAACCCTGCCCCAGTTTCACAAGCACATCCAACCCCGCCTCCAGTTGCTCCACCCCGCAAGCATAGCTCAGCCGGATGTGCGTGTCCCGCTCCGAAAACACCGACCCCGGAATCACCAGCACGCCCTCACCCACCGCCTTCTCCGCAAACGCCGTCCCCGTCAGCCCCAGGTGCTCAGGCACCTTCGCAAACGCATAAAACGCTCCGCCAGGCGTCGCCAACTCAAACCCCGCTTCACCCAGACGCTCCTCCACCCGATCCCGCCGCTCCCGATACGCAGCCACATACCCGTCGATATCAACCTCCAAGGCCGCCACCCCCGCCGCTTGAGCCATCGACGGAGCACACACAAACGAGTACTGCTGCAGCTTCGTCATCTGCTCCACGATCCCCGTCGGCCCCACCGCATAACCCAGCCGCCAACCCGTCATGCCATACGTCTTCGAAAACCCACGCAGCAACACCACCCGATCCGTGTGACTCGCCACCGAAGGCGTCGTCTCGACGTCATACACAAACCGGTCATAAATCTCATCGCTCACCAGCAGCAACCCACGATCCTCAGCCAGCTTCGCCAGCGCGATTGTATTGGCTTCCGTCAGCACCACGCCCGTCGGATTCGAAGGCGAGCTGAACATCAGCAGCTTCGTCTTCGCCGTCAGCGACTTCTCCACCCGCTCAGCCGTCAACTGAAAGTCCGGGTAGGTATCCACAAACACCGGGTTCCCACCCGCCAGCGTCACCAGATGCCGGTACATCACAAAGTACGGGTCAGGCATCAACACATCATCACCCGGCTCACAGCACGCCAGCAGCAGCAGCATCAGCCCGCCCGAAACACCCGACGTAATCAGCGTCTGAAAACCATCCGCCAGACCCCGGCTGTCCGCAGCACCAAGCGTTCCCGGAAACTGCTTCGCCACATCCAGCTCAACCCGCTGAATCAGGTCGGCCACCCCCTGCGTCTGCGTGTACCGGTTAAAGCCCGCCTCGATCGCCGCCGTGGCCGCCCGCTTCACATCCTCTGGCACATCAAAGTGCGGCTGCCCGATCGACAGATTGATCGGATTCTCCAGCTTCGCCGCCAGATCAAACACCCGCCGGATGCCCGAAGCATCAATACCGCGAACCCGCGACGCAAGATAGGCTTCTGGATCAATCACCCTGCAAACCCCTCAAAAAGCATCATGAACCATGAAGCAACCGGAAACCCAGCCGGGGCCGAGGATACGAAGGGTGTTACTTCGCTTCTTCGTCGGTCGTCTTCTTCTTCTTGGTCGCCTTGCCGGTCACGATCTTCCGGTTCGCCAGCTTAGGAAGACCCAGCGGGTCACCCGATCCCTCATCGAACTTGCCTTCCGCCTGCATCTTCGCCACACGCTCAGCGCGGGTCAGAACATTGCGGTGACGGGCCAGGCCGGCGCTGCTACGTAGGCTGCTGTCAAGACTCATCCTGCGGTCTCCAATTCGCCGAACCTGCCGGCAAGCTGCTCATCTCATCAATCAGGGCGTCGGCCCGTGACGGTAAAAATACATGTCCTGCAAGGCATCACTGCCACGCCCCCCGTTCTCTGCGTGCCACGCACGCCCAATCTCCAGCATCGATCGGCGGTAGATCTCATGCACGCCACGCTCAAAGGCGTTACGCGTGAAACCGACATTGACCGCCACAACCTGGAACCGAGCATTATTGACCGGTTCGAGGACGCTTGCAACCCCCCGATCGGCCAGAAACACCGCCAGACGCAGGGCTTCCGCCTCCGGATACGTCGCCAGAATCAGATAATTCAGCCCCGCCGACCGCGGATCAGCCCCCGAACCCGCCTCATGCCAGCCCATAGGCGTCCGATTCAGGTCCAGCACTTCCACCCCAACCCCATCCAGGCTAGACCCCACGAACAGCTCAGGCTCAGGCACCAAGGCCTGCCCGATCGGCCCCGGCGGGCGATCCACTATCCCGCCCTCCTCGGCCTCCACCGAACCCGCTCCCCGCTGATACCCCACCCAGTACGCCAAACCCACCACCAGAATCAGCCCCACCACCACGCCGATCGCCAAACCCTTCGGCACCCGCAGCACCAACGGCTCACCCGGAGCCACCGCCTCCACCCCCCGATCCACAGAGGCCGCCCGCGGCTCACTAACCGAAGCCGTCTTGGGCTCTTCCCCCTCAGCCGCCGTGGCCTTACCCATCACCTCAAAAGGCGTGTTCGCGTTCCGTCGCACCATGCCTACATCCTACCGCCCAACCCAATCACCGACGCCATCGCCAGCGACCCCGTATGAGTCAGCGACACCAGCCACTCCACAATCCCCAGATCCCCCGCGACCTCCGCCGCCCGCCCGGATAGCACAATCCCCGGCCGCCCCGCCGCCGATCGTGTCACCTCCACGTCCGTCCACGCGATCCCATCGGTCAGCCCGGTTCCCAGCGCCTTAAGTACCGCCTCCTTCGCCGCAAACCGCGCCGCCAGATGCTCCGCATACCGCTTCGAGCCCGCCGCATACCCCGCTTCCGACTCCGTAAAGCACCGCGTCACGAACCGCTCGGGATGGGTCTTGAGCAAACCACGGATCCGCTCCACCTCCACCAGATCAATCCCGTGCGCAACCGCCCCACCGCTCTCCCGATTTCCTGCCGCTTTCCGCTCCAGACCACTCATAACATCCCTAGCATGCTGCAATGGACGCATCACTCCAACACATTGCACAGAAGGTAAGCGATCAGCAGCGACTCAGCCCCGAAGACGGCCTGAACCTGATGACCCACCCCGACATCTGGGCCGTTGGCCGCCTGGCCAACCAAGTCAGACACCGCCTCCACGGCACCACCACCTACTACAACATCAATCGCCACATCAACTACTCCAACATCTGCGCCCTCTCCTGCAAGTTCTGTGCCTTCCACCGCAAGAAAGGCGACGACGGAGCCTACGAGTTCTCCCCCGAACACATCGCCGACGAGGCCCGCAAAGCCGCCCAGGCCGGGGCCACCGAAATCCACATGGTCGGCGGGCTCCACCCCTACCTCCCCTTCTCCTACTACCTCGACGTCCTCCAGGCCATCAAGCAGGCCGCCCCCCAGATCCACATCAAAGCCTTCACCGCCGTCGAAGTCGTCCACCTCTCCCGCATCGCCAAACGACCCAAAGACCTCCTCGGCGTCCTCACCGACCTCCGCGACGCCGGACTCGGCTCACTCCCAGGCGGCGGCGCCGAAGTCTTCGACGACCGCGTCCACGACGAAGCCTTCAAAGGCAAGATCCGCTCCGACAAATGGCTCGAAGTCCACCGCGCCGCCCACGAAGCCGGACTCATGTCCAACGCCACCATCCTCTACGGCCACGTCGAATCCCTCGAAGACCGCATCCACCACTTCAACCTCCTCCGCGAAGCCCAGGACGACGCCCTCGAACGCAACCTCCCCGGCCAGTTCCAGACCGTCATCCCCCTCCCCTTCATCCCTGACGACTCCGAACTCGAACACCTCCCCGGCCCCACCGGCCTCGAAGACCTCCGCATGCTCGCCGTCGCACGACTGATGCTCGACAACATCCCGCACATCAAGTGCTTCTGGATCATGCAGACCCTCGAACTCGCTCAGGTCGCCCTCGACTTCGGCGTCGACGACGTCGACGGCACCGTCGTCTGGTACGACATCACCAAACTCTCCGGGGCCTCCAACCACCAGGAACACTCCGTCCGCGACCTCCGCGACGCCATCACCGAGTCCGGCTACGCCCCCGTCGAACGTGACACCATCTACCGACCCGTCCTCCGCGACGGACCCAACTGGCGCATCGAAGAACCCCAGCCGCTTTCCGCTTAATCCCAACCCAGAGACACCACCAACACCATGACCGATTCCAACTGGCCCATCGATCCCAACCCCGTCTGCATCATCACCGGAGCCGGCTCAGGCGTCGGCCGCGACACCGCCTGCCTCATGGCCGAAGCCGGCTTCCGAACCACCCTCATCAGCCGAACCGAAGAAAAACTCCAGGCCACCAGAGCCCTCATCGAAGAAGAAGTCGATTCCCCACCCGAGTCGCTCATCCTCCCCCTCGACCTCAGCTCCCCAGAAGCCTGCCAGCAGGCCGTCGATAAAACCGTCGATCACTTCGGCCGCATCGACGCCATTGCCAACTGCGCCGGCGACGCCCCCCTCCAACCCATCGAAAAGATCACCCCCGACATCGTCAACCACTGCCTCGCCATCAACCTCAACAGCGTGATCTTCCTCACCCAGGCCGCCTGGCCCCACTTCCGCAAACAAAAAGCCGGAGCCATCAGCTCCGTCTCCTCCATGGCCAGCATCGACCCCTTCAAAGGCTTCAACGTCTACGCCGCCGCCAAAGCAGGCGTCAACCTCTTCACCAAAGCCGCCGCCGACGAAGGCCAGCGCATGAACATCACCGCCTTCGCCATCGCACCCGGCGCGATCGAAACACCCATGCTCCGCGCCAACTTCTCCGAAAAAGCCATCCCCGCCGACAACGCCCTCGACCCGATGGTCGTCGCCGGCATCGTCCGCGACGGCATCCTCCGAAAAGGCCGCTTCGCCAACGGCGAAACCTTCCCCCTCCCCAGCCCCCACTAAAAGTCGAGCCACCACAAACATGGGTGGCTGTGGTCAGCTTGTCTGGCCACAGAACCAAAAGGCTCTGGGCCAGAAACCCCCAGTTTTAATCCTACCCGTCAGCCCACCCGCATCCCCAAAAACGCCTCACCCACCGCACGCACCTTCGCCGCCTCCCCAAACACCGCGTGCGTCACACTCACCCCGCTCCGCACCTCCGGCCCACGCCCCACCACCAACGCCGGGTCGTGGTACTCCATCTCCCCGAACGTCTCAGGCCCGCCATCGTGGTTGTACGCCTGCAGCACATCCCGCCCGTACCGCTGCTTCGACTCCGCCGAAATCGGCACATCCACATAAGGCTCACCCGGCAGACTCGGAAACGCCCGCAGCATAAGCAGCGCCCCCGCTTCCGTCTCGCGGTAATACCCCATCCGCCCGCTCGTCGCCGACGCCGCAATCCCCATCTTGATCTTCGCCAGACCATCCACCCGAAACCGCACCCCATCCCCATCCACCGTCACCCGCTCACCGAACGGCTCGTAATAACTCGTCACCTCCGCCAAAGCCTCCCGCACCGTCGGACAATGAAGCACCCCGCCCGTCGGCACCTGGCAGATACTCCAGGCCCCCGCCACCGCCCCGAAATCACCCGAGCCAAGCGTCAGCCGATTCTCCATCGCATAACTCAGACAAGTCACCCCCTCACCCAAACCCGCCAACGGCTCGCACAGCCGAAACGTCCGCAGGACCTCAAATGCGATCGTCACCCCCACCCGATGATCCTTCAAGGTAGCCGTCGTCCCATACGCCACCCCCTTCGCATCCGAAGACACCTCCGCATACCGACCCGGGTCCACATCCGCCGGCAGAATCGCATACTTCCCCGCGTCCTTCCGCGCCAGTTCCAGACTCGGCCAGTAGTAAGCCACCTCCGGCGCAATCCAAAGCCGATCGCCCCCGCCCCCCGAGATCGGCCCGCTCCCCTTCGGATCCTCAAACGCCGGATCATGCCACACCCCATTATCCCCAGCCCCAGCCACCTCCACCCCCAAAAGCCGCGCATTCTCCCGAACCGCCAGCAAACGCCCCCCCTCAGTCGTCATCACCACAGGCGACCACCCCCGCGCCTCGACCCCTTCACAAAGCCGATCAAACCAGCCGCTCGACATCTCGCAGACTCCGCTTAAAGCGACACATACTCCAGATCCGTCTCACGAATGCTCTCGGCCTCCGGCAGATAAACCTCCGAAACAAACACCCCACCCATCTCGGCTCGTACCGCCTCAGCGTCATACCGCTTCGGACCGGCCAACTCACCCGCCGCCATCAGATCCAGAGCAATCTGACCCTCCCCCTGGCTTCCTTCCACCGGCAGGATCGCCCGCTCAAACGCCTGCAGCCGATTCGACACGTTCTCAAAACAACCCGACTTCTCCGCCCACGTCGCCGAAGGCAGCACCACGTCCACACTCTCCGCCAGCTTGCTAGGCAGCGTGTCCATCAGAATCGTGTACCGATCCTTCGCCGCCGCAATCAACGCATCCTCAAACACCGGCTCCGGATAATTCCCCGTCAGCACCAGACCCGACAACCCCGAATCCTCCGAACCCAGCACCTCACGAAACTCCTCGTAAGTCAGCACGTTCGCACCCACCAGCTCCAGCGCCCGCCGCACACCCCGCGCGTTCGGGGCCTTCTCCGCACGCACCGTGTACCCGCCCGGGAACGTCTTGTCCTCACCCACCACCGGCACCGGCCCAACCGCCAGCACCGCACCCGGATCCACCCGCAGAATCCACCGCCCCAGCAGATACGCATCCTCACTCGTCAGCATCGGGCTCACCATCAGCCCCAGCGACCCATCCCCCTTGTACTTCACCAGATCACCGAGCTGCTTCGCGACAGACGCATTCGCCGTATGCCAGTCCGTCGGCTTGAGTTCCTCGTTCTCCCGAATCATCGGGACACACAACCGGTGCTCATCGTGCACAAACTTCCAACCGAACCGAATCTCATCAGAAATCCACCACCGGTTCACATCCATGTTCGTCCGCGGCTTGAACCGGTAGATCTTCCCCTCGTTGTGCTCGATCGAAACGTTATCCCCCGAACACGTGATCCCATCGATGCTCGCCGTCTTGGTCAGATTCCAGACACGCATCGACATCAGGAAGTCCTTGTCCAGCAGCGCTCCCACCGGACACAGATCAATCACATTCGCCGACAGCTCGTTGTCCAGCGCCTCACCCGGAAACACATCGATCTGCTCGCCCGACCCTCGCCCGAACACCCCGATCTCACCCGTCCCCGTCACCTCCCGCGTAAACCGCACGCACCGCGAGCACATGATGCACCGGTCCGAGTAAAGCAGCACGTTCGGCCCAAGATCCTTCTTAGGCTGCTTGATCTTCGTCTCTTCAAACCGCGATTCCGAACGCCCATACTTGAAGCTGTAATCCTGCAAATGACATTCACCCGCCTGGTCGCACACCGGGCAGTCAAGCGGATGATTAATCAGCAGAAACTCCATCACCGCCTTCTGGTTCGCGATCGACTTCGGACTCTCCAGATAAACCTCCGCGCCGTCCGCAGCAGGCGTCTGGCACGTCGGCATCAGCTTCGGGATCAGCTCCAGCTTGTTGTCGTTTCGAGGATTCGGCTGAGCGACCTCCGCCAGACAGATCCGGCAGCTCGCAACCACCGACAGACCCGGGTGATAGCAGTAATGAGGAATCTCAAGACCGTTCTCAAGCGCCACCTGAAGGATGGTCTTCTTACCCTCGAACTCGCACGGCTTTCCGTCGATCGTGATCTGTGGCATCAGCTTTCCTCGAAAACAACACTCGGAACTCGCGTCCAACGCGGTAATCTAGGGGTTCTTCCCAGTCCGAGGCCGTTCTGACCGATGACTTTAGCAAACACAGGGGACACGGTCCGCCCGAAACCCCTCAGACACCGATAACAAGCGAGCCGATCGCCGCAGGAAAACCCATCGATGCCCCGAGACATCCCCGTCGGCAACGGACAACTCCTCGTCACCTTCGACCACCACTACCGCATCCGCGATCTCTACTACCCCCACGTCGGGCAGGAAAACCACGGTGCCGGCGGGGCCTGCGGCTTCGGCGTCTGGTCCGATATTCCGACCGCCACCAAAACCGACAGACGCAAAAAACGACTCTTCTGGTCCGACCAGGGCTGGGACATCCAACACGGCTACCTCGACGACACCCTCGTCACCGATGTCCACATGACCCACCCCGAGCTCCAGATCAAACTCCGCTGCAACGACGCCGTCGACTACCACCGACCCCTCCTCGTCCGACGCATCGAAGTCGAAAACCTCACCGACCAGCCCCGCGAAGCCAGACTCCTCCACCACCAGGACCTCTTCCTCTACGGCACCCGCGTCGGCGATACCGCCTACTACGACCCCCAGGTCCAGTCACTCATCCACTACCGCATGCAGCGCTACGTCCTCAGCTGCTTCTACGCCTCAGGCGATCCCGCCATCCACGAATACGCCACCGGCACCGCCGGCTTCGGCGGCGCAGAAGGCACCTGGCGCGACGCCGAGGACGGACACCTTGGCAACAACCCCATCGCCCAGGGCGCCGTCGACTCCACGATGCTCACCCGCGTCCAGCTCGAGCCCAACGAAAAAGTCGTGGTCTACATGGTCATCGCCTTCGGACAGAGCTATGAAGAAGTCGAAAAGCTCTACCACTTCGTCCATCGCGAAGGACCCCAGGGCATCATCGACCGCACAGCCAACTACTGGCGACTCTGGCTCAACGCCAACCGAATCCCCCTCTGCGACCGCGAAGAAACCGGCCTCGGACCCGAAGTCTCCGAACTCTACAAACGATCACTCCTCGTCGTCCGATCCCAGATCGACAACGGCGGCGCCATCATCGCCGCCAACGACTCCGACATCATGCAGTTCTCCCGCGACACCTACTCCTACCTCTGGCCCAGAGACGGAGCTTTCGTCGCCGACGGACTCGACGCCGCCGGATACCCCGATGTCGCACGCTCCTTCTTCTCCCTCTGCGCCAAGATCATCAACCACCGCGGCTACTTCCTCCACAAGTACGGACCCGATGGCAGCCCCGCCTCCTCATGGCACCCCTGGACCTCCAACGGCCAACCCCAGGTACCCATCCAGGAAGACGAAACCGCCCTCGTCATCTGGGCGCTCTGGCGACACTTTGTCCGCTACCGCGACATCGAATTTGTCCGCCCCCTCTGGATGAGACTCATCCAGCCCGCAGCCAACTTCATGGTCCGCTTCCGCGACCCCGCCACCGGACTCCCCCTGCCCTCCTACGACCTCTGGGAAGAACGCTACGGCGTCCACACCTTCACCGTCGCCTCCGTCTACGCCGGCCTCAAATCCGCCGAAAACTTCGCCAACGCCTTCGGCGACCAGCAACTCGCCGAAACCTACGCCCAGGCCGCCTACGAAGTCCGCGACGGCTTCTGCCGACACCTCTGGAGCCCCGAACACAACCGCTTCCTCCGACGCATCGAACCCCTCGACACCGAACGAACCGCACGACTCATGGCCGACATCCTCGCCGGACGGGCACCCCAACCCGAAGGCCAGAAACACCTCGACGCCCTCGATCGCGTCACCCTCCCCCAAACACCCCCCGAAGACATCGAGTTCTACCGCGACGAAGTCATCGACAGCTCCATGTACGCCATCTTCGCCCTCGGACTCCTCCCCGTCGAAGACGAACGCGTCAAGAGCACCATGACCGCCATCGAAGACCAGCTCTGGGTCAAGACCGACGTCGGCGGCGTCGCTCGCTACCGAAACGACTACTACCACCAGGTCTCCCAGGACGTCGACAACATCCCCGGCAACCCATGGTTCATCTGCACCCTCTGGATGGCCGACTACTACGTCGCCAAAGCCACCACCCCTGACGAACTCCGAGAGGCCGCTCGCTTCATCCGCTGGACCGCCGAACGAGCCCTGCCCTCACGCATCCTCGCCGAACAGGTCCACCCCGAAACCAACGCCCCGCTCTCCGTCTCGCCCCTCACATGGTCCCACGCCACCTTCGTCAGTTCCGTCGGCGGCTACCTCACCAAGCTCGAAGCCCTCCGCTCAGGCGTCGCCGAACCAGCGCCCTCCATCGACCAGCCCGCCACCATGCGCCAACGCATCACCACACCCATCCCACGCCTCGCTTCCTGACGGCTAGCCCACCTGACCGTCGCTAGGTCATCCACCCAAGCCATCGCCGCGCCAAAACCTCGCGACGGAATCGCGCTCATCTTGCATCGCCTCCGCCGCGCGCCTATTCTGCTTTCCCTCAAGGGGTTGGGCGGTTCCTGTCCCGCGCAACCAACGCTAGTCCCGATCAGGCACCACCCGAAGATGGCGAACCTCAACAACATCGGCTTGTTCATCGCCACTGTCCTCGGGGCCGTTGGCCTCTTCTGCATGATGCCTCAGCGAGGCAACCTCCTCAGAGGACTCGGAGCCCTAATCGGACTCGCCTTCCTCGCCGTCCTATGGGTCGTCCTCGGCCAGAACCTCACCGACGCCCTCGGCATCGATGCCGCCGCCTTCTTCTACCACTACGTCTTCGGCTTCATCGCCATCGCCGCCGCCGTCCGTGTCATCACCCACACCCAGCCTGTCCGAGCCGCCCTCTGGTTCATCATGGTCGTCCTCTCCAGCGCCGGACTCCTCCTGACCCTCTCCGCCGAATTCATCGCCCTCGCCATGATCGTCATCTACGGCGGCGCCATCCTCGTCACCTACATGTTCGTCATCATGCTCGCCGCCCAGTCCGCAGAAGCAGAAGCCGAAGACGCCTCCCCCCTCTACGACCGCCGTGCCCGAGAGCCCATGCTCGCCATCCTCGCCGGATTCGTCCTCCTCTCAACCCTCCTCAGCTTCAGCTTCCAGCCCAACACCCTCCCCGAAGCCCTCCCCCAGACACTCGGCGAGCCCAACCCCCTCGTCCGCATCAACGACGAAAGACTCCCCGAAGAAGTCGTCGCCCTCCGCATGGAACGCTCCGAACTCTCCAACCTCGAAGCCGTCGGACTCGACCTCTTCCGCTCGCACCCCCTCGCCATCGAACTCGCAGGCGTGATCCTCCTCATCTCACTCATCGGGGCCGTCGTCATCGCAAGAACCGAAGTCCCCGACGACGAAGACCCCGCCAAAACCAAACCCATCAGCGCCTAAGCAACACCAAGGACCGCAGCCAGCACGCACGGACAGCAACGGATGGCCAACGAACTCACCAACCTGGTCCTCACCCATTACCTCGCCCTCGGCGGGGTCCTGTTCGCGCTCGGCATGATCGGCTTCCTCACACGCCGAAACATGATCATCCTCTTCCTCTGCACCGAGATGATGTTCCAAGGCGTCATCGTCTCACTCGCAGCCTTCGCCAGATATCACCTCCACGAAGTCGGACAGACCTTCGTCATCTTCGTCATCACCATCGCCGCCGCCGAGGCAGCCATGGCTCTCGGACTCGTCGTCCTGCTCTTTAGACGCAAGCGAACACTCGACGTCCAGGCCTGGGCCGACCTCAAGGGATAGCCAACCAACATGCAGCCCGAACTGGCCAACTGGATCCCATGGATACCCCTCGTCGGAGCACTGCTCTGCACCTGGGGCGTCTTCGCGCCCGCCATCGGACGCTTCGCCGGCACCATCGCCGTCATCACCATCGCCGCCAGCTTCCTCATCACCGCCGCCGTCACACCCGCCGTCATCCAGAACAACCCCACCGCCACCATCCTCTACCCCTGGCTCTCCTTCGGCGACACCTTCACCGTCAACTTCGGCTACCTCCTCGACCCGCTCTCGCTCCTCATGCTCTGGGTCGTCACCGGCATCGGCACCCTCATCGCCATCTACGCCACCGGCTACATGAAAGGCGATCCCGGCTACGCACGCTTCTTCGCAGGCGTCACCCTCTTCATCTTCGCCATGACCAACCTCGTCATGGCCGACAACCTCATCCTGCTCTTCCTCGGATGGGAAGGCGTCGGCCTCGCCTCCTACCTCCTCATCGGACACGAGTTCCACCGACCCGCCGCCGCAGCAGCAGCCAAAAAAGCCTTCGTCTTCAACCGCATCGGCGACCTCGGACTCGCCCTCGGCATCTTCCTCATCTACCAGACCTTTGGCACCGTCACACTCTCAGGCGAAACCGGTCTCCTCAACCAGACCGCCTCCCTCCTCGCCGCCAACGGCCCCCTGACCTTTGCCGAACGACCCGACCTCGTCCTCATCCCCCTCCTGCTCATCCTCGGTGCCGCCGGTAAATCCGCCCAGATCCCCCTCTACGTCTGGCTGCCCGACGCCATGGAAGGCCCCACGCCCGTCTCCGCCCTCATCCACGCCGCCACCATGGTCACCGCAGGCGTCTACATCGTTGCTCGCCTCACCGCCTTGTTCGCCCTCGCCCCCGCCGCCCTCATCACCCTCGCCGTCATCGGTGCCCTCACCGCCATCGTCGCCGGCCTCATCGCCACCGCCCAGCACGACATCAAACGCGTCTACGCCTACTCCACCGTCTCCCAACTCGGCTATATGTTCCTCGCCCTCGGAGCCCTCGGGCCCTTTGCCGCCGTCTTCCACCTCGTCACCCACGCCTTCTTCAAGGCCCTCCTTTTCCTCACCGCCGGATCCGTCATGCACGCCATGGCCGGTCAGCTAGACCTCCGGAAAATGTCCGGCCTCTTCCGCAAACTCCCGGTCACCGCCATCCTCATGCTGATCGGCTGCCTCGCCCTCGCCGGCTTCCCCTTCTTAGCCGGTTTCTACTCCAAAGACGCCATCCTCTACCGCGTCTTCTCCCAGGGCATCACCGAAGACAGCCTCCTCTACACCACCCTCGCCTGGTCCGCCGTCGCCACCGCCGGCCTCACCGCCTTCTACACCTTCCGTGTCTGGTTCCGCATCTTCCTCGGACCCACCGAATACGAGATGGGTGATCACCACCACGGCGACCACGCACCCACCGAACCCCACGAAATGCCCTTCTGGCCGATGAACGCCCCGCTCATCATCCTCGCCGCCGGAGCCATCCTTGGCGGGGTCCTCCTCGGCACCGGCACCACCGCTATCGCCCATGGCGACCACTTCCACGAAGTCGACTACGGCCTCATCGGCTACGCCATCCACGAGTCCTCTGCCAACCCCGACGCCACCTACCAACTCACCGGACACCCCGCCGCCCACGGCAAGCACGACGATAAAACCCTCTTCGGCATGGACGTCCACACCGCCGTCGCCATCATCTCCTCCATCGTCGCCCTCCTCGGCATCACCCTCGCCTTCTTCCTCCACGCCCTCAGCCGAAACACAGGCGACGCCACCGCCAAGGCCCTCGGCCCCGTCAAGAAAGCCCTCGAAGACAAGCTCTACGTCGACGAGACCTACCGAGTCACCGTCGGCATCCCCGCACAGATCACCGGCTACGCCTCCACCCTCATCGATCAACTCGGCCTCCGTGGCCTCATCCAACTACTCGCCCTCATCCCGCAGGGCCTCGCCATCATCACCTTCCAGCAAGGCCAGACCGGCCGACTCCAGAGCTATGCCCTCGGCATGGCCACGGGCGTCGGACTCGTCTGCCTCCTGGTCTTCATGGTCCTGACCTAGATGTCGCTGCTCTCCACCAACAGCTGGCTCCTGCTGGCACTGCTCGCCGTTCCCCTGGCCACCACAGGACTGCTTCTTCTCCGCAGCCTCGTGCCCACCGCCCAGGCCGCATGGAATGTCGGCTTCGCCGGATCCATCATCACCCTCGGCATCGTCCTCGCCGCCTTCGGCCTCTACGACTGGCAGCAAAACGGCGTCCAACTCGCCTCTGAAGTCGCCTGGATGCCCCAACTCGGCCTCACCTTCTCCCTCGGCATCGACAGCCTCTCCCTCTGGATGATGCTCGTCACCGCCCTGGTCATGCCCATCACCGCCCTCGCCTCGAAACCACCCACCGGCGACGATACACAAGCAACCGACGACCGCAGATCCTTCTTCATCTGGATCCACGTCCTCCTCTTCTCCATGCTCGGAGCCCTCGTCGCCCGCGACGTCATCCTCTTCTACGCCTTCTTCGAACTCACCCTCCTCCCCTCCTACATCCTCATCGGCCGCTTCGGACACCTCGAAAAAGGCCGCGCCGCCACGACGATGTTCGTCTACGGCTTCGTCTCCGCCCTCTTCACCTTCGCCGGCCTCGCCTACATCGCCACCCACCACGCCCAACTCACCGGCTTCTGGTCCTTCCAGATCGACGACCTCATCAGCACCGCCCCCATGATGACCCCCACCGAGCAGGGCTGGGTCTTCCTCGCGCTCATGCTCGGCTTCGCCGTCAAGACCCCCCTCTTCCCCCTCCACAACTGGCTGCCCACCGCCCACCAGAGCTCATCCGCCGACGGTGCCGTCGACCTCGCCGCCCTCGTCCTCAAGCTCGGCCCCTACGGCATCCTCCGCATCGTCCTGCCCATGCTCCCCGTCGCCGTCGTCGAGTACGCACCCCTCGTCGCCACCCTCGCCGTCATCGGCATCATCTACGCCGGCCTCATCGCCTGGGTCCAGCCCGACGCCAAAGGCCTCATCGCCTACTCATCCATCTCCCACATGGGGTTCGTGATCCTCGGCATCTTCGCCCTCGACGACCAGAACATCGGACCCGTCGGCGCCGCCGCCTACCTCGTCAACCACGGCATCGCCGCAGGCGGACTCCTCCTCTGCGTTGGCATCCTCCACGACCGCTTCAAGACCCGCGAACTGGGCGAAGTCTCAGGCCTCGCCAAAGTCATGCCCGCATGGACCTTCTTCTTCGTCTTCTTCGTCATGGCCTCCGTCGGCCTCCCCGGCCTCAACGGCTTCGTCGGCGAATTCCTCACCCTCATGGGCACCTTCCTCTCCGCCAACCTCCTCGGACCGATCTTCGCCCTCTTCGCAGGACTCGGCCTCATCATCGGTGCCCTCTACCTCCTCCGCCTCGCCAATACCTTCGCCTTCGGCCCCCTCAAAGCCACCCACTACCCCAACTCCGGCGCCGTTGACGACCCCGAACAGGCCAAAGACCTCTCTACCCGAGAGCTCTCCGCCCTCGCTCCCCTCGCCGCCTTCTGCCTCATCTTCGGCATCTTCCCCTTCCCTATGCTCAGCACCCTCGAACCCTCCGTCGCCGAGATGACCAGCCGCGCCCAGGCCCAGCTCTACCAGCAGGTCGCCGAAGAAAACCTCAACCAAGATCAACCCGCCGAAGCGATCCAAACCCTCGCCGAACGGCCCACGACCGAGTAACCCACGATGAACCCCCTGCTTGAGAAACTCCTCAACCTCTGGCCCGAGATGACCCTGCTCATCGCAGCCGTCCTCTGCCTCGGACTAGGCCTCGCCAGAACCCAGGCAACCCGCCAGCTCACCGCCCCCATCGCCGCCATCGCCTGCCTCATCGCTACACTCCTCGCACTCACCGTCGGCGAACCCCTCAACTCAGGCGTCGGCCTCGGCGCAGCCGGCGGCTACTTCCGCGTCCTCTTCCCACTCCTCGCCTTCATCCTCATCCTCGTCTGCGCCGCCGTTCCCAACCGGCTCCCCCAGACCATCCAGGCCGAATCCGGCCCCGAGTTCCAGCCCGGCCGCAGCAACCGAGGCGAGTTCTTCGCCTTCGCCCTGCTCTCCACCGTCGGTGCCATGCTCACCGCCGGAGCCGACGACCTCGTCTGGCTATTCCTCGCCCTCGAACTCACCTCCCTCCCGACCTACGTCATGGTCGCCACCTCCCGCAACAACCCCAGAGCCCAGGAAGCCGCCGTCAAGTACTTCTTCCTCGGCGCCTTCTCCGCAGCCATCTTCCTCTACGGCTTCGCCCTCATCTACGGAGCCACCGGCGCGACCGACTTCACCGACATCCGCAACGCCATCGCCGCAGAAACCGCCAGCACCGGCACCCTCACGCCCCTGCTCACCACAGGCGTCCTCCTCGCAGTGCTCGGCATCGCCTTCAAGCTCGCCGCCTTCCCCATGCACTTCTACGCCGCCGACGTCTACCAGGGCGCAGCCACCCCCGTCACCGCCTTCCTCGCCGTCATCCCCAAAACCGCAGGCTTCTCCGCCCTCATCCTCATCATGGCCATGATCGGCTGGCCGCTCGACAAGAACCCCACCGCCACCGACGCGGGCGAAATCATCGCCTTCGCCATCGCCGCCATAGCCGTCCTAACCATGACCGCCGGCAACCTCCTCGCGCTCGTCCAAACCAACGTCAAGCGCATGCTTGCCTATTCCTCGGTCGCCCACTCCGGCTACCTCCTCATCCCCGTGATCGTCGGACCCGCGCTCACCGGTGGGGCCAGCGGGCTCGCCGCCCTCCTCTTCTACCTACCCGCTTACGCAGCCGGCACCATCGCCTGCTTCGCAGCCCTCGCCGCCCTACCCAAAGAACCCGAGGACGGCCACACCTACGACGACCTCAACGGCCTGCGCGCGACCAACCCACTCCTTGCTATCTGCCTCGCCGTGGGTGCCCTCTCCCTCCTCGGCCTCCCGCCCCTCATCGGCTTCGTAGGCAAGCTCCACATCATGACCGCCGGCCTCGCCGACGGCCACGTCGCCCTCATCACCATCCTCATCATCAACTCAGCCATCTCCGCCGGCTACTACCTCCGCCTCGCCGCCGGCCCCATGATCCTCACCAGGCCCACAACCCCCGCCGAAGAGAAAACACCCTCACACGCCACCAGCAAACTCGCCATCGCCTCCGCCTGCATCGCCGCCACCCTCGCACTCGCCCTCGGCCTCTTTGGCGGCCCCGTCCTCAACGCCTCTACGCAGGCCGCCCGACTCTCCCTCGAGAAGCAGACACCCGCCATCGAGTCAAGGCTGACACTCGAAACCCAACGCGCCACCGAAACCAAATAAAAACAACACCCCTCCAAACACCCGCTACAGAATCAGCCCCATCCCACCCAGCACAGCCTCCGCCTCCTCCAGCGAATCCAACACCCGATCCGCACCACACCCCGCTAGCTCCTCCCGCCCAAACCGCCCGGTCGTCACCGCCACCGCCACACACCCGTGCGCCTTCGCACACGCCACGTCCCGAGGCGTATCACCCACCACCACCACCCGCTCATCCGCCACCTCGGTGCCATGACGCTCCCGCGCCACCGCCACCAGACCAGGCCGATCCGCCGCATCATCACCAAAACCGTTCGCTTCAAAACCATCCAGGCCCAGCCCCACCGCATCCAGCTTGATCCGTGCGGCCTCCGGAAAATTACCCGTCACCAAACCAGTACCCACACCCGCCCGCCTCAGCCCGGCAACCAAACCCTCCGCCCCGGGCAAAAGCGACGGCCGCTCCACCTCCACCCACGCAGCTAGCGCTCGGACATACGCCTCCCGAAACCGCCGCTCCAGCAGCTCATCCAACGCAACTCCGGAATGAGCCGCCGCCTCCGAAACAATCAACGGATCCAGATTCCCCGAAAAATCCACCCGATCAAACCGAAGCGCCCCGCCCAAAACCTCATCCGACGCCCGCTGCATCAAACCCGGACCCACACCCTCGGTCGTCAGCAACGTCCCATCGATATCCAGTAGCACCAGCCAATCACTGCTCATCAGGCTCTAACCGCTCTCCGAACGGATCCTCCTCCTCAGGCGGGGCCAGCAATTCCTCAGGCGTCGGCAAACCGATGAACCCACCCGTACCCGCCTCCGCATCCGGAGCCCCCACCCCCGCCTCCACACGCGCCCGCTCAAGCACCGACAAAAAGGACTCATACGCCGCCGCAAAACGTCTCAACGATTCATCCTCTGAATCCAGCGAGTCGCGAAGCGACACATCCGCAGCCGACCCGACATGACGAAGCAGATAACCCATCCGAACAATCGGAACATCCGAATTCGCCGCATCTTCCAGAATCGGCCGCAGCAAACGATTCGAACGCTCCACCGATGACATCGCCATAATCAGATACGTCTGCGCCTTCGGACCCGCCTGCAGATAAGCCTGAATCAACTCACCCGCTGCACGCCCAACCTCATCCTCCGTCAAACCACGCACCAATCCCTGCGTCGCACAACCCATCACACGCAAGCCCGCCAGCACCTCATCCGCCGTCGACAGATCACCCATCCCCGCAATCCATTCGTCCAACCGCTCCGATGTCGGCGGCACCGAACGAATCACAACGCCACGCTCGTTATCCACCGCGCCAAGCGGTCCAGCCGAAATGCCGCCAAAACGCGTTGGCCGAGGATCAAGCACCACGCTCATATCCACAAACACCGTCGTAAACGGATTGTCCGCCGTCAGACCCGCCAGCATCGACTGACGAAGGTTGATCGGGATCTCAATCGACCGACCACCATCCAACGTGATCCGACGATCAACATCCACGATCATTGGCGGCAGATTCGCATACGGACGCCCCAGCACCGACACCGAAAAACTCATCATCACCACATCACTCACCGCCCCGCCCGAACCCCCGAACGTCATCGGCAACCCCGTCAGATTGCTCACCACCAACGTCGCCGGCATCGGGTCCAGCAACTCAAACGACCCACCCTCATGCACACGCAGATCCACATCCGTCCACGATCGGAAAGACGTATCCAACTGCCAGAGCTGACTCGGATAACGCCCCATCAACTCAAGCAGACGCTCGCCATCCCTGCTCGGCCGAACCACCTCACCAAAACGAGCCTGATGCAGCATCCCCGCCAGAATCGCCGCCAGGTCCTCAGGACCCGCCGAAACCGCCCGCGCAAACAAACGCCGAGCCCGCTCATCACTCACGCCCGGCATCGTCGCCAGAACCACATCCGCCATCGGTTCAGTCGCCGTAATCAGCACCAGCCGATCACGCGCCGCCTCCAACCGCCCCTCCCCAAGATCAATGGTCGCCTGCACCAGCGAGGCCACGTCCGGCGCAACCTCCTGCAACCCCGCCAGCAAACCCGAACGATCAATCTGCGCCGGCGCCAGCATCGCCGTGATACGCCCAAGCGCCGCCAACGATTCCACCGTGCCCTGACCGATCAGCTCCCGAGCAATCCGCTCATACGAAGCCAGCGCCGCCGCCTCATCCCCATTGATCAGACTAGCCAGACGAAGCACCTCCAGCGACAGAGGCAACGCGCCGGGCGTCGGCTGTTCCTCCTCATCCAGAGGCCCCGCGTAATACGTCACCTGCATCCGATCCAGCGTCGTCGACGCGCCAGCCACGTCACCTGTAGCCAGCTGCGCCAGAATCACCGAACTCACCACCTCAGGCGGCAACGGACCCGTCGAAAGCTGCGAAGCGAGAATCAACTGCCCAATCGCACGCTCATAGCAACCCGTCTGCAGAAAAAGCAGCCCCAACTCAACCCGCGCCCCCCGATCCAGCGGCGCAGCCGCCACCAGCTGCATCGTCACCGCACCAAGCGTCGCCAGCCCCGAACCCTGCTCGATCGCATAATCCAGCATCATCCGCATCGCCGAATCGTTCGCCGGATCAAGCTGCGCCGCCGCCCGCAACCAACGCGCAAACTTCGTCTGATCCCCCAACTCTCGGGCCGCCGCCGCCGCATACACCGCCAGCCGCGAACGCAACGGACGGCTCAGCTCCTCCGCCCGCTCACCCATCAAAAGCGATTCCACCCGCGCCAGCCGAGCATCCAGCGTCTGAATCCCCTCAAGCAGCAGATAGATCAGGTCCAGCCGCGTCCCGTCATCAGACGGATCCAATCGCAGAACCGTCCGAAGCGCCCGCTGCCGAGCATCCCAGTCCTGACGAGCCGCTGCCAGATCAGCCTTCAACCGCCAAAGATCGATGTCCTCAGGCGAAAACAACAACGCCTGATTGAAAAGCATCTCAGCCATCTCCAGCTGAAAATCAAGCACCTCCCCGTCACCCTCCAGATACTGAAGCGCATACAGCACCAGCCGATCCCCAACCAGCCGATCCAGACTCGCCTCCTCATCCGAGGACTGCGCTAAAGCCCCTCCCGGATTCATCCACTGAAAACCCAGAGCCAACAGCAAAACCATCGAACCAAGCCAGCGAACGCGTTCCTGCATCATCGACCTCTCATCGGCCTCAAAGGACTCATCACCTACGCCCCCAACCCCTCTATCGTTCAACCCAACGCACCCACGCCCATAACAATCACCACGAGACCGATAGACGCCCAGAAAATCACGCCCACCAACGCCTTCAGGAAGCCCGTAACCACCTCGTTTGAAGCCGGAAAAACGTCATCCGCCACCATCCACATGAACACAAACAGCCCACCCGCAAGCGCCGAAAGCGATAGCAACCGCCCCTCCATCGACCGATCTCCAAAATGCTCCCACAGCCACAAACCCATCAACATCAGCCCTCCAGCCCACAACAACCCCGCCAGCCCCTTGACCGCCCTCAGTGACCAGTCAGGCAGCACCATCATCAGGCCCCACCCACCCCGGCACCCGCCGATGTCTCTGGGAGCCCCTCCGCCAAAGACCGGATAAACCCACCCGCCGCCGACAACACAGCCTCACGACCCGCCTCACGCTGCTCCGCGATCCGCCGCACCAACGCCGATCCAACAATCACACCCTCCGCATGCTCCAGAATCGTCCGCACGTGCGCCCCGCTCGACACCCCAAAGCCAACCGCCCGCGGCACAGACACCCGCTCCGCCAATGCCGCCAACCGAACCGTCAGGTCCTCAGGCAGCGTCAACTGCTCACCCGTGATCCCCGACCTCGCCACGATGTATCCAAACCCCGTACAAGCAGCCGCAATCTCGGTCGCCCGCTCAAGACCCGTCGTGGGCGCAATCAGCAGACTAAGCGTCAGCCCCGCCGACGCCGCGGCCTCACGCGCCGGACCCGACGCCTCCAAAGCCAGATCAGGAAAAATTAGCCCGTCAAAACCCGCCGCCTTGGCACGCTTAACGAACCGCTCCAACCCGTACCGATGCACGATCGAATAACTCACCATCGCAACCAGACCAAGCTCCGTCTTGGCACGCACCGCCTCAATCGCCTCAAAGATCCCGTCCACCCGAACGCCACCACGAAGCGCATGCGTCATCGACGCCTGAATCACCGGCCCATCCGCGATCGGATCCGAAAACGGAATCCCCACCTCACACAGGTGCGCCCCGCTCCGCTCCGCCTCCAGCAGCAGATCACCAAGCAGATCAAGCGACGGATCGCCAGCCGTCAGAAAAGGCATCAACGCCCGCCCACCAGACGCAGCCTGCTCCGAAAAAATCCGCTCAATCCGGTTCATCCGCACAGGATAAACCATCCCCCACCCCCCCACCAATGAACCAACCCCCAACCGCTAAACTAAACCCCGCATGTCCGACGCCCAAGCCCCAAATCCCAAACACCTGCGCACCCTCGCGATCCTCCTCCTGCTCGGACTGACCTTCCTCGCCACCCTCGCCGTCAGCTCCACGCTCTGGGACCGCGACGAAGCCCGCTTCGCCCGAGCCGCCGTCGAAATGCTCGAATCCGACGACTACCTCGTCCCCACCTTCAACGATAACATCCGACCCGACAAACCCGCCGGCATCTACTGGGCCATGGTCGCCGGCATCCAACTCCTCGGTGAAACCGAAATCGCCGTCCGTCTCCCCTCCATCTTCGGACTCCTCTGGGCCGCCACCGCCACCTACTTCGCCGCCTTCTGGATCACCAACCAGAAACGCGCCGCCGTCATCGCCTTCATCATCCTCCTCACCGCCATCATGCCCATCGTCATGGGCACACTCTCCACCGCCGACGGCCTGCTCCTCGGCTGCCTGACACAGGCCTACGCCACCTTCGTCCACCGCGCCGTCCGGGGCCCGGCCTGGTGGCACCCACCCATGCTCCTGCTCGCACTCACCGCCGGCCAACTCACCAAAGGCCCCATTGGCCTCGCCATCCCCATGGCCAACATCATTCTCGCCGGATGGCTCATCGGCCGCGCCCAGCGAGACGATTGGCGACTCGGCAAACGCTTCTGGCTCTCACTCTGGATCATCGCCGCCCTCAGCTTCGCAGCCTTCCTCGCATGGGCCATCCCCGCCAACACCCAATCCCAAGGCGTCCTCCTCGATATCGGCCTCGGCACCCACGTCCTCGACCGCATGGTCACACCCCAGGAAGGCCATGGCGGATCAAACACCCTCGAATACCTGGCCCTCATCCCCTTCTACGTCCCGGTCCTCCTCATCGGCCTCCTCCCCTGGACAGCCATCTTCCCATCCGCCTTCAACGCCCTCCGAAGACGCGAGTTCCTCAACGGCCGCGACCGCGCCCTTATCTGGGCATGGCTCATCCCAACTTTCATCACCATGTCCCTGGTCGCCACCAAACTCCCCCACTACATCCTCCCGATCTTCCCGGGCCTCGCCGTCCTCATCGGCGCCTTCGTCAACCAGACCGCCCAGAAACCACCCCGCGCCGACACCCGCTTCGCACGAGCCGGACGCGCCATCTTCTTCCTGCTCATCGCCAGCCTCGGACTCACCCTGCTCATAGCTCCCTACGCCCTCAGCCTGACCGACCTCGCCTGGCGAACGGCCCTCCCCGCCGCCATCCTCCTCCTCGGCATCCCCTGGGTCCTCATCAACCTCGCCCAGCGACGACTCCTCGAAATCACCTCCATCTTCGCCACCGTCACCCCCATCTTCATCCTCATCAGCGCCTCCACGCTCCTGCCCTGGGTCGAGCACCGCCTCAAGATCAGCCCCGAAATCGCAGAAGCCATCAAACTCAAACTCCCCGAAGAGGCCACCATCTACACCCTCGGCTACCGCGAGCCCTCCGTCATCTACTACCTCAGCCGCCCCCTCGGATACCCCGTCCAACGCATGCAACGCACCCGCGAAGCCCTCCTCGCATGGGCCGCCTCACCCAGACCCACCCGCCAGGCCCTCATCATCTCCACGAAAGAAGCCCAACGCCTCAACGTCACCCCCGAAGACCTGGGCGTCATCAGCGCCGGGTCCAAAGACTTCTGGAACTACAGCTCCGACGACGAAGGCAGAGCACTCACCATCGAAGTCTGGATCCTCCCCAGCAACGCACCCAAACACCCAGCCAACCACAACGCCACAAATCCGTGAGCCGAGCTACGTCAGCCCGGGCAGATCTACTTCAATGCTTCGACGAAACACCCCGCCGCGCCAAGCCCCGCAGCGCCCCCGCCGACACCCACCCCAGCCACAGGCCCGCCACCACATCTGAAGGATAGTGAGACAACGTCCCCACCCGCGTCGAGCCCGTCGCAACCGCAAACACCACCATCGGCACCCGCGCCGCCGGACACACCAACGCGATCGAACCCGCCACCGCCCCCGCCGTCGTCGCATGACCCGATGGGAAACTCCCGTAGTCATACCCAAACGTCAACGGCCGACGCTCATCAACCCCCTCCGAAAAATACAGATTCGGCCGACTCTGCCCCACCATCGGCTTCACCACATTCACCACAATCCCGGACACCGCCACGCAAACCACCACCAGCACCACACCCCGCACCCAACGCTGATCCGCTTGCGCCAGCCCCAGCCCAACCAGCACCACCCCGCCAATCACCCACGACGCCCGATCCCGTATCCCCTCATCCGCATAAACCCACGCCAAAGACCCCAGCCCCAGCCCCATCAAAACCGGCACCAGCAACAACCCCACCCGCCCCAGCTTCAACCCCTTCACCAATCCAAGACCGATCAGCCACAGCCCGCCCGCATAAAACCACGCCCGCGAACCACCCCACTCCGTCAACCAGGAAGCCGCCACCCGCCAGGTCCGCGGCCACCCATGCACCGCCTCCACCGCCCAGCGATCCGCCAACAGATCCAATACCACCACCAGCATCCCCACACCCACAAACACACCCCACCACCGCCACGACCCCACCGCTCCCTCCAACCCCACCGGCCGCGCCCCGAGCCACCGCCACCAGTCCCGCGCCGCCACCCGCCACGAAGACAAGCCACCCTCACCCATGCTCACGTCTCCACCGACTGCAGCATCGCCGTCGCCAAAGGCAGACCCAACGCAGCAGGCAACCACGCGATCGCCACCGGATTAAAACCCGCACCCGCCTGCAACATCACCAGCGCAGCACCCCAGCAACCAACACAAAGAACCGCCGCCTTGATCGACTGCTGCATCAGTCCCGTCGGCGACCGCAGCAAAAAGAACGGCAAACCAATCGCCACCACCAGCACATTCACCACCAGCAGACTGAAACGCCCCCAGATGATCTGCGTCACCGAAGCCCGCTCCGCCGGATGCAGCGCCTCCGAAGAAGCCAGCATCTGCAGATCCTCCATCGACAACAACCGCTTGAACAACGCCTTCCGACGCGCAAACACCAGCGTCGGCGACAACTCCGTCTCATAGAACGAAACCACCTCGGGATCCAACCGCACCGCCGCCAGAGGATCGGCACCCGGACCCACCGGCGAAGCCCCGTAAGCCACCGGCTCAAACACCCAACCGCCCCTCGCCTCATCCCAACGCGCCGACTCCCCCACGATCCGACGCTTCATCGTCCCCGTCTCCGTCCGCTCCAGAATCGACACCCCCTGCATCCGCTGCTCTTCAACATCGAACGACGCAGCCGTAAACAGCGCCCCCTTCTCATCCGGCACCAGCCGAATCGAGAACGTGTTCATGCTGTCACGCTCCACCTCCGAAATGCCACGCGACAGCTTGTCCGTCAGCGAAGGAATCACCAACTCCTGAAGCGGAAACGTCAACAGCGACAACACCATCGAACCCGCCAGCAGCGTGATCCCCACCCGATGCAGACTCAGTCCGCTCGCCACCAACGCCACCAGCTCACGGCCCCGGTACATCGACACCAGCGTGAACGCCATCGCCCCCACCGATATCAGCCCCACCGTGTTCACCACCGCCAGCACCGCCAACGGCCCGTAGTAGTCAAACACCGAAAACGCCGTCGCCAGCCACACCCCGCCAAAACGATCCGCACGAACCCGACCCGCCTCCATGAACTCATCCAGATTCAGAATCAGATCGATCAGCACAAACAATCCCACCAGCACCGCCAGCAGAATCACGAAGTTCAAAAAGAACTGCCGCAGAATGTAACGATCCAAAACCGTCATGAAGACCTCTAAACAAACAACCTAAGGCCGCCGCAGCTTCACAAACACACCCGCCAGCACCACCGCCAGCAGCAACACCCCCGACCACAACACCGGCAGACCCACCGCCACACCCCCACCAGGACGCGTCGCCAGATTCTCACCCGAATGAATGATGATGATCGTGATGATCGCCGCCACGAACGACCACGAATACGCAGCCAGCGTCGACCACCGGTAAGCCAGCATCCCCACGCACGCACCAAGCAACATCAAAAGCGTGCACGACACCGCCAACGACCCCCGAACATGCAGCTGTGAAATAATCCGGGACGCCAGCCGACGAAGCTGCCTCCGAAGCTCCGCCGCCGCCTCCGCCGTCGCCGCCACCTCACCCTCCGTCTGCGGCGCAAACACCCCACTCAGCAGGTCATCCGTCTCGATCGTCTCGATCGCCACCCCCAGCACCGGCTCCGGCCACACCAGCTCAGGCAGCAAACGACGATCAGACTGACCCGCCAGACCCAACCCCGCATCACGCATCGTCACCCCCCGAAGCTCCACCGTCACCCGCGGGTCCGCCGTGCTGTCAGACCGCCGCTCAACCGCCACATACGCCCGCTCCGCATCCATCGGACGAAGCGGAACCGCCCCCACACCAACCCCTTCCTCAACCGATGCCGACCGATACCGAACCAGCACCTCACCACGCGACAACAGCTCTACCCCACGACCCAACGGCCGCCAGTCCGGTGCATCCAGCACCACCGACTGACCCGTCCCCGGATCAACCAGCCGCACCGGCAAACCCCGCTCCAGATCAGCAATCAGCCCCGCCCGCAAACGCTCCGCCGCCAGCAGCTGAAGATACCGAAGCGACGAATCGCGCACCCGATCAAAACGCTGCGGGTGCTCCGCCAGCTCCCGAAGCTCAGGCCAGGAAAAATACTTCGGATTGTCACGCAACACACTCGGCAACCGCAGTGGCGGCAGGTTCAGCGACGACACATACCCATCACGAAAATCACCCTCCACCGACGAAAACGAAACAAACCCCTCCAGCCGAAGCGTCACCACCGAATCCCCACTCACCGGGTCCCGATACAACAGTGCCGTCGCCGTCTCCGCCGTATGGTCGTTCCGTATCGCACCCCGCGCCGTCAACTCCTGCACCGCCACACCCGACAGACGCACCAGCTTCTCCGCCGCCGGACGACCAGGCTCCGGAACAGGCGGCGGCAGCGTTTCCGCACCATCCGCAAACACCACCCAGTTCCCACGCGTGAACGGCTCCCGATCATTCAGCCGCGACACCAGCACCGTCAACAGATCCTTCTCGATCGTCAACGCGGCCTGCTTGTAAAAACCTGGAATCACAAAGTTCGACAACATGAAAAGCGTCATCGTCAACGCCAACCCCAACCCCGCCACCGGCAGCAGAATCGCACGGTGACCAATCCCCGACGCCGAACACGCCATCACCTCGTTATCAGCCGCCATCCGACAAAAAACCAGCGTCGACGCAAACGCCCCCGCAAAAGGCAGCACAAAACCAAGCATCGTTGGCATCGTGTAGCCCACAAACCGAAGCAGCTCCGCCGGACCCAGCAACCCATCCGCCAACGGCTTGATCGCCGCAGCAAACGAGATCACGCAAACCAGCGTCACCGACGAGATCACAAGGATCTTCAGCAACTCAAACAGGATGTATCGCGACAACGTCCACGACATCAGACCATCACCTTATGCCTGCCGGTGCCAACACCAACAGCCTCACGCCCCCGCCAGTTCCTTCAGAGCCTGCTTCTGCAGCCGCACCAGCGACTTCACACCCTTCGACGCCAGATCCAAAAGCCCATCCAACCGCTTCCGATCAAACACCGCCCCCTCCGCCGTCCCCTGCACCTCCACAAACGACCCCTTGTGATCCATCACCACATTCAGGTCCACCTCCGCCCGCGAATCCAACGCATAATCCAGATCGAGATACGACACCCCATCAATCACCCCCACCGACACCGCCGCAATCGGACCCCTAAGCGGGTTCTTTGCCAAACGACCATCCCCACGAGCCACCGCGATCGCCTGCGCCAACGCCACCCACGAACCCGTGATCGCCGCTGTCCGCGTCCCTCCATCCGCCGACAACACATCGCAGTCGCACGTAATCGCCATCCCGGGCATCTTCGACAGATCCACCCCCGCCCGAAGCGACCGCCCAATCAAACGCTGAATCTCTGTCGACCGACCATCCGGACCCCGCCGCTTCCGATCACCCGTCGAACCAGGCAGCATCGAATACTCCGCCGTCACCCAACCCTTCACAGGACGCCCCTCCTCATCCCGTTCAATCCACCGAGGCGTCTCCGACGCAATCGACGCCGTACAAAGCACCCGCGTCTCCCCCGACCGAATCAACACCGACCCCGCCGCCGACGTCGGAAACCCCTCGATCACCACCTCACGCAACTGATTCGCTTTTCTTCGCATCCCGCCAGTCTACCGCCCACAACAACACACCGCCCGGCTGCCAAGCCCCTTCACAGGCGAGCCTTCCCGACTGTCAACAAAGAACCATGTCACGCATGCCATGCCAGCTAGGCATGCCCTGCGAGAAGTGCGTATGCGGAGGGAGGAGACGCGGTGGGCTTAGTGGGGGGGCTCAACCCCACCCCATCCAACTCGCCCCCTGATACGTCACCAACGCAGCCACGTACGCCAGCACCGTCATGTAACCCAACTGAAAACCCGCCCACTTCCACGAGCCCGTCTCCCGCTTCGTCACCGCCTGCGTCGGCAGACACTGCATCGCCAGCACATAAAACACCAGCAGACTCAGACACAACGCCGTCGTGAACACTGGCGAACCATCCGCATGCCTCTGACTCGCCAGCACCGACCGCAGCGCCGCCTCGTCCTCCGCCTCATCACCCAACCCGTAAACAATCCCCAGCGTCGAGACAATCACCTCTCGCGCCGCAAACGAACTCACCACCCCGATATTGATCTTCCAGTCAAACCCAAGCGGCGCAAACACCGGCTCCACCAGCTTCCCAAGCCGACCCGCGAGCGAATACTCCACCGAGTACGCCGAATGCATCGCCCCCACCTCCGACGACAACGCCTCCACCACCTCCGCTTCACCCGCCGACTCAGCCGCAGCGATCGACGCCTCAAGCTCAACCAGCCGCGTCTGATCCGCCGCCGAAGCCACCTCCGCCAACCGCTCCTCCGGCAGCTGCGGGAACGTCGCCGCCACCCACAAGACCAGCGAAATCAACAAAATCACCGTCCCCGCCTTCTTCAAAAACACCATCCCACGATCAAACGCCGTCAAAAACGCGTTTCGGAAACTCGGCAGCTTGTAAGTCGGCAACTCGATCACCAACGCCTCCGGCTTGCCCTTCACCAGCGTCCCCCGAATCACCATCGCCGCCCCCAACGCAGCCACAATCCCAAGCCCATACGCCCCCGTCATCAAGAGCCCCGCAAACAACGGACTGTCCGGAAACAGCAGCCCGATCACCATCGCATAAACCGGCAGCCGTGCCGCACAAGTCAGCAGCGGGATAATCATGATCGTCACCAAACGATCACGCGGGCTCTCAATCACCTTCGTCGACATGATCGCCGGAATCGCACACGCATGAGCCGACAGCATCGGCACAAACGCCCGCCCGGGCAGCCCCATCTTCCGGAACCAACGATCCATCACAAACGCCGCCCGCGCCAGGTACCCCGTGTCCTCCAGAAGCGACAACAGGAAAAACAGCAGCAGAATCTGCGGCAAAAACACCACCACCCCACCCACCCCACCAATCAACCCATCCACAGCCAGACTCTGAATCAACCCGTCAGGCAGCACCCCCGCCACCGCCTCGCCGACCACCCCAAACAACGACTCCACCCAGCCCATAGGCGTGTCCGCCACCACAAACAGCGTCATGAACACCCCCGCCATGACCGCCGCGAAAATCCCAGGCCCCACAAACGTATGCGTCGCCACCCGATCAATCCGATCAGTCCACTTCGCCGACAACGCCGCCGACCGACTCACCCGCTGATCCACCCGCTCCGCCCAGTCAAACCGCGCCCCATGCGGGCACCCGCTGCACGCCGAGCACCCCGCCAACGCAAGCGGCACCGGCTTCGCCGCCGCACCCGATGCAATCTCCGCCGATAGCACCCCCATCAGATCCTCCAGCCCCGTCCCCGCCCGCGCCGACACCGGCACCACCACCGCGCCAAGCTCCGCACTCAGTGCCTCCAGATCCAGCTCGATCCCACGCGCCTCCGCCAGGTCCACCATGTTCAGCGCCACCACCACCGCGACACCCGCCTCCCGCGCCTGACCCGCCAGATAGAGATTCCGCGCCAGATTCGTCGCATCCAGCACCACCACCGCCACATCAGGCTTCGGCTGACCCGGATACGCACCCTGCAGCACCTGACCCGCCAGCAACTCCTCCGGGTTCCCCGCGTTCAGCGCATACAGCCCCGGCAGATCCTCAACGATCACATCCCGCTCGCCCAGCCGCACCGCCCCCACCCGACGCTCAATGGTCGTCCCGGGAAAATTCGAGGTCTTCGCCCGAAGCCCCGTCAACCGATTGAAAAGCGTTGTCTTCCCCGCGTTCGGGTTGCCCAGCAGCACGATCCGCGGACCGCTCTCTGTCCCCGACCCCGAGTCCCTGACAGGCAGCGAGATCGTTGTCACGAAACCACCCCCTCGCCCTGCTTCGCATCCGCCTCCGCATCCACCGGATCCATACAACATGCCGAATCCCGCTCCACCGGAACCAACTCGATAAACCTCGCCAGATGACGATCCAGACCGATACGCGAACCCATCACCGACACGATCATCGGCTGACCCCGCTTCAGCACCGTCACCCGACGACCCGAGCACAAGCCCATCGCCTTCAGCCTCTCTGCATCAAACGGCCCCGCCTGAACCTCTCGGATCGTCGCACACGCCCCGCGCTGAAGATCCCCAAGCGTCAACAACCCACCTGCATCCACAGCCATCGGCGACATCTCCTGCGTCCAGACCCTCTAATTGAGTCTGAGTCGCAGTATAGCACAATCTCCACACCGACCGCTCTCAAATCCCCCGTGTCCTTAAAACAACCCTCTAACCGCCCCCCGACAGGAACCCAACCGTGCTCTCCATGATCCGGTCCCGAACCACATGGTCCTCAGGGTTCTCCATCGCCGCCTTCAAGTCATCACGATTCGCCCGGCACGGCCCGCACCCCAGCCGATCCACGTGAAACGAGATGTACCCAGACCACCCCTCATCAAGCGTCCCCAACAACTCCGCCCCAAGCGTGCTCCGCTTCGGACAACTCGGCCGCACCGACTCCCAAACCTCCGTCAGCAGATCACCCGCCTCATCCACCGCCTCCGCAAACCCGCCATCCCCAAGCGACGCCTCCACCGACGCCCGCATCGCATCGATCGCCCGATGCTTGATCACCGCCACATGCGCAGAACTCGCCCCCTCCACCAGCTCCGCCACTTCCCGGTTTTTTAACTGCGCATAAAACACCCCCTCCAGCACCATCAGGTCCCGGAAGTTCAGCGAATCCCGATACTTCTTCACCAGCTCCCGCAACCCCTCCGCCAGCGCCTCCCGCAGCCTCTCCCGCGACTCATCCTGACGCGCATACGTCGAAGCCGTCTCACCCCCACCCTCCGCCCGCTCGATCGGACTCCCCTCCTCATCCGTCCGTAGCGACGCCTCACACAAAGGCACCCGCCTCGATCGCCGCACGTCAATCAGCCGCCGCCTCAGAATCGTAAACAGATACGTCTCCAGGCTCGCCTCTTCCCGATACCGATCCAGCCCCGTCAGAAAACCAATAAACGCCTCCTGAACCACATCCTCCGCATCCCCGGGCCGCGAACCATGCCGACGCGCAAACGCCAGCAACCGCCCGTGGTACCGATCCACCAGCTGCTGCCAGGCCGCAGCATCCCGCGCACGAACCCCCTCGATCAGCCGACGATCACCATCACCTAAAGCACTCATGCCGTAAACAATGACCTCTCCTTCGCCGCAACGCCACCCCGCACTAGCCCAACCCGCCCAGCGACGTCACCCGCAACAGCGAGTAAAGCACCACCACCAACCCGAAACCAAACCCGCACAACGCCAGCGTGAACCCGTAATACCCCTGCGTCGCCACATTCAACACCAGATACACCGCCACAATACCCACCAGCACCGCAGCCATCGCCGCCCAGGTCATCCCCACCGCCTCACCCCGCGCCAGCAGCTTCCGCTCAAGCACCGCCGCCGACGCGACAATCTCCGACTCCAGCAACACCACCTCCACCGCACTCCGATACAACTCCCCGTAAGGCCGCCGTATCTCCTGCGTCACCTCCCGCCGCACCAACCCCGGATCCGCCAGCAGCCGATCAAGCAACAAACCCGACAACGCCTCCTCCGTCGCCTCACTCGCCGCATACGCAGCCGCCACCGCCTCCGCCGCCTCCACCAACGCATACCGCCGAGCCACCACCGCCGAAGCCGCCAGCCGAGGCGTCCGAAACACCCCCGCCACCAACGCCTCACCATCCTCATGCACCGTCACCACCCGACCATCCATCGCCCCACCCACCGCCGCCCACGACGTCGATGCATCCAACGCCGGCTCAATCGGGAACAACCCCTCCAACGTCGCGTCCCACGCCCCAAGCCCCTCCTGGTGATCCTGCCCCTCAACCGAAGCATAGTTCCCACTCGGCTGTATCACAGCCGGCGTTTGACGACTCATCGCAGGCAACACCACACCAACCCCAAGCGCAATCACACTCAAACAAACCAGCAACCCGAAGACCGCCCCAAGAAGCACACCAGTGCCCTTCCAGCCTTCGCTCCAACCCATGAAACGACTCAATACCACAACGCCCCCAACCACAAAGAAACAGCCCACAAGGATCAGGAAGATAATCCAGAACGGCAAAGCCAACGCCACACCATCAACCTGCGCCATCACCGCACCTCCCGCCGTGTCGGCCACGCCACCAGCAGCACACCCACCAGCAGCAGACCCTGAACCAGCAGCAGCACGTCAATCTTCGCCGCATTCAACACCCCCACCACCGCCTCACCCACACGCCCCTGCGCCACCTGCTCAGACGCCGCATACCACATCGCCTGCAATTCCGATGCGTCACCAAACACACCCGCGCCCACAGCACCACCCAGAATCAGCACCAGCACACCACCCACCGCCCGCACCATCGAAGCCACCCCGCCCCCGCGCCGCGATAGCATCAGCATCACACCACCCGCCACCGCCAGCGACAAAGCCAACGGCGCAAACGCACGCATCATGTTCCGCTGCCAGTTCACCGACCCGAATATCTCAGCCGCCACACCATCCATATCAATATCAGGAAGAAACGCACTCACCGCATACGGCGCTCCCAACGCCTGAGCCCCCGCCAATCCACCCGCTGCCAGCAGCAACACAAACCCAACCAGTGCCACCAGCCCAGCCAGCACCGCCCCCGCGTAAGAACCACCCTGCCGGATCACACGCGCACTGTCCGTCGTCGCCCGCTCATACACACCAGCAACCGCGGGATACCCGGCCGTCTGCCACCAGTAAACGATCCGCCGATCCTTCGCGTCCTCCATATAACCGGCCACAATGAACAGCCCATCGATCAGCTGCCCAATGCCAAACAGCCCGCCCGTCAGCAACCACACAATCCCCGTCCCCCACTTGCCCACATAAAACCGATGCAACCCGCAGATCGGCACCAGCAACATCGGACACGCCACAAACAGCAACGCCAACAGCCGCGACCGAGGCGACAACGACACGACGCCCGACTCCCGCTCAACGCCTCTCGCCGCACCCGCACGCCCAGCCGATTCAGTCTCACCAAAAACGCCAGCCCGTGAAGCCACCGAAGCCATCGCCTCACCACCTTTCTGCTCATCCCGCGCAGCCTTCGCCTCCGCCGCAACCACCGGCCGCGACCCCACCCGCGAACGCTCCTCGTACATCGCCCGCTCCGCCGCCGTCCACGGAAACGCCAACCGAGACGCCGCCGGATCAAACGGCACCGACACCCGAAACGCCAAAGCCACCGCCGCCGCCGTCGCCGCAGACAAAAGCGCCATCTCACCCCCGGCGACAAACAGCACCACCACCATCGCCGCCAGACCCGCAAACACCGCACGCATCAGCGACAGCCGACGCGCTCGAACCACCGACCCCGCCCCATACGAACCCATCACCACCAAAGCGCCAAGCGTTCCGAACCACACCGCCATCAAATCATCCCGCACCGGCGATGACGACAACAAAATCACCAAAAACAGCCACGCCCCCGAGATCGCCCCCGCGATCGACGCATACCCCAGCCGCTCCAGAAACGGCTCGCTCGCAACCCTATCACCCAACCACGCACGCGCCCGCCACAAACCAAACAGCTGCCCCAACGCCACCGCCATCACCCCATAAAACAGCATCGGCTGGTGCACGTCCCGGCCCATCAGGATCGATGCCCCGCCCGCCAGGAGCAGCACCGTCAGAAGACTCAATATCACCCGCTGACCGCCACCTAACGGGTCGTTCCCTGCATCCCCCTCCATCACCGGCAGGCCCGTCCCCAAACCAACCGACACCGAACCCCCTGCGGATACACGCTCGTCTCGACCAGCCCCAGAACCTTTCGCCACCTGCCAGGTGTCCGGGTTCGCAGAGTCTGGCAGATCACGGTCAATCTCCGCCTTCGCCACTTCCTTCACCCCCACCGACATCTTCGCCGCCGCCCGCCGCGCATAAACTGTTAGATCTTCGGCCCCATACGTGCTCAGGCTCTCCCGGATCGCCGACGACCCGTACACATCCTCCACCATCTCGCCGATCGTCGCGTACCGCTCCGCCGGGTCCTTCGCCATCGCCTTCGCCACCACCCGATCAAAAGGCGCCGGCAACGCCGACACATCCACCGGCACACTCAGATGCTTCATCAGCACCTCAGCCGGCGACGCCCCGCCAAACGGCACCCGACCCGTCAGCATCTCATAAACCAAAACCCCCATCGCATAAATATCAATCCCACGGTCATAACGCCCCGCACCGATCTCCGGCGCCATGTAATGCACCGTCCCGACCGTCACCGTCTGGCTCTGCTGCGGGCTCGCCGCCATCGCCTTTGCCAAACCGTAATCCCCGATCTTCACGTACCCCTCGTCATAAAAAATGTTCCCCGGCTTCAGATCCCGATGCACCACCCCGCAGTCATGCAGATACGAAAGCCCCTTGCCGATCTCACGCAGAAAATACGCCGTCTTCTGCGGACCTAACCCCCCATCCGACTCATCAATCAGACGCCGAAGCGACGGCCCCGCCACGTACTCCATGATGACAAACGGCTCGCCCTTCTCATTCCGACGCACATCAAAGATCGTCACCAGATGCGGGCTCTTGAGATTCATGCACTGCGAGATCCCTCGCAGCTCCACGTCCTCAAACCCCTGGATCGACTTCAGCGCCACCTCCCGCCCCGAGTCCGTCACCGCAAAGTAAACCTCACCAAACCCGCCCCGACCCGCCGCACGACGAACCGTGTGCCCCTCAAGCGGGCGATCCCCCGCCTCATATCGAAATCCCTGGCCGCTGATCGTGTTCATCGTGTCATCCCTGCTCCAACACCTAGGCCGTCAACCGATCCAACCGCAACCGCAGCCCGCCCGCACCGATAGTCGCACCCGGATCCAATCGTTGCGCCTCACCCCGCCCAGCACCCCCACTTTCCTTCGCCCACAACCCGCCATCACGAACAAACACCACCACCGACGGGTCCAGCCGATCCATCCGCACATGCGCCTGACGCCCCGCACCGATCACCACCTGCTGATCCATCAGCAGCACATGCCGAGCATCCGTCCCCGCGATCCGACCCCGAAGCAGCTCAACCACCCCCGTCCCACTCGCAGGATGCGGCCGCGTCACCTGAAGCCGATGCCCACGACCCACGCTCAGCCGCTCCCCATCTTTCAACACCCGCGCCGCTTCACCCCCCTGCTCCACCAGCAACGACTCTTCCTCTCGACGAAGCACCACCCCCGCCACCCCAGGCTCCGCCAGAAGCGGCACATCCACACCACCCTGAGCCACCGGCCCGAACGACACCCGCTCATCCCGACAAACCACATACGCCCCCACCCCCTCGATCGAGAGCACCTCCAACACCGATGCCACCCCGACCAGCCCATCACCCTCACCTACCCGCTCAGACACCACCCGACGAGCCACCGGACGCTCATCACGCCAAGCCGCCGTCGCCGCCTCTGCCTGAGCCAGGTCCCCCTCACCACTCAACCCCGCCAACGGCCCGCCCGCGACCCGACGCACCACCGCCAGAGCACCCTCCAGTTCCTGCTTCAGATCCATCACCCAACCCACACCAGGCAAAAGCGACGCCGCCACACCCGCCGCGTCACAAGCCTCGTCCAGCCGCCCCGCCACCACCGCACGCCGGCACGCCGCCAGCGAACCCAGCGCCCGAACCACCGTCGCCGCCCGATCCGCCGCTCCCAGCACAGGACGCAGCACACCCGCCACAACCTCGGCCTCGCCCAACCGCGCCGCCTCAATCGCACGATCCATCACCCCCGTCGCACCGGCCATCAGCCGATCCCGAAGCGACAACACCCGCTCATCCACACGACGAACCTTCTCAAGCTCCACCAGACCCCGCACCGCCGCCGACCAGTCCCCACGAGCAACCGCCCCCTCGGTCACCTCCAGCCACCGCTCAAACCCCGATACCTCTGCGTCCAGATCACGCATCAGCCGCACCGCCCCATCTCCAAGCTCAGGCTCAGCGTCACGCAGCAGCTTGTGCGCCGCCGACCACGACCCCGAAGCAATCCGATCCGCCGCATGACGCAGCAACCCATCCCGCTGCTGCTTCCGACGATCCCGCTCACGCACCGCCGCATGAACCCGCTGACCAAGCGACGCCACCCCCGCCGCCGCCGGCTCAACCCCACACGCACGCCGGTAATCCGCCATCGCCTGATCGAGTCGCTCATGATCCAGATGCTCGTTCCCACGCCGAACCCAGGCCTCCAGCAGCCTCGCGATCAGCGCCTGACCCCGACGATGCGCCCGGACCTTCGGCTGGCTCACGATCCGCCATGCCTCGTCCAACCGACCATCGGCCAACGCGAACTCAGCTCGTTTGAACGCCAGCAGAAGCAACGAACACCTCCACACACGAGCCTCAACAGCTCAGTCTAACGATCCAGCAGCCTCAACCGAAGCCATCAGCACCATCCAAAACCCGGCAGCCCGGGGCAGCGCCCCAGGGCCGGGAGGAGAGGGAGATCCCTAAACAACTCAGCTCGCATCCTCCGCCTCGGCACCACCGGCCACCCGGTCATGCCCGAGGTAAGCATCGATCTCCGACAGCAGCGACGCCTCATCCACACGATCCTCAACGTCCAGCTGCAGATCCTGAACGAACTCGCCCTCACGGGCCAGCGTCCGCTCCGCCACATCCAGCCGCTTCTTGATCTCACCAATCAGCTCCGTCGTCTGCGACAACCGGCTCTGATCAATCGAGGTCCCGCTGCCGATCGAAGCCGCCTGCACCAGTCGATGCTGAGCCTCCAGCGCCTCGATCTGCGCCTCCAGCTCCGCCTTCTGCGTCCGCGTCTTCTCGAGCGCTCCGATCGCCGCATCCAGTGCAGCCTGCCGACCGTTCAGCAGCCGCTCCTTCGCCGCCACAGAGGCCTCAGCCTCCTGCAACAGCGAGAACCGTCGCGACAGATCCGCCGCCACCTCGTCACGCGTCATCCGCCGGTCACCCAGCCGATACGACGCCTGCTCCACCGACATCATGCTCCGCACCTGCTGAACCGCCATCCGCTGATCCTCCAGCCGATCGCTCGCCCGGTTGATCTCATGCTGCAGATGAGCCAGCTCCACCTCTTCCTCGGCGATGATCCGGATATTTGCCCGCATCTCCGGGATGATCTGACCCAGCAGATCACGCGCCCGCTGCAGCTCGATCTCCAAAGGCACACTGTCCTTGATCGACGTCTGCACCGAGTTCCACGACGTCTTCGCGTAGCTCCCGAGATCACTGCCGAACATCAACCCACCCAGGACAACCGTTCCGACGACACCCACACCCGCAAGCTTGACCGCTGTACCCACCATGGCATGCCTCCTGCCGTTAGGGACTCAAAAACCATCTCAAACCAACCCACACCGGGCCGGCACAACAGATAGTCACCCCCCAACCGATTTCCTTGCATCAACCCGGGAAAACAGACCCTCAGACCCTAAAAAACCCCACCGGCAGCCCAAAACAGTCATGAAAGCCGCCCCGGTGAGCCGGGCCGTGTCCGCCCGGTTCTTCTTCGCACCAACAAGAATCACGCCACACCCACCGACGCACTACCCGCGCTCGACCACCAACAAACACAAGTGACTCTGGCGTGACCCCGGCCGCGACGCGGCCAAGGCCTCAACCCAAAAACCACGCCAAACAGAACAACAAACCCACCCCGCAGGCCACCCCCCACCACTAGCCACAATCCCCCCCTCCGCGTATCGTCTCCATCTTCACAGGACGCCCCCCCAGGCGACCGCCCCAAGGTTCATCCGCCCCAACGCGAGGACACCCATGGCAAACCGACACGCCCGCACCCGAAGCTTCCTGGCCGCTGCCCTCACCCTCCCGCTCATCGGCCTCGCCGCCGGCTGCCAGGGACCCCAGCCGACCGCCGATGAAGCCGTCACGGTCCAGCCCCCCAAGCCCGCCGTCGTCGAAGCCATCGAACTCGCCCACGGCGCCGAGCTCTACCACGAGAAATCCGCCGTCCAGGCCGACTTCGAGGTCGTCTTTGGCGGCAACAACCTCATCGCCGGCACCATGCTCTTCAACAACGAGGTCAGCAAGGCCCGCATGGACCTCGAAGACGGCACCGTCCTCGTCTTCGACGGCAACAACGCCTGGGTCAGCCCCGAGGACGCCGAGTTCAAGAACGCCCGCTTCCACCTCCTGACCTGGCCCTACTTCCTCGCCGCCCCGATGAAGCTCTCCGACCCAGGCGTCAACTACAAGGAACTCGACTTCCAGCCCCTCGACGAGCAGAACCACCTCGCCGCCGTCAAGATGACCTTCGACGCCGGCGTCGGCGACGCCCCCGACGACTGGTACATCCTCCTCAAAGACCCCGACACCGACGCCCTCCGCGCCATGGCCTACATCGTCACCTACGGCAAAGACTCCGTCGATGAAGCCACCAGCCAACCCGGCATCATCGAGTACGCCAATTTCAAGACCGTCGAAGGCGTCGCCTTCAGCACCGAATGGGCCTTCTCCCACTGGGACCCTGAGTTAGGCAAACAGGCATCCAAGGGCACCGCCAGCATCAGCAACATCCGCTTCGTCGACGCCCCACGCGGCACCTTCGTCCCCCCCTTCAACGCCCGCGTCGATGAACTGCCCCCGCCGCCGGCCAGGCCCAAAACGGATGAAACCGCGCACAAAACGCATGCGCACGCCGAAGAATCTGAACACGATCACGGCCACGACGACCACGGCCATGATCACGAAGGCCACGATCACGACCACGAATAAACCGCCGATTTTGGATGCTCAGAACCCGGTCTGAAACGGCATAGAACGAGCGAATTTTGACGCAAACCGATCGAAAACGCTCGAAAACAAGACGTTTTCTCCTCGATTACCGCGCACAACATGACAAGCCCCACCGCGCACACGGTGGGGCTTGTTAGTTCCTGCTATCAAGCGACTTGGATTACTGCTTGACCTCGTAATCCGCATCAATCACGTCGTCACTGCTCTCGGCCGAGCCACTTTCGCCGCCCGCAGCCTCACCGGCCCCCTGACCCGCCGCCGACGACGGATCGGTCTGCTTGTAGATGGCTTCACCCATCTTCATGCCGGCCTCCTGCAGCTCGTTCAAGGCCGCCTTGATCGCGTCCTTGTCGTCCGACTTGGACTTCTCCTCGACACTCGCGATCGCCGACTCGACACTGCTCCGAACATCCGCTGGCACCTTCTCGCCGTTCTCATCCAGCTGCTTCTTGATCTGGTACACGGCGTTGTCCGCCTGGTTCTTGATGTCCACCAGCTCACGCTTGGCCTTGTCGGCGTCGGCATGCGCCTCGGCCTCCTGCTTCATCCGATCGATCTCCTCATCCGAGAGACCGGACGTGCCCTTGATCTCGATCGAGTGCTCTTTGCCAGTGCCCTTGTCCTTGGCCGACACGTTCAGGATGCCGTTCGCATCGATCTTGAAGGTCACCTCGATCTGAGGCGTGCCCCGAGGAGCCGCGGGAATCCCGGTCAGGTTGAACTGCCCCAGCGTCCGGTTGTCGGCCGCGAACTCGCGCTCGCCCTGCAGCACGTGGATTGTCACCTCGGGCTGGTTGTCTGACGCCGTCGAGAAGGTCTCCGACTTGTCGGTCGGGATCGTTGTGTTGCGCTCGATGAGCTTGGTCATCACCCCGCCCATCGTCTCGATGCCCAGCGACAGCGGCGTCACGTCCAGCAGCAGCACGTCCTTGACGTCACCCTGCAGAACACCGCCCTGGATCGCGGCACCCAGCGCCACGACCTCATCCGGATTGATCGACTTGTTCGGTTCCTTACCAAAGAGCTCCTTGGCCGTTTCCTGCGCCTTGGGCATCCGGGTCGACCCGCCAACGAGCACGACCTCATCGACATCGCCGGCCTTCAGGCCCGCATCCTTCAGCGCACTCTCCACCGGGCCACGCAGCCGCTCGAAGAGCGACGCACAGATCTGCTCGAACTTGGCACGGGTCAGCGAGATCTGCAGGTGCTTCGGGCCCTCGTTGGTCGCCGTGATAAACGGCAGGTTGATCGTGGTTTCCTGAGCGCTCGACAGCTCGCACTTGGCCTTCTCGGCCGCTTCCTTCAGCCGCTGGAGCGCCATCGCGTCCTGACGGAGATCGACACCCTCGGTCTTCTTGAACTCATCGGCGAGGAAGTCGATGACCGCCTCGTCCCAGTCGTCACCGCCGAGGTGGCCGTCGCCCGAGGTCGCGAGCACCTCGAACACGCCATCGCCGACATCGAGAATCGAGACGTCGAACGTCCCGCCGCCGAGGTCGAACACGGCGATCTTCTCGTTGCTCTTCTTATCGAGGCCGTAGGCCAGTGCCGCCGCCGTCGGCTCGTTGATGATCCGCTCGACCTTGAGCCCGGCGATCTCGCCGGCTTCCTTGGTCGCCTGCCGCTGCGAGTCGTTGAAGTAGGCCGGGACGGTGATGACCGCCGAATCAACCTTCTCGCCGAGGTAGTCCTCCGCGGTCTTCTTAAGGTCCTGCAGGATCATCGCAGAGATCTCCTGCGGCGTGTATTCCTTGTCCTTGGCCATGACCGAAACCAGGTCTTCACTGCCGCCGGTCACGGCGTAGGGCACCATCTTCTCTTCGGACTGGACCTCGTTGTGACGACGGCCCATGAAGCGTTTGATGGAGAAAATGGTGTTCTTCGGGTTGGTGACCTGCTGGTGCTTGGCCTGCTGACCGACCAGCCGCTCGCCCTTGTCGGTGAACGCCACGATGGACGGGGTGGTCCGGTTGCCGGAGCTGTTGATCAGCACCTTGGGCTGGCCGGCTTCCATGACGGCGACGACGGAGTTGGTCGTGCCAAGGTCGATTCCGATGATCTTGGACATAAGGTTCTCCTTGCGGAGGCTGGTGTTGAGGTCCGAACAGGCACCGCGGCCCGTGTCGCGGGAAGACAAAATGCAAAGCCGGTGCCACCACGAAGGGCCTTTAAGAGCCTGTTTCTGGGGTTTTTCGGCTGCCAGCGGCCGTTTGGAGCCAACGCCGTCTGCCAGAATGGCAAGAGCCTGCCTGCGGCTCCGCCTCCTCTGACGCAGACGCTGGCAGGGTCACGGGGCCAACTGAGAGGCGGGGTCTCTGCGCGCAGCGGGTTCGATTCACCCGACGAAAGAGGGTATTTTTGATGATCGACGAAGAAATAGGCGGAAAATTACAGGACTTTGGGCCCAAGGTGCGATAAAACAGGCGGACGGGGACAAAGAGACGTGCCCGCGTGGGCACCTGAGCACCCCGAATCGTTCAAACAGGAGCCGTTAGATGGCCAAGAAGACCGCCAAGACCGCCGCCAAGAAGCCGTTGACCAAAACCCAGCTTTTCTCGGCGATCGCCGACGATACCGGGCTGACCAAGAAGGATGTCGCCGCGGTGTTCGATTCGATGACCGGGCTGATCAAGAAGGAAGTCGGCAGCGGCCGCGGCGCCGGTGCCTTCACCGTCCCGGGCTTGCTCAAGATCGTCCGCTTCAAGAAGAAGGCGACCAAGGCACGCATGGGCCGTAACCCTGCCACCGGCGAAGAGATCAAAATCGCTGCCAAGCCGGCCTCGACGGTCGTCAAGCTGCGTGCTCTCAAGCCGCTCAAGGAAATGGTCTGACCCTCACCTTCTGAAATCGTGTGGGCCTGATCACCGATCGGGCTCGCCTCAGAACCCAAACCCTGTGGCCGCGGCCACGGGGTTTTTTCTTTTCCCGCCGATGCGGGCACAATGGAGCGACTTACCCGAGGAGCTTGCCTTGACCACCGCGACCCAGGAACTGATCGGACGACACGACGCGGTCCTGACCCCGAACTACGGCCGGTTTCCCGTGGCCATCGTCCGCGGCGAAGGCAGCCACCTTTATGACGTCGAGGGCAAGCGCTACATCGACCTGTTCGCCGGCTTCGGTGCGCCGGTGATCGGCCACTGCCACCCGGACCTGGTCAAGGCCGTGACCGAGCAGGCGAAGAGGCTCTGGCACGTCGGCAACCTGCTGCACACCGAACCGCAGGTTCGGGCCGCGGAGTTCATTCAGCGTCTGGGCTTCGGCGGGCAGAGCTTCTTCAGCCACGCCGGCGCCGACGCCAACGAGGCGGCCATCAAGCTCACGCGGCTCTACGGCAAGGCCAACCCGGGCGACGCGACCGGCCCGCACGGCCGGTACAAGGTGATCTCGACGACCCGGAGTTTCCACGGCCGATCCTTCGCGACGATGGGCGCCACCGGCCAGCCGGCGGTGCGCGAGGGCTTCGAGCCCCTGCTGCCGGGCTTCACGAACGTGGCCTACAACGACCTCGAAGCCATCAAGGCGGCGATGGATGCCGAGACCGTCGCGATCATCGTCGAGCCGATCCAGGGCGAGGGCGGGATCCACGTGCCGGACCCGGGATATTTCCAGTCGCTCCGAGCCCTGTGCGATGAGCACGATCTGCTGCTGATCGCGGACGAGGTGTGGACGGGGTGCGGTCGGACGGGTCGGGTGTTTGGGCATCAGTTGTGGGATGTGGTTCCGGATTTGATGACGCTTGGGAAGGGTGTGGGTGGTGGGTTGCCGGTGGGTGTGATGTGCGCACGGCCGGAGGTGGCGGAGACGTACAGCGCGGCGAAGCACGGGCGTGTGATGCATGCGACAACGCTGGGCGGGAATTGTCTGGCGATGGCGGCGACGGCGACGGTGTTTGAGGTGATTGAGCGAGAGAAGTTGGATGCGCGGGCGGCTCGTCTTGGGGAGGCGGTGGTGAAGCGGCTGCAACGTTTTGCGGAGGGTTGTGAGGCGGTTCGGGAGGTTCGGGGTCGTGGTTTATTCCTTGGGATTGAGGTGGATGAATCGAAGTTGCCGGAGGCGTCGCCTACTGCGCGGGATGTGGTGCTGGCGCTGATGGAGCGCGGGGTGATGATCAACGCGACGAAGGGTGGGGTGCTGCGGATCGCTCCGGCGCTGACGGTGCCGGAGGATGTGCTGGGTGAGGGATTGGATGCGATGGAGTCAGTGCTCGGCGGGCGGTGAGTGATGGGGTGTGCTTGTTGAAACACTGGACGTTCGGATCGGTGGCGGTTGTGTTTGCGGCGGTGTGCGTCTTTGCGGTGCCGGGCTGTCGGAGTGGTGGTGAAGAGCCGGTTGAGGATCTGCCGACGATTGGCGAGATTCGGTCGACGGTGACGCCACCTGGCCCGCCTGGGACGGCGCCGTCGGTTCAGCGGCCGGGTTCGGCCATTCAGCTGAGCGTGATGCAGATCGGGTTGACGATTGATGCGGGTCTGGACGCGGCGTGGTCGGCGATGTCTGCGGAGAGCCTGAGCCCGAGTGTGGCGGAGCGGTGGGCCCGGAATGGTCTGCGGGTGGGGGTAATGCCTGCTGATACGGTGACTGAGTGGGTGGCGGGGTTGCCGTTGCCGACGTGGCCGATGGGGCGTCGTCGGGCGGTGATTCAGGCGGGTGGGATGCCGATTCTGGAGACGGGTCGATTGTCGGAGTCGGTGGCGGTGGATCTGGGGGGGTTGTCTGCGGAGATGACGAATGGTCCGTTGATGGTTGATGCGATGCTGCGTGAGGGGGCGGCGGGGCGTTCGACGGCGGTGCTGGTTCCATCGGTGCCGGATGTTCGGGGGTGGCTGATGCGTGGGCCGGTGGTGGATGCTTTGGATCACCGGCGGGTTTTTGACTCGCTGGCCCTACCGTTGGCTGCGAGTGGTCAGACGGCGCTGGTCTTTGGGTTGACCGAGGAGGCTCGGGAGCGGGTGCTTGAGCGGCTCGAGTTGGGGGCGGCGGCGGATGAGCGGGCGTTGCCGATGGGGGTGGCGTTGATGATCCGGGAGAAGTCGGGTGTGGTGTGGCAGCGGGTGGTGGTGTTGCGGGCAGTGCGGGTTGGGGGTTGATGGGTGTGGGCGGCTAGCGGTTTGGCAGCGCAGAGGCAGGCCGCGGCGACACGTCGCGGCTCGATATTGAGGAAGATTTCTGGGTGCCTATTCGGTGGGAGGTGGACCGCCGGTGTTTGGCGTATCGCTGCCGTCTCCCCCGCCGCCACGGCGTCGTCTTCTGCGGCGGCGTTTTTTCCTGGGTGCGTCGCCTGAGGCATTGGGGTCGGTGGAGGGATTATTCTCCGGGGATGAGGCGTTGGGATCGGCGGCCTGGGGGCGGTTGTCGCCGGCTTGCTGGTCGCTGCGGGGTCGGCGAGAGCGTCGTCGGCGGCGGGGCTTTCGCTGTTCGCCGGCGTCATTCTGCTGGTCTTTTTCTTCGTTGTCGCGGGGTGGGGCGTCGGCGGGTCGCTGGGAGCGGCCGGTTTGTGCGGGTGGCCCGCCTCGGCGTTCGGTGCGTCGTGCGGAGCGGGCGGCCCAGGCTTCGGCGCGTTCGCGTTCTTCTTCCTGCATTTGCTTGCGCCATGCGTTGGCTTCGTCCTTGTCGAGACGGCGGATGTTCTCCAGGGGGTAGGCGGCGGGTGGGTTGGGGCCGATGCGGACGAGGACGAGTTGGGTGAGGATCTGGGAGTCGAGGACGATGCCTATGCCGTCTTCGGTTTCGACGACGGTTTTCTTGTGGGGGAGTTTTTTACGGAGTTCGTCGTAGGTTTTGTCTTCGTAGCGGAGGCAGCACATGAGTCGTCCGCAGCGGCCGGAGATTTTCTGGGGGTCGAGGGTGGCTTTCTGGATTTTGGCCGAGCGCATGGAGATGGGTTTGAGGACTTTGAGGAACTGCTTGCAGCAGCAGTGTTGTCCGCATTTTTCGTAGTCGGCAACTAGGCGGGCTTCCTCTCGGGCGTTGACCTGGAGCATCTCGATGCGGGTATGTAGTTCGGCGGCGAGTTGCTTGACGAGTTCGCGGAAGTCGACCCAGTCTTCGGAGGCGTAGTAGAAGAGGATGCGTTCGCCGCCGAGCAGTGGTTCGACGTCGACGAGTTTCATATCGAGGTTGAGTTCGTTGATGAGTCGTTTGGCGAGTTTGGTGAACTCGGGTTTGCGGGCGTCGAGTTTGTTCTGTTCGATGAGGTCTTCGGGTGTGGCGACGCGGAGGATGCGACCGTCTTTGGTGAAGGGGTAGTCTTTGCCGCCTGAGTTTTTGATGTAGTCGAGCATCTGGCTGCGTGAGATGGATTTTCCGCAGCCGGAATTGGAGCAGGTGGTGGTCAGCATTTCACCGATTTCGGTTCCGCGGTCGGTGCGGATAACCATCTTTGATCCGCAGCCGGGTTTTGCGTCGCCGTCGTAGGGGAACTCGGCGATTTTCTTCTGATAGCCGTACTTGACCACGATGGTTTTGGGTGCTTCAAGGCTGTCGTAGACGGCCTGGTCTTCCTCGGAAAGCATGATGGGAAGGGGTGTGATGCTGCCGGGCATGTGGGCTCCGTGTGCAGGTCGAACGACGCGACGGTGTTGTCGTCGCGGGGGCGTTGTTCTTGGTGTCGCCGAGTGGTTTTTCAGACTCACCGCTGCCTCGGCGCGGCGGAGAGGTCGTGACACGGAGCCGTCTGAACACCAGTATATGGGGTCCGGAGATATGCGTCAGCGCGTCAGGTCGGCGGACTTGGTGACGCCCAGGGATGCGTAGATCTGTCGGGTGGCGCTGGATTTGTTCAGGGTGTAGAAGTGGATGCCGCGGACCTGGTGATCGATGAGGTCGCGGGCCTGCTCGGTGGCCCAGTGGATACCGACGCGTTGGACGGCTTCGGGGTCGTCGCCGGCTCGCTGGAGTGAGCGGAGGAGCGGTGCGGGGAAGCGTGCTCCGGCGGCGAGGTCGGCCATGCGTCTCATGCCTTTGGTGGTGGTGATGGGCATGAGTCCGGCGATGATGGGGACGTTGATGCCAGCGAGTTCGCAGCGTTCGCGGAAGTCGTAGAAGTCGTGGTTGTCGAAGAAGAGCTGGGTGCAGATGTAGTCGGCTCCAGCGTCGACTTTGGCTTTGAGGTGGTCGAGTTCGTCGAGGCGGTTGGGCGTGGCGGGGTGTCCTTCGGGGAAGCCGGCGACGCCTATGCCGAAGCCACGAGGGTCGGGATGGTTGGCCTGGGCGTGTTTTTTAATGAATGCGACGAGGCCGGCGGCGTGCTGGAAGGCGTCCTGTGCGCGGTCCCAGTCGGCGCGGTCTCGGGGTGGGTCGCCGCCCAGGGCGAGGATGTTGGAGACGCCGGCGGCGATGTAGTGGTCGAGGATCTCGGCGATGTCTGCTTCCTGGTGGCAGACGCAGGTGAGGTGGGGGATGGGATCGAGGGTGGTGGATTTTTTAAGACGGAGGACGAGGTCGTGGGTGAGTTCGCGGGTGGACCCGCCTGCGCCGTAGGTGACGGAGACGAAGTCGGGTGAGAGGGCTTCGAGTTCGGCGATGGTTGTGTAGAGGTCTTCTGCGGCTTCGGCATTCTTGGGTGGGAAGAACTCGAAGGAGAAGGTGGTTGGGTGTTGGTCGAGGATGTCGAGGATGTGCATACCGCCTCCGTGTGGTGGACCTAGTAGGGTAGGTGGCGTGTTGGGGCCGTCAACTGCCTGGGAGTGTTATGTAGATGATCGTCGATTTGGTGATTCCGGCTCGTAATGAAGCGGAGAATATCGGAGCTTTGTTCGAAGCGCTGCCTGCGGGTGTGTTTCGTCGGGTGGTGGTGGGGGACAATGGATCGACGGACGCGACGGCGGCGTTGGTGAGGGAACGGGGTGGCGAGGTGGTGGCGGAATCGCGGATGGGTTACGGGAGTGCTTGTCTGGCGGCGCTTGGGTGGATTCGTGATCGGGGGGATGTGCCGGATGCGGTGGCGTTTCTGGATGCGGATTTGTCGGATGATCCGGCCTCGTTGCCTGAGCTGATCGGGGTGTTGGAGCGGGGTGAGGCTAATTTGGCAATGGGGTGTCGGACGCGGCTGGCGGACAATGGGGCGCTGGATCCTCATCAGCGGTTCGGGACGGGTCTGGCGTGCTGGCTGGCGTGGTTGACGACGGGGGCTCGGTATCGGGATCTGGGGCCGATGCGGGTGATTCGGTGGGAGGCGTTGGAGCGGTTGGAGATGGTTGATCGGACGTGGGGATGGACGATTGAGATGCAGGTGAAGGCGGCGACGCGTGGGGTGCGAGCGGTGGAGGTGGATGTGCCGTATCGGAAGCGTCATGCGGGGCGGAGCAAGATCACGGGGTCGCTGTGGGTGAGTGCCAGGGTGGGGGTGCGGATTATCTGGACGGTGGGGGTGCTTTGGTGGGGGGAGCGGGGGAAGCGTGTTGCTTCAGCTACTGCAGGTGAGATCACGCCCCTAAAGGGGCGTGGTACCCGAAGGTCGTGAGTCGTCGGTGGCGACATAAAAAAGCCGCGGTGGTGGCCGCGGCTTGTTGGTTTTGGGTTTTGGCTTGGATTAGCCCAATAATCTTGGGAGGGAGGAGATGGGTCGTCGTTGGTCGCAGGGGGATTCGGCGTCGTGCCAGTGTTCGACGGCGGCTTCGCCTAGTTTCCAGCAGAGGAAGAGTTCGCCTTGTTCGCTGATGGCTGGGAAGTCGATGGTTCCGGATTCGAAGTCGCGGAGTTCGACGCCAGCCTGCTGGAGTTCGTCGACGAGGTCTGAGAGTCGGACCATGGCGCGTTTGTAGGCTTCTTCGAGGATGCCTGCGGTGTCGGTGTGTCCGTGGGATTCGATGCGGAGGCGCAGCTGGACGACTTCCTCGTAGGCGTGGGTGATGTCTTCGGTGACGCGGCGGAGGTAGATGAGGGCACGGTTGGCTTCAGCGGGGTCGAAGTATCGGACCCTTGAGACAACGGGTGCTTCGATGCTGGCGGCTGAGTCGCGGACAACCATGGGGGAGATCCTTTCGCCGAGGCCCGGTTTGCGGGCCGGTCTGGGATAGAGGGTCTATCGGGCGAGGGTGTGTCTGGTCGTTAGCGGGATCTCGGGTGATTGGGGAGCGGGTTATCCGGAGAAGAACCTTGTTCGGGGCGCCGTGTTCAGGCGGTTTGGGTATGGCCATCGGCTTCGAGGCCGAGGGCGTGCTTGAGGTCGATCATGAGGCTGAGGAGGAGGGGGACGACGATGAGGGTGAAGAGGGTGGCGATGACGAGCCCGCCGACGACGACGGAGCCGAGCCCGCGGTAGAGCTCGGAGCCGGAGCCGGGCATGAGGACGAGGGGGAGCATGCCACAGACGGAGGTGATGGTGGTCATGAAGATGGGTCGGAAGCGTGAGCGGACGGACTCGCGGATGGCGTCTCGGGCGGGGAGTTTCTGGCCGGCCTCGGCGGTGTCGGTGTCGGCCTGTCCGCGCATGAAGTTGAGGGTCTGGTGGACGATGAGGATGGCGTTGTTGACGACGACGCCGATGAGGATGACGAAGCCGAGCATGGTGAGGACATCGAGGAGTTGGGTTTCTTCGAAGGCGTGGACGATGGCGAGGCCGAGGAAGCCGCCTAGCGTGGCAAGGGGGACGGCGATCATGACGACGAGTGGGTAGAAGTAGCTTTCGAAGAGTGCGGCCATGAGGAGGAAGACGACGAGGACGGCGAGGAACATGCGGCTGAGGCCGACGGAGCGGATGGTCTCGCGGGTCCAGCCGTACCAGGAGCCGATGAGGGCTTCGCGGACTTCTTCGAGTTTGGTGGCGGAGCCTGTGAGGTCGACGGCGATGTCGGTGGTGATGCGGCCTTGCTGGCGGAGGGAAGCGATGGTGGCGTTGAGGTCGTTGGTGGCGGTTTCGAGGGCGACGTTGTCGGGGGGTGTGACGGTGAGGGTGACGGCTTTCTGTTCTTCGATGCGGAGGATCTGCTGGGGTGCCTGGGCGTAGCTGAAGGTGGCGACGGAGGAGACGGGGATGACGCCTAGTTCACCTGAGGGTGTTCGGTAGGCGAGGGGGAGGTCGGCGATGCGTTCGGGTTCGCCGGCGATGTTGGCGTTGGCCATGGCGCGTATGTCGATGGATTCACCGGCGATGCGGAAGTCGCCGACGATGACGCCATCGACGAGAGCGGCGACGGCGTTTCCGAGTGCCTGGACGTCGATGCCGAGGTCGGCGGCTTTGACGCGATCGATGGTGAAGCGGATTTCTCGGGCGGGTCGATCGAAGTTGGTGGGATCGGGCTGGACGGCCATGGGTCCGTAGTCGGCGAGGACTTCTCCCTGTATGGCGGTGGCGGCGGCGCGGACGGATTCGAGGGATTCGCCGACGATATCGATGTCGATGGATCGGGAGCCGGCGGCCCCCCTGCCGAAGAGTGAGGTCTGCTGGGCGAAGCCCATGCCCCAGCTGTCGGTGGAGGCGGAGGAGAGGAGGGGTGCGAGGGGTTGGATTTTGTTTTTGTCAGCGCTGGTTGCGCCGTGGAAGGCGCCGCCATTGAACGTGACGAAGAAGTAGTTCTCCATCGGGGGGACGTCGGTGATGGGTTGCTGGGTGAAGGGGTCGAGGAGGGGTTCGATGGCGGCGGCCTGCTCGGTTGTTTCGGCGAGCCAGAAGGGTTCGAGTTGTGATTCGACTCGCAGGGCGATGTCTTCGGTGGTGGCGACGTCGTAACCGGGGGGGATGATGAGGATGCCAAAGACGAGGTTCTGGTTGCCTCGGGGGAGATAGTCGGTGGGGGGCATGAGGATGGCTGCGCCGCCCAGGGAGATGAGGACGAAGGAGGCGACGATGAGGATGCGGCCGAGGATTGGTCCGGGGCCGGGTGCGAGGAGGAGGTCGATCCCGTTTGAGAAGGTGTTGGTGATTTCGTTGCCGATGGCTTTGAGGCCGAAGCTTTGTTGAGTGTCGTGTGATTTTTGTTTTTTGGTTTTGAGAAAGCGGGCGCAGACGGTGGGGATGACGGTGATGGCGACGATGAGTGAGAGGGTGACGGCTGCGCAGACGGCGAGGGCGATGTCGCGGAAGAGCTGGCCAGCTTCTTCCTGGATGGTCAGGACGGGGACGAAGACGGCGAGGGTGGTGAGGGTGGAGGCGAGGATGGCTCCCCAGACTTCCCTGGAGGCGTCGTAGGCGGCGACGCGGGGCTTCTTGCCCATGGCGAGGTGGCGGTCGATGTTTTCGAGGACGACGATGGCGTTGTCGACGACCATGCCGACGGCGAAGGCGAGGCCGGCGAGGGAGATGACGTTGACGTTGCGTCCGGCGGCGTACATGACAACGAAGGTGCCGATGACGGAGATGGGGATGGAGACGGCGATGACGAGGACGGGTCGGCCGGAGCGGAGAAAGACGAGGAGGCCGAGGATGGCGAGTGTCCCGCCTATGTAGAGGTTGGACTGTACGAGTCCGATGGCGTCGTAGATGTAGACGGTTTCGTCGTAGACCTGTCGGATGGCGAGGTCGGGCGGGGTTTGGAGTTGGTTGGCTTCCTGGGTGAGGAGAGCGAGTTGGGGGAGGAGGGTGTCGTTGACTTCCTGGATGCGTTGGCGGACGCCTTCCATCACGGTGATGACGTTGGCCCCGGGTTCGAGGTAGACGGGCATGGCGATGGAGACCTGGCCTCGGGAGCGGACGAATGAGCGTCTTTCTTCGAAGGTCTGTGTGACGGTGGCGAGGTCGCGGATGCGGATGGGGCCGCCTTGTATGTCGGTGGTGACGACGGTGTCTCGGATCTGATCGAGGTCGTCGTATTGGCCGACGGTTCGGACCTGCGTGGTGTAGCGGCCTTCGGCGAGGTCGCCGGCTGAGATGTTGATGTTTTCCCGGATGAGTGCGTCGCGGAGTTCATCGACGGTGACTCTTCGCTGGGCGATGGCCTCGGGGTCGAACTCGATGTGTACTTCGCGGTCGGTGCCGCCATAGACGCGGACTTCGGAGACGCCGGCGATGCGTTCGAGGGCGGGCTTGATGCGTTCTTCGATCTGGTCGCCAAGGTGCTGGACGTTGAATACCTTGTTACGGTCTTCGAGGAGGAGCCATGCGATGGGGCTTCCGGCTCCGGCTTCGCCTGAGGTGATGACGGGTTCTTCGGCGTCGGGCGGGTATTCGGGGACTTCGCGGAGGGAGTCGGAGACTTCGACGCGGGCGGCCTGGAGGTCGGTGCCGACGGTGAATTCGAGTTCGATTTCGGCTTCGCCCTGGTTGGCCCGGGCGGTCATGGTGATGAGGTTGTCGACGTTTTTGAGGACGTCTTCCTGTGGCTCGATGATCTCGCGTTCGATTTCTTCGGGGCTTCGTCCGGTCCACTCGGTGTTGACCGTGATGATGGTGGGGTCGACGTTGGGAGTGAGCTGGACGGGGGTGCTGAGTAGTGAGACCCATCCGAAGAGGACGAGGAGGATGACGCCAACCGTGATCTTGACGGGGTTGTCGATGGCGAAGCGGATGATGTCCACGTGGGTGTGTCTCGGAGGCAGCGGAGGTTGTCGTGAGGACTAGGGTTGCGGTATGGCGTTGGCGGTCTGGGTGTCTTCGGGCTGGAGGATGAGTGGCCTTGTGGGGAAGAGCCATTCGGCGCCCTGGGTGACGACGGAGGTGCCGGGCATGAGGGGTGGTCCCTGGGGTCCGCCTGGTGCCTGGCGTACGGCGTAGCCGTCGGCGTAGGGGAAGAGGATGTTGACGACGACGGGGAGGGTCATGGGCATGCTGTCGGTGGGTACGACGATCCAGACGGTGGGTGTGCCGGTGCCGAACTGGACGGCGTCGCGGGGGACGAGCAGGACGTCGGCGGGTGGGCCGACGGGCATGCGGGCCTGGACACTCATGCCGGCGAGGAGCTTGCCGTCGTGGTCGTCGAGTCGGATCTTGACGGGGAAAGTGCGTGCCATGTTGTCGGCGTCGGGTGCGATGGCGACGATCTCGCCTGTTTTGACGGTGCCGAGGGATTCGATTTCGACCTCGACCTGCTGGCCGATTTCGATCTGGGCGACGAGGCTCTCGGGGACATCGGCTTCGGCGTCGATTTGTCCTGTGGAGACAACCTCAACGAGTTCGGCTCCGAGCTCGGCCCACTCGCCGACTTCGGCGTGCTTGGCGGTGACGCGGCCGTCGAAAGGGGCGAGGACTTCGACGCGTTCGACGGATTGGCGGGCGCGGTTGCGTCGTGCTTCGGCGGCGCGGAGGGCTGCGTCGTAGGAGGCGACGAGGGCGCGTTGGTCTTCGACTTCCTTCTCGACGGCGGAGCGCGTTTCGCGGAGTTGGATGAGTTGGTCGAGGTCTCGCTGGGCCTGGTCGCGGCTGACCTGGATGGAGACGATCTCGGCTTCGGCGGCTTCGAGGTCGAGGCTGGCCCAGATGCCGTCGATGCGTGCGAGTAGGGTCTGGCCGGCGGTGACGGTGTCGCCGACTTCGACGGGGAGGTCGGTGATGCGTCCTTCGACTTCGGCGGCGACCTGGGCTCTGCGGATTTCGCGGAGGCGGCCGGTGATCTGCTGGGTCCGGCTGATGGTTTGCTGACGGACGGGTGCGACGATGACGGAGGCTGGTGGGGGCCCGCCCATTTCGCCCGGCGGTGGACCGGCCTGCTCTTCCTGCGTCGTCGCGTAGGTGACGAGGGCGTAGGTGGCGATGATGGATAGGGTGGCTGGGATCAGAGCGACCAGCGCGAAGACAACCCACAGTTTTTTGTTGTTAGCCGACACGTCACAACCTCGTGAGCGGGGGCTTGAGCGTCGTGCTCAGGCGGGGTCACGTTAGACCTGCGGCCGGATGGCGTCAAACGGGGTTGTTTGGTTTTGGTGAGGGCGTGATTCAGCCGCCGGTGCGCAGGAGTGTGATGGGCAGTGCTGCGGTGGAACCGTTCTGATCGGCCCAGACGCCGACACGGATTTTGCGCACGCCCCACTGGATGGCGGCTTCGTGTGTGGCGAAGAGGACGTCGAGTCGGTAGCCCTTGATGGCGCCGCCTCGGTCGAGGACCTGGACGGGCTGCTCGTTGTTGTAGCCGGGGATGGTGAGGACGGTGCCGAAGGGCAGTAGTCGGGTGTCGGCGGCGACGAGGCGCATGCCGTTGGTCCAGACGCTGTAGCCGGAGGCGGTGAAGCCGTCGTTCCAGGGTCCACAGGAGCGTTCATCGGGGCTGTAGGCGGTGACGGTCATTTCGACTTCGCCGAGGAGCCGGTAGCTCTTGCCGGCGAACTCGATGGTGCCGGGGTCGGTGTCGACCGGGAGGAGGTGGGTGGTGAGGTCGAGGTCTTCCTCGGTAAGTTCGGGTTCGTCCGAGGTGTGCTGTGCCTGAGCGAGAGCGGCGGCTTCCTTGTCGATGGCGAGGAGGGTGAGCCCGCTGGCGTTCTGGTCAGGATTCAAGAGAACGGCGGTGGCAGCGCCGATAAAGAGTCCTGCCATGGCGGCGGCGGCGATGCCGAGCGTCATCCATGTGCGGCGGATTCGCCGCTGAAGTCTGGAGAGCTTTTCTGCGCCGGCATTGGCGAAGCTGTTGTTTAGCAGCTGGCTGGGTTGGCTCATGACGGCAAGCTCCTGGGACGCGTCCCGGTGGATATCCCATTGTAGCACCGGAACATGATTCACGTTGTGTTCGTGTGGTTTGCTACTGAAAGTCCTGACTTCGGGGACGTCAAAATTGTTCTAATTGGAATGTCGGGTGGAAGTTTGCCCTGCTTAACCAGATGTCACGATCGGCACGGTTTTTCCTTCCTAGTTGGCTCGTTACGGGCCTGACAGCGCTTCAGGGCGGTTTACGGGGTTGCGATCGGGTTAGGCTTGGGGGATAACACCTCCCCCGCCCCCCTTCCCTGCTTTTGGCCTTCTCGCCGGTGCTGGCTGGTGGTGAGGGTTTCTGGGCTTGCCTTGTTTTGATGACACCAACTGATTGAGGAGCCTGTGATGGAAACGACGCTGATTATTCTGAAGCCTGACGCGGTGCAGCGTGGCTTGTGCGGTGAGATTCTGAGCCGTTTTGAGCGGAAGGGTCTGTCGCTGGTTGCGATGAAGATGATGGTGATCCCGCGTGATCTGGCGGAAAAGCACTATGCGGAGCATGCGGGCAAGCCGTTCTTTGAGGGGCTGCTTTCGTTTGTGACGAGTTCGCCTGTGGTGGTGCTGGCGGTCCGGGGTGTGAACGCGATCGCGGTCTGCCGGAAGCTGATCGGTGCGACCAACGGGCAGAAGGCAGAGCCGGGAACGATCCGCGGGGACTTCGGGATGTCGGGTGGTTACAACCTGATTCATGGTTCGGACTCGGCGGCGTCGGCGGAGCGTGAGTTGAAGCTGTGGTTCCCGGATGGTGGGTTTGATGCGACGGAGCGGGCGAAGGATCAGTGGGTTTACGATCCCTCGGATCTGTAACCCCCCTCCTCCCCTTTCAGAAAACTAAATCATGCGAGCCGTGCCGAGAGGTGCGGCTCGTTTTTTTGTTTGAGTTATTCGCGTTCGTTCCAGACCCAGCGTGCGGGTCTTGCGGGTGCGTTGCCGGCGAAGTTGGAGGGCTGGCTGTAGGCGCCGACGATCTCCTGTTCGGAGAGGGCGCCGTCGTAGAAGGCGACGCGGTAGATACGACCGAGATAGTTTTCTCTTCCTCGGCCGTTGCCGTCTGCCGCGAGTGTGAGATCGGAACCGAGAAGGAAATTAGGTGCACCACCTGAGCCGACAGAGAATCTCTCGACGCCATCGAGGTACCAACGGAGTGTGGTTCCGTCGTGGGTGATGACCATGACCTCGCGTTGACCGGACAAGATGTTGCTCGATGCTGTGGATGTGTAGCCTGAATCTCGTCTTATCTTGATATTGAAGCGGGCGTAGCGCTGTTCGACTTCGACATTGGTTTGCGAATCGGTCGTCTGATAGCTGACGAGATCCTGGTCGTAGCTGGTGATGTTGTTGGGGTGGTAGTCGACGACGAGTGAGAATTCCCGTTTGTCGTTGATGGCTTTGGCGAGCTTCTCGACTGGGCCCGGCGAGTCGATGGAGGTATGCGAGTTGATCAGGATCCCGCCGCCATCGATCCAAGTGATGTGGTCGGGGTCGTTGATGTAGAGGTTTGCGGGGACGCCGTAGCCGGATCGATCTTCGACCAGGGCCGGGTTGGGCTCTGGTGACGGTTCCTGGGCTGCGATGATCTGGGCTAGCTGGGTGGTGCTTAGTTCGTCGGTGTAGATGCGTATGTCGTCGAGTCGTCCGTCGAAGAAGTTGGTGAGATTGTTGTTGCTGCCGGCTGAGCTGTTTTCGTTGCTTGCGGCGAATGCCCAGCGCTCGGTGTTGCCGGGTCCGCCGGTTGAATCGCCGATGGTGCCGGAGTGGCTATCCGTATCGACAAGCGCTCCGTCTATATAGAGGCGCATGCCGGAGGGGCCGAAGAGATAGGCGGCGTGATACCAGGTATCGGTGCTCAGGTCGGATGCTGACTGGATCGAATATGTGCTGCTTTTTGATTCGCTTGTGACGCGGAGACGGTTGTCATCCAGTTCGATTCGCAGGTGCCCGCCCTGGCTGCGGCCTGAGGCATCCTTGGTGATGAGACCTTGTCTATCCGTCAGGTCATTGGCACGGAACCAGAAACTGATGGTTCCCCGATAGAGTGACAGGCTGTTGTCGTGGGGGACTTCGATGTGGGTGTCGGTGCCGTTGAAGGTGATGGCGTCGCTGGCTGGGGTGTGGCCGGGTTGGTCGGCGAGGATGGGGCCGGAGGTGGTGCCGGGGTTGGCGTTTCGGGCGTCGGCGATGGTGATGGATGGGTTGGGATCGATGACGGAGGGGAGGTCGGTGTCGAGGTGGATGCTGCCGTTGTTCGCGATGATGTCGTTGCCGCTGATGATCGAGCCGTAGAGGGTGGAGCCATTGTCGAGGGTGATGGATCCGGCGGTGTCGATCTGGCCGGCGATGGAGGCGTTGTCGAGCGTGAGATCGGCGGCAGGGTTGGTGATTCTTAGGCTGAGGTCGGCGGTGCGGGTGGTGTCGGGGTTGATGGCGGTGTTGTTGTGGAGAGTGACGTCGTTGGCGATGGCGATGTCTAGGGTGGCGTTGGGGGCCAGGAGGATCTGGCCGTCGTTGAGGGTGAGGAACTGGTCGACGCGGATGCGGACCTGGCCGTGGATGGTGATGATTGCGCCTGCGTTGAGGGTCCAGTTGTTGTAGCGGAGGTTGGTCTGGACGCCGTCGGTGCCGATGGTGGCAGACGTGTCGTCGGTGCGGTCGCCTAAGGAGGTGGTGATGTCGGTGAAGGTGGTGAGCGCAGTGATGGTGATAGGGTTGTCGAGGGTATCGGTAGTGCCGGTGATGGTGGCTCCGGCGTATAGGCGGATGACATCGGGGATGGATCCTGAGGGGCCGATGGCGACGTCGCCGGCGATGGTTCCTGCGTTGGCTTCGATGCTGGCCGTGTCGGTGGCGTTTGTGGCGATATGTGCGTTCTGTGCGATGTTTGAGCCGCCGTAGGGTCCTGCGGCGGCGCTGTAGCTGTCGATGGATGAACCGTTCCAGAGCTTGAGGTCGTCGGCGAGGAGGATGCCTCCGCCAGTGGTGTCGGGGGCGTTGTCGTCGAGTTGCCAATGGGCGACGAGTTGGGGCGGGAGGGGATCGCCTGGGATGAAGTTGTAGAAGGCGAGGAGTCGGGCGTTGCCGATGCGTGAGGCGCCGGCACCGGCCCAGTCGAGGGCCTGGGTGAGGATGGTCTGGCCCTGGCTATTGAGACTTGCGAAGTCGAAGGAGGTTCCGCCCCAGGGGAGGACGACGCGTCGGGCGGGGGTGACGGTGCTGTCGTGGCGGATGCTGGCGGTTTCCATGGCGAGGATGGCGGAGCCGGAAGCGTTGTCGGCGAGGGAGCGGGTGTCGGCGTTGACGGAGGGGGTGTGGCGTGCGAGGGATGTGGTGCTGGTGGTGATAGGGATGGTGCCGGGGGCGAAGCCGTCGAGGATGGGGTGGGCGGTGTCGGTGAGGGTGATCTGGTTGCCGTTGGCGGGCGCGGAGTTGGCGGCGGTGAGGCCGAGTTCGTTGGTGAGGGCGGCGGGCTCGCTGACGATGCCGAGGTAAGCCTCGTTGAGTTTGGTGCCGAGAGAAGCGGTGCTGGCGGTGGTTGGGATGTAGATGATGTCGGCTTCATCGATGGCGGCATCTATGTCGGGCTGAGGGGCGGAGGCGTTGACGAGGGCGACGTTGTAGCCGCGGGCGCCGAGGAAGTTGGTGCGGAGTTGTTCCTGGGTGGAGAGGCTGGTTTCGTCGTTGACGATCATGAGGATGGTTGGGCCGCCGGCTCCGATCGCGGGGTAGAAGGCACGGGAGACGGTGTGGGAGACGCCTTGGACGGTGGTGGTGACAGTGAGGGTGATGGGCTCGGTGGGGTCGTCGATGAGGTCGTTGTCGCCATCGATGGTGCCGTCGTCGTTGGTGTCGATGCCGTCGTTGAGGGTGACGGTGGAGCCAGCGAAGCCGGTGACGATCTGTCCTTCGGTGAGGAGGTTGCGCCAGTCGGGTTGGGCTTCGAGGTAGCGGGAGACGGCGTAGAGCGTCATCTCGGCGTTGGTGCGTGCGAGTTGTTTTTTGCGGAGGTTTTCGGAGATGGCAAGGGTGGTGGATTGGGCGGAGACGAAGGCGAGGGCCATGGAGCTGCCGATGGCGAGGAGGGCGAGGACGAGGAGGAGGGCGACGCCTCGGGGGGGGCGGGTTTGGTTGTCCTCAGGGTTGCGTGTGGGGCTCGCGGAACCCGGGATTGGCCCCCAGGCTTCCGCCTGGGGCTTGTCAGTGCTTGTCCTAGTGGTCATCACGGGCCTCCGTTTCGGAGGGCGGTGGCGTTGGCGTAGGTTTCGGTGAGGTTGCCGGTGGTGAAGTCGATGCGGTAGCTGAGGAGGCGGGCGAGTTGGGGGTCGGGGTTGTCGAGGGTGAAGGTGGCGGCGGCGACGTCGCGGGACCAGTTGCGTGGGGTCATGTCGTCGCTGGCAATGCGGGCGGTGGTTTCGGCGATGAAGTCGGTGGTGAGGGGGTAGATGGTGTCGGTCGCTGCTAGATCGAAGGCGTAGGTCTTGAGGGTGTTGTCGGTAGGAACGGCTTCGATGCGGAGGATCTCGGAGAGGGCTGGCTGCTGATCGTCGTCGGTGTCGTTGAGCCAGAGGATGAGGGTGTTGTCGTTGGCGTCGAGGATGAGGTGGGCTTCGCGGACTTCGGCGCCGAGGCGTGCTCCGACGGCGAGGGATTTGCCGACGACGGCGCGGAGGTCGCGTTGCTCGGAGGCGGCGTAGGTGAGCGCGGTGAGGAGTGTGGTGCCGGCGAGAGCGATAACGCTCGCTGCGGCGATGGCGATGAGGAGTTCGAGGAGTGTGAGGGCTCGGCGGGAGGCGACGCGGTGCATCAGATGCCTCCGTTGGGGTCGGGGATGAAGCGGCCTGCGGACCAGTTGCGGCCGTCGGGTAGTGAGACCTGGACGACGACGGTGAGTCCGGTGAGGGTGATGCCGAGGTCGGCAATGGCGGTGGTGGTGTTTTCGGCGATGGTGACGGTTCGCTGGAAGTTCTGATAGGGCAGGGGCAGCGTCGTGCCGGCGTGGTCGACGAGGGTGCCGGGTGCTTCGGTGTAGTCGTGGTACTGGCGTAGATCGGTGAAGGCGTTGCGGGTTGGGGGGAGGACTCCGGTGGGCGCGGTGCCGGTGGGGTAGGGAAGGATGAGGGCCTCTTCGATCATGGCTTCGAGGAGCGTGGTGGCGCGAGCCTGTTCGAGGGCGGCGTTGGTCTGCATGTGACCTGCGGCCATGGCCTGGGTGAGTGCAAGGGTGATGATGGCGAGGATGGAGGCGGCGATGAGGGTTTCGAGCAGGGTGAAGGCGCGGCGCGGGCGTGGGGATGTGGCGGCCATGCTCTTTCTCCTGCTGGTGTGATCGGGTCAGGGTGTGTACGTGTCAGATATCGGCCAGTGTGCGCAGGCGGTTCAGACGGTCGGGCTCGACCTGTGTGGTTGTGCGGTCGATAGGTTGGGTATGAAGGGTCTGGTTTCGGTTATGGGTCTGCGGTCCGTGCCGGTGATGCGGGCTGGTGGGGTTGCGCCGGCTGTGCGGGCGCGGCGTGGTTTCACGCTGGCTGAGATGCTGCTGGTGATTTCGATCATCGCGGTGGTGATGGGGATGGCTGCGCCGTTGCTGCGGGGCACGGATGCGAGTCGGATTCGGGATGCGGCTCGGCTGCTGGCGGCGGATCTGGATGTGGCGCGGTCGGGGTCGATCGCACACTTTGAGGAACCGCGACGGCTGGAAGTGGATGCGGATGGGTTGGGGTATCGGATTACGTTTGGAGATGGGTCGTCGTCGGTGACGGATACGGTGACGAAGCGGCCTTACGAGGTGCGGTTTGGCGAGGGGCGTGCTGCGGAGTTGGGGACGGTGCGGATTGCCTCGCACAACCTGGGGGTTGGTCGGGCGGTGGCGTTTGGGATTTATGGGGAGACATCGTTGGCGGAGGATGGGGTGATCACGCTGGAGGCGGGTGGGTATCGGATCGATGTGCTGGTGGATGCGGGGTCGGGGGATGTGTTTCTGGGTGAGGTGAGTAAGCCTTAGCAGATGGTGATTTTTGCACTAAGCCGCGTCGACATCCGCCACGGCGGACGGCTCGCTATTACGTCTTCAACGGTGAATTGGCTTTGTTTTGATTAGATGGCTGTGGTGATGGGGTTGGTGAGTCCGCCTATGGGTTCGACGGTGGCGGTGACGGTGTCGCCTGGCTGGAGGAAGATGGGTGGCTTGCGGGTGAAGCCGACGCCTTCGGGCGTGCCTGTGAGGATGAGGGTGCCGGGGAGGAGTGTTGTGTCCTGGCTGAGGAAGGCGATGAGGGTTTTGACGGGGAAGATCATGTCGGCGGTGTTGGAGTCCTGGAGGGTCTGGTTGTTGAGGGTGGTGGTGAGGTGGAGGGCTTGGGGGTCGGGGATTTCGTCGGCGGTGAGGATGGCGGGACCGAGGGGGCAGAAGGTGTCGAAGGATTTGCCTCGGATCCACTGGCCGCCGCCGGCGTGTTTCTGCCAGCGTCGGGCGGAGATGTCGTTGGCGACGGTGTAGCCGAAGACGTGGTCGAGGGCGTTGTCTTCGGTGGCGTTGCGGGTGGGCTTGCCGATGATGACGGCGAGTTCGACTTCGTAGTCGACTTCGTCGCCATGGGTGTTGCAGGCGGGGATGGCGACAGGTTCGGCGGGGTTCTGGATGGCGGTGGTGGGCTTCATGAAGATGACGGGTTGGGTGGGGATGGGGGCTCCGGTTTCCTCGGCGTGGCGTCGGTAGTTCTGGCCGATGCAGAAGATGTTGGGTGGTGTGAGGGGCGCGAGGAGGCGTTCGACGGTGTCGATGGTGTCGGTGGGCTGGACGCCATGGTGGATGGGATCGGCCTGGAGTCGGGTGGCGTGGTTGGGTGAGGTCTGGATGCCGTGGTGGGTTTCGTTGTTCGGGGTTTGGTAGCGGATGATGCGCATGGGGGCTTCCTTGTGGACGGGCTGGGTTGGATGGTTATGATCGCGTGATGGTTTGAGGACGCAAAGCGCCGTTTTGAGCCTCTGAAGGGGCTTTGGCGGCTGCGAGGAGCCTGCCCTTGCCTGAGAATCCTGTGACAGAGGCGCCGGCACACGGCGCGCCGGGTGTGGATGTACCGCGTAGCTGGCACGACGTGATCGAGGGCCAGGACCGTAGTGATGTGCCTAAGGGTCTGTGGTCGCGGTGTCCGAGCTGCGAGGCGATGTGCTTTGTGAAGCAGGTCCGGGAGAACCTGGACGTGTGTCCGATGTGCCAGCACCACTTCCCGGTGGATGCGGAGCGTCGGATCGAGCAGTTGGTGGACCCGGACAGTTTTGAGTCGCTTTGGGATGATCTTGCGCCGGTGGACCCGCTTAAGTTTGTAGATCGTAAGCCTTACGTGGATCGGCTGAAGGAGGAGCAGGCGAAGACGGGGGCGAAGGATGCGATGATCTGCGGGCGTGGGTTTATCAAGGGTCGTGGTGTGATTCTGGCGGTGATGGACCCGCGTTTCATGATGGCTTCGATGGGGAGTGTGGTTGGTGAGAAGCTGACGCGGGCGATTGAGTTGGCGACGGATGATGATCGGCCGCTGATTGTGGTGAGTGCGAGTGGTGGGGCGCGGATGCAGGAGAGTGCGCTGTCGCTGGCGCAGCTGTCGAAGACTTCGGCGGCATTGGCTCGTCTGGATGATGCGGGCGGGTTGTTTATCTCGGTGCTGACGGACCCGACTTATGGTGGGGTGACGGCGTCTTTCGCGATGCTTGGGGATCTCATCATTGCGGAGCCGAAGGCGCGGATTGGTTTTGCGGGTGCTCGGGTGATTGCGAATACCGTCAAGCAGGAACTGCCTGAGGGCTTTCAGCGGTCGGAGTTTCTGCTGGAGAAGGGGTTTGTGGACCGGATCACGCCTCGGGGCGAGCTTCGGTCAGAGATATCGAGGTTCATTGACTACGCGGGTAAGTAGGCCCGTGATTTGAAAGAAATGGGCAGTGGTGCTGCCCGATGATTACGGGGATTGCGCGATGAGTGTTGGTTTTCGGGCGACGTTTGGGCAGACGGCGATGTTTCTGGCGATGGTGGCGGGTGTGGGTTTGCTGGCGTGGTTTTTTGCGACATTTGTGGGGTATGCGGTGCTGGGGGCGGAGCCGCAATGGGAGCCGGGGGTGGCGTGGATTCAGTGGCTGACGAAGTGGTGGTTCTATCTGTCGGCGGGCGGGGCTGTGGTTTGTTTTGTGGTGAGCAAGGTGGTGGAGTCGGGGGAGGAGGAGGATTTGGAGACGCGGGTGGCGCGGAAGCGGGCGGAGGAGGCTGAGGGGTAGCGAGGGCTGTTAGTCGAGTGGCAGTGCATCCAGGCTGGTTAGGCCGAGGGGTTCTTTCGAGTAGAAGCCTTCGGCGTACTTCGTGGTGATGCGGGAGCCGAGGTAGCCGTTGAGTTGGCGGACCCATTCGACGACCTGGCGGTTTTTTTCGGGGAGTACGAACTGGGTTTCGTAGGCGTTGATGGCGGCGATCTTGGTGTCGATCTGGTCGGAGATGTCGAGGCAGAAGTGGGGGTTGGCGATACGTCGGAGGTGGGTGCAGTCGTAGTAGAAGAGCCAGCGGGGGTAGATGGGTTCGCCTGGGATGTTGGTTTTGGTGAGCTTGGCGTCGAAGCGGGCGTCTTCGATGATGCGGGTGGCGGCGCGATGGTCGGGATGGATGTCGGTTTCGTGGGGGGCGAAGAGGATGTCGGCCTGGAACTGTCGGATGACGGCGGCGACGGCGTAACGGGCTTCGAGGTTGTGGGTGACTTCGCGGTTGGTGAGGCCGATGAGGGTGCGGGAGACGCGGCCGGTGCCTTGGTCGAGGATGGCGGTGGCGGCGGTCCATTCCTTCTGGCGTTGTTCGGGGGAGCCGAGGGGTGTGGGCTCGCCGTTGGTCATATCGGCGAGGAGGATGTCGTGGCCCTGCAGAGCGAGTCGGGCGATGGTCCCGCCCATGCCGAGTTCCTGATCGTCGGGGTGGGGGCCGAAGACGATGATGCGGGCCATGGTCAGCTCCGGAGTTGGTGGTAGAGGTCGAGGAGTTGTTGGTTCATGGTTTCGGCACTGTAGTGGGTTTGGGCGTGTTGGCGGCCGGCGGCGCGGCGGGCTTCGGCCTGTGGTGTGTTGAGGAGATGAATGAGATTGGAAAGTTCGTGCGCGAGGGCATTGGTATCGGCGACGGGGACGGTGGTGCCGGTGGGGGCGAGGACGTCGGGGATGCCGCCGGCGTCGTAGGCGAGTGTGAGGCATCCGGCGGCGAGGGCTTCGACGAGGACGCGGCTTTGGCCTTCCTGGTAGGAGGGGAGTGCGACGATGTCGAGGCCGGCGTAGACTTGGGGCATGTCGGTGAGGGGGATGAGGCCGGCGAAGTGGATGCGAGGGGCAGCTGGGCTGGCAGTAGCGGCTTGTTCGATGGCGGATCGGTCGAAGCCGTCGCCTATGAAGACGAGGTGGGTGGATGGGTGTTGGGCGGCGATCTGGGTGAAGGCGGCGATGAGGTCGCGATGGCCCTTGAGGGGGTCGAGGCGGGCGACGAGGGCGACGAGGGTGGTGTTGTGCGGGAGGCCGAGTTGGTCGCGGAGTTGTTGGCGGGCGGTGGTGTGGTTGAGTTGATTGTAGGGGGTGAGGTCGACGCCTGACGGGATGATGGTGAAGCGGTTGGCGGTGGTGATGTTGGCCTGGACGAAGGTGTCGGCCATGGCGGGGGTGATGGCGATGAGGTGGTCGCAGCGGGTGGCGGCGGTGCGTTCGAGGTTGATGTAGAGGTTGCGGACGAGGGGGTTTTGCTGGTCGTACCAGGGGAGGCCGTGGACGGTGTGAATGACTGTGCCATTGGTTCTAGCGGTGGTGCCAGAGCGGTGTCTGCGGAGGGCTTTCCAGGCGGCGGAGCGTGCAAGGATGCCGGCTTTGCTGGAGTGGGTGTGGACGATGTCGGGTTTGAGTTGGTGGATGCGTTGGCGGAGTTGGTGGTGGCAGCGGAGGTCTTTGAGTGGGTGGATGGCGCGGACCATGGAAGGGATTTCGTGGAGGGTTGCGCCGGAGGCCAGTGCTTCGGGGAGGAGGGAGCCTTCGGGTCCGTGGATGGGTCCGTAGGCGAGGTGGACGTCGTAGCCGGCTGCGTGCTGGGCGGCGCAGGAGAGGATGGTGTTTTGCTGGGCCCCGCCAAGGATGAGTCTGGTGATGATGTGGAGGATGCGCATGGCGGATCAGGGGTCTTGCGGATGTTGTTCTTCGTCGCCTGGGTACCAGATTTTTTCGAGCCATAGGCCGGAGGCTGGGGCGGTGGGTCCGGCGAGTCGGCGGTCGGCGGTTTGGAGGATTTCGTCGATGCGTTCGGGGCCGAAGCGAGCGCGGCCGGCTTCGATGAGGGTGCCGACGACGATGCGGACGGTGTTGTAGAGGAAGCCGTCGCCTTCGATAACGACGTGGAGTTCGTTGGGGTGGTTTTCGACGTGGCAGTCGAAGATGGTGCGGACGGTTGAGTCGCGGCCGTGGCCGGCGGCTGAGAGGCCTTCGATGTCGTGGGTGCCGATGAGGCGGGCAGCGGCGGCGTTCATGAGGTCGGGGTTGAGGGGTTCGTGGTAGTGCCAGACGAGTTTGCGGGTGCCGAGGGGACGGGTGGGGAGTCGGTGGAGTCGGTAGCGATAGCGTTTGCGGATGGCGGAGGAGATGGCGTCGAAGTCGGGTGGGGCGACGCGGGCGTCTCGGACTTCCATGTCTGGGGGTAGTTTTGAGTTGATGGCGTGGGCGAGTTTTTCGAGGGGGATGGGTGAGGCAGCGTCGTAGTGGGCGGTTTGGCCGAGGGCGTGGACGCCTGAGTCTGTGCGGGAGGCGCCGACGAGGTTGATGGGTTGGCGGAGGACGCGGGTGAGGGTGGCTTCGAGGACGCCTTGGCCGGTGCGGAGGGGTTCGGCGTTGGGCGGGTGTTGTTTCTGCCAGCCGAAGAAGTCGGAGCCGTCATAGGCGACGGTGAGTCGGTAGCGCTGGATGGGGACTTCGCGGAGGAACTTGGGGCGTTCTTCCTGCGGAGGTGGCTGGGCGTGTGCGGTGTCGTCGGGATGTCGGGGGTCGGCGGCGAACACTTGTCAGGCGCGGTGTGTTTGGGGGTCGATGCCCATGTTGGCGCACCAGCGTCGGTAGCGTTGGGGGAGGATTTCGGAGGGTTTGATTTCGGAGCGGCCGCCCCAGAAGACGTTGGTGTAGGAGACGTCGATGCCGGCTTCGGCGAGGTGGTTGTCGATGGCGGCTTTGTGTTCGAGGACGCGGGCTTTTTCCTGGCCGTGGGCGACGCCCATGATGTTGACGTTGTTGAATTCGGGTCCGCCTTCACGCCAATAGGCGTGGGTCATGATGTGATGGCGTCCGACTTCTTTGCCGGCATCGATCTCTTTGCCTTCGGGGACGCGCCAGTGGAAGAGGGCGTTAAAGCTGGCGACGCGTTTCTGTCCGGCGACCTGTTTGTGGTGTTCGAGGAAGGTGGAGAAGCGGCCGATGACGCCTTTGGTCTGGAGGGATTCGGCGCCGGCGAAGAAGTCGTCGAGGGTGAGGCCGGCGGCCTGGGCGCGGGCGTCCCAGGGTTGGGGGCGGATTTCTTCGGGCTTGAATTCGTCTTTGAGGACGGGGAGGACCTGCCATTCGAGGTCGGTGAGGTGGACGATGTTGGTGTCCTGAACGGCTCCGGGTGCGTCGGATCGGCTGCCTGGTTCCATGCCTTTGCGGCGGACGTGGCCGACGCCCAGGGTGAAGAGGCGGTTGGCGGGCATGGCTCGGTAGGCGTGGGCGTTGACTTTGGCCTTGATGAAATCGCAGTGGGCCTGGAGGCTGTAGCCCTGCGGGACTTTGACGGTGGTCCAGAGCCGGTAGGCGGAGCCGGGGGAGTCGGCGTCGGTGGAGCGGATGACGACGTGGCCGGAGAAGGGGTCCTGTTTGGACATCCAGTCGAAGGCGGTGTCGAGCTGGTCGGTGTCGACGTGCCAGGCGACGAGGGCTCCGGGTGCGAGGCTGGTGGCGAGGACGGTCTGGCGGACGCGGCGGATGACGCCAGCTTCGAGCATGGCGCGGATGCGTTCGCAGACGGTGGCTTCATCGAGGTCGGTGGCCCGGGCGATGGCGGCGAAGGGGTCTTTGACGAAGCCCTGGATCTGGTCTTCGGAGACGGCGAGGATGCGGGCGTTGACGGGGTCATCAACCTGGATGGGCAGGGTCTGGGTACTCATACTCGGATTGTAGAGGGTCTTGCGAGGCGGCTCAGGCGTAGTCGAAGCCGTTCTCGCGAAAGTGGACGTGCGGTGTGATCTGGGTGGCGTGGCCGGCGAGGACTTTACCGACAAAGAGGTCGTGATCGCCTTCGACATCGAGGTGGCAGGCGAGTTCGCATTCGAGGAAGGCGCTGGAGGCTTTGAGGATGGGGAGGCCGGGGGTGGTGGCGTGGATCATCTCGAAACCGAGGAAGGGATCGTCGGTGGGCTCGTATTCCTGGGAGAACTTGCGTTGGATAATGCGGTCTTCGGCGGCGATCTGACAGAGGGCGAAGTGCCGGGACTCGGAGAGCAGGGGCATGATGGATCTGCCCTTGGCGACGGCGATGCAGACCATGGGCGGCTGGAAGCAAACCTGCTGAACCCAGCTGGCGAGCATTCCCATCCGGCGGTCTTCGTGGGCTGCGGTCAGGAGGAAGAGTCCCTGGGGGATTCTTCCGAGAGCTGCTCCGATGCTTTCCTGCGTGGCATAGGTCATGTGCACCCCGTTCTGTGTGCCTGACCTTAAACGGGTTGGTGCCGATGGGCAATATGTTGGCGTCAGGTTTTCGGCTAGGGTGGCGGGATGGCTGTCGATGGTGTGATTTTCGATCTTGACGGAACGCTGGTGGACTCACTGGGCGAGATCGCCTGGGCATGCAATCGGGCGCGTGCGGATGAGGAGCTGCCTGAGCTGGCGGAGGCGGTGTATCGACCCTTGATTGGTCGGGGCTTGCGGCATCTGGTTGAGGCGATGCTGGGCGCGGGGGATGAACGTGTAGCGCGGGTGGAGGCGGGGATTCGGCGGGTTTACGCGGCGCATGCGGGGGAGCGGGTTCGGATCTATGACGGGGTGCTGGAGGTGCTGGAGGCTTTGCGAGAGCGGTCGGTGCGGATGGCGGTGGTGACCAACAAACCGGATGGGCCGGCGAAGCATTTGGTGACGCAGCGTTTTGGAGAGGGCGTTTTCGGGATGGTGGTTGGTCAGCGGGAGGGTGTGTCGCCGAAGCCTGACCCGGCGGGTGCGTTTGAGGTGGTTGAGCGGCTGGGGGGTGAGGCTACGCGGTGGTGGTTTGTTGGGGACATGACGGTGGATGTGGAGACGGCCAAACGGGCTGGGATGGTCAGCGTGGGGGTGACGTGGGGTTTTGGGACGGGTGAGGAGGGTCGAAGCGAGCTAGAAGCGGCTGGGGCGGACTATGTGATTGATGAGCCGGGGGAGTTGCTGGGGCTGCTTCAGGCTTGAAGGTCACGACTTTTCCGCTTGCAGTCCTCTTCGGCGGATTGACTCCGGAACCTTGGTACCCGGTGTTGCTACTTACTCGATGAGAGAGCTTGTGTGGCCTGATCGAGGGCGGCGCGCCATTCGAGGTAGGCGTAGGGGATGTGGTGTTCCTCGTGGAGGTGGCGGAGTTGGGCCATGAAGTGTTCGTAGGTGTCCTGCTGCCAGGCTTCGGTGCCCGGCTCGCAGAAGTAGACACGGCAGCCAAGGGGTCGGATGGTGTGGACGGTGCAGAGTTTGTCGACCTGGTAGCGGCAGCCGGGCTGGTGCTGGTGGAGGAGCGGGAGGGAGTTGGTGGGTTCGGTGGATTGGGGGACTGGTGGTGCGTGGCGGAGGAAGCGAGCGGTTTCGAGAGCGGTGACGTAGAGGCGGTGGCCGTAGGCTTCGAAGCTGCAGCAGCGGCCGGACTGATCGCAGCGGGGTGAGCGGTCTTCGACGGCTTTGTCGAGGTTGGCGTAGAGCGCGGCGATGGCCTGATCGATGTCGGGTTGTGCGGCGGCGGCGAACCAGGTTGGCCAGTGGTTGTCGGTCATGGCTGAGCTGGTGCTAGAGGCGTGGGTCGCTGCGGTCGCGTTGGATGCGGATCTGATCAGCGGGGACGAACTTGCCGCCCTGCTTCATGCCGGGGCATCGTTCGGCGGAGTTGTCCCAGGCTTCGGGTGAGCGGAGGTTGCTGGGCCAGAAGGGCCAGGTGCGGCATTGCGTGGGTCGGACCTGGTAGATGGAGCATCCAGCCTTCGTGTGGTTTTCGTTCCAGGTGAGGAAGATGCAGTCGTGGAGGTGGCCGCGTTTGGTTTCTTTGAGGGACCAGCGGCCGTGCCGTTTTTCGGCGTAGTCGGTTTTGAACTGTTCGAGAGTGATGCCGAGGTGGTCGGCGATGGCTTGGGCTTCTTCGGGGGTGTGCCAGACGAAGCCGGTGGGTCCGGTGCAGCAGTTACCGCACTGGGTGCAGGTGAATTCGAGGCCGGGCTCGTACCAGTCTTGTTGTTGGGTGTTTGGATCGGCGGGTTGGGTCACTGCTAGAAACCTGCTTTCATGGCCATGAGGCCGTCCTGTTGTTCTTCTCTCATCAGGGCGCGGAGGTGGATGGCGACATTTTCTGCGAGGGACTGTAGGTCGTAGCCGCCTTCGAGCATGGAGACGAGTCGACCGTCGCAGAGGTCTTCGGCGAGTTGTTTGGTTTGTCGTGTCATCCAGCGGAAGCCCTCGGGGGTGACGTTCATGTGGGCGAGGGGGTCGCCTTGGGCGGCGTCGAAGCCTGCGGAGATGATGATGAAGTCGGGGTTGTAGTTCCGGACGGCGGGCTCGAGGTGTTCGAGCCAGACCTTGCGGTAGCGCTCGTCGTCTGCATGGGGATCGAGGGGGAGGTTGAGGGTGTAGCCGACGGCGTCGGCGGTGCCTTTTTCGTGGGCGTAGCCGGTGCCGGGATAGAGGGTCATGGGGTGCTGGTGGAGGTTGATGCAGTAGATGTCGCGGCGGTGCTCGGTGAGATGCTGGGTACCGTTGCCGTGGTGGACGTCCCAGTCGATGACGACGATGCGTTCGAGTTTGTGGTGCTCGATGAGATAGTTGGCTGCGATGGCCGCGTTGTTGAAGTAGCAGAAGCCCATGGAGCGGTCGGCTTCGGCGTGGTGTCCGGGTGGTCGGAGGAGGCAGAGGGCGTTGTGGACGGTGGCGTCCAGGACGGCATCGACGGCGGCGAGGGCCCCGCCTACGGCGAGTTGGGCGATGTCGGCGGAATCGGGGCAGAGCCCGCCTTCGTGCTCGTCGAGGGTGGTTTTGCCTGAGCGGCAGGCCTCGAAGAGTTGTTTGATGTAGCGGGGATGATGGAGGGCTTCGATCCAGCGGAGGTCGGCGGTTTTGAAGGGGAGGTGGGTGACCTCGTCCCACTGGTGGGTGGCTTTGAGCTTGTCGACGATGGCGATGAGGCGGTCGACTCGCTCGGGATGGCCAGGCGCAGTCTTGTGGTCGAGGAATCGGTCGGAGTAGATGAGGCCGGTCGCCATGGGCTTATTATGGCGGATCGTTCGTGAAGGTGGGTTTGGAGGGGTTGTGTGGGGTGTGTTTGCGGGGTGGTGGTGAGAATTTGGTGGCTTGTGGGTGGCTGAATCGTAGATTGTGAGGGGTTGCGGATTACCTACGAGTAGCGGTCTGACCCTCTGATGGATGTACATGATGTCGTTGGAAGCTGGTCACATCTCGGATGTACGGCGGGACGAGCCTGCGGTGCGGGCATCGTGGTCGTCGCCCTGGTGGCGTAAGTCGGTCACGCTGGCGGTGCTGTGGTCGGTTCTGCTGGTTTATGGGGGACTGGTGCCGTTTGATCTGAGTTGGGATCGGATCGCGGAGCCGGAGATGTCATCGGCGGAGGTGTTGGGTGTGGCGGTGACGGCGCCGCTTCGGTGGTATCAGTATCCGGCTTGGGAGAAGACGACGTTTGGGCTGCCTGAGTGGGTGGCGGATGCGACGATCAATGGGATGTTGTTTTTCCCTTTAGGCGTGTTGTGGATGTTGTTCTGGCGGCCGAGGGTGGGCTTCAATGCGGGTCTGGGTTTGAGTGTGTTGCTGGCGGGGTTGGTGAGTTGGGGGATTGAGAGCGGGCAGATGTTTTCGGTGGTGCGAGTTTCGGCGTTGAATGATGCGGTGGTGAACATCGGGGCGGCGACGCTGGGTGCGCTGCTGGCCTTGCCGGCGCGGCGGGGGTTCTTGTGGGTTGTGTTTGGTTCTTACCGGTTGTGGTCGCCGGTGATAGATCAGGGCCTGGGTCTGCTGAGGCGGGTGCGTGGTGATGCGGCGTTGCGGCGATGTTTGATTGGTGGGGTGGTTTTGCTGGGGCTCCTGATGTGTGCTGTGCTGGCGACGGTGATCGATGCGCGGGGTGGCGTGGTGCCTTTTGCGGGTACGTGGGCACGGTCATATGACCTGGCGGCGACGCAGATGCTGCTGGCGGGCATGGGGTACGGGCTGGTGGGTTTGCTTACGGTTGGGATTATTGTGCGGCCAAGGGCTGAGTCTGGTTGGTCGCGAGCCTTGATGGTGGTGGGGCTGATCGCGTTTGGTTATGAGTTGGTGCGGGCTCAGACGGCTGGGGATCGGTTGGATTTCACGCTGCCTTTGATGGCGGTGGGGTCGGTGCTGGCGGTCATGGCGTTGGGGTTGGCGGTGGTTCACGGGGTCCGGCTGGCTTGTCGACGGCGGGAGGTGGTGTCGGTTCCGAATGATCGGCGGCGGCGGGAGCATGATTATGGGTTTGGGATCGGGGAGTAACCCCTGCTCTTCTCCCTCCTCACGCGGAGTGCCATGGGTTGTGATGACCCATGGTGCTTTGCTTTGAGATGAGCGGTTACTTTTCGCCGAGGGTTTTCTTGCGGCGGAGGATGTGGTGGTAGTGCTGGGCGAAGCGGTGGGCTTCGTCGCGGATGGCCTGGCACAGTTTGAGGCCGTGGTTTTCGCGGCCGAGTCGGATGGGTTCCCGTCTGGCCTGGGTGTAGATGAGTTCTTCTTTTTTGGCAAGCGAGATGACCATGGGCGGTCGGACATCGAGGGTGTCGAAGACTTCGAGGGCGGCGTGGAGTTGGCCGAGTCCGCCATCGATGATGATGACGTCGGGGTAGAGTTCGTTGCCAACGCCGGCGTCGCGGTAGCATCGGGAGACGACTTCGCGGATGGAGGCGTAGTCGTCGTTGCCGCCTTCGACGGACTTGATTTTATAGCGGCGGTATTCGTTTTTGAGGGGTCGGCCGTCGACGAAGCAGACTTTGGAGCCGACGGTTTCGCCGCCCTGGAGGTGGGCGATGTCGGTGCATTCGAGGCAGCGGATGGGTTCTTCGATCTCGAGGGTTTTGCGGAGGGATTCGAGTCCTTTGGCGGGGTCGGCGTAGAAGGATTCGGTTTCGGGCTGCCAGCCGTCTTTGCGGTCGCCACGGTCGTCGAGTTTTTCGATGGCTTTGATCTGGTCGCGGACGATGGCGGCGCGTTCGTACTGGAGTTCGGTGGCGGCCTGTTTCATTTCGTCGCGGAGTTCGCGGAGAACGACGGAGCGTTTGGAGTCGAGGAAGCGGAGGAGTCGATTGATGTCGTCGCGGTAGGCCTGTTTGGAGATTTTGGCCCCGCAGGGGGCGGTACACTGTTTAATGGGATAGAGCAGGCAGGGTCGGAAGTAGGGTCGTTTGTCGTCGTCTTCGCGGATGTCTAGGGTGCAGGTGCGGAACTTGAAGATGCGCTGGAGGATCTGAACGGCTTCGCGGAGGGCGTAGACGCTGGTGAAGGGTCCGTAGATGCGTGCGCCTTTGAATTCGGGGTCGGTGGGTTGTCGGGTGATGAAGACGCCTGGGTATTCATCGCGGATGGTGATGGCGAGGTAGGGGAAAGTTTTGTCGTCGGTGAGGCGGGCGTTGAAGCGCGGGTGGATGTCCTTAATCAGGCGGTTTTCGGTGAGGAGGGCTTCCCATTCGGATTCGCATTCGAGGGTTTCGAAGTCCTCGACGATATCGAGCATGGGGGTTTTCTTGGGGCCGAGGTTGCCGGAGCGGACGGCGGAGGGGACGAAGTAGCTGGAGACGCGATCGGGGAGGCAGGAGGCTTTGCCGACGTAGATGACGATGCCTTTGGCGTCTTTCATGAGGTAGACGCCGGGCACTCGGGGGAGGGCACGGGCCTTGGCCTGAAGTTCGTCGAGTCGGGGTCGTCTGGCTGTCACGGCGTGATGGTAGGTTGCCGTGTGCCGTTTTGGGCCAAGTGTGGCGGGTTAGGCGGCTTTGCGGGTGGGTCGGTGTTGCTCGTTGCCGAGGACGATGTTGGGGAGGCTGGCGAGTGCTTTGTTCCAGCTGCCGAGGGCCTGGACGCGGGCGTAGGCGGCGGCGGCGATGGTTCGTCGTCGGGGGCTGTCGTTGAGGAGGAGGTCGATCTGCTCGGCCCAGGCGTCGGCGTGACGAGCGATAAGGATTTCCTGTCCTTCGATGGCGTCGATTCCCTGAGCGGCCTGTGGGGTGCAGACGACGGCGCGCTGGCAGGCCATGGCTTCGAGGACTTTGTTCTGGACGCCTCGAGCGGTGAGGAGTGGGGCGACGACGGCGGTGGCGGTTCGGAGGTGTTCGCGGACGTCTTCGACGGGCCCGGTGACGGTGACGCCATCGAGGTGTCGGAGGTTGCGGACGGCTCTGGAGGGGGAGCGGCCGATGATCTTGAGGTTGGCTCCGGGGACCCTGGAGCGGATGCGGGGGAGGACTTTGCGTGCGAACCAGTCGGCGGCTTCGACGTTGGGCCAGTAATTCATGACGCCGACGAAGGCGAGGGTTTTGCCGGGGCAGTCGGGGAGGGGAGCGAAGCGTTGGAGGTCGACGCCGTTGGGAGAGACTTTGGGCTGGCCGCCGCCGACACGTTCGAGGTAGAGCCTGCGTTCGGCTTCGGTGACGAGTAGGAGGGCGTCGGCGCGGGAGCCTTGATCGTGCTCGATGCCGCGGAGGCGTTGGGCTTCGGTGCGGAGGATGGTTCGGAGGGGCCAGGGGGCGCGTTCGGCGAGGTCGGCCCACTTGGCGGAATCGACATCGACGAGGTCGAGGATGACGCGGGGGCGTTTGGGCCCTTCGAGAAGGCCGTCGAGGTAGCTGATCATGCCGGAGCAGAAGACGTAGATGGCATCGAAAGGTTGTTCGGCGTGCCAGGCGAGGATCTTCTGGCGGAGTGCATCGCGGGAGAACCATGCGGGGGTGATGGCTTGACCGTGAGCAAAGGCGAGCCCGCCTCGAACAGCGCTGGCGAACCGTGTGATGGGCTGGATGGCTGATTGGGTGGTGAGCTTCCTGATGCGTTCGGCGGCTTCGCGGTGGAGCGGCGCGTCCGATAGGCAGGCGAGGGAGATGTCGGCGTGCTGGGCGAGGGCGCTGAGGACGTGCCATGAGCGGATGCGGTCGCCACGGTCGGGTGGGTAGGGCACGCGATGGGTGAGCAACAGGACGCGAGGACGGTTGTTGGGGCTAGCATCGCGTCGGGCTGACGGCTCGGGCGGATTCATCGGCGTGGCCTCTCCTGGCTTGGGTGACTCCCGATAGATCGGCGTGACGGTGGCTGTGACCGCAGGATGGCGGGGTGTCTGTGCAGACGCCGATAAGGGAGGCATGAGCAGAGCAGGTGCGACGGCTGGTGGTGATGTGGGGTTGGTGGTACTTGCGGATCACTGGGGGCGGCATCCGTCGTCGGCGCAGCATCTGGTGCGGCGGCTGCTTGATCGTTACCGGGTGAGCTGGATCAACACGGTGGGGACGCGTCGGCCGCAGCTGACGGTCGCGGATGCCGGTCGGGTGCTCGGGTATTTGAAGGAATCGTTCTTTGGATCGAAGGTGGAAGCAGGTGCGGCCACCGATGGTCCTGAGGTGGTGAGCCCGGTGATGCTGCCCGGGTTTCGGAGTGGGTGGCAGCGGGCTTTGAATCGTCGGGCGATGGCTCGGGCGATTCGTCGGAGTGCTGCGGGTCGATGCAGGCAGACGGTGGGGCTGACAACGCTTCCGATCACGGCGGATTTGGTGGGGATGACTGGGGTTGATCGCTGGATTTATTACGCGGTGGACGATTTCTCGGTCTGGCCGGGGCTGGATCATGAGGTGATGGCGTCGATGGAGCGGGAGCTTGTGGGGAAGGTCGATCGGGTGGTGGCGGTTTCGGAGACGCTTCGCGATCGGATGCGCACGTTTGGTGGTGCGGGGGCGGAGGCCGATCTGCTGACGCATGGGATTGAGCTGGAGCCCTGGCGGCGGCCTCGTCAGCGGGCGCGGTGGCCGGAGCTGGAGACGGATGAATCGGTGCTGCTTTTCTGGGGGGTGATTGATCGGCGGCTGGATGTGGGGTGGTGCCGGCGGCTGGCTTCGATGGGTCGGCTGGTTCTGGCGGGTCCGGAGCAGGACCCCCCTGCTGCGTTGGCTGCGATCGATGGTGTTGTCCGTCTTGGGAAGGTGGCTTACGAGGATCTGCCCTCGCTAGCGAAGCAGGCTGATGTGCTGGTGATGCCGTATGCGGATCTGCCGGTGACGCGGGCGATGCAGCCGCTGAAGTTCAAGGAGTATCTGGCGACGGGCCAACCGGTGGTGGCGCGGGCGCTGCCTGGGATTGCTGGGTGGTCGGATGCTGCGTGGCTGGTGGGGGATGAGGCATCGATGGAGGCGGCGGTGCTGCAGGGGTTGACGGCAGGGATTCCGGCGTCGCAGGTGGCGGCGAGGGAGCGTTTGTCGGGTGAGGGCTGGGACACGAAGGCGGCCTGGCTGGACGTGGTGATTCGGGGGGTTATCGGTCAGCGCAGCGACGATGAGGGTGTGTTGAGTCGAGCTGCGTAGCTGACACCGAAGCCGATAATGGGCGGGCGAGACGGATGGGGCTGGGTTGGCGTGGTGACATCCGATGATGAAGGGGTGGCTGCCTGCTGGCGGTCGGTTGTTCATTCCGCTGAAGGAATCTGGTGTGATTGACGGTCTCAAGCGTTGCTACTGGCATGTTCTGGGGCGTGTGCGGAAGTGGATCAACCCGCCGAGCATCACTTTGTCGCCTGGGCGTTGGATGGATGACGTGGTTCGGTTGGCGGCGATGGAGGGATCGCTTGATCGTCGGATGGTGCTGGTGGATGGCGGGGCACATACGGGTGATATGGCTCGTCAGTTTCTGAGGCATCTGCCGAATCTGGAGGTGCATGCGTTCGAGCCGAACACGGATCTGCACGGGCAGCTTGAGGTGAATCTCAGTGGTGTGGCGGGGACGATTCAGGCGGTGGCCCTGGGGGACCGGACGGGGAATACGACGATTGAGATCAACAGTTCGCCCATGACGAGTTCGGTGCTGCCGGTGAATGGGCTGAGCCGGAAGTATTTTCCGGATGCGACGGAGCCTGGGAGTCAGCGGACGATTCCAATCACGCGGCTGGACGACTGGTTTGAGCAGTCGGGAGTGAGTCATGTGGACGTGCTGAAGCTGGATCTGCAGGGGTATGAGCGGCAGGCTCTGGACGGTGCGAGGCGTGTGCTTCGCCAGGGTGTGGGGTGTGTGGTGATCGAGGTGAACTTCGCGCCGTTCTATGAGGGCTGTTCGCTGTTTGGGGAGGTGGATGAGGTGATGCGGTCGGAGGGGTATCAGCTCTTCAATCTTTACAACCTGTGCACGCATAAGCCGGTGAATCATCTGGGGTCGGCGGATGCGATCTACATCAGTCAGCGTCGGTTTGCACGTCTTCTTGGACAGCGGGAACCGGGTGAGGATGAGGCGAGCATGCGGTTGGCGGCCTGATGAGGCTTTAGACTGCGTGTGTGTGGCGATGGCTGATTGAACGACAGTTGTTTCTGGCGGGTGGTGCGGCGCTTCTGACGGCGGGCTCACTCCTTCGTTTGGGTGGCAGCGGGTGGGATGTGTCGGTGGTGTGGGTGGGGCTGGCGACACTTGGTTTTTATCACTTAGCGCGGACGGACGGTGCTGCGTGGCGGTCTGGCTGGTCGGTATGGCTGTGGGTGGGCTTGCCAAGTCTGGCGACGATAGGGCTGGCTGTGGGGTTTGATGTGGCGGAATTGGGGCTGCTTGGGGTTGGGGCGGGATTGGCGCTTTTGTATGTGCTGCCTTACCAGTGGCCTGTGGGTGATGCGGGCGTGCGTGTGCGGCCTGGTGGGTTGCGGCGGGTTGGTCTGCTGAAGGTGGGTGTGGTAGCGGGTGTGTGGGCGCTGGTGTCGGCGGGGTGGCCGGGGCTGCGGATGCACGCTGAGATCGGGCAGGTGGTCTGGCTGGTGATGGAGCGGTTTTTGTTTGTGGCGGGGATCACGCTGCCGTTTGAGTTGCGGGATCGTTTGGTGGATCGGCGGGCGGGTTTGGTGACGTGGGCGCATGTGCTTGGGACGCGTCGGATTCGGTGGGCTTCGTGGGGTGTGCTGGTTATCAGCCTGGTGGTGGGTTTGGTGAGTCCGGTTCATAGGGATCTGCTGGGCTGGGTGGGGCTGCTTGGTGCGCATGGTTTGGCGGGATGGCTGGTCTGGCGGGCGCATACGAGGCGTCGGTGGCTGTACGACCTGGGGTTGGATGGGACGCTTTGGGTGCTGGCTGGCGGCGAGGTTCTTTGGGCTTTGCTGGGGTTCTGAGGGGGCTTGAAGTGACTTTCCTGTCTTGACATACGGTGTGGGTTGGCTAGATTGTTGGGTCAGCTTTGGCATGTCGCCGAAGCGGCCGAGGTGCTGTTATGCGACTTGGGATCGTCATGAGCATGGATTTTGAGGTCGTTCACCCGTGATCGCGGGTGTGTCCTCCATCTTCCCGGCTGACGCCGGATCGATCGGGCTCGAAGGAGTTCGGTTTGTTTCCAGGAGTCGGCTGATGCTCTAAGAGCCCCCAGCCCGGGTGTGACCCGGGACGCAGCAGACCGCGGCCACGAAGGATTTCCTTCGTGGTTTTTTATTGATCTGGTGCGCCGTTGCGATGGTTTCGGCCCCGACAACCTGAACCTGCCGGATCAGCCGGCGAATGAGGACGCTATGAACGGAACCGAGATGCTTCGCCTGATCGACTCGATCTCGCGGGACCGGAATGTGGATAAGGAACTGCTCTTTCAGGATATCGAGCAGGCCATGGTTTCCGCGGCGCGCAAGCATTACAACGCGGTGGATACTGAAGATTTCACGTGCGAGCTCGATCGGCTGAATGGTCAGTTGCGGCTTTTCCGGGGCCAGGACGCGATTGATCTGGATGACCTCGGGCGTATCCCGGCTCAGACGGCGAAGCAGGTGATGATTCAGCGATTCCGGGAGGACGAGCGGGACAGCATTTACAACGAGTTTGTGGACCGGGTGGGTGAGCTGACGACCGGGACGGCGCAGCGTTACGAGGGTGGGGCGCTGGTGGTCTCGGTGGGGACGCGGGCGGAGGGCTTCATGCCTCGGTCGGAGCAGATCCCGGGTGAGCAGCATCAGCCGGGCGAGCGGGTGAGGTGTCTGATCCTGGATGTCCGTGACGCTGGCCATCAGGTGAAGATCGTGCTGAGCCGGGCGAGCCAGGATTTCATCCGGCGGCTGTTTGAGGTGGAGGTTCCCGAGGTGGCCGAGCGGATCATCGAGGTGAAAGCGATGGCGCGTGAGCCTGGACATCGGACCAAGATCGCGGTGGCTTCGATCGACTCGAAGGTCGATGCGGTGGGTGCTTGTGTGGGTGTTCGGGGCAGCCGGATCAAGAACATCGTGGATGAGCTTGGTGGTGAAAAGATCGACATCGTGCGGTGGAATGATTCGAGTCAGATTCTGATTCAGAACGCGCTGAAGCCGGCGGAGGTGGTGGAGATCTCGCTTTGCTTTGAGCTGGGTCGGGCGACGGTGATCGTGAATGACGACCAGCTGTCGCTGGCGATCGGCAAGCGTGGTCAGAACGTGCGTCTGGCTGCTCGTCTGACGAACTGGGACATCGATATTCTGACCCCGCCTGAGTTCTCCAAGAGCCTGGACATCATGGAGACGACACTCAAGGGCATTGAGGGTATCTCTGAGGAGCAGATTGACAGGCTGGCTGCGTTGGGTGTGATCAGCGTGTTTGATATTGAAGAAGTGGGGGCTCCGTACATGGCGGAAACGCTTGGCGTGGACGAGGAGATGGCCGAGAAGGTTGTCGCGATCGTGGCCGAGCGAGCCAAGGAAGTGGCGGAAGAGCAGGCCAAGGAGAAGGAAGAGGCGGATCGGAAGAAGGCTGCGGAGTTTGCGGCATCTTCAGCTGCTGGTGCTGCTGGAATTGACGATCTGCTCGGCGGGGGCGCGATCGAACAGGCGGCGAATGCTCAGCCTGAGGACATCGGTACAGACATTGTCGAACTGCTCGAGCAGCAGCAAGCCGGTGGTGGTGAGGCGAGTTCTCCTGCTGGAGGTGGCGGTGATGCGGGGGATGATGTGATCTCGCAGGCTCTGGCGGATGTGGCGGCCGAGGCTGCTCAAGACGATGCGGAGAAGAAGGACGGCTGATTGCTTTGAGCGATGGCTGCGTTGAATAAATGGCCTGGCGTGCAGGCGTTTTCGACTTGTGACGGTTTGAATGGCGACGGACGTTTAGGAGTGTTCCTTGGCTAAAGCACTACGGATCTTTGAGCTTGCGAAAGAGCTTGGAGTGAAGAGTAAAGAGATCGTGGAACGGTGCACCGACGAGGGTGTCCCTGGTATCACGAACCACATGTCGACCGTGAAGGTTGGGCTGGCGGTGACGATCCGCGAGTGGTTTGCTGATGCTGGCGGCGATTCGGATGATGGGGCGAAGTCGTCCTCTGAGTCCAGCGGTGACACGGTTGTGGCGACGGCGACACAGACTGAGGTGAAACCGGCGCGCGCCAAGGCGGTGAAGCGTAAGGCTGCTCCGAAGAAGAAGGCGGCACCCTCTGATGAGCTATCCGAGGAAGTGCCCCAGAAGCCGATTTCTGTGAAGGCAGAGCCCGAGGCTCCTGCGGTGGAAGAGAAACAGGTGCAGCCTGAGGCCGAGCCAGTTACGGCTGCGGAAGTTCCCGCTGAGGTTGTGGCTGAGGAGGCTACGGCTGAAGCGCCACAAGAGAAGACCGAGTCGGCCGAGCAGGTCGAGCCAAGCAAGCAGCCTGAGCCGCAGCCGGTGAAGCCGGTGGGCGTCCAGAACGTGCCGACACGGCCCAAGGCTGTCGGCCCTGTGGGGCAGCAGTTAGAGAAGCCGAAGCAGGCATCGCTCAAGGGGCCGAAGGTGGTTCGTGTGGAGCGGCCTGATCCGCTTCCGACGCGTGCTCCGAGGCGGCCGTCTCCTGGTGGTGGTGGTGGCGGGCCTCGTGGTGGGGGCGGGGGTATGGAGCCGGATCTGTCGATGCCAAACGATCCCGGGTTCACCCGGTCTCGCGGGCCGGCTCGCGGCCGGGGTGCGGGCGGTGGTGGCGGGATGGGCGACGGGCCTGGTGGCGGCGGCGGTCGTGGCGGCCAGGGTGGCCGTCGTTCGAGTAACACGCGGCGATCCCGGTCGAATGACAGCCTGATCAGCGGCCCGAGCAAGCTGAGTGCCGCGGACATTCAGGAACTGGATGCGCGCCTTCGTGGTGCGAGCGGTTACCTGAAACAGCGTCGGCGTGACATGGGTAAGCGCAAGGGTGGCGGACATCAGGCCGTGACGCCTGCGGTGGCCGGCGGGAAGGTTGAGATCGAAGAGCCGATCACGATCAAGAGCCTTTCGGCGGCGACGGGTATCAAGAGCAACCACGCGATCAAGTACCTTTTCAAGAAGGGCGTGATGGCGACGATCAACTCGCCAATCGACTCGGAGATGGCGATGGAGATCGCGCTCGAGTACGACATCGAGTTGGAGGTTAAGGAGAAGAAGAGTGCCGAGCAGCAACTGCAGGGTCTCTTTGACGATCGTGAACGGAGTGACATTCGCTCGCGTCCGCCGATTGTGACGGTGCTTGGTCACGTTGACCACGGGAAGACGTCGCTGCTGGACCGGATCCGGCAGGAGGACGTGGCGGCGCACGAAGCGGGTGGTATTACCCAGCACATTGGTGCGTATCGCGTCACGGTGGATGGCACGGATGGTGGGAAGAAGACGGTGGTCTTCCTGGATACGCCGGGCCACGAGGCCTTCACGGCGATGCGTGCCCGCGGTGCGCAGATGACAGACCTGATTGTTCTGGTTTGTGCGGTGGATGACGGTGTGATGCCGCAGACGATCGAGTCGATCAACCATGCGAAGGCGGCGGGTGTGCCGATCATCGTGGCGTTGAACAAGATCGATCGGCCGGAAGCGACCGACGATCGTCTACAGGAGATCTACGGTCAGTTGGCTGCTCAGGGTCTGAACCCGACCGCCTGGGGGGGTGACACCGAGGTGCTGCCGACTTCGGCGGTCACCGGTCAGGGGGTGACCGAGCTGCTTGAGATGCTTGATTATCAGGCGGAGCTTCTTGAGCTCAAGGCCGGCTATGACGGCAACGCGACGGGCACTGTGGTCGAAGCTGAGATGCAGCCTGGCCGGGGTTCGGTGGCGCGGATTCTGGTGCAGGATGGCCAGATCAAGGTTGGCAGCTTTGTGGTTGCTGGCCGTGCGTTTGGCCGTGTTCGGGATATGACCAACGACCGGAATCAGGCGGTTCAGGAGGCTGGTCCCGCGACGCCGCTGGAGCTTTCGGGTCTGGATGAGATTCCGGACGCTGGTGATCGGTTCTACGTCACGGACACTCTGAAGCAGGCCGAGGATGTGGCCCAGCAGTACCGTGACCGTGAGCGTGAGACGCAGCTGGCTTCCAAGACGAAGGTGACACTGGACAACTTTGCCGACACGCTGAAGGCGGGCAAGGTCAATCTGCTGCGTGTGGTGCTGAAGGCGGACGTGCATGGTTCGCTGGACGTGCTACGCGGCAGTCTTGAGAAGCTGGGCAATGACGAGGTGGCGGTTCGCGTGATCCACTCTGCGGTGGGCGGGATCACCGAGAGCGATGTGCTGCTGGCCGATGCATCGGAGGCCGTTGTTGTGGGCTTTCAGGTGGCTCCGACGGCGGTGGTTCGCGAGATCGCTGAGTCTCGTAACGTGGACATGCGGACGTATCGCGTGATCTACGACCTGATTGACGATGTGAAGGCTGCTCTGGAAGGCATGCTGGCTCCTGAGCGCACGGAGGAGCAGACTGGTGAGGCTGAGGTGCGTGAGGTCTTCAAGATCTCCAAGCTGGGCCTGGTCGCCGGCAGCATCGTGACCGAGGGCTCGATCGAGCGTTCGAGCAAGGTGCGTGTGGTGCGTGATGGGGTGGTGGTCACCGACGAGAGGACGCTCAACAGCCTTCGTCGTGTGAAGGATGATGTGAAGGAAGTGCATGCCGGCACGGAGTGCGGTATCCGGATCGAGGGATACGACGACGTGAAGGCTGGCGACCGGATCATCTGCTACAAGGTTTCGGAGGTTGCCAGGAAGCTGGCGTGAGTCTCTGTTTGAGGCTTCGCCATCGATCTCTACATGGTCGTGGGCATTCTCCAACTGGAACTGACGATCGAAGGCGCGGTCTCGCTGAAGGACAAGCGGCGCGTGGTACGGAGCCTGAAGGATCGGCTTCATCACGATCACCGGGTGAGCGTGGCCGAGGTGGGCCATCAGGATGTCCATCAGACCGCCCTGCTGGGCGTGGCCCTCGCTAGTTCGGATGTGACAACAGCACAGAGCGTGCTGGACAAGCTGGTCGATCGGATACGGATCGGCCGTGGGTATGTGCTTTCTGACCATCGGATTGAGATCCTGAGTGGACAGTGAGCGGAAAGGTTTGAAGCCTTGAGTCATCGGACAGCCCAGGTTGCATCGATGCTTCGCAAAGCGATTGCGGAAGTGCTGCAGCGTGGGCTGGCCGATCCTCGGATCAGCGGGCTGACAAGTATCACTCGGATCGAGGTGACGCCGAATCTAGCTGAGGCTTTTGTTTATGTATCGGTGCTGCCCGAGGAGCACGGTTCGCGGTCGGTGGCGGGGCTGAATCATGCGGCGAAGCATATCTATGACGAGGTGAAGACCCGGGTGACTTTGAGGCATGTGCCGAAGCTGCGATTCCGGCTTGATGAGATGTTGAAGAAGCAGGCGGATGTGCTGTCTGCGATCAAGGAAGCCCGTGAGCGCACGGGTCCGGAGGCGATGAGCCTGGACGCTGGTGGGGATGAGGGCGTGGCCCATCATCATGGGCCGATGGACGAACGATCAGAGACCGATTCAGCGAGTGAGGAACGATCTTGAAACACGAGTTTGACGTCAAGGCCTGGCAGGCACTAGTGAAGAAGAGTTCGGCCAAGAAGGAGTTTGAGGATCCTGATGTGGTGGATCCTGTGGCTCAGGTGGTGCTGGCTTTTCTGGCCTGGCGATCGACCGAGTCGGAGGCCGAGGATGCCTTGGGTCGGATCATGGAAGTCATGATCGACTACAACGATCTTCGCGTGAGCGATGAAGCGCAGATCGCTGGGTTGGTCGGCAAAAGCTATCCGTTTGTTCAGGAACGGGTGGCTCGGATGGTTGAGGTGCTCAACGAGCTGTTTAAGCGGGAGCACGCGGTGTCGATGGCATCGGTGGCTTCGAGCTCGAAGAAGGATCAGAAGCATTATCTCGAGACGCTGCCTGGCATCGTGCCGTATGTCGCTTCCCGTGTGCAGCTTATTTGTTTTGGTGGACATGCGTTTCCGGTTGATGAGCGTATTCTGACGCTAATGGTCAAGGGTGGGGTTGTTGACGCTGAGATCACGCCGGCGGAGGCGGAGGCGTTGCTGCTGCGGCAGGTCAAGGCGGCGGACACGCTGAAGACCTACCAGGCCATTCAGGCGGCGTCGGATCGTCAGAAGTGGGCGGACAAGGGCGTTGAACCGCACGCGCCCAAGCGTGCTCTTGAGCTTGCGGAAACGGCGCTGACGGAGGCGAGCAAACGCGAGAAGGAAGCTGCAACGGTTAAGGCTGCGAGCAAATCTAAATCGAGTAAGGCCAAGACGAGCAAGGCCTCGAAGACTGCGAAGGTTTCGAAGACCAGCAAGAAGAAAACGACCAGCAAGAAAGCCAAGGCCTGAGCGGGCAGATATCCGTATGCAAGAGCAAGACACACTATTGAGGATTGGTCTGCCCAAGGGCAGTCTTCAGGATTCGACCGTTGATCTGTTTGCCAGAGCGGGCTACCGGGTATCGGTACCGAGCCGGTCGTACTTTCCGACGATCGATGATCCGGAGTTGTCGGCGGTTCTTTTCCGTGCTCAGGAGATGAGCCGGTACGTCGAGGATGGCGTGGTTGATCTCGGCATCACCGGTCATGACTGGGTGATGGAGAACAACTCGGATGTCCACGAGGTTTGTGAGTTGGTCTACTCCAAGGCCACGAGTCGTCCGGTTCAGTGGGTGCTGGCTGTTCCCGAGGAATCGGATTATCAGAGGCCCGAGGACCTGGCTGGTGGCATCATTGCGACGGAGCTTCTCGGGACAACCAAGCGGTACTTCGAGGAGCGCGGGATCCCTGTCAAGAAAGTGGAGTTCAGCTGGGGTGCGACGGAGGTCAAGGCCCGGCTGGTGGATGCGATTGTTGACGTGACGGAGACCGGCTCGTCGCTTCGGGCCAACAAGCTGCGGGTGATCGATACGCTCATGACCTCGACGACGCGGCTGGTGGCGAATAAGGCGTCGTGGGCCGATGCCAGGAAGCGTCAGAAGATTGAGGACCTGGCTTTGCTGCTTCAGGGAGCGATCACGGCTCGGGGGCAGGTGGGGCTCAAGATGAACGCGAAACGATCGGATCTGAAAGAGATTCTGTCGCTGCTGCCGGCTGCTCAATCGCCCACGGTCAATGAGTTAGCAGATGCGGAGTGGGTAGCGATTGAGATCATCGTTGACGGTCTGGTTGAGCGTGAGCTTGTGCCCAGGCTGCACCGTGCGGGTGCCAAGGCTATTTTCAGCTACAACTTGAATAAGGTGATCGCGTAGCCAACGATAGACTGATGGCTATGAGATTTCACGACACGCCAAGGGCTTGGTCTGGGGGAGTGCTGGTGCTGTGGGTGTGGCTGTGTGCTGGTCTGGTTTCTGTGAGCCATGGGGCCGACCTGCTTGAGCTTCCTCCCGGGCTGAGCCGTGAGTCGGTTGGTGTCATGGAAGGTGAGGCGAGAGATCGTGCCGGGCAGGCGCTTGATGAGGTGCTCGAGGCGGTCTCGATACCGGGGTTTCTGGTGGACGACGGGCTTACAAGCATGCCTGGCAGTCCGTCGAGGTCGGCACAGCGGGCTTACGTGTTGGGGCGGGAGGCCTGGCTGGATGGTCGCGCGGTTGATGCCATCCCGAGGCTGCTGACGGCCACGCGTCTTGCTCCGAGAGAGCCGGCTTTTTCGGAGTTGCTTGCGAGGGTCTACGCGGGCTCGGGCAGTACGTCTGCGGCTCAGCGGTATGCGAGGGCGGCGGTGGATGCTCAACCCGAGCGTGTGTCCGCTTTGTTGTTGTTGCTGCGTCTGAGTGCTGAATCGACGGATCACGAGCAGACGCTTGCAATTGCCAAGCGGCTGCGGTCGCTGGTTGAAGGGCCTGAAGGTGATCCGGCGGTTCGGATCATTCTCTCGCGGCTGCTGGGTCAGACATTGCTAAAGATGCAGAGACCCGTCGCGGCGCGGGAGGCGTTAGAGGATTATCTGTATCCACCCGATCTGCCAGCCAGGGCGAGTGCGCAGGACAACTTGGCAAGAACACTGATGCTGTCGGCTCCGTTGGTCTGGCGGGAAATTGGTGATGGTGCGCTTCGTCTGGGTGATCCGGTATCGGCTCTTGAGGCTTACGAGCAATCGGGATCGCTGCCGGAGCGGCTGGGTGGCCAGCGGCATGCGCGTGAAATGCTGCTGAGGCAGGTCTGGGTTGACCTGGTGGTGGATCGTCCAGAGCGTGCTCGGCAGCGTGTTGTGGACGCGTTTAGTGTTGAGGGAGATGATCGGGATCTGCTGGAGCTGGCGGCGTATCTTTTTCGGGTCGGGGCGGGGGATGAAGCGTTGCTGGATCGGTTGCGACTGGCCTATGAACGAAGCCGGGAATCGGCTGAGATGGTGATCGCGTTGGCGGGCGCGTTGCCGGCTGAGTCTGGCAGACGGCTTCTGGTGGATCATATGCGGTCTGCTCCGGGTGCTCTGGAGGTTTTGTCCTACCTGGTGACGGAGGTATTGCTGCCGGAGGGGGCATCTGAAAGTCGTGAAGCGGATCTGGAACTGGCTACGCGGCTGACGGTGGATGCTGTGTTGTTCGGAGGCGTCTCGCCTCAGGAAGCTCTGGCATGGGTGAGTGATTCGCAGCAGGAACGCGCGGCGGTGAGTTCGCAGTTTGCTCGCCTTGGCTGGGAGCGGCCCGAGGCTGAATCGATGTCGCTGCTGCTTCAAGGGCTTCTGTTGGCGACGTTGCCTGGTCGGAGCAGCGAGGCGGAGGAGAGTCTGCGTGCTTCTCTGGAGGTGTCGGCTGAGCGTACTGAGGCACGTGTGGCCTTGGTGAATCTCCTGATCGGTCGTGGACGTTTGGATGAAGCCGAAGCGGCCTTGGGCAGAGAGAATCCGCTGGGCGATGCGTCGTTGGCAACAGCGACGGCCCGGTTGCTGTTGCGTCATGGGCAGGGAGAAGCGGCTTTAGATCTGCTGACGGATGCATCTGCTCGCTGGCCTGAATCCGTCGATCTGGCTCTGATTGAGGGTGAGGTGCTGCATTCGCTCGGCCGTACTCAGGCCTCGGAAGAGGCGCTGCTGCGTGGTCTGGACATCGATGCGAATGATGAGCGGCTATACCGTGCGCTTTTTAGCGTGTATGAGCGTCAGAACGGTGATGCTCAGGCGGGTCAGAAGTGGGTCAACCTGATGCGGCGAGTGCTCGCCGTGCTCCCCGAGAGCGTGACGGCACGGGTGAAGCTAGCGCAGTGGCATGCGACTAGGCGACAGCTGGATCGTGCCGAAGCGATACTGGATGATCTGCTGATTCAGCGGCCTGATGATCCGCTGGCGATGAGGGCGATGCTCGATCTGCTGGCTCAGCAGGATCGTGACGAGGATGGGCATGTGTTGATTCAGGAGCGGTTGGCGGTAGCGCCTGATGATCTGAGTCTGCTTCAGAACGCGATCAGGTTTTACAGGCAGAGCCAGCAGCGGGAGCGTCTGATTGATGTGACCGAGCGGATGCTGAAGCTGTCGCCGGAGGGCCGGGAGCGCACGCTGTCTCTGCTGCAGTTCTACGTGCAGTCTGGGAAGATCGCGGCGATGGAGAGGCTGTTGCAGTCGGAGGCTGATCGTGATGAGTTGGTGCCGCTTGGCTATGGCTTGCTGCTTCGGCAACTGATGCAGCAGGAGAGGGAGGATGAAACCGAGCGAGTGGCTTTGAGGGGGGCGGAGCTATTCCCGGAGCAGGCTGGGAGGATTCACTACCAGCACTATCTTGTGATCTGGATGTCGGGTGGTGATGAATTGGCTTCGCTGGCGGCCCTTGAGCGTTCCGTAGCGGCTGATCCGGCTTTTGGTCCAACGCTGAATGCTTTGGGGTACGCTCTGGTGCTGCGGAAGGAGCAGCTTGATCGGGCGTTGGGCCTGATCGAGCGGGCGGTACAACTGGAACCGAACAACGGGGCGTACCTGGATTCGCTGGGCTGGGCTTATTACAAGCTGGGTCGTTTCGGACAGGCGGTCGCGTGGCTGGAGCGTGCGACGGCTCAGGAGGATGGGGCTTATCCGGTGATTTATGACCATTTGGGTGATGCGTACTGGCGAGCGGGGCAGCCAGAGGAGGCGGTCGGCGCCTGGCGTAGGGCTCAGACACTGCTGGCTAAGGGCGGATGGGAAGGGGATGCAGAGCTTGTAGGTCTGGATGTGAGGCTGGCTCAGAAGCTGGGTGCGGCGGCTTCGGATGGGCTGCCGGAAGTGGCTCCGATTGCTGCGGAAGAGCCGGATTGAGGGTTGGTCTCGGAGATGGCGCACGAGGGCTGTTCGAGGGCCCTGATTGTAGTTATAAAATCATTATTTTTATTGATTTACATACGATCACGGATCGGTCCTGGGATTGGTGCGGGCGGTTGTCATCGGGTATGATGGCGAGTTAGCGATTGGTGCCTTTGGAAGCCTTTTGGGTTGTGCTTCCAGGGGCGAGGCAACCGCCCTTTCCAGCCCCTATCGAGGCCGAGACAGCATGGACGAACCGCAGGCCGCTGACGCACTTCAGCCCCAACAAACCCCGAATTTGGAAGCGGCAGAAGGGAAGCATCACGTTGCCGCGGGCTCGTATTCTGAGTCGAGCATCAAGGTGCTTGAGGGGCTGGAGGCCGTTCGCAAGCGGCCCGGGATGTACATCGGCGATACGACGCAGCGGGGGCTTCATCACTTGGTCTACGAGGTGGTGGACAACTCCATCGATGAGCACATGGCCGGGCGGTGCTCGAAGATCGAGATTGTGATTGCTGATGATGGGGCCGTTTCGATTTCTGATGATGGTTCGGGTATTCCGGTTGGTCCGTATCGGCATTCGAATCCGATGCTTGATGGCAAGCCCACGGTAGAGATCGTGATGACGGTCCTGCACGCGGGTGGGAAGTTTGACAAGGATTCGTACAAGGTGTCGGGCGGGCTTCACGGCGTGGGGGCTTCGGTGGTGAACGCGCTGTCTGAGTATCTGGAGGTGGAGGTTGCACGTGAGGGGGTGCTGCACGCGATGAGTTTTGAGCGGGGTGCGGTGACCGAAGCGTTGCACCCGATCGGTGAGCGAGCCGAGAGCGGGACGAAGATCACGTTCAAGCCGGATCACGAGATTTTCTCAGAGACGACGTTTCGGTTTGAGACGCTGAGTGGGCGCTTGAAGGAACTGGCTTATCTGAACCCCGGGCTTGTCATCAGGATTGCTGATGAACGGACCGGACAGGATGAGACGTTCGAGTATCCGGACGGGATCGCGTCTTTCGTGGTTGCACTCAATGAGGGCAAGCAGCCGGTGCATGATCCGATTCTGTTCAAAACCGCGGATGATGAGCAGGGGCTGCAGTGCGAGCTGGCTTTTCAGTACAACGACTCCTACAACGAGACGCTGCTGACCTTCACGAACAACATCAATACGATTGAAGGGGGCACGCACCTATCCGGTTTCAAGACGGCTTTAACCCGGAGTCTTAACAGCTACGCAAAGACGAAGGGGATTCTCAAGGGTGACCTGGTGCCGACCGGCGACGATTTGCGTGAGGGGCTCTGTGCGGTGTTGTCGGTGAAGGTGCCCGAGCCTCAGTTTGAGGGTCAGACCAAGACCAAGCTGGGCAACGCCGAGGTTGAGAGCTTTGTGAATACGACGATCGGTCAGGCGATCTCTGCGTGGTGCGAGGAGCATCCCGCGGAGGCCAAGCGGATCTGCATGAAAGGTGTCAATGCGGCGCAGGCGCGTGAGGCGGCGAGGAAGGCACGCGAACTGACTCGGCGTAAGGGCGCTCTCGATGCGGGTGGGCTGCCTGGCAAGCTCTACGACTGCACCTCCAAGAACGTGGATGAGTCTGAGATCTATCTCGTCGAAGGTGATTCCGCGGGTGGGTCGGCCAAGGGCGGGCGAGACCATCGGACGCAGGCGATTTTGCCGCTGAAGGGCAAGATCCTGAACGTGGAGCGGGCGCGTCTGGACAAGATCCTCGGATTCGAGGAGATTCGGACGATCATCCAGGCGCTGAATTGCGGGATCGGTGAGGATGATTTTGATCTGGCCAAGCTGCGATACGGCAAGATTATCATCATGACGGATGCCGACGTGGACGGCAGCCACATCCGAACACTGCTGCTGACCTTCTTTTTTCGGCAGATGCCGGAGCTAGTCAGGCAGAACCGGATTTTCATTGCTCAGCCGCCTTTGTATCAGGTGATCCGCGGCAAGCGTTCGGACTACGTCGTGGATGAACCACAGATGCGGCGTTTGCTGGCAGAACTGGCGCTGGACAACGCGAGGCTGATCGTGTTTTCGGATGACCGGCAGGATCAACGTGTTATTGAAGGCAAAGGATTGGCCGACCTTATTCGTCTACTTCAGCAGGCGAACGAATGTATCAGCGTGTTGGAACGGCGTGGTGTGACACTGACCGATCTGGCGGATCAGCGTGCCAGGGACCCGGATGGTCAGGGGCGGCTGCCGAAGACGCATGTCCGGATTTCGGGGGTTCATCCTTCGGGACTGACCGGCGATCTGTTCTTCTGGTCGGAGGCGGAGGAGGACACATTCCGGGCCGAGCATGGCCTGGCGATTGGATCGGAGGCGACCGCCGAAAATGGGTCGGTCGCGGCGACGGTGACTCGTAAGGAGTTGCACGAGGTCAGAGAGTTGGAGCGTGTGCTGGCTCGGATGGTGGATCAGGGGCTGACGCTTGACGACTATCTGATCCGTCCGACGCAGACGCTGACGGGTGTGCAGGGCCCGACGAAGTTTGAGCTGCATATCCAGCCAAAGAAGAAGGATGATGAGCCCAGGGTAGTACAGGTGACCAATCTGCGTGATGCGTTGCCAGCCTTGATGGATGCTGGCAAGACGGGTCTTGATATCAAGCGATTCAAGGGCCTTGGCGAGATGGACGCCGAGCAGTTGTGGGAGACGACGATGGATCCCTCCAATCGAGTGCTCCTGCGTGTGACCACGGATGCTGCCTCTGAGGCCGAGAAGCTGTTCAGCGTGCTCATGGGTGAGGACGTGGAACCCCGTCGGGCATACATCGAAGAACACGCGTTGGACGTCAAGAATCTGGACGTGTGAGGCGGGTCGTCTCTGCCTAGGATGTCTGCATGAACGCTTCACGACGTGGTATGGCTATCGGTTATCTGGTGGTGGGTCTGGGTCTTGCGGCTGCGGGCCTTGCTGTTTTTACGGCACAGGTGCTGGAGGCACGGTCCACCATTCGTGATCGGATCGGTGGCTTTCATCGGCTGGAGATCGGCACGTCGGAAGTTCTCAGTCTCGATCGGTCTGGTGCCTGGACGATTTTTCTTGAGCATGACGCCGTGGAGGAGAATCGTGGTCGGCAACGCCCTGCCTCGATGGAGTGCTTGGTCGTGTTGGCCGAGACGGGCGAGGCATTGAGTCTCAAGGATCTGTTAGCTGGCGAGCCCAACGTCGATCCTTCGCTGTTTGCCAAGGGCCTGGCCGACCCTGAGCGAGAGGTGGAGGACGTGTATGTCTACAGTCTGGAAGGCCGGGCGGGGCACAGCAGTTGGACCTTTGTGTTGGAGCAGCCTGCCGACGTTCGGGTCACAACGGCTCTTGATGCGGGCGAGGTGCTCGAGCCGGGTCTGGTTCTAGCGGTGGGCCAGGGTGAGTTTCGTGAGATGCTCAGTGGAACAACCGGTCTGTATCGCGGGGCCGCGATCATGACTTTCTGCATCACCGGCGGGGCGATTCTGCTCGTGATCGGTTACATGCGTTCGGCTCCCCGGACGGCTCGGTCTTCGATGCCTCCACCATCCTCAACCGGTGGAGCGGCTGTCTCATGATTCGCATCCTGAACCTGGGCTCTCTGAATCTCGATCGTGTGATGCGGGTGGAACAGATTGTGAAGCCGGGGGAAACGGTGGCCTGCCGGACGGCTTCGCAGTTCGCTGGTGGCAAGGGAGCGAATCAGTCGGTTGCGCTGGCTCGGGCAGGAGCGCGCGTTTTTCACGCGGGTCGTGTCGGCAAGGACGGGCAGACTCTGGTTGACAAGGTGGCCGAGCAGGGTGTGGATGTTGATCTGATCGAGGTCGATGAGCAGGCGAGTACGGGGTCGGCTGTTGTGCAGGTTGATGGCCGTGGTGAGAATGCGATTGTGGTGGACGCTGGAGCCAATGCGCGGGTCAGCAGAGCCCAGGTCGATCGGGCTCTCGATCGTTTTCAGCCTCATGAGCTGCTGCTGCTACAGAACGAGATCAGCCAGGTTGGCTACGCGATCGAAGCCGGTGCTGAGCGCGGGCTGAGTGTATGTTTCAACCCGGCGCCTATGACTGAGGCGGTTCGTGGCTATCAACTCAAGAAGCTGGACCTGCTGATCGTGAATCATCACGAGGCAGAAGCGATCGTTGGCCAGACAGGTGCGAGGGACCTAGTGCCTCGGCTTAGGGATCTGGTGGATGGCAGGGTCATTATCACGCTGGGTTCGCGGGGGGTGATCTACGCAGATCGCGAGGGCGTGACGCAGATCGATGCCGTGCCTGTTGATGCGGTCGATACAACGGCTGCTGGTGATACCTTCATCGGTTACTTCATCGCTGAGCGTACCAAGGCAAGCACAGTGCGGACGAGCCTGGAGGTGGCGGCGACCGCGGCGGCATTGTGTGTCACCCGCCCTGGCGCGATCGATGCGATCCCCACCCGCGATGAAGTGACGGCGATGATGACTTCGCGGGCCTGAGGCAGCTTGAAGGCATGAAAAAACCGAGCCGTGAGGCTCGGTTTCGGATCTGTGCGGGTGGGCAAGTTATCGCTTGGAGAACTGGAACTTCCGACGAGCGCCGCGCTGGCCGTACTTTTTACGCTCTACCTTACGTGGGTCGCGGCTGAGGAAGTTGTTCTCACGGAGCACGGCTTCCATCGACGGGTCGTAGCCCTTGAGGGCACGGGCGACGCCCAGGAGGATGGCATCTGCCTGTCCGGTGATGCCTCCGCCGTGCACGCTGACGAATACGTCGATGTCTTTGGCATCGGTTGCGTTGAGCGGTGCGGTGCAGGCATTGCGGTGCTGGGGCTCGCTGAAGTACTCATCGACCTGGCGGTTGTTGACCAGCATGGTGCCGGTGCCGGGTCGGATACGGACGCGGGCGATCGAGGCTTTGCGGCGGCCAGTGCCCCAGACGAATCCGCCGGCATCGGGTGTGGCGGGCTGACTGAGCTTGACCTGCTGCTGCGGGGCTTCGGCGGTTGGTACTACGGGGACGCCGGGCACTTCGGGAACCGAAGGGACTTCCGGGACCTCGGGAGCGTTCAATGGCTGCTCTTCGCTGGACAAATCGAGTCTCCGTGTCATCGGCCGGCAAAAGTCTGCCGGGGTTGCGTGCGTTAGCGGGTGGTGAGCTCAACCACTTCGGGCGACTGAGCGGCGTGGGGGTGTTCGCCGCCACGGTAGACCTTGAGCTTGGTCAACTGATGGCGAGCGAGCTTGTTCTTGGGCAACATCCGGCGGACGGCTTCGGAGATGAGTTTCTCGGGAGCCTTCTCCATCTGGTCGCGATAGCTGGTGAGCTTGAGACCGCTGGGGTAGCCGGTGTAGCGCTTGAGGTGCTTCTGATCAAGCTTTCGGCCGGTCAGGCGGATCTTGTCGGCGTTAGTCACAACCACGAAATCGCCGACGTCGTGGTGGGGGGTGTATTCCGGCTTGTGCTTACCCATCAAAATGGTGGCGATCTGGGTTGCCAGACGGCCGAGGATCTGATCGGTGGCATCGACCTGGAGCCATTGCCGGGGTACTTCGTTATTCTTTGCCAGGAAGGTCTGACGGTTCATCCGCGCTCACCTTGGGTTCGTGGTTTCGAGCCGCGTAGTGTAGCCCATCCTTAGCGGGCGTCAAACTTCGGGCGGGTGGGGTATGGTTGTGATGTGAAAGACCTCACGGGCCCAGGCGTCAGGGATTTGAGTTTCGGCTATCCGGGCCGTCCGCGGTTGCTGGCATCTGTCACTGCCAACGCGAGCAGAGGCCGTGTCACGGCGATCCTCGGCCCCAACGGCTCGGGAAAGACGACGCTTTTACGGGTTTTGTTAGGGCAATTGCATCCTGATAAGGGCGAGGTCTTTCTGGGGGACGATCGGGTACTTGATCTTGATGAGCGGGAGCGGGCCTGTCGGATGGCTTATGTGCCACAGGAGGGGTCTGCGGCTTTCGCGATGCGGCTATCCGAGGTGGTGAGTCTTGGGTGTTGGCCTGCTGGTGCCCGGCGATCCGTGGCAGAGGCTGAGATCGAGCGGTGGGGTTTGCACGACCTGGCAGGGTCGAACTGGCCGTCGTTGTCGGGTGGTGAGCGTCAGCGCGGGTTGCTGGCCAGAGCGTGCTGCCAGGTTCAATCTCGTGGGGAGGCCCTGCTGTTAGACGAGCCGACGGCTTCGATGGATCCTGCCTGGGCACACCGGACGCTCTCTCTGCTGCGTCAGTTGGCGGCAGAAGAGCAACTGGCCATCGTAGCGGTCATCCACGATCTCGATCTGGCGGCACGATATGCAGATGATGGCTGGCTGATCTCATGCGGACGGATGCTGGCTGCCGGGTCGATCACGGATGTGCTGACGGCTTCTCATCTGGAGCAGGCTTACGGCATCGGGTTCACCATGCTGGATCTTGCTGGGGGCTATCGCACACCGATCGTCTCTTTGGACGGGTCGGGTCGGGCAAACGTCGATAGAATGCGTTGAGGAGTCGCCCATGAGCGTGCAGGACATCATCTTCTACCTCGCCATGCTAGCTTTTGTGATTGGTCCTGCCGTCGCTGGTGCGATCAAGTCCACAAATGAGAAGCGGGGACGGCTGCACGATAGGGAAGCCAATCAGCCGAATGATGGGCTGACGGTTCAGGAGCGTGTCGATCAGCGAGCCAGAGAGCGTCGTGAGGCGCTTCAGCGTCAGCGGGAAGCCCGGCGTCAGCAGAGCAGCAGTGGTGAAGCGGGCCTGAATCGTCCGACGCCTGAGATGCGAGCACAGGTTGAGCAGCGTGCTCGTGCGGCTCAAACGGAAGCACAGCGAACACCGGGGAATGTGCGCTCGAGTGAAGCTGAGGCCAGGGCCAGAGCGCAAGAGGCCTATCGGAGACGGGCGGAGGCGCTTCGGCAGCGGGCGGCGGCGAAGCAGCAGGCACAGCGGGCACGCGCTCAGGCCGCGCAGCAGTCGAGTCAACCCACAACACGGATGCGACCGGTACCGACGCCTGCTCCGGCACAAAGGTCACAGCCTTCGGCACAGGCGGCGGGATCGAGACAGCAGGCCCGGGCTCAGCAGGCAGCCTTGGCGCAGCAGCGAGCCAGGCAGTCGGAACTCTCGCGGCTGGCCGAGGAGCGGCGTCGGCATGAGGCGGCGGCGGAGGCGGCACGGCTGGCGTCGTTGAAGGGCGCGGAGCTTGATCTACGCCAGCTTCTGCGAGAGCCGACTCGGCTGCGTGATCTGGTTGTGATCAAGGAGATTCTCGACAGCCCACTGGCTTTGAGAGATCACCCGCTTTATTGAATCGTGTCTGCGTCGATCAGGCCGGGTCCGGGCGGAGGTCTGGTGAAACACGTACTCTTGCACAGGCGAGCACGATCGCAGCGGCGTTGGAGACGTTGTAGCTGCGGACATTGCCCTTGTCGGTGCCCGGCATCGGGATCCAGAGGCGGGTATCTGCGAATTGCTGGTGGATGTGTTCGGGCACGCCATGGTTCTCGTTGCCGAGCAGGAGAACGTCCTCGTCGGCGTAGTCGGCCTGGTCGAATCGGGTACCGCCAAACTTGGTGATGAGCCAGACACGGCGGGTGCCCAACCATTCGAGGAAGGTATCTACATCCCCGTGCAGCGTCAGGTGGAGATAGGGCCAGTAGTCGAGTCCGGCTCGCTTAGCGGCGTGATCGGTAACCTCAAAACTCGTCGGCCCGATGATGTGCAGGTGAGCGTTCATGCCGACACACTGACGCGCGATGGCACCGGTGTTCTGTGGGATGGCTGGCTGATACTGGGCCACGTGCAGCATGCGGGGATGCTACTACTAGATGGCTTTCGATTGTGGCCGATGTCGTGTTGCGAAGCCGAGGATGAGCGGGGCAGCGGTTGCAGGCGTGGGTATCGGTGTGCCCTGTTGGCCGGCATTGAATCCCCAGTTGTTGGCCAATAGGCTCAGGTCTTCGAGGTCGATGACGCCGGAGAGGTTGAAGTCGTAGTTTGACCAGCCGTACGCTTGCTGACCGAAAAGATCGGCAAAAGTTGAGAGGTCCTCGAGGTTCACACGCCCATCCAGGTTGCCATCACCAAAAGCTGTGCCGATCATCTCTGCCAGCAGGAAATCGATATCAGTGGGGTCGGCGGTGCCGGAACCATCCAGATCGAAGCCGCCGCCGGCATTGAGTTTTGAGATCGCAAGGTCGATGTCGTCGGCGTCGAGGATGCCTGTGCCGTCGAGGTCGGTGGCGGGTTCGGTGAGGGTGACGGTCCAGAGGACTTCCTGGCTGAGAAGATCCTTGATCTCAGGCGTTCGGACCCAGGGGGTGTTGTCGGCTGCCAGGGCGCTGACCTCAAAGGTGCCCAGTCCGTAGCCGTAGAGGGATGGGTCGAAGGCTGACGGGTCGAGCGGGGTGACTGTCTGTCCCTGGATGGACCAGGTCAGGTCGATCACTTCCTCGTCGATCACCTCGACGGTCAGAGCCCCTGGATCGATGAGCGTTCCGGTGTTCGGGAGGTGGGTATCGATGGGATCGACGAGCTCGTAGATACGGCGGATGATCTGCTCACGGGAAATGGCATCAAAGGGGCGGTTGAGCGATCGCATCTTGGAGTTTTGAGTGGGTCGGTAGATCCCGGTTGGGTGATAGCGAGCGCCCTCGTAGACGCCGACGGGGCCTAGTTCAGGAAAATCGGGATCGACATAGCCGAGCCAGAGGTCCCACTTGCCGGCCGGATTCGTTGTGACGTTGGCCTCGCTGGGCTCGGAGCCGGTGTATGGCGTGCTGAAGCTTACGTACTCATCAGCGAGGTCAGCGAACTGGTGGCCGATCTCGTGGAGGGCGATCTCTGTGGCGAGGCTGTTGCCTCCTGCATAGACGGCGTAGTTCCCACCCCCGCCGCCGTATTTGGTGCTGTTGACGGTGACAACTTTCATCTCGGCGGTGATGTCGGTGCCCGAGAGGGCGCTGTTGATGATCTGACTCGCCTTAAAGTTACTGATGTAGAGCAGTCTTTCTGTCTGGTTGTCGAAGTAGTACCTGGCGTTGAGCGCGGTATCGACGAAAACGTCATCGGGCGGAATATCGGCGCCCGATTCGTTGCTGACCACATCGATCGTGTGGACGTTGAAGAAGCTCTGGTAGCGTGGGAAGGGTTGTTGGTTGCCGAGGAAGGTGTAGTCGATGAAAGCCTGGACGTGCTGCGGGTAGACCGCGTTGATTTGTTCACCGGCGGTATAGCCGTCGCCCAGGAAGACGATATCGACGCGATTGCCTGAAGGGCCGTTCGGGATAAGGGTGTTCAGGTTGGCAGAGACAACTGAGGCCGTGGCGACGACCACAGCCATGAACCACGGGATGACCGTCGTGCTGTGCATCTCTTCTCGGTTCCTGTGGATGCTGAAGCATCCGGGTCTGCTCTCCCAGACCCCGAATCAGAGGCACACGGTACTCGACCCGCGCCTTTAAGTCTCTTGTCGGTTCGGTGATTCTGCGGGCTTGATTCTGTTGAAAGCAAGGATGTGCCTGCCCGCTTTGGGTAATTAACCCATCTTTACACGGGTTGTGGGTCTGGTTGTGAACGGAACTGCCGCACCATGAGTTTCCGGAGCACTGCGAGGAGTGTGGTGGGTTCGGCGGTGTAGCCTTCAGGAGGACGGTAGTAGACGGTTTCTTTGTCGATGAGGCTGACACGGCCCGGCGCTTCCGCGAAGAGGGTTTCGAGCTTCTGGGGTTGATCGGTGGTAAAGATCAGGTCCTGGTTTTCGAGTTTGAGCCGTCGGCAGCCGTGGACGCTGGCGGCGATGCGTAGCTCGGCGAGTTCGATCAGCCTGGCGGCTTGCTCGGGAGCTTCGCCGTAGGCCTGCTGAAGGCCTTCGACCACCTGGTCGAGATCAGCCAGGTCGGTCACGCGGCTGAGCCTGCGATAGGCCTCCATCCGGTGCTTGTCAGAAGGGATCCATCGTTTGGGCAGGCTGCCGATGATCGGGAGTTCCAGATGGGTACGGACGGGCTCGATGACCGACTCTTTACGCAGGCGTTTGGTTTCCTGTTCCAGCAGCACGCAGTACATCTCATAACCGACCGCGGCGATGTGTCCGGATTGCTCGGCACCAAGCAGATTCCCGGCACCACGGATCTCGAGATCGCGCATCGCGATACGGAAACCGGCACCGAGCATGGCGTACTGCTCGATAGCGCGTAGGCGTTTGGCGGCGACATCATTGACAGGCCTGTCTTCGGGGAGGAGCAGGTAGCAGTAGCCTCGGTGCTTGCCACGGCCGACACGGCCGCGGAGTTGGTGTAACTCTGCGAGGCCGAAGTGATCGGCGTCGTTGATGATCATGGTGTTGGCGGTCGGAATATCGATACCGGACTCGATGATGGTGGTGCTGACGAGGATGTCTGCTTCGCGACGCATGAAGCGGAGCATGACTTCCTGGAGTTGGCCGGCGGCCATCTGGCCGTGACCGACGATGACGCGGGCATCGGGCACGAGCGACTGGACCTCTGCGGCGATGGCCTTGATGTTGTTAACCCTGTTGTGGACGAAGTAGACCTGGCCTTCGCGGTTGAGCTCGCGGATGAGAGCCTGCTTGATGCGCTGCTTATCAAACGGAGCGACCTCGGTCACGACGGCCCGGCGATCGACCGGCGCGGTTGTCAGCGATGAGATATCTCGGAGGCCGACCATGGACATGTGAAGTGTTCGGGGGATCGGCGTGGCGGTCATGGTCAGGACGTCGGCCGTGAGTCTGAAGCTCAGGAGCCGGTTCTTGTGCTCGACGCCAAAGCGTTGTTCCTCGTCGATGATGACGAGCCCGAGGTCGGCAAACTTGACGTCTTTGGAAAGCAGGCGATGGGTGCCGATGACGATATCGATCCGGCCCTTGGCCAGTTCCTCCAGCACCTTCTTCTGCTGAGTGCCGGTTCGGAATCGGGAGAGACATTCCACGCGAAAGGGGTAATCGGCCATGCGCTGGCGGAACGTCTGATGGTGCTGCTCGGCCAGGACCGTCGTTGGCACCAGGATGGCGACCTGGCGGCCGTACTCAGCGGCTTTGAAGGCGGCTCTTATGGCGACCTCGGTCTTGCCAAAACCGACATCGCCGCAGAGCAGACGGTCCATCGGCTGGTCGTGGGCCATGTCGTTCTTGATCGCGGCAATGGCGGCAAGCTGGTCTTCGGTCTCTTCGTAGGGAAACTCGGCCTCGAACTCGCGTTGCCAGTTGGTGTCAGCGGGAAAGCGGATGCCGGGCTGGGTGGATCGGGCGGCCTGAACCCGAAGCAACTCGGCGGCGAGGTCTTTGACGGCTTCGCGGACCTGTTCTTTCTGCTTGTTCCAGCGTTTGCCACCGAGTTGGGAGAGCGGGGGTTTGCCCTGGAAGCCCCCGATGTACTTCTGCACAAGTTCGATCTGCGTTGCGGGGACGTGCAGGAGTGCCTTCTGGGCGAACTCCAGGGTCAGGAATTCCTGCGTGAGCCCGCTTCGGCGCATCGTTCGGATGCCAACGAACCTGGCGATGCCATGATCGACGTGGACCACGTGGTCGCCGACTTCGAGATCGATGAAGGCATCAGAGACAGCTCCGCCGGCCTGCTGGCCATTAGGTGTCAGCCCCCCTTCTGAGCCGGAGGATGCGGCAATGCGCCGGACCCGGCGGCGGGTTTCGTAGCGGTGGAACAACTCGTGGTGGGGCACGAGGGTGATGGCTCGGCTTTCATCCGGACGCCAAGCAAACCCCCGATGGAGGGCACCTAATTCGATCGCCGGTGGCGGGCCGGACTCCTCCTGCTCGCTGATGATCTCGGCGAGTCGCTGGGCTTCGGCTTCACGGCGGCAGAGCACCACGACCTCGCGGCCGCTTTCCTGGCCGAGGCTGGTCAACTCGGCGACGGCCTGGCGGGCATCGGTGTCGAAGCTCGGCAGTGATTCTGTGGGGAGGTCGATGACCCTGGCTCGTGGGGATGGTGCCGAGTAATCGATCAACTCGATGGTCGCGAACTCCGCCAGTCGTGCATTGACAGTGACGGGTGCGATGATCCCTCTGGGATCACTCAGACGCTCGTAGTAGCCACGGGCCTGCTCGGCAAGCTCCATTGGCTCGTGGAGGAGGATCCGGGTCTGCTCGGGCAGGAGTTTGAGGAGCAAGGTGTTGCCTTCATCGGCGCGGAGTGCGTCGATGGAGGTGCCGAGCCATTCGACGGATTTGAGTTGACGACCCGAGGCCATCGAATCGAGATCGATCTGGCGGATGGATTCGATCTCATCGCCGAAGAAATCCAGGCGGACGGCATCAACGCCGAGTTCCTGCCCCTGGCTGTCAACAGCGGTGGCGGCGGCTGCGTAGAGATCGAGGATCCCGCCTCGTATGGCGAAGTCGCCGGGCTGCTCGATGGCATCGACCCGGGTGTAGCCGGCGTCGGTGAGCCATTGCGCGAGGCTGGCGGGCTCCCGCAGATCGCCGATGCGTGCCTGCTGGAAGAACTTGCTGAGCCGTTCGGCCTTGGGGACCGGCTGCATCAGGGCTTGAATCGGGGCCACGATGATCGCAGGCGGGTCGTTGTCTGAGAGTCGGCGTACAAGTGCCAGTCTCTCCGCGACGAGCTCGAGGTTGATGCCGGACTCGCCGGGGAGGATTTCCAGAGCCCCGAAGCGTCTCGGATCGAGCTCGACGCCGTGATAGGTCAGTGCCTCCAGGTCGTCGAGTGCATCGTCGGCTTCGTCGAGGTGAGCCACGACCAGAAGCACGGGCGATCGCGTTTGTTGATGGGTCAACCCGGCAAGGAGCGTGGGTATGGAACCCCGGCAGCCGCGAGCGGCGACACGCTGCTGGTCGCTGAGTGCGCGCAGCACCTCGCCGACTTGTTCGGATTGGCGGATGGTTTCGAGCCAGGGAGCCATGGTGCCCACGTGCTCGGAGTTTAGTCGGCTCTGTGGGACAAGTCGCCGGCTAGTCGTCTTCGACCGGCGGGTAGGCCCGGCGTCGGACGCCGTCGTTGACGGGTTGGCCTTTGGCGAGTACTGGGATCAGGGTTGGCTTGGGGGCCTCCTGATCAGCCTTGGGAATGCTCAACTGGGGCACATCTTCTAGCACACGAACCATCGCAATCTCGTCACAAGCCTGGTTCTTGGGGCAGCGCAGGCATTCGCTCCAGACCTTGAGTGGCAGGCTTTGTCGGTCGACGACGGAGAAGCCGAGGCGCTCGAAAAAAGCCTGCTCGTAGGTGAGGGTCATCAGCCGGCGGACGCCCAGGCGTCTGGCCTCCTCGATGGCGGCTTCGACGAGCCTGCGGCCAAGCCCCCGCCCTCTGCAACTGGGATCGACGACGAGGGAGCAGACTTCGGCCAGATCGGCCCAGATGATCGAAAGGCCACCGACGCCGACCAGCTGATCGCCTCGGGTAGCGACGTGCAGTTCGCGTACGTTCTCGTAGAGCATCGCCAGGGGCTTGGGCAGCATGAGCCCGAGTTCGGCGCTGTCGTTGATGAGGCTCGCGATCGCGGGCACGTCGGCGACCGCTGCGGGTCGGATCAAGATGGTCTGTGGCTGGGTCACGGCTTGCCTGAAGATGGTGCGAGGCAGCATCTTAGTCGGGCAGGCCGAGTTCTTCGATGACCCTGGCCTCGTCCCAGATTTCGACGCCGAGTTTGGCGGCTTTGTCCAGCTTGCTGCCGGCTTTGACTCCGGCGAACAGCAGATCGGTGTTGCTGGAGACGCTGGAGGTGACTCTGGCCCCCAGTTTCTCGACATATGCGGTGAGCTGCTTGCGGTCGAAGGCGTCAAACGTGCCGGTGATGACAAGGGTCTTGCCGCGGATCGGACTGTCGGCAGCGGGCAGGTCCGGCATGGGTTGGGTGAGATCGAGGCCAGCGGCCTGGAGGTCGGTGAGAATGGTCCGTCCAGCATCACTGTGGATAAAAGAGTGTAGTGATTCGGCGGTGACCGGCCCGATCTCAGCCACTTCGCTGATGGCATCGACCTCGGCATCCAGCAGGGCTTCAAGTGTTCCGAAGGCGGCGGCGATGATCTCAGCAGCCCGTGCGCCAACGTGTCGGATACCCAGACCGGCGAGCACGCGCGCCAGGCCCTGCTGCTTGCTGGCTTCGATCCCGGCGAGCATGGCGTTGACTTTCTTTTCGCCCATGCGTTCGAGCTCGAGGATCTGAGCCTTCTGGTTGTGAAGTCGATAGAGATCGCCGAAAGAGTGGATGAGGCCTGCCTGCATCAGCTGGGTCACGGCTTTCTCGCCGAGGCCGTCGATATCCATCTGATCCCTGCCTACAAACCAGATCAGCCTTTCGAGCAGTTGAGCCGGGCATTCCGGGTTGACGCAGCGGAGGTCGACTTCATCTTCCTCCCGAACGGTGGGCTGCTGGCAACTCGGGCAGTGGTCGGGCGGTTGAATCTGCTGGCGTTTGGCTGCGGGCTTCCCAGGGGCAAGACCCACGACCTGAGGGATGATTTCACCGGCCTTCTGGATCAGGATGCGGTCATTGATCTGGACGCCCAGGCGCTCGATCTGATCCGCGTTGTGGAGGGTCGCGTAGGTAACTGTGGTTCCTGCGACAAAGACGGGGTCCATCTCGGCGCGCGGGGTGATCCGGCCCGTCTTGCCAACCTGCCAGTGGACTTCGCGGAGGACTGTTTCGGCCTGTTCGGCGGCGTACTTGTAGGCGATGCACCAGCGAGGGGCCTTGCTCGTGTAGCCGAGTTTCTCCTGCTGCTCGAAGCGATCGACGCGGATCACGACGCCATCGGTGGCGTAGCCGAGTTGAAAGCGTGTCTGGCTGAAGCGTTCGATGGCCTGCCAGACCTCGTCGAGATCGTTGGTGGCGGGTAACAGCGCCTCGTTGACCGGCAGTCCCCAGGCCTTGATTGCCTTGGCGGCCTGGTCGTAAGAGGCGAATGGGTTCGGCTCGATGACGCCGAGCCCGTGAGCCAGGAAGCTTAGGCGGCGTTTGGCGACGGCTTTGGGATCGAGTTGTTTAAGCGTGCCCGCGGTGGCGTTGCGGGGATTGACGAACAGTTCCTGTTTCTCTTCCGCCCGCTGTTTGTTGATGCGCTGGAACTCGGCGTCGGTCATGAAAATCTCGCCGCGAACTTCGAGGACGGACGGGATCTCGGCTGGCGTGTCGGCTGGATTCAGGTTGAGCGGGATGGCTCGGATGGTGCGGATGTTCTCGGTGACGTCGTCGCCCTTCTTGCCGTCGCCACGGGTGAGAGCACGCGTCAACCGACTGTTCTCGTAGCGGAGACTGATCGCTACGCCGTCGATCTTTGGCTCGGCCAGAAGTTGAACCGGTGCGTTCGAACCAATTGCAAAGAGGCCTTCGCTGTCATCGATGGCTTCGGCCGTTACAGGGGCTAGTCGGTTGACTACGCGTTGATGCCAGGCTGCGAGTTCGTCGCGGTCGTAAGTGTTGTCGATGGAGCGCATGGGCAGCGCGTGCGGGACCGTGGCGAAGCCCTCGATCGGCTCGCCGCCAACCCGTCGGGTCGGTGAGTCTTCCTTTGCCAGCTCGGGGTGCTCGGATTCGAGCTTGACCAGTTCCTGCAGCAATTCGTCGTAGGCCTGATCCGAGAGTTCGGGGCGGGCTTCGACGTAATACTGTCGGTTGGCCTGATCGAGTTGCTGGCGTAGCTCGGCGGCACGCTTGGCGGGGCTGCTCATAGCCCTGATGGTAGATGGATCTCAGCCGGCGCGGCTGGCCTTGTGCATGGCTTTGTGGGCGGCGGGAAGATCTATCTCCGCCCGGACCTCGTCGAGCACGCTGTGCTGCATCTGGCGCTTTGCAGTGCGGATCAGGTCCGCGAGGTGATTGTCGCGATCCCGGCAGAAGCGAGGGAAGGCCTGCTCCAACTCTGAGCGCGTGTACTGGCTCAGCGGGTCGTCAAGGCCGGTCTGGGTCACGGCCCACTCGATGAGGCTGCGGGGCTCGGTGGTGAAGCGGTAGCTCTCTAGGGTCGAGAGGAGCCGCTGCTTGAGGCTGGCGAAGGGGTCGGCCATGGGCAGAGGCAGGCTCCAGAGTTCGCCGGAGCCGGAGGTTTTGCCTTGCTCAAGTTCGGTGAGCCAGCCGTTGTTTCGTTCGCCTGGCTCGCCCGCTCCGCGTTCGCTGCCACGGTCAGCAATGAGGTTAGAGGGTGTCTTGCGGGGTGAGACCTTGGTCGCGGCAGTGGCGGGCTGCTCAGATCCGGTGACGACCAGGCTGGCAATGGCCGTGTTGACCACAACCCTTCCCTTGTTTGCGAAATCGACGGCGACACGCTGAGCGTTGACGCCATGGTGCGTGATGGGTTCAACCTGGCGGACGACCCCCCTGCCCCATTCGGGACGCTTGGGGTGTGTGACGACCTGGCCTGTTTGATAGGACAACGCCTCGGGCATGGAAATCGATTCTCCCTAGGCTCACCGGCGTGTTCTTTTTGGCCAGCAAGCTAACTCGGATAGACGGATGGACCGGGTATGGTTGCGTGAAAACTCACGCGTTTACCGGGCCGACCCGCAGTCAAATGGCTGCTAAGGAACGAATCTGAATTGGATCGTGTCAGATGCAAATGACCTATAGCTGACAGTGATCCTGAATCGCTCTGCGGAAAGTATACCTATCGACCAGCCTGGGAGGCAAGTTGAATCTTGCTCATTAGGCCTTTTAGGCGGTCTAGCCCGTTTTTCTGATACACAGGGGGCAAATGGAGCTCGGTAAGCGTCTCCGACTTGACAGATTAAAGTGGCCTGTGGACACTACAGGGCTCAAGTGACGGGATGCCCCCGTTGTGTTTAAACCCCTGATCCGACCGAGGTTGATGCCCCGATGGCCCATTCGTTGAGTGCAAAGAAGCGTGTTCGCCAGAACATCAAGTCGCGTGCCCGTAACCGCTGGCGCAAGCGTAACCTCCACGAGGCGCTGGTTGAATACGACGAGGCCATCCTGCACGCTTCGCCCGAGGAAGCTAAGAAGCAGCTCGACGGTCTGTACAAGCTAATCGACCGGACCGCTGCCAAGGGCGTGATTCATAAGCGTACTGCCGACCGCCAGAAGTCTCGGCTGGCTGCACGGCTGAATGCCAAGTCGGCTGGCTGAGCCGCATCGGACAACCACTGATTCAATGACAACCCGTCTTTGTGACGGGTTGTTTTCTTTTGTGGGGTCAACACCGGCTGTCTCATCGCTGGCGGACTGAATTGCTGTGACTCAGGACCACGATCGAGAGGTCCGCGTAGCGGTTGGGGTCGTCTGTCACTTCGCTGTCTGTCTCGGTGTTCAGATGAACAGCGCGGTGGACGCTGAAGCCTTCCTGGCGGCAGTAGTCTTCGAAGTCTGCAATCGAGGGGAAGCGGCGATTGGGGGTGTTGTGCCACTCATAGCCATACTCGCCGGGCGACTTGGGGGAGCGGCCTTCGAGGTAGAGCATCTCCCGGATCTTCTCGTAGGCGAAGTTGGGGAAGCTCACGATGGCCTGCCTGCCGACACGCACCATCTCATGCAGGACCAGGGAGACGTTGGGCAGGGCCTGAAGCGTCTGCGACAGGACCACCACATCGAAGGCCTTGTCGGCGAACTGGGGAAGGCCGGTGTTCATGTCGTGATCGATCACCTCGAGTCCGGCTCTGGCGGTATCGATGATCCTGGCCTCTGCGACATCGATGCCCATGAGCCGGTGGTGCCCTCGGTCACGGAGCTGGCTGAGCAGCTCGCCTGAGCCGCAGCCGAGGTCGAGCACACTGGCGTTCTCGGGAATGAGATCCAGGATTCTCGGGTAGTCGGGCCGCGCTTTGCCGTAGACCGAGGGGCTTGCGCTGGCTCGGTGGGCGGCTGAATCGGAAGCAGAGGCGATCTCGGGTCTGTGCGTCGTGACTTTGCCGTGCAGTTCCTGCTCCAGCCGGGCCCCGATCAGAGGGCCGTAGCGTTCGATCTCATCTGGCAACAGGAAGGCGTCGTGTCCGGCGGGGCTGGGCAACTCGCAGTAGGTCACGGGCTTGCCTTCGGCGACGAGGGCATCGACGATCGCGCAGCTCTGCGTCGGCGGGAACAACCAGTCGCTGGAGAAGCTCAGGATGAGCCAACGGCATTGGGCGGATGCAAACGATCGACGCAGGCTCTCGGCGTCGCGGCCGAGGTCGAACAGATCCATGGCCAGCGTCAGGGTGATGTAGCTGTTGGCGTCGAAACGCTCGACAAACTTGTTGCCCTGATGGGCCAGGTAAGAACCGACGGAGAAGCGTTTCTCGAATTCGGTGGCAATGTCGTGTGGCTTGAGCCGGTTGGCCTCGAATTTCTCGTCCATCGCCTCCTGTGAGAGGTAGGTGATGTGGCCGAGCATCCGCGCGATGGCAAGGCCGTTGGCGGGTGTGGTGCCCTTCTCCGCATACTGGCCTGCATGGAACGCGGGATCGGACATGATGGCATTACGGCCCACAACATCGAAGGCGAGTGCCTGAGATGAAAGCCTTGGGGCCGTGGCGACGGGCACCGCGAGATCCACACGCTCGGGATAACGCGTGGCCCAGACCAGCGTCTGCTGGCCACCGAGTGACCCGCCGATCACGGCTCTGAGCTTGGTGATCCCGAGTTGATTCAGAGCTTTCTCTTGAACATCGACGATGTCGGCGAGGGTGATCGCTGGGAAATCTGGCCCGTAGGCCCTGCCCGTCTGCGGGTTGGTGCTGTTAGGTCCGGTGGTGCCCCGGCAGCCGCCAAGTACATTCATACAGATGACGTAGAGGCGATCGGTATCGACAGCCTTACCCGGGCCGATGAGATCGTCCCACCAGCCGGGCTGGTCGTCCTTGCTATGTGAGGCGGCGTGCGCGTCGCCTGAGATCGCGTGGCAGATGAGGACTGCGTTGGATCCATCGGATGCCGGACTGCCCCAGGTTTCGTAGCAGACAGTGACCGAAGGAAGCTCCCCGCCTCGTTCGAGAGCGATGGGTTTCTCCAGCGTCAGATACTGCGCGTGCTTCGTGCTGGCGGCAGAGCGGAGGTCGTCGGTACTCGATGGGATGAGCGGGTTCATGGGTAAAGTCGACCGAGCCCGCTAAGGCTCGGTCGGGTATGAGCATTCGTAGTCAGTTGGGCACTCAGACGGCGACAGGGACCGCGGCGGCCAGGGCCTGCTCGAGGTCGGCGATGATGTCCTCGGCGTCCTCGATGCCCACGGAGACACGGATGTACTCGGGCACCACGCCTGTATGCTTCTGCTCCTCTTCGGAGAGCTGGGAGTGAGTTGTCGAGGCCGGGTGAATCACCAGCGTCTTGGCGTCGCCGATGTTCGCGAGGTGGCTGCAGAGCTTGCAGCTGTTGATGAACTGCTTGCCCGCCTCGGCGCCGCCTTTGATGCCGAAGCCCATGATGGCTCCCTGGCCGTCGGGCAGATACTTCTTCGCGTTGGCGTGGTCCTTGTGGCTTTCGAGGCCGGGGTAGTTGACCCATTCGACGGCATCGTGTGCTTCCAGGAACTTGGCCACCTTGAGTGCGTTCTCGGAGTGCCGGGGCATCCGGAGATGCAGGGTTTCGAGTCCTTGCAGGAAGAGGAACGCGGCAAACGGGCTCATCGCCCCGCCGGTGTCACGCAGCCAGTGCGTCATGGCGTGGGCACAGAAGACGATGTTGCCGAACGGCTTGAGGTGCTCGGCGAAGACCGCGCCGTGGTAACTCGGGGCCGGAGCGCAGAACTCGGGCCACTTCTCGGGCTGATCGGTCCATGGGAAATTGCCGGAATCGACGATCGCGCCGCCGATGTGCGTGCCGTGCCCGCCAATGAACTTGGTGGTCGAGTAGATGTTGATGTCGACGCCGTGCTCGAAGGTCTTGAGCAGAGCCGGGGTCATCACGGTGTTGTCGCACATCACCGGTAGGCGACCGTGCTTGGCCGAGTGGGCGGCATCGGCGATGGCCTGGAAGTCAGGGACATCGTTCTTGGGGTTGCCGATCGATTCCAGATAGACCAACCGGGTGTTCTCATCGACCAGCTCGTGGATCTTCTCGGGCTCGCTCGGGTCGAAGAAGCGTACTTCGATGCCGAGGTTCTTGAAGGTCTGGGTGAAGAGCGTCCAGGTCCCGCCGTAGAGGCTCGTGGAGCTGATGATGTTCTGCCCGGCGTGGGCGATCGTCAGGATGGCGGCGGTGATGGCGGCCTGACCGGATGCGAAGCAGAGGGCGTTGACGCCGCCGTCGACGGCGGCGAGCCGTTTCTCCAGCGTCGCGACGGTCGGGTTCATCAGCCGGCTGTAGATGTTGCCGAACTCCTGCAGACCGAACAGCCGGGCGGCATGGTCCGTGTCGTTGAAGACGTAGGAGGTCGTGGCGTAGATCGGGACGGCGCGCGATCCGGTGGTCGGATCGGGCTCCTGACCGGCGTGCAGGCACTGGGTTCCCAGACCGTGGGAGGGGGCAATATCAGACATGATGCGGGGCTCCGTATCTTCTCGGCCTCGTGGTCCCGCTGGGATGACCGAGTTCGCTCGGGTCTCGGTCAGCGGACCGGCTTCCGGGTGCCGGCGAGGCTTCGAATGGTTGTGCCGGAGGGCAAGGCGAAGGTTCGCCTCTGACAGGTTTTCTCCACCGATCCGCACCTCGCGGGGGTGGTGAGCGAGTTTGGTACGGTAGTCATGAAGGTCGGAGACGGCAAGATGACGAATAATCAACGGGGTAAAGTATCCGTTAATGTGTCACCTGAAGGATTCCCGCTTTCCTGGCGAAGGCCGATCACGTCTGTGCTGCTTCTACTGATTTGCTGGTACTCGATGATGGCCACACACGAGTTAGGTCATGTGCTCGCTGGCTGGCTTTCTAGCCATGAAATCTCCGAATTCAGCTTCCCACTGATTGGTTTCAGTGAGACTTCGATGAACGTCTACCCTCGACCTGCCTGGGTTGTGTGGTCTGGGTTTGCATCTGGTGTTCTGTCACCTCTGGTTGTCTGGCTACTCACGAAGCGGTTTAAGCCAGAGATGGCCAGAGCCTGTCAGTTTGTACTTGGGTTCTGTCTGTTGGCGAATGGCGGATATCTGGGCTTCGGATGGATCGATCGCGTGGGAGACATCGATGAACTACTCATCCACGGGACACCAGTATGGCTGCTGATGATAATCGGTGTTGCTTTGATCCTCTGGGGTCGGTGGTGTTGGGTCAGACTCAATACGCCTTCGCCCAAACCACCCGCCGCTCACTCGGCTGGTCAGTAATGACACAACTCCCGGGTTCAGCTTCGCCTTCGGGGATACAGCGGATCGTCACGCCCAGTTCCTTCTGGACCCGTTCGGCGGTCTCGTTGGTGCCGTCCCAGTGGGCCAGGGCAAACCCGCCGTGGATCTCGGGCTGGTCTGGGTTCTTCGGCGTGAAGAAGGCTCGGAAGTCGGCCTCGCTGTCGATGGTTTGGGTGTTGTCGCTGCGGAGCTTCTGAGCCCGGGCAAGGATGGCGTCCTGGATCTCCTGAAGGATCTGCGGGACGGTCGCGAGGAACTCCAGCTTCTTGACGCCCTTCTTGTCCTTGGGTGACTGGTCACGGCGGGCCATAAAGACGGCATCGTCGGCCATGTCGCGCTCGCCAATTTCCAGGCGGATGGGCACGCCACGCTTGATCCACTGCCAGGTCTTCTCGCCGCCGCGGAGGTCCCTGCGGTCGATCTCGACCTCGATCGGCCGGTTGTCATAAAGCAGCCCGCGTAGCTCCGAAGCGAGCTTGTCGCAGTAGTCCAGCACCGGCTCGGAGGGTTTGTCCTTGGGCAGGATCGGGAGGATGACGATGTGGGCCGGGGCCAGCCGCGGCGGAAGAATCAGGCCGTCGTCATCGGAGTGCGTCATGATGAGCCCGCCGATGAGCCGGGTGGAGACGCCCCAACTCGTGGTCCAGGCGTGGTGCCGGAGGTTGTCTTCGCCGAGGTATTCGATGTTCTGGGCCTTGGCGAAGTTCTGGCCGAGGAAGTGGCTGGTGCCGGCCTGGAGGGCCTTGCGGTCCTGCATCATGGCCTCGATCGAGTAGGTCTCGACAGCACCGGGGAAGCGCTCGTGATCCGGCTTGGCCCCCTTGATGACGGGCATGGCCATGAAGTCTTCGGCGAAGCGGGCGTAGACCTCGTGCATTGTGGCGGTCTCGGCTCGGGCCTCTTCTTCGGTCGCGTGGGCCGTGTGGCCCTCCTGCCAGAGGAACTCTGCCGTGCGCAGAAACAGCCGGGTGCGGAGTTCCCAGCGCACGACATTGGCCCACTGGTTGATGAGGATCGGCAGGTCACGATAGCTCTCAACCCACTTGGCGTAGGTCGCGCCGATGATCATCTCGCTGGTCGGGCGGACAACCAGCGGCTCCTCCAGCGGGCCGGCGGGCTTGAGCCCCCCCTGCCCGTCGTCTTCGAGGCGATGATGGGTGACGACCGCACACTCCTTGGCGAAGCCCTCGACGTGCTCGGATTCCTTCTCCAGGTAGCTCTTGGGGATAAAGAGCGGGAAGTAGGCGTTCCGGTGGCCGGTGGCTTTGAACATGCCATCGAGCACTCGTTGCATGTTCTCCCAGAGCGCATAGCCCCAGGGCTTGATGACCATGCAGCCACGCACATCGGAGGACTCGGCCAGCTCGGCGGCGCGGACCACCTGCTGGTACCACTGGGGGTAGTCTTCGGCACGCGTCGGTGAAATCGCGGTCTTGGGCTTGCCCCCACCCTTGCCTGCCCCTTGGCCGCCCTTCTGTTGTTGATTTTTCTGATTCATGGGCGGCAGTCTACCAGCCGCTCTGAAGCTGTTATCGCCAGTCCTCCGGGACTTCGCCGGTGACCAGCCATTCGCGGACGTAGCGGTAGTTCGATCGTTCGATTTCCTGCTCGAAGAGCATCCCCTCGGCGTGGATCTCCTGCGTCAAACGAGCCTCATTCCAGACGAGCGCAGGGCCCAGGACCGCGGTCATGATCACTGCCCCCGCGGCGGCCAGGGGCGCCACCGATCTGAGGACGGAGCCGGTAAAGCTACCGAGTTGTACCTTCGGGGAGGTGAGCCAGATGGCGACCCAGATCATTCCGAGGACCAGCCCCAGACCGCCAAACAGAATCACAGGAGCCCAGAGGTCCTGATGGAACCAGACCAAGCTGCTGACCACGAGCACCAGAATCGGCCCGAGCAAGCGCGTCAACAAGCCTTGCATCACCGTTCCGGCTCCGGAGCCCAGCATCCACCAGAGGCCGCCAAGCAGCCAGAGCAGGCTCGCCAAGACAGCCAGGACGCCCATGACCACAGCGGCCTGGAAACCGAGGCCGTCATCGAGCACGCTCACCGGGTCCCAGTGGAAATAGGACCAGACCAGCACCAGCAGCAGGAGTCCTGTGGCGATGTCGGCTGCGAGAAGATGCCTGAGCCGGATGGGTGCAGGGTGTTCCATGCCAAGCTCACCCGCTCGCTGATACAAGGCGTAGACGGTCAGGCTGCTTAGCATGACGAGCATGACAAAGAGGTAGAAAACGTACTCCATCACTAGGATCTCGGCCGAGACATTGAGCCCGTAGTAGCGACTGGACCAGGGGCTCATCCACCAGATCATCGCCAGGGCCGTTGGCAGAACCAGGCCCAGACCGAGGACCACCGACACGCGTTTCCAGCCAATCCAGAGCTGCAGCGGGGCCTCATCGGTTGATGAAGTTCGCCACCAACGCAGCAGTCCGAGCAGACTCAGCCCCAGGACCATCGCGTTGCAACCCACGAGGATGAACATCAAAGCGCCCTGATCGAAGACGGCGTACTCGAGCTTACGCCAGGGCTGGGCGTCGATTTCGAAGCCCGGCACTGCGGGCAGCAACATGCCCAGCATCATGCCGTAACGAACCGCCCGCTCGGTTTCGCCGCCGTGCCCTTCCATTCTGATGTCCCGAAGCAGTTTCTCATCAAGAGCCAACTGCTCTCTGACCGCTGATGCGGACTGTTCCTCTCCCAGGATCCTCAGCACGTGGACACGAGTCTCCAGCGCTAGCGTATGCAGGGACTCTGCCACCAGAAGCCCGATCAGTGCATCAGCATCGCGAGCCATCACGACTTTGAGCCGTTCGATGACGCCTACCCATGCCATCGCCTCTGACCTGCTGCCGGCCCGAGCATGCTGAATGGCTTGGTCTGATGCGAATCTGGCTGCGAGCCGCTGATCTGGCAATTCGTTCAGCGACACACTGACCATTCTGCTCGTTCGCAAGGATAGGCTCATCGCGGTCATCGGCTCGGGTAGCAAGTCCTGACGCATCGACTCCAACTCGAACCCGTAGAACGTCGCTCGCGGTTTCGCCGAAGCCTTCTTGATCAGCTCAGCGGCTCGGTTGATCGCCAGACGATTCGTGGTTTCCATTCTGAGTGGGTGTTTTCTCTTCTCCTCGCCTTCATGCTGCCTTGTGATAGCAAGCGTGTCGTCGTCGACGAACGCTACCTGGCCATCGAGATACAGGCTGGCCAAGGCGTATTCGTAAGCCCCATTCTGCGGGTCCAGGTCTGCCCCGGCGAGCAGGATGTCTTCAATCCGAAGACCACCCACCAGTGAGTCGGGACTCGGTGCATTCTGTGTCCTTGCCTCCTGGAGCGCCTGGACGGCGTAAGAGGCGTAGAACATGGGCTGATCCGGAAAGCGTTCCCAGATGACCCTGTAACGCCCGGCACGTGTATCGGCATCGCGGCCGCCATAGACGATCAGCATGTCATCCTCGGACATGTCGGCGTGGATCCACCGGAAGTATTGCTGCTTAAGCCAGCCGACCTCAAGGGGATTTGTGTCGTAGACATCTGTGACGTAAGGATTGATGACGAAGGTAGAGCCGAGGATCATCTTGCCGATCAGCAAAGCCATCAGCAGCAGGGCCGTGGGGATGATCGTGATCCTGGCCGCCCAGCCGAGTATCGCCCGCCAGCGTAGGCGCTGGCGATTGGCGTCCCAGAGCCCTTCGGCGATCTCCTGCTCATCCCCCAGGGCTCGGATGGCTTTGGTTCTGGCCTCCACCTGCGAGCAGCCCGCTTGGAGAAACTCGGTTTCGGCATCCTCAAGGTGGTCCTGTATCTCACGCGCGACTTCCTGCCGGAGTTCACGATCGACCTTGAGCCGATGCGTGACCCGCTGAGCGAGTTGGTGGAACGGGTGCATCGATCAGGCTCCGATCAGGAAGTGATTGACCGCCGCTGAGAACGAACGCCACTCCTCCTGACGCTGGGTCAATTCGGCGACGCCTCGTCGGGTCAAGGCGTAGTACTTCCGCCGCTTACCCGTGTCGGACTCCTGCCACCTTGCTTTGATCTTGCCCTCCGACTCGAGCCGGTGCAGCGTCGGGTAGAGCGTGCCCTCTTTCCATTCGAAACGCCCGTTGGTTCGGGCGTTGACAACCTTGACGATCTCGTAGCCGTAGCGAGGTTGCTCCTTTAGCAGCGACAGGACAATCGGGACCACGGTTCCCTTGATCAACTCTTTAGACACGGCCATGCTCGACTCCTATACCTTGTTTGTCTAGGTATAGTACATCGTAATCCGAGGTATGGCAAGCGGAATGACAGATACGCCAGATAGAAGCGTCTATGCGTCAGCCCCAGATCCCGAATCAGATGACGATCAGGACACAGAAAGCCTTCGGATGTGCTGCTGAACCGTGTCAAGGTCGTTTGGCAGCACCGTGAACTTCTCTTCCCGCTCATAAAGGTCGGAGAGGTGGTCGGGCAGAGGCGGGCGGTGGCCCGTGGCCTGTTCCACGGCATCGGGGAACTTCGCCGGATGCGCCGTCGCCAGCGTCACCACCGGAACACCTTGCGCTTTGAGCGTCTCCAACTCCTGACGGGCGGCGTAGACACCGATCGCGGTGTGTGGATCGATGAGGTAGCCGTCGGTCTCGTCGTAGACCGCTTTGACCATCGCGAGCGTGGTGGCTTCATCGGCCTTGTGAGCGGCAAAGAGATCGCGGGCCGGCTTCAGCCGCGCATCCTCTATCTGGAAGCCGCGATCGGTCTTGAGCTGGTGCATCAGGCTCGCGACGGTCGGGGCATCCCGATCGTACAGGTCGAAGAGCAGCCGCTCGAAGTTCGAACTGATCTGGATATCCATCGAAGGCGACATGGTCGGGACCACCTCGCCGAGTGTGTGATCGCCGAGATTCAGCGCCCGGGTCAGGATGTCGTTGCTGTTCGAAGCGACGATCAACTGACGGATCGGCAGCCCCATCTGACTGGCGATGTAGCCGGCGAAGATATCCCCAAAATTGCCGGTCGGCACCGAGAAGGCCACCTCGCTATCGGGACCGCCCAACGACAGAGCAGCCGTCACGTAGTAGACCACCTGAGGCATGATCCTGGCCCAGTTGATGCTGTTGACCCCCGACAACCGGATCTCATCACGGAACGGCTGGTCGTTGAACATGGCCTTGAGCAGGTTCTGGCAGTCGTCGAAGGTGCCCTCGATTGCGATGTTGTGCACGTTGGCGGCGTCGGCCCCGTGGACCGTCGTCATCTGCCGCCGCTGTACCTCGCTCGTTCGGCCGTGCGGGTGCATGATGAAGATGCTGGCCCGCTGCCGTCCGCGGATCGCCTCGATCGCGGCAGAACCCGTGTCACCCGAGGTGGCCCCGACGATCGTGATGTGATCGTCTCTTCGTTCCAGTACGAGGTCGTAGAGCCGGCCGAGCACCTGCATCGCCACGTCCTTGAAGGCGAGCGTCGGACCGTGGAAGAGTTCAAGGATGTGCTCGCTGTCGCCAATCTGAACCAGCGGGCAGACCGCACGATGCCGGAACCGGCCGTAAGCACCCTCGATCAACTCGCGGAGTTGGGCGTCATCGATTTCACCGGCCACGAATGGTCGCATGATGACGAAGGCGATCTCCGCGTAGGACTTGCCCCGGAGCTGCCTGAACTCATCCAGCGACAGCGTCGGCCAGGACTCCGGGACGTACAGCCCGCCATCGCGTGCCAGGCCGGCAAGCATGGTCTCCTCAAAGCCGAGGGTCGGGGCGGTTCCGCGTGTGCTGATGTACTGCATCGATCTCTCCAGGGGATCCACAGTCTATCGGGCCGCACGGTCGAAAGCCGAGTCGCGGTATGCTTCCCGCATGGCGACTCCAATCATCGGGATTACGGCAGATAATCAGGGCAACTCGGAGGCTTCCGGTAATTACGAGAGTGCCCTCGCCTACACCCATGCCGTATCTGCTGCCGGAGCCTCACCAGTCATTCTCCCGCATATCATCGAGGCGATCCCCGACTACCTCCGCTGCTGCGATGGCTTTGTCCTCACCGGTGGGGGTGACCCGGCTTTAGAAAGCTTCGGCGAAAACACCGACCCGCGAACGACTCGGATGGACCCCAAGCGTCAGGCCTTTGAGTTCGCCCTGCTGGCAGCACTGGATCGTGTCGAGCAGCCGGTCTTGGGCGTTTGCCTGGGCATGCAGTTGATGAGCCTTCACGCCGGCGGGCGGCTCTATCAGCGGATCGAAGACGTGGTCATGCTCCCACAACGGCACGACAAGAACGCTCTGCACCCGATTCATTTTGAAACCGATTCGCCTTGGCTGCCCACGCTTCAGGACCAGGTGGTTTCAAGCCATCGCCAGGCGGTCCGTGAAGCCGGGAACCTCCAGGTCATCGCGAGAGCGGAGGACGGCCTCATCGAAGCCGTGGAGCGCCCCGGGGCTCGTTTCTATCTGGGTGTGCAATGGCACCCCGAACGCGGCGACGAGGGACCACTTAGCCGGGGGCTTTTTCTGAGGCTTGCGGAGGCTTCGGCCTCTCTGAGTAAAACCAGGTGCTGACCAAGGCCAGACCAACGCCTACCATTAATGCCGCATCAGCGAGATTGAAGATCCACGGCCAGAGCCCCGTTGTCGGCAGCAACCAGAACAGGTCACGGACCGCAGAGAACATCAGCCGATCGTACAGATTGCCCATGGCACCGGCGAGAATCAGGGCGAGTGCCAGATGAAGCACCCAGGCTCTCCTGGGAGCTTGAGCAAACATCCAGAGAATCAAGCCCGCGGCGACGATGCTCACAACCACGAACACTGGCTGACCGCCCTGCCCGAGTCCAAAGACCGCTCCGGTGTTGAGCGTCAGTTTGAGATTCAGCAGGTGGGGGATCACCACGATCGGCTCATGAGGCGGGATGCCATAGCCCGGAAACGTGGGGTCGGGACGAACCGGAACACCTGCAACGGTCGCGAAGGCCCAGTATTTGAGCCACATATCAATCGTCAGCACAACGACTGTCGTGCCGAGGAAAGAAGCCCAGGTCCACAGGCCGGGTTTGGAGGTCGCGTCAATCACCCGGAGCTGAGCCCTCGCCGCTCACGTTCGCGGGCCACCTCGATGGTGTATTTCGCCCATGGCTTGGCTTCGAGCCGCTCGCGGTTGATCGGCCTGCCGCTCTCCAGGCAGACGCCATAGTAGCCGTCGTGAATCCGCTGGATGGCTTCGTTGATCTCGATGATCAGCCGCCGCTCCGATTCCATGAGCCCAAGATTGAACTCCTGGTCAAAGTTCTCAGATCCGATGTCTGCCATGTGCAGCGGCATGCTCGAGCTGTCGTCGGATCGGTCGGCGTGAGCGCTCTCCATCCCGGACACGCTGCCGAGGATCTCGGCACGGCGCTCGATCAGGAGCTTGCGGAAGTACTCAAGGTCACGCTTATTCAGACCGCTTTTGACCTTCTTGAGATCCGCCACGGTCCACTCGCGTTCCTCGTCAATCACCACCGGCTCGGGAGCCCCGCTTCGGAAGGGAGATGCCAGCTTCTTGATCGGCGGAAGTTTCTTGGCCAACGAAGCGGGAATCGCGGAGGTGGTCGCGGAAGCTTTCTTTGTTACCACCTTCTTCGTGACCTTCTTGCTCCCTTTCGTCGCCGTTGCGGGCTTGGCGTTCTTGCCCGAAGGCTTTGTGGCAGCTGGCTGCTTCGTCGTCGGCTTGGTTTTGGTGGTGACTGTTTTCTTATTGACTGGTTTTTTAACCGGGGCTTTCTTGACCACTTTCTTCGTGGTCTTGCTGGTTTTGGAGGCTTTTACGGGTGTTTTCTTGACCACCTTCTTCGCGGCTGCCTTCTTAGCTGGCGCTTTCTTGGCCACCTTCTTCTTCTGCAGGGTCTTTTTCGCCGCTGCCTTCTTGGCCGCCGGTTTTTTGGCCGCCACCTTCTTGGTGGTCTTCTTGGCAGAAACCTTCTTGGAAGACTTGGCGGGGGCTTTCTTGGTGGTCTTCTTGGCAGCCACGGGAAACTCCGTAAGCGCAAAGCCTATTATGGCTTATGTAAATCAAAAGCGCCCCGGAACAGGCGGGGCCAGATGCGCGAAGCTCAGTAGCTTAGCCATGCCCCAAGATGCCAGCAAACCAGAAAGCCGAAAGGGCATGAACAACGATCAGTCTCCGTGCAGCTTGCGCAGTCGCCCGCTTAGCCGGAGCAGCAGGTGCACCCGCTCGAACTGGTCCACCCAATCCGAGGTGACCGCGGCCAATTCACTATCAGGAACCGCAGCACCGGGCATGGGACAACTCGGTCCGAGCTGATTGGCCGCCATCGCCCGATAGCGAGCCAGTGTCTTGTCGCCAAACCAGCCGACAGGCTCATAATCTTCGGCGGCAAACACGACCACCGGCACGCGCTTGCCGGCGTTGATCATCAGTTTGTCCTGAAGGTCCGCGTGCTCATCCCTATCCAACCATCGCAGATCGACTTTCCCATCGGATGCCTCCGCGATCTTCTGCACGATCGGCATCTGCTGGGAGCAGTCCCCGCACCAGATGCCCGAGAGTGCCAACACGCGGATCTCGCGAACAAAGTCCCCCAGCAAGGCCTGCTGCGCATCGGTCAGCGCGGCTCGGTCGTAGACTTCCCGCCAGTTTTTCTGTTGCTGGTCAGTACCAGTGGCCATGTAGTCGTCGTAAACCAGGCCGGCTTGGTGCTTCTGACGGAGATAAACGGCATCCATGAAGGGAATCCTCAGGTAAGACAAGCCGTGGCCTGGAAGGACGGCACTCGAATAACTCTTAGCTCTTGAGCATGCCGGTTTGCCGGGCGTAGGCAAACACACCACCAGCATCGATGATCGGCTTCGCGTCGCCGAGCGGCTTAAGGCTGTGCGTCTTGCCCGTGGTATGGTTCGTGAGCGTACCCGCATCGACATCGATCTCAACGTCGTCACCGGTGCTCACCTCGTCGATCAGACGCTGCTCTGCCTCCAGCGGCAGGCAGTACGCTCCGTTCACGCAGTTGCGATAGAAGATCCGGGCGTAGAACTCTGCGACGACTGCCTTGACACCTGCCTCGGCCAGCGCCAGTGGCGCGTGCTCACGAGAAGAGCCGCAGCCGAAGTTACGGCCGCCGATAACGATGCAGTAAATGCTCTTGAACGCGCCTTCTTCGACGAATCGCATGTTCCCCGTCGGCAGGCCACTGCCCGCTGGCGGCACCCCCACGTTGGCATACATCCCGAAGTACTTGCGTTCCTCAGGGTCGGCCGGGTTATAGGCCAGATACTGGGCCGGGATGATCTGGTCGGTGTCTATGTCGTCGCCAAGCACGAAGGCTTTGCCGCGGATGATATCGGCCATTGATTCGGTTCCTGCTGCGAGTAAGCGGGTGGTAGGTGCAATATCACATTATGGCGGAGCTACCCGTGATTTCCAGCAGGCTTAGTCAGGCACCGTGTCTGAGTTCGACTCATCCGAACCAGTAGGCGTGTTTGACTCGGGTGCAGATGCTTCAGGGTCGCTGGCGCTATTCAGGGCCTGCGCTTCAGGCAGCACGGTTGCTCGCAGGGCTTCGATCGTCGATCGCTCCTGGTCATTCTGTGGTTCTCCCAGCAGCGGGCGGAGATTCAGGAAGAGCCGCTGAGCCATCTCATGCTCGTTTGCGGCGAGGTTCTCGTGCACCAGTTGCTGGAGTAATCGCAACAAAGCCAGTCTGCTTGACTCCGACGCCGTGTCACCGAGGGCAAGCGAGGCAAACTGGGTCGCTTTATCCAGTTGACCCGAGCGAGAGGCCGCCAGGAGGCCCAGCTCCGCAGCCCGATCAACAAGCGTCCTGTCCAAATCATCCAGATCGGCATCGATCAGGGCAGCCAGTTGCCCCAGAGCTCTCACCGCCCCTTCCCCATTATCCATGAGGTGCATCTGGGCGGAACGAACACGCACTGCCAGCGAACGCTTCATCGGTTCCTCAGCTCGGGACCTCAGCCATGCGTCCACCAATCCAAGGCGAAGCGGCAAGGACACATGGTGCAGTGATGTCTCCATCTCGAGCAAACGGAGCTCATCGAGTCTTGGGGCCAACTGCAGCAGTAGCAAGTAGGCAGGGCTGTCAGCAGCCAGATCTTCACGCTGGCCAACAAGCTGCACCATGACCAGATCGGGTCTCGGATGCATTTCCAGGCGTCTGAGAATCAAAGGCCCGACAACGGGTGCATCGAGCCGCGCGAGCATTGGTTCCATCGGCCAGTCTGGGTGATCCAGCCAGGCTTCTGTGGCCGCTTGGCGAATGACAGGACTGGGATGGTCGAGCCACGCGAGAAAAGATGCCCGATGCTCATCGCCGGCCACCGCTGACAGCAATCGGACCGAGGCGTGTGTCGGTTCACGACCAAGGCTCTCTGCAGACAGCATCTCCTCTCTCACGCGTTCGAGTTGATCACCGACCAAGAAATCGGACTCGTAAGTAGCCAGTACGGCCTCCGTGGCCAGCGGCCGCCGCTCATCGCTGGAGAGCATCCTCAGCAAAACCGGTAGCGCCTCGATGCTCGGTTTACGAACGAGCATCCGCAGCATCGCGGATTCAACCGCGTGGTCTGTTTCCAGACCCTGAGCAAGCCGAATCGCGACCCGTTCACTGGCCGGATCGTCATCAAGGCTTAACAGGACAGAAACCGCCCGCTCGCGAAGATCGGGTTCCGGGTCGTCAATCATGACGCGCAACGCAGAACGCATGGGTTCGCCGATGGCCTGACGTTGCTCCAGGCGTTGTAGCACCAGATCAATGCCTAGCTGCTTAAGGGTGATGGTGTTGTCCGTGAGATACTCCAACAGCACAGAGGCCTGTTCGTCAGCAGGTGTCAGCCTGTAGACGCGCCTGGCAGCTTGTCGGAGCTTGATTCCCTGTCCGATGGACGCTGCTCGCTGGAGCAATGATTGCCGGAAGGACTGGGCCGTGAGCAATGACAAACGACGCTCCGACTCCCACCGTCCGGGCTCGTTAATCCACGCCCTCATCGCTTCGAGACTTGGCGACTCTCCGAGATGAGGAGAAAGAACAGACCGCAGGGCACGGAGAGCCAGCTGGTTCAGGCGTGTCACCGGCTCCTGTTCAGCCACGGCCAGCAAAGCCTGCAAGGACTCCTCATGCCAGATACTGCCGAGGTAGTTGATGGCGAGGATTCGTCTGTCCAACGATCGTGCCGGGTCAATAGCAAGTTTGGCATAACCGGCCACCACGCGGTCCACAGACAGGCGCGTCAACAGCACAGCGGCTGGCTCAGCAATATCGAGTCGAGGCTCGGTCGAAAGCTCTATCAGTGGCTCAAGCCAGGACGCTGGCGGTGGCTCGCCAAGCCCCACGAGCACAGCCAGGGCTCTCGACGTCTGGTCATCTCGTTCGGGCTTCATGACCTGCCGTCGGAGCTGTTCGAGCGCATCCAGATCGGGGTGATGCACGGCCGGCTCACTCCCCGCAGCGGCAGGTTCCAAATTTCCTTCGGTCTGTTGGGCCAAAGCAGGACAAGGCAGTAATCCCAAAACGATCACGAGAATCAGGGAGACAAGCCGAGTAGCGGCCAGGGGGGATCGCCCTTCTAGCTGACCATATGATGCTCTTTTGATGTGGTCTTGCATATCCACGACCTCTGGATCTATCTGCTTCAAGATATCCGCTAATCGAGCCTGAGGCCCTCTGGTTCACCTGCAGACGCCAGAGCCACGACGTTATTGAGAGACTGACATGGGCCGTGCGTCGAGTTACGTTACGATCCGCAGCCGCACAGAGTTCCTGCTAGCGAGTGCCCCGATGATCGACATCAAAGACCTCCGACAAAACCCAGACATCTATCGTCAGGCCGCCGCTGATAAAGCCATTGCTGTGGATATCGACGCGCTGCTGGCCTCTGACGAGAAGCTCAGAAGCACCATGAAGACGCACCAGGACCTGGTGGCGGAGAAGAACAGGATCGGCAAGGAGATCGGTCAGCTCGCCGGGCGACTCAGAAAAGCCCGCGACACCGAACAGGGCAGCCTGCAGCAGCGGATGAAGGAGCTTCAGGACCGTCCGAACCAGATTAAGGCAGAAGAGACCAAGCTCGAGATTCAGGTCGCAGAGCTACGGGCAGAACGCGACCGGCTGCTGTTGAAAGTCCCGCAGCCGGCGGCCAGCCACGTGCCCGTGGCCCCTGATGAGGCGGGAAATGTCGAGATCAGTCGATGGAACCCGCCCGGCTTCGATCCCAGCAGATCGTTTGAAGAGAATCGCGGGTTTCAACCTCGGTCCCACATCGAACTGGGCAAGCACCTGAGTCTCTTCGACTTTGAGCGTGGCGTCGCCATGGCGGGCAGCCGCTCTTACGTGCTGACGGGTGCCGGGATGATGCTGCACAACGCCGTCCTGCAGGCAGCCTTCGCCTTCATGACGCAGGAGAACGGCTTCAAGGCCGTCTCCGTGCCGGTGCTGGTGAGAGACCACGTCATGACCGGGACCGGTTTCTTCCCCGGCGAGAAGGATCAGGCCTATGAGATTGGCGAAACGCAACGAGGGGGTGGTCACGATCTCTACCTGACAGGCACAGGTGAGGTTGGTCTCATGGGCCTGCATCAGGAAGAGATTCTGAGTACGGAATCACTCCCCCGCTGCTACACCACCCTCTCAACCTGCTTCCGCAGAGAGGCTGGTTCAGCGGGTAAAGATACCGCGGGGCTCTATCGGATACATCAGTTCGACAAGGTCGAACAGGTGGTCCTCTGCGAAGCCGACCTCGAGGCCAGCAAAGACTGGCACCAGAAGATGATCGGCTACGTCGAGGCCTTCATGCAGCGGCTCGCGCTGCCCTACAGACTGCTGCAGGTCTGTACCGGTGACATGGGAGCCAGCAAGATCGACCAAATCGACGTCGAGACCTGGATGCCCAGCCGGGGCCCCGAAGACGATCAGGGGCGTCCCAAGGGTTCCTACGGCGAGACGCACTCGGCGTCGCAGTTGGGCGATTACCAGTGTCGACGACTCAATCTTCGGTACCGAGACCCTGAAGACCCGAAGGGGAAAGCCACCAAGTTCTGCTACTCGCTGAACAACACCGTCTGTGCCAGCCCTCGGATCCTGATTCCGATTCTTGAGCACTATCAGAACGAAGATGGAACGGTCTCGGTGCCAGCCGTTCTCAGGCCTTATCTGGGTGGGCTGGAACGGATCGAGGCCACGCATGGACTGGCCATGGCCTGATTCCAAACATCGCGAAATGTGAGCAAAACGGGAGACCGGCTGTTTTCTCGTTAAGCCCTGCAGGACAAGAGTTTACATCTGTTGGATTGAAGTGTTTTCGCGGTTTTGTTACAATCTCGCAATGCCAACCACACAGCCCAAGCCCGCCCGCTCCCGCGGTTCCAAATCGCGGAAGAGCACATCGTCCCGCCCGGCTAGCACCGCAGCATCGATCACGAACTACACCACCGCTCTCAAGTGGCTCTACGAGCACACGGACCACGAACGGATGCGGCTGGTCAAGTATGACGATGAGACCTTCAGCCTCGATCGCATGCGGAAGCTGCTGGACCTCCTTGGCAACCCTCACGAGCAACTGAAAGCCGTTCAGGTGGCAGGGACCAAAGGAAAAGGCTCCACCTGTACGATGCTCGCCAGCATGCTGGAAGCCTGCGGGCTGACGACCGGGCTATACACCAGCCCCCACCTGGTGGACCTCCGCGAACGCATCACCATCAACAGCAGCCTGATCAGCTACAACGACACGGCCGAGATCTTCAAGCAGATCGCCTCGGTCGAGAAGAAGTTCGGCGATATTCCCCCCACCTTCTTCGAGATCATGACCGCGACCGCCCTTGTCTACTTCGCCGAGCAGGCCGTGGATGTCGCCATCCTCGAAACGGGCCTCGGCGGCAGGCTGGACTGCGTGACCGCCGTCACCCCCTTGGTGACCGGGATCACGCAGATCTCTCTGGACCACACCCAGTGGCTCGGCAACGACCTCGAATCGATTGCTCGAGAGAAGGCTGGCATCTTCAAGCCCGGCGTCCCGGCCTTCAGTGTCGAACAAGCCCCCGAAGTCGCCGCTGTCCTTAAAGAGGTGGCTGATGAGGTCGGCGCTCCGCTGAGCTTCAACGGCAAGGATGTTGATTTTTCCTACCGATTCGAAGCAAGCCGAGAACTCGGCCCCCACACCAGAGTCTGTCTCTCATCCGAGCGTTCGCAATTCGACCACCTGGCAGTACCCCTCAAGGGTGAGCACCAGGCCCACAACTGCGGACTGGCCCTCGCGTTGCTCGACAGCCTCAAGGGCGACGGTTTCAACCTTGCCGAAGCCGACATTATTCGTGGACTGGCCGATACCAAAATCGCCGGCCGGATGGAACAGGTCTGGTCTCAACCTCGGGTCCTGATTGATGGAGCCCACAATTCGGCTTCCATCCAGGCGCTCATCAAGTCGCTCGGAGCGCACATCAACTACGACTCGCTTGTGGTGATCTTCGGCACCGGCCAGGACAAGGACATCAGCGGGATGCTCAAAGAACTCGCCCTCGGTGCCGACAAGCTGATCTTTACCCGAGCCAAGAACAACCCGCGAGCCGTCGAGCCGGGGGATCTGCTGAACCAATTCTCCGCCATCTCGGGCAAGATGGCCCAGACCACCGACAAGCTCGACGAGGCCGTCAAGCTCGCCGGACGAGCCGTCAGCCGCGACGACCTCATCGTGATCACGGGCAGCTTCTACCTGGCCGGTGAAGCGCGGAAAATGTTCGCCGAGGCAACCGCCAAGCGCAACAAGCAGTAACGCCGAGACGGACGGAGTATCCCGTGGACCACGGCCTGCGCATCGGGCCCTTCACCCCCGCATCTCCCCTGCTTCTAGCTCCCATCGCGGGCTACTGCGATCTCGCCTTCAGACTCGTCGTTCGCTCGGTTCCGGGTTACGACGGCCACCCGACGCTCGGCCTGGCCTGCACCGATCTCCTCTGCCCCGAAGCCCTGCTCCGTCAATCCGATAAGAGTCTCTGGCTGGCCGCCACATGCGAAGAAGACTCGCCAGTCTGTATGCAACTCTACGGCCGCCACCCTGAATCACTCCGGGCCGCCGCCGTCTGGGCCGTCGAGCACGGGGCGACCACTGTGGACCTAAACATGGGTTGTCCCGTCGACAAGGTCACCAAAAAGAATGGCGGGTCCAAACTCCTGACTGAGCCCTGCCTGGCCATCGACATCATCCGGAGCCTGGTTCGCGAGTTGGAACCCAGAGGTATCCCGGTCACGGCGAAGATCAGACTCGGCTGGGACGACAGCCAGCTTATCGTCGAAACCCTGCCTCCCGCTCTCGCCGACGCCGGCGTCTCGGCCATCACGGTCCATGGCCGCACCACTGAGCAGAAGTTCAGGGGCAGTGTCCGGTTAGAAGGCATCACGAGCGTCGTCGAAGCCGTCAAACGCAACCATCCCCAGGTCGCTGTGATCGGCAACGGCGATGTCAAACAACCCGAAGACGCCAGAAGGATGCTTTGCGAAACAGGCTGCGATGGCGTCATGATCGGCCGGGGTGCCTTGGGCCAACCCTGGATTTTCCGCGATACAAGTTACTACCTGGCCACCGGCGAGCAAGCCCCTCCCCTGCCCCGGCAGGAACGCGCTGCCTTGGTAAGGATGCACTTTGAGAACCTCGTCCGGATGCGTGACGAACGCGTGGCCCTCAACACCATCAAGAGGCGCATGTCCTGGTACTCGGCCCACCTCCAGCCATGGCCCGGCCTGCGTCACGACATCCAGTCACTCACCAGCGCGGAAGCTTTCAGGGATTTCTGGCAGGCGGGCGTTGAGAAGATGAGTGAGGAGCCCGTTGCCGCCTGAAACTGCAGGCAAAAAAACAGCCGCCCCAATCAAGGGACGGCTGTTTTCTGATTTACATGCAGCGTGGCGTCTTAGGCAACGCGACGACGCAGGGCAGCAAGGCCACCCAGGCCGAGCAGAGCCGCCGAAGCAGGCTCGGGAACCTCAAACATCACGGCCGCGGCACGCATCGACACGAAGGTCGCAGCACCAGACTCCTGCACGACGGTATAGGTCACGCCAGCGGTCAGCGGGGCCGAGCCGAGCTTGACCCAGGTGCCGTCGTTACCGTTCTGGTCGAGCACGGCCAGAACCTGTGAGCTCGAGTCGCTGCCTTCGAGGGTGAAGGTCACATCACCGCCGGAGACGTTCGTGGTCGCCGGCCAGGTGGCGTAGATGGTGTACACGTCACTGGCACCACCGGCCAGACCGGTCGCGAACGAGCCGGCGTTGTTCAGAGCCGTGCCGGGAGCCAGCACGAGGTTGTCGGCGTCCACACCGGGGGTGTAGCTGTAGGTGTAGGTGTCAACAGCGGTTCCGTTTCCGCCGAACAGCGAGTCGCCACCGGTCAGACCCACTGCGGTACCAGCGATGCTGGTGCTGGCGGTCGTGGTGTCGCCGCCAAAAGCAAAGTTGGCACTCGGGGTGAACGGGCCATCGTCAAGACCATCGACATCGACTTCAACGATGAAAGCGGCCTGTGCGGCGCCAGCAAAAGCCAGCGAAGCCACGGTAGCAAGAGCAAACTTCTTCATTTCTCGATCCTCCTCAAAATAGGTAGCAAACAACATCGGGTGAGATGACAAACAGGCACTGAATCGGGATCACACGATCACCTGATAATAATAAACCAACAGAGCGGTGCTGCCAAGCGAAAGTCTTATAAAGATTCACTGGCATCCATGACCGCGTGGTGTTCTCTTAAATCAAGTCCAAACATCAGGATGCGTAGAACGGGAATACCCAGCCATCCTAATAGTTATATTCCTCACAGGTGGACCCATGGCCAGCCTCGGCCAATTGATCAAACCCCCGGACAAAGCTTACGGAGCAACGCATGGCCATGGTCGTCGCTAACTCTTCATCTCAGCGAAAGCTAACGCAGACCACCGCCCTGCTGGCCGCCATGCTTACAGCAGGCACCTCCGCGGTTCAGGCCGCTCCCCAGGCCCGAGAGTTCATCAATGTCACCGGCTTCGGCAATGTCGAAACCGAATCCAACTATGTCCCCTATGTCACCTATTTTGAAAACGGGGCCGCATCAACCGAAGCCCTCAAAGCCCAGGCCGTCGCCGCTAGAACCTACGCCTACTACCAGATGCAGTCCAAGGGCTTCATCGACAACGGCACCAACGACCAGGTCTACTTCATCCCCGGCCGTGGCCTGCCGACCCAGCGTCACTACGATGCGGCCGCCGCCACCGAAGGCGAGATCCTGACTTTCAGCGATACACTCATCGCCGCCTTCTATGTCGCTGGGGCCATCCCCACGCCGGGCACCATCATCCCCGGCACGATTGCTCAGCCGACCGCAGCGGCCAGCGACCCCACCAGCACCCAGCAATGGGTGACCTACCCCTGGGAGAACGGCCTCCTAGGCAATCAGAATATCGGGACGCCCCTTGGCTTCCAGGGCACACCCAGCAACCCGTTCTACGTCAACCGCGGCGCCAAGAGCCAGAACGGCGCCAACTTTATGGGCAATCAGGGGTACAGCTACGTCGATATCCTCAAGTACTACTACGGTGCCGACATCCAGCTCGAGCAGGTCGAGCAAGGCAGCAACGGACCGATCTTCAACCGCCGCAGCCTGACCGATTTCGAGGGCGATGTCGGCTACTTCGGTAACGACCCGTTCCTGTACGACCTCACCAACGCGGACCTTGGGCCCGGCACCACTTTCAGCTTCAGCAGCGACGCGATCGAAGGCAACACATCGCAGCGGATCAACATCGACCTTGATGAAGCCGCCGACAGCGAGAACGACGGCTTCGTCTTCCGTCACGCCGCCGGAGCGACACTGGCCACCAATCTTGCCGGTCGTGAAGCCGGCAACGTCATCCTCGATAACTACGGCTCGATCGGCTTCTGGCTCAAGAGCACCACCCCCGACCTTCAGGTCACCCTGCACGTCGACGAGAACGACCGCAACACCGAGGGTGGTCTCATCAAGAACATCATCCCCGACGGCCAGTGGCGCAAGTACGAATGGTTCCTGGACGATCCCGACCAGTGGGAGAGCCGGTCCAGCGGGCGAGGCGGAACCGGCTCTGGCGAGATCGAATCCCGTTTCACCCTCGACTCAATCGTGATCACCGGCCAATCCGACGCCGTCGTCTACCTTGATGACATCTTCTACGACCCCCAGGCCGAACCGCCACTCGCCGGAGACTTCAACAACACCGGCACCCTCACCGCCGTCGACATCAACCTGCTGGTCACCAACCTCGGCGATCCGAGTTACGACGTTGATGGCGACTTCGATGCCGACTTCGACGACATCACCGTGTGGATCGAAGACCTCTACGGAAGCTTCTTTGGCGATACCAATCTCGATGGCACGGTCAACCTCGTCGATCTCTCAGTCCTGGCAACAAGGTTTGGTCAGCCCGGCAACTGGAGCGACGGCAACTTCAATGGCGACAGCCTTGTCGATCTGATCGACCTTTCGCTGCTGGCCAGCAACTTCGGGCGCACGCCAGGCTCTGTCCCCGAACCCGCTTCGGCCGGCCTGCTGGCTGTTCTTGCAGCGGCAAGCCTCAAGCGCCGCCGAACCGATTGATGCTCTATCTGTGATGGACCGATATTCTCTGGACAGCACCTGCCCAGTGATTCGGGCTGCCGACTGGAGAATCGATAGATGGCTGGCTGGTACCTGCCCCTCATCCGCGGGGTACGCTCATCCAAGACCCTCAAGTCCATTGCTCGATCTGCGCGCTTCGCGATGCCCGACATCAAAGTCACCGCCAAGGTCGACTACCTCGGCAAGTTTCAGTTCCGCGTCAAAAGACATCACTGGCTCTGGGGCAGACGGGCCCTCGACGGCCACGCTCGCAATCTTGCGATGTTCGATCGCATCATCCAACCCGATGCCGTGTTTTATGACGTCGGCCTCAACATCGGTTACTACGCCCGCTTTATCGCCAGCCACCTGCCTGTCAGACGCCTCGTGGGCTTCGAGCCGATGACCCAGAACCTCGACCTGGCTCGACGCAACCTCGAACTCTGCCCGAAACCCGGCGTCATCGGTCTCCACGAAATCGCCCTTGGCGACACCGACGGCGAAGAACTCCTCCAGGTCGATGACATCACCGACGGTTCCGCTGTCCTAGACCGTATCTCTGGCGGGCAGCCTGCCGACGGCAGGAGAATCGCGGGGCTGCCCGGCATGACCGAATCGGTCCGCATGATGCGCCTCGATCACTTCGTCGAGGAAGGCAGTGAGCCCCCACCCACAGCGATGAAAATCGACACCGAGGGTGCAGAAGTCATCGTCCTCAAGGGGGCAACCCGAACACTCGAGAAGCACAGCCCTCACCTGGTGATCGCCACCCATGGCATCGAACCCGCAAACGGATGCTTCGAACTCCTTGACCCGCTCGGCTACCACCTCTACGGCTGGGTCCGACACCAGGACGCGGAAGGCGAGCACTACCAGAGGCTTCATCCCAACGACCTGACACGGCTCGGCGACAACAACATCCTGGCGAGCCGCGACAGCGACCTGCTGACCCCTGAGATCCAACCACTCAACATGAGTCGACTCTCACTCAACGGCTGACGGGTCAGGGTCCGAACACGCCAGCAGGCGTCTGGGCGCATCGACCGTCAAAGCCACCACGTCCTGCCGGTCCACTATTGCCTCTGCATCCCGCAGGCCTTCCAGACGCTCCTGTAGATTCTCGATCCGATGCACGTCCAAGGCCAGAATGCTGTATCGCCCTTCTTTTAGGTAAGCCTGCGCCCGTAGACGCGACTGTGCCGACTCCCGGCCGGTCAGACACCTGAGATTGCCCTGCAACCGAACCCCCCAACCCTGTATCCGATCCAAGTGCTCATCGATGTCACCGGCGATCGGAATCCGCTCCGGATGCGCCAGAATCGGTGTGTACCCCGCTTCGAGCAGCCATTGAAGCGATGAATCAACAAACGCCGGCCAGGTCGGCTCCCAGAAATCGCAGAGCACCGCACGCGAGGGGCCGAGCGTCGGCACCCCGTAGTCCTTCATCCAGGGCACCACATCCTCAAAAAGACGCAACTCGCCACCATCCCAGAGCGTGTAATCGATGCCATGATCCGCCAGATGGCCACGCAGCCCCGCCACCAGATCAGCGATGCGATCGGGGATGTTGTTCGGAAACAACTGCGGCCAGATGTGAGGCGTGCAGACCGACCCCGTGTACCCCGCCTTCCGCAGCTTCTGAATCAGCGCAACCGTCTCATCGAAACTCCGCGAACCGTCATCGATGTCAGGCAGCAGATGCGCATGAATATCCAGCATCCCGTCCTGAGGGACGGCGATCTCATCACTGGCGTCGGTGCGGGTCTGAGAAATCTTCAAACTCCCCATGAAAGGCTCTACTGTATCGAAGCCGCCGTAGGTGAGAGCCAATCCATATCCGATGGATCCTCTTCGAGAGCAGCGTACCTCAGGATCTGCAATGCGATCATGCTCGATCGCTCCCGTACCATCGCTCGGTCGCCCCTCAGTCTGGCCCGCCAGGCCTGAGCCCCTTCGTCTGTCGCCAGACCGAACCAGACCGTACCGACCGGTTTCTCAGGCGTCCCGCCATCCGGCCCGGCAATACCAGTGGTCGAAACCGCCAACGACGAACCAACCGCTTGACGAGCAGCCCCAGCCATCGCTTCCGCTACCTCTCCGCTGACCGCACCGTGCGCATCGATCAACGCTTCGGGCACGCCGAGCGAAATCTTCTGCGCATTGGCGTAGGTTACATACCCCCCCAGGAACACGGCACTCGAGCCCGGCACATCGGTCAGAGCGTTCGCCACCGAACCACCGGTACAGCTCTCCGCAGTCGCGACTGTGAGAGATCGGCGCTTCAGCAGATCAACCGTCGCCTCCTGCAATAGCACGTCGTCGTTGCCGTAGACAAGCACCCCGAGACGCTCGCGTACTTTGGTCTCCGCCGCGTCGAGCAGCAGCAGCGCCCCCTGCCGGCTCTCCGAGGTCGCTCGGATCCTTACCGAAACCACTCCGCCCGCCACCGTGGTTCCGATGGTTGGATTCGCATCTCGCTGCATCAGGTCCTGCAGCAGCTCACCCACCGCCGACTCGCCGAGGCCGAACGTGTTGATCTTCCGGGTCAGGAGGTAGTGCCCCGAGGAAGCCTCGTCGATCTCCGGGACCACCGACTGCTCGAAGATCACAAAGAGTTCTCTCGGAACGCCAGGCATCACAAAGACCCGACTCCCATTGAGTTCGGCCCGAATACCCGGTGCCGTGCCCACGGGATTGGCCAACGCTCTTGCACCTGCCGGAATCATGGCCTGAACCCGATTCTTCTCCGGCATTGGCCGCCCCCGTCCCTCGAACCAGGTCCTGAGTTCAGCCAACGCCGCTGCGTCTTCCTCCAGCGACACGACCATCGCATCGGCCAGAGCAAACCGAGTCAGATCATCATCTGTCGGCCCCAGCCCACCCGTCACGATCACCCAGGGCGCTGCCTCGGCCGCCTGCAGAAAAGCCGCCTTGATCGCTTCATGATCATCCGGCACCGTGAGATGCAGCTTGGCCATGATGCCCCGCGCCGCCAAGCGCTGACAAACCCACGCCGTGTTGGTATCGACGGTCTGTCCGAGCACGAGTTCGTCACCGATCGCCAGAATCGCTGCCTGCTGCATGCCAGCATCGTACGCGTTCCATTGCCTCTATAATCCCCGCATGATCGAAAAAACCGACGGACCGGTGATCCTCCGTGGCAAACCAGTGGCCGATGCCATCCTCGACCGCTGCCGACAGCTGGTCCCGCAGATCATCGAGCGCGCTGGCATCAAACCCTGCCTGGCAACCGTGCTCACGGGCAGCGATCCCGCCTCCGAAAAATACGTCGATCGCAAGGGCAAACTCTGCCGTGACCTCGGCATGGAATCCATCAAGATCGTCTTCCCCGAGACAACCACCACCGAAGAACTCGTTGCCAAGACCCGAGAACTCGCCAGGGATCCAAGCGTCCACGGCATCCTGCTCCAGCACCCCATGCCACGACAAATCGATGAGCGTCAGGCCTTCGAGTCAATCGGCCCCGCCAAGGACGTCGATGGCGTCACCTTCCACAGCTTCGGAACCATGACCTACGGGCTCGAAGGCTTCGACTCTGCCACACCTGGCGGGATCATGCGCCTGATGCGCCACTACAACGTACCCATTGCTGGCAAGCACGCCGTCGTCATCGGCCGCAGCGTGATCCTCGGCAAACCCATGGCCATGCTCCTTCTCGACGCCGATGCCACGGTCACCATCTGCCACTCAAAAACCCAGAACCTCGCAGATCATGTCCGTCAGGCAGACATCGTTGTTGCCGCCGTCGGCAAACCTAATTTTGTGCAAGGCGACTGGCTCAAACCCGGAGCCGTGGTCATGGACGCCGGATTCAACCCCGGCCCCAAGGGCAACGTCGGCGACGTTGACTACGATGCCTGCCTTGCTAATGCCGGCATGATCACACCCGTCCCGGGCGGGGTCGGCCCCATGACCCTCGCTGTGCTCATGGAACAAACCGTCATCGGTGCCGCCCGACAACTCGGCATCGCCGACGAACTCAACCTGACACAGACCGTAACCACCTGACCCACCAAACAACCGCTCCATGGAGGGAGCCACGTGTCCAGCCTCAACGCCACCCCCTATGAACTGCCCCGAGCCACCGGACGCTGCGCCTCGACCGGCGAGCCCTTCGAGCCCGGGCAGAGCTACTACGCGGCCCTCGTCGAGGAAGTCACCGATGAACCCTCGCCAGAGACCTCGGTTCCCGGCGCTTTGAAGCTCGGCTTCGCCCGTGTCGATGTCAGCAGCGACGCCTGGGACAACGGCTATCGACCGCCCAATCTATTCTCATTTTGGAAAACGCATCAACCAGAGCCGCAAGCCAAAAAATCACCCTGGGCCGATGACGGCGTCCTGATGGACCTTCTCGATCGTCTAGGTGAATCTGACGACAGCAAACGCCTCGCGCTCAGGCACGTCATCGCTCTGGTGCTGATGCGGAAGAAACTCCTCCGCTACGACGGTGCCGATCGTCATGAATCCGAGAACGGTGCCATCACCACCTGGCTGTTGACACCCAAGCTGGACCTCTCCAAAGGCCCTCTGGGTAAGTGGGACGAGAACCGGCAACTCGAAGTCCTCGATCCCGGTCTCACCGAGGAAGACGTTGCCTCACTCATCGATCAACTCGGCCAGATCGTGGAGATCGACCCGTGAAGACTCGGGCACTCGCGCTGCTACTGCTGACGTGCTTGCTGATGACTGGCTGTCGCAACAGACCGCCCGTCGTCGATCAGGCCCAGTTTCTCCCGCCAACCATCAAGAATCCCCCAGCTCTGCCGACCTACCAGGCCGCCGCCGAAGCGCACAACCGACGCGTCGATCAACTCGACCGCCTCTGGGCCGCCACCTCTGTCCGCCTCGAATGGGTCGAAGACGACGACCGCAAAGCCGAACAAGGCGACGGCAACCTCCTCATGATCCGGCCCGACCGCCTCGCTCTGACCGTCGGTAAACTCGGACACGTCCGCCTCTGGGCCGGCATGAACCCCGACGCCGACTTCCTCTTCGACCTCCGCGACGGCGGAACCCTCTACCTCCACCAGCGATCGCCGGGCATGCCCTACGGCCTGCTGCCGCCCGACCTGCCTGTCCCTCTCCAACCCCGGGATATGCCGTGGCTGCTTGGCGTCATGCCTCTGCCACCAACCGGCCACATCGAATCGCTACGCGGCTACTGGCTGCTCGAACCCGACGACGTCCCCATCCGGCTGCTCCTCGACCCCTATACCGCCGAGCCCCTGCGTATCGATCGCATCGGCCCCAACGGCCGCTCCGATGTCATCGCCCTGCACAGGGATAGTTCTCTGGTCGGGGGGCTGAGCGGACAACCCGTCTCCATCGCCAGACGCCTGGAAATCATGGAAAACGGCAAGGAAGCACGCATCGATCTCGAACTCGACCGCCTCCGCGTCGGCTCCGAAGCCGAGTCACGACTCCGCCCCGCCGCCTTCGACCTCGATCGCCTCATCCGGGCCCACAAGCCCGACGAGATCGTCGATATCCGCTAACAGACGACTGGCCGATAGTTGTGCCAAGTGCCATGGCGTTCTAATCCCACGGTTCCTTAGGCATCGGCCCCACGTCGCTGCTTGAGCTCAACCTGAACGGCTTCCATCCGCTGCTTGTTGATCGGAATCATCAACACCAGCAGGATCGCCACAACAAACGTGACCACCATCGTGCAGGTAAACCAGAGACGCATCGACAGCAGCGTCTCATCCGGCTGCACCGTTAATTCAGGATCGAAATTGGACCAGTCAAGCGTGAAACCCGTCATCAGCAGCGAGAGCGCGATGGCCGATTTCTGGATCCAGTTGAAAACCGCCCAGTACATCCCCTCACGGCGCTTGCCCGTCTTAAGTTCATCCAGATCGCAGACATCTGCGATCATCGAATAGGTCAGCACCAGCGTCGCCCCCATGCCGGGGAATAGCAGCACGAACGCCAGCAGCAACGGGTGCAGATACAGATCGATCGACAGATCCCAGAAGCCAAGATCGATCACGCTCCGGAAACTCGCGATATCCGGGTCGTAGAAGAACCAGGTCAGGATCGCGCCCAGCAGCGACACCCCCATCAAGCCGGCCCACGCCAGCTTCTTCTCGATCTTCCCGCTCAGCCGGTTCAGCAGGAACACCGTGCCGAGACCGACAAACGGGGCCGCCGTCTGCGCCCAACTCTGCGCCAGGAATCCATCCTGCCGGTCGCCGCCATGGACGTAATAGATCGAGATGTAGTTTCCAAGGTGAATCACCATAACGATCCCGAAAAACGCCAGCGTGTAAGCGGAAATAATCAGAACAAACGCTGGCTGGGTCAGCGTCTCCTTCAAGCCGCTCAATAGCGGAACCTTCTCCTGCTTCTGCTTCTGCCCACCAAACGGTTCCTTGACGAAGAAGGTTGGGATCATCGCCGCAACCAGAATAATCACCGCCATCACGCCACCCACCACCCAGGTGCCGTAGATCTCACCGGTCTTGACCGGGTCCTCGGCACCGGCCTGCTCGGCCCACCGCACAAAGACATCCGCCGTGGTCGCGTACAGGATCCACCCGAAACAAATACCCGACACGTAGGTAAACGTCGTGCGGAACGACATCAGACGTGTCCGCTCGTGGTAGTCCGACGTCAGTTCCATCGTCAACGCACCGTAAGGCACCGAGAAGATCGTCAGGAAGGTATAGAACGCTAGCGAGATCAGTACGAAGTAAAGCGCCGCCATCCAATCTAGCGCTGTGAAACTCAAACCCCAGATCCCGAATGTCTCCTCATCGCTGAAGATCGATGTCAGGAACGTCGGCGGGATACAGATCAGTGCCATCCCCACAGCGCTCAAAATGCCGCCGATCAGCATGTACGGCTTACGCCTACCCCACTTGCTCCGCGTGTTGTCGGAGATCGAGCCCATGATCGGATCGATCAGGCCATCCCAGAGCCGCGGCAGCGCGAGCACCAGCCCCAACAGCACCGCATCAACACCCAGCACCAGGTTGTAGATCACGAAGCCGAACGACTTGGGCATGTTGATACCCAGATTGATCACGGCCTCCCCGGAACCCGCCGCCACCTTCGTACCCAGTGACAGCCGCTGATCATCGGGTGTCTGCGACACCGTTTCCGTCGAACTCATGGGGTGCTACTCCGTCTATGGCCAGAGCCCCAGACCGAAAGCCATCAGGGGCATCACAAATCGTTAAACAGATCCACGTAATTCGCCCACAAGATAGCACTGGCACCGCCGGCCCATAAAGCCACTCAGGTGGCTTTTGATTCAAATTGTGAGAGTTTGTCCCGTTTTGTGGGCCTGAGTGACGTTTTGTGACCCCAGATCATGCCAGCGCGGGCTCCGCCGCACGCAGCATCGTGTACGGCCCCTCAGGGATCACCCCGATCCGACCATCCGGTCGATCGGACACAAAACGATCAATCTCAGCTTGTAATCGATCTGCCACTGATCCTTCGCCCGACACAGGCGTCACACTCCATCGCTGCTGCTCCGAGACCGGAAGACCATCCGAAGCCAGCATCAGCCGCTCCTGACCGATCAGTGCCAGCACCCGCGTCTGCATGTGAAACGACCACTGGTCCTTGATGATCTCATCCGTCGCTTCGATCGCCGCGAGAAACCCACGCCAGTCTCCGTCGTACCGATGCACCAACTCTGCGAACGGCGCTGAACCCACCTCCGTGCACTTCGAAGCCACGACCAGCCGACTGCCTTCATGCAGAGCAGGCAGCGCCATCACGATGCCCTTGATCGTCTGATAGAAGCTCTCATCAAGCGGATACCCCCCGCCATTACTGATGACCAAATCGTAAGCCTGCGTCACCTCGACGCTGTTCCACCCGGCCACCTGCTCGCAGCCGACCTCGTGAGCCGCTTCGAGATCACCCGCATAAACCCCCGCCAGCTTCCGCGATTCATCGATCGCACAATTCACCAGAAAATCACACCCCACGATCCGTGCCACGCGCAGCGCCTCGTCATGACAGGGATTCCCATCCATGACCCCCTCCGCCGACCGTGGATCCGCCATCGTCTGAAAGCCATGGAAACGGCTGATAGTTGCCAGATCCACGAGCCCCGGACAGATCCCCTTGCGCCCACCCGAGTAGCCCGCCATGAAATGAGGTTCGATCAAGCCGGTCACGATCTTCAGGTCGGCTTCCAGATAGAGCTTGTTGATGCCAACAGGTGGGTCTTCCGAAATCCTCACAAGCTGTTCAGGATCAGATGACACGTGATCCACCACACTCAAACGAGAAGCGAGGTCAGCACCCAACATGATGACCCGTTCCTCTTCCGTCGAAGGCCGATGCATGCCCGTCGCCACCAACACCGTCACCCGATCTTCAGTCACCCCTGCCGCCGCCAATTCTGCGAGAATCCCCTTGAGAATCGGCTCATTAGGAACAGGGCGTGTGATATCACTGATCGTCACCACCACACGCTCCGGCTTCTTTTGTCGCGCTATCGAGACCAGAGCATCACAACCGATCGGCGACCGCAGAGCTGTCAGCACCGCCCCTTCAGCGTCGGCTACCGCCGACGCTCCGGCCGCTTCCAAGACCTCCGCATGCTCTGGAACATGGACAGACACCCGCCCACGGTCGTACCTCAACGCCACTTCTTTTCCAGATCCCGACATGCTCATCACCTCATCTCTTGAAAGCGCTCAATCTGCTAACCATAACCCCGCCAGCAGTATCCCAAAACAAAAAACCGACCTACGCCTCGCCCTCTAGCCACCAAACCCCAGCCGCTAGACGCAACCCGCTCCCGATATCCGCCTCGGACCACGCCGCCTCACTCTCACGCTTGAAACGTAAAACAGATACGAGATCGCCCAACGACACTTCCGCCTCCAAGCCGTCTGGCACCACCAAGCGCATCTCAAGCCCGCGCTCCAGCCGACGCATCTCCACCTCGATCATCCCAGCATCCGTCGGAACCCTGGCCGCCACCTCTCGAAGCGGCCCCATCTGCGGACGCACACGATATCGCTTCCATCCGGGCTCGATCGGATCCAACCCCGCCACATAACGGGATAACAGTTCCAATGGCCCACCCGACCAGGCATGGTTGTACGTTCCCCCGCCATACTTTGCCGTGTTCAGTTCCCACCCCTCCCAGAGGGTGGTGATCGGGCTCTCGATCATCTGCCTGTATCGCAGTCGCATCCGAGCCAGGGCATCACCCGCATGCCCCATCCGCAGCTGCGCTTCCAGCACGTACTTCTCCATGTAAGGGCTAGCCCAGGTCTGTTCGTTGAGCACCTTCCGCAGCGCGTCCTCGTGTTCTTCACCCGTTAGGCCAGCCAGATAGGCCAGAGCCTGTCCGCGGTCGTCGTAGGTTCCCGCCAGGTAGGAAGATGACCGAAACCCCGTGCCATCGAAAAACGCCTTCGCGAAATGCTCCCTCAGCGAAGCCTGCCTGCACTCAACCTCGGCCCGTCCCCGATCGATCCCCAGCAGGTCCATCATCGCGAGCTGCCCACGCAGCGCCAGCGCGTACCAGCCGTTGTAGAGAAGCGGTAAATCTTTTCGGTCCCCCCAGTCGCCCCAGGTCCAGTCGCCCGGGCGTTGCTCCACCAGGCCATCTTCACCAAGCCGCCACAGCGAGAGATAACGCTCTACCGCCGGGTACACACGCTCAATCGTCTCCGCATCACCCGTGTACGAGTAGTAGGTCCAGAAGCCGTACCAGCCCACGCTCGCCAGCATCTGCATCGGCAGCTCATCACGCCAATTCCCCGCAGGGATGGGAGAAAACAAGACGCCATCCTCGCGCTGCCATGCCGCCAACTCGCGCACCGACTTCTGAACCAGCAAGTCGAACCGACGATCGCAGGCGTAAAACCCCTGTGTCATCTCCAAGACCACATCGCCCCACCACTGGGCTCGTTCCCGGTCCGGCGTGTCAAAAAAGGTGTCGCGGAGATTCAGATAAAGCGTCCTCGCCGACTTCCCCCACAATCGATTTAACGCCTCATCATCACACCTGAACGAGCCGTCAAGCCGGCAGCCATACCCCGTCTCGCGATAACCCATCCGCAAGACCTGCACGCTGTCCGGCACCCGGACGTGAACCTCGTGACCATTCAACCAGCCAAACGACTCGTATCGCTGCTGCCCGTCGCGCGTGATGTACTCCGACCGAAGATTCGGCTCACTGCCACCCCGGTAATTATCCATCCGTATATCGATGTAGTGACCGGCCTGGGCCTCAAGCTCGAAATAAGGCGTGACCTGAGCGTTGTAGGGCAGATACCCCACATAGAGCACCTCCCCGCCAGACAACACCCGCTCTTCCACGCGTATGTAGTCTCGAATCCCCGAGTCATACCACTGCGGTATCCGTCGCGGATAAAGCCGACCCCAGCAACCTGCCTCGGCTTCCCCCAGATCCTCCGCCTCCAACCAATCACTGTCATCAAAGCCCTGTCCCATCCAGCCAACAGGATCCCGCCTTGCATCAAACCGGATGTTCGATTCAGGCAGCCGGTAATTCGGATAAGGCTCAATCGTGTTCTCGAAAGATGGGTGCCTGAGCACCCGCCACGCCGAGAGACTCACCGCGCACATCTCTGCTGCCACATCAAAAAGCAGACCCGCCTTACCGCTGTTCTTATGACAGAAGCCCTCCCTGCCGAAATGCCAGACCAGCACCGCCAGGCAATTCTCACCACTCACAAGATGGGACGTCAGGTCCAACTCGTCGTACCAGGTATCTGCAGGCGTCGGGCCGCGCTTCAGCCCACCCTCAAACACCACCAGTTGGCCGTTGATCCACAACCAGTACTTTGAATCCACCGCGACCCGCGCGATAACCCGGCCGTCATCCCCTTCCCGGCTCAAAGACGCTCGATAGGCAAACCAGCTGTTGCTCAGGCTGGGCGTCGGATCACCCGGCAAGCCAACCCAATGAGCCCGCCAATCCTGATAAGCCAGCCCGTGCAGATCCTTCAAGATATAACTCACTAAAAAGACGTGTATGGCTTCGATAAAGATTCCGTCATGCCAATCAGCATGTCAACATCACAATGGGTAAAAGAGACCGTCCCCTGGATGCCATCAGAACCCGTGCACGATAAGCTCGGATTTGGTTAAGTGAACACAGCCAGCCATCAATGGAAGCACTTCCTGCCATGACCACCGCCTACGACCTCGCAAAACAGAGCTACGCCGACCTCGGCATCGATACCGAAACCGCTATCCAGACCGCCCTGCAGACACCGATCTCGGTCCACTGCTGGCAAGCCGACGATGTCCGCGGACTCGAACATCACGAAGCCTCCGCCGGCGGCGGGATCCTCTCCACCGGCTCCTACCCCGGCCTGCCCCGAGACGGTGAGGAACTCCGGGCCGACCTCGCCTTCGCTCTCAAACTCCTGCCCGGCACCCACCGCCTCAACCTCCACGCCCTCTACGCCGAAACCGGCGGCCAGAAGGTCGACCGTGACGAGCTCACACCCGACCACTTCACGAACTGGATCGGCTGGGCCAAAGACCTGGGCATCAGGCTCGACTTCAACCCCACGTTCTTCGCCCACCCCAAAGCCGATTCCGGCATGACCCTCGCCCACGCCGACAACACCATCCGCCAATTCTGGGTCCGCCATGGCATCGCCAGCCGCAAGATCGCCCAGGCCATGGCCGAAGCACTCGACAGCCCCTGTACCAACAACGTCTGGATCCCCGACGGGCTGAAAGACTCCCCCGCCGACCGCTGGAGCCCACGACAACGGCTGATCGACTCACTCGACGCCATCTTTGACTGTTCAACAGCCGTTGATCAGACCAAATGTATCGACGCCGTCGAAAGCAAGCTCTTCGGCCTCGGCAGCGAGGACTACGTCGTCGGATCCTTCGAGTTCTACAGCCACTACGCCCTCACCCGAGGGATCACACTCTGCCTCGACATGGGTCACTTCCACCCGACCGAAACCATCCACGACAAAATCTCCGCACTCCTCGGCTTCCACAAAAATCTCCTGCTGCACGTCAGCCGCCCACTCCGCTGGGACAGCGACCACGTCGTCATCTTCAACGATGACCTCCGCGCCCTCTTCCACGAGATCATCCGAGGCAACGCGCTCGACCGCGTCACCGTCGCCATGGACTTCTTCGACGGCAGCATCAACCGCACCGCCGCCTACGTCACCGGCGCACGCGCGACACGACTCGGCATCCTCAACGCACTCCTCGATCCCACACAAACCCTCAAGGACCACGAAGCCCAGAACCGCTCCGGCCACAAGCTCGCCCTCATGGAACGCCTCCGCACCCTCCCGCTCGGCGCCGTCTGGGACGAACTCTGCCAGCGAGCCGGCGTCCCAACCGGCGTCGACTGGCTCCAAGATGTCGACACCTACGAGCAGAACGTCCTGAGCAAACGCTAAGCCGGAGCCGAAATGAAAGCACCCGCATCTCACCAAGTCTTCCTGGCCGTCGATCTCGGCGCCGAAAGCGGCCGCGTCATGGCCGCCAGCTACGACGGCAGCACACTCAAGCTCGAAGAAGTCAACCGCTTCGCAAACGGCCCCATCACACACGATGGCCACCTCCACTGGGACATCGACAGCCTCTACAGCCACATCCTCGACGGACTCAAACGCGCTGCCAAAACATACGGCTCACAGATCAAGAGCATCGGCATCGACACCTGGGGCGTCGACTACGGCCTGCTCGACAAAAACGACGAGCTCATCACCCCCCCTTACCACTACCGGGATGCACGCAACGACGGCATGGCCGAAGCCATCTTCAAGCGAATCCCTGCCGCCGACCTCTACACAGCCACCGGCATCCAAACACTACCCTTCAACACCATCTTTCAGCTGGAAGCCGAACGCCAACAGAATCCTGAACGCCTCACGAAAGCCCGCAAACTTCTGCACATACCCGACCTCCTCGCCTTCTGGCTGACAGGCCAGGCCACCTCCGAACACACCATCGCCAGCACCGGCCAGATGCTCTACCCGGGCGAGATGCGCTGGAATGCCGACCTCCTCGAGCAACTCGAACTGCCCACTCACCTCCTGCAAACCCTCATCGCACCCGGCAAAACCCTCAGCAGCATTACAAAGGCCGTCCAGGATCAGACCGGCCTGCCAGCCGTCCCTGTCGTTGCCTCGGCCGGACACGACACCGCCTCAGCAGTCGCCGGCACACCGGGCCAGGGCAACCACTGGGCGTTCCTCAGCTCCGGCACTTGGTCACTCCTAGGCGTCGAACTCCAGCACGCCGTCACCACCGAAGCCGCCCAGGCCGCCAACTTCTCCAACGAAGCCGGCGTCGACGGCACCACCCGCTTCCTCAAAAACATCGCAGGCCTCTACCTCCTCCAGGAATGCCGAAAGACCTGGCAGGAACAAGACGGCCAACCTATCGATTACGCCGACCTCACCGCGCAGGCCGCCGCCGCTCCCGCCCTCACCGCCACCTTCGACCCTCAGGACCCACGCCTGGTCAAGCCCGGCAAGATGCCAACCAGAATCCGCGACGTCATCGCCGAATCCGGCCAGCCGATCCCCGAAGACCGCGCCACCCTTGCACGGGTCATTCTCGAAAGCCTCGCGTACTGCTACCGCGCCTTCATCAACCAGCTCGAGGCCCTCAGCGATCGGCACATCGACACCATCATCGTCGTCGGCGGGGGATCGAGAAATCACCTCCTCAATCAGATGATCGCCGACGCCACCGGACGCACCGTTGTCGCCGGGCCCGCCGAAGCCACCGCCCTTGGCAATGCCGCCGTTCAGATGATCGCCGCCGGCACCTTCAAAGACCTCGCCGAAGCTCGCCTCGCCATCGACCAGTCTTTCCCAGGAACGACCTTCACACCGCAGAACACCGCCGCCTGGGACGCACTGGACCCTGCCTGAGCCGGTATACTCCGCCCCATGACGCAAGTGGACGCGGCACAAACGCTTATCAGGCGCCCAAGACTCGGCAGAGTCTCCCCCGGCATCATCGGTGCCATTCTCCTGACACTCATCGCCGTCCCCTGCTTTGTCACCATCCCCTGGGCCATGGCCGAATACGACAACCAGCGGATGCAACTCGAAGACAACCTGCAGTTCCAGGAGCCCAGCCTCGCTGAACCCTTCGGAACCGACCTGCTCGGACGTTCCATGTTCTGGCGGTGCCTCCTCGGCGGGGCCATCAGCCTCGGTATCGGCATCTCCGCCGCCTTCATCGCCGTCCTCATCGGCACCACATGGGGCTGCATCGCCGGCTACATGGGAGGCAACGTCGACGCCCTGATGATGCGCATTGTCGACGTCCTCTACGGACTTCCCTACATCCTGCTTGTTGTCCTTTTGGACATTGCGTTATCCCCAGTCGTCGAAGGTATCGCCCTGCTCTTCATGAAGGCCGACCTCGCCTCCGGTACCGCCGACATCATCACACTCCTGATCGCCATCGGCGGGGTCTCCTGGCTTACCACGGCCCGCGTCATCCGCGGACAGGTCCTCTCCCTCCGATCTCAACCCTTCATGGAAGCCACGCGAGCGCTAGGGCTCGGCCCCATCCGCTCCATGGTCGTCCACCTGCTGCCCAACCTCATCGGCCCCATCGTCGTCTACGCCACCCTCGCCGTCCCGCAGGCCATCCTCCAGGAATCCTTCCTCAGCTTCCTAGGTATCGGCGTCCAGGCCCCGCTCCCCAGTTGGGGCAACCTCGCCGCAGCAGGCGTCAAGGAACTCCCCAGCCTCGCCGCAGGACTCAACTTCCACTGGTGGCTCCTGCTATTTCCCTGCCTGCTGCTCGGACTGACCCTCATGTCGCTCAACTTCCTCGGCGACGAACTCCGAGACCGCTTCGACCCCCGAAGCACCCGCCGACGCTAACCCCTAACCAAGAGACCGCGATCAGGATCATCCATGGACCAGGGCTTTAAATTCAAAGACATCCTCGTCGTCTTCCTCCTCATCGCACTGCTCGTCACCATGTGGATCAGCATGATCCAGAACGACCGCCAGTGGGATCAACTCGGCCAGGTCCAGCAGAACATCGCCGACCAGACCAAAGACCTCACCGCCATCCGCCGCCAACTCAACGACCTCCCCACCAGCATCACCGTCACCCCGGGATCCAGCTCTAGCATCGACACCCTGCCCATCGGCACACCCACGGGCGACCCCTTCCGCCGTCTCGCCCAAGTCAAAGACCAACCCGACTACACGCAAGGCGACTGGCTCGTCGACGCCTTTGCCTCCGCCGTCCCCAACATCAATGAGATCACCGCCGGCGACGTCTACAGCCGAGTGATCTACACCAAGGTCCTCGAGCCACTAGGCGTCTACGACATCGGCACCCGGGAAATGGTCCCCCTCCTCGCCGAATCATGGACCATGGCAGCCGACGGCCTCTCGGCCACCATCCGCATCCGCCGCAACGTCACCTTCTCCAACGGCGACCCTCTCACCGCCGACGATGTCGTCTATAGCTTCACCCTGCTCCGCAACCAGAACATCGTCGACGGCCGGGTGATCGAGTACTACCGATCGATCACCGGCTGCCACAAGATCGACGACCACACCGTTCTCCTGACCTTCGAGCGCGTCTTCTACGAAAACCTCCTCCGTGCCCTCTCCGTCAACATCCACAACAGCCAGTTCCTCGGCCAGTACACCGACGAGGAAATCCGACAGGACCCCGCCCTGCTCATGGGCACCGGCCCCTACCGCCGACCCGACCCCACCGCCTACACACCAGGCGAGAACATCGTCCTGCTCCGCAACAACCGCTACTGGGGGGAGCCCGCCAACTTCGATCGCATCATCTACCGCATCATCGAAACCGACTCCGCCCGCGACATCGCTTTCCGCAACCAGGAAATCGATCTCCATCTCCCGACCGCTGACCAGCACAATACGATGCTCCAGGAACCAGAGCTTCTGGCCCGGACGCAGCACCTGGTCTACGAGCACATCCGCACAGGCTACCGCTACGTCGCATGGAACCAGCAACGAGCCGGCGAGCCCACCGTCTTCGCAGACAAGCGGGTCCGCCAGGCCATGACCATGCTCCTCGATCGCCAACGCATCTGCGATGAGATCTTCCTCGGCTTCTCCATCGTCGCCAATGGTCCCTTTCACGAACTCGGCGACCAGGACGACCCGACCATTGAACCCTGGCCCTACGACCCCGAACGAGCCATCACCCTGCTAAAAGAAGCCGGCTTTACTCAGGCCGAAGACGGCACCATGCTCGAACCCAATGGCGAACCCTTTGAAATCGAGATCGTCACCCCCGCGGGCAGCGACCTCAACCGCCGCATCATGCTCGCCTTCAAAGACCAGTTCGCCGTCGCAGGGATCAACCTCATCCTCGTCGAACAGAAATGGGCGCTGCTCCTGCAGACTCTCACCAGCAAGGACTTCGAGGCCATCACCCTCGGCTGGGGAGCAGGCGGACTCGAAGGCGACATCGAGCAGATGTTCCACACCCGCAACATCGCCAACGGCGACAACCGCAACGCCTACACCAACCCCGAACTCGATGCACTCATCGAACAGGCCCACGTCACACTCGACCGCGACGAACGCATGAAGATCTGGCAGCAGACCCACCGGATCCTCCACGAAGACCAGCCCTACACCTTCCTCTTCCGCAGCAAGGTCCGGCTCTGGCTCGACGGTCGCATCGCCAACCTCCAGGAAGTCCCCGTCTTCGGCGTCAACTACGTCTCCACCATGCCCGTCCCCATCGAGTGGTACGTCCCCGCTGAAAGCCAACTCCGCAGCAACTAGGAACGGCCGATGATCGTCTATCTCATCCGCCGAACTCTCCTGATGATCCCGACACTCCTCGGGATCCTGCTCCTCGTCTTCGGCATCATGAAAGCCGCACCAGGCGACGTCGCCGACCTCCTCCTCTCGGCCGATGGCGAACTCACACCAGGCGACACCGCCGCCCGCGTCGCCTACCTCGAAGAACGCTACGGCCTCAACAAACCCTGGTACATCCAACTCGGCCGCTGGATGCACAACGTCTCGCCCATCGGCGTCTACGAGCAACCGGAGGACGCGGAGTACCAGGAAGGTGGCTGGGGGTTCGCCCTTAGCCCCGATGAAGACGGCACGCCAAGAGGCTTCGGCTTCAAAGTCCCCGACCTCGGTCAGAGCTTCGTCAAAAACCGACCCGTCAGCGAACTCATCGCCGAAGCACTGCCCATCACCATCACCCTCAACCTGCTCGCCCTGCCCGGCGCCTACCTCCTTGCCCTAGCAGCCGGCATCTACGCGGCCCGCTACCGCGGCAAAACCTTCGATCTCGCCTCCGGCCTCGGCATGCTCGCGCTCTGGTCCATCCCCGTCATCTGGGCCGGCGTCCTCCTGCAGGGCTTCCTGGCCAACCGCGAATACCTCGCCTGGTTCCCCACCACCGGACTCAACAGCCTCGGCAGCGAAGACATGCCCTTCTTCCCACGCTTCGCCGAAGAAGGCTTCGAGCCCGGCTACCTGCTCGACTGGCTCTGGCACCTCGTCCTTCCCGTCGTCTGCCTGAGCTACGCCAGCCTTGCTTTCCTCAGCAAACTCTCCCGAGGAGCCGTCGTCGAAAGCCTCTCATCCGACTACATCCGCACCGCCCGCGCCAAAGGCCTCCCCGACAACGAAGTCCTCTGGAACCACGCCCTCGCCAACAGCCTCCTGCCACTCATCACCGTCGCAGCCTTCATCATCCCCGGCCTCTTGGGCGGCTCCATCATTGTCGAGCGCATCTTCGGCATCCCCGGCATGGGCAAACTGATGATCGAATCCATCGAATTCAAAGACCAGGAAGTCGTGATGGCCGTCACGCTCATCTCTGGCGTCCTCACTCTCACCGCCTATCTCATCGCCGACCTCCTCTACGCCGTCGTCGACCCCAGAGTGACCTTCGAATGACCGCCCTCCCCGCCGAGCCCGTTCAGGAACAACCAGCCTCGCGCGGGCTCGTCGCCGAGGCGCTCTCCGACACCTGGAAGCGCACAGGTGCTCGACTGGGCATCGCCTGGATCCTCTTCATCGCCTTCCTGGGTGTCTTCGCCCCTCTCATCGCCAGCAGCCAGCCCCTGCTGGTCCGAATCGATGGCCAACTCGACAGCCCCTGGCTCCGACACCTCACCACCACCGATCTCACCCTGATGGCTTCCGCCATCGCCGCCGTGATCCTCTACTTCCTCGGCTTCCTCTCAGCCAGAAGCCGATGGACCGCCTGGTTCCTCATCACCCTCGGCTTTCTGATACTCGGCTCCGTCACCCTCAGCCCACCCGAAACCGTCGTCTACGACCGCTATCGCGTCGCCCAGGCCGAAGGCACCGCCGAGATCCTCCTCCGAACCCCCATCCCCTACTCACCCAACGATCGTCTCCGTGACCGCATGATCCCTCCCGGCGAAAACCGGATCGACGCCCCCCTCTGGGCCGGCGGCGACTACAACCATTGGCTCGGTCAGGACCGGCTCGAACAGGATATCGCCGCACGCATGACCCACGCCTCGCGCCTCGCCGTCGCCATCGGCTTCATCGCCACCAGCATCGCCGCTGTCCTCGGCATCCTCATTGGCGCACCGATGGGCTACTTCGGCAAGACCCTCGACCTCATCGGGATGCGCCTCGTCGAAATCTTCGAGTTCATCCCGCAGCTATACCTCCTGCTCATCTTCGCCGCCTTCTTCCCAGGCGACCGCGTTGCCCTCTTCCCCGACACCTTCCCCAACTTCGAGATCCACCGCATCTACCTCATCATGGGCATCATCGGGCTCACCTCATGGACCAGCTACGCCAGGTTTGTCCGCGCCGAGTTTCTCCGCCTCCGCAACCAGGACTTCGTCCTTGCTGCAAGAGCCTCCGGCCTCCCCCTGTCCTCCATCCTCTTCCGCCACATCCTCCCCAACGGCCTGACGCCTGTCATCGTCTCCGCCAGCTTCGGCGTCGCCGCCGCCATCCTCGCCGAAGCCACACTCAGCTTCCTCGGCCTCGGCCTCCTCGAAGAACCCAGCTGGGGCCAGCTCCTCAACCAGGCCCAGCAATCAGGCTCCTTCCTCTGGTGGATCGCCCTCTTCCCGGGACTCGCCATCTTCCTCACCGTCTTCGCCTACAACCTCATCGGCGAAGCCCTCCGGGACGCCCTCGACCCCAAAACAACCCGCTAACCTGATACCCAACCATGAGCGAAACCAAACCACTCGTCGAGATCGTCAACCTCTCCGTCAGCTTCCCCGGCCCGCCCGGCGGCCGACGGGTCGAGGCCGCCGACAACGTCAATCTCTCCATCTTCCCCGGACAGACCCTCGCTGTCGTCGGCGAATCCGGCTCCGGTAAATCCGTCTCCTGCCTCTCCATCCTCCAGCTCCACCCCACCCCACCAGCAAGCTACGACAACGGCGAGATCCGCTGGACCAATGGCGAAAACGCACCCACCGAAAACCTCATGGCCAAATCCGAACGCGAGATGCGCGCCATCCGTGGCAATCAGATCGCCATGATCTTCCAGGAACCCATGACCTCGCTGAACCCGGTCTACACCATTGGCAACCAAATCATCGAAGCCATCCTCCTCCACCAGTCCGTCTCCAAACAACAAGCCATCGACATCGCAGCCAACGCCCTTCGCGATGTCGGCATCGCCGACCCCGCAGCCCGTCTCAAGGAATACCCCCACCAACTCTCAGGCGGGATGCGGCAACGCGTCATGATCGCCATGGCCCTCGCCTGCCAGCCCAGCCTCCTCCTCGCCGACGAACCTACCACTGCCCTCGACGTCACCATCCAGGCCCAGATCCTCGAACTTCTCAAACGCCTCCAGCACGACCACAAGATGGCCATCCTGCTGATCACCCATGATCTGGGCGTAGTCGCCGAATCCGCCGACGTCGTCGCCGTCATGTATGCCGGCCGCGTTGTCGAATACGCCAACGTCAACACCCTGTTCAACCGCCCGCTTCACCCCTACACCCGCGGGCTCCTCCGCTCCATGCCCGTCCTCGGAGCCAACGCCAGCCGGCTCGACACCGTCATGGACGGCGCCACCATCCCCGAAGACTTCCCGGCCGGCTACAAAGTCCACCCCCACGAGATCACCCCCGATCCCGCCAAGGGCTATGGCGGGCCCAACGTCAGACTCCACGAAGTCGAAACCGAGCACTGGGTGCTCTGCGAACCGCTGGACGGGGTAGAAGGCAATCCCACCTTCCCCAGAGTCGCCTGGGTCAGAGAACCCGCACATCCCAACGCTGCCAGCTAATTTTTCCGTTTTTTTCGTCCAACCTACTTGAAGGATCGATCCGTAAACCCTATATTGGGATTAAATGATCTGATTAACCCTTACCGGATTGAGGAGACCAGCCTTGGCCACCATCCTTCAGAACCAACACGAAGAACATGCCGACCACAGCCGGCCCACCTACTTCCCACCCCTTTACTGGGCCGTCCTCGGCACGCTGCTAGCCATCGTCGCCGTGATGATGATGGTCTAGAGCCCGCTCATCCCGCCTGCTATCTCTCTCCCTTGACGACGCGGCCGATCATCTCTCGGCCGCGTTGCCTTGCGCGCACCAAGACACCGCTGCCAGCACGGCCTGCTAAAGTCCATCCACCATGGACAACCCCTTCCACACCCTCGGCCTGCCCCCCAGCTTCGACCTAGACCATGCAACCATCGAAGCCACCTACCTCACCCTCGCCGCTCAAACCCACCCCGACCGCTTCACCGATCCCATCGAACAGGCAGAGGCCGCCGAACAGGCCTCCGCCATCAACCTCGCCCGTGACACCCTCAAAGACCCCGAGAAACGTGCCAAAGCCCTGCTGGCTCTCCGTGGCGAGTCAGACCCACAAAACCAGGACAGCCTACCCCCCGACTTCCTGATGGACGTCATGGAAATCCGCGAACGGCTCGATAGCGCCATCGAAGCCAACAACCTCAGCGAGCTCGCCGACCTCCGCGAATGGGCACAAACCACCCGCGAAAACCACCTGAAAACCCTCGCCAACCAGTTTGCGAACGATGCCCCCTCCAGACAGATCCGAATGGAACTCAACACCCTCCGCTACATCCAGCGAATGCTGGATCAGATGCCGGGCTAAGCCCGACACACACAAATGCCCGTGACAGGATTCGAACCTGTACTCCGGTGAAGGAACCGCCACCTGAAGACGGCGCGTCTGCCAATTCCGCCACACGGGCTGCCGCAGAAGCGTAACCTCTGCCGAGTCGCACAGCATAGCCAACTCAACACCCACCGGGCAAACACCCTCCACGAAAGACACCTTCGCCCCGCCATGCCCCAGAACCCGCACGGCCACATCCCGGTCCTCCTCAGCGAAACGCTCGAACACCTCCAGCCCGCCCCCGGCCAGACCGCCATCGACGCCACCGCCGGCCGAGGCGGACACGCCGAAGCCATCTTCAAACAAATCAGCCCTCACGGCACCCTGCTCATCATCGATCGCGATGCCGAAAACCTCGCATACGCCAGGAACCGACTCGCCAATTTCGCAGAATCACAGCAATCCCGCATCCTCATCCATCACGGCAGCTTCGCCCACCTCCGCCAGGCGATGCGCAGCAACGACTTACCCGCCGCCGACATCATCCTCGCCGACCTCGGCTTCGCCTCCAACCAGATGGACACCCCCGAACGCGGGTTCTCCTTCGCCGCCGATGGCCCCCTCGACATGCGCCTCGACCCGACATCCGGCACCTCCGCCGCCGATCTGATCAACCAGGCCTCCCAAGCCGAAATCGCCGACATCATCCACCGATTCGGCGAAGACCGCCTCGCCCGACGCATCGCCGCAAAGATTGTCGAAGCCCGCAAAGAGAGACCGATAGTCTTAACAAGTCAATTAGCCGAGTTGGTCCGTGTCGCCTACGGCCATGCCGTGCACAAGACCCGTACCCATCCGGCCACAAGAACCTTCATGGCGTTGCGTATCGCTGTGAATCAGGAATTGCCCGCACTTGAAAGCCTGCTGGATCAAATACCCCAGGCACTCGCTCCGCTAGGAAGACTCGCCGTGATCAGCTTCCACTCTCTCGAAGACCGCATCGTGAAGCAGACCTTCGCTCGCTGGTCGCGAGACGCCCGAGCAACGCTGACCAGCCGAAAACCCATCGAACCATCCATCGCGGAATCCACGACCAATCCACGGTCACGATCCGCTAAGCTCAGAACCCTCATCTGGCAGGACGCCAGCACACGGACGTAACGACAGCAAACCCTCCGCCACCCCTCAAGGACGAACGGGTGATGACCAGCGAAACCAAAATCAGTCTCCTCATCGGCTTGGGCATGGTCCTTGTCATCGGGATCATCGTCAGCGACCAGCTCGCGGTCCCCGATCCCGAGAACAACGCCCCACTCCTGCGCTTCGTCGAGCCCGCAACCGACGCCGAACCGCCACGCGCTAGCACCCCATCTCCGCGTGTGACCCGACCCGCCGCAACCACCCAGAATCGTCAAAGACCCATCCCCACGCCGGGCGAAGCAGAAGTCGTCCGCGCCGAGCAGGCCGACATCCTCGCTCCCACACCCAACGCCCCAGCACTCGTCATCGACGGCGATCCCATCGAGCCCCCCCAGACGCCCGTCACCCGCACCTATCCAGCAACCCAGCCAGCCACAGAAACACGCGAACGGACCACACAGCAGCGTATCCTCCGCATCGAACCCAGCCCAACCCAGCCCGCCCCGCTAAGCCACACCGTCCAAGCCGGCGAAACCCTCTCCGAAATCGCCGAACGCTACTACGGCAGCCAGGCACGCTGGCGGGACATCGCCAACGCCAACCCCGATACCGTCGGCAGCAACGGCCGCATCATGCCCGGATCGCGACTCGCCATCCCCAATGCCGAAGCTCCGCCAACCAGCACAAGCAGCCAGACAAACCCACCCCAGACCGACTCCGCCGCAACCGTCACCGTACAGCCAGGCGATTCCCTCGCCCGCATCGCCAACCGCTACCTCGGTTCAACCGACCGCTGGGAAGAAATCTACAGCCTCAACCGCGATCAGCTCTCCAGCCCCAACCGCGTGATGGCCGGCATGACCCTCAAACTCCCCAGCGAAGCCATATCCACACGCTCAACCACAACCCCGAGCACGGCCGAGAAGACCCACACCGTCACGGCCGGCGACAGCCTCAGCCGCATCGCCGCCCGCCACCTCGGCTCCACCAGCCGTTGGAATGACGTCTACCAGCTTAATCGCGATCGCATCAAAGACCCCGACCGCCTGGTCGTCGGTACGGAACTCCGTCTGCCGGAGCGCTAAGCATGATCCAGCGCCTCGCCGCCGACGCCTGGCAGGCGCTCTCCCGCCCACACCGCCAGGCCATGCTCAAAGCCGCAGCCACCGTCGCCATAGGCGGCTGGATGGCCATGACACTCCTCGACCTACGCTACGCCCAACAGGCCGCCCGCCATCAGCAGGGCACCGCCTTCCGGCAACTCGACGAAACCCGCAAGCAGCTCTGGGCCACCCAGGCCGAGATCGGCCGCTACACCCACCCCCTCCAACTCATGGACCGGCTCGGCACCTCCCAGGTCCCAACCCTGCCCGTCGTCGAAAGCGATCAGGCCACCAACGAGCCAGCAGCTGAAATCATCCTCACCACCAACCCCACCGACACTTCAACGCCTCAGCCATGACACCCCCGAACCCGGCACAAAACCACAACAAGCAAGCCATCCAGCGCTCCGGCCGCACCGCCAGCGTCCTGATGATCTGCCTCACCCTAGGCCTGCTGCTGGTCCTCGGCCGTGTCGCCCAGCTCACCATCGATCCCAATCCCGCCATCATCGATCGCCTCATCACCCAGCACCGCGAACGTACCCTCGATGCCAGCCGAGGCGGGCTCATCGACCGCAGAGGACGTCCCCTCGCCATCACCCGCGTCGGCTACCGGATCTTCGTCGACCCACTCCTCATCCAAGACCGCAGCACCTTCAGCCACACCGCCGCCCGAGCACTCGGCCTGACCCCCGAGTCCATCGACCTCCTGATCGACCAGCGGCCCGAGAGCCGCTACATCGTCATCGACCGCGACCCACCCCCCTTCCGCGTCGAAGCCGCGAAGCAACTCAACCTCAACGGCCTCGCACTCGATCCCTACCTCAAACGTGAGTACCCACTAGGCGACCTCGCGGGTCAGCTCATCGGCTTCGTTGGCGTCGATGGCGAAGGCCTCGAAGGCATCGAACGCCTCTTCGAACAAATGCTCGGCAGCAACGCAGGCACCTACCACGCCACCGTCGATGCCCGCCGACGCCAGCTATGGGTCGAACCCCAAGCCTTCCAGCCACATCAGGACGGCAACAACGTCCGCCTCACCATCGACGCCACCATCCAGGCCATCGCCGAGAAACACCTCCTCGCCGCCGTCGAGCAGTTCAACGCAGCCTCCGGCCAACTCGTCGTCATGGACCCCTGGTCAGGCGACCTCCTCGCCGTCGCCCATGCCCCCCTCTTCGATCCCAACCACTTCAGCAAAGCCACCCAGGATCAGCGGCGCCTCCGCGTCGTCACCGATGTCTTCGAACCCGGCTCCATCCTCAAACCCCTCGTCTGGGCCGCCCTCACCGATGCCAACGCAGCCACACCCCACGAGATCATCGACTGCGAGGAAGACGGCGTCTACGTCAGCCCCAGAGGCCGCGTCCTCCGCGACGACAAGCCTCACGGCGAGATCACCTGGGAACAAGTCCTCATCACCTCCTCCAACATCGGCATGGCCATCGTCGCCCAGCGGGTTTCCCTCGCCGAACTCCACCAGACCATCCGCTCATTCGGCTTCGGCCAACCCACCGGCTCAGGGTTCCCGCTCGAAACCCACGGCATCGTCCACCCGCTCCGCCGCTGGAATCACTACTCCCAAACTTCTATCCCAATGGGACACGAGCTAAGCGTCACCGGCCTCCAGATGATCCGCGCCTTCGCCACCCTCGCCAACGACGGCCAACTCGTCCGCCCCAGATTCGTCCTCGACGGACGGCCCGTCGAAGCCGAGCCCGTGCTCACACCCGAAATGGCTCTCTACGTCCGCTCCGTCCTTGACCGCGCCGTCACCGAAGGCACAGGACGACACGCCAAATCACAGCGCTACCGCATCTTCGGCAAAACCGGGACGGCCGAACTCCCCAACCTCGAAGAAGGCGGCTACCACACCGACCGCTACGTCTCCTCATTCGTCGCCGGCGCCCCCACCGCTCAGCCGCGACTCGTCGTCGCCTGCTTCATTCACGACCCAGACCGCTCCATCGGCCACTACGGCGGCACCGTCGCCGCACCTGCCGTCCGTGCCGTCGTCGAAGAATCTCTGGCCTACCTCGGCGTCCAGCCCCGCGACCAACTACGCACCGACAATACGCCACGCGTAGCCATCTCATCACCATAGGGCCAGCAAGAAGCTGTTCGACCCGCTACCGTGCCCCCATGCCCACAGACACCCTCCTTCGCAGTCCCTTCCACGCCTACCACGAAGAAACCGGAGCCCGCCTCGTCGATTTCGCCGGCTGGCATATGCCCCTGAGCTACGGCTCCGCCCTCGCTGAACACGAGCACACCCGCACCGCCGTCTCCCTCTTCGACGTCTCTCACATGGGCCGCATCGAGTTCAAAGGCAGAGACGCCCGACGACTGCTCGAAACACTCCTGACAAGACGCATCTCCACGATGCAGGAGAACACCTGCCGCTATACGCTCATCTGCAACGAGCAAGGCGGCATCATCGACGACGCCCTCATCTACCGCTACCCCGAACACTGGCTCCTCGTCGTCAACGCCTCCAACCGCCAGGCCTTCCTCGACCACACCGCTGATACTGTCGAAGCCAACGGTTTCAAAGCCACCGTCAAAGACCATACACAGAAAACCGCCATGGTCGCTCTGCAGGGCCCCCAGGCCATCCAGATCCTCGAATCCGTATCCACTGGTATCAGCCAACTCAAACGCTACAGCTTCGTCGTCAAGAATCTGCTGCTCTACAAACTCACCCTCTCACGCACCGGCTACACCGGCGAAGACGGCGTCGAAGTCATCATGCCCGCTTCACTCGCCAACCGTGCCGTTGATCTGCTCCGCAAGGAAGCCGATAAACGGGGACTCAACATCAAACCCGCCGGCCTCGCCGCCCGAGACACCCTCCGCATCGAAGCCGGCATGCCCCTCTACGGCCACGAGATCGACGCCCAGACCGACCCCTTCACCGCCGGCCTCGGCTTCGCCGTCACCCTCTCGGAACCTGACCCAGACGGCCCCCAGATCCCCCGCTTCATCGGCCAGGACGCCCTCGAAAAGATCCAAGCCGAAGGCCCCGCAGAACAGATCATCGGCCTCCGCCTCGAAGGCCGCCGCACCCCCAGACAAGGTGACCCCGTCCTCCAGAACGACCAGACCATCGGCCACATCACCTCTGGCTGCATGGTCCCCACCCAACCCGGCCCCATCGCCATGGCACGGGTGCCCAGCACGCTAAGGGTTGATACGGAAGTCGTTATCGGCTTGGGGGCTGGCAAACACCTCATACCCGCAACAACATCTAAGGCATCATTTCTCTGATAGCCGATGCTACAACACATCAATAAGTAATAGCCGCAAACCAAACGTAACAAGCACCGATAAGTGAATACTGCGCTAAGCAATAAACACAAAGAGTATCTCGACCGGAAGCACTTCGGCAGCTTGGATGGCGTCAGATGCCTGGCTATTGTCGCCGTTATCTGGCACCACAGCGGGCCACAACCAACCACACTGCTCGCACGAGGATTCCTCGGAGTCGATCTCTTTTTTGTCCTCTCGGGATTTCTGATTGTCACCCTCCTACTCCGGGAGAAGGATCAGCGCAAGCAGATCTCCCTTCGCGACTTTTATATGCGAAGATCGCTGCGCATCTTCCCTATCTACTATGGCTTGCTTTTAGCACTGGCAGTCTTGTACCTGCTCATGCCCGGTCTGGCAGAATCACAACAGTATTTCCAAGACCTGCCCTACTTCGCCACCTACACAAGCAACTGGCTACACACCGGCACCCCCAACATGGGTATGACATGGTCACTTGCTGCTGAAGAGCAGTTCTATCTGCTCTGGCCGCTTGCCGAGAAATTCCTGCCCCCCTTGCTTGTTTATACGCTTCTCGCAGCCTTTCTTGCCGTCAACCAAGCTATCAACTACGGCCTGACAGACAATCTCTGGCGATCAACAGTCGGCTCCGAACCCGACCTTCACATACTCGATGCCACCTTCACACCCATACTGTTAGGTGTCCTTCTCGCTCACCTGCTACACCACGGGCGATCATTTGCCTGCATCTATCACCTGACCAGCCACAAGCTCGCTGGCCTCTTATGGGGAGCTTTACTGATCACCGCCATCCACTTCGCTCCCCCCGATATCTCAGGCACGCCAAGACTCATCATTCAGCTGTTGATGACCATCTGGCTTGGATCGCTCGTCGTGCATGAAAAGCACCTCTTGGCAAGGCCACTGGGCTTGGGCCCCATCGCCAGAATCGGTGCCATCAGCTACGGCATGTACCTCTTCCATATGTTCGCACTTCACATCGCTCGCGAAACCATCGACCGAGTCAGCATTCTCCAGTGGTCTGGCTCACTATTCCTCCTCGGCCTGGTCATCACCCTGATAATGGCCGAAATCAGCTACCGCTTCTACGAAACACCATTCCTCAAACTCAAGCACCGCTTCGCCTGGCAACAGAAGCCAACCGCAGACCATTAGTCCGACGACGCAACCTCAATCCGGCCGCGTCATCTTGTCGTAGTCCATTAACTCGGCCAGACGCTCAGCCGGCATCAGCTCCAACTCGCCCACAAGCTCCTTGATCGTCTTATTTTCATTGTGAGCCTGCTTCGCCAGGGCAGCACAACGGTCGTACCCAACCTCAGGCGCCAAAGCCGTAATCGTCATCAGACTCTGCTCCAGCAGTTCCGTGCACCGCTGCTCGTCCACTTCCAGATCCACCAGCAGCTTGTCGTGGAAGACCTCACTCACATTCCCAAGCAACTCCACCGATTCCAGGAACGCCTCGATCATCACGGGCATCGCCACGTTCAGCTCGAACACCGACCCGATCCCGCCCAGCCCGGAGGTCGTTACCACGGCATCATTGCCAATCACACGGCACGCCACCTGAATCATCGACTCACAGATCACCGGATTCACCTTGCCCGGCATGATCGACGACCCAGGCTGAATCGCAGGCAGCACCAGCTCACCGATCCCACAACGCGGGCCACTGCCCAAATGCCGAATGTCATTCGCGATCTTCGTCATCGACGTTGCCACCGTCTTGAGATGACCATGCGCCGACACAAAAGAATCCTTCGCCGCCTGCGCCTCCGGGTGATTCTCCGCCTCGGTAAACGTCACGCCCGCCCGCCGCGACAACGACACACAAACCTTCTCCGCAAACGCCGCGTCCGTGTTGATCCCGGTACCCACCGCCGTCCCGCCGATCGGCATGTTCGCCAGTACCTCCTTAAGTGCCCACTCAGCCCGATCGATCGACCAGCCGATCTGCGCCGCATACCCACCGAACACCTGTCCCACACGAATAGGCGTCGCATCCATCAGGTGCGTTCGCCCCGTCTTGATGATCCGATCCCACTGCGTCGCCTTCGCATCCAGACCACCCTTGAGCTTCTTCAGTTTCGGCAGCAGATTCCCCTGAATCGACAACGCCGCCGCGATGTGCATCGCCGTCGGAAACGTGTCATTGCTCGACTGCCCCATGTTCACATGGTCGTTCGGGTGCACCCCACCTTCCGCCTTCACATGACGACCAAGCCCCAGCTTCTCGTTGGCAAGCGTCGCGATCACCTCGTTCGCGTTCATGTTCGTGCTGGTCCCAGACCCCGTCTGGTAGATGTCCACCGGGAAATGCGCATCCCACTTGCCCTCGGCCACCTCATCCGCCGCCGCGATGATCGCATCCGCCAGCTTCCCATCCAGCTTGCCCAGTTCACGATTCGCCTCCGCACAGGCTGCCTTCAGATGCCCGAAGGCATGCAGCACCGCTCCCGACAACGGCCGGTTCGCCACCGGAAAATTGTCCACCGCACGCGCCGTCGATGCCCCATACAGCGCATCAGCAGGCACAGGCATCTCCCCCATCGAATCCTTCTCAATCCGGGTCCCAGCAGCAGCGTTCATGGCTAACTCCAGTCTGGCCTAAGGCGAAATAACAAAAGACAAAAAAGACTTACGATCAAGTCTAACGCCTCAGCATAACCCCCTCAAGTCGATCAACACCCCCGCAAAGAAAAACACCCCGAGGACGCATCGTCCACGGGGTGTTCCATTAATCCGAAGTAGGCACCGGTCAGGCCGCTTCCGACTGCTGCGCCTGCCCCACGCCCTTGCCAACCTTCTGAGCCATTGCCGGCAACGCACCCTGAACCTTCTCCGCAGGCACCACCGGCTTCGAGGATTCACCCCCGGCACCCTCCGGCCACGCCGCCCGATCCGCCGCCTGACGAACCTTCGCCAGCGCCTCACGCACCGACTGATCCGCCTGCTGCGTCAGCTTCAACAGCTGCGGACGAAGCGAACTCAACCGCTCACTGATCCGACGCTCGCCCGCTTCAATGATCGCATCCGCCTGCTGCTCTGCCTGACCAATCCGCGTCTCAATCGCCACCTGAGCCTGAGCCAACTCGTCGGCGATCGTCGGCCGCACCGACTCCACCCGACGCCGCAACTGACTCTCAACCAGCGAGATCATCGCATGAGAGGACTCACGCAGCTCACCGATCCGCGACTGAAGCGAAGACTGCTCGCCCTCGAAGATCGACACGATCTGAGAACGCATCTCCTTCACACGCTCCGCGCAATGCTTGGTCAACGGCTCAACCGCCTCATCCGCCTTCGCCCGGATGCTCGCCAGCGACTCGTTCGCCTGGTTACGGTAACCCGCCAGCATCTCGTCCGTCCGACACGTCATCTCGCTGTTGAGTTCAACCACAGCGTCATTCGCCTCTTCACGAGCCTTCGCCGATGCTTCAGCCAGCCGCCGCCGCAGATTGCTGAGCGACTGCTCAGCCATCGCATCCGCACGACCCTCATGCTCAGAGCGAGCATCATCCAGCCGCGTGTTCAGCGACTTATGCAGCTGATCAATCTGCTGCATGATCTGGGAACTCCGCTGCTCGATCGCCTGCTCCACACCCCGCAGCCGCGTCTCCGCCTGCTGCTGAGCCTGATGGATCAGGCCGTCCGCACTCGATTCCGCCTCCCGGGCCACACGTTCCACCTGACGCCGGATCTTCTCACCCAGCTGCTCAACCATCGAATCCACGCCCGCTGTCAGCTTCTGCTGTGACATCTCCAGCAACTCCGCACCACGCTGCTGTACGTCATGCGTAAACCGGCTCAGATCCCCGTCCAGCCGATCCTTGCTCTGCTCAAGAACCGCCTCCGCCTGCTCCCGCACCTTACCCGCCGCCCGAGCAAACCGATCCTCTAGCCCCTGCGACAACGCCTGGAACTGCTCCTCAAGCGAGGCCCGCTGACGCTCTATACGAGCCTCTGCCAGATGATCCAACCGCGACGCAAAATCAGCCGCCTGCTCATCGAGCTTGCGCTCCGTGTGCGACATCAACTGACTCACCCGCTCAGCCAGAGGACGACTCTCTTCCTCGATATCCAGCTTCATCCGCTGCCGAGCCTGCTCCTGCTCAGCCGCCAACGACTCCCGGAACGGCCGCGCCAGGTCCTCGGCCTGAGCACTCAGCTTGTGAGTCCCCTCAGCCAGCTTCCGCTCAAGCTCGACCGCAAGCCCGGCCACCCGGGTCTCAAGCTCCCGATGCTGACGATCCGCCGCCGCGAGCCCCTCTCTGGCCTCACCCGCCGCATCAATCAGCTGCTCCATCTCACGCCGACGCTGATCCGTCACCGCGTGCTGGCCATCAAGCTCCGATAACCGTCGCCCCACCACCTTGTCCAGGGCAGCAATCCGATCCGCCAGCTTCTGAACCTTCGCCGCAGGAATAGGCGTCCCCACCTCAGACAGCCGAGCCTCAAACTCGCGGATCAGCCGCAACAGACGCAGCCGCTCCTGATGGGCCCGTTCCACCGCCTGTGAAAGCTCAGCCTGCAGCCCCCGGGCCGTGTTCACATCCAGATAGTTCGTTTCGACGGAAAGCTGCGGTGTGCTCACAAGGTTGCTCCTGAAACAAGCAGGGTCAAAACAATCCCATTCCATCGCTCTATCGGTTCATGACGTCTGTAGCGATCGCACCGAATCGAACGCCCACCAGTTATCGGTCCTCCCGCCGGTTGCCGAAACGCCCTAAAACCGCTAAAAAACCGGGCTAATCCAATTTCCCCCTAGTCCCCAGGAAGGACACCAAGAGATCATGCCCAAGCGCGGCCACCACATGTTCACCAGCGAATCCGTCTCCATGGGACACCCCGACAAGGTCTCCGACCAGATCTCCGACGCCGTCCTCGACCTCCTCATCGGATTCGACCCCCAAGCCCGCGTCGCCTGCGAAACCATGTGCACCACCGGCCTCGTCGTCATCGGCGGCGAAATCACCGTCCACACACCCAAGGCCGTCGCCGCCCTGAACGACGTCGAAGACGTCGCCCGCAAAACCCTCGCCGATATCGGCTACGCCGGCGACATCGGCATGCGCTTCGATGCCGAAGGCTGTGGTGTCGTCCGCACCTTCCACGGACAGTCCGCCGACATCAGCCGAGGCGTCTCTAAGAAAGAACCCGGAGCCGGCGACCAGGGACTCATGTTCGGCTTCGCCTGCCGCGAAACCCCCAGCCTCATGCCCCTGCCCATCGACCTCTCCCACCGACTCGTCGAGCAGCACGCCAAGATCCGCCGCAGCAACAAGATCAAAGGACTCCGCCCCGACGCCAAGAGCCAGGTAACCGTCGAGTACAACGACAAGGGCAAGCCCGCACGCATCGACACCGTCGTCCTCTCGACCCAGCACACCGCCGACTGGAACGGCGCTAAGAAGCAGGCCCAGCTCAAGCAACAGGTCATCAAGCACATCATCAACCCGATCATGCCCAAGCGTCTCTACGACGCCTCCAAGGTCAAGATCCACGTCAACCCCACCGGCCAGTTCGAGGTCGGCGGCCCCCACGGCGACGTCGGCCTCACCGGTCGCAAAATCATCGTCGACACCTACGGCGGCCGCGGCCGCCACGGCGGCGGAGCCTTCTCCGGCAAAGACCCCTCAAAGGTCGACCGCTCAGCCGCCTACATGGCCCGCTACGTCGCCAAGAACGTCGTCGCCGCCGGGCTCGCTGACCAGTGCGAAGTCCAGCTCTCCTACGCCATCGGCGTCGCCCAGCCCACCTCCGTCAACATCGACTGCTTCGGCACCGCCAAGGTCGATGAACACGACCTCGCCAAGGCCGTCACCGACATCTTCCCCCTCACGCCTCGCGGCATCCTCCAGCACCTCAAGCTCCGCAACCCCATCTTCGGCGTCACCGCCGCGCACGGCCACTTCGGCCGCAAGCCCGGCTCCGTCACCGTCAACGGGAAGAAGTACGATACCTTCACCTGGGAAAAAACCGACCTCGCCAACAAGCTCGCTCGGGCCCTCCGCTAAGCCAACGAGCCTGAGGAGCACTCGGGCATGCTGATCAAACAGGGCATCCCGGTTTCACCCGGCGTCGCACTGCACAAGGTCCTGGTCCTCGACGCTGAGGACCAGCCTGTGCCACGCCGCGTGATCCCCTCATCCAGGGTCTCCGCAGAACTCAGCCAGCTGGACCGCGCCGTCAGCCGCTCCATCCAGAAACTGAGCGAACTCCAAAAACACACCGAGCAAACCCTCGGTGCCGAGCTCGCACGCATCTTCGCCTTTCACATCGGGATGCTCAGCGACGACAAGCTCCTCGAACAAGTCCGCACCCTCATCCGTGCCGACCGCGTCACCGCCGAATACGCTGTATCAACCGTACTCCGCAGACTCGAAGACGTCTTCCTCGAACAGGAAAACAAGCACTTCCGCGACCGCGTCTCCGACATCTCCGACCTCGAAAGACGTGTCCTCGACGAACTCCGGCCCGAAGACCGCGACAAGCTCAGAAACCTCACCGAACCCGTCGTCGTCATCGCGCACGACCTCACCCCCAGCCAGACCGCCACCCTCGACCGCTCCAAGATCATGGCTATCGCCACCGATGCCGGCGGCCAGACCAGCCACACCGCCATCCTCGCCCACGCACTCGGCATCCCCGCCGTCGTCGGCCTCGGCGACATGACACGCTCCGTCACCACCGGCGACGCCGTCATCATCGACGGCAACCGTGGCCGCGTTATCGTCAACCCCGACGCCGAATCCGTCCTCACCTACCAGCAGACCGCACGCCAGTACGCAGCCTACGCCTCTAAACTCGCCGAACTACAGTCCGAACCAGCACGCACCACCGACGGCGTCGACATCGAACTGCTCGCCAACATCGAGTTCCCCACCGAAATCGCCGACGCCCTCAACGCCGGTGCCACAGGCGTCGGCCTCTACCGTACCGAGTTCCTCTTCCTCGCCTCGCCTATCCCCCCCACCGAAGACGAACAGGTCGAACGCTACACCGAAGCCATCCGCGCCCTAGACGGACGCCCACTCACCATCCGGACCCTCGACCTCGGCGCCGACAAAATCGCCCCCAGCCTCGGAGCGATCGAAAGCTCCGAGCGAAACCCCTTCCTCGGCTGTCGATCCATCCGCCTCTGCCTCCAGAACCTACCCCTCTTCCGCACCCAGCTCCGAGCCATCCTCCGCGCCAGCGCCGAAGGCCCCGTGAGAATCATGTTCCCGCTCATCAGCAACATCATGGAACTCCGCCAGGCCAAAATGATCTTCTCGGACGTCCAGGAAGACCTCGACGAACAGAACATCCCCTTCGACGAGAACATCCCAGTCGGCATGATGATCGAGGTGCCCTCCGCCGCCATCCAGGCCACCAGCTTCGCCCGGGAAACCGACTTCTTCTCGGTCGGCACCAACGACCTCATCCAGTACACCGTCGCCGTCGACCGAAGTAATGAGAGGATCGCCAGCCTCTACTCCGCAGGCCATCCCGCCGTCATCGCCCTCGTCCGGGACGTCATCCGGGTCGCCAGAAGGGCCAAAATAGGCATCAGCCTCTGCGGAGAAATGGCCGGAGAGCCCGAATTCACCCCCCTGCTGCTGGGTATGGGCCTGCGTTCGATGTCAGTCACACCCCCAGCCATCCCAAGCGTCAAGAAGCTGATACGATCCATGTCCATAACCCAGTGCGAACGCATCGCTCGAAGAGCCAGGAGTTTCGACGCCGACCGCGACGTCATCAACTACCTCCGCTCCGAAGTCGAACGCATCATCCCCGAGGCCATTGGTGGACGTGCCACCAACTTCTGAGCCACGGAACGAACATCGTCGGGCCCTCGCTCGCCCACCAAAGGCTCGAGCGACCGCCCAAAACAAGAAGGCAGCTGGTTTGATCGCGAACACCCCCGCGCCAAACACGAAACCTCGAAGACCTCAAAACGAGGCTTCGCGCGATCGATAGGCGCGGACGCACGATCACGACCGCTGGAGAAACGTGCCCAAAACACAAATGCTGATCAACCACGTCGCCGGCGAAGAATGCCGCATCGCCATCGCTACCGACGGACGACTCGAAGAGTTCTATCAGGAACGAGCCTCCGCCGACTCACACGTCGGCAACATCTACCTCGGCAAAGTCACCAACGTCGAAGCCTCCATCCAGGCCGCCTTCATCGACTTCGGACTCGACCGAAACGGCTTCCTCCACGTCTCCGACCTCCACCCCATGTACTTCCCCGGCGAAGCCCGCGAGGCCTTCGAGAAAGTCGGCCTCAAAACCCCGCGACGCGAACGCCCACCCATCCAGGACTGCCTCCGAAGAGGCTCCAAAGTCATCGTCCAGGTCCTCAAGGAAGGCATCGGCACCAAGGGGCCAACCCTCACCAGCTACCCCTCCATCCCCGGCCGCTATCTCGTGATGATGCCCAACATGAAGCACGCCGGCGTCTCACGCAAAGTCGAAGACGACGACGCCCGCCGCGAGATGCGCCAGATCCTCAAGGACCTCAACCCACCCGAGGACCTCGGCTTCATCGTCCGCACCGCCGGCATCGGACAGACCAAAACCGAACTCAAACGCGACCTCACCTACCTCACACGACTCTGGAAGTCGATAGAAAAACGCCGCAAGTCCATCCGAGGTGTCGGCGAACTCTACGCCGAATCCGACCTCATCATCCGCACCATCCGCGACGTCTACACCAGCGCAATCGAGGAGATCGTCGTCGACGACCCCCGAGCCGCCCAACGCGTCGCCGACTTCCTCGCCGTCACCAACCCGAGGGGCAAAACCAAGGTCTTCCACTACGAAGACCCAATCCCCCTCTTCCACCGACACGACATCGAACCACAGATCGAATCGATCGCCGCAAGAGAAGTGCCACTCAAATCCGGCGGATCCCTCGTCTTCGACCAGACCGAAGCCCTCGTCGCCATTGATGTCAACTCCGGCAAGAGCCGCGACGCCAAGGACGCCGAGTCCAACGCCTACAACACCAATCTCGAAGCCATCGAGGAAATCGCCCGCCAGCTCCGACTCCGCGACCTCGGCGGGGTCGTCGTCGCCGACCTCATCGACATGATGGCCGCCCGCAACCGACGCACCGTCGAATCGCGTTTCAAGGCCCTGATGAAGAACGACCGCGCCCGCACGCGCATCGGTTCCATCAGCACCTTCGGCACCCTCGAACTCACCCGCCAACGCATGCGGCCCTCCCTCCGCAAGTCTCTCTTCGAAGACTGCCCCGCCTGTGCCGGCACCGGACAGGTCAAGTCACTCGAGTCCGTCGTCCTCCACGTGATGCGTGAACTCGCCTACGTCCTGCACCGCAAGAACGTCGCCCGCATCGAACTCACCATCAGCCCCGACGTCGCCTTCCAGTTGCTCAACCGACGCCGACGCCAACTCGTCGACCTCGAACGCACGTTCGGCAAAGACGTCCTCGTCCGTGTCGGCGGATCGGCAGTCGACTTCGTCGACATCACCGCCTTCGACGACCGTGGCGGCCAACTCGCTATCCCCGCCGCCAAAGACGCCATGCGTCAGGCCGGACGCACCGAACCCACCCTCAATCCCATCACCGGCAACGCCGCCGGGGCCCTCGACTTCGACGACGAGGAACCCACACCCACCCCACCAGCACCCGAAGATAAACAGCCCGAAGCAGAACCCGAAGCCAAAACAAGCGGGAGCTACCTCGACGCCGCCGAAGAACAGGAAGAGACACCCAAGCGGCGCCGACGACGCCGAGGCGGCCGTGGGCGTGGACGCTCCCGTGACGCCGAAGAAAGACAACCAGCCGACGAACAGACCGAAGTCCAGGCCGCCGACGATCAACCGACCGAAGCCAGTTCCGATCACCCAGCCGAAGAAACCACCGACAAGCCCGACAAACCCAAACGCCGCTCGCGCTCCCGATCACGCAGCCGATCTCGATCAAAAGACGCCGATAGGACCGAAGCCAAAGCCGAGACCAACGATCAGCCGGAAGCCAAAGCCTCACCAGACAAGACACCTGATGAGGACACAGAGTCCGCCCCCAAACCCCGTCGCCGACGCCGACGCATCACCAAACCAAAGGTCGACCCCGACAACATCGGCAACCAACGCGAACCCGAAGCCACCTCCCCACCCGAGGTCGACGGCAACCAGATCGCCACCAGCAAGACCAACAACGAAGCGTCCGACACCGACGGAGCCAGGAAAAAACGACGCCGACGCAGACGCCCCCGTAAATCCTCCGATACGACCGACAAGAGCGACGGCACCTCATCCGGAACCGAAGCCGTTGTCTCTGGCGGCTACAGCAACACCGTCATCCCATCGGAGACACAAGCGTGAGCCCAGCCGATGAGCAAAAACAACTCATCGTCCTCGGCAGCACCGGGTCCATAGGCGTCAACACGCTCAAGGTCGTCGAACACCTCAACCGGCTCCGCCCAAACAGCATCCAGATCACCGGTCTCGCCGCCGGTACCAGCGTCCAGGCTCTCATCAAACAGGCCCTGCGCTTCAAGGTCCCCAACGTCGCCGTCGCACACGACCACCTCCGCCCCCAACTCGAAAAAGCCCTCCCCAAAACCACCCGCGTCCTGACCGGACCGGATGCCGCCGAGCAGCTCGTACGCGAAGTCGCCGCCACCGACATCGCCGGCGCCATCGTCGGAGCCGCCGGCCTCCCCGCCATGATCGCCGCCGCCGAACTCGGCCGCCGCATCCACCTCGCCAACAAAGAAACCCTCGTCGCAGCCGGCGACCTCGTCACCCGCCTCGTTGCAGACTCCGGAGCCGAAATCCTCCCCGTCGATTCCGAGCACGCCGCCATTGCTCAGTGCCTGCAATCCGGCCAGCCCTCCGAAGTCAAACGACTCGTCCTCACCGCCTCAGGCGGGCCCTTCCGAACCTCCCCCGCCGAAACCATCGAAAACGCCACACCCGAGCAGGCCCTCAAACACCCCACCTGGGACATGGGCCCCAAGATCACCATCGACTCCGCCACGATGATGAACAAGGCCCTCGAAATCATCGAGGCACACTGGCTCTTCAAGCAGCCAGCCGAACGCATCGACGTCGTCATCCACCCCCAGTCGATCGTCCACAGCTTCGTCGAATTCAAAGACAACTCCGTCATCGCCCAGCTCGGCCCACCCGATATGTGCGGGCCCATCCAGCACGCCCTCACCCACCCCCACCGACACAGCGGCTCGGCCACGCCAGTCAACTGGACCCAACTCGGCCCCCTCGAGTTCCACCCGCCCGATGGCGACCGTTTCCCGGCCCTCCGACTCGCCTACCGTGTCATCGAACTGGGCGGAACCGCCGGAGCCATCGCCAACGCCGCCAACGAAGCCGCCGTCGCAGCCTTCCTCGACGGCCGCATCCGCTTCGGCCGCATCGCCCGACTCGCCCGCGAAGCCCTCGACAACCTGCCGATACAAACCGTCAACCACCTCGACGACATCCTCCGCGCCGATCAGGCCGCCAGAGACTTCGTCGAGCAACAACTGAACCTCGAAACCGACACCACCGTAGCCACACCATCAGCCAGCTCCGACTCGTAACCAGGAAAACTGTCCGATGCTTGAGAACGCCTACATCGCCGTCGCCCTGTTCATCCTCGGCTTCGGCTTCCTCATCTTCATCCACGAACTCGGCCACTTCCTCGCCGCCAAATGGGTCGGCATCAAGTGCACCCAGTTCGCCATCGGCTTCGGCACCGCCCTCTGCTCCTGGCGAAAGGGCATGGGCCTCCGCATTGGCTCTACCGAAGCCACCTACACCAAACGACTCATCGACGAACTCGACAAGGAAGACAACACCGCAACCCCTAAAGACAAGTACGAAGAAAGACTACTCACAGCCGGCGACGAACGAATCGACGCCATCGGCCAACGACTCGGACTTGGCGAAACCGAATACCGTCTCAACTACCTCCCCCTCGGCGGCTACGTCAAGATGGTCGGACAGGAAGACCTCGACCCCTCCGCTATGTCCAAGAGCCCCCGCTCCTTCAATTCCAAGTCAGTGCCCGCCCGCGCGCTCGTCATCTCCGCCGGCGTCATCATGAACCTCATCACCGGCTTCGTCGTCTTCATCCCCGCTTTCCTCGCCGGCGTCGACTTTCCTGCCGCCGAAGTCGGCACCGTCCGACCCGACTCCCCCGCCGCCAACGCCCAACCCCTCAACGCACCCGACAACACGCCCATCGGACTCCAGCTAGGCGACCGCATCCTCACCATCGACGACAAGCCCGTCCGCGACATGGTCGATGTCGGAATCTCCATCGCCCTCGCCCCCGCCGACTCCCAACGCCAGATCACCGTCGATCGCCCCAACATCGACACCCCCATCACCTACACCGTCACCCCCATGCCCGATGCCCGCCGCGAAGGGCTCCTCTCCATCGGCATCGGCCCCTCCGTCACCCTCGACATCTCCGCCGTCAGCGACGACTCCCTCGCCGCCAGCGCCGGCGTCACCGCCGGCATGACCCTCTCCCACGTCGGCAACATCCCCGTCACCCGCTTTTACCAGTACCGCGAGGCCATCAACGCCACCAACGGCCAACGCACCACCATCACCTTCACAGCCGAAGACGGCTCAGCTCGCGACATCACCGTCCAGCCAACCCCCACCTTCGGCTCCATCGAAACCGAATCCGGACTCCTCGGCTGGCACCCACCCGTCGTCGTCGCAGAAGTCGTTGACAACAGCCCCGCTCAGGCCGCAGGCATCCAGTCAGGCGACACCATCACCAGACTCGGAAGCGCCCGCTGGCCAAGCTTCGAAAAACTGGTCGACACCATCTCCGCATCTGGCGGCAGCGCCCTCCGCCTCGCCGTCCTCAGAGACGGCCAGGAACAGGACCTCGGCAACATCACTCCGGAAGACGGACGCATAGGCGTGATCCGCAACATGCAGGATTCAGCCGCCTTCGTGGCTACCGCCTCCGTGACCTCACCCGAACCCATCTACCAGATCACCCCGGGCGGGCGCATCCTCACCATCAACAGCACGCCTGTCCAGACATGGGCCGACGTCCAACGCGCCCTCCAGAGCAACACCACCAACAGCCTCAGCTTCACCTACCACCCCACACCCGACAGCACCCCTGTCAGACAGTCCATCACGCTCAATCCCAACCAGATCGAAAACATCGCCAACGCCGGCTGGCGTGCCCCACTGCTAGGCGTCGCCTTCACCGAACTCCAAACCTCACTCAAAGCCAACTCCGTCCCCGAAGCCATCTCCCTCGGCATGTCCAAGACCGGCGAGTTCATGGCCCAGACCTACCTCACCCTCCTCCGACTCTTCCAGGGATCCGTCCAGGTCCAGAACCTCCGTGGTCCCGTCGGTATCGTCGACGAAGGCCAGAAAGTCGCAGCCCGCGGATGGCCCTACCTCCTCTTCTTCCTCGGACTCATCTCCATCAACCTCGCCGTCCTCAACTTCCTGCCCCTGCCCATCGTCGATGGCGGGCTCATGGTCTTCCTCATGATCGAAGCCATCCGGGGCGAACCCGCTTCCATCCGCATCCAGCAGATCGCCAGCCTCATCGGCATCGCACTCCTCGGATGCCTCTTCCTCTTCGTCACCTTCAACGACCTCTGGCGTCTACTCGCTTAACGCCCGACCCAGCCCATCACATGAACCCGCTGGATCGAACCCGGGCTGATACAGCCCGGGTTTCGTCCCCCTCACAGCCCTCCCACGCCGCCCCCAAAACCCCTCACCCCTGCTAAACTGCGTGGCTCACGCCCCGCCTCCGGAAACCCCCACCCCGATGCGTATTCTCATCCCCCTCATCGCTGTCATACTCGGCCTGTTCGCCGTCGCAGGCATGCTCGGTCGCTCCGAACAGAACGCCGAAAACAACCCCGCCCGCACGGCAACCGAGACTCCAGCCGCTCAGGTTGCTCCCAACGCCGAGCCGCAAACCCCCGCCATCGACCCCACACCAGCACCCTCGGCGGAGGAGACCGTACAAGTCACCCCCCAACCGCAAACACCCGATCTCACCCCACTCACAGAGCCCGCCGCACCACTCAGCACCACCCCCATCGTCCTCGAAGCCGAGTTCACCGAGCCCGTCACCCTCGGCTCCACCGACCCCGAAACCGGCTTCAAGATCGAAGTCCGTCTCAGCCCCTGGGGAGCAGGCGTCTCCCGCATCGCTCTCGCCGACTACAGCGACGAACTCATCGACCCCGAACCCTACATCATCCACGACACCCTCACCGCGCCCATCCCCGGCGCCGCCGACCCCGACAGCCAGTACCGCATCCGCCCCTTCTCCGCACGCACCCTCGTCATAGGCGGCCAACAGGTCGACCTCATGGCCGTCCGCTGGGCCCTCGAGCCAAACTACGAACCCGGCCCCAGAACCACCGCCACCTACCGCGCCGTCGTCGCCTCCGCCGATCCCGAAAACCCCGAAGCCCTCGTCGCCATCGAGCGCACCTTCCGCATCACCCCCGACGGCTACGACATCACCGTCACCCAGAACCTCCGCAACCTCACCGACCGCCCACTCGATGTCGCATGGGTTCAGTTCCTCCAAGGCGACACGCCCAAGGACGACGCCGCCTACCTGGGCGACCGCCGCTACTACGTCCCCGGCTACTTCAACCTCGACTACGACGACCGCAAATTCGCCATCTACACCGACAACGCCTTCATCTCCCGCATGGAGTCGATCCGCAACCCGCAGATCTGGCCCGCACCCGATCTCGAAGACCGCGCCGAACTCGCCTGGGTTGCCGCCGAGAACCGTTACTTCGCCGTCGTCACCCACCGCCTCGTCAATCCCGAAGGCATCGACCGCCCGGCCCAGGTCCCGCCCCTCCAGGCCCTCTTCCCCCAGCTCAACCTGTACGTGCTACCTCTCGTCCCTGTCCCCAACGACGACCTCCGCCTGACCGTCCTCACCGCCGCCACCCCAACCCTCCGCCTCGAACCTCAGGCCACCACCGACCTCAGCTTCGCCGTCTACGCCGGCCCGAGAGAAGCCTCGGTCTTCGAACAGCAACCCTACGCAGCCCTAAACCTCGAAAAAACCATCCGCTACTCGCTAGGCGGGCTGATCGACATCTGCACCTTCCAGTGGCTCGCCCACGCACTCCTCGGCTTCCTCGGATTCTTCCACTGGATACTCGCCGACTGGGGCATGGCCATCATCGTCCTGGTCATCACCGTCCGCCTGATCCTCCATCCCATCATGAAAAAGAGCCAGCTCTCCATGATGCGTATGGGCAAGATCATGCAGAAGCTCCAGCCCGAAATCGAAAAACTTAAGAAGAAATACAAGGACGACCCAGCCAAACTCCAGTCCGAACAGCTCCGCATGATGCGCGAAGCCGGAGCCAGCCCCCTCGGCATGCTCGGCTGTCTCCCGCTCTTCCTCCAGATGCCCATCTGGACCGCGCTCTACGCCATGCTCTACTACGCCATCGAGCTACGCCATGAACCCGCCTTCTGGGGCATCTTCCAGACCATCTCATCCGGCAACTGGCACTTCCTCTCAGACCTTGCCGCCCCCGACCAGTTCATCACCCTCCCTGGCGACGGCTGGGACCTCGACCTCTACTTCATCAGCCTCCACTTCGACGCCATCAACATCCTCCCCCTCCTCATGGCCATCGTCTTCTTCATCAACAACAAGCTCATGAGCCCGCCGCCCGCCAACGAACAGCAAGCCTCCATGCAGCGCATGATGCGCATCATGTTCCTCATCTTCCCCTTCTTCCTCTACTCCGCACCCGCAGGCCTCACCCTCTACATGACCGCCTCCACCGGCGCCGGTATCCTCGACTCCTGGATCGTCCGCCGGCACCTCAAGAAGGAAGAAGAATCCGGCCGCCTCTTCGAGAAGAAAGCCCCCAAGCCAGGCGGCTTCATGGACCGCTTCGGCAAAGCCATGGAACAGGCCCGCGAGCAATACGAAGCCCAGCAGGCCGCGAAAGCCGGCGGTGGCGGACGCAAGAAAGTCGCCAATCAGGCCAACCAGCCGGGCGGAAGAGCCACCGCACGCCGTTCTAAAAAGAAATGACCGCCCCACAAGCCGGCTCGCTGCCCGCCCTCAAAGCCAGCCAGACCATCGCCGCCATCGCCTCCCCCCCCGGCCACGCCCCCCGCGGTCTCCTCCGAATCTCCGGACCCAAAACCACACACGTCCTCAACCAGCTAACCGACACCACCACCCCCACCCCGCGTCACCTCACACCCGTCCGCCTCAAAGCCCCCCTCCCAAGCCTCCCCGCGATGGCCGCTTACTTCCCGGGTCCCAACAGCTTCACCGGCGAAGACACCGCCGAACTCTGGCTCCCCGGCAACCCCACCCTGCTCGACCGCGTCCTCACTCAAGCACTCACCGCCAGCGCCCGCATTGCCGAACCGGGCGAGTTTTCCTTTCGCGCCCATCACAACGCCCGCATCACCCTCGAACAGGCCGAAGGCATCGCCGCCACCATCGCCGCCGAATCCACCTCGGAGCTCACCGCAGCCGCAGCCTGGCGGCAGGGACAACTCGGCGCCACCACCCACCGCTGGATGCTCAACCTCGCCGACCTCCTCGCCCTCGTCGAAGCAGGCATCGACTTCACCGATCAGGAAGACGTCGTCTCCATCGCCACCCCCAGCCTCATCGACAAACTCAAACAAACCCAGGCCGCCATCACCACTTTCCGCACCAAAACCCGCGCCTGGTCCGACCGCACCGCCAACCCAAGCGTCGTCCTCGCCGGCCCACCCTCCGCCGGCAAATCCACCCTCTTCAACACCCTCCTCGGCGAACATCGCGCCATCATCCACGAAGACCCCGGCACCACCCGCGACCGCCTCGAAGCCCACCTCACCCTCACCAGTTCCACTGGCCAAACACTCGGCATCACCCTCATCGACCTCGCCGGCCTAACCAACGAACCTGACGTCAACACCCTCGACACCCGGGCCCAGCAGGCCGCCCGCCAGACCCTCACCCAGGCCGACCTCATCCTCCTCTGCACCCCCGCCGATCACCCTACCCCCTTCGAGCTCGAAACCCAGGCCCCAACCCTCACCCTACTCACCAAAGCCGACCTGCTGAACACACCGCCAAATACCGACAACCAGCAGCCCCTCCCCATATCAACAAAAACCGGCCTCAACCTCGACACCCTCCGCACCACCATCGCAGATACCCTCAGCACCACCGGCCCGACCCATGCAGGCCAGCAGCTCGCCCTCAACCCCCGCCACCTCGCCGCCCTCACCGGTGCCCAGACCGCCATCGACCAGACCCTCGCCGACCTCAGCCACGAAACCCCCACCGGCCCCCTCGCCGAACCCGAGCTGATCGCCTCCGGCCTCCGCGACGCCCTCGACCACCTCGGCCAGCTCGCCGGCCGTGTCTCCGAGGACGACATCATCGGCCGCGTCTTCGCCACCTTCTGCGTCGGTAAATAGCCCGCCGCCGGAGCCTTCACAACACATCACTACACGATGCCCCCGATTCTCCCTACACTCTTCGATTCCCCATGGCACGCAAAAAACCCAAACCAGAACACTTCTCCCCTCGCATAGAGAACCGCCGCGCGCGCCACGACTACCACATCACCGAAACCCTCGAAGTCGGCATCAAGCTCCTCGGCACCGAAGTCAAATCCATCCGCAACAGCCAGATCTCACTCGCCGAAGGCTACGCCACCATCGACAACCGAACCGGAGAACTCCTCCTCCTCAACGTCGATATCGCCCAATACAAACAGGCCGGCGTTAACCAGCACGCCCCCAAACGCCCCCGCGTACTACTCGCCCACAAACGAGAAGTACAGCGACTCCAGGGATACCTCACCGCCAAAGGCACCACCCTCGTCCCCCTCGTCGTCTACTTCCTCCGCGGCAAAGCCAAACTCCTTCTCGGCGTCGGCGAAGGCAAGAAACAACACGACAAACGACAAGACATCAAAACCAAAGACGCCAAACGCGATATCCGCAAAGCCATGACACGCAAAGTCATCTGAGCACCACCAGATGACCCACCTCAACAAACGACGCGTCCTCTTCCTCACCTTCCTCGGCTCGATGGGCACCACCCTCATTGAGCTCGGCCTCTACTTCTTCACCCACCAGCAACTCGGCTTCTCCGAAACCGCCAACCTCGCCCTCGCACTCGGCTGGGGACTCACCTACGTCCTCGGAGCCCTCACCAGCCACAAGCTCACCCACCACTTCGGCGAGCGCAAAATCGCCCTCATCAGCATCCTCACCCAACTCGCCGCCAACCTTGTCATCTGGCAATCACCCACACCCGCCGTCATCACCGCCGGCTTCCTCATCCTCGGCACCGCCACCGGCATGATGTGGCCCATCATCGAAAGCTACATCTCCTCCGGACTCACCCCACGAAAAGCCATGCGCGTCATCGGCTACTTCAACCTCACCTGGTCCTCCGCCGTCGCCGTCGCCCTCCTCGTCACCGGCATCATCCTCGCCATCAACCCCGGCGCGTTGCTTATCACCGCCGCCGCCCTCAACACCACCGTCGCGATCCTCATCCTCACCCTCCGCAAGCGACCGCTCCACATGGAGCACGACCACCCCGACCGCCCCGCACCCGAACAACTCAGCCGCTGGAAACACCTCCTCGCCTCCAGCCGCTGGACCATGCTCGCCAGCTACACCCTCCTCTTCCTCCTCGCACCACTGCTCCCCCAGATCTTCACCGACCTCGGACTCACCACCGCCTGGTCCGCCAACGCCGCCGCCATCCTCCACCTCGTCCGCTTCCTCACCTTCACCGGCATGATCATCCTCCCCCAATGGCACGACCGCGCCTGGCCACTCATCACCGCACTCATCATCCAGCCAGTCAGCTTCTTCCTGATCCTCTTCGGACCCTCGGTCCCCATCGTGATCTTCGGCGAAGTCCTCTTCGGCTGGGCCGCAGGCGTCTCCTACTTCGCCGCCCTCTACTACGCCCAGGTCATCCAGAACGCCTCCGTCGAAGCAGGCGGCGAACACGAAGGCCTCATCGGCGCCGGCTTCGCCCTCGGCCCACTCCTCGGACTCGTCGCGATGTACCTAGGCGGATCCCTCCTCGACGTCGCCCTCATCACCGGACCCTTCATCGCCTTCAGCACCTACAAAGCCGCCCGCGCCCTCCGACACGCCTGACCCCCGCCAATTCATTCGAGTGCCACGTTTTCTTCACGACACAGTCGTGAAAAGCCGTGCCGGTCACGATTCAATCACAGACACCGCAAAGCTGGTCCGTGCCATCCGGCCACGGTCAAAACACTCAAACCAACACCAACAACCACAACGCCAACACACTCCGCAAACTCCAAGCCAGCGTCCGCACCCAATTCGTACTCACCAACGCCACATGAGCCCGCGCATCAAACCCTCGACTCAGCCGCGCATGAAGCGGAACCTGCACCAACGCCGTCGACACGCCATTCACCACCACCAAACCCAACCCCACACAGGCAATCACCCAGGACCACCCGCCGCCCGCCAGCAGCCACACCAACGCCGCCGCTGTCACCCCCTCCACCAACATCACAGGAGCCACGATCGGCCCGATCAGCTTTTGATGATCACGCTCAAACGCCGCGAAACCCTCACCCTCCACCCGATCCATCAACGGGTAGTGAACCACCTGCACCAGCCAGATCAACCCCACCATAAAGCACGTCGCCCCCGCATGAACCACCAGCACCAGCTCCAGCACCATCACGCCTCAGACTCCATCCGCTTCGCCCGCTTCCAGGCATGCACCAGAATCAAAGCAAACGGCACCCACCAGATCAGATCATTGAAAATGATGTTGATCCCAAACGCAGGCGTGATCTCCCTCAACCACAGCGCCTGAGCAAAACCGATCGGCCCGAACACCTTCCCCAATAAGCCCACCAGCACAATCGGCCAGTGACGCGCCGGGTCCAACGCAGCACACCCATACCCAATCCCATACACCCCCACAATCATCCCCACACACTGCCACAGCCACAGATACTCAGGCGGCTCCATCCCCGCAGCCGTAAAAAACACCGCCGGAAACAAAACCGCCGCCCCACCCCAAAGCAGGTTATAAACCGCCGCCAGCCACAACACCACCGACATCCACTTTGGCGATCCACCGCTAGTCATCCGATGATTCCTTCATAGACGCCAACGCCTCCAGCGCCCGCTCTCGCCCCGCCTTGTGCTCAATCAACGGTTTCGGATACGTCTTCCCAAGCTCAATCCCCGCCTGCTGCAAAACCAGAGGCGGAGCCTCCCATGGCTTGAACAACCACTTGTCGGGCAACTCCGCCACCTCCGGCACCCACCGCCGCGTGTACACCCCCTCCGGGTCATACTTCTCGCCCTGAAGGATCGGATTGAACACCCGAAAGTAAGGCGCCGCATCCGCCCCGCAGCCACCCGCCCACTGCCACCCAAGCGTGTTACTCGCCAGGTCCGCATCCACCAGCGTGTCCCAGAACCACGCAGCCCCCTCCGTCCAGCTGATCAGCAAATGCTTCACCAGAAAAGACGCCACAATCATCCGCACCCGATTGTGCATCCACCCCGTCGCATACAACTGCCGCATCCCCGCGTCCACAATCGGATACCCCGTCTGCCCCTTCTGCCACGCCTCCAAATCCTTCTTGCTCCGCCGCCAAGGAAACGCCTCGTACTTCTCGCGAAGCGGTTGCTCAGGCGTCTTCGGAAAGTGATAAAGCAGGTGATACCCAAACTCCCGCCACACCAGCTCTTTCACATACGTATGTGCATCCTTAGCCTTCTTACCCTTCGGCAACCCCGCCATCACCCCGTGGTACACCTGCCGCGGGCTGATCTCCCCATGATGCAGATGAGGCGATAACCGCGAAGTCCCCGCATGATCCGGCCGATCACGCTCCTCCCCGTAAACCACCGACCGCTCACCCGTAAAGACCTTCAGGTTCTTCGCAGCCCCCTTCTCACCCGGCTCCCAGACCTGCTCCATCTCCCCGTACCACCGAACCTTCGGCAGCAGGTCCAGATCATTCAACGCCACAGAGTCCGGCCACTCACTCGGCCCCTTCAAAGACTTCGGCCGCGCCAGCGGCTTCGCAATCTCCGGCCCACCCAGACAATTCCGGCTGAACGGGCTGTAAACCTGATACGGCTTGCCCTGCCCCGTCTCAACCTCCCACGGCTCAAAGAGCAACGACCCGTTGAAGCTCTCAGCTTCAACGCCATCATCCTTCAAACCTTCCTTGACCTTCGTATCCCGCTCAATCACAGCCGGCTCATACCGCCGACACCAAACCACCTTGTCCGCCCCCGTCTCCTCAACCAGCTTCCGCAGCTCATCCAGCGCCTCCCCCTGCCGCACAATCAACCGACTCCCAATCGCCTCCAAACCATCCCCCAGCGACAGCAGACTCCGATACAGCCACCACTTCGCCGCCCCGCCCGGCGACCAATCCCCCTCCTCCTCACACGACGCGATATACACCGGAATCACCGGCCCCGGCCGATCCGCCGCGTGACGAAGCGCCGGCTGATCCGCCAAACGCAAATCCTGACGGAACCACACCAACGTCGCACCACTCAAACCGCATCCTCCATCCCCAGTTGCTGAGCCAGCATCGGCCTCAAGTCCGGATGCCGATACCCATACTTCAATTCCCCAAGCACCTCCGGCCGCACCCGCTGACTGCTAAGCAATACCTCATTCGCCATCTGCCGCCCCATCGCCAACCGCAGCAATCCCCGAGGAACCGGAAACCACGTCGGCCGCCTAATCGCCTTGCCCAACGCAGCCGTGAACCCACGGTTCGTCACAATCCCAGGCGACACCAGATTCACCGCTCCCGCCATCCGCTCATCAACCAACGCCCGATGAAGCACCCCCACCACATCATCCAAACCGATCCAACCCCACCACTGATTCCCATGACCCAAACGTCCACCAGCCCCCATCCAAAACGCAGGCAGCATCTTCGCCAACGCACCACCCGTAGGCGTCACCACAATCCCAATCCGCGCGTTCACCACGCGAATCCCCGCCGCCCGGGCCGGCTCAGCCGCCGCCTCCCACGCCTCCGCAACCTCCGCCAGAAAACCATCCCCAACCGGCGATCCCTCATCCAGAAACGTCTGCCCACGATCCCCATAAATCCCTATCGCCGACGCCACCACCAGCACCTTCGGCTTACGACGAAGCCGCGACACCGCCTCCGCCACCAAACGAGTCCCCCGCACACGACTCTCTCGTATCAGCCGCTTCTTGTTAGGCGTCCACGAACCCATGATCGGCTCAGCCGCCAGGTGCACCACCCCATCGAGCCCCTCCATCGCCCCAGCATCGATCTGATACTTCGGCCACGACCACCGGATCCGATCCGTCCGACGCTCAGACACCCCGCTCCCGCCATGCCGAATCATCGGCACCACCTCATGCCCGCCCGTCGTCAGAAAAGCCGACAGCCTCCCCCCAATCAACCCACTCGCACCCGACACCGCCACCCGCATCGGCCCACACGCAGCCTCGGCATGCGCCGCAAGATCAGCCCGCGTCACCGCATGACGCCACGCAAACGCCCGCCGCATCTGACCCAACAACCACCGCCCCGCCACCAACTCCGTCACCCGACCACCCGGCATCTCAAACGCGATCGAATCAATCAGCCGCGACCGCCCACCACCCAGCGACTCAAACCGATGCCGATGCCGAAACACCGGGAACGGCCCCTCCAACAGGTGATCTTCAAACTGCTCCCCGGACACATGATTCCGATGCTCAATCTTCCATATCGTCGGGATCGGCCCCTGATAGATCCGCAGATCAATCCGAGCCCCATCCTCGATCCCACCCGACCGCCTCAACACCTCCACACGCTGCCAGGGCGGGGTCAACCGCTCAAACGCCCCCGGACGCGCATGCCACGCATAAAGCTCTTCCGCCGAAACAGGCATGTCCGAAGCGTATTCAAAGTGCAAGGCAAACCCTTCTGCTAAACATGGCCATGCACCATGCTAGGGCAAGCCCATCGCTAAGGCACGAACACGCCCGCATTCGCATCCAGCCGCTCAGCAGGAATCTCCTCAACCATGGCTCGGATCGACTCCAGCCGCTCGCGGAAATCCTCATCAACCTCACGACCATTCGCGATCGCCCGATCAATAAAGCCCAGCGTGTCCTGCGCCTCAACCTTCCTCGAAGCCATCGCCAAAGCCTCAGCCAGCGTCAACTGCCACTCCAGATTGCTCGGATCCAGACGATTCAGCAGATTCGCCTGCTCCAAAGCAGCCTCGACCTGACCGTCCGCCAACAGACTCAGCGTCAACGTGTTACGGAACGCCGGGAACGACGGCGCCTGACGAATCGCACGCTCCGCCAGCGAGATGGCCTCACTCGCCTGCCCCTTACGCTGAAGAACCATCGCCAGGTTGTTCAAAGCCACCGGCTGATCCTCAACCATCTCGAGCACACGACGATAACCCGCCTCAGCCTCCTCCTGACGACCCTCCGTGTCATCCATGATCGCCATGCTCAGAACAGCCCGAGGCGACGCCTCACCCTCCGCCGCCAGAGCCCGCATCATCTCCCGCGCCCGATCCAGCATGCCCGCATCATTGAACTTGCTGCCAACCGCACGCAGACCAATCGCGATCTGAAGCCGGGAATCCGCATCATCCTCCTCGACTTCCTCAATCAGCACCTCCATCCAGCGCATCGCCTCGGCCTCATCCTCGATCCGCTGCGTCGCAAGCTGAATCCAACTCTCTCGCCAACCCGGATGAGGCGCCAGCAACGGCCGAAGCGTCAGCCTCGCCTCCTCCGCACGACCCATCTCGATCCGAGCCGTCGCCCAGACAAGCAGCACCTCACCAAGCTGAAGCGGACGACGCATCGCGTCCTGTAAGTAAGGCTGAATCTGGGTCGACGCCTGATTCGGCGTACCCATCTCGATCATCGCGCGAGCAATCCGCAGATCCGCAACCAGCGGGTTCGCCAACCGACGACGCCACTGAAGCCCCATGTTCCGAGACTCCGCCCACTTGCCCTGAGCTGCCAGCAACTCCGTCGCCATACCCGCAGGATCAGGGCTGTCCGGGAACGTACGGACCGCCTGCATCGCCACCGTCACCGCCTCCTCCGTCCGATCCAGCGAAGCCAGTGACTGCGCCAGAATCATGTGAGCCGGCAAATAATTAGGATGCTCGCGGACGATCCGCTGGAAACGCGGAATCAACGCCACCGCCCCACCACCATCCCGATCGATCTCATACGCAGCCCGCAGGATGTCCGCCGCCACCTCACGCGTGTCAGGCGACTCCACCATCTGCAACATCATCGGCCGCAGACCCGCGTTGGAAACTAGGTTCTCAATCAGCACCCGCTGCTCATCCAAAAACACCAGCGTCGGATCACCCGGGTTCGCCGCCAGACCGCGGTCAAGCGCCTCAAGCACCGGCCCTGACTCGCCGCCATTCATCCGACTCGAAATCAACCGCAACCAGACACCCGCACGAGTCGGATCCAGCTCAGCCGCTTCCGCAAACAGAGCCTCAGCGTCTTGCCAGTTACCCCCGCGACGCGCGTAGTCCCCGCGAACCACCAAAGCCGCCACCGGACTGATATCCGGCACCTCATCCAGCCGCTCGAGCGCTGCCCGGCCCGACGCATCCTGCCCGATCGACTGATAGAACCGGGGCACATTACCCAGCACATCGAGCCTCGGCTCGCCCGCCAGCAGCCGCGTATACACACGCTCAGCCGCCGCCGTGTCCTCACCACGCTCGTACATCTGCGCTAACAGCAGACGGTCACTCACAGACCCGGACGCCGCAATCATCGTCTCAACCATCGAAACCGCCAAAGGCAGACGCCCAAGATCAGCCAGCGAAACCGCCACCTCACGCTGCTGCTCCGCACTCAACGCATCCGGTTGCGTCGCCAGCGTCTCATACACACGCGTCGCATCCAAAGCACGATCAGCACCCCGAAGCAACCGCGCCTGAAGCAGATCAAGCGTCACATCCCCGCCCCGAAGCCCCTTCGCACGCTCAATCTGATTGATCGCACCATCCGTGTCACCCAACCGATTCAAGGCCTCGGCCAGCATCAGACGCGGACGAACCAGCCCAGGCGACTCATTCGTGATCTCATCCAGCATCGAACGAGCACGAGGCAGATCCTCCCGACCACCGTAAGTCAGCAGCCAACGAGCCTCAGCCGTCCGCCACCCCAGCGAGTTCTCATCCGTCAGACCACGCAGCGTATCAATCGCTCCCCGCGTCGCGGCCTCATCCGACCAGAACGACTCCGATTCCAGAGCCCGCTGAATGACACGAACGTTGTCAGAGTAATCCTCAACAAGCGACGCCCACGCCTCACGAGCCCGTGCATCCCCCATCCGATCCAGCACCGTCGCACGGCCCGTACGCATCGCAAGCAACGCCTCAGTGCCCTCGGCCTCTGCAACCTCGGCATCAAGCAGCGCCAGCGCCTCCTCGGTCCGACCATCACGGTGAAGCACCAACGCGCGAGCTGCCACCATCTCAGGTGTCTCCGCCGCCGCTCCATCCGCGCGAGCCATCAGAGCAGACTCATAACCAAGACCAAACTCAGCACTCACCTCAGCCACCCGCAGCAGGGTTGCTGTGGCTATCGCCTCACTGCTCTTAAGCAAGCCCTCAATCTCCGCCTCAACCTCACCACGCCGCTCATTCTCCATCAACAGACGCATATAAACAGGCAGCACGTCCGGGTGATTAGGTGTCTGCGTATCCAGCAGACTACGAGACAATGCCAGCAACTGAGCCCGGTCACGCTGAGGAATCCGGTCAAGCACTGGACCCACCGTCGCAATCAGATTGACGTTCGCCGCCAGATTCCGAGGACTCCGCTGCAGAACCAACGCCGCAAACGGGTACGCCTCCAGATGCCGACCCGCACGAGACAACTCCCGTGACACAGCCAGAAGCGGCGCATCCCAGCTCGGCGCTATCTGGGCCGCTTGATTCCACAACTCAATCGCCCGGTCACTCTCCCCAAGCGCCGAGAAAGCATTCCCGCGCCAATACGCAAACATCGGATTCCCCGGATCACGGCTCAGCGCCGTCTCGCTCGTCTCCAGAATCCGCATCGGCTCAACGTCATCCTCCACGTAGACCTGACGAAGAATCGCGCCGTAAGCCAGCGCCATACTGTCGTTCGTCCGCGAGGAGAACGACTCCACCAACGCAGCCCCCTCCTCATCCCGACCCAGCTCAAACAGAGCCTGAGCCCGATACGCCAGCGACCGCAGACTCGCCCGAGACGAGTCATCCACGTAACGATCCGTCAGCGAAACCACCTCTTCCGCCCGACCCGCAAAAAGCAGATGCGACAGCAGCACATGCTCATACTGCATCGAGGGCGAACGCTCCTGAAGATCACGCGCCAAATCAATCGTCGCCAGCAGCTGACCCTTGCGGCCCAGCTCACGAATCAGCAAGCGCACGACGACGAGACTCTCGGGATCCGCCTCCACCTCACGCCTCAGCCACGCCAGCGAAGCCTCACGACCCTCAGGCCCCGAATGCGCCAACGCGGCCAGCAACGCCGTGCCTTCCACATCCGGGTAGCTCTGATACACGCTCTCGGCCCAGGTAATCACCTCGGTCCGCGGACGCTCCTCCGCACGCATCGCCTCGAGCGTCAACAGATAAGCCCGAAAATCATCCGGGGCCGTCAGATTCAACTCGATCGCTTGCGTCAGCCCCTCACTTGAACGCTCCAAACGCAGCAACGCCGAAGCACGCGCACGCATCGCCTCAATCACCAAAGGCTCAGGCCGAGGCGGATCAGCAGCCAACACCTCATCCGCCGCCACCACCACATCCTCAAAACGCCGAAGCGCATTCAACGCCACCATCTTCCGCGACCACGCCTCGGAATCATCAGGCGAAACCGCCAGCACCTCGTCCGCCAGATCCACAGCCTCCGGCGCATACCCAAACACGCTGTAAAGCTCCAGCAGCCGCTGCTTCGCCTCCAGATTGTCCGGGTCCAGTGCCACCACATCCCGCAGCACACCCAACGCATTCAACAGATGACTACGGCCATCCGCCTCCTCAACCTCCATCCGAGCCTTCGCGTACAAAAACAGCGCCTCCGAATCCGTCGGATCCGTCAGCACATAGCTCCCCAACGCATGCATCGCGTCGAAGTAGCGCTCCTCGTTGTAAGCAGCCACACCCTCCACCCGTTTCTGATCAGCCAGCGCCTGAGCCTGCTGCTTGCGGAAAAAGTAAAACCCCGCGCCACTGCCAATAATGATGACCGCTGCCAGCAAAAGCAGGAGCAGCCTCCGTCGTGCCTTCGATCGGATTGCCAACTGTGTCTATCCTCTTGAGCTAAAGGGTGCGGTCAGGACCAGCAGCACCGTCTTCCAGACGACCCACAGGTCTGTCAAAAGCGTACCGTGTTCGACGTACTCAATGTCGTATTTAATCCATTCCTGAAAATCTTTCCCCTCTTCCCGCGTCCGGCAAACCTGCCACAAACCCGTAACCCCCGGACGAACACTCAATCGAGCCTCACGCCAGGGCGGGCAATACTGGTTCTCCTTCCGCGGACTCGGACGCGGACCCACCACCGACATATCACCCACCAGCACGTTGTAAAACTGCGGCAACTCATCCAACTGCAGCTTCCGCAGCCACCGCCCCACCACCGTCACCCGGGGATCGTGCTCAATGTAGAACTGCGGGCCGTCCACCTGATTCTCACGCATCAGACGAGCCTTGATCGCCTCCGCGTCATGACGCATCGAACGAAACTTGTAACACGGAAACTCTCGCCCCCCCACCGTCTCCCGACCATGAGCAAAGAAAAACGGCCCGCCATCCTCCAGCCAGATCGCCAGCATGATCAGCGGGAACAACGGCAGCACCAGCAGCAGCGCCAACAACGAAAAACAGATATCAAACAGCCGCTTCCCCACACGCGCCGTCGTCGAACGATTCGGCACCCGAACCGGACGCTCAAGCATCTGACCCGGCTCGATCTCGCGCCAGTTCACCTGCTCCGCCGCCGCACGCGCCTCCGGATCATCCCAAAGCACCGCCGGACCCACCACCGCCTCACCGGGCTCAATCACACGCCCGGCACCCACCCACGCCGGACCAATAAACGACACCATCTCCGCCCCCTGACCATCCCGATCACCCCACACCCCGCGTCCAAGACGACGCACCCGCTCAATCGTCGCATTCGGCTGGTTCCAAACACCAATCAAATCACGCACAAACTCGTGAACCTCAGACGGCTTCTCGCGATCGTAAGTCTCCCCGCTGATCCGATGACTCAGGCGACGATCCGCACCCACACGCTCCCGCAACATCGACCACCCCTCCAGAGCCGTCTGACACCCCTGCCAGGCTCGCGCCAGCCCGCGATCAGGCGTCAACGCCACCCGCGACAGCCGCGTATCCGCACCCCCATAGTCACGCTCAAAACCCAGCAGCCGACCATCCTCCGCCGCCAGCACACGCTCCCGGTAACCCCGCTCATGCGTGTCCGAAATCCGAACCCAGACCACCTTCGGCTTCACCCAACTCAGATCCTCGATCAGCGAACGCAGCCGAAAAATCGTCAGCAACGCCGGAGCCGTCAACAGAAACAACTCCGCATCCGCCACCACATCCGAGACCTCCCCGCAACGCACCACCTGCACGCCACGCGACGCCCAGAAACGATCGTGAAGCTCAACAGGCGTCAGGCCCCACACCGTCGGCATCGACGACGAACCATTCCCTTCTGCCGACTGAATCATCAGCCCTGCCCCTCCGACTTCACCACCGGATCAACATCAACCGGTCCCCGATTAGCCTCCTCCGACACATACCCCTGCGACGCAATCAACGCACGCGCCACCGCACCGAAATTGGTCGCATCGCCAGGCGTCACCGGCTCACCCGTCCGCGGATCACGCGAGAAACCCGCCGAACGACTGCTCAGCAAACTCGACAACTGCGAACGAGCCAGATCACCGGCCTCCGCACGGTTGAACACAAACCCCGCCAGATGCGCGCCAAGCGATTCAAGGAAGCCAACCGCACCCGCCACACGATGACGCTCGTCACCACGGGCCACGATCATCAGCACCTGATCCGCCTCAGCAGCAACCATCGAGGTCTCAACACTCCCAGGCACCGGGCCCGTATCGATCAGCACCGTGTCATAGTGCTCACGCGCCTCCTCGATCACACGACGAACCGCCGTCGGTGAAATCCGCCCCATGTCATCCAGCAAAGCACCGCCAATCGGAAGCACCCACAGATTCGGGATATCTGTCGCCGTGATACACGACTGCACCGGCTCGCCATTGATCGCATCCAGCAAACCCACATGCGTCGTCGTCTGATGCTCAAGAATCTCACTCAGCCGACTCGGCTCCAACAGCCCCAGGTTGATAAGCGACTCACCCAGCCGACAACCATTCGCCGAAGCCGCCGCCAACGCCTGCTGAAGCTCCTGATTCGAGATCTCACCCGCATCCACGAGAATCCGACCAATCCGCCGACGAACCACCGCCTCCAGCCGATAGCTCAAACCGCCACCAGCCAGGTCGGAGTCAATCAGAAGCGTACGCGCTCCCGTCGCCGCGAACGACATACCCAGCGCAATCGTCAGACTCGTCTTACCCGACCCGCTCGCCGGACCCGTAATCGCATACGCAGGCGTTGAAGCCGTCCGATGGCCAAGCTGCAGCAGCGTCCGCATGTGGTGCACCGAATACCCCACCATCGCCGCGTTCTGCGGGTCACCCAGATCGTCAGGCAGCGTCGGCAGCACACCCAGCAGCTTCGCCGAACCAAGACGACTCGTCGCCTCGTCCGTGCTCCGCACCCGGGGATCCATCAGACCGATCAGTAAAAACACCCCGAAACCCATCGCGACACCCGCCCCAAGACCGGCCACCGCCAACTGCTTCCGACGACCCGAGTTCACCGGCTGCGGCAACGCAAACGCATTACTCGCCACCTCCAGACGCCCCGAAATATCGCCCCGACCCGCCTCCGTCGTCAGACGACGAAGACGCTCTTCAACCTGATCCAATTGACCCCGAAGATTCGCCACGTCCTCCTTGAGCTCATCAATACGAAGCCGCTGCTGACCAAGCGTCAGCGTCTCGTCATGAAGCCGGTCACGCATCTGCTTCTGACTCTCATAGATGCTCACCAGCTCGTACTCATTCATCAACGTCAGATCGCCACCACCCCGAACAATCAGCCGCGCCGAAGCGTCACTGCTCGGAACCCGTGCCCCCTGGTTACGACGCATCTCGAGAAACTCTTCGATCTCAAACTCATTCGCCTCAAAGCGCCTGACAATCTGCTTCGTCCGGTCGTGGTTACGGCCATACTCCGTCGCACTCACACGAGCATCCGAACGCAGTTGCGTCCGACGCTGAAGCAGCTGCCGCATGTATGGGTCCTGCATCGCCAGCTGCTCGGCAGTTATATCGCTATCAACCTCAGTGGTCCCGATCTGCTCCAGCTGACCCTCAAGCGGAAGCGTCGGATCAATCCCACGCCGGGCAAGCTCCCCCTCCGTCTCACGCAGATCACTCTCGTGACGCTGAAGATCCTCAAGCCGACTCTCATACATCGTCATGAGCGCATCCGACCCGAACTCGTTCGCGATCAGACTGATCTCCTGCTTCTTCCGATCCAGCTGCGACATCAGATTCGCACGGATCTCCTCCACACGGCTGATGACCTGATTCTTCTCATCAATGTCACGCTGGCCGTAAATCTCCATGTACGCCTCGGTGATCGCCTGAGCCGCAATCTCAGCCGCGTCAGGCGACAAATGCTCAAACGACACCGAAATCAGATTCGTCCGCCCGTCGTGACTCACCCGCAAGCCCCCACGCAGCGGACCCGTCCCCGAACCCAACTGCTCCGCCGTCAACACAAAACGCTGAACCGCGTCGTTCTCCGCCGCCTTCCGAAGCACACGCTCGTCCTCAATCAGCCGAGCCTGACGAGCCACCCACTGATTGAACTGCGGCATCTGCTGATGCTCTTCCAACTGAAACACCACCAGCGGAATATTCGACTGCGCCTCGATCAGCGCCGTCGCCCGATACCGATCCTCCATCGAGTAATACCCCGCCGCACCCGCCAGCCCGCCCAGCACAAGCGCCAGCAGACTCGCATACAGATAACGCCCCTGCAGCAGGTGATGAACCCGGCGAAGCGGCGAAACCTGATTCGACACCCCCTCCGGCTCCACCGCCGCAGGTCCCGAAGGTACAGGCAACATCAGACTGGGATCGCCCTGACTCATCGCGCTTCTTCTCCTCGACCCGGAATGTTCGCCGACCCGATCACCTCGATCGCATTCACGCTCTTACCTATGAAGGTCCGAGCCAGACGCTCACGAACCGCCGGATCCTCTTCACCCGGAATCAACACCTGCAGCTGACCGGCACCAAAAAACCGACGCCGGTAATCCGAATCAAGCTCCGCAATCGCATCCATCGTCGACGCCGTCCGCCCGTCAGGCAGCAGCATCGTGTTGATCACATGGATACTCACCGAATAACCAGGAAGCGACTGGAAAAACTCATACTCCGTCGCCTCAATCACACGACCCCGAACCTCAATGTCCAGACGACGCCGGCTCTCCTCACGCTCCGTCCAACCGCTGCTCGGATAACAAATTGGCGGGTAGTGACCCACCATGTCGCGAGCCTCACGGCAGTGCACGATCAGCAGATTCAACTGCTCACCCGTCGACGAATGCTCATACCGACGGCTGTAAATCACGTTGGGCTTCAGCAGCTGAACCGCCTCACGCTGCGCATCAATCACCTCGCTCGTCCACCCGTCAAACGCGCCCGGGATACGCAACACCTCTTCACGAACACGGTCGTGATAAGGCTGAGCATCCACCGGCTGCGCATAACTCTGACGCTCAGGGTCATGCCCCGTCATCAGCACCAAAGCCACCAGACACGGCACGAACCAGCCCCACTTAAGCGCTTCACGTTTCGCATCCATCAGAAAGCCTCCTAATCCCTCGCCAACACATAAGGCGTCACGGGAACCAGAGCCCACTCCAACAGCCGCTTCACCGCCAGCAACAGACCAAACGCCACCAGCAGCATCACCCACCCGCCAAGGTCATGGAAAATCTTCCCCGCACCCTCACCAAACGCCCCGTAAACCCAAACCGTCGGCGACAACCGCACCACGTTGCAAAGAATCGCCGACAACGGACTGATCAGCACAATGAAAAACCGCACCGAGTTCCGCAGAGGCGTTCCGAACGCAAACGCGTACGAAACCAGCAGCAACGCAAACACCATCCGCATCCCGTTGCAAGCCTCAGCAATACCCACCTGCATCCCGTTGATCTCAAGCACACTCCCCGAGTGACTCACCATCACACCAAAGGTCGTCAGCGTCTCCGTCGTAATCACCGCCGTCCACTGCTGCAGCGGGATCGCAATCGCCTGACGAATCAGGCCCGGCACCGGCACCAGAAACAGAAGCGTCACAAACGCCGGGAAGAACCGCCGCAGCACATCCGTACCCACCACCGACACCAAACCTCCCACCGCCATCACCACAGCGCCCAGGTGCCAACCAGCCTGCACCGCGTTGTTAAACCCGTACCACGATAAAAACCAGCCCAGCGCCACCAGCAACACCCCGAACCAGTGACCCCGCGGGTAGCAGAAACGAAAACGCTGCTTCCGAACCCAGAACAGCCAGAACATCACAAACGGCACCAGGAAGATGTGACTGTTCTCTTCGTCGTTCCAGGCGATCAGAAAAATATCGCTCCACGCCTGACGACAAACCCAGATCGCCGTCCCCACCGCGATGATCGCCGCCACAAAGTGGAAATCCGTCCACCCGTTACGCGACCAGCTCTTCGCCGTCGACGTCGTCAGCGGACCGCCCGCAACAGCCGAAACAGTCGACGCCGACGAGTCTGCCGCAGTCGGATTACTTGTCGCTTCGGAGGCCATGTCCTCGCCCTCTCAATCCCGAATCACCCGCCGTCGCCAGCCGCGACCGCCGACCACCGCCCACCACCGCGTCACGCTGCGTCCGCCGGGGCCCGACATGACCCGCCGAGCAAACCACACTCCGAACCAGCGTCGCGCCCGCACCAACCCGCCCCCCCTTCAGCACCACCGAGTCGTGCAGACGAGCCGTCTCGTCCACCTCAGCACCCGCTTCCACCACCGCAAAACTACTACGCCAGTCCTCCGCATAGGGTTCAGACAACCCGCTCAACGGCCCCTCACGGTGGTAAGCCTGCAAACCCTCGATGTAGTCCGACACCGTCCGCACCGGAACCGAAATGGCCGGCGAATCAACCGTCATCACCGCCGAACGCTCCCCCAAACGAGGCAGAAACTGCTCCTTCAGATCGATATACCCCTGCCGAGCCACCGACCGCAAGGCCCCGCACCGGATCAGAAACAGACTCGCTGGCGTCCCGTCCTCATGCCTCAGCAGCCGAACCTCACCCCGCGACCCCATCAGCCGACGAACCGGCTCAATCAGCGACGAAACCAGAATCTGCCCAGCATTCGCCACCAGAACCCACGCGTCGTCCCCGTAAGCCGAACACGCATCACGCAGCAGACCCGCTGTCCCCCGAAGCTCCAGCCGATCCTGCTCAACCGTCAGCGACAACCCCCGCGACGGGCCCCGCAGCACAGGCGTCGGAACCAATTCATTCACCAGCACCCGAACCGACAGCCCCTCAATCCCAAGATCAAGCCCCACCTCCATCAAACGCTCAAGCCACAAATCCAGAATCCGCCGGTCGTCGGTCACCGGCAGATCCAGAGGCGACCGCCCCAACGCCTCCGCCAGACCCAGCTTCCGCGTCGCACCCGCCAGCAGCAGCACCGCGCGCACCGACGACACCGGGCCATCGCTGGCATCAACACCCGCACGCTCGCCAGCCTCAACAGCCGGACCACGAGCCTCACTGGCTAGATCAGTGTTCACCGTCACAATCCTGACTATCGGGTCGATCTCCCCTTAAGGATAGACCACCAAACAACGAAGCCCAACCCCGTAAACCCCGTAGTTGCCGCAACCTCACATCATAACCGGCCACCCCGAAACCGACGCCATGCCGCCCAGCAACCCAGCCGAACCGCAAACGGCAATCCCTCCACCAGATAACGCCTCGCCAGCCGCCCGGGCTCCTGCAACAGCCGATAAATCCACTCCAACCCCAGCCGCCGAGCCCAACCAGGAGCCCGCTTCACCGTCCCCGCTACATAACTGAACGAAATCCCCACCCCCAGCCACACCGCCCCAGGCTGCACAACCCGCAGCCGCTCAATCAGCCGCTCCTGCTTCGGAAACCCCAGCCCCACAAACACCACGCACCCCTCCGACCGCCCCGCGATCGCCTCCAGTTCCCCCATCGCCGCCGCATCCGACTCAAATCCCATCGCCGGACAATGAACATTTTTCACATCCAGGCCCGGATAGGCACCCCGCAGCACCCCTGCCGCCCGATCCGCATCCCCAGGCGACCCACCAATCAAAACCACCCCCACACCCTCACGAGCCGCCGCCTCGCAAACCGTCCACACCAGACTCGACCCCGCCACCCGCTCCGGCAGCCCCTTCCCACCCCCCAGCCCCGCAAGCCGACTCGCCCACACCAGCGGCATCCCATCCGCCACCCGCACATCCGCCTGCCCCACCAACGACCGCACCTCCGCATCACCCACGCACCGCCGCAGAATGTCCAGATTTGGCGTGATCACCCAACCACCAACCCCCGACCGCGCCCGACACACCACATCCGCCACCACCTCCGTCTCCGTCGCACGCGCAAGACCCACCCCCATCACCTCAAGCTCTTCAAATCCCAAACGACCCTGCGACACCCACAAGCCTCCAGACCAGCCGACAAATAACCGCCACGACCCTTCCTATAATCGGCGTTTCGCCCCAACACCTCCCCTCTCACCGCCCGAAAGGCCACAGGTGACTCAGGAACAACCCAACCACAAGGACGATCACCGAAAGGCCATCGCCCACCAAACTGCCGAGCAGCTCGCCGCCGACTTCACCCTCTCCGCCGTCGGCCAGCACCTCGAAGCCACCTTCCTCCCCTCACGCGGCAAAACCATCGAAGCCATCGAACTCGCCCGAAGAATCATCTTCCCCGGCTACTTCGACGACGTCCGACTCACCGCACAAACCGTCAAGCCACACCTCGAAGAACTCATCCAGCAGCTCTACGACATCCTCCTCGACCAGACCGAACAAAACCTGCGCTACGAACTCAACCGAACCGTCGGCGAAGGCACAGGCGACGACTGCGACGACTGCCACGAACGCGCCTGCGACATCACCAAACAGTTCTTCGAACAACTACCCGACATCCGCCGACGACTCATCATCGACGTCAACGCCTCCTTCGAAGGCGACCCCGCCGCCCTCTCCATGGACGAGACCATCTTCTGCTACCCAGGCATCGACGCCATCTTCGTCCACCGCATCGCCCACGCCCTCCACAACCTAGGCGTCCCCCTCCTCGCACGCATCATGTCCGAGGTCGCCCACAACGAAACCGGCATCGACATCCACCCGGGAGCCACCATCGGCGACGCCTTCTTCATCGACCACGGAACCGGCATCGTCATCGGGGAAACCTGCCAGATCGGAAACCGCGTCAAGCTCTACCAAGGCGTCACCCTCGGCGCACTCTCCACCCGAGGCGGTCAATCCTGGCGCGGACAAAAAAGACACCCAACCATCGAAGACGACGTCACCATTTACGGCGGAGCCATCATCCTCGGCGGCAACACCACCATCGGACACCACGCCACCATCGGCGGATCCGTCTTCATCACCTCATCCATCCCACCCGAACACACCGTCACCCTCAAAAAAGGCGAACTACGAATCATCCCAACCCCCGAAAAAAGCACCGATAAATCCACCCCCTAAGGCACCCATTCTGGTGACCCGTGCCGGGCCGGGCTTCCTCCAAACAACCAACAACCCCCTCATAACCCACTCCCCCAAATTCCCCTCCAACCTTTTCACCCCCCACCCCATCCACCCCTCCTACCATCCGCCATGCCCGAGACGCATGTGGATTTCAGCCAGCCCGTCCCCCTCTTTCCGCTCGCCAACTGCGTGCTGCTGCCCCATGCCACCATCCGACTCCACATCTTCGAGCCCCGCTACCGCGCGATGGTCGAAGATGCCCTCAACGGCCCGCGCCTCATCGCCATGGCCGTCTTCAACGACCCACGCTGGAAATCCAACTACGCCGACAACCTCATCCTCCACACCGCCGCCTGCCTCGGCTATATCGTCCGCGACACCCAACTCCCCGACGGCCGCTACAACATCCTCCTCCAGGGACTCACTCGCTGCCGCATCACCACCGAACTCGAACACGAACCCTACCGACTCGCCCACCTCGAACCTCTCGAAACCAACCCCACCCTCGAGATCGACCTCACCGACACCCGCACAAGACTCGAAACCCTCATCGCCGACCCCAAGCTAGGCGAACTCGCCGCCATCCAGGCCGTCCGCAACCTCCTCAACCACGACCTCCCCACCAACGCCCTCATCGATCTCGCCTGCCTCACACTCTGCGAGGAAACCGAACCCCGCTACCAACTCCTCTCCGAACCCAACCCCCACACCCGCGCCGCCTGGCTCGAACACCACCTCCACCACCTCCGCGATACCGTCACCAAAGCCCTACGCTCCGCCACCGGCGACACCGACACCGGCATCTACCTCAACTAATCCCACCCCAAAGCAGCACAAGACCGCCCCCCCACACGACCCCTGCTCAACACGAGCCCCACCCCACACGAGCCCTGGGCGGAAGCCCAGGGGCCCAAACCACGCATCACCGTTTCGCCGGGTGCCACGAGCACCCCAACACGAGCCCTAAGCGCAAGCTTAGGGACAATCACCACCCCACCTCCTCAACCCACAACGTCACCCAACACACCCCACCCCCAAAAAAACAGCCCGCCCTGCAAGCCCGCAAACGGACCCACAAGCCGGGCTGATACAACGTTCAGGTTCTAACTAGAAGTCTTCCGGGTTGGTCGGATTAAGGTCGAAAATCATGTGATTTCGCGGCTGGTCGCCGCCGGACGAACCGCCGCCCCCGCCACGCTGCCCACTGCTGATCGTAGAAGCAAAGTTACGGTCCCCCACCAGTCCCGGGCGGCCAGTGTCACCGACGTAAGCAAGATCAGCATCGGATTCACTGGAATCACCAACCGCACCAGGAATCGACAAGGTCGAAACATGGCCGTCAGCCCACATGATCTGGATACCGCCATTGTGCCGCGGGTCCAGCCAGCCGGAGTTGCCGACACCAAGGTTCACCGAGTCAAGCGTCGTATGGCTGCCAACCATCTCGCCACCATCAATGTCAACATCCGAGAAATCATCGTCTGCCAGATTGGGGTTGAAGTTGCGATTCGCCCCAGTCAGCATCACATCAGCTGCGGACGGCAGGTCGTCGGGGCTCGCGGGGGCATAGATATTCGCATTGAAACGACTACCGACAAATCGCTTGGTCGCCGTCACACTATCGCCAACACCACCTTCAGAACGCATAGCCCCCCCAAGATTCGAGCCTACGTAGACGTAGTTGTAACCGTAGTGGATACGATTGAAGGCACGGAATGACGAACTGCCAACATTCGACTGCCCAAGCGCTTCTGAAGGGTTCAACGACAAATCTTGAAAACCAATGTGTGCCTGCTCCCATGACGGATCAATGTACACCTGAAGCGTCGGAATCACGCCAAGCTCAATCAGTCGAGTCGCCCAGTAAGCCTCAATCTGATTGCCAGCCTCAAAACCCCAGCCGCCGTCAACCCCGTATTGCCACATGGGGAAGGTAAATCCAGCACTGCTCGTCGCGTAAACGTACATACCCTGACCCAGCGACCGCTGGTTCGCCGCCGACTGCATAAACCGAGCTGTACTCCGCGCCGCCCCCAACGCCGGCAGCAGAATCCCAATCAGCAAAGCAATGATCGAAATCACCACCAGCAACTCAATCAACGTAAAACCACGCCGACCCGCCAACAGCCCTAGGGAACGCTTCATCATCGAGACTCCTTCGAGGATCAGTCCGTCAGTCCAACAGCCGAGCCGCAAAAACGACCCGCACGCATCACCGGTCACACCCAACAGCAAGCCCGCCAAAGCAGGCCAGCCACACAAACCTGTCTAACCAGCAACACGACAGCCTTCTAAAAGATTCGCAGGCACATTCAATTTTACCCCCCCAACCAACCAAAAGACAACCCCCCGCCAAAAGACGAGGGGTTGATCAAAAGACAATGCCAGTTGCTTAGTCCGGATTCGCAGGCCAAAGATCGAAGCAGTTCTGCGGGCCATCAAACGAAATCCGTGTAGCACTACCGCCACCACGCTGACCACCACCGCCTCGCACATTGAGAGTCTCGGTAGCATCGCCGATACCGGTCTCCGCATAGACATGCGAGTAGTTCTTCTCATCCCCAGAAGAACCCGGGATGACCTTCATGCTCACGTGCCCATCAGCCCAGCCAATCTGCATCCCGCCATTGTGACGAGGATGCCCCACACCAGCGTTCTGAACAGGAGCGCTGCCCGGCTCAAAATCCTGAATCACGTGCGCGCCCACCTCTTCAAAGTCATACGCCGCCGTACCCGACAATGCCGCGTCACGCACAGGCGCGATCAGCAAAACATCCGCAGCCGAACGCAGGTTCTCATACTTAACCGGCTGATCACCCGCCACGTCCACGCGATTCGGGTCCTCAGCTCCATCACGGTTCGCGTACCAACTCGAAATGTTCGAGCCAACCCACACGTAGTTGTAGCCGAAGTGAATCTTGTTGAAGGAACGATCCCAAAGCGGCGAAACACCATCGGGCAGGCCAGTCGCACCAGATGAACCCCTCTGACCGCTGGACGTGTTCCTCAGCACCTTGCTCGTCAGGTTCTTCTCGAGAAACTCCGTGCTCGCCGCCCCCGCCTCAAAAGTCGGGTCGGTGTAGGCATTCAGATTCTGGATGATCCCATCAGCCGCCATCTTCGTGGTCCAGAACCAGCGGATCGGATCGCTCCACATCTGGTTCTCACCGTTGGCACTCACGTTCTCACTCATCTGCCAAAGCGGGAAAGTCATATCGTTCGAAGTCGCATGAATAAACATCCCCTGCGAAATCGATCGCTGATTCGCCATGGCCTGCGAGATACGAGCAGTATCCCGCGCCGCCCCCAACGCCGGCAGCAAAATCCCAATCAGCAAAGCAATGATCGAAATCACCACCAGCAACTCAATCAACGTAAAACCAGATCTGACAACTGGATAACGAGACATGGCATCTCTCCGTGTGCGGCCCGTAACAACGAGCCCGGGCGACAGGTTTAATCCAAACAAAATCTTCCGCGAGCCATAACGCCCGCATCGGTCAAAGAAACGCTGCCTCTATAATTATGAAACACCACCCGCCACAAAGCAACCCCAAATCCCGCTCATAAACCCCAAAACCCCAGAAAATCCCACCCGAATGGAGCTGGACGGACTCGAACCGACGACATCCTGCTTGCAAAGCAGGCGCTCTCCCAACTGAGCTACAGCCCCAAGGCCTCCAATTATATCGACAACTCCCCGCCCACGTCACCACTCCAAAACCAACCGCTTCACTTCCCGTCCACCGTCAGCGTCGTCACCTTCTCCACCCCGCCCGCCGCGATCTTGTCAAACCCCGAACCCAGCTCGCCGATCGGGTCAGGCGGCAGAATATCCACCACCTTCTCGCCCAGCTTCGCCTCACCCGCCTTCACCTTCGCCTCAAACGCCTTGCACTCCCGCAGCAACGCATCCAGGATCTCCTCCTCAGGCACATTCGCCACCTTCTGACCCTGAACATAGATGATCCCCCGCCGGTCACCCGCAAAAATCGCCACATCCGCCCCCTCCGCCTCACCCGGCCCGTTCACGATGCAACCCATCACCGCCACCTTGATCGGCAGCTCGATCTCACTCGCCAGCTTCGCCCGCACCTCCTGCACCAGCGTGAACAGATCCACCTGAATCCGCCCACAGGTCGGACAAGCAATCAGATCCACACCCTTCCGCTCACGAAGCTCCAGGCAGTAAAGCAGCTCCAGCCCATCCTCCACCTCATACACCGGATCGTTCGCATAACTGATCCGGATCGTGTCCCCGATACCCGACGCCAGCAGATGCGCCAGCGGCGCAATGCTACGAATCGTCCCCGTCTCCCGCGGCCCTGCATGCGTCACCCCCAAATGCAACGGATGATCAAACCGCTTGCTCACCTCCGTATAAGCAGCGATCACCAGCGTCGGGTCCGGGCTCTTCGCCGAAATCGTCACATCGTAAAAATCACGCTCGTAGAAGATCTCCAGATACTCCTCGAGCTTCGCGATCATGATCGCCAGAAAATGCCCATGCTTCTCCCCCGAGAACACCCCGCCCAGCTCCTTCATTCGCTTCTGCTTGTCCTTCCGCTCAATGATCGACCCCTCATTCACGCCGATCCGAATCGGCAGCCCCCGCTCCTTGCACGCATCGATCACCTTCGCCACCTGATCCCGATCCGAGATGTTGCCCGGATTCAGCCGGATCTTGTGAACTCCCGCCTCGATCGCCTCCAGCGCACGCTGAAAATGAAAGTGCACATCCGCCACAATCGGCACCCGCACCTGAGGCAGAATCGACTTCAACGCCTCCGTGTCCTTCTTCTCAGGCACCGCCACCCGCACGATGTCAGCCCCCGCCGCCGCCAGCCGGTTGATCTCCGCCACGCACGCATCAACCTCATGCGTGTACCCCGCCGTCATCGTCTGCACACTCACCGGCGCATCCCCACCCACCTTCACCACGCCCACACGATCATCACCCACCGACACCTGCCGCGTTTTACGTCTCTGGATCATGCCCCCATCTTACCCCGACCACTTCACCACGGGTTTCTCACACCAACCTCACCCCTTCACCTGCTAAATTCATCAAAAGACACGAAACCCCGGAGCCACCCCATGCCCCACAAGCCCGAACTCTACCCCCTCCGATTCGACCCCATCTACAAAGAAAAAGTCTGGGGCGGCCGAACCCTCGCCCGCCTCGGCCGCAACCTCCCCGGCTCCGACGACACCCCCATCGGCGAATCCTGGGAACTCGCCGACCTCGCCCAAACCTCCGCCTCAGGCGGCGGCGGCAACCCCGAACACTCCATCATCGCCAACGGACCCCTCCAAGGCCGCGCCATCAACGACATCATCCACGACTACGGCTCCGAACTCATGGGCTCCGTCGCCCCCTCCACCGAAGCCGGACTCCCCCTCCTCATCAAGTTCCTCGACGCCCGCGAAAACCTCTCCGTCCAGGTCCACCCCTCACCCAGCTACGCAGCCCAGCACCCCGACGCCCACCTCAAGTCCGAAGCCTGGTACGTCCTCGATGCCGAACCCGGCGCCGCCATCTACAAAGGCGTCGTCGAAGGCACCACCCCCGAACGCCTCCGCCAGGCCATCGAACAAAACCACGTCGAAGACCTCATGATCAAAGTCCCCGTCAAGCCAGGCGACTGCCACTACCTCCCCTCCGGCACCTGCCACGCCCTCGGCCAGGGCGTCCTCGTCGCCGAAGTCCAGACCCCCTCCGACACCACCTTCCGCGTCTACGACTGGGGACGAACCAACCGCGAACTCCACATCGACCAGGCCCTTGATTGCATCCACTACGGCCCCGCCGAAACCACCCGCTACGAACGCTCCGCCCCCGACGTCAAACCCGGCACCGCCTCCACCCACCGACTCGTCTCCTGCGAACACTTCGGCATCGACCGCGTCCACGCCCCCGCCGGCTTCGAAGACTCCACAGCCGAGACCAACCCCACCATCTGGATCTTCCTCAAAGGCTCCGGCCGCTTCGAAATCCCCGGCTTCCCCCCCGACCCCTTCACAGCCGGACAAACCTGGCTCATCCCCCCAGACCTGGGCGACGGCTGGGCCATGGTCGAACAAGAAGCCACCTGGCTAGAAGTCACCTTCGGCAAAACCGAACCCGTCCGCGTCGTATGAACACACCCCTCACATCCGTCGAAAGACAACTCCTGGATTCACTGCTGAGACAGTGCAAGGTAACTCTGCCGAAAGACCACCCCGCCTACGGCCCCAACGCCGTCACTAGCCGAGAGAACACTGGCGCAGGCCTATACATCAACTTTGACAACATACACATAGACCCTGACCTAGGCAGCTTCCGAGCCGTGGAGCAAGTACATCAATTTCTTCTTAGTTATGAATGGGACATTTTGTTTGATAGCCTCCTCTACCTCACAGCAGATAATTCACCTCATATGATCGAACTTTTCCACTACGGCCACAGCGACAACCCGGCTAAGTGGAATGGCGACCTCAGCAGCTTTCGACTGATAGATGATGAAGAGTTTTCGAGATATGAATCCCAAAATCGTTGATCGATTGCTCTAGAAACCGTTGACTCAGATCTCTGGCGTACTGCCGACAACCAACAACCTCAGCATGTTCGAGCCGCGGTGTGTCACCGCGGCTGTGCCATCACCCGCCAGTACGCCATCGAATCACAAACAATGAGCCAACCCCTAAACCGCTTCTTGCACAACCCCCACCATCTCCCCAAACAAACACAACCCCCCAGCCCCCGTCACCTCCACCTCCACCACCGACCCCGTCAGTCCCTCATCCCCATCAAACATCACGATCAGATCGCCCCCCGTCCTGCCTGAAAGCTGCGTGACCACATCAACCCCTTGCGGGGGGGCCCAGCCTAATTCCACGTTCCCCTGCCGCTTCTTCTCCTTCCGGCTCGCCCCCTCCACAAACACGCTCACCCGCCGCCCCACATAACCCGCGTGCACCGCCGCCGACGCCGCGTTCTGCGCCTCCAGCAGCTCCCGATTCCGCCGCTTCTTCACATCCGCCGGCACATCATCCTCAAACTTGTCAAACGCCACCGTCCCCGGCCGCCCGGAGTACTTGAAGATAAACGCGTTCTTGAACATCGCCTTCTCCAGCAGCTCCACCGTCTGCCGATGCTCCGCCTCCGTCTCCGTCGGGAACCCCGTAATGATGTCCGTCGCGATCTCCACCCCCGGAATGATCCGCCGCGCCCGCTCCAGCAGATCCCAGAACTCCGCAATCCCATACCCCCGGTTCATCGCCGCCAGCACCCGGTCACTCCCCGACTGCACCGGCAGATGCAGGTACCGACAGATCCGTGGGCAATCCCGGATCGTCTCCAGAATGTCATCCCCAAAGTCCCTCGGGAAACTCGTCACAAACCGCAGCCGCTGCAGTTCCGGCACCCCGTCATGAATCATCCGCAAGAGCTCCGCGAACGACGTCACCCCCTCCGCAAACACCGGGCTAGGCCCACCCGTCCCTCGGTTCGGCGCAATCACCGCCCCCACCTGCGGCAGCTCATACCCCTCCTCCGAATGCGCCGCCGACCGATGGTCGTAGTGATAGTGATTCACCGTCTGCCCCAGAAGCGTCACCTCCACCGCACCCGCCTCAACCAGGCTCCTGACTTCCTCAACGATCGTCGCAGGCGGCCGGTGCACCTCACGCCCACGCGTGAATGGCACCACGCAATACGTGCAGTACTTATTGCACCCCCGCGTGATCCGCACATACGCCGACCGCCCATCCCGCTCGGGCGAAAAACTCCGCGCCAGATCGATCAGCTCCAGCGAGTCCTCCGCCGCCTCCAGCGTCGTGCTCCGCCGCTGCTTGTCCCCCTGCAAAGCCAGCTGCGCCCGACGCAGTCCACCCCGCGCCGCCACCTCCGTGCGCATCACGTTGTCGATCAGCATCGGCACCTTATCCAGCTCACTCGGCCCGCACATCAGATCCACATGCGGGTGCTTCCGCACCATGTCCTCACCATCCCGCTCCGCCATACACCCAATCACCCCCAGCACCAGGTCAGGCCGCTCCTCCCGCTTGTAATCCCCCAGAATCCCCACCCGACTCCAGACCTTCTGCTCCGCGTGCTCACGCACCGAACAGGTGTTGTAAAGCACCACATCCGCCGCCTTCCAATCCTCCACAAACCGATACCCCAGCCCGCGCAGCTGCCCCATCACCAGCTCCGAATCCAGCACGTTCATCTGGCACCCAAACGTCTCCAGATAAACCGCCGGACCACCCGCCTTCTCACCCACATCCTGTTGCTTGTTAACGTCGTTCATAGAACCCCACAAGATACACCACAACCCCAAGTACGGGTGCCACGGTTTCTCCAGCCGAAGGCTGGAAAGCCGTGCCCTGCCAACCTCAACGCTCCACAGCCCCACCTGCCGATAACACTCCGACATGCCTGCGCGCACCACCCCCAACCCCGTCGCTCTCCTCACCAGCTGGCTCGTCCTCGCCACCGGCCTCACCCTCCTCGCCGCCCTCCTCCTCGGCCCCGACGCCGATCGCGCCCAACTCGCCCGAGCCCAGACCGCCGTCCTCGAAGCCCGACTCGACTGGTGGCAACGCCGCGCCGAAGCCCACGCCGCCTTCCTCACCGCCCTCCACAACAACGACCCCATCATCCTCGAACACCTCGCCCTCACCGAACTCAACCGCATCGTCGTCGGCAAACAGCTCTACCACGACACCCTCCGCTACGAGCCCAACTACACCAACCCCCAACCCATCGTTCTCGGCCACATCGGCCAGTGGATCGACCGTGCTGCCGGCCCCCTCCACACCCCCAGCCTCACCCCGCCACGCGAAGGCTGGCTCGATTCCCTCGCCCAGACCCAACGCGCCGCCTTCGCCGCCGCCGCCGCCCTCTTCATCCTCGCCGGCCTCATCTGGAACCCCACCCCCCACCTCACGGGTGCCACGGTTTCTTCAGCCGAAGGCTGAAAAGCCGTGCCGACCACCTGCAACCTCGATGAATTCATCACGAGCCATAGGCGCAAACCTATGGACAATCACCACTCGACGCCCCGATAACCCCCCACTCCAAACCCAACCCCACCTCACCCGATGACACCCATGTGTCCCTCCTCCGCACACTGGCCTCTGCCTGCGCCTATCTGCTGACCCGACCCGCGGTCATCCACTACCGCCTCGCCGCCAGACTCACCAACCCCGACACCGCCCTCCGCAACGCCTCCGAAGCCCTTGCCCGCATCCCCGGCACCCGAGGCGTCTGGCTCCGCCGAGCTTTCTACCGCTCCGTCCTCCCCCACGTCGGCGACCGCTCGCACATCGGCTTCATGACCCTCCTGAGCAAAGCCGACGCACGCATCGGCACCGCCGTCTACCTCGGACGCTTCTGCACGCTCGGCCGCGTCACCATCGAAAACCACGCCATCATCGCCGACGCCGTCCAACTCCTCTCAGGCAGTCACCAACACCAACCCGCCAACCCCAATCAACCCTTCCAGCAGGCCCCGCAAACCTTCCAGCACATCACCATCAGCACCGGCGCCTGGATCGGTGCCAACGCCGTCGTCATGGCCGATGTCGGCCCGAACGCCATCGTCGCCGCCGGAGCCGTCGTCACCAAACCCGTCCCGGCCAACACCACCGTCGCCGGCGTCCCCGCTAAACCCCTCCAGACCCAACCCCGTCTCGCCGCTTAACCCCTGCTATTCAACGCCAGGGGTGCCACGACTTTGTCCGTAGGACAAGTCGTAACGAAAACCAAGACCCCGATAACCACCCCGCGACACCCGTCCGTCACATCGTGCCGATCCTGTCATAAACCCCACGCGCGATCCCCACACATGCCCCACCTCCAGACCCATCACGTCCCCTCTCCTTCCCTCGCCGAAGAAGCCCTCAACTACCTCCGAACACAGCCCAACGCCGCACCCGAAACCCACCCCGCCTGGCTCACCGCCCTCCGCCAGGGACTCGGCCACACCCCCATCCTCCTCACCGCCCGACCAACACCCACCGCCAACCTCACCGGCCTTCTCCCCCTCGCCTGGGTCCGCTCCCGACTCTTCGGCCGCTTCCTCGTCAGCCTCCCCTACCTCAACCGCGCAGGCGTCATCGCCGCAGACCCCGACACGGCCCACGCCCTCATCTCCCACGCCGCCAAACTCGCCCGCGACGGCCGCGCCGACTACCTCGAACTCCGCCACGCCCAGCAACCCATCCCCCACGACGACCTCACCGAAACCCGCGCCGACAAACCCCGCCTGCTCCTCGAACTACCCGACACCACCGAAGCTCTCTGGGACGGCTTCAAAGCCAAAGTCCGAAACCAGATCCGCAAAGCCGAACGCTTCAACCCCCAACTCACCTTCGCCCGCCACGAAAACCTCGACGCCTTCTACGACATCTTCGCGACAACGATGCGCGACCTCGGCACACCCGTCTACCCCAAACGCTTCTTCGCCGCCATCCTCCAGAACCTCCCCGAACACGCCGAGATCGCCCTGCTCACCATCAACCAAACCCCCGCCGCCGCCGCCCTCCTCGTCCACGACCCGGTCCACCACCAAACCACCCAGGTCCCCTCCGCCGCCTGCCTCCGATCCGCCAACCCCATGAACGCCAACATGGCCCTCTACCACGGCCTGCTCAACCGCGCCATCCAACGCGGTGCCGCCCGCTTCGACTTCGGCCGCTCATCACCCAACGCCGGCACCTACCGATTCAAAACCCAATGGGGTGCCCAGCCCGAACCCACTTACTGGCAGCAGTTCCCCCTCCACGGCTCCACCCACGCCGCCCGACCCGACAACCCCCGATACCGAAAACGCATCGAAACCTGGCAGAAACTCCCCGTCTGGCTCACCCGAATCATCGGCCCCCCCATCGTCCGCGGCATCCCCTGATCCCTACGACATTCCTCAACCCCTTCCGGGTGCCACGGTTTCGAATTCAATCCGCTGAAGGAGGACCGATGGCTGGAATGCCCAGTCGCCCCCCAACACAACCTCAAAGCTCCCCAGCCACCGCACCCACACCCACCCGCGCCCGACCGCGAAACACCGGCGCACGCTGATGCTTCACCGGCAACACCAGCGAAAACGTCGCGCCCTTCCCCACCTCCGAATCAATCTCAATCGATCCACCCAACAAATCCGCCAACTCCGAACAGATCGTCAGCCCCAAACCCGTCCCGCCATGCTCCTTCGTCACCGAAGGATCAAGCGTCGTGAACTTCTCAAAAATCTTCCGCTGATCTTCCAACGCAATCCCCGGCCCCGTGTCCGACACCGACAACCGCACCTGCGCCGGTTTGTTGTGAGGAATCTCCGGAATCAACGCCGCCGAAATCGTGATCGTCCCCAGATCAGGCGTGAACTTCACCGCATTCGACAGAAAGTTGAACAGGATCTGCTGCAACCGACTCGCGTCCGTCTCAACAATCGGCAAACCCGGCTCGATCCGCCGCTTCAACGCGATCGACCGCTTCTCCGCCTGCAAACGCATCAGGTTGACCAGACCCTCCGTCATGTCATCCACCGACACCGGCGCGATACGAACCTCCACCCGACCCGCCTCGATCTTCGCCACCTCCAGCAGATCATTAATCAGATTCAGCAGATGCCGCGACGACGCCAGAATGTTCGACACATAACGCTTCCGCTTCTCATCCACCGGACCCGACCGCGACGACAACGACTCACTCAAAACCTCCGCAAAACCCAAAATCGAATTCAGTGGCGTCCGCAACTCATGACTCACGTTCGCCAGAAACTCCCCCTTGAGCTTGTTCCCCTCATACAACGCCAGGTTCGACGCCGCCATCTCCCCGAGCTTCACGTCCAGACTCTTGTTCGCCTCCGACAACTGCTGCTGGTTCTCCTTGATCGATTCCAGCATCTGATTGAACACATCCGACAACTCCTCGAACTCATCCCCCGTGTTGATGTCCGACCGCAGGTTCAAATCCCCCTGCGACACCTTGTCCGCATAGTCCGTCAGCACACGCACAGGCGACAAAATGATCCGCGTCGTAATGAACCAGAACACCGCGATCGCCAGCAAACCCGACAACGTCCCCGCTCCCACCAGATAAATCCGGTTCGTCGCCGCCTCCACCGCCACCCGATCATCACGCAACTGGATCAGCAAAATCATCTCTGGTGGGCCGATCTCAGCCTCCACGCCCTCCCCATCCCGATTAACCACCAGATTCTGCGCCCGCGCCAAGTCCTCCGCCCGAACCGCCCGTGCATACCGATAAAACCGGTGCCCCGCACTGTCCTCCGCCACCTCAAACGCCTGAAACCGACGCGTCGTCTCAAACCGCTCGATCGCCCCCGCCAGAAACGGGTCCAGCTCCGACGCCCGCTCAAACTCGAAATCCTCAATCAACGTCAACCCGAAATCGCGATCCGCCGGCAACCCCCGACCACCCCGCTCTAGCGTCAACAACGCGTTCCCCAACCGAATGTGATTGTTCAACCACGCCGTCGCAAAATCACGCGCCCGCTCAAGCGGCGCCGCCTCCACCAGCGCCTGCATACGCATCGCCACCACCACCAACGCCGCCGTCAGAATCAGCACCACCGCCGCGCCAAACAGCAACTGACACTTATTCGCCAGGCTGATGCGGATCGATCGGAAACTAGGCGGCCGCAGCTTCACCCCCTCATCCTAACCAACAGCACCTAATCCAGACGACTGTCGTAACGAAGCTCAACATCCACCCGATTATCCCCATCCACCACCACCACCTTCGCCGCGTGCTCCGCCACCTCCGCCTCGTCCAGATGGCCAAACGACATGATGATCACCTTCTGACCCACCGACACGATGCTCGCCGCAGCCCCGTTGATCCCGATCACCCCCGACCCACGCTCCCCACGGATCACATACGTCTCGAAACGCACCGCGTTATCGAGATTCACCACCAGCACCCGCTCGTTAGGCAGCATTCCCGACGCCTCCAGCAGGTCCGCATCGATCGTGATCGAGCCCACATAATCACGATCACACTGCGTGATCGTCGCCCGGTGAATCTTGCCCAACAACATCGTCCGCTGCATCAAAACAATCCCTGTAAACCAGACAACAACAGCCCTGTGCCATGACCGTTAACAGGCTTACCTGCTGACAGAAGTCTCAGGTGGCCATGGGCACGCCGCGTGCCCACAGAACCAAACATCCCCGGGTGCCACGCCCCTTCGGAGGCGTGCCCAGCCACCTTCATCACCCAGGCGGCAAATCCGCATCATCAATCGCAGGCCCCCCACCCGACGCCGCTCCGATCATCTTCGCACGACGACTCATCGGCGCCGCCGCACCACGAGGCATCGCGATCACACCCGTCCGAGCCAGCTCCAGAATCCCAAAAGGCTCAGCCAGACGGATAAACGCCTCCAGCTTCTCCTCCGTGCCCGACAACTCGATCATCAGCCGGTCATCCGACACATCCACCACCCGAGCCCGAAACAGGTTCGCCAACTCGATCAGGTCCGTCCGCTTGCTCACCTCACCCGACGTCGACACCTGCATCAGCAGCAGGTCCCGCTCCACGTGAGGCACCTCGTGGTAATCCACCACCTTCACCACCGGCACCAGCCGCATCAGCTGCTTCCGCACCTGCTCCAGCACCGACCGATCCCCCACCACCACGATCGTCATCCGCGAAATCTCAGGATTCTCCGTCCGCCCGACGACCAGCGAATCAATATTGAAACCACGCGCCGCGAACATCCCCGCCACCTGAGACAAAACCCCAGGCTCGTTCGTCACCAACGCCGCAATGATGTGCCGTGTGCTCTTGTCATCCATAGCCCAACCATCATAACAAACCCCAGCAATCACCCGAGCCGCTGCCACCACCCTCCAGCGTCTTGCCAGATCATCCTCGTCATATCCGCACCGAATCCGGGTTCCACGACCCTGCAGGGGCGTGCCGGGCCGCTGCCACCCGCTGATCAACAAAAACCGTGCCGAAACCAAATCAACCCGAAAGATCGTTGTTCATCGTGCCACCGTACTGCCCTGTGAATAACACGTGGACGAAAGACCCGGCTAGCCCAATGGATGACCCACTTCAGGCCTCCCCCAGCTAACCCAACAGTGAACGCGCGCTCCACCACCCGCCCGAAACACCCAAGATAAGCCCCTTTTATCGGGACACCACCCCCACACCGAATAAACGACTTTTTTGACTTTAGACAGGGTCCCCACCCGTCTCTCTGATCCAGCCCCTTGTGGATAACTGATCGCAGATCACCCCCGCTCACGCACCCCTAACCCTATTCTGACCCTCATTTCCCCGTAACATCAGCCGCCACTCACCCCCAATCCATCACAGCCGCCTAGAACCCAACCCCATGCCCAAGTATCCGCCCCCACCACCCCCAACCCCCGCCACCGAACTCGAACTCCTCTTCCTCGGCACCGGCACCTCCGCCGGCATCCCCATGATCGGCTGTCACTGCCCCGTCTGCACCTCCACCGACCCTCACGACACCCGCACCCGCGCCTCCGTCCTCATCCGCTTCCCAGATCCCTCCGCCCCCCACAGCCAGACCCGCCAGATCCTCATCGACGCCTCCCCCGACCTCCGCACCCAGTGCCTCCGCGAAAACATCAACCACCTCGACGCCGTCCTCTACACCCACTCCCACGCCGACCACATCATGGGCACCGACGACCTCCGCCGCTTCAACGCCGTCCAGCAGCAACCCCTCGATATCTACGCCGACCCGCCCACCCTCGAAGTCCTCGCCCGCATGTTCCGCTACATCTTCGAGCCCCACACCAACGTCAACCAGTCCTTCGTCGCCTCTCTTATCCCCCACACCCTCACCCACAACCAGCCCTTCACCCTCTTCGGCGTCACCTTCACCCCCCTCCTCCTCCTCCACGGCCGCCTCCCCATCACCGGCTTCCGCATCGACCACAACCACAAATCCATCGCCTACTGCACCGACGTCTCCAGCATCCCCCCCGAAACCCTCCCCCACCTGACCAACCTCGACGCCCTCGTCCTCGACGGCCTCCGCCACAAACACCACCCCACCCACCTCACGATCGACCGCGCCTGCCAGTACGCCGAACAACTCAACGCCAAACAGACCTACCTCACCCACATCGCCCACGAAGTCAGCCACGCCCAGGTCAGCCCGCAACTCCCGCACAAGGTCTTCCTGGGCGCGGATGGACTTCGCGTCTAACCCCTCACCCTCGGCGACTCATCCCCACCAGCCCAAGCAGAACCAGACCCGCCAGCCCCGAAGGCGTCGGCACCACCGTGTAATGCTTCGACAGCATCATCTTGTCACGAGCCGAGGGCGAAAGAAACGGATCAGCCCGAATCACATTCCCCATCCCGTCATCAATCAGCCGGAAATCGGGATCCATCACATGCTTACGATCCCCCTCCGTCCGCCGATCATCATCCAGCCCCAGAATGTGCCCGAACTCGTGCGCCCCCAGATTCTTCATGAACGACCCCGCCACCCCCGAGTGCCCCAACGCATCCGGATGGATCGAGATCACCCCCTCATCAATAAACACGTGATCCTTGTCCGCCGGATACGGGTCCGGCACAAACCCGCCACCAATCGCATAAGGCGGCGGCGACCCCGCAGGAAAAGGCGGGTCGGCAGACGTCACGTTGATATCCACAAAGCAGTCAGCCCCCGCCTCCGGCTCACCATCCTTGTATTCGATCGTCAAGCCCGGAAGACAGGCCACCCACGCACTCACCCCCATCTTGAAGTTGTCCTTGTCACCCCCCGCTATCTCATTCGGGATGTACACCGTGATCGTCTTGGGCAGTTCCCACCCATAAGACTGCACCCCATCCCGCGTATCCACCACATCAATGAAATTCGCCCACCCCTCCGACCCCGACATCCCCACCACCAACAGACACCCAACCAACCACAGCCCAAACCGTGAAGCAGATGACATGGCCTCTTCCCTTCAATGCAATGGAAACCCAACCTCTCCAGACATCCCCCCGAACCACCATCCTAAACCCCCACCCACCAACCACCCCCACCACACTTACCCCTAAGGCCAAGCGATAACGACATCCAAACACCCCCACTACGAATACAAGGCACAAGCCTTGAATACACACCAAGAAACAACACAGAAAACCCAGAACACTAAGTCACGACTCAGGCACCCACGCCGCGTGCCACGGTTTCTCGAGCCAAAGGCGGAAAAGCCATTACGACCACCAACAACCACGGATGGCTGCGGTTCCGCCATAGGCGGATCCACAGAACCAAGAACGCCACGAGCCCGGTCGCGACGCGACCGAGGCCACAACAAGAAAACTAACCCAAAAAAACAACAACATGAGACGCGATGCATCAGCGCGTCTGCGCTAGCTCTATGAAGACGCTCTTACTCATCATCACAAACCCTGGGTATACCAAGATAAGAGTCTCTCCCAAAATTTCTAGCAATAGTAATCGCTTGGAGTTTATAGACGAAATCCGACACGACGCCGAGGGACCTTCTGCACGAAAACACCAATACCAAGATACACAAAAAACATATAAAAATAAAATGCTAGCGGTAAATCAATAGCTAAAACCCAATTGATGACAAGGTTGATGATGAGGCCAAGCACCGCTGCGAATAGTGAGAGCATGATGGAATGTGTACGTGCCTCCCACCCGGCATTGAAAGCTCTTCTGAGACATCTGCGATCCACGGCTCCACTGACTTGCTCATGAGTCAGCCATTTTTCGAAAGCACGCCCTCTCTCTTTTGAATACGACTCTTCGGCCAATGGGGCCGATGCTCCCTCAGCCATCAAGTTCGACTTCGCGGCACGCTTGTCTGCATCCATGTTCACAAAGTAACCAGCAGGAAAGCAAAATGCCACGATTGATTCGGCAATCTATTACGAACCCGAATGGATTCTCACGCCCCCTCCAACGTCCCATGCATCAACTCATACAACGCCAGCCCCGGGTCAGGCTGACGCATCAGATGCTCGCCCACCAGCACCCGATGCACATGCGCTAACGCCAGCCGCTTGATGTCCTCGTGCGTCCGAATCCCCGACTCGCTCACCAGCACCTCCAGGTCCGGCACCTCCCGCAGCAAGTCCATTGTGTGCTGCAGGTCCGTCTCCATCGTCCGCAGGTTCCGGTTGTTAATCCCCAACAACGTCGACCCCGCCAACGGGAAACCCAGATGCGGCTTCACCTGCACCAGCGACTCCAGATCGTGCACCTCCACCAGCGTCGTCAGCTTCAACTCCGTCGCCAAAATCAACAAATCAATCAGCTGCGACTCCCCCAGACACTCCGCAATCAGCAGAATCGCATCCGCCCCCGCCGCCCGAGCCTCATACACCTGATACGGATCAACAATGAAATCCTTCCGCAGCACCGGCAAATCCACCGCCGCCTTGATCCGCTCGATGTACCCCAACTCCCCCTGAAATACTTCGCATCCGTCAGACACGAAATCGCCGCCGCCCCGTTCGCCGCATACGCCTCCGCGATCGCCACCGGATCGAAATCCTCCCGGATCAGCCCCGCCGAAGGACTCGCCTTCTTCACCTCCGCAATCACTCGTAGCGTGTGCTTCGGCCGCGTCACCGCCGCGAAAAAGTTCCGCGCTGGCTCCGCATCCCTCGCCTTCGCCTTCACGTCCTCCAGCGACTCCGCCGCCTTCGCCGCCGCGATCTCCTCCCGCTTGTTCGCCACAATCTCTGCCAGCATGTCCGACACAAAAACACCTCTCTAAACCCCCAACAAGCCAATCCGACCGCCAAGCATACCGCCCCCAACAACCCACGGCCCAGACCCCGCACACCCCGCCCCGTCGGGTACCCTATCGGTATTCCCCGCAGACACTCCACCGAGGCTTCATTCGTGCCCAGGATCGGACTTCTCTCAGACTCACACGGCCGCGCCACCACCACCCGCAAGGCCGTCGACCTCCTCCTCGAACACGGCGCCGAGATCCTCGTCCACCTAGGCGACGTCGGCACCGTCGAAGTCATCGACGCCCTCGCCGAAGCCACCCCCGACGGCCAGCCCATCCCCGCACACCTCGTCTTCGGCAACACCGACTGGGACACAGGCCCCCTCGCCCGCTACGCCCAGGAACTCGACGTCACCGTCAGCCACCCCGCCGGACGACTCGAACTCCCCGAAGGCCTCCTCTACTTCTGCCACGGCCACCAGCCCGAAGTCCTCGACGCCGGCCTCCGCGAAAAACCCCGCTACCTCTGCCACGGACACACCCACCGAACCCTCGACCAGACCGTCGGAACCACCCGCATCATCAACCCCGGCGCCCTCTTCCGAGCCGAGACCTACACCGCCGCCCTCCTCGACTCCGCCACCGACAAGCTCGACTTCCTCACGGTGGACGAACCCCGCCCCAGGCGATAGGGTCAAAGACGTATGTCTCAGACCGCAGATTCACCCAATCCCGACACCCAGGCCCTGATCCGCTCCTTCTGCGACGACGATCAGCCCCACATCTCACGCCTCTACAACGTCGGCCTCCTCGACGGCCAGATCGCCCCCAACGACACCGGAGCCGATATCGACAACGTCGTCGAGGCCTACTTCGACGACGAAAGACACCACCTCTGGGTCGCAGAATTCCAGGGAACCGTCGTCGGGATGATCGGCGTCGGCTCCGACGAACGAGACACCGCCGAAATCCGACGCCTACGCGTCGAACCCGACCTCCAGAACCTCGACATCGCCGTCCAACTCGCCGAAACCGCCGTCAACCACTGCCGCAAACACGGCTTCCTCAAAGTCCGACTCGACACCCGCTTCGAGAAAGACGCCGCCCTCAACCTCTTCGGCCGCCTCGGCTTCAAGCACAACCGAACCAAAAACCTCCACGGCAAAGACCTCCACGAGTTCTACCTCGACCTCTACAGCCCCGACCCCCCACCCGAAGACAACTGACCCCAAGCCCCACCCGCAAACAACTGCCCCCCAGAGCCCGGTCGCGACGCGACCGAGGTCCTGATGCCCGGTACCAGGGTTTTCCAGCCAAAGCCCTGGCGACCACAAATCCCCAGACATCACGCTCGGGTGCCACGACTTTGTCCGAAGGACAAGTCGTGACCAACCACCCATCACCTCCCCGCCCTACACCCACACCCTCACTCCCCCGCCACTCCCGAAAACCGCGACCCCTCCAACGCAATCCGACGATTCACAGGCGGGTCCGCCGGCATCAGCTTCGCCAGATAACGACTGCCGAAGTAAGCCGCAAAGTTCATCAGCAGGAACGCCCACCACTGCGTCACACCCAACGCAACCATGATCGTCACCACCAGCAACATCAAAAGCGTCAACGGAATCATCCCCCGCCACGCCAGCTTCATCAGCTGATCAAAACGGAAGCGCGGCAGCGTCCACCGAACCATCATCATCAGCCAGAGAAGGAAGATCACCTTCACCGCATAAATCGTCGCCTGCATCCCCACCAGCAGCACCCCGCCAATCAGCGACCCCTCCGCGAACAGCCCGAAGAACGTCCCGTCATTCACCTGCGGGATGAGGTTCACAAAAGGCAGCAGATCCCCACCGCCCAGGAACAGCAACGCAAAGAACGCACACGACGTGATCATGTGCATGTACTCCGCCAGGAAAAACAGCGCCCACTTCAGCGAGCTGTACTCCGTGTGGAACCCGCCCACCAGCTCCTGCTCCGCCTCCGCCAGATCGAACGGCGCCCGGTTGCACTCCGCCAGACCGCACGTAAAGAAAATGATCGCCAGAAGCGGGTGAGCAAAAATCCCCCACGCCCCATCCGCCTGCAATAGCGTCATCTCCGTCGTCGACGCCGTCTGGAACGTGATGATCATCACCAGCACCGCGATCGCCAGCGGAATCTCGTAACTAAGCATCTGCGCCGTCGCCCGCAGCCCACCCAGAAACGAGTACTTGTTGTTCGACGCATACGCCCCCAGCACCACCCCGTAGACGCCCAGCGACGAAATCGCCAGCAGGAAAATCACCCCCAGGTCCGTCGGGAACACCGTCACAAAACTCAGCCCCGGCTCCACCCACCAGTTCCCCTCACTCCCGATCCCCGGGAACTCCCACACCCCACCCCAGGGAATCACCGCCGCCCCCAGCAGCGCCGGCACCACCACCAGCATCGGTGCCAGATAAAACAGCCCCTTCTCCACGTGAGGCGGGGTGTAATCCTCCTTCACCAGCAGCTTCAACCCGTCCGCCAGCGCCTGCCCCAGCCCCAGCATCTTGTTCTTCGCATCAAACAACCAGCCCAGCCCCACCATCTTCCAGATGTCGTTCAGCCCGAACGAAAAATTCGTCCGGTTCGGCCCGTAACGATCCTGCACATAAGCAGCCACCTTCCGCTCCAGCATGATCAGATACGCACACGTCAACTGGATCGTCGGCAGCGAAACCGCGATGACCAACAGGCTGATGAAGAACTGGGCGCTCACAAGAGGCTCCGCTTCGGGCTAAAGTGATAGCTCGGCATCCCTGCCGATCAACCACAAAAGGTAGGCCCACCGGAGTGACCGAGCAAATGACGCAGAAAACCACCGAGGAATCCGTCAAGGAAACGCTCGAATCACTGGTCATCGCCTTCGTCCTGGCCTTCGTCTTCCGGGCCTACGTCGTCGAGGCCTTCGTCATCCCCACCGGATCCATGGCCCCCACCCTCCTCGGCCAGCACATCCGCCTCACCTCCGAGCAGTCCGGCTACCAGTACCAGGTCGACCTCCCCGAGCTCCCCCAGATGATGGAAAGAGCCCGACAGGTCGGTGCCCTCGACCCCATGACCGGCGCCGCCACACGACTCGACAACGCCCGCGTCTCCCCAGGCGACCGCATCCTCGTCCTCAAATACATCTATGAATTCACCGACCCCAAACGCTGGGACGTCGTCGTCTTCAAAGACCCCAAAGACCCAAAAACCAACTTCATCAAACGACTCGTCGGCCTCCCCAACGAACAACTCGCCATCCTCGACGGCAACATCTACACCCGACCCCTGACCGCCACCGCCGACGCCGACTGGCGCATCGCCCGCAAAGCCCAACGCCCCAAAGTCCAGCGAGCCGTCTGGCAGCCCATCTACCACTCACAGTACATCCCCCTCGACGAGGGCTCACGCGCCCGCCGCGGCCCAGGCGTCCCCGCATGGAACAACCCCTGGCGACCCACCAACCCATCCGGCTGGAACATCGAAAACCGACGCTCCTACCAACTCACCGCCGACCAGGGTGAGCTCCGGTTCGACTTCGAAACCGCCAACCTCGACCGCTACGGCGCCCGCTACGCCTACAACCAGTTCTCGCCCGAAACCACCGAAGAACAGATCGAGGACATCCGCCTCGCCATCGACATCACCCCCCAATCCGACGCCCAGACCCTCTGGTTCGAAACCACCGCCCGACTCAACGACCCCCACACCCCCGTCGAGCGACTCCGACTCACCATCACCTCCGACGGCTCCGTCCTCCTCGAAGCCCCCGACCGCACCGACGCCACCCAGCGGCTCCTCAACCGCGGACAGATCCCACCCCTCCCCGCCAAACAACACACACACCTCGAATGGTGGGTCGTCGACCAGCAGGTCATCGTCTGGCAGGACGGCGACCAGATCCTCAACTGGTCCTTCGATCTCCCCCTCCAGACCATCATCGACCGCGGGGCCCCGCCCGAGCTCCCGCAGATCGGCCTGGGCATCGCAGGCGGCTCCGCCCTCATCCACAAGATCGAACTCGACCGCGACCTCTACTACGCCAACGCCGGACGCGGCACCGGACACGCCACCGCCGGCATCGTCCGCATCGGCAACAACACCCAGGGCACACCCCTCACCATCAACGACGACGAATTCTTCACCGTCGGCGACAACAGCCCCCGATCCGCCGACGGCCGCTACTGGACACAGATCGACCCCTGGGTCCAGCAAAACTACTTCCCCCAAGGCCGCGACGGCCGCGGCATCGTCCCCCGAAAACTCCTCATCGGCAAAGCCTTCTTCGTCTACTTCCCCGCCTACTTCCCCCTCTACGCCCAGGCCCCCTGGTACATGAGCGCCCCCAACTTCGGCGACCTCCGCATGATCCACTGACCCTTAACGATCATGCCGGGTGCCACACCTAGTCCCGCCCGGGTGACACGACTTTGTCCGAAGGACAAGTCGTGATGCATAAAACACACCAACCCCTAACTCGTACTAACCGCCCCAATCCCTAACCCATCCACCTCCCCCGCCGCCAGCCGATGCGCCGCCAGCCCCGCGATCATCGCCGCGTTGTCCACGCAATAAGCCATCTCCGGAATCACCAGCCGCGCCCCACGCCTCTCCGCCCAGCCCGCCAGCGCCGACCGCAGCGACCGATTCGCCGTCACCCCACCACCCACCACCAGCCGGCCGACCTCAGCCACCCGCTCCGCCGCCCGATCCAGCTTCTTCACCACCGCCGCCACCGCCGCCCGCTGAAAACCCGCCGCCAGATCCGCCCGCTCGGCCTCCGCCAGATCCCCCGCCTCACGCTCGAACACCGGCTTGCCAGCCACCGTCTTCGGCCGTCCCCGAACCCGATACAGCAGCGCCGTCTTCAATCCGCTGAACGAAAAATCCAGGCTCTCCTTCGAGAGCATCGACACCGGAAAATCACACGCCTCCGCATCCCCCGCCGCCGCACAACGCTCCACCGCCGGACCACCCGGAAAACCCAGCCCCAGAATCACCGCCGCTTTATCGAACGCCTCGCCCACCGCGTCATCGATCGTCCGCCCAATCACCGCCGCCCCCATCGCTGACCGCCCCGCCTCACCCGCCTCCATCCTGTAAATCTGCGTGTGCCCGCCCGACACAACCAGCCCAAGCCCGGCCGGCTCATCACCCATCTTTTCCGACTGCCCGAGATACCCCGCATAAAGATGAGCCCGCACATGATCGATCGCGATCAACGGCACCCCCACCGACCAAGACAACGCCTGCGCCGCCGAGACCCCCACCAGCAGCGATCCGATCAACCCCGGACGATTCCCCACCGCCACCCCATCGATCGCCGACAGATCAAGCCCCGCCTCATCCAGCGTCTGCAACAACACCGGCCGCAGCCGCTCCAGATGAGCCCGGCTCGCCACCTCCGGCACCACACCCCCAAACTCCGCGTGAAGCTCGTGCTGCGAAGCCACGACGTGCCCGAGCACCTCACGCCCATCAAGCACCACCGCTGCCGAGGTCTCGTCGCAGCTCGTTTCCAGTCCGAGGATCAGGCTCAAGGCGTCGCCGGCTCGGTAAGCTCTTCCGACAGACCCGCCTCCTCCGCATCCAGCGACGCCGCCTCCGTCGGGTTGTCCAACGCCTCCAGCTGCTCCTCGATCTGCTCCAACGTCTCCCGCAGCAGATCACGCCGACGCTCCAGATTCGTCCGCCGGAGCATCGCGATCACCGCCCCCTCGTTGTCAATCCCCACCGACGGCCAGGCCCCGGTCTCCTTGTAGCCCAGCAGCGAGGCCAGCCCCGCCGCCAGCTGCTTGTCTTTCAATTCTTCCTCAACCTGCTCCGGCGTGTAGCTGTCCCGCGCCATCGAAGAACCCTCTTCCCGAAGGATCGCCGCCTCACGACGCACGTTGATCATCGCCCGCACCTCATCGGGCGTCATCGACACCCAACTACCCTGCGACGGATCGACACCCCACGTATCCGCGTCCTCGATCCGGTGAATCTTTCGGCCCGAAGGAATGTAGTAGTAAGCCGTCGTCAGCTTGAGCGCCGAACGCCCGCCATCCAGCTCGCGCACCTGCTGCACCGAGCCCTTGCCGAACGTCCGCACACCGACCAGATGAGCCCGGCCGTTGTCTTTCAGCGCCCCCGCGACAATCTCCGATGCCGAAGCACTCACATCATTGATCAGCACCACCACCGGGATGTCCGGCAGCAGCGTGTCATCCGTCGAAGAAAACGACTGCTCCTGCCCGGCACGGGCCCGCACCGACACGATTGTCTGCCCGCCGGTCAGGAACAGATCCGAAATCGACTGCGCAGCCGTCAGCAACCCGCCGAGGTTGAACCGCAGATCGAGGATCAACCCCTGGATGCCCTGCGCCTCGAGATCCGTCAGCGTCTCGACGAACTCCTCGTTCGACCGCTGGCCGAACTGCGTCAGCCGGATGTAGGCGATCTTCCGGTCGCTATCGATCCAGAAGCGCTCCTGCAGGTTCTCATCCCGATCGATCCCCCGGACCGTCGCGACCTTGATGACATCCCGCGTGATCGTGATCTCCGCCTCCTCGCCCGACAGGTGCCGGACCTTGATCGTCACATCGGTCCCAGCCAGACCCTTGAGCAGGCCGATGCACTCACGCAGACTCAGGCCCTCGGTCGAAGTCCCGTCGATCTCAAGCACGATGTCGCCGGCGAGCACCCCGGCTTCCCAGGCCGGCGAGCCTTCCAGCGGGCTCACGATCCGCAGCCGATCCTCCTTCAGGTCAACCTCGGCGCCGATCCCGGAGAACTGGCCCTCGATCGACTCGCTGAAACTGTTGTATTCCTCTTCCGGGAAGTAGCTGGTGTACGGGTCGTCCAGCGACTCGACCATCCCGGCGATTGCCGCCTCCGTCAGCTCCTGCCCCTCGATCTCCTCGACATAGCTGCTGAGAATCCAGTGCCGGACATCAACCAGCAGGCTGAGCTGGTCGCCGGTCGTGGACCGGGCCAGCGTGCTCATCAGCGTGAGCAGGATCAACGCCGCGAAGCAGCAGACGAGTGCGAGGTTCCCGAACAGCCGACGGCGGGGCGAGACCTCTTCCACTGAGTTGAGTAGTGCCATGCCCAGATTCTAAGCCGGACGGTGCACCAAACCAGCTTCGAACCAGATCAATCTGCCGACGGATCGCCCTCGTGGCCGCCATGTCGCCAGCGGTCCTGACGGTATTGGCGGCTCTGAGTGTCCGGGATGGTGATCGGAGCCGCCAGCCACGGGTCCTCCCGGGCCGTCTGCTCGGTGGTGTATCGGGTGGCGAGGAAGCCGGTCTGCGGATCGAAGACGACGCTCCGGCGTTGCCGCTGCTCGAGGGTCAGCACCGTCCAGGAAGGCCCAGGGTTGGCCTCGGCCGATGGCCCGTCGTCCAGCCGGTTGGCGAAGACCTCGCCGGTCTCGGTCGCGTTGCTGGCCAGCGGCCGGCTCAGGGCCTCGACCGGGGCCGGGTCCTGCGCACAACCGAGCAGGCCGGCGGTCACAAATCCCAGCAGCAGGGCCGCAACCGGCTTCGACGGCATCGAACGATCTCGGGAATGGCTCATAGGGATCAGATTCGGTCCGATAACGACCCGTTTTGAGCCAAACCGGCCTGAAACACGCCCGTAACCTTGCGATTAAACCGGTTTTGACGCCTGAAGAATCTGAGAAATGTTCTGACTTTGATCGAATCGAAGGATCCCAGTCGCAGCCCGTCTCGCGTCTGACAGCTTTGACCCCATGGCCGGATTCAGGTTTAATACGAGGCTCGCTGGGCAAGGGGTCCAGCGAATCCCAGCGTCGCGACGCCGTAGCCACGGCCGAGCCCCAGACGGAGCCCGCACGCCTCAACAAGGTCTCGGGAACAAGATATGGCCAACTACACCGGCCCCAAGGTCAAGCTCTCCCGCCGTGTTGGCGTCCCCATCGCCGACCTCCCCAAGCACACCACCAAGCGTCAGCTGAACCCGCCGGGCATGCACGGCTTCCGCGGCCGGCGTCTGCGTGACTACGGCGTCCGCCTCAACGAGAAGCAGAAGCTGCGTTACCACTACAACGTGCTCGAGAAGCAGTTCCGGCTCTACATGGGCAAGGCCACCCGGACCAAGGGTAACACCGGCGACGTGCTCCTCTCGCTGCTCGAGCAGCGGCTGGACAACGTGATCCGCCGTCTGGGCTGGGCTCGCTCGATCTGGGCGGCTCGCCAGCTCGTGGCTCACGGCCACGTCGCGATCAACGGCCGCAAGACCGACCGGCCTTCCTTCCAGGTGCGTGTGGGTGATGAGATCACCCTGATCCGCCGGAAGCGCGAGAACTCCAAGCGGACCTCGGAAGACCTGGTCCGCGAGAACCTCGAGTCGCTGCCGGGCCACGAAGTCCCGGGCTGGCTGTCGTTCGACCCGTCGACGCTGACGGCGAAGATCCTCTCGATCCCGACGCCCGACCAGGTGCCGTTCGAAGTGAACATGAACCTGATCATCGAGTTCTATCGTTAAGCCCCCTTGCTTAGATCACTCAGTTTTTGATGACACCCCCGGCCGTTGGTCGGGGGTGTTTTTTTATGGCACATAATCGTGTAGACAAAGGCCATGTCACATCATCATGCAGGGCCATCTGATTGGCAGACATTGCCCATGCCGTCGGAGTCGATGCGGATCAAGCTGTCTTGCCAGTTTGATCCGGTGCAAGCCTCGATTATCCGACAAGGTGTCATTCCGGACTCGATGGATGATCGCTGGTTCTGTTTTTATGAAGAAGAGGCACTGACCCTTCACTGTCACCGCAGCTGGACGGGCCATTGCATTTACCAGGTTCGATTTTCAGCATCTAGTAATAGATTGAACGCTATCGAAGCAGTGGTGAATAAAGATTCAACGCAATACCAATGTTCTTCGCCAATACTTGAATCTCAGAGAATTACGCAATTGATCTACAAGGTCGTACTGGAAGATTTTTCTGACGGCCATGTTGATAGTTTGAATCTTCGCTCTTTCAGCCTGCCCGTGACCATAGCCGAACTTACAGCACTGAACTGCTCTCAAGTTCCCAAAGATCGTGGCGTATACCTGATTCGAAAGCCCAATGAGTTTGAGCCAGAATTCTTGAGTCAGAGCACAGCGGGTGACCTCAAAGGTAAGAATCCATCAGTAGCTTCTACTGTTCTCAGAGCTAACTGGATAAGTGAAGCCCATGTGCTTTACATAGGCAAGGCAGGGGGTAAGAGCGGATTACAGCAACGCCTACGTCAATACATGAATCACGGAGCGGGCATGCCATCAGCACACTGGGGAGGACGTTACATATGGCAGCTGCGACATGCCTCGATGCTCTTAGTCCAGTGGCAGACTACGGAGCCCGACGATCCTGACCATTTTGAAACAGATCTGATCGGATCTTTCAAGAATGAACACGGCGAGAGACCATTTGCAAACTTACGAAAGTAGAGCTGAGTAGCTTTAAAGCCCCACGATAGAGAACCCGCAGTCGACGTGGAGGGTTTCGCCGGTGGTGCCGGTGGAGAGGTCGGAGAGGAGGTAGACGGCGGCGTTGCCGACTTCGTCGCCGGTGTTGGCTCGTTTGAGGGAGGACTTCTTTTCCTGGTGGGCGATCATCTCGTCCATGCCGCCGACACCGGCGCCGGCGAGAGTTTTGAAGGGTCCGGCGGAGATGGTGTTGACGCGGATGTTGCGTCCTTCGTCGCCGAGTTCGTAGGCGAGGTAACGGGTGGTGTGTTCGAGGCAGGCCTTGGCGACGCCCATGACGTTGTAGCGAGGGACGACCTTCTCGCCGCCAAAGTAGGTGAGCGAGAGGATGGAGCCGCCATCGTTCATGAGGGGCATGGCGTGCCGGGCCATGGCGAGGAGGGTGTAGGCCGAGATGTCCATGGCCTGGGTGAAGACGCCACGGGGCGTCTTGTGGAACATGTCGGCTTCGAGGTAGTCCTTGTCGGCGAAGGCGATGGAGTGCACCAAAAAGTCGATGTTCCCGGCGTCGGCCTGGAGCTTGGTGAAGACTTCTTCGAGTGATTCATCGGAGCCGGCGTCGCAGGGGACGAGCCAGGGGTCTTCGATGCCGAGGGACTGGCAGGCCTTGCGGACGCGGTGTTCCATCTTGCCGATCGGCAGGTAGGTGAAGTAGAGCTGAGCGCCCTGCTCAACGAGCTGCTTGGCGATGAAGTAGGCGTAGCTGCGCTCGTTGGCGATGCCGAAGATGATGCCCTTTTTGCCGTCCATCAGACCCATGTCGGGACTCCTGTTCTGGTGATTTGTGGATGGATAGATTAGAGGATTTTTGAGGGAGTGGGTTAGGTGTCGCGGTGGTCGAGGATCGCCTGAGCGTTGCGGTGGAGCATGGCGAGGGACATGCGGGTGAGGGCCGTTCCGGCGAGGTGGCGGAGGCGGTCGGACTCGGTCCAGTCGATCACTTCGGCGGGATCGAGGCCGTTGGCGTGGGGGCGTGGGGTGTAGTCGTCGCGGATCGGGAGCGGGATCCGGTTCTCGGTGGTGTTGTGCGGGCAGACCTGCTGGCAGATGTCGCACCCGGCGATAAGGCTGGCGTCGTCACTGCTCAGCGCGGCGGCCTGCTTCGGGGTGAAGTCGCTCCGGTGTTCGAGGGTGAGGTAGCTGATGCAGTTGGCGGCATCGACCGAATAGGGCGTGATGCACTGGGTGGGGCACGCGTCGATGCAGCGGGTGCAGGTCCCGCAGTGGTCGTCGGGCGGGACAGCGGGGGTTGGGTAGCCGGCGTCAGCGCAGGTCTGCATGGGGAGGTTTGTGAGCAAACAGCCGAGGAGGAGGTAGGAGCCGTGGCGGGGGTGGATGAGCAGGGTGTGCTTGCCGATCCATCCGAGGCCGGCGCGGGCGGCGTGCTCACGCTCGAGGATCGGGGCGGTGTCGACGGTGGCGCGGAAGGTGTGGTCGGGGTACTGCTCGCGGAGGGCGTCGGCGAGGCGATGGAGTTTCTTCTTCATCACCTTGTGGTAGTCGCGGCCGGCCGCATAAGCAGCGGTCTCAGCTTTGGCCTTGTTGTCTGGGGACGGCGATGTTTCTTGTGGGGGCTGCGGGGGGTGGTAGGCGTCGGCAACGCAGAGGATGGATTGGCAGCCGGGGAGGAGATGGGTGGGATCGAGTCGGGTGTCGAGGTTCTTTTCGAGGTAGGTCATCTCGGCGTGCTTGCCGTCGGTGATCCACTGGCGGACGTGCTCGGTGTGGGCGGAGGGTTGGGCGTCGGTGACGGCGGCGAGGGCGAAGCCCAAGTCGGCGGCGAGGTCGAGCGCGCGCTGGCGTGCCTGATGAGGTTGTGCGGGGTTGGTGGTCATGGTGTCGGGGCGACTGGCGATTATCGGATCGGGATAGATTCTGATGTGGTGTTGGTTTTCGTGCTGGCCTGAGGTGCTAGGATGCCAGACATGATGCGGGCATGGCGGCTCGCGGACCTCTGACGCAAGGCACGGCAGGCATGGCGTACAACTTACAACCGGTAGAGGCTTACGACGTCGACGTCGAGACGACGCCTTACATCGATCCCGAGGCGGGGACGAAGGGGGATCGGTGGACGCTTAACTTCGGTCCGCAGCACCCGGCGACGCACACAACGCTTCGGATTGTGCTGGAGCTGGATGGCGAGCGGGTGGTGCGTGCGGTGCCGCATATTGGTTACCTGCACTCGGGGTTTGAGAAGCTCGCGGAGACGCTGGACTACAACCAGTACGTCTGCATCGTGAGCCGGATGAATTACATCTCGCCGATCAGCAATGACATCGCCTGGCATACGGCGGTGGAGAAGCTTTTTGGGATCGATCTGACGCCTCGGTGCAAGGCGGTGCGCACGATCCTGGCGGAGCTGGGGCGGATTCAGGATCACCTGTTGTGCGTGGGGACGGCGGCGCTGGACCTCGGGGCCTTCACGGGCTTTTTGTATGGGTTCAACGAGCGTGAGTACATCTACGACATCATGGATTACATCTGCGGGCAGCGGTATCACCCGGACTACACGCGGGTGGGCGGGACGATGGCCGATCTGCCGGACGAGGAAGTGTTTGTCCGGATGATGAAGAGCTTCATCCATGAGAAGCTGCCCAAGGCGATGGATGACCTGACGGGGCTGCTGAACAAGAACCGGATCTTCCGGGACCGGACGGAGGGGGTGGGCCAGATCTCGGCGGAGGACGCGATGGCCTGGGGGCTGACGGGGCCGGTCGCGCGGGCGAGCGGGATCGCTAGGGACCTGCGGAAGGACGAGCCGTATCTGTGCTACGCGGACAACTGGGACGGGATGGGGGCGAAGGCGGTGGACTTCCAGGTGCCGGTGGCGACGGGCGGGGACGTGCTGAGCCGGTATCTGATTCGGGTGGAGGAGATCCGGCAATCGGTGAAGATCATCGAGCAGCTGCTGGATGACATTCCGGGTGGGCCGATGAACGTGGACTCGGACGGGAAGGTGGCGAAGCCGACGAAGGCGGAGGTGTACGGGTCGATCGAGGGATTGATTCAGCACTTCGAGCTTGTGATGACCAATCGTCAGTGGGAGGCGCCGGTCGCTGAGGTGTATGCGGCGAACGAGACGGCGAACGGGGAGCTCGGGTACACGGTGGTGAGTGATGGGGGCCCGCGGGCCTGGCGGGCGAAGTGTCGGGCTCCGAGTTTTGTGAACTACTCGGTGTTCGGGAAGCTGGTCGAGGGTCACCTGTTGTCGGACGTGGTGGCCTGCCTGGGCAGCCTGAACATCATTGCGGCGGAGCTTGACCGGTAGTTACTCTTCTGGGGCGTTGGCTGTTTAGAGGAATGCCATGGCTTGGATTACGAAGAACTCGGCAACAGAGAAGATCGCGAGGCGTCCGGAGCCCTATCTGGATGATGAGCTGAAGGCGAAGCTGGAGTCGGAAGTGCTGACGCGGTATCCGACGCGGCAGGCGGCGACGCTGCCTGTGCTCCATGCGATGCAGCATCGGGTGGGGTGGCTGCCGAAGCAGGTCATTGAAGAAGTGGCGGATTTTCTGGAGCTCGAGTCGTCGACGGTGCTGGACACGGCGACGTTCTACGAAGAGTTCTGGCTGGAGCCGAAGGGCAAGTACGTGTTCTGGGTGTGCCAGTCGATTTCGTGCGAGATCATGGGTGAGCCGGGGCTGACGGAGAAGCTGGAAGCGAAGCTGGGGATCGGCGTGGGTGAGACGACGGAGGATGGGAAGTTCACGCTGATGAAGGTCGAGTGTCTGGGCTCGTGCGGGACCGCGCCGTGTGCGTTGGTGAATGAGGTGCTGCACGAGAACCTGACACCTGAGAACCTGGACGCGATCGTCGACAGCCTCGACTGATGGGAGTGACGGCTTTGGGGTGGTTTGAGCGTCTTTGTCGGAACGCGGGGCTGGCGGTTCATCACGTGGCGGAGGGTCTGCGGGAGAAGCCGGATCGGGCGTCGGAAACGCAGGATTCGAGGTCTGAAACTGTTTCTGAAGAAGGACTTAGTGAAGGGGAACGGGTGCAGCGGGTGCGTCGGGTGACGATCGAGGAGGTTGAAATCCGGACAAAGGGAGGCGATAATCAGAAAAACCCTTCTTCTGATCGCGACGAGCCCCCTCAGATTGCCTAGACTTTGCCGCCCTCCTGGGCTGTGGCCGTCTGCCTTTGAGAGATACGAACTATGCCGTTAGCCGAACCCGTGTTGTTTAAGCGTGTTCCTACCCCGCCCTGGGGTGACCCGAAGGATCGTGCTTACATCAGCTATGAGCGATACGTGGAGACGGGTGGTTACCGGGGGTTGGAGACGGCTCTATCCATGGAGCCGAAGGAAGTCATCGAGTTGGTCAAGGCTTCGGAGCTTCGCGGGCGTGGGGGTGCGGGTTTCCCGGCGGGGATGAAGTGGGGGTTTTTGCCGCCTGAGGATGGCGAGCGTCGGTACCTGGCGATCAATGCGGACGAGTCAGAGCCTGGGACGTTCAAGGACCAGTTGCTGATTGAGTTTGACCCTCAGATTGTGATCGAGGGGATTGCGATCTGCATGCACGCCTGTCGTTTGGACACGGCTTACTTTTACATTCGTGGTGAGTATCACCGTCATCGCGAGGCGTTTGAGAAGGCGATTCGCGAGGCCTATGAGGGCGGGGTGTTCGGGCCTGACAGCCGGATGGGGAAGATCAACGACCGGTGGCCGGAGCTTCACCTGCATCGTGGGGCGGGGGCGTACATCTGCGGTGAAGAGACGGGGCTCCTGGAGTCGCTGGAGGGCAAGCGCGGCTGGCCGCGGATCAAGCCACCCTTCCCGGCGGTGGCGGGTGCTTTTGGTCGTCCGACGATCATCAACAACGTCGAGACGCTGGCGACGGTGGTGCCGATCATGGAGCGTGGGGCTGAGGGGCCGAACTGGTTCAAGTCGATGGGTGTGGGGCGTGCTGAGGGTGCGCCGCCTACGGTGCCGGCGAGTTTCGGGCCGAAGCTGTACGGGATTTCGGGCCATGTCGCGCGACCGGAGGTTTACGAGGATGAGCTTGGGATCAAGCTGTCGTATCTGATCGAGCATCACGCTCAGGGGATGCGTCACGGCAAGAAATTCAAGGCGGCGATTCCGGGTGGGATCTCGATGGGGGTGCTGGGGACGGACCAGTACGACGCGGTGCTCGATTTCGATATCGGGAAGAAGTATGCGTGTCTGGGTCTGGGGACGGCGGGCGTGGTGGTGATGGATGAAGACACCGACATGGTTCAGGTGCTTCGGAACATTGTGCGGTTCTACTCGCATGAGAGTTGCGGGCAGTGCACGCCTTGTCGTGAGGGCACGAACTGGATGTACCGGATGCTGAAGCGGATCGAGGAGGGTGACGGGACGACCCGTGACCTGGACCTGCTGCTTGAGCTGGCGAGTTCGATGGGTTCGATGCCCGGGACGACGATCTGCGGTTTGGCGGATGGTGCGAACTGGGCGGTGCGGACGATCGTGAACAAGTTCTGGGACGAGTTCGAGTCGCGGGTGAGCAATCAGAAGTATGTGAGTCTTGCGGTGGTTGGCGCGAGTTGATGCCGGCTTCGTCGGGCCTCGCGCGGCTCGGGATGGTGATTGAAGAGGGGATCGAGAAGGGCCTGCACCTGGGCGCTCAAGTGGCGGTGTCGGTGGGTGATGGGGAAGTGATCGAGGCGGGTTTCGGGGAGTTGCGGCCCGGGGCAGCGATGCGGCTGGATGGGGTTTTGCCGTGGCTGTCGGCGACGAAGGCGGTGGCGGCGGTGGCCATCGCGCAGCTCTGGGAGCTGGGGCGGATCGATCTGGATGAGCCGGTGGCGAGTTATGTGCCGGAGTTCGGGACACGGGGCAAGGAGGGGGTGACGGTTCGGCATGTGCTGACGCACACGGGCGGGTTTCGGGCGGCGCCGTATGAGTTTCCGAGGGACGACTGGGCGACGATACTGGCGGCGGTGTGTGATGCCCGGCTGGAGCCGGACTGGGTGCCGGGTGAGAAGGCGGGGTATCACATCACGACCGGCTGGTTTGTGTTGGGGGAGTTGGTGCAGCGGGTAAGTGGTCAATCATTTCCTGACTATGTACGCAGTCATCTGTTTGAACCGCTAGGCATGATGGACAGTTATGTCGGGATGCCGGTGGAGGTTTATCAGGGCCTGCGTGGGCGGCTCGCGGTGGTGCCGGACACGTCGAAGAAGGCTTGGCGGGATGGCGGGGCGGATCGGGCCTGGACGGGCGAGGCGTTTTTGACGGGTTGTTCGCCGGCGAGCAATGGGTGCGGGCCGGCGCGGGAGCTGCTGCGGTTCTATGAGGCGTTGCGGAACGGTGGGGAGCTGGACGGGGTGCGGATTCTGGAGGATGAGACGGTCGAGCTGTTCACGGCGCGTCATCGGGTGAAGCTGTTTGATCACACGTTCAAGGCGACGATGGACTGGGGGCTGGGGTTTATTCTGGACTCGAAGGAGTACGGCAAGGAGGTGGTGCCTTACGGGTATGGGCCTTATGCGAGCCAGTACACGTTTGGTCATTCGGGGAATCAGTCGTCTTCGGCGTTTGCGGACCCGCCTAACGGGTTGGCGGCGGTTATTCTTTGGAACGGGACGCCTGGCGAGGCGGCTCATCAGGAGCGGGTGCACCGGACGCTTGGAGCTTTGTATGAGGATCTTGAGTTGGCATAGCGGGTTCGTGGCGATAAGGGCTAGGGTGTTGTGTGTGCTGATGGTGGGGTTGGCGGGGTGCTATTCGGGGATCAGCGATGAGCGGCTACGAGTGGTGGGGGTGGATTCGGTGCGGGCGTGGCTGGCGGATGAGGATCGGGTGGTGATGCTGGTGGATGTGCGGTCGGCTGGTGAGTTTGCAGCGGGCCATCTGCCGGGCGCGGTGAACAAGCCGCTGCCTTCGTTGCAGCGTTTTGATCGGTCGCTTGAGGGGGCGGATGTGGTGGTGGTTTACGGGTCGGGTTGGGAGGATGATCGGGTGCCGGCGGCGGCGAAGCGGCTGATGGCATACGAGATCGATGACGTGTATGACTATCGGGGCGGGGTGGAGCGGTGGGTGGAGACGGGTGGGGCTTTGGAGGGTGGGGAGTAGGGATTCAGTTGGTTGGTGATGGCCACGGCCGCGTCGCGGCCGGGCTTAGGGTGCGGGTGAGGTGAGTTTTTGGGAAAGGTCGTTGAGAGCCTGATGGCCGTGGGCGGAGAGTCGCCAGACGGGTCCGGTGGGGAGGTCGTAGCGCGTGACGTAATTGTGTCGGAGGGCGTAGCGGATGAGGGTGTCGGCGTGGAGGATGGCGAGGCGGGCGACGACGGGTGGGAGTTCACGCCAGCGGAGGAGGGCTCGGGCGCGTTCGATGGACTGGTGCCAGAGTTTGGCGGTGGGTTCGAGGAGCTTGAGGTCGTTCTGGTCTTCGAGGTATTCGATGAGGGCATTGGTCATGGCCTCGGCGCGTCGACGGCGCTCGGTGGCGGGGATGGAGCCTACGAGTTCATCGATAGGGACGCAGGCCCGGGCGAGCTGGTCGTTGTCGAGGGGGCCGGCGGTTTTGAGCATGTGGAGCAGGTCGCGCAGCATGGCGTCGCGTTGATCGGGGGTCCACCAGGATTCGACGGGTGTGTGGGACATGCGGCTGGTCTCCGGATGGGAGTTTGCGCATGGTTGAGAGAAGGGTGACTATGGATGGTCGGAGAGCTGAATGTTGGCGGGTTTGGGGGGTTACAGGTGGGAAGGGTTGCCTAGTTTCACAGTGTTCGGTGATAGGTGGGCACGACGCTGAAGTGTGGTGGTAGGCGGACGGGGAGAGAATGATTGGTTCTGTGGGCACGCAACCCTCCTGCGGCGGATGTACCACGCGCCCACAGCCACCCGAGGTTGTTGGTGGTGGGCCCGGCCGCGTCGCGACCGGGTTGCCTGGAGATAGCTATACGTTGAAGAGGAAGTGGACGACGTCACCGTCCTGCATGGTGTAGCCCTTGCCTTCGACGCGGAGTTTGCCGGCTTCGCGGATGGCTTTTTCGGACTTGAGCTGGTCGAGGTCGTCGACGGTGTAGACCTCGGCGCGGATGAAGCCGCGTTCGAAGTCGGAGTGGATGACGCCTGCGGCCTGGGGTGCGGAGGCTCCGATGGGGATGGTCCAGGCGCGGATTTCTTTTTCGCCGGCGGTGAAGTAGGACTGGAGGCCGAGGAGCTGGTAGGCGGCTCGGGCGAGGACGGCGAGGGCGGGTTCTTCGAGGCCTGAGGCTTCGAGGAGTTCCTGGCGGTCTTCATCGTCGAGCTCGGCGAGTTCGGATTCGAGTTTGGCGCAGACGGGGACGACGTTGCCGGCGGCGCCGTGGTCTTTGGCCCAGTCGCGGACCTGTTGGACGAGGGGGCCACCGCCGGTGGGGTCGGCGTCGTCGACGTTGGCGATGAAGAGGATGGGTTTGGCGGTGATGAGGCCGAAGGAGCGGAGGAGTTTCTGCTCGTCGGGGTCGAGGTCGAGGGTGCGGACGGGTTTGCTGTTGTTGAGGGCTTCCTGGCATCTGGCGAGGAGTTCGAGGCGGGCTTTGGCTTCCTTGTCGCCTGAGCGGGCGGTGCGGGCGGCCTTGTCTTTGCTGGACTCGACGGTCTGGAGGTCGGCGAGGAGGAGCTCGGTGGCGATGGTGTCAATGTCGCGGATGGGGTCGATCTTGCCGTCGACGTGGGTGATGTCGGGGTCTTCGAAGCAGCGGACGACCTGGAGGATGGCGTCGACATTGCGGATGTGGGAGAGGAACTTGTTGCCGAGGCCTTCGCCTTCGGAGGCACCTTGGACGATGCCGGCGATGTCGACGAGGCGGAGGGCGGCGGGGATGACCTTCTGGGTCTTGATGTGGGTTTCGATGCGAGCGAGTCGGGGATCGGGGACGGGGACGACGCCGACGTTGGGCTCGATGGTGCAGAAGGGGTAGTTTTCGCTGGCGATGCCAGCGGCGGTGAGGGCGTTGAAGAGGGTGGACTTGCCGACGTTGGGCAGTCCGACGATGCCGGCTTCCATGTGGGGCTCCGTCGCTAGGGGTTGGGTTTAGCGGACGGGCATGATAGCGGTGGATGGGGATTGGGTATGGGTTTTTCTGGCTTGTCCATGGTGGCTTTAGTGGGAGCGGGGAGGGGGTGGGTTTGCAAGCGGGGAAGGGGCGGTGGAGGTAGAATGGGGGTTTGCGGGACAGGGTGTTTGGGGGAGGCTTGGAGCGGCTGGCTGGCCGCATTTGGGGGCTTCGTGGCTTGGGGCCGACGGGGCCCGGATCGGGATAGAGTCAACCAGAAACTGGATGTGATCGAAGACCATGACGGATATGCCACAGGACCCCAATGCTGCGTCGGACATGGATGATGCAACCCCTGATGCGGGTGGGCGGACGCAGGATCTGGCGATTGAGCGGGAGTTGGCGGATTCGTATCTGACGTATGCGATGTCGACGATTGTGGATCGGGCGCTGCCTGATGTACGGGATGGTTTGAAGCCGTCGCAGCGTCGGATTCTGGTGGCGATGAATGATCTGAATCTGTCACCTGGGCGGAAGCACTCGAAGTGCGCGGGCATCGTGGGGGAGACGATGAAGAAGTATCACCCGCACGGGGATCAGGCGATCTACCCGACGCTGGTGAACATGGCGCAGGAGTGGAAGACGCGTTATCTGCTGGTCGACAAGCAGGGGAACTTTGGTTCGATCGACCCGGACCCCCCTGCCGCGATGCGTTACACGGAGGCCCGTCTGCATCGTCATGCGATGGAGTTGCTGGACGATCTGAAGCTGGACACGGTTGACTGGCAGGCGAACTTTGATGAGACGGTGGACGAGCCGCGGTATCTGCCGGCGCGTTTTCCGAACCTGCTTGTCAACGGATCGGTTGGGATCGCGGTGGGGATGGCGTGCTCGATGCCGCCTCATCATCTGGGTGAGATCTGCGATGCGATCACGCGGATGGTGGATGAGCCGGATATCGAGTTGCGTGAGTTGATGGAGCTTGTGCCGGGTCCTGATTTCCCGACGGGTGGGATCATCTGTGGGCGTCGGGGGATTGCGGAGGCTTACGCGACGGGTCGTGGGCGGATCACGGTGCGGGCGAAGATCGAGCAGGAGACGACGGCTCGGGGTCGTGAGCTGCTGGTGGTTCGTGAGCTGCCTTATCAGGTGTCGAAGAACGACGGGGTGGTGGAGAAGATCAAGCAGCAGATTCGTGCGGACAAGCTGACGGACATCGCGAATGTGGTGGATGAGTCGTCGAATCGCGCGGGGATGCGGCTGGTGATTGAGCTCAAGCGGGGTGCGGATCCGACGGCGGTGGAGAATCAGCTTTATCGATTGACGCCTTTGCAGTCGACGTTCAGCATTATTTCCATCGCGTTGGTGAAGGGTCAGCCGCGGACGCTGAGTCTGCCTGAGCTGTTGAATCACTACATCGATCACCGTCGTGATGTGATTCGTCGGCGGACGGCGTATCGGTTGCAGCAGGCTCAGCAGGAAGCGCATCGGATCGAGGGTCTGATCTATGCGGTGTGCGACATCGATGAGGTGATTCGGCTGATTCGTGAGAGCCAGACGCGTGAGGAGGCGATTCAGAAGCTGATGACGCGTGGGTTCCGGATTCCGGCGGACCATGCTTACGCGCCGAAGATTCCGGATCGGTTGTTGGCTGCTTCGGCGGAGAACGCGGTGGCGCTGACGCGTTTGCAGGCCGAGGCGATCGGTCGGTTGCAGCTGATTCAGTTGGTGGGTCTGGAGATTGACCAGCTGGTGGCGAACTACGCGAAGCTGGTGGCTCAGATCGAGGAGTATGAGGGGATCCTGGCTGATCCGGCGAAGGTTTCGCAGATCGTGAAGGATGAGACGGCGGAGCTCAAGGCGAAGTATGCGGATGAGCGTCGGACGGAGATTCAGGAGGGCGAGGCGGGGGATCTGAACCTAGCGGAGCTGACGCCTGTTGAGCAGGTGGCGGTGACGATCACGCATGCGGGGTATGCGAAGCGGCTGCCGGTGGATGAGTACCGGGTGCAGGGTCGTGGGGGTAAGGGTGTGATCGGTGCGAAGTCGCGGGAGGGTGACTTTACCGAGCACGTTTTTGTGTCGTCGACGCACGACGATCTGCTTTGTTTTACGGATCGTGGTCGGGTGTTTCGGATCAAGGTGTATTCGATCCCGGAGGCGTCGCGGACATCGCGGGGGACGGCGATCATCAATCTGCTGAATCTTCGGCAGGATGAGCGGGTGTGCGAGTTCATGCCGATCTCGGATTTTGAGAAGGGTGAGCACTTCCTGCTGTTTGGGACCAAGCATGGTCTGGTGAAGCGGACGGCGCTCAAGGACTATCGGAACGTCAATAGTGCGGGGATCATCGCGTTGAATCTGCGTGACGACGATGAGCTGATCGGTGTGACTTGGACGAGTGGTTCGGATCACGTGCTGCTTGGGACAACAAGCGGGATGTCGATTCGTTTTCCGGAATCGGATGTGCGTGTGATGGGGCGAGCTGCGTCGGGTGTGAAGGGGATCGACCTGGCTGCCGGTGATGCGGTGGTGGGGATGCTGCGGATACCGGAGGGTCAGGAGTCGGATCTGCTGACGATCACGGAGCGTGGGTATGGGAAGCGCACGCCTACGAGTGAGTATCTGGTGCAGGCTGAGGGTGGGGCTCGTCCGCAGTCGCGGGGCGGCAAGGGGCGTCGGGATATCGTGACGGCGGGTCGTAACGGGCCGGTGTCGGCGTTGAAGCTGGTGTCGGAGGGTGACTCGCTGATGCTGATCACGCAGGGCGGGATGATTGTGCGTGTGCAGGCGGGCACGATTCGTCAGACGGGTCGTGCGACGCAGGGCGTGCGTGTGATCACGATCAAGGGTGAGGATATGGTGACTTCGGTGGCTGCGATCGCTGAGGACCAGGATGGTGGTGATGCGTCTGAGTCTGGTAGTGATGAGAGCCAGACTTCGTCGTGATTAGCTGAAAGGCGATTTGGCCTTATGTCGATTCAGGAATGGTCAGCGGGTATCTGGCTGGTCACATTAAGTGATGACCCGAGCTTTGTGGAAGTTCTGGATACCCTTCATGTTCGATTGCAGAAGTGTGAGGCTGTGCCTCATGTGGTGCTGGACATGTCGGGCGTGAGTCATCTGAACTCGTCGAATCTGTCGCAGCTGCTTCGGCTGCGAAAGGTGGTGGCGGATCATGACAGCAAACTGCGGCTGGCGGCACCGCCTGACTCGGTGTGGGCGGTGTTTATCGCGACTGGGTTGGATAAGGTGTTTGAGTTTGCGACGGAGCCCTCGACGGCGTTGGCGGGGTTGCAGTTGGATGAAGCTGGGGAGTGATTGGGACGGGCTCGTTGGTTCTGTGGCGAGCGGAGCGCACCACAGCCACCTATGTTTGTTATTGATCGGCACAGATTGCTCCGACTGGCGTCGGGACAAAGTATGGCACCGGCATCAATCGTTCAGGCGATGGTGAGTTGATCGGCTAGTTGTGTGGGCCAGATGGGGTCGATGCCGGGGTCGGTGATGATCTGGTCGAAGCGGTCGGTGTCGGCGACTTTGACGAGGGATCGGCGGCCGAACTTGCTGGCGTCCATGAGGAGTACGGTTTTTTCGGCCTGCTGCATCATGGCCTGTTCGACCTGGGTTTGTTCGAGGTTGAGGTTGTAGCCGGCGTTCTGGTCGATGGCAGCGAGTGAGAGGAAGCAGAGGTCGGCGTAGAGGTCGCGGAGGGCTTCTCGGGCAAGGGGGCCGACCATGGCGGAGGTTCGGGGGTAGAGCTTTCCGCCTACGACGGTGATTTCGACCTGATCGTCGTTGGCGAAGTGCTGGGCGATGGCGAGGGAGGTGGTTGCGATCTGGATGGGGCGGACCTGGATCTGCTGGGCTGCGTAGACGACGGTGGAGCCGGCGTCCATGAGGAGGGTCATGTTGGGTTGGATGAGTTTGGCGGCGGCTGCGCCGATGGCCTGCTTGGCGGCGGTGTTGTCGGCCATGCGGGCGGCGAAGGCGGTGGTCTGGCCGTTGGCGGCGGCGGGCGCGTTGGGTCTGGTGGTGACGGCTCCGCCATGGGTGCGTTGGACGAGTCCCTGATCGGCGAGTCGGTCGAGATCGCGGCGGACGGTTGAGACGGAGACGTCGAGTTGGCTGGAGAGGGTTTCCAGATCGGCGCTGCCTCGTTCGTTGAGGAACTCGATGAGTTGTCGCTGTCGTTCGAGTATCAGCATGTGGGTTGCCTGCGCACGTGTGCTCGATTCTAGGCGAGTTGGGCGAAGGTCTGGTTGAGGGAGGCCTCGGAGCTTTTGAGGCCGGATTGTTCCTTGGGCCAGAGCTTGGGCTGGTGGTAGCCGAGGATGCCTTCGCGGCCGACGATGGTGGGGATGGAGAGGCAGGCGTGGTGGAGGCCGTATTGGCCGGTCATGCGTGTGGAGACGGGGAGGATCTTTCGCTGGTCGAGGGCGATGCTGTGGATGACCTCGAGGATGGAGAGGCCAACGGCGTAGCCGGCTCCGCCTTTGCGGCGGATGACTTCGGCTCCGGAGCCTTTGGTGCGCTCGAAGAGGTTTTGCTGTTCGTTGGTGGAGAGTAATTCGGTGAGGGCGAGTCCGCCGGCGGTGGCTGAGGACCAGATGGGGGTCATGGTGTCGCCGTGCTCGCCGAGGATGAGGGCTTTGACCTGGGTGGGCGGGAGGTCTTTGGCGTCGGCGATCATGGATCGGAAGCGGGCGGTGTCGAGGACGGTGCCGAGTCCGAGGACGCGGTTGGGGTTCCAGTCGAGGTGTTCGATGGCGAGGCGGGTGAGGATGTCGACGGGGTTGGAGACGACGAAGATGATGGCGTCGCGGGAGAGTCCGGCGGTGCGGAGGCCGTCGAGGATGTTTTTGAAGATGGAGACGTTGCGATTGATGAGGTCGAGGCGGGACTCATCGGGTTTGCGTCGTGAGCCGGCGGTGATGCAGACGATGTCGGCGTTGGCGGCCTGGGGGAGTTCGACGGCCTTGATGCGTTGGTCGGCGGCGATGGAGGCGCCGTGGAGCAGGTCGAGGGCTTCGCCCTGAGCGGTTTCGTGGTCGACATCGACGAGGGTGATGTCTCGGACGACGCCGCCGCATTGGAGGGCATAGGCTGCGTTGGATCCGACGCGTCCTGCGCCGCCGATGATGGCTACGTTAAGTGGCATGGCTTGTCTTTCGTCGTTGCGTGCTGGTTACTTGTTGCCTGCGACGATCTGATTGGTGATGGACTGGACGAGTTGTTCGAATTCGGCTTCGTTGATGGGTACTGTGGCGGGTGTGTGGTTGACGTTGCCTTGGTCGTTTGCGTGGGCGGACATGGGCTGGACGCCAAAGGTGGTGAGGAAGGGTTCGTTCTCGACGCCGACGCAGCCATCGGTGGCGCAGGAGAGTCGGTCGTCCTTGAAACCGAAGCGTTCTTTGACTTTGAGGAGTTCGACCATCTGCTGGGTGTTGAGGACGTTGACCTGGCCGAGTTGCTTGGCGAGGATCAGCTGCTTGCAGTAGTTATCGAGGATTTCGAGTTTGTAGTAGGCGTCGGTGATGTCTTCGCCGAGGGAGACCGAGCCGTGGTTGGCCATGAGGATGGTGGTGGTCTGCTCGGTGATACGTTCGATGAAGCTGGCGGGGAGGTCGGGTCCGCCTGGCGTGGCGTAGTTGGCGAAGATGGTGCGGCCGAGAAAGACTTCGGCCTCGGGGTGGATGCCTTCGGGTAGCGGGATGTTGGCGAGGCAGAAGGCGACGGCGTGGGGTGGGTGAGAGTGGATGACCGCTTTGATCTTGGGTTGCTTCTTGTAGATGGCGAGATGGACCAGGACTTCGCTGGTGCGTTTGCGTCCTTTGGGGTTGGGCTCGACCTGGTTGCCTTCGAGGTCGACGACGCAGAGGTCGTCGGGTTCGAGGAAGCCTTTGCTGATGCCGGTGGGTGTGCAGAGGACGCGGTCTTCGGAGATGCGGACCGAGTGGTTGCCTTCGTTGCCGGCGCAGAAGCCTCGGTGCCAGATGCGGTGGCCGATGTCGCACATGTGTTTCTTGAGTTGCCAGAGTGGTTGGTTCATGTTGACTGCTTTCTTCTCTATCGCTTTGGTTTATTTCGTTGGATTGGGGTGCCATTCGATGTTGTCGAGGATGGCGGCGTTGTAGGCGTCGACGGGGACGCGGTTGGGCCGGAAGGGGACGGAGGCTTCGGGGCCTTCGGTGACGGCGATGGTGGCGCCGAGTCCTGCGTTGAGGGCGTCGAAGACGACGAGGGACTGGGGCATGGGTGTGCTGCGGGGCGCGTGGTCGCTGAGGCCGGCGAGGGCGTGGGCGTCGAGGGCTTCGGCGATCAGGAGCTGGCCGGCGGCGAGTTCGGGAAGGCGCTTGCCGAGGGTGAGTGTTCCGATGACGCGGGCGATCTTCATGCGCGGGCTCCTTCGACGGTGAGGAGGGCGTGCGCGATCGCGGGGGGGATGGCGGGTGACGATGCGAGGATCTGGTCGGTGTGGGCGGCCATCCGGTCGTGGTCGAGGAAGGGGAACTCGAGGATCAGGACGTTAGCGCCGACGTCGCGGATGCCCTGGCGGAGGGCGGCTTCGCAGTGGGCGTGGACGGCGCGGAGGGGTCGGAGGCGGTTGGCCAGGCAGAGTGGTTTGGCGGCGGAGGCGACGAAGAGGATCCCCCCTGCTGCGCGGCCTGACTCGATGGCGTTGCTGAGGTCGCGGAGGACGACCGGTAGTGCGATGGGTTCGCGGGGTGCGGCGATGGGGAGGAGTCGCTGGCGGCGTTCTTCGGTGACGCGCTGGACGGCGGGGCAGCGCCCGCAGGTCCACCAGAGCCAGGGCTGGCCGTGGTTGATGGTGGCGAGCGTGGCTGCGTGAGGTTGAGCGGTCTGGGTTCGCTGGAAGCGATGGGGCTCGCGGCGGGTGCGGTCCTGGGCGAGGGGTGTGAGGCGGGCGGTGGGGGCGAGGATGATGTTGCCATCGGGTGAGCTGGCGATGGCGTCGTCGAGTTGGTTGGCGGTGATGAGGCCGTCGAGCACGGGTGTGGCTGGGAGGGGGAGGATTTCGGGGACTTGTGCCTGGATGGAGGTGGTGACAGGGGTGGCGGGCTGTGGGCGTGTGGGGGTGTCCGGGAGTTCGCCTGCTCCGGGGCACTGGCCGAGGGGTGGGTTGATGGGCGCGGGTGCCGGGGGGGTCCCGTTCTGTCTCATCGCGCGCAGGACCTGCTGGGCGATCTGTTGGACGAGTTGGGGATCGATGGGTGGCATGGTTTAGTCGTTGTGGTCGATGATGCCGAGGGTCCACCATCGGGCGGGGCTCTGGTTGCTGTCGAGGAGTTCGCGGAGGCCCTGGCCGTCGGAGGTGAGCATGACGTGGTCGCCCAGGCCTGCTCCGTGCTGGTCGAGGATGATGACGGGGTCGCCTTCGGGTTTCAGGTTTGCACCGAGCATCTGGGCAATGAGCAACTTGCAGCCGGCGAGCGATGGGTGCTTCGCGGTGCTGGTGGCTCTGCCCTGGACGACGGCTCGCTGCATGGTGTTTGGGTTCCTCTTTGGTTGGTCAGGTCATTCGGAGTGACCCGCTGATGCTCATGCGGCGGAAGCGGGTGAAGGTGAGCGGGCTGGTGATGCCTTCGCCTGAGGGCGTGGCGATGGAGTAGCTGGGGTAGCCCTCGCCGCCGATGCCGAGTCCGGCGGTACAGGGGCCGTTGACGACGAAGATGGTGGTGTTGACTGCTTGTCCCATGCGGGTGATTTTTTCGAGGTTGTTGGCGTGGATGATGGCGGTGTGTCCGAAGCCGTGTTCGTTTTCGATGGCGAGCTCGAGGGCTTTGTCGAAGTCGCGGCAGCGGACAAAGGGGATGAAGGGCATCATCTGCTCGGTGGGGACGAAGGGGTGATCGGCGGGGGTTTCGCCGAAGAGCAGGTCGGTGCCTTGGGGGACGGTGATGCCGGCGGCCTGGGCGAGTTTGGTGGCGTCGGCGCCGACGAACTCTTTTCGGGGGACCCAGTGGTCGTCGTGGAAGGTCATGGCGGCCTGGGTGAGGGCTTCGATCTGTGGTGCGGTCAGGCGAGCGGCTCCAGCGCGGAGCATGGCATGCATCATCTGATCGAAAACGTCGGCGACGACGAAGACTTCTTTTTCGCCGATGCAGAGGAGATTGTTGTCGAAGGAGCCGCCGGCGATGATCGAGCGGGCTGCGTTGTCGAGGTCGGCGGAGCTGTCGACGACGACGGGCGGGTTACCGGGGCCGGCGACGATGGCGCGCTTGGGTTGTTTGGCTGCGGCCTTGGCGACGGCGGGCCCGCCTGTTGCGACGAGGAGGGGGATGCGTGGGTGTGCGAAGATTTCTTCGGCGGTGCGGAGGGTGGGCGGGTTGAGGACGCAGATGAGGGCGTCGATGCCGTGCTGCTGCTTGATGGCCTGGTTGTAGGTTTTGGCGGCGAGTGCGGCGGACTCGGCTCCGGAGGGGTGGGGGTTGACGACCAGGGCGTTGCCGGCGGCGATCATGTTGATGGCGTTGGCTGACATGGTCGGGATGGAGTGGGTGACGGGGGTGATGACGCCTATGAGGCCCCAGGGCGCGGCTTCGTCGAGGGTGATGCCGTCGTCGCCGGAGTGGGCGGGGGTTTGGAGGAACTCGACGGCGGGGACGCTTTGGAGGAGTTCGAGTTTGGCGATCTTGTGATCGAGGCGGCCGACTTTGGTTTCGTTGAGTTCGAACTCTCCCCAGTTGGCTGCGTGCTGGCTGGCGAGGGACTTGATGAGGTCGCAGATGGCCTGGCGGGTTTTGAGGGAGGCGGCGGCCAGTTGCTGCTGGGCGTGTTCGGCGGCGACGACGGCGGCTTCGACCTCGGTGAAGATACCGTCGGTGCCGGCGGGGACGGATGCGGTCGCGGATGGGGCGTGTCCAGCGGTCTGCATCTGGCGGAGCACTTCGGCGACGACGCTTTGGATGAGTTCGGCTTGGGGCATGTGTGGTGCTCAGGCTTACGCGGTTGGTTAGCGTCTAGCTTTCGTGGCTGGCTTGGTGGGGGCGGAGACTTCGATATCGGTGCCTGCGATGGATGCGCGGTCGATGACGCCAACGATGACGGCGTCGGTGGGCATCTTGTCGCAGCCCTCGGCCATGCGGGCGCTGGAGCCCTGGGTGACGAGGACGGTCTGGCCGGTGGCGGCGCCGAGGTGGTCGATGGCGACGATGGCTCGGCCGGTGACCTCGAAGCGTCCGTTGGCGGAGGCGGCGTTGGCGGCGAGTTTGTCGTTGTCGTAGTTGACCTTGAGGGGCTCGACGATCGCGAGCCGGGCGCCCTTGAGCGCCGGGTCTTTGACGGTCGAGACGATCTGGCCTTGCACGCGTCCCAAGAACATGGTGGGTCTCCGTGTGGGGTCGGTTCGGGTGGCCGGTTCGTCGGGATCAGATCTTGAGGACGTCTTCGTGGGGTCGTGCGATGACGTTGACGGAGACGACTTCGCCTACGCGGCGGGCGGCTTCTGCACCGGCTTCGACAGCGGCTTTGACGGCTGCGACATCGCCTTCGACGGTGGTGGCGACGAGTCCGCTGCCGGGCTTGTCCTGGCGGAGGAAGGTGACGTTGGCGGCTTTGAGGGCTGCGTCGAGTGCTTCGACGGCGGGGACGATGCCTTTGGTTTCGATGGTGCCGATGGATTGCTGGGCCATGACGGGCTCCTGGTTGTGAACGGCCGTTGGGCGGTTCGGGTGATTCATGATGTGCCGCGGTCAGGCGGCGAGGACTTCTACGGCTTGCTGTGCGACGATCTGTTCTTCGTCGGTGGGGATGACCCATGCTTCGACGGGGCTGTGGTCGGTGGAGATTCTGGTTTCTTCGTTGCCGGGGGCTTGGCTGTTTTTGTCTTCGTCGAGGGTGATGCCGAGGAAGGCGAGGTCTTTGCAGATAGCACTGCGTATGGCGGCGGCGTGCTGTCCGATGCCGGCGGTGAAGACGAGTGCATCGACGCCGGCGAGAGCGACGGCGTAGGCCCCGAGGTAGTGGCGGCATGCTTCGACGAAGGCGTCGATGGCGAGTTGGGCCTGGGCGTTGCCCTGGGCGGCGGCGGTTTCGATCTCGCGGAGGTCGGCGCTGATGCCTGAGAGACCGAGGAGCCCCCCTTCTTTGGCGAGTCGTTCGAGGGCGTCCTTGGCGGAGACGCCGAGGGACTGGAGTTTGAGGAGGGCGTAGGTGTCGAACTCGCCGACGCGGTTGGCGTGGAAGATGCCGGTTTGCGGGGTGGTGCCCATGGAGTGGGCGACGCTTTGGCCGTCGAGGATGGCGCAGGCGGAGCAGGACCCCCCGAGGTGGAGGTTGATGATGCGTCGGGCGTTCGGGCGGAGGTGTTTCATCCTTCGAGCGATGTAGGCGTTGGAGGCACCGTGGAAGCCGTAGCGACGGATGCCTTTGTCGATCCATTCGTGGGGGATGGCGTAGACCTGTCGTGCCGTGGGGATGGTCTGGTGGAAGGCGGTTTCGAAGGCGGCGACCTGTTCGGCTTGTGGGAGGAGTTCGGCGAAGGCTTGCATGGCCTTGATGTAGGGCGGATTGTGGGCGGGTGCGACATCGGCGAACTGCTGCATCGTGGCGATGACGTTCTCATCGACGCGGACAGCGCCGGAGATGGGCCCGCCATGGACGGCCTTGAAACCGATGGCGTCGATGGCTTTGGTGGCGGGCCCGCCCAGGGACTGGACCTGCTTGAGCAGGTGGGCGGCGGCGGTTTGGTGATCGTCGAAGTCGGCCGTGCCTGACTGTTTGTCGAGTTCGACCGATGTGGACCAGTTGCTGGCTCCCTGACCGATGCGGTCTGCAGCGGCGGAAGCTAGCGCGGTGGTGTCGCCGCTCTTGCTCGCGTCGTAGAGCTTGAGCTTGAGGCTGGTGGAGCCGAGATTGGCGACGAGGACGATCATGGTTTGCCTGGGTGTGGTGTCAGGGTTGTTGGTCAGAGGCTGCTGATGAGCTGGTCGTGGGGTCGCGGGATGACGTGTGCGGCGACGAGTTCGCCTACGGCTCCTGCGGCTTCGGCTCCGGCGTCGACAGCGGCCTTGACGGAGCCGACGTCGCCGGTGACGAGCACGGTGATGTAGGCGCCGCCGATGGAGATGGACTTGCTGAGCTTGACGTCGGCGGCCTTGAGCATGGCGTCGGTGCCCTGGATGAGGCCGGTTTGTCCTTTGGTTTCGAGAATGCCGATGGCGGGCATGGTTTGTCTCCTGCAGACGTTTGGTTTGGCTGTTGGTTTATTTGCGGGCGGTTGACTTCTTGGCGGCGGGGACGACGGCGGCGAGTTCATCGTGGGGTCGGGGGATGACGTGGACGGAGACGATCTGCCCGACGCGGGCGCCGGCTGCGGCTCCGGCATCGATGGCGGCCTTAACGGCGGCGACGTCGCCGGTGATGAAGGTGGTGACGAGGCCGGATCCGCACTTGTCCCAACCGATCATTTCGACGTTGGCTGCTTTGAGCATGGCGTCGGATGATTCGATGAGAGCGGCGAATCCTTTGGATTCGAGCATGCCTAGGGCTGACTGGGCCATGATGGTTCTCCGAATGTGCGGGTGTTAGCCCGCGTTGGTTGGTGATTAGTCTCTGATCAGTTCCATGTGTGTGGCAGAGGCGAGGTGACAGGCGTTGCCTTCGTCGGTATCGATGTGGACTTCGAGTTTGACCCTTGGGTGGACGCGGACGACGAGGTTGTCGAGCGTGACGCCACAGGGTCCGTCGATTCTGAGTTTCATCTTGTCGCCGTCGCTGACGTTGTGTCGTTTGGCGTCGGCGGGGCTCATGTGGACGTGTCGCTGGGCGCGGACGATGCCGCGGTCGAGGTTGACGGCACCGTGGGGTCCGACGAGGACACCGCCTGGCGTGCCTTCGTGGTTGCCGGAGATGCGGAGTGGGAGGTCGATGCCGAGGAAGATGCCGTCGGTGTAGGAGAGTTCGACCTGGGTGTAGTCGCGGGTGGGTCCGAGGATGCGGACGTTTGGGATCATGCGGTTGCGGGGGCCGATGAGGTTGACGGTTTGCTCGGAGGCGAACTCGCCTTGCTGGTAGAGGTTTTTGAGGACGGTGAGTTTGCTGCCCGGTCCGAAGAGGGTTTCGAGGTCGGCCTGGGTGACGTGGACGTGCCGGGCGGAGACGTTGACGACGAGTGGGTTTTCGGCGTTGGGGTCGGCGGGTGCCTGTGGGCTGGCGGGGGCTTGCCAGCGTTCACGGAGTGCCTGCCGGACCAGTTTTTCGACCTGGTCGCGGGGCAGGTTGGCGATGGCTGCGGTTGGGGGCATGTTGACTCTCCGTGAAACCGATCGTCCATAGTCTACCATGAATTTTCAATATCTACCAGATTATTCTGAAGCAAATCGCAGAAACCGTCAGGCTTGCGGTTTAGTGGGCGGTTTGGAGGGTTTGGGGTGTTTGCTGAGGACGCGCGACAGCTTTCTGCTGGTCACAGGTGACAGCTATTGGGCCTAGGACTGACTTGAGGGCCAGCTCAGGCTGGGAGAGGGCTTGAACAGATGAGGAGGCGTCAGAAGCCGAGCTGGTCAACGTAGGCTTCGAGGCGGGCGATCTGGCGGCGGATGAGGCGGCCTTCGCGGGTGGTTTCGTCGAAGCGTTCGGCGAGCTGGTTGGCAAGGTCGATGGTGGCCTGGAGGGGTTCGGCGGCGTTGTCGGTGGTGGTCTGGATGCGTTCGGCGGCGGTGGCGAGTGCGGCGGCGACCGGCTGATCGGTTTGTCCGAGACGTGCGAGGGCGTCGTTGATGGGAGCGAGGATGTCGGCGTAGTCGGAGAGGGTGCTGACGCGGATGGCGGCGGTGTGGGCGCGTTCGGTGCCTTTGGCGACTCTTTCGAAGTCGATGGCGGTGGCGGCGTCGCGGTCGGCGAGTCGTCTGGACTGGTTGACGTGGCCGAGGGCTTCGTCGGCGGCTTCGATGGCGGTGGCCAGCTGGGACTCGACTGTGGTTTCGTAGGCTTCGGTGAAGGTGCTGCCGGCTGCGAGAAGTTGGTCGACGGCGTCGACGGCCTGCTGGCGAGCGAGGGCGAGGGCCGTCTGTCGGGCGGACTCTGTTTCGCGGGTGGCGGCGGCGCGCTGGCGGAGGGCCGCGGCGGTTTCGTTGAGTCCGCGGAGTTTGGCCTGGGCCTGGCCGAGTCGGGTTTCGACGGTGAAGATCTGGCTGTCGAATCGCTCGGTCTCGGTGGTGGCTAGGCTGGCTCTGCGTTCGGAGCGTGCTGCCTCTTCGAGGAGCTCGTAGCGGTCGTCGCCCTGGACGAGGCTGGAGCGGTTGATGAGGTCGACCTGATTGGCGATGGCGGTTTCGTAAACGGAGCGGACGCGTTCGCGTTCGGCGGAGAGGCGATCGCGTTCGCGCTGGTGGGTGGCGAGTTCGGCGCTGACCTGCTGCGCCTGCTGTTCGAACTCGGCGGCTTGGGCGTCCATGTCGTCGGCGGCCTGGGCGAGGCTTTCGCTGTGGAGGCCGATGCGGGAGGCGGCTTTCTCGGCGGCATCGATCAGGCCGAGGGCCTGGACGCCTTGCGGGCCGATGTCAGCGAAGGTGGCGGTTGCCTGTGTGACGAGGAGGCGAGCGCGGGCGGCTTCGATGTCGGAGAGGAGCCGGAGGGCGCGGGCTCGGGTGTCTTCGGTGCCTTCGCGGGTGAGGGTGGTGAGTTGGGTGCGGGCCTCGAAGAGTTTTTCGAGACGGTAGTCCTTGAGGGCGAGACCGGGTTGCTGTTCGTTCTGGGGGATGAAGCCAGCGTTGGCCTGTTCGAAGAGGACGAGGACCTCATCGATTTGTTGGCGTGCTTCGCCGCCTGGCCCGCCTGCGGGGTCGCAGCCGGTGGCGAGGATCAGAACGGATGACAGCAGGAGGCAGGTGGCAGGGCGCAAAGACTTGTCCTCACGGGCTATGGAAGAATAACACTAAAGATACCGCAAGGCTGGAAGGCGGGAAAGCGGGTCAGGGAGCTGGTGCTATCGTGGGGGGTTGGGTTGGTGTCTGCTGCGGGTCGGGCGGCCAAGGGAATCCGTAGTCGGGCAGGCCGGGGAAGTCGTAGAAACCGTCGATCCAGTCGACCAGGAAGCGGAAGATACGGTCATCAGGCCCGCTGAAGTAGGGTCGCCAGCGGGGGATCTGTGGTGCCGGGTGCTGGGCGAGTTCTCTCGGGAGGCCCCATTGGAGGTAGAGCGAGGCGGCGGGGTCCTTGCGGTCGAACATCGGGAGGCCTTCGATCCGGGTGACGGCGAGGGTGGCGAAGTCGGCGTAGGCCTGGGCGGGGTCGATGCCTGTGCGGGCGAGGGGGAGTTCGGGGATGGTCTGGGCGTTGAAGTGGCGGACGAAATAGCGGGTGTGATAGCCGCGGCGGAGGACGCCCATGAAGGTTTTGAGAGCGGGCGGGTCGGAGAGGACTTCGATGCGGTGGTAGACCTCGCGGGCTTCGAGGTCGAAGATGAGCTGGAGCTGGTCGAATCCGTTGCCTTTGCGGATGTTGGTGCGGGCGGCCCGGCTGGTGGGGAAGGCGGGGTGGTTGGTATAGCGGGTCAGGACGTCTTCGAGGACTTCCTGGGGGACGCGGACGCGTGGGCGGACGGTGCTGAGGTCGTCGGGCATTTCCCAGAGTCGGAGGAGGCTGATCTGCTGGGGTGTGAGGATGAAGTGGGGGTCGTTCGCGACCGGGTCGGGGACGTTGCGTTCGAGGATGGCCTCGGCGGCCTCTTCGCGGCGGAGGCGGTCTTCGGCGGCGATCTGCTCGCGGATGAGTTCGAAGAGCACGGTGACCTTGTGGCTGTCGGGGAAGCGGACGCGGAGGTCGGCGAGTTCGGGGAGGGCGATGTCACGGTAGCCCTGCTCATAGAAGCGATAGGCGAGGTCGTAGCGGGCATCGAGGTTGTTGTCGTCGATTTGCAGACGTAGCTGGCGGAACTCGAGTTCGGGTGGTTCGAGGCGTCGGATTTCACGGATCTGGAAGCGCCCGAAGCGTGCTTTGGACGGGCCAATGCCGAGCTCGATGTGCTGATCGGTTTCGAGGAACCAGTCGGCTTCGATGATGCGGCCGTTGATGAGGATGACCTCGAAGCGGCCGAGGACGGGGGTGGGCTCGGGTGTTTGCTGGGTTTGGGGGTTGTCGGCGGGCTCGGTCTGGGCGGTGGCTGTGGCGGCGAGACAGGCGCAGAGGACAGTTGGGATCAGAAAAAGCAGGGTGTGTCTGATCGGCAGTCGCTGGGTCATGGCGTGGCCTCGGTGCAGCCGGTTGAGGGCCGGGTGCTTGGGGCTCAGTCCTGCTCGTCGCGTTTGGCGAGGAGTTCCTCGGCGGTGGCGATAAGGCGTTCGAGGCGGACGGGCTTGAGGATGTAGCCATCGACGCCCAGGACTTCAGCGTACTGCTGGTGGCGTTTGCCTTCGTTGGCGGTGCACATGATGACGACGGGGGGTTCTTCGAGCTGCTTGATCTTCTCGAGCACGAGGAAGCCGGAGCGTTTGGGGAGCATCATGTCGAGGACGACGAGTTCGGGTGGATCGGCGTCGCAGATGCGGACGGCGGAGTTGCCGTCGCCACAGGTCTGGGTGAGGGCGCCTTCGGCCTGGAGGGCGTGATCGATGGCGGCACGGACTTCGGGGTCGTCGTCGACGACGAGGACCTTGCGTCCGTCGAGGCGTAGTTGTTCGTCTTGTTCAACCATGGCTGGGTTTCCTTGAGTAACCCCCCTGTTCCCCTCGAATCCCTGAGGGTGGAGGTATATCGTGTCATCATAGGAACAAAGTTGCCAATGTGGACGGGCTTTGACGTGGCTGGGGTCAGGCTGGGGTGATCATGCCTGGTTTTTGGCGGCGAGGGTCTCGGAGTCGGTGACGATGGCGTTGAGGCTGGACTCGTCCATCCAAGGGAGTTGAGCGAGGCTCGCTTTGAGCTTATCGGGAAAGGGTTTACCGGCTTTTTCGTGTCGCGGGCGGCTTTTCCAGCGGCGGTGCATCCAGAAGTACTGCTCGGGCTTGACTCGGATCATGGCCTCGATAGCTCGCGAGTAGCGTGCGGTGATGTAGAGCATGGGGTCGGGCTGGGCTTCCCATTCCTCGGGCTCGATGATGTCCTGGACGCCGAGGCGGAACTGGAAGCGGTTGTTGATACGCCAGGCGGTGCCGCAGACGATTGGGCAGCGGTTTTTCATGGCGAGCATACCGATGGATTTGTAGTGGCTGGCGAGGCGTCCGAAGAAGGGGACGAATTGTCCGCGGTCGCCGGCGTTCTGGTCGGCGACGAAGGCGACGGAGCCGTTGTTTTCGATGATGTCCTGTAGCTGGTGCATGGCGTCGCGTTTGTTGATGACGCGCATGCCGCGTTTTTCGCGGACGCCCAGGAGCCATTGGTTGATGAGCGGGTTATCGAGGGGTCGGGCGACGGCGGCGATGGGGAAGCCTAAGAGGCCGAGGGCGTAGCCGATGACTTCCCAGTTACCGAGGTGGCCGGTGACGAGGATGGAGGGGCGGCCGGAGGTGAGGACGCGGAGTCCGGGGCCGAGGCCGTCGGGTTCGATGCGGTGGCGCCAGGTTTGCTGGGTGACGACGTGGGGTGTCTGGAGGGCTTCGAAGGCGAGGAGCACGAGGTGCTCGAAGGTCTGGCGAGCGGTTTTGTGGATGCGCTCTTCGGGCCAGTCGGGGAACGCGAGGCGGAGGTGGTCGCTGGATCGGATGAGGTGTTTGCGATCGATGGTGGCGAGGGCCTGGCCGAGGATAGCGGCGAGTTCGGCGTTGCCATCGGGATCGAAGCAGCTGATGGTTGCGGAGACGGCTCGTGCGGCGGTGTAGACGACGCGGTCGAGGAGCGGGTTGGGCTTTTTGTTACGGGCCATAGGCCGTGGCGTCTGGCGGCGATGGCCGGGGGCTTAGCGCTCGTAGTAGCCGACGAGGGCGAGGAAGCGGTTCTGGTTGAGGATGGGGATCGAGAGGGCCTGTGCCTCGGCGATGAGTCGCTCGTAATCGTTGGCGGCGGCGATGGCCTGGGCGTGCTGTTCGATGAGGACGGGGTCGATGACCGTCGGGGGCAGCGGAGCGGGGCGGACGGGGGCGACGCCTAACACGAGGTAGTCGACTTCGAAGGTGAGCTCGTCGGCGAGGGTTCCGCCCCAGCGTGTGACCATGCCCTCGACGCGGGCTCGGTCGGCCTGGGAGGGGTTGCCAGGGTCGGTAAAGTCGTAGCGGCCAAAGACGTAGAAGTTGACGTTGCGGTCCTGGTCGTAGGCGACGTTGACGACGGAATCACTCTCGGAGATGACGGCTCCGCGTTCGAGTCGAACGATGCGGCAGACGGCGGTGTTGGGTTCGATGGAGATGACTTCGATGGTTCCGATGCCGCGGACCTGTCCTTCGCTATCGGTGCGGATGAGTTCGCCCTTGGGGAAGACTTCGAAGGTGAGGCCGAGCTGGAGTCGGTCGTTGTTGCCTAGGTTGATGAAGACCTGGTTGTTCTCGTCGGCGATGGCGACGATCTGGGCGTCGGGGTTGATGACCTGGTTCAGGACGCCGCCGCCCTGGAGCTGGGCAAGGACCTGGTCGAGACGACGCTGGAGGTTGCGGGTCTGCTGGTCGAGGTCCTGAATGGTGCCCTGCTGGTCACGGATCTCCTGATCCTTGTCGCGGCGGAGGCTGGTGAGGAGGTCGGAGAAGCGGTCCTCGGCGCCTTCCATGCGTTGCATGGAGCTGGTATAGGCGGTGGCGAGTTGTTCGAACTGGCCGAGGATCTGGGTGGCTGCCTGATTGAAGCGTTCGCGGACGCGGGCGAGTTCGGCCTGTGATTCGGCGAGGTCTTCCTGAGCGGTGGTGAGGGCCTGGTCTTTGGAGCGGGTTTGTGCCTCAGCTCGGTTAAGCGCATTGCGTGTCTGGGTGAGGGTGCGTAGAAGGGAGCTGTCGCCGGCGGTTTCGACCTGTTCTTGTACGTCTTCGAGGGGGAGGGCGGCATCGACGCCGATCATGGCCCGGAGTTGCTGGATCTCGTCGAGCATGACGCCGACGACGGTCTGGCCTCTGGTGGCGCGTTCGCGGTAGACACCGACTTCGGGCGAGGATTGCTCGCCACGGCTGACGAACTCGTTGAGTTCTTCCGTGGCGGACTGGGCGGTCTGGTTGGCCCCGCTGAGCTGGGTGTAGAAGACCAGAGCGAGGATGCCGAAGATCACGGCGAAGATGGCGGCGCCGATGGCGACGGCTGTTGCCCCGGTGTCTTGACCTCGTGCCATATCGTGTCAACTCCTGATAGGCCCCGGCTTTGCGACTGTGCCGGTGGGGCTGTGCGAATCTGTATCTGGTCAGTGTCCGGGGCTGTCGGCTCAGCGTCAAGCCGGGGTGTGGGGTGGGGTTAGGTTCGGGAGGCTTCTGCGAGCCAGAGTTCGACTTCGACGGCGGCTCCGAGGGGCAGTCCGGGGACGCCGACAGCGGCTCGGGCGTGCTTGCCGGCGTCGCCAAATGCCTCGACGAGGAGGTCGCTGGCGCCGTTGGCGATGAGATGATGCTGGTTGAAGCTGGGATCGCTGTTGACGAAGACAGCGACGCGGAGGGCGCTTTTGACGCTGGACCAGTCGCCTTGCAGGAGGCCGTCGGCGGCGGCGAGGGCGTTGAGGATGCAGGTCGCGGCGGCTTTCTGGGCGGTTTCGAGGTCGGTTTCGGTGGGGACGGGGCCTGAGGCGGTGAGTTCGCCTTTGACGAGGGGGAGTTGGCCGCTGACGTAGATGACGCCACCGTGCCGAGCGGCGGGAACGTAGCTGGCGACGGCGGCGGCGGGCTCGGGGAGTTGGTGGCCGATCTTGGCGAGGGCGTCGCGTGGGTTCTGGATGGGGTTCATGGCTGGAGTTTAGCGGGTGTGGGTTCCGGGACGGCCGGGTCGGGTTTGGAGCGGGTTGGCGGGGGTGTCCGATAAGGGATGGGGAGTCACTGCGCCATGACTGACATGCTCGACCAGAATGAGATTGATTCGCTGCTCGCGGCGGTTGAGGGCGGGGATGTCGAGACGGAGGAGGAGCGTCCTGAGGCGCCGGTGTTTTCCCGGCGTTATGGGGGCATGACGACCGAGCCGCTTGAGATTCGGGAGTATGACTTCAAGCGGCCGGAGCGGGTGTCCAAGGATCAGATGCGGGCGTTGGAGACGCTTCACGACGTGTTCAGTCGTGGGTTCGGGGCTTCGTTGTCGGGTTTCCTGCGGACGATCGTGGAAGTGAAGGTTTCGGACATTGAGCAGATGACTTTTTCGGAGTTCACGCACTCGTTGCCGAACCCGACGTGTTTCAATCTGCTGAGTTGCAAGCCGTTGGAGGGGAGCATCTGCCTGGACCTGTCGCCGCTGATTATTTATCCGATCATCGATCGGTTGCTGGGGGGATCGAATGCGGATCTGTTTATTCCGCAGCGGCCGTTGACGGCGATCGAGCTTCGGCTGGTGAATAAGATCATCTCCCGGGGCATGGACGCGATGCGGGAGGCGTGGGCGAACATCATCGATCTGACGTTCAAGCTGGAGGAGTCGGAATCAAACCCGGCGCTGGTGCAGATTGTCCCGCCTAACGAGGTGGTGGTGGTGGTGGGTTTTGAGATGAAGATGGGTGGGCGCGCGGGGACGATGTCGCTTTGTATTCCCTACAACGTCATTGAGCCGGTGATCGAGAAGCTCTCGAATCAGACGTGGGAGGCTTACAAGAAATCGGTGCGGAACGTGGAGGTGCGTCAGAAAGTGGCGACGCATCTGGAGGTGGCGAGGGTTCCGGTGCGGGTGCTTTTGGCGGAGACGAAGCTGTCGCTTTCGGATCTCAAGCATCTGCAACCGGGGGACATTGTTTTGAGTGAGAAACCGGCTTCGGCGCCGCTAGCGATGGAGATCGGCGGGCGGCGGAAGTTCATCGGTCATCTGGGGCAGTATCGAGGTAACCGGGCATTTAAGGTGACGCGGACGATTACGCCTAAAGATCGGGTTTAAGCTTTATTGTTCTGAGTTTTGGTGCTCTTTCGCATAGCGGCGGTGGCACGCAGTGGCTCGATATTCGCGTGTGCTGAGGAGCTGGTCGGGTCTGATCAGATGCCGCTGCCTTCGGCTTCGGGCTGCGTGTTGATGGGTTTGGGTTTGGGGATTTTGTTGTGTGCGTGGGCGATGAGTTCGCGGACGGGGCCATCGGTGACGAGGAGTCGGGGGTCCATGGTTTTGGTGCCGAGGGCGACGTAATGGGCTCCGGCGTCGATGAAGGCGTCGATGTGGTGGGTTCTGGTGATGCCACCGCCGCCGATGATTCGGGTGGCGGTTCCGGTGGCGAGTTGGCGGAGGTCCTGGACACAGCGGAGGGCGATGGGGTGGAGGGGTGCTCCGGACATGCCACCGCCTCGGACCGGAAGGGTGTTGCAGGCGTGGAAGCCCCAGACGCCTGCGGCGAGGGCCTGCTCAGCCATGGCCTGGAATCGAACGGGGGGGAGTTTGACAACGACGGGGACGGCGGAGGCAACGGCTTCATCGAAGAGGCCGTCATCGGAGGAGGCTTCGCCGACGTTGGGACAGCTCATGTTGAGTTCGATGGCGAGGGGATTGATGTCGGCGGCCATGGCGATGAGGGACGACCAATCGGCGCGGTCGAAGCCGTGGATGCTGACGAGCGTGTGGGTGACTTTCTTGCGTCCGGCTTTGGCTTGTTTGACGAGCCAGGGCATGCCGGGGTTTCGGAGGCCGATGCGGTTGGTCCAGGCGTCGAGGGAGAAGGAGTAGCGGACGGTTTTGACGATGCGCCAGACGCGTCCGCCTCGGGCTTTGGGTGTGAAGGTGCCGAGGGTGGGGGTAGCTCCGGCGGGTTGGATGTAGTTACCGAAGGGTGCGGAGATGAGGATGGGTTCGAGTTCGGTCTCGATGCGGGGGGCGTTTTGTGTCGCCTGAGGATTCATGAGGGCATCATACGGGGTGGCGTGGGTGTGACGAATCGGCTAGTTTTAAGGTGTGATAAAAGATTGCTTAATTTTGCTGGATCGGATCGCTCCGCGTGAGGCTGCGGTCGGCGATTGGCGGGGGGATGCGTCGGAGGCGTCCTGCGGGAGGTGTGGGCTGTGCGTGGGTCCGGGGGAGGTGGTGGAAGGGTGTTGCTCGCGGTGTCGAGGGCTTCGGCTGCCATGGGAGACGATGACGCGGCTGGGGCGGTATCGGGATCCGTTGGCTGCCTGGATCAAGCGGCTGAAGTATGGGGGCAAGCACACGTGGGCGGCGGAGTTGGGCGGGCGGCTGGGTGAGGCGGCGGCGGAACATCTGCAAGCGATGACATTGGTGCCGGTGCCGATGCACTGGGTTCGGCGGACGACGCGTGGGCTGGATCATGCGTCGCTGATTGCGGAGGGGATGTCGGCGGCGACGGGTTGGCCGGTTTGTCGGCTGCTTAGGCGGACGCGGCTGACGGCCCCGCAGTCTCGGGTGCCGGTGAGTGGTCGGGTGGCGAATCTGGTGGATGCGATCGGGCTGCGTGAGCGGGATGGTCTGGGGCGGAGGTTACAGCTGCCTGAGCGGGTTTTGCTGGTGGATGACATCAAGACGACAGGTGCGACGCTGGGGCGGTGCGCCGGGGTGCTCAAGCGGGCGGGCGTGGCTGAGATTCACGCGGCGGTGCTGGGCGTGGCGGAGCCGTGAGGCTCTGGTTCAGGCGCGGATCTCGGCTTTGACTTCGGTGGTGAGGGCATCGATGACGGTGTTCATCTCGTTGTCGACGGCGTCGTGGCGAAGGGTCTGGTTGGGGTCGCGGAAAGCGAGTCGGAGGGTGACGCTTTTGCGGCCTTTGGGGATGGGCTTGCCGCGATAGACGCCGACGAAGTCGAGTCGTTCCATGCGTGCGGGGGCGGCCTGATCGATGACCTTCTGGATCTCGGCCCAGGGGAGGGTTTCGTCGACGATGAGGGAGAGATCGCGTTCGATGCCGGGCAGGCGCGGGGGCACGGCGGCGGAGTAGGCGGGCGGGTAGAGGGCGAGGAGTGTGTCGAGGTCGATCTCTGCGAGGGCGACGGGGGTCTGGAGATTGAAGGTGTCGGCGGTTCTGGCGTTGATGAGGCCGAAGTGGCCGAGGTGATCGCCGGCGAGTTGGACGGAGGCGGCGGGATCGAGTCGATCGGACTGGAAGTCGGTGAAGCTGAGGCTGGTGGCTTTGACGCCGGCGAGGGCCTGGACGAGTTCGGCGATGACGCCTTTGAGTTCGCGGAGGGCGGCGGAGGCGTCTTCGGCGTCGATCAGCATGGCGAGGCGTCGGTGTTCCTGTTTACCCTGGTCGGTCATCCACCAGACGGCGGCGGTTTCGAAGAGGCGGACGTCGTGGTTGCCGTGGTCCTGGTTGATCTTGCGGCAGTTGAGGAGGCTGGGCAGGAGGCTCGGGCGGAGGGCGCGGTCGGTACGGCGTTGCCCGACGAGTGAGATGGTGCGTGCGTTGGCTTCGAGGAAGGCTTCGGCCTGTTCGGGTTCGAGGAGTGACGGGGTGACGGTCTCGTGGAAGCCAGCACCCTGGAGCATGTCGGCCAGGGTTTTTCGGGCGAGGACTTCGTGCTGGGGGGCGCGGGCGACGAGGGCGATTTTGTCGGTCTGGGGGATGTTCTCCATGCCGTGGAGGCGGGCGATTTCCTCGATGAGGTCGACTTCGCGGGTGAGGTCGAAGCGGTAGGTGGGGATCGTGCAGCGGATGGTGTCGCCGTCGATCTGGGGTTCGAAGGCGAGCCTTGCGAGGAGGTCGGCCTGCTGCTGGTTGGAGGGGTCGATGCCGAGCAGGTCGCGGCAGCGTTGGGGCCTGAGTGCGAGGGTGGTCGGTTCGGTGTTGGGTTGGCCGATGCTGGTGACGCCCGGTTCGAGTTGGCCGCCTGCGAGTTGGAGGATGAGGTCTGCGGCGCGTCGGCTGGCGATGTCGACGCCTAGGGGATCGACGCGGCGTTCGAAGCGGAAGCTGGAATCGGAGGCGAGTTTGAGGGCTCGACTGGTCGCGCGGACGGTGAGGGGTTCGAAGATGGCGGATTCGAGCAGGATGTCGGTGGTGTCGTCGGTGACTTCTGAGTCGAGTCCGCCCATGACGCCGGCGATGGCGCAGGGGCGTTCGGCGTCGGCGATGACGAGCATGGTGTTTTTGAGTTTGTGCTCGGAGCCGTCGATGGCCTTGAAGCTCTCGCCTTCTTTGGCGGCGCGGACATTGATCTCGGGGCCGGTGAGTTTTTGAAGATCGAAGGCGTGGAGGGGCTGGCCGGTTTCCATCAGGACGTAGTTGGTGATGTCGACGATGTTGTTGATGGGTCGGAGGCCGAGGGTTTCGAGGCGCTGGCGGAGCCATTCGGGGCTGGGGGCGATTTTGACGCCACGGATGATGCGGGCGGTGTAGAGAGGGCAGGCATCGGGGTTGTCGACGGTGACCTTGACGGGTGCGGGGGCGTCGGGGTCAGTCGGGGTCTCGATCTCGGGGAGGACGAGGTTGCGGTCGGAGCCGGCGGTGATCTCGCGGGCGACGCCCAGGTGTGAGAGGCAGTCGCCACGGTTGGAGGTGACCTCGACGTCGAGCATCAGGTCGTCCCCGACCTGCTCGGTTTCCTCGATGGGGAATCCGTGGTTGGTGAGGAGGTTTTCGGCCTCCTGGGCGTCTACGGCGCGGCTTAGGCAGGTGTTGAGCCAATTCAGACTGATCTTCATGGTCGGAGTGTAACCTCTGTTGCAGCGAGCTATGGCGTGGCTGAGGGGGTGGGTTGTTGAGGGTTATCTGGTTTCGGTCTATAATGTTGTGTTCGCCAATTACAGGAGCTATCCGTTGATCGAAGCGCTCAAAGACGACACGATTATCAATCAGCTTGGTGGTCGGTTTAAGTTTACCTCTCTGGTTCAGCACCGGGTGCGTGAGCTGATGGAGGGCGCTCGGCCGCTGGTTGAGCGTCAGGGCCGGAGCGACTTTGAGGTGGCTGTGGCTGAGGTGATCGAGGGGAAGATCACGCTTGAGATCGAGAGCAGCGACCCTGACGACCAGGCCTGAGTCGCTGGTCTGCGTTCACGTCTCGGGGATGACCGATGGCTGATGGGGAACCAACCGAGCCGGGCCGTGCGGAGGTGGGGTCGCTGTCTGCTGTGGCGGGCCGTTCGGTGTTGGTGGGGGTGACGGGTGGGATTGCAGCGTACAAGGTGGCGGGGATGGTCTCGATGCTGGTCAAGGCGGGCGCGGAGGTTCGGGTGTTGATGACCGAATCGGCGACGCGATTTGTGGGGCCGACGACGTTTGCGTCGTTGTCGGGGAAACGGGTGTTGGCTTCGATCTGGGACACGGACGATCGGCCGGATTCGCAGCACGTCGCTGTGGCTCGTGATGCGGACGTGATGGTGATTGCTCCGGCGACAGCGAACTGCCTGGGGAAACTGTCGGCGGGGCTCTGTGATGATGTGGTCACGCTGGCGGCGACGGCGCTTCCTAAGGGGCGGCCACTGGTGGTGGCACCGGCGATGAATGCGGATATGTGGGCCAGCCCGATGGTGCAGCGGAATGTGCGGCTGCTTGGCGAAATGCTGTCTGATCTGGTGATGGTGGGGCCGGGCTCGGGGTGGCAGGCGTGTCGGACGGAGGGAGCGGGTCGGATGGCGGAGGCGGACGAGATCGCGGCGGTGGTGGCGAGTGTCCTGAAGGGCTGAGGGCTAATTCAGATCGCGTTCGACTTTCCAGCCGAAGCTGCGGCGGTTGTCGATCCAACGGAGCCAAGTGGGGGTGAAGCGGTAGAAGCTCTGTTTCTCGATCATGACTTTGAAACCGGGATCGATGGCAACGAAAGGGAACTTGGCGGTGTAGGCCTCCCAGGCGTTGTTCCATTCGGTGGGGTTTTCGATGGGCTGGACGGTTCCACGCATCTGGACGCCGTGGATCGACTGGGGGCGGTCGTCGTGGGCGTAGACGGTGATGGCGGCTCGGGGGTTTTGGGCGGTATGCTGGCTGTGTTCTGTGTTGGGGGAGGAGACCCAGAGGAGGCGGAACCCGCCATCGGAGGCGTACTGGATGTTGGCTGCGTGGGGGGTTCCGTCGGCGGCACTGGTGGCGAGGCTGGCGGTGCGGCAGGCGGCGAGGAAGAGGCTGACTTCGCGTTCGAGATCGAAATCGGGCTCTGAGATCATGGCGGTTTCCGGTGGTTGTAGCGGTTAGAGGAGTGAGCCGATGCGTTCGGTGACGCGTTGGACGTCTTCACGGGTGGGGAAGGCGGAGACGCGGACGAAGCCTTCGCCGGCGGGGCCCATACCGACGCCTGGGGTGATGACGACGTGGGCTTTGGTTAGGAGGAGGTCGAAGAAGCCCCAGCTATCGAGGCCGTTGGGAGTGCGGACCCAGAGGTAGGGCGCGTTGGTCCCGCCGTAGACATCGAGGCCGGCCTGCTCGAAGGCGGCGCGGAGCAGCCGGGCGTTTTCGAGGTAGTAGGCGGTCAGGTCGCGGACCTGCTGTTTGCCATCGTCGGTGTAGAGGGCTTGAGCTGCTCGCTGGACGGCGTAGTTGACGGAGTTGAACTTGGTGCGTTGGCGGCGGAGCCAGAGTGGGTTGAGGGCGACGGGCTCACCCGTCGCGGTCTGGGCAGTGACGTCGTTGGGGATGACGCAGTACCCGCAGCGTGTGCCGGTGAAGGCGGCGGACTTTGAATAGCTGCGGAACTCGATCGCGCAGGTGCGTGCGCCTTCGCACTCGTAGATGGAGTGGGGGATGGCGTCGTCGGTGATGAAGGCTTCGTAGGCGGCGTCGAAGAAGAGGAGGGTGTTGGTCTGGTTGGCCCAGTCGACCCAGCTCTGGAGGGCGGGCTTGTCGATCACGGCTCCGGTGGGGTTGTTGGGATAGCAGAGATAGACGACGTCGACCGGTTCGGTGGGCTTGGGCGGGTCGAAGTGGTTCTCGGGGGTCATCGGGAGGTAGATCAGATTGCCATATCCCCCCTTTCCGTCGCCTGCTCCGGTGTTGCCGGCGATGACGTTGGTGTCGACGTAGACGGGGTAGGCGGGATCGGTGATGGCGATGCGGTTTTCGCCGTTGGCGGCGAGGAGGTCGAGGATGTTGGAGCAGTCGCTTTTCGAGCCGTCGGAGATGAAGACCTCGTCGAAGCTGATCTGGCAGCCGCGCTGCTGGAAGTCGTCCTCGGCGATGGTTTCGCGGAGCCAGTCGTAGCCGACGTGCTGGGCGTAGCCGTGGAAGGTGTCGGAGCGGGCCTGCTCGTCGATGGCCTTGTGCATGGCTTGGACGCAGGCGGTTGGGAGGGGCTGGGTGACGTCGCCCAGACCCATGCGGACGATGGGTTTGTCGGCTACAGCGTCGGGGTGCTGGCTGGCGTATTCCTGAACGCGGCGGGCGATTTCGGGGAAGAGAAAGCCGGCTTGGAGTTTGAGGAAGTTCTCGTTGACGCGTGGCATCAGGCGCTCACTTTCTCAGCGACGAATTGGCGGGCGGCTTCGAGGGCGTCGTTGACTTTGGAGGGGTCTTTGCCGCCGGCCTGGGCCATGTCGGGTCGTCCGCCGCCTCCGCCTCCGACGACGGGCGCGACGGCCTTGACCCAGTCGCCGGCTTTGAGGCCCTGGGCGATGAGGTCTTTGGGGACGGCGGCGAGGAGGGCGACTTTGGGATCGGCGACGGCGATGAGCATCATCGGGCTGGCGGGGCATTTCTTGCGGATGACATCCATCGCGGTGCGGAGGGCGTTGGCGTCGGCCCCGTCGATACGGGCGATGATGGGCTGGCCGTCGGTGGCGGCGTCGGCGAGGTCGCGGGCGACATCGGCGATGGCGGAGGCGGCCTGCTTCTGCTGGTCTTTCTGGGCTTGCTTGAGGGTGTCCTGGAGTTTGGCGAGTTGTTCGCGGATCTGCTGTTTGATGGCGAGGGGGGCGACGGCGTGGTCGAGTTCTTTGGTGAGGTCGGGCAGCGCGGTCGCGAGTTTGTCGGCGGGGAGGCCGGCGAGGGACTCGGCGCGGTGGCGGAGCATTTCGCCGGTGGACTGGGCGCGGTGGCCGGCGTCGCCTGTCAGGCCGGTGATGCGGCGGATGCCTTTGGCGACGTTTTCCTCGGAGGTGATGACGAAGCCCTGGGCTTCGCCGGTTTGGGCGAGGTGGGTTCCGCCACAGAACTCGATGCTGAGTTTGGCCCAGTTGTCGTTGTCGGGGTCAGTGAGGAGTTCGTGGACCTGCTGGCCGATGGAGACCACACGGACTTTGGGGGGGTATTTTTCGCCAAAGACGGCGCGGAGGCCGTTGATTTTGAGGGCATCCTGCTGGTCGGCGACTTCGGCGTAAACCGGTAGGTCGGCGGCGATGTCGTCGTTGACCTGTTTTTCGACGGCGGTGATCTCGTCGATGGTGACGGGAGCGTTGTGGGCGAAGTCGAAGCGGAGTTTGTCTTCGTCGACGAGTGACCCGCGTTGCATGGCGTCGGGGTTGACCAGGTCGCGGAGGGCGCGGTTGAGGACGTGGGTCGTTGTGTGGTTGGACATGATCTTGCGGCGGCGGGACTCATCGATCGTGGCGGCGACGGAGGTTTGGCCGGCTTTGGCGGTGCCGGCGGTGACCTGGCCGAGGTGGAAATAGACGGATCCGATGCGCTGGGTGTCGTGGATGCCGATCTGGGCGTCGGCGAGGGCGAGTTGGCCGGTGTCGCCGACCTGCCCGCCGGCTTCGGCGTAGAAGGGTGTCATGTCGATGACGACGGCGACGGTGTCGCCGACGGTGGCGGACTCGGTGGGGGCGAGTTCGCCATTGGTTTCCAGGAAGAGGTGAGCCTGCTGCTCGGTCGGCGGGGTGCTCATGGCGTTGTGGCCGATGAACTCGGTGTCGGGCAGGTCGTGTTTCTGGACGAGCTCGACGAGCTGCTGCTTGAGCCCCCCTGCCGCTGCCTCGCCTCGGGAGATGTCGGCGTGCCTGGCTTTGGCTTGCTCGTAGCCGTCGAGGTCGACGGTGAGCCCGCGTTCTTCGGCCATGACCTGGGTGAGGGAGATCGGGAAGCCGTAGGTGGCTTCGAGGTCGAAGGCGGTGTCGCCCGGGAGGGTGTTGCCGGCTTTCAGGCCTTCGGTGGCGCGGTCGAAGATATGAATCCCTCGTTCGAGGGTTTTGCGGAAGGCGATTTCTTCTTCGCGGAGTTCGTCTTCGATGGCCTTGGGGTTCCTAGTGATCTCCGGGAACGCTTTGCCCATGTGTTCGACGACGGCGGGGACGAGTTTGTAGAGGAAGGGCTCTTCGACGTTGAGTGTCTGGTGGCCGAAGCGAACGGCACGGCGGAGGATGGTGCGGAGGACGGCGTCGCGGCCTTTGTTGCCGCAGTGGGCGGCGTCGGCGAGAGCGAAGGTGAGGCAGCGGGCGTGGTCGGCGATGACGCGGTAGGCGATGTTGATGGGGTTGCGGAGTTGTTCGTCGTGGCCGCCTTGCTGGTAGGCGGGGGCGCCGGTGATCTTCTGGATGGCTTCGAAGATGGGGGTGAAGACATCGGTGTCGTAGTTGGAGTCTTTGCCCTGGAGGACGCGGACGATGCGTTCGAAGCCCATGCCGGTGTCGACGTGTTTGTCGGGGAGGGGTTCGAGGCTGCCTGAGGCGGAGCGGTTGAACTGGATGAAGACGAGGTTCCAGATCTCGATGACGTTGGGGTCGTCGGCGTTGACCTTGCTGGCCCCTGAGAGGTCGGGGGTGCCGTCGTAGTGGAGTTCGGAGCAGGGCCCGCAGGGGCCGACGTCGCCCATCTCCCAGAAGTTGTCTTTTTTGTTGCCGGGGTGGACGCGTTCGGGTGGGAGGTATCGCTGCCAGAGTTGCTGGGCTTCGGTGTCGGGTTCGAGGCCTTCGGCGGGGTCGCCTTCGAAGTAGGTGGCGTGGAGGCGGGCGGGGTCGAGGCCCCAGACTTCGGTGAGGAGTTGCCAGGCCCAGTCGATGGCTTCGGCTTTGAAGTAGTCGCCGAAGGACCAGTTGCCGAGCATCTCGAAGAAGGTGTGGTGGTAGGTGTCTTTGCCGACGTCGTCGAGGTCGTTGTGCTTGCCGCCGGCGCGGATGCACTTCTGGGTGTTGGCGACACGTCGGGTGTGAGGGGTTTCGGTGCCGAGGAAGTAGGGCTTGAACTGGTTCATCCCGGCGTTGGCGAAGAGCAGCGTGGGATCGTCGTGGGGGACGACGGGGGATGAGGGGATGTTGGTGTGGCTGTGCTTCTTGACGAAGAAGTCGACGAACTGCTGGCGGATTTCGGTGCTGGTGGGCATCGGCGGGCTCTTTCGGGGGCTAAGTCGGGACGGCGAGTATAGCCCGAGTAGGGTCGTCGCCGGGTGTGGATGGGTGGTGTGAGAGGGGGACCGGGGTCAGGGGGCGGGTTTGTCGGTCGGGGTGGTGTCGGCGTCGGCTTCTTCGTCTTTGTCGGGGTCGAGTTCGGCCTTGATGGTGGCCAGGCGTTCTTCGATCTCGGCGAGTTCGGCTTCGGTTTCGGCGTCGGTGGGGTTGGCGGAGGATTTGAGGAACTTGACGCGTTCCTTGATCTCTTCCTGCTCGGTTTCGAGTTCGGTGCGGCGGGCGGCCTCATCGGCTTTGTCGAAGACGTGCTCTTCGGCGACGGGGGCTTCCTGTTTGCTGGCGAGGGAGCGGATTTCGACTTCGGGGATGGCGCTGTCGGTGAGCTCGCTGCGACGCTGGATCATGATGCTGGGCGAGGCGATCTCGACGCCGGCTTCGTGGAGGGTGTCGAGGAGGTTGCGTCGGAGGCGGGAGCGGACGGAGATGAGGCCGGTGACGTCTTCGAGGAGTCCGGCGATGCGGTAGACGACGGCGTGGTCTTTGAGTTCGAGTATCCAGACGAAGGGTTGCTTGAGACCGGTTTCCGTGGCGGCCTGGATGAGCAGGGGTTCGACGCGGCTGTGGGAGCAGTCGTAGCCGAGGGAGACTTCGGCGGAGACGATGGTGCCGGACTCGTGCAGGATGCGTACGGGGTTGGTGGCGAGCAGGAGGTTGGGGAGGGAGAGGAGGTCTTTGTCTTCGGTCTGGACTTCGGTGTGGAAGAGGCCTCGTTCGGTGACGCGGCCGAAGTGCTCGCCGACGCGGACCCAGTCGCCGCCGACGAAGGGGGCGGTGGCGCGGAGCATGATGCCGGCCATGGCGTTGGCGGCGAGGGTGGTTGAGCTGAGGGTGATGAGCGCGGTGACGGAGAGTCCGATGAGGCCGAGGAGGTTGCCGCGGGTGTTTTCGGAGACGGGGCCGCCGGCGTCGGTGCCGGGGAGGGCGAGGACCATGATGATGATGGCCAGGAGGGTAAGAACGACCATCGTGATCTGGCGTGGCAGGCGTTTTTCCTGGGAGAGGTTCTTGCGCTTGAGCAGGAACCAGTTGGTCAGGACGAGGGTGGCGACGACGACGAGGCCGGTGACAGCGAAGGGGAGCCAGACCCAGATCATGCGGACGAGGTTCTCCAGGAGGGCGGAGGGGTCGCTGATCTGGGCGGTTTCCATCTGGCTGAGCATGGCGGCGAGTATAGCTGGGAAGGCCGGGGTCACGGGTTGGTGGCGGAGGCTGTTAGACTGGGGCTATGCCATCCGTCTGCCTCTACTTTCAGGTGCATCAGCCCGAGCGTCTTCGTCGGTATTCGGTCTTTGATGCGACGACCAATTATTTCGATCCGGGGAAGAACGCGGAGATTCTGCGGAAGGTGGCGGCGAAGTGTTATCTGCCGGCGACGCAGGTGCTGCTGGAGCAGATCGAGCGGAACGATGGGGCGTTTCGGGTGGCGTTCTCGTTGACGGGGACGGTGATCGAGCAGTTTCAGGCTTACGCGCCGGACGTGATAGATCGGTTTCGGAAGCTGGCAGAGACGGGGTGTGTCGAATTTCTGGCGGAGACTTATCACCATTCGCTGGCCGGGTTGTACGACCGGGATGAGTTTGAGCAGCAGGTGGACCTGCATTCGGATCTGATTGACCGGCTGTTTAATCAGCGGCCGACGGTGTTTCGGAACACGGAGCTGATCTACAACAACGACGTGGCTCAGCTGGCGGCGGATCTGGGGTTTCGTGGGGTGGTGGCGGAGGGGGCGGACGGGCCGCTGAATGGTCGGCGGCCGGACATGGTGTATCGGCCGAAGGGGGCGGACATCTCGCTGCTGCTGAAGAACTACAAGCTGTCGGATGACATCGCGTTTCGGTTCTCGAACACGGCTTGGGAGCACCACCCGCTGACGGCGCAGAAGATGGCCAAGTGGATCCATGAGTTGGGGTCGTGCGAGGAGGGGACGACGCCTGAGCCGGGTCCGGCCTCGCAGCGTCAGGCGCAGGTGTGCAACCTGTTCATGGACTTCGAGACGTTCGGCGAGCATCAATGGCAGGAGACGGGGATCTTCGGTTTTTTGCGGAAGCTTCCTAAGGCGGTGCTGGAGAACGGGGACAACTTCCTGGTGCCGACGGAGGTGGTGGATGCGTATCCGGCGGATGATGAGTACGACTGCCCGCAGATGACCTCGTGGGCGGACTCGGAGCGGGATTTGTCGGCGTGGGTGGGGAACGCGATGCAGTCGTCGGCCCTGGCGGAGCTGTACCGGCTGGGCGGGATCGTGAAGGAGCTTGGGGATGACAAGCTCCTGAGCCTGTGGCGGCGGCTGACGACCTCGGATCACGTGTATTACATGGCGACGAAGCATGAGGGGGACGCGGCGGTGCACGACTACTTTTCGCCTTATCAGTCGCCTTATGACGGGTACATCAATTTTATGAATGTGCTGGATAATCTGCGGGCGCGGGTGGAGGCGGCGGGGGTGGAGCGTGAGGTTTCGGCGGAGGCTTGAGGATGAATCTGGGGCTGAAGCTCCGACATCGTTCAGCAACCAATCACACTTCAGTAACCTTCACGGCGAATAGCTTTAGTTTGTTAATGAAATCACTATATCGATTAGGATCATAGATAACGATGAAAGCGATCGATTTCTCATTCTCTTTTACCAGCTCAATACTTCTAGTATTATTTACATTAAATTTTTTACAAGTTATTATTGTATCGTTTTTTGAGGACACGGAAGCGATCTTAATTTGATTATCGAATGACAGCACCTTAATGCTGGCATAGAGTTCTTCGTTAGAACAGTATAGCTTTACACTAGACGCATATGATAAAATGCCGTCTGCAAGAAGAGGGCCACTGATGTACCCAACATATATCGCCCCGGCTCCAAGTAGTAGAAGATACAAGTAAGCAACAAGACCGGTCGCAGAAAACAGCGTCTGAACTGCCAACAAAAATATATAAGCACACCCATAGACAAGCAATGCAGAAAAATAATGATTGGCAGCAGCCACCAGTCTCCTGCTTTTCTAATAGCCAAAGAACTGCTGTGGTGGACCGGCGCCAGCGCCAGCGTGCCGGAATTAAGCACTAGCCTAAGAAAAGAATCCATTAATAGCCTCCCGGGTTTTCCCATCTCTTTGAGATGGAGAATACCAGAGTAGGCTACTACAGCCCCAACTCACTCCAGCGATTTGAAACCCTCTCCCTAATCGCCTGCTTCATCTCAAGAATCGGCGGGAAATCCCTTACCGCATGCCCGTTGACTTCTTCGCCGGGCCATTTTTTGGTGGCGTCGAAGCCGATTTTGTGGCCGGCGGCGAGGCGGGGGGCGGCGTGGTCGAGGATGTCGAGGGGGCCGTTGACGATTTCGAGGTCGCGGCCAGGGTCGCAGTTGGCAGCGATGTGGAAGAGCACGGCTTCCTGGTCGTGGACGTCGACGTCTTCATCGACGACGACGATGGCCTTGGTCCAGGCCATCTGGCCGGCACCCCAGATGGCGTGCATGACGCGGCGGGCCTGGAGCGGGTAGCACTTGCTGATCTTGACGAAGGCGCAGTTGTGGAAGGTGCCGAACATCGGGAGGTGGTAATCCTCGATGTCGGGGATGAGGGTCTTGAGGAGCGGGAGGAAGAGGCGTTCGGTGGCCTTGCCGAGGTAGTAGTCTTCCTGCGGGGGCAGGCCGACGATGGTGGTGGGGTAGATGGGTTTCTTGCGGTGGGTGATGGCGGTGACGGTGAAAATGGGGTAGCGGTCGGGGAGGGAGTAGAAGCCTGTGTGGTCGCCGAATGGTCCTTCGAAGACGGCTCCGGGGCCGATGGGCTCGGTGGTGCCGTCGGGCCGGACGACGCGGGGGTCGTAGCCGATGGGGCCGGCGACGGTGGAGACGGTGCCTTCGATGACGATCTCGGCGTTGGCGGGGACGTGCATGTCGATGGTCTTGCATCTGACTATCGGGATCGATGCGCCGTTGAGGAAGCCAGCCATGAGGAGTTCGGAGATGCCGGGCGGGAGGGGTGCGGTGGCCGCGTAGGGCAGGACGGACTCGCCGCCTAGGACGATGGCGGCGGGCATCCCGGCGTCGGGCGTGCCGAGGTTGGCGTTGTGTTTTTTCCAGGCGCGCCAGTGGCGGGCGCCGTCATGGTGCATGTGCCAGTGCATCGCGGTGTGGTTCTTGTCGATGAGCTGGGCGCGGTACATGCCGATGTTGCGCGAGGGTCGGGGTTCGCCTTCGGGTTTGCCGGCGTCGTCGGGGTGGATGGTGTAGATGCCGGCGAGGGTGATGTAGCGGCCCTGACCGGGGGCGGTGCCGGACTGCTCGGGGGTGAGGGGGTACCCGCAGGAGGTGGGATCGCCGTCGCCCGGCCAGCACTTGATGATGGGGAGGTCGAAGAGGTTGATGTCGTCGCCTTGGCGGACGACTTCCTGGCAGATGCCGGAGCGGACGATCTTGGGCGGGAGGCTCGCGATCTTGGCCAGTTCCAGGCCCTTTTTGACCTTGGAGAGGATCGTGGTGGGCGGCTCGGGCTTGACGATCTCGGCGATCTTGTGGGCGAGAGCCTCGAACCCCCCTTCCTCGCAGCCGAAGGCCATCTCCATCCGGCGGTAGCTGCCGAAGGTGTTGATGGTGAGGGGCATGGCGGTGGTTTCGATGTTGTCGAAGAGCAGCGCGTGCCCGCCCAGGGCGTGCTGGGCGGGGTCGAAGGTGTGGGCGTGTGGGGAGGCGTTGGCGGCGCGAGATTTGCTGACGCGGTCGGCGATCTCGGTGACTTCGAGGATCGGCGAGACCGGGGGTGTGATGCGCTTGAGTTCGCCGGCGGTGTCGAGGACGGCGAGGAAGTCCTGGAGGTTGGCGTAGGGCATGTGGCGATGGTAGGTGAGCAGGCGGGTCAGGGGCAGGGGGTCTGGACGGGCAGGAGGTTGGAGGTGAGGTTGGGTTTGTCGTCGAGGCTGGTGCGGGAGGCGATGAAGACCGCGCGGGTCAGGTGGCTGGGGTCGGCGTGGGACCAGTCGAGCGGGAAGTCGTCGTGGTTGGGCTGGGTGCGGGTGGCGTAGGCGTGGGGGAAGGCTTCGCGGAGTCGGTTCAGGACCCAAAGGCGGGTCGGACGGCAGCCGGAACCGCTGACGGCCTGGGAGGGGCAGTTGGCGTACTCGGGGGCGGTGTCGCAACGGTCGTCGTCGCCAAGGGAGATGCAGGTCGAGAGGATGAGCTGGCCGGTGCAGTGGTCGGCGAGCCAGCGGATGGCGGGTTCGGGGTTGGCGAGGTGATAGAGGACGCCATAGGCAAAGACGATGTCGTAGTTGGTGTCGTGCTGCGGGGGCTGGTCGAGGTCGGCCTGGAGAAGGCTGGCGCGGGGCTCGCTGGCGTAGCGCTCGCGGTAGACGGTGGCGTTGTCGGCGCGGGGTTCGAGGGAGGTGATGGTGGCGCCGCGGTCGAGCCAGAAGTGGGTGAGCTCGCCGATGCCGGCTCCGACCTCGAGGATGGTTTTGTGGTGAAGGTCGAGGCCGAGGGTGGCGAGGTGTTCGAGCCGGCGGCTGTTGAGGCGCAGGGCTTCGGGCTTGCGGAACTCGGCGATCGGATCGAATGTTTTGGTCATGGATCGATGGTATCGGCGTCGGTCGGGTCGCCGCCATCGAAATCGACTTCGCGGGTGCGGGTGACGCGTCGGCGTTCCTCAACATTCTCGCGGATGAGGTCGCGGAGCTCTCGGGGTTGGTGGATACCGGCGAGGATCATCGTGGGGTGGGTGCGGTCGGAGGTTTCCATGACGATGTCGCCCAGGCCGAAGAGCCGGTGGACCAGGGGCTGGCGGATGGTGAGGTCGCGGACGCGGTAGAGCTCGAGGTCGTCGGTGACTCGGGAGAAGACGCCGGTGCTGAGTTCGATGCGTTGGCTGGAGACTTCGATCGCGCGGCAGGCGAGTTCGATCCATCGCCAGAGAGCGTGGAGGGCGGGTAAGAGAGCGAGCCCTGCGATGTAGACACCGATCCGGCTGTCCTCGGTATTAAGTTGGATCACGAGGCTGCCGGCGATGATGGCTAAGCCGATGGCGGCGTCGATCAAGTAGATGTGCAGGTTGAGCACCTGTGAGGGGCCTCCCCGCCAGAGGGATCGCTCGGGCGGGGAGGGTGGATGGTGCTCGGCGGAGGTTCCGGTCACGACTTGGTGCTGGCTGCTCGGTGAGCGGCCTTGCCGAGGAAGGTGGCGTCGAGGGAATAACGCCCGCCACCGGTCAGCACGAAGATGGTGGTGATCAGGATGAGGAAGAAGTTGGGGTGCCAGGGGCCGGGCGTGCCGGCGGAGAGGGAACCACTGGCTACGACGAGAGCGATGGTGAAGCTCAGGAGCATGAGCCAGGTGAGTGCGGCGGAGATCCTTGTGAAGAGGCCGAGGGTGAGCGTAGCGCCGATGACGACTTCGGCCCAGGGAAGGGCGATGGCGTAGGGGTAGCCAAAGAAGTCGGGCAGCCAGGCGGGCTGGAGGCCTTTGAAGGAGGTTTCGAAGAAGTGGCCGACGCCGTTGTTGATCTCTCCCATGACTTTGAACCAGCCTGCGAGCAGGAAGTAGAGGCCGACGGCGGCGCGGTTGAGCATGAGTGTGAATTCGACGCCGGTGGTGGACTTGCTCATCGGAGTTATTCCTTGGTTGGTGCTGGTAGTGAGGCAGATCGAGATTGTCGTGGATGGTTGGCGATCATGTCGGGCGGGTCGATGCCCTGTTGGTGCTAAGGGCAAACCAGTGAGCGTCTTGAATCATTCCAGGATCAGGCACCGAGTTCGCGGCCGCGGTCGCGGGCGGCGGTGATGGCTTTGATGACGGCTTTGGTGGTCTGTTCTTGGTCGAGGGTATCGATGGCGGCGGCGGTGGTCCCGCCGGGGCTGGTGACGCGGCGGCGGAGTTCGGCGGGGGGTTCTTCGGATTGGGCCAGCAGCTCGGCGGCGCCCAACAGGGTCTGGCGGACGAGTTTGTCGGCGTGCTCGCCCAGGCCGATCTCGGCGGCGGCGGCGGTCATGGCTTCGGCGAGATAGAAGAGATAGGCGGGGCCCGAGCCGGAGACGGCGGTGATGGCGTCCATGTGCTCCTCGTCGACGCGGACAACTTCGCCGCCGGCTTCGAAGAGCGCGACAGAAAGGTCTTCGTCACCCGGCTCGGCGGCGCTGCCGATGCAGATGCCGGCCATGCCGCGGGCGATCATCACGGGGGTGTTGGGCATCACTCGGACGATGCGGGCGGGCCTGCCGAGGGTCGCTGCGATTTTCGTGGTGGACATGCCGGCCATGATGGAGATGAGGATCTGATCGTCGCGGAGAGGCTGGAGGTCGGCGGCGATCTTCTCAAGCACCTGGGGCTTGATGGCGAGGATGATCTGCTCGCAGTTGGCGAGGAGGTCTGCGTTGGTGGTGTAGGTGGCGATGCCGAACGATGCGAAGACCGCGAGCCGTTCGGGGGAGGGGTCGGCGGCGGCGATCTGATCGGGCTTGAGGAGGTTGGCGGCGATCGCGCTGCGGGCGATGGCTTCGGCCATGTTCCCGGCTCCGATGAAGCCGATGCGGTGACTGGGCATGGTTAGGACTCTCGGGATTCGATCCAGGTATCGCGTTGCTGTTTGGCGTTATCGAGGAGTGAGAGGATCGGCGGGCGGCTGTCGGTTTCGATGAGGTCGGCCTGCTGCTGGATGCGATTGGCGTAGGCACGGAGCACGGGGACGAGGGCGCGGTGGTTCTCGTGGATGATGTCGGCGCGCATGGGTGGGTTGCTGCTGGCGAGGCGCGTGGTGTCGCGGAGTCCGGTGGAGGCGACTTCCCATCCGCCTAGTTCGGCGACGAGGTTGATCAGGGCGACGGCGGCGAGGTGCGGGAGGTGGCTGACGGCGGCCATCTTCTGGTCGTGCTCTTCGGGGTCCATGCGGATGAGCGACATGTCGACGGCGGACCAGAGGGCTTCGACCAGTGTGATGGCGTTGGCGTCGGCGTTGTCTGCGGGGGTAAGGATGCAGGGCTTGCCGGCGAGGAGGTCGGCGGTGGCGGCTTCGGGGCCCTGCTGTTCGCTGCCGGCCATGGGGTGCGCGCCGACGAAGCGATCCGGCTGGGAAAGATGCTCCTGGGCGAGTTGGACAACGCTGGCTTTGGTGGAGCCGACGTCGGTGATAACGGCAGGGGTGTCGGCGATGGCCTGAAAGACGCTGGCGAAGGCGCCGAGGGGCACGGCGACGACGATCAGGTCGGCATCGGAGGCGGCGGATGGAGGGTCGAGGCTGGTTTCGTCGACGGTGCCGAGATCCATGGCGGTCTGGGCGACTTCCGGGCGTCTGGCGACGCCGATGATGCGGCCTGTATAGCCTGAGGCCTTGAGCGAGAGGCCGAGGCTGGCTCCGAGCAGGCCGGTGCCGATGATGACCAGTTTTTCGATGCCTTCGAGCATCTGGGGGGCTCCGTGTGAGCGGTCACGGTACCGGGTTTCCGCGAGTGCCGCGAGACCTGTAGAATCAGCAGCTTATGGCACAGGCTCCCTCGACCAACGGTTTGTACGAACTCGATTTTGAACGCCCGATTATCGCGCTTGAGCGGCAGATCGCCGAACTCGAAGCGGCGGGTAGCGGGCCTGATGGCTCGGCGGGTGTTGATCTGTCCACTGAGGTCCGGCATGTCCGGCAGTCGCACCAGGCGATGCTGAAGAAGGTCTACACCAAACTGAGTGCCTGGAACACGGTGAAGGTGGCTCGGCATCCGAGCCGCCCGCAGAGCGTGGATTACATTCAGGCGTTTGTGAAGGACTACGCGGAGATCCATGGCGACCGGCGGTTTGGGGATGACCCGGCGATCATGGCGGGGTTCGGTCGTATCGGGCAGCACAAGGCGATGATCATCGGGCACCGGAAGGGCAAGGACACCAAGGAGAAGGTGGCGTGTCACTTTGGGTGTGCGCATCCCGAGGGGTATCGCAAGGCTTTGCGGGCGATGACACTGGCGGAGAAGTTTCATCTCCCTGTGGTGTTCCTGATCGATACACCTGGCGCGTATCCCGGGATTGGAGCGGAGGAGCGGGGTCAGGCTCAGGCGATCGCGGAGAACCTGCGTGAGATGGCGCGGCTCCGGACGCCGATCGTGGCGGTGGTGATCGGTGAGGGGGCATCGGGCGGGGCGCTGGGGATCGGGGTGGCGGACCGGATCGCGATGATGCAGTTCTCGTGGTACACGGTGATCTCGCCCGAGGGTTGTGCGGCGATTCTCTGGAAGAAGGCGAATCCCGAGACAAATGCGGCGGCGGCTGAGGCGCTGAAGCTGACGGCAACGGACAATGTGTCGCTTGGCACGATCGATGAGGTGATCGAGGAGCCGCTGGGTGGGGCTCACCGGGACCCGGCGACAGCGGCGGTGGCTGTGGAGGCTTACCTGACGCAGGCTCTGCGGGAACTGAAGCGGTTTAAGATAGATAATCTGATGGCCAAGCGGTATCAGCGGCTGCGGGCGGTGGGGGAAGTGGCAACAGGCTAATCGCGCGTTTTTTTTGCTATTACGCCAGCGTGAGGCATGATTGCTAAGACTGTGTCTGTTTAGATCCCCATAGATATCTGGCATTGGAGATTGGGATGCGATCACTGGCTTTCTGTGCGTTGGCGGCTATTGGGATGAGTGGCTATCTCGTAAAGGATGCTCAGGCAGCCTTGTTCCAGCCTGATTCGGCCACGGCCAGCTCTGAATTCAGCGGGAGCTATGACATCGGTAATGCCATCGATGGCTCGGGGCTGCCGGTCGGCTTCACAGCGGCTGACGCTCACGCGACGTACGTTGCGAACAACCACTGGACCACGCGCAATCGCGAAACCGTGGGCGAGTTTGCTGACTTCTTCTTCGATGACCCGAAGGCGATCGGGGTTTTCTATCTCTGGAATCACCGATCAAACGGGGTTGCGTCGAACGATGATTATGAGGTTACGAAGTTTGATCTGGCCTTCTATGACAGCGGGGACGTGTTGATCTCCGAGCTGCTGGGCCTGACGGCCCTCGGCGAGACCGCGACGGCTCAGGTTTTCAGTTTTCCGGTGATGAGCGATGTGCAGCGTGTCCGGTTCACGATCCGTGAAACCCAGCAGCAGTTGCAGGTGCCTGAGAACAGCGTGCAATACACGGGCTTCGGTGAGGTGGCCTTCGCGGTGCCCGAGCCGGCTTCGATGTCGCTGTTGGCCCTTGGCGGGCTGCTGCTTGGCCGTCGGTCTCGTTGAGTTCATTCGCAGGCTCAAGGCTCCGAGCCTGCGTGCGTTTGGCAAAACCTATCCGGGTCGTTAGGTTTTGTGGTTCAGAGTTGATGCTCTGGCAGGCCTGCACCTGCCGCCCGTCCGGGCACCGGGCCTGATTCCACCGATGAGCCAGTGACGATGACATGCCCGCCAGCGGGCGGGTTGGGTATCGATGATTAACTTTTTTGTGAAGCGGACGGCGGGCGTCAAGGACGACCTGCTGTCGGGTCTGACCGTGGCGTTGGCGATGGTGCCGGAGGCGGTGGCGTTTGCGCTGATCGCCGGACTGGCGCCGCTAACCGGTTTGTATGCGGCGTTCATGGTCGGGCTGATTACGGCGGCGATTGGCGGGCGGCCCGGGATGATTTCGGGGGCGACCGGGGCCTTGGCGGTGGTGATCGTCTCGCTGGTGCGGGATCATGGGGCCGAGTACGTCTTCCCGGCGGTGGTGTTGATGGGCATCATCCAGATCGGCGTCGGGATGCTGCGGATGGGCAAGTTCATCCGGCTGGTTCCGCATCCGGTGATGCTTGGGTTTGTGAACGGGCTGGCGATCGTGATTTTTATGGCGCAGCTGGAGAGCTTCAAGGTGCCGGTTGAAGGAGGGGTGGTCGACGACCACGGCCACGCGGCGAGCACCTGGATGAGCGGCACCCCCCTGTTGGTGATGCTCGGGCTCACGTTTTTGACGATGGCGATCATCTGGTTGCTGCCAAAGTTCACCCGGGTGATTCCTGCGACGCTGGCGGGGATTGTGACGGTGACGCTCATCGCGACCTACCTGCTGCCGATGTTCGGGCAAGAGACGCGGACGGTGTACGACCTGGCGGGATCGATCAAGGGCGGGTTCCCGGCCTTTGAGTTCCCGGTCGATCCGATGACGTGGGGATCTTTGCTGACGCTTGAGACGCTTTGGATCATCCTGCCCTACTCGCTGATTCTGGCGGCGGTGGGGCTGATCGAGTCGCTCATGACGATGAGCCTGATCGATGAGATCACCGAGACGCGTGGGCGCGGAAATCGCGAGTGTGTGGGTCAGGGCGTGGCGAATATCGCGACCGGTATGTTTGGGGGGATGGGCGGGTGCGCGATGATCGGACAAAGCTTGATCAACGTGAACTCGGGCGGGCGCAAGCGGCTGTCGGGTATCTCGGCGGCTTTGTTTCTGCTGGTATTCATCATGTTTCTCTCGCCGGTAATCGAGGTGATCCCGATGGCGGCGCTGGTCGGGGTGATGTTCATGGTGGTGATCGGCACGTTCGAGTGGGCCAGCCTGCGGATGTGGAAGAAGGTGCCTTGGAGCGATCTGTTTGTGATGGTCGTGGTGACGGGGGTCACCGTGTTTCTGCACAACCTGGCACTGGCGGTGTTTATCGGCGTGATTATCGCGGCGCTGGTGTTTGCCTGGCAGCAGGCGACGTACCTGGCGGCGGACATCAAGCACAACGAGTACGGCAGCAAGATCTATCAGCTGCACGGGCCGCTTTTTTTCGGGTCGGTCACGCGCTTCCGGGATCTGTTTGATCCGGCGAACGACCCTGAGGATGTGGTGATTGACTTCTACTACACACGGGTGGCGGATCAGTCGGGGCTGGAGGCGATCAACGCGTTGGCGACGCGGTATAAGGCGGCGGGCAAGCGGCTGCACCTGACGCACCTGAGCCCGGAGTGCCGCGACCTGCTGGATAAGGCGGCGGAGTTTGTCGAAGTGAATTACTCGGAGGACCCGCAGTACCACGTTTCAACGGACCGGCTCGGGTAGCGATCGCAATCAGCGGTATTCGGGGTTTTCGAAGTCGGTGCGGCATCCGGCGTCCCATTTGGAGCGCTGATTGCCGTGGGCGGTGATCCCGCCTGCGTCTTTGAGCAGGCGAGCGGTGTGCAGGAGGTTCCAGGTCATGAAGGTGGTGTTGCGGTTGGTGAAGTCGTTGTCGGGACCGCCTGAGCCTTCGTCGAGGTAGGAGGGTCCGGGTCCGGCTTCGCCCAGCCAGGCGGCGTCGGCCTGAGGCGGGATCGTGTAGCCGAGGTGCTGGAGCGAGTAGAGGATGTTCATGGCGCAGTGCTTGGCACCGTCCTCGTTGCCGGTGATGAGACAGCCACCAACCTTGCCGTAGTAGGCGTACTGGCCTTTATCGTTGAGTTGGCCGGAGTTGGCGTAGAGACGCTCGATGAGCTGGGTGCAGACCGAAGACTTCTCACCCAGCCAGATGGGCGTGCCGATGATGAGGATGTCGGCGGCCTGGACCTTGTCGTAGAGCGAAGGCCAGGCGTCGGAGGTCCAGCCTTTTTCAGTCATATCGGGGTAGACCCCTGTGGCGAGGTCCAGGTCGATCGGGCGGATGAGTTCGGTGGCGACGCCGTTGCGTTCCATGATGGTTCTGGCGATGCCCATGAGACCCTCGGTGTGAGAGAGGTCCGGGGAGCGCTTGAGGGTGCAATTCAGAAAGAGGGCTCGGAGGTCTGAGTAGTCGGCGGGTGCCTGGGTGCAGTCATCTTCCTGCTCTTGGGTGAGTCTGGTCATGGCGGAGGTCTTTCGGTGAGGGGTGGTTAGCGATGGGTGAATCGAAGGCGTGCTTAGATTCACCTTAACGGCTCTGCGTCGAGGCGGGTCCAGGGTTTTACAGCGGCGATCAATCGATCATCGGACCCGATGGTTAGCGTAAAATGCGAATCAATCTCAATTGTAAACTATTGTCAACAAGGCACTTGACGCAGTCACGGCGAATCGTAGGATTGGGCTGTAGCGATCTTTCCCCGAAAGGAGACCCTATGACGACGAACGTGAACGAAGGCCAGTGCGGGCTCTGCAAGCACTTTGCGGCTCATAGCAACGTCAACGAGATTCAGCAGATTCGTGTATCGAAGCAGGCACCGACGGACCTGACCGAGGAGTGTGCCCATCCGAAGAATGTGCCGCTTCAGTTGATGGTGACACCGATCAGCAGCTGCAGCGGGTTTGAATCGGCCGTTGCGTGATCGACCAACCATTTGTGAATACAGCGAGGCCGCCTTCGGGCGGCTTTTTTTTGCGCGAAGCCGTAACGCCATGCCTTAGCCTTGCGAGGTGCTGCCTTGCTCCCGTCGGTTCGGGCATCCATAATTACGGAATAGTCCCAGTCCTGAAGCGAGATGAGCCAAAATATGGCCCTTTGGGGATTTATGTGTTTGATTCCCGAATGATCCGCTCATGGTAAACCCCACAGGTCCACGGTCACCCCGGAATCCCAGAAAGCAGTATGGCACACAGACGCAAGCAGATCGGTGAGATTCTGAAACACTGGGGTTTGATCGACGATCGGCAGGTCACCGAGGGCCTGACGATCGCCTCGGGCACCCGGAAGCGGCTCGGGGAGGCGCTGGTCGATCTCGGTTACATCGGCGAGAACGAGGTCGCGAAGGCTCTGGCGTCGCAGTACGACATGGAGTTTGTCGATCTGGACCAGCCCGATGCGCTCAACATGGAGCATCTGCCGCTGGTGCCGACAGACCTGATCAAGAAGTACACCGTGCTTCCGCTGGGCAAAGAGGGGGACAAGATCAAGATCCTGGTCCACGACCCGATGGACCTCGCCGTGATCGACGACCTGCGGTTCCGACTGGGGTCGGAGATCGAATTGGCGCTCGGGGCCAAGTCAAAGATCCGTGAGTTCATCGACCAGGTGCTCTCGGAGACGAAGTCTTCGATCGACGAGGCCGTGAGGCAGATGACGATCGATGCTTCGATCGACTCGTCGATGGACATGTCGATCGACCGCGGGGCGTCGATGGATATTTCCACGGCGGCCAAGGCCGTGGAGGATGCCGACGACCCCTCCGCGGCCCCGGTGGTGCGGCTGGTCAACAAGATCATCACGGCGGGTGTGAACTCGCGGGCCTCTGATATCCACATCGAGCCCTTCGAGGACCGGGTACGTTTGCGATACCGCATCGACGGACGCTGCCATGAGCAGGACCTGATTCCCAAGCGGACCCAGAACGCGGTGACCGCGAGGCTCAAGATCATGTCCGGCATGCGCGTCGAGGAGAAGCGGATCCCTCAGGACGGCCGTATCAAGCTGACGATGGGCGGGACGGCGGTCGACTTCCGTGTCTCGGCCTGTCCGGCATACCACGGGGAATCGATTGTTCTGCGTATTCTCCGATCCGATGCTGCGAAGCTGGGTCTGTCGAATCTCGGCATGCAGCCCGACACGATGGAGATCTTCAAGAACATCATTACCCGTCCCAACGGCATCTTCCTGGTGACGGGACCGACGGGGTCTGGTAAGACGACCACGCTTTACTCGGCGCTGAACGACCTGAACACGACCGACCGCAAGATCATCACCGCGGAAGACCCGATCGAATACAACTTCAAGGGCATCAATCAGTGTCAGGTGAACGAGTCGATTGGGCTGAGCTTCCAGACCATCCTCCGTGCCATGCTTCGTCAGGCCCCGAACATCATTCTTGTCGGTGAGATCCGCGACAAGGAGGTGGGTGATGTGGCGATTCAGGCGGCGCTCACCGGCCACATGGTGTTCTCGACGCTGCACACCAATGATGCGCCTTCGGCGATCACGCGACTGATCGACATGGGCCTCAAGCCCTTTCTCGTGGCCAGTTCGATCCAGGCCATCCTTGCCCAGCGGCTGGTCCGGATTCTCTGCGATGAGTGCAAGCAGCCCGATGACAACCCAGATCGCAAACAACTGGCGATGGCCGGCCTCAAGCCGTCGGACCTCGAAGGCCAGACGCTCTACAAGGCCGTGGGCTGTTCGGCATGTGGCGGGTCGGGTTACCGTGGCCGACGGGGTATCTACGAGATCCTTGAGATGAACGCGGAAATCCGCAACCTGGCCTTCCAGCGGTCTCCGGTGAACAAGCTGCGTGACGCGGCCAAGGCCTCCGGGATGCGTGACCTGCTTGGCGATGGTCGCCTGAAGGCTCTGGCCGGCGAAACCACGCTTTCCGAGGTGGCCCGCTTCGCCCAGGTCGAGGGCACGGTCAACGTCGACGAGGAAGAGTCCGACGCGGCGTGAGTTCCAGAGGCAGTCCGAGGCGGTGCTGCCGCCAGGTGATCCCATTCATTCCAGAACAGATACCGACGAACGAGGAGTTTTGCGATGTCGACGATTCAGATTGACCGCCTGCTGGATACGGTTGTAAAGCAGGGCGCGTCGGACCTCCACCTGACTGTCGGCAAGGCTCCGACTGTGCGTATGCGTGGGCGCTTGATCGAGCTGAAGACGAAGGTCCTGGAACCGGCCGACACCACGGCCCTGATGAAAGCGATTGCTCCTGAGCGTTCACAGAACGAGCTCCAGGAAGAGGGCGGGTCCGACTTCGGTTTTGCGTACGGCGACGCGGCTCGCTTCCGAGTTTCGATCTTCAAGCAGAAAACGCACATCTCGCTGGTGCTGCGTCAGATCCCGAACAAGCTGCTGGACATCCACAGCATCGGCCTGCCGAAGCTTGTGCCCGATCTAATCCGCCGGCCGCGCGGTTTGTTCCTGGTCACCGGCCCAACCGGCTCGGGCAAGACGACCTCGCTGGCCTCGATGATCAACTTCATCAACCAGGAAATCGACCGGCACATCATCACGATCGAAGACCCGATCGAGTATTACCACGAGCACAAGAAATCGGTCGTGAACCAGCGCGAAGTCGGCAGCGATGTGCCCTCCTTCGCTGAGGCCCTGAGGCGCGCCCTGCGTCAGGACCCTGACGTGATTCTGGTCGGTGAGATGCGTGACCTCGAGACCATCGAGTCAGCTATTACAGCGGCCGAGACAGGCCACCTTGTTTTCGGGACCCTGCACACGACCGGGGCGGCGGGCACGATCAACCGAATCATCGACGCGTTCCCGGTGAGTCAGCAGGCACAGATCCGTGTTCAGCTTTCGACGGCTCTGATGGCGGTGGTGAGCCAGCAGTTGCTGCCACGCGATGACATCAAGGGCATGGTGGCGGCCTACGAGTTCATGGTGGTGACCCCCGGTATCGCGAACATCATCCGCGAGGCCAAAACCTTCCGTCTGGATTCTGAGATCCAGACCGGCAAGAAGTTTGGGATGCAGCTTCTGGATGACCACCTCTGGAGCCTCTACCAGAAGGGCTGGATCGCTGCGGACGAGATGATCGACAAGGCCAAGAACCCGCATGAGCTGATCGAGAAGGTTCACCGAGCCGGCGGGAAGGTCGGCCGTGTCGAGCTCGATGAAGCCAAGGAATCGAGCGAGAAAGAATAAAATCAAAAGGCAGAATGAGGTTGAGACAGGCTTATTTGTCTAGACATCTCATTGTCTATTGATTTCTAGCGTTGTTTTTTGCTTGTCAGGGCCGGTCTTCGAGCCCATAGTGAAACTGGTGAGGCTTTGATGGCTGCAACGCCCTTAGCCTGACCCCTGAACGGGAGCGTGCGAGCACCTATGTCAAAGGTCCCCCTAGACGAGCTGCGTGGCCGGAAGCTTGGCCGCATCCTGACCAAGATGGGTCACACCAATCGGGCCCAGATCCAGGAGGCGCTCAACCTGCAGAAGGAGCGGAAGCTGCCGATTGGGCAAGTGCTGATCGAACTCGGTTATGTGAACACGGATCAGGTCAACCTGGCGCTGGCCGCTCAGGCCGGGATGGAGACCACCGACCCCAAGGACATGGAGATCCCTGAAGAGGTTCTCAAGATGATCCCCGCGGAGATGGCCCAGGCGTATCAGGTGCTGCCTCTGAGCCACGACCCGGACAACAACCGCCTGACCGTCGCTTTGAAGTCCGCCGACAACTTTCGTGCGATCGACGACCTGCGCTTGCTGATGGGCTTTGATGTTAAAGCCGTGGTAGCGCCCGGCGAGACGCTCGCCAAGCTGATCGATCAGCACTACGGCCAGTCGGATGAATCGCTGGCCGAACTGGTCTCTGAATTGGCCGGAGACGAGGCCTTCGAAGAGTTCGCGGGGCGTGGCGAATCGATCGATGTCGATGAAGTCATGTCCGCCGCCGATGACAACAAGGTTCGTCGGCTCCTGAATCTCGTGCTGCTGCAGGCCATCAAAGACAAGGCCTCTGACATCCACTTCGAGCCGTTCGAAGACGAGTTCAAGATGCGTTACCGCATCGACGGCGTGCTCTACGAGATGATTCCGCCGCCGCCGCATATGGCGATCCCGATCGTCTCGCGTATCAAGGTCATGTCTAACCTCGACATCGCCGAGCGTCGCCTGCCGCAGGACGGCCGCATCGAGCTGGATGTCAACGGTGAGCCAATCGACCTGCGTGTCGCCGTGCTGCCGACGATGTTCGGCGAATCGGTCGTGATGCGTGTGCTTGACCGTGGCAACACCGCGCTTGACCTGGACAAACTCGGCATGCGGCCCGACACGCTGGACGAAGTCCGCCAGCTCATCCGTAAGCCCAACGGCATCGTGATCGTAACCGGGCCGACGGGCTCGGGAAAAACGACCACGCTCTACTCGGCTCTCGCTGAGCTGAACGAGATCACCGAGAAGATCCTCACCTGTGAGGACCCGGTCGAATACGACATTGATGGTCTGGTTCAGGTGCAGGTCAATGCGGGCGTCGGTCTGACGTTTGCCGCTGCACTCCGCAGCTTCCTCCGTCAGGACCCCGACATCATCCTGGTTGGTGAAACCCGTGACCTGGAGACCGCGCGGATCTCCGTGCAGGCGTCTCTCACGGGCCACCTCGTGTTCTCCACTCTGCACACCAACGATGCGCCTTCGTCGATCGCTCGTCTGCTGGACCTTGGGCTTGAGCCCTTCCTGATCACCGCCACCATCGAAGGCATTGTCGCTCAGCGACTGGTGCGGAAGGTCTGCCAGCGTTGCAAGACCGAATACGAGCCTAGTGAAGACGAGCTCATGCTGCTGCGGCTGACGCCCGAGGATGTCGAAGGCCGGACGTTCTTCCGCGGCAAGGGCTGCGACTACTGCAACGGCTCGGGCTACAAGGGCCGGATGGGCCTATACGAGGTGATGACGCTCGACGATGAGATGCGTGAACTCATCATGAAGAACGCATCGACCCAGGTTTTGACCGCGGAAGCTCGCAAGCGGGGCATGCGTACGCTGCGTGAATCCGGCCTGCTCGCGTTGTACGACGGGTCCACGACGATTGAAGAGGTGGTCAAGGAAACCCTGGCCATAGAAGCCTGATGTCACCGAACCGTGCAAGCTGTCTGCTTGATGCTCTTTCAGGATTTTGACGATGCCGACTTTTCAGTACGAAGCACTCAACGATGCTGGCAAGCCACAGAAGGGCTCGATCTCTGCCTCGACTTCTGAGGAAGCGATCTCGAAGATCCGAACCCAGGGGCTGTTCCCAACCTCCGTGCGTGAGCAGAAGGCCAAGAGCAAGAAGGGTCCGAAAGGCGACAAGAACGCCAAGGGTGCCAAGGGTGGGGGCAGCGGCAAGAAGGCCACAGAGATCGAGATCACGATCCCCTTCCTGGATGGCGTGACCCAGCAGCAGCTCGCGACTTTTACGCGGCAGATGTCGACGCTGCAGGACGCGGGTCTGCCCATTCTGCGTTCGCTCGACATCCTTCATGCCCAGCAGAAAGCGGGCAAGCTCAAGAAGACCCTCGGCCTGGTCTACGAGGATGTCTCATCGGGCTCGTCGCTGTCGGACGCCATGGCCAAGCACCCGAAGGTCTTCGACAAGCTGTTCTCGAAGATGATCGCTGCCGGCGAGATCGGCGGTGTGCTTGATCTGATCCTCAAACGACTGTCGGAGTTCCTCGAAAAAGCCGAGAAGCTCAAGGCCCGGATCAAGGGTGCGATGTACTACCCGATCTCGGTGCTTGGTATCGCCTCGGTCATCGTGCTCGGCATCATGATCTTCATTATCCCGTCTTTCATGGAGATCTTCGACGACTTCGACGCGGAGATGCCGGCCCTGACCATCTTCCTGATGGAAGCCTCGGCCTGGCTGGCAGGCCCGATCCTGGACTGGCTGGGCGCCGAAGCGCCTGAGGGGCAATCGATCCCCGGCATTGTCTGGGTGGCCCTGTTCCCGTTCGCTGCCTATTTCGTCCTGAAGGTGATCCGGATGACCACCATCGGCAAGGCAACCACGGACTGGATCCTGCTGCGTATGCCGGTGGTCGGCCGTCTCGTCGCGATTGCGACCATCGCGCGTTTCTCCCGAACGCTTGGCACCCTGATTCATGCGGGTGTGCCCATTCTCGATGCGATCACGATCACATCCGAAACCACCGGCAACTACATCTACGCCCGTGCTCTCGAGAATGTCCACGATTCGGTTCGTCAGGGCGACTCGTTCTCTGAGCCTCTTCGTAAGGCCAAGGTCTGTGACTCGATCGTGACCAACATGCTCGACGTGGGTGAGGAAACCGGCGACCTCGACAAGATGCTGCTCAAGATCGCCGACGACTACGACGAGCAGGTCGACGTCGCCGTGGCGTCGCTTACCTCGCTACTTGAGCCGGTGATGATCGTGTTCCTTGGCGTCATCGTCGGTGGCATCGTGATCGCGATGTTCCTGCCGATGATCTCGCTGATGCAGTCCGTGATGTAAACGGCCTGTCTATTCAGAACCTCCAGGAAGCCCCCGTGAACATGCTTTCAGCAACAACCCGGATCACCCTCACGCCCTCAACGGGCCGGGCGGTGACGGTTCGTCGCGGGCTGACCGGGGCCGAGACTCTGCTGTCTCTAGCGGTTGGTGTGCTGCTGATGGCTGGCGGCCTATGGCTGACGGCCGGGTACGCGGAAAGCCTGAGGAAGCAAGCCAACGAAGACATCCTGACGGCTTACGGCTCGGCTCTACAGCGTTACGAGACGATCAGCGGAACCCTGCCAAGCGGCTCGGCCGCCACAGCACTTGAAACGCTCGCCGGGCTTGAGAGCACCCGGGCGACACTTGTCGGCCTGCCGATCGCGATGCGGCCGGACGGCGTGGCCGTCCCGCTGGACGCTTACGGTACCCCGCTGGCCTACAGCGAAACCTCACGCGGCGCTCTGCCTGTGGGTGAGTTCGTCTCCGCGGGGGCCGACCTCACCTTTGGTGATGCGATGGCCGATGACCCCGCACTGATCGAAGCTCTGATTGACGACAGCTACAGCTCGGATTTCGAACAACTGTTTTAGTTCCTACTGACCGAGGCGCCCGGCCGCAGGGCGCGCTCCAGGACAAGCCATGACGCCTGCTTACACGACAACGGACAGCCAGCAACGACCCGAGCTCCTTCACAGGGGTTTCACCCTCATCGAGTTGCTGGTCGTGATCTCGATCATTGCCCTTCTCGTGGCCATCCTCCTGCCCGCCCTCGGTGCCATCCAGCGGGTCGTGCGCCAGACCGAAGCCCAGTCGCAGGCACGCAACCTGCAGACCGGGATGGTGGTTTTCGCGCAGGACAATAATTCGTGGTATCCGGGTCTTTCCTCTCAGGGGACTGCAGACCCCTCGCTTTTTGTTCGAGGAGGTTATGTCGGTCAAACCAACGAAACCAGCGTGATTGAACTCGAAGCGCAACTGAGTGGATTAAGCCTCGATGAGACCCCGGAGTGGTGGGCTGATGCCATCGTCTGGACCCTGCTCAATAAAGGCAGCGTCACGCCCGATGCGGTTATCTCTCCTGCTGAACGCGGCAAGGAACCATGGGACGGCAGCTACACCGACACGACCGTAGGTGATTTCTTTGACCTGAGGACTTCAGCGGAAGGTCCTGCGCACTCGTATGCCTACCTGGACCCACGTCTTGGCGACGAGCACCCAGTCGTCATCAATGACAACCCGACCAACCGCGTTCGTATTCGCAACTGGCGGGATAACTCTGGCAGTCTGGTACCAGTCATTTCAGACCGCATACTGACCGCTAGGACTTCTGAACCGGCTGAGTTCGATTACACGTCGCCTGGTGACTACAACGCCTTTGCCGCCGAGACGGGCTCTTCACCCGATCCCAGGGGTGGCGTTTCCATCCACCAACTCAATTCGGGGAGCCGTGATACAGCTACCTGGCAGGGCGTCGTGGTCATGAACGATGGCAGCGCTTCCTTCCGGGACAGAATCCTGCCAGCAACCCAGCTCTCGGAGACCTTCGCTGTTAAGCAGAACGACAACCGCACCGGCGATGACATCTTCTTCCCCTGGTCTGAAGACGAAGCCGGCGACGAACGCAACGACGCCGTCATGCTCTACGCCGACACCAACTAAGCGACATCCATGAAACAGCAATCACCGATACCACCTACGAATCTATTGACGGTACGAGGTTTCTCGCTCATCGAGATCCTTGTGGTGGTCTCCATCATCGCGGTGCTGATCGCTCTCATCCTCGGTGGTGTCGCGGCTGTCACGGGCAACGCCAACCAGTGGGCCACGGAGTCGACCTTCGCCACCCTCGAAGCCGCCGTGGACGAGTACTACGACCTCAACGGGCGCTATCCGCGTGTCAATCGCAACTCCGACCCGGTGAGCTGGAACAGCAGCCAGAACCGCATGACCGGTTGGCCCGAGCAGTTCTTCGACGAGATGCAGAAGTACGGTGAGATCGGGTCGATGCTGGGTCCACTCCTGCAGACACCGCCCGAAGTCGCCGGTAACGAGGACATTCTGGACATCCGCGACGCCTCACCGATCGCCGACGGCTGGGGCTTCGGCATCGTGCCGATTATCCCGCACGCGATTGCGGATGATTCCTCGGATGAAGCTATTCGAAGTTTACGTCCTTGGTTTTATAGCTCAGGGCCAAACGGCAGTGCCCGCAGTATCGATCCAGATAAAGGCGGTATGGATACGCCGATCGTGTGGGATCATCTGAATGCTAACGATGCACCTGCAAGATTTACTGTCAACAACTTCCCTGACCGTATTGATATCACCGGTACGGATGATCTCTACAGCGCGAGCGCCCCCTAAGTCTGTAGGAGTGACCGCCATGGACCGAAGAAATCGTATCCCTTCCACCCAGCGAGCCTTCTCACTGATCGAGTTGCTGGTGGTGCTTGGCATCATCCTCTTACTCGCGGCGACAACCGTCGGTGCTGTATTGACCCTGATGCGAGCCAACGCTGTTGGCAACGGCGTCAACGCCATCAACGCCCAGGCTGGACTGGCACGATCGATCGCTCTGCGTGATGGCGTTCAGACGGCCTTGGTCTTCCGTATTGAGGATCCCGATATCAATGAGCGGACGCTGGTAGAAGTTGCCTCGCTGGTGGAAACACCTTCACGTACCGAGTTCCAACGGCTGACGGACATCCGCAGTGTTGATCTGCCTGAAGGCGTCCGGGTTACCGGGCAAGCCATGGTAGGGCCAGCGCGACTTTGGACGGCTCCTAGTTACCCAAAAAGTCGCAACGATCCAGCAATTGTCCTGGCTCTTCGATTTAATCCTGATGGCAGTGTGAATCCGGACGACACGGCTTACATCTACAACTTCGACCCACAAGGCGCCAGTGGGAGCAACGTGGTACACGTCGCCCGAACAACCAGGTTTTTCAGCGTGCTGGATGAGCGCGAGTTTCAGATTGAAATGAGTGCTGCCTACGACGCCAATGATTCTAATTTCTTTAATGACAGCATCGAACTCTTTCTCGAACAGGGCTATCTCGGCGACGCCTCTACCGGCAGCTTCATCGACGCCGATATCGCCATCGTGACCTTTGCACCCAACACCGGGCTGCCTTCGGTTCAGCGGAATCAGGAGACGCCTTAAGTGATCGCCGTCTCACCCCGTCCAATCCGACGACGACTCAACCGGCCGCAGAACCGGGCTTCCCGACGCGGCTACACGCTCATCGAGATGCTCGTCTCGGCCGGCATCCTCGCTTTCGGCCTGATCCTGCTCTCGGCCCTGTTCCCGGTTGGCGGGATCGCCCGCAAGAACGCCGCCGACGACACCTTCGCCCACACCCACGCCCGTAACGTCCTCGCCGTGCTCCAGGCGATGGGGGCGGACGGAATTGATGATGCGGCAGCACCCGGTGTGATCACTGCTGGAGATGCCTTCGTACCATTTACAAATAACATCAGTCTGAATAGCTCTGGGATTCCAGATGCCAACCCATTGAGCGCGGGACTGGGAGAGTCAACGGCATATGGGATTCCATTTATTGCTCCGCCAGCCGAGAACTACATCTATCAGGCGCAGCTGCACCAGCGAGGTGAAGGCGTCGATCTCTACGGCCCCACCACCGAGAATCTCGTCGCCCGCTATCCCCGCCGGAGCCTGATTCGCGATGTCACTCAGAACCTCCGCGACGGCTACGACCGCCGGGTACCCGAGGCCGTCGACGCCAGTGTGCCCACTTACGAACACCGGCTTCTGGTCCGCCGCCCCGCCGCCGGAGACCCCTACGAGGTCGCCGTGTTTGTGTTCCGTAGAGAAGAAGTCGCCGTGCCCGAGGCGCTGGTGATCAATGACTTCGACCGTGATGGCGATAGCGACAGTCAAAACTTCGGAGACATCACGTATTGGGATGACAATAGCGCAGCCAGCGAGTTCAGGAACGAGATTAACCTGACCACCGGCGATCAGATCGGCGACCTCAATAACAGTGAAGTGTTCGATCTTGAATTCGATACCGGCGGCATCCGCAACCATCGCATGATGATTCGCGAGGTCGCTCCAAATACCGAGCCCACCTACATCGCTGAGATCGTGGGTAGCTTCGTGCACGACAGCGATGAACTCGTGGCGGTGCTCGGCTCTGGACGCCCCCCGGCTTTCAGAAACCCGGCGACGGTAGGCAGCTCGCCTGCAGCAGGTGACTTCATCGAATACGAAATCTACTGGCTCCCGGCGAGAACCGCCGCCATCGTGACGGGGATCATTCCTTGATGCGTAACCCATCCCCCAGCCCAACGCAGCCTCAGCGTCGACGAGCCTTCACGCTCATCGAGATGTTGACCGCCGTCACCGTGCTCGCGCTCGTGTTCTTGGTGGTCGCCTTCATCATCGACGCCGTGCGTGACACCGTGAACCTCGGCGGGGCTCAGGATGAAGTCCTCTCTGTCGCCCAGGTCGTCGAGACCCGGATGCGCTCCGACATCGCCAGGCTGAGCCACGACGGCTTCATGGTGCTCCGAGCCCATCGCTTCGAGTTGCCGGTCCCGGGCGTCGATCCCGATGATCTCCGCAGGTCCTACCGGATGGACCAGCTCGGCTTCTTCGCCAACGGGCCCTGGCAGTCCGTCCTGGACCCGAGCATCGAGGCGTCAGCTGCGTGGATTTGGTACGGGCATCTGAGGGCACCGGGAGCCGGATTTAATGATGCAACCTCTTTGGGTGCACCTTTCGATAACGCCCCACCGTTTCTGAACATCGTCAACGGATCGGTCGATCAGAACAGCGTTATTCCGCCCCACCGCTGGACACTCGGCAGACGCGCGACGCTGGTCACGCCTGTCATCCCGCCAACACCTTCGAGCCTCGGGGGAACGCAGCACTACACCGATAGCCTCTGGCGGAACACCGATGACGATCCCAACACGGTTCTCCCCTCATTGCGAGGCAGCGATCCTGAAGCCAGCTTTCGGTTTGACGCTGGCACAACCGATCTCGCGATCGGCTCGTTGGCTACTTACAAAGACGCGATCGTCAATGCCTTCAGTAATAACGCCACGAACGGTTATCTCTACCTGGCTCTTGCCACCTCGAGAAGAACAGGCCAGAGAGACTTCAACCTGCCCGGGATTCTCAACAACACGAATACCGCCGCACAGCAAAGCGCCAACGTTGCGGCCACACTTGCCCCCTACTGCTCTCACTTCGAGATCGAGTACGCGCTGGACGTTGCAGACAACGCCACCATTGCAGCCGGTAACTACGACATCACGGCCGGCTCCGGCCCCGATGGGGCTGTGGACATCCGCCCGCGTGATACTGGCGACGAAAACCCGCCTTACATCATCTGGCACCGTCTCAATCCCGGCCCAGAGCTTCGTAACCCAAGCCCTCTCAACATCGGTTACGCCACCGTCGGAGATATTCGAGCGTTTGCGTACGACCTTCAGCATGATGAAGTCGGTGGTATCAGACCTGACGGTCAGGTTTATGGCAATAACGACAATCTGGATTCGGCCTCAGGTATCTTTCAGATCTACGGCGAAGGCCTCGAGCGCGATGTGCCGACCTCCGGCATCTACCGTGCCTGGCCGGTGCTCCTCCGGATCACCATGGTCCTCCACGACCGCGAGGGCTACCTGAACCAGCGGGCCGAAGAAACCGAAGAATTCATCGAAGCTCAGGGCCAGGGACAACGCGGGCGTCCCCGCTGGACCGTCTCCGGCGAGCCCGATGGGCAACGTCTCCAACTCATTCTCCGGGTCCCGCCGCGCGACGCGCGGTAACGCGACGCTCATGCTTTAAGGAGTGCGCCATGGCCACCTCGATGCACCACGATCCCACGACACCGACCCGCAGCCGCCAGATCTTCGGCGCCCGCAGAGGCTCCGCCCTGCTGCTGGCCGTCGGCGTGCTGCTGCTGGTCTTCCTCGCCGGCGTCGCCTTCGTCTCCGGCGCCCAATCCCTCCGGATCGCCGGGTCCGCCTCGGCCCGCACCTCCAACACCGACGCCGCCATCGAAGCCACCGTCGACTACATCGGCCAGGTCATCGCCAAGGACTGGACGGACTACACCAGCAATCCCACGACCGGCACCAGCGAGTACTACGACTACCCCGGCCCAAGCGACCGCTGGCTCGCAACGATCGAGCCGGAGGATTTCTCACGCTTTGACGGAACGACCCAGATCTATCTCGAAAGCTGGTCTTTCATCGAGCAGGCACAACTCGGCGGAGACAGCGACGGCGACGGCACAACCGACAACGACTGGGATGTCTGGCGGCAAATCAGCAACTTGCCTACTGCGGATGGCACAGCCGAACTTCCATTCATCGATGTCCGTTACTTCCAGCCGGTTGGCACGGATATTCCTGAAGGAAATACTTTTGATATCAATACCTTGACCAACCAAAAGCCAACACTGGCCTATCACCCTGTGCGCGCAGGCTCGACCTTTGGCGAAGACAACCTTGGCTACAACGAGCCCATGACAGGTGATGGCCTGCCCGACCTAAGCAGCGGAGCAGCGACTGACGAGAACGCCGAGTTCTTCCTCGCCACCACCGCCGACGCCGATGGCGACGGCTACATCGACTCCCGCTGGGTCGAGCTCCCGATCAACACCCCCGGCGGCCTCCGCTGGGCCGCCGCCGTCCGCATCATCGACGAGACCGGCCTGGCGAATGTGAATACGGCGGGGGAACTCCATGAAGCAATCGGCACAGAGGCAGATAAGCGCAGACACATGGTGCTCGGATCGACCCCACACGACCTGAACCTCAAGCGCTTGCTCGCTAGAGCTGATTTCACGGTGGGCACCAACGCCGACTGGGGCGATGCACCGAACAACCTCCCGTGGAGTTCGGTCGGCGAGGACTACCAACAGCTCAGTGGCGATGTAACTACAGTTACCCAATCAATCGGCTTTACGACCGGTTCCAGAAACGCACCGACTCTTGGTCAGTTCTCTTTTGACTTCATTACCGAAGGTAATTCTCTCACGCGCAGTGCGTTGTATACGTCACTCGGTTATCCACGCGTCGACGTAACCAATACAGCATTTACATCGGCCAGATATGGCCGTGCGGATCGCGATCTGCGATGGCAGATGTTTGGGCGGAATCTGGATGTGCCACCTGTGTATACCACGACAGCTTCTGTCGACTTCGATGCCCCCTATAACGAGAATGAAACGCTGACTCTCAATAACCAAACATATCTACCGTTCGGAACTGACACCCTCGCCGAACTCCGCCGACGCTTTGGTCTTAACAGTTCCGGCTGGTCGGCACTTGAATACAGCTTGCTGCAAGAAGATTCCGATCCAACCGACGGCGACGCCTGGTCCGTCCTCCGCTCCAACCGCGTCGAGACCCCCGGCTGGGCCTCCCGCCGACAGATGCGCCAAGGCGTCCGCCACCTGCTAACGACCTACTCGGGAGCACGGCAGGTGCGGCCGAACCTGGCTGGCGGTGGAACCGTTGACTATGCCGACCCGGAGAGTCGAGCGAAGTTCAATATCAACCTTCTAGATGAAACAAACATCGATGACTTTGTCGAGCGTGCCAGAGAAGCTGGGGTAGATGCTGCTGATGCAGTGGCACTCGCCGCCAATGCTTTCGCGTATCGAGTGCCTGGAACGTACGACGATGTCGATACTGGCTTTGGCGTAGCAGACGACTGGAGTGCGTTGAGCGATTTTGAAACCAGTAATGCATCGGCGGGCGGACAGAGATCTTTGGGCCTGGAAGCGCAACCATTTTTTAGAGAAGCCGCTTCCATCATTGTCGCTGAAGACCCTCCCGATGGTACTGTGAGCGTCACTTCAGAAGATCGTTACTTGATTGTAGAAATCGCCAATCCCTGGGACGCTACCGCTAATGGCTATGAGACGGATGTAGAACTTAGCGACTTTGAGATTGTAGTTACTGCAGGCGGTACCGACACAAGCATCACTCTTAACGCTGGCACATTAGCAGCCGGAGAGGAAGTACTTCTTCACTCTCCCGGCATGAACATCACTTCACTCAATCCCAGTGTGTCAGGGCCAGCGGCTCAACCCATCCTTCCAAACAACGCTTGGACACAAGGGCAGTCCATCGAGTTCAGGTTAGAGTACGGTGGCGAAGTGGTTGATCGCTTTAGGGCACATAACACTGTCGGTCCGCCAGCAGTCAACGATGATTTTCCTCTTGATGAGACGAACGTCTATGGCGGACGGCTGGCTCCCGTCGATGGTGAAACCGTGGTTTACACGAGCTATCTACGTAGAGACGACCGAGAGACTAATGGCACCCCTCATTACGTGCTTGAGCGTGACAGTCAGAATGAAGTGTCGACAACCCCGACGCGCTCTGTCTTCACCACAGCAACTCCACTTCCTGCAGATTTTTCGGGCGAACTAGATGAGACTTTTGGCGATGCTGGTAATGGCGTCAACTTCAATCCTACGCCGCCCGCGTTCCAACTACACCTTGGTAAGGTCGGAGATGGCACAGCAACCAATCCCGTCGCTCCCGCCTTTGACTCAGTGGCAGAGCTTGGGATGCTGCCCGTCGTTGCACACAGAGCAGATACGAACGTGCCTATATCTGAACGCCTTGGGAGTGCATTGGTTGGAGCTACCGCTGGCAAGGAACGATACTTCGGCAAACTCGACTGGACGGAGATTCCTAATGGCGAGTCTCTCCCTGATGCCGTCCACCTGATGGACCAGTTCACTACCCTCGATGGCCCAGATTCAACAGCCATCTCTGGTAGTCCGGCCCTCAACCCCGGCATGGCCTTCGGCGTCGTCAACATCAACACCGCCCCGCGACGCGTCCTCGAAGCCTTGCCCTTCGTCCTCGGCGGCAACGCCACAGATAATCATCCAATGACACTGCCGCCACCTCGCGATGGCCAGCAGTTGGCCGAAGGTATTCTCGACTACCGTGACCTGCCAGAGACGGGCCCCTTCTCGACCGTCGGGGGAACGCGTAATGCCGCAATCCCCGACATTACGACGTCTGGTACAGGAACGATTAGAGCCTCTCCGGGCTTCGCGTCAATCGGCGAATTAACCTTGATCCGTGGCGGTGGAGTTTCTGACAACCGCTTCGACTATCTCGCACAAGGAACCGGCAACGCCGACGAAACCGATGGCGACTTCACCGTCGACGCAGTCGACAACGACCTCGAAGAAGAACTCCTCCCCTTCATGCGCACCGCGGGGCTCATCTCCGTGCGGTCGGATGTCTTTACGGCCTACGTCATCCTCCAGGGCCGGCGGCCCAATGCCGACAACCCGCTGCTCTACGACAAGGTCGTCGAGCGCCGGTTCATCGTCACCTACGACCGGTCCAACGTGAACGAGGCCGGCGACAAGCCGAGGGTCCTGATGTTCACCGAGGATCGTTAACCCGGCTTCCCGCTCGCGGTTTTTTCACCCGGCAGGACCGATAAAATCGCTAAGCCCGGCAGTCCACGCGGATTAGCTGTCGCTTGCCCCTGAATTCCATCGATCGGGTTCAGAAAAAGCTAGGAAAGTAAGCCCTGATTGTTAAACTGGGGTTACTTCTCTTCTCCTCCTCCTGGGCCGGCGTCGGGCACCTTTCCCGCCGCCGGCTCTTCTTTTAGGCTCCCGGTGAGAGCCTCTCAGGAGCCCGCCATGATCACCGATCCCAACTGCATCTTCTGCCGCATCGTCGCCGGGGAGATCCCCTGCCACCGGTTGTACGAGGACGAGAACACGCTGGCCTTTCTGGATGTCGGCCCGACGGCCCCTGGCCACAGCCTGCTCATCCCCAAGGCCCACTACGAACGGTTGGATGAACTGCCGGAAGATATCGCCGCAGCGATCGGACGCGTGCTGCCCCGGCTGGGCAGAGCCGTCAGTGAGGCCGTTGGTGCGCCCGGCTACAACGTCCTGCAGAACAACGGCAGCGAGGCCGGGCAGGCCGTCATGCACGTGCACTTCCACATCATCCCGCGTGGTCTACCGGACTCGGACTTCCGTTTTGACTGGCCGGCGGGCAAGCTCGACCCCGATCGGGCCAAAGAACTGGTCGCCGAGATCACCGGACGGATCGGCTGAGACTCAGAGCGAGCCCTTCGTCGAAGGCATGTCGTCGCGGGTCACCCGGGTTGCCTGGTAGAGCGCCCGGCCAAAGGCCTTGAAGATCGCCTCGGCGACGTGGTGGTCATTCCCGGCGCTCGGCACCTCGACGTGCAGGTTGAACCGGCCGGCCTGAGCCACGGCGTAGAAGAACTCGCGCACGAGCTGCACGTCAAAGCTGCCGATCTTGGCGTCCACGCTGCTGAAACCGGCATCGAACACCAGCGCGAACCGCCCCGACAGATCGATCGAGACCCGGGCCAGGGATTCGTCCATCGGCACGGAGGCAAAGCCGTAGCGCTCGATGCCTTTCCGGTCGCCGAGCGCCTGATCCAGCGCCTGCCCGAGCACGATGCCGACATCTTCGACCGTGTGGTGATCGTCGACGTGGGTATCACCCTTTGCCTCGATCCTCAGATCCAGCCGGCCATGCTTGCCGATGTGATCGAGCATGTGATCGAAGAAGCCGACGCCGGTCTTGTGCTCGTAGCTCGGAGCGCTATCGGGGTCGAACCCGAGTTCGAGTCGGATCGAGGTCTCGTTGGTGGTCCGCTCGATCGCGGCGGTTCGGCGGTTGTCAGATGAAGGTGCGTTGGAAGCCAAGGGTTTACTCGCGTTGTCGGGTCAGGCGGGCTGCAGCAGCCGATCCAGCGCCTCAAGCAGCGTCTGGTTCTGTTCCGGGGTGCCGACCGTGATCCGCAGCCTGTCGCGGAGCCGGTCCTGATCGAAGTATCGCACAAGAATGCCCTCCGCCTTGAGCCTTTCATAGAGCTCGCGGGCAGAGGCCCCATGGGGAACACGAGCCAGCACGAAGTTGGCATGACTGTCTGGCACCTCGAACCCGCGTGACCGCAGCGACCCGCTGAGCACGGCCCGCTGCTCGATCACCCGGTCCCAGGTCTCGCGGGCGTAGGACTGATCCCGGATCGCTGCCTCGGCCGCCACCTGAGCCAGAAGGTCGGTGTTGAACGAATCCTTGGCCTTGTTCATCGAGGCAATCAGATCGGCGTGACCGATCCCGTAGCCGAACCGCAACCCGGCCAGCCCGTAGCCCTTCGACAGCGTCCGCAGGATCAGCACGTTATCGAGGCCGCTGTCCTCCCGAACCAGCGGCAAGGCCGACTGACCCGAGAAGTCGACGTAGGCCTCATCCACCAGTAGCAGGCCCCGACCTCGCAGAGCCTCCGCCACCGAGCGTAGTCGGTCGAGCGACTCGAGCCTCCCGGATGGCGCGTGCGGGTTCACCACGAAGGCGATGCCGATCCCAGCATCGGCCAGCCGCTCTTCCCAGCCGCTAGGGAGACCAAAGTCATCAGTAAGAGGCTCCGAGACCACCGGCGTCCCGTGGATCCCCGCCAGCACGCGATAGAGGGTGTACGTCGGCTCAGCGACGGCGATCCCACGACCCGAATCGGTCGGATCGGTGAACACCGTCAGGGCCAGCCGGAGCAGTTCATCCCCGGCATTCGTGGCGATGATCTGATCCGGGGTCACGCCATGGACCTCAGCGGCCGCCTGTCGAAATGCTGCTGCTGTCGGCGGGGGATACCGACGGAGCTGCTCGCCCGTCACCCGCCCGATGGCCTCGTTAACCGTCGGCGAAGGCGGGTAGGGGCTCTCGTTGGTGTTGAGCTTGATCGTCCGCGGGTCTTCGGGCTGCTCACCCGAGACATAAGCCGACAACGCCGAGATATTCGCACGCTCGTAGGGCATGGCCATAGTGTAGATCACCCGACGCTCACGCTACACTGCTCCAAAGCCCTTTTGAGAGATCACGGATGACCGACCTCCCGCTGAGTATGCCAGACATCACCGATGCCGAAGTCGACGCCGTCGTCGATGTACTCCGATCCGGGCGTCTGAGCATCGGCCCCAAGCAGGAACTCTTTGAGGACGTCCTCGCCGGACGGATCGGCCGGCGACACGGGATCGCCGTTTCCTCCGGCACATCAGGTCTCCACCTCGTGCTGCTGGCCCTGGGTGTCGGACCCGGCGATGAGGTTGTAACAAGCCCCTTCTCCTTTATCGCCACGGCCAACGCCATCGCCATGTGCGGGGCCAGGCCCGTCTTCGCCGACATCGATCCCACCAGCCTCAACATGACCGCTGAGTCGGCGGAGAAGGTCATCACCGAGAAAACCAAGGCGATCCTCGGCGTCGAGGTCTTCGGCAACCCGACCCATATGGACCAACTCGAACGGCTCGCCAACGCCCGCGAGATCCCGCTGATCGAAGACGCCTGCGAGGCCATCGGTGGCAAGAGCGGCCATCGCAAACTCGGCAGCTTCGGGAGAGCCTCGGTCTTCGGCTTCTATCCCAACAAGCAGATCACCACCGGCGAGGGCGGGATGATCCTCACCGACGACGACCGCCTTGCCTCCCTCTGCCGATCGATGCGCAACCAGGGCCGGCCCGATCCCAAATCACAACCCCGCGAGCCCTTCGGCGGCGGGCAGTCCACCGGCTCCTGGCTCCAGCACGAACGCCTCGGCTACAACTACCGACTCTCCGAGATCTCCGCGGCCTTGGGCATCGCTCAGCTCGATCGGCTCGAAGGCATCCTCGAAAAACGCCGCGACGTCGCCTGCGAATACATCATGCGCCTGAAGGAACTCGAAGACATCATCCTCCCGACCGTCCCGGTCGATCACGAGGAGAGCATGTCCTGGTTCGTGTTCGTGATCCGCCTGACCGCCGAGTACGGCCGCCAGGAGCGCGACCGCATCATCGCCGGCCTCCGCCGACACGATGTTGGGGCCTCCAACTACTTCCCCTGCATCCACCTCCAACCCTTCTTCCGCGAGCAGTTCGGACACAAGCCCGGCGACTTCCCGGTCGCCGAGTCCATCAGCGACCGCACCATCGCCCTGCCATTCTTCAACAAGATGGACAGCACCCAGATCGAGCTCGTCTGCCACACCCTCAAAGTCATGATTCAACGCGAACAACTGCTCAGGCGGTGAGTCTTGAACTCAAAGCGGTGAACGCTTCGGCAATCCTGGCTCGCGCGGATACGTCTTCGGCGTCGCACGATCCTTCTGGATCAACACCAAGACCAGATCATTCTCAAACGACTCGGGATACGCCTCCACCACCTGAACCTCCCCGCCGCCCAAAGCGGCCAGCGCATCGCCGGAGTCAGCCAACTCCTGCTCGGCCTTCGGCCCCTTCATCGCCACGCACCAGCCTCCTACCCGGACAAATGGCAGCGTGAACTCCAATAGCACCGGTAGCGGCCCGACAGCGCGGGACACCACCAGGTCAAACTGCTGCCGATAGCCCGATTGATGACCTAGCGTTTCGGCACGACCGGCCACGGCCTTGACCCTCGTAAGCCCCAACCGATCGGCCACCTCATTCAGGAAGCCGATCTTCTTCTGCGTGCTGTCGACCAGCGTGAACGACAGGTCCGGCCGAGCAATCGCCAGCGGCATCCCCGGCAGCCCACCCCCCGTGCCGACATCCAGCACCCGGGCCTGCTCCTCAGGCAACGACTCGAAAGCAGGCAGCACCGTCAGCGAGTCCAGAATCAGCCGCGACCACGCCGCCTCCGGTTCTCGGATTGCCGTGAGATTCATCGTCTGATTCGTCGCCAGCAACAACCCCAGATAGCGGCCCAGCCGCTTCCAGGTCTCCTCCTCGATCTCAAAGCCCAGCCGCACGGCATCCTCACGGATCCCCGCGGGCACGACCAACGCTTCAACCGCCTCACTCACTGGAAAATCGCCTCCGCGTTATCAAACTCGAAACTCGGCCGCGCCAAAGGTGCCGGCCGTCTCGATGCAAAATTCAGGACCAGCCCGATCATCACCGCCGAGAACAGCAGCGACGACCCGCCATAGGACACGAACGGCAGCGTGATCCCGGTGATCGGCAGCAGACCGACCGTCATCCCGATGTTGATCGAGGCCTGCGTGAACATGATCCCCGCAAAGCCGACGGTGGCCAGCCGCGCAAACGGATCCTTGAGCTCCGCCGCGATCATCACCATCGACCCAACCAGCAGAAGATAGAGCAGCATCACGCCCATCCCGCCCAGCCAGCCCCACCTTGCGCAGATCACTGCGAAAATCATGTCGTTGTGATCGAAAGGCAGCCGATTCAGCTCGATCATGTCCTCCGCCGATTGCGGGTCGTAACCTGTCAGCCCCCCTGCCGCGACCAGCGTCATCGCCGTGTCCTGCTGATACCCGATGGTCTTGACGTAGCGCGTTTCTCCCTGAGCCAGCGAGATCATCGACTCGATCCGCTCCACCTGGTGCGGTTTGAGCAGCTGCATCGACGACGGCGCGTAGAGCACGACGAGAACATTCACCACGATCACCACCGCCGCCACCCCGAGCAGCCCGAACAGGTGCTTGAGCCGCGCTCCCGCCGCCAAGAGCATGATGAACAGACACGGCGCGAACAGAATCGCCGTACCGAGGTCCGGCTGCTTCAGGATCAGCGCGACCGGGATCAGCATGAGCAAAAACGGCTTGAGCATCCCGATCAGCGTTCGGTGACTCTTCCGGTGCCTCAGGTACCAGGCCATCGCAAGCACAAAAGCCACCTTACCCAACTCCGCCGGCTGAAAATTCATCACTCCCAGATTGATCCACGCCGTCGCCCCATTGATCACCGGCACGAGCCATCTTGGCGTGAACGGCATCACCAGCAAGACCAGCAACGCCAGCGTGAAGGCCATCAGCGGGTAAGCCCACGTCCCGATCCATCGCGGCCTCGGCAGAAACGCAATCAGCACCGCCAGCAACGCCATCGGCAGCCAGACCTGACCCTGACGAGCTCCCAGTCCCGGCTCCACGATCCCGATCGACAACAGACCAACCACCGACAGAAGCGTCGCGCAGACCACCATCATCCACGCCGGGCTCTTACGAACCACACGCGAGACCTGATCCCAGATCGTCTCCAGCACCTCAGGCATCGGCATCAGAGATACCCCTCCACCCGCAGCGCTCGGACGACTTCATTGAAGATCGGACCCGCAGCCTGCGACCCCGAACCCGCGTACTCCACCACCACCGCGATCACCGCGACGGGCACCCCTCCCTCCGGCCCGACCATCCCGACAAACCAGGCGTGGTCCTCATCATCCGCCATCCGATAGGACTCGCCCTCGTCGCGAACGCCGTCAAAATCAAAATCGATCCACCGAATCGTCCCAGGGTCCGCCGTTCCCGACTTGCCCCAGACTGTCACCCCTTCGACGTTGTTGATCTTGTACCGCTCGCCATCGACCTGCATGAATCGCCCCGTTCCCTGCGGCGCCTCGATGACCTGCCGCAGACCAGCCATCGTCTCATCCACAGCCGACCTCGGAATCGCCAGCCGAGCCCCACCCCGATCCTCCGGCTCGGGAACCAGCAGCACCGTCGGATGATGCACGACGCCGCCGCGCGCCAGCGTCGCGTAGCTCGCCGCCGCCTGCATCGGCGTCCAGGTCACAGGCCCCTGCCCGATCCCCATCAGGATCGCATCGGTCTCGGTCAATGAGGCAAGCACCTCGTCCCTCGGCAGATCTCCCGCGTGTTCATCGGGCAGACCGCTCATCGTCCCCGTCCCCAGCCCGAACCCACGCAGCCAACGCACCATGGTCGGCATGCCCAGATCAGCACCCAGCGTATAGAAGTAGATGTTGCAGCTCTGTTCCAGTGCCGTTGCCCCGTCCAGCGGGCCGTGACGCATCAGAAAACGCTTGAAGATCCAGCACCGAAAACGATCGTGATGGGCCGGATACAAATGCCCGTTGCAGGCGATCGTGTCCTCCGGCCCGATCAAGCCCTCCGCCATCGCCGCAGCAAGCACCAGCGGCTTCAATGTCGACCCGCTCGGATAGGCCCGGCTCACCGGTCGATTCAGAAACGGCAGCAACGCCGCATCCCGAAACACCCGATCCGGCTCCTCCCGCCGACTCCGGATCGACATCCCAGGCGCCGTCACCGCAGCGAGCACCTCCGAAGTCTCCACGTCCAGCACCACCACCGAGCCCGCCAGCGTCTCACCAAGCTGCCCGCTGGCCGAAGCCCGATGCCAGGGCTGCATCACCATCAACCCGATCTCCGGGTCCATCAACGCCTGAATCCGCGCCTGCAGATCGATGTCCAGCGTCAACCGCACGTCCTGCCCCGCCACCGGGTCGAGCCGCTCCTCCTCACCCGTATCCAGATAGGTCACGATCCGACCACGCGCCCCGCGCAAACGATCCTCCTGCGTGCGCTCGATGCCGAACGCCCCAGCACGATCCCCAGGCAGATACCCACGCAGGTCCGTCGCCATCTCCCCAGATGGCAGCGTCACCCGAAACGGCCGCCGCTCTTCATCCTCCTCGTACGTCCGCCGAAGCTGACCAATCATATGCAGACCGACGCCTGCAACTTCGATCAGCGCCGGCTCATCCGACTGCAGCGGCCCGGGCATCCCCTGCCGATCGACCTCCACGGTCATCGTCTCAAGCGGGTAGCGCCTCTGCCTCGGCCGCTCCATCCGCACCTGCGACCAGACCCGCATGGTTGGATCCGACTCAGCCTCCGCGATGAACGCCTCCACCTGCACCCGGGTCCGATCCGACACATCCCGCACGACCGAATAGTGCTGCCGCTGCTCCGCGATCGCCGTCGCCACATCGGCCAGCGTCACCGCTTCCCCATCGTCCTCGGAACGCCGCTGCTGACGCACCGCCCAGACATGAGCCGCCAGCGTCTGCACCCGCCGACGAATGTCGTTCTTCGAGACCTCGATATCAGCCCGCGACAAATCCCCCGGCCGCCACTGCCCCAGATCCGCCAGCGTCTGCCACATGATCTCGGTCTGTTCGAGATACCCCACCGCCAGACGCTGCACCAGCGCTTCACGCTGCTCCGCAGAAGCTTCCGCCCACCAGGCCCGATCCTGGTTGCGTGCCTCACTCCGAGCCCTCGCGTAGGCCCACTCCCCGGTAATCACCGTGTAATCGACCGCAACATCCCAACCCGGCTCATCGTGAGCCAGCACCCGACCATACCGATCCAGAATCCGCCCCCGCCGACTCTCAACCAGCGCTGGCGTCTGCATCGCCTGCTGGGCCCGCTCCAGGCGATCAAGGTGCATCGGGCCAAGCGACAGCCGGGCCGCCTGCCCGCCCAAAGCAAGCGTCACCAGCGTGGCCACAGCAAACAGCAGCCAGAGCCGCCGATGGAACATGCTGGGAACCGCGCTGCGTAAGGCCCGTCGGATCAAATCAGTACACCTCCGATATCCTTCTAACAGGCTATCGGGTCAGAAACGGATGAGACCGGAATAGACCACCCCACCCAGCCATTTTCCGCACAATTAAGGCCGATCCGGACCCGCTTAGTCCAGTTCGCTCGCCTCAGGCGTCAACACCGTCAGCACATCGTCCTGAACCTGAGCGAAACCCCCGCGGATCGAAAACGCCTTCGAGCCCCCCTTCTCCAGGTCCACCCGGAGCGTATCCGGCCCCAATTCCGCCAGAAGCGGGGCCCGATCCTTCATCACACCCAGCTTGCCGTCATGCAGCGGGATCGAGGCGTAAGCCACCTGCTCGTCGAAAACCTGCTTCTCCGGCGTGATGATCGTGCAGCGAAAAGTCGGCATCAGGGTCAGCTCCTTAGACCCATCACTTTAGCACGACATCGCCTGCCTTCCCAGCCAGCCAAGAGTAGCCCCGCCAACAGGATCGCCTGCCCGCCACTGGGGGCCGGAACCACGTCGGCAAAGCGGATGTTGTCCAGCCAGACCTCCGCCCCGGTCTCGCCATCAAACGTCAGATCGAGCGCCACATGATCCAGCCCCAGCCAGCTGGGATCATCGATACACACGACCCCGCGACGCAGGCCACCCGACTTCAGGATGCCCTCAGGGGCCAGGCGATCGAGCACCAGCGTCCGCCCGTCACGATCCGTCAGCGTCAGGTCCAGCGCACCACCCGCGACCCGATGCTCGTAGTCGAACAGCAGGTAGAACACCTCAGCGGGCGTATCCACCACTTGGGAGACCGACACCGAGGATCCCGCCACCATCGACAGAAGCTGATCGTCATCAGGTTCATACGGATTCGGCACCAGCGACGCCGTACCCCCTCCCGAACTGACCACCCAGCTGTCCAGGCCATCCCTGAAATCGGGATTCAGCGTCACCACATCACCATAAGCACCAAACACGATGAATGGCTCAAACCCCTTGGTCCCGTTCCAGGTCTGGCTGTTGCGCGTCACAAAGCTCACGCTGTTACCGAAGGCCGAATTGCCGTTGCGGAGGCTGATCGACAGGTACCCATCAGCATCGAAAGTGCCCAGAGATGAACCGATATCCATCGCATACCACTGTCCCGGATACCCGGGCCCAGCCCAAGGCGACACTGTGGTGCTGGCGAGATAACGGCTGCGAAAGTCAATGGGGAATGGCATCGACGCCTCTGTATAACCATCCTCCGAATAGTGATAAGCGTGAACCGGCGATGAGCCCGAGTTAGACCCGCCATACACAAACAACTTGGCGCGCCGAAGGAAGTAGCCCGAAGACCAACGCGTATCAAACTTCATCAGGATCCGCCGAGCCCCATACAGATAGCGGGTCCCCTCCGAGTACTCCGTCTGCATCACCGACGAGGTGCTGTTGGAGCCCACGCCGTTGTAAGCAATCGTCCCGTCAGCCACCGGCGTCAGCACTCGGTCCACCGCACAAACCGGGGAAATGCCACCCAGCACCAGCCAGATCACAGCAACCACCAAGACCGAGCGGTTCATCCCTAGCTCCCTTCCTGCAACCAACCATGGAACGTTACCCACATGCCAGCCTCAGTTGCTACCGCCGACAATGAACGGATATACAGGTATTTTAGATTTTATATAGATAAAGCCAATGGGACTTACCCGCAGCCGGTCTGAAGCCGAATGGTCTCGCGCGACGGGGAGATGCTGCAGCTAAACCCCTACCGCCTCGCCATACAGCACCTTCGCTAGGTACCTCCCTGTGTAGCTCTCAGGATTCTCCGCCACCTCCTCGGGCGTGCCCTTCGCCACGATCGTCCCGCCCCCGCTGCCGCCCTCCGGCCCGAGGTCGATGATCCAGTCCGCCGTCTTGATGACGTCCAGGTTGTGCTCGATCACCAGCACCGTGTGCCCCGCGTCCGCCAGCCGCTGAAGCACCGCGAGCAACCGCTCCACATCCGCAAAATGCAGGCCGGTCGTCGGCTCGTCCAGCACATAAAGCGTGTGCCCGCTCGCACGCTTGCCGAGCTCGGTTGCCAGCTTCACCCGCTGCGCCTCCCCGCCCGACAGCGTCGTCGAAGCCTGCCCCAGTTGCAGGTAACTCAGCCCTACATCGTTCAACGCCGTTAGCAGCCGCTTCACGTCCGGGAACGCATCGAAGAACCCGAGCGCATCCTCCACCGTCATATCCAGCACATCCGCGATGTGCTTGCCCCGATACTTGATCTCCAGCGTCTCCCGGTTGTACCGCGAGCCCTTGCAGGTCTCACACGGCACGAACACGTCCGGCAGGAAGTGCATCTCGATCCGCTTAACGCCCTGACCCTGACACGCCTCGCACCGCCCCCCCTTGACGTTGAAGGAGAACCGACCCGGCTTGTAACCCCGCGCCTTGGCTTCGCGCGTCTTCGTAAACAGACTCCGGATCAGATCAAACACCCCGGTATAAGTCGCCGGGTTCGACCGCGGCGTCCGGCCGATCGGGCTCTGATCCACCTCGATGATCCGATCGATCGACCCGGCCCCCTTGATCCGCTTGTGCAGACCGGGCTTGTCCTTCGAGCCCAGCACCTCACGCTTGACCGCCTTCAGAAAGATCTGATTCACCAGCGTCGACTTACCCGAGCCCGACACGCCGGTCACCACCACCAGACCGCCCAACGGGAACACCGCATCCACCGACCGCAGGTTGTTCTCCGCCGCCCCGACCACCGTGATCGCATCCTTCTCCGAGAGCACCCGCCGCTCCTCGGGCACCGGGATCTCACGCACCCCCGAAAGAAACTGCCCCGTCAGCGAATCCGGGTCCGAAGCCACCTCGTCGGGCGTTCCCTGACTCACCACGCGCCCGCCATGCCGCCCGGGTCCCGGCCCAATGTCGATCAGCCGATCCGCCGCACGGATCGTGTCCTCATCGTGCTCCACCACCAGCACCGTGTTGCCGATCGACGTCAGCCGCCGTAGCGTCGCGATCAGCCGATCGTTGTCCCGCTGATGCAGCCCGATCGTCGGCTCATCCAGCACATAGCAGCACCCCACCAACCCCGACCCAACCTGCGTCGCCAGCCGTATCCGCTGCGACTCCCCGCCCGACAGCGAGCCCGTGTTCCGCGACAGCGACAGGTAGTCCAAACCCACCGACATCATGAACCCCAGCCGCGCCCGGATCTCCTTGAGGATCGGCTCCGCGATCGCCGCCTGTTCCTTGGTCAGGATCAGGTGTTCGAAGAACTCGGCCGCCTCATCGATGGTCATCGAGACCACGTCCTGGATGTTGACCAATCGCCTGGGCTTGACTGGGGGGTCCGGGGGGGCGGGGGGGTCGCCGGGATTCATGAACGTGTTCTCGTCGATCCCGAAAGGCCCCGCCGCTTCCTCGGCCGACAGAAACACGTGCATCGCCTCGGTCCGCAGCCGTCCGCCCCGGCAGGTCTGGCACGGCTTCTCCGACTGATACCCGTGCAGCCGCGCCTTCACAAACTCCGAGTCCGTCGTCTCCCACCGCCGCTGAAGGTTCGGAACCACCCCCTCGAAATGCGTCCCGTACTTCGCCTCGTCCTTCGCCGTCGTCCCCTCCATCACAATCCGCTGGATCGCCTTCGGCAGCTTGTTGAAGGGCGTCTCCGGATCGACCCCAAAGTCCTTGCAGAACCGCCGGATGGTGCGCGCGTAGTAGATGTTCATCCGCACGCCGTTCTTCCGCCACGGCTCGATCGCACCCGTGCTCAAGCCCAGCGACGGGTCCACCACAATCAGGTCCGGATCGAACTCCAGGATGTTGCCAAGACCATTGCACGTCGGGCACGCTCCGTAAGGCGAGTTAAACGAGAACAGCCGCGGCTCCAACGCCTCCAGCGAACACTCCGGATGAATCGGGCAGGCATGCTTCTCGCTGAACAACCGATCCTCCCAGCCGCCCTCGGCTTCCGAGTCGGCCACCGCCAGGATCACCAGCCCCTCTGCCAGCCCCAGACTCAGCTCAATCGAATCCGCCAGCCGTGTCCGCGTCGACGACTCGGCCTCCTCATCCCCACGCCGGATCACAATCCGGTCCACCACCGCATCGATGCTGTGTGCCTGATACCGCGACACCTTCGTCGTGAAAGGCGTCCCCGACTTCGACTCCACCACCTCCCGCAGATCCATGACCTCGCCATCCACCCGCGCCCGCACGAAACCCTGCCGAAGCAGACTGGCAAACACCTCCTTGTGCTGACCCTTCTTGCCCCGGATCACCGGCGCCAGCGCCATCAGCTTCGTGCCCTCGTCCAGCGACATCGCGTGATCCACAATCTGCGTCGCCGACTGCATCGCGATCGGATGCCCGCACGCCGGCTCATCCTCCGAGTCCCGATGCCAGCACCGCGCCTCACCCGCCCTGGCCAGCAACAAACGGAGGTAGTCATAAATCTCCGTCGTCGTCGCCACCGTCGAGCGCGGGTTGTGCGACGCCGACCGCTGCTCGATCGCGATCGTTGGCGGCAATCCCTCGATCGACTCGACATCCGGCTTCTGAAGCTGATCCAGAAACTGCCGCGCATACGCCGACAGCGACTCCATGTACTTTCGCTGACCCTCGGCATACACCGTGTCGAAAGCCAGCGTCGACTTGCCCGAACCCGACAACCCCGTAATCACCACCAGCTGATCACGCGGGATATCCAAATCCACATGCTTGAGGTTGTGCTCTTTCGCCCCACGGATCGAAATCATCGGCGTCGCTGGTCGGTCACTTGGCATGGCCGGAGTATAGGAACCACCTCACCAAAAAAAGCAGGCCCGCGTGCTTGGTGGAGCACAGCGGGCCTGAGCGGGGGGGGGCAATTTAATTGGCCACGGTCTTACAGCGTCGCACTCGTGAACGGCAGCAGACCCATGAAGCGGGCCCGCTTGATCGCCTGAGCCAGCAGACGCTGCTCGCGTGCCGTCAGACCCGTCTTCTTCCGAGACTGGATCTTGCCGTTAGGCGTCAGGAACCGGCGAAGATCTTCGCTCCGCTTGTAGTCGACATAGGTCGTGCCGTTCGACGACTTGGCGGTCACCTGAACACGGGCACCCGGGGTAAACGATCGGAAATCTGCCATCTCAAAGCTCCGTCCTGGTTGTAGCCCCGGAAGACCGGGACGACGGTGATCAAATATTCGAGCCCCAAAGAATACACCAGCCCGCCTGCGACGCCAAATCGCCCCCAACGGCTCAGATCACCTCCACAGGCGGCCGGTCCGCCTTGCTCACCACCACCTCAACCGCCCCGCCAGCCGCCTTGACGATCCGCTTCCGGTAGACCGGCAGATAGCACCGCTCAGTCTGCGTGTGCCCGGCCAGAATCAGCCCCACCCCCCTCTCAACAGCCTCCAGAGCGTCGTGATGCCGCATCTCTCCCGTGAAAAAGACATCGATGTCCCCAGCCTCCCCAAGCAGGCTCGCTCCCGCGCCGGCACACAGCCCGATCCGCCGAACCCCCGCCTTCCCAGGCCGATGCACCTTCAGATAGTCCTGCTTGAGCCCCTTCTTCAGCCGTTCCACGAGCTTGCCGAAGGGCATCACCCGCCGAAGCTCCAGAATCCGCCCCTGCCCCGAGGTCGCCGGCGTCTCAGGCGGCTCCTCAAGCGCGATCAGATCAAACGCCGGCTCCTCATACGGATGAACCGACCGCAGCAGCCCCACCGCCGCCTCGACCAACCGCTTCGGCAGCACCATCTCCAGCCGCAACTCCGCCACACGCTCTAACTCCCCCGCCCGACCCACCGCTGGATTCGTGCTCGGCAGCCCCCGGAACGTCCCATGCCCCTCCGTCACGAACGAACACGCTTCATAATCACCGATCACCCCCACCCCGATGCTCGACAACGCGTTGCGAACACGGTTCTCCTGCGCCTTAGGCACAAACATCACCAGCTTGACCTGCCGCTCCGCCCCCGCCGGACGCGACGAGATCGGCCGAACCCGCCCGGGCCCGATCAAGCTGACCAGGTGATCGTTCACCCCCTGCTCCGCCGCATCCAGCGCCGTATGCGGGCTGTAGACCGAAATCCCCTGGCGCGCCGCCCGCCAGATCAGCCCCCCCTTCCCCGTCTCATCTGTCAAACGAGCCAGTGGTTTGAACAGTGGCGGGTGGTACGCCACCACCATGTCCGCACGCACCCGCTTGGCCTCATCCAGCACCGCTTCTGTCAGATCAATACACAACAAGACCTTCCGCACCCGCGCCGAAACCGACCCGACATGCAGCCCCACCTGATCCCAGGGCTCAGCCAGAGTCTCAGGGGCTAGCCCGTCGAGCACCTTCATCATGTCTTGAACACGCATGGACTGAGAATAAGCCCACACACAGGTTTTTGCAGCCACACCACGCCACGGTCGATGACTAGGGAGGCCAAACAACCAAAAAGTTCAGGACAGACATGACGCCCACCAGCCAAACCCCAACCGGACCCATGACCAGCGAACGCGTGGAAGAACGTGTCCGACTCGGCGCCCGACTTCTCAAAGCCGCGCAGGAACGCCTGGAAGCCCGCGAAGAACTCCACAAGCACAACGCCAGCTCCATCGATCACCTCCGCCAGCGACTCCAGAAGGCCGAGCAGACCATCACCGAGCTCGAAAAGAGCCTCACCCACGAGAAGCAGCGGCGCATGACCGACAACGACGCCTTCAAGCAGGCCCTCGGCATCCTCACCGAGCAACTCGCGGCCTCCGAACGCACCACCCAGCAGCTCGCCCGCCGACTCGACCTCCAGGACCGCCACACCGCCGAACTCAGCAGCGCCATCATCAAACTCGAGTCACGCCCAGCCCCGATCGACCAGCTCAGCCTCACCCCGCCAACCGCTCAATCCATCGAGGCCTGGCAGCCCAAAACCCAGGCCGAGCCACCGACCGCCTTCGAAGAAACAACCGTCGAGCAGGTCACACCCAAACACCCCCTCGCCGACGCGACCAGCCAACCCCAGCCCACCCCCACCGAGACCACCAGGAAGCCGCCGGTCTATGGCCGCCTGCTCGCCCAACTCCGCGAACAGACCACATCAACCCCCACCGACGTCAACCAACCCAGCGCCGCCTGACCAAACAAACTCACGACCCGACCGCAGCAGGCATCAGCACCCGAGACATCTGCCGAAGCGCCTGACGGATCCGCTGCTCGTTCTCAACCAGCGCCAACCGCACATACCCCTCACCCCGCGGACCAAACGCCGCGCCAGGTGTCATCGCGACCTCCGCCTGATCCACCATCGCCAGGCACAGCTCATTCGTCGATCCGCCGTAAGCCGCCAGGTGCTCCGGGTTCACCTTCGCCCAAACGAACATCGTCGCCCGGGGCAGCTCCACCTCCCAGCCCATCTTCTTCAGACCCGACGCCAGCACCTCACGACGCTTACCATACACCTCGTTCTGCTTCTCGATGTGCGCATCCCCCTCACGCATCGCGATGATCGCAGCAATCTGCACCGCCTGGAAAATCCCGTAGTCGTAGTACCCCTTGATCGTCGACAACGCCTTGATCATCTGCGGGTGCCCGCAACAGAAACCGATCCGCCACCCCGCCATGTTGTAGGGCTTCGACAGCGTCGAAAACTCAACGCCATACGCCTTCGCACCCGCTGCCTGCAAATAGCTAGGCGGCGTGTAATCGTCATATGCCGTCTCCCCATACGCAAAGTCGTGAAGCACCATCACCTGATGCCGCGCCGCCAGTTCCACCACCTTGTCGAAGAAATCCGGATCAACTGTCAATGTCGTCGGGTTGTGCGGGTAGTTGAGGATCACCACCTTCGGCTGAGGCGTCAGCGTATCCAGCACCTGATCGATCCGCTCCAGAAACGCATCGTCATTCCCAAGCGGAACCGTCACCGTCGACCCACCCGCCAACACCACCGCATACGTGTGAATCTGAAACGCCGGGTCCGCCACCACCGCGATATCACCCGCACCCAACAGCGCCAGACACATGTGACTGAAACCCTCCTTCGACCCGATCGTCGCGATCACCTCGGTCTCAGGGTCCAGCTCCACGCCCCACTTGCGCTCGTACTTCTGCGCCATGTCACGACGCAGGTTGTAGATCCCCGCCGATGCCGAGTACCGCGAGTTACGCGGGTCCAGCACCGCCTCACGAATCTTCTCCACCACCGGGTCCGGCGGCGCATCCGAAGGATTCCCCATGTTGAGGTCAATCACATCCCCGCCAGCCTTCCGACGTTCATAAATCAGCGTCTTGAGCTGCCCCAAAATGTAAGGCGGCAAACGATCGATCCGAGCCGCCGGCTGAATATCCATATCAATCCATCTCCATCAGATAATCCCCGATTGTAATCATCGGTCGCCGAGTCCACCGTCATCGCAACCGGTCGCCTCAGCGTTCTAGAAGACCCGTCGCCGACGTCGCCCGACGCCTCTCCTGCCACGCATCCGACAACCTCGGGTCGAGCACCGTCACATCCGCCTCACTCAGGATGACCCGTGCCAGCTCCCGCATACGCAGCGACTCCGCACGAGCCCGCACCTCACGCGCGAGATCATCACGCACCTCCGAAAGCGGCCGCTCATCCGGCTCCACCGTCCGCTCATACCGCAAGACCGCATACCCCGTCTCCAGCGCCAGGATGTCCGACAACCCCGCCGGCCGCTCCGCCAAACCCCGCAGACCCGCGCGGATCGCCTCAGGCAACGTCGGATCCAACGGACTGAGCGGCTCCAGCAACCCACCCCGCACCGCCGAAGGATCCGTCGACAGCTCCGCCGCCAACGCCCCGAACGATGCATCCTCACCCAGCCGACGCAGCACCTCCGAAGCCGTTGCCAACTCGTCCACCACGATCAATCTCGCCTGAACCCGAGGTCCATACCGAAGCTCATAAGCCCGCTCAATCGCCGCTTCATCCACCACCACCTCCGAGGCCACCAGCTTCCGCAAACCCGCAGATCGCTCCAGCACCGCCTCGAACGCCACCAGGTCCAAACCCTCACGCCGCCGAAGCTCCCGCACCAGCCGCGCCGCCTCATCCGGATCGGGACTCAACTGCCGCATCAGCAGCTCTCGTTCCGCCTCCAGATCCTCGTCGTTCACCTCAAGCCCCCGAGCGGTCAGCCGCCGCTCAATCCCCCGACGAACCACCCGATCCGCCAATGCCGCAGCCCAGGCCGAAGGCGGCATCGCCTCATACAGATCCTCCCGACTCAGCCGCTCTGCCCCCAGGTAAACCACCACCGACGACGCACCCACCGCCTCACGATCCCCACCCACCCCGATCACCGAGCCACCACGCCCCCCCCCCGCCTCACAGCCCGCCATCACCAAAGCCATGGCTATCAGAAAGAGATTTCGCATCGCAGAATCCTCCCGCCAACGGGCACAAGGGTCAACACAGGATGGAATCCCCCGCCGTTCACCCTAGAATCTCTCCGGAGGTCTACCCGTGAACCAACGCATTTACATGGACAACGCCGCCACGAGCTTCCCCAAGCCACCCGCGGTCGCCGAAGCCATGACCCGCTTCGCCACCGAGATCGGCGCCAGCCCCGGCCGAGGCGCCTACACCGAAGCCCAGGAAGCCGGAGCCCTGCTCAACCTCTGCCGCGAGCGCATCAACCAGCTCATCCACGGCGAAAACCCGAACCACGTCATCTTCACCCTCAACACCTCCGACGCCCTCAACCTCGGTATCCGTGGGCTCGTCCGCCCAGGCGACCACGTCGTCACTACATGGATGGACCACAACTCCGTCCTCCGCCCCCTCAACAAACTCGTCGATGACGCCGGCGTCGAACAGACCCGCGTCGAATGCGATCCCACCTCAGGCGTTGTCGATCCTGACGACATCCGCCAAGCCATCCAAAAGAACACCCGACTCGTCGCCGTTGTCCACGGCTCCAACGTCACCGGCACCGTCCAGCCAATCGCCGAGATCGGCAAAGTCTGTCGCGAGATGGCCGTTCCCCTGCTCGTTGACGCCGCACAGACCATCGGCCACCTCCCCATCGACGTCCAGCGCGACTGCATTGACCTCCTCGCCTTCCCCGGACACAAAGGCCTCCTTGGCCCGCTCGGCACCGGCGGGCTCTACATCCGACCCGGCCTCGAGAAACAGCTCCAGACCGTCCGCGAAGGCGGCACCGGCTCCGTCTCCGAACTCGACGTCCAACCCGATTTCATGCCCGACAAGTACGAGCCCGGCAGCCACAACGCCATCGGCCTCATCGGTCTCTCCGAGGGTGTCGGCTGGATCCTCAGTAAAGGCATCGACAAGCTCTGGGCCCACGAACAGGGACTCGTCAAAGTCATGCTCGAAGGGCTCACCTCTGCCGAGTCCGCAGGCGTCCACCTCTACGGACCGCCCGGCGTCGCCAACCGCTGCGGGGTCTTCAGCATCCGCATCGACGGCTACGTCAGCCCCGTCGACCTCTCCAACGACCTCGAAGAACGCTTTGGCATTCTCACCCGCTCCGGCATCCACTGCGCTCCCCTCGCCCATGCCACCGTCGGCACCCACGACCTGGGCGGAACCACACGCCTGAGCTTCGGCCCCTTCCTCTCCAACCAGGAAGTCAAATACGCCTGCGACGCCCTCTTCGAACTCGCCGAAGCCAAAGCCTCCATCACCGCTTAACCCACCAGCTGATGGCACGGCCGCCACGCGGCCAGAACCATAACCGTGCTTGCCAGATTCTGGCAGTCGCCACGCCAGACCCGGCCAACTATCTATCGTTCAGCCACCCGCACCGCCCGCTCCGAGAGATCCCAAGTAGCCGCTGGCTTCCCGAGGATCGCAAGCATCCGATCAGCCTCAGGACGCACCTCACCTAGAACCCGAGCCAGCGTCTCCCGCGTCCAACCCGGACGCTCAGTGATAGGCCGCTTCAGGACCCCCCTAGCTATCCGAATCACCGACCGAGGCGACCGATCCGCCACCCACCGGAAACCCGGCATCCGCCGAAGCCACGACGCCGCATGTGTGTCCACCGTGTGCCCCGAAGACACATTACGAACCCGACGATCCTCCGGCTCAAAACCAGAATCGACACCAATGAAATCCAGCACTCGAGCCAGCGTCCCATGCGGGTCCGCTTTCAGATCCTCAAACAACACCGGCAGCATCTGCTCAGCCGAAAACAACCCGGCATACACACCCCACTGCCGCGCATAACAGGCCCCATCTACCAGCGCCGGCCGCTCCCGAATCGCTCGATTGAAATCATGCGGCATCCGATGCCCCGATACCTTCCGCCGCTGCAGATACATCGACTCGATCTGCTCAAGCGGATGCCTCACCAGATAGATCAGCTTCACGTACGGCAGGTCCCTTGCGATGCGCTCCGCCACCCGCGGATAACTCTCCCGCATCGTGTACGTCACCGACGCCTCACCCAGCGCCTTCTCACCGACCGCCCCGTCAAACAGACCCTCGTACCACCCCAGGCCTCGCTCGTAGTGATGCGAAAAAAACCACGGCTCCTTCACCGCAGGCACGTACACCTCGGGATGCTGACGCAGCAGATGCCAGAGCGTTGTCGTTCCCGACTTCGCCGCGCCAACAATCAGAAAACTCGGCAAACGACCAGCCGTCGCTACCGACTTTCTCCCGACACCCGGCTCCGAAGCCATCATCGTCATCGCAGACTCCTCAAGCCGCCGCCTTCAGATCAGAGCCACCGTTCGACTCATTAGCCACCGCCACCGCGTCCAGCCGATCGAAATACGCCTCAGCCTCAGGACGCAGCTTCCCAACAAGCACCCGATCGATTGCCGAAGCCATCGTCCGCAGACCATGGACCCGATCACGCGTGAGCTGCGCCAGTCCAACCCGCTGACCAAGCAGATAGATCGAGCGATCCTCGATCACCGCGCGCTTCATCGCACCAGATTGCCCCGCCGCCTCGTACAGATAAGGAATAAGAGGCGTCGTCATATTTCGAGGTGCCACACAGCCCCCCTGCCGCTCAACCTGACCGGCCTGACAGATCATCTGCGTCGCATGAACCAAAGCACCGACCGAAGCCGGCTCAAACACAGCCCCGGCCCGAGCCTGCAAGGCATGAAACGTATCGAGATCCACACGACGACCACCCACCTCGCTGCGAACATTGAACACATCAATCGGCCTGGCCCGACGACGCACCCAGGCCGCATCCAGCATCATCTCCCACGTACCCACCAAACCATCCGACGCCAGCACAGGCGGGTGCCTGTAACGCTCCACACCTAAAAAAACCGCATCCAGACCTCGAATCAACTGATGCCGCTGCCTGAGAAAATCCGGCTCTAGCAGGAACGCATCGAAATCATGCAGCAGCACATGCCGACTCCGAACTTTCGACAGCCCAATCGTCCAGGACGCCCACGAGTAGCACTTCGACCAGCCGATCGCATCCAGCACCAAGCTCTGAAACAGCCCGTAACCCACAAATCGCACCGGCAAGTGAGACCACCGCTCCCGCAACCCCGTCACCTCATCGCGAACACCCTGCAAGGGCCCATCCACTACCACTAGTATCTCTTCCAGCCCCGTCCGGTCCTGACGCTCGATCAAGCGCAGATGCAGATCGATCAAAGGCATCAAACCACGCGTCGCACCCATCACGAGCGTGTACCCCAGCAGCGGAGCCTCGATCGGACGCCAACGCACCAACGGTCGCAGCAAAGCCCGCGTCCCCAGCCACCGAAACCGCTGGGCCAGTGAAGGCTCATCACAAAACAGATCATTTCGAGCGTCGGTCGCTGATAGCTTCGTCACAGGCAAGGGTCCTTACCCCTCCTGAATCGACCTAACCCCGACTCGCCGTCGACAGACACAGCCACAGGCCGGTAATCAGCCCCGCCAAACCCCGCAGCTTTCCAGCGAATCGGACCTTAAGGCCTGCCCCGATCGTGCCGACGATCCGGTCTGTAGCGGAAAGCCTGCGCCCAGGCTCTCCCAATCGCCCCGCGGACCCGAAAGGCCGTCGTGAAGCAGTTCCTCCTCCTCAGCACGCTGGTCCTCCTGACCACCATCGGCGCCATGATCTCGCCGTTCTGGCCGCTGCTGCTCTACTACGGCCTCGCCGTCATGCGCCCCCAGGCCCTCTGGAACTGGGCCCTGCCCATGGAGGTCCGCTGGTCGCTCGTCGCCGCCTGCCTCCTGTTCCTGTCTGTGTTCTTGCACCTCTCCGGCCTGTTCAAGCGCATCCGCCTGACACCCGTCCTGATCGCACTCATGGGCTTCTCCATCTGCCTGCTGCTCAGCACGCTCACCGCCTACGACACCCACAGCGCCCGCGTCTGGGGCATGGAATACGCCAAAGTCCTCCTCGTCGCCGTCCTCGCCATGCTCGTCATCGAACGTCTCTGGCAGATCCGTGCGATGGCACTCATGATCATGGTTGGCGTCGGCTACGTCGCCTACACCTTCAACTACCAGTACCTCTTCGAAGGCTACCGCATGGACATCTTCCATCGCGGCTACGCAGGTCTGGATAACAACGGCGCCGGGCTCATGATGGCCATGGGCATCCCCATCGCCTACGCCTTCGCTATGGGGGCAGGCGGGCCCGGCCGACTCTGGCTGCGCATCGCCGCAGCCGCCGCCGGCCTCTTCATGATCCACGCCACCATGCTCAGCTACTCCCGAGGGGCCATGGTCGCCGGCTGTGCCGGCCTGCTCTGGCTTGCCTGCCGCCACACACCCCGCTGGCAGGCCGCCGGCGGAGCAGTGATCCTCGTCGTTGCGATGGCCGTCCTCGCAGGCCCCGAGATCCGCCAGGAATTCCTCTCCGCGCAGCACTACGACACCGATCCCTCCGCCCAGTCCCGCTTCGTCACCTGGTCCGCCGCATGGGCCATCACCATGGACCACCCCATCCTCGGCACAGGTATCCGCAACTCGCCGCTGCTCATCCAGAACTACGGAACCCAGAACCCCAACCGAACCGTCCACAACCAGTACCTGCAGATATCAGCAGACTCCGGCATCCCCGCGCTTGCACTCTACCTCACCATCGTCGGCATCGCCTTCTACAACCTCGGCTCCGTCGCCAAACAGGCCACCCGAACCCTGAAGAATCAGAAGGAACTCGACCCGGACGTCCAGAACGACCTCAGGCAATCAGCCCTCGTCTGCATCGGGCTCCAGACCAGCCTCGTCACCTTCCTCGTCGGCGGGGTCTTCCTCTCCCTTGAAGTCTTCGAGTTCGCATGGCTGCTTATCGTCCTCGGAGCCGTCGTGCCCACCGCATTGCGAAACCGGCTGCAACAGACCGAACCCGAAGAACTCACGCCAGGCAACGAACCCGAACCCTGGCTCGTCCCCGGCCCCAAACCCACGAGCCATCAACCCCTGCCAGCCGGACTCCGGCTGCGTGGAGCTTAATCACGATGACTGCCATCGCCATCGATCTCGACGCCGGACTCGCACGCATCGTCAAGCGCACCGGAAGCTGGCGACGACGCCTGAACAAAACCTGGCGCGGCCTCGCCGCCGTAGGCGCCGCCATCGATATCGCCGCCAAAGGCGTCTACCACCTCTACCGCAACCATCGCTACTACACCTTCGCCAAACTCATCAACATGGCCGCGGTCAACGTCCAGTTCTACTTCAAGACGGAAACCGTCTGGGGACGCCCCTACGCCATGAAGATCGAGTCCACCAACATCTGCAACACCAAATGCCAGCTCTGCCCCACCGGCATCGGCCTCGAAGGCCGCCCCAAAGGCAAGATGGACACCGCCAACTACAAGAAGCTCATCGACGAACTCAAGTGGCACCTCCACGCGCTCGACCTCTCCATGTGGGGAGACCCCCTCATCGTCCCCGACATCTACGACATGATCAGCTACGCCCACGACCGCGGTATCTGGACCTACATCAGCTCCAACCTCCACGCCTTCAAGATCGACCCCCGCAAAGGCGAAACCAAGGACCAGGCCACCCGACTCGTCGAGTCCGGCCTCGACCTCATGACCTGCTCGCTCCACGGAGCCACCCAGGAAACCTTCGCCATCTACCAGCCCGGCAAAAGCTTCGACGACACACTCGCCAAACTCAAGCACATCCTCAAAACCCGCGACGCCATGGGCTCCAAAACACCCCACATCCAGCTCAACTTCGTCGTCACCAAATACAACCAACACGAGCGCGACGCCTTCCAGAAACTCGCCGATGAACTCGGCTGCAAAGCCGTCTTCAGCACCCCCTCCCTCAACATCCGCTTCCAGAACCAGGACAAGCAGCTCGTCCCCCTCGGCCTCGCCGAAGACGTCCTCGAACAGCGAATCCGCTCGCACATCCAGAAATGGCTGCCCGAAGAAGACGAGTACGCCCTCGAACCCTACCGCGACCTCCTCGACGGCAAACCCCTCGACGCCGATAGCTTCAACGGCTCCAAGATCTTCAACTGCGACTGGCCCTGGCGGCAATCCGTCATCAACTGGGACGGCGAAGTCGTCACCTGCTGCGGGTCCTTCGACCCCGCCGAGGACATGGGCAATGTCTTCGAGCACGGCTTCGCCAAAGTCTGGAACGGAGCGCAATACCGAGCAGCCAGACGCAGTTTCACGAAGAAGCTCTCCGACAAAGACGCCGAAAACAACGCCTGCGCCACCTGCCCCGGCTTCATGCTCTAACCCACAACCACAGGTCATGCCATGAAGCTCTCCCTCCGACCCACCGTCCTGCACGTCCGCGTCCTTGCCGACCGAGGCGGCGGTCCCGACAAAACCATCCTCCACTCCATCAAACACCTCAAGGCCGCCGGCTACCGCGCCGCCATCGCCTACATCCACCCGCCCGATCACGACGGCATCCAGCCCATCCTCGAACGCGCCCGCCAACGCCACGCACCCGTCTTCACCATTCCCGACCGCGGTGCCCTCGACGTCGGCACCGCATTCAGACTCGCCCAGCTCTGCCACGACCTCGAAGTCCGGATCTGGCACGCCCACGACTACAAAAGCGAGGCCATCGGCCTCATGCTCAAAGGCGTGCTCCCCATGCGCCTCGTCTCCACCCTCCACGGTTACGTCCACGCCGACCGCAAAGCCCAGGTGCTCTACGAAGTCGGCCGGCAGTGCCTCAGAGGCTATCACCACGTCCTCGTCGTCAGCCCCGACCTCGCCGATGCCGCCCGACAAGCAGGTGTCAACGACAACCACCTCACCTACGTCCCCAACGGCATCGACCATCAGGCCAACCAGCGAACACAGACAACCGCACAAGCCAGGCAAGCCCTGGGCATCGACCCCAACCGCAAGGTCATTGCAGTCTCCGCCCGCCTCTCAGGCGAGAAACGCATCGACCGCGCCATCGCCCTCCTCTACGAACTACAGAAGAAACAGATCGACGCCGAACTCCACCTCGCAGGCGACGGTCCGCTCCGCGCCGAACTCCAGGACCAGGCAGCCACCCTCGGCGTCACCGACCGCGTTGTCTTCCACGGCTGGCTCAACCAGACAGCCGCCCTCCTCGAAGCCGCCGACCTCGTCCTCCTGCCAAGCGACAAGGAAGGCCTACCCAACGCCCTCCTCGAAGCCATGGCCCGATCCACCGCCGTCGCCGCCACACCCGTAGGCGGGGTCCCGGACCTCCTCGATCATGGCAACGCCGGCCGCCTGCTCGCCGGCCCCGTCACCAACTGGATCCAGCCCATCGCCAACCTGCTCGAAGACGACAACGCCCGCCAGCAACTCGCCCTGGCAGGTCGCCAGCGCATCGAAAACCACTTCACCTTCGACCAGCGCATGCAGAAGGTCATCCGGATCTACGACCACCTGCTCGACCGCAAAACCCGCCGGGCCGCCTGAGGCAACATCACATCACATCACATCACATCCGCATCGCACACCAATCCTCACTAGGATGGGCGACCCGCCCTGCGCGGGCCCAACACCAAAAGCAATGCGGAGACCAAAGATGCCCTTTAGAGACGATTTCTGCTGGGGAGCAGCCACAGCCTCCTTCCAGATCGAAGGCGCTCACAACACCGATGGCAAAGGCCCAAGCGTCTGGGACCGTATGTGCCGATGGCCTGGGAAGGTCCGCGACGGACACACCGGCGACACCGCCTGCGACCACTACAACCGCCTCGACGAAGACGTCGCCCTGATGAAAGACATCGGCCTCAAGGGCTACCGCTTCTCCATCAGCTGGCCACGCGTCATGCCCGAACACAGGCGCCACCAACGAAAAAGGCCTCGCCTTCTACGACCGACTCGTCGACGCCCTCCTCGAAAACGGCATCCAGCCCTGGGCCACCCTCTTCCACTGGGACTACCCCCTCGCACTCTACGACCGAGGCGGCTGGCTCAACCCCAAAAGCCCCGAATGGTTCAGAGATTACACCCGCGTCATCGTCGACCGTCTCTCCGACCGCGTCCAGCACTGGATGACACTCAACGAGCCCCAGTGCTTCATCGGCCTCGGCCACGAGAACGGCACCCACGCCCCGGGGCTCAAGCTCCCCTGGCGAGACGTCCTCACCGCCGGCCACCACGCCCTCATGGCACACGGCCACGCCGTCAGCGTCATCCGCGAACACGCCAAAACCCCACCCACCATCGGCTGGGCACCCGTAGGCGTCGTCCGCTACCCCAGAAACAACAACCCCCAACACCTCGATCGCGCCCGCGAAGCCATGTTCGCCACCAAACAGAAAACCTACTGGAGCAACACCCTCTACTCCGACCCCGCTGTCCTCGGACACTGCCCCGAAGACGCCCTCAAAGTCTTTGCCGAGGATCTGCCCCGCATCACCCATGACGACCTCAAAATCATCCACCAACCCCTCGACTTCTACGGCGCCAACATCTATAGCGGCTACCCCATCGACGACAACGACAACGAAGACCGCCCCGCTGGCTACCCGGAAACCAAGTTCGGCTGGCCCGTCGATGAAAACTGCCTCTACTGGGGACCCAAACTCCTCCACGAGCGCTACAAGCTCCCCATCGTCATCACCGAAAACGGCATGTCAGGACACGACTGGGTTGACCTAGACGGCAACGTCCACGACCCCCAGCGGATCGACCTCACCCGCAGGTACCTCGGCCGACTCCTCGACGCCATCAACGAAGGCATCGACATCCGCGGCTACTTCCACTGGTCCCTCATGGACAACTTCGAGTGGGCCGAAGGCTACCACCAGCGCTTCGGCCTGATCCACATCGACTACCAAACCCTCCAACGAACCCCCAAAACCTCTGCCCACTGGTACAAAACCATCATCGAATCCAACGGCGCAGCGCTGCAGCAGCCCATCACCCTCAATACTTAGCCGACGATGAGCCGGATAAGTACTGAGGCAAACATTCGCCGTGTTCACAAATGTCAGGGGTGGCTGGGGGCACGCTGCGTGCCCACAGAACCAGACATCTCCAAGGCATCGCGACTCACCAGAAGAATACGCCTGGCCCCTAAACCGCCATCAGGTCCAGACCCTCAGGCGCCCCCGCCGCCGCCTCACGAAGCTCCGCCAGCACCGCCGCGTCCAGCCGCTCGATCAGCCCGAGCCGCTCGTACGTATCCAGCTTCGACTTCGCCTCGATCCCGCGATAAGCCACGTTGACATCGATGATCGGCCGACCCAGAATCTCCTCCAAGTCCGACTGCTGATACGTGCGCCGCTCGGTCGAAGTCGAGGCCGTCCCGTACTGATTCAAATTGCTCGCGAAGATCCCCGCCGCACTGAACGGCAGAAAATCCTCATACCGTAGCCCATCGATCCGAACGTAGCCCGCCGCCGCCAGCGACATCAGGTCCGTCTGCTCCAGCGTACCCGCCGCCGCCAGCCCCGCCGCCGTCGGCTCGTACTTCCCGTACACCAACCCACGCGCGAGCAGCTCCGACAGCTTCCGCGGAAACGCCGAAAACGCCTCAGCCTGAGCCGCCTGATAAGTCGGATAGTCCTCCTTCACCAGGTTCGGCCGCTCGGCCCGCGTCTTCTCATGCTTCGCCAGACACCGGTCATAAAGCTCACGACCAGCCGGCGTCGTCGAATAAAAACGCTGCTCGATCTCACCGAACCGAGCCGTGTGCTCTGTCTCCGTCGTCGTCCCATCCTCATTCGCGAACGACACCGCCTCCGTCAACGCCTTGTAGGCATCCTGCCGAAGCAGCACCGGCACCCCCACCGCCGGCCCCTCCGTGTAATCCTTGAAGCCCGAGTGATCCAACCCCGATAGATCCAGGTCAGCCTCTGCCAGCCGATCCGCCAACGCCGCAGCGATCCGCTCCACAGCCCCCTCCGCAACCACCTTCTCGTCAAAGCCATCAATCTCCGTCTTCGCCAGATGCTTGAAGTGCAGCACCAGATAATCCCGATCCGCATCCACCAGCAGCTGCTCCAGCGCCCGCTCCGCCCGAGCCACAAAACCCGCCCGATCGTGTTCACCCAGGGCATGTCGCATCGCCGCCGTGTACAGATCCATGCAGAACGTATTAGGCGTCAGGTGATTCAGATGATGCGAATTGAAACACGCCACATCCGCCGCGATCTTAAAGCCACCCTTACACAGATCCTTGTAAAGCCCGTGATCCCTAGCCGTCCCCATCCACTTGAAGATCCGCTCCGTCCCTTCCGCAATCAGCGCATCCGCATCCTCGCGGTCAAGCCCGCCCTGCCGCTCCGACTTCTCGATCAACGCCTTCGCCCGATCCGAAAACACCTGACGACCCGACAGCAGCTTCTCCACCCGAGCCTGCGTCTCCGCATCGAAATAGTCCGTCATCAACAGCGACGAGAACACTCGGTGCTCGGGATTCACCGCAGAACGAAAGGCCGTCGAGATCACCGGCTGACTCTTCGCCCCCAGAGCCGTCATGTCATAAAAATTGTGTGGCTCCATCGCGAACACACCGAAGAACCGACCGATCCACCGATACTCGTCCGGCCGCCCGATTCGAATCGCCCCGTGACGCTCCCCACTCGTCCGCTCGATGTCCGCATCACTCAGCGACAACCCCTCATACCGCTCGCCCAGAAGCGCACACACCGCTCGATTACAAACCAGATTCACCAGCAGCGACTTGTCATAAAGCGGCACCTCCTGACCAAACATCGAGGACAGCTCAGCAAACAACCGATTCTGCATCTCGATCCGATCAACAAACACACCGCTCATCACAAAGCCTCCTCAGGTACGACGCGCACAAAAAGCAACCGAAAAATACGAAACGATCCGTACACAATCATAGCCGACACACCCCGCCAGCCAAGCTGCCAGGGCCCCCAGACCTCAATCTTTCGAACCACCTGGCCAGTCCTACCCAATCGCCGCAAAGCCCCGCTCCAGGTCCGCCTTCAGGTCCTCCACCGCCTCCAACCCCACGCTGATACGCACGGTCTGAGGCGTTAAACCCGAAGCCGCCAGCCCCTCAGGGCCCATCGACGCATGACTCATCGACCACGGCTGCTCAATCAGCGATTCCACCCCGCCCAGCGACTCCGCCAGCAACAGCAGCTCAAGAGCCCCGTAAAACTTCGTCAGCTGCGATTCCTCTGCGTCCAGCTCGAAAGCCAGCATCCCGCCGTTGCCCAGCATCTGCTTCTGAATCAACGCCCGCTGCGGGTGACTCGCCAGCCCCGGGTAATAAACCTTGCCCACCTTCGGATGAGCCTCCAGCCACCTCGCCAGCTCCATCGCGTTCTGCTCGTGCACCTTCATCCGAACCGGCAGCGTCTTGATCCCACGCAGCACCAGAAATGCATCGAAAGGTGAACACGCCGTCCCGATCGCGTTCCCCGCATCCCGCACCTTCGCACCCAGCTCCGGGTCCTTCGCGATGATCGCCCCACCCACCACATCACTGTGGCCATTGATGTACTTCGTCGTCGAGTGCATCACGATGTCCACGCCCAGATCCAAAGGCCGCTGAAACACCGGCGACATAAACGTATTGTCCGCGATCGTCAGCAAACCCTTCTCTTTGGCAAGCCCAACCATCGCCTCGATATCCACGATGTTCAGCAACGGGTTACTAGGCGTCTCGATCCACAGACACTTCGTCTCCGGACGGATCGCCGCACGCACCGCATCCGCATCCCGCATATCCACAAACGTGAAGTTGATCCCCATCCGCGGCATCACCGCATCAAACAGCCGATACGTCCCGCCGTAAATATCATTCCCCGCCACGATGTGATCACCCGACTCAAACAGAAACATCAGCGTCGCAATCGCCGACATCCCCGTCGATGTCGCCAACGCCACCGTCCCTCCCTCGAGCCCCGCCAGATTCTCCTCCAGACCCGCCCGCGTCGGGTTCCCCGACCGCGTGTAGTCAAAGGTCGGATGCTCACCGATCCGCTCAAACGCAAACGTCGACGACGGATAGATAGGCGTCGTCACCGAACGCCACGTCTGATCCTGATACACACCGTCATGAATCGCCTTCGTCTGCTGCTTCACGTCATCCATCCTGTTTAGGTAACAAACAACTCCGGGCCCAAACCAACCCGCACCGCCGAGCCCCGGAGTCTAGCACACCCGACCACCGCCAGCCGCCGCCCCGCACGATCCACCCCATCCCACTAAAGTGGCCCCTCCAAAGGCCCGGAGAACCGCTTTGAACCCCAGCCCGGTCATCGAAAACCTGACCTCGCCAGCGATTCTCTTCTTCCTCCTTGGCGTCATCGCCACCCTCATCCGCTCCGACCTCAACATCCCAACCCCCATCGCCCGTGGACTCTCCATCTACCTCCTCATGGCCATCGGACTCCACGGCGGGGTCGAACTCGCCCGGTCGGGCATCACCGCCGGCATCACCCTCATCCTCGCCATCGCCGTGCTCGGCAGCATCCTCGTCCCCCTCATCAGCTACGCCGTCCTCCGCTTCAAACTCGATCCCATCAACGCCGCCGCCGTCGCCGCCTGCTACGGCTCCATCAGCGCCGTCACCTTCATCACCGCCACCAGCTTCCTCGACGCCTCACAGATTCCCTACGGCGGATACATGGTCGCCGCCATGGCACTCATGGAATCACCCGCCATCATCGTCGGCGTCCTCATCGCCAGACTCAGCCAGAACCGCACCAACCCCCAGCCCATGCCCTGGGGCAAGCTCGGACACGAAGCCTTCCTCAATTCCGCCGTCCTGATCCTCCTCGGCAGCCTCCTCATCGGCTACGTCACCGGCGACAACGGCTACGCCAAAATCAAACCCTTCATGGACGAGCCCTTCTACGGCCTCCTCTGCCTCTTCCTGCTCGACATGGGACTCATTGCCGCCCAACGCCTCAGAGACCTCGGACGCTTCGGACCCTTCCTCATCCTCTTCGCCATCGCCATGCCCGCCATACAAGCCGTCATCGGCATCAGCCTCAGCAAGGCCCTCGGCTTCTCCGACGGCGACACCCTCCTCATGGCCGTCCTCTGGGGAAGCGCCAGCTACATCGCCGTCCCCGCCGCCCTACGGCTCGCACTGCCCAACGCCAACGCCAGCCTCTACCTCCCCCTCTCACTCGGCATCACCTTCCCCTTCAACATCGCCATCGGCATCCCCATGTACCTCTGGATCATCGAGTCCTTCTGATGATGAAAAACAACCAACGCATCGAAATCGTCGTCGGCTCCACCCACCTCCAGCAACTCATCCGAAAGATCGAGAAGGCCGGAGCCACAGGATGGACACTCATCCACAACGTCTCCGGCCTTGGCGGCCGCGGACCCCAGGCCGCCGACGAACTCAGCGGGGCCTCCAGCAACGCCTACCTCCTCGTCGCCGTCCCCGACGACCTCGTCGAACCCATCACCGCCGCCGCCCAACCCATCCTGCAGGAGGCCGGTGGCCTCTGCCTCGTCTCACCCTGCCAAAGACTCATCCACCACGAGAACGAAGCCTGAACAACACGCACAACCGCGCCAGACACAACACCCGCCAGAAACCCCACTCATTCACGCCCAACCAACGACCGATAACAACCCCATGCAGAAGCGTGCCTTTTCCCTGATCGAGCTCGTGCTCGTCCTCGCGATCCTTGCGGTCGTCACGGCCATCGCCGTCCCACGCGTCTCAACTGCCAGCAACCACGCCAACACTACCGCCTTCATCACCACACTCAACCACTTCGCCAGAGCCATGGACCTCTACCACGCCGAACACGGCGACTGGCCCTCCGACGGAAACACCGGCAACCCACCCTCAGAACTCCTCCCCTATGTCGACGCCAACACTTGGCAACGCCCCACACCCCTGGGCGGCGACTGGGACTCCGAAACCCGAGACGTCGGCAGCGTCACCGCCGCCATAGGCGTCCACTTCGGTGGGGACAGCCCCGACCTACTCGCCCTCCGAACCATCGACTACCGCCTGGACGATGGCGACCTCAACACCGGACGCTTCCGACGCTTCGGCGCACGCTTCTACCTCATCCTCGACGCCGGAACCGTCGACGTCACCGCCTCACGCGGAGCCATCGGCAACTTCGTCGACCGCGCCCGTGAAGCCGCCGAACTCGACTCAGGCGGCTAACGCCTCCCACACGTCGCCCATCACACCAAGACCGCCGCCTCCGCCGGACTCGCCTGGCTCTGATGCGCCGTCTGAACCACACAGCCTCCGTCCGTCTGTCTTTTTGACGCCCCTCCATCAACGATTTAAAGTCTTGCCACTCTGCTGATGACACCGCCCTGTCCCCGCCGCTTCTGGAGGAGCCCCGTGACGCCCACCCCTTCTCATCGCCGCGCGGCAACGTGCGCCATCACCCTGCTCCTCACCCTCTTCACCACGACAAACACCCTCGCCGAAGCCTTCCCCGGCTGGCAGACCATGCGCATCATCGAACAGGACGGCTACCCCTACCGACTCACCACCGCCGACCTCAACAACGACAACCACGACGAACTCCTCATCGTCAACACCCGACAGGCCCGACTCGAAATCTACAGCTGGCTCCAACCCGAAGACCGCAAAGACCCCACCGACCTCGACGACCGCCACCCCAACGATCTCCCCATGGCACCCGAGATCAAACGCACCGAAATCCCCATCAGCCAACTCCCCCACGACGTCCTCGTCACCGACGCCGACAGCGACAACCAACCCGAACTCTACGTCCTCGTGACCGATCCCAACCGCGTCCTCAAATTCACCAAAGACAACGAAGGCAACTACACCGCCACCGACACCTACGAACTCCGCGCCGGCCGCCAGACACCCGCCGACGACCTCCTCCTTCTCTTCGAACACACCAACGGCATCGACCTGCTCATCAGCTACCAGGAAGGCATCCAGCGACTCCCCATCCAGGCCGACGATGAAGAAACCATCGGCCGCACCAGCTGGATCGAACCCCGCGAATCCCTCGGCCGCAACGACTGGTGGCTCGCCGACCTCGATAACGACGGCGACAAAGACCTCATCGAGTGGACCACCGCCGACGACCGCTCCCTCCGCTGGTACCCCGTCACCGAAGCCGGACTCCTCCCCGCCCAGGTCCTCCACGACCGCTCCATCAACGGAGCCGTCGTCGTCCATCGACCCAACGACACCGATGAACTCGTTGTCCTCGAATCCAACCCCCAGAACCTCGTTCGACGCTACCAGCTCACCCGAGGCGAAACCCAGGACCTCGGCCAAAGAGACCCTCTCGCCCTCGCCGGCGCCGAAAAAGCCGTCTGGGCCGTCGCCAACATCGACAACACGCCCAAGCTCGTCGCCATCGATCCCGAACAACCCCGCGCCACCCTCTACACCCACGACGGCAACGGCTGGATCCAGGCCGGCAGCTACCCCGTCACCTCCAAGGTCAAAGCGCTCCTCTCACCCCCCGCCGAACCCGGCGCCATCCTTCTCTGGTCCGAAGACGCCGAAGACCTCTTCAAAACCCACTGGGCCGATGGCCGCCTCACCTTCCCCCAGCCCCTCGGGCTCGCCACCGACGCCGAAGAACGACTCATCCTCGGACTCGGCCGCGTTGCCGACACCACCTGGTGGATCCAACGCGTCGACGACGACATCCACCTCGGCATCTGGAACCCCGGCTCCGAACCCACCACCACCATCTACCCAGGCGTCGCCGACAAAGCCGAGAACGCCATCTGGCTCGGCACCACCCGACTACTCGTCCTCGATAAATTCGCCCGCTCCGTCCGTCTCGTCACCCTCGACCCCACCACCGGCGAGGCCACCTCCGAAACACCCTCCCACCTCGCACGCACCAAGCTCGAGGAGTTCCGCCTCTACCCCGACGCCCTCGGCCGCATCACCGAAGGCGTCCTCCAATGGCTCGACGACGACCTCCACGCCAAAGACCAGGTCATGCTCCCCGATGGACTCGCCATCGCCGACCTCGTCCTCATCAACGAAGGCTTCGCCTGGGCCCTCGAACAAGGCGGCGCAGCCATCCACGGACTCGCACCCGACAGCGCCGGCGTCCTCCGCGTCGTCACCACCACACGCACCGACCGCGGACGCTCACTCTCCCTCGAGCCCGGACTCGGACTCCTCATGACCGACGCCGGCGGCGTCACGCGCATGGCCGAAGGAAGACCCCTCAAACTCGAAGTCATCCAGTCCATCGACAGCCGATCCGGAAGACCCACTGGAACCTCCAACGCAGCCGTCCACCGCGTCCTCGCCACCGACATCGACAACGACAACCAGCAGGACATCATCCTCGCCGACGACGTCCGCCACCAACTCACCCTCATGACCATGCAGGACGACCAGCTCCAGGCCGCCCTCTCCTGGCCCGTCTTCGAAGACCAGACCTATCCCTACGGCGGCCAGGAAGATCAACAGATCACCGAACCCCGCCGAATCGTTGCACTCGATATCGATGGCGACGGCCTCCGCGACCTCGCCTTGCTCAGCCAGGACCGACTCCTCCTCTACCTCGCCCGGGAGCCCGCCCAGTGACCGGCCACCACATCCTCCGCACACTCACCATCGGCCTGCTCCTGCTCGCCGCCAACGCCGCGTACGCACAGCACCAACCCGACTCCCTCGTTGGCCAGGTCGTCACCGCCACCGTCGTCGGCGGCTCGAAAGTCACCGGCACCCTCCTACGCCAGACCGACACCGGTATCGTCATCGACCTCGACATCGATGTCCTCGCCATCCCCGACGACAAGATCCTCGATGTCACCGCCACCGAAGCCCAGGCCACCGAAGACCAAAGCCAGACCAACGACCTCTACACCACCGGACAACTCGAAGCCGCACCCATCCAACGACTCGTCGACCGCGTCGGCGACGCCGTCGTCGTCGTCCGAACCTCAGGCGGGCTCGGAACCGGCTTCTTCATCAGCCCCCGCGGGCACATCATCACCAACTACCACGTCGTCGAAGGCGAAACCCGTATCGCCGTCACCATCTCCCGCGAGGCCGACGACAGCCGCGAAAAAATCGAAATCCGCGACGTCCGCATCATCGCCCTCCAACCCCACCGCGACCTCGCCCTCCTCCAGGTCGAATGGGACCCCGAAGAACACGGCGAGATGCCCGAGCCCACCGTCATCGCCAGCGCTAACGACCTCGACGTCGGCGACCTCATCTTCGCCGTCGGCAACCCCCTCGGCCTCGAACGCACCGTCACCCAGGGCATCGTCAGCTCAACCACAAGAACCATCGGCAACCTCCGCTTTGTCCAGACCGACGCCTCCATCAATCCCGGCAACTCTGGCGGGCCCCTCTTCAACAGCCGAGGCGAGGTCGTCGCCGTTGCCTGCGCCGGCTTCACCTTCTTCAACGGACTCGCCTTCGGCATCCCCGCCCGAGACCTGCTCGACTTCCTCGACAACCACGACGCCTACCTCTACGACCCCACCCAACCCCAGAACGGCGTCCACTACGTCGATCCCCCCTTCAACCAACCCTCCGACGATTGATAAACTCAACAAGCAACCCCCGTTAAACTGCAACGAACGACCCCGCTGAATGAGTCCGGGTCCCTCACCCTGTCCCGAAGGGCAAGGTGGGCAAACAACAGCAGCACAACAACCGCCCCAAAGGCAAACCATGCAGACACCCAGCCGAATCCACCAAACCCTCATCACCATGCTGTCGGCCATCACCGTCTGCATTCTCACCACCAACGCCCACGCCCAGTTCCGACCAGGCTGGGAAGCCCTCCCCGAAGAAACCGTCGCCGTCATCCGCATGCCGAGCACCCAGGCCTTTATCGACCAGCTCCGGGATACCACCGCCCTCGGCAAACGCATCCTCACCGACGACCGCCTCGAGCAGATCAAAACCCTCATCACCGAAGAAAACCCCGACGCCTTCCAGGAGTTTGTCGACAACCTCGAAGAAGCCGGCTTCACCCCCGAAGACCTCATCACCCTCGCCACCAGCAACTGGGGACTCGCCATCGTCGCAGAGCCCCGCGATGACCAGCCCACACCCCGCTGGATCGTCATCCTCTGGGCCGACATCGAAGAAGAGATGAGCGCAAAGCTTCTCGAAGCCTACGACCGCGCCTTCGAGGAAAACAACGAAGACGCCACCTTCCCATCAACCCGTATCGACTTCGAACTCGCAGGCTACGACGTCCGCCAGGTCTCCTGGCCGGAAGTCGACATCAATCACAGCCACTACCAGCCCGTCCCGCCCGATTTTCAGAACATGGACGAACAGCAGATGCGGGAACACTGGCAGGAACAGATGCGCCTCCGCCAGGAAGCCGCCGAGCCCATCGTCACCGACATGTCACACATGCTCCTGACACAGGCACCCGGCCGCATGATCGTGACCATCGGCATGCCGCAACTCACGAACCTCGACCACGACACCCTCCACAACCCCGACACCGACTGGGAAGCCCTGACCGACGTCCAGACCCTCCACGCCGTCACCGCCCGCTATCTCGCCGCCATGGAGGACGGCGCCGAAGACCCCTTCGTCAACAAACTCCGAGCCAACCGCGAGATCGATCAAATCATCCCAGAGGCAGGAAGCCTCTTCGAAATCTACGCCGACCTGGGCCGCCTCATCCAACTCCTCACCAACCAGATCGAAAACGACCAGGGCCCCGAACAGGCCGAAATGACCCGTACGGTCATGAGCAGCATCGGCTTCGACAACCTCGGCATGACCGCCATCACCGTCTCACTCAACGGCCAGTCACTCAACCAGAGCATGTTCATCAGCATGCCCGAACCCCGGGCCGGCATCCTCGAAGTCCTCGGCGCCGTCACCCTCTCACCCATCCCATCCGCATGGGTCCCCGCCGACATCGACTACGCACATATCGGCTTCGACCTCGCCCTCCTATACGACGTCATCGTCGAGACCGCCACCGAAATAGGCGGCATGCAGGCCGAACAGCAGATCGCCATGGGCAACGGAGCCGCCCAGGGATTCGTCCAGGCCGACATCCGCCAGATCCTCGCCAGCCTCGGCACCCGACACACCATCGTCGCCTCCGACCCCGTCGACGTCATGGTCGAAGACTTTGAATACAACCCCAACACCGACGACTGGGACGCCGTCATGGTCGAAGAGGAAGTCACACCCGTCGCCTTCGTCTGGGACCTCACCGACCAGGACATATGGCAGCGCATCATGACCCAGGCCAAAACCTTCCTCGTCGGACAGCCCGGCGCCATCTTCGACCTCGCCGACCAGCAGGGCTTCTCAGGCATCCGAACCACCCCCGGACAAAACCCCGAGATGGCCGTTATGCTCGGCAACGACCGACTCGTCTACACCGTCGGACCCGATATCACCGACCGCGTCATCGCCCTGCTCAACAACCCACCCCAAGGCGACGCAGCACTCGCCAACAGCGAGCTCTACCGCGACGCCGACAACCTCATCAACTTCCGACCCGCCATGTTCACCCAGATCGCCGACTCCGGCCAGGACATGGTCGAAAGCCTGCGCACCGCCATCGAAGCCCTCGACGACAACGACGACAACGCCCAGCTCGCCAGCCGCATCAAGGCCCTCCTCCCCTCCGAGGAAGACCTCGAAGCCTCCTTCGGCGTCAACGCCACACAGATCACCCTCTCAAACCAGGGCCTCCTCATCCACGCCGAGCAGGCGCTCCCAATCGAGTAGATCCTAAACCACCGCCGATCAGCACGGGACGCCCATGATCCTCCCCACCCTGCTCGCACTCCTCGTCACCCTCACCCTCTTCGCCTGCGCAGCGACACCCCAGCCTCAAGACACATCCCCAACCCTCGACCAGCGCCACCAGCGCATCCGCGCCTTCATCCTCAACCACCCCGACCTCTACCACCCAGGCGGCCTTCAGGTCCTCGACACCGCCCACGCCGCCCTCCAGCAAAAACACGCCAACGGCCAGGCCAGCCTCGTCGGCCTCGAAGACCTCTGGGCCCACTCCCTCCAGGAGGCCCTCACCCTCTTCAAACAGCCCAACCGCCTCTGGGGCAAAACCACCGCCGAAGAAACCGCCGACATGATCGGCCAGACCACCATCGGCCCTTGGCAGATCACCGTCACCAACATCCGCCAGATCTACGGCCCGCCCTATGGCGTCGACCCCGACTGGACCAACGCCCAGATCTACGCCTTCTGCCGCGACCGACCGGAGGTCCAGGCACACATGATCATCGACTACATCCAACGCTCCTACGAGCAGTTCGGTCAGCGCTCCCCCTACGCCATCCAACGCTACTTCTGGCTCGAACCCTTCGTCCGAGGTGAACTCGGCCAAGCCTCCGACTGGACCACGTCCGTCGTCGCCAAACCGCCGCCCGGCCAGACCTGGCAGGACCTCACCCCCGCCATGAAAGCCGACACCGGCTTCTACGCCAAACAGATCCTCATGGGTGCCCCCTACACCGACACCGGCCTCCTCTTCTGGCTCCACGTCTCCGGAGACACCCACGCCATAACCCAAACCCTCCGCACCTGGCGCGACCAACCACGTATCGTCGCCAATGACGACGCCTCACTCCCCAACCAAATCCGCTCCCAGGGCATCACCTACGCCATCACCCACCAACCCGGCCACTTCGCCATCCAACCCGAAGACCTCCGCTTCTACAACATCGACCCCAGCCGACGAGAGCCCGTCCGCCAACTCATCCAACAGGTGCTCGACGAGAACACACCATGACACGACACCTCCTCCCGCTCCTCTGCCTCCTCGTCCTCCCCGCCTGCACCACCAAAGTCACCACCGACCTCTACAACCCAGGCTGGACCGTCGTCCACCAAGGCGTCACCCGCGCCGATCCCAACCGCCGCGAAATCGCCCTCGTCTTCACCGGCGGCGAACACGGCTACGACTCCACCCTCATCCTCGACACCCTCGCCGAGAGAAACATCAAAGCCTCCTTCTTCCCAACCGGCGACTACCTCGACGTCCCCGGCTACGACCAGCACATCCAACGCATGATCGACGAGGGCCACCACGTCGGACCCCACGGACACGCCCACCTCCTCCTCGCCCCCTGGGACGACCGCGACCAATCTCTCGTCACCGAATCTCAGTTCAAACGAGACCTCCGCAAAAACATCAACGAACTCCACGACCTCGGCGTCCCCAAAGCCTGGCCCATCTACTTCATCCCGCCCTACCAGTGGTACAACACCCAACACGCCCAATGGGCCGCCGACATGGGCGTCCTCCTCTTCAACTTCACCCCCGGCTCTGGCTCCCACCGCGACTGGGCGCCCGAAGGCCACCCCGCCTTCCGACCCTCCACCCAGATCCTCGACGACATCCTCACCCACGAAATGACCGCCCCCAACGGCCTCAACGGCCACCTCCTGCTCCTCCACCTCGGCAGCCAACGCCAGGACAACATGGCCCGCCTCCTCCCCCAACTCCTCGACGAACTAACCACCCGCGGCTACCGCTTCTCCCGAATCGACCAGATCCTCGATATCCCAAAACCATGACACCAGCCGCCCTGCCGAGTAACCTCTAAACGGACTGTCGCAGCATCACGACCGTTCGGAGAGGTATATGCACCCATTCTCCCGTCGCCTCGCAACATGGGTCATCTGTGTGCTTGCACTCACCCAGGCAAACACCGTCTTCGCCCAAGGATTCACGGTCTACGAGCAAGCCGCCCGCCCCGTAGGCATGGCCAATGCCACCATCGCCGACAACATGGGGCCCGAGTCTGTTTTCTATAACCCGGCCGCGATGGCAGACCTCACACATATCGTCAATAGCACCGGCATCTACATCGTCCACTTCGATACCAACTTCACCTCATCCACAGGACTTACCGACAACCACAACGACACCTACGCCGTACCACACGGCTTCTGGGGATTCCCGCTCAACGACGACCTCACCCTTGGCATCGGCCTCTACAACAGCTTCGGCCTCGGTACCAACTGGACCACCAACGGCCCCCTCAACACGCTCGTCGATCGTGCACGACTCTCGATCAACACCCTCGCCGTAGGACTGAGCTGGCAAGTCGACGACCATCTTTCAATCGGGGCAACCCTCAACACCTCATTCGGCCAGATCGACCGCGAATCCAATCCCTTTGTTCCCGGCGTCGGGCCCGGTAGATTCAGCCTGCAGGCTGACGGCTTCGCCGTGAACGGCACGTTCGGTGCTCGCTACCGACTCAATGATCGACACGCCTTCGCCGCCGTCGTCCGGACACCCTTCCGCATCGACCTGGAAGGCGACGCCACCCTCAGCGTCCCAGGCGTAGGATCACTGGCCAACGCACCCGCCGCAGTCAATATCGACCTGCCTCTCATGCTGACCGCAGGCTATTCCTGGACACCCGACGACCGCTGGACTGTGAACCTCGACGCCTCTCTCACCTACTGGGAAAACTTCAACGCCAGCCCGATCACCACCCCTGACCCCATACTCTCAGCCTTCCCCGCCGAACGCTACGACTACGAAACCGCCTTCTACATCGCCATTGGCACCGAATACTGGATCCATGACAACCTCGCACTCAGAGCCGGCTATCTCTACTCCGAAAACGTCGGCCCCACTGCAACCTTCTCGCCGCTCGTCCCCGATCTCGACGCACACCTGCTTTCCACAGGCCTCGGATTCCTCCTCGGACCCGTCCAGATCGACCTCGCCTATCAGTTTGTTCATCGCATGCCCCGCACGATCAACAACAGCTCCAATTCACCCGATGGCACATACGACGACCAGACCAACACCCTCATGGCAACCATCACCATCCCCCTGGGCAGTGCCCGTCGCTAAAGACCGGAACCAAGGCTTGTCCCTCGCCCCATCACAGTCCCTCCTGAAACCGAGTGCTTCCCGCTATGCATCAACCCCACCGCCGCCGCGAGGAAAATCACCATCACCATCATCAGGAAAAATAGATAGATCATCGCCAGCGACCGCTGCTCCGGATGAAGCCCAAAGACATCAAATTCGATCACACCAAGAATCACAACCAGCAACCACACCGCATGCACCAAAGCCGTGATCATCACAATCACCGGATAGCGCTTCTTGCCAAGGTGAAAACGCAAACCCGCCACACACATCCCAGCCTCACAAACCGCAAAACCCAGCATAAACACAAAAAAACCCAGCCAGTCCATGGGCTCGCCAACACCATAATCCCTGAGGATCGCTGTACCAAGCAGATAGTCAACGGCTCCCAGCACGGCAGTCCCCCCATTCAATAGCACCCCGAATAGCGCAAACAGAAACACAATCATGCCCGCCTGCTGAGCCCTCCCACCACGACTCACCCAACGCTTCACAAAGTAAGTCACCGAAGGCGGATGAGCCTCCACAGGCTCACCCACCAGAAAACGCTCCAGGTCCTGTTCAAGATCGCGGGCGTTCGCGTAACGATCGCTCGACATGACACGCATCGTCTGCATCACAATCAGGTCCAATTCTTCCCGCATAGAGGCAACCAGTGTCGTTGCCGTCAGGCCTCGAAGGTCTGCAACCCGCTCGCGAGAAGCCCTGTCTAAGGACAAGAAAGTATCGCTAGGCCGCAGGATTTCGCTCTCCATCAAGTGATGCTTCCAAGCTTCCAGATCCGTGAAATCAGCGGGATCGATCGCCAGTTTGTCCACAAGAAGTCGATGCAGAACCGCCCCCACCCCATACACATCAGATCGCTGATCGATATCTCGGGCCCGACCAAGAGCCTGCTCCGGACTCATGTAACCCGGGGTACCCACAACCTGCCCATCTCGCGTGTAGACAGCATCCTTACTAAGCGGCGTTGTCAGCGCCTTCGCAACCCCAAAATCAATCAGCTTCACGTGCGGACGATCTGCTTCCATCGATACAAGAATATTGCTCGGCTTAAGATCGCGATGAACAATACCACGGCTGTTCGCGTGATACAGAGCACCACAAACCATCTGCATCAGACGCACGCGATCAACCAGCGACATCCGACGGGAATCACAGAACCGATCGATCGGCACCCCGTCCACAAGCTCCATCACAAAAAAAGGCGTCCCACCCAGATCATCCGACGTGACGCCACCGTCGTAAATCTTCGCAATGTGCGGATGATTCATCATCCCCATCGCCTGACGCTCGGCATCAAATCGAGCCAGAACCTGTGGGGTATCCAAACCCAGCCGGATTACCTTCAACGCCACCAGCCGGCGAATCGGATCCGTCTGCTCCGCCACATACACCGAACCAAACCCCCCATCCTCCAGATGCTCCACAATCCGATACCGCCCGCCAATAAGCGTCCCGCTTGCAACACGACTTGGCGAAGCAGGCGTCACATACGACCCAGTAGGCCGATCACCAACCGAACGCGTGGTATCACCCTCGTTCGCCATCAAACGCCCTTCTTGCACGCACGACAGACCTGCTACCCAAGAGCAGTCTAACCATTCCTCCCGTAACACTCACCAATCACGCAGTGCCCTGACCCAACACCTCCAAAATCGCCCCCCCATACCGCTCCAGCTTCGTCGCCCCAATCCCATGCACCCGTCCGAGCTCTGCCAGCGTCCCGGGCCGAATCCGCGCCAGCTCCGCCAGTGTCGCGTCATGCAGGATCACATAAGGCGGGACCCCCTGCTCCCGCGCCAACGCCAGCCGAGCCTCCCGAAGCCGCTCAAACAACGCCCGATCCGCCTCCGACGACAAAGCCTCCTTCACACCCGCACCACCCGCACGCGAACCACCCCGCTCACGCTTCCGCTCCGGCTCCTTCCGCAGCTCCACCGCCTCCTCACCCCGCAACACCGGCCGCGCCCGCTCCGTCAACACCAGCGACCCGAACTCCCCATCCACCGCCAGCACCCCCCCCGCCACCAACTGCCGCAGCACCCCCATCCAACTCGCCTTCGACCGATCCGACCCAATGCCAAAAGTACTCAGCGAGTCATGCCCGTTCCGCGAGATACGCTCATCCCCCTCACCCACCAGCACATCCGCCACATACCCCGCGCCATAACGCTGGCCCGTCCGGTACACACAGCTCAGCGCCTTGCGCGCCAACTCCGTCGCCTCCGGCTGCTCGATCAACGCCTGAGGCGTCAAACAATTATCACAGTTCCCACACCCACCCTCGTGCTCATCCCCGAAATACCCAAGCAGCACCCGCCGCCGACAAGCCACCGACTCCGCATACCCCAGCAAACTGTCCAGCTTCTGCCGCTCCACCCGCTTCTGCTCAACGCTCGCCTCCGAACGATCGATCAGCCCCCGAACCTGCACCGCATCCGCCAACCCGTAAGCCATCCACGCCTCGCTCGGCAGCCCATCCCGGCCCGCACGCCCCGTCTCCTGGTAATACGCCTCCAGGCTCTTGGGCAGATCCATGTGCGCCACAAACCGCACGTTCGGCTTATCAATCCCCATCCCGAACGCGATCGTCGCCACCACGATCACCCCCTCATCCTTCAAAAACCGCTCCTGATTCACCGCCCGCTCCTCCGCCGACATCCCCGCGTGATACGCCAGCGCCCGATACCCCTGCCCCCGCAGATACGCAGCCGTCTCATCCACCCGCTTCCGCGTCATGCAGTAAACAATCCCCGCGTCCCCCGCCTCGAAACGCTCCAGAAAACCCAGCAGCTGCTTCCGCCCGCCCGACTTTAGCGTCACGTGATACCGAATATTCGGCCGATCAAACCCGCTCACAAACCGACGAGCCGAACCCAGCTCCAGCCGCTCAACAATATCCCCACGCGTCCGCTCATCCGCCGTCGCCGTCAACGCCACCCGCGGAACCTCCGGAAACCGCTCGTGCAACACCGTCAGCTGACGATACTCCGGCCGAAAATCGTGCCCCCACTGACTCACACAATGAGCCTCATCCACCGCAAAAAGCGCCACCTCCACCCGCCCAAGCAAATCCAGAAACCGCTCCGTCATCAGCCGCTCAGGAGCCACATAAACCAGGTCCAGCCGCCCCTCCAACAACTCCCGCTCCGTCGCCAGCGCATCCCCATAGTCCACCCCGCTATGCAGACACGCCGCCGCCACCCCCGCCTGCTTCAGCGCAGCCACCTGATCCTGCATCAACGCAATTAAAGGCGACACCACCACCCCAACCCCCCGCCGCAGCATCGCCGGGATCTGAAAACACAGACTCTTACCCCCACCCGTCGGCATCAACACCAACGCATCCCCACCTCCCATCACCGTCTCGATCACCTCCGCCTGATCCCCCCGAAACGAGTGATACCCAAACACACGCTCCAGCACACCCAGAGCCGTCTCCGGTTCACCACGCCCAACCGTACCCTCCAAATGTCCCTGTCCATCAAGCAAACTCATACACGCACTGTAACGCCAAGACCGATCAACGCCTCCGCGCCAGCAGCACCAACCCGCCCAACAACCCAAGCACAGGCTCCGGCACATCTGATGACGCCCCAAAATTCGTCGCCAGCAGACTCAGGTCAATCAGGTCCACCACCGCATCACCATTGAAATCTCCGTTGCTCCAGTCACCACCCCCTCCAAACGACGTCGCCAGCATCGACAGATCCACCAGATCCACCACCCCGTTCCGATCCGCGTCACCCGCCAGCAAACCCAGAACCTCCTTGATCCGCCGAACCTTCCCATCCCGCTTCGACAGCAGATAGATCTCGCCCAGCGAGTCAATCCCAAACCGAAGATCCGTCCGGCTCGTCCCCGGGTTCGTCAGCCGCACAATGTCCCGGAACGTCCGATCCGTCCCGTCACCCTCCACCTCCAGCACCAACTCCACCAGCGGCGCCAGATAACCGCCATTGATCGAATCCACGTTGGATAGATCATTCCGCAGCACCAGATCATCCACATCCGCCGCGAAGATCGGCCCACTATTCGTCCCGAAATCCCCAAACAGGTAAAGCCCCGTCAACTCCGGCACCAGACTCCCCCGATACACATGCCCGCCCGCGATCGCCCACGACCCACCCGGCCCATCGTTCTCCGGATCATGATCGTACTGGGCCACCGGATACGTAAACGCATCCGTCGGATGACTCCCGGGCAGAGTCCCCGGCACATTCGCACCATTGATCGTGTACGTCCCCTCGCGCACATCCCAGCCGTAATTCCCACCCGGCACAATCAGGTTCACTTCCTCGATGTTCGCCTGCCCGATGTCCGCAACCAGCATCTTCTCCGTCACCGGATCCACCGTGAACTTATGCGGGTTCCGCAGCCCATACGCATAAATCAGATTCCGTGCCGTCCCCGGATCATCGCTCACGCGAAGCGGGTTATCCCCCGGCACCGAGAACGGATCGCTCCCATTCCGGAGCGGATCAATCCGCAGCATCGACCCCAATGGCTGATTGATGTTCTGCGCCAGATTCGATGGGTCATTCGCCCCGCCCCCATCCCCCATCATCACGTACAGATTCCCGTAATCCGCGTCCCCGGGCTCCGCCGCCGGGTTGAACCCGATCTGACCCACGTTGTGATCAAAACGCGGCTGACCCACCAGCAGAATCTCACGATACGAAGATTCAATCACCGCCCCACTCGCATCCACCTCCCACTCCGCCACATACGAATCATGATTCACACTCCCCGGCGCCCCGTAGATCACCGGGTCCACCCCAGCCCCAAAGAAAATCCCCGTAAACGCATCCCGGCTGTGCGCCGTGTACAGCTTCCGATACCCCGCCGCACCAGGCGTCGCAAAATCCGGGTGAAACGCCAAGCCCCGCAAACCCGCCTGCGATCCCGTCCGGAATCCCGCCGGCACCGCCGAAGCCACATCCAGGAACACCTCCGGCGTCGGACTTCCCGACCACGGATCAAACCGGTAAACCAATCCATTCTGATCCAGCACAAATGCATGATCCGAACCCGGCGCGAACGTCAACTCCTCCAAACGCGGAAACGTCCCCAGACTGTTTGGGATCGTCACCACCTCCTCCAGCACCACCCGATACCCCGAAGACGGCACCACCGCCGTGATCGGGTTCTGCTGCCCCACCACCACCGAACCACCACACGCCACCATCACGCCTGCCAGTAAACCAAGTCGCACATCACACCTCGCTTAAAAAGCACGCATGGATAATTATCAAGAAAGCCTAGCCCCGAAATCACCAGCCGCCACCATACTTAGCCCAAACACCGGGCCGATCGGCGACGACCCACCACCAACGCACCCAGACCCACCAACGCAGCACCCGCCGGCTCCGGCACTGCGCTGGTCGATCCGAAGTTGGTCGCCAGAATACTCAGGTCGATCAGATCCACGGTGTAATCACCATTGAAATCACCCGACGACCACTTCCCAAACTCACCGAAGTTCGTCGCCAGCGTCGACAGGTCAATCAGGTCAACCGCACCATCCAGATTCGCATCCCCATAGAACGAATCTAGGATGGTCAGCACCAACTCGTCCGAGTCCGCCGCGTCCACATCCAGATCACCATCCAGATCAAACGCCGCCTGACCCGATCCGCTCGCCACCGCACCCAAGATCAGCGTGATGTCATCCCCATCCACGTCACCATCCAGGTCCAAATCGCCGAGCAGACCCGCCGAACGCTCCAGCCGCAGCGTGCCGCCACCAAACGCAATCACCGTGTCCGTCGGACCGAACAACGCATTCAGGTGTGTCAGCACACCACTCACATTCGCATAAACATTGATGCCGTCCAGCACCAGCTCCGAACCATCCAAAAGCGAAAGCCCGTCACTACCCGAAACGCCATACAGATACAGCGCCTCGTTGACACCCGGTGCCGAACGGCCGCCCTGCAAGTAAGCATCCAGCAGATAAACCGTCGCCGCCTGACCATCCCCACCCAGCTCAAGCACGCCGATCCCGAAGTTGTCGTTACCGGAAGGCGTCACAGTCAGACCCGAATCAACGCCACCCACCTCAAGAAACGCCTCCGCCCCACGGCGAAAAGCCACCGTGCCCCCAGCCAGATCCACATCGTTGACCGTCGGATCCACGTTGATGAAATCACCACCAAGCTCAAGCTCACCGCCACCCGTGATATCCACATCCTGCGTGCTCGTCCGCAGGATGCTCCCCAGCCGCATCGTGGCACCCGTCGAGACAATCACATTGACAAATGCCTCCGATCCATCAATCACCACGCTCCGTGCATCCAGCAACGTCCCGGCACCCGTCGCATTCAGCGTCGTCCGCTCGTTCACCGAACCAAGCGATCCAAGCAACAAGGTCGCATTCGTGTTGATCGCGCCTAGCGTCAGACTGCTCGCCTGCTCCGTCGACACAAGCGTCGTCAAACCCGATAGATCGATCAGCGCCCCATCATTCGCTCGGATCTGTGGCGACGTCCCGAAAGCCTCATTCCCATACCGTAGCTCCGTCACCTCCGAAAAATCCAACGCCGAACCAGCCGACGACACGTTCATGTAGAAAACCGAGCCCAGCCCGCGATAGTCAAGCAACGCCACGTCCGCAGCATATGTCGCCCCCGCCTGAACCGTGAACGTCGTCCGATCCAGCGAAGCCAAGCCAGCCCCCGTCACCAACTGAGTGCCGACACCACTCAGCGAAACCGTCGCATCCTCAATCGCCACCGCACTCGATAGATCGACCGTACCACCCGTAGAAAGAGAGATCGACAAATCAGTCGCCGTACTCAGATCACCCACACCACTCAGATCAACAACACCACTGCCAACAGCAGTAACGGACACGCCATCACCGCTGGAGAACGCCGTGACCGTCGAGAGATCGAGCGTTCCGCCATCGTTCGCACGCAGCGTTAGATCATCACCGGACCCAAGCGACACCAGCGACCCCAGATCAACCGCGCCCTGACTCGCAACCGTGATGTCTGTCATCGCACCGCTGCCAAGCGTCGTGACCGATGACAGGTCAAGCAGACTCTCCGTGGTCGCGCTGAAGGAAAGCCGCTCACTCGTGCCAAACGTCGTCATCCCCGAAAGATCGATCATCGCCCCGACGCCAGCCGTGCTGACAGTCACCCGATCAGGCAGCAAACTCACCGAACCCATCAGCACCTCAGCCCCCCCCGTGAGGGCACGCACGTTCAGCGTGTCACCCGAATCAACAGCAGTGAGCGTCGTCAGACTCGACAGATCGATCACACCGTCATTCTGAGAGGTAATGAACGTCGTCGTGTCCGTCCCGCTGTTGCCATAAGCAAGACTCGTCAATGAAGACAGATCCAGCGTACCCCCACTCACACTGAAGATCGTCTGCGTGCCAAGCTCCTCACCGGAATAAGACGTAATCCCCGGTGCAAAAACAGCATCAGAGTTCACCGTCAGCAGCGATCGATCAAGAGACACTAGCGACGCCGACGTCACCAGCGAACTCCCTGCAGTCGAGATCAGAATGTCTACATCCTCAATCGCCGTCAGACTCGACACATCCAACGTGCCCCCACTCGACACCGTGATATCAACATCCGTCGCCGTCGAAAGGCTCGTCAGCCCGCTCAGATCTATCGAACCGCCCGCCGCCGTAAGCAAGACGTTATCACCCGTCGTGAACGAGGTCACGCCACTCATATCTATGACACCACCGCTGTTGGCCCGCAGCGTCAGATCGTCGCCCGTACCCAGCGAGGTCAGCGACGAAAAGTCATACGACCCACCGTTCGAACCCGCTGTCAGACTCACATCCGTGGCACCGCCAAACGTCGTCAACCCACTCAGATCAATCACACCCTGGCTCGACGCGGTCATCGTGAGATTATCCAACGAGCCAAAGGTCGTCAGACCCGACAGATCAACCATCGCACCCAGCCCCGATGATGAAACTGTCAGATTGCTCGGCAACGCCGCCAGCGACCCCAGCCGAATCTCACCCCCACCACTCAGCACACGGATGTTCAGCTGATCGCCACCATCGCTAGGCGACACCGAAGCCAGATTCGACAGATCAATCAGACCGCCAACCGACGTGATGAACTGCGCCGAATCCGTCGTGGCGTTCCCGTAGGAAAACGAGGTCAGAGAACTCAGGTCCAGCACCGAACCGTTTGTCGAGGCATTGAACAGCGTCGCCGAACCACCCGTGCCAACACCCGAATAAGAAGTCACGCCGGGCATAAAGGTCGCACCACTCGCAACCGACAGCAACGAGCCATCCAACGACACCAGCCCGGGAGCAACCAGCATGCTGCCCGCACCGGACAGCGAGATCGATGCATGCTCAATCGACGTCACGCCACTCAGATCAATGGACCCACCCGAGTTGATGGTCAGATCCAGATCCGTCGCCGCGCTGACATCCGTCACGCCACTCAGATCAATCACACCCCCGTTGGCTCGCAGCTGAATATCGTCGCCACTGGTGAACGTCGTCACGCCGGAGAGATCAAGCAACGCGTTCACGTTCACGGTCACCCGCAGAATGTCCCCCGAGCCCAGCGAACTCAGCGACGAGAAATCCATCACACCGCCAGAACTCACCGTGATGCTCGTACGCTGACCACTCCCGAACGTCGTCAGGGAACTCAGGTCCAGCAAACCATTCGAACTGGTCGCCAACGTCAATCCCTCACTGGAACCAAACGTCGTCACACCACTCAGATCAAGCAAGGCCCCCGCGCCAGACGCAGTCAGACTCATCCGATCAGGCAGCACCGTCACCGACCCCAGACGAATCTCACCGCCAGCGCTGAGCACACGCACATTCAAGGTGTCCCCGCTGTCTACCGGCGCAAAAGCGGTCACGCCCGACAGATCAATCAGACCACCCGTAGACGTCACAAACTGGGTCGTGTTGGTACCCGCGTTTCCATAGGAAAAAGTGGTCACCCCCGACAGATCAAGCACCGAACCGTTCGTCGACGCACTCAGAAGCGTCGCACTCCCGGTCTCCTGCCCCGAATAGCTCGTGATAGCCGGAGCGAAGATAGCCCCACTGGCCACCGATAGCGTGCTCCGATCCAGTGATACCAGCGACCCACCCGTTACCAACGTGCTGCCACTCGATGAAAGGCTGATCGCCACATCCTCAATCGCCGCCAGCCCACTGACATCAATCGACCCGCCATTGTTAACCGTGAAGGTCACGTCCGTCGCCGACCCCAATGACGTGAGACCACTCACATCAAGCACACCGCCAGACACAGTGAACGAAACGTCGTCACCACTGGTGAACGTCGTCACACCACTCAGATCAAGCGTGCTTCCGGTATTCGAAGCGATCGCCAGATCATTAACCGAACCAAACGTCGTCAAGGAACTCAGATCAAGAATCCCCCCCGAACTCGCGGTCAGATCGATATCTGTCCCACTGCCCAGCGTCGTCAGACCGCTCACATCGAGCAACCCCGAAGAAGAAGCTGTGAAGGACACATCCGAAGCACCACCCAACGTCGTCAAACCCGAAACATCAACCCCCGGTCCCGCACCCGCCGATGAAAGATCCACCCGATCAGCCAACGTCGTCAGGCTGCCCAGACGAATCTCCGAACCCGCACTGATGGTCCGAATCGTCAGCGAGTCGTTGACGTCGTTCGCCGTCAGCGTCGTCACCGAAGACAAATCGATCAGACCAAGATTGGCTGTTAGAAACTGACTCGCTGAAGCAGCCGTATTCCCGAACAACAGCGTCGTCGCGCTACTCAGGTCCGCCACCGACCCACTGCTCGACACATTCAGCACCGTCGATGTCCCCGTATCCACCAGGTCGTACGTCGGCGCCACCGAACCAAACGTACTACCCCCATTAAGCGTCACCGGCCCCGTCTGCAAGGACCCGCTCGTCCCGCTGAACACTAACTGCGACGACGAAAACAGCGAGGTCGTCGCCTGATACCCCGCATCATCCAGAACCGTCAACACCCGGCCCGCCTCAACATCCAGATTCACCGACAACGGACCCGTGATCGAATTCACCGTAAACGCCGCTGGCGTCCCCGCATCCACATCCACACTCACCCCGCCCGGCAGCACCACGTCATACGTCGTCCCCCCCGTGTTCACCGGCACCACACCGATGTCCCAGTTAAGCGGGTCCGACCAGTTGTCATTGCCCCCACCCCCCGTCCACGTCGCCGTCACCTGCCCCGCCGCCCAACCCGCCTGCGACAAGACCAGCCCCATCCCCAGCCAGGCCGCCAGACGCGCCGAAACACCAGACCGCTTCGTGAAAACTTCCATCACTTCTCCTCAATAACGTGAATAAGCGTCCTACATCCCAACAAGAATAGCCCGACATCCAGATCGGACCTGCCCCTTCAAAATCCTCCCCAAGCCCCCCAAACATGACACACAGACCCCGCAAAGGCGAGCCTAAATCACTCCCTGATAGGGTTTTCAGACAAAAACCCTGTTCGCTCAACCCGAATTCTGATACGCTGCGTGACCGCAAGTCGTGGACAGGACTCAGACCCACCCGGGCCAGAACACCCCTGCCACAACCCACCAAGCGTCCGACCGGTTGCCCTGCGGCGTAGACCGCACATCACTGTCGAGCGCAACCCTAGGAACGACATGAACTTTCAAGATTTGCCCCTCGCCAAGCCCGTCCTGCGCGCCGTCGCCGACAAGGGCTACACCACCGCCACCCCCATCCAGGCTCAGGCCATCACCCCCATCCTCGAAGGACGCGATGTCCTCGGCTGCGCCCAAACCGGCACCGGCAAAACCGCCGCCTTCGCATTACCCATCCTCTCACGCCTCCACGACACCCCCCTCACCAAACCCAAAAACCCCGCCCCCCGCTGCCTCATCCTCGCACCCACCCGCGAACTCGCCGTCCAGATCGCCGACAGCTTCCGCGCCTACGCCAAACACATGACCGTCCGCGGAGCCCTCGTCTTTGGCGGGGTCAGCCAGGCACCCCAGGTCCGCAAGATCCGCCAAGGCGTCGACATCATCGTCGCCACACCCGGCCGGCTGCTCGACCTCATGAACCAGGGCCACATCCAACTCAACCACATCTCCACCCTCGTCCTCGACGAAGCCGACCGCATGCTCGACATGGGCTTCCTACCCGACATCCGGCGCATCACCGCCGAGGTGCCCCGCAAACGCCAGACCCTCCTCTTCTCCGCCACCATGCCCGGCCCTATCCGCACCCTCGCCGACGACCTCCTCACCAACCCCGTCGCCATCCAGATCGAACCCGAAGCCCCCACCGTCGATCGCATCGATCAGGGCGTCTACTTCGTCGACAAACCCCACAAAGCCAAACTCCTCACACACCTTCTCACTACACTCCCCATCCAACGCGCCATCGTCTTCACCCGGACCAAGCACGGCGCCGACAAGGTCGTCAAGCAACTCGGCCGCGCAAACATCCGCGCCGAAGCCATCCACGGCAACAAAACCCAGGCCGCACGCCAACGAACCCTCGACAGCTTCCGCACCGGCCGCTCTCACATCCTCATCGCCACCGACATCGCCTCCCGAGGCATCGACGTCGATGGCGTCTCCCATGTCTTCAACTACGACATCACCCACGAACCCGAAAGCTACGTCCACCGCATCGGACGCACCGCCCGCGCCGGCGCCTCAGGACGAGCCATCTCCTTCTGCGACGCCGAAGAACGAAGCTCCCTCCGAGCCATCGAAAAGGCCATCCGCAAAACCATCACCCCCCTCACCGACCACCCCGATGACGTCCCCACCGGCGAAGCCCCACCCCCCGGAGCCAGCCGCCGCCCCAAACGACCCCAGCACAACAAGCCCCCGCACAAAACCCGCAAACCGGCACGCCCACGCAACAACAACACCGACGAATCCACCGCCCGCAAACCCAAGACCAAACGCAACCCCACAGCCAAAGCCGGCCCCCAGAAATCTGCCAAAACCAAGGGCCCCTACAAAGGCCGCCGGCGCAGAATCTAAGCCCGCCAACCCCACTTTGAGCCCCGCCCCCGACACGCTAAACTCTCCAGTCCACCGCTTCTAAGAAGCGCCGCCATCGTAGCTCAGTTGGTAGAGCAGAGCTTTCGTAAAGCTCAGGTCGCTGGTTCGAGTCCAGTCGATGGCTTCCTTTCCCGACCCGCGCCACCATAGCTCAGTTGGTAGAGCAGCGGTTTTGTAAACCGCAGGTCGTCGGTTCGAGTCCGACTGGTGGCTTTCAGCCAATCGCCATCTTCCCAACCACAAACCGGCCATGCCCCCCTTCCCCAACAACCGCCGCGCCGCCATCTCCCTCACCTACGACGATGGCGTCCCCGCCCACAACCAGCACGTCGGACCCGAACTCGCCGCCCGCGGCTTCCACGCCACCTTCTACGCCAACACCGACTCCGACCTCATCGTCAACCCCGATGCCTGGCGATCCCTCGCACACGCCGGACACGAACTCGGCAACCACACCGTCCTCCACCCCTGCCGACGAAGCGACGAACTCACCAACGCCGAATGGCTAGACATCACCCGCGACCTCAAACACTTCTCACTCAAACGCTTCGACGAAGAAATCCGCATCGCCAACGCCGTCCTCAAACTCATCGACGGCCGCGACCACCGCTCCTACGGCAACACCTGCCACAACACCACCGTCGGCCAGCCCGGCGAAGAGATCTCCATCGAACCCGTCGTCAAAAAGCTCTGCTCCTCAGCGCGAGGCGACCTCACCCAAAAGATCATCGACCCCACCACCGCCGACCTCCACAACCTCGGCTGCTTCCGCGCCGACAGCCGAACCCTCGAAGACCTCAAACCCGAAATCGACCAGACCCTCCAGCAGTCCGGCTGGATCATCTACTGCATCCATGGCGTCGGCCCCGACGCACACCCCCTCCACATCGACGCCCACGAACACGAAAAACTCCTCAACCACCTCACCACCCTCCAGCCCGACCTCTGGGTCGCCCCCGTCCACGACGTCGCCACCCACATCGCTCAGCACGTCAAGAAGTCTTAAAACTGAGATAAACCCTATTTTTCTGGCTCCGAGCCCAGCCTGTGATAAGTTCAAAAGATATTGGGCTGTACGTGGGAGTCGCTAAATGAGACAACATAGGCAAACCGCAACAGCCCTCGTCACAAGCCTCACCCTCATCTCCTGCCTGAACGCAACCACACACGTCTGGGATGGCGACTGCGCGATGAGCAACAACTCACCGCTATGGAGCTCACAGTGCGATGGGCTTTTCGGCACCCTGACAAACTGGGACACCGACGAGATCCCAGGCTCAGGCGATTCAGTCATCATCGCCAACGTCGGCACCACACGCCTCATCAACACGTTCAACCTCGTCAAGGCCACGATCCAGGCCGCCGATCTCCAGATCAGCGGCAGCCTCCTCCTCGCAGACACCTCCTCGATTGAAGGCCTCACCCAGGGCAGCGCCGGTGAGATCTTCACCACCAGCAGAGTCAACTTCACGGGCACCAATACCAACAACGGCGTCTTCCTCCGAGGCACCGGAAGCTACGCCAATCAGGGGACGTTCACCGTCGTCGCGCCAATCACAGCCAGATTTATCAACAACGAGACCGTCAACTTCGCACCCGGCGAACGTTCCGTCGAAGACTTCGTCAACAACGTAACCGCCAACCTTGGCGCTGGAACCATCAACGGTGGCACGTCGCTCACCAACCGCTTCGAGCTCAACGGGGGCATGCTCAACGTCGACACCGGCAGCTCAACCACCGCCACGACCATCGGCGGAAGGTTCGAATTGACCAGCGGAACCGTCAACATCGACCGCGGGCAACTCGAAATCTCAGGACTGGCCAAGTTCCGATCGGGCACTTTTCTCGTCGATGAGGACACAGACCTCTCATGGCGCACATTCACCAGCTCCAATCATCAAGTCATGGGAAACGTATCAGTCTCTGGCGATGGCAACTTCTTCATGCAGTCAACCGAAGTCGGCTTCGCGGGGCAGCTGACCGTCGATCTCACAGGTGATGCCTTCGATCCCACACAAGTCGGCTTCCAGCCACGTCGCGTTAGACTCTCCGGGACCGGAAGTGATCCAAGGATCACCAACCGCGGTTTTATGTCGACGCCATCCTTTGGCACGGACATTGAGGGCAACGGCGTCGTTCTAAATGAGGGAACCTTCGAAGTCTCTCGCACACTCCGAGTCGAAGCACACCTGATTAACACCGGCACCATGAATATCCGCGGAACAGCTGCCGTGGTTATGCCATTTGGCGGTATCTTCGAAAACCAGGGCACGATCGAAGCCTTCGGGGATGGCAGAATCGATCGCGTAACCAATGATGGCACGCTCATCAGAGACGGTGCCGGTCCTGCATCCGCCTTCACGATCAGCAATTACAGCCAGAGAGCTGGTGGCACGACAACAGTCGAGGCAGGCGAGCTACGACTGACCGAAAGCGGCACACTGGCCGGCACATTCGAAGCCTCGCAGTCCGCCCTGCTGCAGATGAGAAGCGGCAGCTACTCAAACCTGTTGGGGCAGTCAGAAACCATCTTCGAGGGCCAGGGCAGTGTCGCACTCGGTACGAATGGAACGTCAGCCAGTTTCACATCATTTACCCAACTGACCCTCAACGTAGGGTCCGCATCAGGCAGCACAGGCGCATTCCGCTTCACAAGAGGCTTTCTGGACATCTCCGATGGCGACATGTTCAACAACCAGAACATGGCCTGGGCTGGCGGGAACATCACGATCGCCAGGGACAGCACCTTCTACAACAGAGGGCTGCTCACGATCGAACCCGGAAGAACCAACAATCTCTCAGGGAGACTCTTCAACGAGGCCGAGGTTGAACAAGGAGCCAACATCTTCACAAACACCAATCGATCCGACATCATCGTCGACTCAGACGCGACATGGAAGATCACCGGAGCAACCAACATCACCGCAGCATCCGGCGGAATCGGGTCATCCTTCAGCAACGACGGCACCCTCACCCGCTCCGGACCATCCGGTTCCGTCATCAACCTGGAATTTGAGAACACTGGCCGCGTCGTCGTCGAAGCCGGCACCCTCTCCATCACCAACCCGGACCCTCTCACCTTCGCCAACGGCGTCATCCTCAGCGGCAACTGGGAAATCGCCGAAGGCGCACAACTCTTCTTCCCGGAAGACATCATCGGCATCTCCTTCGGTACCTACCGAGGCGGAGGCGTAGAAAAACTTCAGGAACTCGGAGACGCCCTTGCCGAAGAAGCCCAGGAAGCAGCCTGGCAGGTCGATCGCGACAGATCACTCAACCAGAAACTCACCATCTACAACAACGGCACCCTAAGCGCCCTCCAAAACAACATCACACCCCAGCCCTATCAACTCACCGCTCCCGAAATCGAGATGATTGGCGGCACCATCGAAGGCGATATCGATATCGACGCCACCCTCTACGGCCTCGAAGGCACACTCCGCCCGGGCTATTCACCCGGCATCCAGCGATTCCTCAAGCCAGCCACACTCAACAACTTCACAATCGAGATCGAACTCGCCGGCACCCAGACGGATCAATTCGATCAACTGCACTTCGATGCAGGTGTGCACTTCACGGGAAGCACATTCGAATTCCACCTGATCGATAACTTCGAACCACAACTCGGCGACCGATTCGCCTTCCTACAGGCCAGCACCATCACTGGAGCCGAAACGCTCACGCACTCAGACACATTCCCAACCAACCTCCGCTACGACATCCTCACCGAGACCATCGACAGCCAGACCCAACTCGTACTCCTCATCACAGACATCAACGCACCCATCCCAGGCGACTTCGATAACTCGGGAACCCTCGACATCGCCGACCTCGACCTCCTCTACGCAGCGCTCGGAACCACGAACACCACCTTCGACCTCGACGCAAGCGGCACCATCGATGCCGACGACACACGAGTCTGGATCGAAAACCTCTACGGCACCGTCCTTGGCGACGCCAATCTCGACCGCACCGTCGATCTCATCGATCTGAGCCTGCTCGCCTCGAGCTTCAACACAACCGGCACCTGGGGAACAGGCGACTTCTCCGCCGACAACACCGTCGACCTCATCGACCTCAGCCTCCTCGCCAGCAACTTCGGCCAGTCAGCCCCCAACCCCATCCCAGAACCCTCCGCCCTGCTCGCGCTGCTGGGCTTAGCCACCATACGCCGCGGCTGAGTCCCGTACTCCCACTGCTAGAGAGCATCCGCTGACCTGTAGCCAAGCAATGACGCAGGCGTTCGATAGGGCATTCCCGCATTAGGGTCTTCGCCAAAACCCTTGTGCAGCCTTAGCTTTTGACTAACTTCAGGGAGTGATCGAGTCGGATCACGCTCGTGGCTGTCTCTGAATCGTCTCACGCATTTCACAGTGTGTCACCCTAACCAGGAGAAGATCATGCGCACGATGATGCTCGTTACGGCTTTGACATTGTCAGGTCTGCTGCCTGCCGGCGTTACAGCCGCCACGGTCAAGATCACCCAGTCCAACGGCGTCTGTCACACCTTTACCGATGTGCCCTGCTGCGCTGACTGGTCACTCGGCCAGGGTTCCACCTGCAAGGATGATTGTGTCGTCGCCATCGCACTTGGTACCAACGTCCCGCCCACGGACGTCATCGTCAACCTGATCGACGGCGGCGGCAACATCGTCGACAGCCTCAACAACGACACCGGTCTGTACGAGTTTGTCGGCCTCTCTCAGGCCGATTACACCGTCTCGATCGATAGCACAACCGTCGGCGGCTTCCTCGGATCCTTCGAGGTCTTCGACACCGACACCGTCTCCTTCGCTCTCTACATCCCCGAGCCTACCACCCTTCTGCTGCTGGGCATCCCCCTGCTAGGCATGTGCACACGCAAGCAACAGCCATAGCAAACGGCTATCGAAATCAAACCCGACCGCCCGCCAGGGAGCCCATCGGGTCCCAGGGCGGGAGAACGGTTGGCTTGGTGTCGAGGGCCTGCTGGAGTTCTTTGGTCAGGTGCCTTTTGGGGGCCGCGATCTCGAACATGTACTGGTCGAACCAGCTGTCGTTCATCAGGAAGAAGCCCTTACGCCCGAGCTCGTCGCCCCAGCTGTTCTCCACCCGCCAGCGGCGCGGGTGCTCCTCGCCATCCTCGGTCACGATGTCGACGCCCGTGAACAGCATCGCGTGGGTCATCAGCGACTGGTGGTACTCCAGACGCTCGGCCTTGCTCAGCGAGAACTCGGTGCCGTACACCCCGGCGTAGTCGTAGAGATCCGCGTCCCAGACGCCCTGCTGCCGCTGCATCATCGGCCCTACATCGCACCCCATCCAGACCGGCTCGCCCTCGACGATCGTCTCCATCGCGATCTTCTTCAGCGTCTCCGTCTCGACATTCAGATAAACCGTCGGGTCGCCGCCCTCGACATTCCCGAGAAACTCAACGGTGTAGGTCCTGCCGTACGGGCTCGACGCCCGGGGATCGTTGACCAGGCAGACGTAATCATCCAGATCGATATCCGTGTAGCGCTCGGCGAACTGCTGCGGGGTCATCCGGCCGTCGCGATGGAACTTGCGGTCCTTGTCGTTCCACTGCCAGTCGAACGCGGTCGGCGGCGTCCCCAGATGGATCGCCAGCATCCGATACACGGCGTCGAGCACCTCCAGCTTGAGTTCTTCCAGCGATTCCGCCGACGCCGCCTGCTCCGCCGCCGACCGGAGCTTGTGAGCACCCTCACGCAGCTTGTGGCGGATGTTGCCGTTCATCCGCGGGGTGCATCCGGAGCTCTGGGTCTCCGGCATGGCCGACTGCGGGACGAGGCCGTGCTTCTTCACGACGTTGACGAACATGTTCCACTGCCCGCCATCGTCGAACGGCCGGTCGAGCAGGAATGCGACGTGTCGGTCGCTTAGCGGCCGGTCGGTGGTCTCGATGATCCGCTGGAGGAAATAGTTGGCGCGTTCGAGCTTGTCCCAGAAGAAGACGTAGTTCTGGCTGAACTCGAACTGTTTGAGGTTCATTTTGTTCATCGCGCCGACACGGAGGAGGTTGAGGCCGGCGAAGAGCCAGCAGCGGCCGGACTGTTTTTGTGCGGTGACGGCCCAGTCGTCGAGGACGTGGCTGAAGGTAAAGTCGGTGCTCGTCAGGATTTCGCGGTTGAGAGCGATTTCATCGATGGGCTGCTGGCAGACGGCGTTCTGGGCGAGTCGTGCGCTGGGGGTGGCAGTGAAGCGGTCGCGCCAGGCGGCGGTCTGGCTGCTGGTGAGGGTTCCGGTTGGGTCAGAAACGGCTGTTTTTGGGCCAGAATGGGTCAAAGTCATCGAAAAATGGCTCGTTAAGTGTGTTCAAAGGTTCATCGTACGGTAGCCCGGTTGCGGCGAGATCGCTAGGTGTTTCGGGCCAGCGTGAAGAATGTCATCGGCGGTTTCGAGCGTTGCCTAGATTCGAGGCAAGTGCCGGCTGCTGCGGTGGAGGCTCTCGCTGGTGCTTTGTGGGCGGGCGACTAGGACCCGGCGGATTGCGCGACGTTCAGGAAGAGCCAGCAGAGGAGCGCGCCGGCGATGAGGGAGCCGAGTGCGGTGAGGGCGATGACGTGTCGCTGGTTGAACTTGGCGATGCTCTCGCGGAGCGTGTGGCGGTAGACGGAGACTCTTCCGTCGTTTCGGTAGGCGATAAGGTCGTTGCAGAAGTCGTTCATGGACTGGTAGCGATCGTCCGGGTCTTTCTGGAGCGCTTTGATGCAGATGGCATTGAGTTCTTTAGGGATGTCTTCGCGCGGGGCGACTTTGATCGGCTCGGGGGTTGGGCGTTCGAGGATCATCGCCAGTACTTCGTCGATCTTGCTGCCGAAGACGAGGCTTTCGCGGGTGAGGATTTCGAAGAGGAGACTGCCCATGTTGTAGATGTCGGTTCGTTCGTCGATGCTGGCCTTGCCTTCGGCCTGTTCGGGCGACATGTAGAGCGGCGTTCCGTAGCGTTGGCCGGGCTGTGTCATTTCCATGCGGACGGCTTCTTTGCCCTGGGGCACCTCGACGCTGGCAAGGCTTTCGAGGTCTTTGACTTCTTCGCCCTGGACTTTGGCGAGCCCCCAGTCGAGAACGGTGACTTCGCCAAAGGGGCCGACGAGGATGTTGGCGGGTTTGATGTCGCGGTGGATGATGCCGCTTGCGTGGGCGAAGCTGAGTGTCTGGCAGACCTGGATCATGATGTCGATCAGACGGGAGAGGGGGTACTCGGCTTCCATCTCGCGGTACCTGGCCGATCTTCCCTTGAGGATGGCGGAGAGGTCCCGGCCTTCGAGTTTCTTCATGGTGAAGTACATCGCGCCGCTTCGGTCTCGACCGATCTCGTAGAGGGGGACAGTGCCGGGGTGAGAGATGAGTGCGGTCACGCGTGCTTCACGCAGGAATCGGGCATTCTCCATCTCCGAGCTGGCCAGGTGCGGATGGAGCGTTTTGTAGACGACGATGCGGTTGAGGTTGCGATCGAGGCAGGTCTGGAGTTCGGCGGTTCCGCCTTCGGTCAGCGGTTTGAAGTCGGTGTATTTCAGCGAACCGCTTTTCCAGTGCTGCGGGAAGAGTTCGTCGGTGGCCTCCCGATGGATTCTCTTTGTGGTTGAACTCGGGTTGTCTGAGGGGGCCTGCTTATCTGCGTGCTGAGGGCTTTTTGGCGGGGATGTTTCCGAGTTACCCATGGTGCCATTCTAGCGCGATTCGTGCCCAGGCGTGTCTTGCCCGAAGGCATCGTGGCGTGCGAACGTCTCGCTGTGGGTGCACAAAAAAGCCCCGGCTGGTGCCGGGGCTTTCGGATCCGGGGTTAAAATTGTCTGGTCTACATTCCGAGCTTGCTGCAGGCAGACTTGACGGTCTTGATGATCGCGGCGGCAACCTTGTAAGGGTCGGCCTGGGAGTTGGGGCGGCGGTCTTCGAGGCGGCCCTTGTAGCCGGCTTCGACGGTGCCGATGGGGATGCGGATGGAGGCCCCGCGGTCTGAGACGCCATAGGAGAACTTATCGATGGACTGAGTCTCGTGGAGACCGGTCAGGCGTTGGTCGTTGTCGGCGCCGTAGACATCGATGTGGGCCTTGATGCGATCGGGGGTGCCGAAGGCCTGGCAGATCTGATCGAAGACTTCCTTCTTGCCGGCATCGCGCATGACGCCGTTGGAGAAGTTGGCGTGCATGCCGGAGCCGTTCCAGTCGCCCTTGACGGGCTTGCAGTGCCAGCTGATGGCGAGGTCGTATTTTTCGCCGCAGCGTTCGAGGAGGTAGCGGCCGATCCACATCTCATCGCCGGCCTGGGCTGCACCCTTAGCGAAGCCCTGGAACTCCCACTGGCCCGCCATCACTTCGCCGTTGATGCCTTCGACGTTGAGGCCGGCCTCGAGACACATGTCGAGGTGTTCTTCGACGAGTTCGCGGCCGAAGGCGTTCTGGGCACCGACCGAGCAGTAGTAGGGACCCTGGGGGCGGGGGTAGCCGCCCGGGGGGAAGCCGATGGGGAGCCCGGTGGACGGGTCCATGAGGGTGTACTCCTGTTCGAAGCCGAACCAGAAGTCGTTGTCATCGTCGTCGATGAGGGCACGGCCGTTGGATTCGTGGGGCGTACCGTCCGGGTTGAGAACCTCGGTCATGACAAGGTAGCCGTCTTTGCGGCCGGGATCGGGGCAGACGAAGACTGGCTTGAGGAGGCAGTCGGAGCTCCCGCCTTCGGCCTGCTCGGTTGAGGAGCCATCGAAGGACCAGATCGGGCAGTCTTCGAGCTTGCCGCTGAAATCCTTGACGATCTGGGTCTTGCTGCGGAGGCTCTGGGTGGGCTTGTAGCCGTCGAGCCAGATGTATTCGAGTTTCGCCTTACTCATGGTTCTTGCACGCTCCTTAAAAGAATCGAAACAGTTGGGTGGTTGTTACCTGCGACGCATCGGCTGATGGCGACCAGCCTGATTGTGTTGGTCTCTGAGAGTTAAGCCTGTAGTTGTAGCCGAAATCTGGTTGGTGCGTCGGGTGCGATTGCACATATTTAATGCAGCATCTCGGTGTCGCATGAGCCTATCGCACATATATTGGGCATACACCTCGACTTTCAGCACATATGATAGGAGTGGCAGCTCAGCCATGCCACATATTATAGCGAATCGTGGTCAGTCGGGTGCAAGCGTAAGGGTTCCAAGTTGCTGCGAAAGGTGGCAGCAGCTGCTTAAGCTTCGATTTGACAGATGTTTAAGAGAGAATTTGTGTCTTTACGGTACAGGCTGAGCGGTATCGTTGCTGGTCTATTGATCGAACTGCTGATTGATGAGGATGGCTGCTGCCTGTTTGGCGGTGGCGGAGGGTTTGTGGTTGTTGAGTCGCCTGGCGTTGGAGAGAGCGCCGTCGATGAGGAGCATGAGCTGATCGGCCAGGGCTTGGGGGTCGGCGGCTCGGGCTTGGGTCGCGAGGTGTTGGATATATTTGTGGCAGCTGGCTTTATGGTTCGCGGCGGCCTGCCGGGGTTCCTCGTCGGCGCTGGCGTATTCGGCGATGACGTTGAGGAAGGTGCAGCCTTCTGAGGGGTTGGTTTTGACAAAGGCTTCGAGGGCGTCGAAGAGGGCGAGCAGTTTCTCGCGGGGCGTGTCGGCGGCGGCTGCCTTGGTAGTGAGGTACTCGATGAGGGCCTGGTCACGGCGGCGGACGACGGCGGTGACCAGGTCGGCTTTGGTGGGGAAGTGGTTGTAGACGGTCATCTTGGCGACTTCTGCGGCGGCGATGATCTGATCGACGGAGGTTCGCTGATAGCCCTGATTGGCGAAGAGTTTCTGGGCGGTCTCGAGGATATGGTCGCGTTTGGATTTTTTCATGGGTCTTCGGGCGTTCGTAAGTTTGGGATTTTCATGATCTTAGACTGCGTGGCGGAATGATGGATGCACATTTTTACGCAGGCCATGAAATATACTGACTAGTACGTCTATTCTACCCCCGCAGGCGGGCGTTGGCCAGCCACCAACCTTCACTTGAGGCGGATGCCTCAGAACTCATAGGAGCCCTTGCGATGAACACGAACTCACTCCATGGACTGACTGCACGCGGCTTGCTAGCTGCAGGTCTCACCCTGACGCTGACGGCGGGCGTGGCGGCGTCGCCGCTGGACGCGACCTGGGAGGCTCACGGGGGGCTGGATCGGTGGTCGGAGCAGAAGCGGCTGAGTTACACCATGGATGGCTTCCCGCTGACCGCAGAGGTGGCCGAGCGTAGTCGGTCGACGGTGGACCTTCAGCACCGAAAGAATCGTATTGAGAGCTCGGGTTATGTGACCGGGTGGGACGGTGAGCGTGCGTGGGTTGAGCCAGCGGAATCGGCGCTGGGTGGCTTGCCGGCGCGCTTCTACAATCTGGGCTCGTTCTACTTTGCGGGTGTGCCGTTTGTCTTTGGTGATCCGGGCGTGGTCGTCACCGATGCGGGGGAGGGAACGTTTGATGGTCGGACGTACCGGGTGATCCATATCGGCTATGAGGACGGCGTGGGGCACTCGGCGGAGGATGATTATCAGTTGTACATCGATCCCGAGACGGATCTGGTGGCGGTCCTCAATCACAGCGTGACCGAGACGGGCGTTGAGCGTGTGACGTGGGTGTATGAGTCTTACACGGAGGTCGATGGTCTGCTGTTACCCGCGAAGTTGACCTTCTATCCGGGGTGGAATCCTTCAGATCCGGGCGAGGGTGCCAGTTACGAGATCAGCGGGATTGATCTCGGGACCGAACTGCCGGACGCGAATCTGTATGAGGCTCCGAGTGGGGCTGAGATCGTTGAGTGAGTGTTCGTTGCGACGAGCCGGACCCACGGGCCGAGAGGCTCGTGGGTTTTTTGGGTTGCTGGTTGGTCGGAGGCGTGTTGCCGGATGGCGAGTAAGTCGTCGTTCTAATTGCTGGCGGCGAGTTCTTCGATGGCGACGGACATGCGGACGAGTTCGGCGAGGCTGGAGGCTCTCATCTTCTGCATGACGTGGGCGCGGTGGACCTCGACGGTTTTCTGGCTGAGGCCGAGTTCGGTGGCGATCTGTTTGTTGAGCATGCCGCGGACGACGTATTCCATGACGGTGGTTTCGCGGGGCGTGAGTGTGGCGAGTCTTTCTTTGACGGTCTGGACCTCGGTCTGCTGGGCCTGTTCCCGTTCGCAGGCGTCGAGGACTTCGTTAACGCGGGAGAGGAGGACTTCGCGGGGGAAGGGTTTTTCGACGAAGTCGAGGGCACCGGCTTTCATGGATCGGACGGCGTCGGGGACGTCGGCGTGGCCGGAGATCATGATGACTTTGAGCTGGGTGTTGGTGTTGGCGAGTTTCTCGACGAGATCGACGCCACTCATACCGGGCAGGCGTACGTCGAGGAGGAGACAGCCGTGGGCGGTGGGGTCGAGTTGGGCGAGGAACGTGCCGGCGTCGGGGTAGAGTTGGACGGTGTGTCCTTCTGATTCGAGGAGCCAGCGGAGGGAGTCGCGGACGGCGGGGTCGTCGTCGATCACGTAGACGGGGTACTGGGAAGCGTGCGTCATCATGATTCTGAGCCCTGTGCGGCGGGTGCTTGGGTTGCCGCTGTTTTGTGTGCAGCATAGCTGAAACAGGGCGTCATGAAAAGGTCAAAATGTCCTAATCGTTCAATTCGTTGTCGCTGCGGACCGGGAGTTCGATGATCATCTCGAGTCCTTGGGGTTGGCGGCGGTGGGCGGAGAGACAGCCCCTTTCGGCTTCGATGATGCGTTTGGCGATGGCGAGTCCGATGCCCATGCCGTCTTTCTTGGTGGTGTAGAAGGGTTCGAAGATACGGATGAGGTCTTCCTGGGGGACGCCTGAGCCCCAGTCGCGGACGCGGATCTGGACCCATTTCTTGTTGGGGGAGGCCACGGCGCGGACTTTGATCAGTCGGTGTTCGTCCTGCTGGTCGTCGGCGGCGACGGTGGCGTCGATGGCGTTTCTCAGGAGGTTGAAGAGGACCTGTTTGAAGAGGATGGGGTCGCCCTGGATGTGTGGGAGGTTGTGGGCGGCCTGATAGTCGAGGGTGATGTTGGCGTTGGCGAGCGGTCGCTGTACGAGGCTGAGGGTTTCTTCGAGCAGCGGGGTGACTTTGAGTTTGATGGACTGGGTTTCGTGCTTGCGGAAGAACTCGCGGAGTTGGCGGATCACATTGCCGGCGCGTTCGGCCTGCGAGGCGACTTCACGGAGGGGGACTTCAAGTTGCTCGATGGTGGCGTCACCTGACTGCATGCGTTTGATGACGGCGTTGGCGTAGTTGCTGATGGCGGCGAGGGGCTGGTTGAGTTCGTGGGCGAGGGCGGTGGCGGTTTCGCCAAGGGTTGAGATGCGGGCGACGTGGGCGAGTTCTTCGCGGTGCTCGGCGAGCTGCTGTTCGACGAGGTGGCGGGTGTCGATCTCGGCGCGGAGTTCGTCGTTGGCGGCTTCGAGTTCTCGGGTGCGGCGGGCGATGCCTTCTTCGAGTTCGGCGTTGAGGCGGAGCAGTTGTGCCTGGGTGAGTTGGATGTTGCCGATGTCTTCGACCATGACAACGCAGCCGGGGCAGGGTGTGCCGTGGCTGGTGTCGGGGAAGAGTCGAACGCGGATGGCATGTTCCTTTCCGGAGGGGAACCGGATCTGGGCTTCGTACTGGGTGACCTGGCCCTGGGCGGCTTTGAGGCAGTGGGGGTGGATGAGGGCATAAGCCTGCTCGCCGATGAAGTCGCGGATGGGCGTGCCGATGAGTTCGGCCGGGGGTTTACCGAGCCATGTTTGGTAGGCGGGATTGCAGTAGCGGTAGGTTTCGTCGGGGAGGGAGACGTAGGCGACGCAGAATGGCAGGGAATTGAGCATCTGCGTGGGGAGGGTGGCGGGATTGAGATCGCTTGGGGGTGTGGGGGCGGGCATGGTTTTAGTCTGGCGGGGTGGGGGCCGGGTGTAAAGACGGAGTTGGCTGGTTTTGGTGGTGGTTTGACGGTCTGAGGTGGCCGGGGGATGCTACGGGTTCGAGGGGTGTTCTCTCGTGACTGGGTCGGCGTCGCCAGCGTGGTGTCGGCTGATTGGCTGGTTGGTACAGGGCGTCTGCGGCCGGGCTGCCTGTGCGTGTGAGCGTTGACCGACTGGTGTTTTGGTTCATCGGGCCTTCAGAGTTTATTTATGCTTCCTCACGAACCGCAGCGTCGCTCGCAGCTCGGGTTTTTGTATCTGCCGCCCTACCGGGTTCAGGGGATCTCGGTGGCGGGCGAAGAGACGGTGGTTCAGATTCCTGAGTTGGACATCTGTTTTGATATCGGGTTGTGTCCGCGGTCGGCGTTGAGTGCGAATCATGTGGCACTCACGCATGGGCATATGGATCATGCGGCGGCGTTGACGTATTACCTGTCGCAGCGACATTTTCAGGGGATGGGGACGGGAACGGTGCTGTGTCATCCGGAGTTAGAGGGGCCGTTGCGGGGGTTGATGGATGCGTGGGTGGGTGTAGAGAATCAGAAGACGCCTTACAACCTGGTGGCTATGACGCCGGGTGATGAGTTCAAGATCAAGAACGATCACTATCTGCGGGCGTTTGCGACGAATCATACGGTGCCGTCGCTTGGGTTTGTGGTGATGGAGCGTCGGAGCAAGCTGAAGCAGGAGTATGTGGGTTTGCCGCAGCCGAAGCTGGTGGAGCTCAAGCAGAAGGGTGAGGAGATCACACGGACGCTGGAGATCCCGCTGGTGGCTTATCTGGGGGATACGGCGTGGGGTGAGCATTTTGAGCGGGCGGATGTCTTGCAGAGCAAGATCCTGATTACGGAGTGCACGTTCCTCGAGAAGGATGATCATGCGCGGGCGAAGATCGGGAAGCACCTGCATCTGAAGCACATCGCGAAGCTGCTGGAGGTGTCGGCTTCGCAGCATGTGGTGCTGACGCACTTGTCGCGGCGGACGAACATGGGGATCGCGCGGAAGGCGATCGAGCAGCTGATTCCGGCGACGGATCGGGAGCGGTTGTTTGTGCTGATGGATCACCGGACAAATCGACGGCGTTACGAGCAGCAGCTGGCGGAGGCGGAGGCCGAAGCGACGAAGGACGGCGCGTGAGCGGGATGGGGTGCGGGGTCGCGGCGGAGAGCCCGGCTTATGAGGCTGCGGCTGAGTCGCTGGCGTTGTGGCTGGGCGAGCGTGGCGGGTCGCTGGCGGAGGGGTATGGGTTGCGGCTGGGTGTGGAGGGGCTGGCCGTGGTTGATCCTGAGGGGCGTCGGGTGCGGGCGGACTGGACGGGAATGGATGTGCGGTCGGGTCCGGGGCGGAGTTTGAAGGCGCCGCTTTTTCGGGCGGTGGCATCGAGGGGACGTTCGCTGCGGGGGCTGCGGGTGCTGGATGCGACGGCGGGCTGGGGAGAGGATCTTTTGCTGCTGGTGGCGGCGGGGTGCGAGGTGGTGGCCTGCGAGCGTGATCCGGTGGTGGCTCAATTGCTGGCGGATGGGATTCGTCGGGCGGAGGCGGCGGGGATCGTGGAGGGGTTGGCGTCGCGATGTTCGCTGGCCTGGGGGGATAGTGGGATGCTCATGGCGGATGAGGGTGAGGTTGCGTGGCTGTATGGGGATGGGCTGGGGCGCGGGCTGGCGGGGGCGGAGGTGGTGGTGATGGACCCGATGTTTGCGACCGAGCGGAAGGCGGGTGAGCGTCAGGCGATGAAGACGCTACGGGTGTTGGCGGGTGAGGGGGATGCGGCGGCGGATGAGCGGTTGCTTCGGGCGGCGATGGGGCTTGAGGGGGTGAGGCGAGTGGCGGTGAAGCGTGCGCGGCGGGCGGGGGTGGTGGGGGGTCTCGCGCCGCATCATTCGGTTGAGGGGCGTGGGTTTCGGTTTGATGTGTACCTGGGTGGGGATTGAGAGATCAGACTAAACAGGAATCAAAAACCCAGGGCTCTCGCCCTGGGCTCGAAGAGATTAGTGATGGCAGTCGTCGGGGTCATCAGGCGACGGTGACGGCGTCGGCGGGGGTTTGCTCGGTGTGTTTGGGTTGTTTGCCGATCAGAAGGATCTGGGCGGCGATGGCGATGGAGGAGTAGGTGCCGACGAGGACGCCGATGAGCATGGCGAAGCCGAAGCCGTGGACGGCGTCGCCGCCGAAGAAGTAGAGGATGTAGACGGCGAGGAAGGTGGTGAAGGACGTGAGGATGGTTCGGGAGATTGTCTTGTTGATGGAGACGTTGATCATGTCCTTGGTGACGTAGGGGAGACGTCCTCTGGTTTCGCGGATGCGGTCGAAGACGACGATGGTGTCGTTGAGTGAGTAGCCGACGATGGTGAGCATGGCGGCGATCATGGCGGGGTTGAGTTTGAAGTCTTCGAGGGCGAGCCAGCTGAGTTCGGGGATCTGGTAGATCCAGCCGGCGGTGGCAACGAGGCCGAGGGTGATGGTGACGTCATGGACGAGCGCGATGATGGCGGCGGGTCCGTAGCGAAGGGCCGGGAAGTACCAGGTGACGATGGCGAGGACGATGGCGGGTGGGGCGAAGGCGATGCCCATGAGGATCCAGAAGCCGTCGCCTCGGACGGCGATGCCGAAGTACTGGCCGATGACGAGCTGCGCGAGGCCGCCTGCGAAGGTGGCGAGGGCGAGCACGGCGGTGGCGGCTAGGCCTTTGCCGAAGCCGGCGAAGCGGATCCAGATGTAGGCGACGATGCCGACCATCGCGAGGAGGACGGCGGCGATGGCGTTGTTGCGGAGGTAGGAGGCGACCTGGCTGGAGAAGTTGCTGACGGAGTTGAGGGAGGTGTCTCGGCTGAGGGCGTCGACGACGAGAGACCATTCGGTGGCGGCGAGGCCGCTGGTCTCGACGAAGGAGGCGGGGTCTTCGGCGTAGTTGGTGATGTCGTCGCGGGTGACGACGGCGACGGCCGAGTAGAGGGGTGTGCCGTCTTCGGCGGACTGGTCGGCGAGGTCGATGGGGATGACGGCGAACTCGCGGTAGCCGAGGTCTTCGTAGGCGGGCTGGCGGCGCATGCGCTCGATGCGTCGTTCGAGGTCTTCGAGGGTTGCTGCGGGTCGGAGGTCGTCGAGCACGATGGCGACGCCGCCGAGGTAGGCGGTCACGTCGGCGGTGACGTCGGGTCGGTCGATGTTCTCGCCGAGGGAGGCGATTTCGCCGTCGGCTCGGGCGATGGGGAAGGCGGGTGCCTGGCCGATATCGTCGAGGTCGGAGCCTTCGAAGGCGATGGGGCGTGTGGTGTCGAGGACGTCGGTAAAGGCTGCCTTGACGGCGGCGGAGACGGCGTCGGGGTCGGTGATGAGGGTGGCGACGCTGAAGCCAGAGGCCTGGGTTCCTTCGATGTCGCCTTCGGGGACGACGGCGGCACCGATGAGGAGTTCGAGGTCGGCGGGGTCGCCGGGCGGGTCGGCCTGGAGCCCGACGGCGATGGCGGCTTCGTAGTCTTCCTGCTGTCGGGCGATGCGTTGGGCGGACTCGCTTTCGATGTCGATGACGACCTGGAGGAGTCGCTGCTGTTCGGGGTCGAGCGTGGAGGCATCGAAGTTGTCGGCATCCATGAGGCGGGCGACTTCGCCGAGTGATTCGACGCGCTGGCGTGCTTCGGCGTTCTCCATGAGTTGTTCGTTGGAGAGGGTGAAGCTGACCTGGGTGCCGGAGCGGAACTCGATGTCGAGGAGGTCTTCGCCACGCTCGTTGACCATCCAGATTCCCCAGATGATGAGGAAGACGGAGAGCGGGAGCACGATCCAGCGGAGTCCGATCCAGTCGAGTTTCGGCTGGAGCAGGTGGCGGATGGGCGGGAAGAGGGTGGGTAGCATCGGCAGGGAGCGGACCTGGCCGAGGTAGAGCTCGATGATGACGCGGGTGGCGAAGAGCGAGGTGAAGAGGGAGGCGACGATGCCGATGCCGAGGGTGTAGGCGAAGCCGCGGATTTCGGAGGTGGCGGTGGCACCGAGAATCACACAAGTGAGGAGGGTGGTGAGGTTGGCGTCGAGGATGGAGGAGAAGGCTTTGTCGTAGCCGTTGCGGACGGCGAGGAGGAGGTCGCGTTTCTTGTCCTGGAGTTCTTCGCGGATGCGTTCGAAGATGAGGACGTTGGCGTCGACGGCCATACCGATGGTGAGGACGATGCCGGCGATGCCCGGCAGGGTGAAGGTGGCTCCGAGGAGAGCCATGACGCCAAGGATGATGACGATGTTGAAGGCGAGGGCGAGGACCATCGCGAAGCCGGGGACGAGGTAGTAGAGAAGGACGAAGACGCTGACGGCGACCAGCGAAATCTGTGCGGCGGAGGTGCCCTTCTGGATGTTGTCGGCACCGGCGGCGGAGCCGGTGGTTTTGATGGAGACGGGGAACTCGGAGAGCTGGCCTTCGAGTGAACCGGCCTTGAGGGTTCGGAGGAGGTAGGTGAGTTCTTCCTGGGAGAAACCGCCTGGCCCGCCCGAGATCTGGCCGTTGCTGCCGATTCGGCTTTGGAGGGTGGGTGCGGAGATCACTCGGCCGTCGAGGACGATGGCCATGGGCTTGAACTGATTGGGCCCGGTGATCTGTGACATCAGCTGTCCGCCGAAGTCGTTGAGGGTGAAGGCGACGGCGGGCTGGCCGATTTCGTCCTGGCTGGGGCTGGCTCCGATGAGTCGCCAGCCCTCGATGTCGTGGGTGAGTGATTTGTCTCGGGTGTTGGCGAGGAGGATGTAGAGGTTGCCGGCGTATTCGGTGAGGACGATTTCGTCGCCGGCGTCGAATTCTTCGGGGTCGTCGATCTGGAACCAGCGGAAGGGTCGGTCGGAGCCGGCTCGTGGCCCGCGTTCCTGGATCTGTTCGAGGTATTCGGCGGCGTTGATTTCGTCGGCGATGGCGGCGATGCGGAACTCGAGGACACCCGAGCCGCGGAGCAGGGCGATGAGGTCATTGGGGTCGTCGAGGGGGCCTTTGACTTCTTCGTAGGCGGTCCAGGCATCGACGACGGTGCGGAGGGCTTCGGCGCGGTCGAGGTGGGCTTCAACGAGTTGCTGCTTGGCCTGCTCGCGGAGGGTGAGGCTGTTGGGGTCTTCGGGGTTGACGCGGGTGAGGGGCTGGTCGAGGACGCGTTGGATTTCGTGGGGTTCGACGTTGGCGGCGAGGATGGCTTCGCGGGCCTGGGCGCGCTGCTCGCGGGCGTCGAGGTACTGGGTGGTGGCGGCGGTCATGGCGTCGAAGAGCCGGTCGACTTGTGCGCGGAGTTCGTCGATGCCTGGGGTGCCTTCGACCATGGCGTCAAGGCGTGCCTGGGCCTGGGCGAAGGCCTGGGTGGCCTGGCGGTATTCGGGCTGGATGTTGGTGAAGAAGTCGTGGGAGGCGGCAAAGGCCTGGAGTTGTTCGAAGTAGGCCTGATCACCGTCGGCGAGGGCGGTGATTTCGCGGTTACGGGCGTCGGTGTCGAGTCGAACGATGGCGTCGAGTCGGCGGGGGTCGATGTTGCGTTCCAGGACGACCGCGCGTTGGGCGTAGAACTCTTCTCTGCGTTCGCGGGTTTCGGGGCTGGCGAGTGCCATCTGGACTTCGACACGGTTGCCGGCGACGCGTCGCCAGACGAGGTTTCGTGTGCCGGTGGGGTCGATTCGGTCGCGGAGGACATCGATGGTTTCGTCGATGACGGTGGCGGGGTCACGGCCGGAGGGGATGTCGACGGTGTAGACCAGCGTGGTGCCGCCGGCGAGGTCGAGTCCGGGCTTGAGTCGCTGCTGGGGCGGGTAGAAGGCGGCGAAGCAGAGTCCGAAGACGAGTAGGACGAGGATCCATTTCCAGGCAGGCACGTTCATGGCGGATTGATTCCGGGTCGGCTGTTGGTTGAAACTTGCGTGTTGGTTTGCGCGGTCGTGTTGTTTTTAGTCTTCGGAGAGGACGGCCTGGACGGCGCTGCGTGCGAGTTTGATTTTGGCGCCGCCCTCTTCGTCGATCTTGATGACAACTTCTTCGTCTCGGAGGGTGGTGACGGTTCCGAGGATGCCGCCGATGGTCTGGATCTTGGCACCCTTGGTGATGCTGGCGAGCATCTGGTCGCGTTTCTTCTTTTCCTTGGACTGTGTTCGCCAGGAGAAGAAGAGGATGAGGACCATGAACCCGATCATGAACAGCAGGAGGTATTCCATGCCGCCTGAGGCGGGCTGCTGTGCGGTGGCGGGCGCGTTGGGATCGACGGGTATGCCGCCGGGCGCGGCGGGTGCCATGGTCGGGGTGTTGCTTGGGATGACGGGTGGGGCATCGTCGGCGGCCTGGGCGATCCAGACCGGGTAAGGATCAGGCATCTTGGTCTTGCTCCTGGAGGTCGTTGGGCCCCTGGTCTGGTGATCCGGCGTTGTCGTCACGGGTCACGGGCCAGTTCTGGGCCACGGCTGACCATGTGTTATCCCGTATCGCGGAGCGTATGTCCAACATCAACCGCTGGAAGTGGCGGAGGTTGTGGAGGGTAAGGAGGATGGGTCCGAGCATCTCGCCGGCGACGAAGAGGTGGCGGAGGTAGCTGCGGGCGTAGCCGCCTGTGGGGCTGGCGGCGAGATCGGGGGCGTCGGGGGTGGGATAGGCGGGTCCGAGGCAGGCGGGGCAGTCGCAGGTGGGGTCGATGGGACGGGGGTCTTTGGCGTATTTGGCGTTGCGGAGGCGGATCTGGCCTGTTGGGGTGAAGGCGTTGGCGTTGCGGGCGTTTCGGGTGGGGAGGACGCAGTCGAACATGTCGACCCCGGCGCGAACGGCGGTGACGAGATCGCGTTCGTAGCCGACGCCCATGAGGTAGCGGGGCTTGTTTTCTGGGAGGAGGGGTGCGGTGTGGGAGGTGACGCGTTTGAGTTGTTCGTAGCCCTCGCCGACGGCGACGCCACCAATGGCGAAGCCGGGGAGGTCGTGCTGGGTGATCTGCTGGGCTGATTGGGATCGGGCTTCGAGGTCGATCCCGCCTTGGACGATGCCGAAGAGGGCCTGATCTTCGGGGCGCTGGTGGGCTTTGATGCAGCGTTCGAGCCAGCGGGCGGTGCGTTCGTTGGCGTGTTGGAGGCGTTGGGCGTAGTCGGCGGAGTCGATGGCGTGGCGGGGGGTTTTGGGATCGCCTTCGGTGACGGGTGCGGGCGGGCAGTCGTCGAAGGCCATGATGATGTCGGCGCCGAGGGCGTTCTGGGTGTGGATGGAGCGTTCGGGTGAGAGATGGATGGATCGGCCGTCGAGGTGGGATTTGAAGCGGACGCCGTCGTCGTTGATGGCGTTCTTGTCGGCGAAGGAGAAGACCTGGTAGCCGCCTGAGTCGGTGAGCATGGGTTTCTGCCAGCGGGTCCAGTGCTGGAGACCGCCCATGTCGGCGATGAGGTCGGGGCCGGGTCGGAGGAGGAGGTGGTAGGTGTTGGCGAGGATGATCTGGGCACCGATGGCGGTGACGGCGGTGGGGAGTTGGCCTTTGACGGTGGCGGCGGTGCCGACGGGCATGAAGGCGGGGGTGTCGAAGCCGCCGTGGGGCGTCTCGACGCGGCCGAGTCGGGCTTTGGAGCCGGGGTCGGCGTCCTGCTTGATGAGGGTGTAGCTGAGCGCGGGCATAGCCGTGCAAGGGTAGCGGATCGGTCAGCCGGCGCGGCGTTTGCGGTCGGTGTCGCGTTGGAGGGTCTTGCGCTCGCTGCGGGTGAGGGACTGGATGCCCTTGTCGCGGACCTTATCGAGGATGCGGTCGACTTCCGCCTGGTCTTTGGCGAGCTGGTCGGCCTGGATTTGTGAGAGTTTGCGGTTGATGAGTTCGCGGGGGGAGCTCATCGAGAGGCCGTCGGCGAAACCGAGCCAGCCGGGGTTTTTGATGAGGAAGAAACCGAGGAGGGCGCCGCCGAGGTGAGCGGCTTCGCCGCCGTCGTTCTGCGCACCCGCCAGTACAGAAAGTGCAGCGATGCCGAGGAAGATGAGGGCCATCGTGCGCATGCTGAGGGGAACGGGCGGGATGAGCAGCATGACGCGGAGGTTGGGAAACAGGACGGCGCAGGCGGCGAGGATGCCGAAGAGTGAGCCGGAAGCGCCGATGAGGATAGCGCTGGGCGGCATCATGATGAGGCCGGGGATCGCGCCGAGGAGGGAGGCGATGATGGCTCCGGAGACGCCACAGAGCAGGTAGAAGGCGAGGAAGCGGCGGGAGCCGAGGGTCTGTTCGAGGAGGGGGCCGAAGAAGAAGAGGCCGATCATGTTGAAGAGGATGTGGAAGAGATCGGCGTGGAGGAACTGGTAGGTGAAGAGTCGCCAGACCTGGAGGCCGTAGATGCCCTCATCGACGGAAAAGTAGCCATAGGGGAAGAAGCCGAGGGCGGAGCCGCGGCGGCTGCCGAGCATGATGCTGTCCCAGACGAAGACGACGGCGTTGATGATGAGGAGCCATTTGACGACGGAGGCACTGGCGAGTCGTCCGCCTGGGCGTGGGTTGAACCCGCCTGGTCCGGGTCGGTTGTAGTCTCGGTTTTCCCAGCTCATGGGTGGATTCCATCGGTGAATTTGGCTGCGTAGAGCAGTGCGGTGATGGTTTTGGCGTCGGCGATGGTGCCTTCTCTGATCATCTGCATCGTCTGAATCCAGCTACGGCGTTCAGGGATGATGCGTTCGGTGGGATCGAGGGATTGCTGGGTGCGGGTGAGGTTGGTGGCGAGGAAGGCGTGGATTCGCTCGGTGCAGAGGCCGGGGCAGGTGACGAAGTCGGTGAGGGGCTGGATGGTCTGGGCCCGATAACCGGTTTCTTCTTCGAGCTCGCGGCCGGCGCAGGTGAGGGGGTCTTCGCCGGGGTCGATGGTGCCGGCGGGGAGTTCCCAGAGTTCGAGGTCGAGGGCGAAGCGATGGTTGCGGATGAGCAGGACGTCGCGGTTCTCGAAGAGCGGGAGGACGACGACGGCGTCGTTGGGGTGGATGTACTGGCCCATAACGGTGCCGCCATCGATGTGGGGGATGGGCGCCTGCATGAGCTTGAAGCGTGGGTGGCTTGAGATTTCGGATCGCTGGCCGTCGGTCATTGGGCGAGGCTCGGGGCGAGGTAGTCGCTTCGGAGGCTGCCGGACTCGGCGGTGGAGGATTTGATGTCGCAGGGGTGGGCGTCTTCGCCGAGACCGAAGTCGGCTTCGTAGAGTTCGGCGAGTCTGGTGAGGACGTCTTCGGGGAGGGTGTCGCCCTGGCAAGCGGAGGCGTAGTCCTTGACGTCTTCGATCGACAGCAGGTTAGGCTCGATGGAGACGATGCCGGGCTGGCTGGCGAGCCATTTGGTGGCGAACTGGCGGAGGGTGAGTCCCAGGTCGGCGGCGAGGGGTCGGATGAGGTCGTTTTTCTTCAGTCCGTAGACAAGCCAGTTCTTGTCGCGGAATTTGCGGTGATCGCGGGGCTCGAACTTGTGGTCGGGGGATTTGAATTCCTCATCGAGAATGCCGGAGTTGGTGGGGACGCGGGCGAGTATGCCCCCCTTCCCGGTTTGTGCGGCGATCTCGCAGAGCTCGCGGCCTGGGGCCTGTTCATAGAGGTTGTAGACGGTCTGGACGGTGGCGGCGTTGCGTTCGATGAGGGCCTGGTGGCCTTCCTCGCGCCAGCCGATGGCGGGGCCGAGGGCGACGCCCCAGTGCCGGATCTTGCCTTCGGTTTTGAGTGCTTCGAGGGTGTCGAAGAGCTCATCGGTGTAGTGCGGGAGTTTGATGTTGTGGGCCTGGTAGAGGTCGATGCAGTCGATCTCCAGGTCTTTGAGGGATTGCTCGAGTTCGCGGCGGACGTTGTCGGGGGAGAAGTTCTGGGTGCGCTCGCGGTGGGAGCCTTCGGTGCCGGGGTCGGCGACGAGGTCGTAGCCGAACTTGGTGGAAACGATGAGTTTGTCGCGGCCGACGTCTTTGATGGTCTTGGCAAGGAGTTTTTCGGCGCGGCCGTTGCCGTAGGCGGGGGCGGTGTCGAAGAAGTTGACGCCAAGGTCGACGGCCTGGTTCTGCATGGTGACGGCCTGTTCGTCGGTGAAGTCACCCCACCAGTTGGTGCCGAAGACGAAGTTGCCGAAGGCGAGGAGGGAGAGGGAGAGGTCGGTGCCTGGAACGGTGCGGAGGTCCATGGTGATGCTTTCTCTGGGCTCGATGGTCTGATTTAGTTGGATTACTGGGAGGATTGTAGCCCGTCGGGCGGGGTGGTCGGTTGGGCGGGGTTCAGGGCTCGGTCGGCGAGGTCGCGGAAGCGGGGTCGGAGTTCGGGCCCGCCGAGGTTGGGATTGATGCGTTCGAGGCGTCGGACCTGGGGGGCGATCTGGGCGACGCCGAGTTGCAGGCGTTCGAGGACGAGGAGACGGCGTAGCCAGGAGCGCCACCAGCGGGGCGGGAAGGGTGGGGCGTCGTAGCCCTGGATGATGCGGTCGGCGAGGAGTGCAGCGGCGGAGAGTGAGGCGTGGTCGCCGACCCGGATGCGGGCGACCTGAGCGAGTTCGATGGCCTCGGGAGTAGCGAAGTCGGCGTCGATGAGGGACTCCGCGGTTTCGGCGGCGGCTCGGGGGTTGTTTTCGAGCAGGTGGACGCAGGCGAGCAGGAGTTGTGCTGCGTAGCGTTCGGCTCTGGCGGTGGGTTCGGCTTCCTCGGGGTCGATGTTGGCCGTGCTGCGAGCGGCGACGCGCCGGGCGAAGGCGAGGAGCTGGGGATCGGCTGGGGGAGGGGGTGCGACGAGTTCGGGTGGGTCGAGTTCGAGGGCGGCGACGGGGGTGAGGCGCTCTTCGATGGCGCTTAGGAGATCGATGGCGAGTCGGCGGACGGGCTCGGCGTCAGGTGGGAGGCTGTCGAGCTGATCGGCGGTGTCGGTGAAGCGGTTCTGGTTGAGGAGGAAGCGTGTGCGGAGGACAGCGGTTTCGAGGCGGGCACCGGGGCGGGCGTCGGTGTCGAGGGCCTGGTCGAGCCAGCGCTCGGCGACGGGGTAGTCGGACTGGTCGGCGGCGAGTTGGGCTCGGATCAGGCGTACGCGGAACAGGGCCGTGCGCGCGCCGTCGCGTTGGGCGGCGGTGACATCGGGGTTCTGCATCTGTCGGGGTGCTTCGGCGTCGATGCGGGCGAGTTCGACCTGGAGCTGCTGTCGGAAGCGGCGGCGGACGGGGGGATCGCCGGACTCGATCGCACCCTTGCGGAGAGCGAGCAGGAGCAGGGGTTGAGCCTGCCAGTAGCCGGAGGCTTCGAGTGGGACGCTGCGGTAGAAGGCGGCGATCTCATCGGGCGGGGTGCTGGCGCGGTCGAAGTGGTGCGCGGCCATGAGGATGTGGTTGGGTGTGTCGGTGAGCAGGATCGGGTTGCGGTCGAGGACGGTCTGGAGGGATGTGGCGAGGCGCAGGGGCATGGGGTTGTCGGCGTCGGTGAGGAATGTGTTCTGGTGAGGCCAGAGGAGGTCGGCGGCGTTGAGGCTGGCGGTGACGGCGAGGGGTGAGCGGTTGTTCTGATCGGCGAGGGCCAGGAGTTCATCGGCGGCGGTGATGGCGTCTTCGGCGGTGCGCTGGGAGGCGGCGAAGGTGGCGAGGGTCTGAATGCGGGCTGCTTCGGCGCGGGGAGCGGAGAGCAGGCTTGGGTCTTCGGCGAGTGTCTGGGCGATGCGGGCGACCCAGCCGACGCGATCGAGTTGGTCGGGTGTGAGTACAGAGGTGGGTGCGAAGGCGAGGGCTTCGACCGGGTGCACGGGGAGTCTTGACCAGGCGGCTTCGAGGATCTGGCTGCGGAGCCAGAGGGGCAGTTGGGCGAGGGTCTCGGTGGTGTCGTCGGCGAACTGGTTGAGCCAGCGTTCGGCGAGGGTGGCGCGGATCCATTCGACACCGGGCCCGCCGGCTGTGAGGGGGCGGTAGCGGTCGAGGATGTCGAGGGTCGATCCGGTTTGGCGGAGCGGGGCGACGTGCCAGTCGGCGACGAGGAGCCGCCAGGCTGCGTCCTCGGGTCGGTTAAGGCGTCGTTCGAGGCGGCGGATGGTCTGGCTGCTGGCGGGGTCGTCGAGTTGTCGCAGGGCCTGCGCGGCGGTGAGGAGGGCGAGGCGGTGAGGGCCGTCGTCGGGGTAGGGATCGGCCTGGAGGATGTCTGCGAGGCGATCGAGGGCTGCCTGTGGATGGCCGAGGCCGAGTTGGATGCGGGCCTGGAGGATGGTGACGGGCGGGGGCGTGGGGCGGTTTTGGAGTTCTTCGATGATCTGGTCGAGGGCGGCGAGGGCGTCGGAGCGGTGTTGGTTGGCTGGTACGCCGGGTAGGAAGCCGGCGGCGTGGCCGGCGGTGGCGAGGGAGAGGAGCAGGCGCCATCGGAGGGGTGCTTCGACGGTTTCGTTGTCGTAATCGAAGGCTTCGATCTGCTGGATGATGAGGGGGATGGCGTCGGCGAGGGCCTGGCGTTGGGCGGGCGAGGTGACGCCAAACTCGTGGGCCGGGATGGCGAGGCTCTGGAGGGCGCCAAGGTTTTCGTAGAGTTCGGCCTCGGCCCAGTCGGCGAGGTTGGTGGGGTGGTTTTCGGCGTCGGGGAAGTTCAGGACGAGTTGGCGGAGGGCGTCGATGCGGGCGCGGGCTGCGGCGGCGCGGTCCTGTGGGGCGGCGTTGGGGTTGGTGACCTGCTGGCGGCTCTGGTCGATGCGTTCGGCGAGGTCGTCGATAGAGAGGTCCTGAGCAGCAGCGGGTGTCAGCAGGCAGGCGATGAGGATGAGTACTCTGCAGAGGCGATCGATCACGGCTGTGGCTCCGGATCGAGAGCGACGGCGCGTAGGCCTGCGAGTCTGGCGGCGTCAGCGAGGTTGACGGCGAGCCCCCAGGGTAGGCCGTCGCTGAGGCTGAGCAGGACAGGGTCGGTGGGCATGATGTAGCCGGGCCCGGAGGAGCCGTTGGGGTTGAAGACGAGGCGCTCGACGGAGGTTTGGAAGGTTTCGAGATCGGTGACAAAGCCAAGGCGGCCTGGGACGCTGGCGCCCCAGCCGTCGGCTGTGGCGACGACGGTGATGCGCACGGGCTGGACCGGGAGCCGTTCGGGCGTGGCGGCGGCGGGATCGGAGGAGGGGATGGGTACGTCGAGTTCGGCGCGGTCGGGGGTGATGTCTAGGGCGACGACGAAGTAGATCAGCAGAAGGAAGACGATGTCGACCAGTGCGACGGGCAGCGCGGTGATGCCGGAGCGGGGTTTGCTGAAGCGGGTGGTGCGGTGCTTCATGGTTGCCCCCCTGCCGTCGTTGCATTGGCCTCCGTACGTGGCCGGGTGGCGGCGACGCGGATGGCTTCGATGCCGCTTTCGCGGAGGGTGTTGAGCAGTGTGCGTGCGGTGGCCATGGGCAGGTCGGCATCGGCGCGGAGGAGGACGGGGACGCCTGGTGTGCGGGATCGGTCTGCGGCGACGGCGGCGGCGATCTCGGCGGCGTTGTCGAAGGATGCTTCGAGCGACTGGTAGCGGAGGGTGGCCTGGGCGGTATCAAACGGGTCGGCACCGGCGTAGGCATCGATGACGTACTGCTCGGGCGGCTGGAAGTCGGGCTGGGCGGTGAGTTCGAGTTCGGGGAGGCGGGCGGCATCGGCGCCGGTTTCGAAGCGGGTGCCGACGAGCATGAGAAAGACGATGAGCAGGAAGACGACATCGACCAGCGGCGTGAGCGGCAGGGAGAGGGGCTTGCGGTCGAAATGGCGGTTGAAACCGCTCATGCGTGGCGTCCTCGGATGCGGGCGGGGTTAGGCCTGGGTGGTGGTGTCGGTTTCGCCGCCGGCCTGAAGGAGGCCGGAGAGGCGCTGGGCCATGGCGAGGGCTTCGGAGAGTTTCTGTTCGATCGAGGAGAGGAGGATCTGGGCGATGATCGAGGCGGGGATGGCGACGACCAGTCCCCAGAAGGTGGTGACAAGGGCGGTGGAGATGCCGGCGGCGAGCTTGAGATCGCCGCCGCCTGCGGGTCCGGATTCGACCAGGGCGACGAAGGCTCGGATCATGCCGTAGACGGTGCCGAAGAGGCCGACCATGGGGGCGACCTGTCCCATGAGGGCGATGAGTTCGGCGGGTTTTGAGAGGCGTTGCCACTCGATGGCTGCGGCTTCGTCGGCGGCGTGGCGAGCGGCTTCGCCATCGGGCGCGGTGGTGACGGCACGGGTGAGGCGGCCGAAGACGCCTTTGAGGCTCTGTGCGGCGGATCTTGCTTCGCGGGCGTCACCTCGGCGGGCGGGTGCTAGTAGGAGGCTGTCGGCGTTGCGGGGGATCTGTAGTTCGGATCGGGCACGGGTCCAGGACCATATAGCGATGGCGACGCCGGTGAAGGACATGAGCCAGAGGATGGCGAGGATGACCTGGCCGAAGCTGTCGCCTGCAATGAAAAACATGGTGACGCCCGAGCCGGGTTCGGCCTGTTCTGCCTGGGCGATGAGTGTCACGAGCGGATGGGTCATGCTGAACGGTCTCCTGAGGCGTTGGGCACTCGGATGTTAACGGCGGTTGTGTGGCCTTAGGGGAAGAGGGGTTCGGGATCGGGTTGGACGATGCGGTAGTTGCCGTTGTGGGCGGCGGCGATGCGGGCCATGATCGAGTTGGGGCCTTCGTCCTCGGGTTGGGGTCGGAGGTGGATGGTGTGGATGACGGCGCGGCCGTTGTTGGCGGCGGCGACGCGGGGCAGGATCTGTTCGGCACCGATGGAGCCGGCGAGACCGTCGGAGAGGAATAGGATTTCTTCGACGCCAAGGTTTAGGGCGCGTTCGAAGGCGGGGATGGGGTCGGAGCGGCCGCCTGGGCGGATGGCGGCGGTGTCGTTGGTGAGCCAGGCGCGGATGCGTGCGGTGGTGGCGGGGTCGGCGGGCTTAAGTCCTTCGGGAGGTGCTTCGACGAGGCCGCGGCTGGCGAAGATGAGCACGGTGAAGGACTGGCTGGGGTCGAGGCCGGAGATGGCGTTTCGGAGTTCGGCGAGGATCTGGGGGAGGTCGGCGGCGGAGGAGCCGGAGGCGTCGACGACGTAGGCGACTTTGCTAGATCGCGCGGCGATGCCGAAGAAGGAGGCGGCTCCGGGGTTGGCCGAGCCGAGGAGGTCGGGTGAGCCGAGGCTGGGCGGGGTCATGCTGGCGGCGGAGAGTCCGGGCGCGGCGACGGCGCCGGGTGCAGGTCCCGGGGCGACGGCAAGGGCCATGCTGTCGGAGAGTGGGGTGCCGAGGCTTTCGGTCAGTTCGGCGGTGATGGGCGGGGCGTCGAGGGGCGCTGGGGCGGGTGCGAGCATGACGACGGTTTCGGCGGGTTCGGCGGTGGTGGTGGGGATTTCGGGGTCGAGGGGGGCGATCTGGATGAGATAGACCAGGGCCAGGGCGAGGATGCCGTGGACGGCGGCGGAGATGGCCCAGGGTTCGATGGCCCTGCGGAGTCGGGTGCTGGCGGTGGCAGGAGAGGACGTGCTCATCGGGTGTTATTGTGCGTCAGCGGGGCTTGGCTTGCAGTGAGAGCCGGTGAGCCCGATACTTCGCGACCCTGAGGTCGATGCGGATCGAAGGGTTGGAGATATTTGTTATGTCCTCATCGGGCGAAAAGAAGCTGCGGTTTGCGATTATTGGCGCTGGCGGGATTGCCGTTCGTCATCTGGATGCTCTGAAAAAGATGGAGGACGAGGTTGAACTCGTTGCTCTGGCGGACATCAGCGAGAAGACGATGGCTCAGCGGGCCAAGGATTATGACATCCCGGTAACGGGCTGCTTTACCGATTACGAGGAGATGCTGGCGAAGGTTCAGCCGGACGCGGTGAGCATCTGCACGCCTAATGGGCTGCATGCTCCGAACGCGATTGCGGCGAGCAAGGCGGGCGCGCATGTCATTGTTGAAAAGCCGATGGCGATGACGGCGGAGCAGGCTCAGGAGATGATCGATGCGGCGAACGCATCGGGTAAGAAGCTGGTGATCGGCTTCCAGTTCCGTTTTGATCCGCGGACGCAGTATCTCAAGCGGGCGGTGGATGATGGGGTGATGGGCGACCTTTTCTTCGGGCGGGTTCAGGCGATGCGTCGGCGTGGGATTCCGAACTGGGGCGTGTTTGGGCGGAAGGACCTGCAGGGTGGCGGGCCGATGATCGACATCGGGGTGCACATGCTCGAGCAGTGTCATTACGTCATGGGTTCGCCTAAGCCGGTGGCGGCGACGGGGATGTGCCGGACGTACATCGGCGATCAGCCTTCGGACAAGATCCACGTGCCGTGGGGCAGCTGGGACTACCAGACCTACACGGTGGAAGACATCGCGGTGGGTACGATCCGTTTTGAGAATCGTGCGACCATTCACATTGAGGCTAGCTTCGCGGCGCACACCGAGGACAAGCTGGACTTCGAGATCATGGGTACCAAGGGTGGTGCGACGTGGGATCAGCCGGTGATCCGTACCGACGATCATGGCCATATGCTCGATATCAAGCCGGGTTGGATCAAGAGTGTGAGCTTCCCGGAGTACTTCGATCTGAAGCTGCGTGATTTTGTGGATCACGTGAGCAAGGGTGCGGAGACGATGGCGCCGGCTGAGCACGGGCTGATGGTTCAGCAGATGCTGGATGGTGTTTATCGTTCGGCGGAGAGTGGCGGGGTCGAGGTCAGCATCGGTTGATGCTCTCGGGCCCGGTCAACGTTTCCAGAGAACGCCATTGCCGGCGCGGTTTGGGAGTGTGACGACGCCACGCTCGATGGTGGCGGCTTCGGCGGGGTCTTCTCCCAGCAGAAGGGCGCCGTCCATATCGACGTAGTCGAGCAGTGGGAGGAGTTGGGCGATGGCGGCGATGCCGACCGAGGTTTCGGTCATGCAGCCGACCATGGTTTTGAGTCCCAGCTGGCGGGCTCGGTCGAGCATACGTTTGGCAGGGGTCATCCCGCCGGCTTTGAGCAGCTTGACGTTAACGCCATGGAAACAGGGGGCGCAGCGGTCGACGTCGTCTTCGACGATGCAGCTCTCGTCGGCGATGACGGGCAGGGCTGATTCGGCGTAGACGCGTTCCATGCCGTCCCAGTCGTCGGCTTTGAGGGGTTGTTCGAGGAACTCGACGCCCAGTTCCTTGAGCGGTCCCGAGAGGTCGATGGTCTGCTCGGCGGTCCATGCGGTGTTGGCGTCGATGCGGAAGGTGGCCTCGGTGTGCTGCCGGAGTTCGCGGACGATGGCGAGGTCGTCGTCGGTACCGAGCTTGATTTTGTAGACCGGCCAGCCGTCGAACTCTTTCATCTTGGCGACCATCTTCGGGATGGTGTCGATGCCGATGGTGTAGTCGGTCACGGGGATGTTGGCGGGATCGAGCCCCCACAACTGGTGCACGGGCTTGCCGAGGCGTTTTCCCCAGAGATCGTGGGCGGCCTCGTCCACGGCGGCGAGAGCGAAACGGTCCTCTCCAAAGGCCGGCCGGAGGGCCTGCCAGAGCTGCTCGGGGGTCTGCCAGGGGGTTGATTCGATCTGTTCCCGGCAGCGTTCGAGGGTCTGGGTCATCGATTGCTGGGAGACGTTGTAGTAGGGGATGGCAGCGGCTTCGCCGTAGCCATGGAAGGGGCCGTCGATGAGTTCGACGACGAGGTTGTGTTGTTCGGAGCGGACGCCATGGGCGACGCGGAAGGGATGTCGGAGGGGGAGATCGAGGGGGTGAATCCGCAGTTGCATGATCGGGAGGCGATCTCCGGGTGCCTGGTGAGCGTAGGTGATAGGTGTCTGGGGCTAAATGACCGGGCTGGGACTCGAACCCAGGACCAGCGGCTTAAAAGGCCGATGCTCTACCGACTGAGCTACCCGGTCGGGGGTGTGGGCGGGAATTGTATCGGACAAAGGTGATGTTTTGGGCGCTGGAGCCTCCTGATGCGTGATTGTTTGTCTGAGTAGACGATAGGAGGCCTATGGGCAATGCGATTGCTCAGGTTGTGATGATCGCCTGGATCCCGGCGGTGCTGGTCCTGTTTGTGACCCTGCCCGCTCGGCGGGCTGTGGTGTGGGCGATTTTATTGGGCTGGCTGATGCTGCCCATGACGGGTTATCCGCTGCCGGGGCTGCCTGATTACACGAAGATGTCGGCGACGTGCATGGGGATTCTGCTGGGTTCGCTGCTGTTTGACCCGGACACGATGCTTCGGCTCAAGCCCCGATGGGTGGACCTGCCGTTTGTGGTGTTCTGCCTGTCGCCTTTTGTGTCCTCGGTCACGAACGGTCTGGGCCCATACGACGGGATGTCGGCGACCATCAGCCAGATTGTGACCTGGGGGCTGCCCTATCTGATCGGGCGGGCCTACTTCAGCAGCACGGAGGGGATGAAGGAACTGGCCCGGGGGCTGGTGATCGGCGGGCTGATCTACGTGCCGTTGTGTCTGTACGAGATCCGGATGAGCCCACAGCTGCACACGATGGTTTACGGCTTTCATCAGCACAGCTTCGGCCAGACATTCCGGATGGGTGGCTGGCGGCCGGTGGTCTTCATGCAGCACGGGCTGATGGTAGGCATGTGGATGTGTATGAGCGCCTTGCTGGCGTTGTGGTTTTGGCGTAGCGGGGCGATCAAACAGATGGCGGGTTTCCCGATGGGCTGGCTGGCGGCCTTCATGACCGTGACGGCCATTTTGTGCAAGTCGACCGGCGCGTGGATTTTGATGGCGCTAGGGATGATGCTTCTGTTATTCAAACAACCGATGCTTCGTGTGCTGCTGCTGGCGGCGATCGTGCTCGGGCCAGCGTTGTATTACGGAGTTCGCTACCCGAGAATAGTCTCGGGCGGGGCCGTGGTTGCCTGGGCCGATCCTTTTTTCTCCGATCAACGGATCGGGTCACTGAGCACGCGGATGACGAATGAGGACCAGCTCAGTGAGCATGCGATGCGGCGTCCGCTGTTCGGTTGGGGGGGGTGGGGCAGGAATCGCGTCAGGAGCGAAGATGGCCGTGACATCACGATAACCGACGGTCTTTGGATCATTATCGCAGGCACAAACGGGCTGATGTCTTTGGGTGCGTTCACACTGGCGTTCAGCTACCCGGGCTGGGTGCTGCTGCGTCGGGTTCGATCGCAGCTATGGGAGTTGGATTGGGTGCCGTATTTCGCGGGCCTGACGGTGGTAGTGCTGCTTTACCAGGTGGACTGTATTCTCAACGCCATGGTGAATCCGGTCTATACGCTGGTGCTCGGCTCGCTGATCGGCGTGTCGACGCTGATTCCGAAACCGGGGCGAAGGGCTTGAGTGATCCAGCGATGCATCAGGTGACGGACTCAGGCAAGGAAACTGCGGACGCGGTTGGCGTGGTGGTGATCGGGCGTAACGAGGGTGAGCGGCTGGAGCGGTGTTTGAAGTCGCTTGCCGACCAGCGTATCGAGCGGCTGGTCTATGTGGATTCGGGGTCGACCGATGGCTCGGTGGCGTTTGCGAAGTCGATAGGCTTTGAGGTGCACGAACTGGATTTGTCGAAGCCGTTCACGATGCCGCGTGGTCGTAACGAGGGGTTTTCGAGGCTGATCGAGCTCTACCCGGGTCTGCATTACGTGCAATTTGTGGATGGTGACTGCGAGGTAGAGACGGGCTGGATCGCGCGGGCGGCGGGGGCCTTGGACGAGCACTCTTCGGTCGCGGCGGTTTCGGGTCGGCGGCGGGAGTTGTTCCCGGAGGCTTCGATTTATAACTATCTGGCGGAGGTGGAATGGGATCGGCCGCTGGGCGAGGTGAAGTCGACGGGTGGGGATGTGATGATGCGTGTCGAGGTGTTTGCCGAGGTTGGCGGCTTTGATCCGTCGTTGATCGCTGGGGAAGAAGCCGAACTTTTTATACGCATCCGAGCCCTGGGTTGGAAGGTGCTGCAGTTGTCTGATCCGATGACGAAGCATGATTCAGCGATCACGCGCTTTTCGCAGTGGTGGAAGCGGTCGAAGCGGACCGGTCATGCCTACGCGGAGGGGATGGCGATGCACGGCTTCGGGCCGGAGCGTCATGAGGTGCGTCCCGTGCTGCGTTTTATGTTCTGGGCCGGTGTGATGCCGGTCATGCTCCTGCTCGGACTCGTCATGTCGCTGGTGGCTGGGGGCTACTGGTGGGTTCTGGTCGTTGGGCTGCTGCTGGCTCACCTGCTGGCTTATGTCAGGATCGTCATGGCTTTCCGGCATCGGCTGGGCCGGCGGTCGTGGTTGTATGCGTACTTTCTGATGCTGGGGAAGTACCCAGAACTACTTGGCGGGATGACCTACCTGCTGAATCGGTTGCGGGGTCGACGGACGGGGCTGATCGAGTATGACCGACCCGTGGCTGTTTCGAGATTGGGAGGTGAGGGTTGAGCAGCAGAGGTCCAGGCTGGCCGGTGGTGGGCGGGCAGCGTGCTGTCTTTCTGGACCGGGATGGCACGGTGATCGAAGATCGCGATTACCTGGCCGATCCGGATGGAGTGGCGCTGCAGGCCGATGCCGTGGAGAGTCTGCGGCGGTTAAGGGATGCGGGGTATCTGCTGGCTATCGTGACAAATCAGTCTGGCATCGGGCGCGGGTGGATGACGGCTGAGGACGCCGAGCGATGTAATCGGCGGACGGCCGAACTGCTGGAACCGCATGGGATTCACTTCGTCGGGATGGCTTTCAGCGGGACGGCACCGGCGACGGATGATCGGCGGGTGGTCGAGCATTTTGAGCGCAAGCCCGGAGCGGGGATGCTGGTGACCTTGGCCAGGGAGCACGGGATCGATCTGACCAGGAGTTGGATGGTGGGTGATGCCGAGCGCGACGTCGTTTCCGGGCGTCATGCCGGGTGCCAGGGGACGGTGCTGGTGGACACTGGTGGACGACGGGAGCCGGCGGCTTCTGGGCTTATCGCTACGGCGCGTGTGGGTACGCTGCGTGAGGCGGCGGATGTGATTCTGTCACGGTCGGAGGGCTGCGGATGAAGATCGCTTACCTCGTTAATCAGTATCCGAAGGTCAGTCACAGCTTTATCCGGCGGGAGATCGCTGCGTTGGAGGCGCTTGGGCATCGGGTGGATCGTTACTCGGTTCGTCAGACCGATTCGTTGGTGGATGAAGCTGATCGTGCCGAGGCCGAGCGAACGACGGTTTTGCTGCGCGGGTTCTGGAACCTGCTTCTGGTCGCTGCCTGGTGGAAGCTCAGGCATCCGATTCGGTGGACGCGGGCGAGCCTCACGGCGTTGGGCATGGGCTGGAAGTCGGATCGCGGGGTATTGCGGCATCTGATTTATCTGATGGAAGCGGCCAGGCTGGTGGCCGACCTCGAAGAGCGTCCGGTGGATCACCTGCACGTTCACTTCGGTACGAATTCGGCGACGGTGGGTTTGCTCACTCGGATGCTCGGCGGGCCGACCTGGAGCTTTACCGTTCACGGGCCGGAGGATTTCGACAAGGTGGCGGCGATCGGGCTTCCCAGGAAGCTGGTAGCGGCCGAGGGGGTGGTGGCGATCAGCTCTTACTGCCGGAGCCAACTGATGCGGTGGATGGCTGCCGAATCATGGGGGAAGATCTTCGAGGTGCACTGCGGGCTCGATGGCCTCTTTCTGGAGGCCGAGGTTGTGCCTTTGCCTGAGCGTCCGCGGCTGGTGTGTGTGGGGCGGTTGTGTGAGCAGAAGGGTCAGTTGCTGCTGCTGGAAGCCATCGCTCGTGTTCGTGACAGGGGTATGGAGGTCGAGCTGGTGCTCGCGGGTGACGGCGAGATGCGCGGGGTGATTGAACAGCGCGTCCGGGAGCTGGCGCTTGATGACCTCGTGACGATCACGGGCTGGGTCGATGCCAAGCGAGTTCGATCGGAGATCGAGTCGAGCCGGGCGTTGGTTCTGCCCAGTTTTGCCGAAGGGTTGCCGGTGGTGCTGATGGAGGCGATGGCACTCGGGAGGCCGGTGGTGAGCACCTACATCGCGGGGATCCCTGAGCTGGTCGAGGATGGGGAGAACGGCTGGCTGGTGCCGGCGGGTGATGTGGAGGCACTGACCGAAGCGCTGGTCGCGTTGCTATCCAGTGACCAGGAGCAACTCAGCGCGATGGGCGAGAAAGGGCGTGAGGCAGTGCTTGAGCGTCACGACGCCAGCAAGGAAGCACGAACGCTGGCTACGGCCTTCGAACGGTTCGGGGGGCGTGCATCGTCATGATCGCCTGGCTTCTGCTGTTTGTGGTGTTTCCGGTGGTCATGGGGATCGCGGTGGTGGTCTTCGAGGCGTGGGCTGGTTTTCTGCTGCCTGAGAGTGTTGATTCCGATCGGAGAGAGCCCGGGCCGATCGCGGTGCTGGTGCCTGCCCATGACGAGGCTGGCGGGATCGCTGACACGGTGCGGTCGCTGCGTGAGCAACTGCGGGCAGTCGATCGGCTGATGGTGATCGCGGACAACTGCACCGATGATACGGCTGCGTTGGCTCGTGAAGCGGGCGCTGAAGTGATAGAGCGTCAGCACGCCAGCGAGCGGGGGAAGGGTTACGCGCTGGCATTCGGGATTGAGCGACTTGCTGAGCGACCACCTGACATTTTGATCGTGGTGGACGCGGACTGCGAAGTCGTGTCGGGTGCACTGCGAACCATTGCTCGTCAGGCTGAGGTGACGTCGTGTCCTGCACAAGCCGTCTATCTGATGGATCCATCTCATCGAGCTGGACTAAAGACACGTATTTCGGTGCTTGCGTTTCTTTTTAAGAACCTGGTTCGTGCGCGTGGGCTTGCACGGCTGGGCTTACCGACACAGCTTACGGGTACCGGAATGGCGTTCCCCTGGGCAGTGGTCAAACTAGTTCCTTGGGCATCTGGTGATTTGGTCGAGGACATGGAGCTGGGGCTGAATCTGGCGGGGCAGGGGCATGCACCGATGCTGTGTGAAGCGGCTTTGGTGACGAGTCCGGCGGCTGGGAGTGACGATGCTGGAGCCACGCAGCGCACTCGCTGGGAGCATGGTCACCTCAACACGCTGCTCAAACGAGCGCCGGGGCTGATCGTGCGCGGGCTTCTGAGCGGTCGGCCCTCGCTGGTGGTGATGGGCATCGATCTGGCGGTGCCCCCGCTGGCGATGCTGTGTATGGGATGGGTTGCGGCCCTGTTGCTGAGTCTGCTGGTATGGGCCATCACGGGCGAGGGGGAATCAGCGAGCACGCTGCTGCTCGTCTGGGGTTTTCTGCTTGGCCTGACCGTTGTGGTGGCGGTGATCCGGGATGGTGCGGGCCGGGTGCGGCTGATGGATCTGCTGGCGGTGCCGGGCTACGTGCTCTGGAAGATCCCGGTGTATGTGAAATATGTGGTGGCCAGGCAGACGGCGTGGGTGCGGACCGAGCGAGACTGACCGGGCTTATTTCGCATCGAACCAGCCGCGGGCTTCGATGAGTGAGATCACGCGTTCGACGCAGGCATCCAGGTCCAGTTCGTGGGTGGGCAGGTCGAGGTCCGGTGCGGTGGGTGCCTGGTAGGGCGCGTTGACGCCTGCGACGTCCTGGATCTTTCCGGCTTCGGCCTGGGCGTAGAAGTCGGAGCCGGTACGTTGCCTGCAGTATTCGAGCGGGGCGGAGAGATAGATCTCTGCGAAACGGCTGGCGCCTACGAGTTCGCGGGCCATTGCGCGGTCGGCGGCGCTGGGCGAGAGGAACGAGGCGATCGTGATGAGTCCGGCGTCGTTGGAGATGCGTGCGACCTCGGCGGCCCGGCGGGTGTGCTCGGTGCGGTCATCGGCGTCGAAGCCGAGTCCTCGGCTGAGGCCGAGTCGGGTGCTCCCGCCATCGACGACGTGGACGGCGCAGCCGCGGTCGAACAGTCGGCGTTCGATGGCGTAGGCCAGCGCGCCTTTGCCGGCACCGGTGAGGCCGGTGATCCATAGGGTGAAGCCCTGGTGGCCGAGCTGGCGGGCTCGCTCGATCGGGGTGATGTCGCTGGTCTTGCCGACGACGAAGGGGCTCTGGATGACGGTCTTGTGCTCTTCGGCCTTCTCGCTGAGTTCGGCGGAGACGTCGAGGATCATGCCAGCGCCGACGGTGTTGTTGGTCAGGCGGTCAACGACGATGAAGGAGCCGGTGGTGCGGTTGGTCTTGTAGGGGTCATAGATAAGCGGCTCATCCGTCGTGATCCGGCAGCGGCCGATGCCGTTGAGTTCGAGCTGGTCGGCGTCCTGACGGCTCAGGGCGTTGATGTCCATGCTGTAGCGCAGGTCGCTGATGCGTGCGGGGACGACTTTGTGGGTTTGCTTGATGAGGTAGCCACGTCCGGGGGTCATGGGCTCGTCGGTCATCCAGACAAGCATGGCCTCGAAGTGACGGGCGATGCGGGGCAGGTTGCGGGGGTGGACGATCATGTCGCCTCGGGAGATATCGATCTCGTCTTCAAGGGTGATCGTGGGCGCCATGGGCGGAAAGGCCTCATCGATCTCGCCTTCGAACGTCACGATGCTCTTGACCTTCGAGGTCTGGCGAGACGGGAGGGCCATGACCTCGTCGCCGGGCCGGACGATGCCAGAGGCGAGGGTCCCGCAGAAGCCGCGGAAGTCGAGGTTCGGCCGGTTGACCATCTGGACCGGGAAGCGGAGGTCGATGAGGTTGCGGTCGGAGGCGATGTGCACCGTTTCAAGGAGGTGCATCAGGGTCGCGCCCTTGTACCAGGTCATGTTCTCGGAGGGGTTGACGACGTTCTCGCCGTGGAGCGCGGCGATCGGCACGAAGCGGATGTCGGGCAGGTCGAGCCGGGCGGCGAAGTCGGTGTATTCCGAGCGGATGCGGTCGAAGACTTCTTCGCTGTGTTCGACAAGGTCCATCTTGTTGATGGCGACGATCACGTGTCGGATACCCAGCAGGGAGACGATGAAGGAGTGCCTGCGTGTCTGGGTTAGCACGCCGTGGCGGGCATCGATGAGGATGATGGCGAGGTCGCAGTTAGACGCGCCGGTCGCCATGTTGCGGGTGTACTGCTCATGGCCGGGGGTGTCGGCGATGATGAACTTGCGCTTGGCGGTTGAGAAGTAGCGGTAGGCGACATCGATGGTGATGCCCTGCTCTCGCTCGGCCTTGAGGCCATCGGTGAGAAGGGCCGGATCGAAATCAGTGTTGGTGGTGCCGTAGCGATCGGAGTCGGCCTGGAGAGCGGCGAGCTGGTCTTCGTAGACCATCTTGGAGTCATACAACAGGCGGCCGATGAGCGTGGACTTGCCGTCGTCGACAGAGCCGCAGGTGAGCAGGCGGAGCATCTCCTTGCGCTCGTTCTGCTTGAGATAGCCGTCGATATCGGTAGCGATGCGATCGGCTTCGCGGGCTGCGTAGCTGGACGATGGGTTGGGATCGGTGGGGCTGGTGGTCATGGGCGGTGATTCAGCGGCTAGTAGTAGCCCTGGCGTTTCTTTTCTTCCATGCTCGCGCCGGGGTCCTTGTCGATGACGCGGCCTTCGCGTTCCGAGCGGGTGGCGAGGAGCATTTCCTGGATGATCTGGGGGAGTGTTTCAGCTTTGCTGGGGGTGGCACCGGAGAGTGGGTAGTCGCCGAGCGTGCGGAAGCGGACCCATTCCTTGCGTTTCTGCTTGAGGAGGTCTTCGGGCACGCGGTCGTCGTCGACGCCGATGAGTTGTCCTTCGAACTCGACGACATCCATCTCGGAAGCGAAGTAGATCGGGACAAGCTGGATGTTCTCCAGGTGGATGTACTGCCAGATGTCGAGCTCGGTCCAGTTGGAGAGCGGGAAGGCCCGGATCTGCTCGCCTTTGTGGACGGCGCCGTTGTAGATGTTCCAGAGCTCGGGCCGCTGATTCTTGGGGTCCCAGCGGTGGTTCTCGTCACGGAAGGAGTAGACACGTTCCTTGGCTCGGGCCTTTTCCTCGTCCCTGCGTCCGCCGCCGAAGGCCGCGTCGAAGTCGTATTTGTCGAGGGCCTGGCGGAGAGCGCCGAGGTTCATGACATCGGTGAAGGTTTTGCTGCCATGGATGAAGGGGCTGAGTCCCTGCTTGGCGCCTTCCTCGTTGATGTGGACCAGGACTTCCAGGCCGAGTTCGCCGGCGATGTAGTTGTCGCGGAAGTCGTACATGGACTGGAAGTTCCAGCCGGTGTCGATCTGCAGGAGCGGGAAGGGAGGCTTGCCGGGGGCGAAGGCCTTGCGTGCCAGGTGGAGCATCACGCAGGAGTCTTTGCCGATCGAGAAGAGCATCACGGGCTTGTCGAACTCGGCGACGACCTCGCGGATGATGTGGATGCTCTCGGCCTCCAGCGTGCGGAGGTGGGTGAGCCGATAAGCATCGAGGTGTTGGCTGGTTGGGGTGGCTGTGTCGGTCAAGGGGTGTCGGTCTCTCTGGCTCGCGGCACTCGGTGGGCTGTGGGTGTTACGATCCCCGTTAGGGGTTCATCGGCGTTTTTCGAGAACCCTACAGATTAGCGACCGGATCGCGGCTGTGGCTCGGCGGCGTCCAGATCGAGCCGGCTGGGAACAGGAGCATCGCTTGAGCGTTTCACAGGACGAGATGACCTACCGGCTGGCCATCGAGGCGGCGGTGCTGGCAGCGGAGGCCTGCCAGCGGGTTCAGGCCAGGCGGGTGACGCCTCAGACCCTTGAAAAACGGGACAAAAGCCCGGTGACGGTCGCTGATTTTGCCTCTCAGGCCCTTGTTTGCCAGCATCTGGCGACTCATCCGAGCGTGACCGCGGTGGTCGGCGAGGAGTCTGCGGACGAACTGCGGAGCGACGAGGAAAGAAGCACCCGGGAAGCCGTGGTGGAGGAAGTCTCGGCGTCGCTGGGGCGGGACTGCGGCGAAGAGGAGGTGCTGGCCTGGATCGATCGGGGGTCGGTCGAGATCACGGCGGGCAAGGGGGCATATTGGACGCTGGACCCGATCGACGGGACCAAGGGATTTCTGCGGGGTGAGCAGTACGCGGTCGCTTTGGCTTTGATTGAAGGGGGCAAGGTGGTCCTCGGGGTGCTGGCCTGCCCGAATCTGGAGATGCCGGACAGCCAGGGCTTAGGGACGCTGCTGGCCGCGAGACGTGGAGGCGGGGTCGCGCGGTACGCCTTGGGCCGAGACGGCTCTCTTGAAGCACGGGACCTGAAAGCGATCGAGGATGCCCCGCTGCGATTCTGCGAGTCGGTGGAGTCGGGGCATAGCGATCAGGGGCAGGCGGCGGCAATCGCCGAGCGCCTCGGTGTCACCGAACCCCCCTACCGGATCGACAGCCAGGCCAAGTACGCGGCGCTCGCGAGCGGGCTGGCGTCGATCTACCTGCGGATGCCGACACGGCCGGGCTACCGGGAGAAGATCTGGGATCACGCGGCGGGCTCGATCGTCGTGGAGGAGGCGGGTGGGACCGTGACCGATGTGCTCGGTCAGCCGCTGGATTTCTCGCTCGGTCGTGCCTTGACGGCCAACCGTGGGATCGCGGGGAGTCTGGGCTTTGAGCACGATCGGGTGATCGAGGCGGTGAATGCCGTTGCTACGCTGCCCGCGGAGTGAATGATGTCTGATCAACGCGCGACCAACGTGACCTGGCATGGCGGAGAGGTGACCCGAGCCGATCGCGAGCGACTGCTTGGCCAGCATGGGGCGACCATCTGGTTCACGGGCCTTTCGGGCAGCGGCAAGAGCACGGTGGCGGTGGCCGTGGAGGCCGAACTGATCAAGCGGGGTCGTCTCTGCTACCGGCTCGATGGCGACAACGTCCGGATGGGGCTCAATGCCAACCTGGGGTTTTCTGAAGAAGACCGGGTCGAGAACATCCGACGGATCGGCGAGGTCGCGAAGCTCTTTGCCGATGCGGGGGTGCTGGTGTTGTCCAGTTTCATCAGCCCTTTTCGTGAGGATCGGCGGAAAGTGCGTGAGCTGCATGCCTCGGCGGGGCTGGCCTTTATCGAGGTGCTGGTGGATTGTTCGCTGGAAGCCGCGGAGAGCCGTGACCCTAAGGGGCTCTATAGGAAGGCTCGTGCGGGGGAGATCTCTGATTTCACGGGCATCAGTTCACCCTACGAAAAGCCGGAAACGCCGGAGCTGGTGCTTGATACCGATCGGATGACGCTGGAGGAGGAGGTAGCCGCGGTGATCGGCGATCTCGAGCGCCGTGGGCTTCTGAACGTGGACGCTTCGACGGACCGATCTTAAAGCCATGCCCTGGGAAGCCTGGATCACGCTTGGAACGCTCGGGCTGATGATGCTCGCGCTGGCCTGGAATCTGACCGGGCCTGATGTGGTGCTGCTGGGCACGGTGGTCTTGTTGGCGAGTCTGTCGCTGTTTAGCGATCGGATGCCGGACGCGGGCGATCTCGTGCTGGGATTCGGGAATCCCGGGCTGATAACGATTGCGATGCTGTTTATCGTCGCAGCGGGGCTGCGTCATACCGGGGCGGCGGAGATGATGGCGCGGTGGTTTCTGGGACTGCCGAAGAGTGCGTTGGCGGCCCAGTCGCGGCTGATGCCGCCCGCGGCGTTGCTCTCGGGATTTCTCAATAACACGGCGGTGGTGGCGGTCTTTCTGCCAATCGTGGGCGACTGGTCGAAGAAGATCGGCGTCAGCCCGTCACGGCTGATGATCCCGCTGAGTTATGCGGCGATGCTTGGCGGGATGTGCACCCTGATCGGCACTTCGACCAACCTTGTTGTGCACGGTCGGATGCTCGAAGACCCATCGATCGGCAGTGGTCTGGGGATGTTCGAGATCGCCTGGGTTGGGCTCCCTTGTGCGTTGGCGGGGCTGGCCTACCTGCTGCTGGTGGGCCGCTGGCTGCTGCCCGATCGTCAGCCGGCCCTGCGGCAGGAGAACGGGGCCAGGGAGTACGCGGTCGAGATGATCGTGGAACCGGATGGCCCGCTGGTGGGGAGCACGATCGAGGAGGCCGGGCTGCGTCATCTGCCCGGCCTGTATCTGGCGGAGATCGACCGCGCCGGTACGTCGATGGCAGCGGTCGGCCCGAACGAGAAGCTGGCCTCCAACGACCGGCTGGTCTTCGTCGGGATGGTGGCTTCGGTGGTCGACCTTCGGAAGATTCGGGGGCTGGCTCCTGCTGAGCATCAGGTCTTCAAGCTCGACGCGCCCCGGTCGTCGCGGAGGCTGATCGAAGCGGTTGTCTCCAGCCGTTGCCCGCTGGTAAACAAGACGATTCGAGACGGTCGGTTTCGCTCGGTCTACAACGCGGCGGTGATCGCCGTGGCCCGCGACGGTCAGCGGCTGCAGCAGAAGATCGGCGACATCGTGCTTCAGCCCGGCGACACGCTGCTGATGGAAGCGCCTTCGAGCTTCGTCGATGAGCGACGTTACAGCCAGGATTTCTATCTGGTCAGCCCGATCGAGGAGTCGACCATCGTCAGGCATGAACGGGCCTGGCTGGCGATCGGGGTGCTGGCTCTGCTCGTGGTGCTTGTCGGCACGGGGCTGCTCAGCATGCTTCATGGAGCCATGCTGGCCGCTGGCTTGATGTGGTTGACGCGCTGCTGTACGGCGAGTGAGGCGAGGGCGTCCATCGACTGGCAGGTACTGGTGGTCATCGGCGCCGCGTTGGGCCTCGGGTCGGCGGTGGCGGCCTCGGGCGCTGCCGATGGGCTGGCCGATGCGATGATGTCGTTGACGGGCGGCAACCCACTGCTGGCGCTGGCGATCATCTTCGTGCTCGCCAACCTGTTTACAGAGTTGATGACGAACGTCGCGGCGGCCTTGCTGGTCTACCCCATCGCCACAGCGAGTGCCGAGGCGATGGAGCTGTCACCCATGCCGTTTCTGATCACCATCATGATCGCGGCTTCGGCGAGCTTCTCGACGCCGATTGGTTACCAGACCAACCTCATGATCTACGGTCCGGGCGGGTATCGATACACGGATTACACGCGGATCGGTTTGCCCCTGACGGTGCTGCTGCTGGTGATCACGGTCCTGCTGGTTCCGATGGTCTGGCCCTTCTGAGATGTAGGCTCAGAGCTGCTTCATCACGGCGGTCACGTTATCTCGCCAAGAGGGCATGGGGCCGATGATGGCTTCGGTGGGTGCCAGGTCGAGTACGGAGTAGGCGGGCCGTTTGGCTGGACGCGGGAACGTGTCGGTTGTGCAGGGAAGAATCTTGCAGGGCGAATGAGAGCGCTCAGCGACGTGGACGGCGAGGTCGTGCCAGGTGGCCTCGCCCCCATCGGTCACGTGCAGATAGCCTTCGGCTTTCGCGCGCATCAGGTCGAGCGAAGCTTTGGCCAGATGCTGCGCAGAGGTGGGACGCCCGCGTTGGTCGGCGACAACCTGAAGCACGTCACGCTCGCCGGCGAGCTTTCGGATGGTCAGCACGAAGTTTTTCCCCCAGGGGGCGTAGACCCAGCTCGTGCGCAGCGTCAGATGGCGGGCACCGGAGGCCTCGATGGCGGTTTCACCAGCGGCTTTGGAGCGGCCGTAGGCGTTGACCGGATCGCGGGGGCTGTCGATCGGGTAGGGGCTGGTGGCCTGGCCGTTGAAGACGTAATCGGTCGAATAGTGGATGAGCTGGGCATCCCGGGTCTTGCAGGCTTTGGCGAGTTCGGCAACGGCGTCGCCATTGATCTGTGTCGCCCGGGCTTCGTGCTCCTCAGCGCCATCGACATCGGTCCAGGCGGCGGCGTTGACGACGTGTGTGAAGTCGGCCGTGACAGCCGAGTGGATGCTGCGCGGGTCGGCCAGGTCCAGATCGGGCCGAGCGACCGCCTGATGGTCGATCGCCTGGGCTTCGAGCAGCTGCTTCCAGGCTCGGCCGAGCATGCCGTTAGGAGCGATGAGCAGGACACGCATGAGGATCAGCCTTCGTAGACAAAGGGCGAGTCGAAATCCCGCCAGGCCACAAGCTTCTGGTCTTTCTCGGAGAGGATCGGTGATCGGCCGCCCAGTTGCCAGTCGATGGCAAGATCGGGGTCGTCGAAACGGACGCCGGTATCGCAGTCGCCGGCGTAGATGTCGCTGACCTTGTACTGGAACTCGGTGTCGGGCTCTAGGGTCAGAAATCCGTGCAGGAAGCCGAACGGCACGTAGAGTTGGCGGGCGCTGTCGGGGTTCAGTTCCACAGCCACATGCTGCCCAAAAGTCGGCGAGCCTTTGCGGGCATCGACAGCAACGTCCAGGACGCGGCCGCGCGTGACCCGGACGAGCTTGGCCTGAGCGTGGGGCGGGGTCTGGCAGTGGAGGCCGCGTAGGGTGTAAGGGGCTGCGGAGAGCGAATGGTTGTCCTGCACGAAGACGTCAGTGATCCCGGCCTCGGCCAGCCGCGGAGCGCTGAAGCTCTCCATGAAAAAGCCGCGATGGTCGCCATGTTTCCTGGGCGTGATGATCCTGACGTCCGGGATGTGGGTGGCTTCAATCTGCATGGGTGGACCTGTGCCTCGGGTTGGGTGAAGATTTAGGCTTGTTCGTTGCGCGGACGTGTAAACGTGCGGCGATGGCGATCAGCACGATACCCGGGAGTTCAAACAGGGCGTTGTACCTGAAGTAGTTGCCCGGATCGATGGGCGTGCCGAGCCAGCTGTCGAGGTGATGGAAGGAAGCCGCACGGGCCAGCACAAAGCCGGCCACGAACGTCAGCCCGAGGATCGCGAGTCTCAGCCGCCAGAGCGAACGCCGCATGAACCAGAGCATGCCCGCGGCAACGATAAACATCAGGATACCGATGCCGAGCACAAAACCTGCCTGCAGAGATCGCCTCCGATCGAGCCAGCCTTGCTCTTTAGCCAGTGAGCGCCCCCAGTCGGTTACGAGGGACTGGAGATCGAGCTGCTTGTTCAGGCAGAGAAACGCCATCAGGCCCGCCACGATCCACCAGAAGAAGGCGTCGCGTCCCGTAGAACCCGCTGCTGCCTGGAGAGTGATAGCGGCGGCCAGTGCATAGGCGATCAGGATGGCCCAGCCCTCGAAGCTGGGGTCGTGCAGGCCGAAGTGCCAGCCGGCATCCTGCGCCTGCGCGATGAAAAGTTGGGGACACAACGACGGCGGCCCCCTGCTCAGACGGACTGCGGGACAGTGAGATCGAGCCGGTTGGCCCCCGCCTCTTTGACCAGAATGCTGGCTCGATGGAGGCTTTCGAAGGTGCCGGCGTCGGTCCACCAGCCTTCGAGGGTTTCATAGGTCAGGTCGCCCCGGTCGAGGTAGGCCTGGTTGACGTCGGTGATCTCCAGTTCGCCACGGCCGGAGGGCTTCTGTTCCTGACAGATCGAGAAGACGTCGTTGTCGTAGAAATAGATGCCGGTCACCGCCATGCTGCTGGGCGGGTTCTCGGGCTTCTCGATGATCTGATTGACCTTGCCCTCGTCATCGAAAGCGACCACCCCGAAGCGTTCGGGATCGTAGACTTCCTTGAGCAGCAGCTTGGCACCGGAGCCCTGGGTGAAGAAATCGCCCGCGGCCTTGCGGATGTTCCCTTCGATGATGTTGTCGCCCAGGATCACGCAGATCTTGTCGCCGTCGGCAAAGTCCTCAGCGAGTTTGAGGGCATCGGCGATGCCGCCCTCGCCCTCCTGATAGGTGTAGGCCAGTTGCTTGAGCCCGAGGTGCTTGCCGTTTTTGAGGAGCTTGAGGAAATCGCCCGCGTGCTCGCCACCGGTCACGATGAGGACCTCATTGATCCCGGCGTTGATCAGGCACTGAATCGGGTAATAGATCATCGGTCGGTCGTAGACCGGCAGCAGGTGCTTGTTGGTCACCAGCGTGAGCGGCCGGAGACGTGACCCGAGTCCGCCTGCAAGAATGACACCCTTCATCGGTAGCCCCTAAGTTAGGTCGATTTAGGATTGAGGATCGGTCAATCCGGGGGTAGGGTCAAGCCGATGGTTTAACGACGGACTGATTTCACCTCCCGAAGACCTGGAGAACACGCATGAAGATCCTGATCACCGGCGGCTGCGGTTTTATCGGGTCTAATTTTGTTCGTTTTGCGCTCGAATCCCGCGACGACACGGCGATGGTCAATCTCGATGCGCTCACGTACTCGGGAAATCCCGAGAGTCTGGCGGACATCGAGAGCCGATTCCCGGATCGGTACCGCTTCGTGAAGGGTGATATCCGGGATCTTGAGCTGATGACCTCCCTCATCGCTGAGGTCGATGTCTTGGTGCACATGGCCGCTGAGAGCCACGTGGACCGGTCGATCATCGACGGGCGGCCTTTCGTCGAGACCAATGTCCTGGGCACGCAGTGTCTGCTGGATGCGCTCAGGCGGGCCGATCCGAAGAATCAGAAACGTCTGGTGCACGTCTCGACGGATGAGGTTTATGGCGATCTGCCGCTGGATCGTCCTGAGATCAAGTTCACGGAGACGACGCCTTATTCCCCGAGCAGCCCCTACTCGGCGAGCAAAGCCGCTTCGGACCACCTGGTCCGAGCCTGTCAGCACACGCACAGGATCCAGGCCTGCATCACCAACTGCTCAAACAACTTCGGGCCCTACCAGTTCCCTGAAAAGGTCATCCCGCTGTTTGTCACCAACCTGATCCAGGGGATGAAGGTGCCTCTGTATGGCGACGGGCAGAACGTGCGCGACTGGCTGCACGTCATAGATCACTGCGAGGCCGTGCTGCTGGTTGCTGAGAAGGGCGAGCCGGGCGAGACCTACAACATCGGCGGGAATAACGAGCGTTCGAATCTCGCATTGACCCACGCGATCCTCGAGATCATGGGCCATGGCGAGGAGATGATCGAACGGGTTGCCGACCGCAAGGGGCATGATCGTCGGTACGCCATCGACGCCAGCAAGATCGCCCGTGAACTCGGATGGGAACCCTCCCGGTCGGCCTGGCCCGAGGCTCTCGAGACGACCTGCCGTTGGTATCAGGAAAACGCCAATTGGTGGCAGCGGATCCGGTCGGGCGCCTATCGCGAGTACTACGCCAAGCAGTACGAGGCCGGCAGCGGGTCTTTGAGCACGTGAAACGGTTGCTGGGTACAACGCTCGTATGAGCGAGTCCGAAACCAACCAACCACGCCCCCTGGTCTTTTCCCACGCCGGCGAGCACGACCCGGCAAAGGTCTGCGTCATTGCCGAGATCGGCGTCAATCACGACGGGTCTCTGGAGCGTGCCCAAACCCTGATCGAATCGGCCAAAGGCGCTGGCTGCGATGCCGTCAAATTCCAGTACTTCCGCCCGGAGCGTCTGCTATCGAAGCAGGCTGAGTTGGCGGCCTATCAGCAGGGGTCTGCGAAGTCGGCGGAGGACCTGCTCGGCAAGCTGACTCTGAGTCTGAAAGAACTGAAGACCCTGCGCGAGGCTGCTCGCGAAGCCGGGCTGGGCTTGGTGGTTACGCCTTTCAGTCTGGAGGATGTGGAGGAGCTTGCCGACCTGGAACTGGATGCCGTGAAGATCGCTTCGCCGGACGTCATTAATCGCCCACTCATCAGGCGCGTGCTGAAGCTCGACAAGCCCGTGCTCATCTCCACCGGTGCCAGCGAGGGGCACGAGATCAGTGAGGCCGCTGAATGGCTGTCAGATTACGAACCGGGCGGGGCCCTTCTGCAGTGCGTTTCTTCGTACCCGACCCCCATGGAGAAAGCAGCCTTAGGCGGGATCCGCTGGCTCCAAGACCGGCACCAGCTCCCCATCGGCTACTCGGATCACACCAGCGAGACCCTGACCGGCGCTTTGGCGGTCGCGGCGGGTGCCTGTCTGCTCGAGAAGCACCTGACCTACGACACCGGGGCCGAAGGCCCTGACCACGCCGCCAGCCTGAATCCCGAGCAGATGAGGACCTATGTCTCAGGGGCTCGGGAAGCCGCGCAGGCACTTGGTAGGATCGACAAATCCGCGGGTCCGGAAGAAGAGGATGTTCGCCGTCTCTCTCGGCAGAGCCTCTGCCTAACGAGAGCCGTCTCAGCCGGCGACCGGCTGACCGCTGCCGACCTGACCATCAAACGGCCCGGCGAAGGCATCCGACCAAAGCGCCTGAAAGAAGTTCTCGGCCGCTCGATGCGACGTGACAAGGGGGCGAATGAACTGCTGGTTGATGATGACCTGATCTGACGTCGTATCAGGCCGGGCTAGGCATCGACCCTGGCGGCAGATCGGGCTCAGGGGGCGACGCAGGCTTAGCCGGCTTGCTGTCGTCACGCTGCTTCTCGGCCTCGATGACATCGGTGACCGTCTTGCGGCCGATGGGCTCGCCGTTGACGGCCTTATCGACCTCCTCCGCCGTGAGGGTCTCGTACTTCATCAACGCTTCGGCCAGCCGCTCGGTTTCGATCCGATGCGTCTCGATCAGCGTCTTGGCCTCGTTGTAGGTCCGATCGATGAGCCCGCGGACCTCCTCATCGATCATCTTCGCGGTCTCGTCCGAGTAGAGCCGATCGGGCTGTTCCCAGGGGTTCTTGGCGTCGTCTACACCAAACAACTGGAAGCCCATCCGCTGGCTCATGCCGTACTCGGTAATCATGGATCGGGCGATCTCGGTCGCCTGGCGGATGTCGCCGGCCGTCCCGTTGTACTGATCGCCGGTGAACATCTCCTCGGCAATCCGGCCACCAAAGGCGACACGCATGTGCCCCAGCAGCTGCTTCTTCGAGAGGATGTGCTTGTCCTTCTCGGGCAACATATAGGTGCTGCCGAGGGACCGGCCTCGCGGGATGATTGTGACCTTGTGCAGAGGTTCGGCGTCGTCATCGTATTTCATGATGATCGCGTGCCCGGCTTCGTGGTAGGCGATGACCTTTTTCTCTTCCTCTTCGAGCTTGGCGCTCTTGCGCGACCGGCCCCACCGAACCTTGTCGCGCGCTTCTTCAAGGTCGACGTGCTCGACAAACTCCTTGCCCTGCATGGTCGCCGAGATCGCAGCCTCGTTGATGATCGCCGAGAGGTCGGCACCGGAGAACATCGGCGTGCCTCGGGCGATCTTCTCCATGTCGACCGAAGGATCGAGCTTGATCTTCTGCGCATGGACCTTCAGGATCTCCAGCCGCCCCGCCACGTCGGGCAGAGGCACTTGGATCTGGCGGTCGAATCGGCCCGGCCGTATGAGTGCCGGGTCGAGCACGTCGGCACGGTTCGTCGCGGCCATGACGATGACCTGATCGCTGGACTCGAAGCCGTCCATCTCGACGAGGATGGCGTTGAGTGTCTGCTCGCGCTCATCATGACCGCCGGAACTGAAGCCCGACCCACGCTTGCGGCCCACGGCATCGATCTCATCGAGGAAGATGATGCAGGGCGACGATTCCTTGGCCTGCTTGAAGAGATCGCGGACGCGGCTGGCACCGACGCCGACGAACATCTCGACAAAGTCGGAGCCGCTGATTGAGAAGAAGGGCACGTCGGCCTCGCCGGCGACGGCCTTGGCCAGCAGGGTCTTGCCGCAACCGGGCGAACCGATCAGCAGCACGCCTCGCGGGACACGCCCGCCAAGCCGCTGAAACTTCTTGGGGTTTTTGAGGAACTCGATGACCTCGGTCACCTCGTCCTTGGCCTCTTCGATGCCCGCAACGTCATCCAGCCGGATGGTCGAGAGCTCTTTGGTCATCAGCTTGTGACGGCTGCGGCCGAAGCCGCCAAGCATCCCACCACCGGCCCCGCCCGAGCGCATCGGCCGGATGAAGAAAAAGTAGATCAGGATAACGATGAAGAGGATCGGGCCCCATGCCAGCAGGAAGGGCATGAGGATGGAGTTGTTGACTTCTTCAACCACCTCCTGCTTGGCTTCGTCGAGTTGATGCAGACGGAGCGGCTTGGATTCTGGGCTGATCACGGTCTGCCGAAGCCGGTTGTCGCCCTCACCAGCCACGCCCGGCGCTTCCGGTCGAACCTTGCCGACAATCTTGGCGTCGTGCACCGTCACGGCTTCCTCGAACTGACCGGTCTCGGCCAGACTCAGGAACTCATTCCAGCTGATTTCCTTGGCCTGCTGCTGGACGTTGCCGGCAAGCAAGAGAACGGTGATCAGCAGCGTGCCAACCATGATCCAGCCGAAAAGCCCCCGCGACATCATGTTCGGCGGCTTGGGCCCTTGCGGGTTCTTCGGATCGGAGTCGCCGCGCTCGGGCGTGGTCTCGTCCTGGTCCTGTCGGTGCTGCTTGTCGAGGTCTCGATCCGGATCGGACATGCTGTTCCTTACTGGCGTGCGTCTCATCCACCCGAATCATAGCCGCCTGACCGCTTCAGCCGCAGGCATCGGGCCTGGAAGATCCCCATCCTTACATCGGTCCCCCGTCCGGGGTTCACCAATCGGCTCGCATCTCCGAGACCATGGTCCGTGCGAGGTTCTCAGCCGCGGTGTGCCTGGCCACTTCCAGCCGCTCAACGGCCGGGCCGGCGGCCACCTGCCGTCCCACCCCCATGAGTCCGCGAATACCGGCCCGCTCGGTCCCGTCGCGAAGGTCACGCCATTCGAAATCCACCCGGACCCGGAGTTCGAGTTCCTGAGGCAGTCCGACTTCCCGGACCCTGCTCAGCTGGACACGATCAGCGCTCACCACCGTTCCCTGAATGATGGTGTCGGCCGTACCGGGCGGGCCGATGCGGTAAGGCGTGCGCTTCTGGATCTCCGCGACCAGCGCCGCGGCGATCTCCTGCTCGATCTCCAGCAGGAAGGTCCTGTTCTCGAAGGTCGCTACGGCGATCGTGCGCACCTCGGGGTCGAACGCCTCGCCCGCCGAGTATTGACAGCCGACCAACATCGGCAGGACCAGCAGCATGAGCAGCCAGAGGCAGAGACGTGGACATCGACTCACTCGGAGACTCCCAGTTCGCGAAGGCGCTCGGCTGCCTGCTGAGCCGCCGACGTTCGCGGGTGTTCTTCGATCAATCTTTCGTAGAGCGTCGCAGCACTGCGGTCTTCACCCCGGCGTTCGTACCACTGCGCCGATGCCAGATCCGCTGACGCCAGCGACTCCTCGACACGAAGCAGCACGGCGTCGATCCCGACACGCTCAGCCGCCGCGGGAAACTCGGCCCGGTATGCCAGCAGCCTTTCGCGCGCTTCGAGCAGGCCCGTGGCGTCGTACCGCGGCCCCTTGAAACGTGCGAGATTCGACAGCACCAGCCGGAGCAGCGCCCATTCCCGACGCTGCGACTCGGGGTAGTTTTCCAGGAAGATGTCGTAGGCTTCGCTGGCGAGGAACATCTCTCCCTCGTCGTAGTAGTAATCGGCCAGCAGCAGGCTCGCGCGCTCACCCAACTCGCTACCGGGCACGCGCTCCTGGATCCTGATGAGCAGTTCCTCGCCTTCACCGTCGGCGGGAAGCAGCTGCAGCCCGAAGAGCCGACGCTTGACCCCGGAAACAAAGAGCCTGGCGATGTCGTACTCCCGTTCGAGGGCCGTGAAGAAGGCTTCCGTGCCGGGATAGACCCGTGCGACATACTCGTAATCGAACAGTGCTTTGTAGTAACGCTCCCGAGCCACCCAGGCGTCGCCTCGGAGCAGCCGGGCTTCAACCTCCAGCGGGTGGTTGGGGTAGGCCTCGATCCAGTCATTAGCGGCCCGCACCGCCTTCTTACCCTCATCCGCGGCAATCAACGCCCGGATCGCTTCGAGCTCGGCCTCAGGCGTGCCCGGCTCGGGACCGGCCTTACGCACCAATTCACCCTCATCGTCCAGCACATAAACCGTCTGAGCGTGCACCGGCAGGGTTGTACTGGTTGCCGCAAGGAGGCAGATGATCCAGCAAGAAATGTAGGCTCGCAGCGGCAGCAACGTCATACCGACATGCTACCGGCTCCGTGGAGAACGCGGGCGACACGAACAGCCAACCCGCTCTTGGCGTCTGCGATTCAAACACGTATCATTCGGTCAGCGTGAGAGACACGCACCGCCTCCCTAGCTCAATCGGCAGAGCAGCTGACTCTTAATCAGCGGGTTGAAGGTTCGAGTCCTTCGGGAGGCATTCCTTTCTGTCGCTTTGCTCCACATCGCCACCTAACCCTCAGACTCACCCACCAAGCGGTTGATCCCCTTACTTCGGTGATGGCCCTCAGCCCCCACGCCCGGGTGCTCAGACCTGATGGGTCAGCTACGGCCTGCCCAAAATGCTTGACACCACAACTCCCCGGCCATACGCTCAGACGAATGTCTCATTCATTGAGGATATTTATGCTCACTCGCTTTCACCACGTGCCTGAACTACACCAGAGTAGCTTGCGAGGGCCGAGCCCCTGGCTCAGCATGTTCATCATCGCTGCTCTGGCCCTCTTGTCCCTCGGCTGTTCGATGCAGAAAATGACGGACGCTACGCCCCTTGAACCCGGCAAACTCCGCTTCGCCGGCCATACATGGTCTATCAAGTCTTCAGATACACCCGTTGGTCCCGGTCCGAATCGATTCTCTGACAAGCCCTCGGACATCTACGTCGATGACGAAGGCCAGTTGCATCTCACCCTCCGGCCTGTAGATGGCCACTGGTACGCCACGGAACTCGTCTCTGACTTCCAGGCAGGCTACGGCCGCTACGAGATCATCGTCGGGCCGGGCGTCGATACGCTCGATCCCAACGTGGTCCTGGGCATCTTCACCTGGGATCACCACACCTACCTCTCGGACGCCAATACCGAAATCGATATCGAGTGGGCTCGCTGGGGCAATCCCGAGCGCGCCAACCTTCACTACACCATGCACCCGGCTCGAAACGAACACGTCGAGCTTCATCCCGAGCGCACGACCTCTGATGACACCGACCTCGAACAACAGGGGGTCAGCCACGTGATCGATTGGCGACCCGATCGTGTGACCTGTGCCAGCTATCTCGGCACCGATGGTCCCGACCCCAAACGCCTGCTCTCGGCATGGACGTATCACGGCAGCCTGCATCCGCCTCGGCGAACAGGCGACGGCGAACAACTCACCGACTGGATCGGCGTCGTTCGGCCCAGCCCGACCACGAGCTTCCGATTCAACCTCTGGCTGCTCGACACCAACCGAGATGGTCAGGTCGATCCCCCGACCGACGGACAACCCGTCCACGTCGTCATCAAGGACTTCAGCTACACACCCTATTGATGACGAACCTGCAGGTCTAATGCAGCCGGCGCGTCGCGGCCACCCCACCCAGACCCAATAACAGGGCCGTGGCCGGCTCGGGAATCTGACGGGCATCGATCTCACCGTTGGCAAACTCACCGCCAAAGGCGTCAATCGTGTAAGCCAGGTCGATGACCCCGCCGGTGATGGTGCCGGTCAGGTTGAACGCATCAAACCCGAACGCGGGCGAACTGGCCGGGAAATTGGTCGCGGTCAGGTCTAGCTGCCAGTCGAGCACACTGATGCTGCCGACCACATCGCCAAGCAACGGGTCGCCGGTCAGCCCGAGATCGATACTCGTCGCGCCGGGCGTCGTCGGGAGCAGAAAGCTGTAGATCAGCGGTTCGGTCGGAGCCGGTAGACCAAAGACATTGCCGGTCAACTCGATGGCCACCGTGATCGATGTCCCGTCCGACGAGAAGGTGAAGTCCATGTCGCCGATCGAATCGAACGTCAGGTTGTGCCAGGTGCCGTCGTAGAAGCCCAGATCGTCACTCAGGTCAATCGCCTGAGCCCGATCCGCCAGTCCACCGGCCATAAGCACAGCAGCCACCGCCAACGTTGTCTGATAGTTCATGATCCTCTTCTCCTGTTGTGAATCCTGACAGCCCTGCAAGCGCCACGCTTTCGAGCGTTGCGTTAGAGTCAGCCTAATCCACAACCGCCGCTGCGCCAAGGAAAAATCACACACCCGCTTTGGCTGCTGTCTTCGCCTGCCGATCGACCCGCTTCCGATCCGACTCATTAAGCAGCCTCTTACGCATCCGCACGCTCTCAGGCGTGATTTCCACCAGCTCGTCCTCGGCGATGTACTCCAGACAGGCCTCCATCGAGAGCTCCCGCGCAGGCTTCACCTTGGTCTGGTCGTCCGCCGAAGCCGCGCGCACGTTCGTCAGCTTCTTGTTGATCGCGAGATTGACGGTGATGTCGTTGTCCTTGCAGTGCTCGCCGACCACCTGCCCGGCATAGATCACGTCGCCTGGCTTCACGAAGAAGGTCCCGCGATCGAACAACCGGTCCAGTGAATAAGCCGTGACCTGCCCCGGGTCCGAAGCGATCATCACCCCAGCCGCCCTTCTGGGCATCTCGCCACGGGTCGGCTCGTATCTCAGCAGGTTGTGGTGCATGATCGCCCGCCCCTGCGTCGCCGTGAGCATCCGCGTCCTCAGACCGATGAGCCCACGCGCCGGGATCGTGAACTCCATGTGGATGTAATCCCCGGCACCCGCTTTGGGATCGATGCGAACGATCTCGGCCCGCCGGTTGATCACCAGCGACATCACGTCGTTCTGGCACTCGCTCGGGCAATCCACCACCAGCTGCTCGATCGGTTCGCACAGCCTGCCGGCGTGCTCCTCGCCCTCCTCCGGCCGCTTCATGATGACCTGCGGGCGACCGACCTGAAGCTCGTAGCCCTCTCGGCGCATCTCCTCCAGCAGCACGCCCAGGTGCATCAACCCCCGACCTGACACCAGGAAGCTCTCGCCGGTATCCCCACGCTCGACCGACAGCGCCACATTCGACTGCAACTCCCGCTGCAGCCGGTCCCAGATCTGCCGGCTCGTGACATAGGTTCCTTCCTTGCTGGCAAAGGGCGAGTCGTTGACCCGGAACATCATGCTCAGCGTCGGCTCGTCGATCTTCACCACCGGCAGCGCCTCGGGCGCATCCGGGCAGGCGATGGTGTCCCCGATATCGATCGGGTCCAGCCCAACCACCGCACAGACATCCCCGGCGATCACCTCGCTGGCCTCCTTCTGACCCAGCCCGTCGAACACGTTGAGCTTGAGCACCCGCTGCTGACTGCCCTCACCCGCACGGTTGATGACAGTCACCTTCTGACCCGCCGTGATCCGCCCCGCCGTCACCCGTCCCACCGCCACACGCCCGACGTACTCGCTGTACTGGATCGTCGTCACGCTCATCTGAAGCGGAGCCGCCAGCGCCTCAACCCCACTCGAAAAACCGGCGTTGGCCCCGCGCGACGAGCCTTCGGCATACGGTGCCGGGATGTGCGTCAGGATCGCGTCGTACAGGTCCGCCATGCTGTCCGGGTGGTCATCGCCGACCTTGTCCGGGTCCTTGGTCGCCCAGCCGTTCTTGGCCGAGGCATAGATCACCGGGAAGTCCAACGCATCGTCTGGTGCATCGAGCTGACCCAGCAGATCGAACACCTCGTTGATGACGTCTTCCGGCCGCGCGTTCGGCTTATCGATCTTGTTGATGACCACCAGCGGTTTCAGGCCGATCGCCAGCGCCTTGCTCAGCACGAAACGCGTCTGAGGCATCGGGCCCTCGAAGGCATCCACGACGAGCAGACAGCCGTCCGCCATATTGAGCACGCGCTCGACCTCCCCGCCAAAGTCGGCGTGGCCGGGCGTATCGATGATGTTGATCTTGTAGTCCGCCCCATCCGAGTGTCGGTAATTCACCGCGCAGTTCTTGGCCGTGATGGTGATGCCCCGCTCGCGCTCGATATCGCCGGTGTCCATGACCAGGTTGTGCTGCCCTCCCGCGAGCTTGTTGAGTTCTTCAGCCCGGAACATGCCGGACTGGTAAAGCAGCTGATCGGTCAGCGTCGTCTTGCCGTGGTCGACGTGGGCAATGATCGCGACATTACGCAGATGGTTCTGGGCCATGGCTCGTTCTTCATGAAGGGTGACCGCCAGCCGGTGTCAAACCGGCGGAGGCACGGTGCGTGGGTCTGTGACCTGGGATGACCGCACTGACTGCGGTATTGCAGATTGTACCCCAGAAGCTCAAGCCCTGAAGAATGGGCCGATCACCCCCCCTCGCAAAAATAAAAAAAGCCCCCGGGCAAGCTGCCGAGGGCTCCGTGTTCCAAAATCATCGAACAGTGCCTAGCGACGGCGACCCAAGGCGGCCAGACTCAGAGCCAGCAGCGCCGCCGAAGCCGGCTCGGGCACCGCTCCGGTCTGGCTGCTGAAATTGCCAGCGAGAAGGCTGAGGTCGATCAGATCAACCACACCGTCGGCGTTGAAATCGCCACCAAACCAGTTGCCCGGTCCGCCAAAGCTGGACGCCAGATTCGACAGGTCGATCAGGTCCACCCGGCCATCCAGGTTGCTGTCACCGGTCAGAACCACCTCCAACGCATCCAGATTGTCGATTTCGAAGGCAAAACCGGTGCTCAACCCCAACTCAGGACCGCGGGCGAACAGGCCGAACGACCCGGTGAAGTCGGTGAAGAACACGTCGCCCGGGCCCACGCTGCCGGGGTTGAGGGCATTCAGCAGAAACAGGATCGAGGAGCCGGGCGCCAGGCTGAACAACGCAAAATCACGGCCCGGTTCAACCTGCTGATCCTCACCGGTATCCCACAGCACCAACGCATCGATATCCTCGCCGGTCGCTTCGCCCTGATCCCCAGAGAAAGGCGGGTTCGCAGCCCCGAAGATCATCTGCTCAGGGGCATACAGAAAACTCACGTTCGAGCCAGCCGGCGTGACATAGATGTCCGAAGGCGTGTAGGTCCGCGTGCCGCCTGAGGCGAACTGCTTCAGCAAAGCCTCGTCGGGGTTGATCGAGTGATAAGCCGTCGAGTCGGTGATCAGATCACCATCGACATCTATGTCCCGGAACTCGAAAGCGTCGATGTTGTCGGCCTCCGGCTCGAACTGCCCCAGCCCCTCCTGCAGACCGAAGTCGTCCTGTTCATCGAAGAGCAACTGGTTGGATCCCAAGCCGGGTGATGTCGCCCCGCCCAGCGGCCCGACGTAACCCGCATTGGCAGGCAGCGTCCCCGCGAACTTCGCCGGCGACACAAAGGTCTTGCTGCTCACAAAGATGTCCGCGGGCTGCTCACCCGTATTCGCCTGAATCGTGACATCACCCGCCAAGCCCGTCGTTACGCGATCCACGCTGAAGACAAGGTTGAATGTCGAGTCGGCCGACAGCTCCAGCGACCCGGAATCGGTCACGGCGCTGTTGTTGCTGTAGGCATCCAGGTAAGACCAGCGTTGCTCGGTCCCAGCATCAAAGAACGGCTCGGTATCGGCGTTGGGACCGGGTTCGAGCAGCCAGGCATCGCCGCCCGGCCCGAACCCACTCAGCGTCGGCGAGGGCGACAGCCCGGGGGACAGGAAAAACCCGAACGGGTCTTCCGCTCCGAACCCGGCAATCACACCCGGAGCCGAAGAAATCGGCGATGCGGGATTGTCATCGAGACTGAAAACCGGCCCGAGGGCCGCCTGCAAATCCCCTGCGCCCAACAATCCAAAGGAACAACCGAGCAAACCACAACCAACCAGACCATGACGCTTCATCATGTTTCCTGCTTTCTCTTCTGCCATCACAGCGGGATCAGCCAGGTCGCTGGCCCACGCGAGCCACCCTTCCCAAACATCCCTGACTACTCAGTTTTACGCTCGATAGCGACAAAAACTGCGCAGCTTCCCATCACCACTATCCCCTAGACCGAAACATACCTCACCAAACCAAAAAACCCACAAGACCTACCCAAAAACCCAGCCCCTGGTTATCCCCTAAGTCGCCCAAAGATCAAATCCCGCACAACTTTCGGGTTCGCCGCGCCGCCCGTCTTCTTCATGATCTGTCCGAGCAGCGCCCCGACAGCCTTGTCCTTGCCCGCTTGGATATCCGCCACGGCCTTGGAATTGTGCGCTAACGCCAGCACTTCATCGACGTGCACCTCCAACGCACCCGTGTCGCTGACCTGTAGCAAGCCCTCGGCCTCAGCAACCGCCTCGGGCTCACCCCCCGCGTGCTCGCTACCGGGGTCAACCAGCACACGCACCAGCTGCTCGGCCCCCGAGGACCCCAGCTTGTCTTCCTGAACCAGCCCATCAATCGATCGCACCTGCTCCGCAGTCAACCGATCACCCAACGCAACGCTAAATTCATTCGCCCACTTCAACCCGGCATTCAGCAGCAACGCCAGCGCTCGCTTGACCGGAACCCCCAACGCAGCCGCATCATCGAAAAGCCTCGCCAGACTCGGGTCATCCAGCAGCTGACGCGTTTCAGCCGCACCGATCCCCGCCTCGGCCCAGGCTGCCCTGCGCTCCTGTAGCGGCCTGGGCATCGACGCCTTGATCTCAGCCAGCCACGACGCGTCCACCACCACATCCACCAGGTCGGGGTCCGGGAAGTATCGATAGTCGTGCGCGTCTTCCTTTTCGCGCTGCAGAAGGGTCACTTCCTTGTTGTCGTCCCAGCCACGCGTCGACTTGGCACCCGGCGACATCACCCGACCGGTCTCCAGCCATGCGTCCACCTGACGGACGTACTCGTGCTCGATCGCACCCTTCACCGCGCGGAACGAATTGAGGTTCTTGATCTCGGCAATCGGCGTCTTGTACGTCTCACCCCCCTTTTCGATCACCACGTTGATGTTCGGCTCGAACCGAATGTGCCCACGCTGCATCGTCCCCTGAGTCACACCGAGGTGCCGACAGAGATCACGCAGCATCACCGAGAAAGTCACGGCTTCATCCGCCGACGAAAAATCCGGCTCCGTCACGATCTCCAGCAACGGCGTGCCCGCACGGTTGAGGTCGACGATCGAATGATCGATCAGCCCACCCCCAGGCGCCTCGTGCATCAGCTTGCCAGCATCCTCTTCGAGATGCGCCCGTGTGATGCCGATCCGCTTGGTCGGCCCACCAACCGGCTGATCCGGATCCAGCGGGATCTCCATCACGCCCGGCCCGCAGATCGGCTCCTCATACTGGCTGATCTGATAATTCTTGGGCAGGTCGGGGTAGTAGTAACTCTTGCGATCCCAGTGACACCGCTCAGCGATCCGACAGCCGAGCGCTAACCCCACCATGATCGACATCTCCACCGCACGACGGTTCATCATCGGCAGCGTGCCCGGCATCCCGATCACGATCGGGCTGGTCAGCGTGTTCGGATCCGCATCCTCATAAGCCGGGTGCGCGACATTCGGGGCCGAGGTCCACATCTTCGACAAGGTCGCCAACTCGACGTGGATCTCCATCCCCACCACCAGCCTCGTGGTCAGACCCAACTCGGCAAAACGCTCTCGATCCGCGGCAGACAGACTCATCGACTTCCTCTTCGAACATCAGTAGCAGACCGGCCACGCAGACCGCACAACATAGCAGGCCCAACTAACCGGCAGAACCCAGCGACGGGTCTGTCTGCCCGAGTTCGGCAAAGGCCCGGATCCGCAGCAGGCAGGCATCACAATGACCACAGGGCCGATGCCCCAGCGGATGACCCTCATCCGGCACCGGGTCGTAGCAGGAGTGCGTCAGACCGTAGTCGATGCCCAGCGCCAGCCCCCGTTGGACGATCGCGACCTTGCTCAGGTTCAGCAGCGGCGCGTGAATCCGCAGCCAGTCGCCGCCCTCAGACTCCACCCCCGCCTTGGTCGCGAGGTTGGCCATGGCTCGATAAGCCTCCAGGTAAGCCGGTCTGCAATCGGGATAGCCGGAATAGTCCACCGCGTTCACCCCGAGGAAAATGTCCCTGGCTTCCAGCACCTCGGCCAGTCCCAGAGCGAAGCTGAGAAAGATCGTGTTACGCGCCGGCACATACGTGATCGGGATCCCGCCCTCCATCTCGTCGGGCTCGCGGTCTTTGGGCACCTCGAGATCAGCGGTCAGCGCCGACCCGCCAAACGCTCGCAGATCGATCTGCGCCACCCGATGCGATACCACGTTACGATCCCGCGCTAGCCGTTCCGCCGCCTTGAGCTCCACGCGATGCCGCTGTCCGTAATCGAAACTCAGCGTATGGCACGCATACCCCTGCTCCTGTGCGATCGCCAGGACCGTCGCCGAATCCAGCCCGCCCGACAACAAGACCACCGCCGGCTCAGCCCTCGCCATCACGACGCCCCCTCTCCTCTGTCGCCCGCTCCGGCTTGATCGGCCCACGCATCACCACCACCGTTCTCGCCACCATGTCGCCCAGCCGCTGACGAAGCCCAAAAATCGCCAGCAGCAGCAGCAGCGTCGCGACGAGATCAAACGACTTGAGCAGGTTACGCGTGAGGATCTGCAACAGACTCGGTCGCCCCCCTTCCACCGACCGCACCTCCAGCCCCATCAGCGCCTTGCCCGCCGTCTGTCCCGTCCACGCCTCAGCGATACCCGTGGACAGCACAAACAAAATGATCGCAACCAAACCGGGAACCACACGCCCCCAAGTGTGCGCCAGCGGCTGCCCGGGCCATGCCGCCATCAACTCGTTCCCACCCACACCCGTGATCAGCATCGCAAGCGCTAGACAGGGCACCAGATCAATCAGACCTGCCACCGCACGAACGCCCAGCGGGGCCAGAACCGCAGGCGGCCCCAGCATCTTCAACGGACGACGCCTGCTCTCTAGCGTCAACAGCAACAACATGAAAGATGTAATCCAGACCACCACCGTGATGGCGTAATCCGGACGCGACCAGGGCGGCGCAGGCGGTACCTCCACCAGGGTCCCGGTCCGCGGCGTCCCACGACCCGAAGGCTCCCACGACCAGACCAGCGACGGCCGGCCCTCCTGCCAGACCGAAACCCACGCCGCCAGCAAACCGCCGTCAAAAGACGTGGTCGCAACCCCCAGCGCCATGCCCTGCGAACCATCACCCAGCCGCAGGCGTTGCTGATCGACGCCACTCGACGCCACCAGCACATCCCCGCCAGCTTCGGCACGCACCAACGCCGGCCGCCCGCCCCGCATCACGACGCGTCCCCGAGATGGCAGCAAACCATCCAGATCATCCCTCCTGCCGAGCTGGAAACCCTCACTCGTCTCAACAAGCGGGGCCACCGAAGCAACCGGACCGGTAGCCTGACCGCTGCCCACCAGATCAAGCGCCTCCACCCGTGGCTCACCCAGCGCCACCCAGATCACCCCGGCCGGGTCCAGGCCCACCAGGCTCATCGCCACCGCCGGCGCATCCAGAATCGGCGTCGCCTCCCACCCCGAATCACGCCAACGAACCAGGTGAAGCGACGCAGCAGACGCCTCGACCACAGACTCACCCGCCGCCGGTTCCGATGACGCATCCTCAGGCAACGCCCCTTCCATCGGTCCCGCCGGATCAAGCTCGAGACCTACTTCGCCTTCCTCCGCAAGCGCGCTTTCCGGCAAGCCGAGCGCGACAGCCAGAGCCGATCGGTCGCCAGCGTCACCCTCACGACCCCCACCCACAGCAGATCCCGCCGCTGGCCGTATGGGCGATGCCATCCGTACCAGCAGCACGGGCCCGCCGTCACTCGCAACCGCACTCAGCGCACGCCCGGGCAGGGGCTGCCCGACGCGCTCCTCGTAGGCCCACCTGCCCGCCAACTCCGACCAGCTCGCCTCCCGCTGACGCACCAGCGAACCGCTGAAGATCCAGAGCACCGAATCCTGCGCCGCCAGACCGTCAATCGAAACCGCCTCATCCAACACACCCGCGCGGTGAAGCGTTTCCAGCCCCTCCACCGCGGGCAGGTGATAGACCCGCCACCGCTGACCGCTATCCGGACGCGCCACCACCCAGCCGTGCTCCAGCGAACCAGCCATCCGCAGCTCGGTCGCGCCAAGCCAGCCAGGCCAGCACAACACAACCAACAAAGCCGTCAGGCTGAGCACCGGTCGCCAGGTCTTCGATCCATCGATCAACATCTGCCCTGAGCCTAGTCGCCAAGCGTCGCTCCGGCGAGTCAGCATCCTCCCGATACCATGCACCGATGCTCTGGAAACGCATCCTCTCTGGCTCGCTGCTCGTCGCCATGCTCCTGGTCGTCATGGCGATCGACGGCTGGCTCGACAGCCAGCGCTTCGCCGCCGGGCCGCTGAGCATCCTCCTGCCCGAGGGCGACCGCCTGCCACGAGGGATCATCCTCCTCGCCGTTCTCCTGATCGTCCTCGTGCCCCTGACCCGCGAGTTCGCCTGGCTCATGCGCACCCGCGGCTCCCGCGTCTCCTGGGGATTCGCCTACGCCTGCTCCGCCATCGGTGCCGCTTACCTCTACTTCTGGCCTCAGGGGCCCAACGGCCAAGGCGGCAGCACCCCGCTCGCCGGGCTCCTGGCTGGCGTCCTCTTCCTCTCGCTCATCCAGCCACTGAGACGCGGCGAACGCGAAGGCGCCCTCATGAGCGCCGCCGCCGCCATGCTCTGCATCGTCTACCTCGGACTCATGCCAGGCTTCCTGCTCGCCATCCGCTGGTGGCACCCCGCCTGGACCATCGTCGCTCTCATCCTCATCATCAAAGCCTGCGACATCGGTGCCTACTTCGCCGGACGATGGTTCGGCCGAACGCCCCTGATCCCGCTCATCAGCCCCAAGAAGACCGTCGAGGGGCTCGTCGGCGGCCTCCTCTTCTCGGCCATGGTCGCCGTCACGCTCGCCGCCATCAGCAACGCCACCGGCGTCTCGGGGCACTGGATCACCAATCAGCCAGTACCTGAATTCGTCGCCTACAACTACCCCCTGCCGCTCGCCGCCATCGCTGGCGCTTTCCTCGGCCTTGTCGGCCAGTTCGGCGACCTCGTCGCCAGCCTCTTCAAACGAGACGCCCACGTGAAAGACTCCGGGTCCTCTGTACCAGGCTTTGGCGGGATGCTCGATGTCGTCGACTCACTCCTGCTCGCAGCCCCCGCCGGCTACGCCATCCTCAGGTTCACCGCCTGGTATCTCTCGCCCAGCAGCCAGCTGGCAGGTTTTTAGCCCGGAAACACCCTTTTACACACCCGCTAGCCTTGCCTACCCATCATGCCCGGAGTAGGCTGCTTATGGGACATACAAGCCGCAACAGAACGGCTTGTGCCGATAGACACAGAATTGGCGACGCATTCGGGCGCTCGCCGCTGACTGGTTACGCCATCAAGGAGATTCGCTCATCGCTAGGGGACGCTTCAGACCTCCGCCCAAGCCGAACGACAAAGGCCTGCGCCACAACGACATGATCCGTGTCCCGCAGGTTCGGCTCATCGACGAAAATAACGAGCAGATCGGTGTCATCGACACCTTCGCCGCCAAAGACCGCGCCCGTGACGCCGGTCTTGATCTGGTGGAGGTCTCGCCGCAATCTGATCCTCCCGTTTGCCGCATCATGGACTACGGCAAGTGGAAATACGCTCAGAAAAAGAAAGAGTCGAAGGCCAAAGCCCACGCCAGCCAGAGCGAACTCAAGGGCATCCGCCTCCGCCCGAACATCGACGACCACGACCTCGAGATCAAGCTCAAGAAAGCCCGCGAGTTCCTGGAAGACGGACACAAGGTCCAGTTCACCATGCTCTTCCGCGGCCGACAGATGGCCCACCAGGGCATGCACCTCGACCAGCTCCGGGACATCAGCGAGCGCCTCGCCGACGTCTCAAAAATCGAGGCCACACCCAAGATGATGGGCCGCCGGGCAACCATGGTCCTCGCCGCCGAGAAGAGCCCTTCCGCCGGCAAACCAAAGCCCAAAAAGTCCGAGGCCGCACCACCCCCCGCAGCCGAAGCCGCTCCGGAACGGGCCCCCGAGCCCACCCCGGAAGCCGCCAGCACGCCCTCGGAATAATCCAGCCATAAGCCAGCAGCAAGCCGGTCAGGTGAGATCGCCCACCGACCGGCTAAGCTATGGCCATGCCGACCTGGTTCAGCCGCCGCTGGCTCATCATTGGCGGGCTGCTCCTGTCGCAGCTCGCCGCTTCGATCGTGGCCATCATCGCCCTCGATACCTGGGCAGAACAGGCCCTCGCCGATCGTGTCGAATCCCGCGTCAGCCAACTCAGCCAGAACAACGCCTACCGATTCGAGCAGATCATCGATGAACTCGACCTGCCACCACTCGCCACCGACCCCCAAACCACTCGAAACCGACTACAGCGACTCGTCGATCGACTCCCGCTCACCGTCTCTGGCTACCTCTCCGTCCTCGACGCCAGCAACCACCGCGTCATCGCCGCTCCCAGCAGCCTCAACCTCCCCCAGCAAGACAACACCCCACTAGGCGACCTCATCCTCCAAACCGATGAGGCACTCATCCCCATCTCAGACATCACCGGCCCCACCGTCGGCCGGCTCCTTCTCAACGGCCGGGAGCAGATCGTCACGATCCGACCCATCCCGCAACGTGGACTCACCGTGGTCGCGCACCACAGCCAGGCAAGTATCACCGCCGAGATCAGCCAGATCCTCGGCACCTTCCGCTTGCTCGCCATCACCGTCGCGGGGCTCATCCTCCTCATCACCGGCGGGGCCACCCTCTGGTTCGTCCGCAGCTCAGAAAACCAGCTCAAAACCCGCCAGCAAAGCCTCGAACGCGAACTCAACCAGCAGTTCATCCAGCGATCCAAAGACATCGAACGCGGCCGCGACGCCGTCGTCTTCGGGCTCGCACGACTCGCCGAATCACGAGACGATCAGACCGGCCAACACCTCGAACGCATCAGCCTCTACGCTGAAGCCATCGCCCGCCAACTCTCGCGAACACACCCAGCCGTCTCCGACACCGACGTCGAAATCATCACCACCACCGCCCCGCTCCACGACATCGGCAAGGTCGGCATCCCCGACGCCGTGCTCCTCAAACCGGGACCACTCACCGATGAAGAACGAGCTATCATCGAACGGCACCCCTACATCGGCGGCGACACCCTCGTCGAAATCAAGCAACGCTGGGGGGCCGACGGCCCCTTCCTCGACACCGCCTGCGAGATCATCTTCGCCCACCACGAGAAATGGGACGGCTCCGGCTACCCCTACGGCCTGAAAGAAACCAACATCCCCCTCTCCGCACGCATCGTCGCCGTCGCCGACGTCTACGACGCCCTCACCAGCGCCCGCCCCTACAAACCCGCGATGCCCCACGACCAGGCCAGCCAGATCATCCGCGAAAACGCCGGCGCCCACTTCGACCCCGAAGTCGTCGAAGCCTTCCTCCGCATCGACGCCGAAATCCAGCAGATCGCTCAGAAGATGACCGACCCACCCTCCCCACAAAAACAGCCCGAGGCCTGACGACCTCGGGCTGCAAATAACTCACCATCAAAACGCCGGCTTAGTACCGGTAGTGCTCAGGCTTGTACGGACCATCAACCTCCACGCCGATGTAATCCGCCTGATCCTTCGACAGCTCGGTCAGCTTCACACCCAGCTGATCCAGGTGCAGACGCGCCACCTTCTCATCCAGCTTCTTCGAGAGCAGCGTCACCTTGTTCTCGTCGTAGCTGATACCCGACAGCGTCTCCTGACCCTTGTTGAACAGAGCCAGATCGATCTGAGCAATCACCTGATTGGTGAACGATGCCGACATCACGAACGACGGGTGACCGGTCGCGCAACCGAGGTTCAGCAGACGGCCCTCAGCCAGAATCAGCACGCTGTGGCCATCGGCGAAGGTGTACATGTCGTACTGAGCCTTGATGTTCGTCGCCGAAGCCACCTTCTTCAGACCGGCCATGTCGATCTCGTTATCGAAGTGACCGATGTTGCCGACGATCGCCTTGTCCTTCATCCGCGACATGTGGTCCGCGGTGATGATCATGTAGTTGCCGGTGGTCGTGATGAAGATATCCGCCGTCTCGACAACGTCGTCAAGCGTCTTGACTTCGTAACCCTCCATCGCCGCCTGCAACGCACAGATCGGGTCGATCTCGGTCACGATCACGCGTGCACCCTGGCCGCGCAGCGACTGGCAGCAGCCCTTGCCGACATCGCCGTAACCGCACACCACAGCGACCTTGCCGCTGACCATCACATCCGTCGCACGGAACAGACCATCCACCAGCGAGTGACGACAGCCATACAGGTTGTCGAACTTGCTCTTGGTGCACGAGTCGTTCACGTTGATCGCCGGGAACAGCAGGGTGCCTTCCTTCTGGAACTTCACCAGGTTCTTGATGCCCGTGGTCGTCTCCTCGGTGACACCCTTGCAGGTCTCGGCGGCCTTCACCCAGCGGTCGGGCGTCTCGGTCAGCGTCTTGGCCAGGACCTTGAGGACTTCCTTGAACTCCTCGTTGTCGGTCGTCTCCGGGCCGGGCACGCTGCCGGACTTGGTGTATTCAACACCCTTGTGGATCAGAAGCGTCGCATCGCCGCCATCATCCACGATCTGGTCCGGGCCCTGACCGTTGCCGAAGTCCAGCATCCGCTCGGTGCACGCCCAGTACTCCTCCAGCGTCTCACCCTTCCAGGCAAATACGGGAACACCCTGCGGGTTCTCGGGAGTCCCGTTCGGGCCCACCACCACCGCAGCCGCCGCATGATCCTGCGTGCTGAAGATGTTGCAGGAACACCAGCGAACATTCGCGCCAAGCTCAACCAACGTCTCGATCAGCACCGCCGTCTGCACGGTCATGTGCAGCGAGCCGCCAATGTTCAAACCGGCCAGCGGCTTGCTCGGGCCAAACTCTTCCCGGCACGCCATCAGGCCGGGCATCTCCTGCTCGGCCAGCATCAGCTCCTTGCGTCCCCACTCGGCCAGCGAGAGGTCAGCCACTTTGTATTCAAGGCCACTCGGGGCGGCCACAGCCGTCGATGCACTCATCAGTCAGACTCCTAAAGTCGTCTCAGGGTGAAAAAGTAAATAGTAAACAAGCAGTTAGTTCATCACAGCCGGCAGACACCGGCTCAACACTTTGTCTCATGCCCCACCTCCCCGACCAGCGGTCATCAGCAGCATCGCAGGACCGCCCGCTTCGGCCTCAGGCGGCAATGCCCGCGTCCGCACCCCCGCAAAACCCGCCTCGGATAGCTGCGCTTCCAGACGCATCGGCTCAAACCCCGCACACTGCTGCCCGTATCGACGCCGAAACTCTTCGTCATCGTGCTGAAGCAGATCCACGATCACCACCCGCCCGCCGGACTTGAGCAGACGACGCGCCTCCGCGAGAACGGGCTCCACCAATTCGACGTAACTCAGCGCCAGCACCAGCAACGCCGCGTCCAGCGACTGGTCCTCCAAAGGGATCGCCTCAATCGGTGCCCGCAGCAGATCGACGTTGCCCAGCCCCTCGGTCGACTGCCGAGCCGCATCCAGCATCTGCTCGGAATCATCCACCCCAATCACACGCTTGACCTGCGGGGCCAACTCCGCCACCACCCGACCCGTTCCACACCCCAGATCACCAACCACCCAGTCGTCAGGCAGCAAACCGACCAACGCACGATGACCGAAAAACTGCCCATACAAATCGACACGCAACTCGTCCCACGCCGCCGCGGTGTCCTCAAAAAACCGACGCGTCGCACCCCGACGCTGACGCAGCCGCTCCGCCAGCCGCAGCCGATCCTGCTTCAGCGTCGGCCACGCCTCGGTCCGCGTGCAGGCCAGTGTCCACAGGTCCGCCGCCCCGTTCTGGATCCGATCCGCATCCAGCCGGTAGTAGTTCGTCGTCCCCTCTTTTCGACTCAGCACCCAGCCCTCGTCCGTCAGCACCTTCAGATGCCGGCTCACCGTCGACTGCGGCATCTGCAGCACCGCACACAGGTCAGAAACCGCCAGCTCACCCGTCTCCACCGAACGCAACAGCCGCAGCCGCGTGGGCTCGGCGAGCGTGGCAAAGTCTTTGAGCAGATGGTCAACCGACACCATTCATCCTTTCATCCGGATGAAGTAATATATCGTCCTCGCGCCCGGGTTTCCATAAGCCTCAAAATGTTCTTTATGATGAATAGCGATCAGCCACCGCTGTACGGCGAAACCACACCTAATAACCACGTAAACCCATGATGATGAATGAATTACGCCATCATCTGACAAGGCTGGCCACGATCCTGACCCTGGCCCTGCTGCCCGGCTGCGCCTGGGAAACCCGCGAAATCAGCTCGACCTGGGACGCCTACGAGCAGCTCGCCTGGGCCGACCGCCGCTCCGCCAACGACAACCCCGATCAGGTCCGGGCCTGGACCATCCGCGCCGCCACCTACGAGGGGCCCCGCCGTCACGAGGCCGCCACCACCGCCGCCACCGCCCTCCAAAACAACAGAGACCTCGATCTCAACCACGCCTGGATCGAGGACATCCAGGGCATGACCTACGTCTACGCCGGCCAGTTCCGCCGGATCGACGACCGCCAGACCCGCCAGACGCTCCGTGCCGTCCGCCGCTTCGAACTCCACGACGGCCGCCCCTTTAGCTCAGCCCAGTTCATGCCCCTCTCCGGCACACTCCTCCCCAGCGCCGACCCGCTCGACCTCGCCGCCCACACCGGCCGCTACAGCCTCCAGATCGCCGCCTACGACCGCGCCTTTGGCGACCGCTTCCGCCAGGCCGCCGAAGACGCCGCCGCCAACCTCCGCGAGGAAGGCGAAGAAGCCTTCTTCTACCACGGCCCGCACCGTTCCCTCGTCACCATCGGCCTCTTCGAAGACCGCGACTTCGTCACCAATGCCCAGGGCTTCCGCGGCTACGGCCCACGCATCCACCAGCTCCAGCAACGCTACCCCTACAACCTCCTCAACGGCCTCACCCTCGAAGAATCCAAAGACGGCCAGTCCCTCGGCAACCAGCCCAGCGCTCTGGTCCGCGTCCCCTGACCCCACGCCCACTGCCTACGCATCACGCCCGCGACCTCCCCAAACCAGATCCCAGACCACCGCCAGGTAAACCGGCACGTAGACCGCCCACCCGATCCACGCCTCCAGCCGATACCCCGGCTCCATGTGCGCCGCATAACCCCACAGCACCGTCAGGCTCAGCACCCATCCCGACACCAGCCGTCCCGCCACCGCAAAAGGAAGCAACCACAGCACGTACCACGGATGCACCGTACTCGTAACCAGCAACCCCGCCAAGACCACCCACGCCGTTGCCCGCACAGGCGACACCTTCAACCACGCCACCAACAGAACCACCAGTGTCAGCAGCACCCCACCCGCCGCATCCGCCGCCGCCTTGCTGCCTGTCAGCCACCAAACCAACGGATGCACGGACCCATTAAACGACCACGCCTCTACGAACCGCTCACCCGTCTCGACCAGCCGCTCGACCCCGCCCTCCATCCAGACAAAGGGCAACCCGATCACGCACCCCGCCAACACCGCCGAACCCGCAGCCACAGCGATCTCACGCCACCTCGGCCAAAGCGTCGTCACCACCGCCGGCACCAGCAAAAAGCCAATCGGCTTCACCAACACAGACGCCGCCAACGCCACCCCCAAACCCACCGCCGAGCCCGCACCCGACCCAACTTGCTTCAGCAGCTTCACCCAGAACACCGCTGCCAGCACCAGCAGCAGCACCCCGATCGGATCCTGATGCCCCGTGCCCGCGACCTCCGCCAGCACCAGCGGATGCCACGCATATAACGCCCCCCACCAGGCCGACGCCCCAATCACACGAAGCAACCACAACAACGCCACCACCACGCCCACATCAAACAACGAAAACACCAACCGATACAGATGCTCTCGCGACGGATCGCTCTCCCGCACCCACGCCGGCAGCACCTCCGCCAACAAACCCGTCGCCGCAAACACCCACTGACTCGTCGGCAGATAGATCGTCACCAGCGACGGGTTGTTGATCTTCGCCAGCACCCCCGGCACCGGCGCATCACGCACCGCGATCTCATCCGGCGACAACGCATACGGATTTCCTCCCTCCACCATCACCGCCCCATCATGGATGTACCGCCAGATGTCGTCCGACAACACCGTCGGCATCCCCAACGCGACCAGCACCCTCGCCACCACCGCCACCGCCAGAACCACCGCAGCCGCCCGCCAGAAACACCCCGCATCCGATCGCTCCCCGCGCAGCTCCCACCACATCCACGAAAGCATCAGCCACAGAATCGCCGACCCCATCCACAACCACACCAGCACCCACAGCCGCAGATCCAGCTCACCCGGCCAGCCCAGCGACATCACCGCCAGACACAACACAAACAGCGCGACGCCCTTCCCGCTCGCCAGCTTCGACCAGGGCAGCGCCCGCAGATCATCCATGACCAGATGCCCCGCCACGCTCCAGCGACCCGGCAAACGCGCTCACCAGCGCCTGCTCCACCTCCGCCATCGACGGACACGCAACACCAAGCAATGCACGCAGACTCGTGACCTCCCGCTCCGCCAGCCCGCACGGCACGATCAACTCGAACCGGCTCAGGTCCGTCGCCACATTCAGAGCCAGCCCGTGCATCGTCACGTGCTTGCGAATGCGCACCCCCATCGCGCAGACCTTCTTCGGCCGGTCCGCCTCCCCTACCCACACACCCGTCGCCCCCTCCCGCCTGAAACCGGCCACACCAAAACCCGCCAGCACATCAATCACAACTGTCTCCAGCAGCCGCATGTACCGCCCCAGATTCAACCCGTGATCCCGCAACCGCACGATCGGATACACCACCAGCTGACCCGGCCCGTGATACGTCACATCCCCGCCACGATCCGTCACCTCCAGCGACACCCCCAGCCGCTTCCGTTGCACGTCACTCGCCAACACATGCTCAAGCAAACCCGGCCGGTCAGGAAGCGTCACCGTCGAAGGATGCTCCACCAACAACAAGCGCTCCCGCCCCCCCTCCAGCACCTCCGCGTGCGCACGCGCCTGGAAGACCATCGCCTCGCGATAGCCAACCAAGCCCAGCCGCTCCACCAGCAGCCGCTCGCTCTGCGCTTCGATCACCACGCCCATAGCCTATGATCCCCGCCAGACCAACGCCCGAGGAAAGAAAACAAGCCGTGCCGAAAATCCATCCCACCGCCATCATCAGCGACCACGCCACCCTCGCCGACGACGTCGAAATCGGCCCCTGGTGCATCATCGAAGGCGAGGTCACCATCGGACCCGGCACCCGTCTCCTCGCCAACGTCCACCTCCAGGGCCCCCTCACCCTCGGCGAAGCCAACACCCTCTACCCCCACGCCTGCATCGGATTTGCGCCCCAGGACCGCAAGTTCCAACCCACCACCGAAGGCGCCGGCACCCGCATCGGCCACCGCAACATCCTCCGCGAAGCCGTCACCATCCACCGCGCTACCGGCAACCACCCCACCACCCTTGGCGACGACAACTACCTCATGGTCGGCTCCCACATGGGACACGACGCCACCGTCGGCGACCGCTGCAACCTCGCCAACGCTGTCCTCCTCGCCGGCCATGCAACCGTCCAGAACGACGTGACCATCGGCGGCGGCGCCGCCGTCCACCAGAATTGCCGCATCGGCAACCGCGCCATGATCGCCGGCGTCATCGGCGTTGTGCAGGACGTCCTGCCCTTCACCATCCTCTACCACACCCGCGAAATGATCGGCCTCAACCTCGTCGGCCTCCGCAGAGCCGGCATGCGCGACCAGATCAAGCCCCTCCAGAAAGCTCTCGAACTCGCCTGCTACGCCGGCCTCAGCAACAAAGCCGCCGTCGCCCGCATCCGCACCGAATTCCCCGACCAGCCCGCCTGCCTCGAAATGGCCGACTTCATCGAGACCACCACCCGCGGGATCATGCCCTTCAACCGACGCAACCGCGACGAAGCCTGATACCCCTCAAACCTTCAGCGACACCCCATACCCCAACCGATCCGCATACCGACGCCGAATCGGCTCAACCACCTCCGCAATGAAACCATCCACCTGCTCCGGTGCCCGCCCCACAAACCGATCCACCTCCAACGCCAACCCAAGATCGACCCCCTCAAACAGCGCGTCGGTCTTGAGCCGATCGATCAGATCGTTCGCCGCGCCCTCCTCCTTCACCCGCGCCGCCGCCGCCATGCTGTGCCGACGAATCGCCTCGTGCGCATCCTGACGATCCACGCCCCGCGCCGCCGCCGCCATCAGAATCTCCTCCGTCGCCATGAACGGCAGCTCCGCCTGCAGGTTTTTCCGGATCACCTCCGGATAAACCACCAGCCCCTCCGCCACGTTGTTCAGCAGATCCAGCACCCCATCGATCGCCAGAAACGGCTCCGGCAGCGTCAGCCGCCGAGTCGATGAATCGTCCAGCGTCCGCTCCATCCACTGCTCCGCCGCCGTCACAAAAGGCGTCTGAATCATCCCCATCACAAACCGGCTAAGCCCGCAGATCCGCTCGCTCCGCATCGGGTTACGCTTGTAAGCCATCGCCGATGACCCGATCTGATCCTTCTCAAACGGCTCCTCAATCTCCTTCCGAGAAGCCAGCAGCCGCAGGTCCAGCGCGCACTTGTGCGCCGCCGCCGCCACCGCCCCCAGACTCGAAGCCACCAGCCCGTCCACCACCCGCGGGTACGTCTGCCCGGAGATCACCAGCCGCCGATCCGCCGGCCATCCCAGCTTCTCGACCACCAGCTCATCCAACCGCTCCACCCGACGATGCGCCTCCGCCTCATCCACCCCCGCCAGCCCCCGAAACAACGCCAGAAACGAAGCCTGCGTGCCCGTCGTCCCCTTCACCCCACGCAGCCGAAGCCGATCAATACGATGCTCCACCTCCTCCAACCCGATCGACAACTCCTGAACCCACAAACAGGCCCGCTTGCCCACCGTCGTCGGCTGCGCCGGCTGCATGTGCGTAAACCCAAGCGTCGCCACCGAGCGCTGCGCCGCCGCAAACCGGCTCAGCCGATCGATCGCCGAAGCCAGCTTCCCCGCCACCAACTCGAGTGCCTCCCGAATCAGCAGCAGCTCCGCATTGCAGTTCACGTACTGCGACGTCGCCCCCAGATGAATAATCCCACGCGCCTCAGGCACCACGTCCCCATACGCATGCACGTGCGCCATCACATCATGCCGCAGCTTCTTCTCGTAAGCCGCCGCCGCCCCCAGATCCAGGTCATCCACCTTCGCCCGCAAAGCCGCCACCTGCTCCGCCGTCACCCCCAGCCCCAGCTCGTGCTCCGCCTCCGCCAGCACCACCCACAGCCGCCGCCAGGTCGTGAACTTCTTCCGGGGCGACCAGATCGCCTGCATCTCCGCAGAGGCATTCCGAGACGACAAAGGCGACACATACCGATCTTCTGGCTGCATGAGAATCCCGATTCCAGGCACCCGGCACCTCCGCCACACGCGGTCACGCCAGACGATGCTCGTTGACCCCCCACCCTCAGGGCCCCATAGTAGCTCCCTCCCAAGAAGCCTTCCCTCCATGAGCCAAGCGGACGACAAGCAACATCTCGACGCCATCCGCCGTGGCGACCGCAACCGACTCGAACCCCTGCTGCGCGCCCACCAGAACCGGCTCTACGCCCTCTGCCTCCGCATCCTCGGCAACCCCGAAGACGCCGCCGAAGCCGCTCAGGACGCCCTCATCCAGATCATCCAGAAACTCGACACCTTCCAGGGACGCGCAGCACTCGCCACCTGGATGAGCAGAATCGCCATCAATCGTGCTATCTCTCTCCTCCGCCGCCGCAAGTCCCGACCCGCCACCTACCTCTCCGACCTCACCGCACCCGACCAACCCGACTACCCCCTCATCGATCACCGGGAACCTTCGCCCGACCAACGCGTCCAAGACCAGGAAGAGGCGCAGCAACTCGCCGCCGCCCTCCAAACCCTCGAGGAGCGCTACCGCGTGGCCCTGGTACTCCGCGACATCGAAGGCATGAGCTACGACGAGATCGCCGAGATCACCGGCCTCGCCCTCGGCACCGTCAAAAGCCGCATCTTCCGCGCCCGCCTCGCCCTCCGACAAGCCATCGACGACGCCAACCTGCCCAGCAAGGAGACCGCCCGTGGCTAAACCCACCGACGAACTCTCCTCCGAACACGAACTGCTGCTCGCCTACATCGAGGACGAGCTCTCCGCAGACCAGCGCGCCGCCTTCGAAACCATCCTCGACGAACGACCGGAACTCGCCGAGCTGACCCGCAGACTCAAAGCCGACCGCCAGCAACTCGCACGCCTCACCCCGCCCCCTCCCCCTCGCGACCTCACCGAGATCGCCATCGAAGCCGTCGAGCGCTCCATGCTCCTCGATGGCCCACCCGCTCGACGCCCCAGCCGCGTCGCCAAACGCTCCTACACCAGACCGCTCATCTACGCCTCCGCAGCCATCCTCTGCCTACTCTGTGGCGGGGTCGTCTGGCAGAGCCTCACCACCGGCTCCTCCCTCATCAACCGCCTCGAAGTCGCCACCATCGACCCCCAAACCGACACACCCCCCAGCTCCACGGCAACACCCGATGCACCCCAGGCGACCATCGACGACACCCCTTCTCCCACCGCCTTAGCCGAAAGCACCGATCAGCCAGCTGCCGGCATGCGCGGCACGTCGACAGCACCAACCGAGCCAGCGCCCGCAGCCGAAAAACCCAACCCGCTCACCGACCTCCTCACCGCTGCCCGCCGCAGTGCCGCCGAGAACCTCACCCCCGCGCAACAGCACCCGCCACTCACCCTCACCTCCGAGCAACCCGATCGTATCGCCGCCCTCATCGAAGACTGGTCGGCCCAGAGAGCCCTCCCCATCCGTCGCAGCGTCCCCAGCACACCCACATCACCCGCCGCCGCCAACACCCCGACCAGCCTCAACCAGCAAACCGCTCAGGACACCGTCACCCTCACCATCACCGGCCCCGCCTTCGCCCTCGAAGCCCTGCGAGAACGGTTCCAGCAGAGCCAGGCCAACCCCGAGCCAGCCTTCGCTCGCACGAAGCCAACAAGCCCAAACACGCCGGACCGCGCAGCCGAAAGCACAGCTTCCGCACAGACAGACCTCGACAGTCTGCTCAACGCAGTGGACCCCCTGCAGGCACTCACCGACCTCATCCCCCTACTGCCCAACCGACCGATCGACCCCCAGAGCCTCGCCGCCGATCAGCTGACGATCAACATCGTAAAAATCCATCCACCCGCCGCATCGCCTGCCACTCCCGACACCTCAGGCCGAAGCCCGTCGTCCACCCCAACCTCCGCCGATCGACCGCTCGAGGAAGCCCCCCTCCTCCCGGCCACGCCCCTCCAACTCGAGCTCGAGCTGAACCTCCCGGAGAGCCTCCCCATCCTCGGACCCTCTCCCCAGCCGAGCCACCGCCAGCAAACCGAGCCACGGGACGAAAGCCAGCAGCCCGAGACCAACCAGAGCCAGCCCGATGGAGCCCAGCGGCAAGGCTAGCCGCTCGTTCGCGCCCGCCTCACTCATCCCGGCCAGCACCACCACACCCACCGACGTCCCCACCGCCAGCGCACCGACGGTCAGCCACCCCCCAATAACCGCATAGTTTCGTAGCCAAACCGGCATCCGTGCCTCACTTCTTCCGCAGGAACTGTCTGCACACATAGGCTAACCGCTATCACAAAAACCTGTCGACCAAACAGCAAAAAATAGCCCCTTCAGGGCAATCTAGCAGGCCCTCATGCCCTGATCCAGCGATCACTTTCCCGAAGCATCACCCCACGCACACCAGCGAAGCGCACCATCCGGCCCCACCTCAACCGTCACCGCCCCGTCCCGATACACCTCCAGCAACTCACTCTCCGCCAAAACCTCCCGCCACGGATTCCCACCCGACCCCCTCGGCCACCCTGACGACTGCACCACCAACCCAGGCGACAAACCCGCCACCCACGCCATCGTCTTCGCCCGACGCGATCCGTGATGCGGCAGGTCCATCACATCCACCGCCAGACCAGGCTCCAGCCGCGCCACCCCAGCCACCGCCGGCTCGTCAATATCCCCCGTGAGCAGCAACCGACGCCGCCCATAAACCAGCTCCAGCACCAGCGACCGATCATTGTCCGACACCCCCTCCCCCTCCGCACCCCACCCCGCCTCCGGCCACAACACCCTCACCGCCACCCCACCACCACGCTCCTCCCAAAGCAGACACCCACGCCCGACCCGCTCAACCGCCAGACCCGCCTCCTCCACACACTTCAGCATCACACCCACCGCACTGCTGGCCGACAACGTCGCCTCATCCACAAAACCCTCCGGCACCACCACCCGATCAACCACGATCCCAGCCAGCAACTCCGGCACACCCGAGTAGTGATCCAGATCCGCGTGCGTGACCACCACGCCAGCCAGCTGAGACACACCCAATGCCCGCAACGCCGGCAGCACCACCAACTCCGCCGACCCCACAAACCCTCCCGCATCCACCATCCACACCCCACCACCGTCAGGCAGCTCAACCACATACGCATTGCCATGCCCCACCGACAGAAACGTCACCCGCAGCGCATCCCCATTCGACCGCCAGGCCCGATCCACAACCAGCCCAGCCATCACCACGAAACCACTCAACGCTGCAACCAGCAGCATCAACGGAGGCCTCACCCGCATCAGCCACCCACCAACGGCCACCGCCAACCCAACCGCCACAACCACCGACGCCCCCGTTGGCAACAGTAACCACAGCCACCCCATCGACCCACCAAGCGCCGCCAGCCCATTCAATCCATCCGCCACCAACGAGAGCACCCCGCCCAGCATCGCCGAACCTCCCAGCCAGACCAGCCCCAGCAGCATCTTCACCAAGCCCAAACCGATCAGCACGAACAACACAGGCGTCGCAACAAGCGTCCACACCGGACCTGCAAGCGCAATCAGCCCGAAGTGATACGCCACCAATGGCAGCGTTGCCGCCCACGCTGCCAGACCCGCCTCCAGCAGCATCACCGCCCACCGCCGCACCCGGTCAGCAGGCGTCAGTGGACCCGCCAGCAACTCCGCCGCACCCGGCTCTCTCCGAGCACGCCAGCCAAGATGCAACAGAATCCCCAGCACCGCCGCAAAACTCATCTGAAACCCCGGATCCGCCACCTGCCGAGGATCCATAGCAAGCACCAGCACCGCCGCGAGCCCCAACCCGTCCAACCCGCTCAGACGCCGGCCGCTCCAACCCGCCAGCAGCAGACACCCCGCCATGATCCCCGACCGCACCACCGACGGACGCGCCGGAAGCACAAGCAGATAGAGCAGCAAACCCGCCAGCACCCACAGCCGCCGCCGCCCCGGGTGCCGCACAAACAAGCCCGCACACCCCCAGGCCAACAACCCCACAATACCCACGTGCGTCCCGCTGATCGCCAGCAGATGCGCCAGGCCGCTCTGCCGGTAAGCCTCAGCCAGCCCCGACAACACCTCCGACCGCCGACCCAACACCACCGCGTCCACCAGGGCCGCCGCCTCTCCCTCCTGCCCCATCCCCGCGAGCAAACCCTCCGACAACTGATCGCTCCAACCCGCCCGCCAAGCCGACCACGACCAGTTGGCCTCATGCTCAACCCCCTCCCAGTTCTCCGCCGCCGGCACCCACAACCGGCCGTAGACCCCCTGCTGCCCATAAACCCGGCGTGCATCGAACCCACCCGGATTCATCCGCCCCTGCATCCCCATCAGCCAGCCCCGCGCCCGAATCCGCTCGCCCACGCCGGGCGACGCCCCCTCCCCACCCAACGCCAGCAGCAACCGCCCTTCAACCGCCACCGCCTCACCATCGACGGTCAAGTTCTCAGCCGAAATCACCCCCGTCCGCCGCTCCGGACGAAACGAAAACCCGCCCAACACCGCCTCCGACCGCCTCCGCGCCATCGGCTCGCGCACCACCACACCCACCACTTCCACCAGCCGCCGCTCTGCGACCACATAACCCCTCAGATCAGCAGGCCCCACCCACCCCGAACGCACCGAGGCCCAACCCGCAAACGTCGCGACCACCGCCAACCCCAGCACAACACCCAACCACCGCTCGGGAATGACCCCCAACAAACCCACCAGCACACCCGCCGCGAGCAGCCACAACTCGGAAAGACCAGGCCCCATACCCAGCAGCGAACCACTGACCGCACAAACACCCGCCCAAGCCAACGGGCCAGCCCCGCGCACGCTCACAGCACCTGCCGATTCCACGACAGCAAGATATCAGAATGAAATAAAAAAAGTCAGGCCGCCCCGCTCGCCCCACGCTTCAACTGCGACTGCGCAATCTGAAGCCGATCGATCACCGCCGGCATCGACCGCGGACGATCCTCCGGCTCCGTCTGCACACAATCCATCACCAGACTCGACAACGCCGGCGGCACCTTCGGGTTCAACTCAATAGGCGGCGCACAACGCTCAACCGACTTCAGCGAAACACCCGTCCCCGCCCGCTGCTTCGGAATCAGCGTCGGAACATGCTTCTTCGTCAGCAGCCAGTAGATCGTCGCACCCAGGTTGAACACATCCGTCTGCGGCGTGATCGTCTTCCGACGAACCTGCTCAGGAGCAATGTAGTCAGGCGTCCCCTGAATCCGCTCCTTCACCGTCCCGATCGGACAGCTTTGACCAAAGTCGATCAGCTTCACATCCCGCCGAGGCGTCACCATGATATTCGTCGGCTTCATGTCCGCATGCACGTACCCCGCCATATGCATCACATGCAGACCCTGCGCCGCATGCGCCACGATCTCATTCAACTCCAGCAGATTCCCCGGCTGGTACTGCTCCAACGGCAGCCCCTCGATCAACTCCATAATCACGATGACCTCGCTCGTGCGGATCACCTTCCGGAGCCGAATCAGCTTGATCCCCTTACGCAAGAGATCGCTGTCAAACCTCCGCGCCACCTCATACTCACTCACCGCCTGATCAATGAACCGCTGATCGCTCGGCGAGTCCTTCACCACCCGCTTCAGCGCATAACGCTTGCCATCAGGTCCCCGGACCTCATAAATCGTGCTCTTGGCACCCTGTCCAAGGGTGCCCAACACCTGGTAGCCGGCGATTTCATGCCAGTCGGCCATGCCATGCTGTGCCGGTCACGATCCAAGCCCAAACGCGGACCAGCACACTCTCAACGGGATGTCTAAACAAGCGAATAACGAATGGTCTCAACCTTACCGTCCGGTGATTCTCACCACAAGCATCGGCCGAGCTTGGACTTGCCGACAGCAAACCCCACATGATTACGCACAAAGGCCCGGAAATCTGCGCAAACCACAACAGAAATACAGGTTACTCAGCCATCGCTGACAACTCAGAACGAAAACGCTCTACCGAGAAACCCTCAAGAGCCCCCACGCCATCTGCCCCGAAATGGGCATGCACCGAATCGGACCGAATCCCAAACCGACGCTGAATCGAAGACACCAACTCAACCAACGACGCCCGCTGAGCCTCGGTCATCGCCGAAGCATCCGCATCACCCACTACCAAAATCCCGATCGCAATACGGTGCCAGCGATCCGCCTCCGCACCCGCCAGAAAACGCCCCTGCGACTGCAACCGCCAACGGAAGCCTGCCTCGATCTCACCATCCCCCGAATCCGTCCCGTTCCCGATCACAAAGTGATACCCAAGACCCCCACGGCCATCCCGCTCGTGCGACCGATTCAACGACTCCGCATCCCCCGTCGCCGTACCGCTGTCATGCACGATGATCGCCTGCCATAACGCAGGCTCGGCTACGTCCAGCAGCGCGTAATCCAAAGCCGATTCCGACGACGAAAGCTCCGCCGTATCCAGCCGCATCGCCACCGCCTGAACCGGGGCCACCGGAGCCGGCTCAAGCAGCAACAGCAGGCTGCTCGTCAGCGTCATCGCCACAAGCAGCACACCAAGCACCGTAATCGTCCGCTGTTCCGGCATCGTCTCAATCAACTCCGAACCGGGCCGCCGGCCAAACCGACACTGTCCCTGGAAGTTATCGGGCTATAAACGCGTGCCCTCAAACAGTTAACCCTAATTCTATCGTCACCAGCCACCATGACCATCAAAACTTACCCCCTCAACCCCAAATGCCATCACCCATCAAGGCAGGTCCAGCGGCCGCAAACGCTCCCGCAGATTCGGCTGATCACGCCCAAAAGCGTCCTTCACCGTCGCCGACGGATCACGGTCCCGTAGCGTCAAATACCGCTCATAAGGCGATCTCGGCGTGTTAGGCGGGAAAAGCGCGTTCCGGGAGTTGTCGCAGCCCGGCAAAACCGGCACAACCATCGCAAGCAACACAACCCCCACAACCAGATGCCACGCCTCCTTGCTCATGCCCTCCAGCTTAACAACCCTCACCCGCACGCACCAAGACTTACACTCACCACCAAATGCCCCACAAGCTCTCCACCACCACCCCACCGGCTCGAAAAGCCGCCGTCGCCATCATCCAGCGACTCCGCGACCACGGCCACACCGCCTACCTCGCAGGCGGCTGCGTCCGCGACGCCCTCCTCGGCCTCCTACCCAAAGACTACGACGTCGCCACCGACGCCACACCCACACACGTCAAGGCTCTTTTCCCCAGATGCCAGATGGTCGGAGAAGCCTTTGGCGTCGCTCTCGTCCGCGAGAACAAATGCCCCGTCGAAGTCGCCACCTTCCGCAAGGAAGCCGACTACACCGACCACCGACGACCCGACCACGTCGAGTTCACCACAGCCGAACAGGACGCCCTCCGCCGCGACTTCACCATCAACGGCCTCTTCGCCGACCCACTCAAGCCAGACCCCCAAACCGGCCGCGACCAAATCATCGATTACGTCAACGGTCAGCAGGACATCGATAACAAAATCATCCGAGCCATCGGCGACCCCAACGAGCGCTTCGCCGAGGACTACCTCCGCATGCTCCGCGCCGTCCGCTTCGCCGCACGACTCGGCTTCCAGCTCGACCCGCAAACCGCTGCCTCCATCCGCCCACTCGCCAAACACCTCGGCCAGATCAGCCGCGAACGCATCGGCACCGAAACCCTCAAGATGCTCACGCACCCCACACGTGCTCACGCCACGCATCTCCTCGAAAACCTCCACCTCGACGGCGTCACCCTCAACGAAGACCACCTCAACCCCTCCGAAACCCAACAACCGCTCGCCGCCCTACCCGACAAACCACTCCCCGCCAGCCTCGCCCTCGCCGCATGGTGGATCACCCGCCGCCGACTGCCCCAGCAACTCGAAGCCATCACCCACGCCTGCCTCGCCACCGCCAAAGCCGACGCCGACCGCTGGCGCAAAGCACTCTGCCTCAGCAACGACAATCACCAGGCCCTCCAACGCATCCTCCAACTCATCCCCCGAGCCCACGACTGGCCCAGACTCACCACCGCCGGACGCAAACGACTCCTCGCCGAACCCCAATGGCCCGACACCTGGACGCTCCTGCAGGCCATCAACGACCCACACATCACCCCCCTCATTGCCGCAGAAGCACCCCCGCTTATCGCCCAGGGCGTCGACCCCAAACCACTCATCACCGGCGAAGACCTCATCGCCGCCGGCATCAAACCCAGCCCGAAACTCGGCCAGCTCCTCACCCACGCCTACGACGCCCAACTCGAAGGCCTCATCCACGACGAAGCCTCAGCCAGGAAATGGCTCGCTGAACACACACCCGCCAGCTAGCCAACCCTCAACCCTTATCTCACAAAACCCCCCGCGTAAGCCCGATACACTCCTAACCCCCATGGAAACCTGGCTCGAACAGCTCGCGGTCAACGCACCCTACGTCGTTCTGGTGGCCGTCCTGCTCGCCAGCGGTTTCGGCCTGCCTGTCCCCGAAGACATCCCCCTGCTCATAGGCGGCTACCTCGCCGGACACGGCTACGCCGAACCCTTCACCCTCTTCTTCTTCTGCTTCGCCGCCATCCTCTTCGCCGACGCCACCCTCTTCTGGCTCGGAAGAACCTACGGTCATCACATCCCCAGACTCCCCCTGCTCAACCGCGTCCTCACCGAGCAACGCGTCCTCCGCGCCGAGGGCATGCTCGAACGCCACGGCGGCAAGTTCATCTTCGTCGGTCGCTTCATCCCCGGCGTCCGCGCACCCGCCATGTTCGGCGCCGGCGCCCTCAAGGTCCCCTACTGGAAATTCGCCCTCTTCGACGGCAGCGCCGCCGCCATCTCCGCGCCCCTCTTCTTCTTCCTTGGCTTCTACTTCGCCGACCACCTTGAAGCCGCACGCCTCTGGATTCTCGAAGGACAGATCCTCGTCGGCCTCGTCGCCCTCATCGTCGCCGGCGTCCTCTTCCTCCGCTGGAAACAACGCCGAAGAAACCGCGCTCAGGCCCATCAGAACACAAACTGAGCAACGATCACCACCGCACCGAGCGTCACCCCAAACACACGCAATTCGCTTGCAGCAAAGCCAAGCCCCTTCTAGGCTTCTGCTATGACGACTGAACCCATGGTGGGCCCGACAGAGGTCAGGCAGAGCTATCAACGCATCAACGAGCGCATCGCCGCCGCCGCCCTCAAAAGCGGACGACGGCCCGAAGATGTCCTCATGGTCGCCGTCACCAAGAACGCCAGCCCCGATCAGATCAGAACCCTCGTCGACCTCGGACACACCGACCTCGGCGAAAACCGCGTCCAGCAACTCACCCAGCGTGCCGCGCAACTCGAGGAATACCTCTCCCGGCGACGGTCCCTCGGCAACGCCGTCGAAGGCGAGCCCACCATCGTTCCCGACCGCATCCGCTGGCACATGATCGGCCACCTCCAACGCAACAAGGTCAAGCAGGCCGTCCCCATCGTCGACCTCATCCACGGCATCGACTCCCTCCGACTCGCCGAGGAACTCCACGCCTACGGCGCTCGCACCGATCAGGTCATCGACATCCTCCTACAGGTCAACGTCTCTGGCGAAATCTCCAAGCACGGTGTCGCCTCACCCGCCGCCCTCCACGTCGCCGAACAGATCGACACCATGATGCACCTCCGACTCCGAGGCATCATGACCATGGCCCCATACTCCGACCGACCCGAAGACGCACGACCCACCTTCGCAAGAGCCGCCGGCATCTTCCACGACATCCGCAAGGAAGGCATCGGCGGCCCCGACTTCACCGTCCTCTCCATGGGCATGTCAGGCGACTTCGAAGTCGCCATCGAAGAAGGCGCTAACGTCATCCGCATCGGCCGGGGACTCTTCGGCAACAACGAAAAAACCAACGAAGAAGACGACCACGACGAATAACCATCGTCACTTAAGTCACAACAAACTCACCGGGTCCACATCCACCGCGATCGTCGCGTTCGAAATCAATCGCCCCCGATTCCGCAGCGCCGCCATCACCCGCTGCAACCCCTCCGCCCGACCATCCGCCGACCCCAGCAACTCGATCTGCTGCCGATGATGATCCGCCAGCCGCGCCATCGCCGGCACCATCGGCCCACGCACCCGCACATCCACACCCAGCGAATCCCGCGCCGCCACCAGCTCCCCCGCCAACTCCGCCGCCAGACGATGACACGCCGCCAGATCACGATGCCTCACCACCAGCCGAACCATCTTCGCCACCGGCGGCAGCTTTAGCTTCTTCCGCAGCGTCAGCTCCCGCTCCGCAAAACCGTCGTAATCCCCACGCATCGCCAGCTCCAGCGTCGGGTCCATCGGATTCAGCGTCTGCACAATCACCCGCCCACGCGTCGCACTCCGACCCGCACGCCCGGCCACCTGCGCCACCAACTGAAACGTCCGCTCCGCCGCCCGAAAGTCCGGCAGATGCATACCCGTATCCGCTGACACGATCCCCACCAGACGCACCCCGGGGAAATCCAACCCCTTCGCCACCAGCTGCGTCCCTAACAGCACGTCCGCCTCACCCCGCCCAAACGCCTCCAGCGAATCCAGATAGTCCCGATGCCCACGCATCGTGTCCGAGTCCATCCGTATCAATCGCAGCCCGGGAATCTTGTCCGCCAACTCATCCTCCACCCGCTGCGTCCCCCAACCAAATAGCGTCACCCGCCTCCCACAATCGGGACAGTGCTCCGGAACCAGTTGCTCCGCCTCACAGTGATGACACCGCGCCAGTCCACCCCTTGGCAACCGCTCCTGCTTGTGAAAGACCATCGTCGCATCGCAGTGATCGCAGGACTTGATCCACCCACACGCATCACTCGGACACGAAATATGACTCGCATACCCACGACGGTTCAGCAGCACGATCGCCTGCCCACGCTCCGAGGCTTCTCCCTCCACCAGCCGACGCAGCTCAGCCTCCATCCGCTGACCGATCAGATGAATCCCACGACGACTCCGCCGCTCCGCCACCAGATCCACCACCTCCGCCTGAGGCATCCGCATCCCCGCAGGGCGCTCCGTCAGCCGCAGCAGCTCAAAGTTGTCCCGGGACAGCGCGTTATGAAGCGACTCCAAACTAGGCGTCGCCGAACCCAGCAACACCAACGCGCCCGCCCGCTGCGCCCGACGAATCGCCACGTCCCGCGCCTGATACCTCGGCAGCTGATCCTGCTTGTAGCTGCTGTCGTGCTCCTCATCCACGATCACCAGCCGCAACCGCTCCACAGGCGCAAACACCGCCGACCGCGCCCCCACCACCACCTTCGCCGCACCCGTTCGCACACGATGCCACTGCGCATTCCGCTGCGCCGCCGTCAACCCCGAATGCAGCACCGCCACGTCTCCGAACCGCGCCATGAACCGCCCCACCGTCTGAGGCGTCAACGCAATCTCCGGCACCAACACAATCACACCCGCCTCCGAATCCCCAGCCCGCACCGATTCAATCAGTCGCAGGTAAACCTCCGTCTTCCCCGACCCCGTCACCCCATGCAACAGACCCACCCCAAACCCCTCCCTCGCCATCGCCTCTAAACGCTCGAGCGCGACCCGCTGCTCTTCCGTCAACACGATCGAAGACGTATCACCAGCACCCCGCGCCTCCACCGCATCTGCCAGAATCGTCTCCACCCGCCGCTCTTCGAAAACGCCAAGCTCCACCAGCTTCTTAACCGGCCCCGCCGTCTTCGCGCCCCCACGCTCCGCCAAGACAAGACGCTCCACCCATCCATCAGGTTCCTCAGCCTCCGTCGCCGCACCCACCAACGCCCGCTGCAGCTTCGTCAGCTTCTGACCCTCATCCAATGAAGGACTCAGTCGCACCTCAACACGCGTCGACAAGCCGATCCCCTTCGACACAGCCGCAGGCGTCATCGATGAAAACACCATCCCAAGCGGGCAAACGTAATACCGCGCCATCCACCGACCCAGCTCCACCAACGCCTCAGGCAGCACCGGCGCCTTCCCATCCACACCCACCACATCCTTGATCTTCCCCGCCGCCAACCCACCCGAATCCACACCCACCTCGATCACATAACCCGACACCGCCTTGTTCCCCCGACCAAGCGGGACCCTCACCCGCTGCCCCATCGACAACCCCAGCCCTTCTGGCACGCCATAAGTCAGCCCTTCACTCGATACATCCACCCCCTGCTCGATCGCCACCCGCACGTACCGCCGCGCAGCACCGCCTTCCCCATCCACTGCTGCCGCAGCCTTGTCCTGAAACAGACCATCCATGCTCCCGAGTCTACGCCGCCCCCTCGACCGCCGTAAAAAACCACCACCATCAACCTCATGATCCCCAACCACTAAACTCACCCCATGCCCGAAGCCGCCGCCAGCTCAACCAAGCCCGCCATCCCCGAAGGCGCCCAGCACCTCACCCCCGCCATGCGCCAGTTCCACGGCTTCAAAGAACGCTACCCCGACTGCGTCCTCTTCTTCCGCATGGGCGACTTCTACGAACTCTTCTACCACGACGCCAAACTCGCCCACCGCGTCCTCGGCGTCACCCTCACCCAACGAACCAAAGGCATCGACATGGCCGGCGTGCCCTACCACGCCGTCGACGGCTACCTCCGACGAATGATCCAGGCCGGACACCGCGTCGCCGTCTGCGACCAAGTCGAAGACCCCGCTCAGGCCAAAGGCGTCGTCAAACGAGACGTCACCCGCGTCGTCACCCCCGGCACCCTCACCGAATCCTCCCTCCTCGACGAAGGCAAAGACAACCCACTTGCCGCCGTCGCCTTCCTCGACAACCACCAGACCGCTCTCGCATGGGCCGAACTCAGCACCGGCACCTTCTGGGTCGCCACCCTCCCCGAAGACCAGCTCCCCGACGAACTCGCCCGCCTCAGCCCCTCCGAACTCCTCTACAGCCAGACCTCCACCGGCCAGATCGCCCCCCGAGCCCAGGCCCTCCTCGACCGCACCACCGCCATAGGCACCGGCCGCCCCGGCTGGCAGTTCCACCGCGACGAAGCCATCGACCTCCTCCGCAAGCACTATCAGGTCGCCGCCTTCACCGCCTTCGGCCTCGCCGACGATGCCCCCGAACTCCTCCCCGCAGCCGCCATCCTCCACTACCTCAAAGAAACCCAGCAAACCGACAATACCGAAAACGCCCACACCGCCCTCTCGCACCTCCAACCCCCACGCCCCTTTCCCCGACACAACCACCTCGTCCTCGACGAAGCCGCCTTCCGCAGCCTCGAAATCGTCCGTACCACCCGCTCCGAATCCGAAGAAGGCTCCCTCCTCTCCGTCTTCGAAAAACCCGCCACCGCCCTCGGCCGCCGAACCCTCCGCCGCTGGCTCACCTACCCCCTCAACCAGCAACAACCCATCGAGCAACGCCACCACATCGTCCACGCCCTCACCCAGGCACCCCGCCTCCTCGACGCCCTCAAGAACCAACTCGCCGACGTCCAGGACATCGAACGCATCCTCGCACGACTCACCCTCGGCCGCGCCAACCCCCGCGACATCGTCGCCCTCGGCTCCAGCACCACCAAAGCCCAATCCCTCACAACCCACCTCGCCGAACACGACGCCCTCAAGCCCCTCGCCAGCCAGCTTGAAGCCCACCAGAACGCACTCGATCAGATCGCCAACACCATCACCACCCGATGCGTCGACACACCACCCGCTCACCTCCGTGAAGGCGGCCTCATCCGCGACGGCATCGACCCCCAACTCGACGAAGCCCGCGGCCTCCAAAGAGACTCCCAGGCCTGGCTCGCTCGCTACCAGAAAAAACTCATCGACGAGATCAACGTCAACTCCCTCAAGGTCGGCTTCAACAAAGTCTTCGGCTACTACATCGAACTCACCGCCGCCCATCGCGACAAAGCCCCCGAAAGCTGGACCCGCAAACAGACCCTCAAAAACGCCGAACGCTTCATCACCGCCGAACTCAAGGGCTACGAAACCCGCGTCCTCCACGCCGAAACCGAAGCCATCGCCCGCGAAAAAGCCCTCTTCGAAACCCTCTGCCGCGAGATCATCGACCAGGCCGACGCCCTCCGCGGCTTCGCCACTGTCGTCGCCGAACTCGACACCCTCCTCGCCTTTGCCCGAACCGCCCTCCGCCGACGCTGGACCCAACCCGCCCTCACCAACACCCCCACCCTCCAGATCACCGAAGCCCGCCATCCCGTCCTCGACACCCTCCTCGCCGAACGCTTCGTCCCCAACGACATCCACCTCAATACGTCAGACAATGACGAATCAGTCAGCCATGGCGGGCGAGGGGGATTGGCTCTGATCACCGGCCCCAACATGGCCGGCAAGTCCACCTTCATCCGCCAGGCCGCCCTGCTCACCCTCCTCGCCCACGCCGGCTCCTTCGTCCCCGCCAGGTCCGCCACCATCGGCCTCACCGACCGCATCTTCACCCGCATCGGAGCCTCCGACGAACTCCACACCGGACAGTCCACCTTCATGGTCGAGATGTCCGAAACCGCCCGCATGGCCCACCACGCCACCAGCCGATCCCTCATCATCCTCGACGAGATCGGCCGCGGCACCTCCACCCTCGACGGCCTCTCCCTCGCCTGGGCCATCGCCGAACACTTCGCCACCCGACCCGACCCGCCCCGCGTCCTCATGGCGACCCACTACCACGAACTCACCCAACTCGCCGATCAGCTCCCCGACCACGTCCTGAACCTCCACGTCAAAGTCCGCGAGTGGAACGACCAGGTCGTCTTCCTCCACCGCATCGAACCCGGAGCCACCGACCGCTCCTACGGCATCCACGTTGCCAAACTCGCCGGCATGCCCCAGCCCGTCATCGACCGCGCCGCCGAACTCCTCACCACCCTCTCCAACCAGCACGCCGCCCAGAACCTCGCCGGCATCGCCAAACCCCAAACCACCACCACCCTCCCCGAACCCGACCTCCCCCTGTTCACCAAAGTCCTCGAACACCCCGTCGTCGACCAGCTCCGCCAGACCGACCTCAACCAACTCACCCCTATGCAGGCCTTCGACCTCCTCCGCCAACTCGTCGACCAGGCCAACAACAAAGACAAGCAGCCCTAGGATCACCCCATGCTCGCCCTACGCGCCCTCCTCACCCTCCAGCTCCTCGCCCTCGCCGCCTGGGTCGGCTCCACCCTGATGATGGGCCTCGGCGCGCCCCATATCTTCTGGACGATGCGCGAATACCAGCCCATGATCACCGCCGCCCAGCACGACCACGTCCTCCTCCGACCCACCGACCCCGACCGCCTCGCAGGCGTCATCGCCATCAAACTCTTCGAGCAGCACGCCACCATCCGCTACACCGCCGCAGGCACCGCCCTCGCCACCCTCATCCTCATCCCCTGGGCCGGCGGACGCCTCTCCCGCTCCCAACTCGCCGTCCTCCTCATCGCCCTCGGCGTCCTCCTCTACGAACAGAACAACCTCCTCCCGCAGATGAACGACCTCCGAGCCGACATCTACAACCCAGCCCTCTCCGAAATCGAACGCGGCGCCGCCAAAGACGCTTTCCAACCCCTCCACAAAACCGCCGAACGCCTCGTCGGCACCGAAGCCCTCCTCGCCCTCCTCGCCCTCGCCGCCGTCCCCTGGACCCACATCAAACCACGCCCCAAACCCACCACAGCAACATCACAAACCACTCCGCCGGACATCCAAGCGTGAGCAAAGCCACCTCCCTCCCACAGGTCGACTCCTCCGAAAGACGCCGCTGCGCACGCCTCTACAAAAAACTCCTCGCCCTCTACCCCGACGCCCACTGCGCCCTCCACCACAACTCAGCCTGGGAACTCGTCGTCGCCACCATCCTCTCCGCCCAGTGCACCGACGCCCGCGTCAACAAAGTCACCCCTGCCCTCTTTAAAGCCTTCCCCACCCCCCAGGCCTTCGCCGACGCCACCCCCAAAAAGATCGAGCCCTACGTCAAAACCTGCGGCTTCTTCCGAAACAAAGCCAGGAACATCCACGGCGCCGCCCTCGAAGTCGTCGATACCTTTCAAGGCGAAGTCCCCCAGACCATGGACGAACTCCTCACACTCCCGGGGGTCGCCCGAAAAACCGCCAACGTCGTCCTCGGCAACGCCTTCAACATCAACGTCGGCGTCGTCGTCGACACCCACATCGGCCGCCTCTCCCGACGCCTCGGCTTCTCGCAGCACAACGACCCCGTCAAAGTCGAACGCGACCTCGCCGCCCGCTTCCCCTCCAAAAACTGGACCATGCTCGCCCACCTCCTCATCGAACACGGCCGAGCCATCTGCGACGCCCGCCGACCCGCATGCTCGGTCTGCACCCTCAAACGCTCGTGCCCACAACTCGGCGTCGACCCCCAGCAGATCAAGTAATCAGCCCCACGGATTCAACAAAACCACACCACTCGCTTCGAAGTCTTTCACGTTCCGAGTCATCAAAGTCAATCCATGACGCATCGCAGTCGCCGCGATCAACCCATCCGCAACACCCATCGTCTGACCAGACTTACTCAACCGAGCACTCAACGTCCCCCAGACCGCCGCCACGTCGCGATCCACCGCCAGCACCCGATCCCGAAACGAAGACTCTGTCGCCGACAACCACGACACCAACGCCCGCTTCCGCTTGCTCGCCCGCAAGAGAGCAACGCCTCGCGTCAACTCGCCAACCGTAATCGCACTGACGAACAAGGAATCCGCTTCCAGAGAAGCCAGTCGCTCCCGAACACGCTCACTACCACCGGCACGCTGTAACTCCGAAAGCACGTTGGTATCGATCAGATACTTCACAGATCCACCGGCCGATCACCACCGCGCTCGCGCTTCAGATCCAGCCCCTCGAGACTCGGCCCCTCAAGCAGCCAATCCTTAAAGCTTAACCGCTTGCCCACCAATTCCTCGTACATCCGCTCCGGGAGCACCACGAATCCCTCGTTCCGACGACGAATCGTCTGCGGGCCATCCTCAGAAACCCGAGTAATCAATTCACTCAGCCGGCTTTTCGCTTCGGTAATCGGCCACTCCATAACCTCAATCTCCTTCTGACTAGTCTGACTAGTCTGACTAGTCATTGTCGACCCGAGCAGCCCATAAGTAAAGATAAATCCCCGAAAAACCTACAGCCCCAACAACCCCTCCCCCTCCTCCAGCCCAAACATCAGATTCATCGCCTGAACAGCCTGACCCGAAGCCCCCTTCACAATGTTGTCCTCCGTCACAAACACCACCAGCTTCCGCGACCGCTGCGTCTCGGCCCACCGAAACGCGATCTGCACCCGGTTCGTCCCCGCGACATGCTTCACGCTCGGCAGGTGCTCCACCACATCCACGAACAACTCCTCCCCGTAAGCCGCCGCATACGCCCCCGCCACATCCGCCTCCGTCACCCCCTCAGCGGGCGTGCAGTAGATCGTTTCCAGGATCCCCCGATCCACCGGCAGCAGATGCGGCACAAACAACGGATCCACACCCTCAAACCCCAGACTCCCAAGCGTCAAACCGATCTCCGGCTGATGCCGATGCCCCCCAATCTTCCCATACGCCGCATACCCCTCGTTCGCCTCCGCATGCAGCAAACCCACCTTCGGCGAACGTCCCGCCCCCGTCGTCCCCGACGCCGCGTTGATCACCACATCATCCGTCTCAATCAGCCCACCCCTCACCAAAGGTGTCAACCCCAGCAGTGCCGCTGTCGGATAACACCCAGGCGACGCCACCAGATCCGTCGCCCCCGTGATCCGATCCCGAAACAGCTCCGGCAGCCCATACACCGTCCCCGCCAGCCGATCCCCATCCGTGTGCGTCACCCCGTACACCGCCTCGTAATCCGCCGCCGACGGCAACCGGTAATCCGCCGACAAATCCACCACCCGCAGACCCGCCGCCAAAAGCCCCGGCACGTGCGCCATCGACGCCGTATGCGGCAACCCCAGAAACACCACATCCGCCGCCTCCGCCATCGCCCCGTAATCAATCGGCCGCGCCACCGCCACCTCCTCAGGCAGCACCCCCGCAAAACGCGGCAGCTCCACCCGCAGGTCCGGCAGCTCCTCACGGTGCGACGCCAGATACGTCAAAGCCACACCGGGATGCCCCAGCAGCAACCGAATCAGCTCCGCCCCGGCGTAACCCGTGGGCCCCACAATGGCAGCTCGAAGTGTCATGCCCGCATTGTGACAACAAGCCAGCCACAACACACCCCAACCCAGCAAACTGCCATTATGGCAGAATCTGGCGGCACGCTGAGTATCTGTAAACCCTTGTAAAGATTAAACTTGTGGGTAAAAGCGGCTTTGGCACGCCCCGTGCATCTAGTGAGGCAACGTGAACGACAAGCACCGGCCCCGCGACGCAAAGAAAGACAAGCAGGGCCACAAAAGCCAAAGGAGGCTCACCATGCTACTGACCCGATCCAACCCGTTCGACCTGTTCGACGACCTCGACCGCGCCTTCCAGCGAACCGCCCGCAGCCAGAACCCGGCCAACGGCTGGTACCCCGTCGACGTCACCGAGAACGACACCGCCTACGTTGTCGAAGCCGAACTCCCCGGCTACACCCGCGACCAGGTCAAGGTCACCCTCGAAGAAGGCGTCCTCACCATCGAAGCCGACCGCACAACCACCCGGACCGAAACCAAAGCGGTCGAAAACCAGGCGACCACGCCCGCCGACGAACCCGCCACCGAAACGCAGCCCGAGGTCACCACCCCGAGCATCCACCTCCACGAGCGCCGCGCCCAACGCGTCCTCCGACGATTCCGGATGCCCTCCGAACTCGACGCCGACCGCATCGAGGCCAGACTCGAAAATGGCCTGCTCACCCTCACCCTCCCCAAGCACGAGCAGACCCTGCCACGGCAGATCGAAATCAGGTAACCCATAACCCTCGGCGACAGCCGAGCCAGACAAACTCCCATCCCCCTCCACTCCCCGACGCGCCCCGCGCGCCGGGGAGCTTTTGTTCAATCTGGCCACCAACACACACGGGTGACGGGTGCCACACCTTGTCCCGACGCCAGTCGGAGCAAGGTGTGCCGACCACCATCTCACATGGGTGGCTGTGGTTCCGCCGAAGGCGGACCCACAGAACCAGAAATCTCCTCCTACTAACCCGGTCGCGACGCGACCGGGACCACCCCTAGGGCTCAACCCAAAAGAACCACAACCCCTCCTCGGGTGCCAAGGTTTTCTTCCGTCGCAGGCGGAAAAGCCGTGCTTCACGCAACAAAACCACCGAGTGCCACGACTTTGTCCTCCAAAGACAGATAAATCATGACCTCCCCCTCACAACACAAACCGCTCCAACGCCCACGCCACCGCCCCACCCGCCGCATCCACCTCCGCCACATGATCCGCCGCCGCCACCGCCTCAGCCCACGCCCCCTTCACCGCCACCCCCACACCCGCCAGCCGCAGCATCCCCGCATCGTTCGGCGCATCCCCGATCGCCAGAATCTCATCCACCGACACGCCATACTCAGCCGCCATCCACTTCAGCCCATGCGCCTTATCCGCCTGCGGATGCACCACCTGAATCAGATGCGCATCACTCACCTGCAACCGCACCCGCTTCCGAAACACCGCCTCGATCCCCTGCCGCAGCCGCCCCATCCGCTCCGCAGGCGTCAGCAACAACACCTTCGTCACCGGCTCCGTCAACACCGCGTCCAGCGGGCCCACATAATCCGGCTTCAGATTCAAGGACGTCGCTGTCTCCAACCCATCCACCACGCCATCCGTCAACCACCGATCCTTGATCTCCAGACTCACCGCCAACTCGGGATCCACATGCCGCGCCACCCCGATCAGCCGCCGCACCAGCCCCGGCTCCATCGGACGATGCACCGCGTAACCCTCATCCCCCGGCCGCTGAATCACCGCCCCGTTGTAATTCACCTGATACGTATCCAGCCCCAGCGCCTCATAAATCGGCTTCGCCATCCGAGGCGGACGCGCCGAAGCAATCACCACCCGCACCCCCTTCGCCACCGCCGCCCGGATCGCACACAAATTGGCCTCCGGCACCCGCCCTTCCCGGTCAATCAGCGTCCCATCCACATCACACGCCACCAACCCAATCCTAGCGCACATCCGCACCTCACATTCACAAGTCCAAGCCTACCATGACCACACCATGACCCAGCAAACCACCCCCAATCCCGCCAACACCCTTGGCCTCGACTACAAAGCCGAAGCCGAAAAGTTCCGATACAACGGCCTAATCTACGACGTGCATACGCATATCGGGACGGTGAAGTCCGCGGAGGTTTTCTTTGAGGCCGCGGAGGACTATGGCGTCGTCAAGGCCTGGTCCATGACGAATCGGATGCACGAGGTCGATGGGCTGATCGAGCGGTTTGGGGATCGGATTGGATTCATCGCCGTGCCAGACTATGAGAAGCGTGATGAGCCGGAGACGTTCACGTCCGAATGGTTGAAGCGGATCGAGCAGTTCGCCGAGCGTGGGGCGACGTGCTGCAAGCTCTGGGCCGCGCCGCGGGGGCTGGATCTGGCCGAGCACTTCTGGATCGACGACCCGATCCGGTATGAGGCGATCGAGCTCGCGACGTCGCTGGGCATGAAGATGATGAGCCACGTCGGCGACCCGGATACCTGGTTCGCGACGATGTACAGGGATAGCTCGAAGTACGGCACGAAACGGGAGCACTTCGACCGGTTTCGTAGAGTGCTCGATCAGTATGGCGACGTGCCCTGGCTCGGGGCTCACATGGGCGGAACGCCAGAGGACCTGGAGTTGCTGCAGGGCCTGCTCGATGACTATCCGAATTACGTCGTGGACACCTCTGCGACCAAGTGGATGGTGCGCGAGCTGAGCAAGCATCCCGGCGAATTCGCCGACTTCTGCCGACGGAATCCCGGGCGTGTTCTGTTTGGCACCGACATCGTGACGAACGACGAGAACATCGACTACGACCTCTACGCCAGCCGGTTCTGGGCGCTGCGGACGCTGATGGAGACCGACTACGACGGGCCGAGCCCGATCGTCGATCCCGATCTGCACATGGTGGACCCTTCGGTGCCCGAACACAGCACCGCCCTGCTAAGCGGGGCGGGCTTTGACGATGAGCTGCTCAGACAGGTTTACGTCGAGGCCCCGAGGCGCTTCTACGCGGATGATCTGCCAGCCGGCTCCTCGTGAAGATCTGGCACGTAAGCGAGTTGTCGGATTGAGGGCGTCGCTAGAGCAGATCAGCAGCCGCAGCCTGGGGTGGCCGGAGAGCTGGTGGGGCCCTTGTTGCCGCCGGTGAAGGGATTGTTGCCACTGCCGCCGCCGCCACCGCCACCGGCTTCGCCGCCGCCGGGCAGGTCGGGGAACAGGTCGTCGAGCATTTCGCCGGCGAAGAAGGGGTTCTCGTCCTCGCCCCACCAGAACCAGTGGCCGCTCTCGCGTTTCTGCTGGGTGCGGTTGAGCCAGTCGACGTGGCCGTCGACGAAGGTAAAGAGGCAGGCGTCGTCGGGGAGATGGCGGAAAGCGCGGTCGGCCCGGTGGTTGGAAGCACCGAACCAGCCGGTGACGCCGGGCGTCTGGATCACGCCATAGCCGTCGGCGGTGATCATGGCTTCGAGGATCTCGACGGGCTGTTCGCCGGCGAGGATGATCTTTGATGGGTTCGGGACCACGGCCGAGCGGAAGGACCATTGGGGGAACTGGATCGCGCCGTTGAGTCCGTAGCTGGCGGCGACAAAGCCGCGGCTGACGTCGGAGGGCGCGGCGTAGAGCTCGTCCTGATCGACCTCCGGGCACTGCATCACGGTCTCGTCGAGTTCGAGGGCCTGAGCACTGAGGTATTCGTCGATGCGGGACTTCCAGCCCTTAGGCTCGCTGTAGGACCAGACGGTTGGGTAGCTGAAGTGATCAACCTCGTAGCTGGCGAGGGCGATGCCGATCTGGCGGAGGTTGGACATGCACTGCGTCTGCTTGGCGCTGGCACGCGCGGTGGAGAGGGATGGCAGGAGGATGCCGATCAGCAGGGCGATAACCGAGATCGTGACAAGCAGTTCGATGAGGGTGAAACCGTGGCGGCGCGTTGAGGGCATCCCGTGTCTCCCGTGGATGGTGACTGTCTTCACGATACCCTGCGTTTGGCCTGGGGTCACGGATCATTCTTAAAAAGCGATGGCGTGGAAGGCGCAGGGATCTGGCGATCAGAGGGTGTTCCCGTAGGTGTGGCTCGTTGTTTAATGGTGTCAGGAGTCAGATTCATGCGGACATTGGTGTTAGAGCGGCCGGGGTCGTGGCGGATGGCGGAGACGGCGGAGCCGGCGTCGCCTGGGGCAGGTGAGGCGGTGGTGCGGGTTCGGCGGGTCGGGGTCTGCGGGACGGATATCCATGCGTTCAAGGGGGAGCAGCCGTTTTTCGAGTACCCGCGTATTCTGGGGCACGAGTTGGGGGTGGAGATCGAGGCGGTGGGTGAGGGCGTGACCGGCGTTTCTGTCGGCGATCGGTGTGCGGTGGAGCCTTATCTGAACTGCGGGGTTTGTCGGGTCTGTCGGCTTGGTCGGACGAATTGTTGTGTCGAGCTGAAGTGTCTGGGGGTGCACACGGACGGGGGGATGCGGGATCGGATCGTGCTGCCGGCGAGCAAGCTGCATGTGTCGAGGTCGCTTGGGCTGGATGCGTTGGCGTTGGTGGAGACGCTTGGCATCGGCAAGCATGCGGTGTCGCGGGCGGCGGTGGGTGAGGGGGAGAGTGTCGCGGTGGTGGGGCTGGGGCCGATCGGTCTGACGGCGGCGCTTTTCGCGAAGCTGGCGGGAGCCGATGTGGTGGGTCTGGATGTCTCGGCGGAGCGGGCGCAGGCGGCGGAGCGGTTGTTGGGTATCCGGACGCTGGTAATCGATCCTTCGGCGCCTGCGGCAGAACAGTGGCAAGCAAAATTCGGTGAGCTGCCTTTCAAGGTGCTGGATGCGACGGGGCATCGGGGGTCGATGCAGGGGTCGTTCGGGTTGACGGGTCAGGGCGGGACGCTGACGTTTGTGGGGCTGTTGCTGGGGGAGATCGGGTTTGACGATCCGGAGTTTCATCGGAAGGAGATGACGCTTCTGGCGAGCCGGAACTCCGTGGCGGCGGACTTCCGGGAGATCATCGAGCATCTGGAGGCGGGGCGGATCGATGTGGAGGCGTGGGTGACTCATCGGGCGTCGGTGGCGGGGTTTGTGGATGTGTTCGAGGACTGGTTGCGGCCCGGGGCGGGGCTGCTGAAGGGTGTGGTGAGTTTCGATGACTGAGGCGGATCGCAAGAAGGGATCGGGTCTGTTTGATCTGTCGGGGAAGACGGCGTTGGTGACGGGGTCAACGCGTGGGTTGGGGCTGGCGATGGCTCGGGGGCTGGCGGAGAGCGGGGCGCGGGTGGTGATCAACGGGCGGGGTGAGTCAGCGGTGGCGGAGACGGTGAAGTCGCTTCGGGATGCGGGGTTGGTGGCGGAGGCGTTGGTGGTGGATGTGACGGATGAGAAGGCCTTAGAGCCGGCGCTGGCTGAGCTGGCCGGACGGTTTCCGATTGATGTGCTGGTGAATAACGTCGGGATTCATGATCGGGCGCCGTTGGCGGAGATGACGGCGGAGCAGTGGCGGCGGGTGATCGAGGTGAACCTGACGAGTGCGTTTCTGGTGTCGCGGTTTGTAGCGCCGGGGATGATCGATCGCGGCGGCGGGAAGATCATCCATACGTGCTCGTTGATGAGCGAGGTGAGTCGGCCGACGACGGGGAACTACGCGGCGGCGAAGGGTGGGCTGAAGATGTTGACGCGTGCGATGGCGGTGGAGTGGGCGAAGCACAACGTACAGATCAATGGGATCGGGCCTGGGTATTTTGAGACGGAGCTGACGAAGGGGCTGGTGGCTGATCCAGAGTTCAATCGCTGGATTTGCGGGCGGACGCCTGCTGGGCGTTGGGGGCGGCCGGAGGAGTTGGTGGGGACGGCGGTGTTTCTGGCGTCGTCGGCGTCGGACTTTGTGAACGGGCAGTTGATTTATGTGGATGGTGGGTTGTTGGCGGGGGTTTAATCGGGGGGAAAGCGGTCGGTTTTGGGGCGGTTTTTGTCGTTTCGGGTTCGTTTTGAGGCGGTTTTGAGGGGTTTTGGCGCGCACGTTTGCGGCGCGGGGTGGGAGGGGTCGCGCATGGGTTGGCCTATGCGTGGCGCACGGTTTGGGCGTGGGTGGGTGGGGTGGTGTTGGGGCGGTGGGTCGCGATCGGTGCGCACGCGGAAGGGTCTAGGGGTTTATCCCAGCTTGCTTTTTAGATCAGATGGGCAGGATGGCACAAGGGCCGGGTCGGGTTGGCGTAGACAGGGTGCCACGCATCGGGGCTTGAGCGTGTGCCGCCGTGAGAGAAGCTCGACTGTTCTGAACTGGTTGATTGTGAGAGAGGGATTGTGATGAAGTCTTCGGGTCTGCGTTGTGGTGTGTTGGTGAGTGCTTATCTGGCGGGTGCGATGGGGGCGTCGGCGGGTGGTGCGGTCAAGAGCTTCGATGGCTCGGTAAGTGACGTTTGGGGCGAGGCGGGGAACTGGACGCCTTTTGGTTTGCCGCTGAGTGGGGATGACGTGTTTATTGGCAATCTGGCGGGGGTTGAGAATCAGTTTGTGACGCTAGATGTGGATGACACGGTGGCGAGCCTGACGATCACGGATGGGATCGCGCTTAATACGGATGGGCATCGGCTGTTGGTGTCGGGGACGACGACGGTGTCGGGCGAGAACGGGCCGATCAACAACACGGTGTGGCCGTCGCGGATTCAGGTGCGGCCGGTGGCTGGGGGTTTGCCGGGTCTGGATACGGATGTGCTGGTGATTGAGGACGAGGCCTCGGTGAGCATCGGGAACCCGATTGGGGATGAGTTGGGGCTGCTGGAGGTGGATGTGCTTCTGGATGTGAAATCAACGTCTGGGGTTGGCGGGAAGGGTCTGATCAGGTTGCGTGGTAACGGGAGCAGGAGCCTCATCAATGATGGTGCGATCACGGCGCGGCCCGAGGGCCTGACGATTACGCAGTTGGGTACGGGTCTGATCGACTTGGATGGTGTTTCGGGTCAGGGGGAGATTTTCGCGAATGTCTCGAACGGGAGCGGCGAGGCGGGGAAGGTGACTGTGAACGGTACCGGGCTTTGGGACTGGTTCAACGGTGAGATCCGGTTGACGCGTGGGTCGTTACTGGACATGAATCTGACGAATGGGTGGACGACGGGCAGCGGTTCGCTGGTGCGGGTGACAGGTGGGGGCTCGAGTGCTGATCCGGCGGAGATTGCCGGGGGTCTGTGGACCCTGGAGGGTGGGACGCTTGAGGTGACGGGCAATGATGGCCGAGCGGTGGTCACGGCTGATGCGGTGATCGAGCCCGGGGTGTTCCTGAACGTGGGGATTGATGATGATCTGGAGTTTGATGGCGAAGCAGACATTCGGGGCGGAACATACAGCCTGGCGGAGGGGGCTCGTCTGACGTTTGATGGGCCGACGACCATCTCCGGTGGGCAGTTCAACATGGAGGCGTTCTCGAGCGAGTTTGAGAATCGTGTGGCCTTTCATGATGTCACGAGTTGGCAGGGGGACGCCACTTTTTCTGGAGGTGCGGTTCTGCAACTGGATGACGCAGCGGTGTTGCTGCCGACGACGATCGACGCGGGGGTCATTGATATGGACGGCTTCAGCATCACCGAGTGGGTTGTCACGAGCGAATTCGTGGTCAACGCGGATCGGATTGATGTGCTTGACCAGAAGTTTGATGGTCGGATCGAGATTGGTGGGGGCTTGTCGTCGCGGGCGACGATCAATCTGTCGGATCCGTCGGACTCGTGGCGGATGGATGGTGAGCTTGCGCTGATTGGGAATCAGTTGGGCTTTGTGACGCGGCTGGCGGGCTCGGAGGTGGATCTGACGGGTGATCTGTTTCCGTCATTCAACTCGCAGATCACGGCGGATTTCAACTTTCTGGGAGGGAGCCTGACCTCGTGGCGTTCTGCGTTCACGCGGCTGCGGATGCAGGGTAAGACGGAGGTTATGGCGGGTGCTAATTTCATCGGCGGGGGGACGCTGGTCAACGGTGTGGATGGCGAGATGGTGATCGAGCCTGGGATGGATTTTGGGGATTCGTCGCTGGAGAACGAGGGCGTGATGCGGGTTGGTAGCGGGGTGGGGCAGGTGTCGACTGCGGGCTTTGTGCAGGAGGCGGATGCTGTTCTGAAGATGCAGGTTTTTGGATCGGGTGAGAATGCGTTTGATCGTTTGTTTGTTCAGGGTGAGGTGGAGGTGGCGGGGGTGCTTGAGTTGCAGGTGCCTGGGGCTGGGTTTCTGACGTACGGGACGGTGATCCCGTTGATCGATGGGCTGAGTCGGGTGGGCGAATTTGATGAAGTGGTCGGTCAGGTGGTGGCTTCGGACTTTGCGTTGGCGGTGGTGTATCCGGAGGACGCGGTGTGGGCGATCGTGGCCCTGCCCGGGGATGCGGACCTGGATGGGGATGTGGACCTGGTGGACCTGTCGATCCTCGCGTCGAACTTTGAGGAGGGTGGGACGTGGACGGATGCGAACTTCAACGGGGATGATGTGGTGGATCTGATTGATTTGTCGCTTTTGGCGACGAATTTCGGGACGGATCTGGGGATGCTGCCTGAGCCGTCGGGAGCGGTTTTGCTGGGGTTGGGGGCGGCGGGGGTGCTTCGGCGTCGGGTTGCGTAAGTCGTTTGCTTTCGCTTACTTTGGTTGTGGGCAGGCGGTCCTGGGGAGGGGCTGCCTGCTTTTTTTTGTTGGTGGCGGTTGGCCTTTTCCGGGTGGTCGGGTAGGTTTCTGGGATCTTCGTTGTTTTAGATGAGTATCAGCATGGTTAACCGGTTCAATTTGGGTGCTACGGCGGCTTTGGTGGGTTTGATGGGTTCGGCTGGTTTGGCGGCGGAGCCGTTTCAGATCGGGTTTCTGTGGCACATGCATCAGCCGACGTACCGGCCGGGGCAGAGCTTGCTGGAGACGGAGGGGTCGGGGGATTTTTCGTTCAGCATCGCGGAGGTGCACAACACGCGGTTGGGGCCTTATACGGCGTGGCCGAGGAACGCGATCCAGGCGGGTCTGGGGCAGCCGAATCTGGGGGCGTCGGTGTCGTTTTCGGGGTCGCTGATCCGGAACCTGAACGAGCTGGAGGGTGCGGGGTATGGGCAGTGGAACAACTGGGAGGGTGCGTATCGGCAGGCGGCGGGTTGGCAGACGGCGGAGGGGAATGCGCGTCTGGACCTGGTGAACTTCGGGTTCAATCACCCGTTGATGCCGCTTCTGGATGAGCGGGATATCCGGATGCAGGTGCGGTTGCAGAAGCACATTCATCAGCAGACGTGGGGATCGAGTGTGCCGTTTTCGAAGGGGATTTTCCCGCCTGAGACGGCGTTCTCGACGCGGATCATTCCGGCGTTGAAGGCGGAGGGGATCGAGTGGGCGATCGTTGACAGCATCCATATCGAGCGGGCGACGATCGGGTATCCGCATACGAATGCGTCGAACCTGTATGCGCCGAACCGGGCGGATCAGGTGAATCCGGACATCACGGCGGATGGGGGTGCGTGGGTGCAACTCAACGGGTTGTGGGCGCCGAGTCGGGTGGGGGCTCCGTTTGCGTATACGCCTCATCACGTGCAGCACGTGGATCCGGCGACGGGTGCGATCAGCCAGATCGTGGCGGTGCCGGCGGCGCGGTATGAGGGGAATGAGGATGGGCGGGGTGGTTTCGGGGCGCTGCAGTACGAGCATGTGTTTGATCAGCTGCGGCCTTACAACACCGATCCGGATCGGCCGATGTTCGCGGTGCTGCATCACGACGGGGACAACTTCGGAGGTGGGTCGGAGGCTTACTACAACGGCAACTTCCAGAACATGGTGAACTGGGTGTCGTCTAATCCGAATTACAACGTCAGCACGATTCAGGATTATCTGGATAAGTATCCGGTGCCTGCGGATGACGTGGTGCATATCGCGAATGGCTCGTGGGCGGGTGCGGACAATGGTGATCCGGAGTTCAAGAAGTGGCTGGGTGATCCGGGGCCGGACGGGTGGAGCCCGGATCGGAACTCGTGGGCGGTGCTGACGGCGGCGAAGAACCGTGTGTACACGGCGGATGACAAGGTGCCGGCGGCGAGCCTGGATCACATCATCAACGGGACGGGGAGTGCGACGGAGCGGGCCTGGCACACGCTTTTGCAGGCGCAGGCTTCGGACCATTGGTACTGGGATGGGACCGAGGTTTGGGACAGCAACGTGACGCTTGGGAGTAACGAGGCTGCCTGGTATGCGGATCAGGTGCTAGCGGGTGGTGTGGGTGAGGAGACGACCCCGCCGACGGTGTTTGTCCCGCAGCGTGAGTCGTATAACCCGGGTGGGATGGAGTGGGGTCCGGGTGCGGAGCCGAGTGACTTTGAGATCTGGACGCTGGCTTATGACGTGAGTGGGCTGACCCGGGTGGATCTGAAGGTGCGTGTGGATGGGGATGGTTTTAATCCGCTGGATTCGATCCAGAACGAGACGTTTGCGGGCGGCGATGAGGTGGGTGAGTGGTTGACGTTCCCGATGCTGGGCGAGGCGATGCCGACGCCACCGGCTGGGATACTTCCGGCGACGTATCGGGCGGATCGTTACGCGGCGATGCTCGAAGGCTTCGAGGATGTGTTGTTGGATTACTACGTGGAAGCGGAGGATGGGCTGGGCAATCTGACGCGGACGGATATCCAGCATGTGTATGTGGGTGCGGGTGCCACGGCGGGTGTGGATCGGGTGTGGGTGGATCCGGAGACGCCTGCGGCGGGCGATCTGGTGTCGCTTTTTTACGACCCGAGTGGCGGGCCGTTGGGGGGTGCTTCGGATGTGTTTGTGCATTATGGGTTTGATGGGTGGGCGTTGACGTCGCCTGACGTGCTGATGGATTGGGACCCGGTGGAGGAGGTCTGGTCGGTTGATCTGCTGGTGAATCCGGCGGTGAGTCAGTTGGATGTGGTGTTCAACAACGGGGCTGGAGTTTGGGATAACAACGGGGGTGCGGACTGGCACTTCGATGTGACCGGTGGCAGCGGCGGGGGTGGGCCGTCGTTTGAGATGGATGGTCTGCTGGATGCGGGCGTGGAGAGCATCGCGAGTGAGGGCGGGCGGGCGTTGTATGCCCGGGTGGTTGATGGGCAGTTGTATCTGGCGACGGATGATGCGGGTGAGGGTGAGGATGTGTTTTTGCTGATCTCGCTGTCGCCTGGTGGTTTGCAGGATGCGATGTGGGGCAAGTCTGGCCAGGTTGCGTCGTGGGACGGGTTCCTGGCGGATGAGAACGACAACGGGTATTCGGGCTGGTTCGATCTGGATGGGGCGCTGTTGATCGCATCGGGTAATGGATCGGGTGTGCTCGAGGGGGTGGTGGATCTGCTGGCTTCGTTCGGCGAGATCCCGGAGTTTGTGTATCTGGCGGCGGTGGCGTTTGAGACGGCGGACGGTGGGTCGCTGGTGAGTCAGGTGCCGGGGGGGAATGGGGATGGGAACGTGGATGCGCTGGAGTACCTGCGGTTCCGGGTGCTGCCGATGATGGGTGACGTGGACCTGTCGGGGACGGTGGATCTGATTGACCTGTCGATCCTGGCGACGCACTTCGGGGGTGAGGGGAAGTTGCGTGGCGAGGGTGATCTGAATGGGGATGGGTTGGTGGATCTGATTGATTTGTCGCTTTTGGCGGGGAATTTTGGGGCGACGGATGCTGTGCCGGAACCTGGGGTGGGGGTGTTGTTGGGGTTGGGGGTGTTGGGGCTTCGGCGGCGGAGAGGCTGAGGGCGTAATCAGGGCTTGGTGGTGATTGTCCCATTGCTCGTGCCTTAGGTGCGTGAAAGGGGTGGGGTGGTTCCTGGTTCTGTGGCCAGCAGAGCTGACCACAGCCACCCATGATTACTTGTGGTCGGACCGACCTTGGTCTTAGGGACCAGGCGTGGCTCCCGGTCGCGTCGCGACCGGGCTCATGGGGGGGTGGGTGCCCAAGGGAGGGAGATGGGTGTTTGTGGGGGGTGGTATGGTGTGCTTCTGCGGCGAGGTTGTCGTGGTAGGAGCTAGTGATGGCGGTGTACCGGATTGAGGTTTGGGACCGGTTGGCGAGTGGGGATCCGGCGGGGGTGACTGGGGATCTGCATGCGTTGGTGGAGGGGTTGGCGGGGGTTGGGCGGGCGGTGTCGGGGGTGCGGGAGGCGCGGGTGTATCTGGTGGAGGCTGATCTGGATGAGGCGGGGGTGAAGGGGGTGGCGGAGGCACTGCTGGCGGATCCTGTGGATCAGGTGGCGGTGCTTTGCGAAGGTGGCGGAGGCATTGGTTCTGCGGGTTCTGGGGATGGTGCCGGGGGATCGGCTGGGGGTGCGGATGGGTTTGGGTTCGGGGATGGAGTGCGGGTGGAGGTGCATGATCTGCCTGGGGTGATGGACCCGGCGGCGGAGACGGCTCGGGGGGCGATTGCGGAGCGGCTGGGGGTGGGGTTGGAGGCGGTGCGGGTGCGGACTGGGCGTCGGATTGATCTGGCGTTTGGGGCGGGTGGATCGCCTGATGAGGCGTCGCTGGTGGCGGCGGCGGAGCGGTCGGTGGCGAACCCGGTGATCGAGCGGGTGGTTCTGGCGGAGGAGCACCCCCCCACCTTGGCTTTGGGGAAGGCTTATGCCTTAGAGCTGGGTCGGGTGGGGTTGTCGGGGTTGGATGATGAGGCGCTGAAGGTGTTGTCGCGGGAGCGGCATCTGTTTTTGAGTCTGGAGGAGATGCGGACGATTCAGGCTCACTTTGCGGGGCTGGATCGGGAGCCGACGGACATCGAATTGGAGACGCTGGCACAGACGTGGAGTGAGCATTGTGTGCACAAGACGCTTAAGAGCGCGGTGCGTTACACGGGGTTTGGCAGGGAATGGCTGGCTGCGCTGCCTGGGGCTGAGGTGGAGGGGGACGCGGTGGTGGTGCCGAATCTGCTGAAGTACTCGGTGGCGGCGGCGACGTTTGAGTTGATGGAGGATGAGGGGATCGGGGACTGGTGCGTGAGTGTGTTCCACGACAACTCGGGCATCGTGAAGTTTGACGAGACGGATGGGGTGTGCATCAAGGTAGAAACGCATAACCATCCTTCGGCGCTGGAGCCTTACGGGGGTGCGGCGACGGGGATCGGCGGGTGTATCCGGGACATCATCGGGACGGGTCTGGCGGCGCGGCCGATCGCGAACACCAATGTGTTTTGTGTCGCCCCCCCGCCCAGCGACTCAGGTACCTACAGCTATGAAGTGCCGTCCGGGGTGATTGCGCCGGAGCGGGTGCTGCGTCGGGTGGTGGAGGGGGTGCGGGATTATGGGAATCGGATGGGGATCCCGACGGTGAATGGCGCGGTGGCGTTTGACAGGGATTACGTCGGGAATCCGTTGGTGTTTGCGGGATGTGTGGGGTTGATCCCGTTGGATCGGGTGGAGGGTACGCCTAGGGTTGGCGATCGGATCATCGCGGTGGGTGGGGCAACGGGTCGGGATGGGATTCATGGGGCGACGTTTTCGTCGGCGGAGTTGACGGAGGGCCATGCGGAGGAGTTTTCGCATGCGGTGCAGATCGGGAACCCGATCACGCAGAAGAAGCTGATGGATGCGATCGTGGCAGCGCGGGACTGGGTGGATCCGGCGACGGGTGAGAGGCGTTGTCTGTACAGCGCGATCACGGATTGTGGGGCGGGCGGATTTTCCTCGGCGATCGGAGAGATGGCGGAGAAGGTCGGGGCGAGGGTTGAGTTGGAGAGGGCCCCGCTTAAGTACGAGGGTTTGAGTTACACGGAGGTGTGGATCAGCGAGGCGCAGGAGCGGATGGTGCTGTCGGTGCCGGCGGCGGATGTGGAAGCGTTTGGGGCGTTATGCGAGGCGGAGGGTGCGGACTGGTGTGATCTGGGGGTGTTTGGTGAGGGGGAGGCGGAGCGTCCTGAGCTGGTGCTGCGGTATGAGGGTCATGAGGTCGGGCGGCTGGACATGCGGTTCATGCACGATGGGTTGCCTAGAACGCATCGGGTGGCGCATGCGGAGGAGCGTGTGGCGGAGGCCGAAGCGGTTGAGGTGGATCGCGAACAAGCCGGGGCGTTGTTGGAGGGGTTGCTGGGTCATCCGACGATTGCGTCGAAGCACTGGATTGTGCGGCAGTATGACCATGAGGTTCAGGCGGGGACGGTGGTGAAGCCGTTGGTGGGTGTGGCGGGCGAGGGGCCGTCGGATGCTTCGGTGGTGCGGCCGAAGGCGGGGAGTCGGAAGGCGGTAGCGCTGGGGTGCGGGTTGTCGCCTGAGCTGTCGGAGAAGTCTTTGGAGCGGGGAACGTCGACGGATGGGGATGCGTATTACGCGGTGCTGGCGGCGATTGATGAGGCGGTGCGGAATGTGGTTTGTGTGGGGGCGGATCCGAGTCGGGTGGCGATTCTGGATAATTTCTGCTGGCCGTCGTGTGATGATCCGGCGTCGATGGCTTCGTTGGCGCGGGCGGCGGCGGCGTGCTATCACGGGGCGATGGCGTACCGGACGCCTTTTGTGTCGGGGAAGGACTCGCTTCACAACCAGCTGACGACGGATGACGGGCGGGTGATCACGATTCCGTCGACGATGCTGATCACGGCGATGGGGATGGTGGATGATGCGAGCCGGTGTCTAACCAGTGATGGGAAGGCGGCGGGGAACGTGCTGATTCAGGCGGGTCCATTGTCGGCGGAGCTGGGTGGGAGTCATCTGGCGGAGCTGGCGGGCTTGAAGGGCGCGGTGCCGAAGGTGGATCTGGATGCGGGTCCGTTGGCGGCGAAGGCGGTGGCGGAGGTGATTGGCCGGGGGTTGGTGCGGTCGGCGCATGATGTGTCGGATGGCGGGTTGGCGGTGGCTGCGTTTGAGATGGCGATGGGGGGTGGGTTGGGGGTTGAGCTGGATCTCTCGGGACTGGGTGAGTTGCCCTGGGCGGCGGCGTTGTTTGGGGAGGGGGCGTCGCGGTATGTGCTGGAGGTGGAGGAGGCGCGGGTGGAGGAGGTGCTGGCGTTGTTTGTGGCGGCGGGGGTGGAGGCTTGTGTGGTTGGGCGGCTGAGGGCGTCGGAGCGGTTCGTGGTGGAGGGGTTGGTAGAGCGGGAGATGGGGGTGCTTAAGGGGATTTGGTTGGGGACGTTGGATTGGTAGGGGTTGGGGCTTGTTGTGATCATTCCTACGGCTGGGTTGGATCTATACTCGGGCGATGAGTGAAGCACGTGAGTCGGTTGAGACGGTGTATCTGATTGATGGTCATGCGCAGATTTTTCGGTCGTTTTTCGCGATACGGGGGGCGATGACGTCGCCTGTGACGGGTGAGCCGACGAACGCGACGTTTGGTTTTGTGGGGATGTTGTTGAAGCTGTTTCTGCAGTGTTCGCCGACGCATGTGGTGATGGCGGTAGACAGCAAGGGGGATACGTTTCGGCATGAGCTTTATCCGGATTACAAGGGGACGCGGAGCGAGCCGCCTGAGGAATTGCCGGCGCAGATCCCGCGCATACTGGAATTGACGGAGCTGTTTGGGATTCCGGTGCTGGGTCAGGTGGGGGCGGAGGCGGACGACATCATGGCGACGCTTGCGCGGCGGATTGTGGCGGATCCGGCGTATGCGGGTGCGCGGGTGATGCTGGTGTCGAAGGATAAGGATCTGGAGCAACTGCTGAGCGATCGGGTGTCGATGTATGACATTCATACGGACACAACGATTGATCTGGACTATCTGAAGGAGAAGAAGGGGATCACGCCTGAGCAGGCGATTGATCTGCAGGTGTTGACGGGGGATACGGTGGACAACGTGCCGGGGGTGGCGGGGATCGGGAACAAGACGGCGGCGAAGCTGCTGGAGGAGTTTGGGAGCGTGGCGGCGCTGGTGGAGCGGTTAGACGAGGTGAAGGGGAAGCGGCGGGAGAAGATCGAGGCGGCGATTCCGTTTTTTGACGTGGCTCGTCGGTTGGTGACGTTGAAGGATGATGTGGATCTGGATTTCGGACTGGAGCGGATGAAGCTGGGGTCGATTGATGAGGAGACGTTGGCGACGCGGTTTCGGGAGCTGGGGTTCAATCGGCATGCGGAGGATCTGAAGCGGCTGATGCGCGAGCGGGGTGAGGGTGGGACGGTGGAAGAGGAACCGGCGGCGAAGGCGGGTGGGGCGTCGAAGCGGAAGGCGGCGGCGGATCCGAATCAGGGGGCGCTGTTTGGTGGGGAATTGGCGGAGACGGTGGAGGTGGATGCTTATTCGACGGCGTCGTCGGATCAGTATGAGGCGGTGACGACGGCAGAGCGGCTGGCGGAGGTGGTGAAGGAGATTGAGAAGCTGGCGGGGACGGATCGGGTGCTGGCGGTGGATACGGAGACAACGGGGCTGGGGTGGAAGGCGGAGATGTGCGGGGTGTGTCTGAGTTGGGAGGCGGGGAGCGGTGTGTATGTTCCGACGATGGCCCCTCCGCCGCCTGAGGGCGATCCGGTTCTTTCGAAGGAAGAGGTGCTGGAGGGTTTGCGGGGGGTGATGGCGGATGCTTCGATTCGAAAGGTGGGGCATCACTTCAAGTTTGATCTGCATGTGCTGCGGCGGGCGGGTTTTGAGGTGGGAGGGGTTTGCTTCGACACGATGATTGCGGCGGCGTTGACGGGGGCGCCGGGGTTGAAGCTGGATGATCTGGCGCTATCGATGCTGGGACATCGGATGATTCCGATTGAGGAGTTGATTGGGCCGAAGCCGCGGCGGAAGTCGGATGCGGCGCAGAAGACGATGGATCAGGTGCCTTTGGATCGGGTGGCCGTCTATTCGGCGGAGGATGCGGATATCACCTTGCGGCTTTACGAGAAGCTGAAAGGTGAGGTGGATGAGCGGTCGATGGCTGGGCTGATGGCGGATGTGGAGACGCCTTTGGTCGAGGTGCTGGCGGACATGGAGGAGGCGGGGATTCGGGTGGATGCGGGGGAGCTGGATCGTCAGCGGGAGATGTTGGAGAAGCGGATTGTCGAGCTGCGGGATCTGACTTTGGAGAAGGCGGAGCAGGCGGGGGCGACGGTGCCGTTTAATCTGGACTCGCCTAAGCAGTTGGGGGAGGTGTTGTTCACACAGTTGAAGCTGCCGGTGGTGAAGCGGACGAAGACGGGGCCGTCGACGGATGCGGAGGTGTTGGAGCGGTTGGCGGAGCGGGAGGATCTGACGGGTCCGGCGGCGGAGGTGCCGGCGCTGCTGAGTGAGTATCGGATGCTGACGAAGCTTGTGGGGACGTATCTGGTTTCGCTAAAGGAAGCGATCGATGCGGAGACGGGGCGGGTGCATGCGACGTTCAATCAAACGGGGGCGGCGACGGGTCGGTTGTCGTCGAGTGATCCGAATCTGCAGAACATCCCGATTCGGACGGCGGTGGGTCGTGAGGTTCGGCGGGCGTTCGTGGCGGAGCCCGGGAAGGTGCTGGTGGTGGCGGACTACTCGCAGATCGAGCTGCGGGTGCTGGCGCATCTGTCGGAGGACCCGGCGCTGATCGAGGCGTTCAAGGGGGGTGAGGATATTCACCGGGCGGTGGCGGCGGAGGTGTTCGGCGTTTCGCCGGAAGGTGTCACGGCTGAGCAGAGAGGTCATGCCAAAACGATCAACTTCGGGATCATTTACGGGATCACGGCGTTCGGGTTGGCGCGGCGGATCGGGGATCTGGATCGGACGTCGGCGCAGGCGCTGATTGATGCGTACAAGGAGCGGTTTGCGGGGATCGATCGGTTTCTGGCTGCGTGTGTGGATCAGGCGAAGGCGCAGGGGTATGTGTCGACGATTCTGGGGCGGCGGCGGGCGATCCCGCAGATTGAGGCGAGGCAGCCGAATGTGCGGGCGCTGGGTGAGCGGCTTGCGATCAACAGTGTGGTGCAGGGGTCGGCGGCGGATCTGATCAAGCTGGCGATGGTGCGGCTGCATCGGCGGTTGGCGGCGGAGGCGTTTGGGGCGCGGATGCTGCTGCAGATTCATGATGAATTGGTGGTGGAGGTGGATGAGGGTTTGGTGGATCGGGCGGCGGGGGTGATGCGTGAGGAGATGGAGGGAGCGATTGCGATGCGGGTGCCGTTGGAGGTGGAGGTTGGGATGGGGAGGGATTGGTTTGAGGCGAAGTAGCAGCGTGGTCGCGTTTTGGACAGATGGGGCATAGCCGCGGTGACACACCGCGGCTCGAACGCAGGCAGGTTGTTGGTGATCGGGCACGACCCTGAAGGGTCGTGGCACCCGGACGGCCGGGGTCGCGTCGCGACCGGGCTGATGTGTGAAGACCGCGGTCGCGTCGCGACCGGGCTTAGGATGGGGTGGTTGTTGGGGGTCGGGCACACCTTGCCCTTTGGGACAAGGTGTGGCACTCGGCGACCGGGCTTACTGGTGGAGGTTGGTGAGGATTTCCTGGGTGAGGTCCCAGAAGCCGGTTTCGCGGAAGGGTGTGGGGATTTGTCGGTAGGCGTTGAGGCGTTGGGTATGGTGGTTCCAGTGGCTCTGGGCGTGGTAGAGGGCTTTGCGGGTGGCTTCGGCGTCCTTGGGGGATTTCGAGTGGTTGTAGCGTCGGTAGGCGATGAGTCCGGCGAAGAGGTCGCGGATGGTTTCGATGAGGGATTCGGTGTAGACGAGTGAGCCGAGGAGGGGTTCGATGGTTTGGTGGTCGCGGTCGCGTAGGGCTTCCTTGAGCTGTGCGAGGAGTTTTGAGGCGGTGTCGGCGGCGGCGGTTTTTTCGTCGAGGACGGCGTCGAGGTCGGTGAGGGGGAGTCGCTGGATGAGTCGCCAAGCGGCCTGGGCGTCGATGGCATCGTCTTCGATCCAGTCGGCGTTGGGGTGCCAGGGTGAGGGTTTGAGTCGGGCGAAGGGGCCGATGTAAAAGGCCTGGCGGATCATCTCGGGGGAGCGGTTGAGGATGTCGGCGAGGATGGGGATGAGGGGGTCGCTATCTTTGAGGTCGAGTCGCTGAGTGGCCCAGTCGAGGGCGAGTTGGTGGGGGTCTGCGTCGGGTTGGTCGGCGAGTTTGGGTACGGCGTAGGCGTTGGCGTCGATCCAGGTTTCGTCTTTGATGAAGGGTCCGCCCCAACCGCCGCCTCGGACCCAGGCCCAGAGGCCGGCGAGGGGGATGCGTTGAGCGACCTGGGCGAGTCCCTGGGGCTGGTTGGGGTTTTGGGTTTCGGGGTAGCCGTCGCGCCAGAGGGCGGTCTGGGCGTTGGGGGTGGCGCCTTTGGCTTCGAACTCTCTTTGGCACTGGAGTTCGTAGAGGATGGGGACGGCCCCGCAGGCGAGTGAGGCGGGGTTCCATGCCTGGTAGCGCCAGAAGTCGGTCTGGGTGAACTTGAAGGAGAGGATGAGCTTGTTGTCGTTGGCCTGGGGGAGTCGGGGGACGACGGCGGCGGCGAGTTCGGCGGTGTCGTGGAGTCCGTTGGGTCGGACGTTCCAGGCGCGGAGGATGGTGGTCTTGTTGTGTTTATTGGTGATGACGTTGTAGCAGCGTTCGGCGGCGTGGACGATGCGGTCGGCGGGGGTGGCGTCGGCGCAGCGTGAGCAGTGGGGGGTGTAGAGATCGTTACCGAGGAGGTGGGGGAGTCGCTGGGCGTCGTTGTCGCCGAAGCGTAGGACGATGCCAGCGATGTTTGGGTAGCGTTCGATGAGGGCGTTGAGTGCGTGGGTGATGCGGTCCCAGGCTTCGTTGCTGGCGGGGCAGAGGGTGTCGGCGTGTCCTCGGCAGCAGAGGTTGGAGGCGTTGCCTTCGACGGTGTCGGCGGCGAGGGTGAGGAGGTCGTAGAAGAGGTAGGTTTGGAGTCCGGCGTGGGTGTTGGCTTCGATCTGCTGGTCGAGTTTGGACCAGGTCTGGTTGAGCCAGCTTCGTATTTCGGGGTCTTTGATGGCGTCGGGTGATGGGACGCCTGAGAGGGCTGTGGTTTCGTAGAGCACGGTGCCGTTGTAGCCGAGTTGTGCGAGTTCGTTGGGGTCTCGGTAGCGGGTCTGGACGGGTGGTTCGCCTGGGTTGTCGAGGATGGTGGCGAGTTTGAGCATGTGGGGCATGATAGCTGGGGGTGGTGGGGTTTTGGCCCGGGCCGACACGGCCCGGCTCACCGGGTGTGGGTCATATTGTTAAGCACACTCTGCTTGAAGGAAGCGTGGTGATACCCGGTCGCGTCGCGACCGGGCTTGTGTGGGGGCTGGTGGGTGATCAGGCGTAGCCGAGGCGGTCGAGGTCGTCTTCGTCGAGGCCGTAGTGGTGTCCTATTTCATGGAGGAGGGTGATGCGGATCTGGGTGTCGAGTCGGGCTTTCTGGCGGTCTTTGGGGTTGTCGGCGTCTTTGAGTTCGAGGGCGTGGCGGATGATGGGCCCGCGGAAGAGGTGGATCTGGTCGGGGAGGACCATGTCGTCTTCGATGGAGCGTTCGGTGAGGCCGATGCCTGAGTGGAGGCCAAAGAGTTCGTCGTCGGGTTCCATGTCGAGTTCGGCGAGGAGGTCGGGGTCGGGTTCGTCTTCGACGATGAGGGGGATTTCGTCGAGGCGGGCGAGGATGTGTTCGGGGAGGCCGTCGAGGATATGATCGAGGATTCGGTCGAAGCGGTCGCGCATGGTCTGGGTGACTCGTTGCATGGGGCTTAGCGTACCGCCCGGCCGGGCCGGTTTCCGGGGTTGCTTGAGGAACTGCTGGATGTCTGAGTTGGTGCATGTGTTTGGTGAGACGCCTGAGTCGCTTGCGGAGCGTTTTGTGGCGTGGGGGCTGCCGGGGTATCGGGCGAAGCAGGTGCTGGGGTGGGTGTATGGGAAGGGTGTGTCTAATCTGCCGGCGATGACGGATCTGGGGAAGGGGGATCGGGAAGTGCTGGGTCGGAAGCTGGTGTTTGAGCGGGGGATGCTGGTACGGCATCAGCGGGCGACGGATGGGGTGCAGAAGCTATTAGTTGAGTGGTCCCCCCCTACTGCCCCACCCAGTGCCCCCCGCATGGATGCAGAGGTTGCTGAGGTGGGTGGTTCGTTGTCGCTGCCGGTGGCTGGAAGTGGGGGTGGGGGGTTGCAGACGGAGTGCGTGATGATTCCGTCGGAGAATGAGGGTGGGGGGATGCGGAAGACGGCGTGTATTTCGTCGCAGGCGGGGTGTCCGGTGGGGTGTCGGTTTTGTGCGTCGGGGATGGAGGGGCTGGAGGGGAATCTGACAACGGGTCAGATCGTGGAGCAGGTTTGGCGGCTGGGTGTGCTGCCTGGGGTGGGTCGGATCAGCAACGTGGTGTTTATGGGGATGGGGGAGCCGCTCGCGAATCTGCCGGCGGTGACGGGGGCGATTCGGACGCTTAGTGCGGAGTGGGGGTTGGGGATCGGGGCACGGCGGATCACGGTGTCGACGGTGGGGTTGCCGGCGCAGATTCGTCGGTTGGCGGCTTTGGATCTGCCGATCACGCTGGCGATCAGCCTGCATGCGCCAAATGATGCGTTGCGGCGGGAGTTGATTCCGTGGGCGGAGTATGTGACGGTGGATCAGCTGATTGAGGCGGGTCGGTTTTTCTTTGAGAAGACGGGGCGGGAGGTGACGCTTGAGTACATCCTGCTGGGTGGGGTGAATGATCGGCAGGAGCATGCGCGGGAGTTGGCGCGGGTGGCAAAGCGGCTGCGGAGCAACGTGAATCTGATCCGGTACAACGAGGTGGAGAGCCTGCCTTATGAACGGCCTGAGAAGGGTGATGTGCTGGGGTTTCAGCGGGTGCTGCGTGAGGCGGGGTTGAACGTGCACATCCGGGCGTCGCGGGGGCGGGACATTGCGGCGGCGTGCGGGCAGCTGAAGTATGAGGCGGCGGGGAAGGGGTAAGGGTGGTTTTCGGTTTACGGGTTTGATGGGGTCGGCTAAGGTGTTGGGTTCTTAGGCCCTGTAGCTCAGCTGGATAGAGCGGCTGCCTCCGGAGCAGCAGGTCAGAGGTTCGAATCCTCTCAGGGTCAATTCGACTCTTGTCTCATGGCGATTTGGTTCTATGACCAAGCAACAACGAGTATGGGTGCTGCGAGCTTTATTGTTTGTTGGCACGCTCGTCTCTCTCTGGTTTGTGCCATGGCCTATGGTTTTGGCATGGATGCCTCCCCTGCCAGCTACGGTTCAAGAACAGGTCGATCGATCGCTTGATTATGGCTTTGATGGGGTGGTCGTATATGTGGATGAAGCGGGTCAGGCGCCGCGAGTCTTCACGGCGGGTTGGCATGATCGAGAGCTTGCGATTCCTGCAAGAGGTGATGCGTTTTTCAAGATTGCGAGCATCAGCAAGCTCTATGACGCCGTAGCGATCACCAAACTGGTGAGTGATGAGCGTATCTCGCTCGATGATACGCTCGCCTCACATTTTCCTGAGCTTACGGGGAGGATTGAATATGCGGACCGGATCACGCTGAGGCAGATGGTCCAGCACCGTAGTGGTATTCCCAACTTTACGGATGCTCCTGGCTTCTGGGCGAACCCACCAGAGAGTGCGGAGGCGGCTTTGGCATTGGCACTCGATCAGCCCGCGTTATTTGAGCCTGGGGAGGGGTATTCCTATTCGAATACGAACTACTTTCTTCTATCCGAGTTGATCAAGAGAATTACGGGGCATGATAAGCACTATTTCATCGAGGAAAGGGTGCTTGATCCGCTAGGTCTCTCATCGACTCATGGTTCGATGCATGATGTCGATCCAGATGATCTGATGAGTGGTTACTACGTGGGTTTCGACGAGGATCTGAAAGCGAATGAAGACGGCTCGATGGTGGCAACGGCTTCAGATGTGGCTGTCTTTCTGCGAGCTCTTAATGACGGATCGGTTTTTGATGAGGGCGAGCAGGAGGTCTACTCATCGATCTACGTGTACAACCACACCGGCCTGATTCCGGGTTATCAGAGTATCGCGAGGTACCATGCGGATATCGACACGGTTGTGGTTCAGTTTGTTAGCACAACGAACTTCAGTGGGTATACGTGGGGGCTGTCCGAGCTCAGCTACGATCGGATCATCGGCATCGTTAAGCGGTCTCGTGCTGACTAGGATCGCATCAGGTGTTGTTTAATCATCATTAGGAGGCTGGGGCATGAGGCGGTTGCTGGTGAAATCGGGGAGTGTGTCGGATTCTGCGATGACTTTTATGCGGGAGCGGTTGGGTTCGGGGGTGATGGAGGTGGCGGATTTTGAGGCGTTGCGGGGGACGGCGGAGCTGGCGGAGGCGGAGATGGTGGTGGGGTCGCTGCCTAAGGAACTGATCGGGGAGGCGGGGTGTTTGAAGTGGTTGCAGATGGGGTCGGCGGGGGTGAATTCGTGGATTCCGTTCGTGCCTGAGTCGGTGATTCTGACGACGGCGGTGGGTGTGTTTGATGAGGTGGTGGCGGATCACGTGTTTGCGTTGTTGCTTGGGTTGACGCGTGGGATGGGGGAGGCGCGGGATCATCAGCGTGAGGGACGTTGGCGGGGTGTGGGGCGGAAGCTGGAATTGGCGGGGAAGACGACGGGGATTCTGGGGTATGGGAGCATTGGGCGTGGGGTGGCGCGGCGGGCGAAGGCGTTTGGGATGCGGGTGGTTGGGCTTCGGCGTCGGCCTGAGGCGGATGGGTTGGCGGATGAGGTTGTGGGGATGGAGGATCTGGATCGGGTGCTTGAGCGGAGTCAGGTGCTGGTGGTGATTCTGCCTGGGACGGAGCACACGCGTGGGCTTCTGGATGAGCGGGCGCTGGGGTTGCTGCCTGAGGGGGCGCTGGTGGTGAACGTGGGGCGGGGTTCGGCGATTCGGACGGAGGCGTTGATTGGGGCGCTGGAGAGCGGGCGGCTGGGAGGAGCGGGGCTGGATGTGACGGACCCGGAACCGCTGCCTGACGGGCATGCGTTGTGGGGTGCACCGAACACGCTGATCACGGCGCACTATGGCGGGCAGACGGGGGCTTATCCGGAGAAGTTTGGGGAGCTGGTGGTCTACAACCTTGGTTGTTATCTGGAGGGGCGGGTGGGGGCGATGCGGAATCGGGTGGATCGGGTTTGGGGGTATTGAGGGGGATGAGTAGTCGTTGAGGTATATGCCAAAAAAACCGCCCCTTGTGGGGCGGTTGTGGAGGCTTAGGTTGGCTGGGGGTTGGGGTCAGCTTTTGTTGGAGGTGTCTTCGCCGAGGAGTTGGGCGACGAGTCGGGATTCGCCGACGGTGGTGCCGATCTCTTCGGGGGCTTCGGCGCCGGCGGCTTCGGCGATGGCGGCTGCGGCTTCGATTTCCTCTTCGTGGGAGAGGAGTTCGGAGGCGGGCGGCTCGGCGAGTTTGACGACGGTGAGGTTCTGGTAGTCCTTGAAGCCGGTGCCGACGGGGATGAGATGTCCGAGCAGGACGTTTTCCTTGAGTCCCTGGAGGTCGTCGGTCTTTCCTGCGAGGGCGGCTTCGGTGAGGACCTTGGTGGTTTCCTGGAAGGAAGCGCCTGAGAGGAAGGACTCGGACTGGAGGGAGGCCTTGGTGATGCCGAGGAGGAGTGTCTTGCCCATGGCGGGCTTGCACTTGGTGGCCTTGGCGGTGGCTTTGCCATCGGCTTCGAGCTGGGCGTTGATTTCCTTGAGCTCGGCCTTGGTGACCTTGGCTCCGATGGGGAGTTGGGAGTCGCCTGGGTCTTTGATCTTGCCCATGGCGGCGACGGACTCGTTGGCTTCGCGGAAGCGCCACTTGTCGATGACCTCGTTGGGGAGGACCTTGGTGTCGCCTGGGTTGTCGATGCGGACCTTGCGGAGCATCTGGTTGATGATGATCTCGATGTGCTTGTCGTTGATGGGCACGCCCTGAGCGCGGTAGACGTTCTGGACCTCGTTGAGGAGGTAGGAGAAGAGGGCTTCTTCACCCTTGACGCGGAGGATGTCCTGCGGGACGAGGGGGCCTTCGATGAGCTGGTCGCCGGCCTCGACGTAGTCGCCGGTGTGGACGAGCAGGTGTCGGTCCTGGGGGACGTGGTGATCGACTTCGAGCCCGGACTCGGAGCGGATGATCACGGTCATCTTGCCGCGGCGTTTGTCGGAGCGGAGTTCCACGGCGCCGGAGATTTCGGCCATGATGGCTGCGTCTTTGGGCTTGCGAGCCTCGAAGATCTCGGTGACGCGGGGCAGACCGCCGACGATGTCCGCGGTGCCGGTAGCTTCGCGGGGCTGTCGGGCGAGCATGTGTCCTGCGGTGACGACATCGCCCTCCTTGACGTCGATACGTGCCTTGGCGGGCAGGTAGTGGAAGTCGAGGATCTTGCCGTCGTTGTCTTCGATGACGATGCGGGGGTGGAGTTCGCCCTTGTGTTCGATGACGACGAGTCCGGCGGCGCCGGCGCCCTTGGCCGAGGTTTTCTCGGGTCGGACGGTTTCGCCTTCGATGATGTCTTCGTAGCGGACTTTGCCGCCCTTCTCGGCGAGGATGGTGGTTCGGTGGGGGTCCCAGCTGACGAGGAGGGTGCCCTTCTTGACCTTGTCGCCTGGCTTGACGTGGATGTAGGAGCCGTACTGGAGTTTGAACTTCTCGAGTTCGCGGCCCTTGTCGTCGAGGACGGCGACTTCGCCGTTGCGTTTGAGGGCGACGAGGAGTTCGTCGCCGTCTTCGTTGGTGGTGGTGACCTCGTTGGCATCGCGGATTTCGATGGTTCCGGCCTGGTTGGCGACGTTGGACGTCTCGACGGCGGAGGTGGTGGCGACGCCACCGGTGTGGAAGGTCCGCATCGTCAGCTGGGTGCCGGGCTCGCCGATGGATTCGGCGGCGATGATGCCGACGGCGAGCCCGCGTTCGACGGTCTTGCCGGTGGACATGTCGATGCCGTAGCACGTGGAGCAGATGCCTTCGCGGGCCTCACAGGTGAGGGGCGAGCGGACGTTGACGGTGTCGATGCCGAGGGCCTCGATCTTGCGGGCGATTTCCTCGGTGATGTTCTGGTTTTCCTCGACGATGAGTTCGTCGGTGATGGGGTTTCGGATGGTTTCGCGGGCGGATCGTCCGACGACCTGATCGCGGAGCGGGATGTCGATTTCCTCGCCCTTGTAGAGGGCTCGTTTGGTGATGCCGTTGCGGGTGCCGCAGTCGTTCTGGGTGATGAACATGTTCTGGGCGACGTCGCAGAGCTTGCGGGTGAGGTAGCCGGAGTCGGCGGTCTTGAGGGCGGTGTCGGCCAGACCCTTACGGGCGCCGTGTGTCGAGGAGAAGTACTCGAGGACGGAGAGGCCTTCACGGGCGTTGGCGCGGATGGGGGTCTCGATGATTTCGCCTGAGGGCTTGGCCATGAGACCACGCATGCCGGCGAGCTGCTGGAGCTGGCCGATCTTGCCGCGGGCGCCGGATTCGACTTCGACCCATGCTGGGTTGAGGTAGATCTGGCCGGCGGGGTCGTCGATGGAGACGTGACGGCCTTCTTCGTCGCGGCGGTCGCGTTTCATTTCTTCGACGACCTGCTTGGTGATCTCTTCGCGGCAGTGCGTCCAGAGGTCAACGAGCTGGTTGTAGCGTTCGCGCTCGGTGAGGGCACCGGCGTTGTAGGCCTTTTCGACGCGGTCGACCTTCTTCTGGGTGGCGTCGAGGATGTCCTGCTTGCGCTCGGGGATGCGGAGGTCGGTGATGGCGAGGGAGAGGCCGGCGGTGGTCGCTGAGCGGAAGCCCATGGACTTCATGGCATCGAGCAGGTCGATGGTGGCGGGGCGGCCGTTGCTGGCGTAGGTCTCGTCGATCACGCGGCTGCAGCCACGCTTGCCGAGTGCGCAGTTGTAGTAGGGCATCTGGTCGGCGAGCATCTCGTTGAAGATGAGTCGGCCGACGGAGGTGACGATGCGGTTGGTTTCGGGGAGGGGTTCTGGCTGGTCTTTCTCGTTAGTGACCTGGCCGGTGTATCGCTCGGGGTCGAGGCGTACGACGATGGGATCGTGGAGAGTGATCTTCCGGAGGTCGTAGGCCATGAAGGCTTCGGCTTCGTTTCGGAAGTCGGGGATGTTGCGCATGATCTCGACCTGCTCATCGGAGAGGTTTCCGGAGCGGGTGACGAGTTCGTGGATGATCTCTTCGGAGAGCGTATCGGGCATCAGGGTCATGTAGTAGATGCCGTAGACGATGTCCTGGCCGGCGGAGATGATGGGGCCGCCGTGTGCGGGGGAGAAGATGTTGTGCGGGGAGAGCATGAGGATGTGGGCTTCGGCCTGGGCCTCGACGGAGAGGGGCAGGTGAACGGCCATCTGGTCACCGTCGAAGTCGGCGTTGAAGCCGGAGCAGACGAGCGGGTGGATGCGGATGGCGTTGCCCTCGACGAGGACGGGTTCGAAGGCCTGGATACCCATGCGGTGCAGGGTTGGGGCGCGGTTGAGGAGCACCGGGTGCTGGTCGATGACTTCCTCGAGGATGTCCCAGACTTCGGGGTCGCGGCGCTCGAGCATTTTCTTGGCGGACTTGATGGTGTCGACCAGTCCGTGCTCTTTGAGCTTGCGGATGATGAAGGGCTGGTAGAGCTCGAGTGCGATCTTTTTGGGGAGACCGCACTGGTGGAGCTTGAGTTCGGGTCCGACGACGATGACGGAACGCGCGGAGTAGTCGACGCGTTTGCCGAGGAGGTTTTCGCGGAAGCGACCCTGCTTGCCCTTGATCATGTCGGTGAGTGACTTGAGTGGGCGGTTGGAAGAGCCGAGGACGGGTCGGCGGCAGCGGCCGTTGTCGAAGAGGGCATCGACGGACTGCTGGAGCATTCGCTTCTCGTTGCGGATGATGACCTCGGGGGCGTTGAGGTCCATCAGCTTCTTGAGGCGGTTGTTGCGGTTGATGATCCGGCGGTAGAGGTCGTTGAGGTCGGAGGTGGCGAAGTTGCCGGAGTCGAGGAGGACGAGGGGGCGGAGGTCGGGCGGGATGACGGGGGTGACATCCATGACCATCCAGCTGGGGTCGTTCTCGGAGTGGCGGATCTGCTCGACGATCTTGAGTCGTTTGGAGAGGTCCTTGATCTTCTGCTTGGATTTGGTCGCGTTGAGTTCTTCACGGAGTTCGGCGGCGAGGGGTCCGAGGTCGAGTCGGGCGAGGAGTTCCTTGATGGCTTCGGCGCCCATCATGGCGGTGAAGCCGCGGCCGTACTCGGAGATGGCGTGGCGGTAGTCGTCCTCGGTGAGGATCTGCTTTTCCTTGAGGGGGGTGTCGCCCGGCTCGACAACGACGTAGTCCTGGAAGTAGATGACCTTCTCGAGGTCGGACGTCTTCATGCCCAGGAGGTTGCCGAGGTGTGAGGGGATGGCCTTGAAGAACCAGATGTGGATGATAGGGGCGGCGAGGTTGATATGGCCCATACGTTTGCGGCGGACGCGGGAGTGGGTGACTTTGACGCCACAGCGGTCGCAGATGATGCCTTTGAACTTGGTGCCTTTGTACTTGCCGCAGGCGCATTCGTAGTCGCGTTCCGGGCCGAAGATGCGTTCACAGAACAGGCCGTCCTTTTCGGGGCGGTAGGTTCTGTAGTTGATGGTCTCGGGCTTCTTGACTTCGCCGAACGACCACGAGCGGATGTCGTTGGGGCTGGCGAGGTTGATTTTGACCTTGGAGAAGTCGTTAACGCGATCGAAGAGTTGTTCAGCCATGTTCTGAGACGCTCCGTGAGGTTTGAGCGTGAAAGTTTCGGTCCGTGTGGTGACGTTTCGGGCGTTGCGGTGTTAGAGGATGGCCGCGATGCCGTCGACGTCGTCTTTTTCGAGTGTGATGTTCAGACCCAGTCCCTTGACCTCGTTGCAGAGGACGTCGAAGGCGACGGGCATGCCGGCTTCGAGGGTGTTGGTGCCCTTGACCATGGACTCGTAGATTTTGGTTCGTCCTTCGACGTCGTCGCTCTTGACGGTGAGCAATTCCTGAAGGATGTAGGCGGCGCCGTAGGCTTCGAGGGCCCAGACTTCCATCTCCCCGAAGCGTTGCCCGCCGGTGCGGGCTTTGCCGCCGAGGGGCTGCTGTGTGATGAGGGAGTAGGGTCCGGTGGCCCGGGCGTGGATTTTGTCGTCGACCAGGTGGTGGAGCTTGATGAGGTACATGTAGCCCACGGTGGTTCGCTGGTCGAAGGGTTCGCCCGTGCGTCCGTCATAGAGTTGGATCTTGTAGTTGGGCGGCATCTTGGCGAGCAGTTCGCGGTCGCCCGGGTGCTTTTTGTCTTCCTCGAGGGCTCGCGTGCGTTCGTCGACGTGGGCGTTGGCCTCGTCGATGGCAGCGGCGATTTCCTCTTCGGTGGCCCCATCGAAGACGGGGGTGACGGCCTGGAAGCCGAGGACGGCACAGGCCCAGCCGAGGTGGGTTTCGAGGATCTGCCCGACGTTCATGCGCTTGCCGACGCCGAGGGGGTTGAGCAGGACGTCGACGGGGGTTCCGTCGTCGAGGAAGGGCATATCTTCAACGGGGACGATGCGGGAGATGACACCCTTGTTGCCGTGTCGTCCGGCCATCTTGTCGCCGACGGAGAGGGCTCGCTTGGTGGCCAAGTAGATCTTGACCATTTCGAGGACGCCGGAGGGCAGTTCGTCGCCACGCTTCATGTGTGCGAGGCGGCGCTGCTTTTCTTTTTCGATGGCGGCGATTCGTGGCCAGAAGGCTTCATAGGCCTTGATGGCTTCTTCGCGGGTTTCCTTGGAGCCCTTGATCCACTTGCTGTCGAAGTCGTTGATCTGTTCGAGGACAACTTCTGTTATATCGGAGGCACCGACTTTCTGGCGTGTGGAGGGGTCGACCATGGGGGTGCCGGTGATTTCGTTGACCTGATCGACCATCTGGCGGAACAGTTCAGCGGCCCGGGCGTCCATTTCGGCTTCGTACTCGCGCATCTCGCGGCGGAGCTGTTTTTTCTGCTCTTCGTTGAGGTGCATGCGTCGGCTGAAGCGTTTGGCTCCGATGACGATGCCTTCGGTGCCGGCGGGCACTTCGAGCGAGTCGTTCTTCACGTCTTCGCCGGCTCGGCCGAAGATGGCGTGGAGGAGTTTTTCTTCGGGGGTCAGTTCGGACTTGCTCTTGGGCGAGACCTTGCCGACGAGGATGTCGCCTGGCTTGACGTAGGAGCCGATGCTGATGATGCCCTGATCGTCGAGCTTGCCGAGCATCTTCTCGGAGACGTTGGGGATGTCGCGGGTGAACTCTTCGCGGCCGAGCTTGGTCTCGCGGATTTCGACATCGAACTCCTCGATGTGGATCGAGGTGAAGGTGTCTTCGGTGACGAGTCGTTCGGAGATGACGATGGCGTCTTCGAAGTTGTAGCCGTCGAAGGTGTTGAAGGCGACGAGGACGTTCTTGCCGAGTGCGAGTTCGCCCTTCTGGGTGGCGGCGCCGTCGGCGATGATCTGGTCTTTCTCGACGTGCTCGCCGAGGGAGACCGTGGGCTTCTGGTTCTGGCAGGTGCGTTCGTTGAGGCCGGAGAACTTGCGGAGGATGTACTCGTCGGCATTATCGACAACGATCCGCTGGGCATCGACGTAGGTGACGATGCCGGGGTTCTTGGCCCGGACGACCATGCCGGAGTACTTGGGGATTTCCTTTTCCATGCCGGTGCCGACGCAGGGCGGCTGGACTTTGATGAGGGGGACGGCCTGCCGCTGCATGTTGGAGCCCATGAGGGCGCGGTTGGCGTCGTCGTGCTCGAGGAAGGGGATCATGGCGGCGGAGACGCCGACGATCTGCTTGGGGCTGATGTCGACATAGTCGAGCTGGTTGGAGGCGACCTGTGCGAGGTCGCCATCGACGCGGGCGAGGACCTGGCCCTTGTTGAGCTTGCCGGCGGTGTCGAGGCAGTCGGCGGGGCCGAGGGTGAGTTTCATTTCCTCGTCGGCGCGGAGGTAGGTGACGCCATCGATAACCTTGCCGTTTTCGACCTTGCGGTAGGGCGTGAGGAGGAAGCCGTACTCGTCGATCTGGGAGTAGATGCCGAGTGAGCAGATGAGGCCGATGTTGGTGCCTTCGGGCGTCTCGATGGGACAGACACGGCCGTAGTGGCTGATGTGGACGTCGCGGACTTCGAAGCCGGCGCGTTTGCGGTTGAGACCGCCCGGGCCGAGGGCAGAGAGCCGTCGTTCGTGGGTGAGCTGCGAGAGCGGGTTGGTCTGGTCGACGACCTGCGAGAGCTCGCCCCGGCCGAAGAAGTGCTCGACGGCGGAGCTGATGGACTTGGAGTTGATGAGATCGGCGACCTTGGCGAGTTCGTCCGGGTCCTTGACGGACATGCGTTCCTGGACGGTGCGGCGGAGCTTGAGGAAGCCCTTGCGGAGCTCCTCGATGGCCAGTTCGTCGAGGGTGCGGAGCCGGCGGTTGCCGAGGTGGTCGATGTCGTCGATGTGGGCCTTGTTGCGGCTCGAGCGGAGGTCGAGCATGTAGCCGATGACTTTGAGGAAGTCTTCGGCGCGGAGGGCCATTTCCTCTTCGGGGACTTCGAGATCGAACTTGCGGTTGATGCGGAAGCGTCCGACCTTGCCGAGGCGGTAGCGGTTTTCGTCGAAGAATTTTTCGGCGAAGAGCTGGCGGGCCTTCTCGACCTGCGGCGGGTTGCCAGGGCGGAGTCGGGCGTAGAGGGCGAGGAGTGCGGCCTCGTGCTCGTTGACCTTCATGCCCTCGAGGTCAACCTGTTTTTCGTCGGCGAGGGTGTTGAGGATGAGCATGTCGCCCGGGTTGGGGATGACTAGGACGGTCTTGAGGGCGGAGCCGATGATGCGGTCGACGTTCTCGCCGATCTGGGCACCGACGGGCACGAGTTCTTCGCCGGTGTCGGTGTCGACGATGGGTGCGGCGGAGTAGTACTCGGGGCGGAGGTCAACGACCTTGACCTCGGCGACGTCGTAGAAGAGTCGGAGGAGGGTTTCGGTGGCGGAGTAGTCCTCATCGATCGCGCGTAGGAAGGTTGTCGCGGGGATCTTGGTGGACTGGTCGATGCGCATCTGGAGGACGTCCTTTTTGGACACCTCGAGTTCGATCCAGGAGCCGCGCTCGGGGATGATGCGTGCTGAGTGGAGGGGGCGGTCGGCCTCGGCTGAGGCGATGGAGAAATCGACGCCCGGCGACCGGTGAAGCTGGTTCACGATGACGCGTTCGGCGCCGTTGATGATGTACTCGCCGCCACCCATGAGAACGGGGATTTCGCCGAGGTAGATTTCTTCCTCGGGGATCTCGGGCACGTCCTTGCGGACCAGACGGACGCCGATGCGGAACGGCATGCCGTAGGTCAGGCGGAGCTCTTTACATTCCTGCGGGGTGTAGCGGGGCTCGTCGAGTTTGTAGTAGAGGTACTCGAGTTGCATGTTCCCGTCGTAGGAGACGATGGGGAACACCTCTCGGAGGAGGGACTCGAGTCCTTCCTGTGCATCTCGCTGGTCGAAGGGTTTATCGAGTTGGATAAACCTTTCGTATGCCTTGATTTGCACCTCGACAAGGTGAGGGATGGGAAGCGCGTCGCCGCGCTTTGCGAAGTTGCGCACGGAGGTCATCTGAAGCATCGAGGCCCTCGATCTTCGGGTAGAGTGATATAGGATGGACAGGGTTGCAGCCGGGTCGCGATCATAGCCCTTCCACGCCGAACGAAGTAGTGTAGTGAAGACTGTAGCAGGTTGCAAGCGGACGGGTTGAAAGTTTGGTTGGGCCGTGGGTTATCGGGCTTGGTGGCAGCGGCTCGGATTGGATGAAAACCCCCGTAGGAATTGTCTGCGGTGCGGCTAAGGTTATGTGGGACGGCAGAGGGTTTTGTGTGTAGGATGCGGGCTTGTCCCCGGAAACGAGATGACTTTATGGAACGCAGGCGTTTTCGTCTGAATCGAACGCAGACTTCGGCTCCGCCACGCACTGAGCGTGCGTCGATGCCGCGGTATCCGATGTTGTTAGGCGAGCCGTCGCCTTCGCTGGCGAAGATTAAGCGGATGACGGTTCCGGAGCTTCAGAAGAAGATTTCGAGTCTTCAGGCGGATCAGCCGCCTTTGCATGCGAAGCTGGAGAAGCTTCGGGCTAAAGATCCGATTCCGGCCGAGCTGCTGAAGGAGACGGAGGGGCACCTGAAGCGTCTGGAGACGCTTGAGGGTCTGGCTAAGGAGCAGCTTGCTAAGCTCTTGGCTGAGCGAGAGTTGCGCTAAGCACCCCTTTACCCCCCCTGCTTCCAGACTTTGAATACATGATTTTGAACCGCGGCCAGCCGTTGCTTATGTCAGCTGCGCTCCTGATGGTGTTGAAAGATCTTCGTGACTCAGGGCTGAGGTTGCTGGTTGAGGGCTCGGCGGAGCATCCAGCGCATGCGGAGGTCGTGGTAGGCGGCTTTCCAGATGGAGGGGCCGACGCCTTCGGCTGGCTCGCCGTCGGTGTTGACGAGGGTGTAGGGGACGGCGGTTTCGAGATCGATTTGGTGGTTCTGGTACCAGTCGAGGATGGGAACGGCGCGATCGATCGGCCAGGCCTGGCGTTCGGCTCCGAAGGCGACGGCGGCGAGGTATTCGGCCTGGACCCACCAGACCGCCCTGCTGGGTTGCACGATTCTTTCGGCTGGCGATTTCGGGGTCTCTTGTGATTGAGCGTGGACGGCGGTGGGGATGAAGGTGGTGGCGAAGCGGTCGGCGTGGCGGAGGTAGGTATCGATTATGGCCAGGTTGGGTGTGCGGCCGAGGCGTTCGTCGGTTTCGGCGAGGAGCCAGGCGGCTTCGACGTTGTGGCCGAGGGAGAGGATGCGGGGTTCGTCGGGGACGTGCTGGCCGTCGGGGAGGGTCCACTCGGCAGCGTCTTCGGGGTTCAGGGGGTAGATGTACGTGGTGAGGATGTCGTGGGCGCGGGCGACCATGTCGCGGGCGAGGGGGTCGTTGGGTCGGGCGAGGAGGTATTCGTTGAGGGCTTCGAGGAGGTGGAGGATGGCGTTGGCGGATCGGTAAGGTGGGCGGGCGATGCCGCCTAGGCCTTCGGCGTCTTCCTGGGTCAGGATGGGGGTGCCATCGGGTTCGGCGAGTTCGTGCCAGCTGATGGCGGTGGGATCGTGGAGGTGTTCTTCGATCCAGTGGAGGAGGTGGCGGGCCTGGTTGAGGGGCTCGGGGTCGTTGGCGGCTCGGGCGTAGGCTGAATAGGCGTAGATGGTGAAGGCGAGGCTGTAGAGGTCGCGGCCGGACTCGATGGTTTCGCCAGCGGGGGTGACGGACCAGGGGTGGGTGTGGGTGGTGGGGTCGCGGAGGTTTTGATTGAGGTAGCGGTAGCCGTGTCTGGCGGCGGCGAGGTAGTCGCGGTCGGGGGTGGAGTGGCCTTCGAGGTGGGCGGTGGCGAAGGTCCAGACGAGTCGGGCCTGGCTGAGGGTGAGGCGTTTGGTTTCGGGGAGGTTGGGGGCGGTGGTGTTGTAGCCGCCTTGGTGGTGATCAATGGTCTCGTGCCAGAAGGCGAGGGTGCGGTCGATGCTTGCGGTGATCGCTTGAGCGTTGGGGTCTTGGGGCACGGTGGTTGTGTTTGGGGTTGGGGTGGGCGCGGTGTGGGTGCAGGCGGTGAGGCAGGCCAAGGCGAGGAGGCTTAGCAGGAGCCCTGGGTGCATGGGGGGATTATGTCAGAGGTGGCGAGGGCGTGTAGGGGTGGCGGCGAGAGCGAGGAGGATGAGGGCGGCGGTGGGTTCGGGGATGGTGTTGGTGTTGCCGAAGTTAGAGGCGAGGAGCGAGAGGTCGATGAGGTCGACGGTGTTGTCCCCGTTGAAGCTGCCGCCCGCCCAGCCTGCTGTTGCTCCAAAGTTTGAGGCCAGCGCTGAGAGATCGATCAGATCGACCGTCCCATCGAGGTTGGCGTCGCCGAGAAGGGCTGCGGTCACGAGGATGCTGGTCGAGGTGTAGGTGACTGCAAGGCCCGCGCCGCTGGGCAGGCCCGGGCCGGAGACGCCCGAGACGTGATCGAAGGTGTCGACGACAGCGGCGGCGGTGATGATCTCGAAGGCGTCGCCGAGGTCGGGTGTGAAACCGTTGATCAGGGCGAGGTCGAGGGTGCCGCCTATGTCCGCGGTTGCGCTGTGAACCACACGATCGAAGGAACCGGGCGAGGTGCCGCCGAGTTCGATCTCGAGGGTGCCCAGGTAGCTGACCGAGCCGCGATAGACGGTGGCGGGGCTGAAGCCGGGGGCGTCGGTGCCGGTGATGACGACGTTGTCGAGGGTGCCGACGCCCTTGACGTATCCGGTGAGCGTGATGGGGTTGGTCGGTGCGTCGCCGATGATGTTGCCGTTGTTGATGAAGGGCTTGAAGGGGTCATTGGGTGTCAGGACAGTGCCGTGGCCGACGAGGTTGCGGCCGAATCCGAGGGTGATGCCGTTCTGAGCGATGACGACGCCGGCGGCGCCCGCGCCGTCGCCCAGGGTGCTGAGCGAGCCGAGGACGGCGTCGTTGCTGTCGTTGAGGGTGATGGTGTTGGCTTTGATGTCGAGTTCGCCGTCAAGGAAAACACCGGCGGGGTTGGTTGCGTCGCCGATTGCGAGGCCGCCGGTGAGGCTGATGATCGAGCCGGTGCTGGAGGCGAGGCGGCCCTGGAGATTGCCCTGCCCGAAGAAGGCGGCGCCAGCGGGGAGTTGGAAGCCGTTGTCGGCGACGACGCGGCTGCCCGGTTCGGTGGCGACGTTGGCGTTACCGAGGGTGAAGAAGCCGGCCTTCCTGAGCGTGACGGTGTTTGGCCCGACGTTGAGGGTGCCCCCGATGGACACCCCGTTGAAGTCGGAGGCGTCGCCAAGGGTTAGGTCGCCTTTGGCGGTGACGTCGGTCTGGGTGGTGAAGACCGCTTCGACGTTGCCGGAACCGTTGAGTGGGAGGTTGCCGAAGTCGACGACACCGGCCCCGAGGGTCCCGCCGTTCATGGCGATGGCGTAGCCGCCCATTTCAGGGTTCAGCGTCTGCGCGCCGAAGTCGGCGGTGCCTCGGACGTCGAGCGCAGCGAAGGTCGCCGTGCCATTCTGCGACACATCCAGCGTCCCGCCGGCCCACACAGTGATCGTATCGCCCGCCGACAACTCGCCGCCATTAGTCACAGTCACTTGAGAGCTGCCACCCGACCCGGACTTCGTGCCACCAATGAAGATGTCGTCCGCCGCAGACAGCCTGCTACCAGCGTTTGTCACGAGCACCGTGTGCGTCCCCGCCCCGACATCCCCTATCACAATGTCGGCATTGGGTGAGCCGTTGAAGGTCGGGATGGACGTGGGGCCCTCGAATAAATCAAAACCCTCGACCCCCGCCCCCACTTCGCTGCCTTGCGAGACCGTCAGGCTAGCTGAAACGTCGTCGGCGAGGACCAGATCACCTTCGAGATCCCAACCGCCGTTAGCGCCGGCGAAAAAGGTCGATGCCGTAAACCCGTCCGAGTTAGCTCCGCTGCCAATCGCTCCCGCACCTGACGTAACCGGTACCTCGCTGGCGCCGGTCAGCATCCCACCTCCGTTTCCACCCACACTCAGCGTTCCCGCGACGAACAGACGCCGGCTCAGCGAGCCTGAGAAGCTCGACCCAAGCCGAGCGTTAACGCTCCCGTCGATGGGGAGGTCACCGGCCAGGGACAGGATGCCCGCGCCGCCGGTGAACTGCACCAGACCCGTCCCCGCGAGGGACCCCGCTCGCACCGAACCGTTCCCCAGGAGCAGATTCGACGCCAGTTGCACTGTCCCCGCGTCCAGCTTCTCGTTCGTGGCGACCGTGTTGGCCGTGTCCCACGTCAGCGTGTTCGCCACTTCCAGACGTGCCCGATCGAACGACGACGCTCCGCGATCAAAAGCGCCCTTGACCGTGGCCGTGCTCGCCGTGATGAACCCGTCAATCGCCACCCGCCCTGTCGTGTCGATGAGCAGATGGTTCGTCACATCCGCAGAGTACCTGCCCAACGACCGGGTCGAACTCAGGAACTCACCGGACACCCCCGTCCCGGACGCACTGCCCACCGTGAGGTCCGTCGCGACCAGGCTCTCCGGCGGCAACGACCCGTCGGCCCCTACGATGTCCAAGACGATCCGACCCGACGAAGCCCCTCCGCCGACCGTGACTGTCCCAGCTGTCAGCACGCCCGGTACGCCGATCGCCAGCTCGGCAGTGCCCCCGAACCCCGAACCCACGTTGATGACATTCGCTTGTGCGAGGCCTCGCCACGACGCGGAACCCACCGTCAAGCGCGGGCTCGTTCCGAATCCCGCGACCGTGAGCGTCTCTGTGATGGTCAGGTCGGTGAAGCCACCGCCTCCGAAGCCGAACAGCGTGACGTCGCCGTTAGTCACCGTCAGGTTGCGAGTGAACATGTCGGTCACACCCGGTCCTAAGGCGTATGTCGAAGCGTTGTTGAACACAACATCGTCCGCTGCTGTCGGCACGCCGGCTGGCGACCAGTCCGAGGCCGTGCTCCAGACCCCGCTGCCCGACACGTCGATGAAGTAGCGCTCCGCAGCCTTGCAGGGTGTGGCCAAGGCCAGGGCCAGGCTTATTGTCGCACTTGTGGCAAAGTATGACCCGAGCGCGGTTTTCTTGATGAGACTGATTGACCCTTTACGCATTCTGCCTCCTCCAACGTAGAGCACCTGGTGAAGCCGTACTTTGACGCCATAGCTGTCTCAGTACGCTCATCTCGAGCCTATTGACTGCTCGGAGACATCATGGCTTCTCCAGAGATAAATGTACGATCATGCACCTCTAGCGTACCTGTGGAGACTACACAGGAACAGAGTTTTCCTGGTTCCAGTCACATTCTTGGTCGAGAGGTCAATCGCTCTCAGATCACCGAGTCGTTTTTGGATAGGCCGAGAGCGGGGCGGACGTCGACCTGGACGAGTTTTTCGTCCTGGAGTTTTTTGGCGGTTTCGGGGTCGACGTAGTCGGAGTGGCATGCGGCTTTGCCGTCTTCATCGGCAGTAGGGACGGCCTTCTTGGTTTTGGAGGCGAGTTTGTGGATTTCTTCGGGGGAGAGGACGCCTCGTTGTTCGAGGATCTGGCGTTGTTCGTCGGTGAGGGCGGCGGACTTGATGACCTTCTCGCGCTCGAAGCCTTCGGCTTTGCCTGAGGCCCAGTCCTGGATTTCCTTGGAGATGCGGACGGAGCACCAGTCGTGCCCGCACATGGCGCAGAAGTCGGTGTCGACGTCGAGGTCTTCGTCGTGGTAGGCGCGGGCGGTGTCGGGGTCGAAACTGAGTTCGAAGTGTTTTTCCCAGTTGAGGGCGGCGCGGGCCTTGGTGAGTTCGTCGTCCGGGGTTCGGCTGCCGGGGATGCCGAGGGCGACGTCGGCGGCGTGGGCGGCGATCTTGTAGGCGATGCAGCCTTGCTTGACGTCGTCTTTCTTGGGCAGGCCGAGGTGTTCTTTGGGGGTGACGTAGCAGAGCATGGAGGCGCCGTGGAAGGCGGCGGCGGTGGCTCCGATGCAGGAGGTGATGTGGTCGTAGCCGGGGAAGATGTCGGTGACGAGGGGGCCGAGGACGTAGAAGGGCGCGCCGTGGCAGAGGGTTCGCTGGGCCTTCATGTTGAACTCGATCTGATCGAAGGGGACGTGTCCGGGGCCTTCGACCATGACCTGGACGCCTTGCTTCCAGGCGCGTTCGGTGAGCCTGCCGATTTCGACGAGTTCGGCGAGCTGGAGGGCGTCGGTGGCGTCGGCGAGTCCGCCTGGGCGGCAGCCGTCGCCGATGGAAAAGGTGACATCGTGCTCGCGCATGATCTGGCAGATCTTTTCCCATGCGGTGTTCATGGGGTTTTCGGCGTTGTGGGTGAGCATCCATTTGGCGAGGAGGGACCCGCCCCGGGAGACGAGTCCGATGAGTCGGTTTTTGGCGAGGGGGAGGTGCTCCTTGAGGAGGCCTGCGTGGATGGTGAAGTAGTCGACGCCTTGGCGGGCCTGGTGGGTGACGGTGTCGAGGATCATGGCTTCGTCGAGGTCTTCGATCTTCTTGCCGATGATCATGGAGTAGATGGGGACCGTGCCGATGGGGGTGGTGCTGTTGTGGATGAGGGCTTCGCGGCAGGCGTCGAGGTCGCCGCCTGTTGAGAGGTCCATGACGGTGTCGGCGCCCCAGCGTTCTGCCCAGTGGAGTTTTTCGACTTCCTCATCGGTGCCGGAGGAGACTGGGGAGGCTCCCATGTTGGCGTTGATCTTGGTTTTGCTGGCGCGGCCGATGCACATCGGGTCGAGCTTGTGTTTGAGGTGGGTGGTGTTGGCGGGGATGACCATGCGTCCAGCGGCGACTTCATCCCGGACCTGGGCGGGGGTGAGGTGGGGTTCGCGTTCGGCGACGCGTTGCATCTGCGGGGTGATGGTGCCGAGGCGCGCGTGCTCGAGTTGGGTGATGGGCTGAAAGCCTTCGGGTGCGACAGCGCGGAGGTGGGTGCCGATATCGGTGTGGTTGTGGCCGGCGCAGCCGGTTTGGTGATCGGGGGAGGCTTCGAGGGTCCAGCCGTCGGGGAGGAAGTCCCAGGCGGTTTTGCTTGAGGGAGCGGGCATGCCGGTGGTGTCGCGGGAGGCGAAGGACCAGGGGGTGCCGACGCGGGGCTCGTGGGCGAAGGAGCCGGGGGTGGTGGCGTTGGGTTCGGTGCCGGGGTTGTGGCCAACGGGCGGGAGGGTGCAGTCGGTGTTTTCGAGGCCGGTGGGGTTGTTTGCGGGGTTGTTGTTTGAGCGGATCATGGGAGGCCTCCAGCGAGTCTCGGGCGGAGAGGGCCTGCGTGGTCCGGCGGAGTTGGCATCGCGTGGTTTGAGCTGATCGACGGTTGGGTTTGAGTCGTGTCGATCCGGCTTCGCGAGCGCTTCCCTACGCCGGTGCAAACCGGGTCAGGTTCCAAGGGTGTGTCTCAGCCCGCGTACGTGTCGGGCACCCCTAGCGATGTATTGAGCATAGAGGGGTGGCGCAGACGGTTCAAACGGTATGACCGGAACGGATTGAGCTTTTTGGGGTAGGGGAGGCGTGCGGGGTGGGGTTGATCGGGGCGGGAGATGAGCCGATGCAGATAGTCGGAGGCAGCCGTTATGAGCATACAGCGACGTGGTTTGGGCGGATTCACGCTGGTTGAGATCCTGATTGTGGTTGTGATCATCGGGATTCTGGCGGCGATGGTGATTCCGCAGATGAGTTCGGCGACGGACGAGGCGAAGGCGGGTGCGGCGATGGCGAATCGCCGTGCGATCCACGCGGCGATTCTGAATTACTTCAAGGATCACGCGGAGTATCCGGCGACGATCGAGGCGGAATGGTTTGTGGGCGACAAGCTGCCACCGAATCCCTGGGCGGCGGACTGGGAGGGGGACACGGTGCAGGTGTATGCGGGTAACGATCTGGAGCGGCGGATTCCTGAGTCGAAGACGCTGAATCCGAATACGAACTGGGCGCGGCCGTATTTCTACAACGCGAACACGGGGGATGTTTATCTGCGGGTGCCGGATCAGGGCAACGACGCGGATACGCTGGCGCTGTTCAACAAGATCAACGGTTTGCAGCTGACGGATATCCGTCAGGACATGCCGTAGGTCGGTCTCAGATCATCGCCTTGATGTTCTCGGCGCACTGTTTGGCGGCTTCGAGTTCGTCGAGGGTTTCGTGGCCTTCCTGTTCGACGATGACCCACTGAGCCCTGGCGACGTTTTTGGCGGCGTCGAGGACGGCTTTCCAGTCGGTGGAGCCTTTGCCGACGACGGCTTTGCCGAGTCCGTCGGGGCCTTCGGCTCCGAGTTCGCCGGCGTATTCCTTGAGGTGGAGGGTGGTGCCTCGGCCGGGGAAGGCGGAGATGGTTTTAACGGGGTCGACGCCTCCGGCCTGTCCGTTGCCGGTGTCGTACTGGAGGATGAAGTCTTCGGGGGTGTTCTCGCCGATGATCTGCCAGCAGGTTTTGCCGGAGTCGAAGGGGGTGAACTCGAACCAGTGGTTGTGGTAGCCGGTGCGGCAGCCGTGGGCCTTGAGGGTTTCGGCGATTTTGGCGAAGCGTTCGGCGGTTTTGTAACAGGCGTCCTCGGTGTCGCGCATGGCTTCTTCGATCCAGGGGACGATGAGGTTGGTGCAGCCGACGGCGAGGTGGTCGTCGAGGGTTTTGCTGAGCTGGTCGGATTCGAGCATCTCGGGGCTGACGTGGCTGCCGGCGACGCCAAGGCCGAGGTCATCGACGAGTTTTTTGAGTTCGGTTGGCGCGACGCCATGGAACCCGGCGAACTCGATGCCCTGGTATCCCCATGAGGCGGTTTTCTTGATGGCTTCGACGATGTCCTGCCTGGCGAGTTCACGGATGGAGTAGAGCTGGAGGGCGACGGGGATGGCGGACATCAGTGGGGCTCCGATTCTCGAACGGGTTGTTGAAGGTGGAACAGAAGAACGAATGCGTTTGATGCTGGCCGGGGGTTTGGGCTCAGGCTTGTTGTGTGTTAACGGGTGGGTCGTCGGACCCGCCTTTGGGGATGGTGAGGACGGACCAGCTGTCGGCGGCCTGCCAGCGGCAGAGCCAGACGAGTTGGCCGGTGTGGTAGCCGTAGTGGGAGAGCTGGCGGTGGATCGCACCGACGACGGTGTCGGGCTCGTCGCGGATGGTGATGGTTCGGGTGAGGTCGTCGGGGTGGAGGCTGTCGAGGGCCTGGAAGAGGATGGACCAGCCGGCTTCCCAGTCGCGGAAGAGTTCCTTTTCGTCCTTGTAGCGGTCGATGAATTCGTCGTCGCGGTCTCGCCAGGGTTTTTCGCCGTCGGTGGTGAGGAAGTCGGTCCAGCGTGATCGCATGTTGCCGGCCATGTGCTTCATGATGATGGCGGCGGAGTTGGTGGCGTCATCGGGCGCTTCCCGGAGTTGGTCGAAGGTGACCTGCTCGATGGCGCGGTCGGCCATGCGTTTTTGTGAGCGGAACATCTCGATGGCGGCGTCGATCACGACGCGTCCGAGTTCTTGTGCAGATGCCGACATAGCGGTCTCCATTCCGGTGTCGCCGGTCCGCTGAGTGTACCCATTCTGAGGGGGGTTGCGGTCAGTTCGGAGCTGGGAGTTCGAGCCAATCGAGGACTCGGGCGATCATGCGGTCCCAGTATGCCCAGGTGTGGTCTTCGCCTGGGTGCTCTTCGTAGAGGAGGTTGAGGCCGGCGGCCTGGGCGGCGTCTCGGAAGCGGAGGTTCTGCTGGTAGAGGAAGTCTTTCGTTCCGCAGGCCTGGTAGAGGCGTGGCTGGTGGCGTCCGGAGGCGGCGAGGCGTTTGGCGAGGGCGACGGTGTCGTTCTCGGAGTCGGGGAAGGCGTCGAGATCGCCGAAGATTCTGGTTTGTTCCTGGAGCCAGACTTCGTTGCGGCTATCGGGGTCCATGTCGTTGGCCCGGTCGAGGGCGCCCGAGAGAGAGGCGGCGGCGGCGAAGCGGTCGGGGTGGGTGAGGGCCCATTTGAAGGCGCCGTAGCCTCCCATGGAGAGGCCGGCGACGTAGGTGCTGCGTGGGTCGTTGGTGACGGGAAGGAGGCGGGCGGCGAGGGCGGGTAGTTCTTCGGTGAGGTGGGTCCAGTAGGGGTAGCCCTCGGCCATGTTGGTGTACCAGGCTCGGTCGGTGGAGGGCATGATGGTGACGAGGGGCAGGTTCTGGGTGTAGCGTTCGATGGCGCTGAAGCGGGTCCAGTCGGCGTCGTCGCCATAGAGCCCGTGGAGGAGCCAGAGGATCGGGAACCCCCCTTCCGGCACGGGGAGCGCGTCCGGGACGATCGCGGTGAGGTTGCGGCTCATGCCGAGGACTTCGGAGGCGTAGCGGAGGCTTAGGAGGGCCATGACGGATTCCTGATGGGGACAGGCGGTTGGGATGGGAGCGTGGTCGTTAGCATACGGGGGTGGAAGATGCTGCTGTGGTGACTGCGTTGCGTCCTGATCCTCGTCATGAGGATCGGGTGCGTGTGATGGTGGGGGCGAAGCGGGTGGCGACGCTGTCGGTGCGTTCGGTGACGGAGTTGGGGGTGGTGGTGGGTCGGGCGTGGACGGCGGATCTGGCGGAGGCGGTGGCTGAGAGTGAGCGTGCGGATCTGGCGGTTCATAAGGCGCGTGGTTATCTGTCGCGTCGGCCGCATACGCATCGGCAATTGGATCTGAAGCTGAATCAGGCGGGGTTTGAGGCGAAGGCTCGGCGGGAGGCTCTGGAGCGGCTGGATCGTGCGGGGCTGATTGATGATCGGGCTTATGCGGAGCGGCTGATCGAGGAGCTCAAGCAGCGGAAGGGCGCGGGGCCACGGCTGGTGCGGAGCAAGCTGGCGGCGGCGGGGGTGGATGGGAAGACGGTGGATGAGCTGATGTCGCAGGGGCATGGGGACGAGCTGAGTGAGCCGGAGCGGGCGATGGCTTATGCGGAGAGCCAGCTCGGTGGTTTGCGGCGGCTGGAGCCGGAGGCGGCGAAGCGGCGGCTGTATGGCCGGATGGCTCGGCGGGGGTACGACACTTCGGTGATTCGGGAGGTGGTGGAGCGGCTGTTGGGTGGCGAGACGTTGTCGGACTGAGGCGTCAGCGGGGGAGCGTTCGGACGGTTATCCTTAGGCGATGCGGCATCTGCTTCTGGTTGTGTTGTTGTTAGCTGTGAGTTTGTCGACGGGTTGTGTGCGTCGGACAATGACGATCACGTCGTCGCCGGCGGGGGCGCTGGTTTATCTGAATGACCAGGAGGTGGGGCGAACGCCTATGACGCTGCCGTTTACGTACTACGGGGTTTATGACGTTCGGTTAGAGGCGGATGGTTATGAGCCTTTGTGGACGACGGGTCAGGCTGACCCGCCTTGGTGGGCTTACCCGGGTCCGGATTTCGTGGCGGAGTTTGTGCCGGGTCTTGAGGATGAGGTGGTGTGGCACTTCCGGATGACGGCGGCGGCTGATCCGGCGGATGAAGATATTGATGCGGTGAATGATCGGGCTCGGCAGATGCGATCGAATCTGGCGCGTCCGCTGCCTTAGCTGTTTTTGGATACTGGGGAGGCAGTTGGTGACTGGGGTGGGTGTGCGTAGTACCAGACGGTGCGGGCGATGGCGTAGCCGATGGTGGCGGAGACGACGAGGTCGGTGGTGAAGTGGGATCCGGTGAGCAGTCGGGTGGCGGCACAGCCGAGGCCGAGGATGGCCCAGATGGGGAGTGATTTGGGGTAGAGGCGGGTGAGGATGAAGGCGGCGGCGAAGGCGGTGGCTGCGTGCCCTGAGGGGAGGCCGATGCCAGAGGTGGAGAGGAAGTCGTCGGCCCAAGGTCGCCAGGTGTAGGCCCCCTCGCCGACTTCGGGTCGGTGGCGTTTGGAGATGACCTTGAGGACTTCTGAGAGCGCGGCAGCGGCGAGGATGGGGATGAAGAGGATCTTGGCGGGGTGCCAGAGGCCGATGCGTGCGCGGCGGCCGAGTTGGATGTAGAGGACGGCGGCGACGAGGAGCCATGTTGGGATGTAGCCGGCGATGCGGAAGAGGCGGTGCCAGTCTTCGATCTCGGTGCGTTTGTAGGTGAAGTGGTCGTAGATGAATCTGTCGAAAGGGGTGATGGCGGCGAATGCGAGGATGGCGAGGCAGAGGAGGCCGGCGACGGGTGTCCAGCCGGGGGTGATGCCGCCTCTGACGGCCAGGTTCGGTCTGGGACGTCGGGTTTTGTTGGCGTCTGCGAGTCTTGCGGAGTCGGAGGGGATCACACTCACGGTGTCTTCTCCTTGACGCCCTGGTAGCCGTAGCCGACGCAGATGAGTGGGGTTTCGGACCTGATTTCGATGTGCTCGAATTGGAGTCCTCGCTGCCATCCTCTTGGCTTGGTGCCGATCATGACAGCGGGTTTTCCGATGAGGTCGGGTCGGTGCAGGCTGGTATCGATGAAGTAATCGTAGGAAGATTCTCTGTCGCCGAGGGCAGAGGAGGCGCTGAAGACGGTGGGCTGGTCGGGCAGGTAGTAGGCGAGCAGCGCGGTTTGGCCGTAGTGATTGGTGAGGAACCAGGGTTCGGTGCCGGTTTCAGCGGTGATTTGCAGGGCGATCTCGTGGACAGTGAGGGCTTTGGCCTGCATGCCCTGGACGCGGTTGAGGCCTCGCTGGAGGGCGGGGCCGAAAGGCAGGCGATCGACGCCTTGGGTTTGGATGAGGTAGGGGCCAAAGAGGATGTGCGGTCCTGCGATGAGTCCGACGACGAGGATGACCCGGTCGCCGAAGCGGATCGCGGGGGTGGGTGTTTGGGTGATGAGGACGGCGGCGAGGGGGATGAGGGTGATCCAGCCGGCGGCGGGCCAGTTGGCTTCGATGTTCTTGGCGAGGGAGACGAGCAGGTAGAAGGCGTAGACGGGCCAGGCGGTGTGGATCAGGAGGAGGTGGGCGTCTCGGTTGGGATCACTTCTGGGAGGCAGACGGCGGCATGCGAACCATGCGATCAGGGAGAGACCGGGGGCGATGACGAGGATCTGGACGGCGATGGCTTCGAGGGTCCAGAGGGGGTTGTAGGTCCAGCTTTCGGCGGGTTGGAGGTCGCCGCCCGGGGCGTTGAGGTGTCCGAGGAGGTGGGCGAGGGTCGGCCAGCCGTTTTGCTGGTTCCAGATAGCGATGGGTGCCATCATGATGAGTGCGGCGGCGGCGGCGAGGATGGGCCCGGTGAGGCGGAGGGCTGTCGTTGGCCTTGCGCGGGCGGCGAAGATGAAGCCGAGTAGGAGGCCGGGAGCGATGAGGAGCATGGTGTATTTGAGGAGGACGCCAAGGCCGAAGGTGATTCCGAGTAGAAGCCAGAGGGTGGGGTTCGGGCGTGGGCTTCGGAGGATCTCGACGGCGAGGGCTGCGGTGACGGCCCATGCGGCGAAGAAGGGTGCGTCGATGGTGATGAACTGAGCGGTGGCGAAGAGGATGGGTACGAGGGCGGCGATGACGGCGGCGGTGAGCGCGGCGGCGCGGGGTTTGGTTGAGAGTCGGGCGGCGATGGCGGCGGCGGCGAGCATGGTGACGGCTGCGGAGACGGCTGCGGGGAGGCGGACGGCCCAGGCGTCGTGGCCGAAGATGGCGGTGGAGGCGGCGATGAGCCAGGCGATGCCAGGACCTTTGCTGTAGTAGGACCAGTCGAGTCGTCGGGACCAGTCCCAGTACTGGGCTTCGTCGCCGGCGAGCTCGTAGGGATTGAGCAAGAGCAGGTAGAGGATGCGGGCAGTGAGTACGGCGAGGGTGAGGGTGAGCACTGGGCGGAACCAGTCGGTCTGGCTGGTGGCCGGGATTGGCGTGCTGGCTGAGCTGGGGTTGGTCTCGTGCATGCTTGAGTTCGTAGACTGTGTGGTCGGGGCTCAGGGGTGTTTTACCGGCTGGAGGGCTGGCTGGTTCTGGAGATTGTGATTTATGGATAAGTCAACCCCGCTGGTGCCTCGGCATCTGGATCTGAAGAAGGATCGTGCACTGACGGTGACGTGGAGCGACGGGCGGGTGTCGATTTATCCGATTGCGTATTTGCGGAAGATGTCGCCTTCGGCGGATGCTCGCGAGATGCGGAAAGCGATGGAGGCGAACCCGCTAACGGTGCTGCCGAGTTCTGGCGGGAGTGGGCCGTTGGTGGCGGTGGATGCGGAGATGGTGGGGAATTACGCGATCCGGATCCGGTTTTCGGATGGGCATGACACGGGGTTGTTTTCGTGGGTGTATCTGCGTGAGATCGACCCGAATCGGCCGGAGCAAGCGGGTGGGACGGGTGGTGAGGGGACGGCTGCTTCTTAACACAATCGACACATTTGGGGTGAGGGTATTCTTGCGGGCTGTGGGATTGTCGTTTCACCTTCACGCGTACGCGGAGCCATGTGATGGGCGATGGATCGACCTGGGGTGGTGACGAGAGCGAGCAGGCGAGCATTCTGCTGGTTGAGGACGAGCAGGATCTTCAGGATCTGCTTCAGTACAACCTGGAGCGAGAGGGGTATCGGGTGCAGGCGGCTGGTACTGGCGAGGACGGTTTGAAGCTCGCGCGGTCGGGGAAGCTGGACCTGATTCTGCTGGATCTGATGCTTCCTGGGATGGACGGGCTTGAGGTTTGTCGGACGCTAAAGGGTCGCGAGGTGACGTCGGAGGTGCCGATCATCATGCTGACGGCGAAGGGTGAGGAGACGGATATCGTTCGTGGGCTGGAGTTGGGGGCGGATGATTACATCACTAAGCCGTTTAGCCCGCGGGTGCTGATGGCGCGGATCAAGGCGATGCTGAGGCGGTCGGCGGATAGTTCGGGTGCGGGCGAGGGCGAGGTGAGGACGATCACGGCGGATTCGGTGACGATCGATCTGGATCGTCACGAGGTGCGGGCGGAGGGTGAGCTGGTGGATCTGACGGCGACGGAGTTCAAGCTGCTGAGTTTGCTGGCGGGTCGTCGTGGGCGGGTGTTCACGCGTCAGCAGATCATTGAGTCGATTCACGAGGGGTTTGCGGCGGTGACGGATCGGTCGGTGGATGTCCAGGTGGTGTCGCTTCGGCGTAAGCTGGGTGACGCGGGGGCGTCGATCGAGACGGTTCGTGGTGTGGGCTATCGTTTTCGTGACTGAACCTTGATGTGGAGGCCGGCGCCGGACCGCCGGCGATGGCCTTGATTTACTCGGCTGGGCAACTGATGGAATCGTCGGCGGCGGGCCTGTTTCTGGCTCTGGCGATTGTTCTGGGCGTGGTGGTGCTGGGGGTGTGCTACCGGGTGGTCGTGGCTTTGCGGGTGTTTCGGGAGGAGGCGCTGCGGCTGGCCAGTGGTGATCTGAAGAAGCCGGCGCGGGCGAGTGGGACGCTTCGGCTGGTCGGTTTGGCGGACACGCTGGATGAGATGGGGGCGCAGCTGCAGAGCCGGCTGACGGATGTGATTCAGCAGCGGAACGAGCTGGGGGCGGTGTTGTCGTCGATGAATGAGGGGGTGCTGGCGATCGATCTGGATGAGCGGGTGTTGAGTCTTAATCGTGCGGGAGCGGAGCTGCTGCGGCTGGACCCGATCGGGACCATCGGGCGGCCGATTCAGGAGGTGATTCGGAATGCGTCGCTGCAGAAGTTTGTGACGCAGACGCTTGATGAGGGCGAGGGCAAGAGTGCGGAGATGACGGTGCGGGTGTCGGGTTCGGAGTCCGGGCAACGACGGTATTTCCAGATTCACAGTGAGATGCTGCGTGATGCGCATGGGGAGCGATTGGGGGCGGTGATTGTGTTGCATGACGTCACCCAGCTGCGAAGGCTGGAGAAGGTTCGTCGGGAGTTTGTGGCGAATGTGTCTCACGAGGTGAAGACGCCGGTGAGCGCGATCAAGGCGGCGACGGAGACGCTGCTGGATGATCCGGAGATCGATGCGGCGGGTCGGGATCGGTTTTTGCGGATCGTGGCGAGGCAGGCGGTGCGGCTGGAGACGATTGTCGAGGATCTGTTGAGTCTGGCACGGATCGAGCAGGAGCGTCGGCAGGTGCTGAGCGATCTGGAAGTGCTCGAGGTCGGGCCTGTGCTGTCGGCGGCGCGGGAGGCACTGGTGGTGAAGGCGGAGGAGCGTGGGGTGCGGATCGTGTTGTCAGGGGCGATGGAAGCGACGGCGCGGATCAATCCGAGGCTTCTGGAACAGGCGGTGGTGAATCTGATCGATAACGCGATTAAATACGGGCCGGAGGGGGGTGAGGTGTCGGTTCGGGTGCTGGAACGGGAGCGGGAGGTGGTGATTGAGGTGGAAGATCGGGGTCGGGGGATCGAGGCGGAGCATCTGCCGAGGATTTTCGAGCGGTTCTACCGAACGGATCGATCGCGCAGCCGGGAGTTGGGGGGGACGGGGCTGGGGTTGTCGATCGTGAAGCACGTGGCGGAGGCGCACGGCGGTCGGGTGACGGTGGATTCGGTTCCGCGGTCGGGCACGACGATGCGGATTCATCTGCGTGCACGGGGAAAACCCGTAAGTTCGGAAGAAAGCAACGGTTCGGTCTCGCATTAACGCGTAAAACGGCTATGGTCAAAGAGTAAGCGGCACAGGGAGGTGCCGCGGGACCCCGTCTGGAGACGATAATGGCTACTCACCTGCAACGACAACTGGACAAGCTGAAGCGTTCGCTGCTGTCGCTGGGCACTCTGGTAGAGGAGGGTGTGGACAAGGCGATCGTGGCGATCCAGACGCGTGATGTGGGTCTGGCGGACGAGGTGATCGCGGGGGATGCGTCGATTGATGAACTGGAACTCGACGTGGAGGAGGAGTGCCTGCACACGCTGGCGCTACACCAGCCGGTGGCATTTGATCTGCGGTTTGTGGTGGCGGTTCTGAAGATCAACAACGACCTGGAGCGGATCGGGGATCTCGCGGTGAACGTCGCGCAGCAGGCGCGGTTCCTGGCTTCGTGCAGCATGGTGGACCAGATGCCGTTTGATCTGGGGCGGATGAGCGGGCTGGTTCAGGAGATGCTGAAGAAGAGTCTGGATGCGCTGGTGAATCTGGACCCGGCGCTGGCGCGAGAGGTTCGGTCGCTGGATGACGTGGTGGATGGGATTCATCGGGGGATGTACGACCGGATCACGGAGACGATGCGGGAGAATCCGGAGCAGATCGAGCAGATGATCCACCTGATCAATGTGTCGCGTCAGCTTGAGCGGATGGCGGACCACGCGGTGAACGTGGCGAAGGATGTCATCTACATGGCGGAGGGAGACATCGTTCGGCATCGGAAGATTCAGGAACGCCGCGACCAGAGCGCTTAACCCCCCCTACTTCGTCTCGGTCTCATCTCTGCGACCCGTATCACTGTGTTTGTTGCAGTGGGTTCAAATGGCTTCTGGTGGTAGATCGATAATGGTGGCGGTGTGGGTCATGACGAGGCGGCCGTGGATCTTGTTGATGGGGAGGTTGAGCATTCGGGCGGCGGCCTGGCGGTAGTGGTTGATCTGCTGGCGGTGTCTTTCGATGGTGGCGGCGGTGTCTTCGGGGGTGTTGGCGATCCGGTCGGTTTTGTAGTCGATGATCTCGGCGTGGGTGGGTTGCTCGTTGTTGGTCCAGACCACAAGTCGGTCGATGCGGCCTGTGACTGAGGTTTGGTCTTCGTCGATTTGTGTGAAGGGCAGCTCGGTGTGGAGGCTGGCGGCTCCTCTGCGGCTGAGGGCCTCCTGGATCTCGGGTTGCTGGAGAATGGCTCTTGCTTCGTCGAGGTATTGGCTGAGGTGGTTGTTGCTGGCTGTCACGACGCCGGCTTCGATTAAGAGGGCGCGGGCAGAGCTGTCGCTGGTCAGCCAGGGGGGTGGTGCTTCGTCGATGAAGGCGGTGTGTTCGAGGAGGTTGTGGACGGCGAGCCCGCGGGCTTTGGCTTGTCGCTGATCCTGCGTGTCGAAGCAGTCGGCGAGGGTCTGTGTTGTGGGTTGCGGCCTGGGTTTTGGTTGTGGCGTGTTGGTTTGTGAGATGGTCAGTGGTGATGGCGTGGGTCGTACGGGTTGCGGATCGGGCTTTGACAGCTGACTGGTCCAGTTGGGGTTTCCGGTCTCGGTGAGTGTGGTGAGGTCGGCTTCTTCCCTGGCCTGCAGGGGCAGAGCGAGGGTTTGGCGGATGAGGGCGGCGTGGGTTTTGTTGGTAGAGCCGACGGAGCTGGTTCCGGACCTGGTGGTCGCGAGTGGTTGCAGGAGGATGTGGAGAGCGTGGCGGGCGCGGGTCATGGCGACATAAAGGCTGGAGAAGCGTTCGGCGAGGTCTTCTGCCTGAGTCTGCCTGGCTTGCTGGGCTGCTGCGGGGAAGTAGTCGAGGAGCCTAGCGTCGGGTTGTTTAGCGATTTGTATCGGGGTGCCGGTTTGGGGATCTCGGGTGATGATGAGGTTGCTGCGTGACTTCCAGACCTGGAGGAGGTCGGGGAGGATGACAGTGTCGAACTCGAGGCCTTTGGCTGCGTGGACGGTCATCACGCGGATGGGAGCGCTGCTGGGGTCTTCGATGCGCGTGGTGCGGATGTAGTTGACGAAGCGTGTGGGACGGAGCGCGGGTGGATCAGGTTCGGCGTGCTGCTGGAGATCGTACTGATGGGCGAGGGTCTGGAGTTGCCTGAGTCGGTGCCAGCGTTTGGGGTCGCAGTGGGGCTGGAGGGGGTGGGTCCAGTCGGCGACGGTGCGGCCGAATCCTCGGGTGAGAAGGTGTTGGCGTTGGCGTGCGGCCCAGCCGGGGCAGCGGTCGATGTCGCTGGGTACTCGGAGTTCCTGACCGAGCGGGCTGTTGGTGACGTAGAGGTGGGCGGCTTCGTCTGCGGGGTGATCGATCAGGGTGAGAGCGGCGAGGACGGCTTCGACGGCGGGATCGCCGTGGATGGGGACCCCGCCTTCTCCTGAGGCCTCGATGCCGAGGGCGCGGAGTTCGAGGAGTAGGTCGGCGACGATCTGGTTGCGCGCGACGAGGATGGCGATGGAGCGGCCGGTGAGCTGCTTGTGGAGGCTGGCGGTGTGTTCGGCGACGGCGCGGAGGTGGGCGGTCTGGGCGGGTGTGGTCTGGGTGTCGTCGTCTTCGGTGTCGGGGGGTGCGGGGGTGTCGGGTTCTTCTGCCAGCGGTGGGGCTGTGCGCATGATGAGCGCGTGGCCGGGCTGGTCGGGGTTGGCGGCCTGGTGATTCGGGAACAGGTCCTGCCAGTGATTTGCGGCGGCTCGTTCTTCGGTGGTGTCGAAGATGTCTGCTAGTGTGAGGTTGTTATAGACGTTGTTGACGAGGTCGAGGACGGGTTGGGCACAGCGGTAGATGGTGCTGAAGACCTCCTCGTTGATGTCGAGTGCCTGCAGCTTGTCGGCGACGTTATCGAAGAGTCGGACGTCGCCGCCTCGCCAGCCGTAGATGGCTTGCTTGGTGTCGCCGACACAGAAGAGGGAGCGGCCGGAGTGGGTCGTGTGTCCGTGGGCGAGTAGTTCATCGATGAGCGGCTGGAGTACGGCCCATTGCTGGCGGCTGGTGTCCTGGAACTCGTCGAGGAGCAGGTGCTGGACGCTGGCATCGAGTCGGAAGTAGAGATCGTCAAGCCAGTCGGCCTGGTTGCTATCGATGGTCTGAGCGAGGAGGGTGGTGAGGTCGCTATAGCGTATGGCCTGCCGCTCGTCGGCGATTTCCTGCCAGGCGTGGTCGAAGGCCTGAAGGAAGTGGGCGGTGGCTTTGGTTCGCAGACTGGTTTCGTGGCTGATGAGGGCACGGGCATGGTCGATGAGTGGGGCGAGTGACTGTTGGAATGAAGGCGGGATGTGCTTTCCCTGATAAAGCTCCTGTGCCCAGGCTTTCGGGGCCAGGCCTCTGGTGAGGAAGGCTTCCCAGTTGTTGGTGCGGAGGTCGTCAAGGGTTGCCAGCCAGGCGTTGCAAAATCTCTTATCGGGGTCTTCGCTGTTCTTCTTCTTTGGTAGGTCCTCTTCGAGGCTCGCGAGTTGGTCGATGAACTGGCTGCGCTGTGTCTCGGTGAGCTTCTTGCCCTCGATTGGGAAGTGCCAGAGATCGGGGTTGGGGGCTTCGGTCCAGGTGGGTGTGAGGTCTTTGACGAGTCTTTCGATGGCTTCGATGACGGAGCGGGTGGCGTCGCCCGCGCCGAGTTGGCGGAGCCAAGCGATGAGGGTTTCGAAATCGTTGTCGGCGGCGCTTCGGGCGAGGAGTCGTTCGACGGATCGGAGTCGCAGGTCTTCGGCGAGGGCGGAGCGATCGTCGATGAGCAGCGGTTCGTCGGGGATACCGAGTTCGTCGCTGAAGGCGCTGGCGATGCGGTGGAAGGTGCTGTCGATGGTGCCGATGGGCAGATGTGGGAGAGCGGGCAGGAGTTGGTCGAAGAGTTCGCGGGTGCGTGTCTGGGTGAGTGGCAGTGCGGTCTCGGCGCGGAGTTGGTTGAGTTTTTCGGGGTTGAGGGTGGCTTCGACGAGCCAGCGGAGGATGCGGTCGCGGATCTCGCCGGCTGCGGCTCGGGTGAAGGTGGTGGCGAGAATCTCCTGGGGTTTGGCGCCGGCGTGGAGCAGGGTGAGGTATCGGCAGGCGAGTTGGAAGGTTTTCCCGGAGCCGGCGGAGGCGCGGATGAGGCGGTGATCGAGCATGGAGCTGTTGTTGGGCTCGAGCTCAGCCATGGCGGTTGGGCTCCGAATGGTTGATCAGTTCGTCGCGGTCGGGTGCGAGGTCGGCGCAGAGGGCTTCGAAGCCGTCGGGGAAGTGGGCGGGATCGCCTGGAGGCCAGTAGATCGACTGGCTGATCTGGCTCAGGATGTGATCGCGGGTGTCTCTGGCTTCCTGGCGTTCCTGCTCGGTCCATCCGCAGAACAAGAGGTGATCAGCGAGGCGGGAGGCCGGCTTGGCGGGCAAGACCCAGTAGCCGGCGTCGAGCAGGCGGTGCGGTAGGTTGAGTTGGATGGCGGGCTGCGCGATGAGGTCGAGGTAGAGCGGGAGTTGGAGGTCGATCCATCCGCGTTTCTTGGTGTGGTGTTCGGGCCGGGGTTTTTTGGGTTTATCGAAGGACTTGTAATCGATGATCTGTGTGCGGCCATCGGGGTGCTGATCGATGCGGTCGATGCGTCCGGTGAGCGTGAAAGTGGTCTGGTCGATTGAGATCGCCTGGCTGGTTTTGACTTCGGTGTGGGTGATCTCCCATCCTTCGTTCCAGCGTTGGATCTGCAGTGGCGCGAAGGCCTGGAGGCGCTCGGTGGCGGTTCGGAGCTGGACGCGGGTGGGTACGTTGGGCTGATCGCCCAGGGTCCTGCGGGCTTCTTCGTGGAGGCCTTCGATGAGGTAGGCGGTGAGTTGACCGGCGTTGACGCGTGCCTGCTTGGGTGCCTGGCTGAGCCTTGCCAGGCTGTTGTGGAGGAGGGTGCCGAAGCTAGCTGCATCCAGTTCGGCGAAGGCATCCTCGACGACGTTTAGTTTCAAGACGTGCCTGAGGTAGAAGCGATAGGGGCAGGCGAGATAGCTCTTCAAGGCGGTGATGGAAAGCCTGAGAGGTGGAGCGATGGGTGTGGATGGCGGGACGAGTCGGAAGTTGTTTCGCATGCCCGGCGTGCCGAGTTGGATCCGTTGCGACGGTCGATCTCTTTGGATGAGGAAGCGGTGGAGCCGGCGGGTCTGGGTGTCGTGGTTGTGTCCGAGGAGGGGTAGGCTCGGCAGGAGTGGGTCGTTGGTGGCGGAGCGGGCGGCGGCGATGAGTGTGGTGTTCTGTCGTGAAGTGAGTGCGGTGTGGAGTGCCCAGCGGTCGCGGGCTTCTCTTCGTTTGGCGTCGTTGAGGCCGAGGCGCTGACGGACGGATGGCGGGAGCAGCGCGTCGGGTTTGGGTCGGCTCGGGAAGGCTCCTTCGTTGAGGCCGGCGACGATGAGTTGGGGTGAGGTATCGAAGGCGAGTTCGATGACGCCAAGGATCGGGAGTTTGCTATCGTCTGCGGGGATCGGGATGACTCTGGGTGAAGGTGGGTTGAGCAGCTGATCGACGGCCTGTGCAAAGGTGATATCGGGGAGATGGTCCTTGATGGCCTGGAGGTGGTCGAGGTCGTCGATTTCCTGGAGGAAGGCCTGGAGGGCTCGTTGCCGGTTGTCGGGATCGCCGGGGGTGGCGGGTGCCTGGGCGTAGATCTTCTGGAGGACGCTGCGGAGGGATTCGGTCCATGCGTTGAGGGGTCTGGATGATGTGTCTTGCGGGAGGAGTGACTTGATGGCCGCATAGACCTGGCTAAGGGCGGGGGCTTTTTTACCGAGCCATTGGTCGGAGACGACGGCGGCGAGGTAGCGGGAGGCGTAGTCGTCGAGCAGGGTGACCCAGTTTTCGATGGCGGCGGTGCTATTGGGGTTGAGGCTGCGGCGGAGGTGGCTGTCGATATCGGAGTGGCGGATGAGGGCGGCAAGGTCGTCGTAGGTGGAACTGGTGTGGAAGCTGGCCAGCAGTTGGAGGCATAAGGCGGGCGCTGACTGGCTGAGTGGGCGGGACTCGATGATGGCGGCATCGACCTCGGCGAGCGAGATGGCGGCGCGGATGGGTTCGTTGAGAGCGGCTTTGGTCGTGACGATGGCGGCGCTGCCGGGGCTGAGTGGTTGGTGGTCGGCGAGCGCTTCGGCGACGGCGAGGTTTTGCTCGTGCTCGTCTTCGACCCAGATGAGGCTGTCTTCGGTGATGGGCAGGGGCTTGCTGGCCCAGGCTTCGTGGAGGGCTTCACCCATGGGGCCGAAGTGACTGCGGTCGGCGGGGTCTGCGGCGACAAGGGCGGTGACGGGGTCGGGCGAGGCGTGGAGGTACTGAGCGAAGAGGGGGCGGAGGTCGGTGAGGCCGAGGAGCAGGACGTGGGTGCTGAGGGTGGGTGGGCCCTGCTGGATGGTTTGTCGGCAGGCGCGCCAGCGGTCGTTGAGTTGGTATTGGGCGAGTTGTCGGAGGTAGTTGGTTTCCAGCTCGGCGATCATGGTGTAGCGGTCGGCCGCGGGTGGATCGATGTTGGCATGGGCGAGTCGATCGGGCAGGTCTTCGAGGGGGAGGTTCTCGAGAAGGAGGTCTTCGCTAAGGCGGGCGAGCCGGCGGGCGAGAGAGGCGAGGTGGGGCTGGTGATCTGCCTGCTGAGGTAGGAGGGGTTGGAGGCGTTTCGGGTCGGTTTGGCGGAGAGCGACTTCGCGGAGGGCGAGGCTCTGCCGTGGGGTGGCGATGGTTTCATCGGGTGGGGTGATGCGGACGAGGAACTGGTCGGGGGCGAGGGTGTCGGGTGGGAGGAGGATGCGGTTCTGGGCGTCGGCGTGGGCGGCGAGGTGATGGATGAGTTGTCGGCGGGCCCGCTGGCTGGGGATCACGACGGTGAGGTGGGAGAGGTCCCAGGCCTGCCAGCCGGCTTCGGCGGGTGGGTAGAGATCGATCAGGGCCTGGACGGCCAGGTGGAGGAGGGGTTGTCCGGTCCCCAGAAAGCGTCGTTGAGGGGGCATGCCGGCATCGTGACGGTAGCGCGTGCGTGTTGCAAGCCTTAGAGATGAAGGTGGGGTGCGGGGCTGGGATCGAGGCGCTATGCTAGGGGCATGAGCAACCTTGACGAACGTATCGCGCAGTGGGAACGGATGGCGGCGGAAGCCCCGGACGACATGGCTTTTCTGAGTCTCGGCAACGCTTACAAAGAGGCGGAGCGGTGGGCGGATGCGGCCGGGGCGTTTCAGAAGGCGATTGATCTGAACTCGGGGATGTCGCGGGCTTATCAGCAGTTGGGGCATGTGCAAATCAAGCTGGATCAGAAGGATGAGGCAAAAACGACTCTGACCAAGGGTTACAAGATCTCGGCGGAGCGTGGGGATGTGATGCCGCAGCGTGCGATGGGGTCGCTGCTGGAGCAGATCGGGGCGGAGATTCCTGATGTGAAGGATGCGGGCGCGAAGAAGGCGGAGGTGGAGGCGTCCGGGAAGATGGTCCTGGATCGGCGGACGGGTCAGGGTCAGCCGCGGCTGGCGGACCCGCCTATGCGTGGTCCGATCGGGCGGTTCATCTACGACCACTTTGGTCAGGTGACCTGGAATGAGTGGATCGGGCAGGGGACGAAGGTGATCAATGAGCTGCGGCTGGACTTCGGGAACGTGGCCCATCAGGACCTGTATGAGCAGCACATGCTGGAGTGGCTTCAGGTATCTCGTGAGGAGATAGAGGCTTACGACAAGGAGAAGGCTGCGGCGGAATCTTCCTGAGCGGGTCGATCCGGGGGTGGTTTTTCTTGCCGGTCGTTGGAGACGTGGTAATCTTTACATTCGGTAAGGCTTGCCCCTCTGTACTTGCGCTCACGAACTGGAGAAGAGTTATGTCGCTACGCACCGGTGTTGCCACGCGTTGTCTGCTGTCTGCTTCGCTGTCTCTCGGCCTGGCCGGGGCGGCATTGGGTCAGGACTTTGAGCCGAATGACTCGTTTTTCGAGTCGGAGTTCGTGGAGGATCGGTTTGTTTCCGGCCAGCTTGGCAATGGCGGGTTTTTCGTCGAGCCGGAGATGTTCGGGGTGGATGACTTCTACGAGTCGAGCTTCCTGGATGGGGATACGTTTGATTTCTGGAGCTATGGCGGGTTGACGCCTTTCCGTGACTTTGTGGTGATCATCGACAACGATCCGTTTGGATCGAGCGGGTCGGGTTACGGCTACTTCTCATTGGCGGGGGCCTCTTCAGCAGATGAGGACGACATCGCGGGGACGGGCTTCGGGTATGGCTTCGGCGCGCCGGATACGACGCTTGGGCTGTATGAGGGTTCGTTCCTGATCGATACGGATGATGATGACAGCCCGCTGGGTGATGGCCTGGCTTCTGCCATTTATGGGCAGGTGAGTGCGTCGGGCGAGATCAACATTGCGGTGAGTGGTTACCCGGATGGCCTGGATGGGGACCCGACGCCATTCGATGGATTTGTAGATATTGGCGATGGGCTGCTGGAGGGTCACGGTCAGTTCGGTGACTACTACATGTATGTGATTTTCGATCAGACGGATCCGTTTGATGCGTTAAGCGAGTTTATTCCGGCGGGGTTGTTTGGAGATACGGACTTCTTCAACTTCGAGACGCCCGTGCCGGGCGTGCCTTATCGGGCGACGCTTCAGTACAGCGAGTTTGATGCGGTGATGGCGGCTTACGATGCCTTTGGGAATCAGGTGGCGTTTGATGATGACAGTGCTTACGGCGAGCCGGTGGTGGACTTCATCCCGTTGGACAGCAATTTCACGCTGGGTGTGAGTGCTTACCCGGATGATTTTTTGGATGGCAACCACGATTCAAATGGTTTCTACGACCTCGTCTATGCGATGCTCGGCGATTTTGATTTCGATGATGATGTGGACGAGTTAGACATTGAGCAGCTTTTTAACAGCTTTGGTTTCGGTGATTCGCTGACGGACATCGATCTGGATGGCGATGTGGATGACGATGACGTTGATTCGCTGCTGCTGCAGGTTTTCAACACGGTCCGGGGTGATGCGAATCTGGACGGGAGCGTGGATCTGATCGATCTGTCGCTGCTTGCGAGTGCGTTTGGGGACGGCGGGCTGTGGGGCAGCGGTGATTTCAATGGTGATTTCGTGGTGGACCTGATTGACCTGTCGATCCTGGCGACAAACTTTGGTTATGACGGGACTACCCCCCTGCCGACGCCTGGGACGGCGGCTGTGCTAGTGCCTGCGGCCTTTGCGGCGCTTCGGCGGCGGCGGTGAGCCTCCGGCTGAACCTGGTCTTTAAGAGCCCGCAGCGATGCGGGCTTTTTTTCTTGGGCTTGGCCGACGCGGTAGCATGCGGGGATGAACAGAAGCATCGCGGTCTGGATGGTGTGTGTGTTGCTGGTTGTATTGCAGGTGGGGTGTACCGTGTCGCCGGGTGGGCGCGGGGGTGGTGAGGATGAGAGCGCGGCGGCGGCTCGGCTGGGGGATGCCTGGTTCAGGGATGTGCTGGATGGATCGGCGGCGATGTGGGGTGGGTTGCTGCGGGACCCGACGGGGCATCGGGTGCAGATTTTGGTGTCGGAGGTGATTGAGGACCCGGAGGGCCCGCCAACGCTTCGGCGGTACCGGTATCGGGTGGATGCGGAGTACGTGTATCCGGCGAGCACGATCAAGCTGGCGGGTTGTGTGGCGGCGTTGATTGAGTTACAGCGGCTTCAGGCCGAGTCGGGGCTGGCTTTGACGGCGGATACGCCTCTGGTGCTGTATCCGCGGCGGGAGGATGGGATGGTGAGGGTCCGGGACGACAGCAACGTGGACAATGGGACGATCACGCTTCGGCAGGAGATTCGGAAGACGTGTTTTGTATCGTCGAATGAGGCTTACAACCGGCTGTATGACTTTGTGGGGCGGGATCGATTGAATCAGATTTTGTGGGAGGCGGGTCTGGAGAGTTTTCGGCTGCATCACCGGCTGTCGGACCCGGGGGATGAGGCTTATCACCGGTTTACGCCTCAGGTGGACATGGTGCTGGATCAGCGGGCGTACTCGGTGGGGCCCAGGACGGCGGTGGTGAGCTTGCCGTTGGCGGGGGTACGGGGTGGGTTGTTGTTGGGGGAGCGTCACGTCAACGAGGCGGGTGCGTTGGTTGAGGAGCCGTTTGATTTTTCGGACAAGAACTGGGTATCGATGGAGGACCTGCAGGATCTGGTGGTGATGGTCACGCGGCCGGAGATCGAGTTGGGCAAGCCGGGGCTGGGGCTGTCGGGTCAGCATCGGACGCTGATGTTGTCGGCGATGTCGCAGGACCCATTGGAATCGAGCAACCCGGTGTATTCATCCAGCCGGTATGCGCCGGGGTCGTTTGATAGCTATGTGGTGGATGGGATTGCGAAGGTGGTGCCGCGGCCGGCGGTGGTGGCGTTTGACAAGAGTGGGACGGCGTATGGGTATCGACTCGATACGGGGTACTACCTGGATCGGTCGACGGGGGCGTCGTTCTATCTGACGGTGGCGGTTTACAACAACCCGAATGGGACGATCAACGACGACACGTATGGGTATGAGGCGGCGAATCGTTTCCACGAGACGCTGGGTGAGCGGGTGGCTCGGAAGCTTTGGCGGGCGGCGGAGCGGCAGTAGGGGCTGGGACTAGCTGTTTAGCCGCGTTGTCCGCCATTGCCTCCGGTCTGGCCTTGCTGGACGTTGTCCATGACTTCATTGGTGGGGGCGGTGATGGACTGGTAGAAGCGAAGGTCTTTTTCGGGGTCCTGGGCGGGGAGTGCCTGGTTGTTATGGCCGGGGTTGTCGATGAGGGCCTGATCGGTGTGGTTGCGCGAATCGACTCGGCCATCGGCGAAGGCGATGTTGGCCCCGTTGTTGGGATGCCAGATGCCTGGGCGGTCACCCCAAGCATTGGGGGCCGGGCTGTTGGCGGTGCCGCCTGTTACAAAGAAGGATCCGAGTTTTCCGCCACGGTCGTCGCCGTCGTCGACAAAGGTGAAGGTGCTGGATGGGGCACGTATTTCGGCGGTTCGCTTGATGGCCTGTCTGAAGAAGTCTTCGGGTGTGTCTGCGAGGACATCGAAGAACTGGAAGAACTGGCCGCCATTGAGGTAATCATTGATGGAGTAGCTGCGGAGAAAGTCGACGGGTGATCGTTCTGGTTCGGCGGGGCAGCGGTAGAGGTCGACGCTGGCGGCGTAGCTGAAGAGTTGGCCTTCTTCGATGGCGATCTGGCGTCGGTCGAAGTCGATGGATGGGTTGTTGCCGTATTCGCCGACCCAGGCATCGACTCTGACGGTGGAGGCACCGCCTCGCTGGCCGCCGGTGCTGATAGGCGTTGGCACGGGCATGACGAAGCCTGTGTCGAAGCTGTCGTGCTCGTCGGCGTAGACCTGCCAGGCGAGTTGGAGTTGGCGCATGTTGGATTTGCAGGCGATGTTGCGGGCCGACTCGCGAGCTGAGACGAGGGCGGGGAGGAGGATGCCGATGAGCAGCGCGATGATTGAGATGACGACGAGGAGTTCGATCAGGGTGAAACCTTGGGATCGGCGCATGGTTGGCTCCGGGTGTCGCGGGATGAACGTTTTGGTCGAATCAGACAGGCCTGAAAAGAATCGTACCGGCCCGGATGGCCGCTGGTCAATGGTCTTATGAAAGATTTACGTGGCTCGCGCGACCGGTCAGGCTAGCCTTTCAGGCCGGTGTGGCGGAGGAGGGCGTCGATCTGGGGTTCGCGGCCGCGGAAGTCGCGGAAGACGTCCATGGGGTGGCGGCCGCCGCCCAGGGCGAGGACGGTGTCACGGAATCGGTGGCCGAGCTTGGTGACGGCGGTCTCGTCGTCGAGATCGGCTTCTTCGAAGGCGGCGAAGGCGTCGGCGGAGAGGACTTCTGCCCACTTGTAGCTGTAATAGCCGGCGGCGTAGCCTCCGGCGAAGATGTGCGAGAAGGCGCAGAGGAAGCGGTCTTCCGGGAGCGCGGGCATGGGGGAGATCTGCTCGCTGATCTCGCGGTGGATCTCGGAGGGGGTGCGGCCGTTGGTGGGGTCGTGGTGGAGGGCGAGGTCGGTGAGGGCGAACTCGACCTGGCGGAGGGTCATCCAGCCGGTCATAAAGGTTCGTGCGGCGACGATCTTGTTGAAGAGGTCATCAGGGAGGGGTTCGCCGGTGTCGACGTGAGCGGTCATGCCGAGGAGGGTGGGTTTGTGGTAACACCAGTTTTCCATGAACTGGCTGGCGAGTTCAACGGCGTCCCACTCGACGCCATTGATACCGGCGACGTCTGCAACGTCGACGGTGGTGAGCATGCCCTGAAGGCCGTGGCCGAATTCGTGGAAGAGGGTTTCGACCTCGCGGAAGCTCATGAGTGAGGGTTTGCCATCGACGGGCGGGGTACCGTTGCAGACGAGGTGAACAATGGGGAGTTGGAGGCCGGATTCGCGACGCATGCGGCCGAGGCACTGGTCCATCCAGGCGCCGCCCCGCTTGTCGGCGGGTCGGGCGTAGGGGTCGAGGTAGAAGCCTGCAACCTGCTCGGATTGCTCGTTCAGGACGCGGTAGTAGCGAACATCGTCGTGCCAGCGCGGGGCGTCGGCGTCGGCCTGCTCGAAGGTGATGCCGAAGAGACGCGTGCAGAGTGAGAAGAGGCCGTCGAGTACGCGTGGCAGCGGGAAGTAGGGGCGGAGTTGCTCGTCGGTGAAGTCGAACTTCTGCTCGCGGAGGCGCTCGCGGTAGAAGGCGATGTCCCAGTGCTTGAGTTCGTCTTCGTGGCCGAGCGTTTTGGCGTGGGCGCGGAGTTCTTCGAGTTCTTTCTCGGCAATGGGTTTGGCTGCGTCAGCGAGTTGATGGAGCATGTCGCGGACTTTGTCGACGCTTGGGGCCATTTTGGCATCGAGGCTGTAGTCGGCGTAGGTGTCGAAACCGAGGAGCTGGATTTTATCGCGGCGGTTTTCGAGGATCTGATCGATGAGCGGGGTGTTGTCGAGATCGCCTGAGGAGGCTTTGGTGTTGGAGGCTCTGTAGACCAGTTCTCGCTGGGCGCGGTTGCGGCTGTGCTCCATGAAGGGGCCGAGGCTGGGGTAGTCGAGGGTGATTCGCCAGGGCCCGTTATCGGGCGTGGCTTCGGAGCCTTCGTTGGCGTCGCGGTGAGAGGCGGCGGCGAGTTGGCGGAGGCTGGTGGGCCAGCCTTCGGTGTCGGCGGGGTTGGTGATGATGAGCTCGAAGGCCTTGGTGGCGTCGAGGACGTGGTTGGAGAAGTCGGTGGCGAGTTTGGAGAGGGTCTTGGCGATCTCCTCGAAGCGCTCTTTGGCTTGGCCTTCGAGGGCGACGCCTGAGCGTTCGACGGCCTGGATGCGGAGGGTGACGGCTCGCTGCTGTGCGGGGGTGAGTGAGGGCCAGTGGGGCCCGTCGCGGAGGCCGACGAGGGCTTCGTAGATGGGCTTGCTCTGGCCGGCGCGGAGGCCGAAAGCGACGACCTCTGGCTGGATAGCTTCGTAGGCGGCGCGGAGGTCGTCGGAGTCTTTGACGGACATGAGGTGGCCGACGGGCGACCAGAAGTAGGGGAAGCGGGCTTCGAGGCGTTCGAGGGGTGCCATGACGGCGTCCCAGGTGGGTCCTGCGTTGGCTTCGATGGCCTCGAACTGCTCGGTGACGGCGGCGAGGGCGGCGCGGACGCCCGGCTCGACGTGGGCGGGCTCGATGCGGTCGAAGGCGGGGAGTCCGGTGGTGATCAGTAGGGGGTTGTCGGCTGATGTGGTCATGGAACTGAAACTTCCTGCGTGGGTTGGATAGATAGTGAAAGCATAGAAAAAGCCCCGCCTGTTGACTGGCGGGGCCTGAGAGAAGAGAGAAGTTTGTGTGGGCGGAGCGAAGGGCTCAGGCTTTGGCGGCCTTGAGTCTGGTTTCGAGGTCGTTGAGTTCCTGGGTGAGTTCGGCGGGGAGTTTGTCGCCGAACTGGGCGAAGTGTTCTCTCATCGAGTCCATTTCTGCGAGCCAGCCGTCGACGTCGACGCTCATGAGTTCCTCGAAGTCGTCTTCGGGGAGGTCGAGGCCGGAGAGGTCGAGGGCCTGGCGGGTGGGCATCCTGCCGAGGGGTGTGTCGATGGCTTCGGCCGAGTTGTCGCAGCGTTCGGCGACCCATTTGAGGACGCGGCTGTTGTCGCCGAAGCCGGGCCAGAGCCACTTGCCTTCGGGGCTCTTTCGGAACCAGTTGACGTAGAAGATCTTGGGCATTTTGCCTTCGGGCAGGGATCCGTTGACTTTCTTTCCGAGATCGATCCAGTGCTGCCAGTAGTCGGCCATGTGGTATCCGCAGAATGGGAGCATGGCCATGGGGTCTCTGCGGAGGACACCGACCTTGCCGGCGGCGGCGGCGGTTTTTTCGCTGGACATGACCGATCCGAGGAAGGTGCCGTGCTGCCAGGAGATGGCTTCGGTGACGAGCGGAACGACGGAGGCACGGCGTCCTCCGAAGAGGATGGCATCGATGGGAACGCCCTTGGGGTCCTGCCATTCCTCGGCGATGACCGGGCATTGGGCGGCGGGGGCGGTGAAGCGTGCGTTGGGGTGGGCGGCGGTTTTCTCGGAGTAGGGTCGCCAGTCCTCGCCATGCCAGTCGATGAGGTGCTTGGGTGGTTCTTCGGTCATGTCTTCCCACCAGACGTCGCCATCATCGGTGAGTCCGCAGTTGGTGAAGACCGAGTTGGCTTCGATGGAACGCATGGCGTTGGGGTTGGACTGGTCGGACGTGCCTGGCGCTACGCCGAAGAAACCGGCTTCGGGGTTGATGGCGTAGAGGCGGCCTTCTTCCTGTCCTTTGGAGGCTTCGCCAAACTTCATCCATGCGATGTCGTCGCCGACGCACTCGGCTTTCCAGCCGGGGATGGTCGGGTTGAGCATCGCGAGGTTGGTTTTGCCGCATGCGGAGGGGAAGGCGGCGGCGATGTACTTCTTGATGCCGTTGGGGCCGGTAAGTTTGAGGATGAGCATGTGCTCGGCGAGCCAGCCCTGCTCTTTGGCCATCACGGAGGCGATGCGGAGGGCGAAGCACTTCTTGCCGAGCAGCGCGTTGCCGCCGTAACCCGAGCCGAAGGACCAGATTTCCTTGGTTTCGGGGAAGTGGGTGATGTACTTGTTGTCAGCGTTGCAGGGCCATGGGACGTCGTCGATTTTGTGGCCGTTTTCGTCAATGAGTGGCATTCCGACGGAGTGGACACAGGGGACGTAGTCGCCGTCGTCGCCGAGGACATCGAGCACGGGCTTGCCGACGCGGGTCATGATGTGCATGTTGGCGACGACGTAGGGGGAATCGGTGAGTTCGACGCCGATGTGAGCGATGGGCGAGCCGACGGGCCCCATGCTGAAGGGGATGACGTAGAGGGTTCGTCCTCGCATGCAGCCCTTGAAGAGGGGCATGAGGATGGCCTTCATTTCCTCGGGGTCTTTCCAGTTGTTGGTGGGACCGGCATCGGCTTTGCTTTTGGAGCAGATGAAGGTTCGGTCTTCGACACGTGCGACGTCGGCGGGGTCGGACCGGACGAGGATGGAATTGGGGCGCTTGCCTTGGTTGAGCCACTGGGCGGTTCCGCCTTCGACCATCAGGTCGAGCATGCGCTGGTATTCGTCTTTGGAGCCGTCGCACCAGACGGTGTCTTCTGGCGTGGTGAGTTCGGCGACATCTTCGACCCATGCCTTGAGTTTCTCGTTGCTGGTCATGGCGTTTCCTTGTTTGAACGTCGGAGAGGCGAAGGTAGTCATGGGTGCTCCCGTCTTGTCGAAACAGTGAATCGAGATGGGCCCCGAACGCCGTATCCGGGGCTCGGTACGCAGGCCGACTGTTTTAGTCTGAGCCTAACGGTACCTTCTAAAATACCAATCAATCCTTTAATCAGCAAGGGGGAGGTTTAGATTTCTGTTTTCGCCTAGATCTCCGTTGAGGGGAGGGTTTAAAAGGTCTAAAGGGGGAGGTGGGGGTGTCTGGGCCTCGATGACCGCGGCCAGCAGTCGAGCTCGGCGGAGCGTGGTGGGGCCGTGTCCGGCGGCGGCCAGTCGGCCCGATTCATCGACGACGATGTAGGCGGGTAGTTGGGTGATACCGGCTTCGGTCAGGCGGATCGCGTCATCGGCGGGGATCCATGACGAGGCTCCATCCCAACCGGGCAGGAGGGGTGGGCGTTGGGACCCGCCGACGACGACGAGGCGGGGCTCGATCGGGATGAGGCCGCGGGTATCGCGGAGGGTTTCGAGTTCGGAAGCGATCTGGGGATCGAGGGGCTGGCCCCAGGCGACGAGGGCAACTGCCTGGAGACGTTCGGTTTCTGCGCCTGCCCGGCGGTCTAGGGCTCGAATCAGCACGGGCGGGACGGGTTGGTCGAGTCTGGCTGCGAGATCGATCGCCTGCTGCGTATGGGGGGAATCGTCGCCTCCAGCGAGCAAGGGTTCGGCCAGCGCTGTGGCGGCTCTAGCGTTGCCCTGTTCGAGTTGGAGGGCGATCGTACGTTCAAGCACCAGCTTGCGAATGGCGTTCCAGCGTAGCTCACTGGTGGCTTTGCTGGCCTGCTCCGTGGCCTGTGAAAGGTAGGTCAGAACGGCTGCGAGGAGATCACCGCGTGGGGCGTCGAGCGCGTGGACTTCGCCCAGATCGGCGAGCAGTTGCCAGGTGATGGCTATGCGGTTGGCGAGCGGGTGGTCGATGGGTGCTACGCGAGAGGCGACGCCACGGACCTGGGCGTAACGGAAGGCGGCTACGGTCTGCAGTCCAGACTGGCGGGCCTGCTCGGCCAGGTGGGCGTAGGCACCGAGTCGGATGATCTCAGCGGTGAGCTGGTCCTGCGGGTTGGTGAGGCCATCGATCAGGTCGTCGGCCTGATTAGCGAGTTCGATGAGTAGGTTGGCTTGTGTCTGCTTCGCTGTCAGTAGCTGGTGGGCTTGCTGAGTGAGTGACTGGAGGGTTTGCTGTGTGTCCGGTTGTTCGGTGGGCGTCGCCGGGTTCATGTTCGTCGATGTGTCGACAACTGCGTCGGTACTTGTTGGCTCTTCCGGTTCCAGAGGGGGGATCAGCGGCTGTGCGAGAGCGGGCAGCGTTAGAAGGCAGATGCAGAAGGTGGCTCGTAGGATCATGCCTGGTGTTTGGCCTCGTGCTCGAGATCGATCAGGGCGTCGGCGAGTAGGAGTGCGGGGACGAGTGCTCCTGGGGGGCCTTCAACGGCGAGGTGTGTGGCGACATCGTGGAGCTGCTGCTCGCCGAAGGTGGCGGTGGGTTGCCAGCGGATGAACCAATAGAGTGCCCAGGGCTGGTAGGTGGTGTAGTCGGGCTGGGTGTGCTCAACGTGGTGGAGGGCAACGCGGGCCGCCTGGTCAGCGAGTTTCGGGTCGGCCTTGATCCTTGCCAGTGTCATCAGGCCGTGGAGGCCGACGAGTTCGCGGTAGGTCCACTCATCGGGGGAGTCGTCGGGTTGCTGGGTGAACAGCGGCTCCGGGCTGGCTTGATCCGGATGGACGATGGAGGGCTCGGATTCCGCGGGCACCTGGAGCAACTCGTTCCAGAGGTCGTGGACATGGGCCTCGGGCGATTCTGGTTCGGCTTTGGTTGGCGGGAGATCGGGTACCGGCCGGCCTGCTCGTTGGAGGAGGCGGCTGGCGAGGTAGCCGTAGCTGGGGCGGCTGTGTCCGAGGCCATCGGTCCAGCGGACGATGCCTGGTGGTGGGGCCTCGAAAGCCGAATCGTGTGGGAGGCCGACGGCCTGCCTGGCCAGAGGCAGGATTGAAGCGAGGGATCTGATGGATTCGCCTTCTCGAGCGCGGGGTGCGTGCGGGGATGCGTCGATAGCCATGGCGAGTGCTCGCTCGGTAAGTTCGCGAACGAGGGGCAGGCAGCGCGTACACTGGCTGTCGTTGTGGCTGTCTTGCTGGCGGCTTTTTGGGATGGATGACACGCCTGGATCCTACGGAGGATATGCGAGATGGCCAACTGGACCGAGGTGGGACCTGCGGCGGATTATCCAGAATCCTGCCAGTCTGCGTGCCGGGTGGCGGAAACGCCTGTGGTGGTTTTCCGGATCGATGGCAAGCTGCACGCGATCGAGAACATCTGCCCCCATGCCGGATTGCCTCTTGATCAGGGCGAGCGGCAGGGGCTGGTGATTACCTGTCCGTACCATGCTTACACGTTTAATCTACGAAACGGCCAGAATGTTGATGATCCGATGGATGAGCCGGTAAAGGTGTTTCCGGTGCGTGAGCGTGATGGGGTGGTGGAGGTTGATCTGGATCGTGAGGGCATGGAGAGCTGAGAGTTTCGGGCTGACGTGTCTGTTGGTGCATGCTCGCTTTGATTTTCAACAAGAAAGTGATTGATTGAGATGCTTGATGATGTGCTGAAGTCGGCTGAAAACCTGGAAGATGCCGCACTCGAACGGATGATGGCGTTGCTTCGGATTCCTTCGGTGAGTACCGATCCGAAGCACGCGGAGGATTGCCGTAAGGGCGCTGAGTGGGTGGCTGAACACCTGCGTGGCTCCGGTCTTGAGGTGGAGGTGTTGGAGACCGGTGGGCATCCAGCGGTGGTGGCGAAGGCGCCGGATGCGCTTGTGGTTAACCCTGGTGCCCCACGGGTACTGTTTTATGGGCACTATGACGTCCAGCCGCCTGATCCTCTGGATGAATGGAAGACGCCTGCGTTCGAGCCGACGATTGCAGAGGGTCGTGACGGGCCGGCGGTGTTCGCGAGGGGTGCCTGCGACGACAAGGGGCAGGTGATGACGTTTCTTGAGGCGCTCCGTGCTTATCACGAAGCGGGCGAGAAGCTGCCTTGTCCTGTCACGGTGCTGATCGAAGGCGAGGAGGAGCATGGCAGCGAGAACCTGCCTGCGTTTCTAGCGCGCGAGAAGGAGCGGCTGGCAGCGGACATCGTGGTGATTTCGGATACGAGCATGTGGAAGCCGGGTTTGCCGGCGATCTGCTATGCCCTGCGGGGTTTGGTGTATTTCGATCTTGCGCTGCGTGGTCCTCGGATTGATCTGCACTCGGGCGTGTTTGGCGGCACCACGGCCAATCCCGCCACGATTCTGACGCGTGTGCTTGGGCAGCTTTTCGACGAGAACCATCGGATTGCGATTCCGGGCTTTTACGACGATGTGGCCGAGGTCACGGAGGATGAGCGTAAGCGGTGGGCGGAACTCGATTTTGAGGAGTCGGATTATCTCGGGCCGGTGGGCGGGTCTGCTTACGGCGAGGCGGGGCTGGACACGCTGACGCGTCGTTGGGCGCGGCCGAGCTGCGATATCAATGGGCTCTGCAGCGGCTATACGGGTGAAGGGGCGAAAACGGTGCTGCCGGCCGTGGCGAAGGCGAAGGTGAGTTTCCGGATACCGGCGGCGATGGACCCAGAGAAGGTGGCCAGCCAGTTCGAAGCGTGGTTGCGCGGGCGCGACATCGGGCCGTGTACGTGGGAGCGCATCGACTGCCTGGGCAAGGCGGCTTCCGTGGCTACTCCCACCGACTCGCCTTACATCGAGGCGGCCTCACGTGCGGTGAAACGGACAACAGGCAACCCCCCTGCTCTGGTTCGAGAGGGCGCGACGATTCCGGTCGTGGCTGAGTTCAAGACGCAACTCGGTCTGGACAGCATGCTGCTGGGTTTCGGTCTTGAGACCGATGCCATCCATTCGCCTAATGAGCACTTCGGGATCGAGCGTTTCAAGCTGGGGATCCGGACGCATATTGCTTTGCTCGCGGAGATGGCTGCGAGTTAGTGTACTAGCGGCGGAATCTGCTGGGGCGGCGATCCAGATCGCCGACAGGCAGGGTGACGGGTGCGGGTTCGAGCACATCGACTTCGTCGCGATCGAGGACCCAGCGAACCCGTTTTGCGGCAAACCCTGCTGGCTGGTCGGGGCTGGCTTCGCGGACCAGTCCATCTTCTTCGGCCCAGAGCACGACGGTTCTCAGGGCGGTGTCGAAGCTTAGGCCATCGGCCGTGATCAGCCGCTGGTCGTTGACGATCTGGACGTCCTGCAGGGCTCGGATTTCGCGGAGATCAGGCGAGGCGTTTCGATCTTGAGCGGCAAGGCCAACGAACTGAGCTGTCATGCTGCGAGCATCGATGAAGATCGGTTGTTCGTTGCTGGCCTCGTACATCAACTCGACCCCGCCATCGGCCTGAGCCTGTTGTGATTCGAGATCGAGGGTCATCAGGTCGTTCCAGATGAGGAGCCCTCGCTGGGCGTTGCCGGCTTGCAGGTCGATCGGGAAGACACCCGGGCCGGCGTCAGTCGCGTTTAGGTTTTCTGGTGTGCCGAAGGCTTCGTAGAGCAGCCAGCCGTCGCCAAGGACTTCGGCGGAGGCTGCGTCGCGGTCGTAGGCGATGGTTGGCCCGTGGAGTGTGGTGCGGATGGTGCGGTCGTCCAGCGGATTGTGGCGGGCGTAGGCGAGCTCGGCGTTGCCGGTTGCCAGGATCGTGCGGATCGCCTGTGGGTTGGCACCCGGGTCTGCGGATGGTGAGCCATTTGGATCAAGGCCGATGCGGACTTCATCGACGGCGAGGGTGGCGGTCTCGTCGCCTCGTTCGAGACGGCCTCTTACGTCGCCTTGCGCGCGCACCAGTCCGGCTTGCTGGTTGTAGGTCATGCCTTGCGACCAGTTCACCTGGATGTCCGTTAGCGGGGTGATCTCAGTGGCCGAGCGTGGCTGGCGGGGTTCGAGTCCCGGCAATGGTGGCAAGGCGGGTGTTGCCTGCGTCGACGGCGGCGGCGTGATGGTGTGTGTCACGCGGCCTGGGCCATCGACAGCGAGTAGCCCCTGATCCTGCCAGCCGGAAATGGAGAGACCTTCCAGTTTGCTGTTGGCGCGGCTGAGTGACGCCCATTCGTCTTCCGGATTTTGTCCGCCTTGGAGGATGGCCTCTCGCTGCTGGGCGAAGATGGTCAGGTTCTGGCCGGTGGCTTCGACCCGGTCCTCGGTGTCACTCAGGACGATATCGCCGGCGGCAAGGATGCGATCGAGCACGGGCTGATTGGGATTGGAGGGGTCCTGGAGGAGGGTAGCGCGGAGTGATTCGGCTCTTGCTGACTGGGTGCCCTGGGTGAGTCGAGCGGCCCCTTGTGCGGCGACTTCCAGCGGCTGGATGGTGTCCGTCTCCTGAATCCTTATCTGAGCGGAATCGGCCATGAGGGTCAGCGGGGGCTCTGAGGGTTCGTTGGTGTCGGCTGGGGCGTAGATGGCGTTGACGCCTTCGCTGGCGATCAAAAGGGCTTGGTTGTTCTCCTGGCGGACGAAGGCCAGCGATTCGGTATCGACATACCCCTCATCCAGGCTGAGGCTGACTGAGCCGGTTGCCTGAGCGGACTGCAGTTGTGCGATCGGGCCGATGCCTTGCGGTGTGTCTGTGAGCTGGAAAGTGAGGCGGTTTTGCCAAGTCATGTCGCGGGCGTGGGGGTGCTCGTCTGCGATCGATGGCCCAGCCTCCCAGGCACCCGGGCCGTCGAGTTCTGCGGTGCGCAGCTCGAGGCTGTAGGCCAGCCGGTCGGCTTGTACCGTGCCGGCTTCGGCGGTTCTGAGCACGGCGGGGATGGCTTCGGTCAGGGCTTCGGCCCAGAAGGTCTGATTCAGGCTGTCGTAGCCGATGGCGTCGGCGGCGACGCGGGCGTTGTCGGTGACCAGCAGCGCGGGGTCCTGCGGGTTGCTGCCAAGCAACCGGCCGATGACCTGACCGGGCTCGGGCATGGGCAAACCGGGTATGACTTCTGCTGGCGCGACCGTAAGGGGTCCTCGCCAGGAGATGATCGTGTCGGTGGGTTCGACTGGGCAGAGAGAGCGGTCGGTTGGGGTTCGGTCTGCTGTCTGGACTTCTTCAGGGTTGAAAGCGACGGTGGTTTCGGCTGGCTGAGGTGTCTGCTCAGCTGCCGTGGGCGAAGCGGAGAGATCGCTGGTTGGTGTGCTGGCCGCGATCCGCTCGAAGCTGAAGAGGGCCTGGAGGGTCTGCCCGGTTAAAATGGCACGATCGCCCATGATTTGCGCCTGAATCATGTCGGTCAGGGTCAATTGATAGGACTGCGTCGGTTCTGCGTTCGTGGAGGCGGGTGCGGTGTCTGGGGTCGTTGTGGGGGGTGAAGCGGAAGACGTTTCCGCATCGGCGAGCAGCTGATCGGACTTGATGCGCAGGCTCTGGCTCTCGTCGATCCGTAATTCTTCGAGTCGATCGAGCAGCTGGTTGTAGCGGACCAGCAGGCGCTGGCCCTTGAAGTCGAAGGCGGGGCCAGTGAGGTGCAGCGGGCCGATGGCTTCGAGCAGGCCAATCTCCAGGTCGAAGCGTACCTCGTCGAGGTAAGCGCGAGCGAGCACGTCGTCATCGGCTCCATATTTCGGAGGTTCGCCGGCCTCGGTGCGGTAGAGGTTGATGACGACTTCGCCTCTGAATTCGCCATGCCGCGGTTGTCGCTGGGGGGCGAAGAAGCTGCCTTCGTTGGCAACGATCTCCAGGACGCTGCCGTCGGCGAGGGCCGTGCGAGCAACGGGACCCTGGATCTCGAAGATGCCATCGGGCTCGGGCTTCAGCGTGGTCCAGGTGAGCCAGGTTCGCTGTTCAGCCAGAAAGATTGTGCCCTGATCGGAGAGGGGTGGGGTGATGGCGTCGAGTTCCTGGAGGTTCGTGCCGTCGAAGGCGTCCGGCAGCTCGATGGGGCCGGTCGTTCTGGGGCGGTCGTCTTCGGTAATGACCGGACCTGTGGTGAGGGCGAACCAGAGAATCAGGGCGGCCACGATCGAGGCGGCTGCGATGGTGAGAACACGCTGCATGCCACAAGTCTACCTGCCGGGGCGATGGACCTGCGTGAATGGGGGCAGGCGATATGATTTGAGGTTTGCAGACCCCTTTTGACCTTCAGATACCGAGAGAAGTGATGTTTCCAAAGATATTCAAGGCTTATGACGTGCGTGCCCTCCACCCGGATCCCCTTGGAGAGAAGGAGGCCTATGCGGTGGGTGTGGGGGCCGGGCGGTTTCTCAAGGAGCAGCATGGCGGACCGGGTCGGGTGCTGGTAACGCGGGATATGAGGCCACACTCGCCTAAGCTGGCGGCGGCTCTGATCCACGGGATCCGCACGACCGGGATGGACGTGGTGGATCTGGGCATGGCGGACACGTCGTTTCTGTATTTCGCGATCCCGCATCTGGACGCGGTGGGTGGCGTGCAGACGACGGCCTCTCACAATCCGGTTGAATACAACGGATTCAAGATTTCGGGGGCCCAGGCCAAGCCGATCGGTGCCGATACGGGGCTCAAGACGATCGAGGGCTATGCGGCCGAGGCCCATGGCAGCACTTCGGAGCCGGTTGGTTCCTTGGAGGAGATGGACCTGTGGGTCGAGTACCGGGAGCACGTGCAGAGCTTTCTGCCGAAGCTCAAGCGTCCGCTCAAGCTCTTTGTGGATGCCTCGAATGGGATGGCGGGGAAGCTGGTGCCGCAGGTTTTTGATGGGGTGGAGAATCTCGAGATCATTAAGCTGAACTTTGAGATCACTGGTTCGTTCGTTCACGATCCGAACCCGCTGGTTGCAGAGAACATGGTGCCGACCCAAGAGGGGGTGCGTGAGCATGGTGCGCATCTGGGGGCCTGCTTCGATGGCGACGCCGACCGTTGCATGCTGGTCGATGAGAACGGGGCGACGATCGGCTGCGATCACCTGACGGCCTGGCTGGCCGGCCATTTTCTCAAGAGTCATCCGGGGTCGACGATCATCTACGATTTGCGGTCGAGCAAGTCGGTGCAGGAGGCGATCGAGAGTGCTGGCGGGACGCCGGCAAAGTCGCGGGTTGGGCATGTCTTTATGAAAGCTCTTCTGCGTGAGACAGATGGCGTGTTCGGCGGTGAGCTTTCGGGTCACTTCTACTTCAAGGGCAACAACTTCGCGGACTCGGGAGCGATCCTGTTGGCGGTCGCGCTCGGTGTTCTGGCCGAGAACGATCAGCCCCTGAGCAGCCTGATCAAGCCCTATCAGAAGTACCCGCAGTCGGGCGAGATCAACTTCCGCACGGAAGACAAGGATGCTGTGCTGGCCGGTTTAAAGAGGGATCACGCGGACGGGGCCGAGATTGATGAACTGGACGGCGTGACCATCGACTGCTTCAAGACCAGGGGCTGGTGGTTCAACGTTCGTGCGTCCAACACCGAGCCGCTGCTGCGGCTGAATGCGGAAGCGAAAGATGCAGAGACTCTCGAAACGCTTCTTGGTGAACTCAAGCCCCGGTTGGGCGAGGTGGCGGTGGGTCACTGAGTTGCGAAGCCTGCGGATCGCTGGCCTTTTACGGATATGGAGCTGCTATGACGCCTAAGCAGGTGATTGCCCTCATCAAGAAAGAGCGGATCGAGTACGTCGATTGCCGGTTCATGGACTTTCCGGGTCTCTGGCAGCACGTGACGTATGAGGCGACGCACCTGGTGGAGGAGGCCTTCACGAAAGGTTTTGGCTTCGACGGTTCTTCGATCAGGGGGTGGCAGGCGATCAACGAGTCGGACATGCTGCTGATGCCGGTGGCGGGCACGGCGCATCGCGACCCTTTTCTTGAGAGGCCGACTCTGGCGATCATCTGTGACGTCAAGGACCCGGTGACGAAGAAGCAGTACTCGCGAGACCCGCGATCGATCGCCAAGAAGGCCGAGGCTTACCTCAAGAAGACGAAGATCGCGGACCAGGCGGTTTTTGGTCCCGAGTTGGAGTTTTTCGTTTTCGACAGTGTGCACTACGACCAGACGGTGAACGCGGCGAGCTATGCGGTGGATTCGCCTGAGGGCATCTGGAATCGTGGGAAGCGGGAGCCCACGAATCTCGGGCATCAGGTGCGTCAGCGGGAGGGGTATTTCCCGATCCCGCCAGTCGATTCGATGACGGACCTGCGGTCGGAGATGTGCGCCGTGATGAAAGAGATGGGGCTGCCGGTTGAGGCGCATCATCATGAGGTTGCGACGGGCGGGCAGGCGGAGATCGACCTGCTTTACGCCCCGCTGCTGCGGATGGCGGACATGTGCATGATGTACAAGTACGCGGTGAAGCAGGTGGCGGCGCGGCACGGGCGTGTGGCGACGTTTATGCCGAAACCGCTTTGGGGTGACAACGGCTCTGGGATGCACACGCATTTTTCGTTGTGGAAGCAGGGTAAGCCGCTTTTTGCCGGCAATCACTACGCGGGGCTTTCGCAGCTGGGGTTGTATGCGATCGGTGGCATCCTGAAGCACGCGCCGTCGCTGCTGGCATTCACCAACCCGACGACCAATTCTTTTAAACGGCTGGTGCCGGGCTTCGAGGCACCGGTACACCTGTGCTATTCCTCGCGGAATCGCTCGGCGGCGATCCGGATACCGGTGTATCACCAGAATCCGAAGTCGAAGCGGATCGAGTTTCGGTGTCCGGATTCTTCGGCGAATCCCTACCTGGCCTTCGCGGCGATCCTCATGGCGGCGATCGACGGGATCAAGAACAAGATCGATCCGGGTGAACCGCTGGATCGGAACGTATACGACCTCGAACCAGAGACGACGGCGGGGCTGGAGCGGGCACCGGCAGACCTTGAATCGGCCCTGGTAGCGCTCGAGAAGGACCATGAGTATCTGCTACCCGAGGGTGTGTTCACCGAGAGCACGATCCGTTACTGGATCCGTTACAAGCGGGAGAATGAAATCGATGCGCTGCGACAGCGACCTCACCCGTACGAGTTCTGCATGTACTTCGACGTCTGAGTCAATCGGCTACCGCCCTGCCGCGGGCTCGTCGAGGAACCAGGTGAGGTTGCCGGGTTCGCCTTCGAGGGTATCGGGGACGAATCGTTCCGGATGGATGCCTGTGATCGGCAGGAGGTTCAGGTCGACTCGGCCGTTGTTGATGGCGTTGGCGACTTCTTGCAGCTTCTCGGCTTTTCCAGCCCCGGCGAGCAGCACAGCAACTGCTCGTGCGGCGTTGATCAGTGGGAAGGTCATCGTGACGCGGTCGGGAGGCGTGACTTTGGGGCCCTCGTTGACCACGATCCAGCGGTTGTCGACCTGGATGGCATCGGACTCGGGGAAGAGTGAGGCGGTGTGGGCGTCACCGCCCATGCCGAGGAGAATGAAGTCGATGCGAGGGATGGGAGCCTTGCCGGGACTCGGGTCGATGCCAAAGACTTCTGCGAGTTCGGCTTCGTAGGCAGCGGCGGGGTCCTGATCCATCACGGGCATGGGGTGCTTCTGGCTGGCGCGCATAGGGACGTGATCGGCGAGGGCTTCGCGGATCATCTTCCAGTTGCTCTTGTCGTCGTGGAAGGGCACGCGGCGGTCATCGACCAGCCAGATGTGGGTCTTCTCCCAGGGGAACCCGCGGAAGGTCGGGTCGGTCATCAGCCGGATGTAGAAGGGTTCGGGGGTGGACCCGCCTGAGAGAGCGAGGTGGAAGACACCTCGCTGGTCGATAGCGCGTTCGGCACTGGCGATCAGGGCCCTGCCGAGGTGCTCGAACAGGGTGTCGGTATCGGGTGCGATGCAGAGGTCGCCTGGAAGTTGGAGTTCGGTCGCGCTCACGTTGGGTTCCGGTTCGGTGCTAGAGGTTGTGCCAGTAGCGGCCGTCTTTGGCCATCATGATGTCGGCGCTGGAGGGTCCCCAGGTACCGGCGTTGTAGTTGGGCAGGTCGTCCTGAGGATTTTCCGACCAGTAGTCGAGGACGGGCTGGACGGCGTCCCAGGCGCACTCGATCTCGTCGCGGTGCTTAAAGAGGGTCTGGTCGCCTCGGATGCAGTCGTGCAGCAGGGTGGCGTAGCCATCGGGCGGGGAGGCCTCCCACTGTTTGACGTAGTCGAAGTCCATGACGACGTCTTTGATCTGGAGACCCAGCCCCGGGACCTTGCCCTCGAAACGCAGGCGGATGCCTTCATTGGGCTGAATCGAGATCAGGATCTGATTGGCCTTGAGCTTGCGGGCCTGTTCACGGAACAGGACGTGGGGCGTGGGCTTGAGGTAGATGGCGATCTCGGTCTGCTTGCGAGCCATGGCCTTGCCGGAACGGAGGTAGAAGGGCACGCCACCCCAGCGCCAGGTATCGACCGAGACGTTCATCGCGGCGAAGGTATCGGTCTGGCTTTCGGGATCGACGCCTTTCTCATCTCGGTAGGCGATGACCGACTTGCCGTTGACCTGACCGGCTCCGTACTGGCCGCGGACAGCGATGTTGGGGATATCGTCGGCCTTGGGCACGCGGAGGGCTTTGAAGATCTTGATCTTCTCGGTACGGATGTCTGCGGCATCGAGGCTCACAGGCGGTTCCATCGCGATGACCGAGAGCACCTGGAGCAGGTGGCTCTGGACCATGTCGCGCATGGCCCCGCCTGCTGGGGAGTCGTAGTAGGAGCCGCGACCCTCGACACCGACGGTCTCGGAGGCGGTGATCTGGACGTGATCGACGTATTGCTGGTTCCAGATGGGCTCGAAGAGCGAGTTGGCAAATCGGAGAACCAGCATGTTCTGGACCAGCTCTTTGCCGAGGTAATGATCGATGCGGTAGATGACTGATTCGTCGAAGACTTCGGCGAGTGTCTGGTTCAGGCTGGCGGCGGAGGATGGATCGGAGCCGAAGGGCTTCTCGATCACGATGCGCTGCCAGGGCTTGTCGGCACCGAGGGAGCAGTAACGGCGGCCCTCGGTGACGAGGCCTGAGCGGCCGATGTTCTTGATGACCGGCTCGAAGAACTGGGGAGCCAGTGATAGGTAGAAGAGGATGTTGTCGCCGGTGCCGACTTCCTGCGCGAGCTGGCAGAGGCTTCTTTCGATTTCGGACCAGGCTTCGTCCTGTGTGGAGTCAGCCGCGATATAGCGGACTCGGGAGGAGAACTCCTGCCATTTGGCTCGGTCTTCGCCGTAGGCCTTTGGATCGAAGTCGTAGAGCTCGTCGCGATAGGCCTGGTCGGAATAGTCGGTTCTGGCGATACCGACTACGGCGAAGCGTTCAGGGAGATTGCCGTTTTGCCAGAGCGTAAACAGCGCGGGGATGAGCTTGCGCTTGGTGAGGTCGCCTGAGGCGCCGAATATCACAAGCAGACAGTTCTGGCTGGACGGATTGGGCATGGCCAAACTATAAGTCAAAACGCAGTCGCGCTCGCCAGCGGTCAGCTCGCCTGGCGTGCACCACCACGGGTAAGTGAGATGCGGACCAGCATGAGGTCGGCGGGGTTGACGCCTTCGATTCGGGTCGCCTGGCCGATGGTGGCGGGCTTGAACTTGTTCAGGGCAAGGGCGGCTTCGGTGCGGAGGCCACCCACGGCGGTGTAGTCGAGGTCGGTGGGGAGTTGAGCGGCCTCGTCTTCCATGAGTTGCTCGATCTCGCGTTGCTGGCGGGCGATATAGCCGGCGTAGCGGCTGTCGGCCACGATGGAAGCCAGAATACGCCGGTCTGAACTCAGCGGTGATGCCGATATTTCCTGCATCGCCGCGACGACCTGATCGAGGTTGATTTCCGGCCGGCGGATCCACTGGTTGAAAGGGATACGGTTGTGTCTGTTCTGGTTGATCAGCTCTGCGGCTTCCTGTTTCGCAAGGTCACGCAGGTCGGCAGCTTTCTGATGGATCTTGTCGAGCAGGCCCCAGTCTCTGGCCAGCGGGGCGAGCCGGTCCCAGGCGTTGTCGGCGCGGAGCAGCAGGCGATGCTCGGCGCGGGAGGTGAACATCCGATACGGCTCGCGCGGGGTTTTGGTGACCAGGTCATCCATGAGCACGCCGATGTAGGCCTGATCTCGGCGGAGACGCACGAGGTCGTCGCCTCGGCTGTAGCGGACGGCGTTGAGACCGGCGATCAATCCCTGGCCGGCGGCTTCCTCGTAGCCCGAGGTCCCGTTGATCTGCCCGGCGAGGAAGAGACCGGGGTAGCGTTTGGTCATCGTGGTGGCATCGATCTGATGCGGGGGCACCATGTCGTACTCGACGGCGTAGCCGTGTCGGATGATCTTCGCGTGCTCGCAGCCGGGCATCCCGCGAACCACCTGCTCCTGAACGTCTGCTGGGAGTGAGGTCGAGATACCATTGCAGTAGATCTCGTCAGACTCCAGCGACTCGGGCTCGAGGAAGACGTGGTGTGAAGTGCGATCGGCGAAACGCACGACCTTGTCCTCGATGGACGGGCAATAACGCGGGCCGGCCGTTTCGATCTGGCCGTTGTACATCGGAGCACGATCGAGATTGGCTCGGATGGCGTCGTGAACCTGAGGGGTCGTCTGGGTGATCCAACACACGCGCTGCTCGATCACCGGGAATCGGGCGGCAACCCGTACATAGGTTGGGTGGTTGCCAAGGCCCAAACGATCTGCGAGCGGATGCCTGGTGAGATCCGAGAAGGGCTCGGGGTTGTCGTTGCCCGGCTGGCGTTCGAGGCCGGCGAGATCGATGGAATCGGCATGGAGTCTCGGCGGGGTCCCGGTCTTGAGGCGAGCGAGTTCGAAACCGAGGCGCTGAAGCGTCAGGGAGATGCCAACAGCGGGTTTTTCGCCGACGCGGCCGCCGGATGTCTGGCTCTGGCCGGTGTGCATGAGCCCACGCATGAAGGTGCCGGTGGTAAGGACGACAGCGGGTGCCAGCAGCCGATCGCCGTTGGTGAGGCTGATGCCGACACAACGGCTCTCTTCGATGAGCAGGTCTTCAACCGTGCCGAGGATCGTTTGGATGTTGGGGCGGGTGCTCAGGAGCCGCTGGACTTCACGGGCGTAGGCGTACTTGTCGCTCTGACATCTGGGGCCGCGGACGGCGGGACCTTTAGATTGATTCAGGACCCGGAACTGGATGCCGGTGGCGTCGGCGGCGAGGGGCATGAGCCCGCCTAGGGCGTCGATCTCGCGGACGATCTGGCCTTTGGCGAGACCGCCAATGGCCGGGTTGCAGGACATGACGCCGGTTTTGTGCGGATCAATCGTGACCAGTGCTACACGGCCTTCTCGGCCATTGGATTCCTCGAAGCGTTCGCGGAGCAGGTTGGCGGCTGCCCATGCGGCCTCAGCGCCGGCGTGTCCGCCGCCGATGACGATGACGTCATAGCTGGTGCTGGGTGTGCCGGGCATGTATTAGCGGGTCTCGTCAGGCTTCGACGGTGAAGGTCTCGCCGGCGTGTAGGAGTTCGTGGAGGCTAGCGTTGGGACGCTTAGCCTTGGCACCGGCGACCTGCTGCTCCACGAGGTCTTCATAGGTGGCCTTTTCCTGTGCGTAAAGAATACCGACGGGTTCGGGGAAGTCGGGATAGCTCATTCGGCTGAGCAGGAAAGCGAGGCTCTGGTCCGTGGGGTCGTGGATGAGCAGATCGTCCTCGGTGATGCCGTCCTGGAGCTCGACGACCTCGGGTTTGATGCCGTTGAGGCGGATCCCTCGGTCGCGGTTCTTGCCGAAGACCATCGGCTTGCCGGCTTCAAGCCGGAGCAGGTGTTCTTCCTTGTCCAGGCCTTGCCGACCGGTTGCGTGGGCGAAGGCCTCGTGGTTGAAGACGTTGCAGTCCTGGTAGATCTCGACAAAAGAGGTGCCGTGATGTTTTGCTGCGGCTTCAAGGACGTCGGTGAGATTCTTATCAATATCGACGGAACGGGCGACGAACGAGGCCTCGGCGGCCACGGCGATGGACAACGGGGCCAAGGGGGGATCGATCGACCCGAGCGGGGTTGAAGGGGTGCGCTTGCCGGTTTCTGATGTGGGTGAGTACTGGCCCTTCGTCAGGCCGTAGATGCGATTATTGAACAGCATGATGTTCAGGCCGACGTTGCGTCGAAGGGCGTGCATGAGGTGGTTGCCGCCGATGGACAGTCCGTCGCCATCGCCGGTGACGAGCCAGACATCGAGTTCCGGGTTGGCGATCTTGACGCCTGAGGCGACCGCTGGCCCGCGGCCATGGATCGTATGGAAGCCGTAGGTGCTCATGTAGTAGGGGAAGCGGGATGAGCAGCCGATGCCGGCAACAAAGACGGTGTTCTCTCGCCGGGCGCCGAGGTTGGCGAGCACCTTCTGGGTCTGCTTGAGGATGGCGTAGTCGCCGCAGCCCGGGCACCAACGCACATCCTGATCGGAAGCGAAGTCCTTGGCTTTCAGGACGGCGAGCGGGGTGTTTTCGGTCTTGTTGGGGGTAATCATCTTCTGGTGGCCTTGTGGGCTTAATGGCTGGTTTGACGGTCGTGATGTAATGAATCAGTCGGTCCAGGGCTTGGGTTCAATCAACTCGCCCTGTCGGGGCATGTAGGCTTCGGCCTCGCCCCAGCTACCGTCTAGCATCTTGTGGATGGCCTGGGTCATTTCTTCGACGAGGAACGGTCGACCCTGGACCTTGTTGAGCCCGCGAGCATCGACGAGATACTTGGCACGAATCACCGAGCGCAGCTGACCCATGTTAATCTCGGGGATGAGGATCTTGGGGTAGCGCTTGAGGACGTCGCCGAGGTTGCTTGGCATCGGGCAGAGGTGGCGAAGGTGAGCCCCTGCGACTTTGTGACCCTGCTCTCGGACACGCTGGACGGCGGTGTAGATGGACCCGCAGGGCCCGCCCCAGCCGAGGACCAGGAGGTCGGCATCGGCGTCGCCGTAGGGCTCGATGGGGGGAATCTGGTCGGCGATCTTCTCGATCTTCTGGTGACGCAGCAGCGTCATCAGCTGGTGGTTGTCGGGGTCGTAGGAGACGTTGCCGGTGATGTGCTCTTTTTCAAGACCACCAACGCGGTGCTCTGTGCCTGGGTTACCCGGGATGGCCCATGGGCGGACGGCCTTCTTGTCGCGGGCGTAGGGCTGGTAGGTTTCACCATCGGTGGCGTGATGGACCTCGATGGGATCAAGGCCTTCGACATCGGGGATGGCCCAGGGCTCGGCGCCGTTGGCGAGGTAGCCATCGGTAAGGATGACGACGGGCGTCATGTGCTGGAGGGCGATGCGGACGGCCTCGATGCCTATGTCGAAGCAGTCGCCAGGCGACGAGGGCGCGAGAATAACAACCGGCGAGTCGGAGTTGCGGCCGTACATGGCCTGCAGAAGGTCGGCCTGCTCGGTCTTCGTCGGCAGGCCGGTCGAGGGTCCGCCTCGTTGCACGTTGACCACGACAAGCGGCAACTCGGTGATGAAAGCGAGGTTCATCGCTTCGGCCTTGAGCGCGAGACCGGGGCCGGACGTCCCGGTCACGCCGATACGACCGGTAAAGGAAACACCGATGGCGGCACAGCAGGCGGCGATCTCGTCCTCGGCCTGGAAGGTCTTGATGCCGAAGTGCTTCTGTGCAGAAAGCGCGTGGAGGATCGTGCTCGCTGGCGTGATGGGGTAGGAGCAGTAGACAAGCTCTTTCTGCGCCAACTGGGATGCGGCGATCAGACCGATTGAGAGGGCATCGTTACCTGTGATTTTGCGGTAGGTGCCGGGCGCGATGGTCGCCTTGGCGATCTCGTAGCGTGTCGGGAAGATCTCAGCGGTTTCGCCGAAATAGAAGCCTGCTTTAAGGGCTTTGATGTTGGCTTCGGCGACTTCCGGTTTGTTCTTCTTCTTGACGAAGTAGTCCTGCAGGAACTGAACCGTGGTGTCGAGCGGCCGATCGTAGAGCCAGTAGACGACGCCGAGGGCGTACATGTTCTTGCAGCGGCCACAGTCTTTGGCACCGAGGCCGGTGTCGGCGAGTGCCTCGCTGTTGAGCCGTGAGATCGGCACGCGGACCAGCTGGTACTGGCCCATGAGATCCTGGTCGTCGAGAGGGTTGTAGCCGTCTTCGTACTTGGCTTTGCGGAGGTTGACTTTGTCAAACTCCGACTCGTTGACGATGACGAGCCCGCCGGGCTCGACGTCGCTGAGGTGCGCTTTGAGGGCAGCGGGGTTCATGGCGATGAGTGCGTTGACGCGGTCGCCGGGTGTGTGGATGTCCTCAGACGCGAAGTTGATCTGGAAGCCGGAGACCCCGGCGACGGTTCCGGCGGGAGCGCGGATCTCGGCGGGGAAGTCGGGCAGCGTGGCGACATCGTTGCCGAAGAGCGCGGAGGTGTCGGTGAACTGCGTGCCGGCAAGCTGCATGCCGTCGCCGGAGTCGCCTGCGAACCGGATGACGGCGGATGTAAGGCGCTCGCTGGGCTTCGACGGCGCAACCAGACTTTCACCAGAACTCATTGAATTATGACTCTCTACGGGTGGCCTGTTAAGGGGATGGATTATCCGTAGCATTCTAGTCTTCTGCAAGGGTTTGGCTAGGGCCGGTGGTCGACGAAAGCCTATGCAAAAGATGTTCGTGTCTGTATTTACAGGTGTTGCGTCTGATTCTCAGGTCCCAACCAGCCGGTGACCCAGCCATAGACCGAGGACGACGCCAGCGACACCGAGCGAAAGGTGAGCTGATAGGTGCAAGCAGAGCATGAGATATCGCTGATTCTGTCCGAAACCGACGAGTTCGAAGGCGAAGGTTGAGAACGTGGTAAAGGACCCCAGGAAGCCTACCAGCACCACGTGGCGGATCTCGACCGCCCCTGACCAGCGGCCCTCGGTCAGGGCCCAGACGATTCCAAACAGGAAGCAACCGAGGGTGTTGGCCAGCAGGGTGCTCCAGACCCAGCCCTCGGGGGTGTAGCCGCGCAGCGCCCAGGTACAGAGCTGATGGGTTCCGTAGCGGGCCAGAGCCCCGAGAGCCCCGGCGACGCCGATCAGTAGCACTTTCAACCAAAGGCTCAAAACGATTCTCGCTGTTGCGATATTCGGGCCCGATAGCCCCAATCCGGGCTATAGTGCTTTACTTTAGCACGTGGGCCAGTTCCCTCGTGGTGATCCCCAACCATCCCCGCTATTCCGACGACACGCTGTGAGCCTTAAATACCAACGTGTAAAGCAGTATGACCTGGCACTACCAGCCCCGCTGCGCTGGCTGACCCGAGCCTTTAGCTCAATCCGCCTGGCCGTGATCCTGTTGACGTTTATCGCCCTCTACGGCACGGTCGCCTCCGTGCCTGTCGGCTTCCTGGCACTCGGTCTGATTTATGGGCTGATTGGCCTTGGCGTCTATGGGCCACCGGCCTTGTTCCTGGCTTTCATCCAGGGAGGGCTGCCGCGGTGGCTTTCGGTACTCGGATGGATCGCGATTGTGATCTTCGGCGGGTACCTGACCTATCTCGGCAGCTTTTACGCCTACGACTGGATCACGCACACGAAGTCCTGGAATTACTACGGGCGAACCATCATCTACCAGCTGCCTGCTTTCGAGATGACGGAGCTGCAGTTTTACAGCTGGTGGCCGTTGCAACTGGTGTTGATGCTCTTTGTGGTCAACATGGTCTGGGCGACGATTCGCCGGATCGAATTCAACCTGCAGAACCTTGGCGTGCTCACGGTTCACACCGGCATCGTGACGCTGGCAGTGGGTTCGATTCTCTACAGCAGTTTCAAGGTGGAAGGCGACACGATCCTCTTCCGCAGGGACCTGGGCGGCGGCTTCGAGAAGGTCTTCTACGACGCGGTCAACCCTGCGGTGTTTGTGACGCTGGAGGGCTATGGCAACGCGATGCTGCCGGTGCCAGACCTGCCTCGCTACAACGACTACCACGTGGGCATGCTGGACATGTCCCTGACCGATCGCTACGAGATTCAGGGGCTGCTGCCCGAGCACGTGGGGATCCGGGTCGTTGGCTTCTATCCCGACGCAGAGATCGAGCAGACCTGGGCGATGGAGCCGGCAGACGCTCCGGATGCCGAGGTCCTGATGACCAGCCCAGCGGTGAAGATCGCGCTGGCAACCCGGGAGACACCAGACACATCGACGCTGAAGCCTGAGCAGTTGCTGCTCCTGGCTGCGGATGTGCCGGGCGAGCGCTACGAGACAACACACCACGCGGATATCGAGCTGCTGACCCGTGTTTCCGAGCGACGCGTGCGTGATCTCATGGAGGAGTTCGCAGGCGATCACGGGCTGATCGTCGAGATTCCCGGCACCGGGTATCGCGAAGTTTTCTCGATTCAAGAGGGTCAGCTGCTCAATCTCGGCGAGACCGGTTACAGGCTCGCGATCGAAGAGATCGGGCCCTACGGCCTGCCATTTGTGACGCCCGGCTACGAGGAGGCAACAGACACGCGTGCTGTGGTCCGGGTCGAGCTGGGCGACGAGGTGTTCCGCAGGATCACCATGCACCGATTCCCCGAGCGCTCCCAGGACTTCGTGCCTCAGCCAGATAACCCCAACGTCGGGCCGCTCGGCCAGCGACGCGATCCCGATCCTTCCATCCGGCTGGTTTATCTGGACCGTTCGAAGCCGCAGTTCCGGATCCTCTGGGACCCCGAAACGCCTGAGCAGCCTTTCGAGTTGCTGGCGCACCTGCCCAACTCGGCCCCGCTTCGTGCGCCCCTGGTTGAAGATCGCTTTCCGATCGGGCGGATGCTCTGGGTTCACCTGCTCGAAGCCAGCCAGCAGGCTGCGAAGGTCCGTCAGCCTGCCATCACGCCCAGGCCGCAGCGTGACCCGAAAGACATCGGCGGCTACACGGCTGCGCTGATGGTGGTTGAGGTCACGGCGGAACTGCCGGACGGCTCACCGTTTCGAGAACTGGTGATGCTGCATCACATGCGGTACCCGCGTTACCCGGCGGGCAAGAACCAGCCGGAGACGGTGGCGATCCCGGGTGTGGGCGAGATCACACTGGCTTTTGCCCGACAGCAGCACGAACTGCCGTTCAGCATCGCCCTCGATGACTTCGAGATGGTGCCTTATCCGGATACCCACCCGCCAGTCCCACGCGATTTCTCATCGGACCTGCTCATTGGCGACCTGCACCCGCAGGACCGCACGCTGATGCGTGCTCCCGAGATCTACACGCCGAGCCTGAACAACCCTGTGATCTACCGTACGTCGACGGAGGGCGTGGGCTGGGTGATGAGCAAGCTAAAACTCAGCCAGGTGGGTTGGGACCCGGGCGACACCACCGATCCCGCCATTGAGGCGCGGGATGAAGAGGGTCGCTTCATCAATCAGCAACGTTTTTCCATCATCGGCGTCGGCAACAACGTCGGGATTCAGATCATTTTCATCGGTTCCTGCCTGATGGTGGCGGGTGTGCCCTGGGCCTTCTACGTCAAGCCATGGATGGTTCAGCGTCGTAAACGTCAACTGCAGGAAGCCCTTGCCAGTGAGCGTGATGGCGGCCAGAGCCCCGATGCGGCTGAATCACCCGCTGTCGTGACCGATGCTTCTCACCACCCCCCTGCCGATGAGCAGAAGAACAAGCCGGAAATGGCTTCGACCGGAGTTTGATGACGCATGATGCTCGCCCGCTGGATTGCCCTTGCAGCTTTTTTTGTCGCTCTGTTGTCGTCCGGATCGCTCGCCCAGGTGCGTCCGAACGTGGATGGCAACAGCCTGCCTGAGTATGCGCCAACCGGAACGCCAAGTGAGATGCTCGAAGACCATTCCTCTCACGGTCACGGCATCGAGGGATGGCTGGATATCAGCCCGCGTCCGCGCACCGCTGAACAGCGCAAGGCCTTCGAAGAAGCCCTGAATCTGGATGGTTTTCGGCGACTAGCCGTGTTCGATGGGGGGCGTGTCAAGATTCTCGACACGTTGGCCCGCGAGCAGCTCGAACGGCTCTACGGCAAGCACCGGTTCAAGCACCCCGAGACCGGTTATGAGGACCCGGTGTTCACCTACTTGGACATCCTCTTCATGCGGGACACCTACGTCGATCTCCCGCTGCTTTACGTCGAGGTGTTGCCGCTGCGTCGGCAGCTGGTGGCACACCTGCCCGTCGATGAGCAGGAAGCGTGGCTCAAACGCGGCCGACTCTCGAAGAATCTGATGAGCAGCCCGGAGGTTATCGCCATCATCTCGGGCCGCGGGTCTGATCTCCGGCTGCAGAAGGGGCTCGACCAGATCTACAACGCCATCGACGCACTCAACAGCGTTGAACGGCGTCTGCTGCTGGTGAGCCCTCTCCCTGCGGACAACGAGTGGCACAACCCTCTGGACGCTCTCGAAGCGCATGTGCATGGTAGCCCGCTGGCTCAGGCTGAAACAGCCGAGCGTGCGCTGCTGGTGTCCGATCTGTGGCGGCAGCTGGGCGACAACTGGCGTCTGGGTGATGCCGCGACCGTGAACGAGGTCATCGGTGCGCTGACGTACAAGATCCCGCTGATCCGACCCGAAACCTACCCGGCTCAGTGGACGCTGGACGTGGAACACCTCTATAACGCGACCTCGCGTTTTACGATCGGTTACATCGGTTATCTCGTGGGTGCCGTCTGTCTGCTGCTGGCCTTTGCCACCGGCCGGCCCTGGCTGGTCGCGACCGGTGCGGTGTTTGGGGGGCTGGGCTTTGTCATCCACACTCTCGGCATTCTCGCTCGGGTTGCCCTGACAGGTCGCTGGCCGATCCATAATCAGTTTGAGTCGTTCATCGCCGTGACCTGGTTCGCGGTCCTGGTCGGTCTGTTCTTTATGTGGACACAGCGAGCCTGGATGTTCGGTGCCGCGGCGACAGCCCTTGGTGCCGTCTCGCTCATGGTGGCCAACACCTTCGACATCCCTTCGGCCGAGCCGGGCAAGGTGGCCGGGATCCTGGCCACCAGCCGGATCCTCTATATCCACGTCAACATCGTGCTCATCAGCTACGGGCTCATCGCACTCGGTTTCTTCGTCAGCCTGTTCTACCTCTCGACGCATTACCTCCGTGGCCCGGCATCCATGCGCATGGCTGCAGCCGGGGTCGGCGCCATTGATATCGCAGGTGGCTCCAGCGGTAGTTCGGACGACCCGCCCGCCAAGGGCCGTCAGGGCCTGCTCCGCGATCTGGATCGAGCTCAGATGGTGGTGCTGCAGCTGGCTTTCTGGCTGCTGGGCGTCGGCATTCTGCTCGGTGCCTACTGGGCCGATCATGCGTGGGGGCGCTGGTGGGCCTGGGACCCGAAGGAAACCTGGGCGCTGATCACATGGATCATCTACCTGATCGCGATCCATGCAAGGTTTGGCGTCAAGGACCGCGGGCTCACCACGGCGTGGCTGAGTTGTCTGGGCTTTGTGGTCATGCTCTGGTGCTACTGGGGCGTGAACATGCTGCTTGCCGGTCTGCACAGCTATGCCTGATCGGCTGCCACGGGCGTTTTATCAACAGCCCGCTGAACGCCTGGCCCGCGAGCTGATAGGCCAACGACTCGTGCGGTCCACCGATGGTCAACACCGGTTGAGCGGTGTGATTGTTGAGACAGAGGCCTACCTCGGCGTGATCGATGCCGCAGCGCACACCTACGAGGGCAGAAGAACGGCTCGTAACGAAGCGATGTATGCCGACGCAGGACACGCCTATGTCTACTTCACCTACGGCATGCACCACTGCTTCAACATCGTGGCGGCCACAGTTGACGACCCACAGGCTGTTCTGATCCGTGCCCTGGAACCCTCGGAAGGCCTTGCCGACATGCGCTCACGCCGTCGCGCCGCACGCGTTGACCGTGACCTGACCTCCGGCCCCGCCAAGCTCTGCTCGGCACTGGCGATCGGCCGAGACCTCAATGGCATCGATCTGACCACCTATAAGGGGCTCTGGCTGGAAGAGGCTGAGTCGTATTTGGACGATGCAATCATGCGCACGCCCCGGATCGGCATCGATTACGCAGGCGACTGGGTCGATCGGCCGTTACGATTCTGCGTTCGTGACCACCCCTGTTTGAGCCGCAAGTGAACGCATGTCAAACGATTGGCCTCTACAACCGCTAGGTGAAACCGGGATCCAAACCGGCCCCTGCGCCTGGTCGGCCGGGCTGCTCACCGATGCAGCGGAAGAGATTCATCGTCGTCCAAGCCTGATCGTTTTCGATCAACGAGCGGAGATGACACCTGATGACGCGGCACGCGTAACCAAAGAACTCACCGGGCTGCCCGTGCTTGTCGTGCTCAGGGAACCGGCTTTCGCCAGATACCTGACAGCCAGCATCAAGGACTGGCTCTCGGCACTTGGACGCTCAAGCATTGATCTGGTCGCTCTCGAACTCGATGAGATCCGTGACCTGAAAGCAGGCGGTCTGGTCCAGCCCCTGGTGGATGCGAGGGCAAGGGGTGAGATCGGTGCGTATGGCTTTGTCGGCGAAACCGCGAACGACGCCGAATGGCTGGCCCTGAACACCTCCGGCAGATTTGTGATGACCTCTTACGGTTTGGAGAATCAGACCGCAGCGTACCGTGCTCTGGCGACCGCGAGTGAATACGGGATGGCTGTGATTTCGGAGTCCGGGCCCGAAGGCTTACAGGCGGACCCTCGAGCGACCGCCTTTGCCCTGGCACAGGCTGCGAAAGCACTCCCGATACGAACGCGCTTACTGCCTGCGGGGATCAAACCGATGTCGCCTGAAGATTGTGATGAGGCCTGGGCAAGTTATGCCCTGAAGCACCCGGAACCCGAGAAGTTGCCCCGCGGCCGACCACCCGCCAGCACTGGTTAACAGCCATTCAAACCAGAAACCAGTGGCCTTGAAAGCCGGCTCGGTTTAATCTGCACAGGGGATCGACGTGATCCCACGCCCTCAGCCAGGAGAAGCTCCCACGTGAACGATCAGCCCAGTGGCCTGTCCAACGCAGACCGCGACGAAGCAGCAACGACCGAACCGGCTCATACCCCGCCAGCGACCCCTTCCCCAGCGGCAGAACAGGCTACGGCCACGCCCACAGAAGCGGTTGAGGCGTCAGCGGCACCCGATGACCAGATCGGCAGCGGTTCGCAGGCACCAAATGCCGAAGACCTCGAAGCCGTCTCTGACGCCGAAGTCGATGCGATGATGGAAGCCTCCATCTCGGAAGCGCAGGCCCCCAAGGCCGAACCCGAGGCCGTGCACCACGAGATCCGCCGCGGACGCATCGCTGCGATCCGTGGCGAGGATGTCTTCGTCGAACTCAGCGGCGAACTCGGCAAGATGCAGGGCCTGGTGCCGCTACCCCAGTTTGAGCGCGCCCCGAGGCTCGGGTCCGTCATGGACTTCGTGGTCGACCGCGTCGATGAGAACGAGGGGTTGATCTACCTCTCACGAGAGGGCGCAATCAGCCGATCGACCTGGGAGCAGCTCACGCCCGGTTCTGCGGTGGAAGCTCGCGTGACGTCCACGAACAAGGGTGGCCTCGAGCTTGAAATGGTGGGCGGCATCCGCGCCTTCATGCCGGCCAGCCAGATCGACCTTCACCACGTCGATGATCTTGAAGCCCTGGTCGGCGAGAAGCTCGAAGCGATGGTCCAGGAGATCGATCGCAAGTCCAAAAAGGTGCTGCTGAGTCGCCGTCAGTACCTCCAGCAGAAACGCGAAGCCGCAAAGACCAAGCTGCTGGCTGAATTGGAAGTCGGCCAGATCCGGGAGGGCACGGTCTCCAGCGTCGCGGACTACGGGGCGTTCGTCGATCTTGGCGGTGTAGACGGGCTGGTACACGTCTCCGACATGACTTACACCCGGGTCGAGAAGGCTTCGGATGTGGCCAAGGTTGGCGATGTGGTCAAGGTCAAGGTCCTGAAGATTCAGGAAGGCGAGAAGGGGCTTCGTATCGGTCTCGGGCTGAAGCAGATCGAGCCCGATCCCTGGGAAGGCGTCGCCGAGCGATTCTCTGTCGGCGAAGAAGTGACCGGGCGTGTGACGCGCACCGCCAACTTCGGGGCCTTTGTCGAAGTCAGCGAAGGCGTCGAAGGCCTGCTGCCGATCAGCGAGATGAGCTGGAAGCGCATCGGCAAGGCCGAAGATGTGGTGCGTGTTGGCGACACCATCAAGCTCTCAGTCATCAGCATCGATGCTGCCAAGAAGCGGATGTCCCTGAGCATCAAAGCCGCCAGCAGCGATCCCTGGCAGGGTGCGGGCTTGAAGTACCCGCAGAACGCCGTGGTCGAGGGCACGGTCATCGGCACGACCGATTTTGGAGCCTTCATCGAACTCGAAACAGGGGTCGAAGGGCTTGTGCACATCTCGGAGCTCGCTGATCGACGGGTGAATCAAGTCGATGAAGTCCTGAAGGTGGGCGAGTCGAAACAGTTCCGGGTGATCGAAATCAACGAAGGCGAGCGGAAGATCAAGCTCTCGCTGAAGCGTGTGGATAAACCGATCGAGGCCAGCAAGGAGCCCGAGCATCAGCCCCGTGATCTTGGGAAAGCCAAACGACAGGCTCCCAAGGACCTCAAGAGCGGACTGGGCAACGCCGGCGGTATGGGCATGGGGCTCGGCAGCCTGAGTCTGGACGACCTCAAGCCCTGATGGATGGCCGCGAGTGACAGACGCTACCGACAGACGGCGTTACGACCTCGTCGTTGTGGGCGCGGGGGCGGCCGGACTGATGGCGTCGATCGCCGCGGGCCGTGAAAGCCACGGGCGGCTCCGGATCGCTGCGCTCGATGGTGCCAAGAAACTCGGGGCCAAGATCCTGGTGGCCGGCGGCGGTCGCTGTAACGTCACACACGACGTTGTGAAGCCCGAGGACTACGCGGGTGCTTCCCGACCGGCGATCAACAAGGTGCTCAAGGCATTCACGGTTGAACAGACAGTCACTTTCTTCCGTGAGCTCAATGTCCATCTCAAGCGGGAAGAAACCGGCAAGCTGTTCCCGACCACCGATTCGGCACGAACCGTGCTGGATGCATTGATCGGGGCGACGAAACAGGCGGGCGTCGATATCTGCACCGAAACCCGCGTACTGAGCATCAAGCAGCAAATGCGTGGTTTCGAGATCGATACCTCTGCGGGATGCTTCGAGGCCGGGCATGTCGTGATCGCCACGGGCGGCAAGAGTCTGCCAAAGACGGGCTCAGACGGTAAGGGTTACGAACTAGTTAGCGCACTCGGGCACACCATCGATCCGACCTGGCCGGCTCTGGTCCCGCTGGTCCTGCCCGAGTCTCACTGGCTGACCACGCTGTCCGGGCTGGCTGTCGAGGCCGAGCTTCGGGTGCACGCAGGCAACGGGAGGATCCTGCACCGGGAGCATGGCCCCTGCCTGTTCACCCATTTCGGGCTCAGCGGGCCGATCCCGATGAATCTCAGCCGTCATCTGACGCAGGCCCGTCAGGACGATGCCGCCGCCTCGATGACGCTCAATCTCCTGGACGGTGCCAGCTTCGAAGACGCCGACCGTCGCCTGCGCCAGGCGATTACCAGCGATGCCGGATCGACCATCCTGACGATGCTCCGGCGTAATCTGCCCGACAGCCTGGCCCGAGCCATCATTGCACACGTGCTTGCCTGCGATCCAAGGCGTGTGATGGCCCAGCTCACGAAAGAAACCCGGCATCTCCTGATCCGAACGCTGACAGAGTTGCCGATCCCGGTCGTGCGGGATCGCGGCTATCTGTTCGCCGAGGTAACGGCTGGAGGCGTGCCGCTTTCCGAAGTTCATCTCAAGTCCATGGCCTCGAAGGTCTGCGACAGCCTCAGCCTCTGTGGCGAGATTCTCAATGTCGATGGCCGCATCGGCGGGTACAACTTCCAGTGGGCCTGGGCATCCGGACACCTCGCCGGGCAGCACGCGGCCCGTTCTCTGCTCGAACCTTCGCTGGCAGCACCCGTAAATCGAGACGCCGTTTGAACCACCGCCAGATACCCAACGCCCTATCCATCGCCAGGCTGGTGATGACACTCATGGTTCTGGTGAGTCTCGACCTGGCCGATCGTTACCAGCAGGATGCCGCTATCTGGGTCGCCCTCGTGCTCTTTGTCCTGGCCGCGTTGACCGATGCCCTCGACGGCTATCTGGCCAGGCGCTGGAAGGCCATCTCCCAATTCGGAAGAATCGTGGATCCTCTGGCTGACAAGCTCCTGATTCTGGGCACGGCTGGTTATCTCGCGGCCCTGGATCACTACGAAACCGGCGTCGCGGCATGGATCCTGGCCACACTGCTGCTACGCGAGTTGCTCGTCACGGGCCTGCGGGGCGTGGTCGAGTCATCCGGCGGTGATTTCTCGGCCCGATGGTCCGGCAAGCTGAAGATGATTCTTCAATCGGTGGCGCTGCCTATCGCGATCCTCGGCATGGCCCTGGACCCAGCCGCTGAAAATCCCTCAGGCTTCTTTCTGCTGCGAGATGGACTGCTGATCGGCATGGCGGCCGCCACGCTCATTTCCGGCTGGCCGTACGTGCGTGGCGCAGCGGTGATGCTCAGGCAACAGGAAGATCCCGTTGGTTCAGGCCGTTAGGCCGGCGACCAGTTCGTCCTTATCGATCAGCCCATCGAGCACTCGTACGACGCGTTGACAACGCTCGGCTACCGCCTCGTCGTGTGTGACCATCACGATGGTGAGACCCTGCTGATGCAGCTGGTCGAACATCTCAAGGATGGCCTGACCGGTGGAGGAATCCAGATTCCCGGTCGGTTCATCGGCCAGCAGCAGGCTCGGCTCGTTCACCAGAGCCCGCGCTATGGCCACACGCTGCTGCTGACCGCCAGACAACTCAGTCGGCCGATGCCCCATCCTGTCATGGAGGCCGACGCGCTCCAAAGCAGCCGCAGCGCGCTCTCTTCTTAGAGATGGTGAAACCCCAGAATAAAACAGCGGCACCTGCACATTGTCCTCGATCGTGAGCTGCGTGATCAGGTTGAAGGCCTGAAACACAAAACCGAGCCGCTTACCTCGGACACGGGACAGGTCCTCGTCTGAAAACTCGGCCACGTTCTCGCCATCGATGAAGTAGTCGCCGGAACTCGGCCGGTCGAGACATCCCAGAATGTTCATGAGGGTGCTCTTGCCGCTGCCCGACGGGCCCATGATCGCGAGGTACTGCCCCCTGGGAATATCCAATTCAATGCCACGAAGGGCACGGACCACAGGCGCACTGGTACCCTCGTTGTACACCTTGGTCACCCCGCGAAACTCTGCGACCATGTCAGGCACCGCGAAACTCCTTCATAGAGCCTAGCTCCGGACGATTCAGAAGTCGCTTAGACCGGCGACGGGACCGACTCGATGATCCGCTGGATCAGGCCCTCGATCGATTCGCCATCCTCCTCACGAAGACGGCCACGAACCACCACCCTGTGTGCCAACACAGGCACGATGTTGACCAGCACGTCATCGGGGACGGCATAGGTTCGTCCGTCCAGCAAAGCCGTAGCCTTGGCCGCATGCACCAGCGCGAGTGAGCCACGCGTGGACAGCCCTATCTGCAGCCGTGGATGCTGCCGGGTCGCATTGGCCAGAGCCACGATGTACCGGGCGAATCTCGCATCAAACGTCACCTCGTCAGCGAGCCGCTGCAGCCGGACAACCTCCTCGGCGGTCATCACGGGCTTGAGCCCTGACATGGCCGTCCGGGTAGGATCGGCGACCAAGACACGGGCTTCGTCCTCGGGCTGCGGATAACCCAAACGGATGCGCATCAGGAATCGGTCGAGCTGCGACTCTGGCAGGAAATACGTTCCCTCGAACTCATAGGGGTTCTGGGTCGCGACCACCAGAAAAGGCTCCAGGAGCTTGCGGGTCTGCCCATCGATAGAGACCTGGTACTCGCTCATGGCCTCGAGTAGCGCGGATTGTGTCCTTGGCGTCGTGCGGTTTATCTCATCAGCGACTAGCACGTTGCAGAAAATGGGGCCAGGTTTGAAGGTGAACTCGCCCTTGTGCTGATCCCAGAGCGTGACGCCAAGGATGTCACTCGGGACCATGTCAGGGGTCATCTGAAGCCGGACCACCGAGCCATCGATGCTCCTGGCCACGGCCGTGGCGAGCGTGGTTTTTCCGACGCCCGGCACGTCCTCTATCAATACGTGCCCCCTTGCCAGCAGGCAGACGAGCACCCGATCAATCGCTTCTGAGTGGCCCAGAAAGCACTCGCGTATGTTCCCGCGGAGCCTTTCAATGGCGGGCATGACGTGGTCGGGGAGCTCAGGCATTGCCGGCGAGTATACAGCTTGCCTCAGCCCGGGTAGCCGCTCGTCCCGGCGGAAGCAAGCCGGCTGTTATCTGGACCTTCTGGACTGTAAGTGTCGATAGAATAGAGAGAAGCACTGTCACCCATCTTCATCACTCAGACGACCCTCAGCTGTGGACACAGATTTCGGACTGCTCAATCTACTACGCAGGTTACTCGGTTACCTAGAAACCGAGCCGTTGCAGGTTGGCTTCGAACTTCTGGTGATCGCCTTCGTCGTCACACTGATTCTGCGCTTCCTGCGAGGCACACGTGGCGCGCGTGTCGTGAAGGGGCTGGCTCTGGTGCTGGTGGTCGGGACGGTCGGGATCCAACTGCTTGCAGGCGACGAGAGTCTTAGCCGCCTCAAACTACTCTACGACAGTTTTCTGACACTCGTCTCGGTCATGCTCGTGGTTGTCTTCGCGCCCGAACTGCGCAGAGCCTTCATGCGTCTGGGTGAAGCCAGCTTCTTCACCCAGGGCGGCGTGCGTCGAGCACGGGTTGTTGAAGAGATCGCCTCCTCCATCCAGTATCTGGCTCGCAACAAGATCGGTGCCCTGATCGCGATTGAACGCCAGGTTGGGCTTCGCGGGATCGTCGAAGTCGGCACCCGGCTGGATGCCGAAATCAGCAAGGAACTGCTCAACACCATCTTCTGGCCGGGCTCGGCCCTCCACGACCTCGGCGTCGTTGTTCAAGGGGATCGGATCGTGGCCGCTGGGGCTCAGTTCCCGCTTTCCGAGCGAGAAGACCTGCCCAAGGAACTGGGGTCCCGACACCGAGCCGCGATCGGGCTCTCGGAAGAAGCCGACGCGCTCATCATCGTTGTCTCTGAGGAAACCGGGATCATCTCGATCGCAGAGCGGGGCGTTCTCAGACGAAACCTGACGGCAGATGACATCCGTCCCGAGTTGAACAAGGTCTTTGGTGAGCTAAGCCTCTCTGCCAGCGACAACGGGTCGAACGGGACCGCAACGCGAACAACCCTCTCAGGCAAGTAACGGAAGGCTGCGACAGCGTGCGCGAACGTATCGAAACCATCCTGACCGTCATTCTGGTTACAGTGCTGGTCTGGCTTTACGCCGAGGGGCGGGTTGTTTCGGTCTATACCGATCAGCAGATCGGCATCCGGTTCGAGACGCGTTCCGGCGCCCCTATTGACTACCAGGGACCTGATCGGATTTCTGTCAGCTTCAAGGCCTCGCCAGCCATCAAGCGCGAGTTTGATCAACTAGCGGAGCAACCGCTGGTTTTGACCATCGACGACACTGTTCCCGGTTTTCGAGACAGTCAGGTGCTGCTCCTCGATGAGGAACTGGCAAGAACTGAACTGTTCGATCTCGGTATCGCCATCCAGGACAGCAATCCCGCGACCGCAGATATCGAGGTGATCCGCCTTGAAACCATCACGGTGCCGATACGGGTCACGACACTGGATTTCGAACTGAGCAGCGCCACCATCGTAGAGCCCGCTAGTGCCACGCTGACCTATCCCGTGTCGCTTTCTATCACCGAAGATCAGGCCTATGCCTTAGCCGAACTGGGAGCGGCCGACATCGCCGGGCTGGCTGAGGGCGAGGAGCGCACCCAGACTGTTCGACTGCTCCCATCCCCTGCTACGGCATCCCGGTTCACGGCGATCGAACCCCAGAATGCCCGTGTGACCTTCAGTTATCGACAGGCCAATGATTCATTGCAACTGACCGCCGTACCCCTCCGGCTCAGTCTGCCAATAGGGCTGGCCGAAGATTTTGCCCTGTCGGTGCCCGAAAGCGATCGGTTCCTGCCCAGCATCACGCTGACTGGTCCGATCGACGCCATCGCCGAAGCCAGAGCGGGGGAGCAGTCGGTCTACGTGGAGTTACGGCCCACCAGAGATCAGTTAGAGGCCGCGGCAGACGCGCAGCCGCCGATCCTCGTTCTCATGCCGGTGCTTGTGGCCCCGGAGAACCTCACGGCGGATGCTGAGAGTCTGCTCCCCGTCACGATCACGGTTTCCCGCCGCACCACCGCCCTCCCCCGGTAGCCGGCGATCCATCTTGAGACGACTGGCCGCTACCCGCTTGATCGAGCGGGCGGGCTAGAATGTGTATTTATCCATCAGATCCCACGAAAACAGCCCATGACCACAGCTAATCCCGATACCGAACTGGCCCTCTACTGCGATCAGCTTGCCTCCAAAGCCCAGGCCGCCTCACGCGCGCTGACCCGGCACACGGGTGCCGAGCGCGATCAGGCCCTGCGCGAGATGGCCCAGGCCATTCTTGACCACCGCAAGCAGCTGCAGGCAGAAAACGCCCTCGACCTCGAAGCCGGCCAAGAGAACCAACTCTCATCAGCCATGCTGGATCGACTGGCGCTGACCGATGCCCGCATCGATCTCATTGCCGAATCGCTGCGTCAAGTCGCCAGTCAACCTGATCCGGTCGGCAGAATCGAGTCTGGTAAAGTCCTGCCCAATGGCATCCGCCTCCAGAAACGCAGGGTGCCGATCGGCGTGGTGCTCATTATTTTTGAGTCCCGACCGAACGTGACCTCTGACGCTGCTTCCCTGTGTCTGAAAGCCGGCAACGCTGCCATTCTGCGAGGCGGCAAGGAAGCACGCCATTCGAACGCCATCATCGCCAGCTGTGTCCGACAGGGACTGACAGCCGCAGGCCTTCCCATAGATGCCGTCCAGCTCGTCGAAGTCAGCGACCGTGCGGCCGTCGGCGAGCTCCTGTCGAAGGAAGGGCTGATCGACGTCTGCATACCCCGTGGCGGCGAATCGCTCATCCGAGCCGTCGTCGAGCAGTCACGGATTCCTGTCATCAAGCACTACACCGGCAACTGCCACCTCTACATCGACGCATCCGCCGACCCGGACATGGCTGTCGAGATCGCGATCAACGCTAAAACCCACCGAACAGGTGTCTGCAATGCGACGGAGACCCTCCTGATCCATCAGCAGGCCTTCGATCGTGGGATCGGCAAACGCATCATCGAAGCCCTGCTGGCCGAGCAGGTGGAGATCCGCGGCGATGTCCCGATCCAGTCACTCGCGGATTCGGTCAAGCCCGCCACCGATCTGGACTGGGCAACCGAGTATCTCGATAGAATCCTGGCCGTGCGGGTGGTGGAGGACCTCGATCAGGCGATCGATCACATCAATCGCTACGGCTCCAGGCACACCGACGCCATCGTCACTTCAGACCTTCAAGCGGCCGATCGGTTTACCAACGAGGTCGATACGGCGAACGCCTTTGTGAACTGCTCGACCCGTTTCTCAGATGGCTTCCAGTACGGTCTGGGAGCCGAGATCGGCATCTCGACCGACAAACTCCACGCGCGGGGCCCGATGGGCGCCGATGACCTGACCACCACCCAGTGGGTGGCCTACGGACAAGGACAGATACGACCTTGAACAGCCAGGCGATCGACGCTTCGACAACCCAGCAGGAGGCAGACCTCGATCGATTCGCGCACACGCAGTACCTCCTCCGCAAGAAGGTGCTGCGTGTCTTTGGCGACGACTTCTCGATCTTTGATCCAGAGGGCGATCTCGCCTTCTACGCCCGGCTCAAAGCCCTTCGCCTCCGAGAGGACATCCGCATCTTCGCCGATCGGGAACAGACGCGCGAGCTCATGTCGATCAAGGCACGCACCGTGCTGGATTTTGGCACAACCTATGACGTCACCGACTCTGTCTCCGGCGAGCCTATCGGGGCCCTGCGCCGTAAAGGCTTCACGAGTTTTTTTCGAGACGAGTGGGCCATCCTCGATCCCGACGGCAACGAGTACGGCATCATCCAGGAAGACTCGGCGCTCAAAGCCATCGTCAGGCGCATCGTCGATGTCAGCTTCTTCATGCCCCAGGCCTTTCACGCCACGATCGACAACGTTACGGTCGCCATTTTCAAACAGCGGTTCAACCCCTTCATCGCCAAGATCGATCTCGATTTCACCGCCGATGACCAGGTACGACTGGATCGCCGATTGGGTATCGCCGCCGCGATCCTGCTATGTGCCATCGAAGGCCGACAGGGCTGACACAGGCGAGAGCAAACCACCTACGATCCGCCATGACCGATGAAAGAGCTCAAACTGAACTCGACGCACCAGCGCCGAAAGGACTCACGGCTGGCAAGATCGCCGTCCTCGCCACCTTATCGCTGTTCATCCTCGTGCCCGCGATCACCATTCTCAGCTATCGCATCATGATTGCCACCTGGTCGCCCACCGATCAGCTGCTCAACACGCAACCCCAGGCCGACGGTGATACCACCATTACTTTCGACGAACGACTGAGGGTCTGGCAGCAGACCGCACTCAACGTGCGCGAGACGACGCTCAGACGCGGGACGGTTTCGTCCGCTCGCAACAACGAGATCTTCAAACCGATCCCCTTCGATATCCCGACCGAAGAAGAACTACTGGTACGAGCCGCCGCGAAGATCGCTCAGCAACCCTACGCCGAAGTTCGCAACCCGACGCCAGCCGATATCGAGGCTCTTCAGGCACTGACCAATCAGTACGGCGAGCATTTCTATACCCGCTATCTGCTCGCCGTATGGAGCAAGGACCAGCAGCAACTCGAGCGGGCGCTCTCAGAAGCCCCCGCTGTGCTGGTCCAGCCGAGATACGAGGGCACACCCACCTCGCCGCTCCTGCTCACCTTTGATCGGGTTAAGCAGGACACCGTGGATACCTCCCTGGTACTCTGGCTGCCACCGGCACCTGAGCTGGCCGAAGGCGTTCGGGTATACCCCCTCTACAAATCTATCTTCCGCTTTCGTGACCCAGCGGCCTCGGTGGAACGTGCTGACCTCATCAACCCCGAGCGACCACCGGCCTGGTTTGTCTTCCCGGGCCAGGTCGGCCGGATTCCTGGCGATGTTCGTGAACTTCACGAAACCCTCAACTGGACCGTGAGCGATTAGTCCAGCGACATCGTCAGCAGGAACTCCGCGTTCGTCGCCACCTTCTTGAGTCGGCCCTTGAGCAGTTCCATCGCCTCCACGACGTTCATGTCGGCGAGCACCTTGCGAAGCCGGTAGACCAGCTTCAGTTCGTTCTCGTCCATCAGCAGCTCTTCACGCCGGGTGCCCGAAGCCGCGATGTCGATGGCAGGGTAAACACGCTTCTCGACGAGACGCCGATCGAGGTGCAACTCGGAGTTACCGGTGCCTTTGAACTCCTCGAAGATGATGTCATCCATCTTGGAACCCGTGTCCACCAGTGCGGTCGCCAGGATCGTGAGCGAACCGCCACCCTCAATGGCTCGGGCCGAGCCAAAGAACTTCTTCGGACGCTGCAGCGCATTCGAATCCAGACCACCCGTCAGGATCTTCCCGGAGTGCGGCATCTCGGCGTTGTAAGCACGAGCCATTCGGGTGATCGAATCCATCAGGATCACGACGTGCTCGCCATACTCGACCATACGGCGTGCCTTCTCCATCACCATCTCGCAGACCTGCACGTGACGGGTCGTGTTCTCATCGAACGTCGAAGCGATCACCTCGACATCCTTGGGGGTGTTGTTCTTGAAGTCGGTCACTTCCTCAGGCCGCTCATCGATCAGAAGCACAAACACACGAACTTCCGGGAAGTTTTTGATGACCGAGTTCGCCATCTTCTGCAGGAGCACCGTCTTACCGGTACGTGGCGGGGCGACAATCAATCCGCGCTGACCACGGCCAACCGGTGCCACCAGATCGACGATCCGCATCTCGACGTTGTCGGGATTGCTGGGCGTCTCCATCACGAGGCGCTCGTAGGGATGCAGAGGCGTCAGGTCTTCGTAGGGAACGATGTCGTTGAGCTTGTCGGGCGAGTGGCCGTTGATGGCATCAACCCGCAACAGGGCAAAGTAGCGTTCCGACTCCTTCGGCGGCCGGATCGTCCCCTGGACCACATGCCCGACCTTCAGCCCGAACCGCCTGATCTGCGAGGGACTGACGTAGATATCGTCTGGGCAGGCGAGGTAGGAGTATTCCGGGCTTCGCAGGAATCCAAAGCCATCCGGCAGGATTTCCAGGACGCCCTCGCCATACATCAGCCCCTGACCAGAGATCTTCTTCCGGAGGATCTCAAAGATCAGCTCCTGACGGGTGCGTTTCGCGTGGTCAGGAATCTCTTCTTTCTTAGCCAGTTCGTGAAGTTCTTCTGCGGTCAACGCCTGAAGATCCGAGACGGTGATCCCGGATTGTTTGGCGTCGTCGTAGCGAGCCTGGGTTTCCGCTTCGAGCAACTCATCGGTCTTGTGGCCATCCGGACCCTGTGGATGCTCGCTCTTGCGGGGGCGCCGTCCACCGCCGCTGCCTCCGTTGCCGCCGCTCGATCCGCCGCTCTTGCTCTTGGTCCGGCGAGCGGTTCGCTTCTTCCGCTGTCCGCCACCCCCCTGCCCGGACGTCTTCGGGGCTGTTTCGTCCTCGGGGCCCGCGTCCTGCTTCTTTTTCTTCTCTTCTACCGAACTGTCTTGACTGGCCATCGGTCTGAGTCCTCGGGGCGCGATGTAACGCACGCTGATGTTGCTGGGGGAAAACAAAACGTGATACGTGCCAGAATTCAACCGGCATCGTGGGAAACGATCCGACTTCAGCACACCGGGCAGGCTCCCGGGAGGCCTTTTACTTCGCATCGAAGCAAAAGGCGTGGATCGGAAGGGCCGGAGACCAGCTACCGATCGGCATGCTGCTTAAGGATCAGGGAAAGAACGCGGCTTGATTGGACCCGAGCATGATCGGGATCCGCGTCATTGATGAGAATATAGTCGGCACGATCCCGCTTGCTGTCAAGCGGCAACTGGCTGGCATCCCTGCGGGATAGCTCCTCGGCCGACCAGCCCCGACCCGCGGCCACACGCTCCTGCCGCAGGCTCAGGGGGGCATCTACGAAAATCAGGACATCGCAGTCTCGATCAAGGCCCACCTCCAGGAGCAGCGGGCAGTCCTCGACCACAGCCTGCACGTCTGAGTCTTGTGTGGCCAGTGCCCGCAGGCGAGCGCGCTCGGCATGAACTCGGGGATGAATCAACTGCTCGAGCTGCGCCTTCGCACGGCTGTCAGCGAAGACAATCTCACCCACGCGTTTTCTGTTGACCCGCCCATCATCGTCGATCACGTCAGTTCCCCACCAATCCCGCAACCGCTCCTTGACCTCAGCGTCCTCGATCGCCTCACGAGCAAGCCGATCGGCATCAATCACACGGCAGCCCAGCTCGGCAAAGATGGACGCCACCAGACTCTTGCCGGAACCCGGACCACCCATCAGGCCGATGACCACAGGAGGCCGACCACGCGTCTCAGACTTCACGGCCGCATCCCCTGAATCCCAAGCGTCTCCCCCCACGCGGCCACCAGACGCTCAAGCGAAATGCCGTAGCGATCCTCCAGAGCCTCCTGCCAGGAGAGTCCCTCCTTGATGCCCATCACGAAAGCACGATACCGTCCACGATCCTGTTCGATCATGAATGCGGTCAACCGGTGCGCGACGCCATACTGCCAGCCGGCAATCGGCTCCGAGTACGTCATCCCGCCCATCCCCCGAAGCTGACGCAAACCGGGGAGGCTGCTACGCACCCAGCGGATGTCGTCAAGCCTGCTCTTCTCAACCATCTCAGACGCAATCAACTCTGCCAGGCCTTCGTTGACCCAACTCGGGATCCGCTCTGGCGATTCAAACCGGTGGAGAAAGGCGTGCACCGTCTCGTGCACCAGAATGTAGGCAAAGTCATCCATATCCCGCTGTCGATAGAACGACACCTTGGCGTAACCGTTGCCGAATGCCCGGCACAGCCCAGCGGTCTGCGTAGCATTGAAGCCATAAAGCTCAGCGTGATACCGGTAGTAATCCTCCGGCTGACTGAACACCACGATGAACGCCTTGCCACGGAACACATTCTGATTCCGAGGCACCTCAAACAAACCGCACAGCCGTCGATACATCCGATCCAGCAGACTGGCCCATCGACGGGCTTCGGCCGCTGGAAGGTCGGAGTAGAACAGAAAGTACTCCGTCTCCTGCAAAGCCAGAGGCTTCGAAAGCTGAGTGGAAACCGCCTCGCCGTAGGCTTTCAATTCATCGACTGAGGCCGCCATCAACTCAGGAGACAAATTGCCCCAGAAGCTGGCCTCGGTACCACCAACCATGACCGGGCCCTGCTGCCCGTGTTCGTGGCCTCCTCCCACGCCAGTGCGCTCATCACCCTCAGTCAGATCCCCGGGCGGCTCGTAACCCTCCCCCTCGCGGATGGCCTGAGCCCGATCAGCCACCGATTCATCAAGCCTCTCAGCACGAGCCAGCGCCGTTTCCATCGAAGCCGCCCCGTCCTCCATCGAACCCAGCAACGCCCCGAGACGCAGCCAGGGCTCGGCACCGACATCCCTGAGCAGACTCCGATGAATCGTCAAGACCTTGGCAGCTGACAACGCATCCCAGCGGATCTCTCTGACCTCATCTCCACCCAGCTGCAACCTGAAATGTTGCTCGTCATATCCCACCATCCGGCCTCTAAGCCGCTCACCACCCTGCAGTTGCACCGCCAGCGATCGGGGCGGGTCAACCTCCACCCACTGAGCACGCGCGGGCATGTCGACAACCAGCAGGAAGAACGCCGTCCAGCAAGCGGTGATCAGAAAGTGACTGGTCCGTCGACTCAAAATGAACTCCCGGCCTCAACCCCAACAAGCTACATCCTAAGCAGCAACAAGCCTGCCCGCGAGAAGCTGCGCAAAGAGCTTGGCCATAAACAGAACCCGAGAATCGATCGGGTCGCCAGCGGCCCAGCGACGGCTCCCGATTCGCAGGCACGGATAGATAGAAGCAGCAGAGCCACCCGTCCCGATGAGTTCTTGAACATCCGCCTCGGGGCCATACCAAACCTACGGACCACGTGCTTCTCTGACGTCTGGACACGGAGCCCGCCAAGGGCTGCCTTCAGATGTTCGGATGCTCCTCCTACACTAGCCCCACGTTCACCCCGACTATCCCGGCCGGCCTCAGGAGCCAGAAAACCAAAGCCACGGATGACCGATCAGTCGCGGAAGGCCATGGACGATGCCATCGTTTCGTCAAAGGGAGCAAACGTCCAAAGCGTTCATCTTGCTCGTGAGTTCGGAGACAACGATGAGGTGCTCCACTTTCTGCCGACTGATTTGAACGATTCAAAGAGACGCATTTATCTTCGACATGAAATCATCCGACCCTTGGGTTAGGCCGCCTGCCAGCGCGGCCATCGCAACCAACGGAAGGCTGTCATGCTCAACTCGCTCATGTTCGTAGCCATCATCGCAACTGCTGTCGGCCTGATCTTCCTGCTCTGGCTCTACAGAAACCGCCTGACCATCCGGCATCGGATCATCGCACTGGCCGCAGCCATCGGGCTCACCAGCACGCTGGCCGTGGGCTTCCTGGCCGTCCAGAAGAGCCGCCAGGCACTCATCCTTGCCAGCCAGGACAAACTCGCGTCACTGCAGGAACTCCACACCGCCGAAATCCAGCACTACTTCCAGTTCATCGAAAACCAGATGCTCACGTTCTCGAACAACCACGAGATCATCGAGGCCACCGTTGCCTTCACTGAGGCTTTCGACCGGATCGCAGCAGAAAGCGAAACACAGGCCAATGACCACCTGAACTCACTAACGGCCTATTACACCGGTGAATTCCAACCCAGACTGGAAGAAGCAGGCGTCAATTTCCGTGGAGCCTCCACCTACATCCCCGCCTCTCCTGCTGGACGAATCCTCCAGGCCGCGTACCTGTCAGACAACCCAAACCCCGTCGGCTCGAAGCACGAACTGACCAGGGCCGAGGGGGCAGCCCGCTATCACGAGATCCACGCCAAGCACCACCCCGTCATCAAGCAATACCTGGAAGCCTTCGGCTACTACGACATCTTCCTCTTCGATCTCGATGGCAACCTCGTCTACTCGGTCTTCAAGGAAACGGACTATGCCACCAACTTCCTGAGTGGACCCTATCGCAACACCAACTTTGCCGATGCCTACCGACAGGCCAGAGGCCTCGCTAGTCCGAACGCTTACGCCTTCGTCGATTTCAAGGCCTACGAACCCAGCTACGGCGCACCGGCCAGCTTTATCGCCAGTCCGGTCTTCGATGGCGATGAGAAAGTAGGCGTCGCCGTCTTCCAGATGCCGGTCGATCGCATCAACACGATTGCCAGCAATCCGATCGGGCTAGGCGAATCAGGCATCGGCTACCTGGTCGCGGCCGACGGCACACTCCGCAGCCAGAACCGCCTGGTCGAAGACAACACCATCCTGACCGCAAAGTCTGAATGGGACTTTATCCCCGAAGCTATTCAAGGCGAGCGCCTGACAACCATCCTGACCGACAGTAATGGCGTGCAGAAACTCGTCAGCTACGGTCCCGTCTCTGTCCTTGACACCAAATGGGCCATGGTCGCCGAGATCGACCTGGATGAAGCCACCTCACAAGCCACCACACTGCAAGGCCAGTTGATGTTGACCGCCGGGGTCATCCTCGCACTGACCATGCTCGCGGCCCTCATCTTCGGAAGTATGCTCACCGCACCGATCCGCAAGCTGGTCGAGCGGGTCAACGATATCGCCGAAGGCGAAGGCGATCTGACCGTGCGTGTCAACGAACAGGGGTCCGACGAACTCGCCCAACTCGGCAAGGGCTTCAACAAATTCGTTGCCCGTGTCCACGGCATCATCACCGAGATCGCCGGAGCCAGCCACGAAGTGGCATCCTCTGCCGCACAGATCGCCGCCGCCAGCGAAGAGCTCGCCACCGGCTTCAAGAACCAGAACGATCAGGCTGCTCAGATCAGCGCCGCAGCGGAAGAGATGTCTGCCTCCATCATCGAAGTCGCACGCAAAGCCGAAGAAGCCACCTCCTCTTCCAAGCAGGCCGGCGAAGTCGCAGAAACCGGCGGAAAGACCGTTAACGAGATGGTCACGGCCATGCGTGAAATCAGCGAAGTCGTCGCCGCCGGCTCGCAACGCGTCCAGGCACTCGGCCAGCGGGGTGAGCAGATCGGTGAGGTCATCGCGGTCATCAACGACATCGCCGATCAGACCAACCTCCTCGCCCTCAACGCCGCCATCGAAGCCGCACGGGCCGGCGAACACGGACGAGGCTTCGCCGTCGTCGCCGACGAGGTCCGCAAGCTGGCCGACCGAACGACCAAGGCCACCGAAGAGATCGCCGAATCAATACGTGCCATCCAGTCCGAGACAGACGAAGCCGTCCGCGGCATGAATGTCGGCAACGAACGCGTGAGCCGGGGCGTGAGCCAGGCCGAAGAAGCCGGCGAAAGCCTACGCCAGATCGTCGACAACACCCTCCAGGTCGGCTCCATGATCCAGTCCATCGCCGCTGCCAGCCGGGAGCAGTCCACGGCCAGCGAAGAGGTTTCACGCAACGTCGAAGCCATCACCGTCATCGGCCAGGAATCAACCGAGGCCGCGAGAGGCTCGGCCGAAGTCTCCACCAGCCTCGCCGGCAAAGCCGATCAACTGCAGCAGCTCGTGGGCCAGTTCAAGATCTAGACCGAAGACAACAGATAAACAACCCGCTGACCGCCCGAGACGTCCAAGACGACCGATCGGGCGGTTCTCTTAGGTCTTAGATCACCCCCGCAACCTAGGCTTTCCAACTACCCTGCGATCGCTCGAACCATCTCAGGAATCGCCTGCCGCAACGCCGTCGCTACAGCCTCCTGCGAGGTGCCGTCCCAGGGCCCTGCCCCGGAACCGTCACGCAGCCTGTCGAAGGTGCGAAAAACCTGAGACATCGATGCCGCATCAGGTGGCGTCGTCTGCCAGATCCTGATCCGCTCGTGCTCCGTAGGCGTCATGGCCTCGCTGTCGTAAGCCAGTTCCTCGAATAGCTTCTCACCAGGACGCGGACCCGTGATCCGAATTGGCACATCCACGTCAGCCTCAAGACCCTGCTGCTGAAGGTAGCGTTTGGCGAGATCGAGCACCCTGATCGGCTCGCCCATGTCCAGTAGAAACACTTCACCCCCCTGCGCATAACCCGCCGCCTGTAGCACCAGTCCGGCAGCCTCTGGAATCGTCATGAAGTAACGCGTCATCTCGGGATGCGTCACGGTCAGAGGCCCACCACGAGACAACTGCTCCGCCCAGATCGGCAACACCGAGCACGCCGATCCAAGCACGTTGCCAAATCGCACCATGGCGAGCGTGGTCGGCGAATCAGCAGAGCGATGCTGGATGTAGAGTTCGGCCAAACGCTTGCTCGCGCCCATCACCGAGGAGGGATTGACCGCTTTGTCCGTCGAGATCATCACCATCCGGTCAACACCGGCGTCGATCGCGGCATCCACCACCCAACGCGTCCCGTAGAAATTGTTCTCGACAGCCGCACTGGGATGATCTTCCATCAAGGGGACGTGCTTGTGCGCCGCCGCGTGAAGAACCACATCGGGCTGATAAGTACCAAACAAGGTCCGTGTCGCCGTCCGATGCGTGACATCGTGGATCTGCGCCCGACGCAGAACCCCCGGATGCGAACGAGCCAACTCCCCGTCGATCTGAAACAGACCATTCTCAGATCGGTCGGCCAGCACCAGCATCGAAGGACCGTAGCCCGCCGCCAGACGAGCCAACTCCGATCCAATCGACCCCGCGGCGCCCGTCACCAGCACCACCTTGTCAGTAAGCGTCGAGCGCAGCGACCCTTCGTCCAGCGGACGCACTTCCCGCCCAATCAGAGCCTGCAGATCCAGGCCCGCCGAACCACCAGAAGCCGTTGCCGACCTGTGAAGCAGTTGGTCATTGAGCGTCGGCAGCGACCGCCAGGCCAGGCCAATGCGATCAGCCATCACACCGATCTCGGACGTCCGGCCACGCATCGAAGCAGGCAGAACCACCAGAAGTTGCTCGATGTCATGACGCCGAGCCACATCGGCGAGGTTATCGAGCCCGCCCAGCACGGGCACCTCGATATCCAGACCCGGTTCTTCCACGCCACTAAGGAGCGCCCCAACCACCCGGAACCCCGCCTCAGGACCCGATAACGCCAGCGACGCCAAAGTCTGACGAACAGCCAGCAAGGACCCCGCGATCAGAGTTCGCTGACTGGAAAAACCCTGTTTTTGCCGCTGATTCACCGTCACCCACAACTTATCGGCTCAGCCACGCTTCAGGCTGCACGCCTGCCCGCCAGCCCGCTCAAGGCCCGTTAAGCAGGCACCCGAACCCGGTCGATAAACACTCTGTCAAGGTTCTTCATTTTCACCAAGCCCGCGTCGAGAGGTACCCACGTGTCCAACCCCAGCATCGCCGGAACCCACCAGAATGAAGCACGCCGGGAACCTCGCTTCGAAGTCCCCGCCATGTATACCCTGCTGCGGGCTCGTACCACCGGTGAGAAACGCTACCGCTGGACCGGACACATCTACGACATCAGCATCTCAGGCATGAGATTCGAACTCGACAGCCCCCTCCCCCACGGCCAGCAGCTCGAAATCCGTGGCATGCTGCCAGGCGAGCACCACACGACGTTCAGGGCCGCTGGCAAGGTCGTCCGGCTCCACGGTGCCGAGGACAACGAGCCGGGACCAGCTCGTATGGCGATCGCCTTCGAGAACTTCGAATCCCAGATCGACAGGCGTCGTCTCGCCGAATATCTCGACCGCAAGGCCACCGCCCGCGCCGCCGCCTGAGACCCACGCCTGAAGATTGAAGTGTGAGATTTCCCTGAACCGCTCATGCCAGCGACCCGGATCGCTATGCTGCATCCAGCCTGACGTCGCACGCCAAGATTCACCGTCTCCAAACAGAAGTTCCCTCGCTGCTCAAATGGACGCGTTACCCCCCAATCGCTTCGCGGATATCGCGACGCTGTTCCTCGAAGAGAGCCCCAATGCAGCCATGCTCTTCGCCACCCTCGACCGCAGGGTGCCAGGCAGAGTGATCGTTGATCATCCCGAACAGCCCACCTGCGCCCTCGTCCAGGCCGACTACTATGGCTTCACCTTCGCCAGTCACGCGGTCCAGCAGGGCTTTCTCGAGGCCGCCGTGACCAGCCTGCTAGCCGATGGGCCGGTCATGCTCGTCTGGCCAGCCCGTGACCAGCCCATTGTCCCACCGCCCGCCGACCGACTGCTGGACCGCGTTGCCCTCTACGGCTTCGATATCTCGGCATCCCCACTCAACGAAATCCGTGTGCCGCCCGGCTGCATGCTGACACCGATGGATTCCGGCCTCGTCCCCAGATGCCAATGGCACGAGCAGGTGGTCCGCGCGATGGGTTCCGTGGATCGCTTCCTGACCTATGGCTTGGGCGTCTGCCTTGTCAAAGAAGACGAAATCCTCAGCGAGGCCTACATGTGCTTCTGGGGAGCCGGGAAAGCCGAAATCGGGGTCGTCACCCAGCCCGAACACCGTGGGAAAGGCTATGGCCTGCTGACCGCACGGCACCTGATCGAACTCTGCGAAGAACGCGGACTGGATACCTACACCACCTGCTACACCCAGAATGCCAGCCTTCGTCAGCTTTCACACAAGGTCGGACTCACCGAAGAACAGCCCTACGAACTCAGAGTCTACGGCGCCGCGCAGCACGATCATTTCGAAACCATCGCACAGCAAAACCCAATCACAGCCTGAGCAAGAAAACAACTCGAATCAGGTTCATAAGTCGCTAGCTAGGGGCACCTGTTCCGGTTACCATCCGGCAACTGGAAGGGGAACCATGACTTCACTCAAAGGCGCTCTTCTCGTCGCTTCATCCGACCTCCGGGACCCTCACTTCGTGCGCACGATCACCCTCATGATCGAACACAACGAAGACGGAGCCATGGGCATCACTCTCAACCGCCCCACCGAAACCGAACTCTGCGATGTCTGGGAACAGGTCTCCGACACCCCCTGCGGGATCAACGACGTGCTCTACCAAGGCGGCCCCTGCGACGGCCCGCTGATGGTCCTTCACACCCAGCCCGCGCTGGCCGAACAGAACGTGCTGCCCGGCATCTACTTCACCACCGAAGAAGAAGCCGTTACCAGCCTCGTCACCTCCCCCTCCGGCCGTAGCCGCTACTTCGTCGGCTACGCCGGCTGGTCGCCCGGACAGCTTGAACGCGAACTCGCCGCCGGCTCCTGGCTGCACGCCGCCGCCAACGCCGACCACGTCTTCCTCGAAGACGAACGCCACTGGCTCCGCCTGCACCACCAGATCGCCCTCTCGCGTTCCGGGCAGATCCCCGTGCCCACCGATCACCTCCCCGCAGACCCCTCGGTCAACTAGCCACCGCATCCAGCCCGTAAAACCGCTCCGCATTCCGGTCGACCCGCTCCACAAGAGCCTCGTATGACATCCCCCTGCGCTCAGCCAGAAACCGTGCCACCTCCACCACGTACTTCGGCTCATTGGGACGCACTTTCCGATGCGGGGCAGGCGTCAGGTAAGGCGCATCCGTCTCCACCAGCAACCGGTCGATCGGGATCCGGTCCGATGCCTCGGCTACATCCCGCGCCGAGTTGAACGTCACGATCCCCGTCAGCCCAACCCACACACCGAGATCAAGAATCACGTCAAGCTCATCCGCCGTCCCCGTAAAGCAGTGAAAAACAAAACGTCCGACGTCCAAACCACTCTCACGAACCATCCCAACCGTCCGCTCAGTCGCCTCCCGGTTGTGCACAACGACCGGCAGATGCGCTAAGCCCGCCTCACCCGCCAAACCGAGCTGAACGGCAAATGCCCGCTCCTGCACAACACCGGGCGGGTCGTCGTAGTGATCGTCGAGACCCATCTCACCCAGCCCCACCACACCCGGCAACCCAGCCAGACGCCAAACCGATTGACTAAAGCTCGACTCATCCACCAACTCCCCGGCGTGATGCGGATGCAGCCCCACCGTCGCATAGACCCCTTCACGCTCGCCTGCCAAGACCGCCGCTTTCTCGCTATCTGCAATCCCCGTACCGATCGACACCATCCGATCAACACCGGCCTCCCGAGCCCCTTCCAGAACCTCATCCACGCGCTCCGCCAGCCCGCGATAGGTCAGATGACAGTGGGTATCGATCATCCATGCACTCCCGAATCCGTGCTCGCCAGAACCGACACCCGCAGCTCAACCGGTGACAGGCAGGCCGTCTCACCACAGGCCTGAACCCTGACCAGCAGGTTTACCCCCGCCTCCAAATCACCATCCATCTCAAGCACAAACGGTAGCTCCAGCCGACCCTCGTACAAAGCCAGCTTCTCTTCCGAAAACGCCAGCTTCCGCGTCATCGGCTCCGGCCACTCTGCGTCAAGTCGTCCACGATCAGTAGACAACGCCAGTCCCGTCAAGCCTTCCACCGCACCCGGGGCGTTTACGTGATAGCCATCCTCAATCTCAAGCACCAACAGCCCGGAAACCCTGACAGCACCCTCATCGACCCGCACACGCTCAACCAACACCCGAATGGGCCCGGAAGACGCCTCCGAGGACACCCGCTCCCGTTGCTGCAGACCAGCCCGATGCCCCATCAAACGCAGCAACGCATGCTGCATATGCACCATCGCCGCACCTAATGCAGCCAGCGACTCCGCGAAGCCATTGAACAAAGCCTCCGCGGCAGCCAGCCAGCGTGACTCACCAGTCAATTCGTAGAGATCCAGCAGATTGTGAGCCATCTGAGCATTACCCGATGCCACCGCGCCATCATGCCGAGAGCGTGTGCGGACAAACAACACGCTTGCTCCCTCCTCAGAGTCAAGATAGCCGCCGCCCGGTGCAGAAAACTTCGTGGCCACATAAGCCATCAGCCGCAACGCCTCATCCAGATAACGACGCGCCCGATCTCCCTCCAGCGACCGAGCCAACTCAATCAACCCGGCAACAAAGAACGCGTAATCATCCAGATAGCCCGCAATCTGCTTCTGCCCCCGACGCATCGTCCGCCAAAGACCACCACCCTCTCGCGACAGATGCATCAGTATCGCATCGGCAGCACCCGCAGCCAGGTCGACCATCCCCGCATCTTCCAGTGCTCGCCCCGCTCGCGCCAGGCCGGCAATCGCCATCCCATTCCAGGCCACCAGCACCTTGTCATCGGTCGATGGCTGCTCCCGCCGCTGCCGCGCAGCGAGCATCAACGCGCGCGCCGAATCTCGCCGCTCCAATAAACCCGCCATGGGAACCCCCTCACGCTGCGCGAGTTCGTCGAGAGAAACCGGCAGAAACAGAACATTCGCCGGAGGATCCTCCGAATGATGCGGGTCCTGAAAATTCGTCCCGATGTCCAGGCCAAACATCCGTTCAGCCAGCCCCCGCAATGCCACATCCTCAATCACCCCCGGCAGCTCTTCCGATCGCCAGAGATAGTTCTTCCCCTCACGCGAATCCACCTCCGCATCCTGCGCCGACCAGAAAGCCCCCGTCTCATCCAGCATCTCCCGTCGCAGATACTCCGCCGTCTCTCGGAGCACCAGCCGGTAATGCTCCGCCGAGGGATGCTCAGGCTGCAGCAGCACCGCATCGGCGTACAAGGCCAGCAACTGCCCATTGTCGTACAGCATCTTCTCGAAGTGCGGAACCAGCCAGCGCTCATCCACGCTGTATCGGTGAAAACCACCACCAATCTGGTCATAAATCCCGCCCCTTGCCATCCGATCCAGCGTCTGATGGAGGTGTCTCAGCAGTTCTTCGTTCTCGGTCGCCGCCGCCACCGTGAGCTCGAAACTCAACATGGATACCTGCGGGAACTTCGGCGCTCCGCCATACCCGCCATGACGACCATCCGCCTGCCGAACCAGCTGATCCGTCGCCTCCTGAACCACCGATTCACCCGGCTCGCCCGACTCCTCCCGATGCTCGAGCTGCCCCTTCACGACCTCCGCTAGCTGACGCGCCTGATCCAAAACCTCCTGACGCTGCTCCCGCCAGGCCTTGGCCAAAGACTGCAGCACCTGCGGAAAACTCGGCATCCCGTGAGCCGGCTCTGGCGGGAGATACGTCGCCGCCCAGAACGGCCTCAACCCCGGATCATCCTCGCCTTCAGCACCGGGCGGGGTCAGGAACACACTCATCGGCCACCCACCCCGACGCGTCATCGCCTGCACCGCCGTCATATACACATCGTCGACATCCGGCAGTTCCTCACGATCCACCTTCACGTTGATAAACAGCTCGTTCATCAAAGCAGCCATCACCGGCTTCTCAAAAATCTCCCGCTCCATCACGTGACACCAGTAACACGTCGAATACCCCACCGACAGGAAAATCGGCCGCCCCGATGCCCGCGCTGCCTCAAACGCCTCCTCACCCCACGGATACCAGTCCACCGGGTTGTAAGCATGCTGAAGCAAATACGGGCTCGTCGCCTCGGCCAGGCGATTGGGCTGCGAAGAACTCATAAGCATCAACTCTCAATAAAAGGACAAGCAAGCGATCCGGGAATCACATCCTAGGCCCCGGCCGGCCCCGTTATATGCGACGTAGAAAAGCACACCTTCAAGGATCGTTATCATCCAGCAATGATCCCCGAACCCTGGCGAACCTCCCATCCCGACTTCCCCTGGCTCTCCGCCTCGGATCCCGAGTTCATCGCGCGCATCCTCTCCCGGCTCGACGTCATCGACCGCGACGCCAGCCTGCTATCCGTCGAGAAAGCCGGCGAAGGCAACATGAATCTCACCCTCCGCGTCACAACCGACAACGACTCGGTCATCCTCAAACAATCACGCCCCTGGGTCGAGAAGTACCCCCAGATCGAAGCCCCCTGGGATCGCGCCCTCGCCGAACAACGCTTCTACACCACCGCCGCCCACATCCCAGGCGTCCACCAGCGCATGCCCGACCTCCTCGCCGCCGACGCAGAAGCCCGCATCCTCGTCCTCGAAGATATCCCCGAAGCCACCGACCTCACCGATGTCTACCACGGCATCCCCATCGACGACGACGAACTCCGCCAACTCGGCACCTTCGCCGCCAGCCTCCACGCTCAGGACCCACCCAGCGACACCGACGCGTTCGCCAACCGCGAGATGAGACGGCTCAACCACCAGCACATCTTCATCATCCCGCTACAGCCGGGGGCCGTCGCCGGCATGGGACTCGATCTCGACGCCCTCGAACCCGGCCTCGCCGCCGCAGCCGCCCTCACCCAGGCCGACGACAAGTTGCTCGACATCGCCCTGAGAACCGGCGACCGATACCTCGCTGACGGCCCCCGACTCGTCCATGGCGACTACTTCCCGGGCAGCTTCCTCCGAACCCCGGACCGTGGCATCTTCGTCATCGACCCCGAATTCGGCTTCCTGGGCGACCCCTCTTTCGACCTCGCCGTGTTCGTCGCCCACCTCGCCCTGGCCAGCCAGCCCCAGTACACCGCAGAAGTCTTCCTCGACGCCTACCTCGCCACCGACAACGCCCCCGAAGTCGATCCCATCCTCCTCGCCCGCTACGCCGCCTGTGAAACCATCCGCCGCATCATCGGCGTCGCCCAACTCCCACTGCCCACCCCCAGCCACGGCAGCCGCGCCGACCTCCTCCTCGCCGCCCGAGCCGCAGCCACCACCGGCCGCTACGAAGCCCTCTGGGCCTGAAGCCAAGCCGTCCCGGCACCAACTTCACCGACCCGAAATCAGATCGTAATCAGCTACCAGCCAGGTGCTCACATCACTCTCGTAAAGACTGTTCAGGCCCGAAACCTGCTCGATCAACCTGCCAAGCATCGGGTTACGTGTGTCGTTGTGATCCGCACAGATATCCTTGGTCACACGTATCACCCAAAATGGCGTGTCGTTATACGCCCCCTCGACACGCTCAAGAACCACTTCGCCATTCTCGACATAAGCGCGATGGCTGACGAGATAGTCCACGTGTCCCTCGGCATGCAAAGATAAATGGCGCTGACTCGGCTCGCCCTCTTCATGATCGTTTCGGAACTCCGTAAAGACCGTTGAGAAAGACCGACCGAAGGGATACGCAATCCCCGTAGCCCTGTCGGCCTCCGAAGTAATCGAAGCGATGATCGGACCGGGTGCCAGTTCAACGCTCCCATCCGGCCGCCGCAGCTCAAGCCGGACATTCGCTCGCTTGAGGTAGTCAATCACCTGCCAGGACTTCAAGGCGTCCAACGCAGGATTCATCAACACCGTGAAATTCGCCGGGACCCGCAGCCCCTCCTCACCGCTGGCCATCAACAGCGTTGTCAGAGCCTGCGACAGAGTCTGTCCCACAATCAGACCACCCATCGAATGACCCACCACATACACCTTCGATCGCGGATCCTTATTGGTCGCCCGCATCAACCGAAAGAGGGTCTCACGCATATTCAGTGAAGCAATCCGCTCCGCCGCAAAACGACGCCCCCAGAAAGTCGCCTGCTTCTGCAACGGCACCATCGATGTATCCCCGCGCCAACCCAGATAAACCCCTATCACCGCCTCAGGTGTCGCCTCCCCTCCCGCCTGCAAATCAACCGCAATCTCCCCCAGCGTCTGTTTGAAATCCACCAGATCGCCAGATGCCTTCGATGGATCCGCATTGTTTTTCCAACCATGCACAAACGGCAGCACCAGAATCCCCCGCTCCGACTCGGCATTCCGCTCCGCAATACGGCCCAGCACCGCATCTAACTGGGATTCATCCCAGAACTGGCCATGGTCATCGAACTCCACAATCCCCAGATCAAACGACACCCCCGCTTGCCCCGGCACCGACAACACCTGCAGGTACTGCTCCGGCTCGGTGTTGTACTGCCGATGCGGATGACACCCACACAACAGCACCGACACCAGCAGTAAACCAGACCCGATCCACTTCGACCCTGCGACCATGCTCAATAACCTCAATTACACCACGATGAAGAAAAACGACTTATAGCGATCCCTGCCCCACTCCCCACCAACATCGGCAGAACCTCTGGTCATCCGCAATTCTGTTAGTATAATATTAGGTATGCCGCCTAACTTCCTCAGACACCTCTACGTCGACATCAACGGCTACTTCGCCTCCGTCGAACAGCAGATGCAGCCACGCCTCCGCCACAAGCCTGTCGCCATTGTTCCCGTCAACACCGAAGCCACCTGCTGCATCGCCTCCAGTTACGAGGCCAAGGCCAAAGGCATCAAAACCGGCACCCCCATCCCCGAGGCCCGGCGCCTCTGCCCCGACATCCGCTTCGTCCTCGCCCGCCACGAACTCTACGTCCGCGTCCACCACGACATCATCAAAGCCGTCGAGCGCTGCATCCACGTCGACGAGGTCTGCTCCATCGACGAGATGGCCGCCAGGCTCATGGCCAACGAACGCGATCACGACCGCGCCACCTGTATCGCCCGCAACGTCAAGCAGGCCATCTACGACGACGTCGGCCAGTACATCCGCTGCTCCGTTGGCGTCGGACCCAACAAATGGCTCGCCAAGGTCGCCACCGACCTCCAGAAACCCGATGGACTCGTCGTCCTCCGCCCCGAAGACCTCCCCACCCGCCTCTACAGCCTCGACCTCGACGACCTACCAGGGATCGGCCGACGCATGCACGCCCGTCTCGCCCAGGCAGGCGTCACCACCATCGAACAACTCTGCCAACTCTCCGAATCCGCCCTACAGACCATCTGGGCCAGCAAACTCATCGGCTCCGTCTGGTACCACCAGCTACGCGGGCACCACGTCCACGAAACCCCCACCCACCGCCGAACCGTCGGCCACTCCCACGTCCTCGCCCCCGAGTACCGCAGCCTCGATAAAGCCCGACGCGTCATGACCCACATGATCCACAAAGCCGCCCGCCGACTCCGCCGACTCGGCTACCACGCCGGACGCATGGACCTCGCCGTCCGCTTCATCGACCGCACCCGCTGGCACCACCAGGTCCGACTGCCCGCCATCCGCGACACCCTCACCCTCGTCCGCCTCTGTTCCGAAGCCTGGCCAGAGCAGGCCTACGCCGATCCCCTCAAGGTCTCCGTCACCCTCTCCGACCTCACCCCCGACGCCGCCGCCACCGCCTCGCTCTTCCCCGAGCAACAGGAACTCAACCACCTCGCCAACGCCATGGACCGCATCGAGCAACGCTTCGGCAACAACGCCGTCTTCCCCGGAGCCATGCTCGGTGCCATGGACAGCGCCCCCCTACGCATCGCCTTCACCCAGATCCCCGACCTCATCGACTGCCGCGACGAAGACCGCCCCAAACTCACCAAACGCCCACAAAAAAAGCCCGCTCGTTAAAGCGGGCTTCCAAGTGGAGCAGAGGAGGCTCGAACTCCTGACCTTCGCCATGCCATGGCGACGCTCTCCCAACTGAGCTACTGCCCCAAATTGTCCTCCGGCACGCCGGAGCCCAGCAGTATAGCCGTCTCCGCTTTATCGGCAAAACCGATCACCCGGACCAGCCCGGATCACCAAAAACCACGTCCAACACAGCCATAAACCCCCTGCCAAACACCACCAGACCCGAATAGGGCCCAACGGCCGCTTCTGCTAAACTATCTCATCACCCTGTTACCGGAGACACACAGCTTGTCGCTACAGGACCGCATCCGAGATCTTTATCAGGCCGACCTCGCCGTCCAAGGGCTCAGCGGACGGCTCGAAGCCAACCAACGCCGCCGCGACGCCCAGCAGAAGAAGCTCGATCGCTTCGCCCTGCAGCAGACCGAAGTCGCCGACGAACACCGCCGGCACCAGGCCACCACCAGCGGGCTCGAAAAACAGGTCGCCGAAATCGATCAGAAGGTCGAACAGCACCGCAACCAGATGAACACGGTCACCAGCAACAAGGAATACTCCGCCCTCCTCGTCGAGATGAACACGCTCAAAGTCGAAAAAGCCAAGATCGAAGAGCAGATCATCACCGAGATGGAACGCCTCGAAGAACTCAAAGCCCAACTTGCCGAACTCGACGAACAGGTCACCAACCAGAAGAAACTGGTCGATCAGGCCGACGCCGACGTCAACGCCGCCCGCGAGGAAGTCGGCGAAAAACTCGATGAGGCCATCGCCGAACGCGAAAAAGCCGCCGAAGGCATCGCCCCCGATGTCCTCCGCATGTTCGACCGGCTCAGCGACAGCTACGACGGCGAACCCGTTGCCTCGATCGAAGAACAGGACCGCCGCCGCATGGAATACACCTGTGGCGGCTGCTACATGTCCCTGCCCGTCGAGACCGTCAACGGCTTGATCATGCGTCGCGACGAAGTCATCACCTGCCCGAGCTGCCGCCGCATCCTCTACATCCACCAGGACCTCAAGGAAGCCATCGGCGCCAAGGGCTAACCCACCCCTACCAGCCCGCCGAGAACCGCAGTCACCTACCCCCCGAGGCCAGCCGATGCGAGCCACCCTCCAGACCGACGGCGGATCGCGTGGCAACCCCGGCCCAGCCGGCGCCGGGATCTTCCTCACCGATGAGAACAACCAGGTCATCGCCGAAGCCGGCTACTACCTCGGCCGCTGTACGAACAACGTCGCCGAGTACCGCGGACTGATCCACGGCCTCGAAACCGCCAGCAAACTAGGCGTTACCGATCTCCTCATCCGCCTCGACTCCGAACTCATCGTCAAACAGCTCCGCCGGGAATACCGGGTCAAATCACCCGACCTCAAACCCCTCTACCTCGAAGCCTCACAGCTGCTCGAACGCTTCAACACCTGGGCCGCCGAACACGTCCGCCGCGAAGCCAACGAACGCGCCGATCAACTCGCCAACATGGCCATGGACCACAGAGCCGATGTCCATCCCGAAGCCAACAGCGACCCCAAACCGACACCCGCGTCCCAAATGCAACCCGATCACCCAGCCGAACTCGCTGGCGAAATCGATCCCGATGGCCCCGCCTGTCCCGCGGGACAAACCGCCGGCGCATCACTCCGCATCGCCCCGCTGACCGCCGCCGGCTGGTGCCCCGATGCCTTAAGCGCCATCCTAAACCACACCGACGCCACCACCTCAGCCACCTGCTCACGCTGCGGGGCCCGTATCCGTCTCCTCAGCTAACCGCTCGGCCCCACCCGCTTCCCGCCACGCCGTCCGAAGCGGAATCAGACTCAGCCCCCCCACCACCATCACCACCACCGTCTCGATCGCGCGATCAATCAGCGACAACGCCGCCGCACTCGACGCATCCAGCGACTTCAGCCACACGCCCGCCGCAGCCATCGCCGCTTCAGTGATCCCCAAACCATTAGGCGTCAGCGCCACCAACCGCCCAAGCATCCCCACCACCCCCAAAGCCAAACCCATCCGCAGATCAACCTCCAAACCCATCAGCCGCCCCGCCACCACCAGCCGTAACGCCTGAACCACCACCTCCAGACTCCGCAACACCAGCACCACATACATGCCCGAGAAACTCGCCGGCACATGCAGATACGTAACCCACCGCGACGCCGGATAAGCCACCAACAGCAGAATCACACCCCACCCCAAACCACCCAGCACCCCTCCCAGCCAAAGCGGCAGCACGGCCAAGGGAAAAACCACCGCCGTTGCCACCACCATACAAAGGATGATCAGGCTTGAATCCCTGAGCAGAATCCCATGCACACGCTTGAGATAAAGCGACCGACCCACCAGACCCAACCGCGGACCAGGAATCATGTTCAGCAGGCCGCTCGCCGCCATCAGCCCCGTCATCCGTACACAACCCAACCTCGGTTCCGCAGGCAACGGCAGATGGATCAGCCACCACAAAACCCCCGTCAAAACCAGATTCCCGAGCACCATCAAGCCGCCCACCGCCCACAGCCACCACGGCGCATCCGCCCGCGCCAACGCCTCCGTCAGCGTCGGCCAGGCCAGCACCACCACCCATGCCAACAGCCCAACGGCCAGCAGCCAAACCCCAACGCCTCGCACCAGCTTCCACAAGCGATCCATGCGCGCAGCCTAAGGGCCGGTTAAACTGATCTCAACACGAAGAGCCCGGGCAGATGGCCAGGCCGCCACAGGTATCATCCTTTCCCTTCATCTCCTAGGACCGATGCATGGCTCAAGACACCAGCAACGAAAACCCCAACACCACACCAGCCGCACCCCGCAGAGGCACAAGCCCCCTGCTGATGATCGCCCTCGGACTCCTGCTGATGGTCCTCTCCATCGTGCTCGCTGCCGTCGCCAGAACAGCCTTCGACCCCGAAGAAATCCTCGCCGAACAGACCCGCGTCTTTGTCAGCTACCTCGCCTACCTGCCCTCCGTCCTCATGGGACTTCTCAGCGTCGCCATGATCACCGCAGGCTCCATCCGCTGGGCCCTCCACGGCCTCTCAGGCAAAGGCATCGGCGGAACCGCCAGCCTCGCCGAGTCGCTCGAACTCCTGCGCTCCATCAACGATCGCCTGCTCATCAGTGAAACCGCCAAACGCGTGGCCTACCGCGACGCCGACATCCAACTCCTCCGCGAAACCATCAAAACCGACATCACCGAAGGCGAGTTTGGGGCCGCCGTCGTCCTCGTTGAAGACCTCGCCAAGGTCTACGGCTACCGCGAGGAAGCCGAGGAATACCGCGACCAGATCCACGCCGCCCGAAACGCCGAAACCGAAGCCAAGATCACCCGCGCCCTCGCCAAACTCGACGAGACCGTCGCCCGCCACGACTTCGACGCCGCTCAGAAAGAAGCCGCCAAGCTCCAGCGTCTCTACCCCGAATCCCAGCGCATCAAAGGGCTGCCCCGCCGCCTCTCACAGGCAAAAGACCAGTACAAACGCGACCTCGAACGCCGCTTCCTCGAAGCTGCCGGCAATGACGACAACGACCGCGCGATGGAACTCCTCAAGGAAATCGATAAGCACTTCACTGAACACGAAGCCGAGCCCTACCGTGAAACCGCACGAGGCGTCATCGGCAAGAAACGTGACAACCTCGGCGTCCAGTTCAAGATGGCCGTCCAGGACCGCGAATGGGTCCGAGCTACCCAGGTCGGTGAGCAGATCATCCAGGAATTCCCCAACAGCCGAATGGCCGACGAAGTCCGCGGCATGCTCGACGTCCTCCGCGAACGCTCACAGGCCCAACTCGCCGCCGCCGCCCGTTCCGTCTGATTTAGACAAGCCTCAAGGCATCGAAATCGGTGCCCGGTAACTCACGGCCGGCAAGCCCAACTCCAGCGCCAACGCGCGCAGCCGCTGCGCGGTCAAAGCTTCCATCCCGCCCACACCCGATGAGACCAGCGCAAAAGGGTTGAAGGGCTCGGGCTCGCGGATCACCGTGATATGAGGCGTCACATCCGCCGGAATCCCCGCCAACTCAACCGCCTTGTCCAAAGCATCATCGAGATAACCGATGCCATCGATCAAACCGGCCTCCTGAGCCTCGGCCGCCGTGAAGATCTCGCCCGTCGCCACCCCACGCACCTCTTCTTCCGTAAGCACAGCTCTGCGCCCCTCCTTGACCACTGTCACAAACCGCTCGTAGCCGCTATCGAGCAGCCCCTTGATCACCTCACGATCCTGCTCCGTCCACGGCCGGTACATGCTCCCAGTATCCTTGTTCACAGAGTCCGTGGAGGTAATCACCTCAGGCGTCACACCGATCTTCTCCAGCATGTCCGAAATCGTGAACCCCGTCGCGATCACACCGATGCTGCCCGTGATCGTCGTCGTCTCAGCCATGATGAAATCAGCCGGGGCCGAAATGTAATACCCCCCGCTCGCCGCCACCGAACCAAAACTCGCAATCACCGGAACATCAGGGTGCTCCTCCTTGAACTGCGAGAGCCGGTACCACACCTGGTCCGACGCCGTGATCCCCCCGCCGGGCGAGTTGACCCGCAGCACAATCGCCTTGGGCAGATTGCCTTCTAACGCATTCATGCTGTTCCGAAACGACCGCGCCGTGTCCTCACCGATCGCTCCATCAATCGGCACCACCACGATCCGATGCATCGGATCACCCGCAGCGTAAACCTCTTCACTCGGCCCGCTGTAAACCGAGTACACAATCGCCCCGAGATAGAAGTTCAGGATCACCGACAGAATCAGGATCGACGCCGCCAGCGACGTCAGCACCTTCGCAAAAATACCACTCCCACGCCGAGGCTCCGGGGCATACCCACCCGCAGGCGGGGCCGGACGACGAGGCGGCAGAGGCGGACGCTGGGCAGGACCCGAACTGGCTGGATGATCTGTCATGCGATGATTACTCCTGAAATCGCCCCACGGTTCGCCCCCAATACTAACCGTTCGATCGGTCTATCATCTCCTCCATGCCCAAACACCTCCACCTCGACCCCTTCTCCGGCATCGCAGGCGACATGGCCCTCGGCGCCCTCATCCACCTTGGCGTCGATCCCAAAGTCATCGACGAACCCCTACAGAAACTCGGATTCGAGCCCGGTTACAAGCTCACCACCCAGACCGTCAGCCGCCACGGCATTGGAGCCATCGACCTCAAGGTCCACATCGAGCAAACCGCCGCTGCCCACGAGCACAAACACGAACACACGCACACGCACGAACACGCCCACAGCCACAGCCACGGCCATTCGCACAGCCACGACCACACTCATGCGCACGATCACGACCACCAACACAGCCATAGCCACACACACGAACACCACCACCGCACCGCCAAAGACATCCTCCACCTCATCGACCACCTCGACGCCCCCAACCGCGCCAAAGACCGCGCTCGCGCCATCACCCGAAAACTCGCCGAAGCCGAAGCCCGCGTCCACGGCATGACACCCGAAGACGTCCACTTCCACGAAGTCGGAGCCGTCGACTCCATCGTCGATATGCTCGGCGTCGCACTCGCCCTCGAAGCCCTCGATATCGACACCCTCTCCTGCGGGCCCCTCCCGATCTCCCGCGGCTACGTCCGCTGCGCCCACGGCCTCATGCCCGTCCCCGCACCCGCCACCGCCTACCTCCTCGAAGGACTACCCACTCTGGGCGTCGACCGCACCGGCGAACTCATCACGCCCACCGGCGCCGCCATCGCCGCCGCCCTCTGCACCCACTTCGGCCCCACCCCGCCCATGACCGTCACCGCCGTCGGCTACGGAGCCGGCGACCGCGAAGACCCCAAAGTCCCCAACCTCCTACGCATCTACCTCGGCACCACCTGACCCAAACAGAGCGATCCAACCATGCCCATCTACGCCATGGCACTCTTCGCCCTGCTGCTGGGCTACGACAGCCTCGCCCTCGATACACCTCCCGCCGACGCCACCGACTGGGCCCTCAGCCTCCTCGCCAAAGCCGTCCTCGCCCTCGCCTGGTCGATGACCTGCCTCCGCGTCTCACGCAGCTGGTCCTCAAGCACCGCCCACCGAAAACTACCCACCCTCTACCGCTTCGCCGACAACTACGGCCCCCTCGCCCTCATCCTCTTCGCCCTCGACCTCTACCTCGGCACCCTCGCCTCGGTCCGCAGCACCCTCGGCGACCCCATCCTCCTCGACGAACTCATCACCCTCCTCCCCACCTTCCTCCTCCTGACCTGGCGCTGGGTCCCCTACTTCCCCATCGACCGCTGGGCCCGCGAAGCCGGAACCATGCGCCGCATGATGGAAGGCAAACCCGTCTACCCCCCCACCACCCTCGCCACCTACGTCCTCGATCAGACCCGGCACCAGCTCGCCCCCGTCCTCATGCCGATGCTCCTCATCGTCGCATGGCTCGAAACCCTCAACCTCATCGACACAACCACCACCAACAAAGGCCTCCTCCTCTTCGCCGGCCTCATCGCCATCCTTGCCCTCAGCGCCCCCCTCATCATCGCCAGCTGGCGCACCCGCTCCGTCCCACCCGGCGAACTCCGCGACGATCTCACCGGCCTTTGCCAAACCCAGCGCGTCCGACCCGGACACTTCCGCCTCTGGATCACCGAAGGACGACTCGCCAACGCCGCCGTCCTCGGCATCCTCTGGCCCTTCCGCTACGTCCTCATCACCGACACCCTCCTCGACCACCTCCCCAAACCCCAGATCCTCGGCGTCCTCGCCCACGAAGTCGCCCACGTCCGCCAGCGACACGCCCTCTGGCTCGGACTCGGCACCCTCGCCGTCGCCTGGGCCGGCGAAACCGCCCTCCGACTCTCACCCTGGGCCGACCTCCTCACCGCCGCCGCCTACGGCCAGACCGACGAAACCACCGCCGTCGTCACCCTCTCCCTCGCCACCGCCGCCGTCGCCATCCCCTGGCTCCTCGCCATGGGCTACCTATCCCGCCGCTTCGAACGCCAGGCCGACGCCGCCGCCGTCCGCGCCCTCTCCCTCCACAACGACCCGCAAGCCAACACCGCCTCCGAGCAGGCCGCCAACGACATGAACGCCGCCCTCAACGCCGTCGCCGAACTCAACAACATGAGCACCACCCGATTCATGTGGCGACACGGCTCCATCCGCGAACGCCAGGACCACCTCCGCTCCCTCATCCACACCCCCCTCAACCGCTTCCCCATCGACCAACGCGTCCAAACCCTCCGCCTCCTCATCCTCCTCACCGCCGCCATCACCACCGCCACCTGGTTCGCCTTCGACCTCTGGTAGACCTTTCTCAAGGGATTCTGGCCCCGATCACCAAAGACCAAGGGTGGCTGTGGGCACGTTGCGTGCCCACAGAACCAAGCATCCAAAATCGAGTACCAACCCCCTCAAGGACATGCCCAGAACCTCCAATCCCACAACAAGCTAAAACACCCCCATGCCCACCCTCCCCTTCACCAAGATGCACGGCCTAGGCAACGACTACGTCTACATCAACGCCATCGCCCACCCCCTTCCCGACGACCTCGACCTCCACCAGCTCGCCCGGAACCTCTCCGACCGCCACCGCGGCATCGGCTCCGACGGCCTCATCCTCGCCGTCCCGCCCACACCCGCCGCCCCCCAGGCCCACGCCCGCATGCGCATGTTCAACGTCGACGGCTCCGAAGGCGACATGTGCGGCAACGGCCTCCGCTGCCTCGCCAAACTCGTCCACGACCAGAAGATCGCCCGCGCCAAACCCCTCCTCATCGAGACCGGCAACGGCGTCCTCACCGTCGACTACACGACCGACACCCACGGCCAACTAAGCACCGCCACCGTCGACATGGGACCGCCCCGCTTCGAGGCCGAAGCCGTCCCCCTCAACCTCGACCACGCCCAGCCCACCGACCACCCCGCTACCTGGACCCTCGACCTCGACGGCGAGCCCATCACCTTCGTCGCCGTCAACACCGGCAACCCCCACGCCGTTATCTTCACCGACGACCTCACCGCCATCGACCTCCGCCGACTCGGCCCCCAACTCGAACACCACCCCGCCTTCCCCGCCCGAGCCAACATCCACTGGGCCCAGGTCCTCGACCGCCACACCCTCAAAGTCATCCACTGGGAACGCGGCTCCGGCCCCACCCAGGCCTGCGGCACCGGCGCCACCGCCGCCGCCGTCGCCGCCATCCACCTCAACCTCACCGAAACCAAAGTCACCACCAAACTCCCCGGCGGCCCCCTCCAAATCGAATGGAAATCAGGCAGTGCGAAGATGACTGGGGAAGCTGTTCTATCATTCACTGGCAGCTACCTCACCCCAAATACATGAGATGGCCCCTCACTTTCAGATATCAAATATCACAATCATGGCAAATGACATAGCCCATAATGTTTTCGAAGAACGAATTTCCTAATACTAGCACTGGCCGCAGTAAGTCAACATGGCAAAATGCCATGCATGACAGCTACCTATCAGCAATAATACCCCTAATGATAGCAAGCTATTTTTTTATCGTCAGTGGATTATTAGAAAATTACAATAAGACCATTATAGTAATAAACATCTCGTTAATCGTATCTTGGATATCAATAGCTTCTTATACATATCTAGCCAAGCCTACAGAACGATTTAAGCAAGAAGATAACGAATTACTCGCAATTCCCACTAAATTAGGCTCAGATAAATCAAAGAACGCTCCCATGATTGCACCTCTAATTATCATGGCTTTCTCCGGGAATTCAACAGTATTGATAATTGCATGGGATCAAATACTAAATGGTGGCCGATTTCCCATAGTTACATTGTCTGCATTAAATCTATTTATTTTCTTGGTATATATTTTATATATTAATAAGAGTAATTCACAAGAAAATCTTTGAACTACTCGTCTCGACGGGATGCGTCTGTGATTGGTTCAGAACGATCAGCTGTATAAACGCTCCCACCCCCCGCCAAAACACCCCGCCCGCCTCACGCCCGATCCCGTGATGCCCCACCCCCGGCACCACCACGATCGACCCCCGCTCCGCCGCCTCCGCCAGCGCATACCCCTGCGCTAACGGAATTAGCGCATCCGCATCCCCGTGCAGAATCAGCACCGGCCCGTCGTACTGCCTGATCGCCGCCAGGTTGTCGTACCGATCCGTCGCCAGCCACCCCGGCCACCCCATCCGCTCGAACATGTCCGGCATCGACGTGAACGTCGCCGACAACACCAACGCCGCTGGCGGCTTCCGTAGCGTCAGATCCAACGCCACCCCGCCCCCGAGCGACCGCCCGTGATAAATCATCCGCGCCGGGTCCACCTCCGGCTGCTCAACCAGCCAATCCACAAACCGATCCATATCCGCCCCGATCCCCGCCTGGCTGGGCGACCCACCCGCCCTCCCAAACCCCCGATACTCCACCAGCAACACCGACACCCCCATCTCCCGGTAAGGCCGCACACGCTCCACACAATCCCCGATCACCTCCGCATTCCCATGCATGTAAACCACCGCCGCACCCGGCGTCTCCGCCGTTCGCCCCTCACCCAGCAACAACCACCCCGGCACCCGATCACCCCCCTCAATCTCCAGCCACACCTCCCGCGCATCCGCTGGCACCGCCGCCCAGTCCACCACCCGACCCACCCCCGGATAAATCCCGATCCGCCCGATCCCACACCCACTCAGACACAGCCCCCCCACCACCAGCAGCGCCACAAGCAAGTTCCGGAAAACCATCCCCCCAGCATACCCGCCTACATCCCCAGCAACCGCTCCACAAAGTTGATGTCCACATCCGACTTCCGGAAGTTCCCGTTCTTCATCAGCCGGCTGTGCAGCCCCACCGTCGTCGCAATAGGCGACACCTGAAACTCCACCAACGCCCGGCTTAGCCGCGTGATCGCCGCCGACCGATCCTCCGCGTGCACAATCAACTTCGCGATCATCGAATCGTAATTAGGCGGGACCCGATACCCAGCCTGCACGTGCGTATCCACCCGCACCCCAGGCCCGCCCGGCAGAAACAGCTCATCGATCGGCCCGGCACACGGCGCAAACCCGCGATCCGGATCCTCCGCATTGATCCGCGCCTCGATCGCGTGCCCGTTCACCTTCACGTCCTTCTGGTTGAACCCCAGCTTCTCACCCGCCGCCACCCGGATCTGCGTCTTCACGATATCGATCCCGGTGATCATCTCCGTCACCGGATGCTCCACCTGCACCCGCGTGTTCACCTCCATCAGATAGAACTCGCCCTTCGAGTCCATGAGAAACTCAACCGTCGCCGCCGAGTAATAACCCGCCGCCGCCACCAGCCGGGCCGCCGCCTTGCACAGCTTGTCCGCCGCCGGCCGATCCAGCACCGGACACGGCGCCTCCTCGATCAGCTTCTGCTTCCGCCGCTGCATCGTGCAGTCGCGCTCCCACAGGTGCACCACATTCCCATGCGTGTCCCCGATCACCTGCACCTCAACGTGCCGCGCCCGATCGATGAACTTCTCGATGTACACCGTCCCATCCCCAAACGCAGCCTCTGCCTCGGCCCGCGCCGCCTTCAGCCCACTCTGCAACGAAATATCGTTATTCGCCACCCGCATCCCCCGGCCGCCACCGCCCGCCGCCGCCTTGATCATGACCGGGTAGCCAATCTCCTTGGCCACCTTCAGCGCCGTCGCCTCATCCTCGATCTTCCCCTTCGAGCCAGGCGACGTCGGCACCTTGTTCTTGATCGCCAGCTGCTTGCACTTCACCTTGTCGCCAAGCGTCTGCATCGCATCCACCGGCGGGCCAATAAACTCGATGTTGCAGCTCCGACACACCTCTGCAAAGTGCGAGTTCTCCGCCAGAAACCCATACCCCGGATGAATCGCGTCAACGTTCATCACCTCCGCCGCCGCAATGATCCTCGGGATATTCAAATACGACTCACCCGCCGCCGCCGGACCAATACAAACCGAGTGATCCGCCAGCTTCACGTGCATCGAGTCACGATCTACTTCCGAATAGACCGCCACCGTCTCCACACCCAACTCGCGGGCAGCCCGGATAATCCGTAGCGCGATCTCACCCCGGTTCGCAATCAGAATCCTCGAAAACATGCAGGCACTCTCAGCAAATCGCCGCACGACCCATCAAAAGGCCCAAGCGACAAGGATCAGTCTGGATCAAACAACACACACCCGCCCGCACAACCGACCTAAGCCGGACGGATCTTCACCAGCGGCTGGCCAAACTCCACCGTGTCGCCGTTGTTCACCAGCACCTCAGCGACCGTCCCGCTCGCCTCGGCCTTGATCTCGTTGAACACCTTCATCGCCTCGATCAGGCAGACCACCGAGTCCGCCGTCACCTTGTCGCCCACCTGCACATAAGGCGCCGCATCCGGACTCGACGAAGCGTAGTACGTCCCCACCATCGGACTCTTGACCGTAATCAGGCCCGCCTCTTCCGTCGCCGGAGCATCACCACCCGACGCAGCCGCGGGAGCCGCTGCAGCAGCCGGAGCCGCAGGGGACGCCGGAGCAGCCGGCGGGGCATACACCATCGCCGGAGCAGCCCCTTCACCCGCCCCACGCTTGAGTTTCACCTTGCCATCCTCACCCTCGAGATCGACCTCGGTCAGGTCGTTGTCGACCATCATCTTGATGAGCTGTTTCAGCGTTTTCAGATCAGTCATGTTGATTAAGTTCCAGCGGCCAGCCCCACCGTCCAGCCTGATACACGAAATTAAGACCCTACAGACTCGCGGATGCCAGGTCTTTGGGCAAGTCGCACAACACCTCGTGACCTCTTCCGGTCACCAGCACATCATCCTCAATCCGAACCCCACCCACGCCCGGCAGATACACCCCAGGCTCCACCGTCACCACCTGCCCCGGCTCCAGAACCCCCTTCGCCTTGCCCCACAAACGCGGTTCCTCATGAATCTCCAGGCCAATCCCATGACCAAGGCTGTGAATAAACCGATCCCCATACCCCGCCTTCTCAATCACCGCCCGCGACGCCCCATCCACATCGCTCAGCCGCACGCCCGGAGCGATCGCCGCAATCCCCGCCAGCTGCGCCTGCAACACCACCTCATAAACCTCCGCCATCTGCTTCGGCATCCGCCCCAGCGACACCACCCTCGTCATGTCCGAACAATACCCGCCATACTTCGCCCCCCAGTCAAACAACACCACCCCGTTCCGCTTCAGCTTCTTCGACGTCGGCATCGCATGCGGCAAACTCGACCGCTCCCCCGCCGCCACAATCGTCGGAAAGCTCACACCCTCCCCACCATGCGCACGAATCCGGTACTCCAGGTAAGCAGCCACCTCCACCTCGGTCATCCCCGCCGACATCCAGCCCACCGTGTCCACAAACGCCTTCTGCTGAATCGCAACCGCCCGCCGAATCATCTTGAGCTCATGCTCATCCTTGACCGACCGCTGCCCCGTCATGTCAACCGGCACCGACACCAGCTTCGCCGGCCTGCAAGCCTTGGCCAGCGACGCCTTCTCCGCCACCGTCAGCTCCGCCGCATCAAAACCCACCCGCTCAAACCCACGCTTCGCGATCACGCCACCCGCCGCCGGCCCGATCGCTCCCTCCCGCATCACCGCCGTCACACCCGGCGCCGTCTCCGCGATCTCCTCCTCAAACCGCTTGTCCGAAATCACCACCACCCTGCCACGGCTCATCGGCACCAGTACCCACGAGTCCTCCCCGCAAAACCCCGTCAGATAACGCACATCCACCGCACGCGTCAGCAGCAACGCATCCAGCTGCTTCGCCTTCAACCGCCGCCGAAGCGCCGCCACCCTCGGCTTGAACAGATCGACGCCCTGCTTCCTTGCAGCCATCCGTCAGCTCACTTTCCGTAAACGCTCTTCGGATCGAAAACCCGCTCCTCCACCGTCTTCAACCCCTCAGAACCCTCGACCGACCGGTAGAAGCAGCTCCGATACCCCACGTGACACGCCGGCCCTTGCGACCGACACCGAAGCAGCACCGTGTCCTGATCGCAATCGACCCGCGCCTCCACCACCTCCTGCACATGCCCCGAAGACTCGCCCTTCACCCACATCTTGTCACGCGACCGCGAATAGAACGTCGCCTTCTTGTTCTCTAGCGTTGCCTTAAGCGCCGCCTCATTCATCCACGCCATCATCAGCACCTCCCCCGTCTCGTAATCCTGAACAATCGCTGGCACCAGCCCCTGATCATTCATCTTCACGTCCAGCACCGTGCCCGTCTCGCGATCGCTATCCGACATCACCATTCACTTTCTGGCGTCCATACGCCTCATATCTCAAGCCCCGCACCATAGCCGATTCCACACCCCCACCACCACCAAACGCCGCCCAATTCCGGGCTATACTCCAGACACCTCACTCCCCGAAAGGCCCTCCCCATGCCCCCAGGCGAAGACGCCCCCCAGGACCCGCCCAAGATCATCGTCGACTCCGACTGGAAATCACAGGCTCAGGCCGAAAAACAGAAGCTCGCCGAACAGGCCAAAGCCCGCGAAGCCGAAGCCGCCGCCAAAGCAGGCCCCGCAGGCGAAGCCGGAACCCCAGGCCCCAACGGCATCCCCGCCGCCTCCTTCGAAACCCTCCTCTCCTCCATCGCCACCCAGGCCCTCATGTCACTCGGCGCCTTCGCCGACCGACGCACCGGCCAGCCCATCCCGCCCGACCTCGAACTCGCCAAGTTCCACATCGATCTCCTCGGCGTCCTCGAAGAGAAAACCCGCGGCAACCTCTCAGACGAAGAGGCCCAAACCATCAAACTCACCCTTCAGGAATTGAGAACACAATTCGTCTACATGGCCTCCCCCCAGGCCCAGACCCCACCCGGTCAACCCGGCGCACCGGGCACCCCGCCCATTCCGCCCGGAACCGAGCACGCCCTCTGATCCGATGAAACGGACCACTGGCCACACAAGAGACTTATCTGTATCCTGATAGCCCCGGAACCACGCAACACCCCGGCGAACCCGATCCAAGGAAACTCCCAGTGTCGACTGCTACCGCCTCACCCGAACCTCAGGGATTCCTCGACAAACACCACTTCCTCCTGAGGAGGCTCCACTCCCTCACAGGCATCGTGCCCATCGGCATGTTCCTGATGTTCCACCTCTTCACCAACATGCAGATGGCCGCCAAGCCTCTCGGCATGGAAGACGCCTTCCAGCACGAAGTCGAATGGATCCACGGCACCATCCCCGCCATGATCTTCGTCGAGATCTTCGGCCTCTGGCTGCCCATCGCCTTCCACGCCGGACTCGGCATCCTCTACACCTTCACCGGCAAGAACAACGTCAAGTCCTACCGCTACTACGGCAACGTCCGCTACGTCGCCCAACGCGTCACCGGCATCATCGCCCTCATCTTCGTCTTCCTACACGTCGCCACCCTCCGCTGGGGATGGGACATCTTCGGCTGGTACACCCCCTTCTACGTCTACGGCCACACCGCCGACGGCACCGAAGTCCCCCTCTCCTCCGCCAGCCTCGCCCTGGCCCTCCAAGGCGGCCTCCAGCAGAACCTCACCCTCGCCATCCTCGTCTCCATCCTCTACATCCTCGGGGCCTACTCCGCCGTCTTCCACTGGGCCAACGGCCTCTGGACCTCAGCCATCACCTGGGGTGTCACCACCAGCGTCCAGTCCATGAGACGCTGGGGATACGTCTGTGCCGCCGTCGGTGTCAGCCTGAGCATCTTCACGGCCTTTGCCCTCTGGGGCTCCTGGGCGTACGAACTCTCCCCCGCCGAACTCGAAGCCATGCAGATCCTCATCGAAGGCACCGATCCCGCACTCGTCGAGTCAGCGACACCCGTCGCCGAACCCGCCGTCTACAACCCATAAAACCTCAGAAAATGACCTGAAAAGGTCGCTCCCGAACCAGCCGATGCATAAACTTAGGGCAAACCCTTAGTCTCGGCCGGAACCGAAATCACAAGCACTGGCAGCAAAGGAAGCAACCCGTGAGCACCCAACCCCGAGTCATCGTCGTAGGCGGAGGACTCGCCGGACTCGCAGCCGCCGTCCGCGTCGCCGAAGCCGGTACGCCCGTCGACCTCTTCTCCGTCGTACCCGTCAAACGCTCACACTCCGTCTGCGCACAAGGCGGCATCAACGCCTGCAACAAGGTCGCCCGCCAGCAGGGCTACTCCGAGTGGCAGCACATGGATGAGACGCTCTACGGCGGCGACTTCCTCAACCACCAGCCGCCCGTCTACGAAATGGCCCACTGGGCACCCAAGGTCATCGACCTACTCGACCGCATGGGCGTTCCCTTCAACCGAACCTTCGAAGGCGAACGCGATCTCCGGCTCTTCGGCGGATCCCTCTTCAAGCGAACCCACTTCGCAGGAGCCTCCACCGGACAGCAACTACTCTACGCCCTCGACGAACAAACCCGACGCTACGAAGCCGAAGGCAAAGTCACCAAGTACGAGTTCTGGGAGTTCCTCCGACCACTCAAGGACGAGGCCGGCGACGTCAAGGGCATCATCGCCCAGGACGTCCGAACCATGGAAATCAAGGCCTTCCCCGCCGACGCCGTCGTCCTGGCCACAGGCGGCAACGGACTGCTCTTCGGCAAGTCCACCATGTCCGTCATCTGCACCGGCGCCGCCGCTGCGCGTGCCTATCGACACGGCGCGTACCTCGGCAACCCCGAGTTCATCCAGGTCCACCCCACCGCCATCCCAGGCGAAGACAAATGCCGACTCATGTCCGAGTCCGCCCGTGGCGAAGGCGGCCGGGTCTGGGTCCCCCGCAAAAAAGGCGATAACCGCCACCCACTCGATATCCCCGAGGAAGAACGCATGTACTTCCTCGAAGAAAAATACCCCGCCTACGGCAACCTCGTCCCCCGTGACATCGCCACTCGCGAGATCTTCTGGAAGTGCCAGGAAGGCTATGGCATCGGCGGCGGACGCATGGTCTACCTCGACGTCTCACACCTCCCACAAACCACCAAGAACAAGCTCAAATCCATCCTCGAGATCTACGAGAAGTTCACCGGCGACGACCCGACCGAAGTCCCCATGAAGATCTTCCCCGCCGTCCACTACTCCATGGGCGGGCTCTGGACCACCTACACCGAAGAATGGCGCGAAGCCGACGACGACGCCGACCCCAACGACCGCAAAACCATCGCCCCCGATGGCAAGATCTGCGGGCTCAAATACGGCGACCCCAAAAACATGATGACCAACCTCGAAGGCCTCTACGCCTTCGGTGAAGTCAACTACCAGTACCACGGCGGGACACGCCTCGGCGCCAACGCACTCCTCTCCTGCATCTTCGACGGCCTCTATTGCGGCCTCTCCGTCGCCAACCACGCCAAGGACCACACCGGCACCCGAGCCGCCGACCTCTCTGAGAACCTCATCAACGATCAGATTCAGCAGGAAAAAGACCTCATCGCCAAGTTCGAGGCCAACGACGGCCAGCACAACCCCTACGAGATCCACCGCGTACTTGGCGAAGAAATGACCGACGCCTGCACCGTCATCCGCGAAGAGCAGCGCATGATCCAGGCCCGCGAGAAGGTCGCCGAACTCAAGGAGCAGTTCAGCTCCCTCAAGCTCTCCGACACAGGACACTGGACCAACCAGAACCTGCTCTTCACCCGGGCCGTAGGGGACATGCTCATCTACGCCGACGCCGTCATCGAATCCGCCATCCTCCGCAAGGAATCCCGCGGCTCCCACTACCGACCCGACTACCCCGAACGCATCGACGATCCGTTCCTCAAGACCTCCATGGTCAAGTACGACGCCAACCTCGATAAATGCGAGGTCTGGTACGAAGACGTGCCACAGCCCATGGTTGAGCCCCGAGCCCGTACCTACGGCTCCGTCGATAAGAAACAAGACGAGAAGAAAGAAGCCGCGGCCGCCAAGTAATCCGCCCCGCCGCACTATCAGGTAAACATCGCAGCAACCAGCGAGCCAAACATGATCGCCCAAAACAAGCCCGAAAAATACAAGGTCAGGATCAAGCGCCAGGACGCTCCCTCCCAGCCCGCTTACTACGAGACCTTCGAAGTCCCCTACCGGCCCGGACAGAACATCATCTCCGTCCTCCAGTACGTCGCCGCCAACCCGGTGACCGTTGAGGGCAAGCCAACCACCTCACCCGTCTGGGACTCCGGCTGCCTAGAAGAAGTCTGCGGCTCCTGCACCATGAACATCAACGGCAAGGTCAAGCAGTCCTGCTCGACCCTTGTCGACGAGATGCTGCCCGAAGGCGACACCATCACCGTCGAGCCCATGACCAAGTTCCCCGTCGTCCGCGACCTCTTCGTCGACCGCCAGCGCATGTTCGACAACCTCAAGAAGGTCAAGGGCTGGGTCCCCATCGACGGCACCCACGACCTCGGCGAAGGCCCGCAGGAATCCCAGGAATCCCAGGAGTTCCGCTACGCCCTCTCCCGCTGCATGACCTGCGGATGCTGCCTCGAAGCCTGCCCGCAGTTCGAAAAAGACAACGAGTTCATCGGCCCGCAGGCCATCGCACAGGCCCTCTACTTCAACGAGCACGAGACCGGCAAGCAGCTCAAAGCCGACCGCCTCGAAGCCCTCATGGGCCCAGGTGGCGTCAGCGACTGCGGCAACGCCCAGAACTGCGTCAAGGTCTGCCCCAAAGGCGTGCCCCTCACCGAAGCCATCGCGCGTATCGGCCGGCAGATCACCGTCCACTCGGTCAAGAAGTTCTTCATGGGCAAGAAATAAGCTGACAGCCTCCCGGACTTCGCACTCGCATCAAGCTACTCGTCGCACCCGCACCGTTCGGGCTCGTTCATGTCGAATGGATCCCCCGACGCATCCCACCAGTGCCACCGCCCACCATCAAGCGGCAACGCCTCGTGCATCGTCATGGCCACGTGCCCGTCCGCATAAGCCATGTTCCCGCCCCGAGCATCATGCCGATACCCGCGGTCCGGATCATGGTTTGCTAGAGGCGTCCACCTCACAAACCCAGGCGTCACATATATCCCGTCCGAGGTCACCATCCGCTCGAACGGCTCCAGAGCCTGCTCGCCCAGAATGATGATCGAACTAGGCGAAGGAATCACCGACGCCGAAAAACCCCACCGATCAAAGTACATCGCCCCGTTAATCCCATACGACGAAAACTGCTCGCCCGGAAAAGGCCTCAAGCCCTTACCCCTCAGCTCATCGAAGTCCTCCGCCTGCACCGTCGGACAATGCATAACCGACCCCGCCTCCGTCAGCCGACGCGCCCCATCCACATCCAGCCCCAGCATCTCCTGCAACGGCGTGATCACCGTCACATTCACCGCCTCGCCATCGCTCATCGAACCCGCCCACAACCGCGCGAACCGATCGTGCTCGATGTGATAAGCCTGCTGAGCCACCGCCAGCTGCCGCAGATGACTCATGCACTGCACCGCCTGAGCCGCCGGCCGCGCCCGACTCAACACCGGCAGAAGCAGCCCCATCAGCAGCGCCACGATGCTCAACACCACCAGCAACTCGATCAGCGTAAAGCCTGACCTTCGCTTCTCACGCATAAACAAAGAGTAGCCCTCCAAAGACCCAAAGCCAATCGAAAGCCCCATACCCCTCAAGCCCGCCACCAAGACGCAACAACACTCAATCGACACCAAACGGGATCAGATCAACCCAATAAACGATCAAATCCCAAAAGAATCCTAAAAAATAAATGGGCAGAATCACGCCTCATCGGCTCCAAACCCCTTAAACAACCTGTTCAGGGGGTTGACACCACCACAAGCAGCCCTTGCCGACCACCCTTCCAAAGACAGAATAAAAGAAGTAGTCAGCCACGTGATCGCCAGGCCGCGATCAGAAAGCAAACCATGACACCCCTCCAGACAGAAGTCCAACGCATCCAGGAAGTCACACGCAGCATCCAGGCGATCCAGGACGTCGCAGAGGGCCTCTACCAATTGGCAGCTGAACAACGCATCCCCGAACCCGAATCCGTCAACGTCTGGTTCGAGTTCGAGAAGCCCAAGCTCGCCGCCCGCTGGATCATCAACCACGACACCTGCCTCGTCACCTGCCAGGCCAACGGCTACGCCAAAATCGACCGGCTCATCCCGGGCTACGACCAGATCGTCCATCTCATCGAAGCCACCTGCCCGCAAACAGCTGACGCCTGATCTAACCCGAAGTCATATATAAGACCCTCCCCCAACGCCCCAAACACGCATGTTTGGGTCCTCCCCATTTATCAACTTCCCGCCCTATGCAGATCCGATCTGGACTTTGTGCCTAAATGAGGTATGGATGAAGAACGCCTGTCGTCCCATCCGCCCTTACGGGAGGCCCAAAACATGTCCAGCAGACTCCGACTCGGATCCATACGCCCACTCATCCGCTACGTCGACCAGCACCAGGCCGTCATCGACACACAGTTCCAGACCCTGCCACCCGTACCCACCGATGGCGTCAACCTCACACCTCCCGCCGCCGTCGACGTCTACGTCGAGATCAACAGCCTCGACGGCTTCCACGACGAAGGCCAGACCCGAACCCCGCTCGATGAAAACCACAACGGCCGCATCCGCTTCGACCTCGTCGAACCCGAGCGGTGGTGGCCCGCAGGCATGGGCCATCAGAATCTCTACGAACTCAAGCTCACCCTCCTCGAAAACGACGAACCCCTCGACGAACAAACCACAACCATCGGCCTCACCTCCGTCCGCCAGGAACCCGAGCAGAACACCGCCGGCTCCCCAAGCTTCCTCGTCAACGGCAAACCCTTCCATTTCGATAACGTCCTGACCATCGACCGCATCGCCGAGCAGAAACTCCTACCCGCCACCGGCCAGTCCCTGCTCTTTGTCCGCGACCACTTCGGCACCGAACTGCTCTACGAAGCCGCCGACCGCGCCGGCATCCTCCTCCTCCAGTCCATCCCACTCGACGCCGAAGCCCGTGTCGAAGACACCATCCGCCAGCAGATCGACCGCATCGCCGGACACCCCTGCCTCGCCGGCTGGTACGTTGGACACTTAGGCGACCTCTCAGACACCATCGCCCAGCAGCTCACACGCCTCGACCCCACCCACCAGATCATCCGCCAACCCGCCAACACCTGGGCCGCCTGACACAATCGCCAAACCCAACCCGCGCCCAAAACGTATAACAGCGGTATGAGCCGAACCCCCCTCCTCGCCTGCATCCTGCTCCTCACCCTCACCGCCCTGGCAATCGCTCAGGAAGAGGCTCCCGCCGACCCGGAAGCCTCCGCCGAGGCCGTCGCGCTCCTCGAACGCGTCGAGCAGGCCTCCGATAACCTCACCTCCCTCCGCGCACGCCTCCGCTACGACCGCATCCAGGGCCTCCTCGGCGACGAACAACGACGCTTCGGCGAACTCCGCTACGCCGCCGGACCACCCGCCCGCTTCGCCGTCCACTTCGAATACCTCATCGTCGACGGACGCCGCGACAACCAGAACCGCTGGTACATCTTCGATGGCCGCTACCTCGCCGAGAAACTCGAAGACGAACAGCTTTTCATCCGACGCGAAATCATCGACGAAAACCAGAACGTCGCCGAAGCCGACCCCCTCCGCTTCGGCTCCGGCCCCTTTAGCCTCCCCCTCAACCTCAGGAAAAACGAAGTCCTCACCCGCTTCCACGTCGAAACCGCCCCCACCTCCAACGACGACCCCGAAAACACCTTCCTCCTCCGCCTCACGCCCCGCGAACACCTCGACATCGAACAGACCCTCATCGAACTCTGGTACGACAACGACACCGCCCTCCCCCGACGCGTCCGAACACTCGATAGCTCCGAGAACGAATCCATCATCGACCTCCTCCGCCCCGAAACCAGCGTCCCCGTCCGCGACCGCGACTACAGCACCGAGCCCCCAGCCCGCGGATACCGCGTCGAAGAACACCCCCTCCCCGACAACAACGACTAAGCCTCGGCAAGCGCCCCAAGCACCGCCTCAATCTGCCCTTCCGTGTTGTAGAAGTGCGGGCTCATCCGCAGCCGCCCACTCCTGACCGCCAGGTGCATCCCCCGCTCCGCCAACCCCCGCACCACCTTCCCAGCCTCCTGCCCCTCTTTGGGCTCAAACATCACAATCCCGCTCCGCTCCCCCGCCAGCCGCCGAGGCGAAAACACCCGAAACCCCCGCTCCCGCAGCCCCGTCTCCGCAAACCCCGTCAACGCCTCCACCCGCCGCCAAACCTCCTCGATCCCCACCTCCATCAGCATCCCCACGGCACCCCGCAGCGCCAGCAAACCCGGGATATTGTAAGACCCCGGCTCAAACCGCCGAGCATCCTTCTGAAACCGATACTCGTACCGCCCATAATCCTCCGCATTCACCATGTTCAGCCACCCCACGACAGGCGGGTGCAACACCTCACACAAATCCTCCTTCACATACAAAAACCCCGCTCCCTCTGGCCCCAGCAACCACTTGTGACCATCCGCCGCCAGAAAATCCACACCCATCGCTCGCACATCCACCGGCAACATCCCCACCGACTGAATCCCATCCACACACAGATACCCACCCGCTCGATGCACCGTCTCCGCGATCGGCACAAGGTCAATCCTATACCCCGACGCATACTGCACGTGCGAAATCGCCACCACCCGCGTCCGATCCTCCACCGCCGCACACACATCCTCCGCCGCTACACGACCATCACGCCCCTGCTTCACCTCGATCAGCTTCACCCCAAACCGCTGCAGATCCTCCCACGGATACCGGTTCGCCGGATACTCCACATCCGTAATCACAACACTGTCGCCCCGACGCCAGTCCAGCCCACGTGCCACCGTCGCCAGCCCCGTCGACGTGTTCGGCATCATCGCAATCTCATGACCGCCCCGCGCCCCAATGAGCGAAGCCAGCATCCCCCGCAGCTCATTCACCTTCCGATACCAGCCCGTCTGCGTATACGCCCGGCTCGTCGACTCGGCCGCATAAGCCTCAAGCGCCCGCGCCGCCGCCCCGCAGATCGGTGCCACCCCCGCATGATTCAGATGAATCATGCCCTCAAGCGCCGGGAACGCGTCCGCACCAGGTAATCCCTTAGCTGCATCCATCCCCAAAGCCTACCCACACCCGCACACCCGGTCACAAACCACCGGCCAAACCAGCCCCTGCCCAACAACCGACCGACTTAACGTCCCATAAGCATATTTCTTCATCACGAGATGATGGACCCCGATGTCAGGGCCGATACCAAAATCGCACAACGTTCATTCATGGGTGCTGCGCATCGGTAGCGCCACCCGCTACGCCCAACGATGGGCAACCCTAGACATGGAGCAGAATCATGCCCGCACGCAAGACCACAGCCTCGAAGGCCAAACCCAAGGCGCGTAAGACCGCCACCACCGCCTCGAAGCGCAAGACCACCTCGGTCGCTCGCAAGACCACCGCCACCAAGACTCGCAAGACGACCGCTCGCAAGTCCAACGCGACCAAGAGCCCGGCTCGCAAGACCGCTGCTCGGAAGACAACAGCTAAGAGCACGACGCGTAAGACCACAGTACGCAAGACCACGGCACGTAAGACGACCGCACGCAAGCCTGTCGCCCGCAAGACCGCAGCCAAGAGCACCGCTCGCAAGACCACGGCACGCAAGACGACCGCGCGTAAGCCTGTCGCCCGCAAGACCGCAGCCAAGAGCACCGCTCGCAAGACCACGGCACGCAAGACGACCGCACGCAAGCCTGTCGCCCGCAAGACCGCAGCGAAGAGCACCGCTCGCAAGACCACGGCACGCAAGACGACCGCGCGCAAGCCTGTCGCCCGCAAGACCGCAGCCAAGAGCACCGCTCGCAAGACCACGGCACGTAAGACGACCGCACGCAAGCCTGTCGCCCGCAAGACCGCAGCGAAGAGCACCGCTCGCAAGACCACGGCACGCAAGACGACCGCGCGCAAGCCTGTCGCCCGCAAGACCGCAGCGAAGAGCACCGCTCGCAAGACCACGGCACGCAAGACGACCGCGCGCAAGCCCGTCGCCCGCAAGACCACAGCCAAGAGCACCGCTCGCAAGACCACCGCACGCAAGACCGGCACCCGGTCAGGCGTCATCCGTCGGATCGGCAAGGCCACCGGCCGCACCATCCGCAAGGCCGCCTAAACAACGGTCAAATGCTGATTAACTCGACGGCGATCCTCGAAAGAGGGTCGCCGTTCTTCATTCAACCCCGCGTGCCCTGAGAATCGCCTCCGCCACCAACTCATCGCCAGGACGCGTGATCTTCACGTTCCCTGTATCACCCTCAACCACCACCACCCGCTCGCCCAACCGCTCCACCACCGACGCATCATCCGTCACGTGCGCACGCCCCGACCTCAAATCCTCTAGCACCCCCACAAACCCGCGCCGCAGCAATGCCACCTCAAACCCCTGAGGCGTCTGCACCTCAATCAGCCCATCCCGCTCCACACCCTCGCCCATCACGCGCACCCCCTCACGCACCGCATCACCCACCCGCTTCAGCGTGCTCGATACCGCCACACCAGGAATCACCGCCCCATCCTGACCCAACGCCGAAACCACCCGTCCCACCGTCTCTGTCGACACGCAAGGCCGCGCCGCATCGTGAATCAGCACATGCGTGATCCCCTCATCCAACGCCTCCAACGCAGCCACCACCGACGCCCAACGATCCTCCAGACCCCCAGCACACACCTGAGCCCCGGAGGCTTCCAGTACCTCCGCCCACCGCTCCCTCGCCGCCTCCACATCATCAGGCGCTACCACCACCAGCCGCTGCTCAAGCCCCGCCACACCCGCAAAACAGTCCAACGCATGCGCGATCACAGGCCGCCCCAGAATCGGCAGATCAACCTTGCTCCGCCCGAACCGCGTCCCACGACCCGCCGCCAGCAGAATCAAACCTAGCCGCATCACGCCCCCGCTCACGGACTCACACGGATATCAAGCACCACTGGCATCAGCACCAGCGCCGGCTCCCGACGCAGCTGCAACGCCCCCTCCACCACCGGCCGCAAAACCTCCCACCGATCACCCAGAACCGGCTTCGCGATCATGCCAAGCGACACACCCATCCCCGCCGACCGCACCCCAAACGCATCCTGCATGAAATCCTGGAACGACATCGGCTCAGGCAGATCAATCACCTCGTAGGCACCCTCCTCCAGATCAAGCGCCTCCGCCAGCGACGCCACCGCCTCCTCCAAACCACCAATCTCATCCGCCATACCGTTCGCAACCGCCTGACGACCCGTGAACAAACGCCCCTCCGCCACCTCATCCACACGCGGTAGACGATCACCCCGCCCCTCCCGAATCCGATCCACAAACTGGTCGTAAATCCGCTCCATGAACGCCAGCATCGTGTGCCGCTGAGCAGGCGTGAACGGCCGGTCGCTCGCAAACATGTCCGACATCGGGCCACGCGTCCGCACCGTCACACCCAGATCCAGCTTCTCATAAAGCCCCTCCAGATGAATCTTGCCCGACACCACCCCGATCGAACCCACCACCGACGGCCCCTCAACAAAGATCTCATCACCCGCACACGCGATGTAATACCCACCCGACGCCGCCATCCGACCCACGCTCATGTAGACCGGCTTCGTCTCCGCCGTCTCCCGAACCGCCTGCCAGATCACCTCACTCGCCAGCGCCGAACCGCCAGGCGAATCAATCCGCACCACCACACCCTTGATGTCCTCATCCGACGCCGAATCCCGAAGCGCATCAATCATCGTCCGATGCCCGATGCTGTCATCCGTGAACGCCCCGTCACCCACCGTCGACTCACCCATGTAGATCGGCCCACGCGCATGGATCACCGCGATACTCGGACCATCCGCTCGCGGGGCAGGCGGCCGAAACAGCATCTGGAACAACGCAAACGGATTGTTAGGCGTCTGCATCCGACCCCGATCCGCCAGATCCTCCCAAACAAAATCCCCGCCAAATGCCTCCTCAAACAACGCCGTCATCCCCCGATCCGTCACCGCGTCCACCACACCCCGACGCAGCAACTGTTCATCACTCAGCAGCCAGCTGTCACGCATCACCGCCTCGACCTGCTCGACCGACATCTCCCGATGCTCGCCGATCCGCCCAACGATCTGCGCATACAGATCATCCAGCAACGCGCCGATGTTCTCGTCCCAGAAAGGCGTCGGATGCTCCCGCGTCAGCGCCTCATCCGCACCCTTGAACCGACCCACCTGCATGAAGTCAGCCTCCAGACCCAGCTTCTCCATCAGCCCCGCCAGATACATCTCCTCCACCAGAAGCCCACGCAGCATGAACATCCCGTTCCGCTGCAGCACCACCGTGTCCGCATAACCCGCCAGCAGATACGTCCCCGTCTCGTAAGACTCCGAAAACGCAATCACCCGCTTGCCAGCAGCCTTCACACGATCGATCGCCTGCCCCAGCACCTCAATCTGCGAGAGACCCAGCCGCGGCGCGTTCAGATACAGCACCACCCCCAAATGCTTCTCCGAGGCCGCCACGTCATCCAGCGCCTCCACCACACCCGATAGCGACGGCCCCGCCTCCGCCTCCGTCACCCACGCAAAAGGCACCGGCCCCTCACGAAGCGTCCCCGTCAACTCCAGCCAGGCCACCCGCGACGAATCATCCGCAGGCTGAGCCACCGCCGGCAGCACGCTAAGTCCCAGAACAAACAACACACACATCAGAATCCGCGAACTTGCCATGGTCGATAACCCCTCAAAGGACTTGCCTCTTAGGATAGCACTGACAGACCAAAAACCCGCCCCGACCAAAGATCTTTCGGGTATGTCGATCCAGAAACTCAATCATTGCTCCGACGCCGAGAAAAGGCGGCTCTACGCCTCCATCATCCCCCCACGCACCTTTCAGCACCTCACCGACGCCCACCCCGACCGCTTCCCAACCCCCGACATCAACGAAGAATCCTTCCTCCTCGACGCCCGACCCGGCTCCTACGAGGCCCGCCTCCGCATCCCCGCCCACCGCATCGATGGCGACCACCTCCTCAGCCTCGACCTCGCCGACGCAGGCGGCGGACAGCTCGAAATCGGCTTCCTCGTCATCAACGACCTCACCGCCCCACGCTTCAACATCGACAACGACCCCGAAGGAAGAATGACCCTCCTCGGCACCGCCGGCCGCAACCTCGAACAGGAAACAGCAGCCCTCAAAGCCGGACTCGGCCCCTCCCAGGTCCGAAAAGGACTCGGCCTCTTCGCCGAACTCCTCCCCCGACTCGAAACCTTTGCCAAAGCCAACGCCTACTACGGGATCATCCTCGAGCCACTCACCTACCACAACGCTATCTGGTACGAAAACCACGGCTTCGCCTACATCTCCGGCCGCAAACGCATGCTCGAAATCGACCGCGCCTTCGCACGCGATGGAGCCCTCTACAAAGCCCTCGACAACACCACCTTCCGACACACCCGCTTCGCCCGCAGCCCCAGAGGAAGAAGCTGGGCCATCCACGACGGCATCCTCGAAGCCCTCCCCAACCAGGACCCCCTCGACCTCCAGATGGTCAAAGTCATCAACCAGGAAGCCCACCAGGAAACCTTCCTGACCACCTGGCCCACCACCGATACCTGAGAAGCTACGACGCGATCACTCAAAAAACCCGGGTGGGCTGTGGGTACCCGAACGGGAGCCCACAGAACCAGGCGATGACACAAAAGAAAGGCCGCAGCTCAAAAGAGCCACGGCCTCCAGAGTTTCAACAGGCTCGCGTCTGCTAACGCAAATAAACCGGCAACTCACGATGCACCCGAATCACATCCTCACGGACCGACATCGTGTACCCAGGCCGCAACGCCCGAATCCGCTCGTACAACGCATCAAGCGTCGGATACCCATCCTTGCCCACAAACAGCCGCGCATCATCGATCAACGCCACGTGCTCAAACCGCTCATCCCCAAGCACCGCTTCCAGCTCGGCACTAATCGGCGTATCCAACTCGCCCCGAGCCGTCAGGCCCTGCGAGTAATGCCCGTCCAGCCAGAACAGCGCCGGCCGATCCAGCAAACGCACCACCTCAGGCAGCACCTTCCCCGAATCACCATGCAGCAGCCGCACCTTCGCATCACCATCAAACCGGCGACACGCAAGGTCGTAGTAGTGATCGCTCAACTCGATCGACGTCAGCCGCTCAAACTGCTCAGCCACCGCAGCCAGCGTGTTCCCCTCATGAGTCCCCGTCTCGATCAGTTCCTTCAAGCCAAACCGATTCGCATACTCACGAATCACCATCCACTTCACGATCGCAGGTGGCGGGTTCCGCTGACCCTTCTGCATCCACCACCACCACGACCGAAAATCTTCCAGACCCGCACCCACCGCGTAACGAGCCGCAGCAACCCCCGTTGTCTTCACCATCTCTCTAATCATGCGTCTTTCTCCTGTCACGCTGACACAACCAGCATCGACCATCCACAACCCACAATTCATCCAACCCGCCCTAATTCACAAAGCCCATAAAAACCTTAAAAACAACACCACGATCGATGCCGACAACCACCCGGACAGCGCAGCGATAAACACATCCAGGCAACAGCCCCCAGCATCGATACACAACCCCGCCGCTAGCCGCGCGTCCGACGCAGATACACCATCCCGCTGAGCAGACACAACCCCGCCCACGCCGAAACCGGCAACGGAATCACCGTCGCATCCACCGCAAAGTCCGCCGACCGAAGAATCACATCCGACACCGGCGCATCCAGAGCCAAAGGCGACTGGCCATCGATCCCCAGATACATATACGCACCCGCACCAAAGAAACCACCCACCACACTCGACGCCCCATCCACCCCGTAAATCGTCAGCTCATTCGCAGCCAGTGTCCCCGGATTCACCAGCGCTCCAGTATCATTCAGAACCGTCTCCGGCCCACCCTCAAAAACCCCAAAGGGATATCGAAGCTCCGTCTGATCGATCCCCGTATCCGCCACGTTCCGCAGGCCACTACCAAAAAACAGATTGATCGCCGTCGCGCCCCGACCCAGCCGATTACCGATCGCCAGCAAACCCCCACCCTCATCCACGTAACCCCGAACAGTCTCCACCGCCGACCCCGAAATGCTCGTAATCAAACGCCCGCCCGCGTGCTGATCCAGCACCAGCAGGTCCGCCTCCCCCAACACCAGCCCCAACACCTCCGCCGAAAGACTGTCAAACACAACCAGCTCGTCACCCGCCCCAGCCAGCAGCTGACTCACAGGCGACGCCAACACCTCTGCTTCCGACACACTGGGCGGCGCATAAATCGCCACCGTCCGCGCACCTGCCTCGCCGGCGAGCAGACCGAAAGCCGCCAACACCCCCACCGCCGCACATTGCCATCCACCCGTTGCCATAACGGCCAGCCTTCCTCGGAACCACCGCGCGAAAACGCACAGGTCCCCTGAGAAGATCGACCGACCAAACCCGCCCCTTTACCGCCGTCTCGGCTGAGCCGCCCAACGCATCTTGTACGACAGCATCGTCCAATAATTGTGATCCGGGTTGTGGATCAAACGCACCCGTGATCCGTGCTGACGAACCAGCAACTGCTGACCCTCCGCAATCGTCGCCGAATCCTGACCATCAATCACCAGCGTCGTCCCCGCATTCGCCCGCAGAACCGTCAGCCACGCCTCGCATCGTGCATGAAACACAATCGGACGAAACGCCAGCGACTGCGGAGCCAATGCAGAAATCACCACGCCATCAATTCCAGGCGACAGAATCGGCCCGCCCGCCGACAGGTTGTAAGCCGTCGAACCCGAAGGCGTCGCAATAATCACCCCATCACCCGCAAACTGCACCGACGAGTGCAACGACCGCCGCGGCTCGATCGCCAGATCCAGATCAATCATCCGGTAAGGCGGCCCCGCCGTGATCACCGCATCGTTCATCGCGATCGACCGGAACACCGGCTCAGGCATCCCCGACAAATCATCGCCCGCCCCCTCTCCCCACCGCGGCGCCCCCGCAGGAAACACCATCGCCTCCAGCATCAAACGCTCACTCACCCGACAACCACCGCACAACACCTCGTCCCAGTGCAGCTTCACGTCATCGATCGTGAACTCAGCCAGAAAACCTAGCTTCCCGAAATTGATCCCCAACAACGGAACACCCAAAGCCACCATCTTCCTCGCCTGCGCCAGCATCGTCCCGTCACCCCCCAAAACAATCGCCAGATCCGCCTCAGGCAGCTCCGCCGCTCGCTCCGAAGTCAGCTCACAGATATCGGGCTCTGCCACAATCTCCGCACGCTCAACCAGCCACGGCCGAAAGTCCGCCAGCGCCTCAACCACCTCTTCCTTCGCCAGATTCGCCAGAATCAGCACACGCGGACGCTCCGGCAGCCGCCGGCTCTCTTCCGTGTCACTCATCGGGTCCTGCACCTGATTCATGCCCACAGTGTACGGATTCAAACCAGCCCGTCCCGCGCCGATCGCACAGCCCGCACCCACGCCAAGCCGATACTCACCCCATGCAAGCACTCGTCCTCGATGAAAACACCCAACTCAGCCTCCGCCAGGACCACCCCGAACCCCACCTCCGCCCAGGCGAAGCACTCATCCAACCCACCCTCACAGGCGTCTGCTCCACTGATATCCAGCTCGCCAACGGCTACATGCACTTCCAGGGCGTCCTCGGCCACGAATTCGTCGGCACCGTCACCCAAACGGCCGACACCAAAGACAACCACCTCATCGGCAAACGCGTCGTCGGCGAAATCAACGCCGTCTGCGGAGCCTGCGATCTCTGCCTCAAAGGCCTCCGCGAACACTGCCGCCAACGAACCGTCCTCGGCATCCTCAACCGCGATGGCGTCTTCGCCGACCGATTCACCCTCCCCGTCGCCAACCTCCACGAAGTACCCAACCACGTCGACGACGACCAGGCCGTCTTCACCGAACCCCTCGCCGCAGCCTTCCAACTCGTCCGCCAACTCACCTTCGAAGGCCGCCCCTATGTCACCGTCTTAGGCGACGGCCGACTCGGACTCCTCTGCGCCCAGGTCCTCGCCCAACTCAACGCCACCGTCCGCATCGTCGGCAAGCACCCCGATAAACTCGCAGTCGCCGAAAAATGGGGCATCAAACACCGACTCCTCGAAGACGTCGGACTCCGTCAGGATCAGGACATCGTCGTCGATGCCACCGGCTCACCCTCTGGCATCACCACCGCCCTCGGCATGGTCCGACCCCGCGGAACCATCGCCCTCAAAACCACCACCGCACCCGCACCCAACCAACAAGCCCACCCCGACCTCGCCAGGATCGTCGTCGACGAGATCACCCTCGTCGGCAGCCGCTGCGGGCCCTTCGCCACCGCCCTCGACGCCCTCGCCCGCTCCGCCATCGACGTCACACCCCTCATCTCCAAACGCATGAAACTCGCCGCCGGACCCGACATCCTCACCGCCGCCAAACAACCCAACACCCTCAAAGTCCTCGTCCAACCCTGAAGCTCAACCCACTTACTTCTCGTAGGGCACAAACTCAAAACGCTCAATCACGACCGTCTGAGACGCACCCCGCGCCGGCGGCTCATTCAGACACCAGAGATTCAGGTGCACCTGCGGGGAACCCGTCGGAATATCCGGCCCCTCATACGTCCACGTCGTCAGCCGCGCCTCCGCATCCGTCTCTGACTCAGCACCACCCCGCCACGACCGGCAGTCCACGCCATCCGGCCGCCAGCGAAAAGCATGCGTGCTCAATGCCTCATCATCCTTCAAACTGAACCAGTAAGGATGCAGATTCTCCTTCCGCTGCCACGGCTGACACACAAACTGAGCCGGCGCGCGATCAGGGTCCTTCCACGTCCCAAACTCGATATCAAACTCATTGGCAACGTTCGAGTCCTCGATCCCTTCATAGCTCGCCTGATACTCCCAGATGAACAACCCAAAAATCAGATTCGGGTCCAGGTCATCCACACGGCCACGCGTCGTAAACCGGTAATCCCCATAACCCAGCGCCTCCGTCAGCCGCACCTCCGCCGAGTACCACACCCCGTCAATCTCCACCACCTGAAGATGCAACCGCCCCTGCTCATCAACCCACACACTCTCCTCCGTCGGCCCGAATGGAAACCCGCCCGGCCCATACGTCGTCTCCGCGTCCAGCCCCTTCACCCGCCAGGTATACCCGCTGAATTCAATCGTCCGACCCGTCGGGAAATCATGCCACTGATCGACCACGCCCACCTCATCCATCGCAGACCCTCTCTGAGACATCAATACACCGCCGAGCAACACCACCACCGACATCATTAACCAATCAGGTCTCACGGACATGCCCACGTCCTCTCTGCAAATGATCAAACCAGACAACCCGCACAAAAGACTAGCACAGCCAACAGACCAGTCGAATCCTGACCAGCCAAAAGTCCCGATAGAGTCGCAAAGCGCATGAGTCCTGGCACGTGAAAACCCCACTCCCAAGCGCTGATACCACGAATTATCAGCCACCCCACCCCAACTAAACCAACACCCCCAAATGCCGATAGCCACTAGGCAAATGCAGCGCGAGCACCATCGCCCGCGCTCAGGGACCGGGAGACCTCACATGGGTCGGTGGATACCCAAAACAGCATGCCTCCTCACCGTCGCCCTGGCTGCGCCCGCAGCGAGCGCCGAGGCCGTCATCGTCACCTGGACAGGTGTCGTCGATACAAGCACCAGCTTCTTCGCCACCGCAGTTCCCGTCGGCAGCACCTGGGAACTCATCGCCGAATTCACCAACACCCCCATCGACACCAACCCCGATAACGCCATCGGCCGCTACACCGTCGACGTCGCCAGCTTCTCCGCCAACAACAGCGACCTCTCACCCTTCATCCAGGGCAGCCTCGAACTCGTCGTCCGCAACAACTTCAACACCGGCACCGCCACCCTCGACCGCATCACCTTCGAGTCCGACCGCGGCCCCGACAACATCCTCAACATCGACCTCGCAGCCGCCGACACCCTCCTGCCCAACGACAGCTTCCCACCCGACACCCTCGCCATCACCGACTTCCCCGACCCACTCACCATCGACCCCACCTACACCAACCGCAACCTCTCCTTCACCCTCTCCGGTGCGTCACTCATGGGCACCGTCACCAACATCACCTCCGGCCCACCCATGCCCATCATCCCCCTGCCCACCGCCGCCACGGCCGCCCTGCCCCTCCTCGGTATGGTCCTGCTCCGCCGCCGCACCCGCTGAACCGCTAACTCATCGCCCGGGGATGTAATCCACCAGCGATCCCTCCGCATCCATCCAATACATCTCGTGCCCACCAGGCGTCTGCAACCCCACCCCATGCCGATACGCCACCAGGTGCCTCAGAAACACCCGGTAATTCCCATCCTCACCCCGCTCAAGCTCATACAGATAATCCACCGGCCGCCAGTTCGCCTCCCGCCGCTCCTCAACCAACCGCCGCACCGCCGCCAACACAAGCTCCTGCTCCTCCGTCAACGCCCCCTGCCCGTCATTCGCAATCCACCGCCACGCCGGCTCCACGATGACCGCCTCGGGTACCGGCACCACCGCTCCGTCGTCCGACCGCTCCCCACACCCAACCAGCACCCCCGCCACCACCAGCATCCACAGATATCGCATCGCCAGACGCCTTCTAGCCACCACGGCTATGTCATCTGACGCAGAAGCACGCGGAGAGTTCCCACCTACAACACCCACTCACTCATAAACTCACCCCTCCAACATCCCCCCCAGAATCAAAGCCCCCACCACCACCGCCAACGCCACCCGATACCAGCCAAACACCGCCAGCCCGTGCTTCTTCAGATAATCCACCATCCACTTCACCGCGATCACCGCCGACACCCACGCCGCCAGCGCCCCAATCAGCATCGCCGTCCACCCATAAGCCTCCAGCATCACCGGCCCCGCATCGATCGCCTTGTAGACCGTCGCCGCCAGAAGCGTCACCACCCCGATCAGAAAAGAAAACTCCACCGCCGCCACCAGCGTCATCCCCACCAGCACCCCCGCCACGATGGTCATCAGCGACCGACTCGTCCCCGGCCACATCGCCACGCACTGCAGCAACCCGATCGCCAAAGCCATCCGCCACGTCATGTCATCGATCCCCAGCCCCACGCGCTCCTCGCCCGTCGCCCGCCGCCGACGCCACAAGTCCACCGCCAAAATCGCCACCCCTCCCACCAGCCACGCCGCCACGATCGGCCACAAACCAAACAGATAGCTCTCGATCAGATCATCAAACAGCAGCCCCAGCACCGCCGCCGGCAGAAAAGCCACCACCAAATTCATCGTCAGCCGAGCCCCCGCCGGATCCTTCGCCTTCAGCACCCCCACCGCGCCCAACGACCCAAGCACCCCCTGCCGCACCCGCGCCGCATACAGCCCCAGCACCGCGATAATCGCCCCTGCCTGAATACAGATCGCATATGCGTTCGCCGCCTCGCCATCCAGCCCCATCGCCCGCTGGGCCAGAATCAGGTGCCCCGTCGAGCTCACCGGCAGGTACTCCGTCAGCCCTTCAACAATCCCCAGAATCACAGCCTGCCACCATTCCATACACAAAACCTTTATCAGTATGAATTTACAGCCAAATCGACCCGTCGGCCCTCAATTCATCCTTTCATCCGGATGAATGGATAAATGCCGCTCGCCGATATATCATCACACAACAACGACATCGACCATTCAACAACAAAGACCGTGGAATAACACCCATGAGCCGATTTGCAGACCATGCCGCCCGACGCGTCCTCTTCTTCGACGGAGCCATGGGCACCTCCATCCACAACATCGAAGACCTCGACATCGATCGCGACTACCTCGGCCGCGAGAACTGCACCGAGGCCCTCCTCCTCACCCGACCTGAGCTCATCCAGAACATCCACGAGTCCTTCCTCCAGGCCGGCGCCGACGCCGTCGAAACCGACTCCTTCAACGCCTCCGTCCACACCATGGAAGACCAGGACCTCCAGGACCGCGTCTTCGAACTCAACAAGTCCTCAGCCGAAGTCGCCCGAGCCGCCTGCGAAAAATTCGCCACACCCGAACGACCCCGATTCGTCATCGGCTCCATGGGACCCGGCACCAAGCTCATCACCCTCGGCCAGATCGACTGGGACACCATGTTCGCCTCCTACAAGGAACAGGTCCGAGGCCTCCTCGCCGGCGGCGCCGACGTCCTCCTCATCGAAACCGCCCAGGACATCCTTCAGGTCAAGTGCGTCATCAACGCAGCCCTCGCCGCACTCGACGAAGCCGGACTCAAACCCGACACCGGTTCCAACGATGGCGACATCCCCATCATGGTCCAGGTCACCATCGAACAGTTCGGCACCACCCTCATCGGAACCGATATCCAGGGCGTCGCCGCAGCCCTCGCCGACTTCCCCATCTACTCCCTCGGCATGAACTGCGCCACCGGACCGGTCGAGATGGGAGAACACCTCCAGTACCTCGGCAAAAACTGGCGCGGCCAACTCTCACTCCTCCCCAACGCCGGACTCCCCACCCTCGTCGCCGGCAAAACCGTCTTCCCCCTCCAGCCCGAACCCTTCGCCGAAAAAATGGCCGAGTACGTCGACACCATCGGCCTCAACATCGTCGGCGGCTGCTGCGGAACCACCCCCGCACACATCACCGCCCTCGTCGACGCCATCGGCACCGACCACGCACCCGCCAACGTCAAGAAAGACCCCTGGAAGCCCGCCGTCTCCTCACTCATGGGCTCCGTCGACTACCGCCAGGACAACACCATCCTCAACATCGGCGAGCGTACCAACGCCTCCGGCTCCCGAAAGTTCAAACGCCTCCTCGAAGAGGAAAACTGGGACGAAATCATGTCCCTCGCCAAAGAGATGGTCCGCGAAGGCTCGCACGTCATCGACGTCAACGTCGACTACGCCGGCCGCGACAACGCCTCAGACATGCAGACCATCGTCGGCAAGCTCGTCAACCAGGTCAACGCCCCGCTCATGCTCGACTCCACCCAGCCCGCCACCATCGAGGCCGGACTCAAAGTCGCAGGCGGCAAGTGCCTCATCAACTCCGCCAACCTCGAGGACGGTGAAGAAAAATTCGCCCACATGTGCCAGCTCGCCAAAACCTACGGCGCCGGACTCGTCCTCGGAACCATCGACGAAGACCCCGAAAACGCCATGGCGCGAACCCGAGAACGCAAACTCGCCATCGCCGAACGCATGCACGACCTCGCCGTCAACAAGTACGGCCTCAAATCCGAAGACCTGATGTTCGACCCCCTGGTCCTGCCCGTCTCAACCGGCATGGAACAGGACAAGCGCTCCGGCCTCGAAACCATCGAAGGCACACGCCTCATCAGCCAGCGCTTCCCCGACTGCCAGATCACCTGCGGCCTCAGCAACATCAGCTTCGGCCTCAACCCCGCCGCGCGCCAGGTCCTCAACTCCGTCTTCCTCTTCGAACTCGTCGAAGCCGGCATGACCTCCGCCATCCTCCACGTCTCCAAAATTCTCCCCAAGAACCGCATCCCCGAAGACCAGTGGGACGCTGCCCTCAACGTCCTCTACGACCGACCCGCCGAATCCCCCGTCGAACTCGCCGACGGCTCTGCTACCACCGACCCCCTTCAGATCTTCATCGACCTCTTCGCCGATGCCTCCGTCCAGACCACCAAGGTCGACCTGGCCGACCTCACCATCGAAGAACGACTCCGCCAGCACATCATCGATGGCGAACAGAAACACCTCGACGAATCCCTCGACGAGGCCATGAAAAAATACCCGCCCCTCGACATCATCAACGACCACCTCCTCGACGGCATGCGCGTCGTCGGCGACCTCTTCGGTTCAGGACAGATGCAGCTCCCCTTCGTCCTCCAGTCCGCGCAGGTCATGAAAAAAGCCGTCGCACACCTCGAACCCCACATGGAACGCGTCGAAGGACAGACCAAAGGCACCATGGTCCTCGCCACCGTCCGTGGCGACGTCCATGACATCGGCAAGAACCTCGTCGACATCATCCTCACCAACAACGGATACACCGTCCACAACATCGGCATCAAGGTCCCCGTCAACGAGATCATCGCCAAGTACCGCGAAACCAACGCCGACGCCATCGGCCTCTCCGGCCTCCTGGTCAAATCCGTCAACGTCATGGAGGAGAACCTCAAGGAACTCAACGCCAACGGCATCGACGTCCCCATGATCCTCGGCGGCGCAGCCCTCTCACGACACTACTGCGAGTCACACCTCCGCTCCGTCTACAACGGCAACGTCTACCACGGCACCGACGCCTTCGAAGGCCTCCGACTCATGGACCGCCTCACCACCGGCCGCGCCAACGAACTCGACGAAGAGATCGAAAACCGACTCGCTAAACGCGCCGACACCGACGAAAAACTCGCCGCCATGGCCGAACGCAAAGCCGCCGAGTCCGAAGCCAACGGCACCGCGACTGCCACCCTCACCGCACCCGCACGCTCCGACGTCGCCACCGATGTCGCCGTGCCCACCGCCCCCTTCTACGGCTCCCGCATCGTCGAAGACCTCCCCCTCGACCAAGTCCTCCCCTACGTCAACAAGGTCGCCCTCTACCGCGGCCAATGGCAATTCAAAAAGGGCAAGCTCACCGACGAACAGTTCCAGGATCAGCTCGACAACGAAGTCGAACCCATCTTCCAGGACCTCCGCCAGCGAGCCAAGGACGAAGGCTTCCTCACACCCAAAGTCGTCTACGGCTTCTACCCCGTCCAGTCAGATGGCGACGACCTCATCGTCTTCGACCCCGAAGACCACGACCGCGAGATCGAACGCTTCTCCTTCCCACGCCAGCCCTCGCGCAAACGCCTCTGCATCGCCGATTTTTTCCGCTCGGTCGACTCAGGCGAAAAAGACGTCCTCGGCCTCCACTGCGTCACCGTCGGACACGAAGCCTCCAACATCGCCCGCAAATACTTCGAGGCCGACGACTACCAGCAATACCTCTACCTCCACGGCTTCGGCGTCGAAACCGCCGAAGCCCTCGCCGAACTCTGGCACAAACGCATGCGCGCCGAACTCGGCATCGGCAACGACGACTCCTCCAAAATCCGCGACCTCTTCACCCAGAAGTACCGCGGCTCACGCTACTCCTTCGGATACCCCGCCTGCCCGGAAATGTCCGACCAGGAAAAACTCTTCCGACTCCTAGAACCCCAGCGAATCGGCTGCGAACTCACCGAAAACTGGCAGATCGACCCCGAACAATCCACCTCCGCCATCATCGTCCACCACCCCGAAGCCAAGTACTTCAATATCTAAGAACAGACTTCGCTTTGCTAAAGCATCCTCCCCAAACGCTCTGGTGAGCCGGGCTGTGTCAGCCCGGGCTTGGCTCTTCACCAACCTCATCCATGACATCCAGAATCTCTTCCGCCTTCTCATCCTGAAGGTACGAGTAACTCTGGATCAGGCTCATACAAATCCACGAAGAAGCACCCTGCAAACTCATCTGAAACACCCAGACCCACCGAAGGTAGTCCAAGGTCTGCGCCGACAAGTTGAGGGCATCCACTTCGACCCCCAAGCTCCCCAATAACAGGAGCCCCCACCACCAGCCCAGGCCCTTCGGGTTGGGGTGCTTCTTCACATGGTCCATCTCCCACACACCGGGCTGACTGCCAATCGCAATCTGCTTCATGACCCTAAAGGGCATCACAAGATTCGCTAACGGCACGAAGTGCCAAAGCCAGGCACCCGTCGCGCTCGCTCTCACACCACGAACACCTAGTGCCCGCACGTTAATAATCCCACGCCGGAACCATGCCAGGTAGAACCAACCCGACACCAGCGACGCAAGAAGATGCACGAAGCCAACCGTCATAACCATGGGCGTGAAGAACGGATGATTACCAGAAGGTGATCCGCCCGACAAAAACCAAACCTGCACCACAAAAATAATGCACAACGTCCAGAAGTAAACCTGTGTCGACCAGATCACCTTCTCCGCCAGCCGCACGGGCGATTTGTAATCCTCAATCCCGTACACACGCGCCATGAACCGCTCCTCAAGAAACAATCGAAAGATAACAGGATCGATTCATCCCCGCTGACCTCAAAAAAACTCGTTCCAACAAGGAATACCCCCGCCACCCAGCCCGTTACACCCACAACCCCTAACCTCCATCAACCCCATAGGAGACCGACCCATGCACCGCACCCTCTTCACCACCGCCGCCGCCCTCGCACTCGCCACCTTCACCACCCCCGCCCTCGCCGCCGACACCTACGAGCTCGACACCGCCCACACCGCCATCGTCTTCAACGTCGACCACGCCGGCCGCAGCTTCACCTGGGGACGCTTCAACGACATCGCCGGCGAGTTTACCATCGACGAGGAAAACCCCGAAAACTCCTCCTTCTCCTTCACCGTCCAGGCCGAATCCATCGACACCAACAACCGCCGACGCGACGGACACCTCCGCTCCGCCGACTTCTTCAACGTCAACCGCTTCCCCGAAATCACCCTCAACTCCACCGCCGTCGAACCCATCGAAGACGGCCTCCGCGTCACCGCCGACCTCACCCTCCTCGGCGAAACCCGCGAAGTCACCTTCGACCTCACCAAAATGGGCGAAGGCGAGCAACGCGGGCAGTTCTACGTCGGCTACGACACCCAACTCACCATCCAACGATCCGACTTCGGTATGACCTACGGCCTCGCCGGCATAGGCGACGACGTCAACCTCCACGTCAGCTTCGAAGGCGCCCGCTAACACATAGCTCACCCGTACACGACGCACGAACCATCAACGGTGATGCCTTCACGAGCCCCGGGCGCAAGCCCGGGGACCATCACCTCACGCCAACAAACGCCTGTGCCCCACGAGCTCGCCCATGTCACCCGACAACCCCCAATGGATCCTCCTCGCCGTCCTCCCCCAGGCCATCCTCACCGGCCTCATCGCCCTTGTCTCCGCCCGCTATCTGTGCCGCCTCGCCCCCAGGCCCACCTCCGCCGCCGTCACACTCATCATCACCGCCGCCTTCACCACCTCCTTCCTCATCCTCTTCGGCCTCCCCAACCTTCCCCCCAAAGTCGAACGCGACCACCTCCTCATCACCATCCTCCCCGCCGCCACCGCCATCGCCCTCCTCGGCACCTTCTTCAAGCTCCCCCTCCTCCTCTGGCCCGCCCGACTCGCGCTCGCCATCGCCGTCCCCCTCCTCGCCGTCTGGGGCAGCCCCTTCCTCAACCCCGAATCCTCGCGCGCCTGGGACACCGCCGGCCAGCTGCTCTACCTCGCCCTCCCCGCCGCCCTCATCTTCATCCCCCGCATCCTCACCGCCTTCCGCACCCAGACCGACACCCCCCGACACCGCGCCGCCGTCCTCGCCACCACCGCCCTCGCCACCGGCCTCCTCGGCCTCTTCTCCGAAGCAGCAGGCGTCGGCCAACTCGCCATCGCTCTCACCGGCATCCTCACCGCTGTCGCCGTCGCCTCCCTCCTCATACGCTCCACCAAACGCCAGCTCCAACTCGAAGACCTCACCCTCCCCCTCCTCGCACTCCTCACCCTCTCCGCCCTCCACTTCGCCGGCCTCCAACCCCGACACGCCCTCACCCTCGCCCTCGCCTACACCGCCTGGACCGCCATCCCCCTCATCCCCGTCCTCAACAACCACCCCCTCACCACCCTCCTCACCCGCTGGACGGCCCTCCTCGCCCTCCTCGCCTGGCCCGTCACCGAAGCCGCCATCACCTTCATCACCGAATACGACGACACCTACACCAACTAACCCGACCAAGTACCACCAACCCCCAACCCGGCCGTGACACGGCCGGGCTCTATAACGCCCAAAATCCAGCCCACCAACACCCACCGAAAATCCAACACCTGACTGAGCCGGGCCGTGACACGGCCCCGGCCCGATACGCACCAGTCGTGTATCGATCAACACCCCCTAACCCGGCCGTGACACGGCCGGGCTCGCAAACAAACGACACCCAAACCCTCACCGGAACCTGCAACCAACTCGGGTGGCTGTGGTCAGCTACGCTGGCCACAGAACCAAAAAATCCAGAGCTACCGATACAACTGCTCGATCTTGTCATCAATGAGCTTCTGAATCGATTGCACTGCATGAATCACCGCCTGCCTGACTAGTTCTCTCTCTTGCTCGCTCCATCCACTGTCAATACACGATGATTCGATCGTCACAAGATGTGATGTGAGTTCACCAAACCAGCTCTTGTCATCGAAGCCCAGCTCGCTCCGGCAAGCCAAGACGTCATGAACGAGCTTGGAAGTTGATGCATCCATAGGCTCGATGGACAGCAAGTCGTCTCGGATCCGCATCAGGTAATAAAGATCATCGAACGCCATGGCATATCCTCTCTCAATGACGCCAATTCTCTTCCATTCTCGTCGAGCGCCACGACTTTGTCCGCCACATGCGGATAAGTCGCGATGACCACCATGAGATGAAAGACTCGCCACACCCGCACCACCACCAAAAACCCCTACCCTAGCCCCATGCCAACCCCCGTCCTCATCATCGGCTGCGGATACCTCGGCCGCCGTCTCGCCGCCCGACTCCGAGACGCCGGACACACCGTCTACGCCACCGCCCGCACCGAAGCCAAAGCCCGCGAGCTCGCCCGCCTCGGCCTCCACCCCTGCATCACCAACGTCACCCAGCCCCTCACCCTCACCGCCATACAGCCCGCCCTCGACCTCCCCGAACTCGCCGTCGCCTACCTCGTCCCGCCAGGCCGCGCCCACCCCGGACCCGAAACCACCGTCCGCGAAGGCATCGCCAACACCGCCCGCGCCCTGCGCAACACAACCATCACCCGCGCCATCCTCACCTCCTCCACCGCCGTCTACGGACAGACCGACAACAGCCGCATCACCGCCGCCACCCCAGCCAACCCCGCCCACGACCGAGGCAAGCTCCTCCTCGAAGGCGAACACATCTGGCAATCAGCCAACCCCAACGCCCACGCCATCCTCCGCCTCGCCGGACTCTACGGACCCGACCGCATCATCGGCCTCGACGCCATCCGCACCGCAGCCCCCCTCCTGGGCGACCCCAACGCCCTCCTCAACCTCATCCACGTCGATGACGCCGCCGCCCTCCTCCAAACCCTCCTCACCAACAAGAGCCTCCCCCCCGCCACCGACCTCGCCGCCGACGGCCACCCCCCAACCCGCATCGACTACTACACCCACCTCGCCAACCGTCTAGGCTCCCCGCCACCCCGTATCCTCTCCCCCGAACAAGCCCAAGCCGAACTCAACATCAACCCCAAAGCCCTCCGCCGCGCCGGCTCCAAACACATCGACCCCTCCGACACCATCAACCGCACCGGCTGGCAACCCCAGTACCCCACCTACAAAGCCGGCCTCGACCACGCCCTCGCCCAATAACCCGGCTGTGACACAGCCGGGCTCTAAAACACCCAAAACCCAGCCCACAAACCCCCCTGAAAATCCATCGCGTACCCGAGCCGGGCCGCGACGCGGCCCCGGTCTTCACAAAACGACACCCTTCCAGGTGCCACACCTTGTTCCGCAGGACAAGGTGTGCCGACCTCCATCAAACACGGCTGGCTGTGGGCAGCTGCTGCACAGAACCAGGAACGAAACACCCAGGAACCCAATCGCAACAATCCCGGCCCTCCCCAAACCCCCCGCCGCTCCGCGTAAACTCACCTCATGCCCCACACCGATCTAGACCCCCTCCTCGACGGCCTCACCGAACCCCAGAAAGAAGCCGTCACCCACGTCGACGGCCCCCTCCTCGTCCTCGCCGGCCCCGGCTCCGGCAAAACCCGCGTCATCACCCGACGCGTCGCCCACCTCGTCGACCGCATCGGCATCGCCCCCTGGAACATCCTCGCCATCACCTTCACCAACAAAGCCGCCGGCGAAATGCGCGAACGCGTTGCCCAAATCCTCACCGAAAAACAGTCCCGCGCCGTCACCATCGCCACTTTCCACAGCCTCTGCGCCCGACTCATCCGCATCTACGCCGACAAACTCGGCCTCCCCCCCGCCTACTCCATCTACGACACCGCCGACCAGAAACGCGCCATCAAAGAAGCCCTGAGCAACCTCGAAATCAGCACCAAAAACTTCCCGCCCGCCTCCATGCTCGCCGCCATCTCCGACGCCAAAAACAACCTCCTCGACGCCGAAGCCTTCAGCAAACAGGCCACCGACTTCTACAAAAAAACCGTCGCCCGCGTCTACACCAGCTACACCCGCATCCTCAAACGAAACCATGCCCTCGACTTCGACGACCTGCTCATGCGCGCCGTCGACCTCCTCGAAGGCGAACCCGAAGTCGCCGCCGAACTCCAGCAGCGCTACCAGTACATCCTCGTCGACGAATACCAGGACACCAACAGCGCCCAGTTCCGCATCGCCGAACGACTCGCAGAAGCCCACAAGAACCTCTGCGTCACCGGCGACCCCGACCAGTCCATCTACGGCTGGCGCGGCGCCAACATCCAGAACATCCTCGACTTCGAATCCCACTTCCCCAACGCCACCACCGTCCGGCTCGAACAAAACTACCGCTCCACCGCCGCCATCCTCCGCGTCGCCGATGCCCTCATCCAGAACAACCGCGCCCGCAAACACAAAGCCCTCTGGACAGACAACAACCAGGGCGAACCCGTCACCATCGCCAAAACCCGCGACGAACACCACGAAGCCAAGTGGATCATCGACCGCTTCAGGGAACTCAACGAAGAAGGCACCCCCTGGGGACAGATGGCCATCTTCTACCGCATGAACGCCCTCTCCCGCGTCCTCGAAGAAGCTCTCCGAGAAGCCGGTGTCCCCTATCAGATCGCCCGCGGAACCGCCTTCTACGACCGCGCCGAAATCAAAAACGCCGTCGGCTACCTCCAGGCCATCGTCAACCCCGCCGACGAAGTCGCCCTCCTCCGCATCATCAATACACCCACCCGCGGCATCTCCGACAAAACCGTCAAAGCCCTGCAGGCCGCCGCCACCCAAGCCGACGCCCCCCTAGCCGACCTCCTCAAACGACCCAGAGACGCCCCCGAACTCGGCACACGTGCCGTAGGCTCCGTCGAAGACTTCAGCAAACTCCTCACCCGCTGGCGGCAATGGATCGCCCCCAACAACACCGACGAACAACGACCCGCCAGCCTCCGCGACCTCGTCGACCAGATCCTCCGCGAGTCCGGCCTCCACCGACACTACGCCGAAGACAAGTCCGACCCCGATCGCGAACGCCTCGCCAACCTCGCCGAACTCGTCACCTTCGCACAGCAGTTCGAAGACCAGTTCATCCTCGAAACCGTCGAAGAACTCGGCCAGCCCACCCCCGACCTCGGCACCCGACTCCTCGCCCTCCTCGAACGCATCGCCCTCGTCTCCGACGTCGACGCCGTCGCCTCCGACCAGGGTGCCGTCACCATGATGACCCTCCACGCCGCCAAAGGCCTCGAATACCCCGTCGTCGCCATCGTCGGACTCGAAGACGGCCTCCTCCCCCACGACCGCTCCCAGGCCTCCGACCGCGAAGTCGAAGAAGAACGACGCCTCTGCTTCGTCGGCATCACCCGAGCCATGAAACGCCTCTTCCTCACCCACGCCCGCCACCGAACCACCTACGGCCAGGCCATCGCGACCATCCCCAGCCGCTTCCTCCAGGAACTCCCCGCCGACGACCTCATCCAGGTCGAACCCGAATCCATCGAGATCGACGACTTCCTCTCCGCCGCCTCCGCCCGACTCCAACGACGCTCCGCCGCCAAACAGGCCCACGAGTTCCCCGAAGGCACCCTCGTCCGCCACCCCCAGTTCGGCCTCGGCCGCGTCCTCGACATCGCCCCCTCCGGTGCGCACACCAAGGCCCGCGTCGAGTTCAACACCGCCGGCACCCGCACCCTCATCCTCCAGTACGCCCGCCTCGAACGCGTCGAAGATATCTAACCCCCACCGCCCGCTACACTCACCCCATGCTCCGCACCCGCATCAAAATCTGCGGCATCCGCGAACCCGACCATGCCCGCGCCGCCGTCGCCGCCGGCGCCGACGCCATCGGCCTCGTCTTCGCCGAGCAGTCCCCCCGCCACGTCACCCCCGAGCAGGCCCACGAGATCGTCCAGGCCATCCCCGCCTTCATCGATATCGTCGGCCTCTTCGCCGACCACACCGCCGAGCAGATCCACCAGATCGTCGTAATCACCGGCATCCGCACCCTCCAACTCCACGGCAGCGAGCCCACCCAGCTCATCGACAACCTCCCCAACCTACCCATCATCAAAGCCCTCCCCTTCATACCCGACGCCGCCACCCGATACACCGACTGGCTTTACCACCCGCGCACCCGCGCCATCCTCTGGGACACCCCACCCGATGCCAACAACACCTGGGGCGGAACCGGCAAATCCTTCCCCTGGGAACCCTTCTCCCTCACCATCCACGCGCCGGCCGCCGCCGGCTGGCCACTGCCCATCCTCGCCGGCGGGCTCAACCCCGCCAACGTCGCCGAGGCCATCCGCACCACCAAACCCTACGCCGTCGATGTCTCCACAGGCGTCGAAGCCAACCGAGGCGTCAAAGACATCCAACGCATCGTCGCCTTCTGCCGAGCCGTCCGCAAAGCCGACACAACCCGCTAAACTCCCCATCCCATGAAACGCGTTCTCTCAGGCATCCAACCCTCGGGTCAGCTCCACCTCGGCAACTACGCCGGAGCCATCAAGCAGTTCGTCGAGCTCCAGGCCGACCACGAGATGTTCATCTTCATCGCCTCCTACCACGCCCTCACCTCCGTCCGCGACCCCCAGGCCCTCCGCGACAACATCCGCCAGGTCGCCATCGATTACATCGCCTTCGGACTCGACCCCAGCTCCCCCCACGTCAACCTCTACCGCCAACAGGATGTCCCCGAAGTCACCGAGCTCGCCTGGCTGCTCGCCTGCGTCTGCCCCAAACACATGATGGACAAGGCCACCAGCTTCAAGGACAAAACCGCCAAAGGCCTCTCCGCCTCCATCGGCCTCTACACCTATCCCGTCCTCCAGGCCGCCGACATCCTCTCCGTCGACCCCGACCTCGTCCCCGTCGGCAAAGACCAGGTCCAGCACTGCGAGATCACCCGCGACCTCGCCCAAAAGTTCAACCACCACTTCACTCCCGACGACCAGACCGTCTTCCGACTCCCCGACTACCGCGTCCGTGCCGACGCCGCCCTCCTCCCAGGCGTCGACGGTCAGAAGATGAGCAAGAGCTACGACAACACCATCGACCCCTTCATGGACGAGAAGCCGCTCCGCAAACGCATCATGAAGATCGTCTCCGACACCAAAACCCTCGAAGAACCCAAAGACCCCGAAACCGACACCACCTTCCAGATCTTCCAGGCCATCGCCGGCGAAAACCACCCCGCCACCACCGACCTCGCCAACCGCTACCGCGCCGGCGGCCTCGGCTACGGCCACGCCAAACAGGAACTCTTCGAGCTCATCCTCGAAACCTTCGCCCCCGCACGACAAAGACGCGCCGAACTCATGAAAGACCCCGGCCAGGTCGAAGCCATCCTCACCGACGGCGCCAAAAAAGCCCGCGCCGAAGCCCGCAAAGTCCTCGACAAAGCCCGACATGCCGTCGGCCTCTAACCCCTACCAATAATTGTGGGTGGCTGTGGGCACGTGGTACATCCGCCGAAGGAGGACCGCGTGTCCACAGAACCAGACGCTTTCACGCCCTGATTTTTCGTTGTGTTGCGAAGCCACAAAGATCGAAGATCAATGTGAGCCCCCACCCTCACGCACTCTTCGAAAGCCCACTCAGCATCGTCTGCTGAGCCTGGTCGCTCGCCGGGCCATCCCCATCCAACCCCGCGTTCTTCTCGATCAGCAGCTGCCACGTCTCGCGCTCGTAGGTCACCAGACGAACCGCCTCATCAATCTTTGCCGCGTCACGGTTCATGCTCGCATCCACCAGCAGCTTGAACACGTAGTTGTAGAGCGCCGTCAGCTTGTCGCAGATGTCCGGAGCCGCCTCACGATTCAGACTCGTCGACAACTCCAGCACGATCTTCTGCGCCTTCACCAGATTTTCGTAGCTCTGCTCGAAGTTCTTCGCCTCGATGCCAGCCTTCGCCTGATGACAAAAACGCACACAACCGTCGTAAAGCATCAGACGAAGCTCGTCCTTGCTCGCGGTCATCACCTTCGTCCGAAGGTACGGGTTGGTACTGGGCTGGGCCTGCTGCATCACTTAAACGCTCCCCAAGGTCAAAAACAACAATTCCGACCTCACACCTATCGGGGGCATCTGCCCGCTCACACCAGACACCGACTCGCTCAGGACCGATAACGCTTCACCCATCATCAGTTCCCGAAGCTAAGCGGTGCAATTTGCTGGATCTGAGCCAGGGCCGAACTCTGACCCTGCAGCTGCGCTAACGCCCGCTCCATCGCGATGAACTCCGCCTCCAGCTTCGCCCGCTCACGATCCAGATTCTCATTGAGCTGAGCAATCCGATCGTTGTTGTTCTCCACCTGCTCATTGAACAGGTCGTCCCGCCGCTTGATCGTCCCGTCGAACGAATCCGTCAGGTTCGCCAGCAGATCATCCACCTCCGCCATGATCCCCACCGCGATCACATTCGTCTCGTCCTCCGCACCGAACTCGCCCTCGACCGTCTCCGTCCGACGCTGCGTGAACAGGTTGATCACCCCCTGCCGATCCCGCTCCAGTGCCTCGTTGAAACGCTCCGCGTCAAACCCCAGCACGCCCCCCGCCTCGATCCGAATCCCAACCTGAGACAACGTCCGAAACGTCCCGCTCAGTTCACTGCTCGCCGAAGTCACCGAGTTGAATAGCCGACTCCGTATCTGCGCCACCGTGCTGTCACCCAGCAGCAGCCCGCGCGTCTCCGTCTCCGCATCAAACGCGTCGTACTGATCAATCGTCGAAATCACATCGTTGAAACTCGTCACGAACGACTCGATCGTCGTCGTCACCTGACCCAGGTCCTCGTTGATGCTGATCGTCACGGGGTTGTCACTCACACCCGTCAGGCTGATCGACGCCCCGGGAATCAGCGAATCAAGCGAGTTCGTGCTCGACGTGATCAACAAATCCTTCGAGTCCCCCAGAAACACCGCCGCGTCCTGCGCCTCGGTCAGCGTCCGAGCATTGAACCCCAGCCCGCCATCATCAAACACAAACGCCCCAGCCTCACCAGGACCACGCGCCGTCATATTCAAACGGAAACCCCCGTTCGGATTCCCGTCATTGATAATCGTCGCGATCGCCGGAGCCCCCGCGTCATTGATCCGCGTTGACAGGTCCTGAAGCGTCGTCACATCGACAATCGTCTCACCGTTGATCTCGTTCAGCGCCGGATCGGTCGAACCTTCAATCCCCAGGTCCTCGGCCAGCGTCGAATCGTTGATCCCCTCAATCCGAAACGCCCCCAGACCGCCGGTCCCATCGGTCACCACCAGCCCCGTCTCCGCGTCGTTGATCGCGATCGTCACGTCACGATTCCCCGTCACCGCCTCCACACCCGCCTCAATGAACTCGATCACGTCCCGCAGACTCGTCGTGCTCGCATCGCCATCAAACGACGCGTCCACATCCGAATAATCCAGCTCGATCTCCGTCCCGTCCTTCAGCGTGATCCGCAGATCATTCTGACCCGCCACACTGCCCAGCCCCTCGCCGTCATTCAGCGTCGACACATCCGTACCAAGAGTCAGCGACTCACTCGAAAAACTGATCCGCGTCTCGAACGAGCCGTCGAGATCCGCACCCGGATCAGCCGCCGATCCGAGAATCCCCAGATCGCCCGCCGTGCTCGAACCTCGCTCCTCCACCGTGATCGCCTGGATCGCCGCCGTGCCGTCAGGCGTCGTGTCCTCCAGCAGAATCCCGTCCCCCGTGTCGTTGATCCGCGCGTTGATGTTCAACCCCTTCGAGTTGATCTCGCCAATCACATCGGCCAGCGTCTCCTCGTTCCCCTGCGTCAGGTCCACCACCGCCGAGTCCCCCAACGCATCCGTGATCGTGAACTGACCCCGCGTGATCCCCAGCTTGTCCAGACGCGTCGCCTCCGACAGATAACGAAGCTGCAGATTCGTGCCGTCGGTCCGACCCGTGCTGAACGACCCATCGATCCCCAACTCTTCCGACAAAGTCCCCCCATCAATCGTCGCCACCGTCAGGCTGCCCGACCCGCCCGAATGATCCCGCAGGCTGATCCCGTTGCCCGTGTTGTTGATCGACGCCACCACCCCGATGCCCGCCGCACCCGCGTTGAACTGCTCCACCAGATCGGTGATCGACTCCGCACCCGCCAGACTGAACGACGCCGTGCTGCCCAGCGAATTCGTCACCTCGAGCGTGTCACCGACCGACAGCCCCTGCCCGCCACGCAGGTTCTTCACCAGCTTCGACCCCAACTCCGCCAAGATCCGCCCCCCAACCAATTCATCGCTCGCGACATCCGCCACCAAACCGAGATCGGTCGCCGCTTGACTGCCCGAACCATTCGCAATCGTCAGATTCCCGCCCCCACCGGTGTTGTCCTCAAGCGTCAGGCTCGACCCATCCCGCACCCCGCCGTTCGAGATCCGAGCCGTCACACTGCCGCCAGACGCGCTGTTGATCGCGTCAATCACATCGTCAAGCGTCTGCGCCTCTTCCAGCACGACGTTGAACGACGAGCCATCCCGCGCCGTGATCACCAGGTCCGGCCCGCCGTTGCTCACACGCACGCCGTTGCCATCGTTGATGTCGCTCAGCGACGTCCCACCCCCAAGCTCATTCAGCCGCGACGACACCAGCACCCCCACCGTGCTGTCATCCACACCCCCAGCCGTCGACAACCCCAGACTCGCCGCCGTATCCGACTCCAGCGCCGACAGCGTGCCCGCCCCACCCGAGATATCTGTTAGCGTCAGCCCGTCCCCCTCGATCGATGCCCGCACCCCGATACTCGTCGTGCTGTTGATGGCCTCAACCACATCCTCCAGCTGCACCGCCGTGCTCAGATCGATATCCGCCGTCCGACCCGCCCGGTCCGTCAGCGTCAACGTCCCTCGCTGCACACCCTCCCCGCCATTAAGCACACTCAGCCGCGTCGAGGTCGTCAGCCGCGACTCCGCCCGATCGAAACTGATCGTGCCGCCCTGCAAAGGCGTCTGATCCGCATCCCGAAAGCCCTCTGTGATCGTCTGCTGCGACCGAACCAGCCGCGACACCGTGAAGCTGTACGACCCCTGTGCCGCCCCCGCCGTCGTCGATACCGTCGCCACACTCTCGTTGCTCGAACTCCCCGTCGTGTTCCGGAAGATCGTCGACCGCGACAGCGACGACGCATTGAGCTTGAAGTTCAGCAACCGCGCGTTGATATCCTGAAACGCCACCTGCTGCGCCTGCAACACCGCGTTCCGCTGCTCCAGCTGACGCCGCGGGCCCGTCTGGATATCGATCAGCTGATCGATCAGACTGCCCGTATCGATCCCGCTGATCAGGCCAACGCTGGATGTGATCTGTCCCATGGCATACCTCTCGCGGCGCAACGAGCCGTACCTCTATAGATCGGGTCGCGCAAAACCCCGGCTTGAACCGCTCCCCCAACCTTCCACTCAACAATCGATATGAGAGTGTAAAACCATGCCAATCAGTCAATTACACCTGTTAAGCGTATGGCTATGCCTGATCACCGGGTTATCGGCAACACACGCCAACACACCCGCTGAAGCACCCCTGCCGCTGCCCGGCAGAACCCTCTGGCTGAACCTCGATTCGGCCCCCTATCCCCACGCCAGCCGCCAAGCCGGCTACACCCGCAACAACATCCTCTATCCAGCCGAAGACCACTACGAGGACAACACCGTCCTCATCTACATCCCCGCGAGCGTCTCCATCAGCGACACGATTGATGTGCTGGTCTACTTCCACGGCCATCGGAACCACGTCCGAAAAGCCGTCGATGAATTCAGGATCCGCGAACAGCTCGAAGCAAGCGGCCGACCGCTCGTGCTCGTCTTCCCTCAGGGCCCCTACAACGCCCCTGATTCCGGCTGCGGCAAACTCGCAGATCAAAATGGGCTGCGCGATCTGCTGGATGAGGTCCGCCAATCAATCAGCACACAAGATCAGGCTGCACCTGCACTTGGAAAGGTCGTGCTCTCGGGCCACTCGGGAGCATTTCGGGCGATCGGACGATGCCTCGCCTTTGGCGGAGTGCGTGAGCACATCGATGAAGTCCACCTCCTCGACGCCAGCTACGGCGAGTGGGACACCTTCATCGACTGGGCCGCAGAAGACCCCGAAGAGCACCGTCTCTTCAGCATCTTCACCAACCACTTAGCCGCTGCGAACGTCGGCATGATCACGGCGATGCAAGCGCAAGAGCTTGATTACAAGTTACTTGGCGACGAGCACGAAACTCTCCCCGATCGCCCCTGGCCGACCCGAGTCTTCGTTCACAGTCGGCTCAGCAACCACAACGAGACCGTGAGTTGGCTCGAACGCTCCCTCCGCGCACGGGGCATTGAGTAACGCTATTTCTTGGACGTCGGCGGGGTCCGTCCGACGCGTTCGAGGGCGGCGAGGAGGTCGCTCCAGACGAGCTTGCGGTTCTCGACTGTATATGCACGCAGGAGATACGCCGGGTGGAAAGTCGGCATCACCGGGACGGGCGGGTTGACGCCCCGGTATTCGTGCCAGGTCCCGCGGAGCCGGGTGATGCCCTCGGAGGTCTCCAGCACGAGCTTGGCGGCGGGCCCGCCAAGGGTGATGATGACCTTGGGCTGGATCGTTAAGATCTGTTCCTGAAGATACTTGGAACAAGCGGCAACCTCATCGGCGGCGGGGTTGCGGTTGCCGGGCGGGCGGCATTTAACGACGTTGGCGATGTAGACGTCGGATCGCTCTAAGCCCATGGCAGCAATTTGTTTATCGAGCAACCCCCCTGCCCGGCCGACGAACGGGCGCCCCTGCTCATCTTCGTTCTGGCCGGGGCCCTCGCCGATGAACATGATCTCGGCGTCGGGGTTGCCTTCGCCGAAGACGGTCTGGGTCCGGCCGGCGGCGAGCCCACAATCTGTGCAGCCGGCGACTTTGGCACTTAAGTCGTTGAGAATACGTAGCTTGGCGTCGGTTTTCAGGGGTTTGACTGCCTGTTCTTTAAGCAGGGTTGCGGGCTCGTTTTCGAGCAGATTCGGCTGTTTTGACTCGGTTTGAGGCCGTTTGGGCGCATTTTGGACCGGTGATTTTGGCCGCTCAAGGGGCGATTCGGGTGTGGGGTCTGCGGGATCACCCGTGATCGCGATCGGCACGGCGTCGACGCCGAGGAGGGCATCGGTGTGCAGATGCTGTCGGAGCGTGCGTCGGGTGCGCGGGTCCATGCGCACAGGATAGAGGGTTGTGGTGTGCGCGGGGTTCTGGGTCGGATTGTGCGCCTGACAACGCGAAGGTCCGAGAAGTGGGGGTGGGTTTGTGAGGGGTGTGCGGGTTGGGGGGTGTCCGATACGTGGGGAGTCGCCGGAGCCGTGGCGCTCCGGATCGTTTGTCCTTTTGGAGTGTGATCTGATGCCTTCTGATGCCCAGAACCAGAGCCGTACCGTGCTTGGAGCCGACTGTCATATCGCCGGCGACCTGACGATTGATAACGACGCGACCCTCCTCGGTCAGTTCGAGGGCGAGTTGCGGGTGACTCGCTCGATCGAGGTTGGTGAGAGCGCACGGGTTCGCGGGACCGTGGTGGCGGGGACCGTGCTGATGGCCGGAGAGGTCGAAGCGGTGATCGTGGCTGAGCACGCCGTGCACCTGCTGCCGGGTTGCCGTGTGAAGGGCCGGATTTTCGCGCCGCAGCTTCAGGTGGAAGAGGGCGCGATCTTCGATGGCGATCTCTGCGTGAGCCCGACGGCGATGGAATCGGCCGAGGCGTTTATGAATGGTCGAAAGCAGCCGGCGTCGGCTCCGCGTGCTTCGATGCGTGAGTCGGGCGGTGACGAGGGTGGCGTGCGGACGATGCCTTCGGCGGTGGCGACGTTGCTCGAGCGTCGTCGTCAGCAACAGCAGCAGCAAGAAGCGGCGGGCGACGCCCAGGCGGCGTAAGTCATGCCGATCAAGCCGGCCCTGGGTCGATCGACGACCCGGCAGCCCGAGCCGCGCTCGCGTCGATGGGTGAGCTGCCCGACGTGTGGGCGTGGGTTCGAGGTGTCGGGTCGTGCGATCTCGGCGACGTGCCCGACGTGCACCCGCCACTTCACGTTCGACGACGTGCTGATTCGTCGTGACACGCATCGTGACGTGTCGACGATGGGGCATGTGCGGGTCGAGCCGGGGAGCGGGATGATTGGGCGGGTCGTGTGCGGGATGCTAAGTATCGCGGGCCGTTACGACGGCGACGCGACGGTGTTTGGGGAAGCCATTCTGGCGGAAGAGGGGGATTGTCGAGGCGTGGTTCGGGCGCGGAGCCTGATGGTGCCGGAGGGCACCTGTTTCGTGGGGCGGGCGCATATCGGGGCGATGCTGGAGGACGACCCGGCAACCTATGGGGAGGTCGAGAGCGAGCCGGCGAACCGGGTGATGACGCGGGCGGTGGTGCCGACGCGGCTGAGAAGGCGTGGGGTTTTGAAGGTGGCGGGGTGAGTCGTTAGCGGGGGTAGATGATGTGGAACTCGATGGGGGACTGATCTTCACTGGTATAGATCTCGGGGTTACCCGCTGAGTGAAGTCGGAGGCCGCTGTCGGTGGTTTCCATCAGGAGATTGCTGCCGGGGTTGAGGTGATCCGGCGGGATCTCTGGGAGGTAATCCGGCACTAGCGATTCCAGTGATTTCGGCAGTGACCCGTTGTCATTGATGTAGAGATGGATCGCGAGGGCTGTGTCGGTGATGGTGTAGGAATGGTGGATGGCAACGGCAATCTTCATGGCTCCGACGTATGAGCTGTCGAGCATTTCTGCGACAGCACTGGGCCCGATACTCAGGTGCTTTGAAGAGCTTTCGATTACCTGATGAAAGTTCATAGGGTCCATGGCCTTCAGTGTTTCGTATTTCTCGTGTATGTCTAAGCGAGATTTATTGTGACCACCGAGCAGAAAATAAGCCGTTCTCGTAAATGGCTCATTTAAGAGAGCGTCCCAGGTGTTCGGATGCATATCGATGGCCTGAAGGCTAAAGACCCTCTCTGCGGTTATTGCTCGTGTCATTCTGCGTACGGGATCGCCACCGATCACGTTTTCTCGGATTCTCGATAAAGCCTGGCTATCCAGAGGCAACGTTGCCAGCACCTCCTCGATGGCTTGCTTTGCTTCTGCATCGATGCTGATGCCAATGAGTTGACTAAGCAGACTGGGATCGTTCCGTAGGCTGCGCGCGAGGTTCTGCTGTGCGATCAAGGTGTCGACAGCTTTTTCTCTTTGGTTTGTCTGGGCATTTGCGATTGCCTGTAAGCCGAGCAGGCGTGCTAGGTCTCTGGCCTGTCCGAGCCAGGGCATTAGTACTGCATTGACCGGAAACTCCGAGGTGTAGTCAACCGGCATGCGGCCTGATTCGGTAATCGACACATCGAGCGCGGCCTGAATGATCTGCTGGTTCCTGGTGAGGTGGGTTTGTATTTCTTGGTAAACATCCGCTGGATACGTTTGGCCTAGTTGCCTGGCTGCATCGTGCTCGTGCAAGAGTATCTGAAACTCGTCATTGGCCTTCTCGAACTCGGGTTGAGTCTCTCGTTGGTTCTCCAGCAATGTGTAGACTTCGGCGAATCCGAGTGCGCTGTTCTGATCGTCTGGCAGCAATTGCCGGTTGTTGAGGTCTGCGGCTGTAATCGGGTCGCCTGATGCGATGGCTCGTTGTTTTGCTTCTTCGAGTGCTCTTGCGATCAGGAAGCTGTTGACGAAGTAAGCGCTTAATGGCAGAAACACTAATAGCCCTAAGACCGTGCTAAGAAGTATTCTGCGTTGTTTTCTTTGGGTCGTGGGCATGGGTGTTTCTCGTTGTGGTGTTCGTGGGACTCATGTTATCGATGGTCAGGCTTTGGCAAGTTGGTGGCCTTTTGCACTGCCGCGGTGACACACCGCGGCTCGAACAGGGCAAGGTGGTTGGGGCGGCACCCCGGACTTCCGTCCGGGGCTCGTGGTGCGGGTGATGGGGTGAGGTGGTTTTTTTATTCGTCTTTCAGGGTGAGCCAGGGGGTGAGGTTTTGGAGGGTTTTGGGGCCGATTCTGGGGACGTTGTCGAGTTGGGTGAGGTGGGTGAAGGGGCCGTGTTGTTGGCGGTGGTTGGTGATGTAGGTGGCGAGGGTGGGGCCGACGCCTGGGAGGAGCTGGAGGTCGGCGTGGGTGGCGGTGTTGGGGTTGAGGCGGAGGCCGGCGGGGATGGGGTCGAGGGTGGCGAGGGGTTGGGGGTGGTGGTGCCAGTGGAGAGCGATGGCGAGGTTGGCGGTGAGGAGGAGGAGGATGAGGGGGAGGCGGGGCATGGGCGGATTGTAGATGATGGTGGATTCTTGTGGTAGCTGGGATTGGGGTTCGTGAGGGGTGTGGTTGCGTGGGGTGACGGGGGTGTCTTATGTCTGAGAGCCCGGCCGCGTCGCGGTTGGGTTGGGGGTTAGAGGTGGAAGACCGAGGCCGCGTCGCGGCCCGGCTTGGAGGGGGCCTTCGGGTTGCGCCGGGGGCTCGTCGGTCGTGGTTTCTGGTTCTGTGGGCATGCGGCCCTCCTTCGGCGGATGTACCACGTGCCCACAGCCACCCGTGGTTGTTGGTGGTCGGTACGCCCCTGGAAAGGGCGTGGCAGCCGTAGGGGAGGGGTGTTTTTTTTGCGTCAGAGCCCGGCCGCGTCGCGACCGGGTTATTGAGGGAGAGGCCCCTCGACTTCCGTCGAGGGCTCGTGGTGGAGATGGTGTTTGCTTGTTGGGAGTTTGGTTATTTGCGTCGACGGGCGAGGAGGGCGAGGCCGAGGAGGCCGCTGAGGGCGGGCTCGGGGATTTCGGTGGCGTTGCCGACGAGGTTGAAGGTGAAGGTGGTGCCGTCGCCGGCGAGGGGTGCGTCTTCGTCGGTGAAGATGGTGAGGGTGGCGTTGAAATCGCCGACGATGAGAGCGGGGTCGAAGAGGAGGGTGAGATCCTGGCTGCTGCCTCTGAATAACTCGTTTCCGATGAGGTCGTTGACCAATTCGAAGTGGTCGGCGTCGTCGCCGGTGATAGTGATATCGAGGATCGTGAGGTTGCTGAGCGCGAGGTTGCGGCCGACGGCGTCGGTCGATGTGTTGAGGATGTTTAGGTCGATGGTGGTGGTTTCGTCGGCGACGATGGAGCCGAAGTCGAGGGTGTCTCCGGCGAGGAGGGGCTCGCTTTCGAATTCGAACTCGGCGACGGGGCCGACGGCGGTTCCGGAGAGGTTGATGAGGTGGGTGCCGTCTTGGTTGGAGGCGATATCGACGCTGTCGGTGACAGGGGTGCCTGCGGTTCGTGCGGCGGGTGAGAAGGTGTAGCTAAAGCCCTGTTCCTGTCCGTCGGTGAGGGAGAAGGCGGTATCGACGGGGCCGGCGAACTCGGCGACAGCGGGTAGTCCTGCGTTGCCGGTGATAAGGGTTCCCGGGCCACCGGCGTTGGTTACCAGGATGTCCTGGGTATCGGTGGTGCCGACGCGGGCGAGGAACTCGAGGGTGCCGGTGTCGCCTGGAGTGGTTCCGAGGACGGGTTCGGTGAGGGTGAAGGAGCGGTATTCGACGCCTTGCTGGGAGTGGTTGTAGAAGCCGAACCGTCCGGTTTCGAAGGCGGGGACGCCGATGACTTCCTTGGAGAGGTCGAAGACGGTGAGGCCGTTTTCGAAGTCGCCGGTGCCGCCGGTGATATCGATCTTGATGCGGTCGGCGGTGTAGAGGAGTTCGAAGTCGTAGACGATGTTGTTTTCCCAGCCGAGGGTTGAGCCGGTGTTGGTGGCGAGGACGTCGTAGTTGGGGAGGTTGTCGTTTTCTGCGTTGCCGAAGGGCGGGGTGTCGGTGCCGTTGACGCGTGAGAGCCGGAAGCCTTCTTCGGTGCCGGACTGGTTTCCGCGTTTCCAGTCGAGGAGGTAGAAGGTGGCATCGGTGTTGAACTCACCTGGGGGGGAGTTGAAGCCGAAGACGAAGCCGATGAAGTCGTTGTCGTTGAATCCGGCCTGGCGGTTGCGGTTGCGGAGGAAGGAGCCCTGGATGGTGGTGTTGAAGAAGTCGTTGGGGCTGACGAAGTAGGTGGGCTGGCCGTTGATGGTCTGGAAGACCGAGTCGCCGGCGTTTTCGACGAGCCAGTTGCCGTTGCCTGAGGGGCCCTGCTGGGTCCAGGTGTTGAGGTCGACGCTGGTCTGGGCCTGGGCGGAGGTGGCGAGGGCGAGGCATGCGGCGGTACAGAGGGCGTGCGTCGAGCGATTCATCTTTCTTCTCCAACCAGGATGGTTTGATAGTGGCGGACTGATATCCGTTTCACAAGTCTAATCCCTCAAAGGCTCTAAGCAAGGTTGACGGCGGTCAAATATTGGACGGAAAAACCCCCTGCTTGCCCATTGTGAAGGGCAGGCAGGGGGTTTTGGTGGGGGGTTGCCGGGTGGTTGAACTTAGAAAGCGAGTTGGAGCTGGATGCGGGCGACGATCTGGCCGTCCTGCCCGGCCTCGTCCTGTTGCCAGCCGATGGAGGATTTGTCGAAGGTGCCGTCGATGGAGTCGAAGGCGATACCGACGTCGCCGGTGAGTTTGATGTCGTGGCCCTTGATGTAATAGTTGGCACCGGCGGTGAGGAGGTTGAGGTCGGCGGTGGAGGCGTCGGAGCCGCCGTACTCGTAGCGAAGGAAGGGCTCGACCTTCTCGGCAATGAACTGAGCGAGTTGGATGACGAGCCCGTGGGCTTCCATGTCGTCGATCTCCTGCCAGTCGAAGGAGATGAAGATGTTGGTGCCGGTGTCGAGCTGGATGGTTAGGTCGGTGGTGGCGAAGAAGGCCTTGCCTTCCTCGGCGTGTCCGGCGATGCCGAAGAGCAGTCCGTTGGGGTCGCCGGGCGAGGAGGTGAAGTCGGCAAGTTTCTTCCAGTCGCCGAAGGGCTTGAACTCGTAGCGGCCGGCGATGGCGGCGTCGGCGTTCTCGTCGCCAATGCCGGTGTTGCGGCTTTGGTAGCCCTCGGAGAGGGTGATGACGAAGCGGTGTTCGTCGAGTTTGTATTCGACGTCGGCGCCCTGCACGCGTCCGAGGCTGGCGGGGAAGATGCCGCCGTTGACGAGTGACTTGTCGACGGCGCTGAGCTTCTTGATGCTGAGGAGGGTTTCTCGTTGGAGTTGTTCCTTGAACTGGCCGACGCGGACTTTGACGTTGTCGTTGACTTTGTAGCCGACGTAAGCGTCGGTGAGTTTGAAGGTTCCGCCGCTGCGTCCGAAGTCGCCTTCGACTTTGAAGAAGAGTTTGGGGTCGTAGACGTTTCCGGAGACGCCGAGTCGGGTTCGGTGGAGGTCGAACTCGGAGACTTCTTCCTTGGCGGTGGTGGTGGTATCGCGTGACCCGAAGGTGTAGCGGAGCTGGGTCATGCCGTTGAGCTTGAGTTTGAAGTCGTCATCGGGGGTGGCGATGAAGAAGCCCTTGTCGTAGCCGGTGAGGAGGTTGACGCTGCCGTCGGGGGCGTTGTCGTCTGCGGCCTGTCTCTCGGCGAGCATTTCCTCGAGGATGGTGACGCGCTCTTCGAGTTCGGCCTGGGTGGTTTCGGCGAGGAGGGTCTGGCTGGTGAGGGAAGCGGCGAGTGCGACGCAGGTGGCGATTTTTAGGGTTTTCATATCGATTCCTCTCGTGCTCGTGCGTGAGCCTTAACGTTTCGAACGTTTCGGCAGAGAGGATCGACGGAAAAAGACCGCTGGCGTGATGAGATTTTTGGCTTCCGGATATAAGCGTGGTTATTGGCTACCAAACAGGTTAGGAGGATGTAGATGCGTCGTCGTTATGCGGTCCTTGGGACGGGGGCGTTGGGCGGGTTTTATGGGGGGTGCCTGGCGAAGGCGGGTTTCGAGGTTCATTTTCTGATGCGGTCGGATGCGGCGGCGGCGCGGGAGCGGGGGTTGCTGGTGGACTCGGCGTCGCATGGCAGGTTCAGGGTTGAGCCGGCGCATGTGTATGAGGATCCGGCGGACCTGCCTGACTGCGATGTGGCGCTGGTGTGTTTCAAGTCGACTTCGAATGATCGGTTTGGGGAGTTGCTGCCGGCTGCGGTTCGGGAGGGGACGACGGCGGTGGTGATGCAGAACGGGCTGGGGGTGGAGGCGCAGGCGGCGGCGGTGATCGGGGCGGAGCGGCTGCTGGGGGCGCTTTGTTTTCTGTGTTCGACGAAGACGGGGCCGGCGGAGATTCATCATCTGGATTACGGGGACATCCGGCTGGGGCGGTATCGGGCGGATGGGTCGGCGGGCGGGGTGGATGAAGAGATGAGGGGGATTGCGGCGGATTTTGAGGCGGCGGGGATCACGGCGAATCTGGTGGAGGACTTGACGCTGGCTCGGTGGCAGAAGCTGGTTTGGAATGTGCCTTACAACGGGTTGTCGGTGGTGATGCGGGCGACGACGGATCGGCTGATGGGTCATCCGGCGATGCGGGGGGCGGTGGCATCGTTGATGGATGAGGTGGCGGCGGCGGCTCATGCGGCGAGCGGGCGGGTGATTGAGCGTTCGTTCATTGAGGAGATGCTGGATCGGACGGATCGGATGCGTCCTTACCGGCCGAGCATGCTGGTGGATTTTGAGGCGGGTCGGCCGTTGGAGGTGGGGGCGATTTTCGAGGCTCCGCTGGCTGAGGCGGTGGCGGCGGGGTGTGACACGGCTGGGCTGGCCTTGTTAACGGCTCAGTTGCGGCTGATTGCGGACGGGATGCGGATTGGGGCGTCGTGAGAGTGTTGGGGAGGGGTTGTTGAGCCGAGATAGAGGCAGGGATGGGTTGTAGCTTGGGTCTTTTGACGGCCGCGGGCCCCTCCGCGATACTACGTGGCTCGCCACTTTTGCGGGTGATTCCCGCTTGTGCTTACGACTGCCTCTGGTTTGAGGCTCCCTGACCGCCTTCAAAGGAAGATGACGATGTCCGACGAACAGCAGACTGCGACCGCGACTGAAGAGCTCGACACTGAGAACCGCCTCGAGCAGAAGGTCACGTGTGAAGACGCGGGTCCGGCGCTGAAGAAGCTGACGATCGAGATCCCTGAGGAGGCGATCAAGGATCGGATTCAGACATCGTTCGATCAGTTGACGGAGGAGGCGGTGCTGCCTGGTTTCCGTAAGGGCAAGGCTCCGCGGAAGCTAATCGAGCGTCGGTTTGCGAGTGACATCAAGGGGGATGTGAAGAATCAGTTGCTGGCGCAGGCTTATCAGCAGGCGATTGCTGACAACGAGCTGGATGTGCTGGGTGATCCTGAGGTTCCGGGGATTGAGGATTTGGAGATTCCGGAGGCGGGGCCGCTGACGTTCACGGCTGAGGTGGAGGTGACGCCTGACATCACGCTGCCGGCGTTTGACTCGCTGAAGGTTGAGAAGGTGAAGCGTGAGGTGACTGATGAGGATGTGACTCAGGAGATCGAGAGTCTCCAGCAGCGTTTTGGTCAGATGGTGCCTTCGGGTAAGGAGCTTGAGCCGGGCGACTTTGCGTGGGTGGAGGCGAAGGTGTTTGAGGGGCATGGTCCTGCGGAGGACGCCGAGCCGGTTCAGCATCTGCCCGGGACCTATGTGATGGTCAATGGCGAGAAGCAGGAATATAAGGGGCATGTGGCGGGGATCGTGGTGCAGGATCTGGGCAAGCGTCTGGCGGGCAAGAAGACGGGTGACGCTGAGCGGATCGAGATGACGGGGCCTGCGTCTCACGAGGATGAGAAGATCCGCGAGAAGCCGATCACGATTGATCTGAAGATCGAGCGTGTGGAGCAGATGCAGCCGGCTCCGGTTGAGACGGTGATGATGCAGGCGGGGGCGACGGATGAGGCTGATCTGCGTGCGAAGGTGCGTCAGGCGGCGGAGCAGCGGATTGCGGCTGAGGCGCAGCAGGCGCAGAACCAGCAGATTCTGGATCAGCTGCATGAGCAGGTGGAGATGGCTCTGCCTGAGAAGATCAGTGGTCGTCAGGCGGTGCGTTTGCTGCAGCGTCGGGCGATGGAGCTGGCTTACCGGGGTGTCCCGCAGGAGGAGATCCAGGGTCGGCTGGCGGAGCTTCGTGAGGCTTCGGATGCGGAGTCGAAGCATCAGCTGAAGCAGTTCTTCCTGATTGACAAGGCGTCGAAGGACCTGGACATCGATGTGAGCGATCAGGAGCTGAATGGCCGGATCGCGATGCTGGCGATGCAGCAGGGTCGACGTCCGGAGAAGCTGCGTGCGGAGATGCAGCAGCGGGGTGAGATCGAGCAGCTGTTCCTGCAGATCCGGGAGCAGAAGACGCTAGAGAAGATCATCGAGCAGGCTCAGGTGACCGAGGTCGAGGCGAAGGACGAGGCGGCTGACAAGCCGAAGAAGAAGTCCTCGAAGAAGAAGACGACCAAGAAGAAGGCTGAGGACAAGGGCGAGTAACCCCCCTACCCCCCCGCTCCACCCCCCTCCGCCCCGCGGCCGTCGGTGCAGACCTCTGCTGTTTTTCTGCTCACCTGATTTGAGGTCGGGCCGCGGTTATGAATTCGTCAGATCTGATCCGAGCGTTTGTGGTGCTGGCGGGTAGTTTTCTGCTGCTGGGTGTGGTGCTGGCGGTGCTGCGGGTTTATCTGAGTCGGAAGCCGAGATCGGGGCCGAGGGGTCCTGCGGGCGGGTTCACGCTCCGGGAGCTGCGGGCGTTGCATGAGCGGGGAGAGATTTCGGATGAGGAGTTCAACGCGATGTACACGGGTCTGACGGGGATCCGGCTGGATGGCGGGCTGGGGGCGGAGCCTGAGGGGGGAGCGGGGGCTGTTGATGGGGGGGAGGAGGGGGATTCGAACCTGCCAAGCCCCCCAGATTCACAGGATCGGGGCTGAGGGGGGCTCTGTCGCGTGCGACCGCTTTTTCTGGGGGGATTCTGGGGGCAACGTCTGCAAAAAAAGGTCGATCGATAACCGTGCTTCGGACGTAGGCAATGGGCAGGGCGGGGCGTATAGTGAAAACAGCGTGAGTTTGCGTGCGCGACTGACGCGAAGGGCTGCCAGAGCCAGGAACGGCTAACGGCGGGCCATCGAACCGACGATCCATACCTCATCGGCATGGCTGCCGGACCATGAGGTTCCCAAACTATCTGGACGACATTGACTTATGGCCAACACGACCAAGGGTAAGAACGGACCGACCGGCACTGGCGGCGGCGACGGTGGAGACGGGAACGACTCCGGCTTCAAGGGGCGTCGGGTGACAACGTGCTCTTTCTGCGGGAAGAGTTCGCGTGAGGTTGGGCCGATGGTCGAGGGTCCCGGGGATGTTTACATCTGCGCGAACTGCACGGAGTTGTGTCAGAACATCTTCAAGCAGGAGCGGAAGCGGGTTTCGGCAGGTCGTCCTGCGTTGACGGCGATTCCGAGTCCGCGGCAGCTGAAGGAGTTCCTGGATCAGTATGTGATCGATCAGCAGATGGCGAAGCGGGCGCTGGCTGTGACGGTGCACAATCATTACAAGCGGCTGAACGCGGTGGAGAAGGAGCCGCAGGTTGAGCTGGATAAGTCGAACGTGCTGCTGATCGGTCCGACGGGTTCGGGCAAGACGCTGTTGGCGAAGACGCTGGCGCGGACGCTGAACGTGCCGTTTGCGATCGGCGATGCGACGACATTGACGGAGGCGGGGTATGTGGGTGAGGACGTTGAGAACCTTATGCTGAAGCTGCTGCAAGCGGCGGACTACGATCTGGAGGCGGCTCAGCGCGGGATTGTTTATATCGATGAGATCGACAAGATCGGCAAGACTTCTCAGAACGTGAGCATCACGCGTGATGTTTCGGGTGAGGGCGTGCAGCAGGCGCTGTTGAAGATGCTTGAAGGCACGGTGGCAAACGTTCCGCCTCAGGGTGGTCGCAAGCATCCGGAGCAGCAGTACATTCAGATTGATACGTCGAACATTCTGTTTATCTGTGCGGGGACGTTCGTGGGTCTTGAGGACATCATTCGCAAGCGTCTGGGTCGGAAGGCGATCGGTTTTGCCTCTGAGCAGAACATGGTTGACGACACGAACGAGCGTGAGCGTATTCTGGCTCAGGTGACGCCTGAGGACATCCTTGAGTTCGGGATGATTCCGGAGCTGATTGGTCGTTTGCCGATCGTGACGCCTCTGATGCCGCTGACGCCTGAGACTTTGGTGAAGATCCTGACGGAGCCGAAGAACGCGTTGATCCGTCAGTATCAGCACTTCTTCCGGATGGAGGATGCGGAGCTGGAGTTCACGGACGATGCGTTGTTCGCGATTGCGGACAAGGCGATCTCTCGTGACACGGGTGCTCGTGCCCTTCGCGGTGTGCTTGAAGAGATCATGTTGGAGTTGATGTACGAATTGCCCGAACCTGCGCACAAGGGCGGGCGTTATGTGATTGACGCCGATGCGGTGAACCGTGGCAAGAGCCTTGGTGAGCTGCGAGTAGCGCATAAGGAATCGGCCTGAGCCAGCACGAAGGGGTGCCAGAGATGAGTGAGTCAGTACGTGGTCGCCTGCGCGGGACGATTCCGGCGTGGCTCGCCGTGGCGGCGGTGGGAGCGGGTTTGCTGATCGCGGCGGCGTCGCTTGGCCCGAGGTCGGTGACGGCGGCGGCTCCGGTTTCTGACAACCGTCTGGTTCAGCAGTTAACGGGTCTGGCGGCGGACGGTCGTTATGACGCGTTGCGGAATGCGCTGGTGCCTTATCAAGCCAATGATCGGGCGGCGACGCTGATCGATCAGCTTGAGCAGCGGCATGCGTTGGAGACGCAGCGGCTGGCGGCACGTGCGGAGGCGTTGGAAGCGGCGCTTGCTGAGAAGCGTGAGTGGCTGGCGAAGGATCGTCTGGACAAGGCGATGGCGTCGCTGATTGAGGCTCATGGCCTGGCGACGGACCCGGAGGCGTTGCTCGCCGAGCCGGAGCATGTGGAACTGATCGGGCGGGTGGTGGCTGATGCTGAGCGGGCGGTGGCGGAGCAGGACTGGCTGGAGGCGTTGACGCTTTATCACCGGCTGAAGCTTCTTTATGAGGATCGGGGTCTTTATCGGGAAGAGGCGAAGGCGGCGGCGGCGCACATTCGTCTGGTGCAGATTTATGCGCCTGAGCGTTTGCGTGAGATGACGCGTGAGCGTGCGATTGCGCTGGGTGAGGAGCCTGAAGAAGAGAGTGGCGTTGAGTTTGATAAGTGGGAGGAGCGGGTGGATGGGATTGATCTGGCGATGCTGAGGCAGACGCTTCGGCAGGCAGCTTTTGATCATGTGGCGTCGCTTGGGTATCGGGAGCTGATGCAGGATGCGGTGGTGGGGATGCTGCGTCTGTTGGAGACGGACGATCTGACGGCGACGTTTGAGGGGATGGCGGATTCGCAGAAGCGTGAGGCTTATATCGCCTATCTAAAGGACCTTGGGGCGACGCTTGACCGGCAGAACTACGAGATGGCGTTTGTGGACGCGATCTCGCTGGCTGACCGGATCATCGGGATGAACGATCAGACGGTGCGGTTGCCGCGTCGTGTGGTGTTGTATGAGTTGACGGAGGGGATCACGGGTCGTCTTGATGATTATTCGTCGGTGATCTGGCCTTCGGATGTGCCGGCTCTGATGCGGAGCACGCAGGGGACGTTCTCTGGGGTGGGTATTCAGATCAGCCGTCAGGAGAACGAGCTGGTGGTGGTGAGTCCGCTGGAGAACACCCCTGCTCAGCGGGCGGGGATCAAGGCGGGCGATCGGATCATTCGTGTGGATGGGAAGCCGACGACGGCGTGGACGCTGACGCGTGCGGTTGATGAGATCACGGGACCGGAGGGATCGAACGTTGAGCTGACGATCGCCCGTGAGGGCGAGGCGGAGGATCTGGACTTTGTGCTTCGTCGTTCGCGGATTGCGATCGAGTCGATCAAGGGTTGGGAGCATCGGCCGGGTGGCGGCTGGGATTACATGATCGATCCGGAGGCCCGGATCGGGTATGTGCGGATGTCGAGTTTCATCCCGGATACGGCGGCGGATCTGGATGCGGCGGTGCAGCAGATTTCGGCTTCGGGCGATGTGGGCGGGTTGATCCTGGACCTGCGGTTTAATCCGGGTGGTCTGCTGACGGCGGCGATTGAGGTGTCGGACCGGTTTATCGAGGAGGGTAAGCTGGTCTGGACGGTGGATGGCGATGGGGATCAGTCGGGCGAGGCGAAGGCCAAGCGTCGGCGGACGTATGACAACTTCCCAGTGGTGGTGCTGGTGAATCAGGGTTCGGCGTCGGCTTCGGAGATTGTGGCGGGTGCGTTGCAGTCGTATGACCGGGCGCTGATTGTGGGGACGCGGAGTTTTGGTAAGGGGTCGGTTCAGGACCTGTTCCCGTTGTCGCGCGGTCGGGCGTTTTTGAAGCTGACGACGCAGTACTACGTGATTCCTTCGGGTCGGATCATTCACCGGCTGCCGGATGCGGAGACGTGGGGGATTGAGCCGGATCTGGAGATCGTGATGACGGACGCTGAGGTGAGCGAGTCGCTGCTGGCTCGTCAGGCGGCGGATGTGCTTCGTGATCCGGAGGAGGCGTCGGCTGAGGGCGAGGAGGCGGCGACGGCGGCTCGCATTCTGGAGGAAGGTCTTGATCCTCAGCTGGAGGCGGCGTTATTCTGGCTGCGGACGCATCAGCTGGCGGACCAGCTGACGGTGGCGAGTCGTCAGTGAGTGCGGGGTTTTCGGTCTGGCTGTTCCACAAAGGGCGGGTTCTCGCTTAATCTTCGCTGATGGCTGGTAATACCTACGGACAGGCATTTCGGATCACGACGGCTGGCGAGAGCCACGGTCCGGGGAACGTGGTGATTGTGGATGGGGTGCCGTCGGGGCTGGCGTTGTCGGTGGATGACTTGCAGCCGGATCTGAATCGTCGGCGGCCGGGGCAGTCGAAGATCGTGACGCAGCGGAAGGAATCGGACAGGCCTGAGATTCTGTCGGGGGTGTTTGAGGGGAAGACGACGGGGACGTCGATTGCGATTCTGATTCGGAATGAGGATCAGCGTTCGCGGGATTACAACGACATCAAGGACAAGTATCGGCCGGGACATGCGGACCACACGTTTGATGCGAAGTATGGGTTTCGGGATTACCGGGGTGGGGGGCGGTCATCGGCGCGGGAGACGACAGCGCGGGTGGCGGCGGGGGCGATTGCGAAGAAGCTGCTGGCGGAGCGTCACGGGATTCGGGTGCTGGGGTACGTGAAGCAGATTGGAGACCTGGTGGCGGAGGTGGCGGAGCCAGAGGGGGTGACTCTGGAGCAGGTGGAGGCGACGGCGGTGCGGTGTCCGGATCCGGCGATGGCGGAGCGGATGATTGAATTGATTGATGAGGTGCGGCGGGATCAGGATTCGATTGGTGGGGTGTCGGAGCTGGTGGCGACGGGTGTGCCGGCGGGTTGGGGGGAGCCGGTGTTTGACAAGCTGAAGGCGGATCTGGGGAAGGCGATGTTCTCGCTGCCGGCGGTGCTGGGGGTGGAGTATGGGGCGGGGTTTGGGGTGGCTCGGATGCGGGGCACGGAGAACAACGACGTGCTGACGACGGATGGGGAGGGTCGGATCGTGACGGAGTCGAATCGGCATGGGGGGATGCTGGGGGGGATTTCGTCGGGGATGCCGATTGTGATGCGTTGTGCGATCAAGCCGACGTCGAGCTTGAGTCAGGAGCAGCGGACGGTGACGCGGGATGGGGAGGCGACGACGATCGCGACCAAGGGGCGTCATGATCCATGTCTGCTACCACGGTTCGTGCCGATGGGTGAGGCGATGATGGCGATCACGCTGGCGGATCACATGCTTCGGCATCGGGCGCTGGGTTGAGCCGTTTGGGCGGGGTGATGCTAGGATTTGGGTATGCCACTTTACGAATATCACTGCCCCAGTAACGGTCGGACGGTTGAGGTGATGCACCCGATGTCTCACACGGTGACGACGTGGGGCGAGCTGTGTACGTTGAATGAGGCGGATCTGGGGGAGACACCTGCGGATACGCCTGTTGAGCGTGGGCTGACGACGAGCCAGATCAAGGCGTCGAAGGATTCGGTGTCGCTGCCGTTTTCGGGGGGTGGGTCTTGCGGGTGTGGGCATCCGGCGGGTGGTTGCCAGCACTGAGGTTGGGAGAGGGTTGACGGGGCACTTTACAAGTTGATAGCGCATTAAAAACGGCCCCGGCTGATGCCGAGGCCGTCGGTGCTGGTTTGATCACAGAGTCTCTGTGTTTAGCGTGAGCTTCTTCTTGAAAGTAGCCCGGCGGCCGTCATGACCATGAGTCCCAATGACGTTGGCTCGGGAACGACGGCAACAAATCCAGTGATTCGTCCAGAGGCAGCGTCGCGAGAGAAACCGACGATTTGGCCAGCGTCGTTGATGCCAGTAGGGACCGTCCAGTCTGCGTTTGGCACGGAGAATGGCGAGAAGTTTCCTGAGGCAATCTCAAAAACGAACCCAAGGCGCTCGCCCACCAGGCTGCTGCTGTAGTCGCCAACGAGCAGTCCGTTGTTGTTCGCTGCCCAGACATAGGTGATCTGTTGGCCGGGTGCGCTGACATCGGTAAAGGTCAGGCCAGCGTTATCCGTATACCAACCGCGGGCGAAGATGTCGGTGCTTTGTCCGATTGTGTGGCCGACAATGAGACCGGCTTCGTTGATATCCGTGGCGTTCGTTTTGAGGATGGCTTCTCCGACGGCACCGGGATAGTTGATGTCTGTGACGGTGCCATCTGATTGTCGGAGAAAACCGCCTGTGCCGAAGGCATTTCCAGAACCGACGATGACACCCAGGTTGTTGATGCCGTTTGCACTGGCGTCCGTGTTCCCGTTTGGATTGAAGCGGAGCACGGTGGTATCTGCCAGACGCGCGAAGGCATCCTGTCCGGGGATATCGGTATTCACGCCACCGACGGTATCCCCTGCGTCGTTGATTGCGATCGCGAGTGTGTTGGCGCCATCAATCTGGAAGAACTCTGTCCCCCCTTCTGTCCTGATAAACGACTCTGTGAGCCCATTGACCGTTCTGTAGCCAACGATATCGCCATCACTGTTGACGTCACGCACCTGGACGACTGAGGCTTCGGGAAAGTCGATTGTCTCCAGAATCTCAATGGCTTGTGCAGAAAACGGCAGAAGCAGGCATGAAACCGCAGCTATGAGTGTGCTTCGTGTGCGTCTAGACATGAGAAATAGTTTCAATCCTCGATCGTATTGAGCAAGCTGCATTTGTTTCTCCGGATTGCATTAGTCTGTGAATGAGCCAGGTTTTCTGACTAGCGGGCTGTCTTGCTTCTTCCTGACGCTCTACCGCGCCTTTATGAGAATGATAAAACGATATCATTTAGTGTCAAACCACGAGACACTACCCATCCAAAGAAAAACGGCCCCGGCGTGGTGCCGGAGCCGTTTGAGTTTTGGGTTGTAACCCTGGGGTTTAGTCCTGGGTTTTTGCTCCGCCCTGGCCGAAGGTGATTTTGTCGGTGCCGAGGTGGTCGCCGCCGCCGAGGCCGCCGAGTCCGCCGCCGGCTGGGGTAGTGCCTGAGCCGCCGGAGGATGCGCCTTCGGCCTTGGCCGCGGCCTGTTCCTGGTCGGCGGTCCACTGGGCTCTCTTGAGGGAGAGGCCGATCTTGCGGTCGTCGAGGTCGACGCGGAGGATCTTGACTTCGATTTCCTGGTCGGGCTGGACGACTTCCTGTGGGTTCTCGATCTTGTGATCGGAGAGCTCGGAGATGTGGAGGAGGCCTTCGAGGTCGTCTTCGAGTTCGACGAAGACGCCGAAGTTGGTGATCTTGGTGACCTTGCCCTGGACGATCATGCCGGGCTGGTAGGCGCCGGGGATGGCTTCGTGCCAGGGGTCTTCGGTCATCTGCTTGAGGCCGAGGGCGACCCTTTGCTTGGACTGGTCGACTTCGAGGACGACGCACTTGACGGGGTCGCCCTTCTTGAGGAGCTCGTTGGGGTGGCTGATCTTCTTGGTCCAGGAGAGGTCCGAGACGTGAAGGAGGCCATCGATGCCGGGCTCGATCTCGATGAAGGCGCCGTAGGAGGCGAGGTTGCGGACATCGCCTTCGATGACGGTGCCGGGGGGGTATTTCTCGGCGACGAGTTCCCAGGGGTTGACCTCGACCTGCTTCATGCCGAGCGAGATTTCCTGCTTGTCCTTGTTGAAGTCGAGGATGACGACATCGACTTCGTCGCCGACGGAGACCATCTCGGAGGGATGGTTGATGCGTTTGGTCCAGGACATCTCGGAGATGTGGACGAGGCCTTCGACGCCTTCTTCGAGCTTCACGAAGGCTCCGTAGGACATGATGTTGGTGACTTCGCCGGACACGCGGGTGTGCGGCGGGTACTTCTGCTCGATGTCCTTCCAGGGGGAGTCCTCGAGCTGCTTGAGACCGAGGGCGATCTTCTCTTTTTCGTAATCGATGTTGAGGATCTTGACTTCGACCTTCTGATCGATCTTGAGCATATCGGAGGGGTGATTGACCCTGCCCCATGACATGTCGGTGATGTGGAGGAGGCCGTCGATGCCGCCGAGGTCGACGAACGCGCCGAAGTCGGCGATGTTCTTGACGGTGCCGTTGACCATGTCGCCTTCCTTGATTTTCTCAAGGAGCTTGGAGCGTTGCTCGGAGCGTCGGTCCTCGATGAGTTTGCGACGTGAGATGACGATGTTTCGCCGCTCGGTGTCGATCTTGAGGATCTGGGCTTCGATGGTCTGGCCGATGAAGATGCCGATGTCTGGAGGCCGGCGGATGTCGACCTGGGACGCTGGGAGGAAGACGGGGACGCCGATGTCGACGAGGAGCCCGCCTTTGATCTTCCGCATGACGCGGCCTTCGATGGTGTCGCCTTCGTCGTTCTCGGAGATGATGCGTTCCCAGCCGCGGATGCGGTCGGCTTTTCTCTTGGAGATGGAGACGTGACCGTCGTCGGTTTCGACTTCTTCGAGGAGGACTTCGACGACGTCGCCGATTTCGACATCGGCGGGCGATTCGAATTCGGTTTTATCGAGGATGCCTTCGGACTTGAGTCCGAGTTCGACGAGGAAGTCGTCGCCGGCGTGTCCGATGATTTTGCCCTTGAGGATGGTTCCCGGCTTGAAGTCGCCGATGGTGTCCTCCAGGAGTCCTTCCATGTTTCCCTGTGCGACGTCAGCGCCCAGGGCCTCTGTGATCATCTCCTGCGCCATGTCGTCTTCTAGGCCCAGTGATGCGATCAGATTGCGATCGACCATGTTGTGTGTGTTTCCCGATACCGGTGTCTTACCCTGCGTTTTGCGGGGTCGCGCCCAAGGCTGTTGTAGATCAGTTTGGGACGCCTGGTGAAGGTTGATCGCGGTGATGGACCGTCCATCGATCCGCGTTCAGTTCGAGCCGTCTCGAACCGAACAGTGTAACCCAGTCTGGGGTGGTTGTGTCAAACGGGGTGGGGGTTGTCCGGGGGTGTTGTCGGTTGATCGGGTGGTCGGGGTTGCGGGCGTGCTGCGGGTGGTCGTTTGGGCCGGTAAGTTCGTAGACTGGGGGGATGATGACGTCTTCTGACCGCCCTGCTGCTTTGATCTTGCGTGCTCCGGGTACGAATTGTGATCGTGAGTTGGCTGAGGGTTTCCGGCTGGCGGGGGCTGAGCCGGGGTTTGTGCATCTGGATGCGTTGATCGGGGAGCCGGAGCGTCTGGCCGAGGCGGACCTGATCGGGTTTCCGGGGGGCTTTAGCTATGGGGATGACATCGCGGCGGGGCGTGTGTTTGCGGATCGGTTGCGGCGGCATCTGCATGGCCCGCTGACGGCGGCGATTGATCGTGGGGTGCCGGTGATCGGGATCTGCAATGGGTTTCAGGTGCTGGTGAAGGCGGGCTTGCTGCCTGACCCGCATGGCGGGGGTCAGTCGGTGACACTATCGGAGAACACGTCGGGGCGGTTTGTGGATCGGTGGGTGGAGATGGAGCCTGAGCCGTCGTCGGTGTGTGTGTGGACGGCGGGGCTGACGGAGCGGTTTTTGCTGCCCATTGCGCATGGCGAGGGCCGGCTGGCGTTATCGGATGAGGGGCTGTTGGGGGCGTTGGAGGCTGGCGGGCAGGTCCCGCTTCGGTATGCGGAGGATGTGAATGGTTCGGCGGGGCGGGTGGCGGGTTTGTGTGATCCAACGGGTCTGGTGCTGGGGCTGATGCCTCATCCGGAGCGGTTCACGGATGCGCTCCAGCATCCGTACTGGACGCGGATGGGAGAGGGGTTTTTATCGGAGGTGCCTGAAGGTCTTCGGATGCTTGAGAATGCGGTGGAGCGGGCCCGGGTGGGTGCGGTGACGGGTTAGATGGCTAGCCCGGCCTTGATTTGAGATGCTCGTTCGGGGTGTGGCTCAGACGAGGTTGTAACGGTCCGATGTCTTCTAGGGGTTTTTCCTGAAAGGCAGATGAACCGTGAGCTATACGTACAAGATGATGTTTCCGTTGCTGCTCGTGACGCTGACGCTGGTCACGGTGCTCGGGATCAATGGGGTGGTGCTTTATCAGCAGGAATCGAACGCCCCGTTGATCAACGTGGCGGGTCGTCAGCGGATGCTGAGTCAGCGGATGACCAAGGAGGCATTGCTGCTGGCGATCGAGACGGATGAGGTTCGTCGGTCGGCTCATCGCGCGTCGTTGGCCGGGACGACGGATTTGTTTGATCGTTCGTTGGGCGTGTTGCTCGAGGGTGGGGAGTTGGAGATCGCGGGGCAACCGGTGTTGTTCGAGGCGATTGATGATGCGGGGGCGCTTGAGAAGCTGGAGGCGGGTCGGTCGTTGTGGGTGGGCTTGACGCCTGCGATTGAGGCGCTGCTCGATCCTGCGTTGGTGGCTGGCTCTGATGCGGAGCGTGAGGCCTTGGAAGCGCTTCAGGCCGAGAATCTGGCTTTGCTGAAGCTGATGAATGAGGCGACGGTGAAGCTGCAGAAGCGAGCGACGGCGGGGATTCATCTGCTTGAGTACATGGACATCGCGGCGATCAGTGTGGGGCTGGTGATCTTCGGATTTTCGTTCTGGTACACGCGGGTGTCGCTGATTCGTCCGATTCAGCGGATCCGGAATGAGGTGATCCGGATCAGCGAGGGTGATGGGGATCTGACGAAACGGATCGCTGTGACATCTAAGGATGAGGTTGGGGAACTGAGCCAGTCGTTCAACGTGCTGATCGACAAGATTGAGCATCTGGTGGAAGCGATCGAGCAGGCGGCGGGGGATACGTACACGACGAGCAGTCAGCTTGTGGCGCAGACGTATTCGGTTGTTGAGAATCTGAAGCAACAGGGTTCGCAGACATCGCAGATTGCGGCGGCGGCGGAGGAGATGAGTGCGTCTGGGCATGAGGTGGCGGACAAGTCGGCGACGGCTCAGCAGGCGGCTTCGCAGGCGGGCAGCGAGGCGGAGAAGGGTCGAGCTGTGGTATCGGAAACCATCAACGACATGACGCAGATTGCGGAGACGGTGGGTCGTTCTTCGGAGAGCGTTGAGCGGCTGGGTGAGCTTGGGACGCAGATTGGTGAGGTCATCACGGTGATCAATGAGATCGCTGATCAGACGAACCTGCTGGCGCTGAATGCGGCTATTGAGGCGGCGCGTGCTGGTGAGCACGGCCGGGGTTTTGCGGTGGTGGCGGACGAGGTGCGGAAGCTCGCGGATCGGACGACGAAGGCCACCGAGGAGATTGGTGGGTCGATCGAGTCGATCCGACAGGGCACGGGGCTCGCGGTGACGGAGATGAATCAGGGTAAGCAGTTGGTGCAGCAGGGCGTGGGTCGCGCGTCGAACGCGGATGAGAGCCTGGCGAGCATTCTGGAGGCGAACCAGGAAGTGGATGAGCTGGTGGCGGGTATTGCGCAGGCGAGCAGTGAGCAGCGGGTGGCGAGCGACAGCGTGAGCCAGAGCATCACGAGTATTTCGACGGTGCTGACGGAGTCGATCACGGCGGCGGAAACGACGGCGGAGGGGATCGCTGCGGTGGCGGAGAAGACGAGTGAGTTGAAGACGCTGATTGAGAAGTTCAACCTTCGGACGGGTGGAACGGTGAAGGCTGAGGCGGTGTAGGGCTGAGGTTAGGCGTCGGTTTCTTCGGACGGGGTTTCGTCTCTTTCGCCGGTGGCGCGGTAGACGGTTCTTCGGCGGGCGTATTCTTCGGGTGAGAAGGGAAGGTCGGGGTTTTCGTCGCCTCGGACGGCTTGTTTGTGGAGGGATTTGAGGAAGGGGACGCACCATCCGCAGCCGGTTCCGGCCGATAGGCACTCGGAGATGAGTGAGGCGACGGGGGGCTTTTCACGTTTGCAGTAGTTGACGATTTTGCGTTGGGAGACGCGGAAGCAGAGGCAGACGTGGTCGTCGGGGTCCATGGTGTCAGCCTAGCGGGTTCTGAGGGAATAGCATGGGGGGATGAGATCGAACGAACCGGATTCTGCCTGGGCCCGACTGATTGATCGGCTGACGCGGCTGCCTGGGGTTGGCAAGCGGTCGGCGGAGCGGATGGCGTTTCACCTGATTCGGCAGCCGGCTTCGGAGACAGAGGAGCTGGCGGCGGCGTTGCGGGCGTTGGTGACGGACCTGAAGATCTGCGGTGTGTGCGGGAACCTGACGGAATCGGATCCTTGTGGGATCTGTGCGAATCCGCGACGGGATGGGTCGGTGGTGATGGTGGTGGAGCGGCCTTCGGACATTGTGGCGATCGAGCAGCTGGGGACGTATCGAGGGAGGTATCACGTGCTGCTGGGGCGGTTGGCGCCGTTGGATGGGGTGGGTGCGGGTGAGATCAATGCGACGCCTTTGCTGGAGCGGGTGAAGGCTGGTGAGATCCAGGAGGTGGTGCTGGCGACGACGCCGACGCTGGAGGGTGACGGGACGGCGTTGTATCTCATGGAGGGGCTTGAGAAGCTGGGGGTGAGGGTGACTCGGCTGGCTCGGGGGATGCCGACGGGGTCGAACTTTGCGAATGTGTCGAAGGCGGTGTTGTCGGATGCGATTCAGGGGCGGACGACGATGGGTGGGTGAGGGCCCGCGGCTTTTCTCGTAACACTATTTTTGGCATATACTTAGATAGATTTTTGGGTTTTTGGGGGATTCGGTGGCTACAAATCTCGTGCCAAAGGTGGTGTCTGTGTGACCTGGAGGGGGTTTGGGGCCGATAATGGTGGTATGAGGATTTCGACCGGCCAGCACATGCGGATTGACCAGCGGATGAAGCTGGCACCGCGGATGATCCAGTCGATGGAGATCCTGCAGATGCCGTTGGCGGCGTTGGAGGAGCGGATCGAGCAGGAGCTGGCGTCGAATCCGACGCTGGAGCTGGCGGAGCCGGGGGTGGCGGAGTTTGATGTGGAGCGGGATCGGGTGGAGCGGGAGCGTGAGGATCGGGAGGGCGAGCGGGAGCTGGTGGTGAATGAGCCGGGGGCTGAGGGTTCGGCGACGGCGGAGGCGGGGAGTGATTTTGAGCGGCTGGAGAGTCTGAGCAGTGAGTACTCGGAGTCGTGGGCGGCGAATACGCAGGGGAATGATGACTGGGCGCCGCGTCGGCCGTTCAACACGGGGGAGCGGGACGCGAAGATGGACGCGATGGCGAACACGGCGTCGCGTGGCTTGTCGTTGTATGAGCAGTTGATGGATCAGTGGCGATTGGTGGAGGCGGATCCGGAGGTGTTTTCGGCGGGTGAGTATCTGATCAGCCATATCGATGCGGACGGGTATCTGCGTACCCCCCTGCCGGAGCTGGTGGAGCAGTCGCCTGAGGAGCGGAGTGAGGCGTTGCTGCGGAAGACGCTGTTGTTGTTGCAGCGGACGCTTGATCCGGCGGGTTTGGGGGCGCGTGATCTGCGGGAGTGTTTGTTGCTACAGATCGAGGCGTTTCGGGTGAATCAGGAGCGTGATGATCCGGGGGGTGCGACGGCGCTGGATCATGCGGAGGTGCTGGTGGATGAGCACTTAGAGGATATTGAGGGGAATCGGCTGCCGAAGATCGCGAAGGAATCGGGGTTGACGCTTGATGAGATCAAGGAGGGGTTGGCGGCGCTTCGTCATTTTCATCCGCATCCGGGTCGTCAACTGGCGGATGATGGTCCGCGATCGATCACGCCTGATGCGGTGATTGAATACGACGAGGAAACGGATACGTACACGGCGACGCTGACGAACAGCCGGCTGCCGGCGCTGCAGATCAGTCCGAGTTATCAGGATCTGGCGAAGGACAGGTCGGTTGAGAAGCGGACGCGGGATTTTGTGGGGAACAATCTGCGTGAGGCGTCGTGGTTGCTGGATGCGATTCAGCAGCGGCAGAACACGTTGCTGCGGGTGATCAATGTGGTGGTGTTGGCGCAGGCGGACTTCTTTGAGCAGGGAGAGGCGGGGTTGAAGCCGCTGCCGATGACGCTGGTGGCGGATCAGTTGGGGATTCACGTGGCGACGGTGAGTCGTGCGGTGTCGGAGAAATACCTGCAGACGCCTCGGGGGATTTTTCCGTTACGGATGTTCTTCTCGGGTGGGACGGAGACGGAGGAGGGGGAGGCGATGAGCTGGACGGCGGTGCAGGCGAAGCTCAAGGAGGTGGTGGATGGGGAGGACAAGGCGAAGCCGCTGTCGGATGATGCGTTGGCGGAGGCGTTGAAGGGCCAGGGGATTGATATCGCTCGGCGGACGGTGGCGAAGTATCGGAAGCAGTTGGGGATTGCTTCGGCGCGGCAGCGGAAGCAGTTTTGAGGTCTGCCTGCCGAAGACCATAAAAAAACCGCGTCACTGGAAGGACGCGGTTTTTTCGGGTTTGATTGCAGGCCCTGTTAGTTGAGCCAGAGGATTTCGCCGTTGGCGATGTCGTAGACGCCGCCGACGATCATGAGGTCGCCGTCGTTGATGAGGTCGCGGACGACTTCGGAGCGGCTGACGATGTCGGACATGGTTTGTCTGACGTTGGCTTTGGTAACGGCGTGGACGTAGTCGGTGTTGTCGGCGGTTTTGGGGCCGTCGGTGGGGTCGGCCTGGTTGAGGGCGGGTTTGATTTCGTGGAGGAGGCTGGTGAGGTTGCCGAGTTCGACGTCGGCGATGGTGCCTTTGACGCCGCCACAGGCGGTGTGTCCGAGGACGACGACGAGGGGTGTGCCGGCGACGGCGGTGGCGAACTCCATGCTGCCGAGGATGTCGGTGTTTTCGATGTTGCCGGCGACACGGGCGACGAAGAGGTCGCCGAGACCCTGGTCGAAGATGGTTTCGACGGGGGCTCTGGAGTCGATGCAGCTGAGCACGAAGGCTTTGGGGTACTGGCCGTCGGCGGTGGCTTCGGCTTGGGCGAGATAGTCGAAGGCGGTGGACTGGCCGGCGACGAAGCGGGCGTTGCCGGCTTTGAGTTGCTGGTAGGCCTGTGCGGGGATGAGGTCGTCCTGGCGGTCTTCGGTCATCACGGTGTCGACTTGGGATGACTTGTGGAGGGACTGGCAGCCCGCGAGCAGGGTGAGGGCGAGGGCGGCGGTGAGAAAGGCTTTGTACATGTATGTTGTTCCTTGGGTGTGTCTGTGTCTGTGGAAAGGTAGGCGGGCTGGGGTGGCTAGGCGGGGATGAACCTGCGTCATTCGTCGGTCTTCTAAAAGAATGGCGTGGGTGGGAATGGGTGGTTTACTTTGGGGGTTGTTGGGGCGGGTCTGGTTGTGTTTTTTCGTGTTGAAGCGTGCTGAGAGGTCTTTTATGTCGAACCTCCGTTTGTTGTTCATGGTGTGTGTGGTTCTGGGGCTTGGGTCGCTAGTGCGGGCTGAGGTGCGCGGAACGTGGCTGACGACGACGGGGCCGGATCACATTGCTTCAGGGGCGAACACGGCTTCGGTGTTTGGGACGTTGCGGAACACGGCGAAACTGAACACGGTGTATGTGGAGTCGTGGAAGAACGGTTACACGCAGTTTCCTTCGGCGACGATGGAGGCGTTGATCGGGGTGGATCGGCGGCCGCAGCTGGGGGGGAATCGGAATCTGCTGGAGGAGACGACGATCCAGGCGCATCGTCATCAGATGGCGCATGTGGCCTGGTTTGAGTATGGGTTTTCGTCGGAGTTCGTGGGGGCGTTCGGGACGCCTGTGAACCCGTTGTCGCAGTGGGCGATGTCGAACGGGTACCTGCTTGAGGATCGGTTTGGGAATTACGGGAACAGCTCGAACGGGTTTGCGTGGATGAACCCGGCGGTGCCAGAGGTTCGGCAGTTGCTGATCGACATCACGTTGGAGGCGATCGAGCAGAACGATCTGGATGGGGTGCAGCTGGACGATCGGCTGGCGTGGCCGCGGGAGTTTGGGTGGGACGCGACGACGGCGGCGTTGTATCAAGCAGAGACGGGGCGAAGCCTGCCGTCGAACGTGAACGACAGCCATTTTCGTCAGTGGCGGGCGGCGAAGGTGTTTGCGTTTGCGACGGAGTGGTACACGGCGGTGAAGACGGCGCGGCCGGACCTGATTGTGTCGGTGAGTCCGTCGATCATGACGTTCAGTTTCACGCAGTACAACGCGAACTGGGAGAACTGGGCGGATGCGGGGTTGTTCGATGAGATTGTCCCGCAGGTGTATCGGAATTCGTTGTCGTCGTATCGCTCGACGTTGCCGACGCAGGTGAACATCATGGCGGGTGCGGATCGGACGGCGGATGGTCGGCTTGAGGACCTGGTGGTGGGGATTGCTCGGGATGTGAGTTCGGGTGCGACGGCGACGTCGGATCTGCTGGCGATGATTCAGGATGCGCGGGATGCGGGGAGTGCGGGGCATGTGCTGTGGTATTCGCGGGGCGTGCTGGAGGTGGCGGACGAGTTGGGGGCGTTTTATGCGCAGAACCCGGAGTTGGCGGAGTCGCCCAAGTTGACGGCGGGTCGGCGGCCGGCTCCGATTGTGGCGGGGCTGACGACCCCCCTGCCTGACGTGTGGACGTTCACGGTCGAGACGGAGGGTCAGTACCGGCTGGTGGTGCGTGAGGGTTCGGCGTGGTGGGAGTTGTCGTCAGATTACTACCTGGCTGGGGACTATGAGTTGCCGTTGGGTCTGGAGATTGCGCAGGTGGAGTTGCTGGCGGATCGGCGGCCGATGGCGGCGGATTTCGATGGTGACTGGGTGGTGGGTCAGTCGGATATTGATGCGTTGGCGGGTCGGTTCGGGACGGTAAATGCGGCATTCGATCTGGACGGGTCGGGGCTGATTGATGGGGATGATCTGGTCTGGCTGGTGGAGCAGGTGTGGGGGACGCGGATGGGTGATGCGAATCGTGATGGGGCGGTGGATCTGATTGATCTATCGATTCTGGCGGAGCGTTTTGGCGGTTCGGGGGTGTGGGCGGATGGGGACTTCAATGGCAGCCGGACGGTGGACCTGGCTGATCTATCGGTGTTAGCGACGTCGTTCGGTTTCGATCGTGTGAACGGGTTGGCGGTGCCGTCGCCGGGGCTGGGCGGGCTGATGCTGATGGGGCTGCTGGGCTACACTGGTGGACGTAGCGCTCGTAGCTCAGCTGGATAGAGCAGCGGACTTCTAATCCGCAGGTCGCAGGTTCGAATCCTGCCGGGCGTATTGGGGTCAATCGTTTGTGAGTACTCCAGCAACCGCGGGTATTTTCTTGGACTACTCAGGCTGGGAGGCTTATCAGCGTTGGCTGACAGCGGCTGAGCCCCGCGGGCTCACGGTATGGCAGTTAGGTTGGTTTCAGTGCGTTGTTGGCGAAGAGGACGTCGTCTTTGAATCGCTGTTTGATGGTGAAGTCTCTGAGGAACTTCACGAGCCAGAGCAGGTCTTTCTGACCTTTGTAGAGTTCTGCGTTGTTGTACTCGGTGTAGATGTATCGGATCTTCCTGAGTGTGTTTGTTGCTCCGGCGAGCACCTGGTATTCGGCTCCCTGGACATCCATCCATACCAGGTCGATGGTGTCGAGATTGACGGTGGCCATGAAGGTGTCGAGGGTTCGGGATTCGATATCGATGACAGACTCGAATTTACACCAGGGAACGATCTCTTTGTGTTTGTGGGGCTCGAGTATGGAGCCTGACAGGTCCCAGCCTTCGGCGAGTTCTCGGTGCTTGTCTGGTACGCCGTCGCTTTGGTGGAACTGGATGGTTCCGTTGCTTGCGGACAGTGCGATCTCGTGGAGCGTTACGTATTCGTTCTCGCCCAGGTTTTCTTTGAAGCGTTTGATGGCTCGGGGGTCCGGTTCGAAGCAGTGGATGACCGGGTTCTTAAACTCTTCCAGGAACCAGCGGGTGTGTGAGCCGTCGTTGCAGCCGATTTCCAAGATGACAGGGTTGTCCTTGTCGACCAGCTGCCTGAGTGCTTCTCTTGTCAGGCCGTCGCCAGAGGCTTTGGGGACGCCATGGAGCCTCACCCTGGTCTCTGCTGCCATGCGAACCAGTTCCTTCTTCATTCTTCGGAGTGCGTTCACTGGTTCTCTTCTCGGATTGGTTCTAGGGAGCAAATTTGGTTATCCGGCAGATGGTGGCGTGTCATGCCGTTGTCGGTGACCCGTCCTGGTTCTGCACAAGAGATAATGCCTGCTTTCTCGTGGATCTCCGGGTTCTTTTGGGGGTGTGCATCCTAGCGGGGTGTGACCGGGTCACCAAGAACTAGAGTGACGGTGCGTTCTCGCCAGGGCCTTGACTGCGGCTCCATTAGCAGGGCAAGCTGGATAGATTGGTCGCTGACTCGTACGAGGCTTGGCTGGATGGACGGAAGAGCGGACTGGTGGATCTCAGCGGTCCGGGCGTGCCGAATCGTGGTCGGCTTGGGTTTACCCGTATGTCTGGGTATTTCCTTGTTTCGGGATATGAGATACGGCTATGGTGATCTGTTGGCGGGTGGGTTCGTGCGTTTGGGCGGTTATCTGATTGAACTTTCAGGAGAGTAGAGACATGAAGCTTTTAGCTACTTCGGTTCTGGTGTCGCTGGCGACTGCTTCGGGGGCCATGGCTACGACGGTGGTGCGCACGCTGGATGCGAGCCCGACGACGGCGGGTGTCTGGGCCAATGGTTTCAACACGGGCAGCGGGACGGTGGGCACTGTGGATCTGACTGGTACCGGCGGCGATCTTGAGGGCAATCAGCCACTGCCCGTGGGTGCTCTGCAGTTCACGACGACCTTCGACAACAACGACCGTGCGAACGCGGTGGTTCAGGATGATTATGGTGCGCCGGGCGACGTCTTCTCGACACTGCAGATTTCCTTTGACTATCACAAGGCTTTTGTTGCGGGGGGCAATGCGTTCGCGGCGCCTTCGCTGAAGCTGGCCTTCTTTAATGGCGGTCCGCTCGATCCGTCTTCGGCGGGTGATGGCTACGGGCAGTTGATTTATGAACCGACCTGGAATCAGCCCGGGAATGAGGGTTCCAGCGTAGCTGTGCCGACGGACACGTGGACGAGCGTTTCGATTGACGGGGACTCCGGGCTGTTCTGGTGGACGGGTGGTTTCGGCCAGCCGAACACCGCGGGTGGCCCGCCGCTTCGGACGTTGAATGAGTGGTTGAGTGCGTTCAACAGTAACTCACTGGATTTTTCGTCCTCGACGCTGTTTGAGGTTGGCTTTGGTGTGGGTTCTTTCAATCAGGGTCAGCTGGGTTACGTTGATAATGTGAGCATCCGTCATGACGGGTACTCGGCTTCGTATGACTTTGAGCCCGTGCCGACGCCGACGGCGGCTTTGGCGGGGCTTGTGGGGCTGGGTCTCGTGGCTCTGCGTCGTAGGGCCTGACGTAGGCGGTGAGTGACGTTTCTTCCGCAGCAGCTGCCCGGTTGGGTGGCTGCTGTTTTTTTTAGTTGGGCGGGGGTCAGCGCGAGTCGATGGTTGGTTGCCTGGTATCTGCTGGTGCTGATGGGGGTTCAAGCGGCTGGGATAAGTGGGGTCTGATTGGCACGCGAAGGCGTGTGTTGACTTGTTAGATGCACGCAGGGAACCACGGTTGGCTGCGGTTTCAGGAGACGGCTGGCGGATCGTGGCGGGCTCTTACCTATTGTTAGGCTAGCCCGTTTGGTGGGAGTGATGGCATCGCGGGGTGTCAAAGCGGGGGGATCTGGGTGTTTCGCACGTGCCGAGGCTGTTTTGCACGTTCTAAGGGTTTCTGACATGTGATGTTTGAGATTGTCGCTGTCGATGGTCCCGGTGGATCTCGAACCTTCCCCTAATGAGAAGTGAGCATTCCGTGGCCGAAGAGACTCATGAGCGTGTGAAACAGACCGTGGCCGAGCTTGAACGTGTAGGAGGCCGGGTTGTCACGTTCGGGATGGTGGCGATGGTTGTCATCGCGATCATGGCGGTGGTTTCGCAGACCGCGCTGTACGGCCTGCTGTCCGTGGGTGAGACTGATGCCAGGCTGATCAACACGGCTGGTAAGCAGCGGATGCTCAGTCAGCGGCTTGCCTACAAGGTTTCCGAGGTGGTTGACAGTCGGGTGGCTGGCGACAGGACTGGGTTTCTTGCGTCTTCCAGGGCGTTGGCGTCTGTGGCTGCGGAAATGGATTCGAGTCTGGCGGCGCTTGGTGAACGGGCCATTGGCAGGGGCCTGGGCGGCAGGAACTCAGAGGCTGTCAATTCGCTGTACGAGTCTCTTGAGCAGGACCGTGCTGCGATGGTCGAGGGTGTCAAGAAACTGACGCGTGCCCTACGAGCTTCCACGGGTGCAGAGACAGCAAATGACGCACGTGACATCGAGAAGCTTGTCCATGAGATACATGCTGCGGCGGAGCGTTTTCTGCCGGTGATGGATGAGATCGTCGGTCTGTACGAGGAGGAGAGCAGGGCGCGGACCTGGTGGATCGGGTGCGTGTATCTGGTGATTGGGATTATCAAGCTGCTGCTGCTTTTCGCGCTCGTGCGGTTCCTGGTTTATCCGGCTTCCAAGCTTCTGCAGCGGACGGCGGCAGAGACTTCGCAAGTGATCCATCGTTTGGAGGAAGCCGAGCACGAAGCCAGTCAGCTTGCGGAATTCGCTCGTAGGTCGACCAACATGATGATCCGTACCGATGCGGAGGTGAGGATCGTGTGGGTGAATGATGGCTTCACGCGGGTGACGGGCTATCGGCTTGATGAAGTTGTCGGGCGCAAGCCTGGCGAAGTGCTTCAATGTGAGAACACCGATCCATCAACGATAGAGGCGATGCGTCGGGCGATTGATGCAGGCGAGCCCTTTCGGGGTCGTGTGCTGAATCGATCCAAGGCGGGGGAGGATTACTGGCTTGACATCGAGTTTCTGCCGGAGTTCGATCGGGCGGGTGCACTGAGCGGTTTTATCGCCGTGGAATCTGACGTGACCGAGCTGGTGGCCATGGCTGACAGGGCGCAGCACCTGGCCGAGACGCTGACAGCTGCCCATGAGCGGTTTGAGCTTGCTCTCGCCGGTTCACGGGATGCGATTTTTGACTGGGACGTAGCCGGGGAGAGTATTTACTTCGCGCCGCGTTGGACTGCGCTGCTCGGTTGTTCTGAGGCTGACCTGGGTACGACTATCGGGACGCTGCTTCAGCGTGTGGCGTCGACTGACGTTCGGCGTGTGGAAGAGGCCATCAACGCGTTTGTCAGTGGGGGTGGATCATCGATCGAGCTTGAGTTCGGTCTGATGACGGATGAGGGTGATGTGCTGTGGGTGCTTCTCAGGGCGGCGGCACGGCGAGGTGCTCATGGCGAGGCTTTGCGGGTCTCGGGGTCCGTTGCGGACATCACCCGTTTGAAAAAGACTGAAGATCGGATGCGTAGCCTTGTTCAGCAGGACCAGTTGACGGGTCTGGCGAGCCGGAGCCGGTTCATTGAGTGTCTGGAACATGCGTTGAGTCGTCGCCAGCGTACGGGCAAGCATTGCGCGGTGTTGTTTCTGGATTTTGATCGCTTCAAGGTGGTCAACGACACCCTTGGTCATGAGGTTGGTGATGGCTTGCTGCGATCGATCGCTGAGCGTCTGAGATCGAATACGCGTGAGATCGATATCCAGGCTCGTCTTGGCGGCGATGAGTTTGTGATACTGCTGGAGGGTCTTGACACGCCAGCATCTGCCAGACCGCTGGCCGACAAACTCCTCAAGCTCTGTGCCGAGCCTCACCATGTGGGGGGTCACCGGCTGGTGTCAACGGCCAGCATCGGACTGGTTACGACTGAGCGAGGCAGCAGTGGTGCCCTGGAGATGCTGCGTGATGCCGATGCGGCGATGTATCAGGCGAAGGCGGGCGGGAGGGGTTGTGTGGTTGAATTCGATGAGGGGATGTATCGCACCTCTCTGGATCGCTATGCCCTGGAACAGGATTTGCGGGAGGCGGTTGCCAAGGATCAGTTGCGGCTTTATTACCAGCCGATTGTTGATCTGCAGACGGGTCGTGTCGTGAGTGCGGAGGCGTTGATTCGGTGGACGCACCCGGAGCGGGGGGTGGTCTCGCCGGGAGAGTTCATACCGATCGCCGAAGAGTCGAACCAGATGGAGGAACTGGGCACGTGGATCTACACGGAGGCCTGCCGTCAGCTGGTGGCGTGGAAGCAGTCGGGTGTACTTCCAGAGGGTTTTGCGGTGAGCATCAACCTGTCAAAGGTGCAGCTGTTGTCGCCTGGGTTTGTGGAGCGGCTGAGTGCGTGCATCCGCGAGTGGGGGATCGCGCCGGGTGAGCTGAAGCTGGAAGTCACGGAGACGACGGTTGTGGATAACCGAGCCGGGGTGGCGGAGATTCTAAAGGAGCTTCAGGGTCTCGGCTTCACTGTGATGATGGATGATTTTGGGACGGGACATTCGTCTCTTAGCGGGCTGCACCAGCTACCGATTGACGAGCTCAAGATCGACCAGTCTTTCATTCGCTCGGCGGAGCGGAGTCGGGATCTGATCGCGATCACGACGTCGATTGTGACCCTTGCTGGACATTTGTCGCTGCGGACGGTTGGCGAGGGGATTGAGACGGCTGAGCATCTGGCTTTGTTGCAGGATTTGGGCTGCATGTACGGGCAGGGCTATTACTTCTCCAAGCCGCTGCCTGCCGAGACGTTCGCCTCGTGGGTTGCTGGTCAGGAGCGTGCCGAAGCCGCCTGAGTCCTCGGGCTGGATGACTCGATCTGGGCATGTTGTGGGGGTGGAGGTTTGTCGCTGCGAGGCTATGGTGTTGGTATGAACACAACAGCAACCGGAACGGGTGTCATCGAGGCTTTGCGTGGGGTGGTGGCGGGGAGCTATGCGCTGCTGGCGCAGACGCATCTTTGTCACTGGAACGTGCGGGGGCCGGGGTTTTTTGCGTTGCACCAGGCGTTTGAGGTGCAGTACACGGAGTTGTTTGCGGGGATCGACGAGATTGCCGAGCGGGTGAGGTCGCTAGGGGCTTTGGCGCCGGGCGGGTTGGGTTCGCTTGGGAAGATGGCGGGGATGCCTGAGCTTCATGAGGATGCAAGTGCGGATGAGATGGTGAAGCACCTGGCGGCGTGCAATGAGCAGGTGGTGTCGCTGGCGGCGAAGGCTCGTGAGGCGGCGGCGGCGGCGGACGACAAAGAGACCGAGGACATGATGATCGCGAGGATCCAGATCCATGAGAAGACGATCTGGATGTTGAAGAGTTTTCTGGGGTAGGCGGTTTTGTCCTCGGGCTGGATGAAGCGTCAGCACATTTCGATGTTGGCTGAGTCGTCTTCGATGTCGAAGGCGTAGACGTTGCAGCCGTGCTCTTTGGCGAAGAGATGGCTCATTTCGCTGATGTCTTCTGGTGCGATTTTGGTGACCTTGAATCGGATGGAGCCCTTGTCTGGGCCCTGGACGATGCCGAGGATGCCGAGTCGGTCGGCGTTGGGGGTGACATGGACGTGCTGGATGGGCAGGCGGTGGACGCCTTGGGACACGGTGATGAGTTCCTGATCGAGTTTGGCTTTGGCGATGGCGAGCATTTGGGGGTCGAAGGGTTCCTGGGTTTGAGAGGGGTTCTGTTTGTCGTCGAGCCAGAGGATGGTTCGGGTTTGATCGTTTTCGTTCCAGATGGCGGCGATGGCTTTTTTCTGCTTGCTCATGGGGGTTGATTTAACCATTTTCGGAGTTAGGGTTGAAAAGAGGTCGGCTTCATGGCTTCCTGAGGTCGGATGTTTCTGGAAAAAGGCGGACTATTTGGCTTTGTGTGATGGCCTACTTGAGCTAGGCTTTAGGCATGACTAATTACGCCAATCAGGGACCGGATGCGAGCGTGGGCTACGTGGATTCGATGGGGCTGCTGGATGATCCCGAGCGGCTTCGGGCTCGGGGGGAGGCGGATGGGTATCTGTTTTTCAGGGGGGCGTTGCCAGCGGAGCCGTTGCTCGATCTGCGTCGGGAGATGCTGGAAGTAATCGATCGGCATGGGCTGCTTCGGGGGGACGCCGAGTTGATGGAGGGCCGGGCGGACATCGAGAAGGTGGCGGCGGAGGAACCGTATGCGGGTTGTACGGAGGGGGTGTTTCTGGATATCCAGCGGATGGAGTCGTTCCATCGGATGGCTCATCATCCGGCGTTGCTGCGGATTTTTGAGGCGTTGTTTGGGACGGCGGTGTTGCCGCATCCTCGGAACATCGCGCGGGTGCTGCTGCCGGGGCCGGCGGCGCATGCGACGCCTGCGCATCAGGACTTCATTCACATTCAGGGGGCGGTGGCGACGTGGACGGCGTGGTTCCCGTTGGGTGATTGCCCGCGTGAGCTTGGGGGGTTGTCGGTGCTGGAGCGGTCGCACAAGAAGGGGGTGCTGGCGGTGTCGGAAGCAGGCGGGGCTGGCGGGTTGGAGACGGTGCTGTGTCCGGGGGAGGATCGGTGGATCGAGGATGACTTTGCGGTGGGGGATGTGCTGACGTTCCCGAGCACGACGGTGCACAAGGGGCTACCGAATCAGCTTGGGGATCGGATTCGGTTGTCGTGTGATTTTCGTTATCAGTCGGTGGAGGATGAGATCGAGCAGGCGTCGCTTCTGCCGCATCGCCAGGCGCTGACCTGGGAAGAGATTTATGCGGGCTGGGAGCGGAAGGACCTGTGTTACTACTGGGAGAAGCATTCGATGGCGATGTCGCCTTGGGATGAAGAGGTCCGGTGGCAGAAGGCTCGGATCTGCGATTGATGGCAGCGATTTTGTCGTGGGGGTGTGACTTCGGGTAGCCTTCGGGGGTCTCACCATCGCTGTCTCATTGATGGCGATCGTGGCAGAAGGGAAGGCTCTAGCGTGGAGATGACGATTCTGGATCACGGGGATGATCTGACGGTGATTGTGCTTGAGGGCACGCTTGATATTTCGGGGGTGAACGAGGTGGAGACGCGGTTCAATGTGACGATCGGTGCTCGTCATCGGGCGACGGTGGTGGACCTGTCGGGTGTGGATTTCATGGCGTCGCTGGGTATCGGGATGCTGGTTTCGGCGGCGACGGCGACGAAGAAATCGGGCAAGCCGTTTTTTCATTGCGGGGGCTCAGCCGGAAGTGGCGGAGGTGCTGGAGCGTTCTAAGCTGACGGGGCTGATGCGGCTGGTGGGCTCGGTGGAGGAGGCGGAGCTGCTGGCGAGAGAGGTCTGAGGGGTGAGTTTGGGGCTTGTTTGTGCTGCGGGGTTGGGTGATATCGGTCGATATAGGGTGGGTGGGGTCTTGCAGGGAGTGCTGTCTTGCGGATTGTGCATGTGATTCAGAATCTGGACCCGGCGTGGGGCGGGGTGCCGATGGTGGCGACGCGGGTGGCGGCGGCGCAGGCGGGGTTGGGGCATGAGGTGGTGATGGCGTGTCACGCGCCGCCTGGTGGTGTGGCGGCGGAGGAGCCTTTGCTTGCGGGGTTGCCGCATCGTGAATTGGTGACGATCGAGCGGTTCGAGCCGGTGGGGGCACTCGAGGGGTTGATGCCGGGCAAGCTGGCCGGGCGGTTGGAGGGTGTGATCACGGGGGCGGACGCGGTGCATCTGCATGGGGTGTGGGATCCGATTCTGCGGGCGGCGGCGGTGGCGGCGGATCGGGCGGGGGTGCGTTATGTGATCACGGTGCACGGGATGCTGGACCCGTGGAGTTTGTCACAGAAGCGGGCGAAAAAGCGGCTGGCGCTGGCGATGGGGTATCGGAAGATGCTGAATGGGGCGTGGTTCATCCAGGCGATGAATGAGGAAGAGAGGCGGCTGTTTGAGCCGTTGGGTTTGACCTCGGATGTGCGGCTGGTGCCGAATGGGATTTTTGTGGAGGAGCTGGAGCCTTTGCCGGCAGCGGGGACGTTTCGGCGGCTGCATCCCGGGTTGGGGGATGATCCGTTTGTGCTGTTTCTGAGTCGGCTGCATTACAAGAAGGGGCTGGATGTGCTGGCGGATGCGTTCGCGGTGGTGCATCGCGAGCGGCCGGATGTGCGTCTGGTGGTGGCGGGGCCGGAGGATGAGGCGGCGGGTCCGTTTCGGGAGCAGATCGCCAGGTATGGCTTGACGGAGCGGGTGTTGATGCCCGGGCCGGTGTATGGGGAGGCGAAGCTGGCTGCGTTTGTGGATGCGGCGTGCTTCTGTCTACCGTCGCGTCAGGAGGGGTTTTCGATCGCGATCACGGAGGCGTTGGCGCTGGGGAGTCCGGCGGTGATCACGGAGGGTTGTCACTTTGACGCGGTGGCGGAGGCGGGTGCGGGGCTGGTGACGGCTTTGGATAAGGATGCGATCGGGGCGGCGTTGCTGGAGGTGTTGGGTGATGCTGAGCGGGCGCGGGCGATGGGCGTGGCGGGGAAGGCGTTGGTGCGGCAGAACTACACCTGGCCCGGGATTGCGGAGCGGCTGGCGGCGGCTTACGTGGATTGACTCTGGCTGCGTGAAGCTGGGGAGGGAATGCACCCGAAAGGATTCGAACCTTTAACCTGCGGTTCCGTAGACCGCTGCTCTATCCAATTGAGCTACGGGTGCTTAGGCACGTTGTGGTGGTGCCGAGTCGCGGGATTGTAAGCGATGGTGTTCGGGCGTACCAGTCAGGGCTAGGATGGGGGCATGGCAGAGGTTTCATCGGTACAGGCCGGGCGAGAGGCGGGCGTGGATGCGGCTGGTTTGCTGGCGTCGCTGGAAGGGGTGGTGCGGGGGTATGTCCGGTTGCTGGTGGCTTATTCGGGTGGGATTGATTCGACGGTGGTGGCGGCGGTGGGTCGTCGGGTGTTGGGGCGGGAGGCGTGTGTGGCCGTGATCGGGGATTCGTTGTCGCTGCCTCGGCGGGAGTTGCGAGCGGCGGTGGCGTTGGCCGAGGGACTGGATCTGGAACTGGTGACGGTGGCTCCGAAGGAGCAGGAGGATGCGGGGTATCGGGCAAATGCGGGGGATCGGTGTTTCTATTGCAAGACGAATCTGTATGAGGAGTTGCAGGCACTGGCGAAGGAACGGGGGTTCGAGCGGATTGCGAATGGGACGAATATGAATGATCTGGGGGATCATCGGCCGGGTTTGAAGGCGGCGGTGGAAGCGGAGGTGGTGTTGCCTCTGGTGGAAGCGGGCCTGGACAAGGCGGGGGTGCGGGCGGTGGCTCGTCATCTGGGGCTGCCGAATGCGGACAAGCCGGCGGCGGCGTGTCTGGCGTCGCGGATTCCGTATGGGACGGAGGTGACGGTGGAGCGGCTGCGGGAGGTGGAGGCGGCGGAAGACGCGTTGGCGGATCTGGGGTTTGAGGGGTTTCGGGTGCGGCATCATGGGCAGGTGGCGCGGCTGGAGGTACCGGTTGAGCAGCTGGAGCGGCTGATGGATGAGGGGATACGGGAGCGGGTGGTGAGGGCCGTGAAAGCGGCTGGTTTTGTGTATGTGGCGGTGGATCTGGAGGGTTTTCGGTCGGGTTCGGGGAATGTGGCTTTGACGCTTGGCGGGCAGAAGGTGGGGGCCGGGGGTTAGCTTGCCAAGAATGGATAAATCGTGGCGTTGTTTGGGTTTGAGCCCTAGGATGTGGGCTAAATGGTGTTTTTGAAGCGAGGCTGTCTTGAAGCGTAAGTGTGACAAATGCGACCGGCCGGCGACGCATCACGCGGTGGAGGTGAATCAGGGTCAGAAGGTGGAGAAGCACCTTTGTGATCTGCATGCGGCGGAGGAGGGGTTGCTGGCAAAGCCGGTGGGGACGCCTATCAATGATCTGCTGACGAGCTTTGTGAAGCTGCAGGCGGAGGGTGAGGACGGGGGGACGGATGAGGTGCGGTGCAACGGGTGCGGGATGACGTTTGCCCAGTTCCGGGAGAAGCATCTGCTCGGGTGCCCGCAGTGCTACACGGATTTTGAGCATCAGCTATCGCCGCTTCTGGAGCGGGCGCATGAGGGGGGGACGCATCACATCGGGAAGGTCCCGCGTCGGGCGGGGGCGTCGGATCATCGTCAGATGCAGCTGATGCGGATGCGTCAGCGGCTGGATGACGCGGTGGCGACGGAGGATTACGAGCTGGCGGCTCGGATCCGGGATGACATCAAGCAGCTTGAGCACGAGGTTTAAGCAGTTACAGCAGGTAAGGGATTGGCGTTATGAGTCTGAGTCAGATCCCGGATCATGCGGGTGAGTGGTTGCGGGGCACGGGGCCTCACGGGGAGGTCGTGATTTCTAGTCGGATTCGGTATGCGAGGAATCTGGCGGGTTTTCCGTTTGTGCATCGGTCGAATCGTCGTCAGCAGCACGAGGTGCTTCATCTGGTGAAGGATGAGATCTCGGCGCGGCAGTTCGCGGACAACGTGATTTGGGTGGACATGCTTTCGAGTCCGTCGCTTGACCGGCAGTTGCTGGTGGAGCGGCATCTGGTGAGTCGGGAGCTGGCTTCGGAGAAGAAGGCTTACCCGCGTGGCGTGGTGATCGCGCCGGACGAGACGTTTGCGGTGATGATCAACGAGGAGGATCACATCCGGCTGCAGGTGCTGCGGTCGGGGATGCAGCTGAGTGAAGCGTTTGCGCATATTGAGCGGCTGGACAATGCGTTGGAGGGGTCGCTGGATTTTGCATATGCGAATCGGTTTGGGTACCTGACGGCGTGTCCGACGAATGTGGGGACGGGGCTGCGGGTATCGGTGATGCTGCATCTGCCGGCGCTGAAGCTGACGGGTGAGATCGAGAAGGTGCGGCGGGCGGCGCGGGACACGCATCTGGCGGTGCGGGGGTTGTTCGGCGAGGGGTCGGAGGCGTTGGGGGATCTGTATCAGGTGTCGAATCAGTCGACACTAGGCAAGACGGAGCAGGAAATCGTGTCGGACTTTGAGCACACGATTGTCCCGCAGGTGATTGCTTATGAGCAGCAGGCGCGGCAGGCGCTGCTCAAGCAGCGGCCGGCGCAGCTGGACGACAAGATTCATCGGGCGTGGGCGGTGCTGACGCATGCCCGGGTGCTGGGGACCGAGGAGGTGCTTTCGTTGCTATCGCACCTGCGGTTGGGCGTGAATCTGGGGCGTATTCAGTCGGTGGATCTGCGGACGCTGAATGAGTTGTTGTTGTTGACGCAGCCGGCGCATCTGCAGCGGCTGGTGGGTCAGCCGATGGACGCGGCGGAGCGGAAGATTGCGCGGGCGACGATGGTGCGGGAGCGGTTGGTGGGTGGGGGGAAGGGTTAGCTGGCGTTGGGTTCGGCTCGGAACTCTCTGATGAGTTTCCTGAAGTAGTCGAGCGTTGGGAGGGTTTTCTTGTGCTCCTCGAGCCAGTCTGGGATGTGTCCATCGATCTCTCGCTCGAAGTGGGATTCGAGATACTCGAGAACTCTCTCGTGATTCTTCGGAGGTCGTGGGCCCTTATCCAAGCAGACTCGGTCGCGATGGACTTTAAGGTGGTACTCGTTGCCGTCCAGATCGAAGACGTAGTGCTCTTCCTCCTCGATGTACCAAGGTTCGAGGTATTCGCAGAGCTTCTCGAGGGTTGAGAAGACCTGGATGTCTCTGCCTTCGATGATCAGGACTCGGGTCATGTGGGCTCCGAAGGCTGATGGTATTCATGCTTACTGGTTCTGTGGGTGAGCGACGTGCCCACAGCCACCCGAGGGGATTAGCTGGCGGCGACTTGGAGTTCGTTCCATTGGGTCTGGGCGAGGGTGTGCCATGGGTGGTAGAGGTTTTGGCAGTCGGATAATCGAGGTGGCGGGTAGTTTTCGGGCTCTGTGATGTAAATCCAGAGTGCGGTCACCGGGCTCTCGTATCGATCCCAGTAGCTCGCTTTATTTAACCTCTGCGAAATTCTGTCAACGAGAGCATGTGATCGATGGATGCAATCTTCGAAGCTGCACCGTTCAGCAGTGAAGGTCAACCAGAAGTAACCCAGGAGCGCTTCTAGTTTGCTCTCGTCAATAGACTCGTGATCGAACGCATAGCTGGAAAACTCAATCGTGCCCATGACTTTATGAACCCCTCTGTCCTTGGCATTGGCGAGTTCGATGATCCAGATGGGGGGTTCATCGTGTTTGAGGATCATTTGGTCGGCCCAGGTGGTCCAGTCTTGTTCGCGGGCGTAGCCGGAGGAGATGGCGGGTCGCCAGAGCTGGCGGAGGTGGTCGAGGTGCATGTGGGGAGGGTATCGGTTGCGGCCTGGAGGGGTGATTGAAGCCGGGGTGGGGGGCGGGTATGCTTGTGAGTCCTGAAGCCGGGTGTGACGTTTGGCGAGGTTGTCTCGTGAGGCGCACCCAGGGGCTGCTTGGCGGACCGGACCGCTGGCGGCTGAGCTGAGGGAAGACTCCGGGCCTCTGTGTCTGATCTTGCGGTCCTCGGATCGCTTAGGTCTGCCGAATGGGGGCTCGACAGGAGCCCCGCGATGGCCCATGGTGTAATTGGCAGCACACCAGTTTTTGGTACTGAGAGTCGGGGTTCAAGTCCCTGTGGGCCAGTTTTCGGCAGGCTCGTTTCCGGCATGACTCGGGAGCGGATCTGAGATGGCCGAGGCGAGCGGTGACAAGCGAGCGGTGGATGCGATTCTCCTGGCGGCGGGGAAGGGGACGCGGATGGGGTCTGATCTGCCGAAGGTGCTGCATGAGGTCGCTGGGCGGCCGATGATCCAGTGGGTGGTGGAGGCTTGTCAGCGGGCGGGGGTGGATCGGGTGATCGTGGTGGTGGGGTATGAGGCGGAGCGGGTGAAGGCGTCGCTGGCGGGGTTCGAGCGGGTGCATTTTGTGGAGCAGACGGAGCAGCTGGGGACGGGTCATGCGACGCAGATGGCGGCGGGGTTGTTTGATCCGTCGGAGCCGCTGGACGTGTTTGTGCTGGCTGGGGATGGGCCGCTGATCAGGGCGGAGACGCTGGAGCGGTTGCTGTCGGTGCATCGGGAAGTGGGGGCTTCGGCGTCGCTGGCGACGGCGGTGATTGAGGATCCGACGGGGTATGGTCGGATCGAGCGGGATGGCGAGGGGGCGTTTGTGGGGATTGTGGAGCAGAAGGATGCGAGCGAGGCGCAGCTGGCGATCAAGGAAGTGAATCCGAGTTACTACGGGTTCCGGTCGGACCGGTTGTTCGAGGGTCTTGGGCGGGTGCGGAACGACAACAAGCAGGGCGAGTATTACCTGACGGACGTGCCGGGGCTGCTCAAGGCGGGTGGTGAGACGGTGGCGGTGGTGGACGCGGTGCCGGCGGAGGATGTCTTGAGCATCAACACGCTGGAGCAGTTGGCGGAGGTGGACCGGATTCTGAAGGCTCGTGTGGGCGGAACAGCGGCAGGAGGTTCGGGCGTATGAGTCAGGCGGACCGTGATCACATCAAGATTTTTGCGGGCAAGGGATCGCGTGAGCTGTGCGAGCGGATCTGTCGGTACCTGAAGCTGCCGGTGGGTCAGGGCAAGACGGAGATGTTCCCGGATGGCGAGTTGATCGTGAAGATCGACGAGGACGTTCGGGGGCGGGACTGCTTTGTGGTGCAGAGCACGTCGAACCCGGTAAACACGCATCTGATGGAGTTGCTGGTTTACATCGACTGCCTGAAGCGGGCGTCGGCGAAGCGGATCACGGCGGTGATTCCGTACTTTGGGTATGCGCGGCAGGATCGGAAGGACGAGGGGCGGGTGCCGATCACGGCGAAGCTGGTGGCGAACCTGATCACGGCGGCGGGTGCGGATCGGGTGCTGACAATCGACCTGCATGCGGCACAGATCCAGGGGTTTTTCGATATTCCGGTGGATCACCTGAATGCGACGCCTGTGATCATGCAGCACCTGGAGAGCATCCGGGAAGAGATCGAACCGGTCTGTCTGGTGAGCCCGGACGTGGGGAACGTGAAGCTGGCGTCGGTTTATGCGTCGATGTTGGGCGGGGGGTTTGCGATTATTGATAAGCGTCGTCGGTCGGGGACGGAGGTGGTGTCGGCGAACATCATCGGTGATGTGGAGGGGTGCAACGTGATCATGGTCGACGACATGATCTCGACGGCCGGGACGATCTGCGAGGCGGCGAAGCTGGTGAAGGATCGCGGGGCGAAAACGATCATTGCCGCGTGTACGCATCCGGTGCTGGTGGGGTTGGCGATGGAGCGGATGCGTGATGCGCCGATCAGCAAGCTGATCGTGACGGACACGATTCCGTCGGGCCCGCGGTGTGCACCGATTCAGGACAAGCTGGTGGAGTTGTCGGTGGCGGAGTTGCTGGGTGAGACGATCCACCGGATTCACCATCATCAGTCGGTGTCGAGTCTGCTGAAGGGTCCGAACGGCACACGGCGTTAACGAATACACCTTGGAACTGGTTTTTTGAAGCACAAGAGATGCCCGGCGAGATGCTCGGGCCAGCAGGAGATCGAGTTATGTCGCATGAGATTCCCGTGATTGAGGCCGAGTTGCGCACGCATGTGGGGACGCGGTACGCGAAGCGTTTGCGTGATTCGGGGAAGATTCCCGCGGTGGTGTATGGCCATGGCGAGGCGCCGGCGCATCTGGCTATTGATGGCGCGTTGTTGCTGGATGCGGTGAAGGATCACGCGCACCTGATCGAGGTGAGCTACGACGGTAAGACGCAGGCGGCGCTCATCAAGGATCTCCAGTGGGATCACCTGAGCCGTTATCTGATTCACGCGGATCTGACGCGGGTGGATCGGAGCGAGCGTGTGGAGGTGGATGTGGAGATCAAGTTTGTGGGGTCGCCGAAGTCGCTTGAGGCGGCGGGTGCGGTTTTGGAGCAGCCGCTTCAGGCGTTGACGGTGGCGTGTCGTGCGGATGCGATTCCCGAGATGATCGAGGTATCGATCGCTGATCTGACGGAGGAGACGCCCGTCTATGCCAGCGAGGCGAAGCTGCCTGATGGCGTGGAGCTGATTACGGAAGGGGATACCGCGGTAGCAACGATCTCGATCGCCAAGGCGGTCGAGGAAGAGGAGGATCTGCCGGGCGGCGATGAGGCCGAACCGGAAGTGATCACGAAGGCGAAGGAAGATGAGGGCGGGGAGGAGTAAATCTCCGCAGCCCACAGCCCCCCTGCCCATCTTTTCTGTCCGGGCCGACACGGCTCGGCTCGCTGGGTGAGGGAACGGGTGATTGTTTGTGATGGATCACGCCGATGGCTTATGGTGCCATCGGCGTGATTTTTTGTTTTGGGAGTGATGTTGTGCGAGTGATTGTGGGGCTTGGTAATCCGGGGCCTGAGTATGCGAAGACGCGGCACAACGCCGGGTTCATGGTGGTGGACAAGCTGGCCGAGCGTCACGGGCTGATGGGCGGGAAGATGCGGTTTGGTGGCATGTTTGTGGATGGGCGGATGGGGTCGTCGAAGGTGGGTCTGCTGAAGCCGATGGGTTACATGAACCTGTCGGGGCGGTCGGTGATGGAGGTGATGAATTTCTACAAGCTGGAACCGGCGGACGTGCTGGTGGTGGTGGATGACCTGGCGCTGCCGTGTGGGGCGATCCGGGTGCGGCCTGAGGGTGGGGCCGGCGGGCACAACGGTCTGAAGGACATCGAGCAGAAGCTGGGGACCAAGGGGTATGCGCGTTTGCGGGTGGGGATTGATGATCGTGGGCGGGTCCCGCAGTCGGATTATGTGCTGGGGCGGTTCAGTCCGGAGCAGTTGGAGCGGTTTCTGCCTGCCCTGGATCGAGCGGCAGATGCGGCGGAGGTGTGGCTGGCGGAGGGGGTGACGACGGCGATGAATCGGTACAACGGCGAGGCGGGTTAGAGGGTGATGAGTTGTGGGGCGGGGGGATCGGACCGGTTGAGATCGATACAGAGGAAGGCGCGCTGGTCGAAGCGGTTGGCGATGGCGGTGGCTTGCTGGAGGTCGATGGCGAGGATGAGGCGGGAGGGTTCTGGCGGCCAGTCGTTGCTATCGGCCAGGGCGCGTCCGGGGTAGGCGGTGAGGTTGTGGTGGCGGAGGAGGGTGTCGAGTTCCTGGAGGCGTTGGTGGTTGGCCTCATCGGTGAGCGACTGGGCGTGGGGGTTGACGGCGGTGAGGTAGGCGGCGGTCCGGGTGTGGTGCTGATGGAGGAGTTGGGCGAGGGGTGGCGAGGGGGTGTCGATGCGGAGTTTGAGTTCGCGGGACGGGATGTCGGCGGTGTAGGTGGTGTTTCGGAAAGCGGCTTCGAGGTCGGGCGGGAGCGGGGGCATGGCGCGGGTTTATGGCGTGTCGGCGGGGGAGGCGTGGAGGCGGACGAGGTGAGCGGTGAGGCGGGGCTGGTCGATGGTGAGGATGGGTTCGACCTGGCCGGGGTAGGTTGCTTCGAGGGCGGTGCGTTCGCGGGTGTAGAGAAGGTAGAGATCGGAGAGGTCGGAGGGGGTTTGGTTGAGAGCGAGGTCGAGGCGCTGGCGTGGCTGGAGGTCGGCGTAGTAGAAGAGGCCGGGCTTGTCGTTCCAGAGGCGGCCGGTGATGACGGTGGTGCCCGGGGAGAGGTTGTCGTTTTGTTTGAGGGTTTGGGCGTAGGCGACGGAGCTGAGGGTGACGCGGTTATCGGCGCGGATGAGCGTGTACCCGGTGGAGCTGGCGGCGAGGGTGGCGGTGGCGACGATGAGCCAGCCCGCGGGTTGGATTTGGCGAGCGCGGACGAGCGCGAAGAGGAGGATGGGTAGGGTGAGGGCGAGGACGAAGATGGCGGCGGAGCGGGCGATGGCATCGAGCTGCCAGATGACGGCGGCGGCGCCTGCGAAGGCGAGGAGAGCGAGGATGACGGCGGTTCGGGAGGCGTGGAGATGGACCCAGGCGGGGAGGCGGCCTGACAGCCAGTGGCTCAGGATGGCAGCGGCGGGGAGGCAGAGTGGCGGGAGGAGGATGTAGCCGTAGCGGGGGTTCTCGAGGAGGAAGAGGACCGAGGTGACCCCGCTGAGCCCGATGGCGATGAGGAGGGTGGCGAGGCGGTGGCGTCGGTTGGTGGTGAATCGCTGGCGGATGGAGGGGAGCAGCGCGAGGCCTGCGACGAGGGAGACGGGGAGGGCGAAGACGAGGAGTTCGAAGGGCATGGCGAGGACGTTGAGCATGTGGGCCGGGTCGAGGACGGCGGCGAAGCGGTCGATGACTTCGGCGATGGCGGCCTGATCGACCTCGGTGCTGGTCTGGGCTGCGTAGAGCTCGACGGTGAAGGGCCATGCTGCTGCGATGGCGGCGGCGATCGGGAGGATGGGGAGGATCGCGGGGCGGAGCAGAGAGCGGATAGGGATGCCGGTGAGGAGCGGGGCGAAGAGGGCTGGCAGGACGAGGGTGAGGGCGGCTGGGCCTTTGCTGAGCAGTGCGGCGGCGAGGGAGAGGGTGGCGAGGAGGGTCCATCGCCAGGCGTGTCTGGGGCGGCCGATGGTGAGTTCGAGGAGGCAGCCCCAGGTGATGAGGGCGAGGGTGGTGTTGAGGGCGTCGATCTCGGCGGAGCGGCTTTGGGCCCAGAGCGGTATCAGCCAGAGGAAGGCGAAGCCGGTGATGATGCCGGCTCGGCGTCCGAACCATCGAGAACCGAGCCAGGCGAGCCAGGTGGCGGAGGTGGCGGCGGCGAGGATGGAGGGGAAGCGGAAGACCCAGGGCTCGCGGGTGTCGAAGATGGCTGCGGAGGCGGCGAGGGTCCAGGGGTGGAAGGGAGGCTTGCGGAGGTAGACCTCGTCGAGGATGCGGGTCACGATCCAGTTGCCGTGATCGAGGGCGTCGATGGCGACGAGGGCGCGGTGGACCTCGGTGCGTGCGAGGGGTGGGTTGGTGAAGATCAGGAAGTGTGAGAGGAGGATGGTCCCGAAGATCGCGATGAGCCAGGGAGCCAGTGGGCGTTGGCGTTGAGGGATCAATCGGCTGTTCCGTCGGCGAGTTGGATGCCGCCTGGCATGACCGGGAGGGTTTCGGGGATGCGGAGGAGGACGCCTTCTTCGGCGAGTCTGGCGACGAGGGTGGCCATGTGCTGGTTCATGTAGTCGATGAGGATGGCGTCCTTGGTGGGGTGCCAGTCGTAGCTTTTCATTTCTTCGATGACCTGGTCGGGCATCCAGTCTTCGAAGAGGAGTCGGTAGAAGCCGGTGGCGGCGCCGGTTCGCTGGCTGCCGGCGGCGCAGTGCATGAGGACCTGTTTTTCGTCGATCCTGGCCTGATGGAGGACGGTGAGGGCGGAGACGTAGCTCTCGATGTTGCCGGTGCCGTCGCCTGCGAGCGGGAAGCGGTGTCCTTCGATGCCGAGTTTGGCGATCGCCTGGGCTTCGGCCTGCTGTTCGGGGGTCATGCCTGAGTCGGGGATGCCGGTGAAGTCGATGACGACGTCGATCTGTTTGTTGCGGAGGACGTCTTCGATGAGGTAAGGGGAGATCTGGCCGGAGCGGTAGACCTCGCCGGGGACGACTTCGCCGAGGCGTTTGGCAACGATGCGGTCTTCGAGGACTTCTTCCCAGAGCAGGACGCCGGCTGCGATCACGAGGATCGCTGCGAGCAGGATCTTCCAGGTGCTGCCGGCTGATCGGGTGGGTTGGTTGGGCTGGGGGGTTGCTTCGCCTGTATCTGCCATGCGGGCATGATAACGGCGGGGATTTGGCGTTGGGTCAGAGCGGGTTTGAGAATCTCAGAAGCAGGCGTCGGATCTGTTCGGGTCCCAGTTGTGCGTGGCTGACGCCGGCCTGATCGCAGGATTTGGGCATGCCGTAGACGGCGCAGGTTTCCTGGCTCTGGGTGACGACGACGCCGCCGGCCTGGTGGACCTGGGTAGCGCCTTCGAGCCCGTCGTTGCCGATGCCTGACATCACGATGGCGAGGACGCGGCCGGGGTGGACCTCGTTGGCGGAGGCGAAGAGGACATCGGCGGAGGGTCGGTAGATTTTCTCGAGGGGCTTCTCGGAGATTCTGAGTTTGGGGGTTTTGCCGTCGGGCTTCCAGAGGCTCATGTGCTTGTGGCCTTGTCCGATGTAGACGACGCCTGGGAAGACCGGCATGCCGGATTCGGCGTGGTGGACGGCGAGGGGTGATTCGTTGGCAAGGGAGAGGGCGAAGGTTTCGGTGAAGTTCGGGGGCATGTGCTGAGCGACGAGGATGGGGACACTCAGATCGGCGGGGAGTTGGGTGAGGATCTGGCGGAGGCCTTCGGGGGCTCCGGTGCTGGCACCGATGGCGACGATGCGGATGCCTTTGAGAGGCAGGGCCTCGATGGGGTCGGCGTGGCGTGGGCTCGGTGGGCTGATGGCCTTGATGGGTGTCATGTAGCTTTCGGTTGATATCGGTTGTTATCGGATCGGGTTGAAGCCGGGTTTGGGGCAGGTCCTAGACTGTGGGGATGGATAGTCCCGTTTCAGAGCGCCTGACCTGGTTGCATTCGGGTCGTTTTCATGAGCGATGGGCTCGTGGCTCGCTTCGGGGTTGGGCTTGTGAGGCCTGGCGTGTCTGGGCGGTGGCTGGGGGCGGGTTTGTGGGGGAGCGGTTGTCGGCCGAAGGCTCGGTACTGGCTACGCGAGCGGTGGCTGAGCCGTTCGAGGTGTTGCGTTTTGCGAGAGATTCCGGGGGGGTCTGGGCAGGTTATGTGGGTTATGAGGCGGGGCGTTCTTTGGAGGCGGCGTTGGACGTGGGGCGGGACACGCTGGGGTGGCCGTTGCTTCAGGTTCAGCGGCTGGACCGGGCGTGCTGGGAGCCAGCGGGGCGCGGGGAGGCGGCCAGGGTGCCGGCGGGTGGCTGGAGGATTGAAGGACTGCGTCCGACGGTTGATGAAGAGCGGTATCAGTCAGGGGTGGATGATGTGGTGGCGGCGATTCGTCGTGGGGATCTGTTTCAGGCGAATCTGACGTATGCGTTGGAGGGTTCGTTCTCGGGGTGTGCTGCGTCTTTCTATGGTGCGCTGGCTGGGGTTTCGCCGGCGTGGTACGGGGGGCTGATCGCGTTGTTGGGCGGCTCGGATGAGCCGGAGAGGGTGTTGGCGACGGTGTCGCCTGAGTTGTTTTTGTCGTTCGAGGGCCGGCGTATGACAACGCGACCGATCAAGGGGACGTCGGGCGTGGGGGAGGCGGATGGGCTGTTGGCTTCGAGCAAGGATGCGGCGGAGCTGCACATGATTGTGGATGTGCTGCGCAACGATCTGGGTCGGTCGGCGACGATCGGGACGGTGCGGGTCGAGGAGGCTCGGCACGCGGAGGAGCATCCGACGGTGACGCATGGTGTGGCGACGGTGACAGCCGAGCTTCGGGGCGGTGTGGACTGGGTGGAGGCCTTGCGGCTGGCGTCGCCTGGCGGGTCGATCACGGGGGCGCCGAAGGTGGAGGCGATGAAGCTGATTGATCGGTTGGAGCCGGCGTGGCGGGGGCCGTATTGCGGGTCGATCGGCTGGTTTGAGGGGGATCGAGCCTGCTGGAACGTGGGGATCCGGACGGCGGCGATCACGAAGGATCGGGAGAGGGATGCGGGACGGATCCGGTATGGCGTCGGTGGTGGGATCGTGGCGGATTCGGAACCGGCGGCGGAGTGGCGGGAGACGCTGTTGAAGGCGGCTGCTTTGTGGGAAGCGATTCGGGGGTGTGGTGGGCTGGCTCCTTCGCTGGCAGAGGCTGGAGGGATTCGAGCTGATGGGTGAGCGACCGGATTACTGGTTTCCGAGGAAGAAGAACGGGTTGGGTTGGGGTCCACCGGTGCGGTGGGAGGGTTGGGCAGCGGTTGCGGGGATGCTGGTGATTGATGCTTTTCTGATCGTTGGGGGCTTGCTGTTTTTGCCGCCGATGATTGCGCTGGTGGTGATTCTGGTGGGGTCACTGGTGACGACGGGTGGATTTTTAACGTTGTGCGTTCTGAAGGGTGAGTCTTCGTAAGACCTTGCCGAGTCGGTAGATGGCGGCGGAGTTGCGGAGCCTTGCCTACTCTCTCTGGTCGGGTTCTTTCCTGTCTTTCGCCTATTTTGTTGCCGGGGGTTGGATCCGGTGTATGTTTGGCGTGGAGAGGCACGCACGCCTGCGGGTTGTGTGTGGTCCGATCCGTTTCCGGAGGCAGAGAGTCAATTTGGGGATGGAGAACAACCCCTAGAGGAGGAGTTTGTGATGTTGATACGTCAGGGTTTGGCTGCGGCTTTGGCCGTTGGCCTTGGTGGTGCTGGTTTCGCTCAAGGAGCGATGCTCAAGGATGCGCTGATCGAACTGGTGGATGACAACGGTCTGATCGGAACGGATGTGCGTTTTGATCTGAATGACCTGAGTATTTCGACGTTTCTCAGCGGTGCGGCTCCAGCGGCACCCGGGGATATCGTCGAGGGCATCTTCACGATCGAGACGATCTCGCTGGTGAACGATATGGGTTCGTTTGTGGATGAGATCGATCTGTCAATGACGGACATCGAGGTGTTTGGTCGATTCCGGCTGGAGGTTGGTTCGGCGGCACTGCCGCTGATCTCGATGTCGAGCGCGACCTTTGAGATTTTTGAGGATGATCGTGCGGACGGCGTGCGTTCGGTGGCGGGTCTCACAGGTTCGATGGGTTACAACAGTCCGATCTGGGGCGGAGGTGGCGGGATTGCGAATGGCTCGATGTTCGGGATGCTGGATCTAAGTTTGGGCGGGACGTACGACCTGTTTGTGCTGCCCAATGGCGATCTGGCGGTGCTGCCGATGCTGGACGTGGCGACGGTGGGTCTGCCGTTGAACGATCCTTCCCTCAATGCATCGGGACCGGTCTCGGGGACGGGGACGGTTTCACCGACGGCGGTGGCTGGCGAGTTCAACAACCGGGCGAGTTTCAGCTTTGCGGCCAACGTGGTGCCTGAGCCAGCCTCGGCGGCTCTGGTGGCTCTGGGCGTGCTGCTGGCGATGAAGCGTCCGCGATCGGTCTGAAGCCGATTCTCTAGACGTTCTTGAAGAGCCTCGGCCCGCAGGGGTCGAGGCTTTTTTGTGTCAGGGCTGAGTTGAGTGAGTCGGGTGTCGTGTGAGAATCGTGGCCGGTTTAGGCGGGTCTCTGTTATCGATGGGAGGTGTGTTTATTGACGGTGCGGGTCGCGTCAGTCGCGAATGAATGCTGTTCGTTTCAGGGATTCGAACGTGTGTCTCGGGCATTAAGACGCGGGGTGGGCTCCTCGGCCCGGAAGCCGAGGTGCGGGTTAATTTCGGGTGTTCGGGTGCTTGACGGTGGGGTGGGCAGTCGGCACAATAATGTTTCGGTGGTACCCAATTCATGCATACAGGGAGATTTGAAATGAAGCACGTCACGACTTTTGCGATCGCCGCTGGCCTCTCCGGTGTTGGCTTTGCCGGCTCTGCGAGCGCCGATGTCCTCAACGACATCCTGATTGACCTTGTCGCCGACAACAACCTGTCTGGTGTTCAGGTTCAGTTTGACTTCAACGACCTCAGCGTCTCGACCGTTGTAAATGACAACATTCTGGGCGAGGTGATCGAAGGTATCTTCACCATTGAGACGATCACCGTGGCGGATGCCAACGGTTCGTTCATCGATGAGGTTGACCTTTCGCTGACCGACGTGGAAGTGTTCGGTCGCTACACGCTGGACATCAACGATCCGGTGGGGATGCTCATCTCGACCAACTCGGCCGTATTCGAGATCTACACCGATGACCGTGCCGATGGTGTTCGGTCGGTTGCCGGTCTCACGGGTTCCGGCGGCTTCAACAGCCCGATCTGGGGTGGCGGTGCCGGCATCAGCAACGGTGCGGCCTACGGCATCCTTGACACGGCTTCGGGTGGTTCCTACTCGCTGTTTATCCTGCCGAACGGTGACCTGGCGGCTCTGCCCGACCTGAACATCGCCCCGGCTGGCCTGCCGCTGAACGATCCGATCCTGGGTGCCCTTGGCAACTTCACCGGCACCGGCACCATCTCGCCGACGGCTGTGCCCGGTGAGTTCAATGCCCGTGCGAGCTTCAACTTCAAGGCCGTGGTGCCTGAGCCTGCCTCGGCGGCTCTGATGGGCCTTGCGGGTCTGGCGATGCTTCGTCGTCGTTAAGACCTACTGAATTGATTGAATCAAAACCCCGGCCCTTTGGGTCGGGGTTTTTTTGTTCGTGCGGTCGGCGGTGTGTTCTTCTCTATGTGCCTACCGGCTAGCACTCGTAAAGCGAGCTAAGAAACGAACCCAAGGGCGTTGACCCTGGGGTTCGAGGGTTCACTTGAGGTCTGTCAGATCAGCTCCATGGTTGATGTGATAGGCAAAGCCATCGAGGACCAGAGCGGGAACGGATTTAACGCCAGCGGCCTCGGCTTCGGCCATTCGGTCCTTGTTCTCGCCGAGGTGGACGATCTCAACCTCGTATTTTCCGGGATCGAGCGCACCGGCGACGTTCTGCTCGGCGGCAACACAGACGGGGCAACCGGCGTGGAAGAAAACGGCTTTAGACATTACGAATCTCCTTGGTTGGGTGTGACATGTCGACCACGTGGCCAACGAAAGAGATACTTGCGTGGTGTTCTAGGATGACAAGAGGTGATGCCTGGGTTGGATGGTTACCAAGTGGTCTAAATTGAGGCGTTGTCTGTGGAAGAAAATGCTAAAAAAATCTCGGTTTCGGTCATGTTGGAGAATGTGCTGGGGTGCAAGTGGTCTTTGGCGGTGCTTGGCGCGTTAACCGATGGGCCGTCCCGGCCGAGTGCGTTGCAGCGATCGTGTGTGGGGATCTCGACCAAGGTGCTCAACGAGCGTCTGCGGAAGTTCGAGCGTTTCGGGGTGGTGGAGCGTGAGGTGTACCCGGAGGTGCCGCCTCGGGTTGAGTACCGGCTGACGGCTTTCGGCCAGCGGTTTCGGCGGGTGATTGACGAAGTAAGTGTGCTCGAGGCGGAGCTGTCGGAGGAGAGCGCCGAGAAAGAGATGGGGTCGGGTGGTTAGACGCCGAAGAGGTTGTGTTGGACGAACATGCCTTCGGCTTCGAAGTGTTTGAGGGCTTCGGTGGTGGAGCGGAAGACTTTGGTGGCGGTTTCGGTGATGAAGGGGCTGGGGTTTTTGGCGGGTTTCCAGACGACGTAGACTTCCTTGCCGTGTTCGAAGGCGTGCTGGAGTTCGCGTTCGACGCCTGAGGAGAGGCCGGGCATGCCGCCTGGGAGTTCGGGGACGAGGGAGACGATCATGTCGGACTGGTCGATCAGCTTGAAGTCGCGCATGTAGATCTGGCCGTCGATGTCGCCGGCGATGTCGAGGATCTGGCGGACGGGGACGGGGAAGGTTTCGCGGTGGCCGTTTTTGTAGATGACGGCGTCGATGAAGTCCTGGCCGGCTTTGGCGGCTTCGACGGCGTTGTCGAGGAGGAGTTTTTCGTCGACGTCGCCCGGGTCGAAGGTAATGAAGTGTTTGGCGAGTTCCTCGCGGAAGCCGTCGATTTCTTTCTGGACTTCGGGGAGTCCGACGACGTGGGTCATGGGGAAGGAGGGGTAGACGCGTTTCATGCCTTCGCGGCAGGTGAGTCGGACCATGCCTTCGAGGGTTTCGTTCTCGCGGCCGCGGGCGACGATGCAGAAGAGTGTCTGGGGTCCGAGGGCCTGAGCGGCGAGCTCGGTGGCCATGATTTCTTCTTCCCGCCAGACCATGAGGTCCTTGAGGGTGGCGTCGAGGGTGTGCTCATTGTGGAGGCGGTGGTGGACGACCTCGATGTTGTCGACGAGGCAGACGAGGATGTCGGGCTTGAGGAGGCGGAGCTGGTCGAAGTCGAAGGCGGGGAAGAGTCCGTGGCGCCAGCGGAAGGTGGCGTGGCTGTTGACGATGATGTTGGGCTGGTTGGCCGACTCGCTGATGATGTCTTTCATCGCGGACCGGCGGAGAGAGTGGAGGCGTGAGATGGGGAGGTCGAGGATGCGGCCGGGCTTGACGTCGGGGGCTTCGGCGTACATGCGGTCGCCGACGTGGTAAAGATCGATGGTTTCGCCGCGCTCGCCGGCGAGTTTCGCGGCGGCTTCAAGGTAGGCTTTTTTCTCCATTCCGACCTGACCGGTGACGACGATACGCATGAGCTCTTCCTCGGCTATTGTTTGGTGAGAGGCGTGAGTATAAGGGGTTATGAGGGGTTGGCGTGCCGAGCGGGCGGGAAAGGCTTATGATGCGGTCTAACGGGCAATTGGCCCGGTTCACCCGGTTCTTGGGGCTTTCACATGCTGCAGTTTGCTCAGAGCGGAACACAGATCGTTGTCGGGATCATCATTGTTCTCGTCGTTCTCGTACTCATCGTGATCGGCGGGTTTGTGCTGCGTTACTTCAATCTGTGGTTGCAGGCGTCTTTGTCGGGTGCCTACGTGCGGTTCACAGACATCATCGGGATGACCTTCCGGAAGGTGAACCCGACGGTGGTGGTGAACAGCCGGATCATGGCGAAGAAGGCGGGTCTGGACGTTTCGACGAATCAACTGGAAACGCATTACCTGGCGCGGGGTGATGTGCCCCGTGTGGTTCGGGCGCTGATTGCGGCGGACCGTGCCAACATTGAGCTTCCCTGGGACAAGGCCTGCGCGATCGACCTGGCGGGTCGCGACATTCTCGAAGCGGTTCAGACCTCGGTGAATCCGAAGGTGATCGATTGTCCGAACCCTGCGGCGGGGAAGTCGACGATCGATGCGGTGGCGCAGGATGGCATTCAGCTCAAGGCCAAGGCTCGGGTGACCGTGCGGGCCAATCTCGCGCGGTTGATCGGTGGTGCGACGGAGGAGACGATCATCGCTCGCGTGGGTGAGGGCATCGTAACGACGATCGGTTCGGCGGACTCGCACAAAGCCGTGCTCGAGAACCCGGACCAGATCTCGAAGACGGTGCTGAGCAAGGGGCTGGATGCGGGTACGGCGTTTGAGATTCTGTCGATCGATATCGCTGATATTGATGTTGGTGAGAACATCGGCGCGAAGCTGCAGGCGGATCAGGCCGAGGCGGACAAGCGGCGTTTCCAGGCCGAGGCCGAGAAGAAGCGTGCGATGGCCGTGGCGACCGAGCAGGAGAACAAGGCGGGCATCGAGGCCAACCGGGCGAAGGTGGTTCTGGCCGAGGCGCAGATCCCGCAGGCGATTGCCGATGCGTTCCGGAGCGGGAATCTGGGGATCATGGACTACTACAAGCTGCGGAACATCCAGGCGGATACCGACATGCGGTCCTCGATTGCCGGCGAGGAAGACAAGCACCGGGACGACACGGCGTCATAAATCGAGCGGGTGTCAGCTTGAGACCAAGTGTCTGAGGCGGTCGTTGAAGGCCCAGGGCTGCTGTATGCGTTCTGGCCAGCGGTCTGTGAAACCGAGTCGGTTGAGGATGGCAGCGGATAGTTCGGGGATGCCCTCGCCGGTATCGGCGCTCAGGGTGAGACGAGGCGCCTCGGGTGGGGCTTGCTGCCAGAGATGATCGTTGACGGGGCCGAGATCGGCCTTGTTGATGGCGTAGAGGTCTGGGGGGCGCGGGAGATCGGCTGGCTCCGGCCAAGGATGGTGAGGGTCGCGGAGGGCGATGAGGATGTTGGCTGCGTGAAGGAGCGGCTGGACGCGGGCGATGGCCTCGGCTTCGATGGGGTCGTCGGTCTGGCGGAGTCCGGGACTGTCGATCCAGTGGACAGCGACGGCGTGGTGGGGTTCATTGGCGAGAGGCAGTTCGACGAGGCCGCCGACCCAGTCGCGCGTGGTGCCGGGGGTGTCGGAGGTGATGGCGGCCTGGCGGCCGAGGAGTTGGTTGAGCAGGGTGGACTTGCCGGTGTTGGGGCGTCCGACGATGGCGACGGTGGGTGGGGTGAGCAGGTGGTCGAGGGTGGCGGAGGTCTCTCGGATGGACGGAGGATCGAGCGGTTGCTGCCAGGCGTGGTGCTGGTTGACTAGGGCGTCGATGGCAAGGGGACTGGGGGCGGAAGCGATGGCGAGGCAGGCTTCGGCTTCGATCTGCGATCTGGCTTCGGGGTAGAGCGCCTGGGCGTTGACAGATTGACTGAGCGCGACCTCGGGCTGTTGGAGCGCAAGTTCGATCAGGCTGCGGATCACGGCGCGGCCGGCGTGGGGCATGATCCATGCGGTGGTCTGCATGGTTTGTTTATGTGGAAGCAAGGCGACAAGGCCTTCGTCGATCCCGGCGAGTGGTCGGAGGCGCAGGCGGCCGTCGGCTGGGCAGGGGCGGTCGGTCCAGTCCTCGATGATCTGCTTAGCCCCGGGGCCGGTGAGGGTGAGCAGAGCGATCGCGCCGGGGTGGGGCGGGGTGGCTTCGATGATGAGGGTGGTGGTCATCGGAGGCGCTTGCCGCGTTCGACGCCGAGGTCGGGCAGGCGGGTATTCATGGGCTCGCCATGGGGATAGGCGATGGCGACGCAGCCGATGGCGAGGAGGTCGTAGAAGACCGTGCCGATGAGGGTTGGTGTCGGGGAGAGGCTGAGCAGGAGTCCGGAGAGGAAGGTGGCTACGAGCAGGGTCGTGAGGTAGATGCGTGTGCCGAGCAGGTAACCGGTGGGCGTGACGGCCTGGCCGACCCAGTGGCGTTTGTAGGTCTGCATACGCGCGATCGCGGCGAGCGGTGCGGCCAGGAACAGGATGATGAAAGCTGGGATGGTCGTGGGGAAGGCCACGGCGAAGGGCTGGTAACCGAGGTAGGCGGCGGCGGTGACGGCGAGGGCGACGGCACAGGCGAGGATCAGGCTGTAGGTCCATGCCTGCCTGGCCTGAGCCTGGGCCTGCTCCTTGGAGGGCTGTACGGCTTTGGCTGCCGGCTTGTGTTGGCCTGCTCCCTTGTCGGTCATGGCTTGTCGGTTTCGCGTTCCATAGCGGTTCGGAGGGTGACTTCGAGTCCCATGAGGGTGAGGTCGGGAACGATGCGATCGACGAGTTCCCATTCGCGGAAGAGGAGGTCGGCGTCGCCACCGGTTGCGACGACGAGCGGGAACTGGCCTGAGACGTCGGCGTAGCGTTCGATGAGTTCGCGGACGGCTCCGCGGAGTCCGTGGTAGACGCCTGTGAGCATGGCTTCGGTGGTGCTGTGGCCGACGATTTCGTTGGGTCTGGCAAACTCGACTTCGGGCAGCAGTGCTGCTCGGCTGGCGAGGGCATCGAGCATCATCTGTGCGCCGGGAAGGATTGCGCCGCCGTGGAAGGTACCGGCTCCGTCGACAAGATCAACGGTGACGGCAGTGCCGGCGTCGACGACGACGAGGGCCTGCTTGAGCACGTCAAAAGCCCCGGCAGCGTTTAGCAGTCGGTCTTCGCCGACGAGGGCTTCTGGGTCGAGTTGTCTGCCGATGGGGATGGGCAGGTCGCGCTCGACGCGGTGGAGCGGTCGTCCGAGTTTGGCGAGTTCTTCTTCGATGGGATTGGAAAAGGTGGGATTGACCGACCCCATGAGGACGGGTGCGTCCTGGTGATCCCGGAGTGGGCGGATGGCATCGGAGATGGCGTCCATAACGCGGTCGTGGCGTTCGTTGAGGAACGTGGCCGACTCGACGAGCTTGCCGTCGACGTAGGCACCGACACGTGTTCGTGTGTTGCCGACACTAATGGCGAGGAGGTTCACGCGTGACATGTTTGCCCTCTTTGACGCGTGGCATCTTAACGTTTGCGTAGGAAAAGATGTCAGGAAGACTCGGCGCGTGGGCCCCAGCCGCCGGCGTTGGCCTGCTCGGGTGCTTCACGGCCGAGCCTGGACCAGGCGGTTTCGAGCACGGGCTGGATGCCTGAGCGTGTGGCGCTGCTGATGATGGCGACGGGTTGGTCGAGTCGGTGGCGGACTTCCTCGGCGAATTGGTTGGCGTCGTCGCCCCAGAGATCGGCTTTGCTCAGGGCGATGATCTCGGGCTTGCCGGCGAGCTGCTTCGAGTAGGCGGCGAGTTCGCTTCGGATCATCCGATAGTTTTCGACGCATGTATCGGGATCGCCTGACTCGCAGGAGATGAGGTGGAGTAGGGCGCGGGTGCGTTCGACGTGGCGGAGGAAACGGCTGCCGAGTCCTGTGCCCTGGGCCGCGCCCTCGATGAGGCCGGGGAGGTCGGCGATGACCATGCGGCGCAGGCCCGTGAGTTCGGCGATGCCGAGTTGGGGTTCGAGGGTGGTGAAGGGATAGTCGGCGATCTTGGGAGTCGCGCGGCTGATGGTGGCTAGGAAGGTGCTTTTGCCGGCGTTGGGGAGACCGATGAGACCGATGTCGGCGATGAGTTTGAGTTCGAGGCGGAGTCGGCGTTCGACGGCTTCTTCGCCGGGTGTGGCCTGCCGGGGCACCTGGTTGGTGGCGGTGGCGAAACGGATGTTGCCCCACCCCCCCTTCCCGCCGGGTGCGACGATGATCTCCGCGCCTGGCTCGGTGAGGTCGCCGAGGCATTCGCCGGTTTCGTCGTCGTAGATGACGGTGCCGGGCGGGAGCTTGAGCTGGCAGTCGTCGCCGTTTCTGCCGTAGCAGTCTCGGCCCGATCCGGGGACGCCGTCTTCGGCGAACCAGTGGTGCTTGCCGGCGAAGTCGAGGAGGGTGTCGACGCCCTGGGTGGCGACGGCGACGACGGACCCGCCGTTGCCGCCATCGCCGCCATCGGGTCCGCCTCGAGCGACGTATTTCTCACGCCTGAAGCTGACGCAACCATCGCCTCCCTTGCCGCTGCGAACGAAGATGGTGGCCTGATCGATGAGCATGGGGCGCGTCTGTTAGAGCTGGCTGGGATCAGAAAAAAGCGGGCACTGCTGTGCCCGCTTCGGTGGATGCAAGAAAGTATTGGCTGAGGCGGCCGGGGTGTCAGGCCGATGCCGGGCGGACGTGGACGCGCCGGCCCTGGAACTCGACCACGCCGTCTGCGAGGGCGAAGAGGGTGTCGTCCTTGCCGATAGCGACCTGATGGCCGGGCTTGAACTTGGTGCCGCACTGGCGGACGATGATGGCACCGGGCTTGGCGACCTGGCCGCCATAGAGCTTGATGCCACGGAACTGGGGGTTGGAGTCGCGGCCGTTCTTGGTCGAGCCCTGTCCTTTTTTATGTGCCATGGGATGGCTCCATGTCTTGCGGAGTGGTCGTGGAAGTTAAGAAACCAGCGGGCTGGCGAGCCTGCTGGCAGCGTTCCGCAGTTTAGTTGAGACAGTTCTGAGGTTCAAGCCCACCCGGCGGGAGCCTGGCGGGCCGTCGGGTGCTGGGGGTGGCCGGGTTTGTTGGTTTGGATCGTCTGAGAGAGGTTGGTGCCCGTAAATGGGTTGCAGGGGCGTAGGGGCCAGCTTAGACTCCGCCGCGGGGTTTATCCCTTGTGGTTAGACCGCTTTGAACGTGAACCCGCGTTTCCTTCCGTGAAGGTAGTCTTAGGCTTCGATCAGCCGATTTCATTTGTCCGCGGTCGGCGGAATCTCGTCGATCGAAGTCCGACGGAGGCCCTGTGTTGCGACGCTGCTCCCTCGCTCTCGCCGTTACGGTCGTTCCTGTCCTGTGGTTCGGCAGTTCGACTGCCTACTCTCAGGACGATTTTCCTACCGCTGCTGAACTGCTGACGCAGGGGATCAACCAGCTCTCGACGGGCGACTTCGAGTCGGCCCGGGATTCGTTGGGGCGTGTTGATCGGATGCAGCTGAATCGTGCGGACCGGCTGCGACTGGACCGTGCGTTGCGTGACCTGCGTGAGGGGCGTGTGACGGTGGCACCCGAACCCGTGGCGGCTGAGCCGGCTCCGGTGGCAGCGGAACCGGCAGAGCCGGTGGCTGTTGAGCCCGAGCCTGTGGCTCCTGTCCAGACCGCAGAAGACCTGCTCGCCGAAGCCGACGCCCTCGCGGTGTCTGGCGATGTTGCGGATCAGCGTGAGGCCCTGGACCTGTATCGCGCGTTGATGAATCACGAGGACGCGTCGCTGGACATCCGTTCGCTGGCAGCGGCTCGTCATGCTCAGTTGAATCGCTCGCTCAACAGTTCGCTGACGGTTGCCCGTCGTGCGATCGACCTGGCGGCTGATGATGTGCGTTCCGGTCGTCTGGCTGCTGCTCAGCGCAAACTCGATGATGTGAATGCCAGCGGCGTGCAGTTGACTTGGTTTGACCGTCACCGGATGGATTCGCTGCGTGCTGAGATCGGTAACGTGACGATGGCGGCGGCGGACGCTCCTACGCCTGCCCTTCCGGTCGCCGCTCCCGCGGTGGCTGGTCCGAGCGGCACGGCGGTGAGTGCCCCGACCGATCTGCTTCAGCAGGCTCGGCGGATTCTCTCTCAGGAGAAGTTCGCGGAGGGGGAGGAAGCTCAGCGGCAGGGCCAGTTGGACCTGGCCGTGCGTCTGTATGAAGAGGCCATTGCTCTTGACAGTGCGAACATCGAGGCTCAGCAGGCGCTGCCTGCGGTCGCGGCCAGCCTTGCCAGCAATCAGCAGCGTGCCGATGCCCTCTCGACGGACGCTTTGATTCGTCAGGTCCGGCAGGAATCGGCGATCGCGGCCTTCGATCAGGCCATCAACGAAGCCAACGCTTCGGCCAGTGCGTTGAACTACGCAGCGGCTTTGGACGCGGTGGCCCGTGCACAGCAGGTGCTGGATCGGAACCGGCAGTGGATCAGCCCCGATCGGCTGGCCGGACTTCGGGAGCAGGCGGCACAGATGCAGGCTGCTCTGATCACCGACCGTGACCGGCATCAGGCTGAGTTGACGCTCCAGATCGAGCGTCGGCGTCGTGCTGAGCAGGAGACGGATCGGCTGCGTGAGCTTCAGACCCGGCGTGAGCAGGTGGACCAGCTGCTGATTCGTGCTCACGAGCTGAAGGCCAGCCAGAACTACGATGAGGCGTTGGAGGTGGTGGAACAGGCTCTGTTCATCGAGCCGACAAGCTTTGCGGGTGAGTTGCTGAAAACAACCATCGTGAACGATCGTGCGTTGGTGACTTCCCGGCAGCTGTCCGCTCAGCGTCGTCAGGCGATGATGGAGCTGTCGCTGGAAAATCGTGCGAAGATCATTCCGAATCCTGAGCCACTGGTTTATCCGACCGACTGGCCGGAGCTGACGCAGCGTCGTCTTGATAACCTGCCCGGTGGTGGGGACACCGAGGGCACCCGGAACACCATCCGGCTGCTTCGCCAGGACATCTCGGTCACCTTTGACCAGAACACCTTTGAGTCAGTCATTGATCAGCTGCAGATCCTGACCGGTGCGAACTTCTTTGTGAACTGGAACGCTCTTGAGATCGCGGGCATCGACCGGGACGCGCTCGTCAGCCTGAACCTGAACAACGTCTCGGCCGAGCGCGTGCTGCGACTGGTGCTACAGCAGCTGTCGAATGATTTTGAGCGTCTGGCTTTTTCGGTGATCGATGGCGTGGTGACGGTCTCGACCGAGCTTGATCTGCGTAGCGTGTCTGAACTGCGTGTGTACGACATCCGCGATCTGCTGGTGCAGATCCCGAACTTCACGGGGGCTCCGGACTTCGACCTGACCGCGGCCCTTGAATCGCAGGAGGGTGGGTCGAGCATCTTCAGCGAGGGTGATGAAGAGAACGACGACGATGAGCAGCTCCGCGAAGAGGCCATCGAAGAAATCGAGTTGCTCGTTCAGCAGTCGGTGGGGACCCCCGATGAGTGGCTGAATCAGGAATCAACCCTTCAGGAACTCAACGGCCAGTTGATTGTTCGCACCAGCCCTGAGAATCACCGGCAGGTGAGTCAGTTGCTGAACGACATCCGGGAAGCACGATCGAGTCAGATCACCGTTGAAGCCCGGCTGCTGCTGGTGGATGAGAACTTCCTTGAAGACATCGGCTTCGATGTGGACTTCCGACTGAACAATCTGGGCTCCAGTTACACGAGTCTGTCGGTGGCTCAGGACTCGGCGACGATCGCGGCACCGACCGGGACAGGCAACACGCCTGCTAGCTTCCTGCCGACGCAGGCCATGGGCTCGATCTTCCAGGATATCCCGGGCTCGACGACCTTTAACCCGGCGACCGGCTTTGCTTCCACAAACCGTGCTCTGGAATTGGGTGTGGCCTACCTGGATGACCTGGAGGTGAGCCTGCTAGTCCGTGCCACGCAGAACCACGCCCGGTCGATTTCGCTGACGGCGCCTCACGTGACCTTTGCCAACGGGCAGCGGAGTTACATCTTTGTGGCCCGCCAGACCGGCTTTATCAGCGACCTTGAGGTGGTGTCGGATGCCCTGGCGTTCGATCCGGAAGTGGAAGTCTTCTCGACGGGTGTGATCCTCGACGTCGAAGGCACGATTTCGGCTGACCGTCGGTATGTGACACTGACGCTTCGTCCGAGCCTGAGCTCACTGACCCAACTGCGTCAGATTCCCTTCACCGGCACGGTCGACCTCGACACCGGTGATGACGATGACAGCGACGTGCCCATCCCCATTCAGGGCTTCATCGAGTTGCCCGAGCTTGAGGTGACCCAGATCCGTGCGACCGTTTCGATTCCCGACCGTGGCACGCTGCTGGTCGGTGGTCAGCGGCTGATCGGTGAGGTTGAGGTCGAGTCGGGTGTGCCGATCCTCTCAAAGATCCCGGTCGTGAAGCGTCTGTTCTCGAACTACTCGACCGTGAAGGATGAGCGGACGCTGCTCGTTCTCGTCAAGCCGACGATCATCATCCTCAACGAGGAAGAGGAACTGCGGTTCCCCGGCCTGCTGCAGGACCCTGCGTTGTACAACGAGGGTCGCGGACGGGGCTTCTGATCTGAGGGATTAAAATCTGAGCACACGAGCGAGGCCTGCGGGCCTCGCTTTTTTTTTGGCAGGCGTATGGAGCGTCTTAGCGGGAGTCGGGGCCGAGTGTTTCGAAGATGGCGATCAGGCCGAGGATGGCGAGGGTCTGGCCGGCTGCGATCAGGGCCAGGTTTCCGGAGAGAGAGGCGAGGGTCACGGCGGACAGCCCGGTGGCCAGCGTCAGCAGGGTGATGAGCGCGACGGTGGTTGGGCGGGAGAGGCCGAGCCGTTCGAGCCGGTGTGAAAGGTGATTCCGATCGGGTGACATGGGGCTGCGGCCGGCTCGCAGGCGGAGGATAACGACGCTTAAGAAGTCATAGAGCGGCACGGCCAGGACGATCAGGGGCGTGAGGACCGCGTGCCACCCCCCTGCTTCGCTCTGCAGGTTCCCTACCTCGGTCGTGAGCGGATCGGCTGCCAGCTCCCCCAGGGCTCCTGGGGCCAGGTAGGTGATCTGAATAGATATCACGGCCAACAGCAGCCCGAGGAGGAGAGACCCGCTGTCTCCCATGTACATCCGTGCCGGGGGAGCGTTGTGAAACAGAAAACCCAGGCAGCCGCCAGCGAGCGCGGCGGCGAGGATGGCAACGTCGGTCTGGCCGGCGAGGGTGGCGGAGGCGGCGAAGACGAGAGCGGCGACCGTTGAGACACTGGCGGAGAGGCCATCCATGTTGTCGAGGAAGTTGATGGCGTTACAGATCGTGATGATCCAGAGTGTGGAGATCAGGATGCTTAGCCCGTAGCCGAAGGGGACGAGGTCGTCGAGGAGGGTCAGCACACGGATGTCGGCGGCGGTTGTGAGTGTGATGGCGACGGCGGCCTGGACGGCGAGCTTCAGTGGGGCGGAGAGTGTCGTGCGGTCGTCGATGAGGCCCAGGAAATGGAGGGTGATGGCGGCTGCGAGAGTCCAGAGCAGCCAGGGCTCTGGCGGGGTGCTGGCAAAGAGCAAAGGGATCAGACCCGCGGTCAGGCCGAAGACGATCGCGACGCCTCCGACGTTGGGCACCTGCGCGGAGGCGGCTTTATGGGCCTCATTAGCCTGATCGATCAGTGAGAGCCTGTGGGCGATCCGCAGGACAACAAGGCCGGCGACGGCGGTGGCGACGGCGGCGAGGGCGAGATGGCTGGCGAGGGTCCCGAGCATGCTGGGACTTTACCGCTCAGTCGCCGAGGACGTAGGCAAAGATGAGCGGAGCGACGATGGTGGCGTCGCTCTGGATCATGAACTTGGGGGTTTCGGGGGCGAGTTTGCCCCAGGTGATTTTCTCGTTGGGGACGGCACCGGAGTACCCGCCGTAGCTCGTCACGGCGTCGGAGATCTGGCAGAAGTAGCCCCAGAGCGGGGTATCTTCTTCCTTGAGGTCCTGGACAAGCATGGGCACGGTGCAGATGGGGAAGTCGCCGGCGATCCCGCCACCGACCTGGAAGAAGCCAATGCCGGGTTGGGGGGCTGCGTTCTCGCGGTACCAATTGGCGAGGTGCTCCATCTGCTCGGTGCCGGAGCGGACGGCGCGGTGTGACTCGATCTGACCCTTCATACGGAGGGCCGTAAAGAAGTTGCCGGTGGTGGAGTCTTCCCAGCCGGGGGTGTAGATGGGCAGATCGTGCTCGGCGGCGGCGATGACCCAGCTGTCGTTGGGGTCCATCTGGTAGTCGCCTTCGAGTTCGCCGGAGCGGATGATGTCGTAGAGGTATTCGTGGGGGAAGAAGGATTGGCCCTTTTCGTCGGCGGTGATCCAGCGTCGGATCAGGGATCGCTCAAGGGTGCGCATGGCGTGCTCGGGGATGCAGATGTCGGTCACGCGATTCATCCCGCGGTTGAGAAGGTCGGCTTCTTGCTGAGTGCCGAGGTCGCGGTAGTCGGAACACATTTCGTAGTCGTTGCCGGCGAGCAGGAGGAAGAGGTCTTCCTCCAGGTTGGCCCCAGTGCAGCAGATGCCGTGGATCTTGCCAGCTCGGATCATGCGGGCGAGGATCCGGCCAAGACGTGCGGTGCTCATGGCTCCGGCGAGGGTGACGAACATGCGCCCGCCCTGGTTGATGTGGACCTCGTAGGCTTTCGCGGCCTGCATCAGCTCCCGGCTGTTGAAGTGGAAGAAGTTGTCTTCCATGAATCTCCGCACCGAGCCCTGGGTGTTGGTCTGGGTGCGGGATGAGGCTGAACCAGCCTCGGTTGGCGTGCCGGTATGCAGGGTGCTGGCGTTGATCGTTAGGGCCTCCTTACGGCTGGCGGTGCGTCATAGAGCGAACGTAACAGTTTAGCTGGCAAGGCCTCAGGGAGCCAGAGGCGAGCAGGATTGGCTTGCTGGCGGCTGGCTCGGGGCCTACATTGCACTTTAGTGACCGGCGATCTCTCCAATGGATAGGGGTAGTTGACCTGTGGGATTCTTCGACGGCTTGAAGAAAAAGATGTCGGGTGGGGGTGGCGACGAAGCCAAGCCGAGCGCGGCGTCGGCCCGTGACCCACGCAAGGCCTCCCGTTTCTTTGAGCACGCGGCAACTGTTTCAGCGGCCGGTAATTATGACTACGCCATCGATCTTTACATCAACGGTCTGCGTCACGACCCAGCCAACATGAACATGCACGAGTTGCTGCGTGAGGTGGCCCTGAAGCGCAAGCTGGCGGGTGGTAAGCCTGCGGGGTTCGGGACCAAGCTGGGGGGAGGCTCTGGCAAACTGGACAAGATGCTGGCGGCGGAGAAGAAGTGGGCGATGAGCCCGCTGGACGCCAAGCTGATGCGGGATGTGATGAAGCTGGCGGTCGAGGCGGACCAGCAGGAGGATGAGGACACGAACCTCGCCGAGATCGCCTACTGGATGGGCGTCAACGCGATGGAGAACTCGAACACCAAGCCCGACAAGGGGCTCTACCTCAGCCTGCAGGCCGAGTTCGCGAAGATCGGGGCCTATGACAAAGCGGTCGACGCCTGTAAGCGAGCGATCGCGGTGGCCCCGAACGACCAGAAGCTCTTCGACCAGCTGCGCAACCTCGAAGCCGAGAAGATGATCTCCGGCGGCAGCTTCGGTCAGGGCGGCGAGGGCGATTTCCGTGCGAATCTCAAGGATGCGGACGCGCAGAACGCCCAGCAAGCCGAGCAGCAACTGCGGATGGGCGAGTCCGAGCAGGAGCAGATGATCAGCAAGCGTCGGGCGGAGTGGGAAGAGACGCCCGAAGACACGGACAGGATGTCGAAGCTGGTTGATGCGTTGCTCCGTACCGAGGAAGAGGAGCACGAGAACGAGGCGATCGAGCTGCTGACCAAGGCGTGGGAGGAAGCCGGTCAGTACCGGTTCAAGATGCGTGCCGGTGACGTGCGGATGAAGCAGATGGGCCGGCAGGGCCGGCGGCTCAAGCAGGCCGCTGCCAGCAAGGAGCAGGCCGACACCACTGCCTATCAGGAGCACCAGAAAGCCCGGCTGGCGTTCGAGCTTGGCGAGTTCGAGGAGCGGGTCAAGAACTACCCGACCGACATGGGCCTGCGGTACGAGCTCGGTCGTCGGCTGTTTCAGGCCGGCCGTTATGACGACGCGATTGGTGCCTTCCAGCAGGCCAAGGGGGACGCGAAGCATCGGTCTCAGGCGCACCTGTTCCTCGGGCAGTGCTACCTCAAGAAGACCTGGTACGAGGAGGCGGTGGACACACTCCGGGCGGGGATCGAATCGCACAAGCTGCAGGACGACCGGCTGGCGATGGACCTGCGTTACCTGCTGATGGACGCGCTGAGCCATGTCGCGGAGAATGACAAGAACGTCGCGGCGGCCCGGGAGGCGCAGAAGGTGGCTTCGGGCCTGCTCCAGACCGACATCGGCTACCGGGACATCCAGCAGCGGATGGAGCAGATCCGGGAGCTGACGAAAACGCTCGAAGCGTCGGCAGACTGAATCGAGTCACAACCCGGGGATACCCGAGTGGTTGCCCCTCGACCGACCTGTCATCATGTGGGGATGGCAAAGCTCCAACGCATCGCGGTGATTCCGGCACGGATCGGTTCGACACGGTTCGCGCGTAAAGCGCTGGCCGATGCGACCGGCAAGCCGCTGGTGGCTCATGTGATCGAACGAGCCCTGCAGGCCCAAAGCATCGATCTGGTGGCCGTGGCGACGGACGATCCCGCGATCGTCGGAGCGGCTCAGGCCGCTGGGGCACAGGCGATCATGACCGACCCCGATCATCCGAACGGGACGGCACGGATCGCTGAGGCCGTTGAGCACATCGAGGCCGAGCATGGCGGGCTGGACCCGGATGCGGTGATTCTGAATGTTCAGGGAGACGAACCGGAGATCGACCCGGCGACCATCGACAAGCTCGCTGAGGCGTTGGCGGACGAGGACAGCCGGGCGACGCCGATGGCCTCGGCCTGCTCAGTGTTTCCCGGTGACCTGGATGTGAACGACCCGAGCTATGTGAAGGTGGTGCTCAATCAACAGGGCCGGGCGCTCTATTTCTCGCGGTCGGCGATTCCCTACGATCGGACAGGCTTCCAGCCAAGGGTGCTGCTTCATCACGGGATCTATGCCTACCGGCGTCACTTTCTGCCGACGTATGCGGGGCTGTCGCCAACCCAGGCCGAGCAGGCGGAGTCGCTGGAGCAGTTGCGGGTGCTGGAGCACGGGTACGCGATCCGGTTGATCGAAGTTGCGCACGCCTGCTTCGGGATCGATACGCAAGAGCAGTACGCGGCGTTTATCGAACGTGTGAAAGGTGGTCAGGTATGAGCCATGCAGCAGCTGGAGCCGGTGCCGGTGCCATAGCGGCTCACCAAGCGGCGATCGCCAACGCCATCAAGGCCTCAGGAGCCATCGTGCAGGTGGACACCGAGGACTTCCTGACCCTGCTGGAGTTGGCCGATGAGCCCCTGGTGGTGAAATCGACCGGCGGGTTCTTCACGACGAACCATCAGTATCTGACCTCGGTGCGTGGGCTGTTCTTCTACCTCAAGACTGAGAGCGAGCTAACCCTGCCGTCGCACGTGATGGTGATCAAGTCGAGAAAAATCTGGATTCCGGGATAAGCCTGCTTAGGGTTAGAGGGCTCTTGTCTCGGACCCACCATGCGTGTTACGATCGGACATGCCCCACTCACGGAACCACCCCGCGTCGTCTGTCACCCCGCCTTCCGATTCACTGCTTGAGGAAGCCGGTCGGCAGTCTCACGAATCGGAGTTCTTCAACCCGGTTCCGAGCGGGTACGTGAAGGGCCGGCACAAATATCTCGTGGTTTTGGGGACGGTGATGTCCGGTCTGGGCAAGGGGATCTTCTCCTCGTCGCTGAGCAAGCTGCTCAAGGACAAGGGTCTCAAGATCGCGCCGCTGAAGATGGAGGGGTATCTCAACATCGACTCCGGGACGCTGAATCCCTATCGCCATGGCGAGGTCTTCGTGCTGGATGACGGCATGGAAACCGACATGGACCTCGGCACCTACGAGCGGATGCTTGACCAGAACCTGATCGCCGACAACTACACGACCTCGGGGCAGATCTACCGGCGGGTGCTGGATAAGGAGCGCAACGGCGGCTATCTCGGCCGGGACGTGCAGATGATCCCGCACGTCACCGGCGAGGTGAAGATGATGGTCCGCGAGCTGGCGATGAAGCAGGATGCCGATCTCGTCTGCATCGAGGTGGGTGGGACGGTGGGCGACCACGAGAACGCCTTCTACATCGAGGCCATGCGTCAGCTGGCGTTCGAAGAAGGGCCCGGTGCCGTGTCCTTCGTGGCCTTGACCTACGTCATCGAGCCGCCGGCGTTGGGCGAGCAGAAGTCCAAGGCCGCCCAACTGGGTCTGAAGAAGCTCATGGAGGCCGGGATCCAGCCGCACATTGTGGCGGTCCGCTGCCAGAGCCCGGTGCAGGATTCGGCCCGCGAGAAGATCGCGATGTTCTCGAACGTCCCGCTGAACCGGGTCTTCTCGATGCACGATCGGGATTCGATCTACACGATCCCCGAGTCGCTGCGCAAAGCCGGGCTCGATCGCGAGATCCTGTCGATTCTCGACCTGCACGGCCGTGTCGATCAGGTCCATGAGGACGACCAGCGGGAAAAGTGGCGCAAGTTCGTGGCGGACATCAAGCGCAAGCGCACGCACCGGGTCACGATCGGGCTGACCGGCAAGTACGCCTCGCTCAGGGATGCGTACGCCTCGATCGACAAGGCTCTGGAACACAGCGCGGCGCGGCTGCGAGCCGAAATTGATATCCGCTGGATCGATACGACCAAGTACGGGGCCGAGGAGATCCCTGAGCAGCTCGCGGGTCTGGATGCGGTCATCGTGCCGGGCGGGTTCGGGGTGCGTGGGACGGAATCGAAGATCGCCTGCGTCCGCCATTGCCGGGAGACGGGGTTGCCCTATCTGGGTATCTGTCTGGGCTTCCAGATGGCGGTGGTGGACTACGCCAGGCACGTCTGCGGGATCGTGGGGGCCTCCTCGACCGAGTTCGATCCGGGGGCTGAGACCCCCGTGATCGACATCCTGCCCGAGCAGAAGCAGATCGAGGGCCTTGGCGGCAACATGCGGCTCGGCGGCAAGGACGTGCTCATCGAGCCGGGGACGCTGGCGGCCCATCTCTTTGGCCACCCGGACCGACCTGCCACCAGCCCGTTCACGGTTCGCCAGCGGTTCCGGCACCGTTATGAAGTCGACCCCCGGCAGATCGAGACGCTGGAGAAGCACGGGCTGGTCTTCTCCGGAAAGCACCCGAGCCAGCCGATCATGCAGATCTTGGAGTTGCCGACGAGCCAGCATCCCTTCTTCATCGGGGCCCAGTTCCATCCGGAGTTGACGAGCCGGCCGCTGGACCCGCAGCCGATGTTCATGGGTCTGCTGGCGACCGCTATCCAGCACGCCGAGCCGGACGCCGAGCCCAGCACGACGCGGGCACGCTGGCTGGGCTCGCTTCAGACGGCCTGACAGATTGCCCAGCTTCCCTGGGGTTGCCAACGTCTCAGACTGAGTCTGATTTTGCGACCATGAATTCAGATCATTCTGATTCTTTCACTTGCCTGCTCACAAAAGGCGTCTATGCTTTGAGCTAGCAGTGCCAGAGGTTTATGGCACTGACTGATTATTAATGTCCTATTGGCTGTGTACCACCTGTTCCTCTGTTCCTGTTAGGGAGAAGATTATGAAGACTCAGTTCGCTCTTGCTGCCGCTCTCGGCCTGATCGCCTCTGGTTCGGCGAGTGCCGCCCTCATCACCGACAACTTCGAGGTTGATAGCTCGGCCAACTACACCGTGGTCAGCTCCGATGGCGACAACACCTCGACCTTTGCTTTTGACTACGTTGCCGCGGGTATCCCTCTGGCGCCACGCTCGAACCCTGGCGATACCTCCGGTCTTAAGTTCACCGCGAATGACAACGACGGCTCCAGCTCAGCCATCACGGCCTTCCACAACACCGCGGTGGCTGGCGCCCCCGGTTATAAAGTGACGGTCGATGTCTGGATGAACTTTGTTGGTACTTCGGGCACCACCGAGTACGCAAACATCGGTGTCTCCGGTGATGGTGCGACCGCCAACAGCATCTTCCTGCCGATTGCTGGCTCCGGCATGTTCCACTCGTTTACGGGTGACGGCGGCTCTGGCTCTGACCACCGCTGGTTCCTTGATTCGGCCAATGGCGGTCCTCTGACGGTCCCTGGCTCTGATCCCAGCTATCTCGCTGGCAGTGCCAACGGTACCGCTGCTCTTTATCAGGGTATCTTCCCCGAGCCGGAAAACACCGTGGCTGGCAGCCCGGGCAACAACTGGGTGACCGTCGAGTTGACTGTCAACCAGGGCAGTGTGCAGGTTGCCTACAACGGCACGACCGTTATCGATGGTGTTTACACTGGTTCGCTGGACGGCCTGATGAGCCTCGGTTACGCCGATGTCTTCAGCTCCGTCTCACTGCCTGAGAACTTCGGCGTCTACGACAACCTGGTTGTCGAAGTGGTCCCCGAGCCCGCCTCGGCCGCCCTGCTCGGCCTCGCTGGCCTGGCCCTGACCCGTCGTCGCTAATCGAGCGATCCCGTTACAACGAACAAGCCCGAACCTCCCTGCGAGGTTCGGGCTTTTTTTTAGCGAAGACTTGCATCATCCGAGCCCGGTGGCATCCTTAAGATGTTACAATTTAAGGACTTAATGGTTGGCTAGTTTGTCAACCTACCCCATCTTAAGGGGGTCGTTGCCGAGAGCAGGCGTGTGGCCTGTCTGGCTTATTTTTGAAAGCCTGTGTTTCTCTATCCACCCAAGGGAGAAGAATTGATGAAGACTCAGATTGCTCTTGCCGCTGCTTTTGGTCTGACCGCCGCTGGTTCGGCTCAGGCCGCCCTTTTCACCGACACCGAAGGCACCTCGGGCCTCTACACCGAGCTGCTGTTCGGCGAAACCTACGTCGAGTACGGCTTTGACTACTCCGTCGCCGGCCGTCTTTCGGCGGACATCGGCACCGCCCCCAACGGCGGCTCACAGGTCGGCATCCTGCTGGCTGCCAACGATGTCGTCGGCGGCAGCACCGGCGGCGCTTACCTGTTCCCGAACATCACCCCCGGTGCCAACTACGCCATCCAGTTCGATTTCTGGTCCGGCGTCAACAACGTGAGCGGCACCTCCGAGCACGTGCTGATGGGTGTGAACGCCAATGCGACCGATCGCGGCCCCTGGCAGGCTTCGGCGACCTACGCCGACCACTTCGGTGTCACCACCGCTTCGGACATCAGCAACGACTACGCCCCCTACGCCACCGTCGCTGGCTCTAACGAGTACCTCGTCGGCCAGGCTCTCGACGAGAACAGCGCCCTGGTTCAGTCGGCCGTCGGCGTTGATGGCAGGATGGCTGAAGAGTGGGTCACGATCCGCGTCGAGTCCTTCGGCGACGACACGACCCTTTCGATCAATGGCGTCGATCTGATCACCATCGCCGGCTCTGACTTCACCTCGGGTGACGTCTTCATGGGCTACGCCGACTACTTCGGCTCCGTCGCCGGTGGCGAGACCGCCAACATCTACGACGGCGTCTCGGCCTTCGATCCGTTCAATGCTTCGTTCGGCATCATCGACAACGTCGTTGTCGAAGTGGTCCCCGAGCCCGCCTCGGCCGCCCTTCTGGGTCTCGCCGGCCTGGCTCTGACCCGTCGTCGCTAAGCGATCCGGTTCAAAACTCTGATTCATCGCAGCCGCTGGACTTACAAAAGTCCAGCGGCTGTTTTTTAGATGCCTCGAGCAACCCGGTAATCCCAGTCTGCCCAGCTTGACCTTTGGTTCCTCCTCGGTGATATTTCTGCGAAATATCACCACTTACGTGGAAGGGAACAGACATGAACATGGTGTGGATACTGGCCCAAGCGGCCGAAGCTGTTGACGCGGGCGTTACCCCGGAAGAAGCCACCCCTCAGACCGATTACACCGACCCGACGGTCTGGCAGGACATGGCTTTCCAGTACGGGCCCGCCATCATCACGGCCATCGTGATCCTGGTCATCACGCTCTTTGTCGCGAGCGCGGTCTCGAGCATCACCAAGGCCGCGATGCGTAAGGTCAAGGTCGATGAAACCCTGACCCGCTTCCTCGGCAAGATGGCCTGGTGGCTGATCGTCCTCATCGGCGGTCTGACCTCACTCCAGACAGCGGGCGTCGAAGTGACGGCCTTTGCCGCCGTGATCGCCGCGATGGGCTTCGCCATCGGCCTGGCGTTCCAGGGCACGCTTGGCAACCTGGCCTCGGGCGTGATGCTGCTGGTCTTCCGGCCCTTTAAGGTCGGGGATGTCATCAGTGTCGGCGGGACCACCGGTAAGTGCTTCGAGATCGACCTGTTCTGCACGACCCTCGATACGCCCGACAACCGCCGGATCATCGTGCCCAACGGCTCGGTCTTCGGCAGCACCATCGAGAACATCACCCACCATCCGACGCGTCGCTGTGACGTCTCCGTCGGCACCGAGTACAGCGCCGACCTCGACAAGACCCGAGAAATCCTGCAGAAGGCCATCGACAGCGTCGACGGCATCCTCGAAGACCCGGCTCCTCAGGTCTACCTGCTGGAGTTGGGCGGGTCGTCGATCAACTGGGCCCTGCGTGTCTGGGTGAATGCCTCGGACTTCTGGGCCGTTCGCGAGAAGCTGACCCGGGCCGCCAAGGTTGAGCTCGATCAGGCCGGCATCGGCATTCCGTTCCCGCAGATGGACGTGCACCTGTTCAAGCAGGGCGACTAAGACCGACTTACGCTTACCCACCCGCCTCATGTGTGAGCCGGGCCTTATTGATCCCTTTATTGAGAAAGACCTGTGTTATGCGTTCAAGGATGATGTTGGCGGCCGCTCTCGTTGGCCTTCCCCTCTGCTCGGCCCCGGTGATGGCTCAGGACGAAGAATCCCAAGGCCTCTTCGGCACGGAGTTCCTCGAAGGCTGGGACCGGCGGTTCACGCTTGGCATCGACGGCCAGGAAGGCAACACGACCGAGCTGAACTTCTTTGCCCAACTCGAGCTCAACTACGCCGACGAGACCGACCGCTGGGACATCGACTTCAAGTACGACTACGGCACGGAAGACAGTGAGAACGTCGACAACGAGTTTACTGCCCGGGTGCTCAAGGACTGGCTCATCCCCGACCAGAAGTACTTCTACTGGGCCTCTGCAGAATACGAGTACGATCAGTTCGAGTCTTACGAACAGCGCATCAGTGGCTACGGCGGTGCCGGCTACGAGATCTTCAAAGACGAGAAACACGAAGTCAACGGACGTGCCGGTGCCGGTCTCATCCAGGAAATCTCACCCGACGACCTGCGTCCTGAAGGCGTGATCGGCGTCGAATGGAAGTGGGATATCAATGAGAACCAGGACCTGGTGGCTTCAAACTACATCTTGCCAAGCCTCGAAGACCTGGGTGAGTTCCGCAACCTGACGGCGGTGGACTGGGTGATCGCCATGGACGCCGCTGAGGGCCTGAGCCTGCGGATCGGCGTCGAGAACGAGTACGACACCAACGTCGAAGCCGGCTCGAAGCGGAACGATTTCGAGTACCGCATCGCCCTGGTGCTGGATTTCTAAGCCAGAAGCGGGGATTACCCCCGGATCAACCCAGATTATCTTGACCCCCGCCGGGCTGCCCTTACCTTTACTCAGGGGCTGCCCGGCGGTTTTTTAGTTCTGGTCGAGGTGGTTTGATGACAGACAGAGCCGGCTCTTATCGATCCAGGCGGGGCTTCACGCTGATCGAGCTGCTCGTGGTGATCTCGATCATCGCGGCACTCATGGGGCTGCTCCTGCCAGCTCTTGGACAGGCCCGACAGACCGCGAAGACCCTCGCCTGCGCCACCAACCTCCGGCAGATCGGTATGGGCTGGCAGGCCTACTGGATGGATTGGGACGATCGCTTCCCTGAGTTCGGTGGTGTCTGGAAGCAGACGCAGTGGACCTACGGCGGGCTTCATGGGACCGACACCATCTGGCGCAATGATGACCGCTTGGATGTCCAGCCGAGACGACCCCTGAACGACTATGTGGGAGCCGGTCACGAGCCCGGCCCAGCCATGGACATCTACCGATGCCCGCTAGGACGAGATATCCGCAACGCCACGGGCGGCACCGGTCCCACGCAGGGACACCACATCGTCGACTTCTTTGGTAACAGCTACATCATGAATGGAAACCTGCTCTATCAGAGCTTCCGAGATCGTGACCTGAACCCGGGCGGCCCCGGAGTCCTTGGAGCCCCCGATATCGAACTACCCCACAGCCAGATCGTGCTGACGGGAGACACACAGTGGTATTACAGCCTTCTGGACGCGCCGTGGGATGCCAACTTTCATAACGAAAACGATCGGGTGAATCTGCTCTATCTCGACGGCAGCGCTAGCTTCACTGAGATCGAGCGCGGCATAAGCCAGACAGCGAAGTACAGCTTTCCGCTGACCCGCCTCGAAGAAAACCCCACCGAAGAGCAGTGAGTTCAAAGCAGGGCGTTTGAGAACTGAATCCGGCGCAGCATCGCGGCCCGGAACCTGGGGCTCCGGGCCGTCGACGTTTGGGTCCCACCCGACCCTGTTCCTCCACCACCACCCCCTTGGCTCGCCCCTCCTCATCCCCGCCTTCTCGCCCACCGCCCCATGGCTGCCTTGATGGTTACGGCGAAGCGTGGGCCAGCCTGCGCGCTGATGAGAAACTCTGCTCAAAAAAAAGCCGCCCGGCTGGGCGGCTAGTGAGGATTTTGGGGTGTATCCAGGCGCAAACTTAGTTCAAAAACTCGGTTTCCAGGTGATGCCTGATCTTCTCCAATGCTCGATTCTGGATCTGCCGGACGCGTTCTTTGGTCACGCCGATGGTCCTGCCGACCTGCTCCAGCGTGAAGCCCCGGCCGTTCGGCTTGCGGGTCTCCTCGCGGAGCCCGAAGCGGTGATCGAGTACCGCGATCTCAACCTCGGATAGCTCCGCCCGATTGCTCCGGACGATGTCGCTGACCTCATCCACGCAGGCTTCTTCGTGGTCGGCCCGCTGACGCTCGCTGAAGTCGGACTTCTCGAACTTGGGGTCGTACTCCGCTGGGAATAACCTCCGGTGCCGAGTCTGCTTCTGACCGGCACGGCTGAACGCCTTGAGGATCGCCCGGCAGGCATAGGTCGAGAACTTGAAGCCGCGCGAGGCATCGAATTTGTCGATCGCACGCATCAGCGCCATGTTGCCCTCCGAGACCATGTCGCCGAACTCGAGGTCAGTCGCCCGCGTCCGCTTGGCCATAGCGAGGACCAGACCGAGGTTCGTATTGGCGATTTGATCGCGGTAAGACTCGGCCTTGCGATGCCAGTCCAGAAACTTTCTTGCCATGCCGGCATTGAGCTTCCGCTGCCGACGCAGACGGTCGTGCAGCCGCGAGGCCCGGCAACGGGCGTAATTGAACTGCAGAAACAGCGCCTGCTCCTGCTTGGCGGTCAACAGGATCGTGCCGGTTGTCACCGCCCGGGCGTGCACGCCGAGCACATCTTCGATCAGCGGGTTGTACCACTGGACGTCGGGCTCCGGAATGTCCTCGGCTTCACGAAAAATCAGCTTCTCGGCCCGCGCAGCCGGCTCGGAGAAGAGCTCGTGGTCCATGTAGTCGTAGACCTCGAGCTCGAGCTGATCCTGCAACTCGGCTAGGTCGGCCGCAGTCAGGCCATCGACCGAAGCCTGCCTGCGCGTCTGGGTTTCGGGTGCATTCTTGACCATCCGGCGACTCCATCTGGCGGCTATCTATCTCCTACGACCGACATAACCTTCCTGGATTTAGAATAATTCCAAGATGGTCAAATCAACCCCGCGATTCCTACGTATGGCCTGAACCGGCTCACCAGTCTTGAAAGTGATGCGCCTATACTGCAGGACGCCAAAGGGGCCAACGGCCCCATATGTCACTTAGAAACCTGTTAATGCTTGACTTACGGAGACCCACATGGCCTTTACCCTCCCCGATCTACCCTACGCCAAGGACGCCCTGGAACCTGCCATCGATACCAAAACGATGGAAATCCACCACGGCAAGCACCACGCGACCTATGTGAGCAAGCTCAACGACGCGCTGGAAGGCACCGACTGGGCCGACAAGCCCATCACCGAGATCCTCGAGCACCTCGACAAGCTCCCCGCCGACAAGCAGGGACCGGTTCGTAACAACGGCGGCGGCCACTACAACCACAGCCTGTTCTGGACCCTCCTCGCCAAGCCCGGCACCGGCGGCAGCCCTTCTGCTGAACTCGCCGCGGCCATCGATCGTGATCTGGGCGGGATGGACAAGTTCAAGGAAGCCTTCGCCAACGCCGGAGCCACCCGCTTCGGCTCCGGCTGGGCATGGCTGTGCGTCGGTGAAGGCGGCAAGCTGCACGTCTCCTCCACCGCCAACCAGGACACCCCGATCATGCCGGAAGCCTTCGGCGGGCACGGCGGTGGCCACACCCCCATCCTCGGGCTCGACGTCTGGGAGCACGCCTACTACCTCAACTATCAGAATCGCCGACCCGACTACATCAAGGCCTTCTTCGATGTCGTGAACTGGGCCAAGGTGTCGGAGTTGTACGCCTCGGCCAAGTAACACCCCCCTGCCCCCAACGCCATCCCTCAGGCCCACACCACACGGTGTGGGTCTTTTTTTGTCTGGTTATCGGACGCGAGGACAAGGGCATCACCAACGGCGCTTCGATCCCAGCGACTTGGTCGATACCCTGTGTAGGCGGTCTCTGGCCGCGGCGATCCCATGGGGGTATCAGGAGCACTCAGCATGCGGCACTACGACGCGGTGGTCATCGGCACGGGTCCTGCGGGACAGAAGGCAGCGATCCAGGCAGCCAAACTCGGCAAACGCGTCGCCATCATCGAGAAGGGCTCCGTGCTTGGCGGCGCTCAGGTCAACACCGGTACCGTGCCATCCAAAGCTCTGCGTGAAGCCGCCCTCCACCTGACAGGCACCGGCAAGCGTGGGCTGTTCGGTGATTCCTACCGCGTGAAAAAGCAGATCACCATCCGCGACCTCGTCTCCGTCTCCCAGCAGGTCATCCGTGGCGAGTGGGAAGTTATCCGCGACCAGATCGACCGCAACGGCATCGACCTCATCTGGGGCAAGGCGCACTTCGAGGGGCCCAACCTCCTCCAGATCATGGGGCCCGAGCACTCAGAGATGCTCACCGCCGACGTCTTCATCGTCTGCGTCGGCACCCGGCCGGCCAAGCCCGACCACGTGCCCTTCAACGAGACCAACATCCTCACCTCCGACACCATCCTCAACCTCGACAAGCTGCCCAAGAGCCTGATCGTCGTGGGAGGCGGGGTCATCGGCACCGAGTACGCCTGCATCATGGCCACGCTTGGCGTCAAGGTCACCCTCGTCGAAGGCCGTCACAAGCTCCTCGGGTTTGTCGACAGCGAGATCGGCGAATCGCTCCAGTTCTACATGCGCCGCCAGGGCGTCACCCTGCGCATGGGCGAGAAAGTCGAGAAGATTTACGAGATCTCCGACGAGGAACGCTCGACACAGAACGGCTCCGGCGGCCCGCAGGTCGTCGCGCAACTCGAAAGCGGCAAGACCCTCCGCGCCGAGTGCCTGCTCTACTCCGTCGGCCGCCAGGGTGTCTGCGCCGACCTCGGCTTGGACAACGTCGGCGTCGAGTTCGACGACCGCGAACGACTCACCGTCAACGAGCGCTACCAGACCAACGTCCCTCACGTCTACGCCGCCGGCGATGTCATCGGCTTCCCGTCGCTGGCCTCAACCTCGATGGAGCAGGGCCGCCGCGCGATGTGCCACGCGCTCGGCGAAGAAATCGAGAACTGGAACACCGAGCTGTTCCCATATGGCATCTACGGCGTCCCCGAGATCTCGATGGTCGGCAAGACCGAAGAGCAGCTCACCGACGCCGGCATCCCCTACGAGGCAGGTATCGCCAGCTACAAGGAAATCGCCCGAGGCCAACTCCTCGGCGATGAGTTCGGCATGCTCAAGATCCTCATCCACCAGGACACCCACAAACTCTTGGGCGTCCACACCATCGGCACCGGCGCGACCGAACTGATCCACATCGGCCAGGCCGTCATGGCCCTCGACGGCACCGCCGAGTTCTTCATCAACAACGTCTTCAACTTCCCCACCCTCGCCGAGGCGTACAAGGTCGCGGCGTACAACGGGCTGAACAAACTGGCGCACGTTTAAGCCGCTGCTGTGTTCTGCATTTGACTGAGCCGGTATGTGTTGTCCGGGATGCTCGGATGATTGGGTGCTGTCCTTGCATCACCCCATATCGAGACGCGATCATGGTGCATCAGTCAATACCGCCAATCAGTGTTGCCTGATCCTTCCACGCCTCTAAGGTATGAGTTGACCAAAGGCCTTACTCACTGACATCCGGAGTGGCGTTGTTGCTCGGCTTTCTGAAAACAGAACCCGAATACGATCGAAAACGAACCAGGCGAGACCTGCGTTTGCTCGCAGTCGACCACGTTTTCAGCCAGTCGATGGTCGCATTGGTCAGCGGCGCTTTCATGGTCGCGCTGGTCCTCGCTCTTGGCGGTGACAACCGCATCATCGGACTCATCGCCGCCATCGGGCCGATGACCCAGGCGATTCAGATCCCCGCCATCTTCCTGGTACAGTCGCTGCGGAGACGGCGTGCGATCACGGTCGTCACAGCATGGCTCGCACGCGCTCTGTTCCTGCTGGTCGCCGCGATCCCCTGGATCCTGCCAGAGCAGGCACAGATCCCGGCGCTGCTGCTCACAATCCTGGTCCACTGCACCCTCGCCAACATCAGCGGTTGCGCCTACGGGAGTTGGATGCGTGATGTCATCCCCGAACGCATCATGGGCCGTCACATGGGCGGACGCCTGGCGGCAGCGATTGGTGCCGGAGCCGTCATCAGCCTCCTAGCAGGTCTCGGGGCGGGCCTATCCTGGACACAGGAAGTGATGGGGGAAGTTCTGCCCTATTCCATTATCTTCGGCGTAGCAGGCGTGCTCGGCATGATCGGCACGATGCAGCTGACCGCGGTCCAGGAACCCGCCATGCCACGGGTCGAATCGCTCAAACCCCTGGCCCTGATCCAACGGCCGATTCAGGATCGCCGTTTCCGAGCCGTGCTGATTTTCATGGGCTGCTGGGCCTTCGCGCAGAACCTGGCCCTGCCCTTCTTTGCGGTCTACATGTTCGAGCGCTTGGGCCTGTCCATTTCCGTGGTGGTAGGCCTGTCCGTGCTGACCCAGCTGATCAATGTCGCCCTGTTCCCGATCTGGGGGAGGCTCGCGGATCGCTTCAGCAACAAGGCGGTCATCGCCGCCTCGGGAATCCTGATGGTCTTCTCGTTCCTACTCTGGCCGCTGATGACCCTCGGCACGATGCCGGTAGTGGCGGACGCCAGCAACGCGCTGGAATCCGCCACACTAACAGCTGACAGCACGGCAAATGGCCTCTACTGGGCGACCTGGCCGTTACTGATTACCGCGCACGTTGTGTTGGGCGTTAGCACCGCTGGCGTCGCTCTGGCCGCCGGCAATCTGGCCCTCAAAGCCGCACCACGTGGTGAGGCCACGGCGTTTCTCGCGACCAATGCCCTGATTACGGGCGTAGGCGCCGCGATCGCTCCCATCCTCGCCGGTTTCCTTGGCGACTACTTCGACCAGCGCATCCTGCAGATCAGCCTGAGCTGGCTCGACCCGACGCTTACTGAGCCGTTGAGTGCGCCTGCGTTCGACCTCCGCGGGCTCGACTTCCTCTTCGTGATTGCCTTCTTCTTCGGGTTGTATGCTCTGCATCGTCTCGCAGCGATCCAGGAACGTGGAGAGGTTGACGAGATGGCCGTGCTCTACGAGCTGAGGCTGGCGCTACGACGAAGCGTCTTCTCGGTGGGCGGTGCCACCCGGCTGATGTCGGTGCCAACCGGAACCGCCATACGCACCGCAAGAAGAATCACACGACGATTACGCCGCGAAGAAAGATCTCAATTACAGACGAGCCGGATCTAGGCGCACCCCATAACACGACGAAAGATCAGCAGACCCCTTACCGCTGCTTGATGGCCCTTAGCACGCGCTCCACCGGCACCGCCTCGCGCGTGTTCCCATCGCGGCCCGTCACCGTCGTCGCCATAAACAGCGCGTTCAGCACGGCCTCCTCGGTCGCTTCAGCCACCGCCTGGAACAGCGGGCTCATGCGCCGGTTCGTGACCAGAGCCACAGGCTCCTCCAACAAGCCCTGCTCACGCACGATGTAGCCGGTCGAGAACGCGACCGCATAATCCCCCGAGCCGTTGGACAGATACGAACCGGTCCGCCCCAGGCCGATGAACGATCGCCGGGCCAGCCGCTCAAGATTCCTCGCAGACAGCGGAGCGTTCGTCGCGATCACAATCACGCAAGAGCCGTCGGCCGATGTCTCGGCTTCCTCAAGCAGCAGCTCGCCCATCGAGATACCCGCGATCGTGAGCTCTCCGCCGTAGTTGGCCTGCACCAGAACGCCGATGGTGTACCCGCCGTGCTCGGTCGAGAGGACGCGTGACGCCGTGCCGATCCCGCCCTTGTAGCCAAACAGCGTGATCCCGGTCCCGGCCCCGACCGAACCCTCTTCAACCGGACCCGTATCGGCTGAGGCAATGGCCCTAAGGACATCATCAACCGTAACGTGCATCCCGCGGATGTCGTTGAGATAGCCGTCATTGGTTTCACCGACCACGGCATTCACCGACAGCACCCGCTCGTTGCCCGGCTGGGCCAGCGTGTGCCGGATCAGACCCTCGATGCCCGCCGCCACCGACAGCGTGTTGGTCAGGACGATCGGCGTTTCGAGAGTGCCAAGTTCCCGCACCTGCGTAAACCCCGCGAACTTGCCGAAACCATTACCCACCACGATCGCCGCAGGGACCTTGTCCCGAAAGACATTCCCGCCATGAGGCAGAATCGCTGTCACACCGGTGCGCACATCGGTGCCTTCGATCAGCGTCCGATGCCCGACACGCACACCTTCCACATCCGTGATGGCGTTCAGCGGCCCGGGATTGAGCACCCCGATCCGAAGACCCAGATCACGCGCCCGACGACCTTCTGCGTGTGCACCGGCCTCACCCAGGCTTCGATGCTCTTTGGATCTCTGAGGTTGCTCGGCGGCCATTCGACATCCTCCGAGCCAGATGGTGAAGCCAACAAAGACAGCCAGCGTCAGGGTGAGACCGACCGGTTCACTCCGCGGCATCACGAGCCCAGATGCTCAGCCGCAGCCGCCTTGAGAGGCGGAGCCCCCGTAATCTCAAGCATCCGGTCCAACGCACGAAGCGACCAGTGCCGCGTGCTCTCATCCACCTTCACACGATTCGGGATCCGGCCCGCAGCCAACTCGTCCAGGCTGTAGAGCAGGTGCGGCATATCGATCCGATACATCGTCGTGCAGAGGCACTGACAGTCCGAGAGGATCCGTGCGGTCACACCACGCCTGGCCGCCGCCTCGCTCAGCCGCTTTACCAAGTGCACCTCGGTACCGATCGCCCAACGCGTGCCGGGTTCGGCCTGCTCGATCAGCTGGATGATCTTCTCGGTCGAGCCCGAGAGGTCGGCCTTCTTCACCACGTCGTGCTCGCACTCGGGATGCACGACCACCGTCACATCCGGCCACTGCTCGCGGATCTGATCCACGTGCTCCGGCCGAAACAGCTTGTGCACCGAGCAGTGCCCACGCCAGAGCATGAACGTCACCCGATCGAGCGTATCTTCATCGTTCCCGCCAAGCCCCTCAGGATGCCGCGGGTCCCACAGGCAGGTGTCCTTCTCGATGTCGTAGCCAAGGTCAACGGCCGTATTCCGCCCCAGATGCTGGTCGGGCAGGAAGATGATCTTGATCCGCTCGCCCTCAGCGACCGGCGTATCCCCGCCACGCAACGCCCACTCGAGAATGGCCCGCGCGTTCGAGGAGGTACAGACCGCCCCGCCATGCTCCCCGCAGAAGGCTTTGATCGCCGCGGTCGAGTTCATATACGTGATCGGGATCACCCGAACGTCATCGGGCAGCACCTCATGCATCTGCTCCCAGGCGTCCGTCACGTCCTCAAGGTCGGCCATGTCCGCCATCGAACAGCCCGCAGACAGGTCCGGCAGGATCACCGACACGTCGTCGGGCGTCAGGATGTCTGCCGACTCGGCCATGAAGTGCACGCCCGCGAAGATCACCGCTTTGGCACCCACTTCAGTCACCCGCTCCGCCGCCAGCTGCGAGAGCTTAAAAGAGTCGCCCGTGAAATCGGCGAACTGAATCACCTCGTCCTGCTGGTAATGATGCCCGAGGATCACCACAGACGACCCAAGTTCGGCCTTGCGGGCGCGGATCGCCGACGCAAGCTCCTCGTCGGACGCCTGGGTGTATTTCGGGGCCAGAGGCGGCTGCCAAAGCTGCATCGAACATCGCTCCGTGCTCAGGAATCGGACCAGTCAGAATCCATACTCTAGGCAAGCCCCGCAATACGGTCGAGCCCCAAAGCCGGCAACAGGCGCTGTGAAGCTAGGATACGGGCATGGATCGACGATGCGGCGGCATGGAGTTTCGCAGGGGCTGCACCCTGCTGGTCCCAGACCCACCCTCGGTGGGGTCGGAGGACGCGCAACGCCCGCCAGACCCCGGAGATATCGCCGCCTGGCGCACGGCCATCAACCAGACCACCGGCTGGGACCTACACAAGCTTCCTGACCTCGACCAGCAGCTCCGGGCTGCCAAAGAGCCTGTCGCGATGGTCGTCATGGTCGGACTCGACCGCTACCCGCCCTTTGCCATCCGGACGGCTCTCCTGCGTACTTACCCACGCGAGATCGCCGACGGCCTTGATCTCATCGCGCGCATCACCAACGCCGGGCAGAAACTGATGCTGCTGCCCAAGGCCACCAAAGGCCTGAGGGCCAATCGTCGCATCGCCCGCGAACGCAACACGGGTATTCTCCATCAGGACCTCGTCTACCCGGCCGGCGACCCGACACTCGTCGCCTGGCACGCCGCCACCGCCGGACGCAGAAGACTCAAGCCGGGCCAGAACCCCGTCGAGATCGGGCTGATCCTGGTCGATCCCTGGATCTGCGCACGCCTGGGACGCTGGATCAAGCATCAGCGGCTCGACCGCGCACGCCCCGTCTGGCTGGCACAAAGAGCCGAAGATACCGACGGCCAGATCCAGTGGCTCATGCCCGGCCAGATCCCGCAGGCCCTGAGCGGACCCGAACACCAGCTCGTGATGGGTGACCCTCTCTCAGGCGTCAGCATGAGCCCAGCCCAAGGCCTGGCACCCGGTGCTGAAGCCGTCTTCCGAGCCCCACCGGAGAAAACCCGTCCGACGCCCGAGCCCTGCATCAGCTGCGGCTGGTGCGCCGACGTCTGCCCAACGCACCTACGACCCCTCGAACTGGTCAAACGCGTCGAGAACGGCCAGCTCAAAGACCCCGGCCTCGACTGGTGTCTCGATTGTGGCCTCTGCACCCAGGTCTGCCCCTCGGGTATCGACCTCGCGACCCCGCTCCGATCACGCCATGGCGCCGATGCCTGCGAGGAGCCCGGGCCGTGAGCCAGAGCCTATCCATCTGCGGGCGTCCCTGGCTCAGGCCCCGGTTCGACACCGCCGGCTACGACCGCCAGGCCATGATCGGCATGGGCGGGCTCGTCCTGATGGCAACGCTGGCCGTCGGCCCGTGGGCCCTGATCCTCTCGCTCACATGCACCGCAGCAACCGTCGCCGCTGGCTATGTCGCCGCAGCCCTGGCATGCAACCGATGCTGGCTCAGCGTCCAGCCCCGACTGATCTACCTCATCACGCTCGGACTCGCCACATCGCTCATCCTCCGCCCTGAGGATGCCCTGCTCCGAGCCCTCGCCACCGGCCTCATCACCGGCACCGTCTCCCTCTGGCTCGGCCGCTCCTCTCCCATCCGCATCCACCCCGCCATCCTTGCCGCACTCCTGACCTGGCCGCTCCTGGCCGCACCCGACGCCCCAACCAGCCAGGCAAACAAGCAACCTGGCAACTGGCAGACCACCAGCATCCCCGCATGGCCACAACCCTTGCACGAAACCAGCTCGAACGCAGCAAGCCCACAAACAAGCCGACTCGCCACCGCGGTGACCGACCACTGGCAAACCGTGACACAGGACCCGAAGCAGTGGCCGCAGCTCATCTCGCACCAGCAGCTGCCACCACTCACCCAAGTCATCTGGAATCACGAGCCGGCCTGGCTGGGGCTGGTCAGCCTTCCCTGCCTGCTGCTCTGCGGCGCCTTCCTGCTGCGTGGCCGCATCCTCTCCTGGCGGGTGCCCACCTACGGCCTCCTCGCCGCTGGCATCACCGCCGCGATCTGGCCCAGCGAGGGTGAGCCCTGGACCGTCCTGGAAGCCTTCATGCCCGTCGGTTCCCTCGCCTTCTCCACCTGGATCAGCTACGTCCTGCTCAGCACCCCTCTCCTGCTGATCCTCCTCGTGCACGCCGAGCATGGCATGCCCATCAGCCTCACCGGCAGAGTGATCGCAGCAGCCATCACAGGCTCAGGCGCCATCATCGGCCTGACATGGACCCAAAGCCCGGAAGGCGCCCTCTTCGGCATCCTCATCGCAGGCGCGCTCAGCCGCCTACTCGACAAGGTCCGCACCAGCCCCTTTGTTCAGTAGCAAGCAGCCAGCCTCTCAGGCTAAGTATCCGCCTTGCGAACCGCATGGTCGAACCCGCTGATCGTCAGGGCCATCCGCCCATACACAAACGCTCCAAAGGCCAGCGCCGCCAGCAGCGAACCCATCCCCAGCGAGACCCGACCCGTGACCGGATACGCCGCGAAATCGGCCGCGAGTTCCCAGGGCATCGTCACAAACACGAGGTGCGTGAACGGATTCAGGCTGTTGATCACCAGCCCGAACTGCGAAATCGACTGACCCGCAGAGATACCGATCACCGCCGACAAACCCAGCAGCCCCAGGCAGATCAGAAGCGTCGGAACCAGCGCCAGCAGCACACTCTTCGCCGTGATCGACCGCCCCAGACCGATCGTGATCGCCGCAGCGAGCATCGGGACGTAAGTCAACGCCAACCAGAGCGGGGCCTCAGGCAGCACCAAGGGAACCTCTCGCGTGAACGAGCCCCCAGCCCCGACCGTGCTGGTGAACGTGTAGGTCGCCGACGCCCAGCCGCTCCACCCGCCAATCAGGCTGTACAACGCTGGCACCGCCAGCGTCGCAATAGCACCTCCGGCCATCGGCAGCAGCCCACTCAGCAGTCCTCTCACCTTGCCCCACAGATAAGCCTTAGCGCCGATCGGCGTTGTAAGCAGCAGGTCCAGCGTCCCATCCTCCCGCTCACGAGCCACCGTCGAAGAAGCGTAAAACAAGCCAATGAGCAGCCCCAGACTCATCTGCAACCCAACCAGAAGCAGCACCAGCGTGTGCACTAGATCGTACGAGGTCAGCCGCACCCGCGAGGAAACACCCAGCGATGGCTGCAGCTGGTCATACGCATGCAGCACCAGCACCAGAGACACAATCAACACCGAGCCCAACGGCAGCAGCAACCGCACGCCCCAGGCAAGCCAGCCACGACCCAGCCGCTGACAGGCCCGCCAAGCCACCGGATTCGACCAGACCTCGGACGACCGCCTCGCCGCCGGCTCGCGTGACCGCGAAACCCGCTCGGTCAAACCGCTTCGCATCGTCAGGGTCGATAGCAACAGCAACAGGGATCCCAGTCCCAGGGTCGCCAGCGAAAACACGGGCAACGGATGCGCCCGATACCACGCCAGCAGCCAGGGATACCCATCCAGCTCCGGCATCGTCGGCGGCCGGTACGACGCAGGATTCACCGAAGCATCTAGAACCAGCATCGGGTGCAGCGGCGTCAGCCAGGTCGATCGCCCGGGATCAAGCGCCCGTAGCAGCAGAAAATCGATGCCGTAGACCAGCAACAGATACCCGCCCACACCAATCACGAAAAACAGCACAGCACTCCGACCGCCAACCCGCCAGCTCGACAAAGCAACCGCCACCGCCCCAAGAAAAAACAGCAGCAACGCGGCCACCGCATAAGCCACGAACATCGACTCGCCCCGCACCCCGCCCAACAGACGAACCAGCGCCATCAAAGGCAGGCTGCTGATCAGCAACGCAAACAGAAAGAAGAGCCGCCCCAGCAGCGAACCTAGCACGATCTGCAGGCTGCTCATCGGCGTCGTCAGAAGCACCTCCATCGTCCGCCCGGACCGCTCACTCACCAAAGCCGCCCCCAGAAACACAGGCGTCAACAGACACAGCAGCACCAGCTGCCCGTAAGCAATCGTTGCAAACAGCTGCGAACCGGCCGCCGCCAGCTGCCCGGCATCACCGGTCGTGAAAAACGCCCCGCCGGCAAACAAGGCCACCAGCAGCAGGACGATCAATGCCCCCAGAAACCCCAGCCGGAGCCAGAAATGCGGCATCCGCCGGGAGGATGTAAAGACAATCCGCTGCAGCATCGGGTTGCCGGGAATCAGCTGCCAGAACCAGGATGCCACCAGTCGCATCAAACCTCCGATGCTCGTCAGACGACCCGCAAGCCAGCCACCCGCCGCACCGGCTATCCTAACGACATGTCCCTGCTGAACGTACAAGGCCTGCACAAGACTTTTGGCTCTCGCCCCGTGGTCTCCGACGTCTCCTTCCGCGTCGGCGAAGGCGAGATCGTCGGCCTCCTCGGCCGCAACGGCGCCGGCAAGACCACCAGCTTCCGCATGACCATGGGCATGATCCGCCCCGACAAAGGCAGCGTCCTCTTCCACGAGAAGGACGTCTCCAAAACTCCCATGTACCGCAGGGCCCAGCTCGGCATGGGCTACCTCGCCCAGGAACCCAGCATCTTTCAGCGGCTCACCGTCGAACAGAACCTCAAGGCCATCCTCGAAACCCGCCCGCTCAGCCGCCCCGAACGACGCGATCGCTGCGAAGAACTCATGGCCCAGTTCGGCCTCACCAAGCTCCGCAAGCAGCCCGCCAGGACCCTCTCGGGCGGCGAGCGCCGCAAGCTCGAAATCGCCCGCGCCCTCATCTCCGAACCCACCCTCATCCTCCTCGACGAGCCTTTTAGCGGGGTCGACCCCAAGGCCGTCGAAGACCTCCAGATCGAAGTCCGCCGGCTACGCTCGCAGCGAGACATCTCCATCCTCATCACCGATCACAACGTCCAGCGAACCCTCGAGATCGTCGACCGCGCCTACGTCCTCGCCGACGGCAAACTCCTCGCCGAAGGCACCCCACGCGAACTCATCAACAACGAGGCCGTCCGCGACAGCTACCTCGGCTCGATGTTCAAGGGCGACGAATTCGACGAAGAGCCCGGCCTCAACCCGCCCGAACTGAGCACCCCCACCCCATGAACCCCTCGGCTCCCTCCAATCCCACGGGCGATCCGCTCCGCGACGCCAGCCGTGGCATCCGCCTGCAGAAGGCCCTCGCCAACGCCGGCATCGCCTCCCGACGCGACTGCGAAGAACTCATCGAAGCCGGCCGCGTCATGGTCAACGGCCAGGTTGTTGACACCCTCCCGGCCTGGGTCGACCCCACGCAGGACCGCATCCAGGTCGATGGCGAAACCATCGCTCGTCCCCGCCGCCGACCCAGGAAAGCAGGCGTCGGCTTCGGCCACACCTACGTCCTCCTGCACAAACCTCGCAACGTCATCTCCACCAACGAAGACCCCGAAGGCCGAACCCGCGTCGTCGATCTCATCGACCCCGGCCTGGCCAAACGCCTCTACCCCGTCGGCCGACTCGACGCCGACTCAACCGGCCTCATCCTCCTCACCGACGACGGCGAACTCACCCACCGGCTCACCCACCCGAGCTATGGCGTCCAGAAACGCTACATCGTCTCGGTACGTGGACGCCTCGAAGACGCCGACCTCAACAAGCTCCGCAAAGGCCTCTACCTCGCCGACCAGAAACATAAAACCAGTGCCGGCACCGCCAGGCCCAAACGCGCCTCCGTCGATGAGGTCACCATCATCCGCCACGAAGTCGACCGCGCCCGAGGCGATCGAACCCTCCTAGGCATCACCCTCAGCGAAGGCCAGAACCGCGAGATCCGTCGACTCATGGTCCGCGTCGGCCTCAAGGTCCGCCGACTCAAACGCGTCGGCCTCGGCCCACTCCGGCTCAAAGGCCTCAGCGTCGGCAACTGGCGCCTGCTGACCAGCACCGAAATCCACAAACTCCACCGCGCCGTCGGCCTCAAACCGAATCAGGAGTAACGCCATGAGCATCGACGCGATGCGCAAAGACTACGGCGACACCCCCCTGCTCGAGTCCGACGCCAACCCCGATCCCATCGCCCAATTCAAGACCTGGTTCGACCAGGCCTGCGACGGCTCGATCTACGAACCCAACGCCATGACCCTCGCCACCGTCGACGCCAATGGCCACCCCGCCGCACGCGTGGTCCTGCTCAAAGGCCTCGACGACCGCGGCTTCGCCTTCTACACCAACCGAACCGGCGACAAAGCCCGCCAACTCGCCCAGCACAACCACGCCGCCCTCACCTTCTACTGGGATCGCCAGCACCGACAGGTCCGCATCACCGGCACCGTCGCCGAGATGCCCCGCACCGAAACCGAAACCTACTTCCACAGCCGCCCGCGTGGCAGCCAACTCGGAGCCTGGGCCTCAGCCCAGAGCAGTGTTGTCTCAGGCCGCGACGAACTCGAGGCCAGCTACGCCGAAGCCGAGGCCCGCTACGCCAACACCGAAGTCCCCCTCCCCGACCACTGGGGCGGCTACATCCTGAGCCCACAAACCGTCGAGTTCTGGCAGGGCCGCACCGGTCGACTCCACGACCGACTCCGCTACCGCCGAGATAACAACGGCTGGCTCATCGAACGCCTGGCCCCCTGACCCCTATCAACCCAAATCAGTTCGCCCCGGCGTACGCCCGACCGCGCCAGGTCACAGGCCGACCACGTAGCGAGCGCACCATCGCGTACCACTGGATCGCGACCAGCACCACCATGCCCAACGGCCGCAACAGGCCAGCCAGCACACCCTGCCTGAACTTCCAGGCAAGCAGCAGCGACGTGAACAACGCGGCCCCCATCGAAGCCCCGATCATCTGACCCGATAGCAGCGACACCTCGATCCACCCCAGACCCCAGGCCAGACCAATCAGCCAGGGCAGCACCTGACCCCCGAGCAGAAACACCGTCCACGGCACGATCGCCCCAGGCGACCCCATGCCCTCGTGAGCGTTCTTGGCAAACCCGTGCCAGACCTGCCCCGCCGTCTCATACATCTTGCACCGAGCCAGCGCCGTCCCGTCCACCAGATCGGTCTTGATCCCCGCCTTCCGAAATGCCCGCGACAACGCCAGCGACTCGTGCATCACCCCACGCACCACCGCATGCCCCCCAGCTTTTACGTAATCCCCCCGGCGCGCCACCATCAACTGCCCGCAAGCAGCGCCATACGCTGGCGACGTCGACTGTTTCATCCGCAGCATCGGCAGATAACCCAGCAGCACGTACAAAATCTGATGGATCACCAGCTTCTCCATCAGGCCATCCGTGACCTGCCTCGGCACCGTCGACACCAGCCCCGCATCCGATCGCTCAAGCCCCGCCACAAGCGCCCGCAGCCCGCCCTTCTCGATCCGCACGTCCGCATCCATCCACAGCAGCACATCATGTTTTGCCGCCTCCGCCAACCGTTGACAGGCATGCGGCTTGCCAAACCACCCCGCCGGCAGCGCCGGGGCCTCAACCAAACGAACCCTCGGGTCTTCCTCCGCCAGTTCGAGCACACGCTCAGCGGTCGCGTCCGAGGAATGGTCGTCCATCACCACCACCTCAAAATCGAGACCCGAACCGGCCTCGCTCTCCAGCACAGATCGCACCGCCGGAACGATCGCACGTTCCTCATCCCGCGCGGGAATCAGCACCGAAACCGCCGGCAATGACGCCTCCCCAGTCTCCGGCTGACGGTACAACAGTAGATTCGTCAGCGTCATCCCCGCAGGAATCGCCGTAAGAACCAGAATCACGATGGCAAGGATGTCCCACACAGTCAGTCACTCCGATCGAGGTGTCGTGGATCATAGGCCCTCGGCCCAGACCGGTAGGCACGCATCAGCTTCATCAGGGAAGACACCAACTTCGGGCTCCCTTCCAGAATCTTGGTCGGACCATCTCCACCCTCATCAACCTGGCCCGTCTGAACGACCTCGGCCAGCCGGTCCATGGTCGCCGTCAAACCCGCCGTCAGCGCTTCACCGATCGCCCCGGCCGACAACCCATCCGTCTCGATCACCTCACCGAAACTCAGAATCGCCTCCGGCTTGGGCTCACCCCCAAACCGGTACTCGATCGCAGCCGGCAGCACCTGACACCCTGCTACCCGGCTCGCCAGCAGACTCGCGCCCGGCTTCAACACCACCGGCCGCACCCGCGGGTCCACAAACCGACCCTCAGGCGTGATCCAGACCAAGCCCCCCGGCACCCCCAAAGCCTGCTGCCCGTAGTTCAGCAACGCCACCCCGCCCCGGCGCGTATTCGGCTCAACCGGAAAGAAACCCACCTTCGCAAACACCCCATGGGCCTCGTAGCCCACCGGATCGATCGGCACGAACGCCGGACGGTCAGGCATGTACCGCTGCAGCGACACCAGCCCCACCATCGGGTCCCACCACGACGGATGATTCGACGCAATAATCAGCGGCCGGTCAGCGTCAACATCAGTTGGCCGATCCAACACCGACACGCAGCGAAACGTCCGCGCTACCAAATGAACCGAGGTCGCCGCAAACTTGCCGACCATCCAGGCCGACCGCTGCTCCACCGACCACCCCGGTTTGGCCTCGCCGCTCGCGGTCACACACCCGCTCCCGCCAACTCAGGCCGCACATCGCCCTTCGGGGCCGCCGCATCCTGATCCAGCGCGTCCGCCGCGATCCAACCCGACATCAACACCATCGGCATCCCCGGACCCGGGTGCGCCGCCCCGCCCGCCAGATACAACCCCTTGATGTCAGGCGACCGATTCGAAGGCTTGAACGCCCCGAGATACTTGCCGTGCGAAGCCAGCCCATAGATCGCGCCATTCAGCACGTGGTACCGATCGTGGATGTCCTGAGGCGACAACGCGTGCTCCACCACAATCCGCTCACGGATGTCAGGCATCGCCCCTGTCGTCTCCAGCTTCTTCAGGATCGTCTCCCGATAGCTCGTCCACAGCTCGCCATCCCTGCGCCAGTCGTGGCTCTTTCGCACATAGGGAGCATGCACCAGCACATAAAGCGCCTCGCCACCCTCCGGTGCCACCGCCGGCTCGGTCCGCGCCGGAGCCGCCAGATAACACGTCGGATCGGGAGCCGGCTGACCCTGGTGATAGATCGCATCGAACTCCTCCTCCGCATTCCGTGAGAACACGAAGTTGTGATGAGCCAGATGCTCGTAAGCCCGATCAAGCCCGAGGTAAAGCACCACGCCCGAGCACGCCGGCTCGTAATTCCGACGGTTCAGGAACTTCCGGGCAACATCCCCGCCAATCAGCTCCCGGTGGGTCCGCACGCTGTCCATGTTCGAGACCACCGCCGCCGCCTTCACCGTCTCGCCGTTGCTCAACTCCACACCGGCCGCACGACCACCTTCCACAAGAATCTGCTTGACCTCGACACCCGTCATCGCCTCAACACCCAGCCGCTCAGCCAACGCAGCCAGTGCCTTGGGCACCGCACCGGTCCCACCCATCGGATACCAGATCCCGCCATCCGCCTGCATCGCCGCAATCCCGCACAACACAGCCGGCGAGCCAAAAGGCGACGACCCAACGTACTGCGTGTAGTGATCCAGCATCTGCGAGACTCGCTCATCGCTGATGTGCTGACGAATCATCCCCGCCACCGAACGACCCATCCGGATGTCGAACACCTCGCCAAGCGTCCGGAAGTCGAACATGTTCCGCGCATCGAACATGTCCATCAGCCCACCAATCGGCTTCCAGAAGAAGAACTTGTCGCTGATGCTCCGAAGCCGCCGGCTGTAATCGATGAACCCCTCATAGCCATTGATGATCCGCTCGGCCTGCTCGCCCGGCACCAGCTCCCGGATCTGCTCCGCCGTCTTCTCATTCGAACCAAAGAGGTCCAGCACCCCGCCCCCGGCCGATTCATCAAAGAAACACCGCCACTGCGGCTCCAGCTTCACGATATCCATCAGGTCCGACAGCTTCTGCCCGGCCTCACCCGCGATCCGCTCCAGCACCTCGGGAAGCGTCAGGATCGTCGGCCCCATGTCGAACCGAAACCCCTGGTCGTTCAGCACCGCCGCCTTGCCACCCAGATGCTCGTTGCGCTCAACAAGCGTCACTCGGTAACCGCGTGCAGCCAGCGTGCAGGCCGAGGCCAGCCCCCCAAGACCCGCACCGATCACAACCACACGGTCATCCGAAGAACGATTGGCAGATTGAATCATCGCGAAGCATCTCCATCATCTGATGACCCGCCCCCGCCACGACCCGAGCGGATCAGCCGAAGCAGTCCCGCCAGTCGATGGCGCCAGGTTGGGCCATGGCTAAAGTCAAACAAGGCCGGCAACGCGGCCGCAGGATTCCCCGCCCCGGGATCCAGATAAATCGGCACCTTCCGTCCACCCCGACGCGTGACCACCTTCACCCGCGTCATCTCCAGCAAACCCTCCCCACCACGCGTGACCCCAAACCCGCTGTCACGCCGTCCCGAAAACGGCAACCGCGGATCAGCGGTCGGCACGATCACATCGTTCACCGTCACCACCCCTACATCCAGCCGCGCGGCCACCGCCTGCGCCCGCTCCATCGGCCCGAACACCGAGGCCCCCAGCCCGTAGGACGACCTGTTCACCGCCGCCACCGCCTCCATGACCGACCCCACCTCCGTCACCACCGCCACCGGTGCCATCAGGTCCTCGTCGAACAGACCATGATCCTGAGGCACCCCCGTCACCACGAGCGGGCGCGTCACATCAAACCGCTTCGCGTCCCCGATCACCTCACCGCCCAGCTCCCGCGCCTTCTCGATCAAACGCTTCAGCGGAGCCGACCCACCCGGATGCAGCGGCGTCGATGGCAACTCCCCCAGCAGCTTCGGCAGCCGCTCCACGAGCCGGGCACTGTCACCCACCACCATGATCCGACGCGGCGCTATACACGTCGCCGAAGCGTTGTAACCCAGCCCAAAACCAATAGCACGCGTTACCAATTCAAGATTCGCGCCCGGCAGCACGACCATCGCATCCACCCCCGACAACTCCATCACACTCGGCACCCCGTATTCCGCGAGATCCCGCTGCACCGCCAGGCCCGTCGCCCGGCTGCCGGTCAGCACCAGCTTGTCGATCTGCCCATACAACGCCCGGGCCGACGCCGGATCGGTATCCAGCAGCCTCAGCGCCGACATCGGCACCCCGCAGTCATGCAGCGTCGCCACCAGCTTCTGCGCCGCTGGCAACGCCAACGGCGAAGGCTTCAGCGCCACCGAGTTCCCCGCCGCCAACGCCTGCAACACCTGAACCCCAGGCAGCATCAGCGGATAATTCGACGGCGCCAGAATCATCACCCAACCCAACGGCTCGCGATGCACCTCCGCCGCCGTTCCCGCCAGCCAGACCGGACGACCATCACGCCCCAGCCGTTTCGGCTTCAGCCAACGACCCGCTTCCTTCTCCAGGAAACGACACGCGTCCGCCAGCGGGATCACCTCCGCCGCCAGCGTCTGCACCGGATCGATCCGCCACTCAGGCGTCGCCGTCTCCACCCAGTCCGCCTGATGCCTAACCAAGTGATACCGGAACCGACGAATCACCCCCAGCCGCCGACGAAGCGGCAACGACGACCAGTCTACACAGGGCTCACCCAGCGGCTGAGTCGGCGAAGCAGGCAAACTCGTGGCGTCCACAGGAGATATCACATCAGGATCCAGCCGGGGTCAGCCCCGCAAAAGGCAGTGGCGGCTCCAACGGCTGCTTCGATGGATCGGGCCAGCCCACCTCCAGACCCAGGTCCTCAAGCAGCAACCGCGCCGAAATCCGCGACGACTCGTAAATCACCGGCAACCCCGAACCCGGATGCGTACCCCCACCCGTCAGATACACCCCCTCGAACTCCTCAAAACGGTTGTTCGGCCGCATGTGCAACATCTGCGTCAGGTTGTGCGCCAGATTGAACGTCGCACCCTTGTAGATATGCATGTCCTGCTGCCAGCCGACTGGCGTCAACACCTTCTCGAAACGAATCCGCTCCTCCACATCCCCCAACCCGAACTTCGCCATCTGCTCCAGCACCCGCCTCCGGAACGGCTCGGCATGCACCGACCAGTCGATCTTCTCGTTCTGGTGCGAAACCGGTGCCAGCACATAAAGCGTCGAACACCCATCCGGAGCCAGCGTCGGGTCCGTCACCCCCGCGTTCTGCACATACACCGAAGGATTCGTCGGCACCTCGAAGCGCTTCTCGATCTGCGCGAGATTGTTCTGGTAATCATCCGACAGGAAAATCGTATGGTGCTCGAGGTCGTCATACCGACCCTCGATACCCAGATACATCATGAACGTAGAGCACGAATACTTCTTCGACGCCACCTTCTTGTCCGTGTACTTCCGCCGCAGACGCTCCGGCACCAGACGCGTGATCGCATCCGCGAAGTCCGCGTTCACCACCAGCGCGTCCGATTCATACGTCCCCTCCGTGGTCCGCACCCCCTTCGCCCGACGACCCTCGAACAAGATCTCCTCCACCGGCTCATTCAGCCTGATCTCGGCCCCCAGCCGCTCCGCCGCCCGCGCCATGCCACGCGACACCGCCCCGCAACCGCCACGCGGATGAAACACGCCGTAGTCATACTCGAGGTAAGACAAAATCGTGAACAGACTCGGGCACTGGAAAGGCGACATGCCCAGGTACTTCGACTGAAACGAAAACGCCAGCCGGATCCGCTCGTCACTGAAAAACCGACGCAGGTCGCTGTCCACACTCGCCCAGGGACGCACCAGCGGCCCCGCCTTGAGGAGCGTCGGACTCAGATAGTCCATCAGCGAACCGAAGGGCTTCTGCAGAATCGGCGCAAACCGCGAGAATTTCTTTCGGTTGTCCGCCATAAACGCCGGGAACCGCTCGGCATCCCCAGGACTCACCTTCGCGATCTCGGCCTGCATCCGAGCCACATCCGGCGTCGCCCGCAGATCGCCCCCCTCCTCAAAGATCAGGTGGTACTGCGGGTCCAGCCGGATCATATCCACCTCATCCTCCAGCCGCAGCCCGCACGCCGAGAAGATCTCTCTCAAAATCTGCGGGTACAGGAAGAACGTCGGCCCCATATCGAACCGAAACCCGTCGTGCTCCAGCGTCGATGTCCGCCCCCCCACCCGATCCAGCCGGTCCAACACCGTGACCTTCAACCCTTGGGCCGCTAGCAACATCGCCGTCGCCAGCCCGCCCGGCCCCGCACCGATGATGGTCACCCGCCGCTGCTTACCTGCAATCGCTGCTGTCATGGTCTGCCTCAAACGGCCCTCAGGCCTGGGGTTGCATCGTGGGCAAGTTTAGGCGCTCGCCGCACCCCGTGGCCGTCCCGAATTCACGTGCACCCACCCTGATTAGGCCGTACCCTGAGAGGGTGATCCCGCACCACCAAACCCTCAGCCCCCGCCACATACGGCCGCTTGCCGCCCTGCTGGCCCTCATCTCCGCCCTCCTGCTGATCTCCAGCACCCAGGCGGCCGCCCAAACCCTCGATCACATCGCCGTCCAGGAACTCCCCTGGCCCACAGATACCCCCTTCACCGACCAGCGCCAGACCATCATCCAACACGCCGCCGAGCATGGCGAATCCGACGCCCTCAGCTTCGAACGCGCCCGCATCGAACACCTCATCGGAGCCGCAGGCGACCGCAAACTCGCCCAGGCCGCCCTCGAACGCCTCCAGACCCTCGCCAAGCAATACCCCGACGACCCCATCATCAAGGCCTACCTCGGCAGCGCCAAAATGCTCCGCGCGCAACGGGTCTGGTGGTTCATGACCAAGGGCAAACTCGTTCGCGAAGGCGGGGACCTCCTCGAACAAGCCATCCAGGCCGACCCCGACAACGCCGAATTACACGCCCTCGCTGGCGTCTCCGTCCAGAACCTCCCCGACTGGATGGACCAGGCCACCCGAGCCCGCGACGAAATCACCCTCGCCCGCGAACTCGTCAAAGCCGAAGACGCCCCCAACCGCTGGACCCCCGCCGTCCGCGCTCTCATTCTCGAAGCCTACGGCGCTCTCCGCCTCGAACTCGATCAGCCCGACGAAGCCCGTGACGCCTTCCGCGAAGCCGTCCGCATCGCCCCCAACGCCGACGCCGGCCAACGCGCCGCTCAACGACTCTCAGAACTGGATCCCTGATCCCGCTCCCCCGCCTTCCGCTCCCGCTTCGCCGCCGCCGTGCAGGCCTTCGAGCAATACAACACCCGATCCCAATCCCGCTCCCACTTCTTCCGCCAACTAAACGGCCGCCCGCACTGCTGACAGGCCTTGCTCGGCAGATGTGAGTTGTTCGTCTGACCTCCCAACGCCTCACCCCTTCTTCGTACACCGCTTCATAAACCGCTCCGCCGCCGAGTAGATCCGCTCCTTCCGCTCGCCCTTGAGCTTGTCGAGGCTCCGCGTCATCACCGACAAACGCGGATTCCCCGAAAAGTAATCCCGATGCCGATCGATGAACCCCCAGTAAAGCCCATCCACCACATCGCACCAATCTCCCTTGCCGTAATCACTCATCTTCAGCAGGTAGTTCGATCCGCACACATACGGCTTGGTCGAAAAAATCCCGCCATCCGAAAACAGCCCCATCCCATACACATTCGGCCCCATCACCCAGTCCGATGAATCCACAAACATCTCCATGAACCACCGATGCGCTTCCTTCGGCTCGATCTGACACAGATTCATCAGATTCGAAAGCACCATCAGCCGCTCGATGTGGTGACACCACCCCAGCCGCCAGGCTTTCTTGATCGCATCGTCCAGAGGCGGTATCCCCGTATCCCCTTCATACCAATGCTCCGTCAGCTTCCGTCGATGATCGAAGAAATTCGCCTTCTCCTGCTCCTCGCTGTGCCGCTGATAAATCCCCCGTATGAACTCCCGCCAGCCAATCACCTGACGCACAAACCCCTCCACCGCGTTCATCGGCGTCCCCCGCTCATCCGCCGCCGCAAGCGCCCGCTCCAGGATCTCCTTAGGCGTCAATAAACCCAGGTTCATCATCGGGGACAACACACTGTGAAACAGCACATCGCCACGTGTCGACAACGCATCCTCGTAATCCCCAAATAACTCAAACCGCTCCTCCAGAAACTTATCCAGCCAGGCCAGCGCCTGACGACGGGTCACCGGAAACATCAGTTCCCCATCATCACCCGGGTGATCCGCAAACCGCTGCTTCACCAGCTCACGCACATCGGTCACGTGCTGCTTCTCGTCAGGCGTCGATATCTCCGGCAGCTCGACCCCCTTCGGCAGCTTCTTCCGATTCTCCGCGTCAAAACTCCACTGCCCCCCTTCCGGCTTGCCAGAATCATCCATCAGCACATCCAGCCGCTTGCGCTGCCGCTGATAAAACGTCGCCATGAACGGCTTCTTCACACCCTCCGCATACTCAGCAAACTGCTCACGAGTCGTCACAAACATCGGGCTCTCACGAACCTCCAGCTCCAGCCCGTGCTCCTCCGCAAACGCTTCGATCCGCTGCTCAAAAAACTTGTCCTCGATCTCCCAGATCACCAGCCGCTCGGCCTTCCGCCGCTTCACCTCGGCCGCGAGCTTCTCCTCGTAAGACGCATCCTTCTTCCCGGAAACCGCCAGCCGTTCATACCGCAAATCCAGCCCACGCTCTTCCAGTTCCTCCGCGTAACACCGCATCGCCGCCAGAAACAGCAGGATCTTCTTCTTGTGATGCCGAACATAGGTGCACAACCCCACATCCTCAGCCATGAAGTAACTCAGGCCTGCCTCGTCCGCCAACAGCTTGGCAGGAAAAAGCTGGTTCCCAAGAATCACATGCACCGCCGCAGGCTCTTTGGAAGACTTGTTCATCACTTCTTTTGTAGGCTGATTCAGCCACCACGGCTCAACGAATCCGAGAAACCCCGATGCGCACCCCCATCGAAAAGCACCTCGCCGACGTCGAAGCCCGCGACCGCGCCATCTTCAACAACGACGCCCGAGGCACCCGCTGCAGCGCCTTTGGCGTCGACTACCTCCGCTTCGACGAACCCGACGGCGGACAGCTCTACGTCACCCGCTACGGCTACCGCGTCCTCCCCGACCTCAAACCCGACGCCTGGTACCACCCCAAACGCTACCGCACCGAAGGCCAGAAACTCGCCGGCGGCACAGGATCGGTCTTCCGCATGCCCGCCCTAGGCGTCACCGGCAAGCACTTCGACATGGTCGTCAAGTTCTCTCGCTTCGCCCAGAAAGTCCCCCTCTTTATCGCCACCCACATCCTCAAAACCGTCCAGACCGACTGGGTCGAGAATGCCCGATTCAACAACCCCTTCGAAGAATTCGGCAGCCTCGTCTCACTCCGAAGAGCCCAGGCCGACCAGGACGGCCGACGCATCCGCACCGGCCGAGCCCTCGCCATCTACACCCCGGGCCGCCGCTTCCCCATCTGGCAGCTCGACCGCACACGATCACGCTTCATCCGCCACGAAAACGCCGTCGACCGCGACCAGGCCAAATCCACCCAGCCCGGCAAAATCAAACTCGAAATCGACCGCGACTACATCGTCCTCTACGAATGGGTCAAAGGCGACGACGCCGAAGACCTCTACTCACAAGGCATCATCTCCGAGAAAACCCTCCTCGAACTCAGCGACCGCGTCCAGCACGAACTCGACGCCGCAGGCTTCTACGTCCTCGACAACAAACCCAAGCACTACATCCTCCGCCGAAGACACGACGGCAAAACACTCCTCCAGCGACACGGCGAACTCGTCTACACCCTCATCGACTTCGAACTGCTCCGAAGCATCGAAAGAAAGGAACCAGAGACGCCACAGAACCCCACATAAAAAACCGCCTAAACCGCCCGCTGAATCGGCACCGACCCCGAACCCAAAGCCTGCAACTCCGGACGCTGCTCCAGCAGCCGCAGCAACGCCACCGGCCGCACCGGCTCATTCCCCATCCGCGACACCGCCACCGCCGCCGCCGCCGATCCCAGGTACCCCGCCACCGCCAGCGACTGACCCGCCGCCAGCGACATCGACGCCACCGCCAGCAGCGCATCCCCGGCCCCCAACGCATCCACCGCCGGACCCGCCAGCGTCGGCAGATAATCACAACGCAAACGATTCTTGTACCAATCCGCAGGATCCAACTCCCTCGGCCGAAACAGCAGCGAGCCCCGCCGCCCAAGCGTCACCACCAGATTTGCCAGCCGATTCTCACGCATCAGCGTCCCCGCCAGCGTCGGCAGACTCGACTCAAAATCACCCACCGCACCCCGAGCCTCCGCCTCATTAGGCGTCAGCAGATCAAACCCACGCATCGCCAGCAAACCCCGCCGCACCCCACTCACATCCCCCGTGATCGTCCCCACCTTCTCCCGCAACACCGGCACCAACCGCTCCAGCAGCGAAGGACTTACCACCCCCAACCCAAAATCCGCAAACACCACCGCGTCCAGACCCTCCGCCACCCCAAGCGCCATCTCTACCAGCCGCCGCTGCGCCGCAGAGTCCAAAGGCTCCTCACCCCCCTGCTCCACCCGAAACACCTTCTGCTCATCCACCAGATAACGCAGCTTGCTCGCCGTCTGCTTCCGCCCCGCCACCCCGCACACCTCAATCCCACGCTCCCCCAGATCAACCGCCAGCCGCTCCCCCTCCTCATCCTCAGCCAGACTCGTCAGCAACACCGGCTCCCCGCCAAGTGCTCGGACGTGTGCCGCAATAATCCCCGCACCCCCCAGATACCGACGCTCCTCCCTAGGCCGCGCCGTGATCATCGGTGCCTCATCCGTTGTCCGCCCCCGATCGCAGAACGCATACCGATCCACCAGCACATCACCGATCACACCCACCCGCAACCCCTTGAACCCCCGATGAATCAACCCACCAAGAAGCGCCTGATCGATTCCCCACCGCTGACACGACGCCCGCACCAGATCCGCCTCCCCATACCCCGACGCCTCCAGCAGATCCCGCTGCTCATCGATCAGCCGCGTCGACGAAAACACCACCTCACCCGACGAAAAAATCACCCGCCCCCCCAACCCCTCCACCAGCCGACGCTCCGCCTCAAACCCCGCGTGATCCGAAACCTCATACTCCTTGCCCTTGATGTACACATCAGGACGAAGCGCCTCGATCATCGGCTCACCCGTATCCCCATCCACGATCACCACCGCATCCACAAACTCGATCGCCGCCAGATTCTCCGCCCGCAGCTCCTGCGGAATGTAAGGCCGCGTCCCGTCTGCCTTCTCAATCGCATCGTCACCCGTCAGCGACACCACCAGCACATCCGCCTGCCGACGCGCAAACTCCAGGTAACGCAGATGCCCCGGATGCACGAGATCAAAGCACCCATGACACAGCGCCACCGTCCGCCCACCCGCTCGCCAACCCGCCGCCCTTTCACCGACCCGATCTAGCGGGCAGATCTTCTCACGCACCGACATCAGCGCACCCTCGTCTCATCCCGCCTCCGCCAAACCGCCGCCCGCCTCAACCCGCCCAATCACACGCTCCACGCCCTCCGCCAAGTCGATGTGCTTCCCACCCGGCACATACGTCGTCCCCGCCGGCCACACCCGATCCACCAGCACCCGCCACGGATCAAAAACCACCACCCCGCGGCGCTCAGCCATCGCGACCACCGCCTCCGCCATCCCCGGCCACACCGTCGCCAGCACCACCGCCTCAGACTCTGCCATCGCCGCCTCGACCGATCCCGCCAAAGCCACCCCCGCCATCTCCGGCCGCGCCGCCGGATCAAACGCCACCACCCCATACCCCGCACCAGCCAGCCGCTCCGCCAGCCAGACCGATTGCGACTGCTCTACCACGTCACTCTCAGGCTTGTAAGACAAACCCAGCACCGCCACCCGCGCCCCCGGCTCCAGCAAGGCAGCCACCCGTTCAAACAAACGATCCACCTGCCGACGATTCACCCCGTCCACCGTCTCAGGCAGCGCCCGCTCAGCCCCCACCGAAGCAGCCACCCGCGCCAGCGCCGCATTATCCCGCGGGAAACACGGCCCCCCATACCCCACCCCACCCCGCAGGTACTTCCGGCCGATCCGCGAATCCAGACCGATCGCCTCCGTCACCGCATCCACATCCGCCCCCACCAAGCGCTCGCAGATCCCCGCCAACGTATTCGCAAACGTGATCTTCGTCGTCACGTATGAATTCACCGAGATCTTCGCCAACTCCGCATTCACAAACGACATCCGAGCGACAGGCGGGTCCGTCGCCACCACCCGCCGATGAATCCCCGCCAGCGCCTCTCCACTCCGCTCATCCGACGCGCCGACCAGCAGCATGTCCGGGTGCAGATAATCCCGAATCACCGAACCCAGCGCCACAAACTCCGGGCTGTAGCACAACCCGAAACTCTCACCACACCGCTTGCCCGACGCCCGCTCCAGCGTCTGCCGAATCGGCCCCTCCGTATCCCCCGGCATCACCGTGCTCACGATCGTCACCAGATGCCACGTATCCTTCGACGCCAGCGCCCGACCGATCTGCTCGCACGCGGCCAGCACATAATCCAACCCGAACGCCCCATCCGCCTCACTAGGCGTCGGCACCAGCACAAAACTCGCCTCCGCCTGCGCAATCGCCTCAACCATGTCCCCCGTCGCCGTCAACCGATCGCCCGCCGCCCCGAGCATCTCCACCAGACCCGGCTCATACACCGGCGCCTCCCCACGATTCACCGCCGCCACCGTCGCCGGATTCACATCCACCCCCACCACCCGCAGCCCCTTCGCCGCCAGACAAGCCGCAATCGGGCACCCCAGCCGCCCAAGCCCCACCATCGCAATCGACTCGATGCAATCTGCCATATCGCTAACGTCGGTCAGACCCCCATCCCGCCTTCTGAATCGACCACCAGATCACCCCGCCGCACGCACCGACCGCCGGTAAGACCAGATCCCCCCACCCAGCCCCGACCCCCGCCGCCGCTCCACCTCAAGCCCCTCCGTCAGCACATGACTGGAATCCCAGATCGTGTACAGACACCGCTTCCCACCCGCCAATTCCAGATTTCGCCGCGCCCCCGGGCTCAGCCGAACCCCCTGCTTCCTCCGATTCACCGCCGACGGCTCGTGGTTCTGATGCACCACTGTCAACCCCCGCGTCGCGTCAACCACCGGCACCCGAAGCTGCCGCGCCCGGTAGATCATCCAGTTGTCCCACGAGTACCTGGCAATCGAAAAAGACGGGATCCGCCCCCACATCCCCCGCTGATACAAAAAATAGTCAATAAACACCGGTCCACCCAACGCCCCCTCCGCCCGCGCCCACTCCGTCAACCGCTCACCCCACCCCGCCTCAAACGCCATCGGCTCATCAATCCGAATGTCGTAGCGCTGCCCCACCATCAGCAGCCGTCGATGCGCCCGCGTCGCCGCCCTCACCGCCGGCCAGAACGCGCCCGTCAGCAGAATGTCCGCATTGATAAACATCAAGTGCGTCGCGTCCGTCGCCGCCTCCGCCAACCGAAACAGCCCATCTAGGTAAGGCATCCCCTCCCCGTCCTTCGGCACCTCCGGCAGATGCTTCGCCCCCAACACCTCCGCCAGTTCCGCCGTCCCCGCCTCATCATCCAGCAGAATCAATTCCGGCTTCGGATCCAGCAGCGACCACGACCGCAGCGCGTTCCGCTGGATCACCCCCGCGTGCCCCTCAAAGGCCTTAGGCGTCGTAAAGAAAGCCAGCCGCAACGATCACCCCTTCTCCGCAGGTACCGCGTCAATACAAAGATGCCAACCCATCCGACGCTCCAGCATCCGAAACACCGGCCTCGGCAGCACCCGGAAATACCAACTCATCACGTACCGATACTCGCGGTAATCCGAAATCCGATACGGAAAAATATGATCCACCACCATCCCGGTTGACCGAAACCCGCACCGCTCCAGCCACGCCTCCGCTGTCCGCCGCGTATACGTATACGTCACCGGGCACCCGCTCTGTGCCTCCGACGACCGCGCCACCAGATCATCCAGCTGCCAGAACCGCCCATACCCCTTACCCAGCACAATCGCCAGCACCTTCCACGCATACCGGTAATAAACCATCAGCTTGATCTGCGTCTCCGGCCCCGCAAACCGCCGCAGCGTCGCCAACGCCACGTCCGGCCGAGGCGTGTGGTGAATCACCCCGAACGAATAAATCAGATCGTAAGGCTCCACCTCCAGCACCTCATCGAGTTGCTCAGCATTCGCATGCACCGTCCGCACACGGTCCCGCACCCCGAACACCTCCGCCCGCTGCCTGGTCAGATTCAGCGACGCCTCCGACAGATCCACCGCCGTCACCTCCGCACCCGCCTGCGCAAAACGCATCGTGTCCGTCCCGATCCCGCATCCCACCTCCAGCACCCGCTTGCCCTTCCACCTCTCGAACGCTGCAAATCCCGGGATATGCGGTTCCACCCGGTACTTCCGCTCCGCAACCTGCTCGAAATAAGCCCGTGTCCCCACCGGCTCAGGCGAGTGCCTCAGATTACACGGCCGCGCGTTCCAGAAACGACGCACCTCCTCAATCGGAACCGACTCAAAACCACCGCTCGCCTGGCTCATCACCGCACCTCTTCCTTAAGCAGGCATCACCGCCCGTGGACGCGCCCATCCAAACGCCTCACCGACATACCGACGCACGTGCCACCGCACCCGCGCCACATTCCCCACATCCGCCAGCAACGCCCGCAGCAGGTGATACCCATACAGATCCCAGTGACGCCCACCCGCCCACGCGTAATACGCCGCCCGCAAATGCGCATTGCTCATCGCCCTACCCCGCACAGCCAGCAACCGGTCCGGCACGCCCTCAAGCTCATAGAAAGCCCGCGTCACCTCCACAATCGCCGGGGCCACCTTTCGCCCTAGATAACTGATCCCTTCGTCATTCCGCTGACACGCCAGCAGCCGCGGCCAGTAATCAACCCGCCCCGACAACCCCGCCCTTATCCAGAACTCCCGATCCTTGGTAAACACATCCGTCCGCAGCATCCCCACCCGATCGACCAGCGACCTCCGAATAAACGCCGCCGGCTGCGGGATGCAGTGATCCGCCGTCACCACCGCAAAGTCAAGCGACCAAGCCCGCACATACGACCGCCCCGCCGAATGCCCCGCTTCATCCACCCAGTCGCAGTCCCCGTAAACAATGTCCGTCTCCGCCCGCGCCGCCAGGTACTGACAAGCCAGCCGCGCCGCATCCGCCGACGCCCACAGGTCATCCGCATTCAGCCACGCCACCACCTCCGACTCGGTCCGCAGCCAACCCTTATTAATCGCATCCGCATGCCCCCCGTCCGGCTCACTGACCCAGTCAATCCGATCGCCATACGACCGCAACACTTCCAACGAACCATCCGTCGACCCCCCATCCACCACCAGACACCGAAGCGACGGATGATCCTGCATCAACACCGAATCGATCGCCGCCCGCAGATACGCTGCCCGATTCAAACTCGGGATCACCACCGCCAGCGACAACGGCCTCGCCCCCGCCAGACCCGGAGGATCATCCCACACCGGACCGGGTCTAGGCGACAACTCAGGCCGCACAACGCACCGCCAACTCCCGCGGCCGCGCCAGCAAATTCACCGACACGTCGTACCGATCCCGCCGCTTCACCACCATCGGTTCGCCCCGCACATTGTCGATCGATGCCATCGCGTACCCATGCGCCGCTAGCAGATCCCACACCGCCGCCGAACTCGCCCCCTGCGCCTCCAGACTCTTCTCCGCAAACTCAAGCAGGATCGCAGGCCGAAAACGCTTCAGCGTCATCACCGCGCCGCGAAGCGCCGCCAACTCCGCACCCTCGATATCCAGCTTGATCAAGTCCACCCGCGACAAACCCAACCCCGTCACCAACCCGTCGATCGTCGTGCTCCCCACCGACTCCACCCGATCCAGCTGCGTCGCTTCATACGCAAACCCGCCCAGCGTGTTGTGACCCGCATGCTTCTCATCCGCGACCTTCAGCCCGATCCGGTCCTCACTGTCCGACACCGCCAACCGAAGCGGCTCCACATTCTCAAGCCCATTGATCTCCACATGACGACACAGCCGATCAAACTCCCGCCCACTCGGCTCCAGCGCCACCACCCGACCCGATGCCCCCACACACCGCGAGGCCACCAGGCTGTACAACCCCAGATTCGCCCCCGCATCGATAAAGGTCATCCCCGGCTTCAGCGTCCGCCGCAGATAAAACAACTCCGTCGGGTCGTACAAACCCGTCATCATCAGCGACCGCGTCACCTCGTTGTACGGATAAGCCACCACCTGCAAACCATCGATCCACGTCAGACGAGCCGTCTGCTTGAACGAACGCAAGAGCCCCCGACGCACACGATGCACCGCATCCCGACGACACTCCCCAAAACCCAGATACCACCCCGGCACCGGCCGCGGCACCCGCACCGGACTCAACTTCGGCAGCAACCAGCGACTCAACCGAACCCTCAGACCTTCAGCAACCATCAGGCCGCTCCCCGCTGCGTCTGCCAACCCATCGCAGCATCCTCTTCGTGGCTCCCAAAATCCAGAATCGGCGCCGCATACATCCCCTGCAAGGCCTTCACCCGATCATCAATCGTCGCCGGATGCAGCGTCGACAGCACCACTCCATCCGCCCCCATCACCAACGCATCATCCTCCGCACAGATCGGCACCTCCCGGTAGAACCGCCCGACAAACGCCGGGTTACGCTCCGTCACCGCCACCACCTCCAACCCCGACCGACGACAAGCCTCATACGTAGCAAACAGGTTCTTCCCGAAATCCGCGATCGCCACCCGCCTCGGCTCCACCCGACGACTCCAGGCCGCCACCGCCCGCGCCTGGGCCTCCAGCCCAAACACCCTCTCGATCGCCGCCGCACTAAGCGGCTGCCGCACCAATCGCGATTCCGCCGCCAGCTTCTCATCCGCCTCAGCGACCGCCGCGTCCATCGAGACCTCAAGATCAAGGCTCTCAGCGATCAGGCTGTAACGCTGCACCCAGTCCCGCCGATACGCCGCCGCCAGATCAGCAGGCAGATACCGCCCCGCCACCACCAGGTTATTCCGCAGATCCAGCTTGCAGATTGCCGCCGAGGCCCGCTGACCCGCCGGCTTGTCGTGACGAAACACCAGCGACGCATCCCGCTCCACGCCCCAGCCCGCCTGCAGCAACCGCATCGCCAGATCAAACTCCTCCGCCTGACGACTCATCCACCGATCAAACCCGCCCACCTCCTGAAGCGCCGCATGACGAGCCACCATCCCGCACGCCACCGGCACCACCGGCAACGCCGAAGCCTCGCCCGACCCGTCCGGCAGCTCGATCGCCCCGCCCAGCAACCCCAGACTCGGCTGACGCAAAAACCGCTCCACCGCCGCCTCAACCACACCCGGCAACGGATAACTGTCGTCATCCAGAAACACCAGCAAATCACCTGTCGCACGCCCCACCGCATCCGTCCGCGCACACGCACCACCATTCGACGCCCGCGCAATCAGATGCACATCCGGAAACGCCGCCGCCACCGCCTCCGCCGTCCCATCCTCCGACGCATTGTCGATCACCCAGATGTCCTGGGCCTCACCCGAAGCCACCAACGCGTGCAGCCGCTTGAGCGTCCGCCGCAGCGCATCAATCCGGTTGTAGGTCACAATCACATAACTGATCTTCATGCGCAGCGCCTCTCATCAAGCACAGCTTCTCCCGCCACCCGCTCCCGTATCTCACCAAGCACCCGCTTCAGCCCGCCCACGTAGCCAAACTGCTCCACCGCCACCGCCCGCTGCCGCTCCAACACCCGCCCCCGCTCATCCGCATCCCCCACAAACCGACGCAGCCGCTCCGCCAGCGAAACCTCATCCACAAAACTCACCGCCTCCAACCCAGGCAGCGCCGCCTCCCCCGATCGCAACACGCCCAGGCGCTCACTGATCCGACCCGCCGCCACCGGATCCCAACCCGGCGCCTCGTCGTAGCAAGCCCGGCACCCAGCGACCAACCGCTCCAGCCGCTCCGCAACCTCACCACCCACACGCTCACGCGCCTCAGCCAGCGTCCCCACTCCCTCGCCCGCTTCGGCATCCACGAGCCCCAGCAACGCGGTAAACAACCGCTCCGGCCCAAACGACCGACTCAGGTAAAACCCGCCCGCAAACAACCCATCAATCATCCGCTGATGCGCCAGCGCCGGATAAGGCTCCAGCCGCAGATTTATCTTCGCCCCACGCGTTAGCACTTCAAGCGCCTCCCCATACCCGATCGGGCCCTGCGCATACTTGCCAAAACGCGGGTGCGCCTCCCAACCCTCGCCATAAATCTCCAGCCGCAGCCCCTCCGCCTCCGCCACGTCCGCCGCCCAGCCCAGCCCCTGTTGACGATACAACGCATCGTTCACAGGCAGCCACAGCAGATCCCGCACCACCAGCCGCGCCTCCGCATTCGGCCAGTGCAATCCCGCCAGCTCAGCCTGCTCGTCCAGCATCGCCATCACCACCCGCGTGCTGTCGATCGACATCCCCGCCACATACACCGCCATCATCGCCCGCGCCGTCGACTCCGCCACCGCCAACAAAGCCTCCGCCTCCCCCAACTGCTCCCGCAGCGTCTCAATCAAACCCTCACCCGCCCGCGACGCATTCGAGACATAAACCAGATCCGCCCCATCACTTGACCACCGCTCAGGCAGCGCCGGCACCCGACTAAGCTTCCCAAGATCGATGCACTGCCGCTCCGGATACCCATACCGTTCTACAAACGTCGGCCGACTCGCCAGCAGCACGAAATCCCGCAGCCCCACTCCCCGACCCGCCTGCTGGTTACACAGATGCGCCAGATGATCCTGCACCCAGTTCACCACCGGCAAGGGCTCAGGCAGCAGATCCCCAAACTCCGCCCGATTCCGATCGATCACAAACACAACATCCGGTTCAAAAGCCAGCAGCCGTCGCCACAAACCCCGATACCCAAAACGCTCATCCACCGAGCCCTCGATGAACGTCTCCACCTCCCAGCCCAGCGCCTCAAACCCCGCCGCCACATCCGCCGCCGAATGACGAAGCACCGTCGTGAACAGCGACGCCATCACCAGCACCCTAGGCCGACGCGAAGGCCTCTCCCCCAACACATCCAGCAGATGCTCACGCGTCCGCGAAGCCGCCAACGCCTTCACCCCCGACTCCATCGCATCGATCTCATCCGCGATCCCCCGGTTCACAGCCTCAACCAAAACCCGCTGATCCTCCATCAGAGGCGACAAACACAACACCGACCGGCTCACCGGCAGACTCGGCCGCCGATCCAGCAGCCGCCGATACTGCTCCGCCGAGTCCATCCCCACCAACCAATGGAAATTCGCCGCCGTTAAAGGCGATCCCTCAACCGACCAGTCATGCAACATCAACACCTGAATCAGCAACTCAGGATGCACATCCAGCACGTAGACAGGCGACACCGCCCGCACCGCCGAGGACGACCCGCTCCCCGCCCCGGCCAGCCGCTTCGCCACCCAGTCCAGCACATGCCCATCCCGCATCCCCAGCACCATCAGCGGCTTGTCCTCCGCCAGCGCCGGCTCAATCACCGGCACCACCTTCGCCACCTCCCCCAACGGATCAGCCTCCGCCCCCAGCAACACCCGCTGCCCCACCAGATCCAGCTGCTCCACCGACCGCACCCCATCAGCACCAGCGACCAGCCGACACACCGTCCTCGCCGCCGTCCGGAACACCCGCCGATACACCCCCGCCCGGCAGCGCTGCAGCATCGCCAGGTTCCGGCACAGATTCAGGCTCAGCCGATCTTCATCCGACACCACCCCCAACCGCTCATGCAACCCCGCCGCCCGCTCCCACGCCGCACCCCGTATCAAACCATCCAGCACCCGCCGCCCCAGCCCCTCCTCCACGCGCTCGAAACCATCCAGCACCTCAGCCGCACCCACCGCCTCCCCCGCCTCAAGCAGTTCAGCCACACGAGCCTCATCGCCCACTATCGGGGCCTTGTCAGCCGTCTGCGACATGCCGATGCTCCGTACGCTGTACGAGATATCGGCCCCAACCCCAACAAGGCTCGAAAACCCCCAGCCAACCCTAAAACCAGCGAACCCTAATCCCCCAACAAGGGCAGCAACTGATCCACCTTCCCATCCAGCGACGCCTGCCCGCCCGTGTGAATGAACACCACTCGCTCACCCACCGACAAACGCCCCGAACGCACATCCGCCACCAGCCCCGCCATCGCCTTCCCGCTGTAAACCGGGTCCAGCAGCACCCCCTCCGTCTTCGCCACCAGCCCGATCGCCTCCAGACACGCCTCCGTCGCGATCCCATACCCCTGCCCCACCTGGCTGTCATCACAGATCACCATCTCCCGATCCAGCGCAATCGCCCGCCCCGCCGCCTCACCCGCCCGCGTCGCCAGGCCATGCACAAGCTCCCGCTCCTCCTCCGCCACCCCCGCCGCCAGCACGGCCCGCACCGGCACCTCCAGCCCATACCAGCACTGCCCCAGCATCAAGCCCGCATGCGTCCCCCCGCTGCACGACCCCGTATAAACCCAGTCCGCGTCCAGTTCCTGCGACCACAACTGATGCTGCAACTCCAACGCCGCCGACGCATACCCCAGACAACCCGTCTCGTCCGAAGCCCCCGTCGGAATCACCAGCACCTTCCGACCCGCCTGCTTCAACGACGCCGCCACCTCATGCACCTTCGACGCACGCTCAGAGCCAGTACCCACAAAATGACACCCCGCCCCGAACAACCGATCCCGCAGCAGATTCCCCTGAGGCAACTCCGGCACCGTCTCAGCATTCAACACCAGATGGCAACCCAGCCCCGCCCTCGCCGCCGCCGACGCCGTCTGACGACAGTGATTCGAATGGATCGACCCCTCCGTCACCAGATCCGTACACCCCTCCGCCAACGCCCGACCCACGCTGTACTCCAGCTTCCGCGTCTTGTTCCCCCCACCCGCCAGCCCCGTCAGATCGTCACGCTTCAGCCACACCTCCGGACCACCCAACGCCTCACTCAAACGCCTCGCAGCAACCAAAGGCGTTGGCAGATGAGCCAAACGAAAACGAGGAGCATCAATCAACGACATAACCGAACCTCTTGAAATCAAAGCCTCCGAACCAAACGGCCCGGAGGCTACGCCCCACCCCAGCCACCCGTCAAACCCCCTTCACCCACTCAGGCCGCAAGCCCCCACAACCCAAACACCTCCTCCACATCCTCATCCGCTTCCAGCCAGTCCGCCGACAGACTCAGCCGCTGCACATCCGCGGCCAGCTCCGCCCGCTGCGTCGCCCACGCCGAAACCGCCTGCACCCGCTGATCCGCCACCTGCTCCTGAACCACCTGCGTCTGCACCACCACCCCGGCCTCCTGCGCAGGAGTCTCCATCGCAGACGCGATCACCGGCCCGTTCATCCCCGACCACACCGGGTCCGACATCGCCGCCGCCATCGCCGCTCCCAAACCATGACTCTCTGCTGTCTTGTTGTAGAACAAAGCCAGTGACGACAGGTCTTCCAGATCCACCACCCCGTCAGAATTGAAATCCCCCTCCGACCAGCCACCCACCGACTCCCCAAACCGATCGCCCAGAATCGACAAATCCAGGATGTTCACCCAACCATCCAGGTTCGCATCACCCACCAGCGAGCCCATCAACTGCGTCACCATGAACTCAAGATCCTTCTGATCCGTCGCCCCGTCCCCATTCAGATCAGAACCCTCCACCTCAAGACCCTCACGAATGACCTCCGACAACAGATCCACATCCATCGCATCAACCATCAGGTCACCACTGAGATCCCCGAACAAACTCGCAGGCGTCGTCACCTCCGCCGAAATCCGATAGCTCCCGATACTCCCGTAATCCGTATACCCCTCGCGACCATCACCCGTCCCCACACCATCCACCACCAGGTACAACTGCCCGCCCGCCACCTCGATCTCGATCTCCGCATCCATCGAACTCGGATCGTTCCAGACACCCAGCACCTCGCCACTCACATCAAACAGCCAGGCACCAACATCCAAGTTCGCCTCCTCACCCAACGCGTCCACCGTGAAGTTCAACACCCCCGCATCCGTCACAAACCCGAACACATCCACATCATCACGGTTCGAAATCACACCGCTCACATCGATCACACCCGTCCCCAGATGCGTCGCCGAGTTGAAATCATTCCCGTGATCGTCAGCCCTGAAAAATACCCCCTCACGCCCACTGCCAATCAGATCCACGTCGTACTGCGTCGACCGATTCGCATTCGCAAACTCCCCCGCACTCCACTGCGTCACCGACTCGTAGTAGCTGTTCCCCATGATCGGAGCCCAGTTCCCATGCCCGCCGTAATACTCATTGCCCACCTGCCCGTGATGCCGCAGCCCAAGCGTGTGCCCAATCTCATGCGACACCGCCTCCGCCACAAACTTCTCCACCCCATTCCCCAGATTGTCCTCAAACACATACGTAGGCGTATCCGTCCGCCAGTTGAAAGACCCCACAATCGCCACACCACCCGCCGCACTCTGCCCAGTATTCCGATACCAGTCGTGACTGTCCCCTCCAATCACCACACGCACCCCCCACGCCTGATCGCCCGCACCACTTAATCGCAGATCATCCAATGCGGGGGGGGCCGTCGTCACGTTCACATCAAAAGGCGAAAAGTCCTCCGCCACCCGCGCCCAGATATCCCTGATCCGATCCAGCTCCAGCTCACTAAACGTCGTCACATCATCGTCCACCGAGTACGCCGGCGTCGTAAACGCCGAACCACCATTGAACGAGCTGTTCCACTCCGTCCCCGACGTCGTATGCCCATTGAAATCCAGGTAGATCGTCATGTTCGACGACGGCAGGCTGCTCAGCACCGGCACCTCATCCAGACCAAACAACGTCTCCCCGCCCGCGCTCGTCGAACCATCCGCACCCACCGACGCCAGGTACGCAGACAGCACGTCCTCCGGCACCGCCTCGTCCATAAACACCTCAAACCCATTCGCCGTCCGGATCACCTCATCATGGCTGTGACCATGACCATCCCCCATGTGATGAACCGTAGCCGCACCGCCAAGCCCCCCACACCCGCAACAACCACACGTCGGCCCATGCCCGCCCATCTCCATCCCATCAACAGGCGACGCCGAAAACAACATCCTTTCCTCAAGACGCTCCAGCGACCCAGGCGCGACGCGCGCACCGATACCTTCCTGATTCAGCATGACTTTCTCCTGTGCGGAAAACCGCACGCTCCTCTCACGCTCAACAAACAGGCAGGTGTTCCACCACCCTGCCGACCAGAACCATACGAAATACGATCGGGAATCCTAGCGAATCTGCTTAAGATTCGTCGCCGAGATCTTCACCAAACCGCTCATCCGGACCAAGTTCACGAACGACCTTCCACGCCTCAATAGGACGCTCGATCCCCTTCGCATGGATCGGCTCGAGCTCCTCCATCTCGAACCGCCCATCCACGTGCGCCCACGTCTTCTTCTCGATCGTCACGCTCCCCGGCCGGCAGTTCTGCTCCAGCCGAGCCGCCATGTTCACCGGACGACCCAGGATCGTATAAGCCGCAAACCGATCCCCACCCAGATACCCGATCGTCGCGTAACCCGTGCACAAACCGGCACGTATCTTCAGCCGCTTCCGCGACCGCGACAGCTTCCCGGAAATCTCATCGAACCTTGCCTGAAGCGCCAAAGCCGCCCGAACCGCCCAGACCGCCTTGTCTTCCAACGGCTCCGGAGCCCCGAAATAAGCCAGCACCCCATCCCCCAGAAACTTGTCAAGCGTCCCGTGATTCTCCACCAGTATCGCCATCGCCTCCTCGTACCAGACCGTCAGAAACTCCGAAATCTCCTCCGGCTCCGTCACGTCCGTCAAGGACGTAAACCCCGCGATATCCACAAACAGAATCGTGATCTCCTCACGTACCGGAGCCAACGACTGACGCGTCACCCCATGCCGATACAACTCCTCCAGCAACGCCGGCGACACAAACCGACTCAGAATCGTCGACAAACGCGTCGCCCAACGATAAGCCCGACCCAGCGCCGCCAGAGTCGCCACCGACGCCGCCAACACCACCGCCAGCAACGGCAACGCCACCGGCAGAAACACCGTCGAACCCACATAAAACAGAGCAGGTGAGGCCACCAACAAACCCACCATCACCGTCGCCGTCACCACAATCGACAACCACGCGCTCCGCAGCAGATACACGCCCCCCAACAGCAACGTCAGCGACACCGTCAGCCCCGTCACCACCCATCGCGGCACCGGCGAAATGAACTGCTCCGTCAGCACCGTGTTCATCACGTTGTAAAGCACCATCGCACCCGGCAGATCAAAGTCCAGTGGCGTCGTCACCAGATCATTCGTGAACGTCGCCGTCTCACCGATCAAAACAATCTTCCCCCGAAACGTCTCCTCAAAGTCCTCCGGAAACTGCGCCAGCGACTCCCAAGTCGTGTAGTACGACTGATACTGCACCCGCTCCAGCCAGTCCGGAATCAGGTTGATCCACATCCGCCCCTCGTGATCCACCGGGATCACAACCTCCCGATCGGCCCCAATAGGCAGCACATACCCGTCATCACTCAACCGAATCCGACGCTTCAACAACCCCTCACCCGTCGGATCCAGCGCCCGCAGCACCGCCGCAAACGGAAGCGACGGAAACAGCCTGTTGTTCGCAAACGTCAACACAGGCGTACGCCGAACCACCCCGTCCGGCTCAAGCGTGTAAGCCACGTGCCCACCACCATCAGCGCGCTCCGCAAAAAACGGATGAGGCCGCAGATCACCAATCCGAAAAAACGGCACCGGCCAAACATCCGCCACGTCCGCCTGCGACCCCACCGCCATCTGCTCAATCAACGCCAACCGCTCCAGCGACGGGTTCCTCACCCCAGCCGTCGCACGCCCCAACCGAGCAATGAGCGCATCCTCCCGCTCCGAAACCAGCCGCCCCTCCACCGCCAGATAACTCGGCACCGCCGCCAGCCCCCGAGCCATCACCCCATCCGCCGCCGACGCCGCCTCCAGCCCCCGCTCCGTCCGCCCCGTCAACCGATCAAACGCCACATCCCACACCACCGCCGACGCCCCGAGATCGCCAAGCGTCTCCATCAGATACCCATGCGCCAACCGCAACAACTGAGCATCATCCGCAGGCGGCTCATCCACCCCAAGCAACCCCGCGTAGTCCTCATCCTCCCAGTTCTCCCGCACCCCCTCGAAAAACGCCTCGATCCGATTGTCCAACCCCAGCAGCACCAGCCGATCATCCACCGCCGGCACCTCACCCCGCATCTGCAACAACAAATCATAGTTGTACCGCTCCAACGGCCCCCAGAACCGCTCATCCACCACATCCACCCCCACCACCAACAACCCCACCAACACCGACACCACAAACGTCCCCCAGGCCCGCCCACTCTGAATCCGCGCTCGCCGTTTAGCCATAACCAAAGCATACCGATCCATGGCTTCCAGGGAGCCCTCAAGCTACGCTGGTGATACTTCCGAAGGGAGCCCGCATGCCCGACTTCGCCTCTACATTCCCTCGACGACGCCGTACCCGACTTGGGACCTTCATCAGATGGAGCCTCAGGACGGTCACGGCTCTGCTGATTCTCACATTGATCCTCCCGCTCACCTACGCCGCATGGCTGAATTGGCGTGGCAAGGCCGCTGCCCAGCAGATCACAGACATGATGGCAGAACGAGAGATCAAGCCGATCCAGAGCCTTTACTCCTGGGCCACCGACGTTGACTTTAATCAGCAGTTCACGCCCAGAGAGCCACCCCCCGACTCAGGGGAAGATGAAATAGACATATACGTTCAAAAATGAACGCTATGGCTTGAAGCCGCCGGAGCGATCATCGAAGCGTGGAAGAACGACCCAACATTCAAATCAGTGCCGGCTATTAGCGGATCATTGCCCTTACTCGGACAAAGACCCACGGCCGAACACGAGCGACTGACCTTCCCCCACGATTCAGCCCACAGTCTACGGTAGACCGAGGCTTGTTTGCAGAGCCGGGCGGAGCGTAGCGGAGCCCGGCTCTGCAGTGATGGTTTGGGGTGCTGGCGGGCGATAGCCCAGGGCCGAGTGGGGCCTACGGGTGTTGTAATGTCGCCGCCACTGCTCGATCAGGACCTTCGCTTCCTTGAGCGTGTAGAAGTGCTCGCCGTTGAGCAGTTCGTCACGCAGCTTGCCGTTGAAGCTCTCCACGTAGCCGTTTTCCCAAGGCGACCCTGGTTCGATGAAGAGTGTTTGGACACCCACACGCTCAAGCCAGCCCCGCACGGCCTTCGCAGTAAATTCCGGGCCGTTATCTGAGCGGATGTGCTCAGGGACGCTCCGCGTCGCCATGAGCCACGCCAACCGCTCAAGGACATCGTCACTCTTGAGCTGTCGATCCACGTCCAATGCCAGGCATTCGCGGGTGTATTCATCCACAATCGCCAGCACCCGGAATGGGCGTCCGTCGTGCGTTCTCGTCTGGACGAAGTCGTACGCCCAGACATGGTCCTTGTGCGTTGGTCGTAGCCTCACACACGATCCATCATTGAGCCACAACCGGCCACGTTTAGGTTGTCTTTTCGGGACTTTCAGACCCTCCTGACGCCAGATGCGCTCAACTCTCTTGTGGTTCACGTGCCAGCCCTCTTCTCTCAGTAACGCCGTGATCCTCGGCGTGCCGTACCGTCCATACATGGCCGCTAACGCGACGATCCGCCGCGTCAGCGGACCCTCGTCATCCCGCTCGATGGGCAGGTAACGCTGCACCGCCCGTTGCTGCCTCAAGACCCTGCACGCCCGACGCTCCGACACCTTCAGGTGATCGATCACTTCGCTGACCACCCGGCGACGACGCGTCGGGCTCAGCGTTTTAGCGCCGCGGCCTCACGCAGAATCGCCTTGTCCAGTTCCGACTCGGCCAGCAGCTTCTTGAGTCGTGCGTTCTCGCGTTCCAGATCCTTGAACTTCCTGGCCTGGTCGACCTTCATCCCCCCGTACTCCCGACGCCAGGGGTAGTACGTCTGCTCGCCCACGCCCAGCTGCTTGCACGCCTGAGCCACCGTTCGGCCCTGGCCCAGCAGCACATCGGCCTCACGCAGCTTGTTCACGATCTCCTCCGCCGAATGACGCTTCCTGCTCATCGATCTTTCCTTCCTGATGGCGTCCAGAACGTGGGAAGCCTCCCACAACATCCGGACAAGGTTCAGGGGGAAAGGTCACCAGATCTCTACGCTGCTAACGAGCACCTCGTATCACTCAGTATCAACACAGAAATGTCGGCTCAGTTTGGCGACGACGCATTCACCAGTAGACTTGCTTGGCAAACCAGACCACAGTTAACCTGGAACACGCTTGCTCCCGGCAGACTTACTGCTCACCTCGCAGAGACCGCAAAAACACACTTGTCAGAATACGATGTCTGCCTTCAAGCTGGTTCTGCCTACGAACTGATTGATCTCTATCACACGCAGATATCAGATAATCGACAAACATTTCACGCATTCGTACGAACCCTCCAACAATGGCTTGCATTACAGGTCACGACAGAAACCGCACTACAGGTCGAACGCTACAGACTACGAACCGGCCGCTGGCCGTCTTCGCTTGCTGATCTTGACTTGCCGATCCCACGAGATCCTTACGCGAGTTCTGACCAACCAGTGCTTTACAGTAAGCTCGATAGCCGCGTCAGCATCTATAGCATCGGGTCAAACAGGGTCGATGACGGTGGTACCCAGACTGGCGATAACTGGAGCCGTGACGAAGACATCGTCTTCCGCCTCCTGCACCCGGAACTACGCGGGAACCTCACCGACGAGTACTGGCGAAAACAGGAAGTCGCACGGCGTCAAAGAATCACAGATGAATTTTCCAGCAACTAACCCCTACCCCCGAACACCCATCATCCCCGTCGGCGCATCATCAATGATCCGATCCACAATCCGCTCCGCCGCTAGCTGCAGCAGATCATCCAGATCCTCCGCCGTGATCATCGGCTCCGACCCATTCCGCGTCCGCAGCCGCTTCTTCTGCACCAGCGTCAGATGGTTCGACACGTTCTTCTGCAGCTCGTAAACCAGCGTCAGCTTCGCAATCGGCTCGCCGCCTGCCCCCTCCTCAAGCTCCAACCGCTCCAGCAATCCCTGGCAGAAGAACTCCAGACCCTGAGCAATCAGCGTCCGCATCTCCGCGTCACTCACCTCTTCACTCACCCCCGCCGTCCGCTCACCCCGAGCCTGTAGCGCCTGCTCAATGTAAAACGCCAGCCGCTCACCCCACGCCTCGCTCAGATCACGCAGCAGCTCGTGATCCGCCAGCCAACCCTCACGCTCCGCAAAGTCACCCACCACCCACAACGGCTCATCAAAATCAATCCCCGGACCATCCGGCTCCTCCGCCGTCGCCTCGTCAGGCAGGTCATCACCCACATCCAACGGCTGATCCAGCGACACCGGCCCGCCACCATCCGTCGTGATCCGAGCCCCAGGCGAATTCGTCTCCACCTGAATCCCACCACTGCCCGACTTCAGATTCGCACTCCGCAGATTCCCACCCACATCCTGAACACTCACCCACCCGTTCGACGCCGACGTGTCCACCTCAAGCGTCGTCCCGTTCACCTGCAACGGCTGACTCGGCGCACCAAACGCATCCGCCGTCACGCTGATCGAACGACCACTCAGGTCTACGCCCGGGTCCCCATCCAGCACCGAACCCGCCACATTCAGATTCACCGAACCGCCGCCCGCATTCAGATTGAGCCCATTCAGCGAACCCGTCTGCGCTAGATTCTGATTGCCCGTCGTCGTCACCGACATCTGCCCCACCGCCGTCTGCACCGGCGTCGCCGCCGTACCCACACTCCGCGCCGTCATCGACGTCGTCGGCGCTACGATCTGCTGCACCGGCACACCCGCCGCCGCCACGATGTTCCCGTTCACCGCCGAAAGATTCACACCCTCCGACGCCTGCATCCGACCCACCGCAATCCCGCCCGTCTGCGACGTGAACTGAATGTCACTGTTCGCCGTCACGTCCAACGCCACAATCTCTCCCGTCGAAACCAGGTAGATATCCCCGCTCGTCGTGTAGATCTCCTCCACCGTCAACCCGCCCACATCCTCAAGACTCACCTTACCCGAACCCGTCACAAACACATCCAGCCGCGCCACCTCAATATCCAGTGCCTCATAAGCCGACACACCCGATTCGTAACTATCCGCTTCCTCATACGTCGAACCATCCCCCTCCGGATCCCGGCCGATCTCCGCACCCGCCACCATCGTCAGCCGACCCGCTGTCCGCAGCTTCACACTGTTGTCATCCACGATCTCATCGATCACCCCGCCACTCTCAAGCATCAGATCGATCTCACCCGTATCCACCGACCCCACGCGCATCCACACACTGTCCATCGACCCGACCAGAATCTCAGACGCCGACTCCACCATGTCCAGCTCACCCTGCCCCACCTGGAACTCACTCCCCTCCGCGTCCGCACCCAACGTCACACCCATCCCGGCCATCGGGATCATCGCCACCCGACCCTCACCCGCCATCAACCTAGCACCCGGCTCGATCTCCATCCCCGACGCCATCATCACAATGTCCCCACCGGCCAACGCCGAATCCAGCACCGCATCACCCGTCAGCGTCATCACGCCCTCGGTCGACAGCAGGATCGTGTTCGACCCACTCGCCGACACCAACCCATTCATCGTCAGCCCGCCCGCCGCATCGATCTCCACCGTGTCCGCCACCCAGTCCCCCGACTGCATGACCGACATCTCCGTCAGCACACGCATCGTCTCCATCGCCTTGAACGCCACCGACAACATCCCGTCCGAAGCAGCACCCCCATACCCAGGCGTCTCAAAATGCGCCCAGCTGTTCCGCGATTCACCCGTCAAAACAGGCGTGTCCACGATCAGTGGCGTAAAGGGCGTCCCGATCGAATCCGCCTCCAGATGCATCGATTCACCCGCCGTCAGCCGCGAGTTGATGATCTGGCCACCAGCCCGCGCGATCAGCCGAGTCCCCGCCGCCGCCTCCACAAAATCAATGTCACCACCCGCAATCAACTCAATCAGCCCCGTCGCATCGATCCGACTGCTCACGATGTCGCCACCCGCAAACACCCGAGCCTCGGGCACCTCCAGCACCAGATCAAAGATCGATCCCGTCGCCTCAATAAGCGCAGCTTCCAACGTCGAAGCAAACGCAAACCCCGTGATATCACCCACCACACTCAGCCGACCACCCGTACCCGTCACCCCCTGGTCCACGCCGTTGTAACGAAGCGTCGACACCCGCGTCTGCAGCAGATCAATCGTCCCCGCCGTCAGCTCAGCGACACCGCCACGAAGATCCACAAACAAGTCACCATCTAGCACATCCCCAGCCACGTTCAGCGAGATATCACTCAACCCCGCATCCAGATCCAGCGCCGTCAGCGTCTGCAGATTCTCAATCCGTATCCCACCCGCCAACGTACGCGCCGTCAGATCAGACACATCCGTCGTCACCGCCAGCTCCGAACCAATCCCGCTCACCGCCTCCATCACCAGCGACGATGCCCCCGCCACGTTCACCGCAGCAGGCGTATCCCCCACCTCGATCGAACCACCCGTCCGCAGCACCAGCGCCGTCTCAGGATGCACGGTGACCGCGCCAAGCGTCAACGCCCCACTGTCCGTCCGACCGATCCGAAGCTCCCGCGCATCGATCCGGTCAAGCAGCGCCTGATCCACCCCGAACCCATCCCCAGACACAAACTCATCCAACGCGATCGCCCCGCCCGCCACAGGCGACAACGCAACCACATCACCCGTAAACACCGCAGGCGTAATCACCGAATCCGCCTCAACCAAAGGAGGCGCCGCCACCACACCATTCAGGAGCGCCAGACGATCGGCCTCTACACCAACCAGCGTCGTGCCCGCTTCACCCAGGCTCCCGCCATCCCGCATCGTCAGCACGCCCGCATCCACCGACACAACCGAACCCACCACCCCCGCCGACACACCCACCGCATCACCGGCGAGGCTCACCTCTTCCGCCCGCAGCGAGGCCAACACCTCCACCGAATCCACACCCTCAATCTCAAGCACCCCCGACCCGAGATCGATCCCCCCACCAGCCAATCCCGCCACCTCAACCTCCCGACCCCACAACACGAGATCCGTACCCGCCGCCAAACCCTCACCCGTCTCACCATCAACCAAATGCCCCACCCGCGTCAACGTGTACGAACTGCCCACCACCAGCCGACCCGCCGACACCCGCTCCAGTGCCTGCGTCCCGAAAACCACGTCCCCCTCACCCGACGACGCCAGACCGTCACCCACCCGCAGCACACCCGTATCCAAACCCACCACCGCGACCGACCCATCACCCGCATCAATCAGCCCGCCACCCGAAAACTGATAAGCCCGAGCCCCCATCAACACCCCACCATCACTCCGAACCAGACCGCGAACCACCAGCGTCCCGTCGGTCAACAGATTCACGCCTGCCTCACCCGTGGAGACGATCGAACCCAGCCCCGTCACCGTTAAACCCTGATCCCCCGTCAGGTCCACCGACCCGTTCGCCACCACCGAACGCCCAACCGTGATCCGATCCGACACCACCTGCAAGTCACCCGAAAACGTCGTCGGCAGACTCGCGAACTGCTCCATCTCGATACCAACCCGACCATCACCCGACGCACCCCGACCATCGATCGAGCCCAGCCCCGTATCCGCGAAACTGCCACCCGTCAGCAAGATGTCCCCGCCATTCGACGACAGCCCCGCCGTCAGACCCAGCACCTCGCCCGCACGCAGGTCCAACACCCCACCATCCGTCGCCACCGCCGCAGACACCTGCAGATTCGTCGCCGAATCCACCACCAGCCCCGACGCCTCCAGCCCCGCCTGAATCCGAACCCCGCGCCCCGTCGGATCCGTCTGCGTCAGCCGCACCAAGCCGCTCGCCGTCAGCACCTGATCCTGAATCACCTCCACGTCCGATTCCACACCGACGTCACCCGCCACCACCTCCGGCAGCGTCAGCGTCCCGTCCGTCGCCGCAAAAATGGCCAGCCCGTCACCCTCAACACCCGTCGTATCCACCAGGCCCGACCCCGAAAGCGTCCTCCCCGTCGCCACAAACGATCCCCCATCCGTCAGCACCTCTCCATCCAGTTCCACACGCCCCTCGCCCTCAACCACCACCTCCGACGCCTTCACCACCCCGTTCTGACGCACGGCCAGCGCAAACACATCCCCGGCCCCCATCCGCACCATACCGCCCTGCGCCTCCAGCGTCCCCTCATTCAGCACCGCCGCATCCTGCGCTGCGCTCACCGCGCTCGCGTCGATCTTCGCCATCACCGTGCTGCCCAGCCGCGTAATCAGCACGCTGTCACCCGCCGCCATCGTGATCGTCCCCTGCGGCGCGACAATCGTCCCAAGGTTCTCCACCCGCCGACCCAGCAGACTCACCACATCCGCCTGAATCATCCCCTCATTCCGGACCACCCCGCCCAACGCGGTGAAGCTCTCCACGCCGTTGAGGAAATCCTGATTCGTCATCCGCCCCGCCGCCGCGTGCAACTCCCCAACATTCACCACCGCCTGACTGCCAAAGAAAATCCCGTTCGGGTTCACCAGGTAGACCCGACCGTTCCCCTCCAACCGACCATCGATCTGCGAGGCACCAGGCCCTACCACCCGGTTAAACACCCGCGCCTGCGCGTTCGGCTGCACAAACCGAACCGTCTCATCCACCGCGATGTTGAAGCTGTTGTAGTTGATGATGCTGTTGTTGCTAGCCGTGATCTCCGTCAACGCCCCCTGCTGAGCCACCGACACATTCCCCGCCACCACCTGATTCACCTCAGGCGAAGCCACAGCCTCCGACCCGCCCACACCCGCCGCCACAGCCATAGCCACAGCAAACGGCACCCGTCGGGAGACATAACGCCAGATAAGCCCCTCACTCAGTCGCGGTCGGCTCATAAAACACTTCCTTCCAACAACTGGCTACGCAGCAATGCTCAATAAACGACACCAGCCTGGATATGAAATCGATTGCTGCCCGCCGAATAGCCCGCCGAATCCACGTCCTTCAGGCCAATCCCCCAATCCACCCGCACCTGTAAAGTCTGCTTCACAGATAACTCAACGCCAATCCCAGTCCCTAAAAGACTGTCACCACCGTCCGATCCTGCTGTCTCGGAGTTATAAGTAGCGCCTGCGTCAAGAAATGTCTTAAAAACCAGGTCCCAGTCGGGATACCCGTAAACCCGAGGCGGGGCCAGCCGAAACGGCTGCCCCAAAATGGGAAGCTGGGCAGGATCGGAAGACACGGCAAGCAATCGTGGCGTGTGCAAACGATACTCCACCGACCCGAAAACCACCGTATCACCCGCAATCGTCGATTCCGGATAGCCGCGAACAGTGTTCATGCCCCCCACCGTCATCTGCTGCTGAGGGATCAGACGGTAGCCCATCGCGTGCTGACCATCAAAACGCACCACCACCTCGTGAGCCAGCGTCGAGGTCTCAGGCGTCGACGGATCCTCCCACGCAGCCCGGTCCAGCAACGGCTCCAGGTAAAAACTCGCAAACCCGCTCCAACGCACCAACGCCCACGCGTCATCCGCCCCTGTCCGACCAAAATTATCCAGATCCTCCCCATTCACACCCGGCACATTCCACCCCAGACTCACCTGCCCGAAAATCGACTCCGTCTGCCGACGAGCCTCCGCCCGCAAACCAACCTCCGGAATCAGAAACAGCTCCTGAATATCCGTCGCCGCCAGCTCGTTCTCCGTCTCCTGCGACTGCAGACTAACCCCCCCGAACGCATCAACGAAAAAATCCCGCCGCTGAAAAATCTGACGCGACGCCTCGCCCGAACCGCTGATCGTCTCACCCGAAAAATTCGCCCCGCTCAGACCCACTTCCGATGCGTCATACACACTGTACAGCACCGTCCCCCGATACCCCCACAGACTCCCCCGCTCAAACGGCGCCGCATACGAACCCGTCAACGTATGGCTCTCATCAAAACCCGCCGTCGAGTACGTCAGCGACAACTGATCGTCACGACCCGTCAGCTGATTGTGAAAAAACCCGAACGTCTCTCGCCACTCATCCGTCTGCTCCGTCCCCGTGTTCGCCGCCTGCGCAAACACCCGCCACGGCTTCGCCTCCGTGATCAGATACTCAAGCTCCACCCCCGGCTCACCCTCATCATCCTCAATCGCCGTCACCGCCACATCCACCCGACGCCCACCCTGCCGATTCAAGCGAAACCCGTAATCCTCCAGCCGATTCACCCACAGCAAATCCGACCGCTCACCCTCACCATCCCAAGGCCGCACCGGCGAACCAGCCGGAATCCAAGCATGTTCTTCCGCATTCTCTCGCCTGTTCTCACCATCCTGATCCGTCGCCACCGTGATGAACGATCCCGCCACACTCGTCGACACCACCATCCGAAGCGACACATCACCCTCGCCCCGAAGGTCCCGCCCAAAAAGATCAAACTGCGCCTCATCCGGCGCCACATACACCCCCACCAACCCAACATCATTCAGGCTCTCCGCGATCGTCCGGCTGATCATCAGAATCGCCGACGCATGAAGTGACACCCCACGAGCCCCACCCAACTCGCCCAGGGTCAAAACGTCTACCAGATCATCCGGACGCTCCGCCACATACCCCGTCGGCGTCGGCGTCAACCGAACCTCCGCACCCAACACCACCTCCAAACCCGGATGCTGCGGGTGCGCCGCCTCATACACCACCTCCACGCGACTCACCGGATAAGCAGGCCCATCCGCCGCCGTCGCCACCGCCAACTGAAGCGCTTCGCCCCTCTCCGCAAACGCCACGCTGCCACCACAGGCCAGCGACAGACCCAGCAGCCCCGCCACAACCCCACCACGCCATTTTGTTGTCACGCGCCCCATACCGAGTCCATCCACGAAGGAACACCACGACCCATACACGCCATGGCCATAATCATAACAAGCATAACCCCCTCGCAAATAGATAGAAACGCTAAAAACCCAGCCCCAGCAAACGCTTAACAGCCTCTCCCTCCCCACGACCAACCCGCTCCGCAAGCTCCCGCTCCGTCGGAAACAACTCCACCGCCAACGGAATCGCCCCCAACACACCCACCCGATCCGACACCAGCCCCCAGTCAAGCGAACCCTCACCCGGCCACAGATGGTTGTCCAGCGAACCAAGGTTGTCATGCACATGCATCGCCGACAACCCTTCCTCCATCATCAACCGAAACTGCCCCGCCACATCCGCAGCCATGTTCGCATGACCCGTATCCAGAATCAGACCGAACACCTCCCGATCCACCCGCCGCAGCACCTCCACCAAATCCAACGCATCCCCGCCCAACGGATACTCAGGCGGCAGATTCTCCAACACAAACCGAACCCCGTAATCCGACGCCGGACCCGCCAGTTCGTTCAAAAAATCCACCAGCCGCCCCCGACGCTCTACAACATCAGTCGTCTCCCCAGTGGTCGACGGATGCAGCACCACAAACCCGCCTCCCAACTCCGCCATGTACGCCGCGTCCGCAATCGCCACGCGTATCGTCTCCGCACGCACCGCCGCCGAAGCCGAAGACGGATCCAAATCACGCCCAAACCGACCATGCAGCGAGTCCACCACCAGCCCAGCATCCTCCACCTTCCGCTTCAGATCCTTCGCCCCAGGCGTCGCCTCCGGATGACGCTGCACCTGAATCGTCCGACAACCCATCTGCTTGTATAGCCGCAACAACCCCTCACCCGTGAAATCCGAATAACCAAACGGCACCACCGCCGACAGATAAGGCCCCTCACCGCTCACGACAGATCACCCTCACCAGCCAGCTGCCGACGAACCAGCAAAACCGTCATGTCATCGTTCTGCACCGCCCCATCCGCATAAGCCGCCACGTCCTCCCGAATCGCCGCCAGCATCCCCGCACACCCACCGACATACCCCTTCCGAATCGCCGCCTCCGTCCGATCCGTCCCGAAGTGCTTGTCCGAAGCATCCTGATACTCAAACACACCATCGCTGATCACCGCCAGCACATCCCCCTCAGCCATCTCGATCAACCCCGCATCCTCCAACGCAATCTCATCCAGGATCCCCAGCGGGAACGTCGTCGCGTCCAGCCGCACAAACGCATCCTCCGCCGCCTTGTAATGCAGTATCGGAGCCTGACCCGGAGCGTGATACCGCACACAATGCCGCTCCGAATCCAACACCCCGAAAAACGCCGTCACAAACCGCTCATCGGGCAGATCCTCCAACACCTGCGCGTTGATCTCACGAACCAACGTATCCAGATCCGCATCCAGCCGAAGCGCCAGCCGCAACATGCTCCGCACCTGCGTCACGCTCAGCGCCGGCCCGATCCCATGACCCGTCGCATCCCCCAACAAAAGCGTCATCCGCTTCGCATCCAGCACCGCCACGTCATACGTATCACCCCCCGTCTGCTCCGCCGGCAGACTCCACCCCAACAACTCATACCCTTCAATCTGAGGCACCTCCTCAGGCATCGTCCGCTGCTGGATGTCACTCGCGATCGAAAGATCGCGCTCCAGCTTCTCCCGCATCACCCGATCCTCAATCAGCATCGCCCGCTGCACCGCCGCCGCACACTGAGTCGACAAAATCTCCGCCAACGCCTCATCCGACTCCCGAAACGGCCCGCCCTCCTTGTTCAACACCTGCAAAACCCCCACCGGCACATCCCCGTCCGCAATCAGCGGCACCGTCAACAAACTCCGCGTCCGGTAGTTCGTCGCCTTGTCGATCGCCTGATTGAAACGCGGATCCGCATAGCAGTCCGGCACGTTCACGATCTCCCGCTCCCGAAGCGCATGCCCCGCAATCCCCTGATCGATCGAAAAACGGATCTCATCCGCCCCCTTCGCCACCCGCGCATACAGCTCCCGCGCCCCATCGTCATAAAGAAACACCGTCGCCCGATCCGCCTCCAACACCCCGCAGGCCACATCCACCACCTGACGAAGCACCGTGTCCAGATCAATCGGAAGCAGCAACTGACGCGTTACCCCCAGCACCCGCCACAAAGGCGACGACCGCAAAGCCTCCATCGCCGCGTCACGACCCGAAGAAGCCGAAGAACCAGAATCTGATAACGAACCCGACATCGACGCACAGTCTAAGCCAACCAGCCCCGCCACGAGACGCCCCGCCTCCCCCCACACCCGGTTACAATCCAGACCCGCGCCGGAGTGGCGGAATTGGCAGACGCGGCGGATTCAAAATCCGCTGGTGGCAACACCTTGTGGGTTCGAGTCCCACCTCCGGTATTCCAAAGGCACGGCAACCCAAACAACCCCCATGCCACAACCGCCATCCATCCTCCTCACCGCCTTCGAGCCCTCAGGCGACAACCTCGGCCAGAGCCTCGTCGCCGCCCTCAAACAACGACAACCAGACATCCAGTGCCACGCCCTGGGCGGCCCAAAACTCGCCCATGCCGGCGCCAACCTCATCGAAAACACCTCCGACGACCCCGCCATGCTCCTCGATGCCGCACGCAAGGTCGTCGACCACCGCCGCAGACTCCAACGACTCAAAACCTGGCTCGAAAACAACCACGTCGACGCCGTCATCCCCATCGACAGCCCCGCCGCCAACTGGTCTATCTGCCAGGCCACCCGACAAACCCAACCCAACGCACGCATCATCCACCTCGTCGCCCCCCAACTCTGGGCCTGGGGACAGTGGCGCATCCGAAAACTCCGACGACTCACCGACCAGGTCCTCTGCCTCCTGCCCTTCGAACCCGACTGGTTCCAGGCCCGTGGCGTACCCGCCACCTACGTCGGACACCCCCTCTTCGAAAACACCCGCCAGCACACGCCCCAACACCACCCCGCCCTCGACAAACCCGCCTCCAAGAACCTCGCCCTGCTCCCCGGCTCAAGAGCCGCCGAAATCGCCTTCAACTGGCAAACCATGACCGAGGTTGCACAGGCCATCCGCGAACAACACCCCGATCTCCACGTCATCATCCCCGCCAGCGACGAACGCCGAGCCGAAGAGCTCAATAACCACCCCAGCACCAAAGCCCTCGACGGCTACGCCGACCTCATCGTCGGACACACCCACGAAGTCCTCGACTGGGCCGATGCCGCACTCATCGTCTCCGGAACCGCCACCCTCGAAGCCCTCGCCCACAACACCCCCACCGTGGTCCTCTACAACGTCCGCTATCTCACGTGGCTCTTTATCGGCCGGTTCATGACCACCACACGCACCTACTCACTCCCCAACCTCATCAGCGAGTGGCTCGGACAACAACGCGTCGTCGACGAGTTCATCCCCCACTTCGGCAACCCCAAACCCGTCACCAACGCCGTCAACCAACTGCTCTCAAACCCCGAAGCCGTCGCCCGGCAACGCCAGACCTACCAACGCATCAAGGACGCCTTCGGCAACACCCCCTTCGCCGAACTCGCCGCCGACGCCGTCCTCGATAACCTCACCCCTAGAGCCTGAAAAACCCCGCCCACAGCCCCAAAACCCATAAAAAAGGCGGCCTCCTGTGAGGCCGCCGGGCATCGTCTGGTGCTCGGTTGTCGAGTCGCCCCCGCCAATCGAGGGCCTACCAGGCATCAAATCAACAAGTCAGGCTCATCAGAGCCAAAGGCTTTAGCGACGCTTCGCCGTACGCTTCTTCGCCTTCTTCTTAGCAACCTTCTTCTTGGCTACCTTCTTCTTGGCAACTTTCTTCTTCGCGACCTTCTTCTTAGCAACCTTCTTCTTGGCGACCTTCTTCTTCGCTACCTTCTTCTTGGCGACCTTCTTCTTAGCCACCTTCTTCTTGGCGACACGCTTCTTCGCGACCTTCTTCTTCGCAACCTTCTTCTTGGCTGCCTTCTTCACGACGCGCTTCGCGACCTTCTTCTTGGCGACCTTTTTCTTGGCCTTCTTCTTGGCTGCTTTCTTAGCCATTGCAAGTCCCTTTCGTGCGGCTCGTCAGACGATGCCAGGGTCTGTTCGTAACGTCCGCACCAACACGATGCGAACACGCTTCAAACATCGGCAGCGATCACGCAATTGCTTGAGCATTCCACGCGATCAAGCGCACAAAAATACATGTGCGCGCTCAAAAGCGCGTCCAAAACCTCTAAGACGCGCTCGCAACCTCACTGCGATTCTCCGCAGCGACCTTCTCCTGCACATGCGCAGGCATCGGGGCATAGTGACTCATCGTCATCGTGAAACTGCCCTGACCACCCGTCACGCTCCGCAACTCACTCTGGTAATTCGATAGCTCCGCCAACGGAACCAACGCCGATAAACACATCTGACCCACACCCACCATGTCCGTGCCCTGAACGCGACCACGCTTCGACGACAAATCACTCGTGATGTCGCCGAGATGAGCATCCGGCACCACCACCTCCACCTCAACCAACGGCTCCAGCAACACCGGACCCGCCTTGTTCACCGCATCCTCAAACGCCCTGCGCCCCGCCGTGATAAACGCGATCTCCTTCGAATCCACCGGGTGATGCTTCCCGTCATACACGCTCACACGCAGATCCTGCATCGGATAACCCGCGATCACGCCCTCCGTCAACGCCTGACGAACCCCCTTCTCGATCGCAGGAATCAGCTGATGAGGAATCGATCCCCCAAACGTGTCGTTCACGAACTCAAACCCCTGACCCGGCTCTAACGGCTCAACACGCAGATACACCTCACCAAACTGCCCCGCACCACCCGTCTGCTTCTTGTGACGATGATGCCCCTCAGCCTTCTTCGTGATCGTCTCACGATAAGCCACCCGGGGAACCTTCGTCTCCACCTCCACCTTGTAACGGTTCTTCAGCTCCTCAAGCACCACCCGAAGCTGCAACTCACCCAACCCATGAATCACCGTCTCATGCGTCACGCTGTCCCGCGTCACCGTAAACGTCGGGTCTTCCTCCTGCAGCTTGCTGAGAGCATCCGCGATCTTCTGCTCATCCCCTCGCTTCTTGGGCAGCACCGCCAACCCCGTCAAAGGCTCCGGGAACTTGATCGGCCGCAGATGAATCCGATCCTCATCATGCGAATCGTGAAGCACCGCGTCAAAGTGCACGTCCTCAATCTTCGTCACCGCCACCAGATCACCCGGGATCGCCTCCTCCACCTCGCTGTGCTTGCCACCCTGGACCTTCACCAGGTGAGCGATGCGAAACGGCTTCTTGCTCTCACCCGTCTTCGGATCACCAATAAACACCTGACTCTGAGGCGTCACCGTCCCCTGATGCACCCGGAACAGACAGATCTTCCCCACAAACGGATCGATCCGAACCTGAAACACATGCGCCAGCACGTGCTTCGACGGATCCGGGTCCGCATGAATCTCATGATCCAGATCATCACCACGCACAAACGGCCGCGGGTTCCCCTCCGCAGGATTCGGTGCCAGCTTCTCCAGCACCTCCACAAGCTCCTTCACCCCCACCGGCTCATCGGGCGACCCATGCGGACGAGCCGCCACAAAACAAACCGGTATCAGATGACCCTCACGAAGCGCCTCCTCGAAAGCCTCGTGAAGCTCACCCGGCTCCACCGAACCCTTCTCCAGATACGTCGCCATCAGGTCCTCATCCACCTCCACCACCTGATCAATAATCGCCGTGTGAGCATCCGACACCGGCCCCAGATCGCTCTCCCCATCCGTGTGGAAAAAACAATCCACCACCTTCTTCCCACCCTCCGCCGGAAGATTCACCGGCAGACAACGCTTGCCATAAACCTTCTGGATCTGCTCAACCAACCCCGCCAGATCCACACCCTCCGCGTCAATCTTGTTCACGATGATCATCCGACACAACCGCTGCTCGCTGGCCGTCGCCATCAGACGACGGCCCATCGAACCCAGCCCCTTGCTCGCATCCACCACCAACGCAGCCGTGTCCACCGCCGGAAGCGCGCCAATCGCCTGGCCCATGAAGTCAGGCGACCCAGGCGTATCAATCAGATTCAGGTGCACCCCGTGATGGTCCGCGCTCACCAACGTCGCAAAAAGACTGTGACCGTGATGCTTCTCTTCCTCCGTGAAATCACTCACCGTCGAGCCGTCTTCAACCGTCCCCGCACGACCGATCGCACCCGCCGAAAACAAAATCGCTTCCGCCAACGTCGTCTTGCCAGATCCCTGCTGCCCCACCAAAGCCAGATTACGAATGTCCGCCGTCGTATAGCCGCTCATCGCGACCTCCTGATGCAAGTAAGAAAGGTACACATGAAACAAGGAGCATCCACCCAGAACACCGGGCACTCCGAACACCGAGTCTAGTGCGCACCGACAAACAACGCCAGCACAAACCGCCTCGCAAAAACACACCCCCTCAAACAACCACTCACTCACCCACGCGACAAGCTGTACTTCGCAATGCAACGAAGCGCCGCCACCCCATCCATCCAACCGATCTTCTTCCCCGCGCTGTACGACCGCGCATCGTAAGACACCGGCACCTCCACAAGCCTCACACCCAGCTTCGCCACCTTCGCCGTGATCTCCGGCTCAAACCCGAACCGATCCTCCTCGATGTCGATCGCCTGAAGCACCTCACGACGAAACAGCTTGTAACACGTCTCCATGTCCGTCAGACCCAGCCCCGTAAACCGATTCGACGTCCACGTCAGCACCCGATTCCCAAACGCATGCCACCGACCATAAAACCCCTCCCCCGACCGACCCAGAAAACGAGACCCGTAAACCACATCCGCCTCACCCGACACCACCGGCCCCAGCAGCTTCGGATACTCCGCCGGGTCATACTCCAGGTCCGCATCCTGAATCACCACAAAGTCCCCCGTCACCCGCGACACCCCCGTCCGTATCGCCGCACCCTTCCCCCGATTCACCGGATGACGATGCACCACACACTTCCCCTCCGCCTCGAGCGCAGCCAGCAACCCAACCGACCCATCCCCCGATGCATCATCCACCGCGATCACCTCCAGCGACACACCCCCATCACCTACACCACCCAGATCCACCGCCCACACCCGCTCCACCAGCTCGCGGATCGTCGCCTCCTCATTGAACACCGGAATGATCACGCTCAGCTTCAGCAAAACAGCTCCTGAATCCCGAACCCGGCCGGTCACACCCCAGCCGCCAGAGATCATCCCCACCCCCACCCCCGCGTCAACCGACACAAAGCAGTCCACAAGCCAGCTGGGCCCGTGAAGCGTGTGGCACATCCGCCGAAGGAGGACCCACAGAACCAAAACGCCTCCCCGCCTCCGCTGCCAAAACGACACCTCACCGCCACACCCGCCACACCCTCCGGCAGCCCGCATCTATATACAGGCATCGCCGCAAACGCCACTAAAACCACATCTTCATGCCAAATCATGACTTACATCCACCCCCACCCCGCCCGCCAACTGGCACCACCCTTGCAGCCTCTTCACCATGCTCGGGACCTCCCCAGACAGTCCGCGCTTCAACGTCCTCCTCGCCGAAGACCCCCAACGGGCCGACGCCGACTGGGCCACCCCTCTGTCCCGACTCCTCAAACCCCAGGGATTCGTCCCCCTCCACGCCGAGTCCGGCCACCAGGCCCTCGAACTCGCCGAAAAACAGACCCTCCACGCCGCCCTCATCGACCTCGCCACCCCACGACACCCCGACAAACGACCCACCGGCGGAACCGCCTCCCCCGAGTCTGGCGGGCTCTGGCTCCTCGAAGTCCTCCACCGACGACCCGACGCACCCCCCATCGTCGTCGTCAACAACCAGCGACTCGACGCCGCCGCCTTCCAACGCTACGTCAACGCAGCCCTCCAACTCGGCGCCTTCTCCGTCCTCAACTTCCCCGTCCGCATCGAAGCCCTCCTCACCGTCATCCGCAAACTCATCGACCGACGCTACCAGGGCAACTGGCCCGAACTCCAGAACAACTAACCATTCGTTCGTAACGAAGAAACCTTCCCAACAACCTTCTCAACAGGAGAGACCCATGAAAGTTCGACCCCTCGGTGACAAAATCCTCGTCCAACGCGTAGAAGCCGAAGAAAAAACCGCCTCCGGCATCTTCCTCCCCGAATCCGCCAAAGAAAAGCCCCAGCAGGCCAAGGTCGTCCGCATCGGACCCGGCAAGACCCTCGACAACGGCGAAAAGTCCACCTTCCAGGTCAAGGAAGGCGACACCATCATCCTCTCCAAGTGGGGCGGTACCGAAATCAAGATCGAAGGCGAAGACTACCTCGTCATGGACGAATCCGAAGTCCTCGCCATCGTCGAGTAAACCAATCCGTGACCGCCAGATAGTCACAACCAATCAGTAACCGGTGAGCCGGGCCGTGTCGGCCCGGGTTCCCACACCAACCAAACCAAAGGAGCAACCACCATGGCTGCAAAAACCATCAAGTTCGATACCGACGCACGCGAGGCCATCCGCCGAGGCGTCGCCAAGCTCGCCAAAGCCGTCAAAGTCACCCTCGGCCCCTCCGGCCGCGTCGTGATCCTCGAAAAATCCTTCGGCTCGCCCACCGTCACCAAGGACGGCGTCACCGTCGCCAAGGAAATCGAGATCGAAGACGCCGTCGAAAACATCGGCGCACAAATGGTCAAGGAAGTCGCTTCCAAGGCCTCCAAGGACGCCGGCGACGGAACCACCACCGCCACCGTCTACGCCGAAGCCATCTTCACCGAAGGCCTCAAGAACATCACCGCCGGCGCCAACGCCAACCAGATCAAGCGCGGCATCGATAAGGCCGTCGACGCCATCGTCGCCGAGCTCGCCAAGGCCTCCAAGAAGGTCACCTCCTCCGAAGAAATTGCCCAGGTCGGCACCTGCTCCGCCAACCAGGACGCACAGATCGGCAAGATCATCGCCGAAGCCATGGACAAGGTCGGCAAGGACGGCGTCATCACCGTCGAAGAAGGCTCCTCCCTCGACACCACCGTCGACCTCGTCGAAGGCATGCAGTTCGACAAGGGATACCTCAGCCCCCACTTCGTCACCGACACCGCCCGCATGGAAGCCGTCCTCGAAGACGCCTACGTCCTCATCCACGAGAAGAAGATCTCCTCGGCCAAGGACCTCGTGCCCATCCTCGGCAAGGTCGCCGAAGCCGGCAAGCAGCTCCTGATCGTCGCCGAAGACATCGATGGTGAAGCCCTCGCCACCCTCGTCGTCAACAAGCTCCGCGGCATCCTCAAGGTCGTCGCCGTCAAGGCCCCGGGCTTCGGCGACCGGCGCAAGGCCATGCTCGATGACATCGCCGTCCTCACCGCCGGCAACGCCGTCATGGAAGAACTCGGTATGGACCTCGAAAAGCTCGAGCTCTCCGACCTCGGCCGCGCCAAGAAGGTCGTCATCGATAAGGACAACACCACCATCATCGAAGGCGCCGGCAAGTCCTCCGCCATCAAAGGCCGCATCGACGCCATCAAGGCACAGATCGAAAACACCACCTCCGACTACGACGCCGAAAAACTCCAGGAACGCCTCGCCAAGCTCGCCGGTGGCGTCGCCCAGGTCAACGTCGGTGCAGCCACCGAATCCGAGATGAAGGAGAAGAAGGCACGCGTCGAAGACGCCCTCCACGCCTCCCGCGCCGCCGTCGAAGAAGGCATCCTCCCAGGCGGCGGCTCCGCCATCCTCCGAGCCCGCAAAGCCCTCGACAAGATCGAAGGCCTCGTCGGCGACGAGCAGATCGGCGTCGAAATCATCCGACGCGCCGTCGCAGCGCCCATCAAGCAGATCGCCGAAAACGCCGGACACGACGGCTCCGTCGTCTGCAAGAACGTCGAAGACGCCAAGGGCAAGAACGACGGCTTCAACGCCCTCAACGGCGAATACACCGACCTCCTCAAGGCAGGCGTCCTCGTCCCCGCCAAGGTCGAACGCGTCGCCCTCCAAAACGCCGCCTCCATCGCCGGCCTCCTCCTGACCACCGACGCCGTCATCTCCGAAATCAAGGAGAAAAAGAAGCCCGCCGCCGGCATGGACGACATGGACATGGATTATTAACACACTAATAGGCCTATGGAGCTTAACGGCTACATAGGCTTTTATGAAGTCGATTGGCACTTGGGTCGCGCTGACAACAACGCTCCTCATAGTCTGTTGTCTCTTTTTATTGACCCCAGCCATAGTCTACTACTGGGATGATGAATCCAACCGAGGTACTTTCGGTGATCAGTTTGGTGCTACAAATGCGCTGTTTGGTGGATTGGCATTACTACTAGTTGCGTACTCACTCATCATCCAGAGTCGCGAACTAAAGAATCAGATAAAAGAGCTGAATGCCAATGCAAAATCCTCAGAGAAGTCTGCGATAGCTCTACGTCAGCAGATTGAAACAAGCTCGAGTCTTCAGAAGACCAGCACTCTGCTCCAAGTTTTCAACGAATGGACAGATCACCGAATACAGTCTGCGCAATTGATGGTTCGATCACACATGGAATCATGTAGATCAATTCCATTGATTGAACAGGAGAGCGAGATGATAGAGGTTATACAGAGAGAGGGCACATCATATACAGAAAAGTATATTCCCTCTTACTCAACACTAGTAATCATTAGCCACCTAGAGAAGATATCGAGATTGTGGCTAGCAGAGACAATTGATCATTCTGAAGCACGATTCTTCTTCCGTGATGATCTTAAGTGGTGGCTTGACAGATTTATCAAACCTCTATGTATTGCTGACCGTAAAAAAATAGATGGCCTAACTGATGGTAGGCTTCAATTGATTGAGACGGTTTTGGAAGACTTGACCAAAAGCGAATAAAACAAGTCCATATGTTCAACCTTCTGACTCCAAACCACCTCCCGCCACCCAACCAACACCCCACCACCCCCGAATCACCACCCCCTCCCACTCCCTTGCATCCATAACTCCCCCTACAACAAACCACTTACGGATAAATCCGCATCGACACACCCCGGCGCGCACCTAAACTAAAGACTTAATTATCCCAAAGACATCCGCTTGGGATCCACCATGCCCGCCGACACCCACAACCCGCCACCCCAACCAAACGCCAGGTCCGCTCCCCGTGCCCAGGAGAAGGGAACCAGGTCCAGCCGTAGATGCACACAAGCCGTCGCCGCCATGCTCCTCGCAGCAGGGTCTCTCTCTCAGACACACGCAGCCCTGCTCGACCGCGGACACGGCCTCATCTACGACACGGGCACGGGGCTGACCTGGCTCCAGGACGCCAATTACGCCCAAACCTCCGGCTACGACGCCGACGGCCAGATGCACCTCGCCGCCGCCAGATCCTTCGTCAACAACCTCGTCTACGCCGGCTTCGACGACTGGCGACTCCCCCACCAGCACTACGCCTCCTACGAACTCGACGTCGAAACCCTCCTCGAAGTCTCACTCGGCAACCACCACCAGGGCGCATCCGCCCTCTCCAACAACGGCCCCTTCCACAACATCAGCCCCAACACCGGCTACTGGCACGCCAGCGACCGAGCCCATTCGAACCAGACCTGGTACTACACCTACGCCGGACCCACACAAACCCGCGTCCACTACTACGGCGACCTTGGCGGCAACTACATCCCCTGGCCCGTCCGCCGAGGTGATGTCTTAAACCAGATCACCCCTGACTACGACAACAAACTCATAGGCGGCGCCCTCAACACCCTCCAGGGATGGGACGCCTCCGGCCGCGGAACCGCCACCCTCGCCCACCACCTCGGCCGCAACCGGGTCAAACTCACCACCGGCTCCGCCATCCACCTCCACCAGCAACTCGATACCCCAGCCAGCCCCTTCATCTTCTCCTACCAGGTCGACATGTCCGAAACCTGGGGCCAGGACCTGACGGTCTACCTCAACAACCAGCAGATCGACCACGTCCCAAACACCACCCCCGGACTAGTCACCCGCACGATCACCATCGATCAGCCCGCACGCCTCAACCTCACCAGCACCCAGCTCCGCTTCACCCTCGACGACCACGCCGCCGGCAAAGTCGCCTACCTCAGCGATGTCACCCTCACCCCCATCCCCGAACCCACCACCACCGCCTGGCTGCTGACCAAACTCCTCGCCATCTCAACAACCCGCCGCCGCCAAGACGGCTAGCCAACTGGGAGAGCCACCATGAACACCCGCGCTGTCTGCCAGATACTCCTCGCCGCCTGTATCACCATCGCCTTCACGGCCACATCAGCCCTCGCTGCCAAGGAGATCTACTACCACCTCGGCACCGATGCGCCACCCAATGCCAAGCCCGACCCAGCCAACCCCTACTGGGACACCTTCAACACCAGTTCCTTCACCCTCCAGGAAGACCAGTCCATCTGGCTCGGAGCGACCAACAACCCCGATGCCAACAAACTCAAAGCCGTCACCATCGATATCAAAGGCGACAACCTCAACCGCCTCGACGCCATCACCGCCGCAGGCACCAACGCCAAACTCGTCAAGACACCCGGCCAGCGCCAGAAAATCAAACAGGGCACCTACGAGAACAACACCAAGACCGATTACCGCTTCACCCTGAGTCCGCAACCCGATGGCGAATGGATCCAACTCAAAAACACCGGGTCCGGCTCCCAGAAAGCCGTCATCAATCAGGTTCAGGTCTCAACCCTCTGCTACATCAAATCCGTCAACCGCAAGAAGAAAAGCGTCATCCAAGACGCCCAGTTCTCCGACCCGCCATCCGATTTCCTCATCACCGAAATCTGGTACTTCCCCATCGATGTCCCCATTAACTTCACCATCGATCCCGAACTCATCACGCCCCCCACGTCCGGCAACTGGAGACTCAACATCACCAGTTTCGATCCCCTCGGCGAACTGATGCCAAATCCCGGCTGGCAGTGGACCACCGATGGCCCAGGTATCGCCGAACAGGAACTCTGGACACTCTCCACCGACCTCATGGACAGCACCAACGAGCTCAGCGCTCTCTGGCTGCGCAACGGTCTCGCCTCGGGCACCACCAAAGACCAGTACGTCGGCCTCGACATCCTCTGTATACCCAACCCCGCCACCTTCACACTCCTCGCCCTCGGACTCGCGGGCATCCTCACTCGCCGCTGAACCATCCCCTCGATGGGAGGGAGAGAACCGGGGGCGTAGGGGGGCGGGGGTGGTGGAAGGAGGAGAAAGGGAGAGGGAGAGAGGGGGCGGGGTGGGAAAGTGGAGGGGGTAGGAGGGGGAGAAACGGGCCCCGCTGCACATCCGCCAACACCCAGCGGGGCCCGCATGGCGGATAAAAAAAGCCCGGCCACCAACGGCCGGGCTTTCTGCTTGGCAAGTCCTCAGTAAACCAGATCCAACCCGATCAACGCCGCCGAAGCAGCGCCAACCCGCCCATCCCCAACAACGCCACCGACGCCGGCTCCGGAATCACATCCGTCACCACCACGTTGTCGATCAGCCCAAACATCAGGTCCGGAGCAGGCGAAACCGACGAGAAAAAGTCCGCGTAGAACAGCATGATGTTCCCGTCCGTCCCCGAACTGTCCGTCGGGATATCCACGATCGGCAGCACATCCCCACCCGGCTTGATGATGTTCACCGTCACCTCACTACCCGTCACGTTGAACTCAAACGTAATCCACTGAAAACCCGGGCTGCCAGCCACACCCGGAATGAACGCATCCTGCGCCTGACCCCCGGGCGGGACCACACCCGGCAGAAAGTCCGCGTAATACGGCACAAACCCATTCCGCGAACCCGCCTTCATCGCCTCAGTAGGAAGAAATAGCCCCTCATCAAACGCCCGCCAGTCCGAGCCCGACCCGCCCTCACCCGTCGCGATCAGCTGTGCACCCGGGCCAAGATCGGTCGACGCGTTGTCATACCCCACGCCACCACCCAGAAACTCCGTCGTGCCGATCGCTCCACCATTGATCCGCTCGTTCACGTCGTAGTTCATCCACGCATCAAACCGCAGCCGATACTGACCCGTGAAGTTCTGACCCAACGGATATAGCGACATAAGCGCCGCCTCAGCAGGCGTCACGATATTCGCCGCCAGCCGCAAACCCGCCGTCGGCACATCCCCACCCAGACTGCTCGGCGCCTCAGGAATCCCCTGGGCACCGTAATTAAAACCAAACGTCGTCTGCGTATCCGCCGTCGCGTTCACGCCCCAGCCCCCGCCATTGATCATCTCATCCCGAAACAACTCCGCCGCCGAAACCTGACCCGCCGCCGCCAGCAAAGCCAACACCGATACCGTCTGCGTCTTCATCTCAATTCTCCTTCCAGTTACAGGCACAAAGCCAAACAGACCCAAACCGACGGATACGCCCGCCTCATCAATCTCTCTAAACGCACAAAAACACCCCACCCTGCCACCGACAGCATCATCTCACATCTACCCATCAAGAAGAAGCTATTTTTCCTAAAAAACAGCCCATCTCTACGCACATTCCCTAGCCGGGACATCATTCGCCAAGTACGTTTACATAAAGACAGTCTTCAAACCACGAATCTACAGGGAGAAGAACAGATGCGCTTCATCGCCGGCCTGCTCATCCTCACCGCCCTCGCCATGCCAGCACTTGCCGATGAGTTCGTCCACGAGGCCAACGTCATGGCCCGCCTCGGCAATCAGCCCACACCTACCCAAATTCTCACCAACGCGCCCTTCATCATCGATGTCGAGATCGTCCGCGATCCCGTCGGCGGCAGCAGCCCCCTCTACGAAGACAAAAACACCGTCGCCAACAACCCCCTCTACGAACCCGAGGGCGCAGCCGACCCGGGATCGACAGGATCCATCCAGTCCATCAGCTTCATCTTCGATAACACCGCCCTAACCCCCTATCTCCACAGCGAAGGCATCATCCACCGCGACATCGCCGCCCGTAACTTTGTCGCCAACACCAGCTTCGGCATCTACGCCTCCGCCGACGAGCAAACGCTGCTTTTCAGCTCCCGAGCCCCCTTCGATGTCACCGCTTCCGAGACCGGCAGCATCACCTGGATCACCGAAAGCACACTCCGCCTCGACCCCATCAATCCCCTTTCCGACGACGACTTCATCGAAATCGCCGCCGGCACCAGCTTCTCAGTCAACTACGCCACCCCGATCCCCGAGCCGGCTTCCGCCGCCCTGCTGCTGCTGGCAACCGGCCTCACACGCCGCCGCTAAGCAGGCCGTAACCCAGCGAAACACCGTCAGACTTGTGCACCAGAACCAACGGATTACGCTATCCGAGTCCCCAATCTAGAAGACCCAGGAGAAGTCACATGCACCGAGCCGCCCATGCCTGCGTGGCAACACTCGTTTTCGCTGCCAGCGCCCAGGCCAACCTCATCCCCAACCCCGGCTTCGAAACCGGCTTTGTTGGCGATCCCTTCAACGCAGGCGTCGGCCTCGGCGACATCCCCGATCCCTGGACGCCCCTCGCCAACAACAACCACCCCAGCACCTCCAGCCCCGACACCCACGCCAACAACGGCGTAGGCGGCATCCCCGTCACTCAGACCTTCTCCAGCTTCGGCAACGAACCCTTCTTCAGCAACACCGCCATCGAAGGCAACCGCTTCGTCGGCGCCGTCGAACGGCCCGACCTCTTCGAGCCCTTTGGCGTCGAACTCCCCCAGCGACTCTCGCCCGTCCGCGACTACACCTTCTCCGCACAACTCATCGCCAGCGACTCCATCGTCAGCGGCACCTTCAACACCTCCTTCGAAGGCGGCTACGAAGTCCTGCTCAGCGAAGACGGCACCCTCAACAACGCCGAGTCCGTCGCCTTCCTCCCCTTCACCGGCAACGCCTTCGACGAGTGGGCCCCCGTCTCGGTCGAGTTCACCTCGCCCTTCCGCAGCCTCCAGTACGGCACCCTCATCCTCGCCCCACGCTACACCGGCAACTCACCCGCCAGCCGCCAGGTCCACTTCGGCATCGACGACCTTCACCTCGACCTCACCCCTATCCCCGAACCCACCACTGCCGCCCTGCTCGGCCTGACCGCCCTGAGCCTGACCCGCCGAACAAAGTGAGATCCGCCGAAGGCCGACCCGCCCTCAACCTGATGAGCCGAGCGGAGCAAACGCCGCCTCTGGAGCGTCATCACGAGGCTGTCACGATCCGGCGCACAAACCTGTCCGACGCGCCGGAATCCGCGCTCCAAACCCGGTCGATCTGCTTCAGGAACGAACCGATCCGAGCAAGACCGGCGTAAAACCGCGCGAAATCCGACCCGATTCAACCCGGTTAAAGCGCCTCCAGTCACGCTTGTGCGCGGATCGGGACATCTTTCATCAAACGATCTCCCCCCGCCGTTAGAAAGCCCGCAACGTCTCGGACCGCGCCTATCGTTCGTGGATCCGAACCGCATACAGGAAATCCAACCATGGTCATGACCGCTTCCACGATGCTCGAACTCGGCACCCGCGCCCCCGATTTTGCCCTCGCCGACACCGACGGCCAGACCGTCACCCGCGAGAGCTTCGCCGGTAAACCCTTGCTGGTCATGTTCATATGCAACCACTGCCCCTTCGTGAAGCACATCGCCGCAGAGATCAAACGCCTCGCCGATGACTACCAGCCCAGGGGCGTCGCCGTCGTCGCCATCAGCGCCAACGACGCCGACGCCTACCCCGATGACGCCCCCGAGAAGCTCAAAGAAGAAAAAGCCGCCCGCGGCTACCCCTTCCCCTACCTCTACGACGCCGATCAGTCCGTCGCCAAGGCCTACACCGCCGCCTGCACACCCGACTTTTTCCTGTTTGATAGCAACCACAAACTCTTTTACCGCGGCCAGTTAGACGAAACCCGGCCCAAGCGGATCGAGTCGGGCGTCTACGACTTCGAGACCACCCCCGCCCACGGCGCCGACCTCCGGGCCGCCCTCGACGCCATGCTCCAAGGCGACCAGCCCGCCGAGAAGCAGATCCCCTCCATGGGCTGCAACATCAAGTGGAAGCCCGGCAACGAACCCGCCTATTTCCAAGCCTGACCCCCCCGCAGCCCTCTGAGGCCCCTAATGGGCGGTCGAGTGACCTTCTGTGTCACCACCGCGCCTGGCCGGATGGCCGCTGGTTGAAACTGCCCACGCGCACAGTCGGACGTAACCGGACAACGCCGACTGCTGAAGGTGCGTGGGTGGATGCGTCAAAAGATTCGGCGACGGATGTGCGGGGCAGGCAGCACCATCTCTATCTAACTGCTTTAGCTGCCTTCGCCTGCAAGCAAGTCGATGTAGCTCTGCATCTGGGCCGCCCGTGCGCGGTCCAGCGCCGTCTGGTTCTCCCGGGGATCTGTCAGCGCACGATCCGCGTCCGCCGCGAGGAGCGACACGGCGATGCCGTAGGCTTCCTCCCCCACCGCCACACACCGGTGCAGCGGTGTGAAGGCTTCCGGCTCCTTCGGGCAGGGATGATCGACGTCGGCCCCGGCCTCGATGAGCATCTTCGCGCAGGCCACGCTTTTGGCACGGATCGCGTGGTGCAATGGCGTCCGGCCGGCCAGATCAACCCGATCGACCGTGCCGCCGGCTTCGAGCAGCCGGGCCAGGCAGCCGGGCTGGTTGTGGGCGGCGGCTTCGGTGACGGGGGTTCGCTGGTCGGCGTCGAGGACTTCGACTTCGGCGGGATGGTTGAGGAGCAGATCGAGGATGGCGAGGTCGCCGCGGGCGGCGGCGAAGTGGAGGGTGGTGCGTCGGGCGTGAAGAGGTGTTTCGAAGCGGGTGCGGCTGTCGGGCATCGCGCCGCGGTCGAGGAGGGCGCTGACCATCTCGACGGAGCAGGCTTCGACGGCGAGGTGGAGGGGCAGGCAGAGCTCGACGCCCCAGTCGCGTTGGCGTCCGACGTAGGTGTGTAGGACTTTTTCGTTGGCGGCGATGAGGTCTCGGGCGGCCGAGACGTCGTCCTGTTCCAGGGCTTCGATGAGGTCTGCCGGTCGAACCATGGTTGCTCCTGCTGGGCGTTGGTGTCGTGGATAGTACGCGGTCTGCGGGCGGGTCGCGGGGGCTTTACAATCCTTGTTCATGGTTCGTGTTGCCCGATGTCTTTGAGGATGTTTCATGCCTTCAGATCTGCCTGCTGGTTCTTCGGGGAGCGATGCGACGACGCGTTCCCGCCGTGCCGAGCCGTTGCTGCTTGAGTGTGCCTGGGAGGTTTGCAATCAGGTGGGCGGGATCTACACGGTGCTGCGGTCGAAGGTGCCGAGCATGGTGAGTCGGTGGAGCAACCGGTATTGCCTGATCGGCCCTTATCTGCCGGACAAGGCGCAGGTGGAGTTTGAGCCGCGGCCGCTAATTGGTGCGTTTGGGCAGGCGGTGAAGGCGCTGAATGAGGCGGGGATCGAGGCGCATTTCGGTCGGTGGCTGGTGACGGGTCGGCCGAATGTGATTCTGGTGAATCATCTTTCGGTGTTTCGTTATCTGTATGACGTGAAGGCGCGGATCTGGCGAGATCACAACATTCCGACGCCTAACGATGACGAAGAGATCAACAACGTGGTGGCGTTCGGTGAGGCGGTGCGGGTGCTGCTGACGCTGCTGGCGGAGCAGGAGGCGGGCAAGCGGCCGCTGATCGCGCATTTTCATGAGTGGCTGGCTGGGCTGGCGATTCCGATGCTTCGGCAGGAAAACTGGCCGGGGGCGACGGTGTTCACGACCCATGCGACGCGGCTGGGGCGCGTGCTGGCGATGCAGCATCCGGAGTTTTACGGGCATCTGTCGATGCTGGATGGAGACGCGGAGGCGAAGCATTACAACCTGGAGGCGCAGCACAAGATTGAGTCGGCGGCGGCGCATGGGTCGCATGTGTTTACGACGGTATCGGACATCACGGGTGATGAGTGCACGCATCTGCTGAAGCGGTCGCCTGATGTGCTGCTGCCGAATGGCTTGAACATTCAGCGTTTCGCGGCGTTGCATGAGTTTCAGAACCTGCACGCGCAGTACAAGGAGGAGATTCACGAGTTCACCATCGGGCATTTCTTCCCGTCGTACCGGATGGACCTCGACACGACGCTGTACTTCTTCACGTCGGGTCGGTACGAGTACAAGAACAAGGGGATGGATGTCACGATCGAGGCGCTGGCGCGGCTGAATCATCGGTTGAAGGCGAGCGGTTCGCCGGTGAATGTGGTGTTTTTCATCATCACGAAGGCGCCGGTGCGTTCGATCAATGTGCAGACGCTTGAGACGCGGTCGATGCTGAGCGAGTTCCACGATGTGGCGAATGCGATCAAGGAGCAGGTGGGCAAGGGCGTGATGCTGGCGGCGGCGGAGGGGCGTGTGCCGGATCTGAATGAGCTGGTGGATGAGTATTGGCGGCTGCGTTTGAAGCGGTCGCTGCATGCTTGGCGGCGGGGGTCGTTGCCGCCGATTGTGACGCATGACCTATTGGATGATCAGAACGACGACGTGCTGAATCAGTTGCGGGCGTGTCATTTGTTTAATGGTCCGCATGATCCGGTGAAGGTGATCTATCACCCGGCTTTTATCACGACGAGTAACCCGCTTTTCGGGATGGAGTACGAGCAGTTTGTGCGGGGTTGTCACCTCGGGGTGTTCCCGTCGTATTACGAGCCGTGGGGGTATACGCCTTTGGAGTCGATCGCGTTGGGCGTGCCGGCGCTGACGTCGGACCTGTCGGGGTTTGGTTCCTATCTGCTGCAGTTGATGGCGGATCACGAGTCGAAGGGGGTTTCGATCGTGGAGCGTCGGTATCGAGATTTCCATGCGACGGCGGATCAGATCGCGGAGCAGATGTTCCGGATGTGTCAGCTATCGCGGCGTGAGCGGATCACGCTGCGGAACAAGGTGGAGTCGTTCTCGGAGCACTTTGACTGGCACAACCTCGGGCGTCGGTATCACGAGGCGCATGCGTTGGCGTTGGATCGGATTGGGTGAGGGAGTGGGCAGGTTGGACCGGGGCCGCGTCGCGGCCCGGCTTGGGGTGTTGGTTCTGTGGGCACGGCTGCGCCGTGAACAGAGCCACCCGTGATTCCTGGTGATCGACAGTGTCGTTCTACGGGCGTATTTAGTGAATCGGGGGAGCTGCTAATTCGGGCTGAGGCCGGCGTCGGGGCGGTTTCGGGGGGCGTTGTCGCCGAGGTCATTTTCGGCGAGGAGGGTGAAGAGTTTTTTGCGTAGGAGTTGGGCGGTGAACATGATGTCGTCGGTCTGGATGACCATGACGGGGAGTCCGCGGGGGCGGACAAGGAGGGGGTAAGCGAAGTAGATGTTGAGTTCGGCGGCGACGAGTTGTTCGCAGAGGTCCTGGAGGGAGCGGCCTTCGGAGAGTTCGACGGCGAGGACGTTGCTTTCGGAGAAGGCCATTTCGTTGCGTTTGAGGAGTCGGCGGGCGAGGTCGGCGTTGGAGGTGAGGAGTCGGACGACGGCGTGGTCGGCGGAGTCGACGACGGAGAGGCCGGCGAGGGTGAGGCTCTGGCTGACGAAGCACTGGGCGACGTCGAGGAGCTGGCCGACGCGGTTATCGACGAAGACGGAGAACTGGATGTTCCGTGGCGGGACGTAGCCGCTGGTGGTGGGGGTTTCGACGGGGGCCTGGGTCATGGTTAGAGCTTAAGGGTGTGGCGTGGTAGGGGTCCAGCAAAAAGGTGGGTGTTCAGGTGGCTGCGGGGGCTTGGGCCTGTTGGAGGTACCAGTCGCAGGTTCGAGCGAGGCCGGTGTCAAAGTCGACGAGGGGCTGGTAGCCGAGGATGGCCTTGGCGCGGTCGATGGAGGCGAGCGAGTGTTTCACGTCGCCTGGGCGTTCGGGTTCGTAGGCGGGGGTGAAGTCGGGGCGTTGGAAGCGGTCGATCATGCCCTGGGCGAGGCGGTTGACGGAGATGGCTTCGGCGCAGGCGATGTTGATGGGGAGGCCTTCGAGGCGGTCGGGGTGGGTGATGGCGAGGAGGCAGGCGTGGGCGACGTTGGAGACTTCGCAGAAGTCGCGGGACTGCTCGCCGTCGCCAAAGATACGGGGTGGGAGTCCGTGGGAGAGTCGGTTGGCGAAGGCGGCGATGGCGGCGGCGTAGGCGGAGTTGGCGTTCTGGCCGGGTCCGAAGATGTTGAAGAAGCGGAGGGCGACGGTGTCGAGGGGAGCGTAGGCCCGGGCCCAGGCTTTGAGCATGGCTTCGCCGGCGGCTTTGTTGGCTGCGTAGGGGCTGGCGGGGTCGACGGGCATGTCCTCGTGTTTGGGGAGGGTGGGGTCGTTGCCGTAGACCGCGGCGCTGGAGGCGAGGAGGACGCGGCGGAGGCCCTTGGCTCGAGCGGCTTCGAGGACGCGGAGGGTGCCGAGTTCGTTGACCTGGTGGTAGCGGTGGGGCTCGGCGACGGACTGGGGGACGGAGCCGAGGGCGGCGAGGTGGATGAGGGCGTCGCAGCCGTCGGCGGCTTGTTCGATGGTGGCCTGGTCGAGGATGGTGCCTTCGACGAAGCGGTAGTGGTCGGAGGGTTCGCGGACGTTGCGGCGGTCGCCGGTGGAGAGGTCGTCGAGGACGGTGACGGCGCCGCCGGCCTTGAGGATGGCGCTGGTGAGGTGGGACCCGATAAAACCTGCTCCGCCGGTGACGAGTAGTCGTCTGTTTTTGAGTCTGTCGGCGTGGAGGGCTGACCAGTCGATCGGTTGTGGCTGGGTGTCGGTCATGGGATAGGTGGTATCGGCGTGATCGGGGTTGGCGTCGCGATCATCCGGGGCGCTGGGGTCGGGGGCGGGTGATTACTGGACTAGTAGCGGGGGACGGTGGGGTCGACGTGCTGGGACCAGGCGTCGATGCCGCCGGCCATGGAGATGACGTCTTCGAAGCCTTGGGCGGCGAGGTAGTTGGCGACGTTGAGGGATCGGATCCCGCCGTGGCAGAAGGTGACGACGGTGGACTCGGCGTGTTCCTGGAGTTCGAAGAGTCGGGAGGGGATTTCGCCCATGGGGATGACGATGGCGCCGTCGATGGCGGCGGTGGCGACTTCTTCGGGCTCGCGGACATCAAGGAGGATGGGCGGGTTGTCGGAGTCGAGGAGGGTTTTGACTTCGACGGCGGAGGCTTCGCGGACGGCCTTGCCGGGATCGGATGCCTGGGTCATGGCTGGGCTCCGTGTGGCTTTGGGGGGATGGTTCAGGGGGCTTGTTCGACGTGGGTGTAGCGATCGAGGTTGACCACGGCGGTTTCGCCATCGTCTTTTTTGAGGACGAGTCGGTCGAGCCAGAGGCGGTCGTCTTTGGCGTGGGCGAACCAGGAGCCGGTTTTGGATTGTTCGTAGCGGACGACGGTGCCTTCGATTTTTTCGGTCCAGACTTCGTCTCGTTGGGGGATCTGCTGGGTGACGACGACCCGCGTGCCGGGTTCGAAGGTGTGCTGGGTTTCTGCCATGGTTGTGGTGGTCCCTTCGGCGGCCATTGGCTGATCGGCCGGGCTTGATGTGCTATCTTAGCGATTCGCTCGGGTCGGCCTGCGGTGGTGTTGGCGGGCTGATCTGCGTCCCTGGACGGGTGTCCGAGCGGCTGAAGGAGCCGGTTTCGAAAACCGGTGTACGGGTTTCCCGTACCGTGGGTTCGAATCCCACCCCGTCCGCTTGGTTTTGTTTCTCGCCAATTGTGTGTTGCCGTTGCAAGCTAGCTGGGGGTGTCTGGTGTCTGTGTCAGTTTCAGGCTGAGCTCGTAGGTTTTTGATTCCTGGGGTTGGATGGGTGGGTGGGGGTTGGAGCCGTCGGAGTCGGGGCCTGGGGTGGGGCCGATGAGGGGTTCGATGCCGGTGACATAGCTGGTTGGGCTGAGGTGTTGCCAGATGGCGAGGTTTGGGAGTTGGGAGGGTTTGAAGGTGATGGCGAGGGTGAGTTGGCGGTGGGGGTTGTGGAGGGCGGCGGTGGTGGTGCCGTCCTGGCTGGGGATGGCTTTGAGGATGACGCCTGCTTCGCCGGTGCCGGTGTGGTCGGGGCGGGGTTCGGTGATGGTTTTGAAGGCGTTGGGGTCGGTTTCGTTTTCGAGGGTGCCCCAGGCGGAGAGGGGTTGTGCGTCGGTGGTGATGGTGCAGCCGGGTGCGAGGAAGGGGTGGCCGAGGTTGCAGTGGTAGAGGGTGCTCTGGGGGATGGGGGTGTCGGCGGTGTTGGTGAGGGTGTCGGTGAGGTGGATAGTGGGCTGGCCGAGGGTGCCAGCGATGGTTCGGTGTATGGAGAGGGAGGGACCGAACATGCGGGTGTGGTCGATGCGGAGGTGGAGGGCGAAGTCGCGTTTGCCCGCGCGGGGGTTGGGGTTGTCGATGGCGGTGATGGCGGCGGGTGTGAGGTGGTGGCGGCCGTGGAGGCCGGGGGCGTTGGGATCGTTGGGTTTGGGGGGACCGACGTGGAGTGGCCCGCAGGTGGTGACGAGCCCGCCGGCCCAGGATCGGAGCCAGTCCATGCCGTGGGCGTGGGCCTGGTCGGGTTTCGAGAGGCCGTTGGGTGTGAGGTAGGCGAGGGGTGTGTCGTTGTAGGCGGCTTCGATGATGTCGCCGCCTCGGTCGAGTGCGACGGTGTAGCGGAGTCCGGAGCCGGTATCGATGAAGGCGACACGGGTGGAGGTAGCGCCGATTGGCTGGGGGTGGTCGAGGGTTCCGGTGCGTATCCCGCCGAGTTGGAGGGGGGTTTCGACGAGTTGGGGGTTGAGGTGGTTGGGCATGTGCGTCTCCGTGTTGGCTAGAGCCTAGCGGTGCTGGTTGCGGAGTGCGGTGGGTGCGAGTCCTGTGGCTGCGCGTATCTGGCGGGCGAGTGTGTGTTGGGAGCTGAAGCCGGCCTGTCGGGTGACGTCGGCGAGGGGCAGGGAGGTTTGGGTGAGGAGTTGGATGGCCTGGTCGGTGCGTTTTCGGGTGAGGTAGGCGTGGGGTGCTTCGGCGTGGTGCTGGGTGAAGGTTCGGATGAGGTGTTCGCGGGAGACGTTGAAGCGTTGGGCGATCTGGGTGACGGTGACGGGTCGGAGGGGTTGCTGGTAGAGGGTTTGGGCGGCCTGCTCGACGGGGGGGAGTTTGGCCTGCTGGCGGTTGGTGACGTGGTGGTAGAGGCGGGTGAGGTAGTGGTACGAGGCGGCGGCGAGTTTGGCCTGGTCGGGTTCGTTGATGGGGTCGGCGGTGTCGATGAGGTGTTCGAGGTCGGTGATGAGTGAGGGGTCGGTGGTGGTGTCGATGACGGGGCCGTTGATGGCGGTGAGTTCGCGGGCGTGTTCGGAGACGCCGGCGCCGAGGATGCCGATCCAGGCGCAGTGGTATGGGCCGTCGGTGGGGTTGGGTCGTTGGTAGTGGGAATCGTCGCCGTACTGGAAGAGGATGAGCGATTTTTCGGGGGCGTGGAAGGTGCCCTGATGGTTTTTGATCTGCAGGTGGCCCTGGAGTGAGGCCTGGATGACGAGGAGTCCGGCGGGGGATCGCCTGGTGTTGTGGAACTCGTAGCGGCGGCCGGTGGGGTTGGCTTCGCGGCCGAACTGTCGGAGCTGCCAGAGGGCGGGGCCGGCTTTGCGGGCGGCGTGTCGCTGGGGCTGGATATCACTTTTTGCACACATATCCTCACAATATAGTCGTCTTTGCCAGCGAATCGAATGGTAACTTCACGAATTACTGCATCGTGTCTTACTTGAGGTTCTTGTCGATGGCATCGGATCAGGCGAAAGGTGGGCATGAGGGGCATGTGAAGCGGGCGGAGGGTGTGCGCGGGTTTGCGGGTGAGGTGGGGCGTCCGTTGAACGTGACGTTTCTGGGGGCGGGGTCGATGTTCTGTCCGGTGTTGTGTCGTGACGTGATGGCGATTCCGGGTGGGTCTGGGGGTGAGTTTCGGCTGGTGGATGTGGATGAGGCGCGGCTGGCGTTGATGAAGCGAGTGATCGGCTTGCTGATCGAGCAGATGGGGCAGTCGGGGACGTGGACGGTGCGGGCGGAGACGGATCGGCGTCGGGCGCTGCCTGGGACGGACTATGCGGTTTGCTGCGTCGAGGTTTCGGGTCGGGCGTGTGTGGACACGGACTACGACATCCCGTTTCGGTATGGCGTGGATCAGTGCATCGGCGACACGATGGGTCCGGGCGGGTTGTTCAAGGGGCTGCGGACGATCCCGGTGTTTCTGGAGATTCTTCGGGACATGGCGGAGCTGTGCCCGGGGGCGCCGATGCTCAACTACACGAACCCGATGAGCATGATGGTGCTGGCGGCGGGGCGTGCGGTGCCCGAGGTGCCGGTGGTTGGATTGTGTCACAGCGTGCAGGGGACGAGTCATCTGCTGGCGGACTACGCGGGGGTGCCTTACGAGGAGATGGACTGGGCGTGTGCGGGGATCAATCACCTGGCGTGGTTCACAAAGCTCGAGCATCGGGGTGAGGATCTTTATCAGAAGGTGCTGATGGCGCGGTTTGAGCGTGAGGTTGGGGAGGGGATCGCTGAGGCGGAGGCGGGGCTGGCTCGGTTTGATGCTGCGGATGACACGAAGGGCGAGGAGGTGGAGCGGGGGTACCGGCACGACGATCTGGTACGGAAGGACATGTGTCTGCACTTCGGGGCGTTTATCACGGAGAGTTCGGGGCATTTGTCGGAGTATCTGCCTTACTACCGGAAGTCTGAGGCGGGGAGGAAGCTGCTTCGGCTCGGGTATCACGGGGGATCGCGGTTTTATGCGACGAACTGGCCGTCCTGGCGTGCGGCGAGTGATGGGTACCGGGAGCGGATGCTCAGGGGCGAGGAGACGTTCGATCTTGAGCGGTCGTGGGAGTATGCGTCGTGGATCATCGAGGCGATGGAGAAGGACGTGCCTTACCGGATTCATGGGAATGTGATGAATCGGCCATTGGGTGGGAGCGGTGAGGCGGGCAAGCTGATTACGAATCTGCCAGGGGATGGTGCGGTGGAGGTGGCGTGTCTGGTGGATGGCAACGGGGTGCAGCCGACGCGGTATGGAGCGTTGCCGGCGGTGATGGGGCATGTGTGCGCGAGCAACATGGGCTTCTTTGATCTGGCGGCGACGGCGGCGATCGAGCGGAGCAGGCAGGCGGCGACGGAGGCTTTGTATCTGGATCCGTTGTGTCAGGCGGTTTGCACGCCTGGTGAGATTGCTGAGATGGCTGGTGAGATGTTTGAGACTCAGGCGGCGTATCTGCCCGGGTATGCGTGAGTTTCTGGTTCTCGTTCTGGACTGTGGATGAAGTATCTGTTTGCCAGTTTGTTTGGGCTGCTGGTGGTGGCGAGTGTGCTGGTGCGCGCGAGCTATCCGGATCTGTCGAGTCGGGTGACGGTGCTTTATTGGGTGACGGACCCGGCACCGACGCGGGGCGAGCAGGTCAATCGGTTTCATCGTTGGCAGATGCAGACGGAGCACCACATGGAGGTGGTGGTGGGTTCGGTGGATGAAGCGGCAGCGCTTCGGGAGGAGATCCCGGAGACGCTGGTGGACGACGTTGTGGCGGTGCAGCCGGGTGTGGCGGATGTGTTTGACGGGTCGGTGGTGGCGTCGTCGCTACCTGTGACGGTGCGGCTGCCTTTGGCGGAGGTGCGGCTGGATACGGCGAGCCGAGATGATACGAAGCAGAAGATTCAGGCGGTGTCGGGTGTGGCGGCGGACATCATGGACGTGTTCAACGGTTCGAGCATGCGGATGTTCGTGGAGATGGGGGTGCTGCTGGACGTGACGGAGCGTGCGAAGGAGATGGGGTTTGATCTGTCGCGGACGTATGCGGCGTTGGAGCCGGAGTTGCTCGTGGATGGTCGGCAGTACATGTTCCCCGGGAATGTGTCGTCGAGTTTTCTGACGGTGAACGTAGACCTGTTTCGTTCGCTGGGGATGGATCCGCCGCCTGAGCGTTGGGACTTTGAGACGTTTGAGCGGATTGGGGTTGCGTTCTGTGAGCGTGCGAACGAGGGTCTGCAGCGACGGGAGGTGTTCTTTCTGAACAAGATCGACTGGGTGCGGATGCATCGCGGGCTGGGGTTGTCGCGCTTCAACGAGACGATGACGGCTTCGGTGCTGGATGATCCTCGGTATGCGTCGTCGCTGGAGCGGGGTCGGCGGTGGATGTATGACCTGAACATTGTGCCGACGCCTGATGACATCGATGCGTTTTCATCGGCTCAGGCTTATGGGGGTGCGGACCTGCCGATGTTCGGGGCGGGGAAGTACGGGATGATCGAGGGTGGGCGGTACTGGTTGCTGCAGCTGAGGCACTTTGAGCAATTGGGTGAGCTTGGGTTTGCTGAGCCGCCTCATGGTGGGTTTGCGAACACGAGTATCGGAACGCGTGGCGCGATTGTTTACAAGGACACGGATCATCCTGAGTTGGCGACGTTGTTTCTGGCTTATCTGGCGAGTGAGGCTTACAACCAGCTGATTGTTGAGGATGCGGATGCGCTCCCGCCTAACCCGGCGTTTACGCGGACCGAGGCTTATCTTCGGCCTGAGGCGTATCCGAATGAGTGGGGTCTGCATGGGCCGGCGGCGCGGATCGCGGAGACGATTGCGATTGGAGATGAGTACAGCCCGTTCGTGTTGCCGACGGTGGTGGAGCAGGAGATTAAGGATTTTCGGGATCGTTACCTGGCGGGGATGATCTCGGCGGAGGTGGCGGCGGAGCGGACGGAGGCGACGCTCAACCGTGAGATCGCGAAGCGGGTGGAGCGGGATCCGGGTCTGCGGGCGTCTTACGAGCGTGGGCTGGCGTTGCAGGCGGAGATCGATGCGCTCAAGGCTGAGGGGCGACCGATCCCGGCGGCGTGGGTGAGCAATCCGTTTCTTCGGGCTTACTATCGATCGCTGGGGAAACTACATGAATCTGATGGTGAGGGGGACTCGTTGTGAAGCGTCGGCGTTCGGATCTGGCGGCGGGGTTGTTGTTCCTGAGCCCGAACATCGTGGGGGTGCTGGTGTTCACGGTGTTTCCGGTGTTTTTCAGCCTGATGATGGCGTTTACGAACTGGGATATCACGCTTCACAACAAGTACAAGGAGGACGGGAACCTCGAGTTTGTTGGTCTGGGGAACTTTATTGAGATGTTCTCGGTGGGCGATGCGTTTTCGTGGGACGCGAAGTTTCTTATTTATCTGGGGAACACGCTGTTTTTCATGATGGGGATACCGTTCGCGGTGATGGGATCGCTGACGTTTGCGATGCTGCTGAGCAAGGACCCTCGTGGTGGTGGGGGGCGTGTGCTGGCCTGGTTGCTGGGGAGTCTGGGGCTGGCTTCGAGTTGTGTGGTGCTGGTGGCGATCGGGATGGGGTGGTCGGCGATGGTGGTGATGCTGCTGTCGGTGTTGAGCGTGTTGCTGATTGGTGGGCCGATCTTCGGGAACACGTTCTACCGGACGATCTTCTACACGCCTTCGTTTGTGGCGGGTGTGGCGACGTTTCTGGTGTGGAAGAAGATGTACAGCCGGGAGACGGGGCCGGTGAACCGTGGGCTGGAGCCGGTGCTGGATGGCTTGGCGGTGGTGGTGCAGGGTCTGCCGGGTGTGGTGGTGCAATCGTTGTTGTTTGTGGGTTACGGGTTGGTGGCGTTGCTGCTTGGCTGGGGGCTGGGTCGGATGCGGCGGTCTTATCTGGATGGTGAGTTGGATGGTCGGGCGGCGGTGTTGCCGGTGGGTGTTTGTCTGGTTCCGGTGGTGGTGGCTTCGCAGTGGTCGATGACGGCGGCGACGTGGTGGGTGCTGGCGGTGATGGTGGTGCTGGTGGGTTTGTATCAACTCAAGAGGCTAGGGTCGGAGGCTCGTTTCCCGAGCAGGCCGTGGAGCGGTTTTGATGCGGCGCTGGTGATCGGGCTGGTGAGTCTGGTGGGTCAGTTTGTGGTGTTGGGTCTGGCGGTGGTGGCTTTTCATCTGCCGGGGATGGCGGAGGATGGGTTGGCCCCGCCTAGCTGGTTGAATGATCCTGATTATGCGAAGCCGGCTTTGATGATTACGGCGCTCTGGGCGGCGGTGGGTTCGAACAACATGCTGCTTTATCTGGCTGCGTTGACGAATGTGCCCGAGGAGCTTTACGAGGCAGCGGATATCGATGGGGCTTCGCGGTTTCAGCGGTTCTGGGGTGTGACGTGGCCGCAGCTGGCGCCGACGACGTTTTTCATTGTGGTGATCTCGACGATCGCGGGTTTGCAGGGCGGGTTTGAGATGGCGCGGGTGATGACGAATGGGGGGCCGGCGGGAGCGACGACGACGCTGGAGATGCACGTGTATCTGGAGGGGTTTGTGACGGGTCGGCTGGGGCTGGCTTCGGCGGTGTCGTGGGTTTTGTTTTTGCTGGTGTTCGGGGTGACGCTATTCAACTGGAAGTTTGGGAATCGGTATGTCAATGACTGAGTCGATCACCCATCATCCTGTGGGGGCCGCGGCGCGGCGGCGGTACGTTGGCGGATTGCTGTTGAACGTGCTTCTGGCGTTGATGGGTTTTCTGCTGGTATTGCCGTTTGTGTGGATGTTGCTGACGAGTGTGAAGAGTGTGAGCGATCTGGGTGAGGCGAGTTGGCTGCCTGGCGAGGGCGGGTTTCAGTGGGGGAATTATCTGGAGGTGTTTGAGCGTGTGCCGTTTGCGCGAGCGTATATGAACAGTCTATTCGTGGCGACGTGGGTGACGTTTCTGCAGGTGTTCACGTCGTCGATGGCGGCGTTTGCGTTTGCGCGTCTGCGTTGGCCGGGTCGTGAGTGGGTGTTTCTGCTGTATCTCTCGACGATGATGCTGCCTGGGCTGGTGATGATGATTCCGAACTATCAGATCATGATCAGTCTGGGGTTGGTGGACACGCTGGCGGGGCTGATCATTCCGGCGTCTTTCACAGCGTTCGGGACTTTTCTGTTGCGGCAGTTCATGCTGACGATTCCACCGTCTTTGGATGAGGCGGCGGCGATTGATGGCGCGAGCAAGTGGCAGATTTACTGGGAGATTGTGATGCCGTTGGCTCGTCCGGGTCTGGTGACGCTGACGATTCTGACGTTCATGGGGAATTACAACTCGTTCTTCTGGCCGCTGGTGATGCTGCGGAGTGATTACAAGTTCACGCTGCCGATTGCGCTGTTGGCTTTTGATACGACGTCGGGTCAGGCGACGCATCTGATGATGGCGGCGGTGACGATGGCGGTGATACCGATGATTGTGGTGTTTGTGCTGCTTCAGAAGCAGTTGGTTCGGGGGATTCAGCTGGGTGCTATCAAGGGTTGAGTCTTTGATGGTCTGTGATTGACAGGAAAGATGAGGTGTATCGATGAAAGACTATCGGATCAAGCGGTTGTTCAACGCGGTGTCGGGTTGCTGTTTTGACGTGGCCATCGACCATGGTTTTTTCAATGAGCTCGGTTTTATTCGGGGTGGTTTGGAGAGCATCGGGAGGGCGATCGAGACGTTGGTGGATGCGTCACCTGACGCGATTCAGTTGACGGTGGGTCAGGCGGGGATGCTGCAGCGGCTGCCGGGTCGTCAGAAGCCGTCGCTGGTGCTGCGGACGGATGTGGCGAATGTGTATGGGAAGAAGCTGCCTCGGGCGTTGTTCAGTCGGATGATTGAGGAGCCGGTGAAGCAGGCGGTGCGGTTGGATGCGGCGTGTGTGGTGGTCAATCTGTTTCAGATTCCGGAGCAGCCGGAGGTGACGGATCAGTGCATCCAGAACATCCTGAAGCTCAAGCCGATGACGGATGAGGCGGCGATGCCTCTGATGATTGAGCCCCTGGTGTTCCAGGCGAACGAGAAGGCGGGCGGGTACATGGTGGATGGTGATCCGGAGAAGATCCTGCCGTTGGTTCGTCAGGCGGTGGAGTTGGGGGCGGACATCATCAAAGCGGACCCGACGGATGATCCGAGCGATTATCCGCAGATCATTGAGACGGCGGGTGAGATCCCGGTGCTGGTGCGTGGGGGCGGGAAGGTGTCGGACGAGGTGATTCTCGAGCGGACCGAGCGGCTGATGAAGACGGGTGCACGGGGGATTGTTTACGGGCGGAATGTGATCCAGCATGAGCGGCCGGCGGGTATCACGCGGGCGCTGATGGCGGTGGTGCATGAGGGGATGTCTGCTGCTGACGCGATTCACTTGGTGAAGGGAAGCTGAGCATGGGCGCGAAGCGAGAGATTCGTTTTGGTGTGATTGGGTGTGGGCTGATGGGGCGAGAGTTCGCCTCGGCGGTTGGGCGGTGGTGTCATCTCGGTGAGGTTGATTTCGTGCCGATGATCACGGCGGTTTGTGATCCGAATCCGGCGGCGACGGGCTGGTTTGAAGCGCACGTGCCGACGGTGAAGAAGGCGCTAGCGGACTATCGGGTGCTGCTGGATGATCCGGAGATCGATGCGGTTTACTGCGCGGTGCCTCATCATCTGCACGAGCGGCTGTACATGGACATTGTTCGTGCGGGGAAGCATCTGCTGGGCGAGAAGCCGTTTGGGATTGATCGGGAGGCGAATCGGAAGATCATGGCGGTGATTGAGGAGCACCCGGATGTGCTGGTGCGGTGCTCTTCGGAGTTTCCTTTTTTTCCCGGGGCTTATCAGATTACGCGGTGGGTGGAGGAGGGTCGGTTCGGGAAGCTGATTGATGTGGAGGCGGGGTTCTGGCACTCCTCGGATCTGGATCCTAATAAGGCGATCAACTGGAAGCGGATGATTGCGAGCAACGGGGCTTATGGGTGCATGGGTGATCTGGGGATGCATGTTCTGCATTTGCCGCTTCGGTATGGGTGGCGGCCGGGGGAGGTGCGGGCGTTGCTGGCGAATGTGATGCGGGAGCGGCCTGGGGCTGAGGGTGAGCTGGTGGCGTGCGAGACGTGGGACAACGCGATCCTGGCGACGACGTTCGAGCATGCCGGTGAGGCGGTGCCGATGGTGCTTTCGACGAAGCGGATTGCGCCGGGTCATGCGAACACGTGGTTTATTCGGATCAATGGGACGGCGTTTTCTGCGGCGTTTTCGACGAAGGACCCGAAGTGTCTGCGGTCGCTGCCTTATGTGTCGGGAGGTGAGCAGGCGTGGCACGTGGTGGATACGGCTTACAAGTCGGCTTATCCGACGATCACGGGTGGGATCTTTGAGTTTGGGTTCTCGGATTCGATTCTGCAGATGTGGGCTGCGTTCTGCGATGAGTTGGTGCATGGTCGTGAGGGGATGATGCAGCCGTTTACGTGTGCGCGTCCGGAGGAGGCTGCGGCATCGCATGATTTGTTTACGGCGGCTCTTGCGTCGGAAGCGACGGGTCGGACGGTGACGGTTGATTCGGTGAAAGGTGGGCCCGATGGCGAAGGCGGCTGAGGTCGTGGTGGCGGGGCATATCTGTCTGGACATCATCCCGGCGTTCACGCATGGCGATGGGGCGCTGGTGCCGGGTGCGTTGACGGAGGTGGGTCCGGCGTTGATGTCGACGGGGGGTGCGGTGGCGAATACGGGGCTGGCGCTGCATCGTCTGGGGGTGGCGACGGCCCTGCTCGGGAAGCTGGGGGAGGATACGTTTGCGGGTGAGGTGGTTGCGATTCTTGAGGGTTATGAGGCTTCGCTAGCGGAGCGGATGCGTCGGGTGGCGGGTGAGACGACGAGTTATACGGTGGTGATCAGCCCGCCTGGCGTGGATCGTTATTTCCTTCACTGTCCGGGGGCCAATGCGACGTTCGGGCTTGAGGATGTGCCGGCTGGGTCGCTAAGGGGTGCGCGGCTGCTGCATTTTGGTTACCCGCCTCTGATGCGGAACCTGCAGGTGGATGGGGGTGAGGCGATGCGGGGGATCTTTGAGCGTGCGCATGGCGAGGGGCTGGTGACGTCGCTGGACATGGCGGCGATTGACCCGGCTTCGGAGACGGGGCGGGTGGATTGGCGGGGCTGGCTGGCTCGGGTGCTGCCTGAGGTTGATCTGTTTGTGCCGAGTTATGACGAGGTGTGCACGATGCTGGACGGGGAGGTGCCGGCGTTGACGATCGAGGCGTTGGATCGGGTGGGTGAGCGTCTGCTTGCGATGAGGGCGGGGATCGTGGCGATCAAGCTGGGCGATGAGGGGCTGTACCTGCGGACGGGTGATGATGTGGGGCGCTTGGATCGTGTGGTGAAGGTGCTTGGTTTGGCTGTGGATGCGTGGGTGGGGCGTCGGTTGTATGTGCCGTGCTATCAAACCGAGGTGGTGGGGACGACGGGCGCTGGCGATTGCACGATCGCGGGTTTGCTAGCGGCGCTGCTGCGGGGCGAAGGGCCTGAGCTGGCGATTCGTTCGGCGGTCGGTGTGGGGGCGGCGAGTGTGGCGTCAGCGGACGCGGTGAGCGCGGTGCCAGCTTGGGCGGAGGTTGAGCGGCGGATTGAGCGTGGGTGGGCGAGTCATCCGGTGCGTCTTGCGCTGCCGGGGTGGCGTGTGGTGGGTGACGGGCCGGTGATGTCGGCGGGATGAGTTGAGGCTTTTGTTGTGTCAGCGTTTGCCGTAGATGACGGGGCACTTTTCTTCGTCGTCGATGTATTGAGTGAGGACGCGGGGGTGGTCGGTGAGGGTAGATTTTTCGGTGCGGAGGTGGATGGCGAAGGATTTACGGGGGCTGTCTGAGGTATTGATGCCCGAGCCGTGGAGGGTGTGGCGGTGGTGGAAGGAGACCCCGCCCGGCTTGAGGATGGAGGGGACTTCTTCCCATGCGACGCCTGGTGGGAGTTGGATGTTCTTTTTGAGCTGGTCGAGGTCGGAGGAGAAGAAGTCGCCGCCTTCGAAGAGTCCGGCGTGGTGTGATCCGGGGACGAAGGCCATGGGTCCGGCTTCGGGCGTGACGTCGGAGATGGCGAGCCATGCGGTGAAGAGTTCGGAGTCGTCGGTCCATTCGGGCCAGTACTGGGCGTCCTGGTGCCAGCCGACGGCGGGGCCCCCCGCTTTGTTGGGATCGACGGAGGGTTTGTGGAGAAGTTGGACCCACCAGACCTGGACCATCTTTGCGCCGGTGAGTCGTGCGGCGAGCTCGCCTAGTTGCGGGCTGGCGATGGCTTGTTGGATGTCGGGGTCGGCGAGGTTGGGCATCTCGATCTTGCAGAGTTTGGTGTCGTCGTCGCCTGGCTTCCATGGGGAGTCGAAGGGAGGTTGTCCGGTGCGGTACTCGCCCTGGCGGACTCTTTCCATGCCTTGTTCGGCGGCCTGGACAAGCTCTGGTGAGATGACGGGATCGGTGGCGATGTAGAAGCCCTGCTGGGCGTACTGGTCGGCGACGGTGAGTGTGGTGGTGTTCATGTTCTATCTCTTTGTAGCTGGGCTAGACCACTTCGAGCTGGTCGCGGTGCGGGAGTGTCGGGAAGGTTGGCGTGGGTAGTGACTGGTACCAGTAGGCGACGGAGGCGATGTCGTCCTGGAGGGGGAGGTAGTGGATGGGCTCTCGTTTTCGCCAGCCGAGGGCCTGGATGGTGACGGTGAGGTCCTGATGGAAGCGGATGGGGTCGGGGATGTGCCAGCGGTAGAGTCCGAAGCGTTGCTGGGATTCGTAGACGCCATCGGGTCGGATGACCTGGGGCATGCCGGCGTAGGGGGTGGTGTATTCCTGATACTGCCTGGTGTGGGGGTTTTCGAAGTTGTAGGAGCCGAGGAAGTAGTCTTCGGTACCGGTTCCGCAGATGGTTGGGAAGGCGGAGCCGCCGTGTTCGGCGACGTCGTTATCGACGGATTGATCGGGTGCGAGGTCGCCGTCGATGTAGAACTTGATCTCGCCTTCGCCCCACCAGCCGCGGTTGTTGACGCCCCAGGCCATGTAGGTGCCGACGTAGTGTCCATGTCCTTTGATGCCTTCGAGGATGGTGAAGACTTTGCCGTAGGGTTGTGGGTTGGCGCGTCGGAATTGGGCGTGGAAGTAGGCGGCGTCTTCGGGGACGTGGTTGAGGGCGTAGTCGATCTGGTAGTAGAGATAGGCGGGTTGGGTGCCGACGTTCTCGACGGTGATGCGGCAGTGTTTGCGGAAGGGCATGGGCCAGTAGCAGTTGAGGGCGCTGCCGGGGTTGACGGTGACGGGGATGGATGAGACCTGGGCGTAGGAGCCCCATCCGCAGGCGAAGAAGTCACCCATCGGGCATTCGACGGAGGGTTGGTCCTGGTTGTCCCAGTAGATGCGGAGGATGAGGAAGCGCCAGTGGCCGGTGGGCGTCATCCAGAGGTGCTGGAGGGCGCCGGGGCCGTCGATGTCGGCGATCTCGGCGGTGTTTCCGGGTTGGATCTCGATGGCGGGGTTGATTTTCCAGCCGCGGCCGAGGTCGGTGGCGCGCTCCTGGCTGATGCCTTCGGTGGCTCTGCCGCCCTGGGCTTTAGCGCCGGTGGGGTTTTCGGCGCTGATGGATCGTGTCTGCGCTTTGGACAGGCGGTGGATGTTCCCCATGTCGCAGAAGAGGCCGTCGAACTCAGGCATGGTGTGGGGTGTCCTTGGGTTGACGGTTTCTGGCGACGGGCACGAGTGTGGCGATGAGTGTGGCGGTGGCGGGTGTGGGGATGGCCGGGTTTGCGTTGAAGCCGAAGTAGGTGGCGAGGACGGAGAGGTCGTTGAGGTTGACCTGGGTGTCGCCGTTGAAGTCGCCGCGCTGCCAGCCGATGCCGGTGGTGTTGAAATTGGTGGCGAGGATGGAGAGGTCGATGAGGTCGACGGCCTGGTCGAGGTTGATGTCGCCAAACTCGGTGCCGATGAGTTCACGGATGAGGTGGGCGACATCGGCGAAGTCGGCGGTGTTGTTGCCGTCGACGTCGTAGGCGGGGTTGCCGAGATTGGCGAAGAGGAGATTGATGTCTAGGTGGTCGGTGAGGCCGTCGGCGTTGAGGTCGCCTGGGAAGGGGTTGGGTCGTGTGCCGTAGAGGCCGGCGGGGTATTGGGCGCTGTTGAGCATGGCGGTCAGCATGTCGTTGGGGTCGCCGGCGGGGTTGCCACGGGTGGCCCACCATTCGAGGGCGAACTCGTCCCAGCCGCCGTAGCCCTGGTTCACGAACCATGCGGTGGAGACGATGTTGTGGTTGCCGGGTGTCTGGTTCCAGTCGTGGAGATCGGCGAGTGCCTGGGTGATGAACTGGGCGGTGACAGCTTCATTTGCGGCGAGATCGCCTGTGGTTGAGGTGGAGCGTGCCCACTCGGTGATCCAGACGGGGGCGTCTTGGAAGCCTTTGTTGTCGATAATGTTGAGCTGTTCGATGTAGCTGGCCTGGAAGCCGGCGGCGGCGGTGGTGGGGTTCGAGGTGAAGGGGTTGCCGTAGGCGTGGAGGGCAAAGCCGTCGATGGCTCCGCCTCTTCGGCCGATGACGGCGTCGATGGTTTGGGCGAGGTAGTCGTTGCCGGACATCCAGCGGATCCCACCTGCCGGTCCGGGGCTTGGGGGTGCGAGGAGGACGAGGTCGTCGGGTCGCTGGGCTTTGATGGCGGTGCGGACGGTGGTGTAGATGGAGGCGTAGTCGGCGGGCTGGATGCGTTGGTCGGGCCAGTTGTTGCCTTCGGAGGTGACGTTGGGCTCGTTGCCGATGACCCAGATGTTGGCGTGGTCGCCGAGGGTGTTGACGGCGTCGAGGACGGCGGTGGCCCAGTCGGCGGCGGCGAGCGAGTTGGGGCTGGGGACGGTTTCACCCCAGTTGTAGTCGATGCGTGTGACGAAGGTGGCGTTGTGCTGGGTGGTTGCCTGCTGGTAGAGGGGGAGGAAGTAGTTGGCTGACCACCAGGGCGCGGAGTGGGTGATGATGGTTTCGACGGCGAGGCCGCCGGTGGTGCCGGGCCCTGCGGTGTTGCCGTCGTAGTCCCACCAGTGGACGCCGTAGAGTTTGTCCTGCGCGGCGGCGGGCGCTGCGATCAGGAGGACTGCGGCGATCGTGATGGACAGGTGACGGAACATCGTGGTCATTCCTGTTTGAGGTGGAGGGTCAGGATTTTCCTGGGTTCAATGGTGATGTCGATGGTGCCGTTGCTGACGGGGATGGGGTTATCGACCGGGTGGCCTTCGAAATCGACAGGGTGGGCCTGTTTCCAGGCGGGGCCGAGGCGTGGCAGGCTGAGGGTGCTGTTGATGCTGGCATCGGTTGGGTTGAAGAGTCGGAGTTCGATGGCGTTGTTGATCTTGCGAGCGGCGGTGAGTTTGGCCTTGCCATCGACTTCGAGGAGTCCAGAAGTGGCGGGCTGGTTGGGTTCGGGCATGCCGTCGAGGTGGTGGCGGCGGTCGGCGGGCATGACGACCGTGGTTTTCTTGCCGGCGTGGAGGTCTTCGGCGAGGTCGAAGAGTCTGGAGGTGTCGGGTTTGCCGTTGAGTGGGGTGAGTCGGTAGTTGAAGGTGAGCGGTCCCTGGATTTGGCCTTCGGGTTCGCTATTGGTCAGGACGGTTCGTCGGGTTGAGCGTGAGAGGGTGAGGGCGATGGGTCGATCGGGTTGGTCGCGGACGGCGGTTTCGAGGAGTCCCAGGGTGATGACGGCGAGGCCGCCGGTATCGTCGTGGACGGCGGTCCAGGATTGCTGAGGTCGTGTTTCGATTTCGAGTTCGCGGTAGAGGTGGTTGTCTTTGCGGAGGGGGATGTCTCGTTCGACGACGTCGAAGGCTGTGTCGGCGAGGTAAGTGTTCGCGGATTGGCAGCCGGAGGGGAAGAGGACGCGGAGGCGGTGGTCTTTGATCTGGTTGTCGATGGTTGTGGTGATGTTGAGGTGGTCGGCGTCGCGATAGAGTTCGATGAGGGAGTCGATGGTGAGGGGCTTGAAGGATTCGACGCGGCGCATGCGGTTGAAGTCGAATGCTTCGGGGAGGTGCATGGTGGTGCGGACTCGGATGGCGGCGTAGCTGGCGAGGTCGGCGACGATGGCGACATCGGTTTGTCCTGCGGCGGCGGAGGAGAAGACCTGATCGCGGAGGGCCTGTCCGTGGTACCAGCCGTCGCCTATGTCGGCGGCGTCTTCGAAGGTGAGGAGGTGTGGATAGGTTCGGCCGGTCTGTTTGTCGGTGAGGGTGAGTCGTCCTCCGGGTTCGACTTCGACGCGGAGTTTGCCGTTCTCGAGGGCATGGGATGACACCGCCAGCCCGGGTTTTTCGGGATGCCGGGTGTGGTGGTGCGTCTTCTCCGCGCGCACCGCGGTGAGGGTGGTGTATCCCATGCCTGGGATCTCGAGATCGGCGATGACGGTGATGACGTTGACTTGTCTTTCGGCGGGGAAGGCGGTGGTGGCGAGGCGTTTTCTGCGTCGGTCCATGTCCTGGGCGAGTCGCTGGTAGGGGACTTCTGTGCCGTCGGGTCCGTAGAGGCGGAAGGCGGGTTTTTCTTCGAAGAAGAAGAACTCGTTGAAGCGTGGCCAGTCGGTGGGGACTTCGATGTCGAACTTGATCGGGCCGGTGTGTTTGCGGGGGGTTGGGTTGAAGACGCCGATGCGGACCTGGTTGTCCTCGATGGGCCCTTCGACCGAGGCGGTGATGCGATTGATAGCGCGTTCGGTGAGTTCCTCGCCGATTTGCCGGGTCTGGCTGAAGCGGAACTTCATGTCCTCGTGGACGAGGTCGACGGAGCAGCCGCCTATGGAGTCGTGGGGGTGGTTTTTGAGGAGCCATTTCCAGGCGGTGTTGAGGAAGCCTTCGTCGCCTTGGGTGCCGAGGGTGAGGTGGGTGAAGAGAGAGAGGGGTTCGGCCCATTGGGTGAGGAGGGCGTGGCAGTGGGCGTTGGCCTGCTTGATCCAGACTCGGCTGGAGGCGACGCCTGGGATGACCCACTGTTCGTCGGTCTCCATGAGTTCCTTGCCGGGCTCGCGGAGTTCGCCGTGGAGGGTTTCGGTGATCTGGTCGGCCTCGGCGAGCATGGCGTCGAGGTAGCCGTCGAGTGAGCTGTGGACGATCTCGATACCTGGGATGGGATCGTCCATGCGGTGAGCGAGGGCTGTATAGGCGTCTCGGTCCCATTCCATGTGGTCGCCGCCATCGAAGACGAGGATGGGATCGACGGCGGACTTTGTTGCTTCTTCCTGGAGGTAGCTGTTGAGGCGTTCATCGAGCTGTTCGGGGGTGTAGGTGGTATCGAAATCGGAGGCGCCGCGGACGCGGGAGGCGTAGTCGCAGTAGCCGCGGATGCCGAAGCGGTAGCAGGGAAGTTTGGTGCCGTCGGCACCGATCCAGTTGAGATGTCGGGTGTGGACGTCGTTGGTTCCGCGCCAGAGGAAGCCGCCTTTGACGCCGAAGCCGGCGAGGATCTGCGGGAGTTGGGAGATGTGTCCGAAGAGGTCGCAGACGAAGCCGGCGCTGGAGGGTGTGCCGCCGTAGTCGCGGGCGATCTGTCGTCCGAGGGCGATGTTCCGGATGATCGATTCGCCGGTGACGAGGAACTCATCGGGGAGGACGTACCAGGGTCCGATGACGAGTTTGCCGGATTGGGCGAGGGTTTCGATGTCGGCGCGTCGTTCGGGTCGGATTTCGAGGTAGTCGTCGAGGATGATGGCCTGGCCGTCGGTCTGGAAGGGGCCGCGGAGTTCGCCTGAAGCGATGCCGTCGAGGATGCGGTCCATCAGTTGGACGAGGCGGTAGCGGTAGAGCTGGAAGGGCTGGTACCACTCGCGGTCCCAGTGCGTAGAGAGGACGTAGTGGGCCTGTCGGGTGGTGGTGGCCTGCGGGTCTTTGGCGGTGTGTGTGTCGGGTCGATCGATGGTGCTCATGGCGCTTCTGTCTCCTGGTGATCGACGTAGACGATATCGACTGGGAGGGACGTTTTTGAAGCGCCGGCTTCATCGACAAACTGGGCGACGGGGGCGATGGCCTGGTTGAGGTGGGGGATGGTGCTGGTGGCCCCGACGGTCATGCGGGATAGGGGTTGAGGTTTGTTTGAGGCGGTGATGGTGATGTCGAAAGATGCGGCGGCTCCGGTGGCGAGTAGGCCGGTGTCGATGGTGGTGCTGGTGGCCTGCCAGCCTTCGGGGAGGTCGATGAGGCTGAGCTTGCCGGAGATGGGCTGGTCGGTGGTGTTGACGACACGGGCGGTGAGGGTGAAATCCTGATCGGGGGTGATCTGGTCGGTGGTTGCTGAGAGTTCGACGGCGGGTGCTTCCTGGTCGTTGAGGTCGGCGAATTGGTAATGGCGGTCGCCGGGGGTGAGAAGGGTCATGGCGGCGGCGGTCTGGGGTTGGATGGTTCGGTTGAGGGTGAGTTGTTGCTCGCCGGCGGGGACTTTGATGAGTTCGCGGACGCCCTGGAAGGTGCTGGTGGTTTCGTCGATGCGGAGCCAGCGGTCGTGGTCGGTGGGTTCGAAGACGAGCGTGATGGGGGTGGTGACGCGTTGTTCGGTGCGGTTGTAGATCACGGTGGCGAGGTTGCTGTGGCCTTGCTCGCTGGTGTGTGTGGAGCCCATGGCGTCGAGTTGGCCGGCGTCGCCTCGCTTGATGGTGTTGACGAGGAGGCCGTCGATGTTGCGGACGATCCAGAAGGGCCAGTAGGTGCCGAGCATGGGCGCGCCTTGTTCGGTCATGACGCCGAAGGTGTAGGTTCCGTGCTCGTTGTAGGCGAGGGTGGTGAAGTGGTGGACGGAGAGGATGCGGTCGGCGATGGACATGTAGCCGAAGTGTCGCTGCATGAGGTACTGGAACTTGGGCCATCCGGCGTACCAGGCATCGATTTCGGTGAGGGCCATCTTGCCGTGTTCGCGGCCGGGGACGGCGCGAAACTGGTCGGTCATTTCGATGATCTGCTGGACCTCGTCGTCGGCGGTGACATCGGAGCCGTGGTAGATGTGGTGGATGACGAAGTCGGCGTTGTGCCCGCAATTTTCGATGAAGTCGGCGTACCACTCCATGGGTTCGGCCCAGTGGGCGGGTGTGAGGGCTGGCCCGCCGACCATGAGCGTGGGGTCTTCGGCGCGGAGTCTTTCGGCGGCGATGTTGAAGAGCTCGAAGTAGGCCTCGCGCTTGCCCATGCCGAACATGGGCATGTTGGGTTCGTTCCAGACTTCGGCGTAGCGTGCGCGGAGGTCGTCGCCATCGGCGTTCCATGAGTGCATGGCGGCGGCGGCGAACTCGGCCCATTCGTGTTTGTCGCTGATCTGGTCGTCTTCGTTGCCTGATTGGAGCCATTCGGTGCTGTAGCAGAGCAGGGGCATGAGTTCGACGTCGATCTCGCGGAGCCAGTTCTCGAAGGCGGGTCGGTCCTCGATGAAGCGGATCATCTTGTCGGGGTAGAGGCGGTCCCAGTTGTAGGTGTAGGGGTCGTCGTTGTCGTTTTCGGGTTCGAGGAAGCCGATCCAGGTTTCCATGCGGGCGACGGTGCCGGAGGGGTTGAGTCGGAGGAAGGCCTCCATGACGTGAGGGTTCTGCTGGGCGACCATAAAGACCTTGGGATGGCCTTCTATGCCGAAGATGGCGCGGTTGACCTTGGCGGTGGGGTTGGTGAAGTCGATGAGGAGGTGGGTGGGGGCGCTGGCGAGGAGGGATGGCGTGAGGCTCAGGAGGCAGGCCATCATCAGCAGGCCAAGACGTGAACGAAGTCCGAGCATGGGAGATAGATTCCTATGGAAGATCTTTTGCCTGGGTCCGGCGGTCATCGGGTGGGGTAGAGGTCCTGAGGAAGCGTGCCGGGGTTCCACCAGTTGGGGTTGGCATAGTGACCGAGCCAGGTTTCGTACATGAAGATGTCGGCGTCGGATGTTGGTTCGCCGTTGCCACCGGTGTGGCCGTCCTGCCAGAGCTGGTTCACGTTGCGGTTAGAGGCGTGTCCGTCGAAGAAGGCGACGTTGGCGCTTTCGGATGGGTGCCGGTAGGCGACGACGCCATAGCTAAGCTGCCCTAATCCACTGCCAAGGTCGCTGTAGGCAAGCTCCTTGTGTTCGTTCCATCCGTTATCGGGATTGGCTTTGGAGAAACCGACGCCTAGCGCTTTATAGCCTTCGAGATGCCAGTCGAGGCCGTCCATCATCATCATGCCCTGGGTGGGGGAGGTCATCATGCGTTGGCTGTGGAGGCTGATGTTGGGTTCGAGCCCGGTCAGGGTGATGGCGTAGGTGGCGGCCCCATCGTTGACCATGCCGTAGGAGAACTGGATGTCCTGTTCTTCGAGTGCCGATTCGGCGTTGGGGCACAGGAATGCGGGGTCGCTGAAACCGTCGAAGTTACCTGCTGCATCCTGTTTGGAGATGTAGGAGAGGTACTCGCCATTGAGGAACCACTCGTCATTCTGCGTCCACCTTGGTTCGCCATTGGCGATTCGATGCCCGGGATTCTGCAGTGGGACGTGGTATCCATCGAAATCGACGGCGTACATCTGATTGGCCATGCCGTACTGCCTGAGCAGGCTGAGGCAGCTCATGGATCTTGCTGTTGCTCGTGCTGCTCCGAGGGCGGGGAGGAGGATGCCGATGAGGAGAGCGATGATCGAGATGACGACCAGCAGTTCGATCAGGGTGAAGCCTTTGGTGGCCAGCTTGTTTGCGCGCATTGGATAGCTCACTTGGGGAGGCTTTTATTGTGCTGCGTTCAAGGCCCGGTTCGGCCGCTGAGCCGGACCGGGTGGTGGTGTTGGATCAGGCGCGTCGGCGTGCGGCGAGGGCGAGCCCGCCAAGGCCCAGTAGGGCGATGGAGGCGGGTTCGGGGACGGCGAGGACGTCGATTTCCCAGATCAGGGGCGAGACAAAGGCGGCTGAGAGGCCGTCGTCGATGCTGGTGAAGGGATTGACGCCGTCGAAGGGGTCGCGGTACTGGCCGCCGGTGTTGTCGACGGCGTAGAAATCGAATTGCAGTTCGTTGACGCCAGCGGCGAGGGTGTTGGAGGCGTCGTCGAAGATCTGCATGAAGGCTGCGCGGCTGGGTCCAGCGGTTGGGTCGGGGTTGAGTGTGCCGAGGAGGCCGGACTCGAAGTAGCCGAGGAGGTTGCCGTCGGTGTAGATGGCGACGGTGTTGAAGATGCGGCCGTCTCCGCCTTCGTTGCCGGAGAGGATGTTGATGCCGGCGATGTCTTGACCGCCCGCGTCATAGACCACACGTTTGGTGGGGACGCCGACGCCTGGGAAGTCGTTAAGCAGGCCGTTGAGGCCGCCGCCGGTTGTGCCGTCGGTGAGTTGGATGAGGCGAGCGGGTTCGCCCGGTGTGGCGGGGTGCCAGCCGTTGTCCGGCAGTTCGACGCCGACCTGCCCTGCGATGATGTCGGTGTTGCTGAGCAGGGCTTCGAAGCCGAAGGCGTTGGCGTCGAAGGTCGTCGTGCTGGTGACGGCGGCCATCGCTGAGCCGGTGGTGAGGGCCGTGGCGGCCAGGGTGAGTGCTGCGTGTTTCATGATTTTCTCCTCAATCCTCTGTGGTGAATAAGACATGCCAGATACGTTTGAAACCAAGGCGTGAGCCGGCGCTACGCTGCGGCGGCTCGAGAAACTAGGTCAGTTGCTGTGTGCTAGCGCGGGTCACGAGGTCAGGGGTCTGCCAGACGCAGCCGTGCTGGCTGCTGTCGCCATCGATGCGTTTGTTGGCGAGTTCGATGAGCGCCTCGGCGTGGGTGGCGCTGCTGCAGCCGACCATGGTGAGGGGTACGTGGTCGGGGTCCTGTCCGAGGTCGGGGTTATCGAGGACGACGATGCTGAGGTCGGTTGGCACATTGATGCCGTGTTCGTGGAGGGCGTCGATAGCGCCGACAGCGCTGGCGTAGCTGCTGATAATCATGGCGGTGAAGGGCAGCTTGCCGTTGTTGTCATTGATGAGCTGCGCCGTGGCTTCGCGCATGCCGCGGGCGGCGGAGCCCCCCTGCTCGGTTTTGGCGGTGACCACGGTGCCGTGGAGGCTGTCGCCATCGGGTGCGGCGAGGCCTTCGATGAGCTGGAAGTGTCTTGCGAGCTGGTCCCAGGCCTGGGCGGGTTCTCCTGAGGCGAGTGCGATGCGGTGGTGGCCGAGGTCCTGGAGGTGTCGGACGGCGGTGGTGAGGCCGTCGCGCCAGTCGATGCCGATGGAGTCGAGGTTGACGCCATCGACGGGGTGATCGACAACGAGGGTGTCGCTCATGCGCAGGAGGTTCCAGATGACGTCGAGGGGGACGCTTGGCGTCATGGGCTGGAGGATGATGGCGTCGGGTCGTGCGGCGCCTTTGAGCATGCCGACGACGGTGGTCATGCTTGAGTAGGTGATGACGAGGGACTGGTCGCCGGCTTTGCTGAGGGTGTTCTGGAGTTCGCGGGTGATGCGGTCGCCGCGTCGGCTGGGGTAATCGCTTCTCAGGATCATGATGGTTCGGGTGGTCGTCATGGGTTCCTGGGTGGCGACAAAGGTTCCTTTGCCGATGCGTCGGACGAGGAGGCCTTCCTGTTCGAGGGATTCCATGGCCTGCTGGACGGAGGCCTGGCCGACGCGGTAGCGTTTCATGAGGTCACGCGTGGAGGGCAGCTGGCTGCCTTTGGGCATGCTCTTGGCGAACGTACGGAGCTCGTTGGTGATTTCCATGACGGCTCGGTTGGCGGGCGTGATGGACATTCGTGTGAGCCTTGGTGAATCGCGTGAAACGGCCGAGATTCTGCTTACCTGTTTTGAAGCGTACTGCGAGTGCGCAACTGCGTCAAGACTTTTTCGCGATTGAATTCTCCGGGTTTTTTGTCTTGTAGGCGTTGTTTTACTGGGTTATGCTGCTTTAGGTAGTTTCAGCCGCTGTTTTTTTACCCTTCTCAGACCGTATCTGAACCGTATTTCGGCTGACTCGTTTCTGTTTCGTGGCTCGTAAGAGCGATTGGATGGCTGATGACCCCGCATGTCGTTTCAGAAGAACCCCTGAGTCATGGGGACAAGCGGGCGGGTGTGGTGCTGCTTGACCTGCAATGGCTGCAGCGGGTTGACCTGGAACGACCGGCATCTGCGAGGGAGGCGTGGGGGATGCTTCATGCGGCGGCGGGGTTGCAGGGTCTGGTGAATCGGCGGGGGCCGCGGCTGTTTATCCGGTTTCTGCCTGAGGTGGATGATTTCTGGTGGGACTGGTTTCACGAGCCAGATGGATGGCTGCATAGCAGTGAGGCGGTGAAGCTAACTCGTGTTGAGGATGCGGTGGAACACTTCCGGGATGAGCTTGGGGGTGTGGTGACGTATCGGGCGCGGCCTTATGCGGCGTCGAATGTGGCGTCGACGATTGCGGGTGTGGAGGAGAGGCTGCCGGTGTTTTTGTCGGGGGATGCTGGTGATCTGGCGGAGAGGCTCGAAGCACGTCTGCCAGTGTTGTTCGAGGACCGGATCGATCTGGTGGATGAGGGCGGGCGGCCGATCTGGGAGCGGGCGGAGGAGCGTGGTGGGTATGAGGCGACAACGAGCACAAAGAACAATGCCTATCGGTGGCTGGCTGCACGTTATATGGCGACGGGGCGGATGAGTGTTTCGAAGCTGGGTTACTACATCGATAGCTATTGGTTGGAGCGACCGGGGATTCAGCCGCTTCAGAACTGCACGCTGGTCAACCATGATTATTTCATTGGGCATCGTGCGATGATTCTGGACCTGAACGCGTGGGGGGATGAATCATCGGTGGATGAGCCGGATCAGCCGGCGGGGCTTGATCTGATGACGTTGAAGGGGCTACTGAGGGGTCTGCATGGGGCTCGGGGGCGGGAGATGCTGCAGGTGGGTGGGTTTACGCCCTGGGCCTGGAAGTATTCGAGTGAGCCGGGGGCGGGTTCGGCTCATCATGGTGTCCAGAGCGAGTGGGAGCTCATCAAGATATTGAGTTCGTATAACGCCTATCTGGATGCGGATGCGATCTCGCTGGCGGGGATGTCGAATGCTTCGTTTTACCAGCATTTTCCCTTGCGGGATCATTACCCGCAGGTTGAGGTGAATGGGGTGGTGGCTGATGAATCCGGGGTCGTGGAGGATGCTGGGGGCGGGGTCGCGGAGCGGGCTTATGTGCTTTTCTACATGGGGGATTATGACGCGTCGGCGTGGCTGAATCAGGAACTCCCGAGGCTATTTAGGGATCCGGCACGTGGTTCGGTGGATTTGTGCTGGGCGTTCAACCCGAATCTTGACCAGCGGGCCCCGCACGCGATGCACTATGCCCGGGTCATGGCGACGTCGCGGGATTACTTTGTGGCGGGCGATTCGGGGGCCGGGTATGTCAGCCCAGCGATGCTGGAGGGGGCTCTGCGTGAGTCGGGGATCGGTGATGGTTACGACGTATGGTGCGAGCACTGCCGGCGCTTTTATGAGCGTTACGACCTGAGCATCACGGGGTTCATCATTGAGGGGCGGGCGCCGGGGATCGGCGAGCGGGGGTTGGCTGCTTATGCCCGCTTCTCGCGGGGCGGGGTGATCGCGCATCGCCATCTGCCCGAGCATGGCGTGCACGAAGGGCAGATGCCTTATGCGAGGATGACAGCCGACCTTGATGGTCCTCCGGCCGTGGCGGCGGAGTCTGTGATGTCCCATCTTGCGGAGGGAGGGACGCAGTTTCTTGTGTTTCGGAGTGTGTTGAAGTCGCCTGGGTGGCTGGCTGAGCTGATTGAGCATCTGAAGCGTGGTGACGCGGCTGATCGTCTGCGGTTTGTGAGTCCAAAGGCTTTCATGTCGCTGATCCGTCGGCATCATGCCAATCAGGGCGTTGATCGGCCAGCGGTTAAGATTCAGGGAGATGTGACGCGGGCGTTGCTGGCGGCGAATCATCTGAAACCGGAATCACGTTCTTAGCTGGTTCATGGATCGAAGGAGACCGACGTGTCAGACGCAATGACTCCCGAACGGGCTCGTGAGCAGGCGATTCACCGGATGCGAGATGCGGGGATTGTTCTGACGGCGAAGGAGCTGGACGAGATCGAGCTAGCGGGTTTCGGGTTGGATGATTTTGCGAAGGAGGGGTTGGCGTTGGTGGTGTATGCCAACACGGATCGTTATTGCGGGAAGGAGTTGGTGTTGCTGCCGCATCAGACGTGTCCGGAGCATCGGCATCCGCCTGTCCCCTTGGAGGATGGGCGGACGGACCCCGGGAAGATGGAGACGTTCCGGTGTCGGTCGGGAGTTGTGTATCTGTACGTGGAGGGTGAGGGGGATCGCGGGGAAATCAAGGCTCGGGTGCCGGCGGGCAGCGAGTCGTACTACACGGTGTTTCACGAGATTGTGCTGCATCCGGGAGATCAGTACACGATCCCGCCAAACACGCTGCATTGGTTTCAGGGGGGACCGACCGGCGCGGTGGTGACGGAGTTTTCGAGCACAAGTCGAGATGAGTTGGATGTGTTTACGGATCCGCGTATTCGGCGCGTTGAGTAGGTCCAGCTCTGAAGATTGCGGATGACTGAAAAAAAGCGGACCCGGAAGGGCCCGCTCTGGAACCATGAGCACTCGGTTGGGTGCTTAGCGACGCCTGGCGGAGGCGAGGAGGCCGAGGCCCAGCAGGAGGGCGCTCATGGGTTCAGGCACGGGGTTGGCGTTACCGAAGTTGGTGGCGAGGGTTGAGAGGTCGATGAGGTCGACGAGGCCATCGCTGCTGAAGTCACCGCCGGCCCATCCGGCGTTGCTGCCGAAGTTGGTGGCGAGGGCACTGAGGTCGATGAGATCGACGGCCTGGTCGAGGTTGGCGTCGCCCAGGAAGGTACCTAGGTCGACGGTGACGTATTCGACGACGTCGTCCTGATCGACGGTGCCGGAGCCGTCGACGTCTCGGGCGGAGTCTGTGCCGCCGAAGCCAGCGGCGATGAAGTCGACGTCGTCGGCGTTGACGAGTCCGTCGCCGTTGAGGTCGTTGGGTATGGCGGTGCCTGGTGCACCGATGACATCGATCTCGAGGACGAGGGGCGAGACAAAGGCGAAGCTCAGGCCGTCGTCGATCCCTGTGAAGGGGTTGACGCCTTCGAAGGGATCGCGGTACTGGCCGCCGGTGTTATCGACGGCGTAGAAGTCGAACTGGAGATTGGTGACGCCTGAGGCGAGGTTGCCGTTGTTGGCGTCGAAGATCTCGAAGAAGAGGGCTTTGAAGGCGTTGGTGCCTGGGTCGCCTGACTCGTTGTTGAGTGATCCAAGATCGGCGGACTCGAAGTAGCCGAGTTCGGTGAAGCTGGCGGCGTTGTCGGTGGAGTAGCGGATGACGGTGGTGGTGAAGATGCGTCCGTCGGCGTTGTTATTGTTGCCTGAGAGGATGTTGATGTTGGTGATGTTCGAGGGTTCATCGAGGTCGAACTGGATGGCCTTGGTGGGTGTGCCTTCGCCGGGGAAGTCGTTGAGGAGTCCGTAGGTTCCGTCGGTGGCGAGTCCGTTGATGCCATCGGTGAAGGCGGGGAGCCCGGAGGGCCAGGTGGAGCCGAAGATGGATGCGGCATTGGCGGGGTGCCAGCCCTGGTCTTCGGGGAGTTCGGTGGCGAGTTTGCCGGCGACGAGGTCGTCGTCGAGCAGGAGGCTGTCGAAGGCGAAGGTATCGGTGTCGAAGGTTGAACTGGTGGTGATCTGAGCCGTTGCGGGTGCGGTGATCGCCAGGCCGCAGGCCAGCAAGGTTGCGTATCGCATCATCACTTCATCTCCTCACATGCGTCCGAATCGAATCGAGAGAGCCAAAAAGTCTTCTGGAAGGAAGTGTACCTGAATGATGGCCAAACTCCCAGACAATCTTGGGCTCATCCTGTAATTGGTATAAAATATGGTTAATATTGTATTTATGCATGCATATATTCGTCATTTCTGGCTTCGACTCCCGGTCATACCCCCGCTTTGGAGTGCGCACCTGAAAATCTAGATGCGGTTTCCGATGGGTCCACGCGGTGGTGTGACCCCCCTTCTGATGCTGCGGTATGTTGCACCTAGCTCCTGATTGTTTCTGGCCTGGCGTGCCTGATGGTTCTTATTGAGGAATGGCGATGTCTGCACAAGGCGGTTCTGTTCGCATTGGGTTGTTCGGGATTGGACTGGAGGCTTACTGGTCGCAGTTTGCGGGGTTGAAGGACCGGTTGGAGGGGTACCTGGGGGTGACGGCGGAGCGGCTGGCTTCGCCCGGCGTGGAGGTGGTGAATCTGGGGCTGGTGGACACGGTGGAGAAGGCGTTCGAGGCGGGTCATGCGTTTCGGCGGGAAGATGTAGATCTGATCGTGCTGCATGTGACGACCTATGCGTTGTCGTCGACGGTGCTGCCGGTGGTTCGTCGCGCGGGGGTGCCGGTGATTGTGCTGAACGTGCAGCCGGAGAAAGCGATTGACTATGCGAGCTTCAATCGGCTGGGGGATCGGACGACGATGACGGGGACGTGGCTGGCTTCGTGTGGGGCGTGTCCTGTGCCGGAGATCGCGAATGTGTTCAATCGGGCGGGGGTTTCGTTTCATCAGGTGACGGGGGTGCTGGATGCGTCGGATGGCTGCTGGAAGGAGCTTGAGGACTGGGTGAGTGCCGCGAGGGTGAAGCATGAGATGGAGCACAACCGGCTGGGGGTGATGGGGCATTACTACAACGGAATGCTGGATATTTATTCGGATATGACGCAGCAGCTGGCTGCGTTCGGGGGGCATGTCGAGATCGTTGAGGTGGACGCGTTGGCGGAGCTGCGCAAGGGGGTGGGTGATGCGGAGGCGGCTGAGCGGGTGGCACATTTCCGGGAGGTGTTTGAGGTGCAGGCGGACTGCGCGGAAGAAGAGTTAGCGCGGGCGGCGAAGACGAGTGTGGCGCTCGATCGGCTGGTGGATGAGCGGCGGCTGGGGTCGATGGCTTATTTCTATCATTCGGTGCCGGGGCATGAGCACGAGGATGTGATTTCGTCGGTGATTCTGGGGACGTCGCTATTGACGGCGCGGGGTGTGCCGGTGGCGGGTGAGTATGAGATCAAGAATGCTCAGGCGATGAAGATCCTTGACAGCTTCGGGATCGGGGGGTCGTTTACGGAGTACTACGCGATGGACTTTGAGGATGACATCGTGCTGATGGGGCATGACGGGCCGGGGCACCTGAAGATTGCGGAGGGGAAGACGAAGGTGCGGCCTCTGGAGGTGTATCACGGGAAGGTGGGTCGTGGTTTGTCGGTGGAGATGACGGTGAAGCATGGGGAGGTGACGTTGCTGTCGGTGGTGCAGCGTCGGGATGGGACGCTGGCGTTGCTGGTGGCGGAAGGGGCGTCGGTGCCGGGGCCGATTCTGGAGATCGGGAACACGAACAGCCGGTATCGGTTTGCGTGCGGGGCGCGGACGTTTGTGGAGGCGTGGAACGAGCAGGGTCCGGCGCATCACTGCGCGATCGGCGTGGGGCATGCGGGGGATCGGCTGGACAAGCTCGGGAAGCTGCTGGGGCTGGAGGTGATTCGGGTTTGTTAGACTCGCGGGCGTTCGGGACTTTTACCTGCATGAGGTGATGACGTGATGAAACCTGTCGTGCTGTTGTTGCTGGTGATGGTGTTGGCTGGGTGTGAGTCGATCGGACAGGTGACCTACGACGAGGTTGTCACGACGCCTGTTGTGTTAAATGGGATTGATGTGCTGGAGCGGGACGGGTTTGAGCTGCTCGAGGGTCAGCGGGTGGCGATTGTGACGAATCACACGGGTTTGAACCGGGCGGGTGAGCATATCGTGACGCTTCTGAATGAAGCACCAAATGTGGACGTGATGAAGCTGTTCTCGCCTGAGCACGGGCTGTATGGCGAGCTGGATGAGAAGGTGGATCACGGGGTGGACCCGGATACCGGTTTACGGGTGTATTCACTTTATGGCGAGACGCGGATCCCGACGGCGAACATGCTGGAGGGTGTGGACACGCTGGTGTTTGATATTCAGGACATCGGGACGCGTTTCTATACGTACATCTCGACGATGGGTTTGTGCATGGAGGCGGCGAAGGAGCACGGGGTGCGGGTGGTGGTGCTGGATCGGGTGAATCCGATCAACGGGGTGGATGTGTCGGGGCCGATTGCGGATGAGCGGCATCAGGGGTTTACGGCGTATGGACCGATCCCGCTACGGCATGGGATGACGGCGGGTGAGTTGGCGAAGCTGTTCAACACGGAGTACGGGATTGGTTGTGATCTGACGGTGGTGCCGGTGGAGGGTTGGCGTCGGGAGATGTGGTTTGATGAGACGGGACAGATGTGGACGAATCCGTCCCCGAATATGAGGAATCTGACGCAGGCGACGCTTTATGCGGGGATTGGTTTGTTGGAGTCGGGGCGGATGATTTCGGTGGGTCGCGGGACGGATCAGCCATTCGAGTATTTCGGGGCGCCGTTTATCGATGGGGTCGCGCTGGCGGCGGCGCTGAATGAGCGGCGGATTCCGGGGCTGCGGTTTGTGCCGATGCGGTTTACGCCAACCGTCCGTCATTACAAGGATCAGGTGTGCGGCGGGGTGTATGTGATGGTGATGGATCGTGAGGCGTTGGAGCCGGTGTCGGCGGGGATGACGATCGCGTGGGAAATCGAGCGGCTTTTCCCGGAGGCTTACGACCTTGATTCGGTGCGGCGGATGATCCAGGACGATGCGGCGATGGATGAGCTGATGACGACGGTGGATCCGGAGACGATTCCGGGCGTGTGGCAGGCAGAGTTGGCGGCGTTTCTGCCGGTACGTGAGCGGTATCTGATGTATCGGTGACGGTGAGTGGCCTGCGTCTTGCTAGTTGTTGCCGAGCTTGAAGCGTTGTTTGAGTTCGAGGAGGCGGGCGGCGGCGGGTTTGGGTTCGTGGGTTTCGGAGAGAAGGCCTGACAGGGGAAGGGTCATGTCGGGATGATCGACGGTTTCTTTCCAGAGAACGGTTTCGACGAAGGGTCGGCTGGCGGCGATTTGGGTGACGGCTTCGAGCCAGTGTCCCTGGACGGTTCCGTTCCATGGGCGTCGCCAGGTGCCGGCGCGGTCGTCGGCGGGGAGGTCGGAGGAGGGCTCGTGGATCATTTCGGAGGTGACGGGTGAGCTGGGGGCCCCTATGACAACCTGGAGGGGTTTGCCGAAGGCGCCGAAGCGGTCGATGAGGTTGGCGAACTGCATGAGGTCGCGGCAGAACTGGCCGGGGCGGGCCTGGCCCATGAGGATCTGGAGGCTGAAGCCGTCGAAGGCGTTGCCGGCCTGGACGACGAGGTCGGCGTAGAGGGCGGGGGGGATGGAGCGGACGTTGGCTGCGTAATACTCGCCAAAGGGCTGGCGGATACCGATGAGGGCGCGGCCAGCGGGCTGGAGTCGCTTGACCAGCCGGGTGGCGGTGCGGGTGATGTCCATCACCTGGTCGAAGGAGAGCGGGAAGTTCTGGTTGACGTGGAGTCCGGAGACGACGTTCCAGACCGAGATGCTGTCTTTGTAGCGGGTGACAACGCGTTCGACATGGTCGTAGATGAGGTCGCGGAGGGTTTCGTAGTCGTGCTCCCAGATGTAGACCCAGTCGGGGACGTGGTGGGTCTCGAAGCTGATGAGGGGTCCCGCGGCGAGGGGCGTGCCGGCCTGCTTGGCCCATTCGGCCCAGCGGTCCAGGGCGTCCCAGGCGTTGGCGTCTTCGACGGGTGCCAGGGCGTTCCATGGGGATTGGATGGCGACCAGTGAGCCGACGCCCTGGAGCAGCTTGGTGGTGCTCTCGTGGTTGTGATCGAGCGGGACGCCAAGGCCAAGGATGTGCGGGGGGAGCTTGCTGGTCTGGACGCGGCGGTCGAGGAGGAGTTCGGCGTGGGCCAGGGCGAGTTCTTCGGAGGCGTCGAGCGATGCGACGAGGGAGGCGTTGGCGTGGGTGTCGGCGACGTGGGGGTCTTCCTTGGCGCTGCAGAGGGCCTGGATGAAGGCTTCGCGGGCCTCGATAGCTCTCCGATGGACGGGGTGCTGCTCGGGGAGGTCGAACATGGACCATTCCTCGAGGTGGGTGTAGAGCACCATCAGTCGGTGGCGGGCGAGCTCGATGCTGAGGCGGTAGGGCTGGTCGCTGTCGGGGAGCAGGCAGGTCTGGAGGGTGAGTTCGCCCAGCTCGTCGACGGGATAGAGGAGTCCGAGGGCGGTAGCGATGACTTCGCGGCGGTCGACGATGATCTCGCCATTCTCGACGGTGATGCTGGCACGGAGGGGGTGTCCGTCGGGCCCGAGGCTGTGGGCGTTTCGGGGGGTCCAGTCGGGGCCGAAGCCTGCGATGGTTGGCAGGGCGAACCTGAGCATGTCGTTTTCTGGTTCCTAACCGTCGGTCGATATGACCGGATACGTGGATGATGGCCGGATGGGGGCGGCTGAGCAAGCGGGCTTCGCTAAGGGCTTGATGGGGCTGAACCTGTAGCTGGCGAGGGAAGGATGTGTTTGACGGTGGTTCCGGGCGTCTTTAGAGTGCTCAGGCATCCGATATCCCTGCAGGAGTAGCCCGGTTATGACGGTTCTTTCACGTCCAACGGGACGCCGATTGGCGGTCTTGTTCGCGGTGTTGGCGATGGTGGCTGGTATGAGTCCCGCAACGGCGTTGGCGCAGACGGCGTCGTCGCTCTGGGATGACTTCAATCACTATCTATTGATCGCTCGTCCGGAGCTGGCGGCTGGCGCGGGCCAGGCGTTGCTTCGTGAGGTGGGCGATGACGACGGGCTGCTGCTGGAGGTCGTTGAGTCTTCTGACTTCTCCGACTACGAGGCGGCTCTGATCCGAGCGACGCGGGTGGAAGCCGTTGAGCCGGTGGCGACCCGATTGCTGGCTCGGATCCAGGAGGCGCAGATCTCGGTGTCGCGGGATCCGGCCCGGATTTTGGAGAACATCGAGCGGCTTTCGGTGAATCGGCGTGCGTTTATGAATGCGGTTGAGCGTCTGCGTGGAGCGGGTCAGTTCGCGGCCCCTCTGCTGCTGGAGACGCTTCAGGATCGGCAGCGTGCCAACCTGCATCCGTTCGTGCAGGAGGCGATGGTGGCGATCGGGCGGTCGATGGTTTACCCGCTGTCTGAGGCGCTGCCGAAGCTGGAGCCGGTGCAGCAGGGTCAGATTGCTCAGGTGCTGATGCGGATCGGTTATCCGCAGGCGCTGCCTTATCTGAAGGAAGCGATCGAGGACCCGCGCACCGACCCGACGGCGCTGGCTTATCTGATGGCTGCCTACAACGAACTGGTTGGCACGGTGAACGTGCGGCCGGACACGAGCGCGGCGTTGCTTTATGTGGCGGCGGGTGAGGCTCAGTACGTGGCGGGGACGAATCGCGCGGACATCCCGGGTCTGGGCGCGGAGACGCTGGACGCGACGCTCTGGGAGTACACGCCTGAGACAGGTCTGGTGGCGATTCAGGTGCCCGCGGAGATTTTCGCAGATTCGCTAGCGGTTCGGTCCTCGATCAAGGCGCTGAAGCTGGCCCCGGACACGGATGCGGCGATGACGCTTTTCCTTCGTTCGAATCTTCGTCGGGAGAACCGGCTGCCTGCGGGCGAGGTCGATGCGAGCTACCCGGCGGACATGCTGGAGGCTTCGTACTACGCGATGCTGTCTGGTCCGAAGCGGCTGCATGAGGTGCTGGATAGGGCGCTATCGGATGAGGACCCGGCGTTGGCGTTGGATGCGATCGAAGCGCTGCGGAAGACGGCGGGTGCGAACGCGTTGGTTGACGGGGCTTCGGGTCGGCAGCCGCTTTTGCGGGCTCTGACTTATCCCGATCGTCGGGTGCGTTTCCGCGCGGCGGAGACGCTGGCGGCGGCACGGCCGGTGGTGAGCTTCCCGGAATCGGAGCGTGTCGTGCCGACGCTGGGTGAGGCGGTTCGTCAGTCGGATTCGCGTTATGCGGCGGTGGTGGCTGATGACTTCGAGACGCTGAACCTGCTGCTGGGCGTGCTCAGCGACGCGGGCTTTGAGGCCTTCGGTGGTCTGTCCCGCGAGGACATTGATAATGAGATCGCATTGCGGCCGGGTGTTGACCTGGTGGTGCTGGCGATGAGCGAGGGGGATGTGGAAGCGTTCTTCCTGGATACCAAGGGCGATCCTCGGTTGGGGGGTTCGCCGGTGCTGGCGATGGTGACGGCGCCTGAGCAGATCACGCTGACCGAGACGTTCCGTGCTGAGCCTCGTTTTGCGAGTGCCCTGATGGTGGACAGTGCGGCGGCGCTGCGTGGCGCGATTGATGCGGTGTCGGAGCAGTACGAGGGCTACAGCATCCGTGGTGCGGAGGCGGAGGCCTTTGCGATGACGGCGCTGGAGCTACTGGAACAGATCGGCTCGACGGACCCGGTGTACTACGCGGGTGATGCAGAAGTGGCGATGATCCAGGCGCTCGGCGACGAGCGTGAGACGGTGATCATGGCTTCGGGTCAGGCGCTGGAGCACCTCCCGTCGCCGGCGGCTCAGGCGGCTCTTGCCGACAGGGCGCTGCAGGCGTCGGGTGCGGTACAGCTGGCGCTGCTGAGCAGTCTGGCTGAGTCGGCCCGGTTCCACGGCAACCTGATTGATTCCCGGCTGGTCGATGGCGTACGCGATCTCGTGGTTGAGAGCACGGGCGAGCTGGCGTTGGCGGCGGCTCGGGCTCACGGGGCCCTGTCGCTGCCGACCGAGAGCGGTGTCAACCAGGTGCTTCGCTACGTGCGTTGATCTCACTGATATTTTTTGGATATCAAAAAAGCCCTGGCGTCTAAACGCCGGGGCTTTTTCGAAGGTGGCGTGGCTCGTAAGCCGAATTCTGTGACCCGGTTTTGACGCCGGGCGGCGGCCATTTCTCCAGGCCCACCGTTGCCGGTGGGCTCGAGCGGCCTACCCACGGGGCTCTTTCGACCGGGCGGACCACCCGGCTGCGAGCAGACCCCGCTGCTTGGCCTTGCACGCGGTGAGGTTTACCGTGCCTCCGCTGTCGCCAACGGAGCGGTGCGCTCTTACCGCACCCTTTCACCCTTGCCTGTGCCTCGGTGAGGAGACCATCGGCGGTTTGCTTTCTGTGGCCCTGTCTCGCACCCGGTCGTCGCCAACCGGGCGGGTGGGTGTTACCCACCACCGTGTCCTGCCGTGTTCGGACTTTCCTCGTGCCTCGCGGGGAGACACGCGGCCGCCACGGCCACGCCACGCGCTGAGGGTATCAGGCCGGTGATGGTTTTGGGTGATATTGTTGGGGCATGGCTGACGGAGAGGCAACGTCTGAGCTGGTGGTGTGGGTCGATCGCGATCGTCAGGACCTCGTGCGTGAGGTGCTTGACGGTTTAGGATCGAGCTGGCGTGTGCTGGGGATTGGTGGGCCTGCGGGGGCGCTGCCTGACGACCTGTGTAAGGCGTTGTCGCTGAGTTGTGAGGCCGATCTGCGGAAGCTGGTGATCGATCGGCCGGCACGGGTGGTGCTGGTGGCTTCGGCGGTTCCTCCTGGCGAGGCGGAGATACTGGAAGCTGCTGAGCGTTGCGATCTGGTGGTTTTTGCGGAGTTGCCAGCGGAGCGTCTGGAGCAGATCGGCGGGCTGAGAAAGCGGCTCGGTGGGGATGGGGGACAGATGGTGTTTTCACCTGAGTTGCTGGCCTCGCCGGGGATGCAGGCGGCGAACGATCCGGGTGACTTGCTTGGGGAGGGTCGTCTGGCCACGCTGGAGTTCGAGTTGGAGAAGAGCAGCGGGCTGTTGTCGGCGGGGCTGTTTCAGGCCTGGTTGGCGGCGCTGGGGATGGTGGGTCTGCCTGAGGAGGTATCGGCGTCGCTGGTTGGCGGACGCCTGGAGGGTGAGCGGTTGCTGGGTGGATCGCTGGCGGTCTCGGGACGGTCGATGGGTCGGGAGGCGGTGCTGCTGGCCGTGACGGATCAGACGGGGCGGTGGCAACGGCGGATGCGGGTGATCGGGGATGGCGGGAGTCTGGAGCTGACGGATGAGGGCTATCGGCTGATGGGGGCAGACGGGTCGCTGATCGATGCCTGGACGGGGGAGAAGATGGGACGTGGCGGGCTGATTGCCAGAGAGATCAAGCGTTGCATGGAGGGTTACGGCGTGGAACGGGGGATGTCTGCCGGGATGCTTGATCGTGTGGTGGCCTGCTGCCGTGCATCGGTTTTGAGTCTCAGGACGGGGCAGTCGGAGAGTCCGGAGAAGCTGCTGGGCATGTGAGGTTAGCCTGAGGGGTTCAGAACACTGAGTTGGCTGAGAGCGGTTGTCTGGGGTTTGGCGAGTGGGACCTGATCAATCTGCGCAGGGGTCAGCCAGCGGGCTGAGGGGGGCTTGAGGCGGCCGGACTGGGGCGTGGCGTGCCAGAGCACGAAGGTGATGGTGCGGTGGGTGGTCTGGTGCTGGAAGCGGTGGCGTCGCTTGGGGGTGGTGATGCGGAGACCGAAGGTGTCGTGGGCCCATTCGGTGAGGGCTTCGGGCGTGGCGTCCTCTTCGAGGGTGGGGAGTTCCCAGAGGTCGGCCCAGAGGCCGGAGGCGGGACGTTGGCGGAGGAGCCAGTGTCCGGCAGACTCTGGGACTGACCCCCTTCTCGGTTTGAAGATAGCGAGGATGTGATGGGTGACGGCGGTGGGTTTCTTTTTGGGCGTGGTGACCGGGCGGAGGTGGATGGTGTTAGAAGCGCGGGCCTGGCAGTGGTCGGCGACGGGGCAGAGGAGGCACTGGGGTTCCGTGGGTGTGCAGAGAGTGGCGCCGAGTTCGATGATGGCCTCGTTGAGCATCCCCGGGTTGGCGCGTGGTGCGGCGGCGTGGAGGCTTTCAGCGGCTTGCTGGATGGCTTTTTTGCCGGGGGTTTTATCGACGGGGTCGGGGATGTCGAAGAGGCGGGCGAGGACACGGTTGGCGTTGCCGTCGATGGCGGGGACGGGCTGGTTGAAGGCGATGGAGGCAATCGCGCCGGCGGTGTAGGGGCCAACGCCAGGCAGGTCGGCGAGCTGGTCGTAGGTCTGGGGAAAGCGGCCTTGGTGCTGCTGGACGATGGCCTGTGCGCACGCCTGAAGGCGTTTGGCCCGTCGGTAGTAGCCGAGGCCCTGCCAGTGGCGCATGACGGTGTCTGCGGGGGCTTCAGCCAGGTGCTGGAGGGTCGGGAAGGCTTCGAGGAAGCGGTGGAAGTAGGGGATGACGGTGGCGACCTGGGTCTGCTGGAGCATGAACTCGGAGACGAGGACGTGGTAAGGATCGGGATTTTGGCCCCAGGGAGCACGCCAGGGGAGGTCTCGGCGGTTTTTGCTGTGCCAAGTGGTCAGATCGGTGGCCGTTTTAGCTTCGGTGCTGGCGGTGGAGAGGGTGTGGGTTCTGGGCATGGCGTTGTGTCTGGGATTGGAGCCGATAACCTGAAACGGTCGATCTTAGCCATCGTCGGCGGAGGTCCGCTGAAGGCCGTGCGTTGTGTCTGACAGGAGTTGCTATCTGATGGTGTCTACCTCGATCCGATCTTCCCTGCCGGTGACCCGTGAGTCGATCACGCACAAGTTTCAGATCATGGGCTACGAGGGGTACCTGACGATCGGCTTGTTCGAAGATGGGCAGCCGGGTGAGGTGTTTATCAAGATGGCCAAGGAGGGTTCGACGTTGTCCGGCATGGTTCAGGCTTACTGTCGGGCGTTCTCGCTAGCGCTTCAGTACGGGCTGCCCCTTGATGAGGCGGTGCGTCGGTTCAAGGGGATGCGGTTTGAGCCGATGGGGGCGACGAACAATCCTGAGATTCCCGAGGCGGCATCGATCATCGATTACGTGGCCCGGTATCTGGAGTTGAGTTTTGTCCAGGAGGATCAGGCCCTTCGTCGAGCCTGAATCGAGGGTCTGCGGCGGGTCTGGCTGGGGCTGCGGGGGATTGAGTTGACCGTGTCATGGGCGAGGGCTAGTGTGAGTAGAGGAACACGCGGAGCGTGTGTTCGGGTGCCGCCTACTCAACTGTGATGGAGCTTCCACCTTGTGTGGTATCGCCGGGATCGTCGCTCAGGTCGACGCCTGCCGTGATCTCTATGACGCCCTGACGGTGCTTCAGCACCGCGGTCAGGATGCGGCGGGGATTGTGACGTGTGATCGGGGTCGGCTGATGCTGCGGAAGGGCAACGGCCTGGTTCGGGACGTCTTCGAGCAGGACGAGATGACGGCGCTGACCGGTGGGATGGGCATCGGCCACTGTCGGTATCCGACCGCGGGGTGTTCCTCCGATTCTGAGGCGCAGCCGTTTTACGTGAACTCGCCTTACGGCATCACGCTGGCCCACAACGGTAACCTGACGAACACCGAAGCACTGTCGGCGGAGCTGTTCGAATCGGACCTGAGGCACGTGAATACGGGATCTGACTCGGAAGCGCTCCTGAATGTATTTGCGCACGAGTTAGGGGTGCAGCACAAGCTGAAGCCTGAGCCGGAGGACGTGTTTCAGGCGGTGAGGCGTGTGCACGAGCGATGCCGGGGGGCTTATGCGTTCGTGGCGATGATCGCGGGGTATGGGATGGTGGGGGTGCGGGATCCTCATGGGATTCGGCCGCTGGTGATCGGTCAGCGGGAGTCATTGTTGGGCACGGAGTACCTGCTGGCTTCTGAGTCGGTGGCGCTGGACGCGCTCGGGTTTGAGCTGATTCGTGATGTGGCCCCGGGTGAGGCCGTTTACATCACGGAGCAGGGGGAGCTTCACAGCGCGATCTGTGCTGATGAGACGAAGCTGACGCCCTGTATCTTCGAGCATGTCTATCTCGCTCGGCCGGACTCGATCATCGATTCGGTCTCTGTTTACAAGGCTCGGCTGCGGATGGGTGAACACCTGGCGGTCAAGCTCGAACGGCTGGGGGTGAAGGATCAGATCGATGTGGTGATCCCGATTCCGGATACGAGCCGGACGGCTGCGCTGCAGTTGGCGAACGATCTGGGGCTCAAGTACCGGGAAGGGTTCATCAAGAATCGCTACATCGGGCGGACGTTCATCATGCCGGGCCAAAAGGTTCGGGATAAGAGCGTGCGGCAGAAGCTCAACCCGATCGGCCTGGAGTTCAAGGGCAAGAACGTGCTGCTGGTGGACGACTCGATCGTGCGGGGCACGACGAGCCGGCAGCTGATTCAGATGGCGCGGGACGCAGGGGCCAAGAAGGTGTTTTACTGCTCGGCGGCGCCGGCGATCCGGTATCCGAACGTGTACGGCATCGATATGCCGACGGCCTCGGAGTTGGTCGCCCACGGTCGGACGGATGAAGAGGTGGCGGAGGTGCTCGGGGCGGACTGGCTGGTGTATCAGGATCTGGATGATCTGGTCGCGGCGGCGGCGGAGGGGAACCCGGCGATCGATCAGTTCGAGTGCTCGGTGTTCGATGGTGTCTACGTGACCGGGGATGTGGATGAGCCTTACCTGAGTCGGCTGGAACAGCAGCGGAGCGATGAGGCCAAGCAGGAACGCGAGCGGGTGATGTCGGGCAGTGGCAGGGTCACGGACCTCAACGGCCGCTAGCCCCCCTTCTACACTTGCCTGTTACCGATGGTGTGCTATCTCAGGGGATGCGTGATTCGGTCGTAAGGATCTGGACGGCGAGGTCATGGAGGGATTGGTCAACGAGGACGGGCCGGCGGTTGAAGATCGCGACGGCGGCGGTGTCAGAACTGGGGAGCATCAGGTCTCTGGGGGCTAGGTCGGTGAGTTGGAGGGTGATCTGGCGACTGTCCTGGAGGGTGAGGCGGAGCCTGACGCCGTAGTCGGGATCGGGCGTCTGGCGTTCAGTCAGCAGGCGTTCAGCGCGGAGCTGAGCGAGTTCATCGATCAAGCGGATAGCGGACTCGGGATCGAGGAGCTCTGCTCCGTCGGCACTTGTGAGGGTGCCGGCGGGATCGCGTTGGAGGGTGAGTTCCTGACTCTGGCTGGTGAGGGTGACGGACCGGACCTCTGCGGGTGAGACGGTCAGGAGGTCGGTGGGCCGGAGTTCGGCGAGCAGGGTTTCGAGGGTGCTGTTGGTGAGTGTGAAGGGTTCGGCCGGGTTGTCGGTGTGGTGACCTGTCCCAGAGGGCGCGTGGAGGGTGATCTGGAGGGCGGGTTCGCTGGCGTTGCCGGTCCAGACGGTCAGGCGTGACTGATCGGCTTCGATCTGCGCCGCGGGGGTGTCTTCGGGTGACAACCATCGGTCGGCACGGAGGATCGAGAGTTCGTTGAGCAGGCGATCGATGGCCGGGTTGGCTGAGGTTTCGCCGTTGACGACCCAGGCGTTGGTCTCGGGGTTCCGGATCAGTTCGACGGTCTGGCGCAGCGGGTAGCGGACTTCGATCTGGGTGATGTCCTGCCGGGCTGCCGAGAAGAGGGTGCGCTCTTTGAGTGTAAGCGGGCCGTCGAGCCAGTCGCTGAGGGTGTCGGGGGGAACCATGTAGGCGAAGGGTTCGGGATCGCGGACGACGAGGAGACGGGGCTCGGTGTCTTCCTCCAGGTCAGTGGGTGTATAGATTGTGAGCCGGATGGGTTCGGTTTCGCCAAGGACGTTGACGGTGAGGCTGGCGAGCTGCTGGTTGGTGCGTGAGGTGGGGACGAACTCGTTGGACGCGAGGCCGGCGAGGTTGTTCAGTGCTTCGTCGGTAACGAGCGTGTCGGGCGCGTAGCCGGGGGATGGGTTGTCGAAGCTGAGGGCGCCGTTATCGCCCCGGAGCAGGGTGTATGCCTGCTGGTCGGTATCGACGGTGATGCGTTCGATATCGGTGGTGGTGATGGCGAGAACGCGCGGGTCGCGGAGATCATCAGCGGTTTGGCGGAAAGCTTCGATGTCGCCGTCGCGGAGGGTGAAGACGACGGAGATGGGTTCGTCGCCTTGGGCGATGGCGGCGAAGCGAGTGGTGGTTTCCATGTCGGCGGGTGCGCCGATGAGGAGGTTGAGAGCGGGTGTGTGTGTCGGGCCGGGCAGTGCGGGGTCGTTTTCGGATGACCCGGTGGCCGGGACGGCGTCTTCGGTTTTCTTCGGGATAGCGCTGACGACCAGTCGCGGGCGGAGCAGGCCGTAGAGGGTGAGGTCGATGGGGTTGTCGGCGGTGAAGCTGTCGATGCGCAGTCGGGAGAGGGCCTGGATGAGGCTGGTGGCGGCCTGCTGGTCGGTGCGTTCGATGCCGTTGTTGTCGAGGCTCCAGCGGTCGGCCTGGCGGAAGAGGGTGAGGGGGTCTTCGGCGGCGGGGGTGATGATGAGGCTGTCGATCTGGTTGGGGGTGGGCGCGCTCAGTGTGGTGGTGCGCCAGTTGTTGACACCTTCGTCCAGGATGGCGAGGTGGAGGTCGTCATCGACAACGAGGATGGGGAGAGTGGGATCGGGTGCGTCTGTGGTATCGAGGCGTTGGAGGTAGGCCTTGTCGCCTGGGAGACGCTTGCCGAGCCTTGCCTGGATTTTCTGGTTGTCAGCAGTAGTGAGGGTGAGGGTGGCTTCGGGCGGGTCGAGGCGGGCGATGGCGGTGGTGGGCGTGTCGGTATCTGAGGTTTCGAGGGTTTCGAAGCGGCGCATCTCGAGCAGTTCACGGATCACGCGGTCGACGGCGAAGCCCTGCATGGGGAAGGTGACGGGTGCGATCTGCTGCCAGCCGTTGTCCTGGCGTTCGATGACCACGGTCTGCTTGTCGAGGGTGAGTTCGAGGCGTTGGATGTCGGTGACGTCGGGGCGGGTATCGCGGGGGAAGAGGGCTTCGCCATCGAGTTGGATGGTTTCGGCTTCGCGCTGTTCGCGGTCGAAGGTGGTTTCGCGGTCGAGCTCGACGAAGAAGACGTAGGAGCCTACGCCGGCGAGCATCAGCAGGAGTGCGATGGTCGTCTTGAGATTCATCTAAGTGTCTCCGTGGTCTGGAGGCTGGTTGCTTGTTCAGCCAGAGCGTCGGATGAGGTGCATCGAGACACCCATCGCAAGGATGAGCGTGGGCAGTCCGAGCAGGAGTCCGAGCTGGTAGGCGGTGAGGGTTTCGGCGGAGAGATCGCCGATGCGGGGCACGCGTTGGGTGCGGGCGCTGGCGGCGATGAGGTGGTCCATCTCGCTGAGCCAGAAGACGCTGTTGACGAACAGTTCGGCGTTGGCCGGGTAGAGTGCGAATTCCGGGAAGCCGACGGAGGCCATGCCGAGGGCGGGGATGACGCCATAGGTCGTGATCTGGTCGGTGGCCCAGACGGGGTCGGTGACGACGATGAGGCGACCGCCATCGGCTTGATCGGGCTGGGAGGCGGCACCGACGACGAAGTCGGGTGCGGCGAGGGCGGGGTCGAAGGGGACTTCTTCCAGCGACCCTGCGGCAGCGGCCTCGGCGGTGGCCCAGAGTCTTGGGCCCGAGACCTGAGCGATGATCGAGGTGGTATAGGTGGCGGGTGCGGCTTCGGGCTGGGGGTCGGTGGTTTCGGAGGCCTCTGTGCCTGGTTCTGTTTGGTCTCCGTCGCTTGCGGCTGTGTCCTGCGGGAGGAGGGTGATGGGGCTGGCCTGCATGACGATGCCCGGGAGGCCGGCGAGGGCCCGGCTGACCGGGTTGTCATCGGGCCACTGGCGGAGTTCCTGGTAGGTCGAGGCGCGGTTCTGGCGTTCGCCCTGGGGGATCTCGCTGAGAATGATTTGATCGGTGCGGGCCTGAAGGCCGCGGCTGGCGGCGAGGTCGGCGAGGGGATCGGTGGTGCCGAAGCGGGCGCCGGGGTCGTTGGCAAGCATCATCATGACGCCATCGCCGGCTTCGAGGCGCTGCTGGAGGAGGCTGGCGGCCTGCTGCTTGGCAGCGGCGGTGGCCCCGCCAGCCATGGGGTTGCGGGGATCGGGCGGGGATGCGGGGAGGACGATCCAGACGGCCGGACGGCCGGACTCAACCGTCGGCGGCGGGGTCGGCGGCAGGCGTTGGCCTGTGGGGGCGATGCCGCCTGACGGGTTCCACTCGATGAGTTCGAAGTCGGCGCTGCGGAGTCGGGAGGCGACGTGGGCGTAGTCGCCTCGCGCGCCGATGGCGGGGCGTCCGGGACCGAGTGCGAGGAAGACGGCGAGCGGTTGCTGTTCGAGGCCGAGGCTGATGAGGGCACCGGTGAGTTGTTCTTCGGCGAGGAAGCGGTACTGCGTCTGGTCCTGTGCTTCATCGGGGAGCGTCGCCTGGATCATCTGGTCGATCGGGATGACGCGAGCCTTGTCGGGTGAGAGGACGACAACGGATTCTCGCTGGAGGTCCTGGGTCAGCTGGTCGTACTCGTCGAGGCCGGCGAGCTGGTCGAGTTCGCCAGTGATGGTTTCGGCGGCGGCGCGGAAGCGGCCGGTCTGGGCGGCCGCGCGGAGAGAGGCGTCGCGGATGGCGGGCGGGAGTGAGCTGTCCGAACCTGCGTCGTCGAGCCAGGCGTTGGCGGCGACGAGGATGGACTGTTCGATCTCGCGGAGGCTGCCGGAGAGTTGGCTGCGGATGGCTTCGAGGGGCGGCAGGGGCTCTTCCATCTGGTCCCGCCAGGCAGAGGCCTGCTCGGACCAGGAGGAGGGCAGGAGGCGCATGACGTTGACGAGCTGACGGAGCTGGTCGGCGTTGCGTCCGCGGAGGGTGTCGTCTTCGAGAGCGGTGGCGAGTTCGGCGATGGGCGGGGTCAGGCCGGTGAGGATGGCGTCGATCCGAGTCAGAGCGCTGTCGATGGCCTGCTGGGCGGGTTCGAGTTTCTCGACGTAGCGCTCTTTGAGGGTGTTGTTGAAGTTATCCAGGGCCACGACGTCGCGGCCGGGGATGATCATCTGGAGATCGATGCGGTCGGAGCGGAGGTCGTATTCGTTGAGGAGGTCGGCGAGCTGCTGGGTGGGTTCGGTGTCGGTGCGGAAGCGGCCAACGATCTGGTGCTGGGTGTCGAGGTCGGCGAGGACGCGTTGGGTTTGCTCGGAGAGGCTGTAGCGGCCGGTCTGGGTGAAGTCGAAGCGGAGAAACTGCCGGTAGGCGATGAAGTTGACGAACACAACGATAGCGAGCGCAGCGGCGACGGCGAGGATCACGCTCAGGCCTATCACAGCTCGTTTGGGGGCGGTGGATGTCGGTGTCGGTGGTTGGCTCATGCCTGTCCGGCTCCGTGGGTTCTAACAGAGGCTGTAAGGTTCATCGCCAGCGGCGGCTCTCGATGAGCTTGACGGCGAGGAAGAGGAACAACGCGATCAGGGAGACGAAGTAGACGAAGTTGCTGGTATCGATAAGGCCCTTGGCGAAGTCTTCGTACTGGCGGTCGACGCTGATGACGTAGCAGGCCTCGCGGGCCCACTGGGGCAGCCAGGTGACGGCGTTGGGGATGATGGCCATGCCGACGGTCATGATGCCGGTGAAGAGGGCCGTGACCATGTAGGCGACGATCTGGCTGTCGCTCATGGAGGAGGCGAAGGTGCCAATGGCGAGGTAGAGCCCGCCGACAAGGACCATGCCGACGAGACCTGTGAGGATGGGGCCGTAGTCGGGGGTGCCGTGGACTTCGAGGATGACAACGTGGAGGACGAGCGGGCTGAGCAGGGCCAGGTAGAAGCACATGGCACCGAGCCATTTGCCGGCAACAAGTTGGGCGTCGGAGATGGGGGCGGTCATCATCAGTTCGAGGGTGCCGGTGCGGAGTTCTTCGCTGAGCAGACGCATGCTGATGGCCGGGAGGGTGAAGGCGAGCAGCCAAACAACGCCGGTGAACGGGTAGCGGAGGTTGGCGGGGGCCCCGGCGTCGAAACCAGCAAGGAAGAGCATGGATGAGATCACGGCAAAGAGCCCGAGCACGAGATAAGCGACGGGCGCGTAGAAGAGGCTGAGGGTTTCTCTTTTGGCGATGGTCCAGGTCGCGTGCATTCGGTCTGTCTCGCGTGTGGCTGCGTGGGTTGGGTCAGGCGGCGTTGGGTTGACGCTGGCTGGCGGTCATCTCGATGAAGAAGGCTTCGAGGGAGGCGGTTTCGGCTCGGAGCTCTCGGATACGGACGCCGGCCTCGCTGAGTTTGGCGGCGATGGCCTCCCGGCGGTCGGCGTGGTCTTTGGTGGTGATCCGAGCTCGGGTCCAGCCTTCGGTGAGGTCGCTGGCCTCGATAGTGTCGATGGCCAGGTCGGCGGTGAGGATCGACTTAAGCTTCTGAGCGTCCGTACGGGCTTCGACAATCAGCCGTCCGGCCGTCGAAGTCTGGTTGCGGAGTTCCTCGATGGTGCCCTCGGCGACCTTGCGGCCGGAGGCGATCATGACGACGCGGTCGGCGGTCTTCTCGATCTCCGGGAGGATGTGGGAGGAGAGCAGGATGGTGTGCTTCTGGGCGAGTTCTCGGATGAGGCCGCGGAACTGGCCGATCTGCGCGGGGTCGAGGCCGGAGGTGGGCTCGTCGAGAATGAGCACGGCGGGGTCGTGGAGGAGGGCCTGGGCGAGGCCGACGCGTTGGCGGTTGCCCTTGGAGAGGCGGCCGATGGTTCTGGCCTCAACGGCGGTGAGCCCGCAGCGGTCGATCACGCTGGCTGAGCGTTCCCGGCGGTCGGAGCGGCTGAGGCCCAGCAGCTTGCCGCGGAAGTCGAGGTATTCGCGGACCCGCATCTCGGGGTAGAGCGGGGTGGATTCGGGGAGGTAGCCGATGTCGGCTCTGGCGGCTTTGGAGGCGGTGAGGATGTTGTGCTGATTCACGGTGGCGGTGCCGGACGACGGCGGGAGGTAGCCGGTGAGCATACGGATCGTGGTGGACTTGCCGGCCCCGTTGGGGCCGAGGAATCCGACGACCTCGCCCGGGTTGACGGTGAAGCTGACGTCATCGACGGCGAGGGTGGGTCCGTACCATTTGACCAGTCGATCGGCTGTAATCATGAGGCGTCTCGGCTGTACCCGGTGTTCTGGAAGAAGCCCTGCTCGGCGGCCTCGCGTGGGGTCGCGAGCCACGCATTGTAAACAGGGACAGATCGGTACGTCGAGGCGGCTATCAGGTGCGTTGCAGGCTTGCGGTTGCCCGGGGATGGGGCCGTCAGTAAGGTGCTGGACCGACTCCAGGCAGAGCCTGGGGTTTTCTCTAATCACGGATGAGATCGATGCGTCTGACCGATATTCTTCAGCCCGAGTGCGTGGTGGTTCCTCTGCAGGGCACGGACAAGCATGGTGTGATCGATGAGCTTGCCTCTTTGCTGGCCGCCAACTCGCCTATCGCTTCGGCGGATGAGTTGAAGGAGGCGATCTGGCAGCGTGAAGAGACCCGGACGACGGGCATCGGTCACGGCATCGGGATCCCTCATGGCAAGGCTTCAGGCGTGGACAAGCTGCGGATGGCGATCGGCCGTCCGAGTGAGCCGATCGAGTTCGGCGCGATCGACGGTCAGCCGGTGGACCTGATCCTGCTGCTGGCATCACCGCTGGACCAGACGGGTCCGCACATCCAGGCTCTGGCGAAGATCAGCCGGATGCTGACGGACGAATCACTGCGTGCCTCGCTTAAGGCGGCAGAAGATGCAGAGGCGTTGTACGCCATCATTGCCGAGCACGAGGCGAACGCGCCCGTCTAGCCTACGAAATAACTATCTTCGTTCCGGGAGTGACCCGACTGCGTGGCGGTCAGCGTTGGCGTCGGAGTGTCAGACCAGCCAGAAGCACGAGCCCGGCACCGGCAGCAGCGGGTGATGGCACCGTGGGTGGTGGGTCGGGATCATCCGAGGTCGTGGCGGTGAGGCCGCTGAGGGTGAAGGCATTATCGAGGATGGCAGCCCCGCCGATCGGAGCACCAATAGCCACCTGAGACCCAGCCGGCAGCGTGATGGGGCCGGTGATGGTGTTCACGCCTGAGCCGAGTGCGGTGATGAAGGTCGGGCCTCCACCAAGCACGCGGATAAGGGCGTTGTCGCCTGGATCGATGGTGAAGAGGTCGATGCTGTCGAGCGTCACATCGACATCAAAGGAGATGACGAGGGCTTCGGTGAAGTTGAAGATGAGTTCATCGATCGAGATCGGGTTGTCGATAAAGATGCCCGGACCGGAATCGACGCCTAGGCCGAAGCCGGTCTGAACCAGTCCTGCCGGCGTGGAGCCGACGGGGCTGGTGTTGGTGTTGATGGTGAAAGCGGCGACGGTGAGGGTCAGGCCGTCCTCGGTAAAGTCGAACGAGGAGCCGAGAAGCCCGCCCGCGCCTGTGAGATCGAAGCCGATGGTGGTGGCAAAAGCCGGGGTTGCCATGGCGAAAGCGCTACACATAGCCAGCGTTGTTCGCTTCTTCATGGGTTTTCCTCTCCGAAACCATGTTGCAGGCGCTCTGAAGCATACCAGAAACAACTTATAAGCCAGCCTAGAAAAGACCCCTAGTTCGCTATGCGGGCTGTGGCGCATGGAAGCAGCACTGACCGAGGTGTGCAATCAAGTGGCGGTCAGGCAGGCATTGGTGATCTGCTTGAGGTAGACCGCCTGGTCTTCGGCCCAGTGCTCTTCGGAGAAGACCTCGACTTCGTTCAGGCCGGAGAAGCCGGCGGCTTCGACCATGGCTCTGATGCCCGGGATGTCGATGCAGCCTTCGCCCATGAGCCCGCGGTCGGTGAGGAGGTGGCGGGTGTTGACGCGCCAGTCGCAGACGTGGAAGCCGAACAGACGGCGGGTCTGACCGAGTCGCTGGATCTCGGTTTCGAGGTCCGGGTCCCACCAGACGTGGTAGACATCCACGGCAACGCCGACGAGCGGGTGGTTGAGCCGGTCGCAGACCCAGCGGGCTTCGGCGATGCGGTTGATGCAGGATTTGTCGGCGGCGTACATCGGATGCAGCGGCTCGATGGCGAGCTTGACGTTGGCCTGCTCGGCGTGTGCGAGGCAGTCGGCGATGCCATCGGCGACCTGCTGGCGGGCTTCAGCCAGGGGTGTGCCCGGCTGTGCACCGACCACGAGGACGACCATCTCGGCACCGAGTGCGGCGGCTTCATCGATACAGGCTTTGTTGTCGTCGATGGCGGGTTGTCGCTGCGTGGCATCATTGGTGACAAAGAACCCGCCTCGCACGAGTGCGGGAACGGCAAGCCCGGAATCCCTGACGATCCGGCTGGCCTCATCGATGCCGATGGGCTCGATGACGTTGCGCCAGACGGAGATGCCCGCGACGCCTGCCTGGCCGTAGTGCTCGCAACACTCGGCCAACGACCATGGCTTGTTGGTCATCGTGTGGATGGCGATCCGGTCGAGGGTGATGGGCGAAGCGCTCATCGGGCGGCGGCCGCCGGCTCGAGGGCGGGCACATCCACCCAGGTGCGGTTCTTCCAGCTTTCGAGGCCGAGTTCGGCGAGTTGGACGCCTTTGGCGGCTTCGCGGAGGTCCCATCGGAAGGGCTCGTCGAGGGCGACGTGTCGGAGAAACAGTTCCCACTGGATCTTGAAGGCGTTGTCGTAGTGGGTGGCGTTGGGGACCTGCTGCCAGTTCTCGAAAAACTTAATGGGCTGCTCGATATCGGGGTTCCAGATGGGCTTGGGGGTCTCGGCGATTGACTGGACCCAGCACTCGCGGAGGCCGGCGACGGCGGAGCCGTGGGTGCCATCGACCTGGATGGTGAGCAGGTCGTCCCGGCGGACACGGGTGCACCAAGAGGAGTTGAACTGGCAGGTGGTGCCGTCTTCGAGGAGGAAGATGCCGTAGGCGGAGTCGTCGGCGGTGGCCTTGTAGGGCTTGCCGTTTTCATCGATGCGCTTGTCGAGATCGACCGAGCCGTGGGCGACGAGGGAGGCGACGGGACCGAAGACGTTGTCGATCACGTAGCGCCAGTGACAGAACATGTCGACCATGATGCCGCCGCCGTCTTCTTCCCGGTAGTTCCAGCTGGGTCGCTGGGCGGGCTGGTCGTCGATCTCGCCCGAGAAGACCCAGTAGCCGAAGTCCCCCTTGACGGAGAGGATTTTTCCGAAGAACCCCTGCTGGATGAGCATCGAGAGCTTGCGGATGCCCGGCAGCCAGAGCTTGTCCTGAACGACGCCATTCTTGACGCCCGCGGCTTCGGCCTTGTCGGCCAGCGCGAGGGCCTCGGCGGTGTTGGTGGCGGTGGGTTTCTCGCAGTAGATGGCCTTGCCGGCTTCGATGGCTTTGTTCACAAACTGCGTGCGGAGTTGGGTGAGCGAGGCATCGAAGAAGACGTGCTCGTTTTCATCGGCGAGGACAGCTTCGAGGTCGGTGGTGTAGCGGAGAGGCTTGCCGATGGCATCGGGGCCGTGGGCTTCGGCCAGTGCGCGGAGCTTGTTCTCATTGCGGCCGACGAGGATGGGGTCGGGCATGAGCGTCAGCTCCGGAGAGACCTTGACACCCCCCTGCTTGATGATGGCGAGGATGGAACGGATGAGGTGTTGGTTGGTGCCCATGCGCCCGGTGACGCCCGACATGATGACGCCGATTCGCTGCTCTGCCATCGCTGATCTCCTGAAGGGTAGGTTCACAGAAGCCTATGCGACGAGGCCCTGCGAGCTTCAATTTGTGCGGACCACCTGCTATGCGCATCTGGACAGATATGTCGCATATGGGCTAGAGGACCATCGGGTCCGAGCGGTACTGCATCGGCGTGCGGCCGACGCGCTGGCGGAACCAGCGGGTGAAGGTGGCCTGCGAGCTGAACCCGACGGCACGGGCGACCTGCTCGCCCGAGATGCGGTCGTCAAAGAGCAGGGCTTTGGCTCGTTCCAGCCTGCGTTCGGACGTGTATTCGTGCGGGGTTCGACCGACCGCGCGCTCGAAGCGTCTGGCGAACTGCCGGGGAGAGAGATGTGCCACAGCGGCCATTTCTTCGAGTGATGGCGGGTCCGCTGGGCGTTCTTCGATGAGGCTCAGAGCGGCCTGGATGGCTGGGTCATCGGCCTCAGCGTCGTGCTGCGGGGCGTTGGGCTGGTCGGATCGGATCCAGGCGCACAAGACGGCGGTGGCGTCGGCCACCCAGGAAGGGATGGCGGCTCCGACGGGGCGAACATCTCTGCGGAGACGGTCGATGGCTTCGGTCAGGCGGGGTGTTTCACTGGTTGCGGTGACCACGGCGGGCCAGGGGCGATGGCGGGCGGCCGGCCAGTTGGCGGCCATGGCAAGCTTGATGACCACCATCTCCGCCGAAGCCGACGTGGGCTTGATCTCGTAGCCATGACGATCGTTGGGATAGGAGGCCATGAGGGTCGTGCCCGAGACGCCGACCCAGTCGCCAGCGGCCATGGCACGGCCCGCACAACGCCGCAGCAGAACGAGCTGAAACCCTGAGCGGTGCGCGTGGGGCAGGACTTCGATCGCCGAACCAACCCGCCGTGCGATGGTGTCGACGATGGGCTGCTGCTCGCGGAAGAGTCGGGCACAGGTGTCGATCACCGCCTGATCCGAGGTCATGCTGTCGAGGCTTCTGGCTTTTTCCATCGCTCGAATCCATGGTGCGCCGCCATTAGATTATGCTTATCAAGACGTTTTGTGTCCAGATCTGTCTAAAATTTTTCTTGGGTGTGGCGGGGTGCTGCGTTGGGGTCTATTCTCGGGGCGTGAGGTGTTTCTAAGGACACAATCGGAGTGAATCGATGATTCAGATAGACAACGGCCTGACAGCACAGGACCTGCTGCCCGGGATCGAGCGGATGTGGTCGCTGTCCGCGGCGAAGATCGACATGATGGAGAAGGCTTTCCCGCCCGGTTCATCGACGCCGGTGTTCACGGTGGACGGCAAGTACGTGGCCCAGGGCTGGACCGAGTGGACCCAGGGCTTTCAATATGGCTCCGCGGCCCTGCAGTTCGACGCGACCGACGACGAGCGCTTCCTGCAACTGGCCAGAGATCGCACGCGGGGCGTCATGGCCCCACACCTGACCCATGTCGGTGTCCACGATCACGGATTCAATAATGTCTCGACCTACGGCAATCTCTGGCGGCTGGCGAAGGAAGGCCGGTTTGAGGCTTCTGCGGCGGAGATCGATTTCTATGAACTGGCTCTGAAAGTAACCGGTGCCGTGCAGGCGGCCCGGTGGTCGGTTACATCAGATGGCACCGGCTACATCTGCTCGTTCAACGGGCCACAATCCTTGTTTGTGGACACCATCCGCAGCTGCCGGGCGCTGGCGGTGAGCCATCAGCTTGGCCACGAGCTGCAGGGCGAGCGAGATGAACGCATCAACCTGCTCGGCCGCATCATCGAGCACGCCCGGAACACGGCGAGATACAACATCTGGTACGGGCCAGACAGCGAGAACGGCCCGCGTGACTACTACGACGTGCGCGGCCGGACGGCTCACGAATCGGTCTTCAATACCAACAACGGCGACTACCGGTGTCCTTCGACGCAGCAGGGTTACTCGGCCTTCAGCACCTGGACACGCGGATTGTCATGGGCCATGGTCGGCTATCCCGAACAGTTGGAATGGCTGTCGACGCTGGACGACAGCGAACTGAAACCCTTCGGCGGGCGGGCTGAGATCGAGGGCTTCATGCTTGAAGCCGCAAGGGCGACCTGCGACTTCTTCATCGAGCACACGCCCGCCGATGGCATCACCTACTGGGACACGGGAGCGCCCGGGCTGGCCAACATGGGTGACTACCTCGATCGTCCCGCAGAGCCGTTCAACGACCACGAGCCGGTGGATAGTTCGGCGTCGGCAATCGGTTGCCAGGGCCTCATCCGGCTTGGGCTTTACCTGAGCAGCAAGGACGACGACACGGCGGGCAAACGCTACCTCCAGACCGGTCTGACGACGCTGCGCACGCTGCTGACGGATACCTATCTGGCAGTGGACGATGAGCACCAGGGCCTGTTGCTGCACCAGATCTATCACCGGCCGAATGACTGGGATCACACCCCCGCGGGACGGAAGATTCCCTGCGGCGAGGCGGCGATGTGGGGTGACTACCACCTGCGGGAAGCCGCGTTGACTGTGCAGCGGCTGGCCAGAAATGAGCCGGCTTACTGCTTCTTCGGTCCGGTTGAGAAGGGAGCCCGATCATGAGTCGTCTGGTGGCGATGGTCACGGGTGGGTCACGCGGCATCGGTCTGGGCATCGCGAAGCGGCTAGCCACTGATGGCTTTGATCTGGTCATCAACGGGCGCAGGCCTGAGGACGATGTGCGTCCGGTGCTCGATGAGTTGGAAGGTCTTGGTGTCTCTGCGCTGTACGTGCGGGGTGACGTGGCATCACTCGACGACCACGCGTCCATGCTTTCCCGGGTGCGTGAACGCTTCGGTCGGCTCGATGCTCTGGTGAACAACGCCGGAGTAGCGCCAGCAGAGCGGGCCGACATCCTCGAGGCATCGACGGAGAGTTTTGATCGGTTGATGTCGATCAACCTGCGCGGGCCGTATTTTCTGACCCAGCAGGCCGCGAAGTGGATGGTTGAGCAGAAGCAGCAGGATTCGGCGCGGACACCCTCGATCGTGTTTGTGACCTCGATCAGTGCGACGGTGGTATCGACCAACCGCGGCGATTACTGCATCACCAAGGCGGGGCTGGCGATGGCGGCCCAGCTCTGGGCGGCTCGACTGGGTGAATACGGCATCAACTGCTACGAGGTGCGGCCCGGCATCATCAAGACGGACATGACCGCGGGAGTGACCGAGAAATACGACAAACTGTTCGCGGACGGGATCGCGATTGATCGCCGCTGGGGGACGCCAGAAGATGTGGGCTCGGCGGTGGCGGCTTTGGTTCGTGGCGATCTACCCTATGCAACGGGTCAGGCCATCATGGTCGATGGCGGGCTGACAACGCAGCGGCTTTGAGCCCGAGGATGAGGTGTTCCGATGAGTCGTGAAGGGATCTTCGACAGGCTGGTAACAGAGCGTGTGGTGGCCGTCTTGCGGCTGCCCGATGCCGAGATGGTCGATGGTCTGGCTGATGCGCTGGTCGCAGGGGGCGTCCGGGCCCTGGAGATCACGATGAGCACGCCGAACGCCATCGAGGTGATCCGCGGCCTCTCGGCGCAGCGTGGGGATGAGCTTTTCATTGGTGTCGGCTCGGTTACCGATGGGGCAACGGCCTCAGCCGCGGTCGAGGCGGGTGCCAAGTATGTCGTGAGCCCGGTCTTCGATGAGGACGTGGTGCGGGCGGCTCACGCCGGCGGGGCCGCGGCCATGCCCGGTTGCCTGACGCCGACCGAGATCCATCGTGCAGCGAAAGCCGGTGCCGATGTGATGAAGGTGTTTCCTGCGGACGTCGTGGGCATGGGCTTTTTCAAAGCAGTCCTCGCACCGATGCCCGGGCTGCGGCTGATGCCAACCGGCGGGGTGACACTCGATAACGCCGGCGACTGGCTGAAGGCCGGCGCGGTGGCCGTGGGCGTGGGTAGTGCTCTCGCGACGAAGCAGCAGCTCGTGGACCGTGACTGGGATGCGATTACGGCGAACGCTGCGAGGGTCCGTGCGTCGGCCGATGGTGTCGGTTGATTCTGCAATGCTCAGAGACTGGAGATAAATCGGATGGCTGATGATCGACTTGGGGTCGTGACGTTCGGCGAGATCATGCTGCGGCTGTCGACGCCGGGGTTCACACGCTTCACGCAGACCAACTCACTCGATGTGACCTTCGGCGGGGGCGAAGCCAATGTCGCGGCGTCGTTGTCGCAGTTCGGCATCCCGAGTCGTTTCGTCTGCAAACTGCCGGAGCACGAGATCGGGCAGGCGGCGGTGAATCACCTGCGCCGCTTCGGTGTCGACACCGACTACGTCGTACGTGGCGGGGATCGGATCGGGATCTACTTTCTCGAAACGGGTGCCAGCCAGCGGGCCAGCAAGGTGATCTATGACCGTGCGGCGGCGGCGGTGACCACGCTCCGCGCCGATGAACTGAACCTGGATGGATTGTTTGCAGGTGTTGGCTGGTTCCACTGGACGGGCATCACACCGGCGTTAGGAGAGCAGGCTCAGAAGACACTCGCTGGGTTGCTCGAAGCCGCGAAGCAGGCGGGCTGCCGGGTCTCCTGCGATCTGAATTTCCGCAAAAAACTCTGGACGACCGAGCAGGCCCAGGCGGTGATGCGTCCGCTGATGGAGCAGGTGGACGTCTGCATCGCCAACGAGGAGGACGCTGAAAAATCACTCGGCATATCGCCCGACGGGACAGATGTCACCAAGGGTGAGCTCGACCTGGCGGGCTACGGCAAGCTGGCCGAGCGGCTGAAGGCCGAGTTTTCGTTTGACACCGTGGCGATCACACTCCGTGAAAGCCATTCGGCATCGCGTAACGGCTGGTCGGCGATCATGCTGGATGACAAAGCGTGTTCGACCGCCACACGCTCGAAGGTCTATGACGTTCAGCTCGTCGATCGGGTGGGCGGGGGTGACAGCTTCGCAGCGGGTCTGATTTACGGCTTGCTGTCGCTGGGCGATACCCGGCGTGCTCTTGAGTTCGCCGTGGCAGCCTCGTGCCTCAAGCAGACGATTCCCGGTGATTTCAACCTCGTGTCCGCCGATGAAGTCTTGAAGCTGGCAGGCGGCGATGGCTCTGGCCGAGTCGAGCGTTAAGACGGCTCAGCCTTTGATGACAGCCCCAGCGGTGTGTCCAGCAAAGCCGGCGGCGAAGATGGCGTGGGTGCCAGTACGGCCGCAGCTTTGAGGCGATGCGGTGAGTGGAAGTTGGCTGCCCTCCATCGGCGGGTTGTCGGGATCAGCCAGCCAGGACATCGGCGGGATCCGACCGGTGCGCAGACACATGCAGGCCAGCACCACGCTGACGAGTCCGGATGCGCCGAGCCCGTGGCCGAGGGCGCCCTTGTTGGCGTAGATCAGCGGGGAAGATTCGGAACAGGCCGCTGAGAGCACCCGGCACTCCCGCGGATCGTGGCCGGACGTGCCGGGCGCGTGGGGATGGAGAACATCGATGGCCCGGCCATCAAACAGTTCATCGGCGATATGTGCCAGAGCCGACATCGACTCGCCGGGATGGATCAGGTGCTCGGCCTCGGCGGCGGTGGCGGTGTTGAGCAATTCCACCCCCCTGCCCGTGCGGGCAGTCTCTGTGACAGCGTCGCTGGCTGAGAGCACCACGGCCGCAGCGAGTTCGGCGAGCGTGAAGCCGCCACGCTCTTGGGCGAGCGGCGTCTCCCGGTAAGCCTGTTTGTTCGGGGAAGCGAGCACACCCAGCCGGTGATAGGCATGGATGAAAGCGGGCGACATGGCCGACTCGGCGGTCAGCACGAGCGCCCGATCGCAGTCACCCCGGAGGATCGCCCGGCGAGCGGCGTCGAGTGCCGTGAGTGATGAGGCGCAAGCAGCGACGTGGTGGCCTCGTGGTTCGATGGGCAGCCGTTGGCTGAGGTGGTGATCGAGATAGCCGTGGGGTCCGAGGGCCACCGCGAGGTGGCGGTGCTCGGCGTGCTGGTGCGTGAGAGCCAGAACAGCTCCCTTGCTCGTGCCGAGGTAGGTCGGGATGCGTTCTTCACTAACGATGCCGGCCTGATCGAGGGCTTCGCGGGCAGCGCGTTCGGCGAGTTCGACCGTCGGATCGGTGGCGGTGTGCTGAGCCGTAGCAACGCAGCCGATGGCCCGGACGAGGGAGGTGGCATCGGTGTCCTCGGGGAGTTCGGACCTCCGGTCGGTGATTCGGCGTCCGTCCAGAAGCCCGCGGAAGGTCGGCCAAGCGCCGACGCCCAACGGCGTGACGAGGCCGAGGCCGGTGATTTGGATGCTCCGTGTCGAGGTGGCGGTCATGGGCGGAGGATTTTAGTGACTCCGGCCCCGTGGGTTTGGGTGAGTCAAGGCATTCGGACTCAGGTCCGCGAAAGCCGCTGAGTGATCCAGCAGCGGACTTTCGATTCGATCCGGGTGATGAAGAGGGTGCGCGGTGTCTGCTTCTTCGGCCCACGGAGAGTTTTCTGGAGCTGATCGGTGTCGAGCGTGAGCCCGCGCGGCTTGATCTCGACGAGCCCGGTCCGGTGCTGCTTGAGCCAGGCGTGGACCTTGTCCTGCCGCCAGGGAAGCTCGGCTTCGACGCGAAAAGAGGTGAGCCAGGGCGAATCGATCGGCTCTGCAGCGGCAATCAGACCGGCCCGGGGGTGTGGCATGGTCCCGCCATGCAGCGAGCACAGATGGGTGGCGAGGTTGGCTCGCTCGGCGGCAGGGTCGAGAGTGTGGAGGACACCCTGCTCGGGCACGGGACCGATGTCCGGCCACTCGGGTTCTGCGACGAGTCGATGGATCCCGGCATCGTCGATGCGCAGGGCAGCTCGAGGTGTCTCACCCGAGTCGGTCGCGGGTTGTGCCAGAGACTGCGTCCACCAGAGCGCCTGGACCAGTCGGCCGTAAAGAGAGACGAATTCGATCGAGCGTTGCTGGCAGGCGGGGGTGAGGTAGTCCTCGGCTTCGGCCAGATCAACAGCGGGGCTGAGCTTGATGCAGGCCGCGGGGGCCTTGCCGAGGATGGCGGCCATAGCGGCGGCATCGGGCAGATAGTCGGTCAGAGATTTAGACCGCTGGCCTTCGGATCGTCGGGCGGGGTCGAGGTGGACGGCGCACCGGCTCACATCGACGGACCCGGCATCGCCCGCGGTCGCCGAACAGTTGGCATTGCAAGAGGTCATCCAGGCTCGGAGCGGATCGAGATCGACGGCGAGGGTCTCGATCCCCGAGTCGGACAAGGCCATGGCATCGACGCCGATCCCGGAGCAGAGGTCCATGGCTTCGGTGAACCCGGCTTGCTGGAAGCGCTCGGCTTTGATGGTCGCGATCGCGAGGTGGCTGGCCTGCTCGACGCCCTGGATATCGGCGATCAACTCGGCGGCTCGATCACCCAGCTTGGCACGAGCCCGCTGCCTGGCTTCGGCGAGTTGTGCGGCCCGATGGGCCAGTTCTGGGGAAGCGTGCTTGCGCAGCCGTGCGATCGCAGAGACCGAGGTGCGATCGATCTGCTCGGCCTGCCGAATCAGGTCGGGATGATGGTCAACCAGGTCCTGCCAGAGCCGGCACGCGCTGGACCCCGGCGTGTTGGCCGTGGTCACAGGGCGATGCGGCCGAAGCGAGACATCAGGTCGACGATCTTCGGCTGCTGGGGCTCGATGGTCAGCGAACGACGCCAGGCCGCGATGGCCCGGTCACGCAACGCAGGGTTTCGGCGGCCGGTTTCGAGGAACTCGGCCATCAGGCAGACGCCGATACCGTTGAGGGCCGGGGGCATCCGCCGGTCAAGTTCGAGAGCGGCCTGGAACTGGACGATCGCGTCCTGCCTGCGGCCCTGCTTGAACAAGGCGTAGCCGTAGCGTTCATGGGCGTAGGCCGAGGGCTGCTCGCGCACCAGTTGCTGCAGCAGGTTGGCGGCACGGTCGAATTCGCGGAGGTTCAGGTGGGCCTGCGACCAGCTCTGCAGCAGAGGCGGGTCGAGCTCGCCGAGTTCAGCGGCTTGCTGGTAGCAGCGGACAGCCTTCTCGTGGTCGCCAAGCATGCTGTAGGTCGCGCCCAGGTTGATCCAGGCTCCCCGGCTCTCGGGATCTTTTTCGGTGGACATGACCGCGTGCCGGAGCGCGAGGTCGGGCCGGCCGGCCTGGAGGTAGGCCGAGGCGAGATTCCGCCGGGCCTCGAAGGACTCCGGCTCGATCGAGAGAGCCCGGAGATAGCCGGTCACGGACTCGCTCACCCGGCCGAGGAGCTGATTCACGACCGCGAGGCCGTATTGGGCGTCGTAATCGCGTGGGTCGGTCTGGACGGCACGCTCGTACGCCTGCTCGGCAGCGTTCAGGTTGCCGGCGTTGAGGTGGATTTCGCCGACGGCCACGTGAGCCTCGGTCAGATCGGGATCACGCTCGATCGCCTCGGCCAGCACGGCGAGGGCTTCGCCGGTGTTGCCCGCGTCGACCAGTTCATCGGCCTGAGCCACGAGGACGGTGGCCCTCGAATCGCTGACGGATCGGGTCTGAAGCGGGTCCAGAGCCGTCGTTTCGCAGCCGGTGCCAGCGAAGAGGGTGAGGGTGAGCAGGAGCCCGGCCCCGAGGAGGGTTTGGGTCGAGCGTCGTCGTGTGTGTCCCGTGTCGTGCATGATGGTCCTACGATACTCGCTGCGGGGAGGTTTGGTTCCCTTGTGAGGTCAATCGAATGCGTGTGGCACTTGGTCAGATCAATCCGACGGTGGGTGACATAGCTGGCAACCGCGATCGGATCGCTTCGGCGATCGATCGGGCGTTGTCGGCTCGGGCGGATTTACTCGTGCTACCCGAACTGGTGGTCTGCGGATATCCGCCCAAAGACCTGCTCCTTAAGCCGGACCTGGTTGAGGCATGCGGCGAGGTCGTCCACGAACTCGCGGGGCGTTGCCACGGCCTTACCGCCGTTATCGGCTATCCGGCGGTTTCGGATGCCAAGCTGGGCCCGCCTCTGGTCAATGCCGCTGCGGTCTGTGCCGATGGGGCCGTCCAGCGAAGCGTCATCAAGACGCTTCTGCCCACCTATGACGTTTTTGATGAACGCCGTTACTTCGAGCCGGGTACCGGTCTGGAGCCGGTCCGGGCCGCGGGAGCCTCGCTGGGGGTCTGCATCTGCGAGGACCTCTGGAACGAGGAAGACCTGTTCGAGCGACGGCTCTACACCTCGGAGCCCGCCGGCTTGCTGGCCCAGGCCGGGGCCGAGATGCTGGTCAACGCCTCAGCCTCGCCGTTTACCAGGGATAAGCAGGACTTCCGGCTCCGGCTGATGAAGCACGTCGCCAGGCGATACGCCATGCCGCTGGTTTACGTCAATCAGGTGGGCGGGAACGACGAGTTGGTCTTCGATGGCGGGTCCTGCGTGGTGGACAGCGAGGGGCAGTTGCTGGCTCATGCCGCCTGCTTTGCTGAGGATTTTATGACCGTCGATGTCCCGCTCAGGGGTGCCGGACAGCCCATCGAGCCGGTTTATCCGAGGGGAATCGAGGGCGTTTTCGAGGCTTTGGTGCTCGGATTGCGTGATTATTGCGTCAAATGCGGCTTCAAATCGGTGGTGCTCGGGCTGTCTGGTGGGATCGATTCGGCGGTCTCAGCGGCCATCGCGGTCGCGGCACTCGGAGCCGATCGGGTCATAGGTGTCGCTATGCCATCACGTTATTCGTCCGAGGGATCGGTCTCGGACGCCAAAACCCTGGCCAAGAATCTCGGCATCCGCTTCGAACGGATCCCGATCGAGCAGCCCCACGGAGCCTTTGAGACGGCCCTGAGCGGCATCTTCGAGGGCCTGGAGCCGGATGTCACCGAGGAGAACGTCCAGGCGCGGGTGCGGGGCACGCTGCTGATGGCGATCTCGAACAAGCTCGGGGCCATGCTGCTGACGACCGGGAACAAGTCGGAGGTCGCCGTCGGGTACTGCACGCTCTATGGCGACATGGCTGGCGGGCTGGGCGTGTTATCGGACGTGCCCAAGACCCAGGTCTACGAGATGGCCCGGTGGATGAACGCCAACCCCCGGAAGGTGGTGCCCGGCGACGCGAAGGAAATCATCCCCGAGCCGACCATCACCAAACCCCCATCAGCTGAGCTCCGCCCTGACCAGGTCGATCAGGATTCGCTGCCTGCCTATGAGGTGCTGGATGCGATCATCGAGAGGTACGTCGAACTGGACCAGCCGGTCGATCGGATCGTGAACGAGACCGGGTTCGACGAAGAGACCGTGCGACGCATCGCCGGGCTCATCGATCGGAACGAGTACAAACGCAAGCAGGCGGCCCCGGGTCTCAAGGTGACCGGGCGCGCGTTTGGCTTCGGACGTCGGGTGCCGATTGCGCAGCGGTATCGCAGCGGGGTGAAAGCCGGCAGCGTTTCCTAGAAGCCCGAGCCGGTCGCGAGGTTGTTGAACCGGGTCGATCCGCCATCGAACTGGAGCCGGACGGTGCCGGTCGGGCCGTTACGCTGCTTGGCGAGGATGACCTCGGCGGTGTTGGTATCGACGTAGTCCTCGTCGCCTCGGTGGTAGTAGTCCTCCCGGTGGAGCATCATCACGACGTCGGCGTCCTGCTCGATCGAGCCGGATTCGCGGAGGTCGGACATCCGGGGGCGGTGGCCTTCGCGTTGTTCGGCGGCACGGTTGAGCTGCGAGAGGCAGATCACCGGGACTTCGAGCTCACGTGCCAGGGCCTTGATGCCACGGGACAGCGAAGAGACTTCCTGCTCGCGGGAGGACGCCCCTGCGGCGGACATCAGCTGGAGGTAGTCGATCACCACACACTGGATGTCATGCCGGGCCTTGAGACGGCGCGCCTTGGCGCGGAGCGAGAGGAGTGAAAGGCCGGGGGTGTCGTCGATGAACATCGGGGCTTCGGAGAGTTCGCCGACGGTGAGTGAGAGCTTGGCGAAGTCGTCGCGGGAGAGCATGTTTCGACGGAGGCGGTGGGAGTCGACGCCTGAGCGGGAGCAGAGCAGACGCTGAGCGAGTTGCTGCTTACCCATTTCGAGGCTGAAGACGGCGACGCCGTGCTGATTGGTCGCGGCGACGTGTTCGGCGATGTTCAGGGCAAAGGCGGTCTTCCCCATCGAAGGGCGGGCGGCGATGATGATCATCTCGCCGGGCTGCAGGCCGTTGGTCATCTCGTCGAGTTCGTAGAAGCCGGTGGCGACGCCGGTGACGGCGCGGCCTTCCTGGGCTTCGAGCCGCTCGTAGGTCTCCTGCAGGAGCACCCGGAGCTCAGCGATGTCGGTATCGGTCTTGGCCTCGGCGAGCTCGAAGACCTTTTGTTCAGCACGGTCGAGGATATTGGCGGCGGCTTCGTCGGTGTTGTAGCAGTCGTGGAGGATCTGTCCGGCGGCGTCGATCATCCGGCGGACGGTGCCCTTGTCGTGGACGATCCGGGCCCAGTGCTTGCCGCCGGCGGCGGACGGGACGGACTCGGCGAGTTCCACGAGGTAGGCCGTCCCCCCTGCCAGTTCGAGTTGCTGCCTGTCGGCGAGCTTCTGGTTGAGCTGGACGATGTCGACGGTCTGCGTCTGGTCGTAGAGCTCGACCATGGCTCCGTAGACCAGCGCGTTGGGGGCGTGCCCGAAGTCTTCCGGGCCGCGGATGATCTCGATGATGTCGGCGGTGGACTCGGGGTCGTGCAGGATCGAACCGAGCACAGCGGCCTCGGCTTCGCGGGGCACGGGCGGGAGCTTGCCGAAGAGCTTGCCGATCTCGATCGGCGGAGCGAAGTCCTTGCGAAACGGGCGGCCCTGAGCAGACTGGAACGTGGTCATGGCTAGAGGATAGGCCATGCGGTCGTTCTGTCGATACCGACGCAATCCACCTTGTTTCCCGAGGCTACTGATGCGTCTGGGTATATTGCAGGACTCTTGAGGAGTTTTCCATGTTGAGTTTTTCCTTGCGAAGCGCGTTCACTGTGTTGCTGACTGCGACGGTGCTGCTTAACGGCTGCAGCACAGCGTTCAACAGCACCGCTGATCGATCTCATGCTCCGGTACGGCCGCTGATCAAGCCCAAAGCTCTCGAACCGGGTGACACGATCGCCTTTGTCGCCCCTGCGGGCGAACTGGATCAGGAACGGATCGAGCGGGCGCAGGTCCGGCTCGCGGACATGGGCTTTAAGATCGTGATCCCGCCGAATCTGTACCGGAAGCATGGCTACCTGGCCGGAAGCGACCACGAGCGGGCCGCGGAGTTGATGGCGGTGTTCCAGGACCCGGAGATCGATGCGATCTTCCCCGGCACGGGCGGGTACGGGGCGACGCGAATCCTTGAACTGCTCGACTACGAGGTGATCCGGGCCAACCCGAAGGTTTTCATCGGCTTCAGTGACATCACCGCCTTGCATGCGGCCTTCCACCAGCGAGCCGGGCTGGTGACGTTTCACTCACCGAATCCGATGTGGGGCCTCGGCAGCGAGAGCAACCTCCGGCCGTTCTCGGCCGACTACTTCTGGCGGGCACTGCTCAAGTCGAGCTATGAGGCAGAAGACGCAGAGCCTTATGTCATCAAGTCGGACGAACGCGTCGAAGTGCCCGTCGAGACGATGGTGGGCGGGATCGCTCGCGGGCAGATCGTCGGCGGGAATCTCTCGCTAGTGCAGGCCGTGACCGGCACGCCTTATCAGTACGACACCGTCGACAAGATTCTCTACCTCGAAGACATCGGCGAAGCCCCCTACCGGGTTGATCGGATGCTGCGACAGATGAAAGACTCGGGCCAGCTCGACCAGATCAGCGGCGCGATCCTCGGTCGATTCACCCGGCGAGCCAGAGAGGACACCTCGAACGAAACCACGACGATGCGCGAGGTACTCGAAGACTATTTCCTGAACCTCGGCGTGCCGATCATCAAGAACTTCCCCGCGGGCCACGTGGCGGACAACGCGACGCTTCCCTTCGGCGTGCTGGTGGAGATGGACGCGGACGCGCAGACCATCACCGTGCTGGAGCGGCCGGTGGTGTTGGAGTGAGTTTGCTGGCTTAAGCCACCGCGTCCCGGGAAACCGGGGCGTTCGGCAGGCTCAGGACGTTGGCGAGGAGTCGGTGGCCCTCGGTGGTCAGGAACGATTCGGGGTGGAACTGGACGGACTCGACCGAGGCATCGCCGAAGACGCCGGGCTTGGCACGGAGGCCCATGACCTCGCCTTCGTCGGTCCAGGCCGAGACGATGAAGCGTTCCTTGTCGACTGTCTCGGGCGTGACGACGAGTGAGTGATACCGGGTCGCGATGAATGGGTTGGACATCCCGGCGAAAACACCCTGGCCGTCGTGGTGGATCGGCGAGGTCTTGCCGTGCATGACGTGACTGTTGCGGGCGACCGTCATGCCGTAGGCCTGGCCGATGGACTGGTGCCCGAGGCAGACGCCGAAGAGCGGGATCTTTCCGGCGAACGCCTCGGCGACGGCGCAGGAGACGCCGGCCTCGTTCGGCGTGCAGGGGCCGGGCGAGATGATGATGGCTTCGGGAGCCAGCTCGGTGATCTGGTCGGTCGTGATCTTGTCGTTGCGGACGACGTGCAACCGTTGCTCGGCCTGCTCGGCGGTGAGCCCGTTGGCCATGAGCACCTCACCCAACCGCTGAACGAGGTTGTAGGTGAAGGAGTCGTAGTTATCGATGAGGAGGATCATGACCGGATCTTAGCTCACCACGATATTGATCAGCTTCTTGGGCACGACGATCACCTTGCGGATGGTCTTGCCCTCTAGGTGGCTGGCGACGTTGGGATCGGCCTTAGCGGCGGCTTCGATGGCCGGCTGATCGGCGTCGGCGGGGATGGAGATCTTGCCGCGTAGCTTGCCGTTGACCTGGATCGGCATCTCGATGGTGTCTTCGACGAGCATCTCGGGGTCGAAGGTCGGCCAGTCGGCGTCGGCGACCGAGGGCTCGTGGCCAAGGGCGGCCCAGAGCTCTTCGCCGACGTGCGGGGCCAGCGGCGCGAGCATGCGGACCAGCCGGTCGGCGATGCTGCGGGGAAGCTTGGGCTCGGGCACGAGCTTGTTGTTGAGCTCGATCATCGCGGCGATGGCGACGTTGAAGGTCATCGCCTCCATGGCCTCGGTCACGCGGGCGATGGTCTTGTGGGTCAGCCGTTCGAGCTCGTCGGACGGGGCTTCATCGGTGAGCTGGCAGACGCCGGTTTCGGGGTCGAAGAAATTACGCCAGAGCCGTTGCAGGAACCGGTGGACGCCGGTGATGTCCTTGGTGTTCCAGGGCTTGGACTGGTCGAGGGGGCCCATCGCCATCTCGTAGAGCCGGAGGGTGTCAGCGCCGTACTCGTGGCAGATGTCGTCGGGGGCCACGGCGTTCTTGAGCGACTTGCCCATCTTGCCGTAGCGCTCGGTAACGGGTTCGCCTTCGAAGACGAACTTCGTGCCGGGTTGGCCCTGGGCCTCGTAGGCCGGTCGGCCGTCTTCGGTGGTGACCTCTGTGGCCTCGACGCGGGTGCCGTTGTCTTTTTCGTAATAGTAGGCCTGGATGTAGCCCTGATTGAAGAGCCGGCCGAAGGGCTCGACCGTCGAGGACGTGCCCGAGGTCGAAGAGCACCTTGTGCCAGAAGCGGGCATAGAGCAGGTGGAGCACGGCGTGCTCGGCCCCTCCGACGTAGAGATCGACCCCGCCTTCGTAGCCGCCGGGCTGTTCTTCAGCGCGTGTCATCCAGTATCGCTCGGTCTCGGGGGCGACGAAGCGGTGCTGGTTGGAGGGATCGAGGAAGCGCAAGTAGTACCAGCAGGAGCCGGCCCACTGCGGCATGGTGTTGAGTTCCCGCTGGTAACGCTTGCCGTCGAGCTCGACGATGCGCCAGTCTTCAGGTGCCCGACCGAGCGGCGGGCGAGGCGGGGCGTTCGGATCGTCCACGGCTTCGGGACGGAAGTCATCGAGGTGCGGGTGGCTGACAGGCAGTAATTGTTCGGGGACGCCACGGATCATGCCGGTCGGCTGACCGTCGTCGTCGAGTTCGTGGAGGATCGGGAACGGCTCGCCCCAGTAGCGCTGCCGGGAGAAGAGCCAGTCGCGGAGCTTGGTCTGCACGGTCGCCTTGCCGAGCTTCTTACTCACGAGCCAGTCGATGATGCGCTGCTTGGCTTCGGGGGTGGCGAGGCCGTTGAGGGAGACCTCATCGTTCTCGGAATTGACGTTCGGCCCGACGCCGGTGAACGCCTCGTCTTCGATCGGCGTTGAGCCGCCTTCGACAACGCGGATGATCGGCAACCCGAACTTGGTGGCGAAGGCGTGGTCGCGGGTGTCGTGCGCGGGCACGGCCATAATCGCGCCGGTGCCGTAACCCATCATGACGTAGTCGGCGATCCAAACCGGGATCGGCCGGCCTGTGACCGGGTTGAGGGCGTAGCCGCCGGTGAACACACCTGTTTTCTCTTTGCCTTCGGCCCCGCGATCGATCTCGGATTTCGCAGCGGCTTCGGCCTGGTAGTCGTCGACGGCCTTGCGTTGATCGGCGGTCGTCACGACTTCGACCAGCGGGTGCTCGGGGGCGAGCACCATGTAGGTCGCGCCGAACAGCGTGTCGGGTCGGGTCGTAAAGACGCGGATCGATTCGTCCGAGCCCTCGATGGCGAAGTCGACTTCGGCGCCGGTCGAACGGCCGATCCAGTTCCGTTGAAGGAGCTTGATGGGCTCGGGCCAGTCGACGCGGTCGAGCTCATCGATCAGGCGATCGGAGTAGGCGGTGATTCTCAGCATCCACTGTTTGAGCGGGCGTTTGAAGACCGGGTGGTTGCCCCGCTCCGAGCGGCCGTCGTTGGTGACTTCCTCGTTGGCAAGCACCGTGCCGAGCGCCGGGCACCAGTTGACATCGACCTCGGCAAGATAGGCCAGCCGGTAGCTGTCGATCAGGCGCATGCGTTGATCGGGCTCAAGCTCGTGGTACTTATGGATGTTGGGGTCGCCGATGCCCGCTAACGCGGCCATGTTCTCGGCATCACCCGACTCGATGAGTTCGCCATCGATCCCGACGTAGTAATCCTCCTCTTCGAGCTTGTGGCGGAGTTCGCTGATCGGCCGGGCGGCGTTGGCGACCGGGTCGAAGTAGCTGTTGAACAGCTGCAGGAAGATCCACTGCGTCCAGTGGTAGTAGTCGGTGTCGGTCGTCGCGAGCTGGCGGTTCCAGTCGTAGCCGAGCCCGAGCTGCTTGAGCTGCCGGACCATGTTGTTGATGTTCTTGTCGGTGGTCTCGCGCGGGTGGACGCCTGTCTCGACGGCATACTGCTCCGCGGGCAGACCGAAGGCATCAAAACCCATCGGATGGAGGACATTGAAACCCCGCATCCGCTTGTAACGGCCGACGATATCCGTCGCGATGTACCCGAGCGGGTGCCCTACGTGCAGCCCGACACCGGAGGGGTAGGGGAACATATCCAGGACGTAGAACTTCGGCTTGTTCGGATCGAACCGATCCTCATCGGGATTCGCGGCATGGAAAGTGTGTTGCTCGGCCCAGTACGCCTGCCAGCGGGCCTCGATGGCGGCGAAGTCGTAGGTCGTATGGGGGGTGGGGTTGGTCATGGGACCGCTCAGGATAAGCGATCCCGGGGCTCAGCCGGAACCGAGCAGGCGGTAGTACCCCAGCGAGCGGAGGGCCGCGGTCCTGCGGAGCTTGGCCCGGTGCTTGGCCTGCGGGAAGGCGACGAAGGGCCGGACCGGCGACGGCCGGGTCAGTGCGGGGTCGGGATGCACGGGCTCCGCCGGATTGGCCCGGACCAGCCAGTGCTTGGCGAGCCCGCCGGCGTGGAAGGCCTTGACCGAGCCCAGCGGCTCGTGCCGCAGGATGGCGGTGCCGGGGACGCCCAGCTTGATGGCGACGCGTTTCCACTGGGCGCTGCGGTAGCACCACCAGCGGGCCGGATCGAGGTAGCCCCCGCCGATCCGAAGGGCCAGCGCGGCCCAGACGATCGACTCGACGTGCATGGAGCGCGGGAGATCCGCGCCGCCCAGGGCCTGGACGTAGGTATCGAGCCAGTCCCAGTCGAGCGGCGCTCGGGCGTGCGCGACGCCGATGTCGGTGTGATCGGCAAGCGGGCCGAGTTCGAAGGCGCGTTCGACGGTCTCCGGGGGCAGCAGGCAGTTGGGTGGCTGCCACATGAGGAGCAGACCCCACTCGGGCGTGGGCTCGAAGGTGAAGGGGCTGGGGAAAAAGACATCCGGGTCGAGGATGATGGCTTCCTCGCCGTCCTCGGCGAGCAGCAGAGGATCGGTGATCTTCCGCCAGCAGGGATGGCCCAGCATGAACGTGCGCACGTGGCGGTGCTGGGGGATCTTCGCGGCGGCGAGGTCATTGAGCTCCTCAAACCCGTGGGCTGACCAACGGTGACGCTCGGGCGGCTCCAGTTCGGCCACCGCTTCGGCGAGCTGCCCGGCGTCGGCGGTGTTGTCGGTGATCAGACGCAGCCTCAGAGGCTCGATCGCGTGATGGAGCAGGCTGCGCAGGCAGAGCCGGGCGTAGCCGAGCGAGCCGACGCCGAGGACCATCGAGACACTGCGTCGGGGGGCATCGGTCACGAGTGGGGCTCCTGATCGCGGTGGATCACCTGCTGGTAGATCTCCAGGATGCGGTCGATCTTCACCTGCCAGTCGTAGTGCGTCTCGACCTTGACCCGACCGGCGTGACCGAGTGTGACACGGCGGTCGGGATCCCGGGCGAGTTCACTGATCGCGCGGGCGAGATCGCTGATAAAGGTTTCGCGGTCGGTGGGCGGGACGAGGATACCGCAGGTCGGGTCGAGGTAATCAGCGGGTCCGCCCCAGTCGGTGGCGATGACGGGTTTGCTCATGGCCATGGCCTCGAGGACCACCGCGCCGCCGCATTCATAAAGACTCGGGAGCACGAGCGCGTCGCAGGCCGCGAGCCGCAGGGCGCACTCGGCCTGGGGCAGGAAGCCGTGGAAGCTCAGGTGCTGCCCGATGCCCAGTTCCCGGGACAGGCTCTCCAGGGCGTGCCGCTGATCGCCATCGCCCAGCAGGTCAATGTGGACACGGGGGGCGTCGGGCTGACGGACCAGCCGGGCCAGGGCATGAAGCAGCAGGTCGATCGCTTTCCAGTCGACCATACGGCCCATGTAGAGAAGGCGTGTGACGCCATCGGGCTGGCTCCGAAGCTCGGGTGCTTGCCAGAGGCTCAGATCGGCGCCGTTCTCGACGAGTTCGATCACCGGGGCCCTGATGCCTGCTGGCAAGGCCCGGGCAGTGCGCTGATTGGCGACCAGCAGGGCGGCCGCCCGGCGCTTGCCCGGGATCAGGGCGTTGGCCAGCCCGGATGCCGCGCGGCCCAGGCCGATCAGCAGGCGTTCGAGTGAGGATTCGAGGTAGCGGAATCCCGCGGGGTAGGTCATCCCACCGTTCATGGGGCCGATCACCACCGGCACCCCGATCCCGTGCATGAGGGAAGGGGTCTTGGGCGACACGGGGATGGGCTCGTGGACGATCGTCAGCGCGTGGTCCCGGACCAGCCGACGGGCCAGACGCCGCTGCTGGACCTGCGTGAGCAGGTGCATCGGCGTGCCGGTGAACATGATGCCCAGGCGATGAGGCAGCCTGCGGCCGATGGCCCAGAGCAAACGGTGGGCGGCGAGGTCGGGCACGAAGTGCAGGCGGGGATGGTCCGCGGGCTCGATGACCGCGAGCAGCTCGTCTCGGGTTCGGTCGTGAACGAGGAGATGGGCCTCGATACCCCTAGCCCGCAGGAAGCGGAAGTAGTGAAGCGGGAGGATCGCCTCGCCGCCGAAGCGGGCGGAAGCATTGTCGGCAACGATGATGACTCTGGGACGGGAACGCGACAATGAAAAATTCCGTAGGGCTGCTTTTGCATAATACAGGTCTGCTACCGCTTGCAAGCAGGCTCAATACGAGCAGCCTACGTGCCGGTGCTCTGTAGAAGCAGCTACTTCGCGAGAACCTGTCAGTCGGATGAGATCTTCACCCTAGGTCGGGGATCCGATCTACTCGTTTTTCAGGATCAATTCCAACTGGGGAGACTCCCACACATACGGCTTCGAATATCCCGTAAACTAAGGACACCCGGGCCTTGTGACCCGGATTTTCAGGTCTTATTTAGGGATATCGGTGATGTCTGGACGGCGCGTGAACCTCATTGATTGTTCTTTACGAGACGGCCATCAGTCCCTGCTGGCCACGAGGATGTCCCTCAAACAGTCCCTCCGGGTTCTGCCGCTGCTCCGTGATTCCGGTTACACGATCCTCGAACTCTGGGGCGGGGCCATCCTCGATTCCTCCCTCCGATTCACCGGCGACGATCCCTTTGAGCGGCTCGAAACCCTCCGCCAGGTGCTCGATGAGGGCGATTGCGAGATCGAGATCCGCTCCCTCTGTCGTGGCCAGAACCTCTTCGGGTACAACCCCTATCCGGATAACGTCGTCTACGAATTCCTGAAAGAGGCCATCCGAACCGGCGGCGGCAAGCTGCATCGGATGCGTATCTTCGACGCCCTGAATGACCACCGGAACCTCACCACCGCCATCATGGCGACCAAGACCTTCAGCGGTCACGCCGAGGCCGCCATCAGCTACACCGTCTCGCCGGTTCACGACACCGATCACTTCCTCCGATTCGCCCAACGCGTTGTCGATGCCGGTGCCGACTCGATCGCTATCAAGGACATGGCCGGCCTGCTCCACCCCGCCGACGCCTGGGTGCTGATCGAGAAGCTCAAGGCCACCTACCCGAATCTCGACCTGACGCTGCATTCCCACTGCACGAACGGCCTCGCAACGGCGAGCTACGTCGTCGGGATGCTCGCCGGCGTAGATCACCTCGACACCTGCTACGGCCCGATGGCTCACGGCACGGCCCAGCCGCCCGCGGAGCTGATCCGCTTCTTTGCCAGCGAACTCGGGGTCGAACTTAACGTCGACTTCTCGACGGCCCCCGCCATCGATAAGGAACTCCGAGCCATCCGCAAGGAGCTGGCCGAGGTCGATAAGGACCCGGACCACTTCGGCGAGCCCTGGCCGGCAGAGCCGACGCCCGAGATGCTCAAGGTCATCCGCGAGGCCATCGACCTGCTCAAAAAAAAGGACAAGGCCTCCTGCGATCAGGCCGTCGATCTCATCGAGCAGAAGATCATGGAACCACAGGGCTATCCCGCGATCGACAAGGCCCAACTCGCCTCGCAGATCCCCGGCGGGATGATCTCCAACCTCCACAACCAGCTCAAGGAGCAGGGCAAACTCGACCAGATGCCCAGGATCCTCGAAGAGATCCCGAAGGTCCGGGCCGCCGCCGGCTATCTCCCGCTCGTGACGCCGACCAGCCAGATCGTCGGGACTCAGGCCGCCTTCAACGTGATCCAGGGCGAGCCCTACGGCTTTGTCTCCGAGCCCTTCCGTGAAGTGATGCTCGGCAAGTACGGCAAGCTGCCCGGACCCGCAGATCCGGAAGTGCTCAAGAAAGTCTCGCAAGGCCGTGAACTCTTTACCGGCCGGCCGGCTCAGTACGTCGAACGCGCCGATCTGACAAAGATCTACAAGGAACACGGCGACATCATCAAGAACCACCGCGACCTGCTGCTGATGCTGCTGTTCCCTGCACCGGCGAAGGCCTTCCTCAACAAGCGCGCCAAGGGCTGACACCCGTCCCCAACTAAGCGTTTGCGTATCGTGCCGCCCGCGCTACGCACGATAGCGCGTAGGTGTACCAGCCGTAGAAGCCGATGCACCAGAGGAAGAACAAAGCCCAGGGCGTGCCCCATGCAAGGTCTGTGAGAGACTCAGGGATGCTCAGGCCCCAGTGGCCGAGTTGTTCGAAGAACATCAGGAGGGGATTCAGAAAAGTCCAGATCTCGGCTAACGCAGACCAGATGAACAAGACGCAGGCAAAGAAGATCGCAAGCGCGAGTTGGCCTGGAGAGGCATAGACCGCCTGCCGCAGGGGTCCGTAGCCGCGGTTGCCACCCGCGCGTTCAGCCAGCAGCAGCGAAGAACTGAGCAGACCCAACAGGCAGAGCGAATAAAACAAGCCCAGCCAGGCGAGGACCCAGACAACGATCCAGAAAAAATCATCGATCCCACGGAAATCCCGAAGCGCCCCAAACGTGAAAACCTCAAGAAGCTCATAGGGTTCTGGCGAAATCGACCTCCCGAATCCAAAGTTCGCACTGTACTGACGGCTATAGGCGTAGATGGAGGTGGTGTAGGCCATGACCAGCACGACGCTAAGCAGCCAGACGACGACGGAAACCCAGGGGATGCGCTCAGGTGACCTGCTCTGAGCCATCTCGCCGAACTTTGTAGGCTTGCGCAGAACCAGACGCCCACGTTTCCATAGGGACGATGACTCGTAGGCTGGATCCCTGCGCTGCCTTGGCGATTCAACCAGTGAGTTCACCACAGGCTCCCCGCACTCAGGGCAAGACGCGTGAGGCTCAAGGCCCAGCAGCGTGTAATCACACTTCTCACAGTGGGCCGGCCAGCGCGAGGACCAGCCCGGCCGGCCCGCACGCACGGTCAGAAGCGTTACCAGCACAGGCCAAACCACGGCAAGCCAGAGCCCCACATAGCTGATGGCTTCGATCAACCACCGCTGGAGCTCGCGCAGGTCCCTCTGCTCGGGATGGGTCTCGTAGTAGGCATCCCTGAGACCAAACTGTGCCGTCACGAGCAGCCAGCCCACGCCCCAGACACACCATCCGAACAGCGCCAGAAACGGCATCAACAGATAGACGCGTTTGATCGCCAGCAGATAGGTCCGCAGGCTCTTGCCATCCAGATGGGTCCAGACCTGCAGACCCCCCGCTGCCGCGATCAGCACCAGCTCGATCAGCAGGATGATGGCCATCAGGTAGCCGGGCTCGCCCAGCAACTCGGGTGCTGCATACCAGAGCGGCCAACCAACCAACCCCACGAGGTGAGCTGCAGCCGCCCCGGGCCAGCCCCAGGCATGAGCCCCGCGATTCACGGCGATCCACGGGGCGATGGGCAACACCGCTGCGACGCGGCCATCGTGCCAACGACTCCGGATCGACGGATACGCCAGCCCGTCCTGGATGCTGTTCACAGCCATCACCGCAGTATCCCACAGAGCCAAGGCGTGAGTCGAGCTGTCCTGATCTGCTAATCTGCCCGCCCAGATTTGGACGTACCCAAGGAGATGACCCATGGCAGATCGAACAGCCATTGCCAAGGCAGCTGCAGCCGGCCTGCGAGCCTATGGCCAACGCGTAACCAAGGCCGATGGTGCCAGGGCCGTCATCGGCTTCGACGGCTTCATCGATTCCATCATCCGCGTCGTCGACCGCCGTTACGACCCCGTTTCCTTCGACGCCATACCCACCATCGATGTCTTTGGCGGACGGATCTCCGCCGCCGCTGGCAAGAGCGCCAACTTCGAGTTCGTGACAACGCTCCAGAAGCTTGGCGGCAATGGACCCATCATGGCCAACGCCCTCGCCGCCGGGCAGGTCGCCACCACCTACATGGGCGCTGTCGGCTATCCAAACCCGGACCCGATCTTCGCCGAACTGGTCGAACGCGCCGAGGCCGTGGTGCCCCTCGCCGATGCCGGAGCCACCGACGCCGTCGAGTTCGACGACGGCAAGCTCATGCTCGGTAAGTACGCCCACCTGCTCACCCTCGGTGCCGACACCATCCGCGAGACCATTGGCGTCGAGGCCTTCACCGACGTCGTCGGCGAGACCGATCTGCTGGCCATGATCAACTGGACCATGATGCCGGGCACCCAGTCCATCTGGGAACTGCTCGCGGATGACGTTCTGCCCAGCCTCAGCGGCCGGGAAAAAAAGCTCATGGTTTTCTTCGATCTCTGCGACCCCGCCAAGCGAACCATCGAAGACCTCCGGAGCGCCCTCGACGTCATGAAACGGGTCCAGGCCCACGCCGAAGTCATCCTCGGCATGAACCTCGCCGAGTCGACCTACGTCGCCAAGGCCCTGGGCCTGCCCGAAGCCAAGGACGCCGAAGCCGAGATCGAGCAGACCGCCATCGCCATCCGTGAGGCCATGGGGATCCACGCCACGGTCGTCCATCCTCGAAGCGGTGCCGCGGCCTGTCGTATCATCAACGGCGAGTCGACCTCAGCGACGTTTGCCGGTCCTTTCGTCAAACAGCCCAAGCTCTCGACAGGCGCCGGGGACAACTTCAATGCGGGGTTCTGCCTGGGTCTGCTTGCCGGTTTGAGCCTGGAGCAGTGCCTCTGCACCGGTGTCGGGACCAGCGGGTTCTACGTCCGCAACGCCAAGAGCCCGACCCTGACCGACCTCGCCGACTTCTGCGACAACCTCCCGGCCCCGGAAGGCGGCTGAACCTGCAGATACTGACTGGGCTTTCTTGCGCTAGACGCGCAAAAAACGACCCGGCGTGAACCGGGCCGCTTGTCATTACTCGTGTTGCGTCGCTTACTGCAGCAGCGTCAGGACCGACTGGGCCGTGTTGTTGGCCAAGGATAGCGTCTGCGTGCCCGCCTGCTGGAGGATCTGAGCACGCGTCAGGGCCGAGGTCTCCTCGGCGAAGTCCGTATCACGGATACGTGATTCCGACGCTGTCAGGTTCTCGAGCGCGACCTGGGCCGACCGCGAGGTCGTATCCAGCGTGTTCCGCTCGAAAGCACCCAACCGACCCCGGAGGATGGAGACCTGATCGATCGCCGCATCGAGCACATCACTCGCCTCTCGGGCCCGACCCTTGACCAGGGCGTTGTCGCCATCGGAGTTGATCGAATTCAGGAAGCCAACCGTCGAGTTGCCGAGATTGGCCGCGGCCACCGACTGGATACCGAAGCCGACCTGCTGCGACGAGTTGACCGAGGGCCCGATCTGGTAGACCGCGCCACCGCCGGTGATATCGAAGTCGTACTCGACACCCGTCTGCGTCGCCGCCGCATCCGTCAGCTGGAGTTCGAGCTGAAGCACCGTCGTATTCAGACTGACCAGAGAGCCCCGTCCCAGCGCCAGGTTGCCGTTGACGATGGCCAGCACATCCTGTCCGTCATCGCGGAGGGTCGCCGTGCCGCCCTGGGCATCCAGCGGCTGGAAGAAATCGCCATCCTGAAGCACCTTGACCGACACGAACTCCTCGGAGCCGTAGTTGATCGAGTTGAGGATCACGCCCGAGCTGGGATCGGTCGCACTCACCAGCGTCGCCGAAACGCCGGTCGCGTCCTTACGGGAGTTGATCTGGGCCACCACAGCCGACATCGAGACGCCGGAGATGAACTTGAAGGCCTGCGTTCCCCTGGTGCCGGCCACCGAGAACTCAACCGAACTCAGCAGCGTGCCCGGGTTGCCGGGATCGGAGTTGCCGCTCAGGAACAGGGTTGCGTTCTGTGCCGAGGCCAGCACCTCGACCGTCACCGGGATCGAGGTGTTCGTGCCGAAGCTGGCTCCGAACACCCGGACATCCGAGATCTGGCTCGTGGTGACGTTCTCGGTGATGTAGTCCAGCGAGCCGTTGAGCATCTGGAGCCCGGCGAAACTCGCCGTGTTCGAGATACGGGTGATCGAATCCACCGCAGAGTCGATCTGCAGCTGGTTCGCCCGGATCTCCTCGTTCGAGAAGGCACCGGTGTTGGCCGCTTCCACCACCAGACTCTTCATCGACACCAGCAGGTCGTTGATCTCCTGCAGCGCCGACTCGGTGGTCGCGATCACGTTGGAAGCGCGTTCGATGTTGTCGATCGACTGCCCAACGGCCTGGATCTCGTTGCGCAAGCGTTCGGAGACGATCAGACCCGCGGGGTTGTCCGCACCACGGTTGATCTTCAAACCGGTGCTTAGGCGTTCGAGTCGTGTAGCGAGGTCGGTGTTGGTCGCAGCCAACTGATTCCTCGCGATCATGGCAGATACGTTTGAGTTAATGCGCGTCATGGACAATCCTCCTTGATTGTCGGTCTCGTGGACACTTCAAAGCGTCCCGAAATCGTGGCGTGCGTAGGGCGGCTTAGCCACCCGCGCCGGCTGCGCGGCGCTTGACTTGTCCTTCCAGTCGCGTCAGATCGGTGATCTGAACATTCGCGCTGGCCGTGTTTTCTTGGCGGATCGCTTCGTACACCTCTTTGCGGTGCACCTGCACGGTCCTCGGGGCGTTGATGCCGAGACGAACCTTGTCGCCCCGGATGTCGACGACGGTGATCTCTATCTCGTCGCCGATCATGATGGTCTCGTCCCGCTGACGGGATAACACGAGCATGGGGTTGGGCTCCTTCCTTGGGCCTCAGGCCGTGGGCGTCGCATCCCTGCGAAGGCTCGGCGCTCGTGATGGAAAAGGGGAAAGTGTTCACGTCTCATCTCCAGCGCGTCAGGCGCTGATCGCCTCCGCGGGGGCTCGGAGCTCGACAAGAGGAACCCGGGTCGTGAACCGGCGGTCCGAAAGAACCATCTGCTCACCGGTGCGCTTGGCCACGTGGATGATCAGCGGGCCCTGAAGGTTGCCCGTGAGCATCGTGTCGTGCTTGTTCACGATCACGAACACCTGGGCTTCTTCCGGCTTCTCGATCCCCAGATCGGCCAGCTGCTCACGCCTTAGCGGCACCTGGTACGTCGGGACGAAGAGGCTCGGGTCCGTCACCACAAAGGCCAGTTCCGGCAGATCGACCGACTGAAGCCACCAGAACGTCGACTCCTCGCCCGACTCAATCAGCACATAACGCTGATACTTCGGGAAGCCGAGCAAGCCTTTGGGGAAGTGGATGACGCGGTTGTCGTCCACTTCGATTTCGCCGAACCGCGATGTTTGAATGATCATCGCTACCTACCTCTGCGGCCTGCCATCCTGGTCCCTGTACCACCCGTTCGTTCCGGGTGGCCGACGGCGTCCTGCCGTCGGGTTCGTTCGTCGCCAGTCCCGGCCGAAATGGCCTGGCGACGCGCATCCATTGCGCCTCTAGCGCAAGAAGTTCAAGAGCGTCAGCTGCTGGATCTGCGAGCCCGCCGTCAGCGAGGCCTGCAGCTGCTGCTGCAACTGGTTAAACCGCGTGATCACTTCCGTGAGGTCCGCGTCCTGAAGGTCGCTAAGCAGGATCTGTTCAGTCAGCTTCATGTCTTCAAGCCTTTGCGTCTGCTGCTCGTTGCGACTCGCCGCCGTGGCGACGTTGGCCCTGGAGGCATCCAGCCGATCCAGATCGCCGTTCAATTGATCCATAGCAAGTGCTATGCCAGTCGTGTCATCTGCGGTCAATGCGTCGCGTAAATCCATGAGATGCGAGAAAACGTTGTCCGTGCGCACCGTCGCCGTGTCGACGCCATTGATCGTCGCGCCCGCCCCAGCATTGCCCGCGATCCCCAGATGCTCCGCCGTCAGCTGCGTCCCGAGGTCCTCCACCAGGAAGTCGTTCGGGCCGACCGTGTTGTCGACAAGCTGGATCCCGTTACCCACCGGGTTCATGCCGATCACAAAGTCGGTCCCCACCGCCACACCCGCCGCCGCCGCTTCGGTTTCGATCCGTGTGATCACCTCGCCCACCGTCGTCAGCCCGTCGATGTCCACCTCGAAGGTGGTCCCATCGTGTAACTGAAAACCCATCTCGTACCGATTCTGGTTCAGATCATCGAAACCGGGATTGGTCAGAACGCCCAGGCCGTTACGGAAATCATCCAACCGGGTATCCGTCGTGAACGACCGGATCCCCAGATCGGTCGCCGTGGTCCCGCCGTTCTCACCCACCGAGAAAGCAACCCCGCTGACCTCACTCACAAAGTCCAGCCCGTCGGCCGCGTCGTTGATCTCCAGCCGCACCCCCAGGTCCAGACCCCGTATCCGATTCTGCAGGTCTTCGATCGTCTCCACACCCGTGAGGTTCACCGTCTCAGAACGCGGGCCCTGAGTGATGACCAGCCCCGAAGCCAGATCGATGGCAGGGCCAAGGTCCGCGATCCGGGTCGCTTTGGTCAGCCGTGGGCCCACATCTCCCCCAGCCGTCGCCGGACCGCCCGCGTTCGCGATCGCGATGCCAAGATCCGCAGCGATACTCCCGTTCTGAAGATCAGCCACGGCCACGGGATCAGGCCCGGTCGCCTGCAACGCGAAGCCGTCCGCCGTCAGCGTCAGCGCCGCCGCACCCGGGGCCAACCCATCAAAACCCGCCGACAGACGCGTGACAACGTCTTGAACCGTCTCGGCCCCACTCAGATCAATCACCGCCGTGGCAGCACCCACCGTCAACCGAACCTGCCCCAGTTGGACACCCCTGCCCCTCGCCCCCTCCAGGTCCGACAGCCGCGTCTGCGCCGAGACGTCCGGATCGAGATCGGCGTTGCCCCGTACCCGCGTCGTGAGGGCACCGAAGGCATCGGCTCCATTGCTCGCGATGTCGGTCAGGTCCTGCTGCCCGGTGTTCAACCGGAGGTTCGTATCCCCGCCCCGGTAACGCACCCCGCCCAGGAACTCCTCAAACGGTGCGGCACTCGCGCCGTACTGGTTACTCCCGAAAAGCGGGACCCCGAGAATCTCGCGATTCGCAATCCCAAGCAGCGCATCCAGTTGCTCCGAAATCACCAACGCCTGAGCCGCCCTCGCCTCCGCACTCGTCCCACCCAGCTCGTTCGCTGCCTCCTGTGCGATCACCTGAGCCTCAAGCGTGATGTCCTTGAAATCCTTGAGCGCCTGATCCGCCGTATTCAGCAGCGTGTTGCCCTGCGCCAGATTGCTCAGCTGCTGATCGCGTTCGAGCAGCCGCTGCCGAAGCAGCAGGATCGCCGCCGCATCCCCGGGTGCATCCGACGGCGCGTCGTACTTCAGGCCGGTCGAGATCTGCCGCTGCTGGTTATCCAGGTCCACCTGCGTGCGCCGAAGCTGCTCCAGCAGGTTGTTGTTGCTGAGGATGCTCGTGGTACGTCCGGTCACGGAGCCTACGCCTGACATGCCGGCCTCCGTCCTGCAAACACCGTGTTATCGATCGCCGTCTGCCTCATGGCCGTGCACCTAGATCAACGCCAGCAGCGTGTCCATCAGTTCGTCAATGACATTCACAAAGCGAGCACTCGCCTGGAACGACCGCTGGTACTGGATCAGATCGATGGTCTCTTCATCCACGTTCACCCCGGAGAGCTGCTGCCGCTGCGCCTCAAGCGAGTTCTTCACCAGCGTGTCCGACTCCGCCTGCTGCTTGGTCGCGCTGAGCGCCGAGGCCGCCTCAGCGATCTTGTCCGTCCAGAAGGACGTAAGACTCCTACCGGCCAGGGCATCGATCCCCTGATTGGCCAGTTCGGCAATCGCCAGCGCGTTCTCGTTCGTCCCGACGGCCTGTCCCGTGATCGACAGGTCACGGGCCGCCGCGATCTGCCGCGGGTCCAACTTGAGGGCCCCGTTCACCGAGATATCAAGGGCACTCGAACCCTCGAAGAAGCTGTTCACACCCAACGCGGCCAAAACACCCGAGGTGTCATCGCTGAACGCCAGCGTCGCCGACGCATCCACGCTATCCAGCTGCAACCTGCCATCGGTGGTCACCGAAGCCGTGATCAAACCATTGAGCCGCGAAGCCGGGTCGTTGATCTGCGCAACCAGGCTGTTCAGCGTCGTGTCGTTGCCGTTGAGGCCATCCAGATCGATGTTGATCTGCTGCGTCGTCGTTGCCCCGTTCTGAACGACGTGAATCTGAAACGACCCATGTACCGGCGAATGCTTCAGCCCCGAAGCCTCACTGCCGAGCACAGCAGCCGCGTCCTCCACCTGGTTCAGGCCACGAACACGCGACTGCGGCACCAACCCCTGCCCAGTGCTGTGAATCTTGTTGACCTCAAAAATCAACTGCTGAGCGAGCGTGTCAACCGTATCCAGCGCGTTCTGCCAGTCGTTCTGACGAAACGCGATCTGCGCCCCCAGCTTGCCGCTACTCGAATCCACCGTCTGCCCATCGTCACGAATCACGACGTTGATCGAGGAAGCATCCTCACCAATCCCGCCCTCGAGCGTCACACCCCGGCTGTCGCCATTCAGCACCAGAGGCGTCGATCCCACAAACACATCGATCTCGCCGTTGTTCAGCTCGTTGGTCGAGATATCCAGAAACGTTGCCAACTCACTCAGCACGATATCCCGCTGGTCCCGCAGACCTGATGCACCCGATCCCTGACCCGCTTCCTGAATGGCGATCTGATTGTTCAGGTCCTCGATACGACTGAGCAGCCCATCGACCGTGCGCACGCTGTCGGCGATCGCCCCGTCCACCTGCTCCCGCTGCGCGATCAACTCCAACCGCAGCTGCTTGAGATGATCGGCGATGATCTCACCCTGATTCACCACGCCCGACCGAAGCGACGTGCTCGGATCAGACGTTGTCCCGGGATTCCCCGCCAGCGCACTCCACGCCCCGAAGAAAGCCCCCAGCTGCGAGGTGACGTTCACATCCGCCAGCTCGTTCTGAATCGACTCCACCTGCTCCAGCAGCGCCTGCCGCTCCAGCGATCCCGACTGGTTCGCGATCGACCCACGCAGCCTTGATTCCAGCGCTTCATCCACCAGCCGCGTGATGGCTTCGAGCTGAACCCCCCTGCCGATGAAAACGCCCTGCTGAACCTGCTGATCCCCAACCGGCGACAGCGTGACTCGCTTGCGGTGATACCCGTCCGTCGCCACATTCGCGAGGTTGTCACCGACCACCTGGATCGCGGCCTGCGAGGCGAGGATGCCCGACTTGCCGATCTGTAGTGCGTTGGTGAGTCCCATAGCGAATCGCTCTCAGGGTGAGGAATAAGTACAGGCTCAGGCCGTCAGGCTGAACGTGCTCAATGTCGCCGCCACCGGCTGGCCCTTCCGGCCGGGCTGCGCGTAGGTTCCATGACCAGAGGCCGCTGCAACCACGGTCTCAACCACCCCGTTCACATGACGCATCAGAGTGTTGGAAGCCTGCGAGACCGACGCCAGCCGAGTCTTGAACCGCTCGATCTCGTGACGGAGGTTGCTCCGCAGGATCAAGAGCCGATCGCGTATCGGAGCAGGCAGCCGCTCCGCCATTGCCGCCAGTCGCATCGGCTCAGAAGCACCCGGTTCAAGGATCTGCGTCAACGCCGCCAGCAGATGCAGCCGCCGCTTCTCATACTCGCTCATGGCCCGTAGATGGTCGCTCTCCTGCGTCGACAACGCCGCCATCATCGCCTGATCCCCCTGCCGCAGCGCCTCGGTCTTCTGCTCGAAGACCGCCAGCCACAGCCGCTGACGCTCGATCATCTGCGTCAGCAGTGCTTCCAGTTCACTCAACAGCCGGAGGCTTCGTTCATCCATGAAGATCGAGCTCCCATCCATGCATCTTCTGAGGCTCCGCCTGACCACGAGCCTCGCGGTACTTGCCCATCAGCTCGTCCACCAGCGAATCGACCAGCGGCCAGTTCGCCGAACGCGCCATCCGCATCGACAACTCAGTATCGAGCTGAGCGCCGAACACCTCTTCGCCCATCCCCCCCGAGAACATCTCGGTCTTGAACGGCCCGTTACGAAGCTGCTTGAGCACGGGCTCGATGAACATCCCCGCGATCATCTTCTCGGCGGAATCACGGACCTGGCGCTCCACCGCCTCCGTATCGTCACTCGCCACCAGCCGTTCCAGCTGATTGAAAAACGACCCCGCCCCCGCCGAGGCAGCGCGCTGCTGGACCGCGGGCGACACACGCTCAATCATCAACTCGTTCTGGATCGGAGTCACGCTCATTCGTAAATCACCCTCGCATGCAGCCGCTTGGCCCGATCCAGCGCCCGGATGATCGCGATCCGATCCTCCGACGAGACCTTCAGCTGATTGAACGCCTCCACCAGATCGGCGAGCTTCGGGCTCGGCCGTTCCGACGTATCCAGAGCCACCACGTCCAACTCCTCAACCAGCGGCTGACCGGGAAGCGGAACCGGCTCAGGCGTGATCCGCTGAATCGTCAGACCGCGATGCGAGATGCCCACCGGCGAGATCTCCACCTCGTCCGAAAAAACAATCGTCCCCGTCGCCTCATTCACCACCACCACCGCACCCGAGGCGATGAACTCAGGCGAGATGAACGGATCGAGAATCCGGCTCAAAAACGGCACGATGTCTGCGCGATCGGCCTCGGGCACCTGAACCACGATGTTCTTCGCATCGATCGCCCGGGCCACCGGCGCACCGTCAGGATCGACCAGACCATTGATGAGATTCGCGATGTTGTTCGCCAACTGAACCGAAGCATGACTCGGATCGATGATCAGCGTCACCCGACCATAACGATCCATGTAATTCGGCCGAAGCGTCACCGCCGCCGTTGCTCCGTTCTCTATGAAACCGGTCAGCGGATTCTCCAGATCGTGCACCGTGATCCGGCCCTCAGCAAAAGCCAGGGGCCCGGTCACCACATCACGCCTGGGACCAACCAGCGGGACCATGAACAAACGCCCGTTCACCAGACTGGTCGCCTGCCCGATGCTCGCCACCTCCACATCCAGAAGATCACCCTCCCGGATGCCCTCCGCAGGCACCGTCACCGTCAGCGATACCAACGCCACGTTGTTCACACTACGCAGCTCGCTAGCGTCCACATTCGGGTCAACCAGACGACCAATCATCTCCGCCAATGGACGCGAAGCAGGCATGAATCGACCATCGCCGGTCCCGTTCAGGCCCACCACCAATCCCATGCCCGTCATCTTGCTGGTCTCAGCCCCACGGATACGCACCAGATCGCCGATCTGCGTCGCGCTCACCGGCACCGACAGAGCCAGAACCGCCACCACCGCCAGCAACCACATGCCAGGGTCGCAGGATTTAGAAGTCAAAAATGGCATCGAAAGTCCTCGTGATCCAGCCCCGCTTGTTCGCCTTACGCAGTTCACCTTCATGCTCCTTGCGCACACTCAGCCCATAGAGCTGGTCAGACTCGATCGAGTTCTGCTCTGTCACGTCCTGAGCACGTGCCGTGCCAGAAACCACAATCGAGACCACCTCGTCATCCGTCTGGATCCGGTCCCTGGCCTCAAGCACCAGCGTCGCGTTCGGCTTCACATCCACCACCCGCGCCATCACGCGCCCCGCCATCGTGTCCGAACGGCTGTAGTCACCCTCGCCCTCAAAACTCTTGGAAAAATCGGCGTCCACACCCGGCTGAACACCGAACGTGTTCATCCGAAGCTGAAGATCAATCAGATCCGAGGCCCGAAGATCGGGAAGCCTTGAAATATTCGCACTGACATCCCCTTCCTTCTCCGTCTCCGTGGTCTGCTCCGCGCTGCTGGAGAAGGATTCCCGCACGATAATCATGATCAGGTCGTTCACCTGGAACCGACGGATATCTGGCGTCTCCACCGCCGCATAACTCACCTCAGAGATGCCTTCGTGCATCCGCTTGCGGTCGTCAACAGCCTCATAGACGTCGGGCTCGCCCACGTTCGCAGCGGGGCTGAAGAGAAAAGACCCCTCCTGAACCTGTGTCGCGTCGTCGGAAGAATCCACAACCACCCCATCCTGAGCCGCTGCGGGCAGAGCCAGCCAGGCCATCGATACCGCCAGAGCAATCAGCCGCTGATTCATCGTGCGTCTCCCAAAGCAAGTGTCTCTGGCGTTTCCACCAGCGCCTGACGACGCCCGGTGACCACCGCGTAAAAAGTGCGCGTCGAGCTGCTACTGCGCAACGCGATCGTGTCACCCACCGCACCCGAATCACGGGCGATCGCCACCGTCTTCACCCGAATCCCACCGATCTGACAGACGACGTGCACCAGATCCCCCCGCTGCACCACCTCTTCCGCCATCAGATCCTCAGGCGACAGCGGCTCACCCGCCGCAATCGACTTGCCCGCCACCAGACCACCCGCCTGGTCAATCGCCCGAAAATAACCGCGGTCCTGAAGCGGGATCTCAAGCTCCCGTACCTCCAGCTGGTCTGGCCGCAACACATCGCCCCGACGAAGCGGACGCGTCGACACCAGCACGCTCGCCGAACGCAGCACCTGCATCCGAATCCGCCGGGGACGCTCCTCCACCTGACGTGTCACAGGTGAAACCACCGCCACCCAGCCCGCCCCGGCACGTTCCAGCTGTACGCTGAAACGCTGACCAAACATCGGACGACCCAGAAACCGCTCGTCCCGGGGCTCCATGTGCAGCACGAGTTCACCGCTGTCGATACCCGTCTCTTCCGTCAGACGCTGAAGAATCAGGTCTCGCAGACTCACCGGCGCAACCGCCTCGACCGGCTGGTCGGGATTCGCAACCAACGACCCCGCGATCGCCGGCGAAGCCACCAGGCTCACGGCCGGATCATCCAAGAACCCGATCGATGCAGCCGGATCCGCCCCCCCCTCACCACGGTGAACCGTCACCGTCGCAAAACCCATCAGTGAAAAGTCAGCCCAGTTCACCCCCGCCTCCGCCAGCTTCTGGCGAACCCGGTCCGCAGTCAGCGTGTAGACATCACTGCCATCATCAAATCGACCCACCTCGATATCTGCCAACGCCTCAGCGTCAGCTCCTTCCAGCTCAGCCACATCACCCAGCCGGATGACGTAAGCCCCACCCGCTGCCTCGCGCTCCAGGTGAATGGCATCCGCCGACACCACACCCAGCCCGCAGCCAAGCAAGACAAGGGTCATCAGGATGTGAACACGTCCAGGATTCACGACATCATTCCTTCAGAAAACTCACTTAGAACCGGCGGAGGTTGCCAACCACTTCGAGAGCACGGTCAGCCGCCTGGATGGTCTGGCTGTTCAGCTCGAAGGCACGCTGCGTCTTGATCAGCGACACCAACTCCCGAACCATGTTGACGTTCGAGTTCTCGATAAAACCCTGCTGAATCGTCCCGAAGTTGCCCTGGCCCGGCTCACCATTCACAGGCGGGCCCGAAGCAGGCGTCTCCACGTAGATGTTCCCGCCGATCGATTTCAGACCTGCCGAGTTCACAAAGTTCGTCAGCTGGATCTGACCGATCTCCTGCGCGTTGTTCTCGCGATCAATCGCAGAAACAATCCCGCTCTCGGAGATATCGATACTCACCGTCTCCGCAGGAACCTGAATCGCGGGCACCAGCCGATAACCCTCACGCGTCCCCAGCACCACCTCGCCATCGGCGTTCACGTTGAAGTTGCCGGCACGCGTGTACCCGATGCCCCCGCCATCCTCGGTAACGATTTCAACCTCGAAAAAACCGGCTCCGCCGATCATCATGTCGAGGTCCTGGTCCGTTTGGATCGGCGAACCAGGCGAGAAGTCGTACTGCGTGTTCGAGACCTTCACGCCAAGACCCACCTGCAGCCCGGCAGGCCGCTGGCCACCCGCCGCATTCTCAACGCCAGGCTGCTCTTTGTGCTGATAAATCAGGTCTTCAAAGTTCACCCGCGATGTCTTGAACCCAGGCGTGTTCACGTTCGCCAGATTGTTGGAAATCACATCCAGATTCGTCGAGAGACTCGACAAACCCGTCGCAGCAGAATGCAGTGCAATGACCGCCATAATCCGGGCCTTTCTAAAAACTCAGGCGATACGCCCAAACGTATTCACCGCGCGATCCATCAATAAGTCGTGGTAACGAATCATCCGGGAGTTGCTGTTCGCCGATCCCGTCGCACGCGTCACGCTCATCAACGCCTTGAACATGTTGACGCCCGACGACTCCAGATAACCCGACTTGATCAGCGGATCAGCCACACCCGTCCGAAGCTCAGGGTCCGACAGACGCATTAGGTTCCCGCCATGCATCGTGATCGCCGAACGATCCTCCACACGCGTCACCTGAATGTCCGCGATCTCCTCCTGATCCTGAATCACCAGCCCAGAATCGGTGATCTGAATGTCCGGCGACTCCGTCAGAAAAATCGGCCGGTCGTTGGCATCCAACACCCGACGCCCCGCCGAGTTCACCAGCTCACCCCTGCTGTTGATCGTGAAGTTGCCATCCCGCGTCAGCAGAAACCCCGCCTCACCCGTCTCCGCATCGATGTTCTCCACCACGAAGAACTCATCCTCCTGCGTCAGCATCACGTCCAGCGACCGCCCCGTCTCGATCGGCTGACCGGAACCAAAGCCAATCCGCTGCGGCGCAGCAAGCACACCCCCGCCTAGCTTCTCCAGCAGATGATTCGCCACATCCGGACCCAACCCATCCTCGATCCGCTCGGGATCACGCTGCATGATCTCCGGGATCACCTCCTTGAAACCCGTCGTCTGAGCGTTCGCGAGGTTGTTGGAGAACACATCCAGCCGATACATGTTCGTCAACATCCCCGACGCCGAGAGATACAGGCCGTAGTTCATCGGTTCACCTCCGTGCGAACCGACCCGCTCCCGATGGAACGGTCTACGAGCCTGACGGCCCCTCCATGGGCCTGGATGGGTGGATTCAACTCAGCACGCGGCTCCGACTTCCCGCAATCCGCCGCCGCAAGCATCACGGACAACCGACGCATCCCGCCCGCCAGATCACCAGAGCCCAGCCGAAGCGCGAGATCCAGCACACTCACGCCTGCGTCGGTCTCGGGATGTCGCGGATCAGTTCCAAACATGGTTCAAGCCTCGGGATCTCGTCAATACGGTCTGTTCGGCGGTTCCTGCCGACACCGTTCCCAAGGCAACCGCCGTGCCAGTCACCCGTACCAACAAACCACGACGCCCCTCACACCCCAAAAACAGCCAAAAAACCAACAAATCACAGCACCTCGCGATCGGCCGGATCAACCCGTCGTCACCCGAGCTAGCCAACCCGTGCCAAACCCGGATTCAGCCCGAAGCGCAGCCAGTGCACCCCGGGCGCAAGCCCTGCGCGTCCGCCAACCTCGGCAACCCTTGCGCCGCAGCGCAACCTCGCAGCGCAAAGACTGCTGCAAACACACCCCGAACCAGCCTGATACAACCCACACATGCCCCCTTCCGCTCCGGCCATCGAAGCCCACAACCTGACTATCCAGATCGAGGGCCACACGCTCCTCGATCGCGTCTCGATGCGCCTCGAACAGGGACAGACCGCCATCCTCCTCGGCCCCAACGGCTGCGGCAAAACCACCCTCGCCCGAACACTGATGGGCTTTCTCCCGCCACGCTCCGGCCAACTCCACGTCCTCGGCCAGCCCATCGGAGCCACCGATGTCCACGAGCTACGCCAACGCGTGCGCATCGTCAGCTCTACCGGACTCCTCTCAGGTGCCACCGGCTCCCTTAGCGGGCTCAACCCCCGCATGCACCCCATCCCCACCATCCTCACCGGCATCGACGGCACACTGATGCTCCACGGCCAGCCGGATCGGGAGGATCAGCACCGCGCCGCCCAGCTCCTCCGCGTCGTCGGCCTCAGCCACCGGGAACACACACCCATCGGCTCGCTCTCCACCGGCGAACAGCGCAGGCTCCTGCTTGCCCGCGCAATGATCACCCCGCCACAGCTCCTGATCCTCGACGAGGCCGCCGCCGGCCTCGATGTTGCCGGCCGGGAGCAGATGCTCCTCACCCTCCGCATGCTCACCCAGGCCCAACCCCGACCCGCTGTCCTCATGATCACCCACCACGTCGAGGAAATGCCCCCCAACACCGACAGAGTCTTCCTGATGCGAGAGACCCGCATGGTCGCCGAAGGCCCACCCGACGACGTCATCACCCCCGAATACCTCACCCAGACCTTCGGCTGCCGCGTCTTCGTCCGCAAGGCCTCAGGCCGCTACCTCCTCGAAGTTCTCCCCGAAGCCTGGCTCGATCTCCTCCCCGACCACGAACGCTCACGCTTCTAGGCTATGATCTGATCTATGAAGAAGATCACTCCTCTCCTGGTTGTCGCACTCTCACCCGCCAGCCTCCTCGCCCACCCCGGCAACCACACCGGCACCCCCACCGAAATCGGCTGGCACTGGCTCACCCAGCCCGATCACCTCATCCTCGGCGCTGTCAGCACTGGCCTCGCCGTCGCCCTGGGCGTCTACCTCTACAAACGGCGCCGCCGCGATGCCTGAGCCGACCGAGCACGACCTCACCCTCGCCGGCTTCCAGGCCTACATCCGCGACAAGTACTACGAGCAGGACGCCGCCCGCGGAACCCCCGGCACCTTCATGTGGCTCATCGAGGAAATCGGGGAACTCGCCACCAACCTGCAGAAAATCCGAGGCGAAGGCGGCCAAACCTCAGGCGGGTCCACCCACGAAGAACTCGAAGGCGAATTCGCCGACGTCCTCGCCTGGCTCTGCACCCTCGCCAACATCAACAACGTCGACCTCTCCGAAGCCGTCCGTAAAAAATACCTCCGCGAAGACGGCGGCCCCTCCGGCGTGAAATAATCACCTTAAATCAAACCCGAACCACCGGGCTAACCACAGGCTCCGCAGTATCACTCGACCGCTGCAGACAGTTCTCAAAGTGTCCCCGCGTCATCTTCACCAACGACTCCACATCCAACCCCACCTCCGCCAGCTGATTCACCCGCGAATCCTGATACACCCAACCCTTCGGCATCCCGCAAAGCTTCAGCAACCCCGTCGCCAAACCCCGCTCATGCGCTTCACAAAGCACGGCATCACCAAACCCACCGACCACCGAGTGATCCTCAATCGTGACCGTCGGGACACCCGCGCCAAGCAGTGATTCGATCAGGTCGCCATCCACCGGCGCCGCAAAACGCCCGTCATACACCGCCGCATCAATACCCTCCGCATCCAAACGCTCAGCGGCCTCAAGCGCCGAATAAGCCATCACCCCGTAAGCCAACAACGCCACGTCCGGCTTCGAACCCCGGCTCGCACGAATCAGATTTGCCTTGCCAAGCTCAAACGCAGGCGGCTCCGCCTGCACCGGCCGCTCCGCCACGTTATCCCTTGGATACCGAGTCGCCGACGGCCCCGCGTCATACTGATTCATAAACGCCAGCCCCGCTTTCAGTGTCGGCTCATCGATCGGCGCCAGCTGCACCAGCCCAGGCAGCGCCCGGAACATCGCGATATCCATAAACCCGTGGTGCACCGCCCCATCCCCACCCACAAACCCGGCCCGGTCCATACAGATCCGCACCGGCAGACCCTGCAGGGTCACCTCCTGAAACACCTGATCGAGCGCCCGCTGCGCAAACGTCGAATACACCGCGAAAAACGGCCGCATCCCGGCTTTCGCCATCCCCGCACACATGTCCATCGCATGGGATTCACAGATCCCGGTATCCAGCGTCCGCTCCGGAAACGCCTGCATCACCTTGCTCAGCCCGGTCCCGTCAGGCATCGCCGCTGTCACCGAGACAATCGACGGATCGGCTTCCATCCGCTCGATCATCGCGTCCGCAAACGCAGCGGTGAACCCACGCCCCGACCCCTTCAACTCCGCACGACAACCATTCACCACAAATGGCTTCGGCGAATGGAACGTCGTCGGATCACCCGTCGAGAACTCAAACCCCTTGCCCTTAATCGTCTTCACATGCAGCAGCACCGGACGATGGATGTCCTTGACCTCTTCGAGCATCTCGATCAGACCCGGCAGGTCATGCCCGTCAATCGGCCCGATGCACACCAGCCCAAAATGCTCAAACAGGTGATCCGTCGCGATCGCCGCCTTCAGCATGTCCCCGCCACGATGGTAGATCTCCTCCACCAGCGACCCGCCCGGCAGCTTGTCCAGCACCTTCTTCCCGGCCCGCTTGATCCCCGAATACGTCGACGACACCCGGATCCGATCGAAGTAGCCCGCCATGGCCCCCTGCGGTTTCGCGATCGACATCCCGTTGTCATTCAGCACCGTCAGGAACTGCCGCTTCAACGTCCCCGCGTTGTTCAGCCCTTCCAGCGCTACCCCGTTCACAATCGACGCATCCCCAACCAGTGCCACCGCCTTCCGGTCGCTCTTGCCCACCCCACCCGCCTTGAAGTCATCACCACGCGCCATCCCGACCGCCGTCGAGATCGCCGTACCCGCATGACCCACGGAAAACAGGTCGTAATCCGACTCCCTCGGCTCCGGAAAGCCCGCCATGCCCGCCCGCGTCCGCAGCCTCGAAAACGCCTCGTACCGACCCGTCAGCAGCTTGTGCGGATAACACTGATGCCCCACATCAAACAGCAACCGGTCCCGGCTGAAATCAAACACCCGATGCAGAGCCAGCGTCAGTTCCACCACGCCCAGATTCGGCGCCAGATGCCCGCCCGTCTGCGACACCTGGTCGCAGATCGCCTGCCGAATCTCACCCGCCAGCCCCTCCAAAGCCTCCAGGCTCATCGAGCGAAGCTCTCCGGGTCCCTTCAGACTCGCGAGCACGCCCGCAGACAAATCGGTCTTGGTAGAGCGATCAGACAAGTGAGATTCCTTAACCATGCAACGCTTCGCGACGCCATATGCTACCGCCGCAGAGACGCAAAGTCCGTAAAGATGATCGGTTAGCTCGTGCGCACCGCCATGTATTCGCACAATTCACGCAGCGGGTTCGCCCGATCCCCAAATCCTTCCAACGCAGCCATCGCCTCCCCACGCAAACGCTCTACCTCCTGCCGGCTCGCCTCGATACCCAAAACCCCCGGATACGTCAGCTTGCCAGCCTCTTGATCCTTGCCCGACGCCTTACCCAGCTGCTCCGTGCTCGCTGTCGCGTCCAGCAGATCATCCACCACCTGGAACATCAGCCCCACCCGATCCGCGTAACGCGACAACGCATCCAGCTGAGCCGCATCCGCCCCCCCCGAAATCGCCCCCATCCGACACGCCGACCGCAGCAAAGCCCCGGTCTTGTGCTCGTGGATGATCTCCAGCTTCTCCCGGTCACTCACCTCCTCATCGAACGCAGGCAGCGTGTCATACACCTGACCCGCCACCATGTTGTTCGAGGCAATCGCCAACTCCCGTACGATCGAAGCCAGAATCGAGGCATCCGAAATCCGACAGGCCAGCAGCTCAAACGCCAACGCCAAAAGCGCATCCCCCGCCAGAATCGCCATCGCCTCCGACGTGTGCTTGTGAAGGGTCGGCTTGCCCCGCCGCAGATCGTCATCATCCATCGCCGGCAGATCGTCGTGCACCAGCGAAAAGGCATGCACCATCTCGATCGCCGCCGCCGCTGGCAACGCCCGATCCACCTTCCCGCCAATCGCCTCGCAGCACCGAAGCACCAGCAACGGCCGCAGCCGCTTGCCACCACCCAGCAGCGCATAACCCACCGCGTCCCGAAGATTCGCCGGGAAAGGCCGATTCGCCAGAAAATCCGCCATGAAGCTCTCGACCTGAGCCGTCGGTGCCATCATGGCGTCGAGGTCAAACGACACCGCTGCCTGGGATTCAACCATCAAAAACTCCCGTCAGAACAAACCCCTATATCGGACGCGAGTATAGGTTTTCCCGGAGTCAGCCGCCCCGCCCCGCTCGCTCCAGCACCCACCGCGCCACCACCGCAGCCCCATCTGAAGCACCCGAAGCCATCAAACGCTCCCGCATCACACCCAACCGCTCCACATCACGAACAAGATCACAAACCGCTTGCTTCAAAGGCTTTGCATTTGCCTCAGGTCTGACCAGATCCCTCAGCAACACCGCCCCACCCGCCGCGACCATCGGCTCCGCGTTGAGCCGCTGATGCTCGTCCCGATGAAACGGATAAGGCAGAAACACCGTTGGCACCCCGTTCGCCCAGGCCTCCGCCACCGAACTCGCACCCGGCCGCGCCACCGCCAGCTCCGCCGCCCGCCAAACTAGCCCCATCTCGTCCTTGTACTTGCTGATCAGTGCCGGTACCCCCGCCCTCACGTACGCGCGCGAGACCTCAGCCACATCCTTCTCGCCCGTCAGATGCAGCACCTGCCACCCCCCTTCGCTCAGAACCCCACCCAGCCCCGTCTCATCCAGCGCCCGCGCCATCCCGAGATTCACCGTCGTCGCCCCCTGCGACCCTGCCGTCACCAGCAACACCGGCCGCTCAGGATCCAGCCCCAGCCGCTCCCGCGCCTCCGCGACGCCGACGTCCACCATCACCTCACGCCGAAGCGGAAACCCGATCACCTCCGCCATCGGCAACTCAAGGGTCGCATACGCCGAGAACACCCGATCCACCCGCGGGGCCAACCGCCGAATCGCCCGGCCAGGCGTCGCATCCAGACTCACCAACGCCGTCGGAATCCCCAATCCCCTCGCCGCCTCGATCTCCGGCCCGCTCACAAACCCACCCGTCGCCACCACCGCCAAAGGCCGCTCCCGCTGATACCGAGCCCGCGCCGCCTTCACCGCCCGCCGCCATCCGATCCCGAAACCCAGCACCCCACGCACCGACCGCCCCAAAGGCCGCGCCGCCGATACCACCCAATCCGCCCCTCCCACCGACAGACTCTCACGCACCCGCGCATCCACCGCTCGATCACTGACCACAAAAGCCACCCGCTGCCCCTGAGCCCGTTCAATCAGCCGCTCCGCGATCGCCGCATTCGGATAAATATGTCCACCCGTCCCCCCACCAGCCAGCATCACCGGCCCGCTCAACCCCGCGCCTCGCCCGCATCCACCCGCGCCGCAATCACCGACCCGATCAACCCACCGATCACCGCCCGATCCCGCGCCGTCCGACGAACCCGCATCGGCAAACGCCTCGCCGTGGTCTTCTCAGCCTCGATCTCACACTCAGCGTCTGCCCAATCTTCCCGCACCTCTGCCGCCACCACCGCCGTCTGCCGATCCAACCCCGCCACCAACCCCAACGCGAACGCCGTCATCACCCAACCCGTACCCCCGGCACTCAAAAGCGGGAGCGCAATCCCCTTCGTCGGCATCAGGCTCGTCACCACCGCCAGGTTCATCAGCGCCTGCATCCCAAAGGTCAGCAGCACCCCCAACGCAAACAGCCGTGCAAACAAATCCGTCGACGACCGCAGAATCGACCAGCCCGCCCACAGCACCACCAGCAGCAAGACCACCACCGCCGCCGCCCCAAAAAGCCCCAACTCCTCGGTCAGAATCGGAAACAGAAAATCCGTCGTGTCCTCAGGCAGGTAGTACTTCCGCACCGAGTTCCCCAGACCCATCCCCCACGGCCCGCCGTGTGCAAACGCCGTCATCGACTCGATCGGGTGATACCCCGCCCCCGCCGAGTCCGCCCACGGATCCATAAACGCCGTCAACCGACGAAAACGATAAGGCGTCACCACCGCCAACGTCGCCACCGCCGCCACACCCATCCCACAGAACACCCCCACATGCCACACCCGGGCCCCTGCCGCCAGCAGCACCCCCAACGCCACCGCCCCGATCAGCGCCGCCGACCCCAGATCCTGCAACGCAATCAACCCACAGCACAAACCCACCAGCACCAGAGGCGGCAATAAGCCCTGCGTCAGGCTCGGCAGCACCGACGCCCGCCGCGCACCCCACCACGCCAACGCCCCCACCAGCGACCACTTCACCAATTCGCTCGGCTGAAACTGGACCCCCACCGACTCCGTCCCCAGCCGCAACCACCGCGTCGCCCCGTTCACCCGCACCCCCAGACCCGGAACCATCGTCAGCAGAACCATCACCAGCGAAGCGATCACCACCCAGAAAAGCGGGTTCCGCCAGGAATGATGTCGGTACAACGCCCGAACATCGATCCGCGACGCCGCAAAAAGCGTCAACGCCGCCAGCAACGCATAAAGCGTATGCCGACTCGACATCCAACCTACTCCCGCATCAGCACCCGAGCCATGCAGCGACACCCCCGCCGAGTGAACCATCACCCAGCCAATCGCCAGCAGCCCGAGAGCCGCCCCTTGCAAGATCTGACCGTTGCGCAACATCCCTCAGGTTATCGGCACGCCCCCCAACACCACCCCAATCACAAAAACGGTCCCCGCCCCACGTAAGCCCATCCACAACATATGCTCCCACCAACCAACCCAACCACAGGAAACCACCATGGCCAAAGGACAGGGCCTCAGCCGCCACCAGGAAAAAATCGTCAAACGCTACTACGAGCACCGCGACACCATCGCCTTCACCAAGCTTCAGGAAATCGCCTCCGAGCTGTACCTCGCCGACACCCCCGCCAAATCCAAAAAACTCTGGGCTGCCGCCGCCACCCACCTCAAATCCGCCGGCGCCACCCCCGCCGACATCGAACAGGTCACCCAGGCCGCCGACCCCGCCAAACTCGCCACCCTCATCACCCGCCTCAGCCGAAGCTAAGCCGCTGCCATCCAACCCTAAAAGAGCCACAACCAAGCCAGACAACACCACCCAACGTCAGCACCTCGTAGCCAGCACAGCCAGCGATACACCAGCAGCCCGTCCCTGGGGGCGTCGCCTACAGGAGTGTCGTAGACGCCAGCAGCACACTCAGGCACCGATTCAACCCACAGCAGCAAGCAGGTACAGCAGAAACCACCTACTCGATCAAGCGATAACACCAAGCCGGGCCCCAACCTTCAAAACCGCCAGGCGGGCCCCGGAGAGGGCTGGGGCCCGCCCACCAGTCCGCTTCAACGCGGAATCGGAATCGCCAGATGCGTACAAACCCGCGCAATCGTCTCCTGACGAATCGAGCCACGCCGACCCTGCCCCAACTCAAACGCCGACACCCGCTCGCGTCGCGTCACCAAAGCCTTCCCGTGAAACTCCGATATCTCACACTCATGCTCACGCAGGTATGCCATAAAGGTCTGTCTGGCCATCGCAAAGGGCTCCTTCGAAAAGGGATGGGAAGAGGTTCTCGAACCAGGTCTCGTGGACTTTGTTGCCATGACCCGAACTTACGAGCACCCCAACCAGACCCGGTGACAACTGTGTGTCACCGCCCGGCCAGATTCTTCGGTTTTTCTTCATCCGCCCCCGACCCGCCCTATCGCCGGGATTCCACCAGCACCCCGCCCCGAGCCACCCGACGCATCGCTCCTGCAACGCCCAGCACCACAAGCATCGCCCCCAGCACCAGCCACAACACCGCCCGCGACGCCGACTTCAACGCATCTAGAAACACAGGGTCAAACGCTTCCATAAAAACAGCCTTTCCGATCGCCTCGCGATCACTGACCCCAACTCAACACTCAACCATCACTTTTGATTCCACGCCCTACCGAATCGCCCGCTCGATCCATCCCCCGCCCATCACCACATCCTCCCGGTAACAAACCACCGCCTGACCGGGCGTCACCGCCGACACCGGTTCATCAAACCGCACCTCAAAACCGCCCTCAGCCCCGCGCACCCTGCCCGGCACCGGCCGCGAGTTGTAACGCACCTTCACCTCGCAACCCACCCAGTCCTCAGGCAACACTGGCTCGTGCCACGTCACCTGATTCGCCGTCGCGCCCTCCGCCAGCAACTCGTCCTGCGTCCCAACCGTCACCGTGTTCGTAACCGGGTCCTTATCCACCACATAAATCGGATAACCCAGCGCCAGGTTCACCCCCCGACGCTGACCGATCGTGAAGTGCTGCTGACCCGGATGCTCTCCCAACTGCTTCCCACGGCTGTCAACAATCGGCCCCGGCCGCACCCGCCCGGGCTCCGACCGCTTCTTCACCAGACGCGCGTAATCGTTATCCGGCACAAAGCAGATCTCCTGACTGTCCGGCTTGTTGAACACCGGCAGCCGATGTCGCTCCGCCACCGCCCGCGTCTCATCCTTTGTCAAACCCCCAACCGGCAACAGCATCTGCGCCCGCCGCTCCGCCGACGCCCCAAACAGCACGTAACTCTGATCCTTGTGGTCATCCACCCCACGCATCAAACGAGGCTCACCCTCCCGCCGCTCGATCCTCGCGTAATGACCCGACGCCACAAAATCCGCATCGATCGACCGCGCATAGTCATGCAGCTTCCCGAACTTCAGCCAGTCATTACACCGCACACAAGGATTAGGCGTCCGCCCCGCGTGATAGGCATCCACGAAGTAATCGATGATCCGCCCGAAATCCGCCTTGAAGTTCAACACATAAAACGGAATACCCAGCATCGCCGCCACCAGCCGCGCATCCGACGCATCGTTCACCGAACAACACCCCTGCTTGCCGATCCGCACCTTCGACGGCTCGCAGCCCTCCTCCGACAGGTTGTCGTACTCAATCTCGTTGTCCCGGTCCGACCCCAGCCGCATGAAACACCCCACCACCTCGTAACCCGCCTCCTGCAGCAGCACCGCCGCCACAGAGCTGTCTACGCCGCCGGACATCGCCAGCACAACCTTCTTGCCTCGACCTTCAGACATATCCCAATCTTACCCGTGTTCATCCGCCTCGAAGCCCCTGTAAGATGGTTAATCCACCGCTGTGGCCACCAAAATCCGCAGCCGTGTGTAATAAAGGGTGTTGGGCCCCGACCAATGCTCTGACGAACCCCCCAACCGCCCCGGCCGTAAACCGCCCGAGGCCGACGAGCCCCACAGCGCGACCACACAGGCCGCCGCCACGACCGACAGGAGATACCCCATGCGTACCATCCGCTCCCAGTCCCGCCTCGGCCTCTCCGCCGCAGCCCTGCTCTCAGCAGCCCTGCTGCCGGCCTCCCCCCTGCTGGCCCAGAGCACCCTCGAACTCATCCCCGAGAACGCCCACATCGCCGTCACCATCCCCGGCCTCGACGAAGTCACCACCCGACTCGACACCATCCAGCAGGCCATCCCCGCCATCCCCCTCGCCGAAGCCGTGCAGAACATCAACGAGATGCTCGAAGAACTCGGACCCGGCTACGACGCCAGCCGACCCGCCGTCATCGTCATCCCCAACGTCATGATGATCGCCCCCACCGCCCAGATGGGCCAGCCCGCCTTCGTCGCACTCGTCCCGGTCAGCAACTACGACAGCTTCGTCGAAAACATGGGCGGCTCCGGCTCCGACGCCATCACCCAGATCTTCCCGCCCGACAGCCCCCCCATGCACGTCAAGAAGCTAGGCGACTACGCCGCACTCAGCCCCAACCAGGTCACCATCCAGGGCTACCAGCCCGGCAACCAGAACTCGCCCGCCATCAACCAGCTCCCCGACGCCCTCGAACAAACCCTCGATGGCTCCGCCGTCGGCTTCTACATCAACCTCGAAGCCCTCAGCCCCATCGCCCTGCCCTTCGTCACCATGGGCCTCGACACCCAGATCAACCAGATCGAGATGCAGCTCAGCGGCACCGACATGGACGACGCCACCATCGATCAAACCATCGGCTCCTTCAAACTCTTCGGAGCCGCCGTCAAGCAGCTCCTGAACGACGCCAACGCCGCCGTCTTCGCCATCAATCTCACCGATGACGCCGCCACCATCGACACCGCCATCCAGATGAAGTCCGGCTCCTTCATGACCTCCATCTTCCCAGGCGACGCCAACCTCGAAGGTGCCTTCGGTGTCCTGCCGAACCGACCCAGCGTCTCCACCCTCGCCATCGATACCAAAGCCCTCAACCTCGGCCTCTTCTACGAAACCATGCTCAATGTCGCCCCGGAGTTCGACGAGTCCTTCATCGGCCACGAACACTGGATCCCCATGGCCAAACAGATGAAACGCTACAGCGTCGCCACCTACCCACCAGCCCCCAACACCACGGCCAGCGGCCTCACCCAAACGGTCGCCAACATGATCCTCGACGATCCCGAGGCTGGCCGACAAGCTGTGGCGAACACCATCGATAGCGTCGACGGCCACGAGCAGGCCATGGGATCACAAGGCATCCGCGCCACTTACGAAGCCTCCCAACGACCCAACGCCGGCACCGCCGAAGGACTCGCCTACGACCAGTATTCCGTCGCGATGCAGATGCCTCCCGAAGTCGCCGCCGAACTCGGACCCATGGCCGGTTTCGTCCAGATGACCAGCAACTACTCCGGCTTCATGACCACCACCGAGGATTCCCTCATCGCCACCATGGTCCCCGACGAGAACCTCCTCGCCGAAGCCATCCGCGCCACCCGCCAGGCAGCCCCCGACCCCGAGTTCATCACCAACGCCCGCACCAACCTCCCCGCCGGACTCGCCGCCGAGGCCTACCTGAGCCCCTCAGGCCTGCTCCAGGTCCTCAACAACGTCCTCCCCGCCACCGGCATGCCCGCCATCGAAGACCCGGGCGACCTCAAACCCCTGGCCCTCGGTCTCGGCATCGACCAGAACAGCCTCGTCTATCGCATCCACATCCCCTACGACACCGCCGCCTTCATCGCCAACGAAGCCCAGAACGCCATGGGCCTCATGATGGGAGGCGGCATGACCCCACCCACCCCGCCAACTGCCCCACAGCAGATTCCCGGCGCACCACCCCGGTCGCCTTTCTAGGTCACAAAACGATCAATTCGAATCAAACAAAGACCAGGCCGCCCGACGAAAAAAGTCGGACGGCCTTCTGGCCATGCATATAGCTCGCTTCTACCTAGGTAGTTACCCACAATCAACACGCCAAAATAGCCCCTGACGGCTCTGAAAGGGGTTAGCTGAAATAGGCTTCGAAACAACCTAAACCTTCAATTCGCGCAATCCGATCTTTCCCTTTACTTGGAGCATCTTCGCTCCAGCCTATGAGCTAGGGAGACACCAACATGCGCCTGTGCCTGTCCAATTCACTGTTGGAAAGCCTAAAAAACACCAGCCGAACCACACTGCTCGCCGCCGCCATCCTCTGCGGACTCCTCCTCGGCTGGCCGGCCGCCGCCACCGCTGAAACCACGACACCCACCGCCCCGGCCGCCACCCAGCAGGCCGAGCCCCGCTCCCTCGCACAATGGCAGGCCGAGCTCGGCGCACCCGGCACCTTCACCGAACCCGCCCTCGCCACCTTCGACCGCCCCGAGTTCGGCCTCGCCGCCGCCAACACCACCGAACAGCCCGCCTACGAAACCAAGGCCAGCAACGACTGGATCGGCACCGCCGTCTGGGGCCTGACCGCCCTCTCGCTGCTGCTTACACTCGCCCTCGCCTACCACCTCGGCCGCAGCAAAGCGGATGAAGACGAAAAAGCCGGCTGGAAACTCACCGTCGGCGCCAAACTCTCCGCCGTCCTCGGCCTCCAGGCCACCCTTATCCTCCTCGTCAGCGCCATGGCCATCAACGGCATCTTCGAGATCGACAACAAATTCAAAGGCTACTCCACCGCCAACGCCCACAAAACCCACCTCGATGAACTCGAGCTCTGCGTATTGAGCCTCCGCCTCAACAGCCAGAAGTATCTCCGTCTTTACGAAGACAGCTACCTCATTAGCTACACAAAGTACGCCGGTAAGGCCGACAGCCTCCTCACCAAGCTGGAGCAAGACCTGACCGACCCCCAGCAGCAGGCCAGGCTCAAGTCGGCCCACGAACAGCTGGCCCTCTACGACGCAGCCTTTGTAGAGACAGTCACCGCCAGCGACATCCGTAACGGCATCCTCGAAAGCCAGCTGAATCAGACCGGTCCACGCCTCGCAAAGCTCCTGACAGCCATCAAGCAAACCGCCGCGCAGGACAACGATCACGCCGCCGCGATGGTGGCTTCGGAAACGCTCAGCAGTCTGAGCCTCGCCCGCATCGATGTGATGAAGTACCTCCAGTCACACGACATCAGCGATGAAAAGGCTGCGCTCGAGGACCTCGCCAAGGCCTACAGCGCCCTGGAACGCCTCGATCAGGAAATCCAGAACCCCACACGCAAGAAGTGGGTTCGCGAAACCATGGCAGGCCTCGCTTTCTACAGCGACAGGCTCGAAGCCATGAGCCAGGCCATCGAAAGAAGTGACGACCTCGTCTTCAACCAGCTCGACGTCTACGGCCCCCAGATCGCCGCCGCCGGTGAGGAGTTGATCCAAGAGCTGACCGTCGTCACCGATCAACTCAAAGCAGAGAACGACGCCACCACCGCCTCCACCATGACCTGGACGCTCATCACCAGCGGCTTCGCCATCCTCCTCGCCGTGGCCATCGCTACGATCCTCATCAAGCAGTTCACCGGAACCATCAGCGCTCTGCTCGGTACCGTCCGAGCCGTCGCCGCCGGCGACCTCACCGCCGAACCCCTCAACCCCAGGGGCTCCGACGAACTCGCCTCCCTCGGACGTGCGACCGACCGCATGAGTGAGTCGCTCCGCGAACTCATCGGCGAGGTCCGATCCTCCGCAGAAGGCGTTACCCAGGAGGCCACCCAGATCGCTGCCGCCTCCGAGGAAATCTCTTCCGGCATGACCGACCAGACCAGCCAGGTCTCTCAGGTCTCCGCCGCCATCGAAGAGATGTCCTCCTCAGTCATCGAAGTCGCCCGCAAGTCCGCCGACGCCTCCAAGGCCGCCGACGACTCCGGACGCATGGCCGAATCAGGCGGAGACACCGTCCGCCAGACCGTCGACGGCATGCAGGCCATCAACGACGCCGTCACCGACTCCTCGAAATCCGTCCAGGAACTCGGCAAGCGTGGCGAGCAGATCGGCGCCATCATCGAAGTCATCAACGACATCGCCGACCAAACCAACCTCCTCGCCCTCAACGCCGCCATCGAAGCCGCGCGAGCCGGCGAACACGGCCGCGGCTTCGCCGTCGTCGCCGATGAGGTCCGCAAACTCGCCGACCGAACCACCAAGGCCACCGAGGAAATCGGCGAGTCCATCGAGGCCATCCAGACCGAAACCACCGCCGCCGTCGATAAGATGGGCCGAGGAACCGCCCAGGTCGCCGAAGGCGTCAACCAGGCCACCGCCGCCGGCGAAAGCCTCGAAAAAATCGTCAACGCCTCCCGCGAGGTCGCCTCCATGATCCAGTCCATCGCTGCCGCCGCCGAGCAGCAGTCCGCCGCCGGCGAACAGGTCGCCCGAAGCATCTCCTCCATCCAGGTCATCACCGAGGAGTCCAACAAGGGCGCCCATCAGGCTGCCCAGGCCGCCACCACCCTCGCCTCCAAGGCTGAACAGCTCAACCTGCTCGTGACCAAGTTCAAACTGGACAAGGCCGGCTGACCCGCCTCCAAAACAGGCTCCCACCAAGCGGGATGTGCCTTAGGGCCGTCCCGTTTTTTCTTGCGCTAACACCCACCAAATCGCCCCGCCAAGCCCTGCTACATTGCACCCATGCAGAAGACCAACGTCCTCATCATCGGTGCCGGCGGCCGCGAACACGCACTCGGCTGGAAACTCGCCAAGTCCAAACGCTGCGGAAAACTCTACTTCGCACCCGGCAACGGCGGAACCGCCTCCCTCGGCGAAAACCTCAAACTCAACGTCGATCGCATCGACACCAAACTCGTCGACGACATCGACTACTTCTGCCGCAAGAACAACGTCACCCTCATCGTCATCGGCCCCGAAGACCCACTCGCCGCCGGACTCGCCGACCGACTCGCCAAAACCCCAGGCGCCAAAGACCGACGCGTCTTCGGACCCTCCGCCGAAGCCGCCAGACTCGAAGCCGACAAAGCCTGGGCCAAAGACCTCATGCGCGCGTGCTCCGTACCCACCGCCGACGCCAAGACCTTCACCGAACGATCCGCCGCCCTCGCCTACTGCGAAGCCCGCGAACTCCCCGTCGTCGTCAAAGCCTCAGGACTCGCCAAAGGCAAAGGCGTCATCGTCTGCGACAACAACGAGCAGGCCATGGAAGCCGTCAACCTCATCATGAAGGACAAAGCCTTCGGCGACGCAGGAGCCTCCGTCATCGTCGAAGAACGACTCGTCGGACAGGAAGTCTCTCTCCTCGCCCTCGTCGACGGACAGAACATCTACGTCCTCGAACCCGCCCAGGACCACAAGCAAGTCAAGGAAGGCGACAAAGGACCCAACACCGGCGGCATGGGCGCCTACACCCCCACACCTATCATCGACGACGCCACCATGACCACCATCGAAGCCGAAGTCCTCGTCCCCATCGTCGACGCCCTCCGACGAAGCGACATCGACTACCGAGGCGTCCTCTACGCAGGACTCATGCTCACCGCCGGCGGCCCCAAAGTCCTCGAGTTCAACTGCCGCTTCGGCGACCCCGAAACCCAGCCCCTCATGATGCGCCTCCAAGGCGACCTCCTCGACATCATCGAAGCCACCTGCGACGCCACCCTCGACAAAGTCCAGATCAACTGGGACAAACGCTGCTGCACCTCCGTCGTCATGGCCTCAGGCGGATACCCCGGCAGCTACCGCAAAGGCATCCCCATCACCGGCATCGAAGACGCCGAGCAGGACCCCGACGTCCGCGTCTTCCAGGCCGGAACCACCCTCAAAGACGGACAACTCGTCACCGATGGCGGTCGCGTCCTGAGCGTCTGCGCCATGGGCAACACCCTCGAAGAAGCCCAGCAGAAAGCCAACGAAGCCTGCGCCAAAATCAAGTTCGAAGGCGCCCACTACCGCAAAGACATCGGCTCCCGCGTCCTTAAAAACCAACCCAAACCCATCGAAACCGCCTGAGCCATCTCCCGGGTGCCACACCTTGTCCCGACGCCAGTTAGACCAGCGTGTGCCCATCACAAACAACCATCATTCAAAACAACAACACCCCACCAAACACAACCACCCCGACCACCCCCGCAGCCACCGAAGCCAGCAACACCCCACCCGCCGCCAGATCCTTCGCCCGCCGAATCCCAGGATGCTCCTCCAGCGTCACCACATCCGCCAACACCTCCACCGCCGTGTTCAGCGCCTCCGCCATCCACACCAACCCCATCGCCAACACCACCGCCACCCACGACCACCGATCAAGCCCCACCACCCCACCCAACACTACCACCAGAACCGACGCCAGCAGATGCACCCGCGCATGCCGCTGACTCGCAATCAGATCACCCACCCCCCGAAACGCACACCTAAAACTCCCAACCCAACCACGCCGCCACCGCCCCGGCGATGACACCTCACCACCGGACGACGCACTCGCACGCTCATCCTTCAAAATCAGCTCGCAGATTTCTCGCTTGGCGACGGCCGCGTCAGCACCTCATCCACCAGCCCGTAAGCCTTCGCCTCTTCCGCCGAGAAGAACTTGTCCCGCTCCGAATCTTCCTGGATCCGCTCCACCGGCTGACCCGTCTGATCCGCCAGCAACTGATTCAGCTCATCCTTGGTCTTCAGGATCTCTTCCGCCTGAATCTGCACATCCGTGGTCTGCCCGTAAATCCCCCCATAAGGCTGATGGATCATCACCTTTGCGTGCGGCAGACAATACCGCTTGCCCTTCGCTCCACACGCCAAAGTAAGCGCCCCACCCGACATCGCCTTGCCGATGCAGTACGTCGCGACATCCGAATCGATGTGATTCATCGTGTCGATCATCGCCAGCGTGTCATCCACCGCCCCGCCAGGCGAGTTGATGTACAGATTGATATCCACCCCCGGCTTCGTGTTCTGCAGGTGCAGCAGGCGCATGATCACACCCATCGCCGAAGCATGGTTGATCTCACCTACCAGAAAGATCACCCGGTTCTCGAGCAGCAACTCATCAATCGTCATCTCGCGATAACGCTGGTACGGCGCCGACAGCTGCGACGCCGGCATCGCCGGGTCATACATCCCAGCCGCTCCAGGCATCCGAGCCACCTGCCCCAGAACATCCATCGGATTGAAACCCGTCGACGAAAAATGCGGCTCTGTCATCGAATCATGTGCTCCGTGAAGCCGCCCCTCCAAACCCGCGATCACCGGCAAAGCCGGCAAACAGAAAGGAAGGGCGCAGTGAGGTTAAACAGTCCTTTGTCTATCGGATTGTATGACCTCACCGCACCCCATGTCAGACGAACCACTGAGCCGTGACCCATAACACACCAGAACCATGAACCCCAATCACTGCCGAAACCGAATCGACCACCACCACCCCACACAGAACAACGATCAGTCCTGATCGTGCTCCTCGTTATTCTCGATCATCGAACGCAGGTAGCTGTTCTCGCGACGCGTCGCCTCAAGATCAAACACCATGTACTTCAGCGACAACCGCAGATAATCCAGCGACTCCTGCAACTGCCCGATGCTCTTCTTCAACCGCGCGTGACGACCCTGCGTCTGCTCCGCCAGCCGCGTGAGCTTCTCACGCTCCGCCTCAGGCAGCGAAGAAATCTGGCTCATCAGCTCCGTCAACTTGGTCTGGAAGGTGTTCTCATCCATCGGGCACCTCTTTCTTTCTCTTTTCCATAACCGGGCGGGTCAAGCCCCAAGCAACGGCCAAACGCCAGACCGTCACGCACACCCCTCTATCAACGAAGCCCATGCCACAAACCCCAACCCACCCAAAACCCACGCTACTAAGCCATAAATTACTGTCAGAAATAGACTAATATCAAAAAAGCCGCCCATAACACCTGCCCCGCCTGTGCCACCTGCACAGCCCCGTCGCCCGATCACCACACCCCAGCACACGCGATCGCAATGCTAAACCATGATTTAAAAAACACTTACGTCAAGTGTGGCCGCCAGACCACACCCAGACCCCATCACACCCTCCACCACACCCCCGACACAACCCACACACCCCGACTCACCCCTTGATCTTCACCCGACCCGTCCCCCGAGCAATCTTCCCGATCCGGTACACCCGCTCGCCCAGCTTTCGCAGCCGCTCCGCGATCGCCTCCGCAAAGTGAGGCCGCACCACCAGCGTGTACCCGATCCCCATGTTGAACACCTTCAGCATCTCCTCCTCCGCCACATCCCCCCACCCCTGCAACGCCCCGAACACCGACGGCACCTCCCAAGACTTCCCGTCCAGCACCGCATCCAGATGCTTAGGCAGCGCGCGATTCAGATTCCCAGGCAGCCCACCCCCCGTGATATGCGCCATCGCTGACACCGGCTTCTTCACCGCATAACCCCGTAGCAGCCGCGTCACCGGCGACGCATACAGCCGCGTCGGCTCCAGCAGCACCTCGCCCAGCGTCCGCTCCGATCCCAACTCGCCATACACCCGATCCAGCTTCAGCCGCTTCCTCTTGATGATCGCACGCACCAGCGAATACCCGTTGCTGTGCACCCCCGAACTCCCAAGCCCCAGCACCACATCCCCCTGCTCCACCCGCACCGGGTCCACCGCCCGCTTCAACTCCATCACACCCACCGCAAACCCCGCCAGGTCGTAATGCCCCGCCTCATACAGGTCCGGCATCTCCGCCGTCTCACCCCCAAGCAAAGCCGCCCCGCACGCCCGACACGCTTCCGCCACCCCCGACACCACCTGCTCCACCAGCACCGGGTCCACTTTGTTCACCGCCATGTAATCCAAAAAGAAAAGCGGCTCCGCCCCCTGAACCGCCATGTCGTTCACGCTCATCGCCACGAGGTCCTGACCCACCGTCCGATGCTCACCCATCTCGATCGCCAGCAGCACCTTCGTCCCCACCCCATCCGTCGCCGCCACCAGCACCGGGTCCCTGTAATTCCGCTGAAACAGCCGCTCGTTGTAATCCAGCCGGAACAGCCCCGCGAAACCCCCATCATTCCCAAGCACCCGCTGGGTATGCGTTTTACGCAGATGCCCCATGATCCGCTGCACCGCCAGATCACCCGCCTCAATATCCACCCCCGAACCCGCATAAGACAGCCCCGAACCCTCTTTCGACCTCTTCGCCGACTGAGAAGACCGCGATCTCGACTGGCTGCTTTTCTGGCCCATACCCGCAGTGTACGAAACCTCGCACCCTCGGCTTCACTCTCACGCCACCACGCCTAAACTGACCACGGATCACCCAACCCGCCCGGCTCCAACCGATCCGACACAACCGCATGAACGACCACGCCAAAACCAAACTCGCCGCCCACGGCATCCGCTGCACCGAGCAGCGCGCCGCCATCTACGCCTGCCTCGAACAGAGCAAACAACACCCCACCGCCGAACAGCTCTACCAGATCGTCCTCTGCCAACACCCCCAGCTCAACGTCAGCCTCGCCACCATCTACAACTCCCTCGAAACCCTCTGCGACGCCGGCCTCGCCCGCAAACTCTCCGGACACACCGGCAAAGGCCCCGCTCGCTACGACGCCGACTGCCACTGCCACCCCCACCTCCGCGACCAGACCACAGGCGAGTTCGCCGACCTTCCCCACGACCTCGGCCGCGAACTCATGGACGCCATCCCCCAACAAACCCTCCAACGCATCCAACAAAAAACCGGCTACAAAATCGAACGCATCTGCCTCGAACTCATTGGCACCAAAAACAACAAATCCAAGTAACCAACAACCAACTGCATTCGAGCCGCGGTGTGTCACCGCGGCTGTGTTTCCAACTCCCAACTAGCCCAAGCCGGGTGCCACGCCAAAACCCCACCTCCTAAACCCGCGTCCTCAACGTGTAAAACACCCACTCACCCATCAACAACACCAACCCCGCCACCGCCAGATAACCCCACAACTCCGTCGGCACCGTCACCTCCACGACACCCCCGCCACCCCCCGACGCACCACCACCATCCGCCGCCACCCGCCGCAGATCACTCTCCGCCGGATCCAGCAGATTCACCGCCACCACCCCGTACAACGGTTCCACGTCACCCGCCGCCCGATACAACCCCACACGTTCCAGAGGCGGGAACACCAGCGACCCACCCTCATACGCGGCCACCACCCGCTCCGGCCCCTCGTAAACCACATCCACCGCCGCACCCCCGCCCGGCCGCGGGATCGACCACGCCTCTCCCGCCGACACCGACAGCACCCCCGTCTCACCCTCACCCCCGGCCCCCAGATAACGCAGCGCATTATCAAAGAACACCGGGAACCCAACCATCACAGGCCAGTTACTCCGCAGCGGATCAAAAGCCGCCACCACATGCCGCTGCGTCCCCACCCGCACCTCCGCCATCAACGGACCCGAAGCCGACGTCGCCAGCACCCGAGCCCCCTGCGGCAACACCAGCCGACCCGCATCCCGCAACAGCAGGTCATCAAACGACACATGACGCAGCAGCGGATGCCCACGCCGCCAGTCCAGCAGCCGCGTCGTGAGCGCCTCCCCCTCACCCCGCTCCACCAGTTCCAACCCCGCAATCCCCGGCACCACCCCAAACGACAGGCTCGGCCGCTGCGGAATCCCCACCGGCTCCAACCGATCAAAAATCCACACATCCGCCGCCAACGCCCCAGGCGTGTCCAGCACCGACAGATCCCCCACCGTCACCCGCTCGATCCCCGCCGCCTCGAGCGCGTGCTCCATCAACCGGTTCCCCTCCGAAACCAGCAGCACCGACGTCGTCCGCGAAGCCGCCACCACCAGATGCGCCCGATCATCCGCCACCAGCGCATCCACCCCATCATGCTCCACGCTCACCAGCGCCACCTCAGGCAGCTCCAGACTCAGACCCATCGCCTCCCGCCCCACAGCCCCCACACCAGCACCAGCCAGCGACACCTCCTGCGTCCGACGAACCTCGCCATCCACCCGAAAACGAACCGTCACGCTCCGAGCCTCGGCCCCGAAATTCGTCACCTGCGCAAACAACGCCACCCGCTCAGGCGACTCAGGATCCCGCCGCCCCGAGAACGCCGTGATCGCTACGTTCTCCGCCTCATCCATCGCCTCCGGATCCACCGGCACGAACACCACCTCCGCCCCATGCAGATCCAGCCGATCCACCACCTCCGCCTGATCCGATCCCCCATCACTCACCACATACACCGTCATCGCCGTCTCAGCCGCTGCCGCTTGCTCCGCCATCGGCTGCACCAGCCGTAGCGCCGGCAGCAGCCGCGTCGGCTCATCACTCCCCGACACCCCAGCAATCGCCGCCCGCAACAACCCCTTGTCCCCCGTCATCGTCTGCAACACCGTCGGCCGCATCGCATACCGAACCACCATCGCGCGCCCGCCGCCCTCCTCCACATCCAGTCGCTCCACCAGATCCTCAGCCACCGCCTGAGCCCGTTCCAGCCGCGTCTGCCCCGAAGCACTCCGAGCCCCCATCGACGCAGAAGCGTCAATCAGAATCACCGCCCGACCCGTCTCGATCGACAGCGCATCAATCACCGGCCGCGACAACGCCAACAACAAAACAACCAGCAACAACAACTGCAGCAGCAACAACCACGACCCCCGCAGCCGCTGAAACGGCGAGTTCACCTCAAAATCCTGAATCGCCTTCTGCCACAAAAGCGTCGAAGCCACATCCCGACGCTGACGACGCAGCTTCAAAAAATAAAGCACCAGCAACGCAGGAATCGCCACCGCCGCCGCGATCCCCGCCACCAACGGAGCCAGAAATGTCATCACCAGCTCCTTCCTAACTCAGCACCCGCTGCCGCCGAAGCGGATCCAGAATCGTCCGATCCACCGACGCACTGCTGTCCGCAAACAGATAAGCCATGTCCCGATTCAAACAACCCTCCCGCACCGACTCCCGAAACGCCTCCAGCCGCAGCTGATAACGCTTCAACAACCCAGGCGACACCGACACCTCCGCCTCCATCCCATCCTCAGCATCCCGAAGCCGCAGATCACCCGTAATCCCGTGCGCACTTGGTGACAACTCCTCCGGACTCAGCACGTGAATCAGCATCGCATCCCATCGCGGGTGCATCAGATACCTCAGCCCCTCCGCCGCATCACCCTTATGCAGCATGTCCGAAATCAGAATCAAAATCCCGGGCGTCCGATGCGTCGCCCCAATCAGCCGAAGCGACCCCGCAGCATCCACCGACTCCACCTCACCCTCAATCTCCGAACCCATCCCCGCCATCGGCTCCAGCATCTCCAGCAGCCGCGGCAAATCCCGATGCCCACGCAAACCCGTCAGCCGCTGAATCGACCCGGGATCCCCAGCCCGACTCCCCGGACCATCAAACGCCAGCACACTCAACCGATTCTGATGCGTCAGCGTCACATACCCAAGCGCCGCCGCCGCCCGCGCCGCAAACAACAACTTCGACGGCTCCCCAAACCGCATCGACATCGACTGATCAATCACCACCGTCACCGACAGATCCTCCTCCTCCATGAAGATCCGCAGAAACAACCGATCGAGCCGCGCGTACAGATTCCAGTCGATAAACCGCAGGTCATCCCCCACCACGTAAGGCCGATAGTCCGCAAACTCCACCGACTGACCACGACGCTTCGACCGCCGCTCGCCCGGCAGCCCACCACGCAATAGCTTCCGCGACCGCACATCCAGGCGATCCAGTCGCGCCATCAACTCAGCCGGCAGCAGTTCAGACGTTACCGCCATCAATCACCTCGCTCGCTCACGCCACACCCGGAACACCCGCCGCCTCAGCCGGCAGCTCATTCACCAGATCCTGAATCACGAGATCAGGCGTGATCCCCTCCGCCGTCCCCTCGAAGTTCATCAGCACACGATGCCGAAGCGCATCCCCCAAGGCCCCACGAATATCTTCGACCGCCACATGCACCCGACCCTCCAAAAGCGCCCGCGCCTTGCCCGCCAGAATCAGCGACTGAGCAGCCCGGGGCGAAGCCCCAAACCGCACAAACTGCTTCACCATCTTCGTCGCCACCTCACTCGTCGGATGCGTCGCCAGCACCGCACGCACCGCATAATCCCGCACCGTCGGCGCCGCGATCACGCTCCGCACCAACCGCTGATGAGCCAGAATTGTCTCCCCATCCAACACCGGCTCCACCTTCGCCTCCTCCGATCCCGTCGTCCGATCGATGATCTCGTGCAACTCCCCGCGACTCACAAACCCAACCTCCAGCTTGAACAGAAAACGATCCAGCTGCGCCTCAGGAAGCGGGTACGTCCCCTCCTGCTCGATAGGGTTCTGCGTCGCCATCACCAGGAACGGCTTGGCCATCGCATACGTCCCGCCGGCCCCGCCCGACACCGTCACGCTCCGCTCCTGCATCGCCTCCAGCATCGCCGACTGCGTCTTTGGCGTCGCCCGGTTGATCTCGTCCGCCAACACAATCTGGCTGAAGATCGGCCCTTTACGAAACTGAAAATCCCGCACCGTCTGGCCCTGCTCATCGCGACCCTCCACCACGATCGTCGTCCCCGTGATGTCAGCAGGCATCAGGTCAGGCGTGAACTGAATCCGCGAGAAATCCAGCGACATCGCCTCCGCCAGCGTTCGCACCAGCAACGTCTTACCCAGCCCCGGCACACCCTCCAGCAGCACATGCCCCCCCACAAACAGCGCCGTCAGCGCCCCATCCACCACCGCCTGCTGACCCACAATCACCCGCGTCACCTGCTCGCGAATACGCTGATAATCCGCACGAAAACGCTCTGCCTGCTCCATCGTTGCCGACTCACTCATAACACACTCCCTGCTTCAGGAATCTCTGCCTTCACGATGAGTCCCCCTTCTGACGACGACGCGCCGCCAGCAACCGCCCCGTCAAACCCTCACCCTCCGACCCCTCCGCTTGCCCCGTCGCCCCCTCACGATCCCCGCCGCCTGCCGCCCGCTCGCTCCGCCCACCACCCGACACCGACTCCGCAACCGGCCGCGGCTTCGGCCTGGCTCGCTCAGCAGGCTCAGCCTGCACCCGAGACGACACCTGCGGCGCACGCTCCGCCTCCTCCACCACCGACCCCCGCATCCGCTTCGTCTTCAGCGCCGAAAGCGTCCGCTCCGCCGCATCCGCCGACACCACTCGCCGACGCTGCCAACCCGCACGCACCATCGCCACCATCTCGCTCCCGTTCCACGCAATCCGCCGCGACGCCACATCCATTAACAACACCGGCAGCAACCCCAGCAGCAGATAAGGCCAAAGCGACCTAGACCAGTCGATCGAAAACGATCGATCCCGCGCAAACAGATTCGGCTCCGCCCCCACCGAAGCATCCAGCACACGACCACCCGTGATCTCCGCCACCTGCGCCAACAACTCATCGTTCGACGAAAAACTCGACAACTCCGCCCCCGCCGGCCGCGTCGCCCCACCCACCACCAGCCGCGACCCGCCCGCAGGATCATCCACCCGAAGCGATACGATGTAACTCCCCTGCTGCTCCGCCCGCGTCTCCCCCTCATACAACCCCGGCCCGACCTGACGAAGCTCCACCGCCATCGGCTCCTGATCCGGACCGATCACCGCCCCATAAGCATCCAGGAAATCCGCGAACGTCCCCGACCCGTCCCCCGACAACGCCGCATCCAACCGAATCACCAGCCGATCACCCCGCCGCTCCGTCGTCAGCTCCAGCTCCCGAGACGCCGAAGGCCTCGCAATCGTCCGGATCATCCGCGCCCAGAAATCCGAATACCCCTCCCACGTCATCCAGTCCACCGCCCACCGATTGTGCGCATCCGACGTGAACGCCGCCGAACGACCCAACCCCACCTGCCAGTGCGCCAGAAGCGGCTCACCCTCCGAGCCCACCAGAGCATTCACCACCCGCGCATCCGGCCGCGGAGCCGTCAGCACCAACCCACGAAGCCTCGGAAACGCAGCCATCCCCCGAATCACAGGCGACGACGCCGAAACCACCGCCGGCACAAACGGCTCCTCCTTGATCAGGTTCCGACGAATCGTCGTCGCCTCCTTGATGAAAATCTCCGGCAGCCGATTCGCATCCACCACCGGGTAGTAAGACCCCGACCCCGCATCCGCCAGCGTCTGCAGCAACTCCGCATCGTGCCCATCCCCCACACCGATCGTCGACATCGTGATCCCCGCCGCCGACATCCGCTCCACCAGCCCGCGATAACTCCCGCCCACAGGCGGCGTCGACTGACCGTCCGTCAGCAGAATCACGTGCTTGATCGACGTGTCCTGCACCGTCAACGGCGCCAGCTGCCGATACGCCAGCTCCAAACCGCTGTAGATGTTCGTCCCCCCACCCGACGTAATGCTCCGCACCCGATTCGTCGTGACCTCCGAATCCACATTCACCTGCAACGGCACCACCGCCGTCGCCGTGCCGTCAAACGCCACCACACCCACCATGTCCTGCGGGTAAAGCGTCGAGATCGCCAGCACCGACGCCTCGTTCGCCAACTCCTGCTGCGTGTACCCCGTGTTCCCCACCTGACTGCCCATCGACCCCGACCGGTCAATCACAATCACCAGCGCACCCGTCGGCAGCACCGTCTGCGAGGGAATCTCACAACGCACCGGCAAAATGTTCCGGTCCAGAATCGAATGCGTCCAACCACCCGCGCCAAAACTGTTCGGCCCACCGATCATGATCAGACCCCCACCCGTGTCGTGCACATACCGCGCCAAGGTCTGCTGCTGCGCAACACTCACATCACTCGCCGGCACATCTTGAAGCACCACCGCGTCAAAACGCTGAATATCATCCAGCCGCGACGGCATCGCTCGAGGCGGAATCACCTCCGTCTCGATCCCATGCTCCGCCAACGCCTCAGGCAGAATCAGCCCGTAAGGCAAACCCACCCGATCCACAATCAGAATCCGCCCCTGACCCTGCACCAGCGTCACCGCTTCCGCACGATTGTTCGTCACCACCGTGTCCCGACCCGACTCCGGCTCAAACACCGCCTCGAACCGCGCCGCCCCCACATCCTCCAACGGCACATCCACCTGACGCACCAACAAAAATCGCGCCGCCTCATCCACACCCTCCGCGACCGACGTCTCCGTCGTCCACTGCTCACGACGAACCGCCAGCCCCACCCCCTCCGCCGCACCATTCAGATCCAGACTCCGGCCCGCCTGACGCAGCACGATCTCACCCGCCGACGGCCGCGTCGCCCGCAGCACCACACGCACCGGCACCGTCTGACCCCGCCGAGCCTCAGCAGGCGTGACCACCGCATCCACCCGAACCTCATCGTCCACCCGATACCGCACCGGCAGCACATCAATCGGAATCCCAAGCCCCCGCGCCTCCCGCGCCGCCGCCAGCACCGCCGCCGAAGACGTCACCGCATCCAGACCCGCATCCGCCGTGTGATTCCCATCACTCACCAGCACAATCCGACGACCACTGTCAGCCGGAAACAACGCCACCGCCGAACGCAGCGCCGCCGCCAGATCACTCCCCGACTCCGTCACCGAAAACACATCCGCATCCACCGGACGCACCGCCGCAGGAATCCGCCGCACCGTCGGCCGACGGTCAAACGCCACCACCGCCAAACGATCATCCGTCCGACGATCCCCCGACAACCGACTCAGCGCCTCCACCACCCAGCCCTCATACGTCACCGGCCCCGAACCATCGTCCGACGCCCGCGCCGCAAACGTCCGCACCGATTCCGATTGATCCACCACCGCCACCACCGTCAGCGTGTCCTCACCCCAAACCGACCGCATCCCCGACAACGCCCCTACCAGCAACACCAGCACCACCAGCCGCAAACCGATCGACACCCACCGCCGCACGGGATCAAACCCCGTCATCCCCACCAGACCCAGCCATACAATCGGCAACGCCAACAACAACAGCAACAGACGCTCGGGGTGGTCGAAACTCAAGGCGCTTCAGATCCCTCACCCGAAGAACCCGCACCACCACCACCCGCCTCCGGCAACTGCTCGAAATAACGCTGAATCGCCCGGTGATACCGACGCGGAACACGATCCTCCGACACCGCTCGCTCCGCCGAATCCCGAGCCTCCTGGACCGTCTGGTCAAAACGCATCCGCGACGTCGCCTCCGTCGGACCCCCATTCGGACCCCACGACGTAATCACCCGACCCGGCTGACTCTCCCGCAGATCATCCGTCGTCTCAGGCGTGTACCCCGTCACCTCCGTCGGCGTATCTCCCAACACCTCATTCCCCTCGCCATACCCACCCTCCCGACCCCCCATGCCCCCTTCGCCACCCTCGCCCATCCCCTCACCTTCCCGACCACCCTCCTGACCGCCCTCTGCCGACGCCATCCGATCCAGCGCCTCCAGCGCCCGCTGCCGACCCTCCGCCAACTCCTCCGCGCTCCGCTGCGCCCCACCCATCTGACGCATCCGCTCCTGCGCACCCGCCGCCGCACCACCCTCGCCCTGCCCCTGCTCGATCGCACGACTCAAACGCTCCAGCGCCTGAGACAACCCCTCGGTGCTCTCACTGTTCTGCCCCTGCTGCTCCGACTGCTCCATCGCCTCCTGCGCAGCCTGAGCCATCTGCTCCGCCATCTGTTCCGCCCGCTCCCGCGCCTCCTCCATCGACTCGCCCTCCCGACGCATCTGCCGGGCCAGCTCGTCCACCGCCATCTCCCGCATCGCCTCGGGATCGAAGTTCTGATCCCGCAATTCCTGAATCTGCTCCTCCGACATCCCCGCCTCCTGCAGCATCTGCTCTAGCTCCGACTCGGCCACCTCCGACCGCTCCTGCTGCTGATCTGATATCTCCTGCAGCTGCTCCGCCAGATCATCAAACTGCTCGGCCAAGGCCTGACGCTCCGCGTCCGTCATCTCCTCGCTCGCCAGCTGCTCCTCCATCTCACGAAGCGCCTCCACCGCCGAATCAAAATCCCCCCGACGAAGCGCCTCCGTCAACTCCTGCGCCCGACCCGGCTCCGGCAGATCGAGCCGCGACAGATCGTTCGCCAGCGACTCCGCCTGCTCCACCGACTGCTCCTGCGCCGCCGCCAGATCCTGCTCCAGCTCCGAAACCACCGCCTCCGCCTCATCCCGAAGCTCAGGCCGCGCCGTCCCCGCCTCCGCCAACTCCGCCATCCGAGCCAACATCTCCTCCCGCGCCGCCGCATCCGCCAGATCCCGCTCCTCCTCCCGCAGCTCACGCAACAGCCGCACCGCCTCCTCCTCCGCCGCCCGCTCCGCCTCCGTCTGCTCCGGCTCCACCCCAGCCACACCCCCCAGCGAATCATCAGCTTCCACCTCCACCGCAGGGATCAGCCACCAACCCGCCGCGAACACCACCAGCCCCACACCCACCAGCCGCCACCCCCACCCAAACCGTAGCGGGATCGCCCCCGACACCGGCCGCCCACCCGAAGCCTCCTCCGCCTCCGCTAATACCCGCCGACCAAAATCCGTCTCCCCCTCCACACCCGCCGACACATACAACGCCGTCGACAACCGATCCCGCAAACCCAACCGATCATCCAGCACCGCCGCCAGCCGCGCCCCCGACGGACGAACCGCCCACGCCCACACCACCGCCGCCACCAACGCCAACCCAGGCATCACCCCGTACAACCACGGCTCGATCACATAACCCGCTCGACGCTCCAGCAACAACAACCCCAACCCCACCAACACCGCCGCCCCCAGCAAAAAACCCAGACGCACCAACGCCTCCACCACCACTGCACGACGTTGAGCTCTTGCCAGTAAGCGACCGACTCGCGACATACCCACGGACTCCTCTCTCCATGGTATGCCACCCCGCCCCCACAGGTTCGCCCTAATCCCCCGCCACCGCCTCACGAACCCGCTTGAGCACCCCCAAAAGCGCCACCGCAGCCTCCACCGTCAGCATCGATGACCCATCCGACATCGCCGCCGAAGGCTCAGGATGCGCCTCAATAAACACCGCATCCGCACCCGCCGCCACCGCTGCCTTCGCCAACGTCGCCGCCCGCTCCGGCCGCCCGCCCGACGCCTGACCCTGACCCCCAGGCTGCTGCGTCGAATGCGTCGCATCAAAACACACCGGCACCCCCAGCTCCATCAAATCCGCAAACCCCGCGATGTCATTCACCAACCGGTGATACCCAAAAAACGTCCCCCGCTCCGTCAACAGGATTTTGTCCTCACCCGCCCCCGACTCCTTCAGCTTCGTCACCACATTCACCATCTCGCCAGGCGACATGAACTGACCCTTCTTCGCATTCACCGCCTTCCCCGTCCCCGCCGCCGCCACCAGCAAATCCGTCTGTCGACACAAAAACGCCGGAATCTGCAGCAGATCCACCACGCCCGCCACCGCCTCCGCCTGACCCGGCTCGTGAATGTCCGTCGTCACCGGCACCCCCAGCTCCGCCCGCGCCGCCGCCAGCATCTCCAGCCCCTTTTCCAACCCTGGCCCCCGAGGCGTATGAATCGAAGACCGATTCGCCTTGTCAAACGACGCCTTGAACACATACGAAAGCCCGAGCTCCTCGCACCGAGCCTTCATCGCCCGCCCCACCGCCATACAAAGCTCAAGACTCTCAGCCATGCACGGCCCGGAGATCACCGTCAACGGCCGACCCGCACCCACTTCCACACCATCCAGACGCATCACCCCACTCACGACTTCGCCGCCGCTTCCGCCTGACCCAGAATCGCCACCGACGCCGAACAACCCAGCCGATCCGCACCCGCCTCCAGCATCCGCTGCGCATCCTCATACGTCCGAATCCCACCCGCCGCCTTGATCTTCAGCGTCCCCCCATGTTTCTTCATCAGCCGAAGCGCCTCCACACTCGCACCCCCCGCCGGATGCTTGCCCGTCGACGTCTTAATAAAGTCCGCCCCCGACTCCCGGCACGCCAGACACGCCGCCGCGATCCGCTTCTCCGCCAGGGCCTCATCCGCATCCTTCATCAGATACGCCGACTCCACAATCACCTTCACCACCACCGACGACCGCACCGCCCGCGCCGCTGCGATCACCTCCGCAAACTCCGCCCGCGCCGCCTCCGCATCCGCCTTCATCAGATCAGGCAGATACGCCACGATGTCGATCTCATCCGCCCCGTCCTTCGCCGCAATCGTCGCCTCAATCGCCGCCGCCCCGATCTTGCACAACCCACTCGGAAAATTCACCACCGAACACGTCAGCGACGAACTCCCCGCCAGCCGCTCCGCCACCCGAGCCACATAACGACCCGACACACACGCCGAAGCAAAACCATGCTCCAAAGTCTCATTGATCAAACGATCAATCGCTTCGGGTTCGGCTTCAGGCGTCAGATTCGTATGGTCAATCAGCGAGGCCAGCGACAACGGCAGTCTCCTCAAAAGCAGTCATAAAACGCTCCACCGCCGCATCGTATCGAGCCCCATCCACCCCGGCCAAATCCAGATGCGTCCCGCCCTCAAACACCACCAGCTCCGAATCCGCCGCCGCAGCCGCAATCGCCCGAGCCGATGCCACAGGACACACCGGATCCTCATCCCCATGCAGCACCAGCACAGGCAAATCCAGCTTCCCCACATCCCGCGCTGTATCGATGTCATCCACGACCGGCCAGATCCAAGGCTGCAACCACCGCACCAACCCCACGATCGGCTTCTCCGGACACCCAATATGCCTCACGATCCCATCGATCGGCTCCCACCACAGCCGATACGAACCATCCAGAATCACACCCCGCACCCGGTCCTTCATCGCCGGCAGCACCGCCGCCCGCACACTAATCACCGCACCCATCGAACACCCGTAAAGCACCACCCCTCGATCCCGCAAACCCTCTGGCAGCTGATCCACGATCTCCACCAGATCAAAAGGCTCACGCATCGCAAACGTCAGCTTCCGATCCGTCGAGTCCCCGTGCGCCGAAACGTCATACACCACCACCGCCGAAGCATGACGAGCCACAAATGTCGCCAACTGCAACATCCGCAGCCGACCATCCCCAAACCCGTGACTCATAACCACCACCGGCCGCTCCGGACAATCACCCCGGATCACCCACCCAGGCGTCTCCGTCCCCCGCTCGTACCGAAACACCACCTCCTCCCCCGCCAAACCCAGATCCGCAGGCTCGGCCGGATGACCACGACCCACCGCCCACGCTCGACGCACCCGAGGCGGGTGACGCAGCCGCCAATACAAAAAGCCCGAGGTCGCACCCCACAGCACCAGCAGGCCCACAACCAGCAGAATCCCAAGACCGACCATCCCACTAGCATAGAGATTCACAACCACCCCACAGGATCACCAACCATGACCGCCCCCTACGCCCAATGGCTCGACCACGCCATCGCCGAAGCCGAAACCGGCCGCGACCAGGGCGGCATCCCCATCGGATCCGTCCTAGTCGACGCCCAAGGCCAGATCATCGCCCGCGGACACAACCGCCGCGTCCAGGACAACGACCCCACCGCCCACGCCGAAGTCGTCTGCATCCGCAACGCCGGACGACGAACCGACTGGAAACAACTCACCCTCGTCTCAACCCTGAGCCCCTGCATCATGTGCACCGGAACCACCCTCCTCTTCAAAATCCCCAGAGTCGTCATCGGCGAAAACGACACCTTCACCGGCGCCGAAGAACTCATGCGCTGGAAAGGCGTCGAACTCATCCACCTCCACGACCCCCGCTGCATCCAACTCATGAAAACCTTCATCGCCGAACAACCCGATCTCTGGAATGAAGACATTGCCGTCTGAAAACGAAAACGCCAGCCAACCTCATAAATCTTGGCATCCCCTGCCTCAAGGCCGTATCTTTTAGAAGATTCGCCTGCCGGAAGACCCATATCTGTAAGCCACAAGGAACATACATGCACCCGCGCCGAGCCTTCACCCTCATCGAACTGCTGGTCGTCATCAGCATCATCGCCCTGCTTATCGGCATCCTCCTCCCCGCCCTCGGAGCCGCCCGAAACACCGCCCTCGAAGTCAAGTGTAAGGTCAATGGCCGCAGCATGATGCAGGCCTACGCCGCCTACACCACCGACAACAACGACTTCACACCACGCTACGGCAGGTTCACCTACGCCACCGCTGAGTCAGGCCTGGAAATGGGCGTCTTCCCGGGCTACTGGAGCGAAGAACTCACGCGCGACGAACTCGGCCAGCGAGCCGTCAACAGCCCCATGATCGAAAGATCCGCCCTCGCCCCCTACCTCGCCGACCTCTCCGACCTCGTCTGCCCCTTCTACGAACGCATGGTCGATGGCGGCATCGAAGGCTCCAACATCTCCAACCCCGGACAAATGTACTTCAGCTACACCTACAACTTCAACATGGACCGCGTCCTCTCCAACCCCGACGCCACAGGCGGCTACGAAGGCGAGTCCATCAGCCGCGTCTCCCAGGTCGCCGACGCCTCAGGCATGGCCGTCTTCACCGAAGAAAACCCCTGGCGACACCCGCGACTCGCCGGCTTCTTCGGCTACATCAACGACGGAGCCTTTGTCCCCTACGCCAGAGAAACCCTCAAGTGGCCCAACGTCGACACCCTCGCCACCTTCCACGGCTCACAGAGCCCCGGCCGCTACTCATCCAGCGGCTACAACCCCAGAGCCGGCGAAGTCGGAGAAGGACTCAACAACGGCGTCGGACACGTCGCCTTCCTCGATGGACACGTCGAAGGCGTCCCCGCCGATCAATCCATCGAAGTCTGCTTCGACGGCGAAGCACCCACCAACGGCCGAGCCGGCGGACAACGCGGCTAACGAGCCTAGTACATCCTCCCCAGCCCACGGCAATCAGCGAGCCGGGCCGTGTCGGCCCGGCTTTCTCATAACCAATAAACAAGGGTGGCTGTGGGCACGCCCCGTGCCCACAGAACCAAACAATTAGAGAGGCTAGTTATGATTAAGGATAGCTCTCGTACGTAAACTCAAATCGATATACCCTATCCAACGGATTTGATGTTTTTACGGATAGCAGCCATCTGAGTATCGACTGTTTCTTTATCGTTGTAGCCCAACTTCTCGCCTTCTCTCAAGATTTTATCAAATATATTCAGAAAATCCTGACCGGGGCCCATCGGATCTAAAACACCTCTGTAGACGTGATACTGACCACTCTCAACATGGTCTGCCGCAAGATCTGCCAACATGCCCATGACTACAAACCTGACGGGCGTGCCTTCGTTCAATACTTTGTTGTACTGTCCCTGATTCTTGATGATTCTCTGTTCTACGATGGGACGAATAATACGAAAGGCCTCTGTGTCAAACTGATACTCCAATTCATCCAAGATTCCAATTGCCGCCTTGACAGATTTAGGTAAAAAAAAGCGTGTGATTGGATTCATCTCTCAGAAGCCTTGAACTAGAAGCATGGGAAAGATCTCAGGCCATATAGTACTTGCGTAAAATCAACGACCTTACCCCACCACCTCATCAAACACCCGCACCGCCGTCCCCGCCTCAGGCTTGAAGTCATCCCCCAACAATGACAACTCCGCCTCCAGCGCACCCAAAGCCACCCGCGTGTCCTCCGCATCCACGTAACCCATATGCGACAACCGGAAAACCCGACCCTTCCACTTATCCCCACGCCCATCCTGCCCACCCGCCAGATGCACGCCATGCTTGTCACGCACCGCCGCACGCAAGGCAGAATCATCAACCCCAGACGGATAGTAAGCCCCCGTCACCGAATCCGAAGGACTGTGACTCACCAGCGACAAACCCATCGCCTTCAACGCAGCCCGCGTCCCCTCCGCCAGCAACCGCGTCCGCCGATGCGTCGCCTCCAACCCCACGCCCAGAATCATCTCGCACGCCACCTTCTGCGCCCGAATCAAAGACACCGGAGGCGTAAACGGCACATCGTTCTTCGCATGACTCTTCACCCACTTCCGCAAATCAAGATTGTAATAAGGCCCCGGCTGAACCTCATCCAGCCGCCGCAGCGCCCGCTCGCCCAGGCCCACAAAACCCAACCCGGGCGGCAACATCATCGCCTTCTGCGAACCCGTCACCAACACGTCAATCCCCCACGCATCCTGCTCAACCGGCATCGCCCCCACCGACGTGATCCCGTCAACCAACAGCAACGCATCCGTCTTCTGAACAACCTCCGCAATCCGCTTCGCATCCGAAACCGTCGCCGTCGACGTCTCGCTGTGCACCAGCGTCACCACCGAAATCTCAGGATGATCCTTCAGCGCCTGCTCAACCTGCGCCGGGTCCACCGCATGACCCCAGTCCACATTGATCCGCACCTGCTCCACGCACAGTGCCTTGGCATACGTGTCGTAGACATCCTGCCAGCGCTCGCCAAACTTCCCACCCGCAATCGTCAACGCCTTGCTCCCCGGCTTCACCAGCGAGACCTGCGCCGCCTCATACGAGGTCGTCCCCGAACCCGCGATCGACAACACCGGGCCCGAGGTCACGAAAAGCTTCTGCAGCATCTCGGACAACTCAGCAAAGATCGCCTGAAAAGCCTTTGTCCGGTGATGAATGATCGGCTTGGCCATCTCAGCCAGCACCTCAGGCGGAACAGCCGTAGGACCGGGAGTTAACAGACGCTGTTTCGGAGCAACCGCAGTCGACATAACAGACTCACAAATAAAAGGTGCGGATCACACTGGCGAGGGAACCCGAAAGAAGGACCGCCGCCCAGCCAGGACAGCAGCTCCCCCGCCCGAGCCACACATCATACCACCCCCAAACCGAACCGGCCGAACCCCATTCACGCCCGCTCCAAAGCCGACATCGCCTCATCCAGCGTCTCAACCACCGCCAGATCAGCCAACGCCCGAGCCCGCGCGAAACGCGTCTCCAGCAGATGATCAAAAAAGTCCACCAACGGCGTGTAAAAACCCTCGTGATTCAGCAGCACAATCGGCTTCTCGTGATACCCCAGATACCGAAGCACCAGAATCTCCGACAACTCCTCCAGCGTCCCCAGCCCCCCAGGCAACGTCAGAAACGCATCCGCCCGACGCTCCATCTCCGCCTTCCGGGGACGCATGTGATCTGTCCAGATCAGCTCATCCGCCTCCTCGTAGGCGACTTCGGTGACGCGCATGGACTCCGGAATCACACCCTCCACCCGCCCGCCCCGGTCATGCACCCCGCGAGCCACCTCACCCATCAACCCGATCCCACCACCCCCATAAACCAGCACGTGACCCCCCTCCGCCAGCCGACGACCCGTATCCCGGGCAAGCTCCAGAAACGACCGGTCAACATCCGCCGAAGAAGCGCAGTACACACAGATCTTCACAACCAAACTCCTTTGCCCCCCGAACAGGACCGCCCAGCTTAATCCATCGCAGATGCCCCGATCCGTGGCCAGAACCACACAACAGCGATAAAGTCGCCCTTACCCCATGACCGCGAACAACCCGCCCAGCACGGAGCCCGACCAACCCGCGGGGAATCTCCATCTCATCCGCAGACTCCTCGGACTCGCCTGGCGCTACAAACTGGGGTCGCTCGCCGTCATCCTGCTCGAGATCCTGCTCCTCGCCATGACCCTCAGCGGCCTCGGACTCGTCGGACTCGGACTCGACACCATGGGCCACGCCATCGGCGTCCTCGACGCCGCTCCCGAATGGCCCTTCGACTGGTCACCCCCCGAAGGCTGGACCACCCTCCAACTGATGCTGATCCTGGCCACAGGCGTCTTCGTGATCGCCGTGCTCCGCTTCATCCTCGAACACCTGGTCACGGTCCAGAAATCACTGCTCGTCCAGCAGATCATCGTCGACCTCCGGTCAGAGGTCTACAACAAGATCCAGCGACTCAGCTTCCAGTTCTTCAGCAAACACCCCTCCGGCTCGATCATCAACCGCGTCACAGGCGACGTCCAGTCCGTCCGCAGATTCATCGATGGCGTCCTCATCGAAGTCATGCTGATGGTCCTCACCCTCACCTTCTTCCTCGTCTACATGCTCCAGATCCACGTCTGGCTCACAATCGCCTGCCTCGCCACCACGCCCGCACTCTGGGTCATCACCGGCGTCTTCTCCCGACGCGTTAAACCCGCCTACCGCGAAAACCGACGACTCTTCGACAACACCGTCTCCGTCCTCTCCGAAAACGTACAAGGCGTCCACGTCATCAAGGGCTTCTGGACACAAAACCAGGAAACCGAAAAGTTCCGCAACGCCAACCACAAAGTCCTCACACAAAAAGAATGGATCTTCTCCCAGGTCGGCTTCTTCGTCCCCCTCATCAGCTTTATCCCACAACTCAACCTCGTCGTCCTCCTCGGCTTCGGCGGGTACCTCTTCGCCCAGGGCGAAATCGCCTTCGGGGCCGGACTCGTCGTCTTCTCCAAACTCCTCGAACAGTTCTCAGGCCAGGTCGGCAACATCGCCCAGGTCGCAAACGCCATGCAGCAATCACTCACCGGCGCACAACGCGTCTTCGAGGTCCTCGACGAACCCGTCGACATCCAATCCCAACCAGACGCCACCCCCCTACCCCGACCCAAAGGCCTTATCCACTTCGAAGATGTCTCCTACCGCTACAGCCCCGACGCCGAGCCAGTCCTGAACCAGATCAACCTCATCGCCGAACCCGGAGCCACCGTCGCCATCGTCGGAGCCACCGGCTCCGGCAAGAGCACCCTCCTCAGCCTCATCCCACGCTTCTACGACCCCACCGCCGGACAGATCACCCTCGACGGACACGACCTCCGCGACCTCGACCTCGACCACCTCCGACGATCCATAGGCGTCGTCTTCCAGGAATCCTTCCTCTTCAGCACCACCGTCGCCGAGAACATCGCCTTCGGTCATCCCACCGCCACCAACGAACAGATCATCCGCGCCGCCCAGGTCGCCCAGGCCGATACCTTCATCAACGAACTCGACAACGACTACCGAACCATCCTCGCCGAATCCGGGTCCAACCTCTCAGGCGGGCAACGCCAACGACTCGCCATCGCCAGAGCCGTCCTCCTCGACCCCGCCATCCTCATCCTCGACGACCCCACCTCCGCCATCGACCCCGAAACCGAACACGAAATCCTCTCCGCCATGCACCGCGCCATGGAGGGCCGCACCACCTTCATCGTCGCCCACCGACTCAGCACCCTCAAACAGGCCGACCTCGTCGTCGTCCTCGACAAAGGCCGGATCGTCCAATGCGGAACCCACCAGGAACTCATGTCCCAGGACGGACACTACTACGAAGCCGCCAACCTCCAACTCGTCGACGATGAATCCCGACGACTCCTCGCCACCGCACCCCAAACCACAGAATCGGGGGACGCATGAGACGCCGCCCCGGACTCGACATCGAAACCGCCGAACGCGCCCTCACCCGCAAAGCCGCCAAAGAACGCGAACGAGAAGCCCAGCAACGCCCCCTCGACCTCACCCTCATCCGCCGACTCTGGGCCTACACCCAGCCCTACGCCAAACTCCGCAACACCCTCCTCGTCCTTGTCCTTGTCCGCGCCCTCACCATCCCCCTCGTCGCCTGGCTGCTCTCCGCCGTCCTCCTCGGACCCGTCCAGAGCAAAGACGTCCAGGGCATCATCTGGGGATCCCTCGAATTCGCCGCGTTCGCCGCCTTCACCGCCATCGTCTTCCGCTACCGCATGCTCCTCGCCCTCCAACTCGGCGAACGCGTCGTCCACGACCTCCGCAACCACATCTTCGACCACCTCCAGAAGCTCCCCATGCGCTTCTACGACACCACCAAGCTCGGCCGCATCATCAGCCGGATGACCTCCGACGCCGAATCCATGCGCCAAGGCGTCCAGGACGTGCTCTTCGTCACCCTCGTCCAGCTCGGTCAGATGGTCGTCGCCGCCATCATCATGGCCTCCATCGATATCGGCCTCTTCATCGCCCTCGCCATCATGGCACCCATCCTCTGGTTCATCGTCCAGTACTTCCGCAAAAAACTCTCCGGCATCTACCGCGAAATCCAGGAATCCTTCAGCCGCGTCACCGCCACCCTCGCCGAGTCCGTCAACGGCATCCGCGTAACCCAGAGCTTCGTCCGCCAGGACGTCAACGCCGAACTCTTCTCCGAACTCGTCGAGGACCACTCCCTCCACCACAACCGCGAAGCCCGACTCCGAGGCGTCTTCCTCCCGCTCCTCGAACTCAACAACCAGTTCTTCATCGCCCTGATCCTCGCGCTCGGTGCCTTCCAGGTCCTCCGAGGCGAATTCCTCGCACCCCCCACGCCCGAAGCCGCCTACGACGCCGTCGTCTACTTCTTCTTCCTGACCCCCCTCTTCTTCGGACCCGTCACCGCCATCGGACGCCAGTACAACCTCGCCCTCGCCGCCATGGCCGGCGCCGAACGCGTCTTCAGCGTCCTCGATACCCCTCCCGGAAAACTCGACGACGAAGACGCCCAACCCGCCAAACAACTCAAGGGCGCCGTCACCTTCGACGACGTCCACTTCGCTTACGAACCAGGACGCCCCGTCCTCCACGGCATCAACTTCACCGTCCAGCCCGGGCAGATGATCGCCCTCGTCGGAGAAACCGGCTCCGGCAAAAGCACCATCATCAAACTCATCAGCAAGTTCTATCTCCCAACCTCAGGACAAGTCCGACTCGACAACATCCCCACCCCAAAACTCACCACCGAGTCCGTCGCCAAACACCTCGGCATCGTCCTCCAGAACAACTTCCTCTTTACCGGCACCGTGATGGACAACATCCGCATCGGCCGGGAGGACGCCAGCGACGAGGAGGTGACCGAAGCCGTCCGCAAACTCGACTGCCTCGACCTCCTCGAAGCACTGCCCCAGGGCCTCCACACCGATGTCGGCGAGCGAGGCGGCAACCTCTCCCTCGGACAACGGCAACTCGTCTGCTTCGCCAGAGCCATGCTCGCCGACCCCTCCATCCTCATCCTCGACGAGGCCACCTCCTCCGTCGACACCCTCACCGAAGCCCGCATCCAGCGCAGCCTCGCCAGACTCATCGCCGGCAGAACCAGCTTCGTCGTCGCACACCGGCTCAGCACCATCCGACACGCCGACCGCGTCCTCGTCCTCGACCAAGGCAACCTCGTCGAAGAAGGCAGCCACAACGAACTACTGACCCAAGGCGGGATCTACGCCAACCTCTACCGCCAGTTCGTCCGCGCCGAAGACTAGAAACCTCGATTTCACCGACTCACCTACAATCAAAGTCATGGCTCCCACCCCCGACGAACGCACCACCATCCGACACCTCCGCCGATGGGCCCGCGAAGGCCAAACCTTCCCGATGCTCACCTGCTACGACGCCACCACCGCACGATGGCTCTACCGGGGCGGGATCCGGGCCATGCTCGTCGGCGACACCGCCGCACAAACCATCCTCGGACACGACTCCACCCTCCCCGCCTCCATGCCCTTCATGATCGAGATCACCCGCGCCGTCCGACGCGGAGCCCCCAACGTCTGCCTCATGGCCGACATGCCCTTCGGCTCCTACCAGGCCGGAGATGACCTCGCCCTCGCCAACGCCGCCGACTTCCTCAAGCTAGGCGACGCCGACCTCGTCAAACTCGAAGTCGACGAAACCTACGCACCCCTCGTCGACCGCATGACACGCGCCGGCATCCCCGTCGTTGCCCACATCGGCTCCAGGCCTCAGACCTACCGCAGCTTCGGCACACCCATCGTCGCCGGCCGCGACGATCGTGTCGCCGAAATCCTGATCCAGACCGCACACGCCATGATCCAGGCCGGTGCCGTCGCGCTGCTTGTCGAGGCCGTGCCCGACAGTGTCACCACCCGCATCGTCGAAAAAGCCATCCAGCCCCACACCGGACGACCCGTCCCTGTCATCGGCTGCGGAGCCGGACCCGGCTGCCACGGCTACGTCGTCGTCCTGCAAGACCTGCTCGGCCTCTCCGACCAACAACCCAGCTTCGCTAAACCCATGGCCAACCTCGGTCCGCAAATCCAGAAGGCCGCCTCGGACTGGGCCCACGCCGTGAATTCAGGCGATTACACCAAAGATGGTGGGCCCTACGGCCCCTGAGCGAACCAGACCGCCAACCCGGGCGTATCGTTCCAACAAGTTTTACCCCACGCACCCGATCAAGGAGCCCCACCCGATGGGTCAACTTCGCTGGTACGGTCCCTCCCTCGTCCTCATCGTCGCCGCCCTGAGCGTCATGCTCCTCGGCCCCACCGCCGCCCGCCAGATCGTCCACGCCCACGAGGCCGAACGCATCGTCCTCGCCCGCGAAAACCTCGTAGGCTCCAGCGTCCTCACCGAGCTCTCCGAGGCCTTCACCAACGTCTCCCAGGTCGTCGAGCCAAGCGTCGTCAAGGTCGCCGTCTTCGCCCGCGCCGATGTCCGCCGACGCATGCAGGGTCAGCAGCCCAATCTGCGTGAATGGTTCTTCGGCCCCGAATCCGAACGACAAAACCCCAACCGCAACAATGAGGACGATAACTCACGCTTCAACGAACGCGTCCAGATCGGCTCCGGCTCCGGCTGGGTCTACGACGACCAGGGACACGTGATCACCAACAACCACGTCATCGAAAACGCCGAACAGGTCCGACTCGAATTCGCCAACGGCGAGATGGTCGACGCCGAAATCATCGGCACCGACCCCCGCACCGACATCGCCGTCCTCAAAGTCGACTCCGACTACCTCCACCCCGCCGCCATCAACACCGGCGAACTCCGACAGGGCGAGATCGTCTTCGCCTTCGGCTCGCCACTGGGCTTCGACTTCTCCATGAGCCAGGGCATCGTCTCAGCGACCGGACGCCAGCTCGGCATCCTCCGCGACCGCCGAGGCGGCTTTAATTCCGGCTACGAAGACTTCATCCAGACCGACGCCGCCATCAACCGCGGCAACTCAGGCGGGCCCCTCACCAACGTCTACGGCGAGGTCGTCGGCATGAACACCGCCATCGCCTCACGATCGGGCGGCAGCAACGGGCTCGGCTTCGCCATCCCCTCCGAAATGATCGTCGAAGTCGTCGACCAGCTCCTCGAAACCGGCCGCGTCTCCCGGGGTTACTTAGGCGTCATGATCCGCGACGTCGACGACCGCATGGCCCGAGCCTACGGCCTCGATTCGACCGACGGCGTCTTCGTCCAAAGGCCCGTCCCCGGCAGCCCCGCCGACGAGGCCGGACTCCGAGCCGAAGACATCATCCTCGAAATCAACGGCCGGCCGGTCGAAACCGCCGACCAGCTCCGCTTCCGGATCGCCCGCATGGGACCCGGCACCGAGGTCGAGGTCACCGTCTGGCGCGTCGATCGCACCCGACGACTCACCATCACCCTTGGCGAACTCCCCGACAGCCCGCAGCTCGCCAACCGACGCATGCCCGACCCCGAAACCCCCAACATGCCGGCCAGCATCGAACTCCTCGAACGCGTCGGCATCGAAGGCCTCGATATCTTCCAGGGCGTCAACCCCGAAGAGACCATCGAAGGCCTCACCATCGAAGAGGTCCGACCCGGCTCTGCTGCCGCCGTCGAGGGCATCCAGCCCGGCTTCATCATCACCGAGATGCAGGGCCAGCCCGTCAGCGACATGGACTCCCTCGACCAGGCCCTCCAGGACCTCAACCCAGGCGACATCATCCGCCTACGCGTCGTCACCCCCAGAAACCTCGACGAACCCATCTTCGTCTTCCTCGAAATCCCCGAAGACGAGTAAACCGCCTCGACCCAAAGAGCCCCAGCTAGACCACCACTGAATGCACGCTCCTGAGCCGGGCCGCGACGCGGCCCCGGTCGCCCACCCCACCCCTAACCCGGCCGTGACACGACCACCAACAACCACAGAACCAAAAAACTCCCGCGTGCTCGACCACCCTCAACCAAGCAACCCAGAGACCAACCCAGCCCCAACCCTCGACGCCCCCACACCCCACCCGTTATCATCCCCCACATGACCGAAACCAACGGCCATAACCACACGGACGCCCCCACCCCCCTCCTCAGCGTCCGAGACCTCAAAACCCACTTCCCCGTCAAACGAGGACTCCTCAAAAAAACCGTCGGACACGTCCGCGCCGTCGATGGCGTCTCCTTCGACCTCGCCCAGGGCGAAACCCTCGGCCTCGTCGGCGAATCAGGCTGCGGCAAATCCACCGTCGGCCGCTCCATCCTCCGGCTCATCCCCGCCACCTCAGGCCAGGTCATCTACCAGGGCCAGGACGTCTTCGCCGCCTCCAACGCCGAAATGCTCCGACTCCGCCGAGAGATGCAGATCATCTTCCAGGACCCCGTCGGCTCCCTGAACCCACGCATGCGGGTCTCAAGCATCATCGGCGAGCCCATCAAGGTCCACGGCCTCGCCTCCGGCTCCGAGCTCGACGACCGCGTCGCCGACCTCCTCAAGCACGTCGGCCTCACCGCAGACCACGGCCGCCGATACCCCCACGAATTCTCAGGCGGGCAACGCCAACGCATCGGCATCGCCCGGGCCCTCGCCCTCAAGCCCAAGCTCATCGTCTGCGACGAGCCCGTCTCCGCCCTCGACGTCTCCATCCAGGCCCAGATCCTCAACCTGCTCAACGACCTCCAGGAAGAGTTCGGCCTCTCCTACCTCTTCATCGCCCACAACCTCGCCGTCGTCGAGCACTTCGCCAACCGCGTCGCCGTCATGTACCTCGGCCGCATCGTCGAAATCGCCGACCGCGACACCCTCTACCGCAACCCCCTCCACCCCTACACCCGAGCCCTCCTCTCCGCCGCCCCGGTCCCCGACCCCTCCCGGGTCCGCAACCGCATCATGCTCGAAGGCGACGTCCCCTCCCCCATCGTCATGCTCGGCGACGACGAGCAACGCTCCCTCAGCCCCGACGAAGCCGAACGCACCGAAGACGGCGTCACCTTCCTCTCCCGCGACGCCCTCCTCGACCGACCCCCCCTCCAACAAGTCCCCGGCGAACCCGGCCACTATGTCTCGACCAGGCAAGAGCTTACCGCTGTCTGACAGCCTGATTCCACAGCCGATACCCGCCAGATGGGCCCACCGGCTTTGATTGTGATCGTGGTTTGGTTACACTACGCGGCTCGACCGACCCCAAGGAGACGCCCGTGGTTCGACTTCGACTGAAACGCTTCGGCAGACGGCATCACCCGTTCTACCGGCTCAACGCCATGGATATCCGCACCCGCCGCGACGGGCGCGAGATCGAGCAGCTTGGCTTCTATGACCCCTGCAACAAGGACGAGGAGAAGCAGTTTTCCGTCCAGGCAGAGCGGGTCAAGTACTGGCTCAGCGTCGGCGCCCAGCCCAGCGAGACGGTCGCCAACCTGCTCAAGAAAGCCGGCATCGACCCGACCCCCGGCAAGCCCGTCGAGTCGGCCTGATCCAACCTTCCCGCTCGTCGGGAAGCTGACATCCGATCGCCCCCCCGAGCCCCGGTTTCTGTGCGGGGCTTTTTCTTGCGCCCCCCCCCCACCTGCCAGCCGGCATCAACCCTCTATTCTGGCGGTGACAGGTATGGCAGCGAGTGATGATTCGAAAACTCGGATCGCTGAGAGAATCGGGATAACTATGGCCCAGCGCATCGACATCCTGACGCTCTTCCCGGAGATGTTCGCCAGCGTGCTGGGTTCGAGCATCCTCAAGCGTGCCGCCGAACCGATCGCCAATCCGGCCGACCCCTCCCTCGTCCGCGAGCCGGTGGTCAGCTACCACCTCACCAACATCCGGGATCACACCGACGACAAGCACCAGAAGGTCGATCAGCCGCCCTTTGGCGGCGGGCCGGGGATGGTGATCCAATGCCAGCCGGTCTTTGACGCCGTGAAAGCTGCGGAATCCCAGGACCCGCGGCCGGCCCGGCGGATCCTGATGACGCCTCAGGGCCGGCCACTGACGCAGAAACTCGTGGATGAACTCGCCCAGGAACCCCGTCTGCTGATCCTCGCCGGGCACTACGAGGGGATCGACGAACGGGTGATCGAGGAGCTGTCGCCGGTCGAGGAGATCAGCCTGGGCGATTACGTCCTCTCCGGCGGCGAACTCCCGGCGATGGTGCTGATCGACGCCGTCGTCCGCCGATTGCCCGGGGCCCTCGGGCACGAGGACTCGGCCAGCCAGGACAGCTTCACGGAGGAAAACACCGGGCTGCTCGAAGGCCCGGCCTATACCCGGCCGCGGGTCTGGCGGGAGCGTGAGGTGCCGGAGGTGCTGCTGTCCGGGGATCATGCGAAGATCGCGGCCTGGCGGCGGGAGCAGTCTCTGGCACGGACCCGTGATCGGCGGCCCGATCTGCTGGGCGGCTCGGATGCGGGGGCCGCTGGCAGCTCGGAGCCGGTGGTGATCCGGGCCCCGCGGGAGGCGGACTGGCCGGATCTGCTGTCGCTGGTGGCGGATGACGCGCTGCGGGCCGGGCTGGAGCGGCTGGTCCGGGAGGATGAGCTGATCGATGCGCGAATCGCGGTGGTCGGGGAGCGGCCGGTGGGGTTTGGGGGGCTGATCGGGGTGGGGCTGGCGGATCAGCCGAGTTTGCGGGGGCTGCTGGCGGTGGAGCCGCTGGTGGTTTTTGGCGGGGGTTCTGGGCTGCGGTCGGTGCTGGTGGCGGAGCTGGTGGAGGCGGCTCGGGAGGCGGGGGCGGCGGGGGTCTTGGATCGGGGGGAGGCGGCGGAGAGGGGTTTTGAGGGGGGTGGGTCTTATGGCCTTGAATGTAAAGACAATGATGACAAAGATTTGTGGATTTACCCGCTTCGGTCGGGGAAGCTGGAAACGCTTCGTGGCGGAGTGATTTGGCCGGATTTTGGATGAAAACGGGGGATTTTGTTCAAAAGTGGCCCGTTTGTTGATGGATTAAAACTGCGGTACATTGTTCGGCTCGACTGATTTAGAGGAAGCCCCAGAGGTTTACGCCATGAGCGACGCGATTATCCAGGCTGTTCAAGCCGGTCAACTGAAGTCCGACCTTCCCAAGGTTTCTGTGGGTGACACGGTGAACGTGCACGTGCGGATCATTGAGGGTTCGAAGGAGCGTATTCAGGTTTTCAGCGGTGTGGTGCTGAAGATGCAGGGCTCGGGCCTTGAGCAGACCATGACGGTTCGACGGATTGTGGCGAACGAGGGCGTGGAGCGTACGTTCCCGCTGCACTCGCCGCGTGTGTCGCTGATTGAGGTTGTGCGTCACGGGCATACCCGTCGCTCGCGGCTTTACTTCCTGCGTGACCGTGTTGGTAAGGCTCGTCGTCTTCCGGATCGCCGTCGCGGTCTGAAGAACGTGGCGGGTGTGATTCCGGCACCGGCTGGCAAGAAGGCGAAGGCGGCGGCTGCCGCGGCGGCTGCGGCCGAGGGCGATTCTGACGAATCCTGATCTTTTGTTTTGATGAAGCTTTGGCGGCGGCCGTCTCGATGAGGCGGCCGCTGTTTTTTTAGGCGTGGTGGTTTGGGTTGATGATGCGCGGGCTGATACGATCTGGTCATGTCAGAACGCCAAGATCCTCCAGCTTCCGGTAAGCCCGAATCGACGACCGCTGAACTTCTGGCCGACCGGCGGAAGAAGCTGGAACGGTTGCGGGATGATTTTGGTCGCGATCCTTTTGGTCATCGGGTGGATGGGCTGGTCCCGCTGGCGACGGCTCGGGATCGTTATGACCCGGCAGCGGATGAGGCGCACAAGGCGAACGCGGATGACGATCGTCGTCCGATTGCGCGGGTGGCGGGTCGGGTGATTCAGCATCGTGTGATGGGGAACCTGATCTTCATGCTGCTGCGTGATGCGTCGGGTGATCTGCAGGTGGCGGTGAGTAAGAAGGCGGTGGGGACCGAGACGTTCAAGATGGCGAAGGGGACGGACCTGGCCGATCTGGTGATGGCGGAGGGTCCGTTGGCGACGACGAAGACGGGGGAGGTGACGCTTTGGGCGACGAAGCAGCATGAGGATGCTGAGGGCGGGTTCGCGGTGACGACGAAGAGTTTGGCGCTGCCGCCTAACAAGTATCAGGGGCTGACGGACCCGGAGCAGCGTTACCGGAAGCGGTACGTGGATCTGTATGACAACCCGCCTGTGATGGGTGTGTTCCAGAAGCGGAGTCGGATCATCAATCGGGTGCGTACGTTTTTGTCGGACCCCCCTGCTCATCTGGGTGATGGGTATCTGGAGGTTGAGACGCCGATGATGCAGCCGATCGCGGGTGGTGCGGCGGCGCGGCCGTTCATCACGCATCACAACGCGCTGGATCTGGATCTGTATCTGCGGATTGCACCGGAGTTGTATCTGAAGCGCTTGCTGGTGGGTGGGATGCCGCGGGTGTTTGAGATCAACCGGAACTTTCGTAATGAAGGTTTGTCGCCTCGGCACAACCCTGAGTTCACGATGCTTGAGTTGTATCAGGCGTATGGGGATTACCGGTCGATGATGGCGTTGACGGAGACGCTGATTCATACGCTGGCGAAGGACATCATCGGTGCGGAGACGCTGCCGTTTGGTGATCGGGAGATCAGTTACGAGTTGCCATTTAGGCGGGCGACGTATCACGAATTGTTTGAGGAGCATCACGACTTCCCGGCGACGAACATGGAGCTGGTTCGTGCGAAGGCGAAGCAGCTCGGGCTGGAGCCGGATGGGAAGGCGGATGACCTGGTGCTGTCGGAGGTGTGGGAGGAGACGGTGGAGGAGCACCTGATCCAGCCGACGTTTGTGATGGACTATCCGGCGTCGCTTTGTCCGTTGACGAAGCGGAAGGCGGATCTGCCGGAGATCGCGGAGCGGTTTGAGCTTTACATCGCGGGGATGGAGCTGGCGAATGCGTATACGGAGTTGAATGATCCGGATGTGCAGGAGGCGAACTTCCGTCAGCAGATTTCGGGGTTGGACGATGAGGAGTCGACGTTCAGGAATGTGGACGAGGATTTCCTGGAGGCGCTGCGGGTGGGGATGCCGCCTGCTGGGGGGCTTGGGGTTGGGATTGATCGGCTGGTGATGCTGCTGACGAATCAGCGGTCGATCCGGGATGTGATTCTGTTCCCGCTGATGCGTCCTCAGGGTGGTGAGGCGATGGCGGCTGCGGGTTCTGCGGCTGGGACTGAGGCCGGCAACTGACGTGAGTGACTCTGACGCGGTCGATGACAAGGCGGATCGTGGTGATGGCTCGTCGGGGCTTGGCGGGTTGGTGCGTGCGTTGGTAACGGATGTGGTGGTGACGGTTGGCAAGCTGATGCTGCTGACGGTGGGGGTGCTGATTCTGATCGGGCTGATTGCGGGGGTGTTTCTGCTTGGGGCGCAGCAGGGTGCGTGGCTGCTTTGGGGTGGTCCGGTGGCGGCGTTGGGGTTGTTTTTGTTGTTATCGCTTCGGGGTGGGGTGTATCAGCACGTGATGGTTCGTCGGTATCTGCGGCGGCGGTTACCGCCTCTGTTCGCGGCGCTGACGGTGATGTTGTGCACGGCGATGGTGATCGTGGTGATCTCGGTGATGGGCGGTTTTCTGGATCTTCTGGGTGAGTCGGCACGTCGGTTGACGGGCGATGTGGTGATCACGAATTACGGGCAGAACGGGTTTCCGCATTACGACGCGATGATCGAGCGGATCGAGGCGCTGCCGGAGGTGGCGGCGGGTGCGCCGATGATTGAGGCGTATGGGCTGGTGCGTTTTCGGGGTCAGACGCTGACGGTCCAGGTGCAGGGGGTGGACCCGGAGCGGCTGGATCGGGTGCTGGGGTTTCGGGCAACGCTTTACTGGGGGACGGAGGATTATCTCGAAGCGTTTGATCGGTATGTCGAGAGTTTCGGGGAGCTATCGGCGGAGGGTCGGGCGCTGGTGGAGCGTCAGCGGGAGGATCTGGAGGCGTTTGACGTGGCGGGGTATGGGATGGCGATGGACCCGCCTGCGGCGTGGCAGCCGGAGGATGGGGCGGAGCTTCGGGGGCTGGTGATGGGGATCGAGGTGAATCCGTTCAGCCAGCGTGACCCGGAGGGTGCGTATGTGTTTGAGGATCGGTCGCTGGAGCGTGAGGTGACGCTGACGGTGGTGCCGATCACGCGGTCGGGGGCTTTGCTGGATCCGGCGGTGCGTCGGATGGTGGTGGTGAATGAGTTTAAGAGCGGTTTGTACGACGTGGATGCGAACCGGGTGTATGCGCCGTTTGAGCTGGTGCAGGCGATGCTGAGGATGGATGAGGCGGAGCGGGTGGACCCGGAGACGGGGGAGCCGACGGGTGAGGTGATTGCGTCGCGGGCGTCGCAGGTGCTGATTCGTTCGGCGGAGGGTTATTCGCCTGACGAGACGAGCGAGGCGGTGCGGGCGGAGGTGGCGGCGTTTCAGCGTGAGATGGAGATGGCGACGCCTCTGTACGTGATGACCTGGGAGCAGGTGCATCGGCGAGTGTTGACGGCGGTACAGAACGAGAAGGGGATGGTCACGTTTTTGTTTGTGATCATCTCGATTGTGGCGGTGGTGATGGTGGCTGTGACTTTTTATATGACGGTGCTGTCGAACATCCGGGATATTGGTGTGATTCGGGCGGTGGGTGGTTCGCGGGCGGGGATCCTGAGTATTTTTCTGGGGTATGGGTTGGCGATCGGAGCGGTGGGTAGTCTGCTGGGGTTGGCTTTGGGTGGGTCGACGGTGATCTACCTGAATGAGTTGCAGGATGTGATCTACCGGCTTTCGGGTTGGCGGATGTGGGACCCGCAGACGTATTTCTTTGATCGGATCCCGAATCAGGTGAATCCGATGGAGGCGCTAGCGATTGTGTTGGGGGCGGTGTTGTCTTCGGTGATCGGGGCTGCGTTGCCGGCGATCATGGCAGCGCGTCTGGACCCGGTGGAGGCGCTTCGTCATGAGTAGGCTGGAGGCGACGGGTTTATCGAAGACGTTTCGGTCGGGCCCGCGTCGGCTGGAGGTGCTGGCGGACGCGGCGGTGTCGATCGAGGCGGGTGAGTGGGTGACGATTCTGGGGCGGTCGGGTTCGGGCAAGAGCACGCTGCTGCATCTGCTGGGGGGGCTGGATCGGCCGGATGCGGGTGAGATCAGGTTTGACGACCGTGACATTCGGAAGATCGGGATCAACCGGTATCGGAATCGGCATGTGGGTTTTGTGTTTCAGGCTTACCACCTTTTGTCGGAGTTGAGTGCGATTGAGAACGTGCTGCTGGCGGCGATGATCGAGCCGGGGCCGTTTGGGTGGGGTCGGGTGCGGGGTGAGGCTCGTCGGGAGGCGACGCGTCTGCTGGAGCTGATGGGGCTGGGGGATCGGCTGAATCATCGGGTGGAGCGGTTGTCGGGGGGAGAGCGTCAGCGGGTGGCGATTGCGCGGGCGCTGATCAATCGGCCGGCGTTGCTGCTGGCGGACGAGCCGACGGGGAATCTGGATGTGCAGACGAGCCGGGAGATTATCGATCTGCTGCGCAAGCTTCACGGGGAGGGTCAGACCATCGTGTTGGTCACCCACGATCATGGGGTGGCGGATGCGGCGGACAGGCAGTTGCGGCTTGAAGCCGGTACCCTGATGGATAGCCATGAACGAACCACGTGACAGAGAGCGTGACGGCGAGCGGGCCCCTGAGTCTTACGATCCGCTTTCGCCGCCTGGGCAGTCCGAGGAACCGTCTGGTGACTCTTCTCAGCAAGAGGTGCCGGAGGAGACTTATCAGGAGGAGGTTCAGCGGGAGCTGCCGAGTGAGTACCTGCTGAAGGACCCGGAGCCGTTGGAGGAGGCATCGACGGCGGGGGTGGCGGTGGGTTCGGAGGAGGAGCATGCGGAGGCGGTGCCCAGCCGGGTCGAGAAGCCTGGGCTGGCGCGGTCGTATGCGGTGGATGCGCTGCGGGGTCTGGCGATTCTGGGGATGTGTCTGTCGGGGATTGTGCCGGGTGGTTTGTGGAACGGGATGTATCACGGGTACTACCCGTGGTTTTTGCCGGCTGAGTTGCATCATGATGCGCAGCCGGATGCGGAGGCGACGGACGTTTCGGCGCTTGATGCTGCGTTGGATGGTCCGGTGGCCGATTCGGCGGCGAGTGAGGTTTGGCCGGCGGTGTCGGATCCGGGGACGTTTTATCTGGGGTGGCCGTCGTTTACGTGGGTGGACTGGGTGTTCCCGTTGTTTTTGTTTGCGATGGGTGTGGCGATCCCGCTGGCGTATGCGGCCCGTCGTGCGAAGGGTGGTTCGTGGTGGGGGTATCCGTTCCAGTGTGTGTGGCGTTTTGTGGTGCTGGTGGCGTTTGCGTTATATGTGCATACGGTGACGCCAGGGGTGATAGATAGTCCGTCGACGTTTTCGACGTGGTGTATTGCGCTGGTGGCGTTTGTGATTCCGTTTGCGGTGCTGGTGCGCTTACCGAAGGGGACGTCGGCTTCGGCGCGGCTGAGTCTGCGGCTTTTGGGGATTGCGGCGGCGTGGTCGCTGGTGGTGTGGGTAAACAGTCGGGACGGGCGGTCGTTTACCTGGCAGGCGGACTGGGGCGGTCCGAATGTGGACATCATTATTTTGTTGTTGGCGTGGTCATCGCTGGTGACGTCGCTGCTTTGGTACGTGACGCGGGGCGTGCCCTGGCTGCGGCTATTGGTGGGGTTGCCGTTTGCGTTTGTGGCTCATCATGTCTCGATGCGTGAGGAGTGGCGGCTGTTTTCTTCGGATGTGGAGGGTGGGCTTGGCCAGCGGATCGAGGCTTTGACCGCTCCTGTCATATCGAATGCGTGGCTGGATCTTCGGTGGGTGAATGATTATCTGCCGGGGTCGCTGCCTGAGTCGGTGTTGGACATGAGCCCGCTTTATGCGTTTGGGTATTTCAAGTTTGTTTGGATTGTGGTAGCGGGGACGGTGATTGGGGATGTGATTGTGAGTCGGGGTCGGAAGGCGGCGTTGGAGCCGGAGCGGACGATTGCGGGCTGGGGATGGGGGCGGGTGTTGTTGCTGTCGTTGTTGTATTTCGTCACGGTGGTGGGGGTGTTTGTGGGTTTGAAGGATTACGCGACGACGTTTGCGGACCTGGGTTTTGTGACAATTTCGACGCCTTATGCGGCGTTGCTGGTGTTGGTGCCGTTGGCGGGGATTCTGGCGTTGGTGCAGTCGGCGAGTGATTTGTGGGATCGGCATGTGCGGGTGCTGACGTGGTGGGGGAGTGTGTGGCTGGTGGCGGGTTTGGTGCTGGCGGTGCTGCCTGGGCCGGCGGGCGAGACGACGTTTGCGTTTTTCGAGGGTGGGATCAAGAAGGGTCCGCCTAGCACGCTGAGTTGGTACTGCGTGAGCCTGGGGCTGGGGATTCTGACGGTGGCGTGGTGGACGATGTGGCTGGACGCGAGGGGTGTGCGTTGGCCGGCGGGTCTGCTGATTGCGAATGGTCAGAATCCGATGCTGGCGTATGTGGGGATTCGGAATCTGCTGGCTCCGCTGGTGGCGCTTCCGATTCTGCTGCCGTTTGTGGCGGATCCGTTTCATGCGAGCCCGAACATTCTGATGCGGTCGTGGCTAGCGGAGGGTGGGCCGTGGATGTTGTTCCTGTGGTCGGTGGGTCAGACGTTCTTGCTGGCTTTGGCGGTGTGCTTCTTTACGCGGGCGAAGCTGGTCTGGCGGAGTTGAGTGCCGGGTTGTGTTGCGTTGATGCGGGGTTGGCGGGTTGTTGTCTGGCGGGGAGGTTAGGATGTGCTTGTGGCGTGTGTTGCGGCTGAGGACGGGTCGCCGGTGAGCCACTACTTTTATGACCACCTGCCTGGCGCTTTGGCTGGGCATCAGAGCATGGAGCAGCACTTTGGCACGTAAAAAGAAGACGACGGGTCGGAACGAGGGTCGGGCGGATATCGGGCTGATCGGGTTGGCGGTGATGGGTCAGAACCTGATCCTGAACATGGCGGATCACGGGTATACGGTGGCGGTGTTCAACCGGACGACGTCGAAGGTGGATGACTTCATTGCTTATGCGAAGGCGAATGAGCCTTCGGCGGATCGGTTGATCGGGGCGAAGAGTTTGAAGACGTTTGTGAAGTCGATCAAGCGGCCGCGGAAGATTGTGCTGCTGGTGCAGGCGGGGTTTGCGACGGATGCGACGATCGATTCGGTGGTGCCTCATCTGGATAAGGGGGACATCATCATTGATGGGGGCAATGCGCTGTGGACGGATACGATTCGTCGGGAGAAGGAGCTGACGGCGAAGGGGCTGGAGTTTATTGGGTCGGGGGTTTCGGGTGGGGAGACGGGGGCTAGGTTTGGGCCGTCGCTGATGCCTGGGGGTTCGAAGAAGGCGTGGAAGCAGCTGGAGCCGATCTGGAAGGCGATCGCGGCGAAGGTGGATCGGAAGACGGGTAAGCCGATCGAGCTGAATGTGCCGGGCAAGGTGGTGAAGCGGGGAGAGCCGTGCACGGTGCATATCGGGGCAAATGGGGCGGGGCACTACGTGAAGATGGTGCACAACGGGATCGAGTACATCGACATGCAGCTGATCTGCGAGGCTTACATGTTGATGAAGTCGCTATTGGGCATGAAGCCGGATGCGATGAGTGAGGTGTTTGAGGAGTGGAACAGCGGGGATCTGGATTCGTTTCTGATTGAGATCACGGCGGACATTCTGCAGCAGCGTGATCCGAAGTATAAGCGGAGCTTCCTGGTCGACAAGGTGCTGGACACGGCGGGTCAGAAGGGGACGGGCAAGTGGACGGCGGCGAATGCGCTGGATCTGGGGATCCCGGCGAATGCGATCGCGGAGGCGGTGTTCGCGCGGTGTATCTCTGCGATCAAGGATGAGCGGGTGACGGCGTCGAAGCAGCTGCGTGGGCCGAAGCCGCCTCGTCTGCCGATGAGCAAGGCGAAGGCGATCGAGGCGATCCGTGATGCGTTGTACTGTTCGAAGATCTGCGCCTATGCCCAAGGCTTCCAGCTGATGGCGGAGGCTCAGGTCGAGTACGACTGGAAGCTGGACTTTGGGGCGATCGCGAAGATTTTCCGGGGCGGGTGCATCATTCGGGCGCGGTTCCTGCAGAAGATCACGGAGGCGTATAAGGCGGATCGGAAGCTGCAGAACCTGATGCTTGATCCGTATTTCAAGAAGGCGCTGCATGGCGGTCAGGCGAACTGGCGGGCGGTGGTGTCGATGGCGACGAACGCGGGCGTGCCGATCCCGGCGTTTGCGAGTGCCCTGAGTTATTACGACGGGTATCGGACGGCGGTGCTGCCGGCGAACCTGCTGCAGGCGCAGCGGGATTACTTCGGGGCGCATACGTTTGAGCGGACGGATTCGGCGCGGGGCCAGTTCTTCCATGTGGACTGGCCGGAGCCGGGGCGGCCGATGAGCAAGGTTTAGTTACCGCTTGACATATCTATTGATTGCGGCTATCTTGCTTCCTGTCCCTGGGTAAGGAGCCGGCCGTGATTGATGCAGCTGTCGCGATGGTGATTACGGAGATCAGGTACAACCCGGCGAGCAGCGAGAAGCAGCCGGTGCGTGTGGAGTGGGTGGAGGTGTACAACCGTTCAGACGTGCGGGTAGACCTGAGTGGGTGGTATCTGGCGGATGAGGATGGCGAGAGCTCGGCGCTGGCTGAGGGGACGGTGTTGGAGGGCGGGGCTGCGTTGGTGCTGATCCCGGAGGCTCAGCATCCGCGGAACTTTGCGGCGGGGTGGCCGGTGAAGCGGCGGTCGGAGCGGTTTGATGTGGCGCCGCTGGATGGTTGGCGTCGAGGCGGGTTTGGCGGGCTGGCGAATCAGCCGAGTGCGACGAATGAGATTCTGGCGCTGCATCGGGGGGACGGGTCGGTGGCGGATGTGGTGAATTTTGATGATGCGCCGCCTTGGCCGGAGGACAGCCCGGAGGGTGGGAGCATTTATCTCAAGCCGGATGCGATCGATCCGGCGTTGAATGATCGGGGCGAGAGCTGGGCGCTATCGGAGGGTGGGGTTGATGGGGCTCGTCATGCGATGAATCGGGGTGGGTATTCGGAGAAGGATGTGGGGTCGCCTGGGGTGGTGGTGGTTGCAGCGGAGGAGGGAGGGGGTGAGGCGGATTGAGGTTGCGGGGTGTGGGCGATTTTTGACGTTTTCGTGTTTTCGCAGACAGCCTCTTCTGGACGCAGCGGATCGCAGAGATATTGTCGGCAGGCAGTTTTTGCAGTCGACACGGCATTACGGTGCGTGCCTGCATGCCTGGGTGGTGATGCCTGAGCATGTGCACTTGCTGGTGACTACCCGAAAAGAGGGGGATGTCGGCAGGGTGCTTGGTTCGATCAAGCGGTGGCGTTCGGTCGAGCTGATTGAGAGACTGAGGAGATAATGCCCTTGCATGCTGGCATTGCTTGTTAATTCACGAGGCCGGAGGCACTGCTGACAGATGGGTGGTGGGTATGACCGTGTGATCTACTCGGAGGCTGCGTTCGCCCTGGCCATTAAATACATCGAGCAGAACCCGGTGAGGCGGGGGCTGGTTGCTCGGGCTGGTCGATATCCTTGGGGTTCAGCTTGGAGGGCTTAGATGGGAGGTGCTCGTCACGACTTATCCGCCTGCGGCGGACAAAGTCGTGGCACCCGGAGGGGGAGGGCTACCTGAGAAGCATGATGGTCTGCGGAGGTTCTGCTGCCGGGCGGGGGTTATGACAGGGTGATTCTGAGTGAGGGACGACTAAGGTGCTGCTGTGAGTATGTGCATCAGAATCCGGTTCGACGGGGGCTGGTGCGGATTGCGCCTGATTATCGGTGGAGTTCTTTGGGGTGGAGTTGAGTAGGCAGTGTTCTTGGTTCTCGGCACAGTTTTTCCGCCTGCAGTGGAAGAAACCATGGCACCCTGAGGCGCTCGCATTCCTGTAGACTCTTATACGAACAGAGAAGTGATGATTAATTGAGGCATCGGTGTACAGAAAATCTGAGAATTGAGGCTTGAGTGTCTAGGCTCAACATAAATACCTTTGTCTCATATACTATCATTTCTGTCATTATTATATTTTTACTAGTTGTTTTTAACTTTGTCTATACACTTAGGAATTTTAACTCTACTAGTAAGATACTTTTTATTCTTCCTGACGGCTTCAATGGACCTGTCTATCTGGTTGATACCCCAGACGTTGATCTGGATGACGAGAAATATCGTGATTATGACGCCGTCTTTATTGTTGATTTTGAAGGCAGGGCGTATGGGCCTGCTGACGCATTTCAAAACTGGCATAAAGCATACGCCGTCACCTCATCCGGTGATGTGATTGGCACTCATACTGACGACCATTTTTCTACGCCTGATGATGCCTTGGTACTGCACGCATATGCTCCTGAAGATCTTCTCTATTACGTAGAAAGATCTCTCCCTATTCCCGATTACTGGGTACGCACCTATGGCGAATGGATTCAGTCTCTTGAGAGATGAACCGGCATTAGTGAGCTTTAGATCACAAGCAGCCTGTGACTTTTATCTTGTAGTGATTGACTGACTGATTAATTTTCAGTGACGATGCTGTTGCTGAATGAAAGGCAAGTGGATCAATCGTGTCGGAGGGCGACGATGGGGTCTTGTCGGGAGGCCTGTACGGCGGGGTAGAGGCCGAAGATGATGCCGACGAGGGTGGCGACGGAGAAGCTGACGAGGACGGACCAGAGGGTGACGACGGGCATTTCGAGGCCGGCGATCTGGGTGTGGAGGAGGGCGAGGATGCCGGCGAGGGAGAGTCCGAGGAGGACGCCGAGGAGTCCGCCCAGGCCGGAGAGGGCTGTGGTTTCGACGAGGAACTGGGCGACGATGTGTCCGCGGGTGGCTCCGAGGGCGCGGCGGATGCCGATTTCGCGGGTTCGTTCGGTGACGGTGGCGAGCATGATGTTCATGATGCCGATGCCGCCGACGAGGAGGCTGATGGAGGCGATGGCGACCATGAGGTAGTTGAAGAGTCGTTGGGTGCGTTCGGCCTGGGCGAGGAGTTCGAGGGGTACGACGATGGCGACGTCCTGTTTGGTGGCGTGTTCGAGGTCGATGATGGCGCGGATGCGGTCGGAGATGGACTGGACCTGGTTTTGTTCTCTGGCGACGAGGATGAGTTCCTGGAGTTCGACCTTGGTGGCTTCGAAGGAGCCGGAGCGTCTTCGGACGAGGAGGTCGCCGAATTGTTCCTCGGCGGCGGTGAGAGAGATGTGGATGTCGTAGTTGAGGTTGCGTCCGACGTCGGAGGTGATGTTGCCGCCGAGGACGCCGGTTGGCTGGAGAACGCCGACGACGCGGAATGGGGCGTTATCGACGGTGAAGACTTTGTCGATGGGGTCGTCGAGGGGAAAGAGTTGTTCGGCGACGTCGGCTCCGAGGACGGCGACGCGTCGTCGTTGGGTGAGGTCGTCGGGTTCGAGGTAGCGGCCGCGTTGGAGTTGGAGGGAGGTGACTTTGAGTAGGTCGGGGGTGGTGCCGAAGACTTCTGCGGGTGCTCCGTTGATGCCTCGGAGGACGCGGTTGCCGACGCGTTTGAGGGGGACGATGTATTCGAGTCCCTGGACGGATTCGTTGATGCGTTGGAGGTCTCTTCGGAGGATGCCGTAGTCAACCATGCGTTGTCGTTCGGAGGTCCCGCCGACGTCGTCGGGTGGCTTTCGGCTTTGGAGGATGATGTTGCGGGCGCCGAGCTGGGCGATTTCCTCGAGGGCTTTTCGTTTGGAGCCTTCGCCGATGGCGACCATGCCGATGACGGCGGCGACGCCAAAGATGATGCCGAGCATGGTCAGGAAGGACCTGAGCTTGTGCAGGAGGAGGTTGGTGAGCCCCAGGCGTAGGGTTTCGAGTAGGAACGTCATGGGAGGCCGCGGGCGTTGGGGTGAAAGTCTCGGGTAAAGGATAGCCTGCGGTGGCGGTCAGGGGGTATCGCAGGCGGGCGGGGGCTGGTCTGGGGAGGTGCGGGTGATGGCGACGACTTCGTGGAAGGGGATGAGGAAGCCCTGGACGATGTAGCCCTGGGGGGCGAGTTCTTCGACTTCGTGGAAGCAGCGGTCGGCGGCGCGGCGGATGGCGAGGCCGGGGTGGTCATCGGGGAGGGCGTCGAGGTCGATGCCGGCGTCGTTGAGGCGTGACTGGTGCTGGGGGTCGATCATCGGCGGTTTTTCTTGACAACGGGGGTGGATTGGCGACAACCGATGGTAGGGTGGGGTGTGCTTGTGTGGTTCTTTGATGTGAAGGCAGGACGCCTATGGCTGAGATCGAGATCGGCAGCGAGACGGAGGAAGGGACGCGCTGGCATTATCCGGTGACGGTTTATGAGGGGGGTCGGGCGTATCGGTATGAGGTGACGCTTGGCTTTGCGGATTACGATTTGTGGTCACGGGGTCGGGCGGCGCCGTCGAAGGTGGTGCGGGCGGCGTTTGAGTTTCTGCTGGAGCGTGAGGGGGCGGATGAGATCATGGGGAAGTTTGATTGCTCGGTGATCCGGCGGTATTTCCCGGAGGTGGATGAGGCGTTGCCGAAGCGGGTTTAGGCGTGGTCGGTGGTGCGGACGGTTTGCTCGATGAGCTTGATCTGGCCGTCGGCGGGGAGTGATTTTTCGGAGTTGGCGCCGAGGTTTTCGAAGCGTCGGGCCTGGGGGAGGACCTGGCGGTCGATGGAGCCGACGAGTTTGTTGTAGGTGGTGATGGTGGCGTCGATGCTCTTGCCGAGTTTGGTGAGGTGTTCGATGGCGGTGGCGACGCGTTTGTGGAGTTCGCGGCCGTGTTCGGCGATTTCGCGGGCGGATTCGGCGACGCGTTCTTCGCGCCAGCCGATGGCGACGGCTTTGAGGAGGGCCATGAGAGTGCCGGGTGTGGCGATGACGATGCCTTTGGCCATGGCGTCTTCGATGAGGGTGGGTTTTCTTCGGAGGGCGGGTTCGAGGAAGGCTTCGGAGGGGATGAATAGGACGACGAAGTCGGGGGTGCGGTCGAAGTTCTGCTGGTAAGCCTTGGAGGCGAGGTTGTTGACCTGTGCCATGATCTGTGAGGCGTGGCGGTCGAGCTGGGATTGCTGGGTGTTTTCGTCGGGGGCCTGCATGGCGTCGAGGTAGGCATCGAGGGGGGTTTTGGCGTCGATGACGATGCGTCGTCCGCCTGGGAGGGCGACGGCCATGTCGGGTCGTTGTTTGCCGGCTTCGGGGTTTTCGAAGGAGGGTTGTTCGGCGAAGTCGCAGTGGTCGATCATGCCGGCGAGTTCGGCGACGCGTCGGAGCTGGATTTCGCCCCAGCGGCCACGGACTTCGGGTCGGCGGAGGGCTTTGACGAGGTTGCCGGTTTCGTCCTTGAGGGTCTGCTGGGTTTCGTTGAGGGAGGTGAGTTGCTGTCGGAGGGCGTGGTAGGCGGCTTCGCGCTGCTTCTCCATCTCGGTGACGGCTTTGGCCTGTTTGTCGAGGGCTTCCCTAACGGGTGTGACGAGCTGTTCGACGGCTTGTTTGCGTTGGTCGAGGTCGAGTGCGCCGGCTTTTTGTTCGGCTTTGAGTTTGTCGGCAGCGAGTTTGAGGAACTGGTCGGTGTTTTGTTTGAGGGCGTCGCTGGCGAGGGCTTTGAAGGCGTTCTGGGCTTCGAGGCGGGCTTCGTCGAGGGCTTTTTTCTGGTCGGTGAGGCGCTGCTGGAAGCTGGCGATTTCGGTTTCGAGGCGGGCGCGGTCGACCTTGGCTTCGTTCAGGGCGGTTTCGAGGGAGGCGGTGCGGTTGCGTTCGGCGGTGAGTTGGGCTTCGTGGTCTTCGAGCTGTTGTTGGTGGGCGGCTTGGGTGCGGGTGCGGTCTCGCCAGAGGAGGAGGGTGGTGGCGGCGAGGATGAGGGCGAGGAGGCCGGCGGCTGAGGCGGCGGCGATGAGGAAGGTGTTCATGAGGGGCATGATACCCCTCCCACCCGCGGCATCCCCCCTGCCGCTAGCTGCCTGCTATGCAAAGCAAGGCTGGCGTGGCGGGTTCAGGCTTCGAGGTCGAGGTGTCGGTAGGCGGGACGGGTCGTGTTGGGTTCGGTGGCGTCGATGGCTTCGACGCGTTCTTCGATCCTGGGGTGATCGGCGTCGGGCTGGGCGGTTTCGTCGAGGACCTGGGGTGTGGTGGAAGGTGCGGTTTCTTCCTCGCGGACGGCGCTGGGGGGTGCGTCGAGTTCGACGGCGTCGTCCTGGATGCGCGTGGAGAGGTCGAGTTGATCGGTTTCGCCCTGGCGGACGCCTTTGGCGTCGCGGGCACGTTTATCGCGTTCGCGGGCGGTTTCGGTGGCTTGCTGGGCGGATTGGAGCGCTGAGGCGGCCAGACCTTGTTGGATGATGTTCATGGTTTGGCTCCGGTTGCTGACAGACAATCACCTTTCGCTATAAGGTTTTATCGACCAGATCGGCGTTCATCGATGATCGTGACAACCGGTTTAAGCCATACCTGTATAGGCGGTTATAGGCCTTTTGAGGTTCCCATAACTGGGATTGGGAGGTTCGGAGAGGGGGTCGGTGCGCAGGAAAGCACGCCTGAGCGGGTTTGTGCTCAAGCGTGCTGGTGTGTGGTGGGATTTCGTGTGGGTTGGGATCAGGCTTCTTCGAGTCGTTCGATGAGCCAGTATTCGAGTTCGAGGGGGGTGGAGCGGCCAAAGATGGTGACGATGACCTTGACCTTGCCCTGGTCGGGCATGGTTTCGTCGACGGTGCCTTCCATGTTCTCGAAGGGGCCGTCCATGATCTTGATGTGGTCGCCTTTCTGGAACTCCATCTTGACCTGTGGCTGCTCTTCGGCGGGCTTGGAGGCCATGAGCATTTTTTCGATTTCGGGTTCGTCCATGGGTGTGGGACGTCCGGCGGTGCCGATGAAGTCGCCGACACCTGTGGTTTCTTTGATGAGGAAGAAGACGTCCTGGGGGATGCGTCCGTCGTCTTCGAGGGCCATTTCGACGAAGACGTAGCCGGGGTAGAGCTTCTTCTCGATGACCTTCTGCTTGCCGGCCTTGATGGTTTTTTCTTTTTCGGTGGGTACGAGGATTCGGTTCACGATGTGGGTGAAGTCCTCGATCTTGATTTTGCGGAGGAGTGTCTGTCGGACGGAGTCTTCCTTGTTGGAGGCGACTCGGAGGACGAACCAGTTCATGCCTGGTGTGACCATGGGCTCGTCGCCGATCATGCCTGACTCGGCGGGCGGGGCGGGCGCTTCGGTCTGGGGCTGCTCGGTCGGCTCGGGGGCCTGTGTTTCTTCGAGCGTTTCGGCGGCTTCGGTCTGGAGGTTTTCTTCGGTCATGTTGTTTCTCCAGCGGCGTGTTGTCCGCTTGGTTGGTTTGCTGTTTGGTGGCTCAGGAGGTCTGGAGGACGCCAATCTGGCGGAAGAGCCAGGAGAAGCCGACGTCGGCGGTGAGTAGGAAGGCGGCGAAGATCACGGTTCCGGTGATGACGACGATGGTGGAGCCGACGATTTCCCGTCGGGTGGGCCAGTTGACCTTCTTCATTTCGGCTTCGGTGGCGATCATGAATTCGGCGACGGCGGGCTTGTTGAAGATCCAGTAGAGGAGTGTTCCGAAGATGGTGATGACGACGACGGCCATGCCTGCCTGCCAGAAGATTCTGGTTTCGGAGGGGATGCCGGTCATCTTGTTCCAGATCCAGGCGATGCCGCAGAGGACGAGGGTGCCTGCGCCGATGGCGCTGAGGAGTCTGGTGTAGTAGCCCTGTCCGGGTTTGTAGAGGCTGAAGGCCATCGGGTAGCTCCAGGGGTCGGTTGGTTTTGCTGGCGGTCGCTGGGTCGGCCAGCGGGTTTCATGTTACAGCGGTTCGGGCGGTTGCCCGACCTGATTCCCCTCGTATCAGGCACTGTGATTTATCTGAGCAATATACCCGGAGTCGGGTTTGTGTGTGGGGCGATTGTTGGTTGTCGGTTTCTGATGAGGGCGGTTCAAGGGCCTTGACAGCAGGGGTGATGGCTGGATAGGCTATATAGAGATTGAGAGGTCTCTGGTGGTCACGCTAGAGACTTGATTCGGGCTGAGCGTGTGCTCGGCCATTTTCGCTTAGCAGGTTTGCAGGTCCCACTCGTGTCGTTGAAAACTTACGTCTGGACGAAGCTCCCTGCCGCACTTTTTGGAGCTTCGTGATGCGCATCTACGTTGGAAACATGTCCTTTAATACTTCGGAGCAGGCTCTTGAGGAGCTTTTCGGCGAATTCGGTCAGGTGACCGAAGTTGCTGTGGTGACCGATCGCGAGACGGGTCGTCCGCGCGGTTTCGCTTTTGTGACCATGGAGAGTGATGACTCCGGTCGTCAGGCCATCGAAGAACTCGACGGCAAGGAGTTCGAGGGTCGCACGCTGACCGTGAATGAGGCTCGTCCTCGCGGCGAGCGTACTGGCGGTGGCGGCGGTGGTCGCGGCGGCTACGGCGGTGGCCGTGGTGGCGGCGGCGGTGGTGGCCGTGGCGGCTACGGCGGCGGCGGCGGTGGTGGCGGTGGTGGCGGCGGCGGTCGCTGGTAAACCGTCGGCTGCTTCGGCGGCTGCCCATCAGTCCATTGACTTAATAAGAAAGCACGCTCCCCGTTTGGGGAGCGTGCTTTTTTTGTGGGTGATTTCGGATCAGACCGTGGCGGCGAACATGGGTTCGTCGAGCTCGATAGAGAGTTCTTCGTAATCGGCGGCTGTGGCTCCGTTAAGGCATGCCTCGATGATCCGGCGGCCATGGGGATGGAGGTCCGGTTCTAGGAACTGCTCGAGTTGTTCACGGAAGAAGTTGCGGAGTTCCATGTCGCCGGCGTCGTAGGCCTCGGTTCCGACTTCAGGCTGGGTCTCGACTCGGAGCATACCTTCGTCGATAGGTGTTCCTTCGACCTGGAGCTGCTTGAGGGTATAGCCGAGGAGGTTGGACCTTGCCGGTGTCAGCTGTTCGGGGCGGAAGGGTGTGTCGCCACGTCGGGCGAGGTATTCGCGGGTGATCCACTGGGGCATAAAGCTGACGGCCCAGACGCCTACGTGCTGATTGGGGCAGAGCACGAAGAGGGTCTTGTTGGAGGCGAAGATCTGTCGGAGCAGGAGGTTGGCCTGATCGACGCGTCTGCCGGAGGCGAATGGCCAGTAGGATCCGACGCCTTCGGAGGTCATGCCCTGGGTATCGACGATGCTTGGGTTGGCGTGTCCGCGGGGTGCGGTGAGGCGCCAGAGCCATGCGAGTGCGGGGGGGAGGATGTGGAAGAGCCCGAGGATGCCGTAGCTTGGGTTTTCGCGGGTGCACGGAGGGGTTCGTACGCCGAAGCTGCGGACATCGACGGTGACGGGGCCGTCGACGATTCGGGGGACGAGGCTGCGGGGCACGACGACGCGTGGGTTGGGGCAGGGCTGCCCGGGTTCGTCTTCGATGTGTTCCCAGATGAGCGCGGTGCTGTTGGGCTGGGCGTCGATGTTGAGGAACAGGAGCGGCTGCCTGGCTTCGATGGTGAGTCTTTCGAGGTGTGGATCGACGCCATAGCGTTCGATGTGGTTGACGCGGACGAACCATGCGTCTTCGGCGTCGCGGAGTCGGAGTTTGCCGAGTTCGGGGTCCTGGAGGTAGCTGGGGCAGAGGGCCATGTCGTCGGTGACGGGATGGAGTTTGCAGGCATGGGGGAGGGTGAGTTTTCGTTTCTCACCGGTCTGGATGTGCTTACCGATGCGTAGTCGTCCGTCGGCACCGCGGTGGGCGTGTTCGAGCATTTCGCTCTTGCCGCCGCCTGACGCTCCTTCGTGCATGATGGTGATGCTGTTGTCGTAGGGGGTGACGACCTGGACGGTTGAGCAGTGGGCGGTGACCCAGCCTTCCTTTTCGCCGAGGTCGATGAGGACGCCATAGATGCCTTTTTTGGCGCTGGGTCCGGGGTAGAGGTTGTAGCTGAAGAGTTCGTAGAGGTGGTCGGTGCGGTTATGGACGACGACCTGTTTGCCGTCGAAGTGGGTATGGCGGAAGGGAGGTGCGACGTAGATCATGACGGAGGGTTTGAACTTGTCGGTGATTTCGTCGAGCGGTCGGATGCCCTGGAGGAGGGCGAGGCCGAGCGCGAAGAAGCCGGCGTTATCGGGAGCGATGACGACGGCGTCGAGTCCTTTTCGTCCGACGCCAGCGGTGAAGGCGAAGAGTGCGAGGTTCTGTTTTGAGAGCCATTCGAAGCTGTCTTCGCGGAGTGGTGCGAAGGGCTTGCCGAAGCGGTCTTCGAAGGTTTGTTTGTTGGTGGCGTGGTCGTCGCCGATGACCATGCAGTCTGGGTCTCGTCGGCGCATGTAGGTTTCGGTGTAGTTGGCGGCGACGCCATTGCGGATTTTGCAGGCTTTGGCTTCGACGTGGCGGCCTTTTCCGGGGACGTCGTAGGCGACTTCGTGCCAGCCGGCGGCGTCGGCGTCGCGGGTAGCGAGGGCGATGAGTTCGTCGACGGTGGAAGCAACGGTGACGCTCGGTGCTTTTTCGAGGACGGCTGCGGCTTCGGCGGGGAGGTTGAGTCGTCGCCAGTCGGCTTGGGCGGTAATGGTCGTCATGCTTCTTGTTTCCCTGCTAGGCGTGAATAAGTGGTTTAGGTGGTCGGCGAGCGGAACAGCAGACCGATCAGTCCACTGATAGTAGTGAATCCCGCGGAAAGTTCAATGTTAAGCGTCTGTGGTTAGATATTATGCAATTGAGGGGTGGGTTTGATCGAATCGAATTAACAGCCAGATCCGGCCGGAGGCTGGGATCGGGTCTTGGGTGGTCCCGGCTGTTGATTGAGGGGAGAAAAGCGGGTGATGAGATTCGAACTCACGACATTCACGTTGGCAACGTGACGCTCTACCACTGAGCTACACCCGCGTGAGGTGGCTGCGTTGCAGCCGTCGAGCCACGTAGATTACCAGCGGCGGGGTCTGATGCAAGCGGGAGTTGGTGTGAAGCGTTTTTCTTTTGCGGATAGGGATGTCCCGTATTGACTGGGCAAGCTGGGCGGGGTTAAGGTTCGGCTGCCTCAGGTGCAACACGTCGCGGCTTTCCGCGTCGTGTTCTGAAAAGGGAAGCGAGGTGCGTCAGAGACCCCTTCGGCTCTGACAAAGCCTCCGCGGACGCGCCGCCGTAACGGGTGGCTCTTCGATGACTCGCGACAGCGGGTGTTGAGGAGCGGGTCGGATTCACTGCCACTGCTCGGGTCTGCAACGGACCCTGGCGGGAAGGCGAATCCAGACTGACACCCGGAGCCGGAAGACCTGCCCGAGGCATGGGCTTTTGTCCTCGCGATCAGGACGGCTCGGGCGATTTTCTGTCTCGTACTCCCGCGATACAGGTGCACCCGGACCAGTGAGGACTCCCTTCGCTTCGGGAGATCGGTCTGCGCGAGAGACCGAGGAAGGTTCCTCATGTTTGAGCACCAGCGGTGTGCACGGAAGGCCGTTGCTTGCGCGATGGGTCTTGGGCTCTTCACGATCACTTCAACCATGGCTTGGGCGGGTCCGTACTCGGCGTCGTCGAATGATCCTGGGAATGGGTTTGACCCGCCTGTGGCGCGGACGGATGCGCGGATCACGGCGTGGAACGGGAGGCTGGTTGATTACTCGCCGGCGCCGGGTGTGAATCCGACGTTTACGGATCCGGTAAACGGTTTTGGTTCGCTGGGTGATCTTTACGATCCGGCGGAGCCGCCTGCGGTGGGTGAGACCCCCCCCCTTCTCGGGGATTGGGTCTCCCTTTTCTGGGGATGTGAATGACACGGCGGATGATTATGGCTTTGTAGGGATTGACGCGCCTGGCTCGGCGACGATCGAACTGGCACATCCTGTGGTGGATGGGCTGGGTTTTGATCTGGCGGTTTATGAGAACGGGTTTGTTTCGTTTGCGGGTGGCTTCTTTGCGGAGCTGGCTTACGTGGAAGTCTCGAGCGACGGCGAGAGCTTCGCGCGGTTCGCGAGTGTGTCGCTGAATACGGAGAGCGATCTTTCGGGGAGTGGTGGGTTTGCGGGCATTGATGAGACGAATGTCTACAACCTGGCGGGCAAGCATGCGACGAACTGGGGGACGCCTTTTGATCTTGCGCAGCTGGTGGATGATCCGGCGGTGGTGTCGGGGGTGGTCGATCTGACATCGATTCGTTTTGTGCGGCTGGTTGATATTCCGGGCAGTGGTTTTTTTGAGGACAGCCTTGGGCATCCGATTCTGGATGCTCACGTGACGGTTGGGTCGGGCGGGTTTGATTTAAACTTTGGGATTGGGGGCGTGGCGTTGATGACAGAGGCTGATGCGGTTGCCGGTGATGTGGATGGTGATGGTTCGATCGGTGTCGATGACCTGGATCTGTATGTCGGGCTCTTTGGTGATGCTGAGGCGGACCTGACGGGTGATCGGGTGACGGATGTCTCGGATTTGCGGCGGCTGGTGACGGGTCTGATCGGTTCAGCGTTTGGAGATACGAACCTGGATGGGCGGGTGGATCTGATTGATCTGTCAGCGCTAGCGACGGGCTTTGGCACGGATGCTGGCTGGGGTGGTGGGGATACGAACGGGGATGGGATGGTTGATCTGATTGACTTGTCGAACCTGGCGAGTGGTTTTGGGTTTGAGGCGGCGGTGGTACCGTCGCCTGGGGCGGGGTGGCTGCTGGGTGTGGGTGCTCTTTTGTTTTTTCGCAGGGGCTTCTCGGCGTCGCGTGACGCGGGGTCCTCTGTCCGTCGTTCATTCATGGAGAAAGAAACGATGAAGCGTTCTGTTGCTGGTTTGTTTGTGATAGGTTTGTCGGCTGGTGTCGCGGATGCGGGCATCACGGTTGATTTTGATGAGCTGGTAACACCCGGCCCGGACTACTTTGTGAGTGCGGGATTTGTTTCCAAGGGCGTTGACTTTACGGGCGGTCCGTTTGCCGGCTGGTCGTACTCTGACGTGAACGATGTGACGACGCCTGGGTTTGGAAACCAGTACGCGGCGTTTACCGGGACGGATGTTTCGGGTGATGGGAACTACGCGATTGGGTTTGGTGATGGGTCGTTCATCAATCTGCCCGAGGGTCAGACGGCTGTCTCGGCGTTCGTCACGAACACGACCTACGCGGCGTTGTCGATGCAGACCGGCGATTCTTTCGCGAAGGCGTTTGGTGGGCAGACGGGTGATGATCCGGATCTGTTCACTGTGACGCTGACGGGATACAGCGGGGTTGATGGCGGTGGTGCTGTGACCGGTTCGGCTGTGGAGGTGATTCTTGCGGACTACCGGTTTGCGGATAACTCGCAGGATTTCATTGTGGATACGTGGATGCCGGTTGATCTATCGGTGCTCGGTGGGGCTCGTTCGATCGGGTTGACGTTCTTCTCGACGGATGTGGGTGGGTTTGGGATCAACACGCCGACTTACGTGGCGTTGGATGAGCTGGTGATCACGCCTGAGCCGGGGTCGGCGTTGGTGTTGTTGGGTTTGGGTGCTCTGGCGGTGAGGAGGACTCGGTCGTGATGGGTTCTGCGGATGGTGTCTTTGTAGTTGCCGGTCGGTCCCGGGGTTTGCGCCCCGGGGCGGCCGGGTTTACGTTGATCGAGTTGCTGGTGGTGATTGCGATCATTGCGATGTTGATTGGGCTGGTGATGCCGTCGCTAGGCGCGGCTCGGCAGTCGGCGGCGGGGGTGGTTTGTGCGTCGAATCAGCGGCAGCTGGCGCTTGCGAATCTGGCTTATGCGGTGGAGCACGATGGGGTGCTGGTGGCGGGGGCCCCGCGCTTTCTGGAGAACCTGCGTCGGTGGCATGGGGCGCGGGATCGGGTGGATGAGGCGTTTGATCCGACGCGTTCGCCTTTGTGGGATTACTTCGGGGTGGCGGTGATCAAGGAGTGTCCGAGCTTTGCACCGGATGATGTTGGGTTTGAGGCGGGGAATGGTGGGTATGGGTACAACCAGCGTTATCTGGGGACGGATGATGTGGATGATCTGATGACGGAGGGATCGGCGCGGGTGGACTGGGTGGCGCGGCCGGTCGAGACGGTGCATTTTACTGATGCGGCTTTCAGTACGGCGGCGGGTGGTGAGCTTCGGTTGATCGAGTATTCGTTTGCGGAGCCGCCTGAGCATGGAGCGGGGTTTGAGGCGGCGCCTTCGATTCACTTTCGGCATCGGGGCATGGCGAACGTGGTGTGGCTGGATGGGCATGTGGGGGGTGAGTCGCTGGCGTTTACGCGGGCTAGTGTGTTTTACGGGGTGAGTGAGGCGGCGAATCGGGGTCTGGGGGTTGGGTGGTTTGGGCCGCGGGATAATTCGTTGTTTGATCTGGAGTGAGTGCAATGGTGACTGGCTCGGGTATCCGGATCGATCGGTGCATCTGTGCGGGGCGGTTGTTTGAGGAGCTGGTGGCGATCGCGAAGGAGCGGGGGCTGTCGGTGGATGAGCTGGCGGGGTGCACGGGGGCGTCGGCGGGTTGCGGGATGTGTCGGCCTTATGTGGAGAAGGCGCTGGCGACGGGGCAGGTGGTGTTTACGGAGTTGCTGGTGGAGGGGAAGGGGTAGGCGATTTAGTCAAGCTGATATCAGTATCAGCGGGTGGGTCAGGAGTAGGGTTAACTCGTAGATTTCACGGGTTGGGGTGCTGGAATCAGGTGTTGCGTGGTATTCTCAGGGACTGGCTTTGCCTTGTCTGGTTCTTAAGTGGATGGAGAAGATGTCATGCGTGGTTGCTGTGGGACTCGTATTGAGACGCGTTGGTTGTTGGCTGGTTTGCTGGTGGGTGGTTTGGGGATCGGTGGAACAGCAGGCGTGGCGGGTGGTGATGTGTTCGAGTGGACGGGGGCTGCGGGGAATACGGTGTGGGGTGATGCGAACAACTGGTTGAACCTGACGGCGGGTGGTGTGGTGAGTGGGTCGCCTGGTGCGCTGGACAGCGTGGAGATTCCTGCGGGTGTGGCGGCTGTGGCGGGTGGCGGGGCTTCGGGCGATATGTCGATTGGGGCGGGCGGGTCGTTCACGCTGACGATCAATGATCTGACGATGGGCGGGTCGTTGCAGAACGATGGGTTGTTTACGTTTCAGAACTCGGGGTTTTCGAACACCGAGTTGTTGGGGGTGGATGGGTCGCTGGCGATTAGCGGGTCTGGCGAGATGGTGTTGAACAGCAATGATGCGCGGATCGGGTTGGTCGGTGGTTTTGGCCCGTTGGTGAATGGCGGCGATCATACGATCAGGGGGTTTGGCTTCATCGATCTGGTGGTTGATAACTCGGGCTTGCTCCGCGCGGAGAATGGGACGCTGCGCCTGGCTGCGACGGCTAATTCATTGGGTGTGGTTGAGATTGCGAGTGGGTCGACGCTGAGCCTGACGGGTGTCTTGGATGGTGGCACGCTGCGCGGGGCGTCGGGTTCCCTGGTTGAGGGCGTGGGCGTGTCCGGGATTCGGACGGAGGGTGTGGTTTCGGTGGGCACCGGTGATCTGGGGGTGTCGGGTGTGGTTACCAATGTTGGTGTGTTGACGTATCAGGGGTCGGGTTTTTCCAATCTGGAGTCGTTACAACTCGAAGATGCGGTGACGCTGACGGGTGGTGGGGAACTGGTGATGAACAACGGTGATGCGCGCGTGGTGCAGGGCGTGGGTTCGGCGGGGTTGATTCAGCAGAACCATACGATCCGGGCATCGGCGGGGAACTCCGGTGTGATCGTGGCTGATGTCGATAACATCGCTGGCGCGCTGGTGGTGGACCCGGGGGCGCGGCTGGTGCTGGATGGGATTCTCACGGGTGGGATTGTGGATGTGGATGCGACGGGTGTGCTGGATGGCGGGACACTGGCCGACTTTAGGAACGTGGATACGCTGACGGTGACGACGTCGGATCGGCGGGTGCGGGGGACGATCGAGAATGTGGGGCTGATCACGTTCCAGAACTCGGGGTTCTCGAATCTGGAGGTGCTGGAGCTTGACGGGCCGGTGCGTCTGGAGGGTGGCGGCGATGTGGTGATGACGAGCAACGATGCTCGGATTGCTCAGGTGGGTGCGGGTGGTGCGCTGGTGAATGTTGATAACTCCATCACGGGGCTGGGGACGATCGCGGCGGAGCTGGTGAATGAGAACGTGGTGATCGCGGAGGGTGGGACGCTGAATCTGGCGCGGACGCACAATGCGAATGGGACGATCGGGATTGTGGCGGGTTCGACGCTGAATCTGACGGACTGGGTCTCTGGTGGTCTGGTCAGCGGACAGGTGGGTTCTCGGATTCAGGGGGTGGGGTTGGAGGATGTGGAGCTGAGCGGGGACGTGGCGATCACGCTTGGGGATCTGACGGTGCGTGGGGAGCTTGTGCAGACGGGGACGGTGACGTTTGAGGCGTCGGGGTTCTCGAATCTGGAGGCGCTGCAGTTGGATGGCCAGGTGGTGTTGTCGGGGGGCGGTGAGATTCTGATGAATAACGGGGATGCGCGGATCCTGCAGGCGGGGGGTACGACGGGCGGGCTGGTGAATCAGGGGAATGTGATCCGTGCGGCGGGGCCGGGTAATTCGGGTCGGATCGAGGTGGATGTGCTGAACGAGGGTCGGGTCGAGGTGGCGTCGGGGGCGACGCTCGGGCTGGGCGGGACGATCAGCGGGGGTGTGGTGGAGGTGGAGCCGGGTGGTTTTCTGGAGGGCGGGTTGCTGGAGGATGTGCGGCTGGAGGGGGTGTTGACGGTGAGAACGGGTGATCGGCGGGTGGCCGGAACGATCGAGAATCGTGGGGTGATCACATTTGAGAACTCGGGGTTCTCGAATCTGGAGGCGTTGATTCTGGAGGGTGAGGTGACGCTGTGGGGTGGTGGTGTGGTCGAGCTCAACAACCACGAGGCCGTGATTTTACAGGGTGCGGGCACGACTGGCGGGCTGAGGAACTTCTGGACGAGCACCATCCGCGGGTTTGGGCGGATCGAGGTGGAGGTTGAGAACTCGGGTGGTATTGAGGCGGCGGGAGGGAAGCTGTTTGCTAATGGCGATCTCGTTCAACCAAGTGCCACGGGCAGTCTTGAGGTTCGCGGAGGTGCCGAGCTGGAATTCAACGGTTCACTGATCCGTCAGAATCGGGTGGTGATTGATGCCGGTGGTGTGTTTGACTTCAATGGTGACCGTTTGGAGATCAGAGAAATTCGAGGGACCTTTGAGCATGACCAGGGGGTGCTTGCACCGGTCAGTGGAGGGGGACAGCGAGGCGGACCGACCTCTTCTCGTTTTGATGATTACCTCCAACTCGATACGGATGTTGTGCTGGAATTGTTGCTGAGTGATGTCCTAAATCACAGCAACCCGATCCCACTTATGACAACAGATAACCTGACGCTTCTGGGTGAGCTTCGGTTGCTGAATGATGACTTCGTGGCTCAGTTGGGGATGGTGTATCCGATCATCGAGGTGGAGGGGGTGTTGTCGGGAACGTTTGCGGGGTTGGCGGAGGGGGCGTTTGTGGATCGGTTGGGCGGGGCGGATCTGTTCATCACCTACACGGCGGGTGATGGGAATGACATCGGGCTGTTTACGGTGCCGGAGCCGGGGATGGCGGGGTTGCTGGGGCTGGCTGGTCTGGGGCTGGTTGGGCGGGGAGGACGGCGGAATCGGTGACGGTTGAGGGGTGAGTCGGGGGCTGGCGGGAACAGTTTGGTGGAGTCGCTAGTATCCCCTGTATGAGCAACGCAACTACAGGCAACGGGAACGGATCGGTCGAGAAGGTGGTGATTATTGGGTCGGGGCCGTCGGGGTGGACGGCGGCGATCTATGCGGCGCGGGCGAATCTGGATCCGATTGTTTATGAGGGGTTTCCGAAGTCGTCGCCTTCGATCGTGCTGCCTGGGGGGCAGCTGATGCTGACGACGGAGGTGGAGAATTACCCGGGGTATCCGGATGGGCGGACGGGGCCGGAGATGATGGCGGACTTCAAGAAGCAGGCGGAGCGGTTCGAGACACGGATTGTGACGGCGGACATCGATACGGTGGATTTTTCTCAGCGGCCGTTCAAGCTGACGTCGGGGGACAAGACGATTTATGCGCACTCGGTGATCATCGCGACGGGGGCGACGGCGAACTGGCTGGGTCTGGATTCGGAGATGCGGCTGGCGCAGGCGGGCGGCGGGGTGTCGGCGTGTGCGGTTTGTGACGGGGCGCTGCCGGCGTTTCGGGATCAGCCATTGGGTGTGGTTGGAGGTGGGGACACGGCGATGGAGGAGGCTTCGTATCTGACGAAGTTTGCTTCGAAGGTCTACATCATCCATCGGCGGGATGAGCTGCGTGCGTCGAAGACGATGCAGGACAGGGTGCTCCAGAACCCGAAGACGGAGGTGCTTTGGAACAAGCAGGTGGTGGAGGTGCTGGGGGAGGAGCGAATCACGGGGGTGAAGCTCGAGGACACCGTGACGGGCGAGCACTCGACGCTTGACCTGGGTGGGCTGTTTATCGCGATCGGGCACACGCCTGCGACCAAGTTTCTGCGGGACTCGGGGCTTGAGTTCAACGAGAGCGGGTATCTGAAGGTGCAGGAGCCGACGACGCACACGAACATTCCGGGTGTGTTCGGGGCGGGGGATGTGTCGGATGAGATTTATCGTCAGGCGGTGACCGCAGCGGGGATGGGGTGCAAGGCGGCGATCGATGCGGAGCGGTGGCTGGCGGATCAGGGGATCGAGTAGGCGAGAGACATTTTTTATGGGATCGGCTGCAATCAGCGGACTTTTTTATCGTTAGACGGATGTCTCTCGATGAAAGGGTTACGGATGTCACGCAATGGTGTGAACGGGCTGATTGATCTTGGGCTGGCGGTTTTGATGCTGGGTCTGGCGGTGACGGGTCTGGGGATGGCTTATGTGCTGCCTGCTGGCACTGGGCACTCGCGGGCTTTGTTGGGGCTGACGAGGCACGACTGGGGGTCGGTGCACCTGTGGATCAGCTACGGGGTGCTGGCGTTGGTGGGGGTACATCTGGCGATGCATTGGGGGTGGGTGCTGGTAACGGCGCGGCGGGTGGTGTGGCCCTCGGCGAAGGGAATGCCGTCGGCGGGTGTGCGGTGGGTGACGGGATTCGGAACGCTGTTGGTGGTGGTGACGCTGGTGTTGGGTCTGGGACTATGGGCGCGGTCGGCGGTGATGGCTATCGATGGTGGGGGTGGCGGGCATGGTCATGGGCACGAGGTGGGGCTGGTCGAGGAGCACGAGCCTGGGGGATCGGAGGGGTGGTCTCGGGGTGGGCGTCGGTGGCGTGAGAGGGATCAGCGGACGCGGTAGACGGCGGCGAGGACCTGCTCGGAGGTCTGGAGGTCGGATTCGGCGGCCATGGCTTTCTCGACGAGGGCTTCGGCAGCGTTGCGCTGTTCGCCTAGGCGGACGAGGAGTTCGACGGCTTCGGCGGCGGGGCCTTCGGGGATAGCGGGGGTCTTTGCTGCGGATGGGGTGGCGGGGCGATCGGGGTCGGGGACGGCGAAGCGATCGACCTTGCCGGAGAGGGTGGCGACAATGGTTTCGGCGGTGCGTTTGCCGATTTCGGGGAGGCTCTGGAGGGTGGCGAGGTCGCGGGTGTCGATGGCGGTGGCGATGACGGCGGCGGGGAGGGCCATGGCGCGGAGGGCCTTGCGGTGGCCGATGCCTTTGCAGGTGACGAAGAGCTCGAAGAAGGCGCGGTCGGTGGCGGTGGAGAAGCCGATGAGGCGCGGGGTGAGGCTGGCGCCCTGGTTCTGGCTTTCGATGATGAGGAGGGTGTGGAGGGTGACCTCGGAGCCGGTGGCGGGGTTGAGTTGTTCCGGCTCGCTGGCGGGGACGAGGATCTCGAGGCTCATCGGGCCGGACTGGAGGGTGACGCGGTCGGGGTGGACCGACTCGAGGATGCCTGTCATGCGGCTGATCATGGTGTGATCTTAACTGGGGGCGGGTGGGTTCGTTGGGCTGTTGGGGTGGGGTACACTGTTGAGATGCGGTATTTCACATCACTGTCTTTGGGTGGTTTGTTTGTGCTCCTGGCTGCGGTGTCGCCGGCGGTGGGTCAGTCGGAGTCTGGGGTGACGCTTGATTTCGGTCGGTATGAGGGGGTGACGCGGCCGAGTCGTCAGGCGGTGCTGTCGGCGCCGGTGGATGGGATCGTGGAGGCGGTGCTGATCCGGGAGGGTCAGTTGGTGAAGGAGGGGGAGCCGTTGCTGCAGATGGATTCGGCGGTGCAGCGGTTGGCGGCGGAGTCGGCACAGCTGCAGGCGGAGAGCACGGCGCAGATTGAGCGGGCGCAGTATGCGTTGGATGAGGCGAACATTCTGCTGGATCGGATCGAGGCTGCGTTTGCGAACGATGCGGCGAGTGAGTGGGAGGTGCGGCGGACGCGGGTGAATCGGGACCAGGCGGCGGCGGATCTGAAGCTGGCGATGGATAATCAGGAGTTGGCCGAGAAACGGCATGAACTTGAGCGGGAGCGGCTGGATCGGTACCGGCTGGATGCGCCGTTTGATGGGGTGGTGTTTCGGAAGCTGGTGGAGCCGGGCGAGACGGTGCAGACGGAGAATGATCTGCTTCAGATTGTGAGTGCGTCGCCTATTCGGGCGGAGATTCACCTGCCGGCGTCGGTGTATCGGGAGATGCGGCTGAACGAGCGTTACGAGCTTCGTGGTTCGACGCCCGCGCCGGAGCGGCTGGTCGGGAAGCTGACGGTGGTGGATGCCATCATTGATCCGGCGAGCCAGACGTTTCGGGTGGTGTTTGAGATTGATAATCCGGATGGGGCTTTGCCGCCTGGATTTGTGGTGCAGTTGCAGAGTCTGACGCCTATCACGGCGGAGGCTGCTGCAGAGGTGGACGAGGTTGTTGAGGGCGTGGGCGGCTGAGGCGGGGTTGAGCTATTCGCGGGCGAAGCCGAGGTGTCGTTCGAGCCAGTGGTCGTGCTGGAGGACGGCTTTGCGGTTGGCGCGGGCCATGCGTTGGGCGCGGGACTGGGCCTGATTAAAGAGATATCTGGCGGCAACGGGGTTCTCGGCGTAGCCGGCGAGGACGGTGCGATCGACTTTGCGGGTGTGTCGTTTGATGAGTTCGTCTTCGAGGCTGACGTAGCAGACGGCGGAGCCTGGGTCGCCTTGGCGGCCGGCGCGTCCGAAGAGCTGGCGGTCGACGCGGCCTGATTCGTGGCGTTCGGTGGCGATGACGGCGAGTCCGCCTGACTCGGCGACGGTGCGGGCGAGTTTGATGTCGGTTCCGCGGCCGGCCATGTTGGTGGCGACGGTGATGCGTCTGGGTTCGCCGGCACGGGCGATGACGGCGGCTTCCTCTTCGTGGCGGACGGCGTTGAGGACTTCGTGTTCGAGGCCCTGGGCGTTGAGCAGGGCGCTGAGTTTCTCGCTGGCTTCGACGGAGCGGGTGCCGATGAGGACGGGGCGTCCGGTGGCGTGGAGTCGGCGGGCTTCTTCGGCGACGGCGAGCCAGCGGGCTTCGCGGGTGGCGAAGACGCGGTCGGGGTGTTCTTCGCGGATTTTTGGTTTGTGGGTGGGGAAGGGGACGACGGGGAGTTGGTAGACCTCCCAGAACTCGTGGCGTTCTTCCCAGGCGGTGCCGGTCATGCCGGAGAGGTGTTCGTAGAGGCGGAAGAATCGCTGGAAGCTGATGCGGGCGAGGGTTTCCTTCGCAGGTGTGACTTCGAGGCCTTCCTTGGCTTCGACGGCCTGGTGGAGTCCGTGTCGCCAGCTGCGATCGGGCATAAGTCGTCCGGTGGCTTCGTCGACGATGACGATTTTGCCTTCCTGGATGACGTACTGCTGACCTTTGAGGAACAGTTCCTTGGCGGTGATGGCCTGGTGGACGAGTTCGTCGCGGCCACGGGCGGTGGACCAGACGCCTGAGAGGTTGAGGTCGGCGGTGAGTTCTTCGGCGCGGATTCGGCCTTTGCGGGTGAGTTCGATTTCCTTGTAGCGGGCGATGACGCGGTAATGTTCATCGCGTTGGAGACGTTCGGCGAGTTCGACGGCCTGGGCGAAGGCGGCGGCCTGTTCTTCGTTGTGGGCTTCGGCGGAGATGATGAGGGGCGTGACGGCTTCGTCGACGAGGACGGAGTCGGCTTCGTCGATGATGGCGTGGGCGAGACCGCGTTGGACCATGCCACGGGCGGAGGATCCGCGGCCGGTGGTGATGCCTTCGAGGAGGGTGGGGGCGAGTCCGCGGTTTTTGCCGAGCTTGAGGCGGTCGCGGAGGTAGTCGGCGGCGACTTCCTTGTTGGTGAGGTAGGTGATGTCGGCGAGGTAGGCGGCGCGGCGGTCGGCGTCCTGCATCGATTGTTCGAGAGAAGCGACGGTGAGGCCGGCGGCGTGGTAGAGCGGGCCCATGGTTTCGGCGTCGCGGCCGGCGAGGTAGTCGTTGACGGTGATGACGTGACATCCGCGGCCGCGCCAGCCAGCGAGGACGGCGGGCATGGTGGCGATGAGTGTTTTGCCTTCGCCGGTGGCGACCTCGGCGAGGCAGCCGTCGATCATGGCGAGGGCGGAGGCGACCTGGACGGGGTAGGGACGGAGGCCGAGGTGGCGGTCGGCGAGTTCGATGACAACGGCGAGGGCGGCTTCGATGTCGTGGGTCTGGTCTCGGCCTCTGCGGAAGCACTCGGTGAGTTCTTCGACGCGGGCGGCCATGGCTTTGACGCCTGTGGTTTTGAGTTTATCGGCGATGGTGTGGATCTGCTCTGCGCGTTTGAGGTAGGTCCTGGTGCGGGGGACGTATTGGATGAGCCGTGCGCTGGCGAAGTTCCAGACGGCGTCGAGTCCGCGGGGGAGCTTGGGTGGCTTGGCGGGTCGGGAGAGATTGCGCCAGAGCTGGCTGGGTAGTAAGAGCTCCTCGCCGGTATCTGGCTGGGAGGCGTGCGGAGAGATCACACCTGGAACCTCTGCTGAAGGAGGCGTGCTCCGGCATCCCACCATTGCCAGAGGAGCGGGCGGTAGCCGATGGCGAAGCGGGCGACAACGCGTTGGCCGGGTCGGAGCCAGGTGGTGGCCTGATCGGCCTGATCGGGTTGGATGAGGACTTCGAAGAAGGGTTCGGCGGATTGGCGTCCTTCGGGATCGTCGGGCATGGTGGGCATGAGCCCCCCTGCCTGCATGGATAGTGCCGGGCTGGGGAGGATGCTCTGGCCGGCTGGGGCGACGTGGGTGACGGTGCCTTCGAGGGTTTGTTCGGGGAGGCCGGCGACACGGAAGGCGACGGGCAGGCCTCCGGTCAGGTAGCGGGCTCGGAGTCTTGGGCCGAGTGACTGGTCGGCGCTGATGCGGACGGAGACGGCTTGTTCGTTGAGGAGGGTACCGATGGCCTCGCCCTGGCGGAGGTAGCGGCCGGGAAGGAGGTCAGCGGCGGCGTCCCAGCGGCCGGTGAAGGGTGCGGTGACGTTGAGGGCCTCGACCTGGGTGTTGATGCGGGCGAGCCGTTGGCTGAGGGCCTGGATCTGCTGGGCAATGGCGAGGGCTTCGGCGGGGCTTTCGGTGCGTGCCTGGGCGAGTTGGACATCGAGTTGGCGGAGGCGTGCCTGGAGTTGCTGTTGACGGCTGAGGAGTTCGTTGTTGCTGGCCTGGAGGAGGGTCTGGCCTTCGGTGATCTCGGCCATGCTGGGTGCGCGTTGCTGGAGGAAGCCGTCGGCCCCGGCGAAGATGGTGAGGCGTTGGTCGGCTTCGACGACGCCTTCGGCGCGGCCGTGTTCGGGTGCGGGGATGACAGCGAGCAGGAGGATGACGGTGGCGATGGGTGCGGCGGTCCAGGCGACGGCTCGAGATCGGGTGCGGGCGAGTTCTGGGTTGGTGGCGAGGTACTTGGCCCACTTGCCGAGGGGGACGATGACGAAGCCGATGATGCCGGAGATGGCAAAGAGTGCGCCGAGGAAGAAGAACTGATCGGCGACGAAGAGGAGGATGGTGACCATCAAGAAGACACGGTAGACGCTGGAGAGGGCTGCGTAGCTCAGGAGCCAGGGCGGCTCGCCGACGGTGTGGGCTGGGTTGAAGGGGCGGGCGACGCCGTAGAGATGCTTCTTGATGAGGTAGTAGAAGTAGTCCTTCGAGCGTTGCATGAGGTTGGGGACTTCGAGGGCGTCGGAGAGCATGTAGTAGCCGTCGAAGCGGATGAGCGGGTTGGCGTTGAAGAGGATGGTGGAGACGCCGGCGATGAACATGACGTTGTAGGCGAGGGCGTGGACGGGGAGGCCGTAGAAGGAGGTCTGGGGGTTGGTCATGGCCCAGACGAAGGTGGCGAGCGCTGCGGCGGCGAGTTCGTAGTACATGCCTGCGCCGCCGACCCAGAAGCGGTGCCATTTATTTCGGAGTGCCCACGCGGAGGAGGCGTCGACGTAGGGCACGGGAACGAGGACCAGGAGCATGATGCCGAGGGTGTGGACTTCGCCGCCTGAGTGGCGTTTCTGGCCGAAGTGCTTGCAGGCGAGCCCGTGGCCGAGTTCGTGCCAGAGCTTGATGGCGACGATGGCGATGTAAAGCCAGAAGAGGTTACGTGGGGCGATGACGGAGGCGGCCTGGTTGACGAGGTCGTCGGCGCGGCTGATGGCGACAAAGAGACCGGCTCCGACAAGCAGGGCCCACAGGACGAGGCCGATGGGGCCGAAGGTCCAGCGGAAGAGGTGGACCCAGCGGTCGAGGAGGTTGTCGGGGTCGTAGAGGGGGATGCGCGCGAACAGGAGGTTCATCAGGTAGCCGGTGACTTCCTTGCGTCGTCGTTCGCGGTAGCGGTCGAAGATGCCGGAGGTGTCGCCTGAGACGTCGGCGTCGAGGAGGTTGGAGGTGTAGAGCTGTCCGATGATCTGGATGGCTTCGCCCTGGGTGAGGGCGCTGTCATCGAGTGACTGGCAGCAGCTGTCCCAGGCCTGCTTGACGGTGCGGCGGCCGTCGAGCATGGCGACGAAGCGGTAGGAGGGCTCGTCGAGTCGGAAGAATTTGTTGTTGGAGGGATCGCGGAGGACGTGCCAGGTTCGTCCGCGGTAGTGCTGGCGGTAGGACTGGACGTGCGGGCGGAGCCGGGGTGCCATCTCGGCGACGCGGTACCAGGATTCGCTGAAGAGGGGTCTTCGGGATGACACCTGGTGGTCCTCGTTAGAGCCAGAGCTGCATGCGGAGCCATCGGATGGCGTCTCGGGTCCAGATGTAGATCAGTGGTCTGCGGCCGACATCGACCTTGCCGACGCCTTGCATGCCGGGTCGGAGGACGATGGGCTGGTCGGCGGCGGGGTCGTCGATGGCGATGCGGAGTTTGAAGACGTTTTGGGCTTCGACGACCTCGGCGGCGGGGTCGATACGTTCGACGGTGAAGGGCAGGTAGACACCGGGGTTGGCGACGGAGGCGAGGAGGCCGGTTTGGCCCTCGTTGATTTCAACAATGCGTGATTCGGGGACGCTGAGTTCGGCGTGGAGGCCGTCGAGGGGGGCGACTTCAAAGAGAGCCTGGCCGAGTTCGAGGGCGACGCCGATTTGTCGTTTGAGATCGCCTTCGACGACGACGCCGTTGACGCTGGCTCGGAGGGTGGCCTGATTGATGCGGTGGGTGACGAGGTCGAGCTGGGCGGCGGCTTCGTCCATCTGGGCTTGGGCGACCTGGAGTTGGGCGATGTCGCCATCGCGTCGAGCGACGGCGAGGTCTTTGCGGAAGCCTTCGATCTGGGCTTCGAGGGAGGCTCGTTCGAGTTGGAGGTCGGCGGTGTCGAGGGTGGCGAGGATGGTTTGCCCGGCGGTGACTTCGTCGCCGGGCTCGACGTTGACGGTGGCGAGGTAGCCGTTAAAGGGGGCGGAGACGAGTTGGCGTTCGCTGGCTTTGACGACGAAGGTGCCCTCGACGCGGTAGCGAGCGGGGTAGAGGGTGGCGACGAGCAGGAAGATGATGAGGCCGATGGCGGTGAGTTTGGCCCAGGTGTGTCGTGGGCCGACGATCTCGCCGGCGTGTCGGCGGGTCCAGACGGCGAAGCGGGCACCGAACCAGCGGTCGCGTTGGCTTTGGCGGACAAGCGTTGGGCCGAGGAGGTCGCAGGCGAGGCGGAGGGCTTCGACCTGGCGGGTGGTGAGTCCCTGATCGGTGGGCAGTTCGACGAGGATGACGGCTTCGGGTTCGCCGGCGAGTCGGATCGGCAGGGTGAGGATGCGTGATGGGCCGTGTCGGTCGGCGAGTTCGGCGGCGGCGCGGTGGACGTAGGTGGCTTCGGGAGAGGCCGGATAGAGCACCTCGACGTCCTGGTCGAGACACTCCTCCATGGCGCTTTCGATGTCCTGGACAAGGCGCATCTTGCGGTTGATCTGTTCGGTCTGGCTCATGGCCAGGACCTTGACGTAGCGGCCGCGGAGGATGCCGAGGCTGACGCGGATGGCGCGGGTGCGTTCGGCGATCTCGTTGCAGGCGGCCATGGCGGCGGCCCGGAATTTTTCCTGCTCGGCGACGGAGGCGAGGAGTGAGACAGCGCCTCCCATGAGTTCGAGGTCGGCCTGTTTGCGTTTGAAGGTCTGTCGGAGTTCGAAGAGGCTGAGTGCGGAGGCGGTGAGGGTGAGTCGGCGGAGGGCTTCTTCGGCGGTGGTCTGGTCGTTGGCATCGACGAGGAAGGCGGCGACGCCTCGGACCTGGCCTTCGCCACGGAGGGGCAGGATGGCGATGTGGGAGCTGGGGCCTGCGGTGTAGAGGCTGGAGGGGTCTCGGTAGGGCAGGGTGCATCCCTGTCCTCCGGACATGACGCCGGCGACCGCGCTCATGGCGGTGTTGAGCCAGGGGGGCTGGCGCTTGGGTCCGGAAGGTGTGGGGTCGAGGGCGAGGACTTCCATGACGCCTTCGCGCTCGGGGCGCAGGAGGGCACCGGCGGTGGAGAGGCCGGCTTCACGCTGGGCGGCGAGGAAGCGAGCGAGGAACTGATCGGGTGGGCCGTCGAGGCCGAAGGGGTCTTCAACCTGCTGCTGCTGGGCGGTTGCCAACTCCCCCAAGCCATGGACCGAACTCGACATCAGAACGAAATCTCCCGGCTGCTGCGGTGGCAGAAGTCTGGATCGTACAAACCTGTTTCGGTCTTCATTCTATCGGCGATCAGTCCGCAGCCCTAGGCGGTTGTTGTGCCGTCCCAGAGGCCGAAGGGGGCGTAGGCGTCGTCCTCGGCGTCGTCATCGGGATTGAGGTCGTTATCGGACAGGGTGAGGGTGGTGGTGGATCGACGGGACTCGGCCCATTGCTGGGCGGTGGAGTTGGCCTCGGGTGTGCTGGCGGGCTCGATAATTACGGATGCGGGAGCCATCTCGGGTTCGGAGAGGTCGGTGCCGAAATTGGAAGCGAGGATCGATAGGTCGATGAGATCGACGACATTGTCGCCGTTGAAGTCGGTCTGGGTGTTGGAGGCGTTGAAGCTGGAGGCGAGGTTGGAGAGGTCGATGAGGTCGACGGCGCCGTCGCCGTTGGTGTCAGCGCGAACAGTTCGGAAGAAGTAATTGAAGAAGCCGCCGGGGCTTCCGTCACCGGAAACTTCTGAGACGGCTAACGTCCATTCACCGTCGAGTTCGACGCCTTGGGTGTCAAGGATCGATTCAAACTGAGAAATCGCGAACTCACCGATGTTGTCAGCGATATTGACGGGTAGCGTCCAGGTGGCGGTGAACGTCACGCTGTCGTAGGTGAATGATGTTGGCACTATGCCAGATGTGAAGAAGCCGTCCTGCGAAGACAAGAAGGCGTCTCCGGTCAGGAAGACATCCTCGCTAAAGACGAGCGAGAACTGATCCATGTTGTCCCAAGGGAGTGCGTCGAGTTGATCGATGCCTGTTGGCATGCTGTAGCCGAGGGCCCTACCGGGGTCGATGTCGTTGAGGAAAGCGCTGGACCAGCTGGTTGAACCGACGACGATCTCGGTGATGACGGGTGGGTTCTCGGAGGGGATTTCAGTGACTTCGGTGAGTCGGATACCGTCGGCGAGGACGACGTCGCCCGGGAGGCTGACGCTGGCGTCGAGGATGAGGAGTAGTTCGCCGGCGTCGATGTTGTGGGTGCCGATGCTGGTCCAACCGCCTGGGGTTGGGTTGGACTGGTTGAGGTTGATGACCTGCAATCCGGCTGTGGACTGGAAGCGGTACTCGGCGGTGCCGAGGAGGCCGCTTACGGATTCGGGGATGAAGACTTCGATCTCGTAATCGGCCTGGGAGGGTATGTCGAAGGTCCAGGTGGCGAAGGTGTTTTCAGTGGGGGTGGCGATGTGGGCGTCGCTGCCGTCGAGCCCGACGCCTGCGAGGACGGACCATGTGCCGAAGAGATCGTTGGTGAAGACGGTTTCGATGTCATCAACCAGTTGAACGAGTTCGGTGGGGGTGGCGTTGGCTTCGCCGGTGGGGAGGCTCTGGACGTCGAGGGCGTCGATGGCGACGACGCGGTAGGTGTAATCGACGCCGGTGGTGACGTTGGTATCGAGGTAGACGGGGTAGGTCAGAGGCTGGCCTGAGGTCAGGCGGACGAAGTCGCCGGCGGGGGTGTCGCGGCGTTCGACGTGATAGCCGACGATGGTAGGATCGGCGGGGGCGGTCCAGGTGAGGACGATTTCGTTGGGGAAGCTCTCGGCGGCGATGCCGGTTGGGCTGTCTGGGCGATCGACGGGGTCGGCACCGAGGAAGTTCAGTGCGGCGGCCATGATGTCGTGTCGGTCGGCCTGGTCGATGATGGATTCGAAGGGGAAGGCGAGGAGAACGATGCCGCCTTGCCCGCCGAGGACGGCTTCTGAGGTGATCGCTGCGACGCCACCGGTTGAATAGGTGAGTGCGGCTTCGGACAGGCCGGTGGTAGCGATGACATCGGGCGAGTTGACGTCGTAGACGACGTCGCCGTCGTCGAAGGTGAGGCTGATGCCGGCGAAGATGGAACCGGAGACGCCAGAGGCGGTCTGGGTGTTGGCGTCATCGGCGACGTAATCGGCGCGGAGGACGTTGTTGAAGAAGGCATTGCCGTTGCCAAGCGCGTCGAGGTCCCAGCCGATTTCGGAGCCGGAGAGGAAGAGGTTGCCGCCGGCGTTGACGTAGTTGGTAACGAGGGTCTGCTCGGTGCTGTTGAAGGTGGCGTCGACGCTGGACTCTTCGCCGAGGACCCAGATGACGGTGGTGTACTGGGTGAGGTCGACCTGCCCGCTGATAACGGCTTCATTCTGGACGGTGTCGAAGCCGATGGTGCTGTCGAAGGCGTGCACGGCGTCGGCGTGCTGGATGGTGTAGTCGAAGGTGTTCATCCACTGGGGACGGACGCGGTCGACGACGGCGGCGCCGATGAACTGCTCGCGGACGTTGAGGGAGCGGTCGTAGCGGTCGAAGCCGTTAACGATGAGGATGGCGGAGTCGTCGGTCTGGCCGGGGTTGGCGGCGACGACGGCGGAGTCGAGGGAGACGCCGCCATCGTTAACGGCGAGTACGCGGAAGTAGTGGACGCCGTTGGCGGGATTGAGGTTGGTAAGGGTGAGACTGGTGTTGGCGTTGCCATCGACGTAGAGGCCGCCATCGAAGCCGTAACCGTCGAAGGAGGTCTGGACGAGGTAGCCGGTGGGAGCGTCGCCGTTGACCCCGCCTGAGGGTCCCTGGTTCCAGCTGATGGTGACTTCGCCGGCGCTGTTGGTGGTGGCGGCGACGTTGGTTACGGCTTCGGGTGCTTCGACGGTGCTGGCGACGGTACCGACCTGGTCGAAGTACTGGATCATGGCGTGGACCTGGGAGCGGGCAACCCACTGGCGGACTTCGGGATCGCGGAGCAACTCGGTGTCGAGTTGGTTGTCGTGGAAGGCGACCTCGATGATGGTGGCATCGAATTCGTTGTTGATGCGGAAGTTGCTGATCTCGCCGTAGTTGAAGCTGGCCTGGAAGGTATCGGTGGAGCGGTTAGACCAGAGATGTTCGAGTTGGGGCGTGCCGATGGCCTGGAAGTCGTCGTTGATAGCGGCGCCGGTGAGGTCGGCCCAGAGGAACTGATTGGGGGTGTCGCCGCCGGAACTGGTGTTGTGGAGTCCGACGGCTCCTCGGCCGCCGCCTGCATTGGAGTGGAAGGAGAGGAAGACACGGTCCTGGAGTGAGCCAGAGGCTTCCCGGTTCATGAACTCGGCCCAGCGTGGGGCGAGGCTGACGGTGGCGTCGCGGTCATCGGAAGCGGTTCGGTACTCCGAGGTTGGGATGCCCTGGCTGTCGTTGACGAGCCGTTCGACCCAGTAGAGGCCGGCTTCGTCTTCGCGGGAGCGGCCGGAGGTGGTTCCGCCTCGCTCGATATCGCCCATGCCGTTGCCGAAGCGGATGGCGTCGGCGATGACGACGCCTGAGTCGTCGTTGCGGTTGGAGATGTCGACGTAGCCGTCGGTGCCTTCGTTGAAGTAGAAGTTGCCGAGGTAGACCCAGCCGGTGCCGACCTTGGTGTGGTCGATGGAGACTTCGGTGATCCCACCGGTGTGGTGGACGCGGTAGAGCTGATCGACGCGGTCGCTGCCGGCGAGGACGAAGGTGTAGACGGGGTAGTAGCCGGCCTCGGGGATGTCGGGTCGGTAGCGGGCGTAGGCGGTTTCGGTGCTGGAGGTGGAGGCGAAGCGATAGGGGACTTCACCGGCTTCGCCGTAGTAAACGGTCTGCGAGGAATTGGACCAGTTGCCGACGAAGGTGACTTCGGGATCGACGTTGTCGAGGACGACCTCGTTGAGCTGATGCTGGGCGGGGCGGAGGGGGACGATGGTGGCTCCGGCGTTCCAGAGTTGATCGATGAGGAAGTTCATCTGATCGATGTTGCCGAGGTCTTCGACGAGTTCGAAGCCTTCACCGCGCTGGGTGGTCCAAAAGGAGTTGTTGGTCCAGGTGAAGCCGTGGCCGGCGTGGACGTAGACGATCTTGCCGGAGAGGGCACCTTCGGGCTGCTGGCCGACGGGGACTGGGAGCTGGGAGGTGTCGGCTTCTGCGAGTTCGATGGTGAGGGAGTTGTCGATCTGGAGGACGCCCTGGGTGAGCAGGGTCTGCTCGATGGGCTGTTCCCAGACGTCGGTGGTGGGGGACCCGCTGAGGAGGACACGGTCTTCGAGGGTTTCGAGGCGTGCGGGCTGAGCCGGGGTGGTGCGAACAACTTGCATCACGGGAAACTCCTGAGTGTCCGGGGACTCCGGGGGTCGGGGGTGGCCGACGGAGGTAGGGCGAGCCGGGGCCGGGAGATGGCCCATCTTGTCGTATAACAAGTGAAACACACCAACTGTGCTGCGTCCACTACGGATTTCGCTAACTTTGGGTTCGGCGGTCCTGAGCCCGGTTCCTGCCAGCCGGGCAAGGCAGAGAAGCCGTTATTTTGCCCAGACTTCCAGATCAGGAATGAACCTTATGGATATTTCGCTTCGCTACGGCTGCAACCCGAATCAGACCCCGGCCCGGATCACGCTGCCTGAGGGGGTGTCGGAGATGCCACTCCGGGTGCTGAACGGCGGGGCCTCGTACATCAATATTCTGGATGGCTTGCGGGGCTGGCAGCTGGTTCGGGAGCTGGATGCGGTGACCGGGAAGGCCTCGGCGGCGTCGTACAAGCACGTTTCGCCGGCTGGGGCGGCGGTGGCTTCGCCGATTTCGGAGACTTTTGCCAAGGGGCACCTGATTGATGATGCGGCGAATCTTTCGGACCTCGGGATGGCCTATGCGAAGGCACGGAGTTCGGATCGGTCGGCGTCGTTCGGAGATTTCGTGGCGCTGTCGCGGAAGGTGGATGCATCGGTCGCGCGGCTGCTGAAGCGGGAGGTGTCGGACGGGATCATCGCGCCGGGGTATGAGCCGGATGCGCTGGAAATCCTCAAGGCGAAGAAGGGCGGGAACTATCTCGTGCTGGAGATAGATGCGGGGTTTGAACCGCCTGAGACAGAGGTGCGGCTGGAATTCGGTTTGCAGCTGGAGCAGAAGCGTAACGATCAGGTGATCTCGAAGGATCTGTTAGCGAATGTGGTGACGGAGCGGCAGGCGTTCAGTCCTGCGGCGGTGGAGGCCCTGTTGGTCGCGACGGTGACGCTGAAGCACACGCAGTCGAACTCGGTGGCACTGGCCACGGCGGGTCAGGCGGTGGGGATCGGGGCGGGCCAGCAGAGCCGGATTGCGTGCACTCGGCTGGCGTGCAGCAAGGCGGAGGCGTGGTTGCTCAAGACCCATCCGCGGGTGCTGGACCTGCCGTTTGTGGAGGGCCTGGCACGCGCGGAGAAGGTGAATCTGATCGACCAGTATGTACGCTGGCAAGGCCTCGGGCCGATCGAGCAGCAGCAGGTGCGGCAGGGGCTGATCGCGGATCCCGAGCCGATCATGCCATCGGAACGCGAGGCGTATCTCAAGCAGTTCGAGCATCTGGTGATCTCCTCGGACGCGTTCTTCCCGTTCCGGGACAACCTGGATCGCGCGGCGAGGACCGGGGTTCGTTACGTGCTGCAGGCGGGCGGGTCGAAGCGGGACGACGATGTGATCGCAGCGGCCAATGAGCACCAGATGGTGATGGCTTTCTCGGGTACGCGGTTTTTCCTGCACTGATCAGGTGGTCTTGAAGGCTTCGACGAGGTTGTGGGAGACGCGGTAGACATCGCCTGCTCCCATGGTGACGACGAGATCGCCCGGACGGACCATGTGGCGGAGCTGGTCGGTGATGGCGTCGATCGGATCGACGTGCATGGCCTGGACGCCTCGGGTGCGGAGTCGGCTCACGAGGTGGACGGCGCGGACTTCGTGGCGGTCCTGCTCGGAATCGCGGACGAAGACGATCTCTGGGACCATGACGATGTCGGCGTGTCCGAAGCTGGTGGCGAACTGCTCCATGAGGAACCGTGTGCGGCTGTGCTGGTGGGGCTGAAAGACGCAGATAAGTCGTTTGGGGGCGTAGGCGTCGCGGAGGGCGCGGAGCGTGGTATCGATCTCGGTGGGGTGGTGGCCGTAGTCGTCGATGACGGTCACGCCGGGACCGGCCTCGCCGATGCGTTGCATGCGGCGATCGAGTCCGGCGAAGGATTCGATGGCTCGGGTGATTTCAGCCCAGCCGACGCCGAGCCGGTGGGCGGTGACGGCGGCGGCGGCGGCGTTGTAGGCCATGTGCTCGCCGGGGAGGGGCATGAGCCAGGCGGCTTCGTCGCCTTGGCGTCCTCGGAGTCTGGCGGTCATGGGCTGGCCTGGCTGGGTGGCGTGTTCGATGGTGAGTCGCCAGTCGGCCTGAGGTGCAAAGCCGAGGGTTTCGACGGTGCAGCTGAGCCCGGCGACGACGTCCATGCGTTGGGCGAGCTCGTGCTGGATGAGGAGCGAACCGTCGGGATCGATGCCGTGAGCGAAGGTGCGGAAGGCTCCGATGATTTCGTCGAGTCCGGCGTAGATATCGAGGTGATCGGCCTCGATGTTGAGGATGACGGCGTGTCTGGGTTTGAGGTGGTGGAAGGATCGGGCATATTCGCAGGCTTCGGCGACTAGGAGATCGCTTTCGCCGACGCGCCAGCCGCCACCGATCTGTTCGCATCGGGCCCCGACGATGAGGGAGGGGTCGAGGCCTGCCTGGATAAGGATGTGGCTGAGCAGCGACGTGGTGGTGGATTTGCCATGGGTGCCGGCGATGGCGACGCCTGTGCGATCGTTCATCACGCGCCCGAGCATTTCTGCGTAGCGGAGGACGGGGATGCCCAGCTTGCGGGCTTTGGCTAGTTCGGGGTGGTCTTCCGGGATGGCGGCGGAGGCGACGAGGAGGGTGGTCTGCTCGGGGAGGGCCTGGCCGGATTGATCGAGTGAGACCCGGATGCCATCCCTATCGAGGGCGGCGGTGGCATCGGAGGCCGAACGGTCGGTGCCCGAGCAGGTGGCTCCGAAGTGTCGGACCATTCGGGCGAGGCCGGACATCCCTACGCCAGCGATCCCGACCCAGTGGACGTGCTGGGCGGACCGGATGGCTGTATCGGAAGAATCGGCTTCGGTGGGTGTCATGGGCTTGGTCTCTGTCGGTCGGTGTTTCTGCGGCTGCTCACCCCAAGGCTATCGGTTGTACGATAGGGGCATGAGCGATTTCCTTGGCTCCTTTGCCCTCGTCCTGCATGGTCACCTTCCTTATGTCCTGCGTCACGGCACATGGCCGCATGGTGAGGACTGGCTCTATGAAGCGGCAGCGGAGACGTATATCCCGCTGCTGAACGTGATCGATGAATGTGTCTTTTTCAATGCGCATCCGAAGATGGTGATGGGGTTGACGCCTGTACTGCTGGAGCAGCTGGCGCACGATGATTTTAAGAAGGGGTTTGTTCACTACCTCGAGGATCGGATCGATCAGGCGCGGGCGGATCAGAAAGAGTTCGAGAAGATCGACAATGGGCACATGGCCTATCTCGCGGACTGGTGGGCGCAGACGTACCACGGGCTGCTGGAGCGTTTTGAGGATCTGGATCGGGATATTCCCAAGGCGTATGCCAAGCGGGCTCAGGATGGGTATCTCGAACTGCTGACCTCGAACGCGACACACGGTTACATGCCGTTACTCCTGGAAGACGCTTCGATCCGGGCTCAGATCCGGGCGGGTGTGGCGACCTCGGAGCGGATTCTTGGTTTCAAGCCGACCGGGATGTGGCTGCCGGAGTGCGCGTACCGGCCGGGTGGCGACTGGGACCCGCCGATCAACTGGGGCAGGCGGGCGGGCCGGATCGGGATCGAGCATCTGGTGGCGGATGAGGGGATCACGCACTTCTTCGTGGAGCATCATCTGATCGAGCAGGCGCGGTCGGAGCATGTGTTTAACGATGGTCACTGGTGGCGTGTGGGGTGGGATGAAGCGGCGAAGTATCCCGGGCGGGGCTGGAACTCGGTGCACGAACCGCATGGCGTGAACTCGGACGGCACGGGCCTGTCACGGTGCAGTGCGTTTGCTAGGGACCCGCTGATCTGCGAGCAGGTGTGGTCGGGATCGTTTGGGTATCCGGCGTCGGGTGAGTACCTGGAGTTTCACAAGAAGTGGTCGCCCAAGCGCGGGCTTCGGTACTGGAAGGTGACCGGGAACAAGGTCGATCTTGGCGACAAGCATCTGTACTACCCGGATGATGTTCCGCATAAGGTTCACCAGCACGTGTCGCACTTTGTGGACCAGCTCAAGCACCGGCTGCGAGGCCATCTGAATCGGACGGGCGGGCGCCCGGGTTTGGTCACGGCCTGTTTTGATGCGGAGTTGTTCGGGCACTGGTGGTTTGAGGGCCCCCGGTTTATCCGTGACCTGATGCTGACCTTGAATGCCGATCCCGAGATCAACGTGGTGACGACGACGGAGTATCTGGAGCGGCATCCCTCGGACATGGTCGCGTCGCTGCCTGAGGGTTCTTGGGGCGAGGAGGGGGATCACCGGGTCTGGACCAACGAGCAGGTCAACTGGATGTGGGACATCGAGTACCGTTGCGAGTCGACGTTCGGCCGGCTGACCAGCCAGCTGAAGTGGAAGGATTCGCCGAAGGTTCAGGAACTGCTTGAGAAGGCGGGCCGTGAGCTGCTGCTGATGCAGGCGTCGGACTGGCCGTTTGTGATTCGTCGGGGTCAGGCGGTGGACTACGGCATCAAGCGGTACATGCAGCATGTGTCGCGTTTCGAGTGTCTGGCCGATATCGCGGAGAAGGTGGCGGCAGACTCGTCGTACCTGGGTGAGCTGACCGAGGTCGAGAAGTTTGAGATCCAGGATTCGGACATCCACGATGTGATCTTCCCGGAGATCAACCTGCACTGGTGGGACATGTAGGGCGATGGCGGATGCGGTGCGAGAGCTGCTGATCGCGACGGGGAACCCGCACAAGGTGGAGGAGATCGGTGCGGCGCTCGCCAGGCATGTCGATGGATTGCGGTTGCTGTCGCTGAGCGATGTGTCGCCGGGGATCGAGGAACCGGTCGAGGATCGGGGGACGTTCGCAGGGAATGCGGCGCTCAAGGCGGTGGCTTATGCCAAGGCAACCGGGCTGCCTTGTCTGGCCGATGATTCGGGGCTGGTCGTGGAGGCGCTTGGCGGGGAGCCGGGGGTGGACTCGGCCTACTTTGCCAAGGAGTGGTTTGGTGACGGCGAGTGGGAGGCGATGCCACGGGGCGAGCGGGATCGGGCGAACAATCGGAAGCTGCTTGAGTCACTAAAGGACAAGCCGGTAGGTGAGCGGGAGGCCCGGTTTCTGTGCACGATGGTGCTGGCCGGGCCGGAGCCGGTGAAGCAGACGCGGACGGATGTCTCGGAGATCCCGGCGGACCTGCGTGGGTATTGCAGCGCGCTGGTGGTGGGTGAGGTGCTCGGGCACATTCTGCTGCCAGAGGAGGCGGACAACCCGGCGGAACCGCACCTGGGTCGGGGGGCGAACGGGTTTGGGTATGACCCGCTCTTCCTGCTGGCGGAGGACGCGCCTCATCCGGGGATGACGACGGCGCAGCTGACGGCGGAGCAGAAGAACGCGATCTCGCATCGCGGGCGGGCGTGTGCGAAGTTGGTGGCGTTTGGGGTGGTTTAAAGAGCCTAGAGTTTTCCTCTTCGACGGCGCTTCAAGACTAATCGGGTATCAAAAAAGCCGCCCTATCAAAGGGCGGCTTTTTGATGGCCGTCAGCAAGTGGTTTACATCACCCCCGCCGATCCCGTCAGGATCGGGGCGTCGATGTACTCGCGGGGGTCGGTGACCTTGCCGGTGAGGGCGGAGGCGGCGACGGTGAGGGGGCTGGCGAGGTAGACGCCAGCTTCCTTGTGGCCCATGCGGCCGGGGAAGTTGCGGTTGGTGGTGGAGATGCAGTTGATGGGGTCGTTGAGGCGGCCGAAGGTGTCGACCGGCCCGCCCAGGCAGGCGGCGCAGCTGGCCGGGCCGATGATGCAGCCGGCGTCGGTCAGGACTTCTTCGACGGTGGGCTCGCCGAGCTTGCGGAGTTCGCCGTCGAGGCCGCGTTCTTTCATGTCGCGGTGGACTTCGGTGGAGCCGGGGACGACGAAGGTGGGGATCTTGACCTGCTGGCCCTTGAGGAGGTGGGCGGCCATGATCATGTCGGTGATTTTCCCGCCGGTGCAGGAGCCGATGTAGGCGCGGTCGAGCTTGACGTCGGAGCAGTTGCGGGCGGTGTCCTTGTTGTCGGGCGAGTGGGGCTTGGCGACCAGGGGTTCGAGGGTGCCCAGGTCCCACTCGTGGACGTAGTCGTACTCGGCGCCTTCGTCTTCCTCGTGGATGGTCCAGTCGGGTCGGTTGGATCTGGCGCGGACGTATTCGAGGGTCTTCTCGTCGACATCGCAGACGCCGTTCTTGCCGCCGGCTTCGATGGCCATGTTGGTGAGGGTCATGCGGTCTTCGAGGGTGAGCGAGGCGATGCCTTCGCCGGTGAAGTACATGGTTTTGTACGTGGCCCCTGAGACGGAGATCTGGCCGATGACGGCGAGAATGAGGTCCTTGGCGGTCAGGTAGGGCGGGATCTCGCCATGGAAGACGAACTTCATGGTGGGCGGCACCTTGAGCCAGGTGCGGCCGGTGCCCATGACGAAGGCGGCATCGGTGTTGCCGACGCCAGTGGCGAACTGGCCGAACGCGCCGGCGGTGCAGGTGTGGGAGTCGGTGCCTAGGAGGATCTCGCCGGGTCGGCAGTGACCTTCCTCGGGGAGGGCCTTGTGGCAGACACCCTTGTAGGAGGTCTTGGTCGGGTCGCGGTAGGGGTTGGGCATGCCCGAGCCGGCTTCGGTGTTGATGAAGTCGGGGTCGTAGTAGTACTTGATACCCTGATCCTTCACGAAGTCGCGGAGGATCTGAATGTTGCGGTGCGACTTTTCGTCGGCGGTGAAGATGTAGTGGTCGGGGATGATGGGGATGCGGGTGGGATCCCAGACGCGGGCGTCCTCGCCGAACTCTTCCTTGAAGATGCCGATGGTGCCGGGCCCGCAGACGTCGTGGGTCATGAGGATGTCGACATCGACCCAGACGTTTTCACCGGGGGTGACTTCAGACCGGCCGGCGTGAGCGGCCATGATCTTTTCGGTGATCGTCATCGGACGGGCCATAAGTCGGACTCCTGCGGGGGTTAGACGGATATCAGCGGGCTGCGAGAGCCCGACTTGTGCTTCGCGACAGACCCTCATCGTAGACCGGCAACCCTTTTAAGGCCAGCCCTTTGGAGCAGGATGCGTGAGAAGCAGGTTCGCTGCTTTGACCCCCCTTCTGAGCCTGCCTATATTCGCACGACTATGACAGCCACGCACCGTTTTTTCCCGACCCGGCGGCTTCTGGCGGCAGGGCTGGTGCTCTCAGGCCTTCTCTCCGGCTGTCAGAGCCCCCTTGACCACGATCCCGAGATCGCTCTTCGCGATGCCATCCTAAACAGCCATCGGGCCGAGCTCGAGGCGATGGTGACCGCACCGGTCACGCAGGTGAGCCGGGAGGACTCCGATGTCACGGCGGAGATGACGGACGAGCGGTTGGAAGAACTCGACGAGATGTCGGGGGTGGCTGCTTACGCGAACGACCCGCTGGAGTTGGGGCCCGATCTGCAGGGGGTGCTCGATGGGCCTCGGGTACGGATGACGCTACGGCAGGCGATCGAGACGGCGGTGCGGAACAACGTGGACTTGCAGGTCGCGAGGTTCGGCCCCGGGATTGCTCGGGCTCAGCGGGTGCAGGCCGAGGCGGCGTTCGATGCGACGCTGTTTGCGGATCTGGGGTACTTCCGGACGAACACGCCGGGGCCTCGTGGCAGTGGCGGAGGCTTCGGTAGTGGGGTGGACGTGGTGTCTGATTCGGTCAGCGGTCAGGTGGGGATCCGGAAGAACCTGATCTCCGGAGGGTCGGCTCAGGTCGCGACGTCTTTCACGTACACCGAGGATCAGTTTTCCGGCACGACCTCGTTCTTTGATCACGACATCTCCGCGACGATCACGCAGCCGCTGCTCCGCGGCTTTGGGCGTGATGTCAACCTGACGCAAATCCAGATCTCACGTCATGCCGAGGCGGTCAGTCAGCAGACGCTCAGGCAAAACCTGCTGGCGCTGGCGTTGTCGGTGGAACAGGCCTACTGGAATCTCGGGGTGGCCGAGCAGACGCTGCTGATCCAGCTTCGGCTGCTGCAGCGGACCGAAGAGGACCGCAATCGGCTGATCAAGCGGCAGGAGTTTGATGTCAGCCCGGTGCGCATCACCGAGGCCAACAGCTTTGTCGAGCTTCGGCGTGCGGAGGTGATTCGTGCCCGTCAGGTGGTCCGGCAGCAGTCGGACACGCTGAAGCGGCTGCTGGGTGACAACGATCTGCCGATCGCCGGTGAAACCCTCGTGCTGACCACGGATCGTCCGCCCGATCAGGCGATCCGGTATTCGCTGCTGGATGCAGTGGGCACGGCGATTCAGCGTCGGCCCGAGGTGGCGATTTCTTTGTACGACATCAAGGACGCCTCGCTGCGGATGCGGCTGGCCGACAACCTCCGGCTGCCAGCGCTGGACCTGACGACGGGCGTTGCTTTCAACGGCGTGAGCGTCGATTCGGTTGGTGATGCGGCGAGCAACAGCATTGAGGGCAACTACATCGACTGGAACGTCGGCGTGGCCTTTGAGCAGCCGATCGGCAATCGGTCGGCCGAAGCCGTGCTTGAACAGCGGCGTCTCGAACGGCGTGCGGCGGCGGCGGCTTACGAGCGCACGGTGCAGGATGTGATTCTGGATGTGAAGAACGCGATGCGTTCGGTCATCAATGCCTACGAGTTGATCGGATCGACCAAGGCGGCTCGGCGTGCGACCGCGGACAGCTTGCGGGCCATCGAGGAACAGGAAGATGCCGGGGTCGCGTTGACGCCGGAGTTCCTGCTGGATCAGAAACTGGCAACCCAGCAGCGCCTCGCTGATGCCGAGATCCAGGAGGCGCAGGCACTGGCCGATTACGCCACGGCCATCGCTCAGCTTTATGAAGTCACCGGCACGCTGCTGGAGCGCAACAGCATCTCGATCGTGGCCGAGGATTAATCGATTCTTCTGCATTAAGACGCGATTGATGGGACATCAGGGAGATCGTTATGACGCTTGAGGCATCCGTGGCTCGCTTGATGTGCGTGGGGTTTCCGGGCAAGTCGCCTTCAGCCGAGGTGCTGGAGCTGATCGACCGCGGGGTTGGCGGGGTGGTGCTGTTTGCCCGGAACGTCGGGACACCTGCGGAGGTCGCCGAGCTGACGAACGAGCTGAAGCGCCGCGCGAACGGTCGGCCGCTGATCGTGGCGGTGGATCAGGAGGGCGGGCGGGTGCAGCGGCTACGCGAGGGATTCACGGATGTCCCGCCGATGCGGGCGCTGGGTTCGATCGGCGATGAGGAGTTGGCCAGACGAACCGGTGCGGTGCTTGGTGCCGAGTGCCGAGCGGTTGGTTTCGATCTCGATTTTGCGCCCGATCTGGACGTGGACTCGAACCCGGACAATCCGATTATTGCCACCCGGTCGCTGGGGCGCGAGGCGGACCTGGTTTCGAGACTCGGCGTGGCGGTGGCGCAGGGCATCGAGTCGGCCGGGGTGGCCTCCTGTGGGAAGCACTTCCCGGGGCATGGCGACACACATCAGGATTCACACCTGACGCTGCCGACGTTAGCTCACGACATGGCGAGGCTGGATGCCGTGGAGCTACCCCCGTTCGTGGCGGCGGTGAAAGCCGGCATCGCCTCGATGATGACGGCTCACATTATCTTCGAAGCACTCGACCCGGAGACGCCTGGCACCATGAGCCCGAAGGTGCAGACCGGGCTGCTCCGGGAGCGAATCGGCTACGACGGCGTGGTCATCACCGATGACCTGGAGATGAAGGCGATCGCCAATCACTTCCCGGTTCCCGAGGCTGCGGTGCGGACGATCACAGCGGGTGTGGACTTTGCCTTGTGCTGCCACACGAATGAACTGGCGAATGGGGCTATTGATGCGCTGGTGAAAGCAGTCGAATCGGGCGCGTTGTCCGAGGACCGGGTCCGGCAGGCCAATCAGCGGCTCGATCGGCTCTGTGAGCGTTTTGTGCGTCCGGCGGAAGAGAAGCCCGACCTCTCGTGTCTGGCCAGCGACGAGCACATGGCTGTTGTCGATGAGATCAAGCGGCGTGCCGAAGCGGCGGCGCTCGAGGCGGGGATCGACCCGACCGAGATCATGGCCTCGATCGTCAAGCCGACCTGACCCCCCTCCCCCCCACCCCCTACTCAGGCCGACATCCACTATGCCGATCGAGTTGCAGGTTTACATCGTGCTGCTGGCCGTCATGAGCCTCCTGGCCATCGTGATGTATGCCAGCGACAAGCGTTCGGCGATCAGGCAAAAGCAGCGGACGCCTGAGGGGCGGCTGCACCTGATCGAGCTTCTGGGCGGGTACCCCGGCGGGTTTCTGGCTCGTCGCTGGTTTCGGCACAAATCGCAGAAGCGATCGTTTCAGTTCGTGTCCTGGGTGATTATTCTGCTTCACGTCGGACTGATCGGCGGCTGGTTGTATCTGCGTTTTGGGAGTGCCTGAGGATGAGCGACGAAAGAGCAACATCCGGATCTAGCCAGAAGGGCAAGCTCCTTCTGGTGATCGTGCTGATCGCGGTGGCGATTGGCGTCTGGAGCATCAACGCGGGCGAGCGATCGGCGCGCACGGAGTACAACAGGATCATCCAGAATCTGATGAATCAGGGTGAGTACGAGGCGGCTTACGAACAGCTGATGTCGCTGGTCGAAGCCGGGGAGACGGGGACCATTGAAGCGGACATCCGATCAGCGGCGGCGCGAAGCGCGCTGGCGGCTGCGGAGCGGGAAGACGCGGATGTGGAAACCACCCGGCTTTGGCTCCAGCGGACGCACGAACTCGATCCGACGTTATTGAATGATCTGCAGCGGCGGTTGGTCGCTCCGCCACCCGCTGAGTAACGTCTGAGCTGTTCTACTTGCCTACGGCCGCCTTGTGTTCGAGCACGCTATCGACGAGAACGCCGGGCCCGTCGCGGACAACATCACAAACCGGTAATTGGAGTTCGTCTTCGACCCGCTTGCGTTCGTCGGCGACCTGATCGTCGTTGAGTTGGCGGCTGTTCATGCCGACGCCGATGACCGTGCAGGGGTGCAGTTCGGTCGCGAGGTCTTCGTAGAGTCGGCGGTAGGTCTTGAGGTCTTTGAGGGTGAGGTGATCGAGGCCCTTGATGGTTTGGCGGCCGGCCTCGTAGCAGAGGATGAGCCCGTCGGGCCGGCAGCCGTGGAGCAGGCCGAGGGTGACCGACGAGTAGCTGGGGTGGAGGATCGAGCCCTGGCCCTCGACGCAGAGGATGTCGTGGTGCTGGTTGCGCAGGACGAGTTTCTCTGCGGCCCCGTTGATGAAGTCGGCGACGACGGTGTCGATGGGGGTGCCATCGCCTTCGACCATGATGCCGGTCTGGCCGGTCGCGACGAACTTGGCGTCTTCGCCTCGCTTCTTGAGCTCGTTGGCGATCTCGATAGAGACGATCATCTTGCCGACCGAGCAGTCCTGGCCGACGGTCAGCATCCGGTAGCAGGTCTCGTCGAGGCCCTTGCCTTCGGCGACGTCGTGCTCGTGGTTCTTGCGGACGTCCCAGAGCCGGGCCCCGGAGTGCTCGGCGGCGGCGGCGATGTCGGGGTCGTCCGAGAGGAAGTCGTGCATGCCGGAGATGATGGTCATACCCCGTTCGGCGGCTTCGAGAACGTGCCGCCTCATGGTCTCGGGGAACTTCCCGCCATGGACGCCGATCCCGATGACCAGGGTGTCGGCTTCGGGGACTTCGGTGAGCCCTGCGATGACTGGAAGGTCGCCGCCAACGCCCAGAAGCTCGCCTGAGGTCTTGCCGGCTTGGGTCGAATCGAGCAGGGCCATGACCTCTTTCCGGCGGTAGCGGATGACGCTATAGGCGGTTTTTGCATAGAAAACGCTGGAATGACCCTCGGTGAGGACCACGATCCGGCTGGGTGGGGGGACCACGCTCATGAATGAACATCCTTCGTTGGGTCGATCGGGGGGACGATCCCTAATATTATGGATGTTCTAGTGAGCCTGCACGACTGCCCCGCCGGGCTCCTCGGCGTGAGGAAAGCAAGAACCATGGTTCAGGAAGCCCTGACACTCGATACCGAACCGACCGTCTACCTCAATGGCCGCTACCTTCCTCGGCAGGAGGCACAGCTGCCGCTGGAAGAACGATCGACCCTCTTCGGTGAGGGCGTTTACGAGGTGGTTCGGGTTTACAACGGGCATCCGTTCGCGCTGGATGAACACCTTGAGCGGATGCACAACAGCCTGCGTGGCATTGGCATCGCCGATGACAAGAGCCATGCCGAGTGCGCCAAGCTGCGTGAGGTCTCTCAGGAGCTGCTCAAGGTTCACGACCTGACCGAGGCGCTGATCTACTGGCAGATCACGCGGGGCATCTCTCAGCCGCGGTCCTTCCTGTTCAAGCAGGACGACCAGGTAACCGTCTTCGCGATGGCGTATCCGGTTGGTGCGATCGATCCCGCGGCGGCTCCGCCCACCACCACGGCCATGGTCACCACCGACGAGCGCTGGGCCAACTGCTGGATCAAGTCGACGATGCTGCTGCCGAACAATCTGGCCTACAACCGAGCTCGGGAAGCCGGTTACGGAGCGGCCATCATGCACCGCGAGGGGGTGATCACCGAGGCGACCTCGGCCAATCTGTTCATCGTGAAGGATGGCGTGCTCTACACTCATCCGGACAATGGTCGGATTCTCAACGGCATCACCCGCCAGGTACTGATCGATCTTGCGCGAGAACTGGGGATCGAGGTCCACGAAAGCGAGTACCGGTTGGCCGACTTGGCGGGTGCCGATGAAGCCTTCCTGGCAGGGACGACGACCCATGTAACGCCGATCCTCCAGATCGACGGCCGGGACGTCGGTTCGGGCACCATCGGCGAGGTCTCCTTGCGGTTACACGAGGCGCTCATGGCCAGAATCGCACAGACCTGTGGCATGGAAGCGCCAGTCTGCACGGTCGATACACCCGGTTGAACTTCCTGCAACGTGCGTCGTGTTAGAACTGGCGGTTTCGAGTTAATCTGTACCGGTCTCTTTCCGATCTGGCCTGTAGCAAGAAAGGCCTATCGATGAAGCACGCATTCACACTCGTTGAGATCCTGATTGTGGTCGTGATTCTGGGAATTCTCGCGGCGGTGGTGATCCCGCAGTTCTCGGACGCCGCCACCGAGGCCAAGGTCGCGGCATCGGCGGCCAATGTACGAGCCATTTCCGGCCGAATCGCCGTGTATCACGCCGAGCATGGCGCGTTCCCGCCAACGATTCAGGACGAATGGTTCGTCGGCTCGGTCGACAGCCCCATCGGCGATTCGCTGGCCGATGCAGTCGGTGTCGATGCCTCGAACAATTCAGACAAGTGGCACACCATCGCCAAGGGCGTGCCCGAAGAAGGCATCCCTGAATCCTGGGGCGGGATCTACTGGTACAACGCACTCAACGGCGCCTTCCGGGCTCGCGTGCCGGAGCAGGCGACCGAGCAGGCAACGATCGATCTCTACAATCGGGTCAACAATACCTCGGTGACGTCGCTCCGGCAGATCACGCCCTAGTCAGCGGAAAAAGTCACCACTTGCCTTCGAGCATGTTCTCGATCGCGACCGCGACGCCATCCTCCTGATTGCTTGCCGTGACACGATTGGCCACATCCTTGACCGCTGCCTGAGCGTTGCCCATCGCGACGGATAGACCTGCCTCGCGGAGCATCGGCAGGTCGTTGACCTGGTCGCCAACCACCGCGATCTGCTCCCTGCTCAAGGCCTGTTCCTGGGCCAGTCGTTCCAGCGCCGTCCACTTGGTCACGCCAGCGGGAAACACTTCGAGCAGGTGGTACATGTGCACCCCATCGGGCGCGGGGATCGTCTCGAAGTGGTGGGTTTCGACAGCGTCGCCGAGTTCGTCGATGACCCGCTGATAGGAAGCCTCGATCGATTCCCGGAAACCAACGACACTCAGGCGCAGTGCGCTGTCGTGGTGGTTGTCTTCGAGTTCGCGCACCTCCTGCCAGGGCGTGCCGTTGTGCTCGAACCACCAGTAGGTCTCGGGCTGGATCTCGCCGCCACCCGTGATCATGTACTCGTAGCCGGCGACATCGGGATCGCGAAAAACAAGCAGGGCCTGAGGCAGGTCCCAGAGCAGGCCGAGCACCTGCTCGAGCAGGTCACGCGGGATCTCACGTGCATCGTGCGTGTGGCCATCGGACAGCCGGGCGGTGTGGGCACCTGTGAGGAAGATGCCGAGATCGAGTTGTGGGGTGTCTTTGAGGACACGTCTGGCCTCACGCCAGGTGCGACCGGTCACGGGCACCACGGTTGCGCCGGCCTGCTGAGCGGCATCGATGGCAGCGGCCACCCGGGGGGATACCGTCGAGTCCTCCCGGAGCAGGGTGCCATCGAGGTCGAGTCCGATGAGGCGGTACTTCATGTCCAAAGCCTACGCCATTCGGGGCGGATCGTTTGGTCAGCTTTCAGATCGCTGGACATAGATCGCACAGGACATCCGGTGGTGCTCACCCGGCCGGAGGGTCACGGCGTTGTCGACCAGGTTGCCAGACTCGATACAGACGAAGCGTTCCCAGGCGTCATCGGGCAGGTCGCCTAGCGAGGCCGCTTTGTCGATCCAGGGATTCCAGACGACGGTCGAGCGCGATCCGTCTTTCTCGACAATCACGGTCCGATCGAGTGCCGGATCGTGGAGCAGGCAGGCCGCAGAGGTATCGATATACACACGATCAACTTCCCCGGCGAAGCGGATCGGATCGTCCCCCTGGCAGAACCGTTCGCCCTGCTGGAGCTTGTCCAGATAGTCGGTCTGCTCCAGACCGGTGATCGAGATCTCCTGGATGTCGGAGACCGCAAAATAGGCATGCAATGCCGACTCGAAACGCTCTGGGTCGCCTGCGGCCTCGGCGTGGTGAACCGTCAGCACCATGCCCAGCCGCGGACCCAGCGTCATCTCGAACGTGGCTTCGAGCGCTCCGACCCGTATACCGAAACGTATAAAAAGAGCGCCGTTGGAGGAACCCGCTTCGATGAGATCCCAGCAGCGGGTGCGCACCAGCCCGTGTGCCGGTGCCGAGGCGTCCTGAGCGTGTGGGCCGAACCAGGGAAAACAGATCGGCACCCCGCCACGGATCGCTTTGCCCTCCTGAAAGACGGCGTCTTCGGAGAGGTACAGTACCGCGGCCTCGTTGGCCGGCTGGTAGCCAAGGATTGTCGCGCCGTGGAAGGCGATGCTCGCACGTCCATGACTGTTGCTCAGGTGGGCAAAGGGCACGCCGTCAGGACCGGCCTCGAACGATAGCCCGGGCAGCGAGAAGCGCTCGCGGGCATCGGCGAGTCGCTGGTCGTAGGTCATTACGGTGGATTCTTCGAGTGTCATAGACAGCAAGTGTAGAGCGTCGAAGCTCAGCGGGCCTTGCTGCCTCAGTCTGCGGCTTCGGAGACGGCGGGCTGATCGCTCGGCAGTTCGATCCGCCAGGCCAGGGCCACCTCCTGCTCAGCCGGCTCGTAGGTCAACGGGAACGGATGCCGCGTGATCACCAACTCGTACTCGCCGGGCGGCAGGGCTTCGATGTAGAGGTGCTCGACGTTGTCCACGCGTGAGCTGGACTCTGCGTAGACCGTGGCGGCTGCTTCAGGGCCGGCTTCCTCATCGGGGAGCGCCAGGAGCTTGATGTCCACATCCGAGAGAAGCGGTCGTGGCAGCCAGACCGGACGCGTCGAAAAAGGCGGGCCCACGACCTCACCTCGTATCTGCCGGTTCCAGACCAGCATGATCGAGATCGGACCGAGCAATCGATTGGCTTTCAGTGTGATCCGCCTGGACTGATGGCGTTCCAGCGAATCAACCGCCCAGCCGAATCGCCGGACGATCCTGGCTTCTTCTACCTCAGCTTCGGCCGCCTCAGACAAATCGACAGCCGGATGGTCTGGCAGTGCCATCGCACCGGACTGCAGGATTTTGAGGGCGTTATCGATGTTCAGCAGACCGGCGCCCATCTGGTCAGCGAGCGGGCGGCCGGCTCGCTGCTCCCAGCTATCCGGCTTGGTCGCGCCAGCCATGAGGATGGCTTTGATGACTTCGGATCGCTGAGCCAGGTCGGCGTGCTCATCGAGCACCTCGCCGGCTTCGATCAGCATCGCCGCCGCTGCGGCGACCGCGGGTGTGGTGAACGAGGTCATCCCGCCCGGCGCGACGATGTCCGGCTTCGAGCGGCCAACACCATCGAGCCGGGTCGTGCCCCGGGAGCTGCGGCCATTGATCGAACCGACGGCGATCACGTTGTAGGCCGAGGCAAGGGCCGCAGGAATCTGTGACTCCTCGCCGTTGTTGACGCCCACGGCCATGACGACATCACGGGTATCGATTTGATAGTCCACCCGACGCAGCACCTGCTCGATGCCACGGGTCTCATCCGTGATCCAGGAATGGCTGAAGACGCGGATCGGATCGTCTTCAAGAGGCGGCAGCTCGGTGCTGGTCCGGAGGTAGTCGTCGCCAATCCATTCGAGCGAGCTGAAGGCGTGCACCGTGCGGATGCCCGGAGCCAGCCCCCCCCTACCATAGATAATGCGCGCGGTGGCTGTCGCATGATCGAACTTGGTCGAGGGACCGGTCCGCGGGACGAAAGTGATCTGCCGGAAAAAGGGGGCCTCGACATCGGGCATGTAGGCGGTGGCGCTGCCCTCCACGTGCCCGGCGATCACCCGGTGGCCGCGGGGCATCTGCCTTCCGAGCCTGGCCCTGGCGGTATCGAGACCGATCGCACGCACCGTGGTGAGCCGGGGAAAGGCAGGGATCCGCAGCGTCTGCTCCACCGCCTGGCGTTCCTGCTGCCCGGGGGGCTGAGGCCGGAGCCGGCCATCGAGACGCTGATCCCCCTGCTGGGCCCGAGCCGATAGCGGATCAAGGCGCAGGCTGACCACCCCTACCACCAGTAGGACCAGAAAAACCGTCATGAGTGGCCGCAAAACGCGGATCATGCCGACGATGCTATCGGGACATTCACATCGGGACTTGTCCCGCGGCTCGCCGTGTGTGCAGGATCGATCACTTGGCAGATGACTCATCCGATCGCTCGCTTCGTGTGCTGCACCTGACCTCCGGTTCTGATGCAGGGGGCATCAGCCGCTATCTACACGTCCTCTGCGGCGAGCTGGTTCGCAAAGGCCACAAGCCGGTGATCGCCGGCGAGGTCGGTGCCTGGCACGAACTGTTCGAGACTGTCAGCTGGCCCTGGGTCGAGGCCCCGCTCAAGGCAGGACCGATCGGGCTCTGGCGCGCCCAGCACACCATCGCCCGCGGCCTCAGGTCAGCGGGCTTCGACGACCGACCGCCTATTGATGTCATCCACGCCCACTATCGACGCTCATCCCTCGTCGGACGCTGGCTGGCGAAGCGGTGGAAGGTCCCGCTGCTCTATACCCTGCACCTGACCGGTATCCCGCTGAGCCGCACGGCGAATATGCTCAGCGACTGGGGCGACCGCACCCACGTGCCATCCTCACAAGCGCGCGACTGGTTGCTCGAAGAAACCAGCATCGATGAGGATCGGATCGAGCTGATCCCACACGGCATCGACACCCAGCACTACCAGCAGGCAGGGGAACCCGAACGGCAGGCCGCGCGTGCGACCCTCAAGCTGGGCGATCACACGCCCGTCGTCGGCTTCGTCGGCCGGTTCGACGATCCCAAGAACGAGGCCTGGGTGATCGATCTGGCCGACCTCAGCCGCGAGATCGCCCCTCACGCCATCTTCGTGATGCAAGGCGAGGGCCCGCGGGAAGAAGAGGTCCGCCGAGCGATCCGAAATCGCGGGCTGACCGAGCGTGTGCTGGTTCGTGAGTACGGCGACCCGACACCTGTTTACCGAGCCGCTGACCTGGTGGTGATCCCCTCCTTCCTCGAGGGCTTCTCTTACGTCACGACCGAGGCCATGGCGATCGGCTGTGCGGTGCTCCGAACACGTACCGCCGGCTGGGAGGAACACATCATCGAAGGCCAGACCGGCCAATCCTGCAAGATCGAGCGGGAAGCCTTCCTGATGGCCGGTCTGGAGATGCTCGGCGATCCGGATGGCCTTCGAGCCATCGGCCAGCGGGCAGCAGCCCACGTCCGGGAGCACCTGACCCTGCCCAGGCAGATTGAGGACACAATTCGGCTCTACCGGAGCATGATCGAAGCGCAAAGGCATTAAGATAGGCAGGTCAGGCGCTATCACCGCCAGGAGACTTGCCATGCATCAGCCCATCAAGACCTTTGCCCTCTGGATCACCGCCCTGCTCGTGACCGCTGGACTGACCAGCATGGTCCAGGCACAGGCAGCGGAGGAAGTCGATCTGCCCTTTATCGGCGTTGTGGTCCCGGAGAACGCCGAACTCCGAGCCGGTCCCGGCAAGGCCTACTACACCGTCGGTGCTTCCGAGCGAGGCGACTTTGTCGAAGTCCACGAAGCCCTGCTCGGCTGGTACAAGATCAGCGCTCCCGAAGGCGTCTTCAGCTACATCTCTAAAGCTTTCGTCAGGGTCGAAGGCGACGGCAGCACCGGCGTAGTCATCGACGAGCGCGCACCCGTGCGGGCCGCAAGCCTCCGGGGCACCGGCTGGAGCTACAAGTCGCAGACGACGCTCGACCCAGGCGACGAGGTGTCGATTGTGGCCGAGGAAGGCAGCTTCTACAAGATCCTGCCGCCCGACTCGGCCCGGGTGTTCGTCGCCCGCGATGCCGTGCGGCTGGCCAGCCCGGGCGAACGTGCCGCTGCCGAACTGGATCCGATCACCCCCGCCCAGGAAACCGCCGAAGAACCGGTGCAAGTCGCCGCCGAAGATTCGCAACCGCTTATCATCGCGGAGCCCGAACCGACGCCTGTCATCGAACAGCAGGCCGCGCCCGCCCGTCGTCCGCTGATCCCCGTTCCAGCCGAAACCACAGCCCAAACGGTGAACGCTGAACCCGCCCGGGGACAAACCACAGCGGCCGACGCTGCGGAGCCCGTTGAAGCAGAGGCGACGCGAGCCGCTACCGTCGTCGAGCCCGAGCCCAACACCGACATCAGCACGCAGGCCACGGCCGACACCGAGGGCGCTGTCTGGCCAGCCATCGGTAAGGACGCCGTGACGCGCGTGCCGACCGAGCCCGAAGCCGTGACCCTCGCCGCCGTCGAGGCCGAATTGCGTCCCAAGTTCAGCCTCCCGCTGACCGAGATGCCCATCGAGGAGATGATCGCGACGTACACCAGCCTCCGGGAGAACGAGGACCTCAGCGCCCAGGACCAGCAGATCGTCGAGATCCGTCTGATCGCTCTCGAACGCAACCGCCAGCTCAGGGCCGAGCTCGAAGCCGAAGCCGCTGAGATCCCCGTCATCGCAGAACCCGAGCCCGCGCCGGTGGTCGTACCCGAAACCGCTGAGACCAGCAGCCCGACCGCTGCCATACCGAGCGAACCCACCGCCACCACGCTCAACCCGGCCCAGATCGAAGACTACGCCTTCGTAGGGGTGCTCTTGCAGTCCTCGCTCTACAACGGCGAACAGGGCCGCCCCTCTCTGCTCCGGCTGATGGACCCGACCACCCGGCGCACGCTCGGGTATCTGGTCACACGGACCGTGTCGGATCGCAGAGCCATCTCGGCACTCGTCGGCATCGTCGGTGAAGTCCAGCGGGATGCCGACCTCGGCATCAACATCATCACCCCCGAACAGATCGATATCCTCTCGGCCCGACCGTAACGACTCGCAGACTTATGCCCATCCTGACGTCTGGATAAGCCGGGAAGGCTGTGCCACTGCGCTAGCGTCGCATGCGTGAACAGATGGATTAACCCCCTTGCCGGAGTTAGGTGGGTCCGAGATTTCGTCGATGCAGAGACTCGCAAGCGGCCTGTCGTTGGATGCCGCCTTTGAGAGGACCTGCCATGAGTTTTGAGCAAGACAGCTCCATCCCGCCCCGTCGAGGCGTCCGCATCGGCGAAATCCTTGTCGAACGAGGCGTTTTGAGTGAGCATCAGGTCTTCGAGATCACGCAGGCCCAGAAGAAACAACACCTCCCTTTTGGGGTCCTCGCCGAGCGCATGTTCGATGTGACCCTCGATAGCGTCGAGTCGGCCTGGATCGAGCAGTACCACCGCTTCTCGGGCACGCTCGATCTCAACGAGGTCGAAATCGACACCGAGGCACTCAAGCTCATCAATCGCCGACAGGCCTGGCAGTTCGAGATCCTGCCCATCCGCTTCGAACCGGACGGACAACTGCTCATGGCCGCTTCCCGGAGCCGGCTGGCCCGGGCCGTCACCTTCGCCGCACGCCGGATCGATCGCGACGTCTACACCCGCATCGCCGAGTCCAAACAGCTCCAGCTCTTCCTCCGGCAATACTTCCCCATGCCCGAGGTCAGCGGCGAACTCGTCGACCAGGCCAAACGCCTGGCCGGCTGACCCCCCGTACAACAACGAAGAAAGCTGGGATTCCTAAGCGCTGTCGCTACGCTCGGGCTCACGGAAGCCAAGTGCCAGCGTAACCACCGCGAAAGCCGTGAGACACGCCCCGACACCGAAGACGGTGCCGAGCTGCTCCCCTGCGATAAAGCCGGCGACCAGCGGGCCGAACGTCCGCCCCATCCCGAAAACCAGCGGGGCGAACACGCCCTGAATCGAGGTCCGGTCGCTGTCCGACGCCAACTGATTGAGGTAGATCGGCGTACCGATCACCAGCAGCAGCATCGCCGGGCCGTGAAACACCTGCGAGATGATCGCCGCCTCGGGCGTCTGCACCAGATAGAGCAAGAGCAGTCTGGCACAAAGCGACGCCGCACCGAGGATCAGGATGTTCCGCAGCCCGATCTTGGCCATCAGAGTCCCGAAGATCAGCGTGCAACCGATCTCCGCGAGCACCCCAAACGAAGCGATCAACGCGACGTACCGATCCTCAATCCCCAGGTCCCGAAGGTGCAGCGGGTAGAAGCCGTAGTACGCCGACAAAGCACTCGAGAACAGCAGGACCGACAGGCAGAACCAGCGAGCGTCCGGCTTGAACAACCGCTTGGCCGCGGTCCACGTCGGGAAATTCGCCAGTGAGCGCTTGGACGGCTCGTGTCTGACCGCCGGCAGGCGTCTCGTGTTGAGAATCGTCAGCAGACTCACGACCGCTCCGAAGGCCATTGCCAGCCGCGGGCCGATGCCATCATCCGGCAGCAGAATCGCCAGCGGGATCGCCGGAAGAATAAACCCATAGGCCCCCCAGACACGGATCTTGTGAAAGGGCGTTTCTGGCTCGCCCGCAGGCCGTTCCTGCTGCATCCGAAAGTGCAGCGCGTCCGACACCGGAAACGTCGGATTGATGCACAAGGCCAGCACCGCATAACCGATCGCCGCCGCGGTATATCCCTGAGCCATCCCGAAGAAGCACAGCCCCACCGCCATCACGATGAAGATGCACGCGATCAGCCGCCTGGGCTGCAGGTGCAGATCGGCCAGCGCCCCCAGCAATGGCGGAGTGATAAAAACCGCGATCCCGAACAACGCGATCACCGACCCGATCTGAGCATCCGTCAGACCGGCATCTTCCAGCACCAGCGGGGCGTACGGCTGGATGATGCCAAGCACCGCGTAGGCCAGTAGATAGTGAGTTTGGAGCGGGGATAACTTCAAAGACCACGCAGTCTAGCGACTCGCGTCTATCAGAAGCTCCCAGCCATCAACCCCTCTCCCGGACCCCTCAAACCCGCAGACAGCACCGATCCCTCACGACCGTTGCGATGATCGGACCCGGTTCTGGTGCACCTGCGAGTTACAACCCGCTTTTTTGGTGCCAACCCGCTTAATCCGCACGTTGCGCGTTCCGATGGAAAGGGTGTCGCAAGGCATGTCGTCGGGCGGCAGGGAGTTTCCCGGAGAAAGGCCGAGACATGGCAAAACAAAAAGACATTCTGACCACGGGCGAGGTCGCCAAGATCTGCAACGTCGCACCGAGGACCGTCAGCAAGTGGTTCGATTCCGGACAGCTCAAGGGTTATCGGATCCCGGGCTCGAAGGACCGTCGCATCCCCCTGGCGTCGCTGGTCAAGTTCATGAAACAGCACCAGATCCCCCTCGACGGGCTCCAGTCCGGCAAGACCCGGGTCCTGCTCGTCGACCAGGGCTCGGAGACGCTCGACGTCCTGACCAAGATGCTCCGCGAGCAGGCCGGCTACGAGGTCGGCATCGCCAACTCCGGCTTCTCGGCCGGCGTCGAGTGCGAGAAGTTCCGCCCCCACGTCATTCTCATCGATCTTCACCTGGGCGACGTCTCGGGCGAAGACGTCCTCAAGCTCGTCCGCGAGAACCCCGACCTCTCGATGAGCAAGGTGATCGCCGTCAGCGGCAAACTCACCGAAGGCCAGGCCGGCGCCCTGACCGCCGCCGGCTTCGACGGCTTCCTCCGCAAGCCCTTCCACGTGAAGCAGATCATCGACATCGTCGAAGAAGCCACCGCTCTGGTCTACTGACCAGGCACCCCACCGAAAAGAGAAGGTTGAGGACACAGGCCACCCGCGAGGGTGGCTTGTTGTTTATGGAGCTATGAGCAGAAGGTCAGGAATTGGCTGCAACTGCATTGTGTTCTCAATAACTCTATAACGAACAAGCCCTCCATGGAGAACCATGAAGGGCTTGCTAGAAGTCTTAATTTGAAACCGGCTCTTACACCGTCTCCGCCATCTTCTCAGCCTTCGCCTTCGCATCATCCAGCGTGCCGACGTACATGAACGCCCCTTCCGGCAGATCATCCGCCTCGCCGGCGCAGATCCTGCGGAACGAATCGATCGTCTCGGCCAGCGAGGTGTAGATGCCCGGGAAGCCGGTGAACTGCTCAGCGACAAAGAACGGCTGCGAGAGGAAACGCTCGATCTTCCGGGCACGGGCCACGGTGATCTTGTCCTCTTCGGCCAGCTCATCGACGCCGAGGATCGCGATGATGTCCTGCAGCGACTTGTACCGCTGAAGGATCGTCTGCACCTGGCGGGCCACCTGGTAGTGCTCCTCGCCGATGATGTTCGGGTCGAGGATCCGGGAGGTCGAGGTCAGCGGGTCCACCGCGGGGTAGATGCCCTTCTCAGCGATCGACCGCTCGAGCACGACGAACGCATCAAGGTGAGCAAACGTCGTCGCAGGGGCCGGGTCGGTCAGGTCGTCCGCGGGCACGTAGATGGCCTGCACCGAGGTAATCGCGCCACGCTCGGTCGAGGTGATGCGCTCCTGAAGATCGCCCATCTCCGTCGATAGCGTCGGCTGATAACCCACGGCCGAAGGCATACGGCCAAGCAGCGCCGACACTTCCGAGCCAGCCTGCGTGAAGCGGAACACGTTGTCGACGAACAGCAGCGTTTCCTTACCCGACGAGTCGCGGAACTCCTCGCACATCGTCAGGCCGGACAGCGCCACACGCAGACGAGCACCGGGCGGCTCGTTCATCTGGCCAAAGACCATCGCCACCCGGTCGAGCACACGCATGGTGTTGCCCTGAGCATCGGTGAAGGTCGCCTCGTCCATTTCCCGCCAGAGGTCGTTGCCCTCACGGGTTCGCTCACCGACGCCAGCGAACACGGAGTAGCCGTCGTGCTCACGCGCGATACGGGCGATCATTTCCTGAATGATGACGGTCTTGCCGACACCCGCCCCGCCGAACAGGCCGATCTTGCCGCCACGAACAAACGGACAGAGCAGATCGACGACCTTGATGCCCGTCTCCAGGATTTCGGTCTTCGGGTTCAGCTCGGTGAACTCGGGCGGATCCGCGTGGATCGGACGACGCTTCTGAGCCTCGACCGGGCCTGCGTTGTCGATCGGCTCGCCCAGCAGGTTGAACACCCTGCCGAGCACCTCGGAACCAACAGGCACCGAGACCGAGGCCCCGGTGTCGGTAATTTCCATCCCGCGAGACAGCCCATCCGTCGAACCGAGGGCCACGGCGCGGACCTGGCCGCCGCCCAGGTGCTGCTGAACCTCACCGACGAGCTTCACGTCCTGCTCGCCGAGCTTGAAGTGAACTTCAACAGCGTTGTAGATGTCGGGAAGCTGATCCTCGGGGAACTTGGCGTCGAAGGTCGATCCGATGACCTGGCTGATCGTGCCGGTGGCGGGCATGCTGGGCTCCTGAACGGGCGCGTGGACTGCGTTCACAGAAGGTGTCAATGGGCCCCGTTGACCGAGGCAAAGGATCGGTAGATTAGCGGGCTCCCCACGCCTTTGCCAGCCGAACAGCCCGCCAGTAGACCCGATTCCTCACTACCGCAGACCGACTCAGCGGCCGCGAGACCAGTGAACGCCGATATACTCGCAACCGGTCCGGATGATCCAGACCATCAAGCCACCGCCCGATCGCGGTTCCCCGACGCAGGGAGGCGTCAAGATGACCGACTCACCAGCCCCAACCGAAACCACCACCGACACCATCCCACCCGAATCAGTGGCCGCGGATCAGGAACAGACAACCGGCGACCCTGTCACCCAGGCAAGCACGCCCCCTCCCGAGCCCCCCTCCAGTGACGGCCGGCAGACCCGGGTCATCACCTTCATCAACCAGAAAGGCGGGGTCGGCAAAACCACCACCACCATGAATCTGGGTCACGCCCTGGCCCGCGCCGGCCAACGCGTGCTTATGGTCGACCTCGACCCACAGGCCCACCTCACGCTCTACAACGGCGTCGACCCAGACACCCTCGAAAAAACCATCTACGACCTGCTCATCGAAGACAACGTCACCGCCGCAGAAACCGTCATCGAGCTCGACCCCAACCGCGGCATCCTCCCCGCCGACGTCAACCTCGCCGGCGTCGAATCCGAACTCGCCGAACGCGTCTCTTCAGGCAATGCCCAGACCATCCTCCGCGACAAGGTCAGCGCCGTCGCCGACCAGTTCGACTACGTCCTCATCGACTGCCCTCCCAGCCTCGGCCTGCTCACCGTCAATGCCCTCACGCTCGCCCGCGAGGTGATCGTCCCGATGCAGGCCCACTTCCTCGCCCTGCAGGGCCTCGGCAAGCTGCTCGAAACCGTCCAGCTCGTCAGCGAAGGCATCAACCCGACGCTCAAAGTCGCTGGCGTCATCCTCTGCATGCACGAGGGCCAGACCATCCTCGCCTCCGAAGTCACCGCCGATGTCGAGAGCTTCCTCCTCGAATCCCGCAACACCCCCGCACCCTGGGCCCAGGCCGTTGTCTACCAGCCGCCAGTCCGTCGGAATATCAAACTCGCTGAGTCCCCCAGCTTCGGCCAGAGCATCTTCGACTACGCAGCCAACTGCCCCGGAGCCATCGATTACGCCAAACTCGCCGAGTCCGTCATCCGCCACGGCAGCCCGGCGCAGACCGCCTCAGAACCCGCTAGCCAAACCGCTGGGGATGTCCCGTCGTGAGTTTTTCGGATCACGATCAGGCCATGATGCGCCGCGCCCTCGCCGCCTGTGCCCGGGGCGTTGAGAAGGGCCAGTCCCCCTTCGGAGCCGTCATCACCCGAGGCGACGAGATCCTGGTCGAAACCCACAACCACGTCCGCCTCCGCCACGACCCCACCTCCCACGCCGAGGTCTGCGCCATCCGCGACGCCTGCGGGCACAGCCAGGCGATCCACCTCGAAGGCGCAACCATCTACTCGACCACCGAACCCTGCCCCATGTGCTTCACCGCCATCCACTGGGCCCGGATCGACCGGATCGTCTACGGCGCATCCATCGCCGATGCCGACCGCTTCGGATTCAACGAACTCGCGATCAGCAACCACGACATGGCCCGGCTGGGCGGGTCACCCGTCAGAGTCGAAGCCGGCTGCCTCAGAGACGAAGCCGTCGCCCTCTTCCAGAAATGGCAAGACCAAGGCGGCCAGCCCTACTGATAGCCCCTTTCGTCAGGCAACCGCCAGTCAAAGCGAATACAGCGGGAAGTGCGGGGGGGGTTACCAGTAGCGTTCGAAGTGCAGGTTGCCGTCCGGGTGCTCACGGCCTTTGGTGACCCAGCCGCGGGCTTCGAGGTTCTCCTGACACTGATCGATCATCGCCGGGTTGCCGCAGAGAAACACGTGCGTCTGCTCAGGCGAGAGCTCGACCCCCGTCAATTCTTTGTACATCTCAGGCTCGAGAATCACGTGCACCCGGCCGCGCAGGCCCGACCAGTTCGACGTATCCGGCTCCCGGGTGCAGATCGGCAGGTACACCACCGAATCATCCTCTGCCGCGACCTTCTCAAGCTCGGCCCGGTACCCGAGGTCCGCCGCGAGCCGCGTGCCGTGGATGATGACGATCTTCCGCCAGCGCCCCGTGCCCCGATACTGATCCATCATCGATAAGTAAGGCGCCAGCCCTGTGCCGGTCCCGACCATCACCAGGTCCTTGCCATCGGGCACGCCATCCAGCGTGAAGTGACCCTTGATCTTCGGGTCCATGAATAGCGGGTCGCCCGCCTTCAACTCCCAGAGCTTGGGCGTCAGCTTGCCCTCATCCACCCGAACAATGAAGAACTCCAGGTGATCCCCAACCTTCGGCGCCGAAGCAATCGAATAGGCCCGCCGGATCAACTTCGGCCCCTTGCGCTTCGGGTTCGGCTTCGCATCCGGGTCGATCACCCCCAGCGTCGCGAACTGTCCGGGCTCGAAATCAATCGCCACGTCGTCGTCATACGCCACCCGAAAGGCCGCCAACTCATCGTTAAAATCGACGCGCTCGAGCAGGTGTGCGTTATAAGGGTTGTCCTCAGTCATACGGACAGTTTACAGACCAAACACTCTCTTGCTCGCGGCTCAAGACGACGAATCGCCATGCAGAAACTCATCGGCCAACCCAAAGCCACCGAACTCCTCCAACGCCAGCTCCAGGCCGACCGCCTCCACCACGCCTACATCTTCCACGGGCCCCAGGGCGTCGGGAAAATGACCTGCGCCCTCGCCTTCGCCGGAGCCTTCCTCTGTCACGACCCCCAAGACGGCCAAGCCTGTGGCGACTGCAACAGCTGCAAAGCCCTAGGCGACGACATCCTCAACGCCGCCGGGCTCTCCCACGACGATGAGGGCACCCTCTCCCTCAACCACCCCGACCTCCACGTCATCGCCAAGGAACTGGCCCGCTACCACAAGGACAGCCAGGTCAGAAACCGCAAACTCACCCAGATCCCTGCCGAAATCCTCCGCGACACCCTCATCGAGCCCGCCCACAAAGCCGCCCAGCTCGGCCAGCGCAAAGCCTTCATCGTCGATGAGGCCGAACTGCTCAACCCTACCGGCCAGAACACCCTGCTCAAGACCCTCGAAGAACCCCCCGACGGCACCATGATCATCCTCGTGACGAGCTCCGAGGATCAGCTCCTGCCGACCATCCGCAGCCGCTGCCAGCGCATCCCTTTTATCCCCTTGCCCGAGCAGGCGGTCGAGGACTACCTCGAGCAGCACGCGCCCAATCTCCCGAGCCCGACCCGTCAGCAGCTCGCCTCGCTCGCCGATGGCAGCCTCGGCCGCGCCCGGATCGCCATCGATTTCGAACTCCACCACTGGATCAACACCCTCACCCCACACCTCGATGCCATCGACCAGGGCAGCCCCCAGCCCGAACTCGGTGCCGAGATCCATCAGGCCATCGACGGCTTCGCCGCCGCCTGGGTCGACAAACACGCCGGCGCTTCCAAGGAAGCCGCCAACCGACTCGGCCTCGGCCTGATGGCCTCCCTCCTGTCCGGCCGCGCGCGCCGAGCCCTCGCCACCCACGCCCCAAACCTCGATCCCGACGACCCCATCGCCGCCGAGCAAACCCTCGCCGGTCCTCTCACCACCATCGACGCCGTCGATCACTGGCAGGGCCTCGTCCGCTCCAACGTCAACCTCTCTCTCGCCTGCGACCACCTCGTCGCCACCCTCGAACGAGCCACCCTCAACTGAATCCAAACACCACAACGCAAAAACACCCGACCGGCTCTCACCGGCCGGGTGCCTCTAAGCACACCATCACGAACTCCGCTTCTTCTCACCGAGCGCCAGAAACGCCGCCTTGCCGAAGCCATCAGGCAGCAGCGACAGCTGTATCCGTCGGAGGTCAAACACGTGCGCACGCCCATCGTGGTCGCGCACCAGCACGTAAGGCAGCGCCACCCGGCTCACCCGAAACGGCTGACCGGAGTTACGAGGCAGCACGCTGATCTTGTGCGGCCTGACCTCGTCAAGCTCAAAACGCTCAATCTCCGCCCACTCTTCAGGCTGCAGCGACTCGATCAGCCTGCTGATCGCTACATACTGATGAGGCGCAATATCCTCGGGTGCAAGTAGCTTCGCGACCTCAGCCTCTTGGTATTCAAGTTCCTGTATCTCAAAGTCCATCACAATCGTCCCCTTTCTTTGCTGGGGTATCCACGGCAAAAGAACGCCACCCGATACACCACACGGCGTGAGCCAATGATGCATCAGACAGCACACAAACGCTGAAACACAGATTAAATGGACGGGGAAGCGAAACCGACGAGCAGAACACTCAGCCGCGCGAGCCATCCTTCCAGATGACCCATCCGCCGCCCACACCCATCGGTGTGTCACAGCCATCAAGTTGTCGGGTCAACATGGAAGACATAACTCAGCCCTTCGCTAAGTAGGAAGGCGAAAGATACCTAACCCATCGGCGGTGTCAATATATTTCTAAAGATAAAACAAAAACAAAAAGACGCCGCTCACTCCACCACCACATCCACCCACACCGCCCGGTGATCCGAGGTCTCCACCAGATCGGCCAGCGGGTCGCCCGCCACCGGCCAGACCACACCCGAACGCACCACGCCAAGCGTCGTCGAAGGCAGCACGTAATCCACCCGCAGATTCCCCGGACCGCCGAAGTCCGCGGTGTCCAGCGACGGGTCGCCGCCATGCGTCAGGTTCGCCCCGCCCTCCGCCTCAGCGTCCGCCACGCCCCCACGACTCGCAGGCCGCACCGCACCATTGACCCGCGGATGCTCCAGCAACTGCTGCGGCGCACCCCGAATCGAATCCCCGTCAAACGGATCGGCATTGAGATCGCCCACGATCACAAAGTGAGCCCCTTCCGCCAGCCCTCCTGCGACACCCGCATCATCAATCAAGTAATCCGCCCCATCCAGGTAATCAGCCCACAGCCGGATCTCGTCGTGGTTCCGCCGGCCGTTCCGGTCTTCCGGCCCGTCAAACACAGGCGGCGTCGGATGGCTCGCCAGCACATGAACCCGCCGACCCACCACCTCCACCGGCACATCCACATGATTCTTCGAAGACAACCGGAGCCGATCAAGCACCTCCCCCCGGTAGTAATCCCCCGGCTCGGTGGTCTCCTCATCGTCCGGCAGCAACGCCCCCGGCATGTCGCGCCAGAGCAGCGTCTGAAAACGCCGGATCTCATCCTTCACGATCGGATAACGCGACAACACCACAAACCCGAAGTGCCCCGGGAACAGTCCGAACCCTTGCGCATCCGCCGGCAACGCCACCCGACCATCCCCATTCACGTCCACATCCATAAGGTGACCGGTGTTCACATCCGGCTGGTACACGAACGGATAGTCGATCGGCGTCTGCTCCGACTGACTCACACCCAGGTACAGATCCTTGAACAACTCAACGCCACGCCCTTCCGCATCCCAGTCGAACTCATTCATGAGCACCACATCCGGCCGCAGCCGCTGCAGAATCTCCGCCGTCCGCCGCGCCGCAGGATCATGCCCCGTCTCAAAATCAGCCAGCATCTTCCCCTCAGGCGTCCGGCTCAGCGACGTATTAAACGACGCCACCCGGATCACCACCGGCTTCTCGCTGCCCGCTTCGTGAATCGACGCACACCCCCCCACTAAACCCAAAAACCCCGCCAGCAGGCCAAAAACGACGATCGTCACCCCAAGCCGAGTTACGCGGAAATCACCCATGTTCACTGTCGCTCCTGCTTTAACAGACTTCCTGACACGCTGGTACGCAAACAGCCAGCCCTGCTCGGTCGCCCCACATAAGCCTACCGCACCTACGGCATCTGCTGCAGAGAACATCATCTACCGCCCGCTCACGATTTCCTAACACGAAATCTCAGAAGACACACTGGATGAGCAAGGCTCAGCGCGGTATCTTCTTGCCGTCGCATGCGGGGTCTGTCGACCCGCTAGACATCCGTCCAACCCACCGAGACACGCAACGTAGCGTCGATCACCACGGACACCCTCGCCTGTTTTGACCTTTTGCACACTGGAGGATTGAGAAAATGCGCACCGCACTGACCCTTGCAGCCGCCCTGGCCATGACCAGCACCGCTTCCGCTGGCCTGATAATCTCCGAAGTCGTCGACGGCACCCGTGGCGGCGGCAACCCCAAGTTCGTTGAAATCACGAACACCGGTTCCACCGACATCACCTTCGCCTCCGGCGGCATCATCAACCAGTCCAATGCCAACACCGACCTCGACATCGATGTCGACCTCACCGGCGTCACCATCTTCGCCGGCCAGTCCTTCGTCATCCAGTCGTCGAGCAACGGCGGCCAGGGCGTCTTCGAAGACACCTACGGCTTCGCCGCCGACCTCTACACCCCCGCCTTCTTCAGCAATGGCGACGACCGCTACATCCTCAACCTCGATGGCGTCATCGTCGACATCCACGGCCAGATCGATACCGACGGCACCGGCGAAGCCTGGGAATACACCGACAGCTACGCCTTCCGCCTGCCGACCGCCATCTCCGGCAACAACGGCAACTTCGATATCTCCGAGTGGTTCCACGCCGGCGTGAATGGCCTCGAAGATGCCAACTTCGACGACGCCGCTGAGAAGGTTCTGCTCCTCGAACTGACCACCCCCGGCACCCACGAGTTCGTCATCCCCGAGCCGGCTTCGGCCGCTCTGCTCGGCCTCGGCGTGCTCGCCCTGGCCCGCCGCTCAGCCTGAACAAGCTAAGCAAACCACCGCAAGATTTTAATCTTGTGAAGACAACTTGCTATTCTGAAGGGTGAGCCTCGAAAGGCTCGCCCTTCTTTTGCCCGGCGATGGACGCCGCCGCGAACAGCACGGATGCCAACGGCTAAACTAGGTGAGTTCCCTCACCGCCAAGCCGTGCTCGCGTGGCAGGGAAGAAACCTGATCGGTCCGACCCCCACCCCGCACGGAGACCTAACGATGACACCCACCACCTCACGACCCCGTCAGGCCGCAGCCTTTACCCTCATCGAGCTGCTCGTCGTCATCTCCATCATCGCCCTGCTCATCGGCATCCTCCTCCCCGCCCTCGGAGCCGCCCGCGGCACCGCCCGCTCCGCCATCTGCCTCGGCAACCTCCGCTCCGCCGCACAGGGCATGTTCACCTACACCGTCGATAACGACGGCTGGCTCGCCGGGCCGAACACCTCGGGTGCCCGCTACAACAATCCAGCAGCTACCTTCCGTGATGGAGCCAACGAACCCACACAGAACATGGACTGGGTATCACCGACCATGGGCTCGTCTCTCGGACTCTCCGATGATCGGAGCAACCGGATCGAAGACATCTTCAACAACGAATTCCGCTGCCCCGCCAATCAGGAAAACTACACCGACGTCTTCGCCGCCGGTGATGTCAACATCAACGCTGAAACCACATTCGTCTCCAGCTACTCGTCTCCCCTCGGCTTCCACCTGTGGGGAGACACCTACGCCAACGGCAGCGATGATCCGATCTATCTCTCTAACAGTCGTGGTTCAGCAGTGAGCATGGCCGCCAGCGTCCCCAACGACTACGCCAGTAAACTCGATGTCTTGGGATCCGGCAGCGAGAAGGTTTACGCCCTCGATGGAGCCAGATTCGTCAACGGCCCGGATCAGATCACCTTCAACGGCATCGTCAAACAGTTCCAAGGCGGCAACTTCATGGTAAGCGGCCCCGCATTCGCAGGCGGAAGCGGATCGCCCTACCAGTACGAGCCGGGCATACGCAACGTGCCAACCGAAACCAGTGAGCGATACGCCTTCCGACACACCGGACAACTCAACGCGTCTTTCTTCGGTGGCCATGCTTCCCGCCTCTCCGTCGAAGAAGCCACCACGGTCGATCATTTCCTGCCCACGGGAAGTGTGATCACCAGCCGCAACAACACCCGCGACCGACGCGAGCCCTTCATCACCAACGGCTACGTCGTCAGATAAGCCAACCGGCCCGATCCAAAAACGGGCCTTAACCTAGGACCGCTCCCACAACCACGGAAGACCAGGAGAACAGAAGCATGTCCACCGCACGTCTGCTAACCAGCGCCCTTGCCGCCACCACACTTACCTCCGCCGCTTTGGCCTCAAGCCCCACGGGGGGCTTCATCGCCATCGGTGATATCGGCAACTCTACTGCTACCAGTGACACCATCACTTTCTACAGCACCGACAGCCTCGCCACCCCGCTCTTCACCGTCGCGCTGCCCTTTGAGACAACCACCTCCAACCGTGAAGACTTCTCTGCGTTAACTGTCAACCCAACAACGGGTGACGTATACGTCCTTGCCTTCGACAGCGGAAACCCCGGCGACGAAGTTACTTCCACCGGTTTCGCAAACAACCAGACCGATACCGAAGGCGACTCCGACCTCTACCGCATCGACTTCGATCTTTTTTACAACGACTGGGTCACCAACCAGGGCAGCCAGTACGTCTCGTACTACACCCAGACCGATGACTTCTTTGGCGACCCGATCCTCGGCGGAGCCCCCAACCCCGTCCTCGCCAACAGCTCGCTCGCTTCCACGGGCATCCAGAAGATCGGCGAAGTCGCTACCTCCCGCGGCGACTCCGATGGCTTCTTCAACACCCCGATCGCTTTCATCGACGAGAACACCATCGTCATGATCGACGACGACTCCCCCACCACCCAGGCTGGCGCCAGCATCGATGGCACCACCTTCGAAGGCGACCACGAGATCCGCCTCTTCACCCGCATCGCAGAAACCAACGATGAAACCGTTCAGGCTCCTGGCGTCATCACTAATGACGTTGACTTCCAGATCGAAGTCTCGCCTGGCGTCTTCGAAACCCGCACCGTCACCGAGTACGAAGGCGGCTTCGAGCAAGGCACCACCGAAGTCTGGACCTCCGAGATCATCGGCCGTGTTCAGGGCGATGGCGAAGGCAGCAGCGAACCGACAACGATGTTCGCCTACGTCGACCCGACCACCGGCACCCGTGGCGTCTGGATTGTTGAAGACGACGGAGACGGCGACCAAGTCCGCTTCTTTGACATCGACAGCCGTAGCTACAAGCCCTTCACCAGCGGCGGCGACGCCTTCATCCTCGACGACAATCCCACCATTGACGTCCTCTCCAACGACGGCAACGCCGACCGGATCATGGTCAACCCCCTGACCGGCGACCTCCTAATCTCTGAGTCCGGCTTCTTCGAGACCCCTCAGAGTGAACCCAGCATCATCACGCGTGAGGTGATCAGCTACGACACCAACGGCGAAATCCTCTTTGGCCCCTGGGGCTTCGACCAGCTCGACGGCAACCAGCCCGGCGACGACGACACCGTCGTCACCGACGGTCGCTACCCCGTCTACGACTTCGTCAACAACGTCGTCTACTTCTACGACCGCGACACCCCGACCGATGGTGGCTCCTTCGATGGCGACTGGTGGGCACTCGACCTCAACACCGGCCAGACCACCCTCGTCGCCAATGATGCCGGCAACTTCCAGATCTTCAGCCAGGGCAGCTACGCCGGCTTCTTCTTTATCGGCGACCTCCCCGGTCTCGTTGGCGACTTCGACCTCTCCGGCGTCCTCGACAACGCCGATGTCGACCTCCTCGTCGCCGCCATCCTGGCCAGCTCGACCGACAGCGAGTTCGACCTCGACGGCTCCGAAGCCATTGATGCCGGCGACCTGACCTTCTGGGTCGAAACCCTCTTCGGCAGCTTCCTTGGTGACGCCAACCTCGATGGCGAAGTCGACCTCATCGACCTCTCCAACCTCGCCACCAACTTCAACGGTCCGGCCGGCTACGCCGGTGGCGACTTCAACGCCGATGGAACCGTCGACCTGATCGACCTCTCCATCCTCGCCACCAACTTCGGCTCGACCAACACCATCCCCGAGCCCGCCTCGCTGGCTCTGCTCGGCCTCGGCGCCCTCGCCCTCACCCGCCGCAGCCACTGATCGCTGCGACCTTTCGACGCTCATAACCAGGACCCCGCGGGCACACGCTCGCGGGGTTTTTTTCTGGCCGCCACGCCAATACGTGGCACACTAAATGCTTATCCGTGCCCCGCACGCACGAACCCCTCAACCCGCCTGTTTTTTGACGGATACCCCACACCATGCGTTCCACCCGCTCGGCCATCACCGCCGCCCTCTCGCTCTCCGCCCTGCTCGCCTTCACCGCCGCCGCTGAAGCACAGCTGCGCGTTGTCTCCTACAACACCGCAGGCGGGCCACGCACCGGCCTCGAAGACGTCCTCGAAGCCATCGGGGACGAAAACCGCAACGGCTTCGCCAAGCCCATCGATGTCCTCGCGCTCCAGGAACAGAACTCCCCTGGCTCCACCACCCAGGCCATCGTCAACCTGCTCAACAGCGTCTACGGCTCCGGCACCTACGCCCGCGCGAACGTCAGCCCCGGCTCGACCGGAGCCGGCGGCCCAGGCCTCATCTACAACACGCAAACCGTCTCACTCATCAGTGAAGCCGCCCTCGGCACCATCAGCAGCTCCGGCCCCGCGCGCCAGTTCACCCGCTACCAACTACGCCCCGTCGGCTACGGCGAAGAGGCCGACTTCTACCTCTACAACCACCACTACAAGGCCAGCCGCGGCTCCACCAACGAAGGCAGGCGACTCCAGGAAGCCATCCAGGTTCGCAACGACGCCGACGCCCTCGGCGAAGGCACCTCCATCATCTACGCCGGAGACTTCAACCTCTACACTGCCTTTGAGCCCGCCTACGCCCACCTCCTCACCTCCCCGGGCGCAGGCATCGCCTTCGACCCCATCGATAAACGCGGCAACTGGTCCAACAACGACAATTTCAGAGAGACACACACCCAAGCCCCCTCCTCCAGCCCGCCCGGCGGCCTCGTCGGCGGCGGCGTCGATGACCGCTTCGACTTCCAACTCGTCACCGGCGAACTCCTCGACACCGAAGGCCTCGACTACATCCCCGGCTCCTACCGCGCCTTCGGCAACGATGGCAGCCACACCATGAACCAGTCCATCACCACGGGCACCGGTGCCTCACCCACCATCCTCACCCGACTCACCCAGGTCTCCGACCACCTGCCCGTCGTCGCCGATTACCAGCTCCCCGCCAAGCCCGCCTTCGACGTCCAACTCTCCGACAACCGCGCGATCGTCGGAGCCACGGTCACCGCCACCCTCCAGGCCACCAACATCGCCCCGGTCGTAGCCGCCATCGGAGCCGACGAACTCGACTACGACATCACCGTCTTCAACACCGATACCGCCAGCATCACCGGGACCGCCCAGGCGCTCGCCGGCCCCACCGAACACGACACCCTGGCCGACACTTCAACCCCCGGCACGATCAGTATCGGTGGCCTACTGACCTCAACAAACCCCAACACCGACACCACCCCCATCATCGGCTTCCAGGAACTCACCGTCCTCGAACCAGCCAATCCCTCCTTCGCCGATGGCACCGACGCCGACACACCCAACCTCGACCTCGGCGTCATCCTCGCCGGTGCCTCCGATCTCAACATCCCCCTCCATCTCTACAACAACGAAACCACCGCCGACTTCACCGCTTCACTCGATCTCGACAACATCCTGCCCTCAGGCAGCAGCACGATCATGCTCAACCTCTCGCCCTTCTCCGGCCTCGAAGCCGGTAGCGCTCAACCCTTCTCCATCAGCATGTTCGTCGGAAACACCGCCGACACCCGAGACACCAGCTTCATCCTCAACCTCTCGGATGAAGACATCCCCGGCGAAACCAACCACCAGCTATCCATCAACGTCAGCGCCACCATCGCCGCTTTCCCCGGCGACATCAATGGCTCAGGCAACTTCGACGCTGGCGACATCGATACCCTCGCCGAACGCTTCGGCACCGACGCTCCGGGCTACGACCTCAACAACGACACCCTCGTCAACAACGACGACATCGACTTCTGGCTCGCCTCACTCTTCGGCTCCGTGCCGGGCGACGCCAACCTCGACCGCACCGTCGATCTCATCGACCTCTCCCTGCTCGCATCCAACTTCGGGTCAGACGCCACCAGCTGGGCCGAAGGCAACTTCAACGCCGACAGCACCGTCGACCTCATCGACCTCTCCCTGCTCGCCAGCAACTTCGGCTTCGATGGCAACCCCATCCCGGAACCCGCCACCGGTATCGCTCTGCTCGCTCTGGCAGGCCTACGGCCGCGCCGCCACTAACCCCGCAGGCCCAGAGCCTCGACAACCACACCATAGAAATCGATGTTGTCCATCACCGGCCGCAACAGTTCACTGCCCGGGCCCACGGCCGTCGCATGAACCATCTCTGCCGTGTGGTTACCGCTCACAAACGCCACACCCCAGTGATTCGCCAGCACCGAACCAATCACCGCGCTGTCACTCCGACTGCCCGAGAAACCATCACCCATCGCATCATTCACAAGCACGCGCTCCAGATGATCGATCTCATCCATCGCCAGTTCCACACCCATCCGCTCGCGCAGCTCGGCCACCAGCTTCACCACCCGATCCTGCTCACGACCCGCTGCGATCTGTGCCGCCGTCACCGATGACTTCGCCTTCAGCAGCTTCGCAAAACCCTCGTTCCCCTCATCGCCATAAAGCGTCAACTCAGGCCCACCGCACCCGTGATCGGTCATGACCAGCACCAGCGTATCCCCGCGACGCCTGGCCCAGCCCACCACCGCCTCCACCGCATCATCAAACGCAATCTGATCAAACAGGTTCCCGGGCGCATCATTCCCATGACCCGCATGGTCCACACGCCCACCCTCGATCTGCAGAACAAACCCACGCCCACCCTTTGACTTCGCAGCCAGATGCTTAAGCGCCACCAGCGACATCTCCTTGAGGTGAGGCTCAGTCTCCGGCCGATCGAGGTCGTACGACATGTGACTGCCGTTGAACAGACCCAGCAATCGCCCCTCCGTCATTGCCGCCGCCCGCAGACCCGCCGTATCACGAACCACCGCCAGGTCCTCGTGCTTCGACAGCAGATCATCCGAAAAATGCCGGGCCCCACCCCCGAGAATCAGATCCACCCGCCGATCAAGCATCTGGCCAGCGATCTCATCCTCCATGTTCCGACTCGGGACGTTCGCCACGAAACTCGCCGGCGTCGCATGCGTGACCCGCGTCGTCGTCACCAGCCCCGTCGCCATTCCGCGATCACGAGCCGTCACCAGGATCGGCTCCAGATCACGCCCATCACGCTGATTGATCACCCCATTATCGATATGCACACCTGACCCCCACGCCGAACCCGCCGCCGCCGAATCTGTCACCAGCGAGTTCGCCGAATGCGTCATCATCTGCGTCACCGGAGCCCCGCCCATGTAAAGCGATGCCCACGCCGAACGCCGGCCATGCAACTGCCGGCTCGCCATGTCCGCCATCGTCCACACGCCCTGACTCATGCCGTCAGCCACCATGAACACCACGTTCCGCGCCCGACCCCCACGCCCACCCCGAACCGATTGCGCCCTGGCAACCTTCACCCCGGTCCCCAGACTCAGCCCCGCAGCGCCCGCCGCCACCGCCGCCGTGCCCTTGAGAAACCCGCGACGAGACGTTTGACCTGTTCCACCCATGACAAAGCTCCTCAGTGATTCCCCGATTCTAATCGATCCACCGAAGCATTCCGCCATCATCGTGCTAAAGTTCGGTCAGGTGCAAAGCCAAACCCTCCGATTCACGGTCCTCCTCTGGTGCGTCCTCTGGTTCGCGGTCATCCTGCCCGGCCATAAACGCGGGGCCATCGCACTCCCGGGCGAAACCCAGGACCTCCGAAGCGTCAACGTTTGCCCGTTCTGCGACCTGCTGAAAATCCCGGCCGATACCGACACGCCCCTCCAGCCCTGCTCCGGTGGCTGCCTGATCTGCCACCTCAAACTCGGGACCGCACCCCCTCCCGCGCCCATCGTCTACGAGCCCATCTTCACTCAGCTCGATGATCTCCCCCTCCTGACCGAAGCCTCTCTCATCGACCAGATCGATCGCCACCTGCCCAAACTCGGCAGGGCCCCACCCACAGCCTGACCCGCTAACGCCAACTCACCACCCTTTCCGGGAAACCCTTCGGCACGACCCTCCGCTTCGACCGGAGCGTGCTTTCCAACAGCAGCCTGAGTTCACCAACGCGCAACCCGCGCACGGAGCCCGAGAAATGACCCGACCGATGGCCACGACCGCCCTTCTCACCTTCGCAACCACCTCAACAGCCCTCGCCGCCATACCCCCGATGCCCGGCATGACCTCCGGCCTCGGCATGCCCGGCAACGGCATGATCCACGCCGAAATCGCCGTCCAGAACAACACCGTCTCCGCCGTCCTTCGCGACGGTCCCTCCGGCGGCGCCACCCCCGACAACCGACTTGTCGCCGGACCCGCCGCCGCCTTCGACCCACCCTACAACGTCCTCTCCAACCGGCTCTACAACGCCCAGTATGGCTGGCTCGAAGACCAGACCATCGGCTTCACACCCATCGACATCACGCCCGATGAATCCATCTGGATCGAACTGCTTTCCACCGCTGGCCCCGGCACCGTCAACATCTACGAAGGCGGCAACGGCCAGCAACTCACGGCCACCGGCCACACCATGGCACCCATCCATGGCACCGCCGGCTCACCCGCCGCCTGGCAGTGGGACGACGATTTCCTCATGCAGCACAACTGGTACACCTTCTCTACGCCAGGTGACTACGACCTCACCTTCAACATCTACGTCGGCGACAACAACGGTGCGTCACTCTCCACCTACACACCCGCACAACTCATCCTCACCTTTACCGCTATCCCGGAGCCCGGCTCGGCCGCGCTGCTGCTGCCACTCGCCGCACTGACGCGCCGACGCTCGCACTAACCACATCACGGGTGACCTCTTGCAGGCCGAGGGGACCTGCAAGAGGCAACCACCCAACAACCCAAAAGCCCAACACCATGAAAGCCATCACCACCGCACTCGCCACGCTCTGCCTGACCACCACAGCCCACGCCAACGGCGTCTCGCTGGGTGGGCTTATGAACCACCTCAACGTCGGCGTCGCCGCGCCCGTCAACGGCACCTTCCCACTCACCATCAGCTTCGACACCAACCCAGGCGACGGCCTCGAGATGGTCCTCGGCGAGCCACCTCTCGAAGAACCCTTCAACATCCTCGAAGACCGCGCCTACAACGCCCAGTACGGCTGGCTCCGACAAGGCCGCTGGGGACCCGGACCGGGTGAAGGCGTGTTCATCGAACTGATCGACGCCACCCCCGGGCTCTCCATCTACGAAGGAGCCTTCGGCACCGACGCCAACGGCGGCACCTCCGACGACCTCAACGGCCAACACACCCTCGCACCCATCTTTGGCACCGAGGACACCTCCACCCTCTGGCAGTGGGACGGCCGCATGACCCACCACTGGGTCGTCTCCGATGCCCCCGGCAACTACGAAGCCACCTTCCAGATCTACGTCGCCGAAAACCTAAACGGCGCGCCCGGCGATCTCAGCCCCACCTTCCTCCCAGGCGAAATCACCCTCGCCTGGATCGATAACGTCTCTCAACCCATCACCTACACCCTTGACGACATCAACCAACTCGCCGCCGACCTCCGCAACCAGACTACCACCCCTACCCAGGACTACAACAACTCCGGCACCGTCACCTTCGACGATTACACCTACCTCATCCAGACCCTCATCGGAACCGTCCCAGGCGACACCAACCTCGACTTCACCGTCGACCTCATCGACCTCTCCAACCTCGCCACACACTTCAACCTAACCCCCGGCGCCCTCTGGCAACAAGGCGACACCAACGCCGATGGCACCGTCGATCTGATCGACCTCTCCAACCTCGCCACCCACTTCGGCACCAACCTCAATCAGGTCCCCGAACCCATCGCGACCTCGCTACTCATCACCCTTGCCTTGATGAGTCGAAGAGCCTGCCGATGAATCCACAGCCCAAGAAATCTAAGCCGGCGATGGCAACGAATGCGGGGGGGTTCACACTCATCGAACTCCTCGTCGTCATCTCTATCATCGCCCTGCTCATCGGCATCCTCCTCCCTGCGCTCAGCGCTGCCCGCAATCAGGCCCGCGCGATCGGCTGCCTCGCCAAAGCCAGAACCATCGCCCAGGCCCTCACCATCTACCTCCACGACAACGACGACCGCTTCCCCCCCACCAACCATGGCGGGTTCCCCGACCCCAGCCTCGCCTACACCCCGGACTGGGACCTCCAACTCGCACCCTACCTCGGTGCTAACTCCGTCTACCTCGCCTCCTTCGTCGACTTCTACCTCGAAGACAACCCCGACGCCGTCGCCTACTACAACACCCAACTCCGCTGCCCCGAAGACGAGCGCACCGCCACCACCGACTACGCCTACGCCCAATCCGTCTACCCCAGCCTCTCCCCCAAGGTCCCCGAAGAACGCGAGGTCCTCAACGGCCAGCTCTGGCAATCCCTCCGCCAAATCCCCGCACCCTCCGCCACCGCCATCCATAGCGAAGTCGACGGCAGATCCAACCACATCATGGCCCACTACTGGCAACTCTATAACGTCGAGCCCGAGCAGGACCTCGCCCTACGCCACAACAACAAGCTGAGCACCACCTTCGCCGACGGCCACGCCACCTCAGGCCCCATCACCGAAACCTTCTCCCGCCCAGACAACCGCGACCAATGGAACCCCGCCACCGCCCGCTGACCTCACAAAAAAGCCGGCGGCCCCGGAGAGCCGCCGGCTCGATCCTACTCTTCACACGCTCACCGCCGCCGACGACCCGCCAGCAGCCCCAGCCCCACCAGAGCCTCACTCGCCGGCTCAGGCAGCACCCCCGCCTCTTGCCCGAAGTTCGTCGCCAACAAGGACAGATCGATGAGATCAACCACACCATCACCGTTGAAGTTCCCATCCGTCCAGGTTCCGCCGCCATTGAAACCGGAAGCCAGGATCGACAGGTCCACCAGATCAACCACGCCATCCAGGTTGGCATCCCCAGGCAGCGCCACCACCGCCTGCACATCTGTCGCCTGGTAGATCACCGCCAACGCCCACGTCGACGACACCACCTGACCGATCACCTCGTCAAACTCACCCAAACGCGACAAGCCATCGATCACCGGAAACACCGTGCCATAGTCGGCAAAATCCGCACCCGGAACCACCAGCCTCAGCGACCCCGCCAACTCAAGCGGTCCATCGATGAACATCCGGTCATACTCGCCCGGGTTCTCGCCGAAGACCTTCATCTCCAGCAACCCATCCACCGTCTGATCGAACCCCGACGCGAACAGGTTCCCCGCCGTCGGCCCGATCCGCATCGTGCCGGCGTTCTCGACGGATGTCAGATCCAGGTCTAAACCAGTCTCAAAACGCATCTCACCCCCAACCCCATTGATCAGCGTCCCCGTCCCGACAAACGTCGCCGCGTCGTCAATCGCCGTTTCCCCCGTCAGCCGCAGCCGCGCCGAGGGTGCCGCCCACGTCGTCACACTCGACCATAAAAAGTTCGCGTTGGCCGTGATCTGCGCCTGGCTCGTCACCTCCGTCTGCCCCGTGATGCTCACCTCCGAACCCGCCAGACGCGTCATGAAAGTAAGCCCATTGCCCACCAGATCCATCGACCCCGCCATCTCCCACGTCTCGGCCGGATCATCCAGGTTCACCGTCAACCGTGAGGTGAAACCACTGCTGAAGTTCAGCGTCCCGTCAAACACGTTGTCGAAAGCGTCAATCCGCTCCGCGTTCACCGTCAGCCCGCTGTTGATGTCCCAACTCGCGAGACCATTGCCATCCATATCAAAGACACCGGCATCGACCGTCGAGATCAGCGACACCGTCGCCGAGCCGTTCTGCTCGGCAAAACCATTGATGACAATGTCCCCCTGATAGCTCGTCGATCCCATAAAGCGCACGACACCATCCGCCGGATCGGTGCTCGCCGTGTTGAACACCCCGCCCGAGAGCGTCGTTGGCCCCACAAAATCGAGCCTCGACCCACCCTGATCCAGATCGAACGTCCCGCCCTGCACATCCGCCTCGCCAACGTAGTCGAGTTCGTCATCCGAGCCAACAAACACCGTAGCGCCAGACTGGATCACCACATCGGCCTCAACCCGGGCCCACGCCCCGTCCGTCCCAAGCACGCTGAAATCGCCTGCACTCATCGTCCATTCGCCCCCCGAGATCACACCCGGCCCGCTCGCCTGGCTGTTGCCGAACATCCGGACCTCAGAACCCGCCGCCGTCCTCCACCCCTCGCTCAGGTTCATCGCCAGAAACCCACCCGTCACCAGCGATATCTGACCATTGAACGCATCATGCAGTCCTGTCCCGTTGATCGTCAGGTTGTCAATGTTCGTCCCGTCGATCCCAGCCGCAGAAGCGTTGACAACCCCGCCGCCAGTCACACCATCAAGATCAATCCGCCCCGTACCCTGCTGATTGATCACCATCCCCCCCGTACCCGGATCAATCCGCCCATCATTGATCAGGCTCGGCGTAGCCCCACCACCATTCAGATCGACGGTCCCCACACCACGCAGCGACGAGTCCGCGTCGATCTCCAGCTGCACATCCACTTCCAGCAGCCCGCCGTTCTGCAGAATGACCGAACCCTCATCGGTGATCAGCAAGAAATCCGTATCCAGACCCGCCAGCCCGCTGCCCGTCGGCGTAATCCCGATCCGCGAGGGGAACAAGGTAATGCCGTTGCTGTTGCTGCCCGTCAACACCGTCTGCTGCAACACCACCAGCCGCGAACCCAGCGTCACCAGATCCATCCCATCCTCGACCGTCAGGTTCGTCACCGTCGTGTTGACATCAAGCTGAACCGTCCCGTTCTCCACGCCAATCAGATCCCCGATGAACACATCGTCCCCCAAATTCGGCGCCCCCGAAGGCGTCCAGTTCCCGATCAAACTCCAGGGCTCCAGGCCTGTAGAGCCGTCCCAGCTCTTCGTTGCTCCCCAACCCGGCGGCACCATCACCCCGCCCAGCACCGCCGACAACAGAACACCCGTACGCAGACCATCAACCTTCATCACCAGACTCCTCTCAACCATCATGGTTGGCAGACTTCGACTCGCCGGAACCACACGCGCCGGCCCCGCTAAATACGCTCAAAGAACCAAGCACCTGCGCAACGCCACTCGGTTTTCGCTGATCGATACGCTTCGGCCACACACCGTGAAATGCTGGCGATAAAAAAACGCCAGCCCGCCAACTCATGCCTTGAATCACTGGAAAATACGTAGACACAACTACGCGCATCACACCACCTCCAGCGGCTACTGCCACAGGCTTACGACTCGCCCCATCGGCCGGGATAGCCGCGGGCGAGCCAACACCACCGTCCCGATACCCGCTTACTTCAATTTCGCTGGCAGAAGATCAAGGGTTACAGATATTCTGAAAAAAGATGCCCAGGAAAGCCGATCGTGCAGAAGACTTGTCCAACGCGATACAAAACCTGCCCAGAAAAACGCCCGACGTGTAACCGATGTGCCCGGACCAACGAACAGGATTAACAGAACAACAAGCCCAGCAGTGGATGGCCGCCGCTCAGCAAGGCGACGCCACCAGCTATCGCTGCCTGCTCGAAGCACTCGTCCCTTACCTGCGCAGATGTCACGAAGCCGAATGCCGACCTGCTGACGCCGATGACCTCACCCAGGAAACACTCCTGGCGATCCATCTCAAGCGAGCCACCTACGACCCCTCGCAACCCCTGCTGCCATGGGTCAAAGCCATCGCTCGATACAAACGCATCGACTTCTACCGAAGACGCGCACGACTGCGCGAGGAACTACTGACACACACCAGCGACAAACCTCACAGGGACAAGAACGCCAGCCAGCACGAAGACCATGATTTCCTCTGCCGATTGATGGACCGACTACCCGAGTCACAAGCCGAAGCCATAAGACTGGTCAGACTCCAGGGACTTAGTATCAGGGAAGCCGCAGAACACCTGAACAAGAGCCCATCCTGGATCAAAGTCAATATCCATCGTGGTATCAAAACCATGAAGGCCGATGCAGAAAGGGATAACACATGAAGCCCGATCTCATCGATACGCTTGTCAGAGACCTCAAACCCGTCAAACCCGCCGGTCGTCAGGCCAGCCTCCGCCTCCTCATCACCTGTTTGCTCGCAACCCTCCTGTTCGCCTGGCTGATGCGCGGCAACCGCATGATCTCCGGCGATCCATCGCAGACCGTCTGGTCCTGGCTCAAACTCCTGCCCTTCGCCCTGGGAGCGATTGCCTGCATGACCCTGGCCACCGACCAGACCATCCCCGGAAAACCCTCCCGACCAGGGCCACACATCACACTCACACTCGCGATCCTCTTGCTGCTAGGCTTCACCGCCGCAGGCTTCACCAACCCCGACGCGCAGGTGCTCATACCCTCTGCCTGGGGGTGTGTACGCTCCATCATCACCTTCGCAATCCTGCCTCTGACACTGATCCTCTGGTTCGCCTCGCAACGCGCAGCCACTCAGCCCGCTCTCGCCGGAGCACTGGCCGGGGCTGCAGCAGGACTGCTGGGAGCACTCGCCTACGGGATGAGCTGCAGGATCGACGGCCTGGCCTTCATTGGCGTCTGGTACACCGTCGCCATACTCGTCACAACCACACTTGGATACCTGCTGGGAGCCCGACTCCTCCGCTGGTAACAACACCCCCCCACCGCCCGCTGACCTACAGTGTCTGACACAAGCCCAAAGCCCATGTCAGACACCACCACCCTCCAACGCGTTCACAAAGCCCTCACCTCCGAAGACGACGGCCGCACCTGCCGCGATATCCCCGACAGCGCCTGCCGCGAGCAGCCAGCCAACTTCCTCACCCACGTCACCGCCCTCGCCATGACCAAAACCGGCGACGGACTCCTCGACCCCAAGCTCGTCCTCGCCTGGCTGCTCACCGCCCTCGGATCACCCGCCGCTATCGTCGGCCTCCTCGTCCCCGTCCGCGAAGCCGGAGCACTCCTGCCCCAACTCATCACCGCCGGATACATCCGCGCGATGAAACAAAGAAAATGGGCCTGGGTCGCTGGCTCGGCCGTCCAGGGACTCGCCGTCCTCGCCATCGCCGCCACCGCCCTCACCCTCCAGGGCGGCGCCGCCGGCGTCACCATCATCGCCCTCCTCGCACTCTTCGCGCTCGGCCGCTCCGTCTGCTCCGTCTCCTACAAGGATGTCCTCGGCAAAACCGTCGCCAAAGCCACCCGCGGAACCGCCACCGGCTCTGCCGGAACCCTCGCCGCCTCCGCCGTCCTCCTCTTCGGCATTCTCCTCGCTCTCGACCTCCTGCCCCGAACCACCACCACCATCGCCATCGTCCTCACCTTCGCCGCCGGACTCTGGCTCACCGCCGCCGCCCTCATGTCCACCCTCACCGAAGAGCCAGGCGAAACCGAAGGCGGCAACAACGCCCTGCTCACCGCCCGAGACAACCTCAAGCTCCTCTACACCGACTGCCACCTCCGACGCTTCATCGCCACCCGCGCCTTGCTCACCGCCACCGCCCTCGCCCCACCCTACATCCTCGCCCTCGCCGGCTCCAACGCCCCCGATGACGCCCGACTCGGCTTCTTCATCATCGCCTCATCTCTCGCCGCCCTCACCACCAACTACATCTGGGGACGACTCGCCGACCGCTCCTCACGAAGGGTCCTCATCCTCGCCGCCATCATCGCCACCATCAGCCTCCTCGCCACCGCCACCCTCGGCCTCTACGCACAAGACGCCCCCTGGCTCGCCTACGCCCTCCCCGCCAGCCTCTTCCTGCTCATGATCGCCTATCAAGGCGTCCGCCTCGGCCGCTCCGTCCACCTCGTCGACATGGCAACCCCCGACACCCGCGCCGCCTACACCGCTCTCTCCAACACCACCATCGGACTCCTCCTCCTCGCCGCCTCCGCCTTCGCAGGACTCACGCAAACACTGGGCGTCCCCGCCACCCTCCTTGCCTTCGCCACCATGACCACCCTCGCAACCATCACCGCCGCCACCCTCGACGAAGTCCAGCAAGACAATCAGTAAAACCTCAGCTATCAGGACAAGGGCAGGCAACCGCGCCTAAGCACGCCTCAGCCTCGTAACCGCACCATCCATCCCCGCCGCATACCAGGCACGCCCATCAGCGCTCGCCGCCAGCGAAGCCATCACATAAAGCGACGGAGAAACCGAGTAACGCATAACCACCTCACCGGTCTCTGACGACAACACCGTCAGCAACCCCCGATCCGAAACCACTCCCACCACATCCGCCACAGCCACCGCCGGATTCGGGATCCGTCCCGTCGGCACCGCGCTCTCCCACACCACACCGCCCTGCGCATCCAGCCGCAGCAACCGATCATCCAGCCCCCGTGCGTACAAACCATCACCCGACACCGTTCCCGAAATCGCAGAAACCTCTGCCATCACCTCGCCGCCGAATACCCCATCCCGCGAATACCACCCCAGCCGGTAACCACGATCCGCACAGTACACCCGCGTCTCACCATCAACCCCAGTCAACAGCACAGGCGAACAATCCGCCGGACCGTAATACCGACTCTGCCTGTCCACCTGCCCACGCGGGCACCACGATCGCCACAGCCGCCGACCATCCTCCACCGACACCCCATACAAAAACCCGTCCCACGCCCCGACGTACATCCGATCTCCCGCCGGATCCATCGCGACCGCCGCTTCAACGCCATACGTCGCCACATCACTGGACCACAACACCCCTCCATCATCTACGCGAACCGCCCACATCACCCCATCCCCATCCCCAAAGTAAGCCACGCCCTCACGCACCACAGCAGGCGCATACACCGCCGACGGCAACGGCCGACGCCATAGCTCAGTTCCCTCGTCCCCGCCTGCCAAACGGTAAGCCGACAACGCGCCACCAGCCTCACCCGGACCGCCCGCCGTCCCCACCAACAGCACCTCCGAGCCACCAACCGCCCGCGTCAACGCCAGCCCATGCAGAATCTCCCGACCCGTCGCCACGTCCAACAGCGACCGCTCCCTCTCCCAATCCCACACACGCACACGCCCGTCAGTCCCCGCGAAGCACAACAACGACGCACGATCGGACAACCGAAGCGGCGCCTTCACACCCGACCCCACCCGCACCGTATCCGCCCGCCAATCACCCATAGACGCAGCCACCGTAAACGCCACCCCCCGACGATTCGCCACAGGCTCACGCCCGCTGTCAGTCACCTGCGTCTGAGTCTTCGAAGCCACGTCCACAGTCAGATAATGCCGACCCGCAACCAGCGACCCTCCCGCCAGACGCCCCACAAAAACCGGCTCGCCCGTCGCAGAAGCATCCGATGCGACCACAAGGGCCACAGCCGCAGCCTCATCATCATCAACCCAGGCACGCACACCCAGATCACCCGCCACCTCCGCTGGTGAGTCCCCAGCCGACATCCCCTGGCACGAATCGATCTCGACACGAAGCCCGATCATCCCGGAACCCGGCTCCATCCGATGCTCAACCGAAAAATCAACCCGCGGGCTCACCTTAGCCACAGGCTTCTCAAGCACCGCCACCATCCGCTCACCATCAAACGCCCGCACCGGCCGCCCCGCCGATGCATGAAACCGATACCCGCACCTCAGCACCCCGCCCACCACACTCACCATCCCGTACCCGCTGTTGTTCCGAAACGTCTCCCCACCATTCACCCGATGCAGATTCTGCCACTGCCGCACATGCACCGTGTGCCAGTGACCATCCATCATCAGCACCACATGATGCCGACGAATCACCTCCCACAACCGCAGCTTGTCGAACTCGCTCGCATAACCGCTGTTCCCCGACAACGGATGATGCATCGCTAGAAACACAGGCGTCCGCTCATCCACACCCGCCAGATCCTCCGCCAGCCAGACCAGCGTCCGCTCGTCCCAACAAGGCAAAGGCGACAACGACCCCGACGAGTTCAAACACACAAAATGACAACCCCCATGGTCAAAGCTGTACGAATCACCCCCATACCGAGCTTGCAACTCGGGATTGATCGAACCCCACGTGTTGTCATGGTTACCCGCCACCCCATAAATCTCACAAGCCGATGCATCCAGCACCCGCGCCCAATCCGCCCAGCAATCATCAACCGTGCTGTACTCAAAAATATCGCCCGTATGAATCGCGAACGAACCCGGCAGCGCACCAGCCTCGGGATAAACCGACATCCGGATCGGCTCCGCCGTCTGCCGACAGAACCAGTCCAGCACCCCAACACTGCGACCCTCCGCGTTGAAAACCTCGCCCGCAGGCCGCGGCTCCAGATGCGAATCCGACAGATGAAAGAACGCAAAGTCACCCACACCCCCCGCCGCCGATCCCACCGCCTTCACCGACCCGAACCGCTCACCCAACCAGCCCGACAGATCAAGCCTACCCACCGAAGCCCCCGCCACCAGCGATCCCAAAAATCGACGACGAGACCAGAAACCCGACATAACACACCTCCGACATCCGCACGCAACCCCAAAAAACAGCCGCTACGCGAAGCAGTCTACAACCCACCGGTCTCGATACTCACAAAAAAGGCCGCGGTCGGATTCGAACCGACGAATCGCTGATTTGCAATCAGCTCCCTTAGTCCACTCGGGCACGCGGCCGCATGCATCCGGATTCTAGCCAAATCAACGAGCCCGGGGCAGGAGCCCCGGGGCCCATTCAAATCAGACGCTAGCCCCCCAGCAGATCCGCAAACATCGCCGTCGACAGATACCGCTCGCCGAAGCTGCAGCCGATCGTCACGATCGTCTTGCCACGGTTCTCCGGCAGCGCCGCCAGCCGGCACGCCACCGCCACGTTCGCACCCGTGCTGATCCCCCCAAAGAGTGCCTCTTCCTGAGCCACGCGACGGCCCATCGCGAACGCCTCCTCGTTGCTCACCTTCTCCACGCTGTCCACGATGTCCGTATTCAGGTTCTTCGGGATAAAGCCGGCCCCGATCCCCTGAATCTTGTGCGGGCCCGGCTCGCCACCCGAGATCACAGGCGAATCCTCAGGCTCTACCGCCACCAGCTTCACGCCCGGCTTCTGTTCCTTCAAATACCGCCCACCCCCCGAGATCGTCCCGCCCGTGCCGACGCCCGACACGAAAATATCCACCGCCCCATCCGTGTCCGCCCAGATCTCCGGACCCGTCGTCTGATAGTGAACCTCCGGGTTCGCAGGGTTCTCAAACTGCTGCGGCATCCACGCGTTATCCGTCGTCGACACCAACTCACCCGCCTTTGCGATCGCCCCCTTCATCCCCTGAGCAGCAGGTGTCAGCACCAGGTTCGCACCGAGCGCCTTCAGCAAACCCCGACGCTCCAGACTCATCGACTCCGGCATCGTCAGCGTCAGCCTGTAACCCTTCGCCGCACAGATAAACGCCAGCGCAATCCCCGTGTTCCCCGAGGTCGGCTCAATAATGTGCGTGTCCGCCTTGATCGCGCCCGACGCCTCACCCGCCTCGATCATCGCCTTACCAATCCGATCCTTCACCGATGCCATCGGATTGAAGAACTCACACTTCACCAGCACCGTCGCCCCACCCTCAGGCACCACCCGATTCAGCTTCACCAACGGCGTGTTGAACACCGTGTCAGCCATGTTCGCGTAAGTCTTCCGATGCAACAGATTCGCCGTCGTGCTGGCCATGCTCATGCTTCCTTCAAAAAGGCTAGGAGTCTCAATCCCTCAATCTACGGGCATTTACAAACCGCATCATATGAGTACTATTTCCGTGAGGCAACCAGACCAAGCTGCCAGATCCAGGACCGACCCACAACCACCCCAGCCTACAGCCACGAGCCCCCATGACCACGCCCTATTCGTGCCTAGGGCAGTCCGAACCCACCCACCTCACAAAGCTCCCCCCATGACCCAGGCACCACCCGAGCCCCAACCCACGGCCAAAACCTGCAACCCCCTAAAACGCATCATCAACATCCTCCTTCTCCTCGCCATCCTCCTGCCCGTCGCCTACTACGGCACCCTCTTCTTCTCCCAGCGGGGCATGATCTTCCCCGGTCAGCACCGCCTGCCCAACACCGCCATGGAACCCCCCGCCTACCTCGGGGCCGAAGTCATCTGGCTCGAAACCGAGGCCGGACCCGTCGAAGCCTGGCTGATCCCCGGCAAAAACCGCTCCGCCGAAAACCCCGGACCCGCCGTCCTCTACGCCCACGGCAACTTCGAGTTCATCCAGATCTGCTACCACCACGCCGACTGGTACGCCTCCCAGGGCATCACCGTCCTGCTCATCGAATACCGCGGCTTCGGACGCTCCGCCGGCTCGCCCTCCGAAAAAGCCATCCGACAAGATGGTGTCGCCTTCTACGATATCCTCGCAGCCCGACCCGAAGTCAACCCCACCCGCATCGCCTTCCACGGACGCTCCCTGGGCGGCGGCGTCGTCTGCGCCATCGCCCGCGACCGCAAACCCGCAGCACTCATCATCGAATCCAGCTTCACCTCCATCCGCACCATCGCCGCCCAGCTCTTCGCCCCGGGCTTCCTCCTCTGGCACCCCTTCGACTCCGATCAAGTGATTACCGCCTTCGAGGGCCCCATCCTCCTCGGCCACGGCACCGACGACCCCATCATCCCCTACGACCACGCCCTCACCAACGCCGCCTCCAACTCCAACGCCACCCTCATCACCTACGAAGGCATCGGCCACGAACTCGACCCCATCCACCCCCAATGGCACCAGGAAATCATCACCTTCCTGACCGACCTCGGCTGGATCGAGACCCCTACACCCTGACCGCACACCTACTCTCACCCGCACAACCCCGTTACACTCCCCTTCCCCAAACAACCCTCTACCGGAGAACCCAACCATGTCCGAACGCCCCTCAGCCATCACCCTCAAGGGCAACCCCATGACCCTCGTCGGCCCCGAGCTCAAAGCCGGCGACACCGCTCCCGACTTCACCCTCACCGCCGTCGATATGTCACCCAAGTCCCTCGCCGACTACGAAGGCAAGGTCAAGATCCTCTCCGTCGTCCCCTCCCTCGACACCCCCGTCTGCGACGTCGAGACCCGCAAGTTCAACGAAGAAGCCGCCAGCCTCGGTGACGACATCGTCGTCCTCACCGTCTCCGTCGACACCCCCATGGCCATGAAACGCTGGTGCGGCGCAGCCGGCGTCGAAAAAGTCGAGTGCCTCTCCGACTTCAAAGACCACAGCTTCGGCACCACCTATGGCGTCCGCATCAAAGAGATCGGCCTCCTCGCCCGCGAAGTCTTCGTGATCGACAAAAACAACAAGATCACCCTCGCCCACCTCGTCAGCGAAGTCGCCGAAGAACCCAACTACGACGCCGTCCTCGAAGCCGCCAAAGCCGCTCTCTGAGCGTCGGCACAACCCAACATCAAAAAAGCACCGGCCACAAAGTCGGTGCTTTTTTTGTGCTACTCGCCGTAGAAAACCCGTCCGGGTGCCACACCCCTTCAGGGGCGTGCTCCGCCTTAGCTGGAAACAACCGTCCCAAACATCCCCGCCACCGTCGCCGTCGCCAGCGACGCCAGCAGCCCCGCCAGCATCGCCCGGAACGCAATCTTCGCCAGCATCTCACGCAGGCTCGGAGCCAGCGCCGCAATCCCACCAATCTGAATCCCGATCGAACCGAAATTCGCAAATCCACACAAAATGTACGCCGCCATCATCGCCGACCGCTCATCCTCAAACGAACCACCACTCACCAAGGCCTGAAGATCCAGATAAGCCACAAACTCATTCACCGCGATCTTCGTCCCGATCAACGACCCCACCACCTGACAATCTGCCCACGACGTGATCCCGATCACCCACGCCAGCGGCGCAAACACCCACCCGAACAACCGCGACAGCGACATCGGCTCGCCCCCCAGTTCGATCAGCTCAAGCGGCCAGTTCACCACATTCACCAGCGCCACAAACGCCAGAATCATCGCGATGATGTTCAGCCACAACCGCAAACCATCCGACGCCCCCGTCGCCGCCGCATCCACCAGATTCGTGCACGTCCGGTTCAGCTTCAGCGGCATGTGCGAACCCGTCTTCGGCTCCTCCACCTCCGGAATCATCACCTTCGCAAACACAAACGCCGCCGGCGCACTCATCACCGAAGCCGCCAACAAATGCGGCCCAAGCTCCGACCCCAGCATCGAGATATAGATCGCCATCACCGACCCCGCGATCGTCGCAAACCCCCCCGTCATCACCGCGAACAACTCCGACTTCGTCAGCCCCGCCAGATAAGGCTTGATCACCAAAGGGGCCTCGGTCTGACCCACAAACACGTTCGCAGCAATCGCCATCGACTCCGCCCCGCTCACCCCCATCACCCGACTCATCAGCCGCGCCAACGCCCAGATCACCACCTGCAGAACCCCTAGGTGATACAGCACCGACATCAGCGACGAGAAGAAAATCACCACCACCAGCCCACTCGCCGCAAACGCAATCCCCGGCCCGAAATCCCCCGCCTGCTCCGCGAACCCGCTCCCGAACAGCAAAACCGCCGGCTCTTTTGCCTTCGACACCAACGCGATGAAGAAATCCGACGCCGCCCGAAACGCCCCCTGACCCCAGTCATTCCCCAAAACCAGGACCCCCAACGCGATCTGGAGCGATAAACCCCACAAAACCACCCTCACAGGCAGTTTTCCCTTGTGGGACGACATCAACCACGCCAGAAACACCAGGACCGCCAGCCCCAGCAGTCCACGCAAGATCAGCATCGAAGTCATGGGCGGCCATGCTAGCGTCCCCGGGCCCAACCCGCTGCGCAAACCGCCGGTTTGCGCCCCCAGCCCGGATCGATTACACTACGGGACACGATAATTCTCTATCACTCAAACGAACACGGGAGACCGACCCCATGCAGCTTCAGGAAGCCCTCAACCTCGTACAGCAGAAATTCCAGGCCGAATCCAAAGGCGAAACCTCAGGCGAAGCCGCCGACAAGTACCAGGCCGCCTTCGCCGACTACCCCGTCATGATGGAAGTCGCCACGCACATCTTCGGCAGCCAGATCATCCTCCAGAACGCCCAGCAGCAGGCCGCCCGCGCCCAGCAGGCCGCCCAGGCCGCCACCACCGGTGCCCCCATCGGCAACATCCAGAGCTAAAACCAAACCAGCCACCACCGAAGCACACACGTCAAAGACCTCACCGTCCTAGGCGTGTGTGCTTTCTTGCGCGCTGGGTGAGCAGGGCCGTGTCGGCCCGGGCAGACCTTCTTGAAACCAAAACCACAAAACCAAAGCCTCCATACACTCGGTCGCGACGCCGCCGAGCCCCCTGCCAAACAAACAAAACAGAGCCGCAGGCCATTCGGCCCACGGCCCCGCTGGGTTACCTAAACCCGTTCACTCACCCAACCGAAGGATCATCGCTCGGCTTCACCGCCTCACGAATCGCACCCAGCGACTCGCGAGCCGAAGTCCCCACCGCCTCCGCACCCCGCTCGCACACCGCCTTCACCTTCGCACTCAGCGGGTGCCCATCCAACAACCTCAACGACGCCACGCACACCGCACGAATCCGCGCCTGCGCCGCACGCGTCTGCTTCTTGATCGCCGCCGCGCCTTCACGAGCGGCCTTCACCGCCAACGCATCACGACCCTCTTCCTGAAGCCGCTCAACCAGAGCCACCGTCCGACGCTCGGTCCGCTCGATCGCAGCCAGCGAACGCTTCACGATCGCCTCCACACGCGCCTGCGCACGCTCAGCGACCTGCTCAGGCGACGGCTGAACAATCGGACGCTCGGGACGCTCAGGAGCATCCTGAGCCAATGCCGGCACCACGCCAAAACCCAAAACCACCACGGCCAGCGCAGACGACAACCATCCTGAAACCTTCATCAGACACCATCCTTTCAGAACTCAAAACGCGGGCGAATCGCCCTTCTCGTGATTCCAGCCGCACCACACGGCCGACACCCCACTCAACGACCTCAACCGATCCCTATTGCATCAACTTTCCAGACCACCCGCCCGAAACCGCAAAACCCCCGCCTCAGCCCCGCAGGCACGGCAGTAGTACACCCGACCCCGCATCGGCTTGCGATACCGATGATGCGCCTCCCCACACCCGCCACACACCGCCCGCCAACGCCCCTCCGGCATCGCCGCATCCCCCCGAACCCGAGGCGAAATCCCCAACCGCAGACACGCCGCCTTCCAAGCCAGGCCATGCCCCGCCTTCGCACCCGCCTGGGCGTGCGCAATCTCGTGCAACACCGTCTCCCGAATCTCCTCCCGCCCATGCAGCTCCACATACACCCGCGACAACTCAATCCGCCGATCCGTAAAACAGCACAGCCCCAGCACCCGCTTCCGACGATTAAACCGAAAACCCCAGTCCGACAGACCATGCTCCGCCATCAACCCCCGCGCCAGACGCTCCGCCTCAATCAGTTCCATAGCAACCGCTTTATAAAACGTGTAAGACCATAAGAAAACCCCGTTGACACCGAGGCATCAACGGGGCGGAGGGGAGAAAGCGTGTTTGACAAAAAAAGCTATCGGACGAAGCCCTCAAAACACTTGAGAACATCACTCATTTTATTCCCTAATGATACGTCCCCGTCTCAAAAACAGTTCGCAGAAACAAGCCGCAATCAGCAAAAAAAACCTCCGGTCATCGCCGGGCTAACACAGAGTCCCGCCCACGCCAGTGCTCACCCAGAATCCGCCGAACCTCCGCCACCGCCCGGGGATGAGCGTGCGCATCGTGACCCGATGGAACCACAAGCGTCGATGCCGCACCCTCCAAATACGAACTCGTGAACCGAACCACTCCATCCGAACTCCGAACCCCGTCACCACGACCACGATCACCCACGATCGTGTGATACGTAATCCCCTCAGCAATCGGAAGGTCCGCCAACGACAGAATGATCGGCGAACCCGAACCCAGAGCCTGGATGCTCGTCACACCTCCCCCCTCAAACAGCCGCCGTGCACCAGCCGTCAGCCTCTCACGATTCGCCGCCGCCAACCCACGCATCAACGTCTCGAAGTCGTCAGGCAGATTCACGAACACAGAACCCAGTCTGGAATACCAGTGATGGGCCGTATCACTCCCGCGATGAGGCGTCGCAATGAAAATCACCCGATCGATGTAAGGCTCCGGCTCGAACATCAGCACATCCAACGCCTCGTAAATCTGATTAGGCGTACCCGCCAGCTCATGAGGCGGCTCAGTGAACATCCGGTCCCACAACACCGTCCCCGACTCCGACACCGCCGTCCGCGTCAACAACCCACCCATCGAGTGCGCAATCACCACCAGACCCTGCGTCGCCGGATCATCATCCTCAGGATCAACCGCCTGAAACAGATCATCAATCGCACGCTTCATCCGACTCCCCGAATACAAATACGGCAAACCCGTCGGATACAGATAATGCCACACCTGATAACGCGACCGTATCTCCGGATCACCCTGCAACTCATTCGTCAGCTCGAGCCACGCCAAAGGCGACGACATCAGACCGTGAACCATCAGGATCGGAATCTTCTCCGGATCGTACGGCTCAAGCATGTAAACCCCAGAACGCTCCACCGCCCGCTCCACATTCAGCAACCCAATCCGGCTCCAGCGACGAAGGTCCGCACGCTCCAGAAGCATCCCGTAAGGCGCCGTGAAATCCGCCTCCAACGGAACCTCCATCCAGTCAATCGCAATCCGTGGCGTCCTGCGCGGGCAATAAAAAACCAGCCGAGCATCCCGCTCCCACAAATCATCATCATCCGCACGCGGGCCAAACGCACCAAAATGAATCACCGCCGTTACCGGCTGAATCTTGCCCTCAGGAGGGTAAAACCCATCAAGTGGCCCCTTCACCGGCGACTCACGCAACCCCGTCATCGCCGCACCAAAACCAGACACCAGATGCCGACTCCGCATCCCCTTCACATCCAACGCGTAAGCCGGAACCATCAACTCAAAAAAGTCAGCCGGCCACGCCTCAGGCGGCTCGCCAATCTCCACATCAACCGCATGATTCGAGAGCCGCCGCCGATGCGCAACCAAACCCACCCCACCCTCACGCTGCAACAGCACCACGTACTGCGACACCGCCTGGTTGTAAATCCTGCGAATCTGCGCGTAATGAAGATCGAACGCCTGATCCACACCCACATCATGACGGAACAACGCGTCGTAAGACGCCCCAGCCGCCGCCAGATACCACGCCGCCGCCCGCTCAGGATCACGCCCCTCGAGTTCCACCCCGCGGCCAATCGCCAGATCAGCAAACGCCCAGATCACGTCATAAGGCGTCTCCTGACCCTTGCACTTCTCCTCCAACGCCAGCAACGCCTCCTCGGGCGACGCCCGGTAAACCCCCTCCAGATCAAACCGCCGCAGGATCATTAGCGTCCGCTCGCTCGCCTCACCCGCCGTCGCCGAGGTCCGCCACAGCCGCTGCTCGGTGTCCACAAAATCAACCGTCCGAAGAGAAACCGGATTCCCGCAACCCACCAACAGCAGCAAACCGGACAGCAGCACCCAACAACGCATAACACAACCTTTCAAGAGCCCACACATCCTAGACCAGCGCAACACCCCAGAACATGATCGGACCCGCCACTCAACATCCACCGCCGATCCGCCGATCCCCATCCGGTGGGACCCATCTCTATCCCCGATAGCCAGATCGCCCTGCTCCCGCAGGCCCCGCCGCTCGACAACCAGCGAGCGCCGGACGCCACACGCAACCGCAACACCACCCAACCCATCGACGCCGAGAGCCCCGCCGGCTCCTCACAACAGCCCGACACCGCCGAAATCTCGCCCGCCGCCGCCGCTGAGCAGCCACAAAACCAGAATCAATCAACCGAAGACCCCGACCAGAACACCGACGCCTCCGCCCGCGGAACCGATGGCGAACCCCTCACCGAAGCAGAGCAGGAACAGGTCCAGCAACTCCAGCAGCGCGACCGCGAAGTCCGCGCCCACGAACAGGCCCACAAAAACGCCGCCGGCCAGTACGCCACCTCCGGACCCACCTACAGCTACCAGACCGGGCCCGACGGCAAACGCTACGCCGTAGGCGGCTCCGTCGGCATCGACGCCTCACCCGTCGCCAACGACCCCGAAGCCACCATCCGCAAGATGGCCGTCGTCCGCCGAGCCGCACTCGCACCCGCCGAACCCTCCGGCCAGGACCGCAAGGTCGCCGCACAGGCCGCTCAGACCGCCGCCGAAGCCCGCCAGCAACTCAACCAGCAACGCGCCGCCGAAGCCGCCGAGCAAACCCAACCCGAAGACGAATCAACCACCGACACCCCCACACAGGCTTCCGCATCACCCACCCCTCAGAGCTTTACGAGCACCCCCGAACCAACCCGCACCCCCATCGACCTCCTGGCCTGATCGGATCTACGCCGAAGCCTTCAAGCTCTCATCACTCCCAAAACACGCCACGAACGCAATCGCATCGTCTGGCTTCAGCGGCTTCGCAAAGAAGTATCCCTGCCCCAGATCACACTCGTGCGCCTGCAACGCAGCCAACTCCCCGTCCGTCTCAATCCCCTCCGCCACCACCTCGATCCCCAGCGTGTGCGCCAGCGTCACAATCGCCTGAATCACCGCCCCCAACTCCATTTTCGCCTGCATGTTCTGGATGAAAGATTTGTCGATCTTCAGCACATCAAACGGATACTCGTGCAGACAACTCAGCGACGAATACCCCGTCCCGAAATCATCGATCGCCAACAACACCCCCAGATCACGAATCCCCTCCAGACTCCGAAGCACCAGATCCTGCTGCTCCATGATCACCGACTCGGTCACCTCCAACTCGAGACAACTCGCCGGCAACCGATACCGCTCCAAAAGCTCCGCCACCATCGGCACAAAGTCCGGCTTGGCCAGCTGCCGCCTGGACACATTCACATTCATCCGCAGCGACCGACCAAACGGCAGCCCCGCATCCATCCAGCTACGCAACCGACGACACGCCTCCTCCAGCACCCACCGTCCCAGCGGAACAATCAGCCCCGTCTCCTCCGCAAGCGGGATGAATCGATCCGGCCCAATCAGCCCCCGACCCGGACAATCCCAACGCAGCAGCGCCTCAAAACCCACCACGCACTTCTCACTCAGCGACACGATCGGCTGATAAGCCAACTCAAAACCATCCCGCTCCAGCGACGACCGCAGCTCCCGCTCCAGCACCAGCCGATCAACGGCCTCCTCATGCATCGATCCCTGAAACACCACCGCCTGAGCCTTGCCGCCCGCCTTCGCCTCGTTCATCGCGATGTCCGCATCACGCAGCATCGCCTCCGAACTCTCGCTCTGCTCGTTCGACGTCACCACCCCGATACTCGCCGTCAGCCGGATCGCATGGCCATCCACCTCGATCGGCTCAGCGATCACCTTCTGCAACCGACGAGCCACCTCCACCGCAGAACCAGGCGCATCCAACCCATCCAGCAGCACCGCGAACTCATCCCCGCCCAGCCGCGAGACCACATCAATCGTCCGCAGCGCCGGCTCAAACCGAGCCCCGATCTCCTTGAGCAGCCGATCACCCGAACCATGCCCCAAGCTGTCATTCACGATCTTGAAGTGATCGATATCCAGACACAACACCGCAAAGCTGTAATTGGAAATCCGCTTCGAACGATGCAGCGCCTGCTCCACCTGATTCAGAAACTGCGTCCGACTCGCCAGACCCGTCAGCCGGTCACGCGTCGACACCTCAGCCAGCGACTTCTCGATCTGCTTACGCTGATCGATGTCCGACATCGACCCCGCAATCCGAATCGCTTCACCCGAAGCATCCCGCTCCACCAGCCCCCGCACACGCATCCACCGTTTCTCACCACCCACCGTCCTTATCTGCAACTCCCGAACAATCTCAGGGTCACCACCCGACAACGCCACTGTCAGGTCTGCCTGGAACTGACTCAGATCCGACGACGAAATCCGCGACAGCCAGTCTTCCGGCTTCGTGATCCGTGCATCCGGCCCCAACCCCAGCAGCTCACACCACCGAGGCGACACCGAAAGATGATCCGTCAGCAGATCCCAGTCCCACAAACCCTCGTGCGCCGCCTGAGCCGCCAGCGCCAGCCGATCACCCACCCCCAGCACATCCTCATGCACGCACGAAGACGCCGGCTGAAGCAGCACCACCGCAGCAGGCGGACGCTCGTCACCAAGACATGCCCCACTGCAAGGCAGCAGCGTCAGACCCAGCACCCGCTCCGCGTCACCCGCCACCCCAGCCTGCAAAGCCAGCACGCTCGAAACCGCAGGACGCTCAAACCAACCCGCCATCGAACGCCCACTCCCCGCGTCAAATAGATCACCCAGCACGCACCCCACCGTCAGCCGCTCCCCGAGCAACGCCTTGGCCACATGATTCACAGAAAGCACCCGCCCCGACGCATCCACCAGTACCCGCCCGAGCCCACAAGCCTCCACGGCATGCAACACCGCCGCCCCCAGAAGCGGCGCATCGACATCAAGCGTCGTCGCCGCCATTGTTGGGTCAGGATTCCGCATAGAAGCCATGGCAAACCTTCAAGTGAGAGGCGCCGGCCCGCGAAGGCCACTTCCGGCCTCGACGGCCCATCACGCTAGTGCCCACTTGAATGAATGTCGTCCGCGCGTACCCAGACCTTGATGTCCTCTACCCATTCACCCAAAGACGAGAACCCCGACTACGTACAAACCCTACAAACCCAACCCATCACAACCCCGCGTCTACCATCAGGCATGCCAGCCAACGCCCACCAGCCAAGCCGCTTAACACACAGGCAGGCTAGCCTGCTCCTGGCCGTCACCCTCACCCTCATCGCCACCACCTCCGCCATCACCCCACCTGCCGAACCCTGGACACCACGCTGGCTCGCCAACGCCCAGGACACCGATCTCACCTACACCGGCCCACAACGCGACAAACCCGTCTACCCCATCATTGCCTTCAACCGAGCCGGCTACGCCACCTCCCTCGGCGAGATCGCCATCCCACCCGCCTTCGACTGGGCCGATAACTTCTACGAAGGCCTCGCCCGCGTAGGTATCAACGGCAAAACCGCCTACCTCAACCGCGCCGCCGAAATCCAGATCGAACCCCTCTTCGACGCCGCCGACCGCTTCGCCAACGGCCGTGCCCGCGTCGCCGTCAACGGCAAGTGGGGCTTCATCGACAAAAACGGCCGCTGGATCCTCCAGCCCGAACTCGACGCCGCCGGACGCTTCTCCGAAAACGCAGCCACCATCCTCGTCAACGACCGCGTCGGCTACATCGATCGCTCCGGACGTGTCCTCATCCCGCCCAGCTATCTCAAAGCCAGAGCCTTCGCCGACAACAAAGCCGCCGTCCTCCTGCCCGGCCCCAATCCCGACAACCCCAAAGACAACGCCCGCTGGGCCGTCATCGACCGCTCCGGACGAACCCTCTGGATCGACCGCGATCACACCATCCTCGAACTAGGCGACTTCTCCGACAACCTCCTCCGAGCACGCACCCAGGAAGGCTGGGGCTACCTCAACCCCTCCTTCCGCTGGGCCATCACCCCACGCTTCCAGAACGCTGGCGACTTCTCCGCCAACCTCGCCCCCGCCCAGCAGAACAACCTCTGGGGCTACATCAACCAGCAAGCCGACTGGCGCATCCAACCCGCCTATCAACTCGCCCACGACTTCGAGCCCGAAACCAACACCGCCATGGTCGACACCCGCGGCGCCGTCGGCTTCATCGACCGCTCCGGCCGCTGGATCATCCCGCCCCAACTCATCGACGCCGAACCCTTCGAAACCAGTTGGGCCCGCGTCCGCCTCCCCTCAGGCTGGACCTGGATCGACCGCCAAGGACGCTCCTTCTGGGACCCCGCCCGACGCATCGACAACCTCATCGACCGCTCCGCACGCGTCCGAGCCATCACCCGTACCAACACCGACCTCATCTTCGACATCCGAACCCGCTACCCGAACAACAACGACGACCCAACCACCGACACGACCACACCCGACAACCGATCCTTCCCCCCCGAATACCTCTACGACCCCATCCTCCCCGAACCCGACAACGGACTCACCCGTACAACCAGCAGCCAGGCCGCCTCGCCAACCACCGAAGCCGAGTAACCGCCGCCATGAGCCACCACGACAAAATCAACATCCCCGACTACCTCCCCATCGAGATCCCCCACTTCGCCCCCGGACAACTCGTCCGCCACCGCAACTACGGCTACCGAGGCGTCGTCGTCGACTTCGACCTCCAATGCAAAGCCAACGACCTCTGGTACGAAAACAACCAAACCCAGCCCGACCGCGACCAGCCCTGGTACCACATCCTCGTCGACGGCTCAGAAATCAACACCTACGCAGCACAGTCCAGCCTCCTACCCGACACCAACAACCAACCCATCCAACACGAACTCATCAACCACTTCTTCGACCCCTTCGAAAACGGCCGCTACACCCGCAACGAAACCCCTTGGCCCGGCTGGACCTGAAACCCATGAGCCGGGCCGCGACGCGGCCCCGGCCACCACCCAAAACACCATCAACTTGCTACCACCAAAAACCACCCCAAAAGTACGAAAACCTCCACCACGCGAACCGCGGACGCCACCGCGGCTTCACTAAAACCTCACCCCACCCGCTCCGGCTCCTCCTCCTCCGACAACTCATGCCTCGCCGCCCACGAGGAAGGCATGAACGGCTCCAGCGACCCCTCGCTCGGCTTCAGCACCGTCTCCACATCCACACTGTCCGCCGTCTCCTTCTTCAACCGCCGCTGCAGCAGCTCATTGAGAAGCCTCAACCCATCCACCAGCTCCATCCGCCCATCCTCATGCTCCACCAGAAGCGTGCAGCTCTCCACCCAGTCCCCGCAGTTGTAGTAGTTCACCCCCTCCACCTCACGAACCTCCGCCTTGTGAATGTGCCCGCACACCACACCATCCACACCCCGCGCCGCCGCCGCCCGCGCCAGCGTCTTCTCAAAACTGCTGATGAACGTACAAGCCCCCTTCACCTTCGACTTCACAAACGCAGCCAGCGACCAGTACTGCAGACCCAGCCGCCGACGAATCGCATTGTAAACCGTGTTGACCGACGTCAGCCACCCATACGCCCACGCCCCGAACTGCGCCAGCCAGGGCGAGTGCTTCACCACCATGTCGAACTCGTCCCCATGCACGATCAGCAGCCGCTCCCCCGCCGCCGTCTCGTGAACAAAATCCTGCTCCACCCGCACACCCCCAAACTCCAGCCCGCAATACTGCCGCGCCGCATCATCATGATTCCCCGGGACGAAAATCACCTCCGTCTTCCGCGCCAGCTTCAGCAACCTTCGGATCACATCGTTGTGCTCCGCCGGCCAGTACCACCGCTGCTTCAGCCGCCACATGTCGATGATGTCCCCCACCAGAAACAGCTTCTCGCACTCCACCCGCTTCAGCAGCCGCGATAGCTCCTTCGCATGACAGCCATTCGTGCCCAGATGCACGTCGCTGACAAAAACCGACTTGTAACGCAGCTTCTTCATCGCCGTCTCGACAGGCTCTTCAGGCCCGATAACCTCACGACTTGTAGTTCTATTCGGCATATCATGCCCACCAGCCTGAGACCCACAAAACCCCTCACCAAAGCTTAACACACAACCCCCCAAACCCCCTTCCCATTCCCGCGAACCGCCCCTGACCACCAACAAGCCATGCTCTACTTCGCCTACGGCTCTAACCTCGACCCCCAGCAGATGGACGACCGCTGCCCAGGATTCCAGGTCCACGCCCGCGCCCGACTCGCCAACCACCGCCTCTGCTTCCCCAGAGCCTGCGAGAGCTGGGCCGGCGGGGTTGCCTCCATCGAACCCCACCCAAACCACCACGTCCATGGCGTCCTCTACCAACTCACCCAGGACCACATCGACACCCTCGACATCTACGAAGACATCGCCGAAGGCAGCTATCGCCGAGAAGAACGCCCCATCGAGATCGAATCCGGCCCCACCCTACGCGTCCTCACCTACATCGCCGAGCCCGACCCCAACGGCCCCACACCCCCCTCCCGCCAATACCTCGACGGCATCCTCCGCGGCGCCCGCTTCCACAAACTCCCCGCTCACTACATCGCCGAGTTGGAAAAAATCCCCATCCTCTCTCCAAAGACGCCATAAACCACCCCACCACAACAGCCACCAGACCCCGACCCCGCTACCCTGCAAACGAAACCCAACATCAACAAACGAGAGACCGCGAACATGCCCCAGTTCACCATACTCATCGGCGTCATCCTCATCGTCATCGGCGTCGTCGCCTACGCCACCGCAGGCGGCTACCAGTCCCAACCGACCACCCCCACCGCCGAACAAACCCCCGACGCCACCATCCCCCAAACAGAAATCCCCGCCGAAGCCGCCGAACTGGCCCCAGCCGACGCCACCACCGAAACCGAATCCTCCGGACCCAGCATCACGGCCCTCATCCCCGCCTTCATCGGTGCCCCCATCCTCCTCGCCGGACTCGCCGGCATGAACGAGCCCTGGCGAAAGCACGCCATGCACGCCGCCATGCTCTTCGCCCTCCTCGGCACCCTCGGCGGACTCGGCATGGGCCTCCCCAAACTCCCCGACCTCCTCGCCGGCGACGCCGAACGACCCAAAGCCATCATCGTTCAGCTCAGCATGGGCGTCCCCTGCCTCCTCCTCATGATCGTCGGCATCCGCAGCTTCATCGCCGCACGCAAAGCCCGCCAGGCCCTCGCCGCCACCACCAGCGAAGCCCACCACACCGAGCCCCCCGCCAGCAGCTAACCTTTCGGCATGCCCGAAAGACCCGACCTCCACAACCTCGACGCCCTCCTCGAAGACGCGATCCAGCGCCTCAGACACGCTACCACCACCGCCAAACACCCCTTCCACCTCGGCACCATCGCCACCGTCGATAGCGCAAACCAACCCCACGCCCGCACCGTCGTCCTGCGCCGCGTCGAAACCCAGCCCCTCCGACTCATCCACCACACCGACACCCGCTCCCCCAAAACCCAACACATCCGACACAATCCCAATGCCTGCTGGCTCGCCTACGACCCCGCCGAACGCATCCAGCTCCGCCTCGCCGGCCGCGCCACCCTCCACACCGACGACACCCTCGCCGACGAGCAGTGGGCCGCCTCCAGCCTCTCCAGCAAACGCTGCTACCTCGCCCCCCACCCCCCCTCCAACTTCGCCGACGCCCCCAGCCCCAACCTCCCCGAAGACCTCCGCGACACCATCCCCACCGAAGGCCAGGCCCAGCCAGGCCGCACCAACTTCGCCGCCATCTGCCTCACCGCCACCAGCCTCGACATCCTCCACCTCGCCGCCAAAGGCCACGTCCGCGCCAGCTACCGCTTCGAGCCCCAAACCCACGAACACACCGCCACCTGGCTCCACCCCTGAACCAACCACAGAAAAGCCCGCGCATAAAAATGCCCGTGACGCAAGAACGACCACGGGCACATAGGAGAAGGGACAAACTTGTCAGAGCCAGCAAAATCGCCGTCTCAAAGATAAAACGGTCCTGGCCCGCAACCTATTTCCCAGCGAGCACAAAAATCTCACCAACGATATAACATCATGAATAAGCTAACGTTATGACACGGAAATAATCCCTCAGGACACCCCGCACCATGACCACCCCCACACCCACCGTCCTCCTAGTCGGCCACTGCGGCTTCGATTCCGGCTCCCTCCAACGCCAGGCCCAGGCCGCCCTCCCCGACGCCACCATCACCACAGTCAACACCGACGACGAACTCACACCCCGCCTCAGCCCCCAAACCATCCTCCTCGTCAACCGCGTCCTCGACGGCCACTTCGCCGCCGGCTCAGGCATCGACCTCATCGCCGCCATCGCCAAACGCCCCGAAGCCGGCCCCTGCCTCCTCATATCCAACTTCGAAGACGCCCAGGAAGAAGCCATCAAACAAGGCGCCGCCCCCGGCTTCGGCAAGAACGACATCGGCACCCCCCTCGCCGCCGAACGCCTCCAGGCCGCGGCCCAGCAGATCGTCGACACCAACTAACGCAAGGCACACCCCGCATCCATCCGGGTAAACTCCCCGCCTGACCCCCTCCTCCCGACGAGCCCGACCATGAAAATCGCCATCGCCGCCGACCACGCCGGACTCCCCCTCAAAGCCGACATCGCCAAGGTCCTCACCGACCTCGGCCACGAAGTCCTCGACCTCGGCGCCCACGAGCACGACCCCCACGACGACTACCCCGACTTCGCCCGCTACGTCGGCAACGCCATCCAGCACAAACAGGCCGACCGTGGCGTCCTCGTCTGCGGCTCAGGCGTCGGAGCCTCCATCGCCGCCTCCAAGATGAAAGGCGTCCGCGCCGCCGTCTGTCACGACATCTACTCCGCACACCAGGGCGTCGAACACGACGACCTCAACGTCCTCTGCCTCGGAGCACGCATCATCGGCGTCGAACCCGCCCGCGAAATCGCCGCCGCCTTCGCCAACGCCAAGTTCACCGGCGAAGAAAGACACCAGCGAAGACTCGAAAAAGTCCTCGCCATCGAAGCTGCCAACTAAGCACCGGCTAAGAGTCTCACTCGCTCTCGGCCAGCATCCGCTCCGCCAGCCCAGCGATCTCTACGCTCTCCTGATCCCCGCTGTCCAGATCCTTCAGTTCCCCACCCGACCCGCTCAGGATCAACGCATACCGCGCCCGTGACTGATTCGCATCCTTCATCAGCTTGCCCACGTTCGTCGTCGACTTGTAGCTGAACCGCGCGTGCACCCCCTCCAACCGCAGCCCCGCCACCACCTCACGCACCCGCGCCGTCGACACCCCCTCGCCGCCCAGCACAAACACGTCCGGCCGAGGCGTCACCTCCTCCGGAATCAACCCCTTGTCCTGCAACACATTCGTCAGCACCACATCCCCCATCCCGAAACCCACCGCCGGCATCGACGGCCCGCCGAACAGCTCAATCAGCTTGTCATACCGACCCCCACCCGCCACCGCTCGCTCCATTCCCGATGCCTCGTGCAACTCAAACACCGTACCCGTGTAGTAAGCCAACCCCCGCACGATCCCAAGGTCATAAGCGCACCAGTCCGCCAGCCCAAAAGCAATCAGCTGCTCCTCCAGCTCACGCAGCTTCTCAAACCCGCTCTCCATCCCCACCGACCGCGCCAGGTGCTCTATCTCACCCACCGGATACCGCCGCCGACTCATCTGGAGAAACCGATCCACCCGGATCTCATCCAAGCCCAACGCCCCCGCCTGAGCCACAAAATCACCATGCTCCAGCTTCTCTCGACGATCCAACAACTCAAACGCCGAAACCATCTTCCCCTCAGGCACACCCAACCGTAGCAGCACCTGACGCACCACCTCCCGGTGACTGATCCGCACGACGATGTGCTGCGACGTCAGCCCCAGTTCCCGCAGCAGATCCACCGCCACCAGAATGCACTCCGCATCCGCCACCGCACCCTCAGCCCCCAGAATGTCCGCATTCCACTGCAGAAACTCCCGCAGCCGCCCCCGCTGCGGACGCTCCGCCCGACAGAAATTAGGCGTCGCAAACCACTTGATCGGCTTCGGCAAACCGTTCGCCCGCGCCGCCACCATCCGCGCCAGCGTCGGCGTGAACTCCGGACGAAGCGCAAACTCCGCGTCTCCCTGCGGGTGCTTCACATGAAAAATCTCACTCAGAATCCCATCCCCCGACTTGATCTTGTAAAGCTCCTGCGTCTCAAAGATCGGCCCGTCCACCTCCTCAAATCCATGCCGAATCGAAACCGCCCGCCACGCATCCTCCAGCCGACGACGCCACGCCATCGCGTCCGGGTAAAAATCTCGCGTACCTCGCGGGCCCTGCAACTTCATCAGACCGAACCTCCGCTAACCGCCTCGCGATCCCGACGCGCAACCACGTAACACAACCACGAAGGATCCATCTCCGCCTCCGTCGTGATCCGCCAGTTCCCGTCTCCATCCCCATCCTCCGTCGCCCCCTCCCAGTAAACATCCACCCGAGCAAACCCCGCCTCCATCAGCAGATCCCTGATCTCCGGAATGCTGTACATCCGCCACCGATACCTAAACGCCTCACGCATCCGGCTCCCGTCCTTGAACTTGAAACCGATGCTGTGCTCGCTGATCTGCGTGATCGGGTTCACCTTCTCCGTCCGCCACGTATACGAAAACCCGTCACACTTCCGCGTCTCGTTGTGGTCCTCCAGAAAACAATCCGGCCCGCCCATCATGTCCATCACCATCACCCCGCCCGGAGCCAGGTTCCGTCGTGCCGCCTTGAAATACCCCAGCAACTCCCGCCGCTCCATGAACAAAAAGAACGAGAAGTTCTGCGCCGCCAACACATCCGCCTTAGGCGAGCACACCTTCCGCACATCCGCTTCGAGAATCCGAACCCGCTTCTTCTGCTCGTCCGTCAACGGCTTCAGGTTGTTCGCCGCCCCCCACGCCAACGGCTCCGGATCCAGATCTACCCCCAGCGCCCGCCGACCGAGTTTCGACGCCGCCCACGCACAACACACCGCAAACGTCCCGCAGAAATCCTCCCGGAGCACCACCGGCTCCCGATGCCCGTTCGCCTCCCGATAAGCCAGCTCAAAAAACTCAACCTCGTGCTCCGGCTCCTGAACCGCCTTCTGATACAGCGCGTACTTGTCCGCCTGCTCAGCGATCGTCGCACCGCTGCCCTTACCCTTCTTGCCACCCCGGCCCTTCTTCTTCTCAGAAGCCTTCCGCTCCCCCTTCTTCGGCTTCTCGGCCTTCCGAGACACCGCGTCAGAAACCACCGTGACCGAACCAGCCGCCGCTAACAGGGGAGTTGCTTGCTTCACGCCCGCAACATAACCAGCCCCAGCATCCCTTGTCGAACCGCTCAAAACGATACGATCACCACATGCGCGTCATCGCCGGAACCCATCGCCACCGCCGCCTCCTCGGACCACCCGACGCCGAGACCACCCGCCCCATCACCGACCGCGTCAAGCAGGCCCTCTTCTCACGCCTCTACTCCCTCGGCGTCCTCGGCGAAACCACCGAAGAGCCCTTCGGACCCGTCCTCGACCTCTTCGCCGGCACCGGCTCCATCGGCATCGAAGCCCTCTCCCGCGGGGCCTCCCACTGCACCTTCGTCGAAGCCGACCGACGCATCCAGGCCATCCTCAAACAGAACCTCCAAACCCTCGGCCTCACCGACCGCGCCACCGTCATCCATGGCAGCGCCCTCCTCCCCCTCTGGCTCGACCAGCTCCCCCCCGAACCCCTGGCCATCGCCTTCCTCGACCCCCCCTACAAAATGCTCCACGACCCGCCCACCGTCGACCGTATCCACCAACTCCTCGACCACATCGCCCCCAAACTCGAACCCGGCGCCATCATCAACCTCCGAACCCCCTCCGACGCCCCCACCCCCGCCGAACGCCCCAACCTCGACGGCCCCGTCCCCCACAAATACGGCGGCATGACCCTCAACTTCTACCAAGCCCCCTTGGAGGAAGATGATGAAACAGGGTTGGAATAACCTTCGCAATTGCTAGCCCACCAAACTCTCCCCCGTCATCGCCGCCGGCTTCTCAACCCCCATCAACCCAAACGCTGTCGGCACCACATCCGCTAGCCGCCCGCCCTCACGCAGCTTCGTGCCCGCATCCAGCGACGGGTCCACCACAATGCACTCCACGTCGTAAAGCGTGTGCGCCGTATGCGCACTACCCGTCTCAGGGTCGAACATCTGCTCCGCGTTCCCATGGTCCGCCGTCACAATCAGCTTCCCACCCCTCGCCAAAACAGCCTCCACGATCCGCCCCACACACCCATCCACCGTCTCCACCGCCTTGATCGCCGCGTCCAGCTTCCCCGTGTGCCCCACCATGTCGCCATTCGCAAAGTTCACTAGGAAGAAATCCTCGCAGTCCGCCGCCGCCACCCGCTTCAGCACAATCTCCGTAATCGTCTCCGCACTCATCTCCGGCTGCAGGTCATACGTCGCCACCTGAGGCGACTGCGCCATCTCACGGCCCTCACCCGGGAACGGCTCCTCCCGATAGTCATTCGCAAAGAACGTCACATGCGGAAACTTCTCCGTCTCCGCACAACGAAACTGCGTCTTCCCGATCCGCGCTAAATAAGCCCCCGCCACATCCTCCATCTTTGGCGGCTTCGGAAACGCCACCTTCACCGACAACCCCTGCTCGTACGCCGTCATCGTGACCATCTCCACCCCCAACCGACGCACCCGATTAAACCCCCGCTCCCCACTATCAGGCGACGCCGGCACCGCCGCCCACTCGTCATCCGTCATCACAAACGACTTCACCAACTCCCGCGGTCGATCACCCCGGTAGTTGTAAAAAAGCACCGAATCACCCGCCGAAATCCGCGTCCCGAGCGCCTCATCAATCGACGCCCCGATCATCGTCGGCACAATAAACTCATCCCCCTGCTGCGAGTCGTTCGTCGGCGCGTCGTAATACCCCTGAATCGCCTCCGCCGCCGAAGCCGCCACCGGCAGCTCATGCTTCCGACCCCGAATCCCCGTCAGACAGCTATACGCCTTCTCCACCCGCTCCCACCGATTGTCCCGATCCATCGCGTAATACCGCCCGCAGATCGACGCCACCTGCCCCACACCCAACTCACGACACTTCGCCTCAATCTGAGCCACAAAGTCCTTGCCCGTAAACGGACCGGTATCCCGACCATCCGTAAACAGATGCAGCGCCACCCGCTCATGCCCCAGCCGCTCGCACAGCTCCAGACACGCATACAGGTGATCCATCAACCCATGCACCCCCGCGTCCGAAGCAATCCCCATCACATGCACAAACCGATTCGAAGACTTCGCCCGCTCCACCGCCGCCACCAGCACCTCATTCTCAAAAAACGACCCATCCCGAATCGCCTTCGTGATCCGCACCGACTCCTGATACACCACCCGCCCCGCACCGATGTTCTGATGCCCCACCTCGCTGTTGCCCATCGTCCCCTCAGGCAGCCCCACATCCTCACCACTCGTGTGAATCAGCGTCGAGGGATACCGCTCCAACAACGCATCACACCTAGGGGTCTCCGCCAGCTTCACCGCATTAAACGCATCATGCTCCGGATTCGGATTCCGACCCCAACCATCCCGAACAATCACAACCACCGGCTTCACAACATCAGACATCGCAAAACTCCACTTGGCTCAACAGCTCACATCCATACCCGCCGCAGCCCCATCCTAAAGAAAACCAACAACCTCAGAGAGCCCCCCGCCGACCCCAACCCACCCGCGACTCCGTCCCCGCCCGAAGCCGCGCCAGATTCGCCCGATGCTTCACCACCACCAGCCCCGCCAATAGCCCCGTCGCCGCCCCAAACACCACCACCTCATCCACCGACGCCCCCAGCAACCCCGCACTCACACATGCCAGCACCGGCAGCAACGCCGCCGCCACCACACTCCCCAGGCTCACATACCCCCACCACCACGTCACGCCCAACCAGATCAACCCCACCACCACCGCCGGACCCGTCACCACCGGCCACAAGCCCAGCATCACCCCCAGCCCAGTCGCCACCCCCTTGCCCCCCTTGAACTTCAGCCACACCGGCAGCACATGCCCCGCCGTCCCACACACCGCCACCCCCAACCCCGCCAGCGACCCCGACACCCCCTCACCCACCAGCCCCCCCTCCAACACCGCATAAGCCAGCACCGGCCCCAAACCTTTGAGCAGATCCAGCCCAAAGCAGAACAACCCCCAGCCACGCCCCAGCACACGCCCCACATTCGTCGCCCCAATGTTCCCGCTCCCATGCGCCCGGATATCTATCCCCTTCCACCACCCGATCAACAACCCAAACGGAATCGACCCGCAGAGATAAGCCAAGCCCAGCCAGAGCCATAACGCCATCGTTTGCACCTCGTTCGTACCACTTAGTCTCTTGATCGTTGCTCACAACCTGCCCGCTCCTTATAGTGGATGCATGAATAATTTCCTCCAGATCGCCCAAGGCGTCAGCGACCTCCAGGACCCCGCCATCCCCGAGTGGATCGTCATCGTCGTCGCCATCATCGCGCTCGGCCTCATCCTCTGGGGCAGCTTCATGAGTGCCAAGCGAACCCACCAGGACTGACCCGCCCCCACCCCCGACGCCATCCCACCGCCCGCAAACAACCGGCCGCAACAGCCCCCGCGGAGAACACCATGGGCCGAAAAACCCTCGCCTCCCTGCTCATCGTCAACGCCCTGCTCCTCTTCGGACTCGGCTTCACCACCATGCTCCCACAGCCACAGCCCGCCCTCGCCCAGGGCATGGCCAAAGGCAACTACCTCATGATCGCTGGCGACGTCACCGGCCGATCCAGCCAAGCCGCCGTCTACCTCGTCAACCTCTCCAACTCCAGAGTCGTCGCAGGCTTCTTCAACGCCTCCACCAACCGCTTCGAGTTCATCGCCTCACGCGACCTCACCAGAGACCTCACCGAAGCCGAAGGCAACAACGCCACCAACCGACGCTCACGCTACTAAACCAATCCAACGCCGGAGCCAGCCATGGCCACCCCCCACGACCCCACCCACAAACTCGTCACCCAACTCGCCTGCTACGCACTCATCGCCTCCGCGTTCGTGCTCGCCGGCCTGCTGCTCACCCACGGCCGCGAAGGACTCGCCGCCCTCGACAACACCGCCGACGCCGCCCTCCTCGTCAACCGCGACGACATCACCCTCATGACCGCACAAACCCGATCAGGCGAAGAGTCCCTCTTCGTCCTCGACAACCGAACCGAACGACTCTTCGTCTACCGGCTCGACGTCAACCGCAACCGCATGATCCCCGCCGCGGTCCTCAACCTCACCGAACTCTTCAGCACACCGTCCGAACAAGGCGGCCAGCGACGCTAAAACGCTCGCAACGCCCCTTCTTTTCCAACTCCACCAACACCCAGCCGGGACACCCAGCATGATCTCTCCCAACACCCCCCTCCCCACCGACAAACTCGCCGACATCGCCGCCAGCGTCCTCGCCGGCAACCCGATCTCCCGCGAAGACGCCACCTTCCTCACCACCCTCCAGGGCGACGACCTCTACGACCTCTTCTTCTGGGCCAACAAGATCCGCATCAAGTTCGTCGGCAAGCAGGTCAAGTTCTGCTCCATCGTCACCGGCAAAACCGGCGCCTGCTCCGAAGACTGCTCCTACTGCTCACAGTCCAAACACTACAAAACCCACGTCACCCCCGACAAAATGACCGTCGAGGAGATGCTCGAAGCCTCCGACGAAGCTCTCGCCAACGGCGCCTCCTCCATGGGCATCGTCAACTCCGGCCGCGGACCCACCGACCGCGAACTCGACTGGCTCGAACCCTTCTTCCGCAAAACCGCCGAGCAAGGCAAGATCCGACCCTGCGCCACCCTCGGCGAACTCACCCCCGAACAAGCCCAACGCCTCAAAGACATGGGCGTCCAACGCGTCAACCACAACCTCGAAACCTCCGCCCGACACTTCGCCAACATCGTCTCCACCCACACCTACAAAGACCGCGTCCAGACCATCAAAAACGCCAAAGCCGCCGGACTCTCCATCTGCTCAGGCGGGATCTTCGGCATGGGGGAAGACTGGGACGACCGCGTCGACATGGCCCTCGCCCTCCGCGACCTCGGAGCCGACGTCGTCCCCATCAACTTCCTCAACGCCATCCAGGGCACACCCATGTATGGCGAGGTCACACCCCTCGAACCCATGCAGGCCCTCCACATCATCGCCGTCTACCGATTCATCCTCCCAGACCGCGAACTCAAAATCGCAGGCGGCCGCGAGAAAATCCTCCGCGACCTCCAGTCCTGGATCTTCTTCGCAGGCGGCTCCTCCTTCCTCATCGGCAACTACCTCACCACCTTCGGCCGCACCCCCCAGCAAGACCAACAAATGCTCAAGGACCTCGGCCTCAACTACACCACCTTCGACGAAGTCGAACACCAGGCCGACCCCGCCTCCGCCATGACCCGCTCACCCGGACACGCCTCACCCGCCAAAGAAGGCGCCCTCATGTCCCGACGCGAAAACTCCCTCGTCGCCCTCCCAGTCCTCAACCAAGGCGAAAAACCCCTCGCCCGCGTCTGACCCATCACGACAGACCAAACCAATACAAACCCACCCAACCCCGGCTTAACGCCGGGGTTTTTGGTTGCCATACGGTTAAAACAAGCAAAATCAATGAATCGCCTTCATGCTCATGCCGGACATCGAATATAATCAGAGTTCAGACTCGCCTATCTGCCCAAACCCGGAGGCACGAGAATGTCCGCCCGCATCACCGCTTGCTGCCTCACCGCCGCGCTCGCTCTCTCACTATCAGCCCAGGCCAACACCACCATCGACATCAACGACGGCCAGTCCCTGACCCAGGCCGACACCAACATTAGCTACGACGTCACGGGCTCCACCGTCACCGGAACCCTCAACGGACAGACCTTCACCTTCGGACCCGACCTCACCATCAACGTCAACAACAACGGCGTCCTCGGACCCCTCAAAGACCAAGGACCGCCCCCACCCCCCTTCAACGAGACCATCCCCGACCTCAACGGCTTTGACCTCAAGAGCACCACCATCAACATCAACGATGGCGGAACCTTCTTAAGCATTGCAAACTATGCTCAGAACTTCGTAGATAAGAGCACGGTCACCAATGCAATCATTAGTATCACCCCCGGCGGTTTGATACGCAGTAGTTTCACCGCCGAAAACAACACCCACATTACCAATAATGGCGGACTGATCAGCTCTGAGCTAACCCTGAACAACGCCACGCTCACTCTGAACGCAGGCACGATCCGGGAAGACAACAAGGCCTACGGCAACAGCCAGATCATGCTTAATGGTGGCGTCTTAGCTGACAACAATGATTCGGCTTTTTATCTGGCCAATCAATCCGTACTCATCAACAATGGCGCGGCCGTTGAAGGCCGTCTATCCGCAGGTGGCAACGCCACAATCAACATGAATGCCGGAGTAAACACCGGCTACATCTCACTAGAGCATAATGCCAGACTTAATCTCTCAGGCGGCATCCTCGGTGGCGGTGTGAGACTCAACGACGACAGCACCACCAACATCACAGGCACCGACTTCCGCTTGGATGGAACACCCATCACCAGCCTCCCCGACAATCACCTCCAACCCAACCAGATCCTGACCTTCACACTCGAAGACGGCACACCCACCATCGTGGCAAATTCCCTGACGAGTTATGTCGATGCAAGGTCAGCCATCAATCTTATCAACACCAACCTACCCGCCATCGACACCAACCCCATCACCGTTAATAGCGGCCCCACCCAACTCCGCGGACTCCGGCCTGGTCAGACACTCAACCTGTCCGACACCGGCAGCCTCCCCGAATACTTCTCCGCCATCGACGCCGAGATCAACATGTCAGGCGGACAGATCGAAAGTGGCTTCGAAGCCGTTGATACCACCATCAACATGTCTGCAGGCAATGGGCGCGGCCTGAGAAGGCTCTACAGGGGAACCACACTCAACCTCACTGGCGGTACAGTGGGCTCCGTCATCCTGACCGATCAATCCACCATCAACATGTCAGGCGGGGATATCGCCGGACTCGCGGCCGAGGAAGGCAGCACCTTCAACATGCATGGCGGACACCTGGGTAGATCCTTCGCCGCCGAGGCCGGCAGCGAAGTCCATATCACCGCCGGCACAGTCGAAAACCAGCTGTTTGGCGGCCAAGGCAGCGACGTCCGAATCTATGGCGGAGAGTTCTACCTGGATGGAAAACCGTTTCCCGGACTGCACGCGCTCGAGCTAGATCGCTTCGGCAGGATTGACCATGGCCAAGTTTTGACAGCGACCCTAACCGACGGGAATGTGATTCGAATCGGTGGCTACCCCGATGCCCTCACCCTCGTCCCCGCAAACATCCCGCAAATCAGCGATGAACGAAGAATCATCACCGGTACGAACGGCCAGAACTACTACGGCGGAATCCGTCCGCATGAAAGTGTGATAGTTACCGGAAATGCCATCATACCCAATGGCATGCACCTCATCGATGCCGACCTTCACGTTGAGAGTGGCGACATTGCCAATATGACGGCTTACCGTTCAACCATCACCATTGACCTCGCCCAGTTGCACAGCATCAAGGCCTATGAAGGAACCGCGATCAACTTTAAGGACGTTGAGATAGCCGGAAACCTCGAATTATTCGATGACAGCGAAGTCACCGTCCACAGCGGCAACCTCAATACAATCACAGTCAACGACAACGCCACCGCCGACATACTTGGTGGGAATCTGGATCGAATACTAGTGAACGGCTCAGCAGCCAGCATCCACGAGACCGTGCGTGTCAACGTACTTCATGCAGGTGCGGGAACTGTCATTATCGAAGAAGCCGCTTACGTAAATGTCCTCCGCGCTCACACATCTGCAGAAATCACCGCTCTCGGCGCAACCATTAACGTTCTGCAACTGACAGACAGCCACGCAGACCTCACCGATGTCACCGGCTCCAGCTTCGAATTCGTTCGCTCAACCGCCACACTCAACAACGTCACAGTCACCCCTATCCCCAGAACAGCATCAAACATCACCGACAGTGACATCACCATCCACAGCGGACAGTACAGCCAGCTGATCATCAACGGCTCATCAGAAGTCACCATCACCGATGGCATCTTCGGCAGCAGTCAGGAAGTGACAGACAACGCCAAAGTCCACATCTCAGGCGGAACCTTCGGCCGCGGCTTCAACGCAGAAGGTGATAGCACAGTCTTCGTGACAGGCGGCAACTTCGGCACACGCTTCCAGGCCCGAAGCAACGTCACCCTCGCGGGCGGAACCTTCGAACCCGACTTCGACTCACTCTCATCCAGCAACCTCACACTCGCTGGGGGAGAATTCCTCGGAGCCTTCCGCGCCTTCGCAGGCAGCACCAACACCCTCTTTCTCACTAACCTCACTGTCGATGGTACAGAAATCACCCTGTTACCCGGTGAAGCCTTCACGATCACCCAGCGAGACGTCACCCTCGAGGCCATCCTGGCAGACGTAACGCCATTGACGCTCGATCTGGTACCCGATTTCAATTCAGGCAGCGACTACATCGACCCCAACGCCCTCCTCCGCGCGATCCACGTGATCGATGGCGACACCAACTTCGACAACGCCGTCAACATGATGGACCTCTCGACACTCTCTGCCAACTTCGGCAGAACCAACGCCAGCCGCGCCCATGGCGATTTCAATGGCGACAACAGCGTCGACCTCATCGACCTCTCGATGTTCGCAAAGAACTTCGGCTTCACAGGCCCCATCCCCGAACCCACCACCGCCGCTCTGCTGGCCTTCGCAAGCCTCTTCGTAACCCGTCGAACGAAGTGAGATCCGCCGCAGGCGGACCACACCCCGCGCACGCAAAAGCCCCCCGGCACCCATCGCATCAATGCGGGGGGGGGCCGGGGGCTCAGGATGCCTTCATCTCGCCAGACTCACGCCCGACGACGAAGCATCAAACCACCCACCCCAGCCGCAAGAACGGCAGCCGTACCCGGCTCGGGAACCACCATCTTGGGCTTGGGAATCGAAATCCCCTGAATCTTGAGCGCATCCAACGGCGAGGCCTGCACGGCCGAACCCATCGAACACGCCACAACCAACGCTCCAAGCATCATCCAGGTCTTCATCTCCAGCTCCTGTAACAAACCCGGGACACGCACCACACGACACACGCCGTGCACCTTTCTCAAACGTCCCGTCAAAAGCCCCGGGCAGCCGTTAGACCGCCAGAGGCTCACATCACACCGACACGGCTACACACCGCGCCGCAGGAGCAAGAAGCCAACACCAGCCCCGCCAAGCACCGCCGTCCCAGGCGACGGCACCGATGAATCCACCGATGGGTCGTAATACGCCTTCATCTCGATCTTGATCCGCTCTTCCTTGATCTCATCAAAGTTGCCGCTGAGCACACCCTCCAGCCGGAAGCTCGTCCCGAGCCCATCAAGGCCGGAAATCTTCAACAAGCCCGACCACCCACTCGCCGCCGACAGATCAGGCAACACCGTCGTCTCACCATCCGTCGTCAGCTCCAGGTCCGTCGCATCCAGGTAACCAGCCGTCCCGCGATAATCCGTCGCTCGCAATTGCAGGTAGAGATCCGTCACACCGTTAAACAAAGCGCTCTCAATCATCGAACGCCCATTGATCGTCAGCGTCGATACGCCGCCCGAGAAGTCCCACACGAACGACTGCGTCCGATTGGCAGGCGTCCAGTTCCAACTGCTGTTCGGATGACCCGGCACACCCACCTCTTCGCCGGTCGCCGCCTCCCAGCCCGTGCTCCAACCGCGAACACGGCTATGCGCCACCTGGTCGCCGCCACCCGTGCCCGACACAAACGACGTGCTGATCGGACCCGCCTGAGCCACGCCGGCCCCAAGGCCAAGCGTCCCGGCAACCAGGCATCCAGCGAGTAGTCCACGCATCATCTTGCTCCTGTTCACGTCCCAGCGAGCGACCCGGCCACACAGCCGCGATCACACGCCGACAACAGAAGCCTCCAATTCAGCATGCCCCAAAGCCACCGCCCGACCACAAAAAATCACCGACTCGCCGCCACACGAACCCCCCTGTAACGCCTTGGCAAACTGCGAGAACCAGGCAACCCGCGCGCAAAAAAGCCCGGCCACAAAGCCGGGCTTGGGTTGAGCTGTTATCTAAACCGCCGAGCTTACTGAGCCCGACGAAGCGCGAGAGCGCCGAGCCCCAGCAGACCCGCTGCAAAACCAGCCGGCGTCGGCACAACGGGCGGGCCACCAGGCAACACGTTGTAAGCCTTCGCGTTGAAACGCAGACGCTCTGACAGCCGGTTGGTAGCGAAGTTCCCGCCCGTCAAAACACCATCCACTGTCAGCGGTCCCGACAGGTCCGACACATGCAGATGAAAGAACCCGTCCGAAGCTTCGAAGTTGTCGGAAGAATCGACAAGGTCAACCCCATTTACCACCAGATCATCGATCTTCAGCACACCGGCATCCACAGGATTGCTGCCGCCGCGGTCGGTGGCACGCAGGCTGATGATCAGATCGGTCGCCTCCGCGCTCGAAGGCACGTTGAAGCTGGGGACGTTCCCGAACACCGTGCCCTGATCGTCACTGAAAACCGTGAGCGTCGAGACGCCCGCGTCCAGCGTCCAGGTAAACCGGATCGGATCCGGCAGGCTGTTCACACGACCCGAGTGGGCAAAGTTCGACGCCGTCGGCGTCTGACCGACCTCGATACCCGTCGCGAATGCCCATGTCCCGCTGGTGATGCCGCGCACCCGCGACTCCGCCAGCTTGGTGAACGAAGAACTCCCAGCGAAAACCGCCGAAGCCGCAGGATCGGTGATCGTCGTGATCGTGGCGGCTTGAGCCGAACCCACGGCAACCAACCCAACCAACAGAGCACAAGACAAGGAAGCACGAGTAGAAAGCATGGTTTATCTCCCGAAACGGTCAAGTGGTAAAAAGTAAAAATGGGCAAGGAACCGCCCGACAAGCAGGTTCGCTTGCCACGTCAAAACATACCCGCGCAACCGCCAAAGTCCACCCCAGATCAACGCTTTACCGGATAATGCCGAGTCGTGAAGACGAACGACCGCTGTCGTCTTAGAACAGCGAAAGCAACTGTGAAGCGAGGCACTCTGTGCGGATACTCCTGCAACGCGTCACCCGGGGATCCGTCACCGTCGACGGCCAGACCCTCGGCGAGATCGGCCGCGGCTACGTCCTGCTCGTCGGCGTCGGCCCCGACGACAACGAAACCATCGCCCGCAAACTCGCCGAGAAGATCGTCCACCTCCGGCTCTTCCCCGACGACGCCGGCCGGTTCGACCGCTCAGTGCTCGACGTGCAGGGCGGCGCGCTCGTGGTCTCGCAGTTCACCCTCTTTGGGGATGCACGCAAGGGCAGGCGGCCGAGCTTCATCGGGGCCGGCCCGCCCGAGATCGCCGAACCGCTGTGCGCACGGTTTGGCGAGCTGCTGAGCGAGCTGGGCGTCCGACGCGTCGAAAACGGCCGATTCGGCGCAGATATGCGGGTTTTGATCGAAAACGACGGCCCGGTCACGCTCTGGCTCGACTCTGACGCGTTGGGCCTTACCGGCCCGTAAACGATCAATTCTGGTCCGTTTCGAGCCAGAACCGTCTCGTTATTACCCCAATTCGATCGATTTTGGACATCACGGCGCTCAGACCGATGAGATCACCCTGTCGCTCTGTGCGCGCTGCCTGAGAATCCCGCCGAAGACCGATCGGCCCCCATCTCACAACATCAGAAACGCCCACCACAGCCCCTCAGCCCCGCTGGGTGCAAAAAAAAAAAGAAAGGCCACCCTCTCCGATGGCCTTTCCGGGAATCCCTGCGTTCTCTCCGCCTCGGGAAGGCTCGGGCAAGCCCGAGCGATCCGTTTCGCGGGGATTCCTGACACGGCAGCGCCGCTTGGACCCCGTCAAGGGTCCGTTGTGGCGGGGGCGACGATCAGGCCGTGCGGCAACCCGCCAAAGCAGGTCGTCGGAGCCCGAAGCCGCGGGTCGCCTGCCCCCCTCCTCCGATGGGTGCAGGCGGCCGCCACCTCGCGTGGCTGCCATTCTCCCTTTTGTAAGCATCACCATCCCTGGAGCGCTGGCCCTTGCGTCCAACCAAGGGAAAGACATGATGCGCTCCGATAACGCACCACGATCCAACGCCCTGACAAGGGCTAGTTAGCCATTTTGCGTCAGATTCTACCCACCTGACGTAAACCCCTAAGTGACGGCCGGACAAATAGACATAACCAATCACACCCAATGAACAGCAATTACGTCAGGCCTGCACGGGTCATGCCGTGACGTAAGCGCTTTCGTCCGGCAGAAACCCTGAAAAGGTAGCCGGGCTACTCGGCGAACATGGCTTCGACGAAGGCCTCGGGCTCGAAGGGGGCCACGTCCTGCGGTGTCTCGCCGGTGCCGATGAGCTTGACCGGCAGGCCGAGCTGCTCGCGGATCGCGATCACGATCCCGCCCCGGGCGGTGCCGTCGAGCTTGGTCAGAAAAATGCCGGTGGTGCTGATGGCGTCGGAGAAGACCTTGGCCTGATTGACGCCGTTCTGCCCGGTGGTGGCGTCGATCACGAGCAGCACTTCGTGGGGTGCATCCGGGAGATGCTTACGGACGACCGACTGGATCTTGGTGAGCTGCCGCATCAGCGGCTCCTGGGTCTGGAGCCGGCCGGCGGTGTCGAGGATCAACACATCGGCGTTTCGGGCGGTGGCGGCCTGGGCGGCGTCGAAGGCGACCGCGGCGGGATCGCCCCCCTGCTGGCCTTTGACGACCTGGACGCCTAAGCGGCCGGCCCAGGTTTCGAGCTGATCGACGGCGGCGGCGCGGAAGGTATCGCAGGCGCCGAGGACGACGGACCTGCCGTCTTCGCGGAGCCGGTGGCAGAGCTTGGCGATGGACGTGGTCTTGCCGGCGCCGTTGACGCCGGCGACGAGGATGACGGTCGTGGTGCCGGGCGGCTGGAGGTTGAGCTCGCGATCTTCGGCGGGGAAGTAGGCGGTGAGTTGGTCCTTGAGGAAGGCGAGCGCCTCGTCGCCGGTGGTCATTTCGGAGCGTTCGTAAGCGGCCTGCAGGTCCTTGCGGAGTTCGACGGCGGTCTTGACGCCGACGTCGGCCTCGATGAGCAGGCGCTCGATGCGGGTGATGAGCTCGGGCGAGAGCTGCTGGCCGATGAGGATGGACCGGATCGTGCTGGTCGAGGCCTCACGGGTGCGCGTGAGGGCGGACTTGAGCTTGGAGATGGCGGCGGTGAAAAGGCCCATGGGGGCAGATCATAGCGACCCCGCGCATCTACTTTTTCGGGATTGCGCTTGGATGGCACTCAGCTTGATCTGCGGACGAGCGTGAGGCTGGTCAAGGCGAGGAGGGTGGCGGTGGTGGGTTCGGGAACGACCACGGTGATTTCTTCGAGGTTGTAGACCAGATCGTTACGGTAGACGCTGCCGGGCCTATCTTCCTGACCATGACCTGCGAATCTTCCGACTCCATCACCTCGTAACAAGAAAACTGGCGCGTAAAGGATGCCTGCCAAGCGGTTGTAATTCATAAAAAAAAGGGCGCCCTCAGGATTTCCGTCGAGAGACGCGAGTTCGCTGAGCTGCAGCCCATCTTCCAACTCGGCATCGGCTTTGACGGCGAAGTTGATCCCGCCGGCTATGTCGTAGAACTCTGATCCGGAGAGTTCCTGCTCGATGGTCGAGGGTTCGTCGTCCGCGGAGTGCACACGTCCTTGCAGGAAGTACCTGACGCGTTGGAGCGTGGGATTGAGGTAGCTGCGTCCGGGCAGCAGGACTTCGTCGATCACAATATCGACCCGGTAGATGAGGACGTCACCGTAAACCTGGTTGGTGACAAAATCGTCCGAGTCGATCGTGAACGTAAAGGCGGCTTGTGCTGAGGTGGTGACTGCGAGACTGACGAGCCATGCGGACATACACCCGGAGAGGCGTGGCATAGGGTTTCTCCCTTGTCTTTGAAATGCCAACCTAAGCATACTGATTGGGGGTGGCGTGCCAAGGGTTTTTTGGGCTAGGTGGTTACTAGGGCTCCTCCGACGACGTTACGCTGCTAACTGACCGTGAAAGTGGTGTCCGGGAGCCCGATCGATGGGGTGCTAGTAGGATGGGGGGATGACGACGCGGACGACGCCTGACATCAATGCGGGGTATCGGGTGGATCTGTCGGCGTTTCATGGGCCGCTGGATCTGCTGCTGCATCTGGTGAAGCGGCAGGAGGTGGACCTGCATGACATCTCGATGTCGCGGCTGGCGGAGCAGTATCTGGATCAGCTGGAGGGGCTGGATCGGATTGATGTGGATCGGGCGGGTGAGTTTCTGGTGGTGGCGGCGACGCTGATTGAGCTCAAGAGCCGGTCGCTGGTGCCGGCGGGTGAGGAAGCGGAGGGTGGCGATGAGGGTGAGGGCGAGGCGGCAGACCCGCGTGCCGATCTGATTCGGGCGCTGCTGGCTTACAAGCGGTATCGGGATGCGGCGACGGCGCTGGGTGAGCGGGCGGAGGCGTGGTCGAAGCGGTTTGGGGTTCAGATTCGGCGGCCGCGTCGGGTGGAGCGGGATGAGGCGGAGGCCGAGCCGATCGAGATCGATCTGGAGGAGGCGGACGCGCTGACACTGGCGGCGACGTATGAGCGGGTGCTGGAATCGATCGGTGGTCCGGCGGTTCACGATGTGGGCGGTGATGAGACGCCTTTGTCGCTGCATATGGAGGACATGCGGGACCTGGTACAGCGTGGCGGTGTGGGCGGGATTCGGTTGCGGCAGATCTTCGCGGAGCGGGCTGACCGGATGGAGCAGGTGGGGCTGTTCCTGGCGGTGCTCGAGTTGGTGCGGCAGCGCGAGTTGCTGGTGGAGCAGGGCGAGGATCTGAGGGATCTGCTGCTGCGGCCGGCCTCGGAGGATCATCGGGCGATGGCTGATGACATGGCGGTGGCGGCGTCGCCTGACGTGGAGGACCTGGATGCGTTTGCGTGGCCGGACGAGCGGTCGCGGGTGCGGGCGGAGCGTCGGCTGAAGCGTCGTCAGGCGGGCAAGTTCTCGATGGGTGGGGATGATGATGAGGACGAGTTAGACGACGAGGAGGGCGACGGCGGTGAGGATGGGGCGGCGGGAGCGGATGGGGGTTTGGATAAGTAGCGCGGTCTGTGGTGGGGGGTGGCGGACGGGCGAGAGATTTAATTCACCGTTGAGGCGGGATTCGGATGGACGGCTGGCTCGGGTGGTGCATGCTGTAGTGTTGAAGACGGCCAAGGGTCTGCGCGTGCGGGCTGCTTTGGCATTTTGGGTTTCCTGTTTCCAGTAGGAGAGACAAGATGAAGAAGACGATGCTGATGGGTGCTTTTGCGGCGATGGCGATGACGGGTGTGGCTTCGGCCAGCGTGATCGTGAGCGAGGATTTTGAGTCTTATGCGGATACGGCGGCCATGGGCGGCGTCTGGTCGCTGAGCCTGGGCACGTTGGACAACGGCTTTGGCAATCCCGGTCAGTCGATGTCGCACCCCGGTACGGGCGGCAGTTTCAGTGGCGACAACACCAACAGCCTGAGTTTTGCCCCGGTGACGCCGACGGCGACGGACATCCTGCGTTTCACGGCCGATATCTATGACGATGGCACGAGCGCCAACAAGCGGACGACGGCTGGTCTTCGTACGGCTGCTGGTGCGAACATCATCGAGATGGGCATGTACAACAGCCCGAGCCACTACGCGATTCGTACGGTGCTATTTGGTGCCGGCGGCTCGAACTGGTTTGCCTTCGAGAACATGGTTGATGACGCGGGTGCTCCGCTGACCAACGCTCCGGTGGTTGGCTGGCACACCTTCTCGGTGGACATTTCGGACACTCAGGCGGTGTTCACGCTGGACCTGAACGGTGACGGCAACATCAACGCGACGCGTGTTGAGAGCATCACGATGAACCCGGCCGGTGGTTTTGACATCATCCGTCTGGGTGGTCCTTCGGACCTGAGCTCGGGTGGTGGCGGCGTGAGCTTCGACAACGTCTCGCTGACGGTGGTGCCCGAGCCCGGCACGGCGGCTCTGGGCCTGGCCGGTCTGGCGGCGATGGGGCTGCGTCGTCGGAAGTAAGTCGACGCTGGATTAACCAACTGAATACAGAAGGCGGCACGGCTTGAGGCCGTGCCGCCTTTTTTATGGGGACGTTGGCTGGTGGTCTCGGTCGGTGCGACGGGAAGAGGAGTGATTCGAGGATGTGGCCGATGTTGTCGGTGAGACTTCACGCACGGAGACAGTGATGAGTGAGATTGGTGGGATCGTTAGCAACGCGGCGGCGTCATCGCAGTTGAAGGCGGAGGTGGGGATGAAGGCGTTAGGGGCGGCGTTGGATCAGCAGAAGCAGGCGGGGGCGGCGGCGATTTCGCTCTTGGAGCAGGCGGCGGAGGTGAGCACGCAGGCCGTGGCGGCGGCGACGGGCGGTGACGGGGTGGGGGCGAATCTGGATCTGCTGGCTTAGGTCTGGCGGCGGTTGTGGGGGTCTGAATCAGGTGTAGAGGGCGAGCGGCCGGGGTAGCTGTGGTCGTGGCTGGGTTGGTTGGAAAGCTGGGGGAAACCCGCGATTTTTGGTTTTTTTGGGGGCTTGCCCGGTTCCGGGCTTGGCTGGGGCGTCGGATAAGCCTATATTAAAAGAATAAGGGGTCTTATGATCCCAGGCTCACCTGGCATCTCTTGGAGACGCATCGTGCTTCCATTCCATCCTCAAGCTCCCCGGCACGACGTGTGCCGAAGCCCGGTTGTGGCGTTTTACGAGGTGACGCGGGCGTGTGATCTGGCGTGCCGGCACTGCCGGGCGTGTGCACAGGTGCATCGGGATCCTGCGGAGCTGACGACGGCTCAGGGGGTAGCGCTGCTGGAGGATCTGGCGGGGTTTGAGGATCGCCCGCAGGTGGTGCTGACGGGGGGCGATCCGGTGCGGCGGCCTGATTTGCCGGAGCTGGTGGCTCGTGCGTCGGAGCTGGGGTTGCGGCCGGCGGTGGCTTTGTCGACGACGCCACGGGTGACGCGGGAGCGGATCGAGCGTTTGCAGGAGGAGGGGCTGACGGCGTTGGCGGTGAGTCTGGATGGGGTGGATGAGGCGACGCATCGGCGCTTGCGTCAGGTGCCGAGCACGTTTGAGCGGGCGCTTCGGATTCTGGCGGATGCACGGGAGCTGGGGTTGCCGACGCAGGTGAACACGACGATCACACGGGACAACGTGGATCAGGTGGATGCGATGGCGGAGCTGCTGGGGACGCTGGGGATCAAGCGGTGGTCGGTGTTCTTCCTGGTGCCGACGGGTCGGGGTGGGTTGCTGGCGCGGATTTCGCCTGCTGATTACGAGCGGGTGTTCGAGCGGCTGATGGTTCAGAGTCGGCAGCAGCCCTATCTGATCAAGACGACGGAGGCGCCGTTCTACCGGCGGTATGTGATCGAGCGGAGTGGGGATCCGATGCTGTCTGCGGCGCGGATGAAGATGGGGGTGAATGATGGTCGGGGTGTGGTGTTTATCAGTCATGTCGGGGAGATCAATCCCTCCGGCTTTTTGCCGATCGACTGCGGTCGGTTCCCGGATTCATCGGTGGTGGATGTGTACAGGCACCACGAGCTCTTCCAGGCTTTGCAGGACCCCGATCGCTTGCGTGGCAAGTGCGGGGTGTGTCCGTATCGGCGGGTCTGCGGCGGTAGTCGTTCGAGGGCTTACGCGGTGACACACGATGTGTTGGCGTCGGAGCCGGACTGCGCGTATGTCCCGCCGCTGGCGGTCAGGTCATTGAGTAAGGATGCAGACCATGTTTAGTGTGACGAATGTGTTGTGTGGGCAGTCGAGTGGGAACGAGCGTCTGCGTTACGGTCATCGTCCGGAGGCGGCGGAGCGGGACGGTCTGCTCAAGCCGTTGAAGGCGGAGTTGTATCCGGATGCGCCTCGTCCGGTGGTGGCCTGGGCGGTGACGGGGGCGTGCAATCTGACGTGCAAGCATTGCTATGCGGCGGCGGGTTTGAAGCCGATGCCGGATGAGTTGTCGACGCTTGAGGCGTTCACGCTGATTGAGAATCTGCGGGCGTTTGGGGTTCCGGGGTTGTTGCTGTCGGGTGGTGAGCCGTTGATGCGGCCGGACCTGCTGGCGCTGGTGGATCATGCGGTGGCGCTGGGTATCAGCTGCACGCTGTCGACCAACGGGATGCTGATCGATGATTATGTGGCGCAGCGGCTGAAGCGGGCCGGCCTGAAGTATGTGGGTATTTCGGTGGACGGTTTGCGAGAGACGCATGATCGTCTGCGTGGCAAGGTGGGTGCCTTCGACAAGGCTCTGGCGGCGATTCGTCGTTGTCAGGATGCGGGTCTGAAGGTGGGGGCGCGGTTTACGGTTCATGCATTGAATGAGGCGGAGCTGGAGCCGTTGCTGGATCTGTGTGCTCGTCGGGGCATCAATCGGATCTGCGTGTATCACCTGGCTTATGCGGGTCGTGGGAAGGCGCTTCGTGACTGTGATTTGTCGCCTGAGCAGACGCGTGAGGTGGTGGATCGGGTGTTTCGCTGGACGCGGGCTTCGCATGCGAGGGGTCAGGAGATCGAAGTGTTGACGGTGGGGAACCACTGCGATCAGGCGTATGCGATGCTTCGTCTCGAGAAGGAAGAGCCGGAGCGAGCGAAGGAGTTGTGGGCGAAGCTTCGGGGCAATGGTGGGAATCAGAGTGGCTCGCACATCGCGTCGATCGGTCCGACGGGTGATGTGTTTATCGATCAGTTCTCGTGGCATCATCCTTGCGGGAATGTTCGTCAGGCGACGTTTGGTGAGATCTGGGGTGATCCGATGTCGCCTCGGCTGCGGGCGCTTCGGAAGCGGCCGGCGGGGCTGCCGGATCGTTGCCGGGAGTGCCGGTTCCTGGGCGTGTGCAATGGGAATCTGCGGACGCGTGCCGAGGTGGCGACGGGTGACTTCATGGGGATGGACCCGCAGTGCTATCTGACGGCTTCGGAGCGGAAGGTGACCCAGGGTGCGCTGGTGGGGGTGTCTTAGGCTCTGGCGTCTGGTGTGATGTGGGTCTTGTTGTCGGGACGGTTGGCTGATCCGGCGTAAACTGGCGGTATGTCACATCCTTTTCATCGACCGAGGCGGCTGCGTCGGACTCCGGGCCTGCGGGAGCTGGTGGCGGACGTGGGTTTGCGGCCGTCGAACCTGATTGCGCCGCTTTTTGTGGCGGATCTGGCTGAGCGGCGGGCGATTCCGACGCTGCCGGGGGCGGAGCAGCTGCCGGTTGGGGAGGCGCTGGCCGCGATTCGGCGGCTGGGTGATGTGGGGATCGGGGCGTTTCTGCTGTTCGGGGTGACCGAGCCGGGCAGGAAGGATGGTGTTGGCAGCCATGCGCACGACCCGGAGAGTCCTGTGCTGCGGCTGGTTCGCGAAGCTCGGGAGGCTGGGGTCTCAGGGGTTCTGATACCTGATCTGTGTTTGTGCGAGTACACGGATCATGGGCATTGTGGGCCGCTGGCCGGGGATCGGTCGGTGGATAATGATGCGACGCTGGCGCGGCTTGGGGCGGTGGCGGTGGCGCAGGCACGGGCGGGGGCGGACCTGGTGGCACCGTCGGGGATGATGGATGGTCAGGTGGGTGCGATCCGGGCGGCGCTGGACGCTGAGGGTTTCGAGCAGACGGGGATCCTGAGTTATGCGATCAAGTACGCCTCGGCTTTCTACGGGCCGTTCCGTGATGCGGGGGGTGGGCACATGGCGTTTGGTGATCGGAAGGGGTATCAGATGGATCCGCGTCGGTCGCGGGAGTGGCGGACGGAGCTGGATCTGGATCTGGAGCAGGGAGCTGACCTGGTGATGGTGAAGCCGGCGGCGACGTATCTGGACATCGTTGCGGCGGTGCGTGGGCATACGGATCTGCCGGTGGCTGCGTATCACACGTCGGGTGAGTATGCGATGGTCGAGGCGGCGGCGCGGGAGGGGCTGCTGGATCGGCGGGAGGCCCATCTGGAAACGGCGTTCGCGATCCGTCGTGCGGGGGCGGACCTGATTGTGAGCTATGCGGCGGCCGATCTGGCCGGCTGGGTGGGCTGATCGGGCTCAGACTGGCTGGATGGCGGTTGGGCCCTTACTCTGGCGGGCCACTGAGAGCCGTTGACCACCCACACTCCTTCCCTCGGAAACCCTGTTTGCTCATCGCCAATCCTTTGGCTTCCTCGGAATTCCTGCGTGTTACCTACTGTTCCCCAACGTGCTGCGATGCTGGTGCTGGTCGTGGCTTCGAGCCTGATTCTGATCTGGGGTGCCGGGCCGGCGATGCCGCCTGGCGGGTGGACAGGGCTGACGGTGATGGATGCGCGGTCGTCGATTCTGGTGGCGGCGTTGGCTTTGGGGTTTGCGGCGTTGCCGGCGGTGGTGGCGGGGGTTGGGATGGCGGCGTGGTCGGGTGTGGCGACGGGGGCTTTCACGTTGGCGGCTTCGCTGACGATTCTGGCGTGGTACGCGGGTCCGATCGACGGGTTGTTGTTCCGATCGGAGACGCTTCGTCATGTCTATCTCGATCTGGCGATTGAGATGATCGGGTGGGCGTTTTTGTGGTCGATCATGCTGCTGGTGGCGGGGATTCTGCATGCGGGGTTGCGTGACAAGCAGGCTCGGGGGCATACGTCGGTACCGGCGACGTTTGCGGCGTTGGGTATCACGGCGATTCTTGGGGCGGTGGTGGCGAACCTGCTGGCGAAGTCGACCGATCCGGGTCAGGTGGTGGGTGCGTTGGTGATCGGGTTTGCGGTTGGGGGCTGGGTGGCGCGGGCTTCGGTGCCGTCGACGCGGGCGTGGGGTTTGCTGATCAGCCCGCTGGTGGTGGGTCTGGGGGTGTATCTGATGGCGTCGTTTAACTTCACGTCGGATGAGATGCTGCAGAGCTCTTGGTTTTCGGGTCGGATGACGGGGCTGGCGTTGATGCTGCCGATCTACTTTGCATCGGCTGGGGTTGCGGGCGCGGCGATGGGTTACGGGCTGGGTCGGCCGAAGCACGACTAGCGTTCTGTCTTGTCGCATCGTTTTTGTGTGACGCGTTACACTCGGCTGCGTGAGTGACGGACACCTTCGAGCGAGACTGACGCGTTATCTGACAGCGGCCGGCTTTGACCGGGACTGGCTGTTGATTCCGTTGGCGGCGATCGTGGGGACGCTGGGTGGTCTGGTGGCGGTGGGTTTTGACTGGCTGGTTCATGCGGCGAAGCACGATCTGTTTGATCGGCTGGCGCATGCGGTTGAGGGGGGTCGGGGTTGGCTGGTGCTGCTGTTGCTGCCGGCTTTGGGCGGTCTGATTGTGGGTTTGCTTCAGGAGGTGATTGGCCGGATCGGTCAGAGCCATGGTGTTCCCGAGGTGATGGAGGCGCTGGCTCGGAAGCAGGGGAAGATGCCGGCGAAGATGGGGATCTTTAAGGCGTTTACGTCGGCGAGCACGCTTTCGTCGGGGGGTTCGGCGGGTGTGGAGGGGCCGATCATTCAGATCGGTTCGGTGCTGGGTTCTCAGGTGGGTCAGTTTTTGCGGGTGGGTCGGGAGCACATGTCGACGCTGGTTGGCTGCGGCGCGGCGGCGGGTACGGCGGGCATTTTCAATGCGCCGATTGCGGGGGTTTTGTTTGTGCTTGAGGTGATGCTGCGGGATTTTTCGTTCAAGACGTTTACGCCGATCGTGATCGCGTCGGTGTTCGGTACGGCGGTAGCGCAGGCGGTGCTGGGTGAAACGGGGGCGGTGTTCAATCTGCCGTTTGCTTTAACGGAGTATCGTTTTCTGATCACGGAGTTGCCGGCGTACATTGTTCTGGGGGTGGTGTGCGGTCTGCTGGGTGTGGGATTTGCGATGACGATGCGTCGTTCGGACCTGGTGTGGCAACGCGCCCCGGGACCGCGGTGGCTGCGGCCGGCGCTTGGGGGTTTGAGTCTTGGCGTGCTGGGCATTGTGTATGTGGAGCTGTTTGGTTATCCGGTGGTGGGTTATGACTATCCGGTGTTTTTCGGGAATGGCTATCCGGTGATTGAGGCGTTGCTGAATCCGGCGTCTTACGGTACGGGTGGTGTGGAGGGGTCGGGTCCTGTCATTCATGCGGTGTGGTGGGCTTTGCTGGTTGCGATTGTTTTCAAGGTGGTTGGTACGGCGCTGACGATCGGTTCGGGCGGATCGGGGGGGATCATCGCGCCGTCGCTGTTCATGGGGGCGATGCTGGGTGGTGGTTTTGCGTTGGTGCTGGATCTGGTGGGTTTGCTGCCGGGGTCAACGCCTGCGACGTATGCGTTGGCGGGGATGGCGGGGATGATTGCGGCGGTGATTCATGCACCGCTGACGGCGACGCTGCTGGTGTTTGAGGTGACGCGGGACTATCGGGTGATTCTGCCGATCATGATTGTGTCGATTCTGTCGCTGGCGTGTTCGCAGCTGTTGCAGCCGGACTCGATTTACATCGCCTGGCTGCGTAAGCGTGGGGTTCGGATGGGGACGCGGTCGGACATGACCCTTTTGCGGCGGCTGACGGCGCGTGATGTTCCGCTGGTGCCTTGTGCGCACATTCTGCCTGCCGATCCGGCTCAGCGGCTGGTCGATCTGACGAATGAGCATCAGGCATCGGACTTTGTGGTGCGGACGTCTCAGGGGGCTTATGCGGGGATGGTGGTGGGCGATGACCTGCGGACGTCGCTGATCGAGCGGGAGGCGATTCCGCTGATGATCGTGGCGGAGCTGATGCGTACGGATCTGCCGACGGCGACGCTTGATGAGACGCTGGACTCGGTGATGGACAAGTTTTCGGATCACGAGGTGGCGTCGCTGGCGGTGATCGATCACGGGGAGGTGATCGGGGTGATCACGCGGGCCCGTCTGATGCGGACGTACCACCGGGCGCTGGCGGAGCGGGGCTGAGGCGTGCTCGCGGGGCGGGGAGGGGCGTAGGATGTGGGTTGTCATGATGGCGGCTGCAGCATCCTCTACACCCCGGCTCGTTTTTCGGCACCGTCATCGGTTGCATGGGGCGGGTGCGTTTCGTGCGGTGCATGCGGCTCGGGTGCGGAAGAACGCTGGCCCGCTGACGGTGCTGGCGCGGCCGAACGGGTTGGCGGAATCGCGGCTGGGTCTGACGGTGAGCCGGAAGGTTGGTCGGGCGGTGGCGCGGAACCGGATCAAGCGGTTGCTGCGGGAGGCGTTTCGGACGACGCGGCAGGATGGGCCGCAGGGGTATGACCTGGTGGTGATTGTTCGGCCGCATCGGTTTCTGGCGCTTGCGGATTATCAGCGGCTGCTTGTGGCGGCGACGGGGGCTCTTGACCTGGAGTGGCAGAAGCGGGAGCGGCGCGCGGCGGGGAAGGCGGATGGGGATGGGGTGTCGTGATGCGGTGGTGCCTGGGCGTTGTGTCTTCGGTGTTGGAGCATCTGATCGTGGGTTTGGTGATGCTTTATCGGGTGACGCTTGGCCCGGTGATGGGGGGTCATTGTCGGTTTCATCCGACGTGCAGTCAGTACATGCTGGATGCGGTGCAGAAGCATGGGCCGGTTCGAGGTGTGTTGCTGGGGCTTCGTCGGCTGGCCCGTTGCCATCCTTTTGGTGGTTCCGGCTACGATCCGCCTTGAGGACGGACGTGTTACCGAGCACCCGGGGCAAGTGAGGCAGGGCTATGGCAGGTTGGATTCAGAGACTCACGGGCCGCGTTCACGGGTTTATTGATCGGCCGCAGGATGATCTGACGGCTTCGCAGCGTTCGCTTCGGTTTATGTTGCTGTTCGCGGTTTTCTGTGCTCGGGAGCTACGTCGTGACCGTGCGGGGACGATGGCGGCGGCGTTGACGTACCACACGCTTTTCAGTTTGCTGCCGACGCTGGTGCTGATGCTGGTGGTGAGTTCGGCGCTGGTGGGAGAGGCGGATCGGGCGCGGTTCAAGGATCAGGCGGTGAGTTGGGCGTTGGAGTGGCTGGAGGCGCCGGCGCCATCGGGGGCGGTACAGCAGCATGGCGAGGGTGCGGAGCCGACGGTTCTGGAGGGTCTGGCGGAGCCGCTTATGCCGGATGTGAACGAGGAGAGTGCCCTGCTGGAGGCGGGTCGTCAGGCGGAGTTTGAGCGGGCTCGGGAGGCGCTATCTGAGAATCTGCAGGCGATTCTGGACACGCTGGAATCGGTGAATCTGTCGGGGATTGGTGTGATCGGTCTGCTGGTGTTCATTTACGGGGCGACGGGTTTGCTGGCGACGATCGAGGGGTCTTTCAATCGGGTTTACAAGGCTCAGGAGAATCGGCCGTGGTATCTGCGGATGGTGTTCTATTACTTCACGATCACGATGGCGCCGGCGGTGATTCTTGCGGGTCAGGTGATGCAGCAGCGTTTTATTGAGGTGGTGGGGGCGGGTTCATGGACGCAGTGGCTGGCGGGTCCGATGGTGTTGTTGTCGCCTTTGGTCACGACGTGGCTGGTGATGAGTTTTGCTTTTGTTCTGCTGCCTAACACCCGGGTGTCGACGCGTCGGGCGGCGGTGGGTGGTCTGGTAGCGGCGATCGGTGTGGTGGCGGCGGGTGAGTTGTATGGGCTGTATGTGCAGCAGGCGGGGGCGACGTCCTTGTATGGGGCGTTGGCGTTGCTGCCGTTGTCGTTGTTTTATCTGTGGATTCTGTGGCTGATCGTGCTGTTTGGGTTGGAGGTGGCTTACACGTTGCAGACGATGCCGGCGGAGGGTTTGCCAGCGTCGCCTGACCAGGATGACCAGAAGCCGATGTTGCTAACGGGGTCGGCGTTGATCGCGGCGGCGTTGGCGGTGGCGCGGGCGTTCACGGCGGGCGGGGTGGTTTCGACGGGGACGGTGAGTCAGAAGCTGGGGATTTCGATGGATGCGGCGGATGCGCTGCTGGACCGGCTGGAGGCGCACGAGATCATCCAGCATGTGGAGGGGAAGAAGGCTGCGACGACGGGTTGGTCGCTGGCGAGGCCGCCCGGGTCGGTGCGGCTGGATCAACTGGTGGCGTTGGCGCATGAGGCGAGCCCGCTTCATCACCGGGACCCTGCGATTCAGGGGGTGATTGATCGGCAGATCCATGCGAGTGCCGATCAGTCGCTTGAGGATCTGCTGGCGGTGAGTGACTCGCGATAGGGGTGCGTGGTGGCGAGGGCCGAGAATGAACTTTGTTTTCAGAGCATCTGGAGCCCTTGAAGGGCGGTTTTGGGGGGTTTGTGGGGGTTGTGGGTTTGGGTTGGGTTGACAGTGCCCTGTTGTGGGGGTTCAATTTAGTGTTCGGTGGCGAGTGGTTCGTCGCCGGTTTGCTGGACTCTGTCTCTTTGCTGAGGCTTCAGACACCCGTCATTATCCATGCCCTCTGATCCTGGGTCGCCGGTGATTGCCGAGCGGCTCTGACAGGTCGGGTCGCGGCTCGGGACGGACCAGCGTGTTTTTCGGTTTTGTTTCGTTAGGAGACTCGAATGTCTACGTCACAGGCTATGGAACGTAAGGTGATGGGTTTTACGCTCATCGAGCTTCTGGTGGTGATTTCGATCATCGCCTTGCTGATCGGCATTCTGCTGCCGGCGTTGGGTGCTGCCCGTCGTACGGCCCGTCAGATGCAGTCGAACGCGAACGTTCGTTCGATCCACCAAGCGATGGTGACCTTTGCTCAGGGTAATAATGAGCGGTACCCCGGTCTGGACACACGGGGTCGGATTGAGCCGGCTGATGAAGACCAGTGGACGGTCAACGATGATGCGGAGTCGGGTGGTCACCCGGGCACGCGTGTCATCAAGCTGCTCCAGGGTGCTTTCTTCACCGGTGAGATCGCGATCAGTCCTGCGGACACCAAGCAGGTCTGGACCGAGGCGCTGGGTACGGGCACGGCTGCGGTTGATGACATCACCGACGCCAACTACTCGTACGCGATGCTGCGTCTGCAGAGCGACGATGACGATGCAGAAGGTGAGACGGCTGCGGCAGCCAACCTGCCGAAGTTTGGCCGCGTGCCGAACGAGTGGCGTGACACCTACAACACCGAGGCTCCGGTGATCTCCGACCGGAACACCGGTGCTAATCACTACAGCGACAGCGATCCCGGCGTGAGTGGTACTGGCGGCCAGGTGCAGTCGATCCACACGACCGAAGAGGGTGACTGGCGTGGCTCGGTTGGTTACAACGACAACAACGTGCAGTTTGAGACCAACCATGTGCTTCGTACCAAGTGGTCGAACGGTACGACGATGGTGATCGAGGAAAGCGGCACGCAGACGCCTGTCGACAACCTGTTCTCCGATTCGGAAGTGGGTGGCGCGACTGGCTCGACCCCGACTCCAACCGCTGCTGGCACGGATGTGGGTAACGAAGGCACCCAGTCGGCTGGCACCGGTCCGGACGGTACCAGCGGCCAAGCTGCGATGGTGTATGACGACCACTTCACCTACACTGACCACGGCAACAACTGATCTTTGCTGATTGGTTGACTGAGACTTGATTCAGCGGGCTCGCTTCGGCGGGCCCGCTGTTTTTTGGGGGTTGCCGGGGCGTGGGTGGGGGGTGGTCTTGACTTGGGGGTTGGGTGGGGGGTGGTCTTGACTTGGGGGTTGGGTGGGGGTATCTGTGGGCGATGGAAGACAAGATTCTCTTTGACGGGCTGACTTTTGACGATCTGTTGCTGATTCCGCAGCGGAGTGATGTGACGCCAGCGCAGACGGATACGGCGACGCGTTTGACGCGGAAGATCCGGCTGAATGTGCCGCTGATTTCGGCGCCGATGGACACGGTGACGGAGGCGGCGTTGGCGATTGGTCTGGCGCAGGCGGGTGGGATCGGGGTGATTCATAAGAATCTGTCGGTTGAGGATCAGGTTCGGGAGGTGACGAAGGTCAAGCGTTCGGCGAACGGGGTGATTACGGACCCGGTGACGCTGCCGCCTGAGGCTCCGGCGTCGGAGGTTCGTCGGCTGATGGACGAGCAGCACATTTCTGGGGTGCCGATCACGGCGGACGGGACGCCGACGGGGCAGGTGGTGGGGATTTTGACGCGTCGGGACATGATGTTCCTGGCAGATCTGGACAAGCCGATCCGTGAGGTGATGACGTCGGAGCGTTTGGTGACGGCGCCGCCTTCGACGACGCTTGGGCAGGCGGAGGCGATCCTGAATCAGAACAAGGTGGAGAAGCTGCTGCTGGTGGATGAGGGGATGCACCTGACGGGTCTGATCACGATGCGTGATATCGCGAAGATGGAGCAGTTCCCAATGGCCTGTCGGGATGATCGGGGTCGGTTGCGGGTGGGTGCGGCGGTGGGTGTGAATCAACTGGATCGTGCGGCGGCGCTGCTGGAGGCGGAGGTGGATTTTCTGGTGGTGGATTCGGCGCACGGGCACTCGCGGAATGTGCTGGAGACGGTGCGTGCGGTGAAGGCCAAGCATGACGTGGAGGTGATCGCGGGGAATGTGGCGACGACGGAGGGGGCGGCGGACCTGATTGAGGCGGGTGCGGATGCGGTGAAGGTGGGGATCGGGCCGGGCTCGATCTGCACGACGCGGGTGGTGACGGGTGTGGGGATGCCGCAGCTGACGGCGATTTTCTCGGCGCTCAAGGCGGCGGAGCCGGCGGGTGTGCCGGTGGTGGCGGATGGGGGTATCCGTCATTCGGGCGATATCACGAAGGCGATTGCGGCGGGCGCATCGACGGTGATGCTGGGGTCGTTGTTTGCGGGGCTGGATGAGTCGCCTGGCGAGCTGGTGATCCATATGGGTCGTCGGTTCAAGACGTATCGGGGGATGGGTTCGCAGGGCGCGATGATGGCGGGCTCGGCGGATCGTTATTCGCAGGGCGGGCAGAAGCAGCGTGACAAGCTGGTGCCTGAGGGTGTGGAGGGTCGTGTGGCGTATCGTGGTTCGCTGGCTGATTTTGTGTATCAGCTGGTGGGCGGTTTGCGGGCGGGGATGGGTTATTGCGGGGCGCAGACGATTGAGGATCTGCGGGAGCGGGGTCGGTTTGTGCGGGTGTCATCGGCGTCGCTGGTGGAGAGTCACCCGCACGACATCATGATTACGCGGGAGTCGCCGAACTACACGGCTGAGGTTTATGGGGGTGAGTGAGCGGGGTCTGGTGGTGGCCTCGGCCGCGTCGCGGTCGGGCTCATGTAGTAGATTGCGCGGGAGTCGGGCTCTGTGGACGGACGGAGGTTGTTGATGGGTCTGTTTCGATTACGTCGGCACGGGATTTGGATGTCGGCGCTGTTGGTTTGCCTGGTGCTGGTTGGTGCGTGGACTAGACCGTCGGTGGCTGATACAGGGGATACAGGTGCGGGGGTCGAGGCGCCGGAGGGGATGGTTTGGGTGCCTGGGGGTCGATTCACGATGGGCTGGGATGGGCCTGAGGGTCGTTATGACGAGCGGCCGGCTCATGAGGTGGAGGTGAGCGGGTTCTGGATCGATCGGACGGAGGTGACGAATGCGCAGTTTGCGGCGTTTGTTGAGGCGACGGGTTATGTGACGACGGCGGAGCGTCCGGTGGACTGGGAGGAGATAAAGAAGCAGCTGCCAGAGGGGACGCCTAAGCCTTCGGACGAGGTGCTGGAGCCGGGGTCGCTGGTGTTTACGCCGCCTGATCGTTCGGTGGATCTGAATGCGTACTGGCAGTGGTGGACGTGGACGCATGGGGCGAGCTGGCGTCATCCGGAGGGTCCGGGGAGCACGATCGAGGGTCGTGAGGATTATCCGGTGGTGCATGTGTCGTGGGATGACGCGGTGGCTTACGCGGCGTGGGCGGGCAAGCGTTTGCCGACGGAGGCGGAGTGGGAGCGTGCGGCGCGTTTCGGTAGCGATGGCCAGCGGTTTGTGTGGGGCAGCGAGTTGTCGCCTGGCGGCGAGCAGATGGCGAACATCTGGCAGGGGACGTTTCCGCATCGGAACACGGGGGAGGATGGGTTTGTGGGTGCGGCGCCGGTGGGGCGTTTTCCGGCGAACGAATTGGGGTTGTATGACATGGCGGGGAATGTGTGGGAGTGGACATCGGATCAGTTTCGGCCGGATGCTTATCAGCGTCGGCTGGCTGCGTTAGAGGCGGGTGGTTGTTGCGCGGACCCGACGGGTCCGGAGACGACGATGGATCCCCGGAACCCTCATTCGGAGGATTCGCGGGTTCAGAAGGGCGGGTCGTTTTTGTGTCACGCGAGTTACTGCGAGAGTTATCGTCCGAGTGCGAAGATGGCGTCGCCGCCTGACACGGGGATGAGTCACCTGGGTTTTCGGTGTGTGGTTTCGGGGGCTGGCTTAGATTTGCGCGATCGGTAAGGGTTATCTGTTCATTTTCTCGATGTAACGCTGTCACGGTTGTTGGGGCTGTTGGCGGGGTTTAGGCTGTGCGGGCTGTTTGGGTCGGTTTTCTTTCATCAGGAGATGGTTGATATGTGGCGAGCCCCTCGTGCGCTTGTGATGATGTTGATGGCGGTTGGTCTGGTGACGGGTTGTGCGCATGCGCAGCCGCAGGGTTCGGATGGAGGCGCGAGGCCGGCTGCTTCTGCGGCGAAGCCGAACATTCTGGTGATCTGGGGTGATGACATCGGGACGTGGAACATCAGCCACAACAACCGGGGGATGATGGGTTATCACACGCCCAACATCGATCGGATCGCGCGGGAGGGTTTGTCGTTCACCGACTATTACGCTCAGCAGAGTTGCACGGCGGGGCGTGCGGCGTTTCTGGGTGGGACGGTGCCTGTGCGGACGGGCATGACGAAGGTGGGTCTTCCTGGTGCGGCCGAGGGTTGGCAGGAGCAGGACATCACGATCGCGGCTGTTCTCAAGGAGCAGGGGTACACGACGGGGCAATTCGGCAAGAATCACTTTGGTGATCGCGATGAGCATCTGCCGACGAATCATGGGTTTGATGTGTTTTTTGGCCCGCTTTACCACCTGAACGCTTCGGAAGAGCCGGAGAACCGTGACTACCCCGGGGACATGGTGCTGCCCAGCGGCAAGACTTTCTTCGAGACCTACGGGCCCCGGGGCGTGATCCGATCGACGATGGCGAACGGTCGGCACACCGTGGAGGACACGGGCCAACTCACGATCGAGCGGATGAAGGTGATTGATGACGAAACCGTGGCCGAGGCGATCGATTTCATCAAGCGGACGGTCGCGTCCGGCGAGCCGTTTTTTGTCTGGTGGAATGGCACGCGGATGCACTTTCGCACGCATCTGAAGGAAGCGACCATTGGTCTGTCTGCGCCGCATGGCGATGAGTATCACGACGGCATGATCGAGCATGACGGGCACGTTGGGCAGCTGCTTGATCTATTGGACGAGCTGGGTATCGCGGATAACACGATCGTGATGTACTCGACGGACAATGGTCCTCACTTCAACACCTGGCCGGATGCCGGCTATACGCCGTTCCGGAAGGAGAAGAACAGCAACTGGGAGGGTGCTTACCGGGTGCCGGCGTTCGCTCGCTGGCCGGGTGTCTGGCCTGCGGGCGAGACACTCAATGGCATCGTTGCCCATGAGGACTGGATGGTGACGTTTGCCGCGGCGGCGGGCAAGACGGACCTGAAGGAGGACCTGCTGGACGGCTACGAGGCGATAGGTCGTGAATACCGGCAGCACCTCGATGGCTATGACATGAACGCGTACTTTGCAGCGGCCGGTACTTTCGAGACTTTCCACGAGAACATCAGCGCATCGCCCCGCAAGGAGTTTTTCTACGTTAACGACGATGCCCAGGTCGTCGCGATGCGGCTGGGTGACTGGAAGGGTGTATTTCTGGAGAACCGGGCTGATGCTTTCCAGATCTGGCGGGAGCCGTTTACCGAGTTGCGGGTTCCCTTGCTGTTCCATCTGCGGCGCGATCCGTTCGAGAAGGCCCAGATCGATGCGAACGTCTACCACGATTGGTTCCTGGACCGGCCCTATGTGATCGTGCCGATGCAGCAGATTGCGGGCCAGTTCTTCAAGACGCTGCAGGCATACCCGCCTAGCCAGACGCCTGGGTCCTTCAACCTTGAGAAGGTGCAGGAGCAGATTGAGAATGCTGCCCGCGGGCGCTGAGTCTTAGCTATTTCATGACCCTTTGCGCGCTGAGAGGCGCCCAGAGGGTTTTTTGCGTTTGCTGTTGTGGCATTCTCTGCCGCGGGATTGGATGGTGACGGCGGCGTTTAGCGTCGGAAGGGCTTGCTATGCGGAATCTGGTGGTTGCTGTTGTTTTGCTGTTGGGGTTGTCGGGGTGCACGGCGATTGAGACGTCTTCGCCTTTGCCTTCGTGGCGTGATGGCGCGACACGGGATGCGTTGCTTGATTTTGTCGAGCGGACAACGGATCCATCGAGCCCTGACTTTGTGCCTGTGGCCGAGCGGGTCGCGACCTTTGATAATGATGGGTGTTTGTGGGCGGAGAAGCCGGTCTACTTCCAGTTGCTGTTTGCGGTGGATCGGATTAGAGCGATGGCGGATGAGCATCCCGAATGGCGTACGACGGAGCCCTATCGTTCTGTGCTTGCGGGCGATATGCATGCATTGGCGGAGCAGGGCGAGCATGCGATTCTGGAGGTGGTGCTGGCAACCCATGCGGGGATGACGACCGAGGCTTTTGAGGCGACGGTGCGAGCCTGGCTCGAGACGGCGCGACATCCGACGACGGGTCGGCGGTACACGGAGATGGTTTATCAGCCGATGCTCGAGTTGCTTTCGTATCTGCGTGCGAGCGGCTACAAGACCTTCATTGTGTCGGGTGGTGGGATCGACATGATTCGGGTGTTCAGCGAGGAGGTGTATGGGATCCCGCCTGAGCAGGTGGTGGGGTCGAGTGTGAAGACGGTGTATGAGATGACGGATCGCGGGCCGGTGCTTCGTCGTGAGGCGGAGATTGATTTCATTGATGACAAGGCGGGCAAACCGGTGGGGATTCACCGGCATATCGGGCGGCGACCGGTCGCGGCGTTCGGTAACTCGGATGGTGACCTGCAGATGCTCGACTACACGACGGCGGGAGATGGTCCGAGGCTGGGGGTTCTCATTCATCACACGGATGCGGAGCGTGAGTGGGCATACGATCGGGAATCGGCGGTTGGGCGTCTGGATAAGGCTCTGGAGCGGGCGGATCAGGCGGGCTGGCTGGTGGTGGATATGGCGGAGGACTGGGTGAGGGTTTTTCCGGATTGAGGCGTATTTTGAGACGGCGGACTGGCGTGTGAGCATCTTGCCGGGCTTTGTGGGAGTGGTTATGATTTGCGGTTCGACGCCGGGAGGCGTTGGGGGCTCGTAGCTCAGTTGGTAGAGCACACCGCTGATAACGGTGAGGTCACAGGTTCAAGTCCTGTCGGGCCCATTTGCCTGGTTGTTTGGTTCCTGCACTGGACCGCACCAGCTTGCACAACCTTGTTTTGGGGATCGTGAGAGCGGTTTTGGCTCTCCGCGTTCAACGTGTTGCAAGACTCTGCGGTGACCTGCTGCATGGGATTTTGCAGCGCGCTGCATCGCTTTACTGCTGAGGCATAGTGCTCATCTGTGACCTGAGCGTAGTGCTTGGCGGCCACCGCCACCGTGTTGCCCAGCCAGTGGGCAACAACGTGTGCGGGGTGAACCTGCATGAGCTCGGTCTGGCGAGTACTCCGCAGGTTGTGCCACAGCTTTTGCCAGGGCGCTAAGCCAGCCTTGCGGACGATCCGGCGCAGATGGACGCCGGGGTTCTTGTTTGTCCCAACATAAGTGGGGATGAGGAATTCAGATCCCTCAGAAGCCGCCTCAAAGGCCTCGCGCAGGCACGCCTCAAGCTCGGGGAAGATCGGCAACTCACGTGCTCCCTTACCCTGATTGCGGGTCTTGGGGCTGGTGATCCGCATCCGCATACGATCCCAGTCAACATCGCTCCAGCGAAGACTCTGGATCTCTGAAGGGATTCTCAGTCCCCCGTAACGTCCCAGGGCGAACAGCAGACGCCACTCAGCACTTGGGCACGTATTCAGGACCTTCTGGGCGACCTCGCGGCTGATGTAATACTGCCGCTCAGGGTTGCCCTGCACCGTGGACTTCAGGTCCTCGAAAGGGTTGTCATCGATCAGACGGCGCTTCCTGGCCGCAGCAAAGAACTGCTTGGCCCTTCCGCACGTCCGCCGCGCAGTGTTCTCAGCGAGCCTCTGCTTGACCCGCAAGGCGATAGAGAAAGCCTCCGCCTCAGCAGGCGTAATGGATCTCAGCGAACGCTGGGAGCCGAAGAAGGCGAGCAGGTGCTTCTCAGCCCGCTTGTAAGTGTTCTGTGTCGCCTTCGAGACATCTTCACGACCGTCTCGGTAGTTCTGGATGAACTCGCCCAGCTTGGCCGTGTCTACCGGCTCACAGAGCCCCACGGCAGCGATGCGGTTGCGGAGCTTGAGAGACAACTCCCCCAGCCGACGCTGCGTGAGAGGCTTAGGAGAGCCGCCGCTGGCCTTGGCGTTGATCAGATCTTCGACGAGCAGCTTGAGGCCTAAGGCCTGCTTTTCAGAGATAGTCCCCAGCGTGATCGTCCTGCGTACCCCTTCGGCATCAGCGAACTGGATGCTCCGGGCCCCTGTCCTCTTCACGGTGTAAAGCGTTGCCATAGTCAGTCTCTTTTCTTTCTCAGGGCCGAGCGCTTCACCAGCACCAAGCCGAGTTCATTGATAAGTCGATCGAGGTTTTCGCGTGACAGTCCACCGGTCCCAGCCATCATCTTGCTCATACTGGCCTCTGCAATACCAGTCGCTTTGCAAAGGGCATATCGGCTTCGGGTATCGGCATCGACAGCGCGCCTTAGCTGTTCGTAAAAACTTAGTTGCTTAGCCATGCTTCAAGTATACTTGTTGTATGAATAAGATCAAACATTTTTCATAAGCTCCATCACCAGCTCATCGAAGGCCAACTTCTCGGCCTCCGCCCTGCTCAGCCCTCCCTCGAAGCAGGCGATGGCCGCCCTCTCCTCGAAGGCATCTCGAAGAGCCACACGCCTAGGCTCCTCCTCGACACCCTCAAGCAACCCGTGGGCTCGGACTAACCAGCCAAGGTGTATGGCGGTTTTTTTATTCGTGTGTGATTGCCGCGCGGAGACGCGGACAAGCCGTAAGTCGTTCATGTTTCAATCCTTGAGTCCGCACTTCCCGGATCCGCGGACGGCTGCGGAGAAGGTTTGTCCGCGCTCGTCCACGGATCTCTGGGTGTGGGCGTAAGTGTCTGACAGGCATGGCATAAGACCTAGCCCGCGCGTCCGCGGGACAGACCGCTTGAGAAAAAAACTAGAGCTCTGGCGGCAGGTCGATGCCGTTGAGGTCCACACCTTTGCCGGTCAGCCGGTAGTACGTCGGGCTGCTGCCGTAGCCAGCCTGATCAATCCTCGCCAGACCCGACCGAGAGAGACTTTTTACATAGCCCCGTACTGTGGTCTCGCCCTGTTCGAGCAGATTGATGCCATCCTGAACGGTCCATGAGGCATCGTTGCCATACTTGTTGAACAGCTGATCAAAGCACCGGATCGCGCCTTCGCTGAGGTCTTGGCCGATCAGCCGGGTCAGCGGCTTGCGAAGCAGCCGGTAAACCAAGGCGTAGTCCTCAGGAGCCGCGATGAGCTCCCCTCCGTTCTGTTCCCTCTGAAGATGATGCAGCAGTGCACAGGCCTTGATGGCTCCCAGAAGGTGCGGGAATGCCCGTCGAGCCTCGACGCGGTTGTCCGGGAAGAGTTCAGCCAGTCGCCGAGCGTAGGGCACGGTGACCCTGACACGCGGCAGCATCCGCTGGGCAGTGTGGTGCTTAGCTGTGATCGCTTCCAGGAGACGGGGGTCCACATTGCCGCCTTTGGCTGTAGCCATCAGCACACGGCGGGTCTGCTCGGATCGCTCGTCGATGCTAAGAAGCAAGCATCGATTGGCGTCCTCCTCGAAGACGTCTTGAAGCGTCGTGCTCTCAACAAAGGCGATGGGGCCTTCCTGCTCGACCCGGGAAGTCTGCAGACGACCGTCCTGGCCTTTCATAGTCACCAGCTTGCTCAGGGAGCCGCCTGAGAGCATCTCCCGCAACGCACGGGTCGCCTCAGCAGTATCGTCGTTCTCAACGCGGCTGCGTTCTCCAGCAACGATCAACTGGTGGCAGAGTGAGCCCTGCGGCATGTAGGTCAAGGCCTGGGGCGTCATTGAGGTGGCAAGGATCGTCTCTTCTGGCGGCATGAGCCTCGTCACGTGTGCAATCACATGGCTCTTACCCCCAGAACTGTGACCCTGAACGATGGCATTGATCGGACGCTCTAGGACACGGCTTGTGCCAACGAGGTAGAGCGTCTGGATCAGCTCACGCTCGCCCGCAACACCCAGCCGCTCCACATCGTCGCAGACCTCATCCAGCAGGCTCGCAGAGGCCAGCATCTGCTCCGCTTCAAGCCTGATGTGCTGCGGTGTCTCGTCAAGCAGTTGCAGGCGCCTCTTCTCAGCATCCTCTGTAGAGGACGCTTCGACCTGCTCGGGCGCTGGATCCGTGGTGGGCGGATTGACCGCGGCGTTCATCAGCTGCCTGCACAAGTCATCGGGATCGATACGTTCGTCTGCGTGATGGGCCAGCTTGGCGAACTGCTGACGCTGTTTCTCGTCGGCCAGCTTGAGAGCGTGGGCGTGGATCAGATCGTTACCGACTGTGACAGTGACCAGGTGTTTACCATGGGATGAGGGCTTAAAATCAATCTTCATGATGCGAGTCCTAATGCCCCTGCAAGAGTTCCCGCAGGACACCGCGCAGGCCACACGGCCGCTCTTCGGATCCCGGTTAAACCCCGAACTCAGGGGACAAGGGCAGACGCAGCCGGTAAGCCCCATCTGCCTGTGAGCAGAGGGCTAGCTGCTGTTAGGGCCGGAGGAGCGCCTGTCTACCCAGGCTTTCAGCTCATCGCGTGGGTACAGCCTGCGGCGGCCGAGCTTGACTGAAGGGATCTCACCGCGGTTGGCCAACTCCCACAGGTAGCGGGTGCTGATCGAGAGAGATTTCGCGGCTTCGCGGTCGTTGAGGAGGAGGGAAGGGGAAGGTCCGTCAGGTGCGGGCGTGTGTGGTTCCATGCCCCGAATCTACGGGCTAAAAGGCCAGCAGATGGTCATTATCTTCTTCGGATCCCGCAGAATCCGAGGCACTTCCCAGCGGGCTCCCTGAGATTCCGGGAACTAAAAGGTCATCGGGGATCAGTTCGCGGTAATGGGTACAGATGTCGTTGAAAAGGTATTGCTTGACACCACCGGTTACGGTGGTTCTCACTCGCTTCTTCTTTCGGTCGGCTGACGTCGCTTTGCGAAGGGTGTCTTCCTTCAGATTGGGGCACTTTTCCTTCAGCCACGACATGGATCGCCACTCTAGATCAGGAAGTGGACTAGGTGAATTGTCATGACCGTAGTGCTCGGCGAAGTAGTATAGCTGCTGATTAACTTGTTCAGCTCTCCAGACAAACTCAGCTCGCTGCATACCATCGTGATCCTGTTTGATACAACTTTCATCTAGACGCTCTGCCAGTCGCTTGAGACTAGATATGAGTTGGTTAAAACCATCGGCTGCACCTTCGCCAACCACAATCTTGAGCTCGATAGCAATTTGCCACGCCAGATCTTGCAAGATGTAGTTAAGTGCTGCTGATGCATCCATTGACATTGAATACGGGTCTGTAATCCAGTTGTCGAGGTACACAGCTAGATCAAGGAAGTTATTGCCGAATAACCTTGTGGTACGAGGAACCTTTGAGGAAGAACCCTCTTCTCTCATCTTTCCGATCGCTTCGTAAAACCTCCACCTCTTCTCTTCCTCTTTGTACAGTTTCTCGTAGTGCCTCTCCCATGATTCTTCATCTGGGTCAGACGGGTTACTACCGATTGGATTGCCCTTTGTCATATGCTTAAATCGCCGATCTTAAAGTGTCAGCTAAAGCTTCAACTGACTCGCTTCGGAAGACTCCAAACCTGCGCTTATCCGGGTACCACTCCCCGTAGCCCCGGTGCCGATGCCACACGCGCCAGCGGACGTAGTGCTCACCGCGCCAGACCCTCTTGTACACCGCGCAGGCCATGTGCTCGCCCAGGGGCACCCAGCCTCGCAGCTCTTCGACCGCGAACCGTCCGTCAGGTTCATGGGTGTCCCCTGCCCGTGGGTGTGAGGGCAGTACGTCGGGGGGAGCGTTCTCCACGCCTCCCTGAATTGGGCCCAGCTTCTTCTTGCCCAAAGCCCTGCGTGCTCTGTCTTTCAGCAAGCTGCAGAGCAGGTGATCAATCGGCGTCCCGGTTAGTTGGTTCGAGTAGGTCATGCTTACCCCTATCAGTTTAGTGAATGCAATCCGTGTGAAGAAGAGGCCCGAGCAGGCCAGTCCTGCGGCCGGGTCACACGACCCGCCCGGCCGGAGGGCTTACACGATGTGGAGAAATCAGCTGTCGTGAGGCATGGAGATCACATGCGGGGAATACACAAGTCTATACGTGGACTAAAACGAATCGAATCAACCATCAGACTGCAGGATATGGTTGGATATAACGCCAAGCATAGCGGGCAGGTCGAATCTACTAATAGCTTTTATGACAAAGTCATAACTGGCTAGTACTCATGAATCTTCAAGACCAGACATAGAAGATCCAACTACCCCTATCGGGACGTCTGACAGCAAAAAAATTGAAATGAGGTGTAGTCGTCGCACTGCCTCTTGTCCTGGTAAGAAGATCGAACGCGTTAAGACCAGTTAGCTTGTTACTTGCGGATCATTCGCTATGGCTTCCCAGAGGTATCAATGGCAGTTCATCGACTGCCCAAGCCTCGATTAAGAAACCCCAGTCGCCTCCGCCCTGACTGATTCTGGCAACGATGTGATGAGCACCCGCCGGGAGTTCCAATCGGATTCGATCCTCTGCCGGAGTGAGGGCGCGTGGCCTCTCGGCCTGTAATATCTCCCGGCCATTCACCCAAAGCACCAGACCATCATCTGATCCGGCACGGATTTCAATTGTCTGATCACTGTCCACTTCGAGCGAGGTCGAGGCATAGGCGAGTTGATCTCTGTTTGGATTCAAACCAGTCAGGTCTATGTATCCGACTTCGTCACCGCTTCGGGCTGGCCTGAGTCGTCTGCTCTGATGGCTTGTTGGCAGCTTGCCTTCGCGCCGGATGTGCGCTTCGATCTCAGGTACGCCTTGAACATCTTGGATACTGTTAATCGGGAAGGGTCCAAGAACGCTCCACGACAAACGAGGGCTTGAGATAGCTGTTGCTCTAGACGCTGGCCGGTCAGCAGCGTACCAAGACTGCTCGTGCAGACTATCAACGACTCCGGTGAGCACCCCACCGTCTGGGCCAGTGAAGCGGGCCACAAAACCCCAGCCACCCTGACCCTGAGCAACCTTGGCAAGAATATGATTGCTACCACGCTTGAGCTGTATCGGGATGATGTTCTGATCCGGTAATGCTGGGCGGTCATAGATTCCTGCGTGCTGCAGTTCACCGTTGACCCATAGTGTCAGCGTGTCGTCACTGCCGACACGAACCTCGGCGGGTTGATCTGTATTGCTTTCGAGCATGGTCATGACGTAGGCAGCAGCATTATGTTGTTCACCAAACAGCTGATTGAAGTCGATAGCGTTGTCTCTAGCGAGTACTTCGGTGTCGAATGCCTCCCAACGAACACTCTGATCTAAGGCCGTGAACCTGGCATCAGGGCTGCTAACCCACTCCGGTGGGTAAGGAGCGGCGAAAGCTGACTCCTTGGAGGTAGCGGGGAACGGACCGGCCACAACCCATTTCGGGGCACGGACCAAGGCAGCCTCAGCTCGCGCAGCCTGTACACCATCAATAGCCGCTGTTATTTCCACACGTGAGTCGCCTACGACTTGCCCCTTCTCTGCAACGTCTACGGTCCAAGAGAGCTCTATGCCCTCTTCTGGCTCAAGCCGAAGTAAGCGATTTGGATTCGGGATCTTGATCTCAGGAGCTCCGTTCAGACCCAACTCTATGGTTACGGGATGGGGTGTACGGTTGGTCACATTCGCTTCGACCGTGGCAGGGCTCGCTGTAACAACGTCACCATAAGGATCACGGACCTCGATGGTCACCAGTTCCCGCCAGTCAATCTCACCCGATATCAAGAGACGCCCCTGCTGGTGGATGGTGTACGCCTGCCGACGACCGATGACCTCATTGAGATCATCAGGCGTAAGGTCAGCAGTGAGGACTTGACCCGTCCGCTGAACTGATGCTTCACGCCTGAGCCCTTTCTCGCCAGCGAGAGACCAGTGCACTTGGAATGACTCAAGCTCAGTATCGGTCTTGAAGGAGAGAGTGACAGGATGTCCGGTGATGTTGCCTACAGCTGGCACACGCAAGTCAGTCAATGAAGATGCCTTGCGCCAGAGCGTTCCTGGCGTCACATGCCAGTGACGCTGGGGTGCCTGAGCATCCCACTCGCCCAGCAATGCATCTTCACGCAGTTGGACACGAAGCGTGGCCCCGTCGCGCAGGAATAGAGGCGGTTGATCAAGAGGCAGGGGCACACTAAATCGACCAGGGCCTGTGTAAACAAGTGGCTGACTCGCGTGTAGCCATCTGCCAGGGGGGAAATCCACGAACCTCTTGGTAGCGCCCGGCTGCATCACCGGTGCCACCAGCATGTCATCACCCAGTAGGTACTGGGTTGCTAAACCGGGTGACGGGTCGTCGAGGCCTGCGAAGAACATCGGACGCATCAATGGTGCGCCAGTGCGGGCTGCTTCATCGGCCAGATCAAGAAGACTTGGCAGTAGATTGAGACGGAGATGCGCTAACTGGCGATAGGCTTCAACTGCATGCTCTCCAAAGTGCCAAGGCTCGCGCGGCTCGATGCCATGGAACTGCATAAACGGGCTGAGCGCACCAAACTGCAGCCAGCGGATGTAGAGCTCGGGTGTCGCTGTACCATAGTAGCCGCCGATGTCGTGTCCCCAGAAAGGCATACCGGAGATCGAGGAGGATAGCCCGGCGGTGACGAGCCTTTGCATCTGACTCCACTCAGCGCCTTGATCGCCGGCCCAGAGCGCAGGTGCTTTCTCAATGCCAAGGCTACCGCTACGGGCCCAGAGCATGCCATCAATGCCCTCTTCCTTGAACAACTCATAGGTTGCGATGTTGTACAGAGCGGCCCACTCGTTGTGCGCTTGCCATCCCGGGATATCGTCGTGACCGAGCAGGTCGGTCGGCTTGATGGCCTCCCCATCGTCGGCCTTGAAGCCCGCGATCCCCATGCGAACAACCGGCCTTAGCATGTCTTTCCAGAATGCGATGGCTTCCGGCTTGTAAAAGTCAATGTTTCCGAAGCCAGCCAGCCATTCTTCGCGCAAACTCACATCGCCTGCTGGATCGCGTACCAGCAGACTTCGTTTAGCCGCCTCGGCGAACCAGGGCGAGGAGGGATGAAGAATCGGCACCTGCCAGAGGATCACACGCACCCCATCTTGCACGCATCGCTCAAGAAATCCCTCAGGATCAGGCCAGCGCTCTTGAGAGAAGCGGTTAAATTCACCTGTCTCGCTCGGTCCCTTCCAAGCTTCGAGGACGATGACACCAAAAGGTAGATCTCGCTCGCGCATCCCCTCCATTGCGTCCTCCGCCTCGGCCTGTGTCTCGTAACTGTTCTTGCTGATCCAAGGCTGAAAGGCCCAGTCGGGTACCGGCTCGAGTCCGCCGATTTGACGAGTACGGTCAGCGATCAGCCTCGGGATATCCGGTCCGAATCCGATGACGAAGGAAACGCGTTCGCCTGCTCGGCGATAGCGATGAAACCCATCGCCAGCTGAGTTCAGATCAAACTCCCCCTCAGGGTTGTCATCCGCGACCAGGCTGTAACCAGCCGAAGAGTAAGCGACAGGTGTGACGTAGTAGGTCTCACTCCCCTCGCCGCCCTGTCCAGGTGCATCAACGAGCCACATCTCGACCTTGCGCCCCGCGAGATTGAAGGAGTCAAAACGCTCGCCGAGACCATATATCGCCTCCTTCGGCGTGGCGTTCCAGACGATCTCCACGCCTGCCACACCCGCACGGCCATACCGCTCCAGAGGGGCAAAACTCCCGCTCCACGTGCGCCCCTGGTCATGGCGGAGGGCCAGCATTCCCGTAGCAGGGTCATACTCCACAGTGACATCGCCGAGACGGACACGGGCATCCTCACCAACCCGTGTTGGCTGCTTTCGCGTGGGATCGATGCTGATCCGGACATGACCGGGGAGCTCTCGCGACACTTCTGACAGGCTGATTCTCAGCCCATGACCCGTCACAGCGAGTGGCAAGGAGTCAGCTCCCACTACTGTGGATAGGAAAAGAAATGTGTAAATTATTGATGATAATACACTTAATGAATTTTTCATGGGATTGCCCTATCGGGTCTTGTTACGTTTGAACACATACGTGATGAAGAAAACAAAATTAAGAAGCACTTGACTAAATGCATTTAGCATATAAATTAGAGATGTCAAGTAAATGCTTTTAGTTACAACATGGCATTCTCGTTCAGTTTCTCAGGATCTTGATCCCGTGAGTCGCGTCAAGAACACCAACACGCCTGGTCAACGCGTTGCGCCTGACCTCGCTCGCAGACCTGTCCGCACTTTGTCGGCTCTTGCAAAGCACATCGGTGTCTCGCCGACCACGGTCTCGTTCGTCCTCAACGGCAAGGCTGCTGAGCGCAAGATTTCCGTCGAGACTGTCGAGCGCGTTCTCGCCGCTGCACGCGATGTGAACTACACGCCCAACGCTCTGGCCAGGGGACTCCGCCAGAAACGCACTCACGCGATCGGCGTCGTCTTTCCTCACCTACGCAACGACTGGGCACACCGCATCATGCAGGGAGTCGCCGAGCAGCTGGGCCAGACAGAGACCGTTCCCATGATCGTCTGCCACCACGGCGACGCCGAATTAGAGGCGCGCCTTCTCCGCTCGCTCGTCGAACGTAGGGTGGATGGCATTCTCTGCAATCCGCTAAGAGGCGGTATGGATCGCTACCGAGATGTCGTGAGGCGAGGTGTTCCTCTTGTTTTTCTCGGTGACGCACCCAAGGGTCTCGATGAGATCTCATGTTCCTCCTGGGATCCCGCTGCCATTGAGCTGGCCGTGCGACACCTGATCGAACTCGGTCACCGCCGGATCGCTTATGTCGGTAACCGCGACAACCGTGTCATCTCGGAAGCGCGTCGACAGACTTTCTGGGACCTCCTGAAGCAGGCGGACCTGCCTCGCTCCCGGCAAAACATCATCTTGAGCCCCACGTCTGAAACTGTCGATGACCGCCCGCTCAGGCTCCTGCAAAGCCCAGATGCCCCAACAGCATTCTTTGCCGAGTATGACGATCTTGCCGTCAGCCTGCATAGTACTTTTGCGAGCCACGGTATCGATGCCCCCAAAGACATTTCAATCGTGACCATGGGCGGCCAACCACGGAGCATCGGCCCCGGCATGACGCTCACCACCGTGACAGCTCCGGTCATCGAAGAAGGACGAGCTGCAGCTAAGTGCCTCATGGCTCTCATTGATGACCCTGAACACACACCGATCAGGCAAACCGTTGAAGGTGGAAAACTGCACCGAGGATGGTCCACCGGACCGGTTTCCGAGCGATCAGACAAGAAGCTGGTGATCTCATGATTAAGCGTTCTGGATTCACACTGATTGAACTTCTCGTGGTGATCTCGATCATTGCCTTGCTTATTGGCATCCTTCTACCCGCTCTCGGCGCGGCACGTAACACTGCTCGTTCAGCCGCCTGTCTATCCAACCAACGACAACTCGGCATAGCACTCGTCGCCTACACAGTCGACCATAAAGGCTATTTCCCGCCGGTCCGCGACTGGGCGCTTCTCTTCGGGGGAGTCGGCCAGACCCCGCATTTTCAGGACGTTGGTGGGTCGATTGATCCCATCACTGCGCCGCGCCCGCTACTCGACAGCGGCTATCTTGGCGATAATGCGGGCTCGGAATGTCCGGCTGACGTTGGTGACCCTGAGTTTGATGTCACAGCTGAGCCTGTTGAGAATACCTTCGAGGCCTACGGAACCAGCTACCGAGCCATCATCGAGGTTTCACCCCAGCAGCGAGTCCTACCGGGTCGTGAGCCAGTATCGCTCTACGGCGTCGACTACATCGGTTGGAACCCCAACGGCCAAGGCACGAGTCTACCTGCACTGCCACGCCGCATCGACGAGTATGACCGGAACCTCAGCACCAAGATCGTGGCAGGCGACTGGAACTGGCTACCAGACGAAGCGTATGAGGCCACGCCCAAGGTTCAGTGGCACAGCTCGGGAGAGCGTGCTCACAATATGATTTATGCCGATGGTCACGCCGGACTCTTCATGTTCGGACAGGCTTATGAGGACAGATTCGCATCTACCTTCTTCGGCACTGCAGACCCTTCACTCGGCTACTGGTAGAAATCTGTAAGCGAATAGACCTGATGGTTGGAGAAAGACCATGACTAAGAGAAATATGACCTACACCACCGCAAGCCTACTGCTGACACTCGCTTGTGCGCCAGCATCTCTGGGCCAGACAACGGCCTCGGATAACGCGGGCAACCCCTCCTATGTCGCCAGCGGCTGGTTCGACGGACAGAATGACAGCACCGGCTTCGGCCCTTGGAAGTTGCTGTCGAGCGCTACCTCGGGAGGCTTTGCTGGTTTCTACAGCGCCGATAACCTCGGTGGCGTCGATAACATCGGCGTCGAGCAGTCGCCCGCGCTGCCCTACACCAACCCAGGCTCGGAGGGCCGCGTCTGGGCAAGCTTCGCTAACAAGGGTGATGGTATCGACCAAGCCACCGCCTTCCGTGAGCTGACCACCTCGCTCGATGGGCTAGGCGACAGTTTCTCGGTCAGCTACGAACACGGCTTTGTCAACGGCGCTGCGGGCATCGCACTGCGAACTGCAAATATTTCTGATCTACCTGAGGATTTCGAGGCTGGTGCCCGGGCTCAGTTCCAGTTCTCGGGTGGCGAAGGCGTCTACTCGCTGATTGATGATGCCGGGGAGATCCCACTCGATGGCTCTGGCAGTCTGCCATTCATCCCGTTCACGCTCTTCGGTGTCGATGTCACATACACACTGACAGGACCAGACACCTACGACATCGAGATCACCAAGTACAACGCAGCGGCCGGCTCAGGCGGCGCTGCGCCCGATGTCTTCAACAAATCAACCCATGGGGTCCTCGGCGGACGAACACTCGCAGGCGCAGGCACCATTGATTCGGTTGCTCTCTATCAGCTGGACGTCGAGAAACAGAGTGACGGCTTCTTCAACAATCTGGCCTACACGGCATCTGGAGGCTCAGGCAGCGACAATGCCGCCAACTACTTCGGCTTCTGGTTCGATGGCGACAACCTTGGCTCAGGCTTCGGTCCGTGGGAGTTCACCAGCGAGACCGACGGCGGATTCGCCGGCACCTTCACCCAGTCCGGAGCATCCGCGGGCGTCGACAACATCGGATCACCCGCCCCGGATGGTGAGGTCTGGGCGAGCTTCGCCAACCAGGGTAACTTTGCTGACAAAGCCGTCCAGTTCCGCGATTTCGACAACCCGCTTGGTTCGCAGGGCGACACCTTCTCCGTCTCGTTCGAGAACGGGTTTGTCGACCCAGGTGGGCGCGTCGGCGTCTCGCTCCGAGATGGCTCTGTCCAATTCGGGACCGAGACACCTGACGACTTCGACAGCGACGCGCTCTTCCAATTCTACTTTCTCGGTGGTGAGAGTACCTACACGCTCATCGACGCGACAGGTGAGGTTGATACGGGTGTTAACTTCTCGTTCTGGGGTGTCGACCTCGACCTCACCCTCACCTCGGCGACAACTTTCGACATAACCATTACCCGTTACGGGGAGCCCAATGACAGCAACCCGGAGATCACCTCATTTAACGGCCTGAGTTTCGCCAACACCTCTGGTGACGGTACTGTTGAGTCGCTGGCTCTAGTCAACATCGATGCTCCGAATCAGAGCGACGTATTCTGGAACAGCCTCGCATATGCTACCGACCAAGTCAGTGGTATTCCTGGTGACCTTGACGGGAGCGGCAGTGTCGATGCAAGTGACATCGACTTGCTGACGGCCGCTATCCGAGCAGGTAGTTCTGATCCAGGCTTCGATCTAGATAGTTCAGGTGACGTCGATTCGGCAGACCTCGATTTCCTCGTGGCAACACTCATTGGCACCTTCACGGGTGATAGCAACATTGACTTCACGGTCGATCTGATCGACCTATCCGCACTGGCTAGTAACTTCGGCGAGAACGCTGGCTGGGCTGGGGGCAACTTCAACACCGATGAACTCGTCGACCTGATCGACCTCTCTCTGTTGGCCTCCAACTTCGGCAGCACAGCGAGCGTCCCCGAACCCGTAACTGCCACACTCGCCACGGTGGGTTTGACCGGATTACTCCGCAGGCGAAAACGGTTTGCCTGATGACTACCGTCTAGTTCACTTGAAACAAGTGATGATCAATTTCACCCCAAACACTCGATTCATACTGGAGGAGAAGAACATGAACGACAAGATTCTGACACTCGGACTAATAAGTGGACTGGCCATCATGGCGGGCCAAGCCAACGCAGCAGATATCGGCTTTGATGATGCGAGCGCAGCTGCTTACATCGACGGCTGGGATAACTTCGACGATGGCAACACCGGTGGGGGACCAGGTATGGGAGCCTGGGTCTTTGGAGGAGGAGCGGTGACTGGCGTCAACGTCGATATCTCCAGTTCTCTCGGCGTCGGTGGCGGGACCGGTGCCATTGATTCCGATGGCAAAGCCTTCAAGATCCACGATACTTCAGGCAACTTTGTCGATATCTTCCGCTTCCTAGATCCTGACGGTCTCGATGCTGGCCAGGTCTTCTCGATGGACATGGCCGTCAATTTCCGTGGTGGTTTTAAGGGCATGGATCTGCGTGACAGCAGCGACGCCACCGTCTTCAACCTCAACATTGGTGGTGACGACTACACCGTTAGCCAGGCCACATCGGGTAACGGCAGCCTCGGCAATGCCTACAGCAACGACACCGTTTTCTCACTCGAGTTCGTCCAGACTTCCCTAGCCGGTGGCACTTGGACGGTTACGCGTTCCGGTGGCATCAATGACGTTGATTCTGGCACCTATACCGGTCGCGCTAGAAGTATCAAACTCTACAGCGGCAGCCAAGGATCCTTTGGTGAGGATGCAATCTACTACAATAACTTCTCTGTCACTCTCGTCCCCACTCCTAGTGCTCTTGGTATCGGCGCTCTTGGACTTGGGTGTCTGCTCGGCAGGCGAAATCGCTGAATCGTATGTCCTGACATCGCGGCTGGCGTGAGAACGCCCGCCACGACTTAGTCCTGAGAGGTGGTCACGCTTGCGAAAGGTTGTCTGTTTGTACTCCCGAGCGTGCACTCTCTTGGGCTGTCTACTGCTCGGTGTTATCGAGCCCGCAGCAGCGCAGACGCTCGAGAACGTGCGCGCCGGTCATGGTCGCCATAATCCCGGCCAACCGGTCGACCTGAGCCTCGAGGTCGCCAACCCCTCAGCAGGAATGACCCTGGAGGTGACCTACCGCTCGCTCTCCGAGGTGATCGCGACCGAGCAGATCATTGTCGGCCAAGGCACCGCCACCAGCTGGCTCTGGCAGCCGCCAGAGACCGACTACCGAGGTTACACCGTCGATATCAGGCTGCTAGACGGCTCGACCGTCCTCGATCGCGAGGCCATCGCCGTCGATGTCTCATCCGACTGGGCTAAGTTCCCACGCTATGGTTTCATCTCCGACTTCGGCTTCCTGTCGGCCTCCCGCATGGATGAGGTGATCGATCAACTGACCCGCCACCACATCAACGGCCTGCAGTTCTACGACTGGAAGAGCACCCATCACAAACCGCTTGAGGGCACCCCCGAGAACCCCGACTTCTCATGGCGCGACATCGCCAACCGACGCCACTACGCCAACACCGTCGAGGGATACGTCACGCGCGCACAAGAACGCAACATGATGGCGATGTCCTACAACCTGCTCTACGGAGCGAACGAAGACGCAGATGCCGTCGCCGATGGCGTCTCGCCTGATTGGTTCTTGTACCGCGACCCGAGTCAGACGACTCAGGACATTCACCCCCTGCCGTCAGGATGGAAGAGCGATGTCACACTCGTAGATCCCTACAACGCCGCCTGGCGCGAGTACATCGCAACGACCACTGCAGATGCCATCCAGGCCTTCGGCTTTGACGGCTGGCACGTGGACCAGCTCGGTGACCGCGGTCAGGTCTATGCCGCCAATGGACGCCCCATCGACCTGGCGCCGGCCACCGGCAACTTCGTCTCGTCCATGAAGTCGACACCTGCCCTCTCCGATCTGCGCTACGTAGCTAATGCCGTCAACCAGTACGGTCAGACTGATATTGCCAATGCTCCAGTTGACTTTCTTTATACCGAGGTCTGGCAGCCCAACGAACAATACAACGACCTAGCTGCCATCCTTATGCAGAATCATGCAGCCTCCAACGGCCAGCTCAACTCCGTACTCGCCGCTTACATGAACTACAACCATGCCGACAACCCCGGCACCTTCAACACCCCCGCTGTGCTGATGACCGACGCCGTTATCTTTGCTTTTGGCGGCGCGCATATCGAGCTGGGCGAACACATGCTCAGCAAGGAGTACTTCCCCAACAATACCCTCGCTCAGACCAGCGAGCTTCAAGATCGCCTCGTCCACTACTATGACTTCCTAGTTGGCTATCAGAACCTTCTGCGCGACGGAGGCTCCTTCGGTACCCACACAGTCTCCTCACCAACACACCCCCTCAATAACTGGCCGGCCCAGCAAGGAAGTATCGCTACGGTCAGCAAGACTGTCGGCGATAGGGAGATCTTCCACCTCATCAACTTCGTCGATGCCACTCACATGAACTGGCGTGATACCAACGCCACCCAGACCGAACCCTCCGAACAGACCAACGTCCGCATCGAGTTCCACACTCAACGGACTCTCAACCACTTCTGGACAGCCTCTCCCGATTCGATGGTTGGCTTGCCTGAGGACCTTGCCTTCACACAAGCACCTAACGGCTTCGTTCAAGCCGACGTCCCCAGCCTCAAGATCTGGACGATGCTCGTGGCCGAAGGAGACGCCACCGCCGGGTACGACCACGCGGGTGAGACTGCCTACGGCTCTAACTGGGACAACGGCACAGATGGTGGCCTGGGATTCGGCCCATGGACACTCCGCGCCTCGGCCACCAGTGGAGGTTTCGCTGGCTTCTTCAGTCCTGAAGACCCCTCCGGGCTCGACAACACCGGGTCGGGTGATGCCTCGACAGGAAGGACCCTTGCCAGCTTCGCTAACAAGGGCTCGGGGGTCGAAAAGGCCACCGCTTTCAGGAACTTCGACCAGCCTCTAGACGGGTACGGGGATAGCTTCCGCCTTACCCTCGAGCACGGGCTCGTGACCGGTGAGGTCGGGCTGACCCTCCGCAGCACAACCCAAGCACAGAGCCCTGACGACTTCAGCAACAGTACCAGATTCCGGCTCTTCATCGATGGTCTCTCATCGACGTATCAGATCATCGACGGTGACGGTCTCTTCGACACAGGCGTGCCTATTACCCCATTCGGCCTCTCGGCCGAGATCGAACTCCTTGATGCCGACTCGTACAACCTCACACTGTGGAGCTACCAAGAGCAACGAGACTACTCCCCTAGCTCTTTCACCTTTACTGAGCGATTGCTTGCCAGCTCGGGCGCGATCGAGTCTTTTGCTCTCTATCAGTTCGATGCCCCTAGTGGACCGATTCAGGATGATGTTTACTGGAATCACTTCAGCATCCGCCTTGGGCCTTCATTGAGCGGTGACCTCGACGGATCGGGCGCACTGGATGTCGCTGATCTAGACCTGCTCTTTGCCGCTATTGAGGATGGTAATGCAGATCTCGACCTAACCAATGACGGCTTGATCGACAGCGATGATGCAATCGAATGGGTGTCCAATCTCTTCGGATCCAAGCCCGGCGATGCCAACCTCGATCGGATCGTCGACCTCATCGACCTCTCTGTACTCGCTTCGAATTTTGGACAGTCCGTGATTAGTAACAGCCATGGCGACTTTAATGCTGATAGATCTGTTGACTTAATCGATCTATCGATACTCGCCTCCAACTTTGGCTTCGATGGCACCGTCCCTGAGCCTTCAGCACTAATCATTGCGATGCTTACTGGGCTGCCTGTTATGGGTTGTAGACGCCGGACAGCTTGATTTAGAGTTCGTACGTAGCTTTAACCCTGAGTCTCTCACAACCTAAGGCTCGAAGGCTGGGGCATGAACTAATCAACAGGGTGGGGTGCCCCACGGTGGGGGGGGTATCCGGTGGCCTGCAAGCCTCGCCCTAGAGAGTGAACGAAGCCGCCTACTTCAACCTTGCTTCTACCATCACTAGCACTGCCTCACGCACACCTTGAGGCAGATCAGCCTAGGCGTCGATCAACCGCTGGATTTCTCCATCCTGCGATCGATTGGTGGGGAATCTGGTAGGGGTGGATATGGAGCTGCCATAAGTCCCGTGCAAATATGGCACTTGTACGACTGAGCGACCACCTTCCAAGCGGGCTACCCCCCCCTGCCTTCTGGGACATCAATAAACTCGACTTGTCTGATGCGTAAGTTACATACAACTCCTCAGATTCATGCATGTGTCATCGATCAAGTCGAACCTAGCCAGCCCACCTATCGCCCTCGGAACACCTCAGCCCAAGCCTGCCCTGCTATTTTCTTTTCCGCTTAGACGGCCTCTTGCACGATAAACCAAGAGAAGGGGTCCTCATGCGTCTACATATTTTTCTAGGTCTTCTTGTAACCAGCGCCCTCGTCTCATCCTCGTACGCCACGGTGATAGAAGGCCGTCCACATGGACCCGGCGGTCCAATCCGATATCTGGAAGTCAGTAATCAAGAGCCCTTTGTGATCGAAGATGGCTACTTTGATAGCGTCTATGGGGGCAATCCGCTTTTCATTAGAGGTGGCACGTTTGGAGATGATATTGCCACTCCGCATGCCATCATTTATGGCACTGACTTCCGTATCAATGGAGCGCCCATTCCGGGCTTGGATCAGCCAGGTGATAGCCAGATCTTCGAACCTATAAAAATTGGGACGCGTCATTTCGCTGGAGCCGTTGAGAGCGACTCGCACCCTATCCCACGCAGAGTCTTTACCGGGCTTCTGCAGAATCAGACCGCCTTTGCCTTCGATAGCAGAGAGCGAGAATACAGTGCAACACTTGTGTGGGAGCACGTCTTTTTCACGAATCTGAGCATCAGAACACTTGAGTTGTGTGTGGTAGAGGTGGATAGTTGGCAGCCTACGGCGACTCAGGCCAGCGGCCTTGTCTCGCAGCAAACCACGCTCCCCGGGCAAAAGATCACGCTCAACGCAGGGGGCATCCTGCCCCGGAATCATGTGGTCTATGGCGGAGAGCTCTACCTCAACGAAGGCTCCCAGGCCGCTCAAGGCCTCCAGCTGATCGACGCCTACGCAGAACTGAACGGAGGAGAGATCTGGGAGTTTCTGGATCTGTACGCGAATAGTCATTTGGTCATGAACTCAGGTGTACTCAGGCGTTCGGTCGATGTCACGCACGGCAGTCACCTCGAACTCAGAGGCGGACAAGCATGGGACGGGATTCGTGCATCGATCGGGGGGAAAGTGACCGTCGATGGGGGCCAGGTGGACCTTCTCGAACAGACGCCCGGCGGCACCATTCATGTCAAATCTGGAGTCGTTCACAGGCTACGGCAGGAGTTTTTCGCAGGCTTTGGCTTTGACACGCAGAGATTCGATCTAAACAGAATTCACTCCCAAGAGCCATCCAGCATCATCATCGATGGTGGCAGTGTTGGGAGGGTGGACTTATTCATGCCAACCAACATCACGCTTGCCGGGGGAACGCTTGGATTAAGCCATACAGCGGTTCCGTTCTACCACGAGGATGAAGTCAGAATCGCAGTATCAGGGGGCACCCTACGATCCAGTTCAGACCACGCACTCGATAGCGTGATCACCCAGATCTCAGGTGGCCGCCTAGCGCCGCTTTCCTCAAGCTCTGACGACCTCGCTTTCGGCCTCGAGACCCACATTTCCGGTGGCGGCTTTGATGTGAACATGATCTTCGATGCAGAGACCTACGCCCGACGCTACGCCGCTACCGGGCGAACGCCCGACCTCACCCTCTACGGCAGTGAGTTCAAGCTCGATGACCAACCCATACCCGGTCTCGTCGTCGGAGAACCCCATGACGTCCAGCAGCGGAATCAGCAGCTCACCGCCCTGCTGGCAGATGACACCCCCTTCATCCTCGATCTGTATAGCGAGCGGCTCGATGGCCAGGACTACGTCGATCCCAGGTCGAGCATCCGCCTCATCCTCATGCCTCAAATCACGGGTGACTACAACAATAACGGCCAGCTCGATGATGAAGACCTGACGCTCTTGCTCACGAACGAGAACGACCGAAACCTCTTCTTCGACGCCGATGGCGATGCCTGGGTCACCAGGGAAGAAGACCTCGCTTTCTGGGTCGAGGAACTCTTCAGCAGCAAACTCGGCGACTTCGATCTCTCAGGGACCGTCAACATGCAGGATCTCAGCCTGCTTGCCTTGAACTTTGGGTTGAACCACTCAGCGACCTATCAACAAGGCGACGCCAACAGCGACGGCAGCATCGACCTCATCGATCTATCCTTGCTGGCAAGTAACTTTGGCTTCACACGTAGTGTCCCCGAACCGGCATTAGCGGCAAGCTTGTTGGCATTGCTGTTGGTAAGGCAAAGGTCAATGAACAGACTTAAGGTCGATTAGAGACCCGACTCAGTTGCATGGCTTATCCGGTTGGTGGTTGTAAGGAGACGGTGGGGAAATTGTCGGGCATCATAAGAGGCCTTGTTCCAGGGAACAGTTATGGCAGCTACATCGGTATCCGTATGCGGCATCCCAGCATAGCCCTACTGGCGCTAACCTGTTTTACTGCCATGCTCTACGGGGATTGTGATCACCGGCGGAGCCCAGAACGAAGGAAGCACAGAAACAAGAGATTTAGAGCGGATGGCTCTGGAACGGGGGCAGCAGGAGCACCAAAGCTCGAAGCCAACAAACTCAGATCGATGAGATCAACCAGGCGATCGCCATTAAAGTCGGCATCCGCATAGGCATCAGCCGTCAGACCGAAGTTCGAGGCCAGGGTCGACAGATCAATCAGGTCCACGACGGAGTCCAGATTGCTGTCGCCCAGGCGCGAGCCGAACAGATCGACGGTCCAGAAGGCCAGATCAGAAGCAGTGCTCGCGCCATCACCGTCCAGGTCGAAGGCCGGGTCGCCAAGGTTCTCGTAGAGGATCTCGATGTCAAATGCATCCAGCCGACCATCACGGTCGAGATCACCGGGCATAACTTCTGCAGCATCGAAACCGAATGACTCCGCAAGCAGGGAGAGATCGATCAGGTCGATCATCCTGTCAGCGTTGAAGTCGCCAAGCTCATAGCCATTGACGGATTCGCCAAAGCCCGAGGCTACCGCCGAAAGATCGATGAGGTCAACGCGTCCATCGAGGTTGCTGTCACCCAGTCGCGTGCCGAAGAGTCTTTCAACCCAGGCCTGCACATCCTCGCTGTCTGTCTGCTGGTCACCCGTGAGATCGAAGTCCGGATTACCCAAGTTGTCGTAGAGACTGGCCAGGTCACCAGCATCCAGCGCTCCGCTGCTGTTGAAGTCACCCGTGATCAGTGAGCCGGTTAGTTCGATGAAACCATCAATGATCGTCGGCGTGACAGGACCAAAGTTGGTTGGATTATTCAGAGTCTGCGAAAGAACCAGATCGAACGGGCCATCGTCGCTGAAAAAACCGGTCGTATCGATCGTGATCCTGGCCAGCAGACCATCAGCCGGGACCGTACCCGAAGCCGTCGTTGTCGAATAGAACGCAATCTGAGGGATAAGGACACCGCTGGCCGAACCCAAGCCAGTATTGTTCCATTCAAAGATGGTGCCGGTGAAAAGATCGACCGTCGTGATGGAGGGCCCATCGATGCCTCCTGCCTCAGGACCTCCGTCACCGATCTGGACATTCAGGTTCAAGCCCTGAACCGGCTCGGCATCGCTGCTGGCATAGATTTCGATGATCTGCTCCGGCGTATCCTCCAGCAACGTAAAGGTCCCGAGACGATCGACCTCACTGCTGCCTCTCAAAACAATCGCGGCTTCGGCAGCAACAGCCGTCAAAGTGCCCAGCAGGAAAAAGGCGAGAACATGGCGCCTGATCATGGTGCCACCTCCTGGACAAGAAGCTGCTCGAACCGCTCAAAGAGCCTCACATTCGCTTCGCGCCAGCGATCGAGCGGGCCCATGATGTCGTCATCAAACAGACCGAAGGCTGGTGACAGCCCAAAGCCAGGCCGGAGTACTTCGGCGACCTGAGCCTCACGGTCTGCAGTACGAGACTCTGACCAGAAATGAGCCACGACTTCGCTTTCCGCCGCTGTCCATGCGACTTGCTCAGCCTCGGTATCGCCATCTGGCGGAGGTGGGAAGGGGAAGATCAGCGTGTCGTTATCGTTGATCAGGAACGAACCGAAATCATTGGTCAGCAGTGCCGTGGTGCCGATGAAGGCGTAGGGCGTCTGAGCGATGGAGATCTTGCTGTTGCCCGAGGTGATGCCATCAATCTGGAGGTAACCGATCTCAACTTCTTCCGTGACACGGTCATCAACTATCCCCACCACAACCGTCGCCGTCGTCGAACCTGCAGGGATTGTCACGGTCGCGCTATGCGTGAAATCCGATCCGGGGATTGCCTGGTCGTAGATATTGAAGAGTATCGGGGGGCTGTTGCTCAGGCTGATCGTCGTGCTGCTTGAAGAAACACGCGAAAGTGATATAAGGAAGGAGGCCGGATCGGGCCGTGGAAGTCCACTCTGGTTGACGAGCCCTTCCGTTGCGCTGTCGTCGATGACAGCGATGGAGACCTCAGCCGTATCCTGATCAATGATGGTCGCCGTTCCGGTCCGGTCGAGGTCTACATCAACGTTGTTGGCACCCGACAGACCGGTGATCTCAAGGGTGATGGTCTCATTGCCCTCGATCAGGTTGTCGTTGAGCACAGGAACGGAAACGATGACGTTATGCGTGTTCGCCGGGATAGTCACCCGACCGGACGGAGCCGTGAAGTCGGATCCAAGCGTAGCCGTGGACTGGCTCGTCTTGACGATGTAGTCCACGGTAACCGCTTCGGTCACCGATGAATCGACGCCGAATTCGTTGGTGATCTTGAACTCAAACCGAGCAGATGTCCCATTACCACCCGAACCATCAGGATCAACACCAGCCGCAAAGCCCTCGACAAACACCAGATGCGGGGTGTCGTTATCGATGACTTCAAGAAAACTCGTCAGATCACCCGTGAGCGTCTCATCAAAGATCGAGAAGAGATAATCCAGAGTCGCCGAGGTGATCGTGATAAAGGCCCCATCGTTCGGCTCGATCAGAGTGTCCTCCTCGATACGGACGGACACCTTGGCACTGGATTCACCTGCGTTGATGATGACGACAGGTTCGAGAAGGGTGACGTCCGGGTCGGACTCTGACAGATTCAGGATAACTCGGGAGTCGAGGGGAACCGGATCCGTCAGGAATACATCGACCTCGACAACGCCCGCCGCCTCACCAAAGCTCGAATCAGGGAACACGATCTCAAGCGTCGCGCATCCGTCGGGCAGCAAGCCCGGCAGGTCGAGGCAACCAGAGGGCGTCAGTTCGGCCACGCCAAAGACCGGAGCGAAGCCCGCGAGCTCGAAGGTCGTGGTGAAACGCGCCTCCAGCAGGCTGCCATTGACCACATTGATATCGAGGGTTGCCGCCCCACCGAAGAGCGCATTACCTAGGACCGTAGCGGTGAGATCGGCGCTACCGGTAAGATCGAGGTTGGTACCGACAGCACGGAAATTGATCGAGCCAGCCAGATTGACATTGGTGTCACCGCCAAGACCCGGATCGATGAGCATCGATCCGTCGAGATCAAGCTCGAAGCTGTTGCCTGACACAAAGTTGCCATCAACGATCCGGCCCGATGCGGTCGTGTTGATCCTGAGATCAGCGGTCCCGCTGGCCGAGAACAGCCCACTGAAGAGATTGGCGGAGGCCGCGTATGCCAGATAGCCGTAGATATCGAGCACCCCGTTGGTCTGCCGGCTCAGTGTGATGACACCGTTCGTGCCGAGATCGAGGGTCATGGACTGCGTGCCCGACTGACCCGCCAGCGAACCCGTCGTCGCAGAAGGTAACGAACCGCCATAGCTGATCGTGTCGGGCACCAGGCCGTCGAACGGATCAGTCACCTCGCTCGGCAACATAACCTCGATAGCCAGGGCGCCCGAGACAGTGAGACCGCTGCTGTCAGACAGCCCGATCGCGCCCGTCCCGCCCACAGCAATCGAATCGTTGAACAGATCGACTCGTGCGTTCCGCAGACCGAGCTCAACGTAGGTCCCCGAAGACACCTCGATATCCGGTACCAGGCCACTGACAAAGCTCGGCACGTCCACGAAACGACCACTGTTGAAAGTAAAGAAGGCCTCGCCTCTGATCTCGACAAGATTGTTGATCCCCAGTCGTGATGCCTTGACCGCGAAGTGACCGGCAGCCGTCGGATTGAAGACCGACCCGCCGAGTTCGAGCCAGGCCGAGACTGCGGCCGAGCCAAAGAAGCCGAGATCAGCGGTGGCGTCCGCGAATAGATCAAGTTCGAAACCGTCACCGGTCAGTGCGATCTGCGTCGCGAAGAGCCCGTTGAGTCCAAGGTCGTAGACCAGCCCGTCGAGTGCCAGGTCCCCACGAGCAAAGAGGCGAAGGCTGTTGGCATCGATCGTTAGCAGACTCTGGAGGCTCGAGGGGATGAACACCGGCGGAATGACCTCACCAGAAGGCAAGCCGGTCGGCGTGAAGTCGAGAACCTTGGAGCTGGAACTGGAGTTGAAACCAACCGACAGCGTGGTCCCGCCGGAAGCGATCGCCAGCGAAGTATTGGTATCGAAGACAAAGCCGCCGTAGACACCGTCACTACGAACCAACGGGAGTTGGAAGCCTCCAAAATCCACCAGCTCGGTAATCGTTGCTCGCTGAATCCCACCGGCAAAGGTCACGTCGATACCGCTCTGGAAATCAGGCCCGAGCAGGTAAGCCAATGCGTTGTCACGCAGATTCCCATCGCCATAGAGCACGAGGCCCTCAGCGTTGTCTCGGACCAGGAAGGTCCCGTCCAGCGTCAGCGTCCCGAGGTTGAGCACACCGTCGACCCAAAGTGCGCCGGAGTTAGCCTCGACGTCTACATTCACCACGCCACCCGGCGTGCTCAGCATGATGGTTCGATCGCTGCCGGTCGTGTTCACTAGCAGCCTAGCGTCGGCATTGGCCCCAAGCGTCACGATGCCAGCACTACCGAACGAGAGCGAGCCCGTGTCGAGCTCCAGCAGAAGGGCACCGTAGAGCCCGGCATTCGCGTCAATCGCCAGTTGGCCCGAGAGACCTGCCGAAAGCCCGCCGCCGAGACCCTCAAGCACGCCGACTGAACCAGAGACAATCAGTTCGCTGTTCAGCCCGCCGAGGCTGGAGTCCTTGACCAGGCTCAGCCGCAGATCCTCGGCTCGGATCACATCTTCCCCAAGCTGCGGGATCGCTAAACGATCGGCGCTGGCCAAGAAGGCGAAGTCGGGCTGGAACAGATCGTCTGGAGAATCTGGGAACTGCGATTCGAACACCCCCACCACGCCCTCTGCAAAACCGGGCAGATTCAGCGTAGCCGAGAGCCGACCGCCACCCGAATGCTGGATATCGTCGAGCTGCCGCAGTGGCGGCTGAACATAACGCGGGTCGGCAAGCACATCCGTTGGGTGAGCCGGTGGGCTGTCATTGAAGAGTGGGCTGAACAACTCAACCCGAGTCGTTGCTCCGATAGGTTCCGGATTCCCGGCACTATCCGTAAAGATGAACAGATCATTGGCCACTGGGCCCACAGTACGCGCCAGCCACGCCTGGACCGCCGACAAATCAAAGCCGGTGTCAATCGCAAACACCGGAACCGGGAAGCTGAAAGCACTAGCCTCGTCGATCAGACCGAGTAGGAACGCATCGGCCTGGTTCTCGACCGACGCCGGCAGCAGCGCCTCGAGCAGCGTCTTACCCCCAGACAACTCGGTCAGCGGGTTACCCACAAGCCCACCGATCAACTCACCGGCGTTGACCTGATTGAAGCCGAAGGTTGCCGTCAGATCCACGCCATAAGGTCCGGACGACGCCTCGGCGACCAAGCCAGAAGCACCAGCTCTCAGCCGAGCCTTGCCCAGGTCAAGCCCCAGAAGGGTCAGATCAACAAAACCATCCAGATAGGCCGCGGCCAGAAGCTCTTGCGTCTGGGTCGTCGCGTCATCAAAGCTGAACACCGGACTGGCCGGCGGATCGTACAGACCATTGCCTAGATCGAGCACAGGATCGCCCGTGTCATAGGCCCCATTGCCATCGAGGTCGGTGAAACTCTCAGTCAGGCTCTCAGAGACATCCCGAACACCGTTGCCGTTGACATCCTGAAATGGATCGGGTCGGGTCTGACGTCCATTGAGATCGACATCCAGGAAGAGCTCACCATCCGGCAGCCCGTTGCCGTTGAGGTCGTAGAGAACATCCACGCCCAGATCGAACCGACCATTGCCGTTCGTGTCAGCGAAACCCTCGTTGAGGCCGAGCAGCGGATCACCGGCGGCAGAGGGCGAAGGAGCCGTGTAACCATCGGCTGACCGCCCAGGCACCAGAGCCTGCTCGTCGCGGAACACAACCAATCCCGGCAAGGCCGCCAGACCGACCAAATCAGCACCCGTGGCCGCATCGATCAGTGGCTCGAGGAAATTGATCACGCCCGTCGCAGGATCAGCCGACCAATCGAGCCGACCATCACGATTCGTATCGATGAAGCCGGCCGAAACTCCAGGATCGAAACCCGAGAGCCTCGCCGGGTCGAGGAGGCCGTTACCCAGATCCTCCGCCACGTCAGCGAGCAGGTAGACATCCGCACCAACCAGCAGCGACGACGAGACCAACGCATCTTCGACACCAAATGCTAGGTTGCCAACACTCGAGCCCTGCGGGATATGATCAGACCACGCTTGCGAGTCATCGATCAGCACATCGATACGCGGGTCGTAGAAACGATTGCCATTCAGGTCGGCAAACCGCAGGCCGAACTGACCGTTCACAGGTTGCGCGGGTTGGAAAGCCGGATGACCCTGGCCGTCAGTCCCCGGTATGCGGTCAGCAAGGATCACCTCACCCGAACCGTCAAGCGGACCCACCAGCGCCGGGATCAGGTAACTCGTGTAACTATCGACCAAGGTCGCCGGACTCGGCGCGTAGAGTTGCAAAGTACCCAGCGGCGCATTATCGGTGAGTAACTCGACCACGCCCGTCAGGTAGTCGGCGAGGATGGTCACAACCTCGATACCGCTTGCGCCCGTGGCGATGAGCGCATCAAAATCAGAGAGATCGATCCCGGTAAGCCCAGCAATCTGCGACCACGGCCCGCTGAGATCATCGCCGACATCCGCAGTCAGACTGCCCAGCGCACTGATCACGGTCGCAGGGTCACGCAACAGATCAGGGATCATCAACTCACCGGTCAACAGCAGCCCGCCGTAGGCCGTCATATCGTCGTACCGACTCTGCAGGTAGACCGGGATCTTGTCATCCTGCCCGGTCGGCAGTTCGGTATTGCTCCCCGCGAAGTCGAATCCATCGGCATACCCGAAGTTGTAGACCCCTTCGGCGAAGAGCGTCCCACCAATCGCCTGACCGTTAGGGTCCGTGTCTTGTGGGCCGAATACGATCCCACTGATCCGCGCGAGATCGAAGCCTTGGAAGCCCAGCGTCCCCGCCAATCGTGCCTCCCACCCGGTGAAAGGATTGAGGGCATCACCGAAGGCTGCAGCAATCTGCGACTCGGTCGAGGATGGATCAACCAGCACGTCGATCAACGTCCCCGGTAGCTGAGCCGTAAACCCGATCTGCAGTTGATCGGTGATGCCACTGGTTGCGAAGATCGCATTGAGTTTCTGGATGACGTTCGTCGTCTCGAGATCCAGCGTGATCTGGTTCTTGTTCAGGATCAGATCGACCTCATTGGTCGGGTCACCGATCGGGAAACCGAGCAGCGAAGGCTGGATCGCACCCGACAAGGCGAACGCCGGGTTGAAAGCCTGGTAAGCATCGATCAAAGCCTGATCACCACTGGCCAATGCGCCAGCAAAGGCCGCACCGAATGCATCGCCCAATGCTCGGGCAAACACTTCGGGTGTGGACAGAACCTGCTGCGCTTCCCGCCAGAACGCGGTAACCGCCAGGCCGGCCACCGTCCATGGGTCGGTCATCGCCTGAGGATCGATGAACACCGGAGCCGAATCCGTCAGCGACGACAGAACGCCGACCAGTGCAGTACCCAGACCCGAGCCGGTAATCGGAGCTGCCACCGAGAGATCGAGCAGAGTGATCAGGTCGTTCTCTCGGCCGGCCAACCGATCGGCTTCAAGACCCCTTGCGATCTCGTCCAGCAGCCCTGCCAGTTCGCTGTTCGTCCCCGCAAGCGCACCATCGAGCACGGTACGAAGACCGATGAACCAGGCCTCAATCATCCCGTCCGTACGAAGCGTGCCGGCAAGCTCGGCACGACCCGGAAAGAGGAAGGCCAACGGGTTGTCCGCCGGCGGGACCGACAGGCCGAAACTGAAGGTCGGGTTCAGGACATCACGGGCATCGACAAGAACACCCGCCGTCGCAAACGGCAGCCCAAGAGCGCGCAGGTCACCGGTACCCAGCAGCGACAGCCCCTGACCGCCCTGAAGTTGATCAAGCGAAGGAAACGTCGCCGCGAATTCACCTGTGACAGATACCAGCCCGAGCACAGCCAGACTCGTCAGCTCTCCTCGCAACGCGAGAGTCGCCGGCAGACTCCAGATCGGATCCAGCCCACTGCCATTCCACAACTGACCAAGGATCCCCTCGATCGTCGCGATCTCCGTCAGATCCCAATCAGCAGGCGACGGAATATCAGCAGGGTTGATCGTGGGCTGAGACGTTTCAACACCCTGGAGAAGATCCTGACCGAACACGATCGTCCCACCACCACCGAGGGTCAGCGTCGATGGACCCAACGGAATCGGCACACCGAAATCCACCGTCGCCGCGATGGGACCGGCCGTCGTCAGGATGACGGTCCCACCTCCGCCATAACTCGCAATACGCAACGCGCCGGAGATCGCCAGGTAATAGATGTCATCAACATCGGAATCAGTCTGCTCGTTGGCATCCGCTCGACCGACCGTGAAGGCCCCGCTGGCCGCAAAGCCATCACCCAACTCAAGCCCGATCGACAGCCCAAGTGCGTTGAGGTCATCGAGATTGACGACCTCACCGAGCTCGAGAATACCGAAGGGCAGACCCTGCGTTTGCGCCTGCAACAGCGCGGCGGCAAAAGCAGCCTGAATCTCTTCCGGCGTGGCCCCGGAGATGAACGCATCGAACGGCTGACCACCCAGCTCACCCGCCCAGGCCAGGAACGTCTCAGCCAGTTCGGTGAGCTTTGCCACGTCGAACCCGACACCGGCGTAGGCCACATTCGCCTCAAGCCCGACGTCACCCAGCGCATCACCAAGAAAACCTGGTAAGCCGATCGAGCCATCCGTAAGAAGCTTGACAGCCGTCGGATCGGCAATACCGATGATCGGCGGATCACCCGCGCTGTCCGCTTCCGCCGTCGCAAAGAAACCAGTTAGAAAATCGAGGCTGATCTCGTTGGTCTGCATCGGCAGGAACCAGTCCTGCAACGTATCGAGCATCGAGCCTTCCTCGACACCGATCGTCACCGACGACAGCAGACTGAAGTCCGGCAGAGCCCCCGCAAATAGATCCAGATCGTCGACTGTCCCGTACAGACCGATCGCTGGTGAAGCGAGACGAACCGACAGATTCTCGATCAGCGGGATCGACTCATCATTCGAGAGATTCAGCAGCAGCGGGTCTTCACCAGCGCCACCAGCCGTCGCCTCGAAATACGTGCCAAGCCCGATCGTGAGTCCTTCGGTCGAAATCGACAGCAGACCGACCTCGAACGAGCCCCCGGAGAAATCCTCGGCCAGACTGAGGTTGAGGAAACCGTTAAGCCCCAGGCTGTCAAGGACAATGAAGTTGCCGAAACCAACCGTACCGTCGAGTTGCACCCCACCAGTAAGATTCAGGTCGTACGACCCACCATCGAGAATCAACGAACCCTTCAGCTCCGCCGAGAGACCGTTGAACGTGAAGTCGACACCCGCCCCCGACCCGCTCGGATTGTCCGTCGACACCTCGAGTGAAGCAAGAATCTGATCCGCCGGCTGAATACCTTCCTCATTCGGGTCGGCATCCTCCCCGAGATCGTAGAGCACGGTCTGACCGCTGGCATCGACGCCATAGCCGAGCAGAATCAGATCCGCGTTCTCGTCCAGACGGTACCCCGCAACTCTCAACTCACCCTCAAAGCCGAACCCACCGAACTCGAGCCCGCTGAGACCAACCACCAAATCCTGAACGATCGGGATCACCGGGAACGGGTTCACACCCGTGAAGTCGAAGGCCACATCGAAGCCGAATCGATTCTGGCCAAGGTCAGTGGCATTCTCTGCCGTCGCCGCTCCAGCCAGTGCAGTCTGACCAACAGACACAGCAGGCATAAACCGAAGGTCACCAAACACCGAGAAGTCGAACGCCCCCTCCACGCCAACATCGAACCCGGCCAGATCGGTATACCCGTCCTCCGTCAACCGAGTGAAGGACAGGCTGAGACTGTCGATATCCAACGGCAGCACACCACCGAGTCCGAGGGTCGTCAGGATGCCCTGGCTATCCCCCTGACTCGTCAGCACCAGTTCACCCAGTCCAATCCGAAGCTCAGGATTCGTATCGGCATTCACGAGATTGAGTCGAACCGCCTGATTCTGGTTCTCAGCCGTGGCCTCGATACCAAACAGCAGGCCACTCAATGGACCGGCATCCGGACCAAACGCGAGCGAAGCCGAAACCAGCGTCAGGAGATCCGTCAACGGATCGTCATCAACCGTGAACGTCGGGTTGTTGAGCCGCAGGTCGAAAACAGCCGACCCCGAGTCAAAGGCCGGCCCCACACCCAGTGAGACACTGGTCGCAGTCGCCTCGAAGCTTCGGTCATCCAGACGCAGCGCGATCGACAAACCCGATGCCTGAACCACCACACCCGGCAGATTCAACGCCGTACCCCCCGCCATGAACAGCACATCCGGTAGACCCGAGGTCAAGCTCCCCGATCGGTACGTGAACTCGGGCACCTGGATCGTCGCATCCGTGAGCCGGAACAGACTCGTGCCATCGAACTCTGGGCCTAGATCAAGATCGCCGACACTCGAGAGCGTCAGATTGGCGAAAGAAAAACCATCGATCACCCCATCAGACCCAAGTTCGTCATAGAGGCTGATGTTGTCGACGGACCCGCTGACACCCTCGAGCCCATCAAGCAGCAACTCGAGCGTCGCGCCGTCGGCCGTCGCGACCACCGGCAGCGTTGCGCCCGAGAAGTCGATCGCCGCATCTGGGATACGCAGTCGAGCCAGACCCTCAATCTCAAAGACAAGCTGGTCGAAGAGAAGCCCGTTCAGCTGAGGCGCGCCCGAAAGAGCCAGCACTCCCGAAGGCACATGCTCGATTAGGAGATCCCATTCGAAACCCGCAGTCACACTGCCGGAAGCCGCACCACCAACAAACGTGAGATCGCCATCGACCATGGCCTCGCCACGGAAGCTCAGCAGCAGATCCTCTCCCGAAGCCGGTGTGAAGGTCGCACCCACGACGATCTCGCCACCCAGGAGGCCGCTGCTCGTATCAGCCACCGCCGACACCGAGAGAACCGCTTCGGGAACAGGAGAGAGACTGAGTAACCCCGCCGGAATCAGTCCAGACGGCAACGCCAGCAGGTCGCCCTGATCATCGAGACCTGGCAGCAACAACGACCCATCGAGCGAGAGCGATCGTCCTGCCGGGAGATCAAGGTTGAAGTCCTGAAGACCAAGCAGAAGACCCGAAACATCGGCCAGTCTCAGATCGACGCCATCCACCAGGAGCGTACCACTCAGTTTCCCTCCACTGGAGAGGTCCGTCAGAACGCCTGATCCGTCGTAACTCTGGACACTGATCGTTGGTGGCGTGCCGAGTAACGCGCCAAGTTCCTGCTCCAAAGCCGTTGTGTCGATCTCAAACGTAGCATCAAGCTTGAAGGTGTCCAGGTCCACAGTGCCATCGGCTAGGCCGTCGAATGTGGCCGCCAAATCCGTCAGCGTAACCGGCACCAGAGTTAATCCGAGTTCTCGCTCCCAGCCGCTTGGCAGCGACAGAGCCAACGACGCCAACTCGACGCCCCCGTCGTAGCGAATCGCCAGACCGTTAGCCACGGCCGTTGGGATCGCACCGGTGACCTCAAGCGCAGGAAGTGTGCCCGTCAGCGTCCCCAAACCGATGAGCGTGTCGTCAGGCTGACCCTGTCGGTCAAGACGAAAAGCCACCGCAGGCGTCACCCCCGACGACGTCGCCGTCAGTACAACAGCCCCAGCGATCTCGGCCGCGATGACACGAGCCTCAAGATCAAGCGCACCGGTCGTCATGTCGAGAGTGGCCAGGAATGCAGAGAGATCGTCGCTCGCGTTGTCATCACTGACTGAGACTGACAAAGGCCCGTCGGGCAAGAGGGTCACCTCATCGGAAACAACCGTGATCTCACCACCAACCAGACCCTGACGATTGCTCAGCCGATCGAGGACCAGCGTGGCCGCACCAGCATCAACGATCGTCGTCCCACCCAGCGAGACATCCCATGCCCCGAGCGCTAACGAGGCACCGAACAACTCGAATGACTCGATCGTCAGCCCGTCTCCATCCTCGTCATAGAGATTGACGCTGCTAACAGCCGCCGTCACATCCAACCCGTCGAGTAAACCCTCGAACTCAAGCGTGAAACCCGCCGCCCGCGCAATCAGGCCCTCAGGGTCTGGTGTTGGCAGGTACAGCACCGACTCCACCGTCAGGGTCGCAATCTCAGGGATCACCACCGTAAAGCGCTCGGCCTGAATCGCTGTGATCTCGAACGCTCCGGAATACGCCAGCGCATCGGCATCCACCGTAAGCGGCCAGTCAAAGCTCACCCGAACCGTGCCCGACCCGCTGACACCAAGCAGCGAGAGATCCGAGGCCTCCAGCGATGCCTGCCCGGAAAGGTCGACGGAGAACGTCCCGTTATCGATCGTCAAGGTCCCGCCCACCCCCAGGGCACCGGTCACAGTGCCCAACTCACTGGATGAAACCGCAGACAACTCGAGATAGACCTGCTCGCCCGCCAGTGGTTCACCAAGCTCCACCGGCATGGCCTGTGGGATACCTGCAGCATCGAAACCACCCAGCGTCAACGACCCCTGCAGCGTGAGCGTCCCAGCACCCGCAGGCAACGGAACCTGGATATTCCCCAGCAGCAGCCGCACCGGCGGGGTCTCGGCCAAACCGAGCGTCTCTCCGGCATAAGACAGACCAAAACGAAGCGGTATCTCCGCGGCGACCGGAACGAAGCCCGTCGTGCCCGCATCATAGACCTCAAGATCAATCGTCAGCCCTGTCGACACACCCAATAGCGAAGAGAGCCGATCCACCAGCAACTGCGGACGGGGAACACCTGTCAGCGTGAAGCCGATGACCCCGTCATCTCCCGGCGTGTACTGGCCCTCGATACGCGTCAGCTCGAACGGAACGTAGCCCCCAAGCATCAGGAAGGAACTGACCCCCGCAGGCACCGTCACATCCAGCTCAAACGCACCGGTCGATACATCGATCGACCCCACATTCGGGATCGGGATGCTGTCCGCCTCGGAAGCCGTATCGAGACCCGGCAGCACGCCGGAGAGCCCGCCCGGGAGCAGGCTCAGACCCGCCGTGTCAAAGGTCATGGAACCGGTCTGGATCGGGTCACTCTCCGCCTCCGGCCGGAACACAAACCCCTCGACCCCCAGCGTCAGACCTTCCAACGTCAACAGCGGCGCGCCGCCAAGCCCCAGACTCACATCACCCAGGCTGAACGAACCCGAAAACTCGAAACCGTCTACCTGGCCGTCACCGTTGTCGTCGTACCCTGTCGCGTTACTCAGGCTCAACTCGAGCGAACCAAGGCCCGGAATACCGAAACCGTCAGGGAGATCCTTGAAGCTCGCCGTCGCATCGCTGATCGTCAGGACACCCTCACCCTCGCCTGCTCCCGCAGCGACAAACTGCGTCCCCGTGAGCGTCAACCAACTACCGACATCAATCGTGACAGGTTGCGCTATCACCGTCTCGGGTGTAATGGCTTCGAGCCTGTTCAGGAAAGTGGTCTGCGACTCACGCGCAATCAACTCATCAGTCGCGTCGACCGCACCATCACGGTTGAAGTCGTATGGGTTGTTGACACTCGCCGAAGCCGTCGGCGCATGCCGCGCCGCGAGCTCATCGCTCGCATCGACCGTGAACGTCAATGGACTGTCGCCAGTCTCACCCGGAGCATGACCAAAATAGAAGACATCTTCTGCGGCCAGGCCGGTCGTCGCGTTGGCCGCAACACGCACTTCCAGCCATGCTCCTGAGACGGCTTCGTTCGGATCAACCGCTGCATCCTGGTTGTTGTCCTGCCAGACAAGATGCACGCGGTCCGATCCGTCCAATCCCGCTCCCGGCCGGACCAGAATCTGGAAAGGCTCTGGGGCCGCCAACCAGTCCGTGGTGTCGTCGCTGTTGCCATGACGAAAGATGAAATCACTGACATTGAGCCCCGATGGATCAGCAAGCCCCTGGACATCAACCATGACTCCATTGAGGCCTGCCACCGAACTGCTGATATGGCTGTAATCGCCACGGCTACCGGGCAGGAGAGCCTGCTTGTCTACCGCTATCGCCGCTTCATCCGACACCCCGGCCTGACCGTCGTACTCATCATGAAACGAGTTGTTGTAGAAGACTGAGCGATGCACGACAGCCGCGGTGCTGTCCTGTTCCCCACTCTGTCCATTTACCCCCAACTCCCAAGGGGAGCCGCTCAGCAGAATCCGCTGCTCAAGCAACTCAAGGGCTCGGCGAGCCGGAAGAGGCCCAGAAAAGGCCAAAGGGCCAAGTGCCCCGAAAGCGCGCACGAACCACGCCTTCATGGCTTCAATGCCAGCGTATCGCCTTTGCTTGCCCTTCACCCTGTCTCCCAATACCAAGAGATCAGAAGCCCAATACAGCCCCAATCAGTGGGTAAATTGTAGCTGACAGCCCTGGATAAATGAAGCGTATGCTGAGCAGATCCACGACCACTCAGGTCACCCCGTGTTCCTTGGAATACAGCAGCCAGTGTCCTCCCGCAGGCCGGAGTGACCTGCCGCCCTCAATCTGATCAACTTAAAGCTCACTATCAGAATTGGAAGAGCACTAGGAATGATCTCCTGTCCGCTGTGAGCATTGGTCGTTCTGTGCAGTCACAGAAGTTCTTAACCCCGGAACTCAAAGGCTGGGCCATACATCCAGTCAATACCTGCCCCCCCTCCCCGGTATGGGGGGCTCTGGGTGAATCCTTCATTGAACGTGTGGTGCCTCTTGAGCAGCACGTTAGAACATCGCCTCTAACCCTCCCTCTCCAGCCCCGCCTCAACCATCGCTAGGACCGCCTTCCGCACACCCTCAGGCAGCTCCCGCCAAGCGTCCACTACCCGCCTGAGATCCGCCTGCAGTTCCCTGCAGGGCTGTTCTGCATTGGATTCTGCAGCAAAGCCATGATCATCCAGCTCTAAGTCTTTGTCTGAGCAGATACTTGCAGGCACAGGTTCAAGTCCTGTCGGGCCCATTCCTGATGATTTGGCATATCTCGATATCAGCCGAATCTAGCTGATAACTCATGCCATCAACTGAAGTTCCGGGGATCTGCGGAATCTGAGAAGGATCAGCTTTCTTGTCGTTTCTGCTCGTTGCGGACATCTTCTGCGTCGGATTTTGCGCTGCTATGTTGTCGTGCCTGAAGTTGGCTGAGCGTTGAGCTTAGCGATCACGACGACGGGGTTGTTAGCGACGTGCCATCGGCTGGGTGGCGACGGATGTATGGATGTGAGCCTGCCTATCAAGCGAGTCGGAAAGCGATTTGTTTGACCATGCAGCCCGGTCGGACAATCCTTACGTGTACTAATGGTGCTGGCTTCCGCCGTGAATCTTGCCTGGTGTGTGTCGTTAAGCTGTTGGTATGACAGGCGTCTTCGAAGTGTTCTGCATGGAGATTAAGGATGTTGATTGAAGATACTCGCACGATACGCGTGGGCCTCTACGGTTGCCTGGTGGGTGTGTTGTTGCTGATATTGGCGGGCACGGGTCTGGCGGACGCAGGGGAGGCTGATTCGGGAGAAGCAGCAAGCATCCGTGAAGGTGGCATTCACGCTGCGGTCCTTGCAGAGGCGTATGGCTACGAAGATGGTGGCGGGTATGTGTGGGAGAACTCGACAGGTTCGCCGCGTGAGCTGGTCTGGGAGAGCGAGGTGGTGCTGCGGAAGCAGCCGGAGGGGACGTACTGCTCGGGCTTCACGTTTGCCGTGATGTTTGAGGTGGCGAAGGCGCGAGGCCTGTTCGAGGGGAAGACGGTTCGTGACCTGCGGATGCTTCAGCGACGCTGGTACGGCGCCGTGGAAGACGAGCAGACGCGTGAGGTGCAGGCCGGGATCGCGATGGAGAAGCTGGGGGTTGGCCAGCGGATCGGTGCCGATGAGGCGGTCGCCGGGGACTTCCTCCAGTTCTGGCGGACACGATCGGGGCATGCGGTGATCTTTCTGGGATGGGTCGAGGAAGACGGCAAACGGGTCGGGATCCGGTACCGCTCGACGCAAAGGGCAACGGACGGCATCGGCGATCACGTCGAACGGTTCAAGGCACATGGCGGGCATGTTGATCCGCAGCGGTGCTACTTCGCGCGGCTGGATGAAGGCGTGGCGGCGGATGAAGCGGGATGATCAGCGCGTTGGCCGGCTTTGGTAGCTCCGGCCAGCACTTGTCTCTGAGACCTGCCCCTTCCACTCCCCCAGCCGCCTACCCCCCGGCCTATCCCGCAGGCGGAACCAATCAAGCATGAATGGCCTTAGCTGCTCACTTTCGGCTTGCGGTTCTCGGGGGATGGTTCATGCTTTGGGGATCATGCGTGATGTTTGCTCCAGAACATTGAGGGCTCTTTGTGCTGGCTGGATGCTGTGGGTGCTGCCGGCGTCGGGGCAGGTCTTGCCGCCTGTGTCCGGGACGACGCTGACGCTGGGCACCTCGCCCAACCACCAGCTCTTCATTCCGGATGATCTGGACGTGCTCGGGGATGAGGTGGACCTGCTGGTGCATTTTCATGGGGCTTCGGACACCGTGAACCGCAACGCGGGTCACTCGGGGTTGAATGCGGTGATCGTCAACGTTTCCTATAGCGGGTTCTCTTCGGCGTACTCGGGACCGTTCAGCGATCCGGCACTGTTTGGCGATCTGCTGGAGAGTGCGCGGACGACGCTGGCATCCCGGCCGGGGTTCTCAACGGAGCTGGCGTGGGATGCGGTGTCGGTGTCGTCGTTCAGTGCGGGGTACGGAGCCGTGCGGGAGATCCTGAAGCAACCGGCTTACTTTCAGCGGATCGACGGGCTGCTGCTGGCCGACTCGCTGTACGCATCCTTCACGAGTTCATCGGATCAGACGCCACGCGATTCGCAGATGGTCGACTTCAGGGCGTTCGCCCAGGCCGCGGCGAATGGCGACAAGACCATGATCGTGTCGCACTCGCAGGTCCAGACGTTTACCTACTCCAATACGGCCGAGACGGCGGACGACCTCATGGCGTATGTCGGAGCGGTTCCCACGCCGACCTCGGAGACGGGGCTTGGGTCCCTGTCCTTCTACCGGAAAGCCGAGGCGGGCAACTTCTCGGTCTGGGGGGCACAAGGTGCCGACGGCGATGCCCATCTTGAGCACCTCCGGTACATGGGCGAGTGGCTGGATGATCTGCCGGTCGATCGGTTGAGCACAGACCCAGGCGATGGCGGGATCACGCTGGCCGATTTCGAGTTAACAGAGGCTCCGTTCGACTATTCGCCCTTGTACTCGGGCAGCAACTTCGGGATCCAGAGTGCTACCGCCGAACGTGTGTTCGATGAAGCTCACACCGGGCAGGCATCGCAGCGGATCGGCATCACGAAGCAGGGGCGAGCGCCCGCCTGGATGCTCAGGCATACGTCGGGTGGGGCCTTCCCATCGAACAACACCCCCCTGCCGGCGGAGGGCTGGATCGGCTTATGGCTCAAGACCGAGACAGAGGGGGTCTCGGTTCAGATCGGTCTGGATGATCCCGACAGCGCCGATCTCTCGACGCTGAAGCCCGTGCTGGCTGACGGCGCGTGGCGGCTGTATCAGTGGCGACTCGATGATCGCGAGCAGTGGGACGCCTGGGCGGATGGGGACGGGAGCATCACCGGCCCGCTGACGACCGTGGACGGGATCTTCCTCCACGGTGATCGAAACACGACGATCTACCTCGATGATGTGGTCTTCAGCGAGACATACATCCCGCATGGCCTAGCTGGCGATGCGAACCTCGATGGGGCGGTCGATCTGATCGACTTGTCCATCCTGGCGACCCACTTCAACGGAGCGGGCGATTGGTATCAGGGCAGCTTCAACGGCGACGGCGTGATCGACCTGATTGACCTTTCGGTCCTGGCGACCCAGTTCGGTGTCGATGCATCGGTGCCCGAACCGGTGTGGCTGGTCACGCTGGCTCTAGCCGGCGTACTTGCCGCCAACCGTCGCCTGAAGTAGTCACTCGCTCATCTTCTCCACTCAGGGTGGCCACGCAAAATACAGTTCAGCGAAGGCTGGCCTCGATCCCGGTTAGTTCAGTGATGACTGGTTCGAACAGCGTGAGCAGCTCGTCCACGCCCGGCACTTGCTGAGCCTCGGTCGATGGCAGACGGGCCGATCGCACCTGGCTGTCGATCATCCAGGTGAACGTGTATTCGGGTTCGTCCGGCTCACGCGGAAGTGAGGCTTCAGCCTGTTCGGCAAGCTGCTGGTAGGGAAGCCTCTCGACCACCACCCAGAGCGTCTGAGCCCGCTGCTCGGTGAGGTGGTGCGAGCCGTGGCTGACCGTCTGATTGTTGCGTGTGTGCTCCAGCGCAAGTCTTCCCGGGCGTTCCAACACGATGTGCCAGGCGGCGAAGCCCTCGGCGTGCGAGGAGCCGCCAGAGTCGAAGGTGAAGTGTTGGATCATCGGTACGGGTCTGATCCTTGCCGGCCCCTCTGCAGGTGGAGGCTCAGCCCGTTCGCAGCCAGCCAGCGCCAGCATCGCGGTGAAGGTCAGCAGAAGGTGTCGCACGGCGATTTCCTATCAACTATCGGCAGAAGCCGTTCATCAGCGAGAGAGGGATGAACGGCTACCACGTCCAATCGCGAACAGCCCCATCGATAAAAGTATCGCTACGCCGGGCTCGGGCAGGATGGTTCCGCCTGCGAAACCGAAGTTGGTGGCGAGGATGGAGAGGTCGATCAGATCGATGACGCCATCGCCGTTGAAATCGCCCTGACCGTAGAAGCCGGCTTGCGCGAAGTGGGTGGCGAGGATCGATAGATCGATGAGATCGACGTTGAAATCCAGATTGGCATCACCAAGGGCAGAACCCAGGATCTGCTCGACCCAGAACTGCGTGTCGCCTGCGGTGGTAACACCATCGAGATCGTAGTCCCACGGCCCGCCGATGAGACCCTGCTCGATGGCGAGTGCGAGGTTTGCCAGGTCGTTTAGGTCCAGCAGGTCGTTGGCGTCGAGATCGCCCCAGACCTGCGGGAAACCCAGGGTGTCATCGAGAGGCGGGAAAGGCGGCAGAGGCGTCACATCGAGTTCGTCGAACACGCCATCGCCATTGAAGTCGCCTAGCAGCAGCAGGTCCTCGGGAAGGAGGTTGTTCTGCTGGAGGTAGAGCTGCGGGTTGGAGAGCGCCAGCGGAATCAGTTCGATATCGATCGGCTCGTAAAGCCCATTGAGGTCGAAGTCGCCAAGCACCAGATCGAAGTCGGGCGGCAACACCGAAGCCGTCCCCTGGTTGGTAAAGAATGTCAGAAGGTCCTGGCTCAGCGGGTCGATCACCTCGATCTGCGTAACGACCGAACGGCCGACGCCCGATCCTGGATCGGTTGAACCCGGTACGGTGAGATCAAAAATATCGACGATGAACTGACCGGGCTCCAGCAGGATGGGGTCGGTGAACAGCCCGCCACCCAGCCAGGGCAACGCCAGCCCGGCGTTCAAATCCGGCAGCAACAGCGGGGTATCCAGAATCTCCGAGTGCCGGAAGGCAACCAGCAGCGGCTGATCGGATGTGTTGCGGATGGTCGAGGCCAAGCCATCGGGAAGCCCTGCGGCGGCCGTGTAGTACTGATCGATCCCGGTACCGGCATTAAGGGCGATCACGCTGCCGTCCTTGGTCCAGGTCGCCTTGGCCGATTCGGCCTGCGTCCCGTCCTTGAACCGCACGCCGAAGTGCTCCAGCGAATCGGGACCGATGTCGTTCCCGGCCCAGCGGATCTTCACGCCGTCACCGGTGTCGGTGATCTCCGGATCGGTGTCGCCAAAGCCCGGGAAGGTGCCCTTGATGTCCTCGGGTTCGACGCTGCCGAGCTCGAGCTCGAAATCATTGGCGTTCATGCCGGAGTTGTTGCGGACATCGAAGTTACTGAGCGCGCCGATCACCTCGACACTCCCGGCGACGTGGGGCTCGATGGTGAAGGTCTGCGTCGGGCTCTTGCCAGCCAGCCAGGACCGGAAGCCCTCGTAGTGCCGGGATTTTGGCGGGGCACCGGTGGCCGTCGGCGAGACGCCCATGATGGAGGTGCCGTCGATGGTGCTGCTGGGGTCGAGCGCGCCGCCGGTGTACTCATCAAATAGACCGAGCAGGTGCCCGAATTCATGCGCGGCGACGTTGCCGTTGTCTTCGGTATCCCAGGTGTTGGAGGTGCTGCGAGCCGGTCCCGTCCGAACCCGAACCGTGTGGTGCGGATCGACCCAGTTCACCTCAACCTTGATCGGGAAACGCCAGGTGCCATCCTTGATGATGTCGAACTTGTCATTCCAGGTGTTCTCGATGCCGGCTTCCCAGGCATCCTTGAGCGCGTTCTGCTTAGCGGCCGAGATGCCGTCATCAAACTCGAGCTTGATATCCATGCTGATCTTCAGCGACGAATCCTCGAACGCGATGTCGTAGCCGTAATTCCAGCCGTAGTTGGGCGGGGAGGTCTGCCGGCCGGATACGGTCTCCTCGGCGATGTCATCCAGCGGCGCGGCCGGAGCAGATAGCGCCAACAGACAGATCATCGGAAAGGCGAGAGCAAGCGAGAGGTGACGACGCATGACCCAACTCCTAGGTGAGATGTCGAGGCGGGCTGACGGCAGCTGAGAAACGAGAAACGCAGAGACATGCACGCCGCCCCTCTGCATTATCAACAGATTGCGATCCCAAAAAACCCGGAGATTCCCTTACATAATTACGGTTGCGATCCTGGTCACCTCGCTTCAATCGGCCGTCCAGATCCACACGTCTTTGATACGATCACTGCATCTTCGGACAGCGAGCCCGGGGTCTTTCTGCTTCCTTCTTACGAGTCTGACGAGCCATGCCTGATTACTTCCCCAACGTCTCACAGGTTTCTTTCGAGGGCCCCGCCTCCGACAACCCGTTGGCCTTCAAGCACTACAACGCCGAGGAGCTTGTCGCTGGCAAACCCATGAAAGATCATCTGCGGTTTGCCGCGTCCTACTGGCACTGTATGAAGGGCTCGGGTGCCGATCCATTCGGCGTTGGCTGCCGGTCCATGCCCTGGCTGGAGGCTTCCGATCCGATGTCCGCCGCTCATCAGACCATGGACGCGATGTTCGAGTTCACCGCCAAGCTCACCATCCCCTTCTGGTGCTTCCACGACCGGGACATCGCTCCCGAACTGGACGATCTCGCTGAGTCCAACAAAGCCCTCGACAAACTCGTCGATCAGGCCGAGACCCTGCAGAAGCAGACCGGGATCGAGCTACTCTGGGGCACCGCCTGCCTGTTCATCCATCCCCGCTTCATGGCTGGCGCCGGAACCAGCCCCTCGGCCGATGTGTTCGCGCACGCCGGCGCTCAGATCAAGAAAGCCATCGAGTGCACCCAGCGGCTCGGCGGGCACGGGTACGTCTTCTGGGGCGGCCGCGAGGGTTACGACACCCTGCTCAACACCGATCTCGGGCGCGAGCTCGATCACATGGCCAGCCTCCTGCAGATGGCACTCGATTTCAAGAAAGAGATCGGCTTCGAGGGCCAGTTCTACATCGAGCCCAAACCCAAGGAACCGACAACCCACCAGTACGACTACGACGCCCAGTCCTGCCACGCCTTCCTGCTCAAGTACGGCCTGGAGAAAGACTTCAAACTCAACATCGAGGCCAACCACGCCACGCTGGCCGGGCATTCTTTCCACCACGAACTGGCTTACGCAGCGGCCAACAGCCTCCTCGGCTCGATCGATGCCAATCGAGGCGACATGCTCATCGGCTGGGACACCGACCAGTTCCCGACCAACCTCTACGACACCACCTTCGCGATGCTCACCGTGCTCCGCGCCGGCGGGCTGACCACGGGCGGGCTCAACTTCGACGCCAAGCTCCGCAGGCAGTCCACCGAACCGATCGATCTGGTCTATGCCCACATCGGCGGGATGGACGCCTTCGCCCGTGGCCTCAAGATCGCCGCGAAGATCATCGAGGACGGCCGCATCGATCAACTCGTCGCCGAACGCTACACAGGCTGGGATTCACCGATCGGCAAGTCGATCGAGTCGGGTCAAGCGACACTGGCGGACCTCGAGAAGCACGCGCTCAGGACCAACGTGGCGACGGCCCCGGCTGGCCGTCAGGAACTGCTCGAAAATATCATCAACGAGTACCTCTAAGACCAACCATCTCACGGAGCACCGCCATGAGTTCCTCTCTCTGGTTAGGTCTGGATGTCGGCACCCAGTCAACCAAGGCCCTGGTTCTGGATGCCCAGACTCATGTGATCGTTGCACGCGCTTCCGTGCCTTACGACCTGATCGAAGGATTGCCGGAAGGGGCCGCTGAACAGCACCCTCAGACCTGGGCCGACGCCGTGGTGAGGGCCCTCAGCCAGCTCGCAGAGCAAGGCATCGCCCTTCATCAGATTCAGGGCGTCGGCGTCTCCGGCCAGCAGCACGGCCTGGTCCTCCTCGATCAGCAGGGGTCCGTCGTCAGGCCAGCAAAGCTCTGGTGTGATACCTCAACAGCGAGCGAAGCCGAGGAACTCGGCCGGCGCTTCGGCCGACCGGTCCCAACAGGTTTCACCGCCTCCAAGATCCTCTGGGTCATCGAGCACGAGCCGGAGCACTGGGCAAAGACCGCGCACGTCATGCTCCCGCACGACTACATCAACCACCTGCTCACCGGCCGCCTCACGATGGAGGTCGGCGACGCCTCAGGCTCCGGCTTCTTCGATCCCGCAGCCCGCACCTTCAACCAGACCGAGGTCGATCTCATCAGCCCCGATCTCGCCGGTAAGCTACCCGAGCTCATCGAAGCCCCCGCGCCGGTGGGCACCGTCTCGGCCGAAGGAGCCTCCTGGTCGGGTCTGTCAGAAAATACCCTTGTCGCGGCGGGCGGCGGCGACAACATGATGTCCGCTATCGGGTCGGGCGCTGTCGAACCGGGACCGGTCGTGCTGAGCCTCGGCACATCCGGCACCGTCTTCGCCTGCACGAAAGAACCAGTGATCGACACCGAAGGGCTCATCGCCCCCTTCTGCTCATCGACTGGCCACTACCTCCCACTGCTCTGCACCATGAACGTGACCGGCGTGACCGAGGAAGTCCGACAGGCTTTCGGACTCGACCACGAGGAACTCACCCGCCGGGCCAGCAAAGTCTCGCCGGGCGCGAACGGCCTGGTCTGGCTGCCCTACCTGGTCGGCGAGCGCGTCCCCGACCTGCCCCGCGCAACTGGCTCGCTGCTCGGCCTCCGCCACGGCTGGCTGGACCCGGGCGTCCTGTTCCGCAGCGCTATCGAAGGCACCACGCTCAACCTCGCATGGGGCGCTCGCCGCATGGCCTCGCTAGGCGTCAGCATCGGGTCCATCCGACTCGTCGGCGGGGGATCTAAGAACCCGCTCTGGCAACAGATTACCGCCGACATCTTCAGCGTCCCCGTCACCACCCTCGAAGAACCCGAATCCGCCGCACTGGGCGGGGCACTTCAGGCCCTCTGGACAAGCCGGGCACAGGCCGATCCCACGACCAGCCTGACCGCACTCGCCAAACCCTTCATCCGAACCGGGACCACCCTCGCCCCCATCCCCGATTGGGCCCGAGCCTACGAGACGATCATGGCAGACTGGTGCCAATGCCTCGAACAGATCCACCAGATCTGAGCAACCACCGGTCAGCAAACAAGAAGACTTCATTCCTGCAGATCAGACAGGAACAGCGTTTGCCGGGTAAGGACCTGGCTCTGATCACCAAGAGCGACCAGGTGAACCTGCGTCTGCTCGGGATCATCATGCCAGTCGATCCTGATCACCCCGAAGTTGGTCTCCCGCGTGACCGGGCCAACACGGAAGCGATTCGGGTCGTTGACCACCGAGGGTCGCTGAGTCATACCGGATGAGGTGAAGTCCCAGATGGGATAGGGCGTGGTCTCGGTATCTCGGGAGATCTCCATCAGGTGTCGATCGCCCGAGACAATAAGCACGCCGCTGGCATCGGTCTCGTCGATCAGGTCATACAGCCGCTGACGCTCGTGCGGGAAATTGCCCCACGTCTCAAAGCCGTGCTCGTAAGAAACAACCTGAATACTCGATGCGATGATCCTCAGATCCGCCGGCTGCTGAAGCTGCTCTTCGAGCCAGGCCCACTGGGTCTCGCCGAGGATCGTCTTGCCGGTATCCGCGGTCGGCGTATAGGGCCCGAGACCCGGAACGCGCTCGGGCTTCCGGTCGATCGCATCACGGTGATAGCGCGTGTCGAGCATGATGATCTGCACCCGCCGGCGCGGCTCGCCGAAGATGCGGCTGTGATAGATACCTTCCTGCTGATGAATGGGATGGTTCCTGCGGAAGTTATAAAAGTCGATGAACTCCTTCTGCGACTCACGCCGCAGGTAAAACTCCCGGCCCGCGTCGTTCTCGCCATAGTCGTGGTCGTCCCACGTCGCCATGATCGGCGCGGTGCGCTGCATCCGTCGGTAGCCCGGCTGGGCAGCGAGCATGGCGTAGGCCTCGCGGAGCCGCTCGATATTCGGAATCGGCTCCATGACCATCCGCCCGTCCTTCATCCAGAGGTCGGCGTACTGGTTGTCACCAATAAAGAGAAACACATCCGGCTGCTGAGCGATGATCTCCGACCAGATCGGCTGTGGCTCCCGCTCCCGAGCACACGACCCAAAAACGATCGTATCGAACACATCATTCGATTGAGCCAAAAGACAGACAGGCGTCAGTGCCAGACAAACAAACCCAAGGATCGACGCACGCAGCATCTCAAACCTCCTGCTGATTGATAGCGATAGAAGCCCCAATCCTAGCAGGCTCATCCCTCCATCGCAGCACAGGTGACGCTGCTGATCGATGTGTTTTCGATGAGTATGAAAGGTGTCTACAAATTACAACATTGAAGTATAAAGCAACCATATTTCCGTTTGTGGATAAGTACCAACAAAGATGAGCGATCGATGAGATACGAAGGCCACATGCGACAGCAAGCGCAATCAGGATTAGAAATCGACTAAACACCAGCGGGCGACTTTCAGAGCTTGACGTGACGGGTAGGGTTCACGAGGCGACGTCATAGACACGCCGTGCAACCCGGTGTCGGGGAGCACTTTCTTCGTTTGGGGAACAGCTCTGGAGGATCCAAGAATGAGCCGCGCCTATCGTACGCACGTATCGACCGGCAGCCTGCTGGCCGCCACACTCGCAGGATCGGCCTTCGCCGGTTCGGCCGCTGCGACCACCATCGCTATCACCGAGTTCTACAACAACCCGTCCGGCGGGATCATCCGACCTGACGCCTCTTTCGCAGGAGATGCTGGCGTCGAGTTCATCGAGCTCTTCAACTACGGCAGCACTCCCGTCGATATCACCGGCTGGCGCCTCCTCGGCACCGCTGGCGGCGCTACCGAAGCCATCACCGGCTACTTCTTCGATCCCAACTTCCTCACCACCTCTATCCCCGCCACCGATCCCACCACGGGCAACCCCCTGCTCGAGGACGACGGCATCACCCAGCGAACCAACACCCTCTTCTCCCCGGGCACCGACTTCATCCTCGATCCCGGCGAGTACATGGTGATGATCGGCACCCAGTCCTTTAACAGCAGCCGCAGCGATCGGACCCGTGACTTCCTCGGCGGCACGCAGGCCGTCTCGATCTTCGACACCTTCTTCGATTCCTACTTCGAGGGCGTGTCTCAGCCCAACGTCGGTCTGCTCGGCCGCTTCACAGAAGATGGCGATCAGGACGACGGCGAGCAGGCGCCGCACCCAGGCTCGGTCTTCTCGCAGCAGGCCATCGCCAACGGCTCGGACGCCCTGGTCCTCCGCACCAGCGCCGCCACCGGCAACCAGACCGCCTGGTCCCTCGCCTACCAGAACGACGAGTCCTCCGGCGAATCGACCTTCCTCGCGACCAACAACTTCACCGTCACCGACTTCGGCGGCCTCGACTTCACCGGCGTTGACCGTGACAGCCTCGACCGAACCAGCACCGGCGGCACTGTCGGCGTCCGCTACGTCCAGAACGAAGCAATCATCGTCGATTCGGCCGGCGTCGAGGTGCTCGACACCAACGGTCTGGTCCAGCAGATCTTCGATCCCACCATCCCCACCGACACCGAGGGCAACCCGGTCCGCTACCCCTCCATCAACGGCAACGGCGACGCCATCCAGGACAGCTTCGCCACCCCGCTGACCGGTCCCTATACCGACCTGCTCAGCGACCCTGACCGTGACCTGCAGCCCGGCGACCCCGGCTACGTCAACGGCCCGGACGTGCTCGGCCCGGTCGACCAGCCGACCTTCGTCGCACCCGACCCCGTCCTGCAGGTGTCGCTGGTCATCGACACCGGCACCGAAGCCGGCAACGACCAGGCCGTCACCCGGGTCGCGAACCTCTCACAGCAGACGCTGGCCGTGAAGGCCGTCATCTCGGGTGTCGCCGACGTGATCGCCTCTGGCAACAACGGCCGCGTGATCGAGATCACCGCCGTCGATGACATCCCCGTCAGCGAGTTCGCCAACTACGGCATCAACGTGCTCTTCAACGGTACCTCGGGGCTGGGCACTGACACCGATCCGTTCGAGGTCGATCCCTCGATCCTACAGAACGATGGCGGAGAGGACTTCATTCCCGCTGGCACCAAGCTCTACGTCACCCAGAGCGATACCGAGTTCCAGTTCGTTTTCGCGACGACCGACGACGGCGGGCTCAACTTCGATCCCCTGCCCAACGACAACATCGTCGCCGAAGGCGGCGTCTTCATCGACGGCAACGACGTCGTAGCCCTCACCATCAACGGCGTCCTCGCTGACGGCTTCGGTACGATCGGCCGCGACCCGTCCATTGACCCGAGCCTCACGGCGTCTGAGCAGTTCCTCTACGAGGACGGCTGGGCCTACCGCAACGACAACGTCGGTCCGAACCTCAACGAGGCCTTCAACACGGCCGATGCGCAGGCCGCTCTGACCGAGACCCAACGTGCTCAGATCCTCGGCTACGACTCGGCCGACTTCACGGTTGCACCCGAGGCCTTCGACACCTTCCTGCAGTTCCCGGGCCAGGACCCGATCGCGATCGAGCGCAACCTCGACATTGATCCCTCCATCACCAACCCCGCCTTCATTGTCGATGAGAACGGCAATCCCAAGACCGGCCAGCCCTTCCCGATCGGCACGTTCGACGGCTCGGCCATCGACACCGCCAACCTCCCCGAGGTGGTCGTCGGCGTCCGTGGCGACTACTCACTGGCCTTTGGCGAGTGGGACGCCGTCGCCACCGGGCAGGTCGAAGTCAGCGGCCTCATTGGCACCGATACGGTCATCTTCGCCTTCGCAACCGAGTTGCCCGCAGGCGGCCCCGATCGCGCGACGCTGCTCACCACCCTCAACAACTCGGGCATCGCGTTCATCGACCTGGCCGATCCCGAACTCGCACCCATCCCGGGCGTCACCGACAACCCCTTCTATGACGGCTTCGACCTCGCCTTCGAGATCGTCGCTGATGGTGATGGCGCCTTCGACATCGAGTGGGACTTCTCGGCCTTCGTCGGTCAGGCCAACTCGCCCTTCACCGAGAACCCAGGCTTCTTCGCCTTCATGTACGGCACGACCGTCGTCGCAGGTGACCTGAACTTCGACGGCGTGGTCGACAGCGACGACATCGCCGAAGCCTTCCTCTTCGACGGCGAGACCGAGGCGTTCAACGCCGCCATCTTCGCCCACCTCGATCTGGAAGCCGATGGCGTCCTCGACATCAACGATGTCATCGCCCTGCTCGACGAGCAGTTCAACACCGTGCTAGGCGACTTCAACCTCGACAGCGCGGTCGACCTCATCGACCTCTCGGTGCTCGCCACCAACTTCAACGGCACCGGCGGCTACGCCGAGGGTGATGCCAATGGTGACGGCGTGATCGACCTCATCGACCTGTCGACCCTGGCCACCAACTTCGGCTTCAGCGGAGCCGCCATCCCCGAGCCAGCCTCACTGGCCCTGCTCGGCCTCGGTGGCAGCGTGATGCTCCGTCGTCGCTCGGCCTGAATGACCTAAACGCACACACTCGGATGCCGGAAACGGCGTCCGAGTGCTTTGGGGAAGAGATCGACAAGGGGAGGGGCGCCAAGCATTGGCGGACACAACGGCCGCCGCCTTGCGGCCACGACATCGATCCACGCAGCAGGCTTCCACACCCTGCACCAAACGGAGACCACCCATGACCAACCGCTACCAGGCCCGTGAAGGCTTCACCCTCATCGAGCTGCTCGTTGTCATCTCGATCATCGCGCTCCTGATCGGCATCCTGCTCCCGGTGCTGGGCTCGGTCCGGAGCACAGCCAGACAGATGATCTGCCTGGCCAACCAGCGGTCACTGCTCCAGGCCACAGCGACCTACCACGTCGACTACAACCTCTTCTACCCGCAGCCCGCCGGGTCCGAGAGCATGCTCGAAGAGTTCGGCGACTCGAACTCCTGCTGGTACAACATCCTCGACCCCTACCTCGGACTCGCCGACAAGGGCGAGATCACCGACGACGAGCGTGGTGACGCCCGCGAAGACCGCAACTACAAGCAGGACCCGGTCTGGGAGAGCTTCGACTTCCAGAACCTCGAGTACAACCGCACCATCAAGATGAACAGCTACTTCGGGCGGCCCGGCGACCTCAACGGCGAACTGATCTTCGGCAGACGGGGCGTGCTCCGCTGGGTCCGCCACGATCTGATCGAGAACCCCTCCAACACCGTCGTCTACTTCGACGGCATGGCCGAAGACCTGATCGACTCGGTCGATCACCCCTTCGATTACAGCGTGCCCGGCCACGGCGCCGCGGGAAGCAACGACGGTGAGACCGATGTCCGCAAGCTCTACAACGGCCGCGCTGACCTTGTCGCCGTTCGGCACTCAGGCGGGGCCAACGTCGCCCTCGCCGACGGCTCCGCCACCCACAGCGTCCAGGAAACCGTCGAGCAACCGATGCGGACCGGCATCGCCTCGGGCAGCATCCTTGTGGACACCTGGCTCCGCGAAGACAGCCTGCAGAACTTCAACCGCCAGACAGGCGAGAGCCTTGGGCGTCAGGAATGGACCTGGAAGATCAGAGGCATCGACTTCGATGACGCCCGACGCATCCTGAACTAAGCGGCCTCCGGGCTGGTATCGTTCTACCCGGGAATAACCTGATCCTCAGGAGGCGCTGTCGATGCGTTCATGGCTGCTCGGTGCATGTATCTGGATGGGCTCGCTCAGCGGGTCCTCGGCGATGGCTCAACCCATCGCCTTCGATGGCGAGATCGCCGACTGGCCCGAAGGCACATGGGCCCTCGCCAACCCGACCCACCTCAAGCTCCGACTCGATTTCGACCAGCTCGCCGCCCTCGGCCGTGGCGGGGAACGGGTCGAGATCGCTATCGACATGGACGCCGATGACACCACCGGCTCCCCCGGTCATCGTGAGCCCGGCGCCGATCTGGTCATCACCCTCAACGAGCCCTACGAGTGGCGGGGCCAGCCCCGAACCGGCAACGCCGCCATCGGTTTCGACGCCGACGGCCGCGAGGTCACCGTCGAGATCGGAACCACCCGGGTCAACTACCTCCCGACACACGCCGCCGAATCCTTCGAGATATCCATCGCCCGCAGCCCGGACCTGCCCCACATGCTCACCCGCCGGGGCCTGCTCTCGGCCGGGCAGGGCCAGATCACCGTCCAGCGACTGGCCAGGGAATCCGGCGCCGCCCTCGGCATGCCCCAGCGCACCACGGTCACCTTCCCGGCCCTCGCCCGGCTCGATCAACCAGTGCCCGCCCAACTCCCACCCAGAACACCCGGCGACCTGCGCGTCCTCGCCTACAACGTCCTCTGGGCCAACCCGATGAAAGCGGCCCCGGACGGCCCGGGCGCCGAACCCTTCGTGCGCATGTTCCAGGCCATGAACCCCGACGTGCTCCTGATCCAGGAATGGTACGACCGCAACGTCGAAAGCGATCTCACCGTCGCCCAGCGCGAAGCCCGCATCGCCGACTGGTTCAACACGCACCTGCCCGACAACAACTGGTCGGTCGTCGGCTCGGTCGGCAACGGCGTCTACATCGTCAGCCGATTCCCCGTCCTCCATCGCGGACCCGAGGAAGTCCGCTTCGAAAGCGAAACCCGCTGGAGCTTCCCGGTCCGCATCGCCTCAGCCGTGCTGGACACACCCGACGGACCGGTGGTCTTTGGCAGCACCCACCTCAAGTGCTGCGGGACCCTCAACAGCCCCGAAGATATCCGCCGCAGAGAAGAAGCCGCCGCCATCAACTCGGTCCTCAGCGGGCTCAGCGCCATCGATGGCGGCCGATACCCCGTCGTGCTCGGCGGCGACTACAACCACAATGGCCACCCCGACGTCGTCGAAACCCTCCTCGACGGCCTCGATGCCGACGGATCACCGCTGGAACTCCTGTTCCCACGCGTGCTCGGCACCAACGAGGTCTATACCCACGGCACACCCGCTCGCGGCACCCGGCAGAACCGACTCGACTACATCAGCCCCGCCGACGCCCACTTCACCACCACCGCAAAGTTTGTGCTCGATACGACCCGTCTCGACACCGCCAGCCTACGGGCAGCCGGCCTCGAACGCGATGACATCGAAGCCAGTGACCACCTGCCCGTCGTCGCCGATCTCAGACCCAGACGCACGTCACCCTGATCGCCGCCAGTCACGGGTCTACGATCCGCCATGCGACCCCAACCCATCCAGCCCGGCCCCGGACAGGAATCCGTCTGGGACTACCCACGCCCACCCCGACTCGAACCCGTCCCCGATCGCCTGCGCGTCGTCTTCGCCGACCGGGTGATCGCAGATACCCAAGCCGGCTATCGCGTTCTCGAAACCAGCCACCCGCCAACGTACTACCTCCCGCCAGCCGACATCGAGCCGGAGGTGCTCCAGCGAACCACCCACCAGTCCGGCTGCGAATGGAAGGGACGCGCCCACTACTTCGATATCGTCGTCGGTGACCGCTTCGCCAAACAAGCCGCGTGGGGCTATAGCAACCCGACGCGACCCTTCGCCGCGCTCCAGGACTTCGTCTCTTTCTACGCCGAACCCATGGACGCCTGCTACGTCGGCGACCACCTCGTCGAGCCCCAGCCCGGCAACTTCTACGGCGGCTGGGTCACCCCCACCATCGTCGGCCCCTTCAAGGGCTCGCCCGGGACGTGGGGGTGGTAGCCGAACGACCGACAACCGCGATCACCGTCACGATCAGCAGACACACGCCCGCTACAACAAGGAAGCCCAAGCTCACCATCGTCACATCAAACCGATCACGCCCCGCAAACGTCTGGATGCTCGCGTAGACGGTCAACATCAGAATCGCCACGTTCATCGCATGCAGCGACAGCAGCCGCGATCGCTCTGGCACGCCCCACCGCAGCATCACCCAGGCCGACACCGGCAGGAACTGCAGCGCGTGGATCGGCATGCCGTGCACGAATTTGATCAAGCCCGCTTCGCCGTAGACGCCGGGGTCGAGCCCCTCCATCGCACGAGGGGTGCCATAGACCAGCATCCAGAATCCAAACAGACAACTCAGCAGCAACCAGATCATCCCCGCCCGAATCGCAAAGCGGGTATCGCTCGCCCCAGCCCGGATGGGCATCAGGCTCCGGATCGTCAGCGCAACGATCCCCAGCGTGATCACACCGATCAGCACATCAATACCGATGTGCACCGCCGTATCGAAAGCCGTCTCGGTATTGAAGTGCGACGGCACCCCACGCCAGGCCTGCATCGTGATCAGACCCACTTCCACCAAACCCGCCAGCGCAACCACCACACCGGCATACGCAACCCAACGCCGCCGGCGATGCAGCAGACAGGACAACACCCAGCCGAGCGAGAGAAACGTCACCCCGGTCGACAGCCCGAAGAGAATCGGCTTACGCCAACTCACCGCACCCTCCCAGGGCAGATCATCAAAAAGATAAACCGGCACGTGTAGCAGACCCGAGACGATCATGAACGCCCCGCTCAGGTAAAGCGCTCGCTCGCCAAGGCCCCCTTGCCGCCAGAGCTCCCCGGCTGTCACGATGGCCGCTCGGATCATGCCGGCAGGCTACCGCTTGCACCCAGCCACCACCACCAGACCAGATCAAACACCAACAGGAACAAACCCTGCACGAACACCGCCAACCCAAACCCACGCAGCATCGGCGAAGCCCGCGTCATCAGCCAGACCGCCGCCGCGAGATACCCCACATCCAACCCGGCATTGATCAGCAGGATCCGACGCAACGCCTGAACATCCGTGGGCGGGTTGAACAGCGCATAAAGCACAATCGCCAGATTGACCACCGCCCACAAACCGCTCATGAACCAGAAGGCTCGCCACCGCCCGCTACCCTCCGATCGCCAGAGCGCGATCGTCGCCGCACCCACCCAGATCAGCGACCAGCCCATCAGGATGCCAAGCCCAGGCGTCGTCAGCTCGTTCATACCAGCCGCCCAAGAATCGCCTCGGCCCCCGCCAGACCCGACAGATACGCCGACTCCACGCGATCACCCAGCAGCCAGTCCCCGCACACCGTCAGCGACGCCGCCGCATCATCAAGACAGGCCTGCCCGACCGGATCACCGCTGAACGCATACCGCCACCGATGCGCCCGAGCATGGACCGTTTCAGGGACTGACAAACCCAGTTCACCCAGCGTCTCGCGAAGCACTCCCATCAACGGCTCAACCGCCGCTTCTCGATCGAGTTCGAGATACTCCCGCGTCCAGGGCTCCGCCGCCTGAAACACCCAGCACTCCGGCCCACTCGTCGGCCGCCCGGGCTTGCTGCTGTTGCAGGCCAGCCACCCCGCCGATGCATGATCTTCCCACCGCACCGCATCGAAGCCCCAACCCGTTTGCTCCTCAAACGCCACCATCAGCGTCCAGTTGGGCTTCATCTCACAGCGACCGGCAGCCTCCGCAAAGCCCGAATGTACAGGCCCAAGCAGCTGTGCCGCCTGTGGAGCCGGCAGCGCCAGCAGCACCGCGCGATGTGCCTCCGAAACCGTCTCATCCTCCAGCCGCGCGCACCAGCCGTCGTCATGTCGAGCCAGCGAAGTCACCGCCTGCCCGAAGGCCACATCGACATCATCCTGCAGATACCCGACGACACGATTCATCGCCGGTAAACCGACATAACGACCACCCGTCTCCTCCACCTCCAACGCCCCGCTCTCTACCCGTGCAAACCGCGCGTCCCAAAGACCGATCACCCCCGCCTCCTCCCAGGCCCGCAAGGCCTCCGCGAACGCCGCGCTCTTCGCGCTGAGGTACTGCACACCATGGTCAAAAGCCAGCAAATCCCGCTGCCGGGTCGATGCCCGGCCACCCGGCCCGCGCCCCTTGTCATAAACCGTGCACGACAACCCCGCTTGCTTCAGCAAACGCCCAGCCGCACTTCCCGCCACGCCCGCACCGATGATCAACACGTCCTTAACCATGGAGGATCCTAGGCGACCCAACCCGACCAACTAACCCTTCGACGACGCACCCTCCCCACCCGGCCCCGACTGACTCTCGAGATGCTGATCGAGTTCGACCCGCACCTCTCCGGGCAGCCGATGGATCGCTCGCTGAAAAAGCAGATTGTTCGGGACCTGCACCAGCCCGCCCTGCTGCGGCTCCAGCGTCGTGTACAGCAGCGAAAAATCCACAACCCGCCCCTTCCAGCCATCGCCCATCACCTCGATCGTGTCGCCGATCATGAACGGCCGCGCGATCATCAGGATGAAGGAGCACAGAATATTACTCAGCACCGACCAGACCGCCACAAACCCGATCGCGATCATCGCCAGGATCGCTGTCAGCGACGCCCAGGCACCCGCCAGAATCCCCAGGGCCTGCAGGCTGAAGAAGATCGCCGCGAGCACCGCCACCCAGAACACCAGCTTCTGAAAAATCGCCGCCACCCCCGCGGACACCTGCTGCCGCTTGCAGACCGCCGCGATCCCCCGCCGCGCGATCGCGTGCAGCACCCCGACAATCACCAGAACGATCACCACCGGCGTGGCATAAACCACCACCACCAACAAACCGTCCACTAACAAGCTGTTGGCCGGCTCTACATACGTCGCGGTTTCTTCCATCTCTTGGCTCTAACTCTCAAGGGTTTGTCTATACAGGCACCGCTGAAGCTAAGTTTATAGACGCCCGCTCTGAAACTTTCTTGAGACAGCACACCCCACCCGTACCAACCCGGAACTCCGACAAACAGCCCCCACCCCCTGCTGACCGCTAAACCGTCACCGACCGATGCGCATCCTCATAGCCCGGCAACTCATAAGGTGCCGGGTAATCACCCAGCCGTGCACTGGCCACGCGGTGCAGTTCATCTCGCCTCGCCTCGTCCAACGGCTCGAAGTTCGCCGCGATCTCAGCGTTCTGCTCGAGATGCACCAGCTGATCCAGACCGATGATCGCACAATGCACGCCCGGCAGACTCCACGCATAACCGATCATGTCCGCCGGCTTGAGATCAGCCTCACGCGCCCTTCTAAAAATCTTCATCGCGATCACCCCCATCCGCTTCTCCCGCGCCAGCTTCAACGTCTCGCTCTCGTACCTGCCGGCATCCGGGCGCGTCACCGGAAAAATCGTCAGAATCGCATCGGGATCAAAACGCGCCACCGCATCCGTCAGGATCTGCGCCCCGCTGTGACCCGTCACGCCGAACGCATCAATCACCCCCTGCTCCTTCAACTGCCGAACGGCCCGCAGACAACCCCGCTCCATCCGGTCCAGATCATCCTGCCCCGGCTTCAGATTGTGCAGGTGAAACAGATCAATCCGGTCAACGCCCAGGTTACGCACACTCCGGTCGAACTCTCGCATAAACCCGTCGTAATCCCGAGCACCACTCTTGCTGACCAGATAGATCCGCTCCCGATGCGCCCGCACCACCGGTGCGATCATCTCCTCCGACGGCCCATACCCACGCGCCGTATCGAAATAGTTGATCCCATGATCGAGCGCCTTGACCAGCAGCGCCTGCCCCGCCTCCCGATCCCGCTCAAAAGGCGACGTAAACGCAGAACCCAGCCCCAGCCCCAGCATCGACACCTCCGCACCAATCTTCCCCAGCCGCCGACGGGGAACCACCAGCCTCCCACCCTCGTCAGCCCGAGCCGCCGCCGAGGAAGCCCCCACCCCCGAAGCCAGCATCCCGGTCACCGCCGCCGTCTTGAGAAAGGCCCTTCGCGTCGACTCCGCCATCGTGAATGCTCCTGAATCACCTTGTTTACAAGCCCCAGCCTAACAGGCCCACCCCCACACTCACAGACAAAACCGCCGCCCATCCCTGAAACCACCGCAGGAACCCCTATCATCCCCGCCATGACCACCACGCCCTCACCGAGCATCGCAACCACGACTTTCGATGTCCACCTCACCGCCAAACAAAGCGACCACCGACTCGCTCCCGCCGGCGTCATCTCGCTATCCACCGAGCCGACCGACGCCCTGATCGACCTCAGCATCGACCCGACCCAGCGCTTCCAGACCCACCTCGGCATAGGCGGCGCACTCACCGAATCCTCTGCGATCAACTACCAGCAACTCGACGACGCCGGCCGCGAACAACTCCTCAACGACTACTTCAGTTCGACCGTCGGACACGGTTACACCTTCTGGCGAACCCACATCCACGCCTGCGACTTCTCCCGAGGCGGCTACACCTACGTCGAAGACGGTGACGCCAGCCTCAAGAGCTTCTCGCTCGACGCCGACCGCCCCGCCCTGCTCCCCTTCATCAAGGACGCCCTCCAGGTCGCCGACCGCCCGGTCTCCCTCCTCGCCTCACCCTGGAGCCCGCCCGCCTGGATGAAAGATGCGCCCTCCATGAAGCAAGGCGGCCGCCTGCTCCCCGAGCACCGCCAGACCTGGGCCAACTACTACGTCCGCTACATCCAGGCCATGCAGGACGAGGGCATCGACATCTGGGGCGTCACCGTCCAGAACGAGCCCGAGGCCGTCCAGACCTGGGAATCCTGCCTCTACTCAGCCGAAGAAGAACGCGACTTCGTCCGCGATCACCTTGGACCCACCCTCGAAAACGCAGGCCTCGGCGACGTCAAGATCATCGTCTGGGACCACAACCGCGACCTGCTCTTCGACCGCGCCAGCACCGTCTACGACGACCCCGAAGCCAGCAAGTACGTCTGGGGCGCCGGCTTCCACTGGTACTGCGGCGACTTCTTCGAGAACGTCCAGCGAACCCACGACGCCTACCCCGACAAGCACCTCATCTTCACCGAGGGCTGCCAGGAAGGCGGGCCTCACATCGGCTCCTGGGCCACAGGCGAACGCTACGGCCGCTCCCTCATCAACGACTTCAACCGCTGGACCACCGGCTGGCTCGACTGGAACCTCCTCCTCGACGAAACAGGCGGGCCCAATCACGTCAACAACCTCTGCTCGGCTCCCATCCTCCTCGACCGTCCTTCAGGCAGGCTCATGCACCAGAGCTCCTACGCCTACCTCGGCCACTTCGCCCGCTTTATCCAACCCGGCGCGACCCGCATCGGCTGCCGGGTCAGCCACGCCGACATCCTCGCGACCGCCTACGAAAACCCCGACGGCACCCTCGCCATCGTCATCATGAACGCAGGCGACTTCGACTTCCCCGTCCGCCTCAGCCACACGAGCCACCAGGCCACCCTCAACGCCCCGGCCCACAGCATCCAGACCCTGATCTCGCAGACGGCCTGAAACACCCCCGACCCGTTTCAGAAATCCGAAAAGAAAGGCTTGACACCCCTCCGAGACGGGTTACTATTTCTCTGCGTTTAGATTTGTTTCGGCTTTTGTTTCAGCTTGTTTCATATATCGAGACCCACCCATGGCCACGGTCCGCGACATTGCCAGCTCCCTAGGCGTCTCCCCAGCGACCGTCTCACGCTCGCTGAACAACGCTCCGGAGGTCAGCGAGCACCTCCGACGCAAGGTCATCGACGAGGCCAAACGGATGGGCTACGTCGCCAGCCGACGCCGACCACGCACCGGCACCATCGGGATGATGTTTGTTAATGAAACATCCGGGCCGATGTTCAGCGGCTACGACGCCACCATCTGGTCAGGCGTTGCCCGGGCCGCCGCCGCCTCCGGCTACGCCGTTTCCGTCTTCGACCCCCGCCAGCGGCGAGAAGGCGAAGGCTTCGAGGCGCTCGCCGCCCGGCTCCACCTCGACGGCCTGCTCATCCGCAACGATTGGCAGACCCGCGAACTCGCCCAGGAAATCGCCGATACCGACCTCCCCACCGTCGTCGTCGCCGACCGCTTCGACCACGGCCACGCCAACTACGTCTGCTGCAACTCAGCCGCACCCAGCCGCCAGGCGATCGAGCACCTGCTCCACCTCGGCCACGAGCGCATCGCCCTCTGCCACCACGTCCTGATCGACACCGACCACCGCGACCGCATCGATGCCTACCACGACGCCCTCCGCGACGCCGGCATCCAGCCCGACCCGCAACTGCAGATCGGCATCCGCGCCGATGTCGAAGGCGGCAGCGCCGCGCTCAGCCGCTTCCTCTCCCTCCCCGATCCACCCACCGCCATCTTCTTCACAGACCCCCCTGCCACCGTCGGTGCGCTCCGCCGCGCCGTTGAGCTCGGCCTCCGCGTCCCCGAAGACCTCTCGATCATCGGCGTCGACGATGAAGACCTCCGCCGAATGACCCACCCCGTCTACACCGCCGTCTGCCAGGACGCCGCCGAGATCGGCTACCAGGCCGCCCGCTGGCTCTGCCGCTCCCTCGCCGGCACCGCCAGCGCCACCGAACCCGACGCCCGTCTCAACCTCGAACTCGAAGCGTTTCTCGAAATCAACAAGACCACCGCCGCCCCACCCTCACGCGCCCTGCGCATGAGCCCCAACGGTCACCGCATCGACGCCGCATCCTGAGACTCGAACACAGCGATTCCCCTCCTCCGTATTGGAGTGCCCCGATGAAACCCGCCCGCCTCACCAACACACACCGCGCCTTCACGCTGATCGAACTGCTCGTCGTCATCAGCATCATCGCACTGCTGATCGGCATCCTGCTGCCAGCGCTGGGGGCGGCACGTAACGTGGCTCGAACTGCGCAGTGTGCATCAAATGTTCGTCAGCAGGTTCTAGCGATCGTGACTTTCGCCACAGACAACCGAGAGAGCCTACCACTCGCTAAGAACTACGATTTCCCCAATGAAACCAGCATTTCTGGAGTTAGTGACACTGTTGATGATTTTCAACAAGATCTGCTGACACCATACATCGGTGGTAGTGAGGGAAATGGCAACTTCTCACCCGTGTTCGTCTGCCCAAGCACAGAGGGTGGGGCAGGGCCAGACTGGCTCAGAGCAACTGACCCTCCTGTCACCCACTACCGCTATAACACGTATGCAGCGTATTGGTGGCCATCGCTAACCAACCGAGAACTGACAGCCTCGAATTTATCAACGCCTACCTCAGCGACAGATGCAGTGATTCAGTACGACGTGATGTGGTACGCAGAGCAGGATAATCCTGCTAATGACTGGCAGCTCGAAAACTACCCGCACGCCTCTTCAATCAATGTGGGATATATGGACGGCCACGTCACAACAGTGTCTGGAGAGGTCTACCTTGAGCAGAGTTCGCTGGGCAAGAACTTCGCTGAGCAAGTCAACCCCTTCCTCATAAATGGTTGGCCGTACCCTCCCGAGAATTAAGTCTGTGATGTAACCGCACCATAGTATGAACAAAAACTACTGCCCATCTCGAATGATGCTACTACTTACGATGTTAGTCGTGGTAGCAGGCTTTGCTATGCAAACCAACGCCAGCCTCCCCCCCCTCACCTACAACGACACCACCGGCCACTTCCACAACAAAGCCGGCGACGCCGTCATCCTACGAGGCGTCAACCTCGGCAACTGGTTCCTCCTCGAGCCCTGGATGCTCGCCCTCGACAGCAACGACTACCGCGATCAGCACGACATCCTGATGACCCTCCGCCAGCGATTCGGCGACACCGAGGCCCGCCGGCTCATGGATGTCTACCGGGCCAACTGGATCACCGCCCGCGAGCTCAAGCACGCCAAGGCCTTCGGCTTCAACGTCGTCCGCCTGCCATTCCATTACCAACTCCTGCTCGAGTACGAACGCCCCTACGAGATGCGTGAAGACCCCTTCCGCTGGCTCGATCACGCTATCGACCTCTGCCAGCAGGCCGGCCTCTACGTCATCCTCGACCTCCACGGCGCGCCCGGCGGACAGAGCCACGACATGCCCTCCGGCCGCGTCGGCGAGAACAACCTCTGGACCGATGAGATCGCCCAGCAGCGCACCGCCGATCTCTGGCGAGCCGTCGCCAAGCGCTACGCCGATCACCCCGCCGTCGTCGGATACGACCTCGTCAACGAACCCTGGGGCGACTTCCAGCAGGACCTCCGCGAAGACATCGTCCAACTCGTCGACCTGCTCTACGCAGCCGTCCGCGAAGTCGACAAAGACACCGTGATCTACGCCCCCGGCCTGCTCAACGGCTTCCTCTTCTACGGCGACCCGCGCTCCCGCGGATGGATGAACACCGGCTTCACCATCCACACCTACCCGGGCCTCTTCGGCAACGGCGACCCCACCCTCGACACCCACGAACGCTTCTTCACCCATTACATGGAACCGCTCCGCCCGACCCTCGACCGCTGGCGCGTCCCCATGCTCATCGGCGAGTTCAACCCGGTCTTCCGCGAAGTCGACCGGCCCAACATGCTCCGCCACCACTTCGACACCTTCGCCAGCTACGGCTGGCACGCCACCGTCTGGTCGCTCCGCAAGATCAACCCCGAAGGCATGATCAACGAAAGCGACTGGTGCCTCATCGCCAACGCCGAGCCCTACCGCATCCCCGACCTCAAAACCGCCTCCGCCGCCCAGATCGAACAAGCCTTCAAGCAACTCGGTACCCAGCAGATCGACGTCGATCGCCACCTCACCAATAACCCACTCGCCCTCGCCACGATTTCCGCAGACAACGAGCCAGTCGCAGAACCCGTTTGGCAAATCTCAACTGAGATTCAAGGCTGGTCCGGCCACGACATCGGCCTCACCGGCAAAGGCACGGTCCGCAGAGACAGCGAACAGACCACCCTCCTCGCCACCGGTCAGGACATCTGGGGCAACGCCGACGAGTTCTACTTCCTGCAACGCGACAACCCCGTCGATGCCGACTTCGTCCACGCCGTCACACTGACCGGCTTCGACGCGCCCGGCCGCTACGCCAAAGCCGGCATCATGCTCCGTAGCGACAACACACCCGGCTCCGCCCACGTCCTGCTCCACGCCTTCCCCAACGGCCGCATCATCCTCGCCCACCGACCACAAGCCAACGGCCCCACCCGTGAACGCCTGCTCGCCATCCGCGAGTTCCCGATCGAACTGGCCATGCGAAAGACGAATGGCCGCGTCGAAGTCCGTATCGATAACGATGGCCCATGGCTCCCCGCACCAACCGCTAACCTCACTCAGCAGCCTCACATCGGCCTCGCCGTCTCCTCCAACGCCGAAGCCGGCCGAGCCACCGCCACCTTCGCCAACCACACCTCAGACCAAACCACCAGTGATCCCTCACAACAAAACCTCTTCCCCAACGGCCCACTCACCCCCGCCTCCGAATGGGGCACCTGGGGCTCCGGCGCATCCGCCGATGAGACCGCCAAAGCCCTCCACTTCGACCACACCCGCTCGACCGACAGCGTCGGCCTCTTCCGCGACGCCCAGAACCTGACGCCCGGCGGACGCGTGCGCCTCGCCGCCACCGCCGATGTCCCCGCCGGCCTCCGCGGCACCCTCGAGCTCCGTGTCGAAGCCCTCAACCACCCCGCCGGCCATCCGCTCACCAGCGCCTCGGTCACCTACGACCTCGAAGAACTCGCCGCCCTCAACGGTCCCCAGCGTCTGCACATCGAAGGCCCCATCCCGACCGACGGCGCCCGCGTCCTGTTCATCGCGACGGTCGAAGCCGGCCAGCGACTGACCCTAACCAACGTTTCCGCCTTACATCGACTGGCAACGGGCCAGCGATAAGGCACTGTTTCGACATGAGGAGGAGAATCATGTCATCACCGCGTATCACCACGCTCGTATCTAAAGGAGGAATCATGAAAACCGCTCTCACCACCACCGCCCTGCTCGCAGTGACGCTGACCGCCGCTTCCGCGCCGGCCGCCGAACTGCTCACCAACGCCAACTTCGACGGCCCGCCCGTCGGCGACGGCTGGGGCTCCTTCGGCGCCGCAGGCTTCCACAGCTTCTTCGGCCCCAACGGCCACGCCAGCCTCTTCTCCGACAACCCCGGCAACTTCGGTGGCGTCTTCCAGACCGGCATCGCCGGAACGCCAGGCGTCGAGTACCAGTTCGACCTGTTGGATGTCCGACTCGAAGAGAACATCGACGCCAACTACCGCTTCGGCCTCGAGTACTACCAGGCCGATGACGCCACAAAGATCGGCGAGAACATCGTCCCGATCGATCTCTCCGTCACCGGCGACGGCCTCAGCTTCTCGATGACCGGCACCGCCGTTCCCGGCACCGTGTTCATCCGGCCCATCATCCTGTTCGACAACGTCGTCAGCACGGCGAACGGCCAGGAGAATGCCTTCATCTTCGATAGCTCACTCACCGTCGTCCCGACGCCCTCGGCGTTCGGCGCGATGGCCCTGCTCGGCGGGATGATCCTCCGTCGCCGTGCCATCGGCTAAACCAGCCTCACCCGCTCTGCGGCGCTAACGCGTCGCGGGGCGTTTTCACCCAGGAGAAACACCATGTATCGCTCTACCTCAGGCCTGCTCGTCACCGCCCTGCTCGCCATCGGCTTCGCCAGCCCCGCCATGGCACGCACCAACCTGCTCGTCAACCCCACCTTCGACGGCCCGCCCACCGGCGACGGCTGGGGTGCCTTCGGCGCAGCCGGCTTCAACGAGTTCTTCGGAGCCAACGGCCACGCCAGCCTCTTCGCCGACTTTGTCGGCAACATCGGCGGGGTCTTCCAGGAAGGCGTCGTCGGCACCCCCGGTGCCAGCTACACCTTCGAACTGCTCGACACCCGCGTCGAAAGCAGCTGGGACGCCGACCTCTTCGTCGGCCTCGAGTACTACGCCGCAGACGCCGTCACCAAGCTCGGCGAATCCCTGACCCTCGTCGACACCGCAGGCGTCCCCGCCGTCGATGGCAACTTCTTCACCGCCTCAGGCACCGCCGTCCCAGGCACCGCCTTCGTCCGACCCATCGCCCGCTTCGACAACGTCAACTTCACCTACGCCGGACAGTCGCAGGCCAACCTTTTCGTCTTCGACAGCTTCCTATCCGAAACCCCCGCTCCCGGCGGCGACCTCATCCGCAACCCCGGCTTCGGGGGCGACGGCGGTCCCATCGGCCACACCTGGAGCCAGTTCGGCAACGTCAGCTTCGACGAGATCTTCGGCCCCGACAACGCCCACCTCAGCCTCTTCGCCGACTTCGTCGGCAACGAAGGCTTCGCCTGGCAACAGAAGATCGCCGGCACCGAGGGCACCGACTACAAGTTCACCCTCGAAGACGTACGCATCGAAGCAAACTGGGACGCCGACCTCTTCTTCGGCCTTGAGTACTACGCCGCCGATGACAGCACCAAACTCGGCGAAACCGTCGTCCAGATCGATACCTCCACCACGGGCGATGGCCTCAGCTTCGAGGTCACGGGTACCGCCGTCGCCGGCACAGCCTTTGTCCGCCCGGTCGTCTCCTTCAACAACGTCAACTTCGGCTTCGCCGGGCAAGATCAGGCCAGCGCCTTCATCTTCGACACGAGCCTCGTCGAAGTCCTTGCCCAGCAGCTTGGCGATACCAACGGCGACGGCACCATCAACGCCGACGACATCGATTTCCTCTACGCCAACCTCGGTTCCACCGATGCCGCCTTCGACGTCGCACAGAACGGCGGCACCGCCGACAGCACCGACGTCGACGCCCTCGTCCTCAACATCCTCGCCACCTTCTTCGGCGACGCCAACCTCGATCAAACCGTCGACCTGATCGACCTCTCCGCCCTCGCCACCAACTTCAGCCAAGCAGCCGGCTGGGCAGGCGGCGATTTCTCTGGCGACGGCCTCGTCAACCTCATCGACCTCTCGCTCCTCGCCACCAACTTCGGCTCCACCGCCGCAATCCCAGAACCCGCCGCCGCCACGCTGCTGGGCCTCGGCCTCCTCGGTCTCGCCCGCCGTTCACAGCCGAAGGGCTAAGCGAAAGCAACCGCCATGCGTGTGTACGCCGCCCACCGATCTCCTTCCTCCTTCCGCACGCTCCGAGCCATCGCGCTCGGAGCGTGCCTGCTTCAAGCGCCCGCGCACGCACTCAGCCCCGTCCAGAGCTGGATCACCACCGGCGACCAAACCCAGCTCCTCAACCAGCAGGCGCCCGTCCTCTTCAACCAGCCCGGCCCAGGCACACCGCTAACCATCACCGTCGATCCCTCCACGACCTACCAGGTCATGGAAGGCTTCGGTGCCGCTATGACCGACAGCTCCGCGCTGCTCATCCGCAACGAACTCACGCCCACTGCCCGCGACGCATTGATGGAAGACCTCTTCTCACCCGAAACCGGCATCGGCCTCAGCTACATGCGCATCCCGATGGGTGCCTCGGACTTCTCCACCTCCCACTACACCTACCACGACCTGCCCGCCGGCCAGGCCGATCCCACCCTCGCTTCCTTCTCCATCGCCATGGACGAGGCCGACAAGATCCCCGCCCTCCAGCAGGCCGCCGCGCTCAACCCCAACCTCCAGCTCATGGCCTCGCCCTGGTCAGCACCCGCCTGGATGAAGAACAACCAGTCGCTCTACGGCGGGTCGCTCCAAACCCAGTACCACGACGCCTACGCCAACTACTTCAAACGCTTCATCCAAGCCTACTCCGCCCACGGCCTGCCCATCGATACCCTCACCGTCCAGAACGAACCGCTCAACGCCTCATCAACCTACCCAACGATGACCATGAGCACCTTCCAGCAGAGCACCTTCATCGGCGACCACCTCGGCCCCCTGCTCGAAGCCAACCACATCGACACACAGATCCTCGCCTACGACCACAACTGGGACGAGTGGAACTACCCCCTCATCGTCATGAACGACCCCGAAGCCGATCAGTACATCGCCGGAGCCGCCTTCCACGGCTACGCAGGCGTCGTCGAAAACCAGTCCCTCCTCCAGCAGTTCCGACCCGACAAGGACATCTACTTCACCGAGATCTCGGGCGGCGACTTCGCGCCCAACTTCGAAGACAACCTGATGTGGAACTTCGATAACCTCATCATCGGCAGCACCCGCAACTGGTCCAAGACCGTTCTCTACTGGAACCTCGCCCTCGACCAGAACGACGGACCCAGACTCGGCGGCTGCACCAACTGCCGAGGCGTCGTCACCATCGACACCAACACCGGCGAAATCACCCGCGAAGTCGAGTACTACGCCCTCGCCCACGCCAGCAAGTTCGTCCAGCCCGGCGCCGTTCGTATCGAGTCCTCCACCTTCGACGGCACCCTCGAAACCGTTGCCTTCCTCAATCCCGACGGCTCCGAAGTCCTCATCGCCCTCAACCCCACCCAGTCCAACCAGACCTTCACCCTCGACCGCGACGGCGATACCTTCACCTACACCCTCCCAAGACGCGCCGTCGCCACACTCACCTGGTCACCCGTCGCCGCCCTGCCCGGAGACGTCGATCTCAGCGGCGTCGTCGACAGCGCCGACATCGACCTCCTCTTCGCCACCATCGGCCAGGCCAACCCGCTCTTCGACCTCGACGGCGACGCCGGACTCATCGACCTCGACGACGCCACCTACCTCATCGAAAACATCCTCGGCACCATCCGAGGCGACACCAACCTCGACGGCCGTGTCAACCTCATCGACCTCTCCAACCTCGCCACCAACTTCGAGACCTTCTCCAACTGGGCCGGCGGCGATTTCTCGGGCGACACCATCGTCAACCTCATCGACCTCTCACTCCTCGCCACCAACTTCGGCTTCGATGCCAACGCCATCCCCGAACCCACCTCCCTGTTCCTGCTGACCGGCCTCGGAACCACGCTCCTTCGCCGCAGCGACACGATCCGCACCGCAGCTTGACCACACACCACCACCGACGCACCAGCCGCTTGCTTTACCATGTAGGCGAAAGGCGATGCGTATGACCACTCCGGCAACCGTCTACATCGTGATGGGGGTCTCCGGCTGCGGAAAATCCACCATCGGCGCGCGACTCGCCAAAGACCTCGCCCTGCCCTTCCACGACGCCGACGACTTCCACCCCCAAACCAACCGCGACAAGATGGCCGCCGGCCAGCCCCTCACCGACCAGGACCGCCAGCCCTGGCTCGAAACCCTCGCCCAACACATCGCCGACTGTGCCTCCCGGTCCGGCGCCGTCCTCGCCTGCTCATCCCTCAAACGCGCCTACCGCCAAACCCTCCGACAGCACAGCAACAAGACCATCTTCATCTTCCTCACCGGCGACCGCGACCTCATCCACCAACGCATGACCCAACGCGCCGACCACTACATGCCCCCCACCCTGCTCGACAGCCAACTCGCCACCCTCGAACCACCAGCCGACAGCACCGACACCGAAGACCCCGCCATCCACCTCGACATCACCCCCGACACCGACACCATCATGGCCAACCTCCACCAACAACTCGCCAAGGAAGGCACCTGATGCCCGAAGCCTTCCAACAAGCCGGACCCAACCTCGACCTCGGCCAGACCGAACGGCACGCCTTCATCGACCGCGTCGCCGAAGACCTACTCGTCTCCAAGCCCAAATCGATCCTCCTCATCCCGCCCGACATCAGCCGCCTCGATTCCCAGACCGGTCCGCTGACCACCCGCCTCTACCACACACTCACCAACGCCGGCGTGCGCACAAAAGTCCTCCCCGCCCTCGGCACCCACCGGCCCATGACCACCGACCAGCTCACCGAACTCTTCGGCCCCGACCTCCCCCACGAACACATCCTCGCCCACCGCTGGAGGCAAGACCTCATCGACCTGGGTGAACTCGACGCCGACTGGATCGACCAGCTCTCCGATGGCAAACTCAGCCAGGCCGGCATCCACTGGCCCATGAAAGTCGCCGTCAACCGCGAACTCATCGAAGCCGACCACGACATCGTCGTCAGCCTCGGCCAGGTCGTGCCCCACGAGGTCATCGGCATCGCCAACTACACCAAGAACATCCTCATCGGCGTCGGCGGGCCCGGCACCATCCACCTCTCCCACTTCCTCGGCGCCGTCTGCGGGATGGAATCCATCATGGGCCGTGTCGACACCCCCGTCCGAACCGCCCTCGATCGCGGCTTCAACGACTTCGTCAAACCCAAGGTCGATATCCGCTTCGTCTTCACCGCCGTCGAAGCCACCGACCACGACCTCAAACTCCGCGGGCTCTACTACGGCAGCGAACGCGAGTCCTTCACCGCCGCCGCCGAACTCAGCCGACAGATCAACATCCACCACCTCGATCAACCCATCGACCGCTGCGTCGTCCACCTCGACCCCGCCGAGTTCACCTCCACCTGGCTCGGCAACAAAGCCGTCTACCGCACCCGCTGCGCCATGGCCGATGGCGGAACCCTCCTCGTCCTCGCGCCTGGCGTCGAGACCTTCGGCGAAGACCCCGCCATCGATCAACTCATCCGCCGCTTCGGCTACCGCGGAACCCCCGCCACCCTCAAAGCCATCTGCGAGCACCCCGAACTCGCCGACAACCTCTCCGCCGCCGCGCACCTCATCCACGCCAGCTCCGAAGGACGCTTCCGCATCATCTACGCCACCGCCGACCACCTCTCCAAAGAAGACGTCGAATCCGTCGGCTTCGAACACGCCGACCTGAAGAAAGTCACCGCCGAACTCGGCCTCCAAGACCTCACCCCCGGCCACCGAATCCTCGCCGACGGCCACCCCGCCTACGTCATCGACAAACCCGCCCTCGGCCTCTGGTCCGCCTGAGGCGCCCTCCGCCAACCCATCACCTACCATCCAGCCATGGCCAAGCCCGGCGGTAAATTCGGCCCCATCAAACGCCAGCACGGCCGCGTCCAGGGACTCGACGCCCTGCTCGATCGCATCATCAACGAGTGTCCCTACGTCACCCGCATCGTCCCCGGCCGCTTCGGCCGCAAACGCGGGAAAACCAAACCCACCTTCAAAATCCAATACCCCACCACACCCGACGGCTCAGGCGACCGCGACAAAGCCACCGGACTCAAATGCCTCTACACCCACGCCGGAAGCTGGCAGGAAGTCTTCCTCGTCTGCGAAGACGTCTGGGCCGCCGAGGCCTGGCTCGTCGGTCTCTCCATCGCAGAACCCACCGAAAAACACGGACCCGGCTAAGCAGCCCGACGCTGTTCCAGCCGACCGATCATCGGACGCTCACTCGGCCGCGCCAGGAAATAACCTTGCACGTAATCCACCCCCAACTCACGACAGAAATCGAGCTCCTTCTCCGACTCAATCCCCTCCGCAATCGTCGTGATCCCACGCTCCTGCGCATAGCGCACCATCCCGATGAACATCGACGTCTCGTTCGTCGCCACCGCCCGCGTCAACACGTCCTTGTCAATCTTCACCACGTCCGGCTCAAGCTGATCGATGTAAAGAATCGCCGTGTGCCCGCTCCCCAGATCATCCAACGCCACCGAAGCCCCCTTCTCCCGATACGCCTCAAGAATCCCCTTCAGGTGATCCAGGTCCGGAAACGCCTCGCTCTCCACCACCTCGAACGTCAGTTGACTGATGTCCGCACCCGCACGCTCCGCCGCCCCAAACGTCGTCCGCAGACAAACCTTCGGGTCGTAAATCGTGATCGGGAAGAAATTGATGAACAGCCGATGACCCTGCGATAGGTAATCACCCGAACTCTCAATCGCGATCTTCCGGCAAAGCTGATCCAGCACGAGCAACGAATCGTGAGCCTTCGCCGCCTCCACCAGCTCATCAGGCGTCACCGACCGACCACTCAAACTCGATCGCATCAGACACTCGTTGGCATACACCTCACCCGTGATCGCATGCACAATCGGCTGATAGTCAAAACGAATCGACTGCTGAGAGAGAACCTCCGTCAACCAGGGCGTCTCGATCCGCTGAAGCAGCTGAACCACCGGACCCGACTTCCAGGCATGAAATCCACCCGCCTCATCGATCAGACTTGCTCGGATCTCCGCCACTTCCATGAACGGCAGCCGATCCACCAGGTCCCGCAACGCCGCCAAGCGATGCTTCGGAATCAGAAAAACCGTCTCATCACGCTCGCAATCCGCAAACAACTCGCGTAAACGCTCCAACGCATCTAGCGACATCGTGTGAACAGCCAACCCCGAGGCACAATCCGCCGGCCTGGCAGACTGACAATCATATCGATGTCCGCACGAATCACTCACAAGGCTCTCCATCCGATGAGGTAGGACTTTTATCGTCGAGACCCTGTCAACCATTAACCCACCAACGACAGTGCCACGCACGCCGAGACAGCGCGAACGCGGCACACAGGCCAAGACACGTCATCGCCAAACCAAAAGCCCGTAAACGCCGTTCTTATCGGAAGATCAGCGCCCTAACCCACCGTCGAACCCGAGGGCACCTCTTTGCCCGGAGCCAGCAGCACCACGTCCGTCAGCGTCTCCCCGTCCATCGCCGATGCCGCCAGCAGCATCCCATTCGACGCCTCACCCCGGATCTTCCGCGGAGCCAGATTCGCCACAATCACGATCTGCTTCCCAACCAGCGACTCGGGCTCATAAAACGCCCGAACACCCGCACAGATCTGCCGCCGCTCGCCCCCCACATCCAACTGCAGCTTCAGCAGCCGATCGGCGTTCGGGTGCGCCTCCGCCTCCACCACCGTCGCTACACGAAGGTCCAGCTTCGCAAAATCATCAAACGTAATCTCAGGCTTCAAATCCATCGCAGCGAACTCCTCATATCGGGGGCAACGTAGAATAACGAACCCGAGCCAAGGCACGGACACCGAACCCCCATTCGGCACCGTCAACCCCAGGAAATCGGCCCTCACGCATGCTCCAACGCCTCAGACATGCCTGGCGACGCAGCCGGGAAACCGGCCGCCCCAGACGCTCCAGCCGCTGGCGCAGACTTCTCGCCAGCCTGCTCGTCATCCTTGTTCTGCTCACCACCGGCCTCCTCAGCTACCTCCTACACCCCGACCGACTCACCCCCTGGCTGCAGAACCAGCTCCAGCAATCCCTCCACGCCGAGGTCCGACTCAGTCGCGCCAGCATCAACCTCAGCCGACTCACCCTCCAACTCGAAGGCTTCCAACTCCTCGTCACCAATCCCCAGAACCAGCTCGACCCCGTCATCACCGCCGACCACATCCTCATCAGCCCCAACCCCATCGCACTCCTCCGCGGCCAACTACCCATCGATTCGATCCTCATCGTCCGACCAACCCTCCACATCACCGAATACGCCGCCGACACCGACCAGCAAAACGGAGAAATGAACCTCCAGCGACTCGCCACCCGCATCCAGAGCCGCAGACCCCAGGACGCTTCACAACCCATCCTCCCCGGCACAGCCACGCAAGCCCCAAGCATCCCCCAGATCTACCTCCGCTCAGGCGAAGTCCGCTTCGCCACCCAACAACCCGACAACAAACTCACCACGCACGAAACCCTCGAACTCACGGGCCACATGACCGCCCGCGCCGCCGACAACGGCTACCAGTTCATCCTCAAACAAACCACCTCACCCGATGCCCAACTCCCACGCGGACTCATCCTCACCGGCCTGCTCGAACCAGACCCCAGACGCCTGCACGTCCAGGTCGAACGCTTCGATGTCGACCAGCCCATCCGCTACGCCCTCCCACCACAACTCCGCCGCTGGTGGGATTCACTCAATCCCGCAGGAGCCATCCCCGACTTCTCACTGACCATCCAGGAAACCCAGGGCGAAATCGATATCGACGCCGACCTCAGCCTCCAGAACGTCGAAATCACCCTCCCCTTCATCCCCGACAACCCGCCTCGCATGACCAACGTCTCCGGCCGCCTCGCCATCGACAGCAGCCGACCAACCATCCAACTCGAAGGCCTCATCGAAGGCATCTTCTACACCATCAACGCCGAAGCCCTGGCCCTCACCCCCCGCGCCCCCTTTCGGATGACCGCCACCACCCGGCCCTTCGAAATACCCGATCGCCCCGAGCTGATCTTCGCCCTCCCACCCGTCGCCCGCGACCTCTACAACAACCTCAAGCCCGCAGGCACCCTCTCACTCGCCACCACCCTCAGCCGAGAACACCCCGACAACCCCATCGACTACGCCGGCGTCGTCAACCTCATCGATGCCAGCGTCGAGTACTTCCGCTTCGCATACCCGATCCAGCAAGCCACCGGCCAGGTCCGCTTCGACCGCGAGGCCGTCACGCTCGCCAACCTCCGCGGACACGGGCCCACCGGCGCCACCCTCGCCCTCGAAGGACGCATCGCACCAACCGGACCCGACCCCTCCGTCACCATCGACCTCGACATCGAAAACCTCCCCATCGACGAGCACCTCTTCGCAGCACTCAGCGACGGATCCGACAATGTCGTCCAGATGTTCTTCGACGCCCCCGCCTACGAACGACTCCGGCAGGAAGGCCTCCTCGACGTCCCGCCCGACAACCTCACCGATCTCTCGCCCATTCCGCCCGGCATAGGCGGGTCCGTCAACGCCACCTTCTCACTCCGCCGCGAAGCCGGCCCCAACCAACCCGGTCTCACCGCCACAAGAGTCGAGCTCGAAGGCATCGAAGCCCTCCTCCGCTTCTGGCCCTACCCCGTCCGCGTCACCGATGGCAGCTTCACCCTCACCAACGACCGCCTCGTCATCGACAACGTCGCCGTCTCCGGCCCCACGGGAGCCACCGGCCGCATCAACGCCTCCGTCCACCGCGACGAAGGCACCGGCCGACTCGAAGGGCCCATCCACGTCACCCAGACCACCGTCCCCATCGACCCCTACCTCCTCGCCACCATCCCAGCCGGGCAACGCGACATGATCGCCGAACTCCGACCCACCGGCACGCTCCAAGGCGACATCACCATCGACCTCTTCATGGACCGCAACGCCGACTTCACCGTCAACGCCAACGTCCTTAGCGGCTCACTCACCCCCTACGACGGCGACTACCGATTCCTCGACGTCAACGGCAGTTTCACCCTCACCGAACAAGGCATCACCAGCCCACAACTCACCGGCACCAAAGGCCCCGCCACCTTCGCCGCCACCGGGTCCGCCCACTGGGACGGCCCCAACGCCAACACCTACCAGGCCTCCGTCGAAGCCACCAACCTCATCCTCGAAGCCAGCCTCGCCGACATCATCACCCCCGGCAGCCCCCTCCGCGACCAGGCCGACCGACTCATCGCCCAACGAAACCCCACCGGACAGGTCAATGCCAACCTCCGGGTCACCAAGGCCGCCGACCAGACCACCCCCACCCCCCGGGCCCGACTCGCCGTCCAGCCACAAAGCGCCGCCTTCGACGCCAACGGCCACCGCTTCGAAGTCTTCGATCTGTCCGGCCAACTCATCCTCACCAACGACGCCCTCACTCTCGACAACCTCGCCGGCCGCTCATCCTCAGGCCGCTTCAGCGCCCAAGGCTCCGCCAGCCTCGCCGACACCAGCATCGACCTCACCATCAACGCCTCCGCCGACCGCGTCAACCCCACCACCCGGGCCCTCCTCCCCGCCGCCGTCAACGACCTCATCGACGACTTCCAGCTCGAAGCCGCCTACGCCTTCGACGGCCGCCTGACACGCACCAGCGACCAGGAACCCCTCACACGCGTCACCGGCCAGCTCAACCTCGACGATGCCGCCTTCACCCCCGGACTCCCCATCACCAACGCCTCCGGCAGCATCCGCCTCGACATCCAGCACCAGACCGACCAAACCTGGCCACGCATCGAAGCCGATGCCGCCTTCGCACAACTCCAAGCCAGCAAATACCTCCTCAAAGAAGCCACCATCGAACTCTCCAACGCAGAAGACCCAAGCCACCTGCTCATCACCAACCTCCTCGCCGACATCTACGGCGGCGCGCTCTCCGGCCAGGGCTCCGCCGAACTCGGAGCCCAGGGCTGGTACCGATTCGGCGTCGATATCGTCGAGGCCGACCTCACCGGGTTCAGACAACCCCCCGACCTCGAACCACCCACACCCGAGCAACGCGCCTGGATCGACAACCTCTTCGCCGACTGGCCCACCGACCAACCCCTCCAGCGAGCCCTGCCCCCCGCACGCCGACCACAGGTCGACGGCCTCCTCTCCGCATCCCTCCAACTCGAAGGCCAGTACGGCCAGCCCGACACCCGCATGGGCCGAGGCGCCATCTACGCCCGACAGGTCGGCCTCCTCAACCAACCCCTCTCCCTCGCCATCCTCAGAGCCTTCAACCTCACCACCCCCACCGGCCAGTCCCTCGACGAAGCCTCTATGCGCTTCCTGCTCGATGGCGACTGGGTCAGGTTCGATGGCGTCCGCTTCGCCGCCGACGACTTCGCCATCGTCGGCGCCGGAAACATGAACTACGAAACCCAGGAACTCGACCTCATCCTCTACAGCCGCTCTCAGGCCGATCCCGGCTTCGGCATCCTCCGATTCTTCGACGGCATCCGCGACCAGGTCGCCGCCATCCGTGTCCAGGGCACCATCGACCAGCCCGCCACCTCCGTCTTCCTCCTGCCCGGCCTCCGCGACGCCCTCGACACCAGCTTCGGCTCCGTAGAACGACCCGCCTTCCTCGACAACGTCTTCAACGACCCCCTCCCCTGACCGCACTCCCCCATCCCCCCTCATCCATCCCCCAGCCGCATCAGCGACCACCACTCAATCCCACCCAGCGCCTCCCGCCATCGCCCATCCTCCCACGGCGGCCCATCAGCCACCCCCGGCAACCGGCACAGCACCGAAGCGCCCGTCATCCGCTCCAGCCACAGACGATTCGTCGCGATCGAAGCATCATCCGCATCCAGACCCGGCCCGTCATTCATCACCAGCCCCACCACCGGCACGCCCGCATCCCGAAGCGCCCGCACCGTCAGTGTCGAATGATTCAGCGTCCCCAACGCACTCCGCACCACCACCAGCGCCGGCCAACCCAACCCCGCCATCAGCTCAAGCACCGTCGGCGTACCCTCCGCATCCAGCGGAACATGCACCCCGCCCGCACCTTCAATCACAATCCCGCCATCCGCGCCCAACCGATCCTGCAACCCCGCCCACGCCTGACCAATCACACCCCAGTCAACCCGCTCCCCAAGCTCCGCCGCCGCAATCCCCGGAGCCACCGCCCGCTCGAAAACCACCGGACAAACCTCACCAGCGGTAGCCCCCCCACCCGTCACACCAGCCAACGCCTCCGCGTCCTCCGCCAGCCACCCATCACCCCGACGCTCCGCCCCGCTCGCCATCGGCTTGAACGGCAGCACCGACCGCCCCGCGCCCCGCAGCACCTGCACGATCCCGCAAGACACCGCCGTCTTGCCCACCGCCGTGTCCGTCGCCGTCACAAACAACCCCCGATCCACCAACCGCTTCGAAAACGCTTCCTGCCACAGCTCGCTCATGCCCCCCAACATAACGCCTCCAGCCTCAGCAGGACCCCTTGTCGGCCCCGGCTTCGAGGATCTCTCTGATCTCCGCCGCGCTCGCCCCCCGCTCGATCAGACGAGCCTTGAGCGCCGCGTTCTCTCGCGCCCGCACCACCTTCACCACCGCCGTACACACCACCGACAAACCCGCCAGCCCGATCGCCAAAACAATCGCCAGATTCGCCGTGTTGTTCAGAAAACCCCAGTCAAATCCCTGCGCCAGCATCCACATGACCAACCTCCATTTCTCGATAAGCGATCAACACGCCTCGTCCTTCGCCGAACCCCCAGCATTCAAAATCCGCTCGATCTCCTCCGCCGACGCCCCACGCTCAATCAGCCTCGCCTTGAGCGCCGCCTCCTCCCGAATCCGCACCGCACGCAACATCGCCGAGGCGACGATGTAAACCACCCCCGCACCGATCCCAAGCACCACCGCCAGATTGCCGGTGTCGTTGAATATCCCCCAGTCAAAGCCCTGCGTCAGAATCCACACAACCTGTCTCCTTCATCAAGCACCGGTCACGGCTCGTTCGGCTTGCTCGTCGCCCGCAGGATCCGCTCGATCTCCTCCGATGGAACACCGCGCTCGATCAGCCGAGCCTTTAGCGCCGCCTCCTCCTTGATCCGAGCACACTGCACCAGACCCCACACCACGAAGAACACCATCCCCACCAGACCCACCATCAGAATGCTAAGCGTCGCCGGGTTGTTCATAAAACCCAGGTCAACACCCTGAGCCAGCACACCAGTCATCATTATTTGCCTTTCCTCTCAGAAGTCGCCTTCAACACACGCTCGATCTCTTCCACCGAAGCACCCCGCTCCAGCATCCGAGCCTTCAACGCCACCTCTTCCCGGATCCGCACGACCTGCACCCACGACAACAGAGCGCCCGCACAGATAGCCAGCAGAAAGAGCAGCCCGATACTCGCCACCACTGCCCAGTCGCTTGCCGTAAACCCAAACATCTGCGTTAAACACAACACGGCCAACTCCTAAACAGAGCCTACTACCCATAACGTCGATCTGCGATCCAAATCCTTGCAACCCTCCCCAAATCTGCAGCCACCCCGACCCGCCACCCGACACCATCACTATGCCAGATGCACCCGCCGGCACCACCCGAATGACCTTTGGCGACTGGAAGCGTCGTCTCGGACCCGCCGTCCCCATCGAACGCATCCCCAAAATGACCGGCCGATCCCCCCAGACCATCGCCGCCGCCGTCAAAGCCGGCCAGCTCCCCGTCCACACCTTCCGGGCCGCCGCCGTCACCCACCGCTGGGTCCGCCTCGAAAGCCTCCTCCGCTACCTCCAGCAACCCAAGGCTTCCGCCCGACCCAAAATCACTATCGAAGACATGGCCCGCGCCTTCCGCCAGATGGTCGGCGAAGACCGGCCTCCGCGCTGACCCAGACCCATCCCCTCCCGACAAAAAGAAACGCCCCGAGCCGAAGCCCGGGGCATTTGCTACCCATTCCGATCTCGCACAAACCCAGCCCTACGAAGGCTGACGCTTACTCAACAGAATCTTCTGCAACGTCTTCTCAATGTCATCCAGCTCACGCAGCATCACACCACGCTCGGGGTCACGCGCCACGGCAAGCTCCTGGCAGAGCTCACGCCACCTGGCACGCAGAAGGCTGGGGGTTTCTCGGTCCAAAACGGGCCTGTTCATCGAAGCCTCCTTTCCGGTTCAGAAATGACCAAATTCGTTCAGACACGACAGGAAGCAGGGCGGAGAGGGAAGACACCCTGCAACGTGCCCAGTTTAACGACCACAACCCCGAATGTCACGCTTTATCTGGCAGAAGTCCAGCCATAAAAGAGACTTATGCTCTTTCAGAACTATCTGTAAGACCCCGGAACAGGCCCCCGCGAACACCTAGATCACGTCCAAATAACCGTTTACGTCTATCGACAGGACATAACACTAGAAAATATCGAACGATGTTCCGCCCCCAAAACCCCACCCCCTTTCCACACCCAACCCAGACCCGCATCAGCCCGCCGCCATCTTCCGAAGCACCGTCTGGAGAATCCCGCCGTTCCGGTAGTACTCGATCTCCACAGGCGTATCGATCCGGCAGACCGTGTCGAACACCGTCGTCTTCCCACCCCGATGCACCGCCGTCACCGTCACCTTCTGACGAGGCTCCAGCCCCTCACCCACCGGAATCGAGAACGTCTCCGTCCCGTCCAGTCCAAGCGACTCGTGCGTCACCCCATCCTCAAACACCAAAGGCAACACACCCATCCCCACCAGGTTCGACCGGTGAATCCGCTCAAAACTGCTCGCGATCACCGCCTTCACCCCCAGCAGGAACGTCCCCTTCGCCGCCCAGTCCCGCGACGAACCCATCCCGTAATCCTTGCCCGCCAGCACCACCAGAGGCGTGCCCGCCGCCTTGTAGTTCATCGCCGCGTCGTAGATATAGCTCGCCTCCTCCGGCTTCCGGATCAGACCCTCCGACTTCGTGAAGTCCGTCGTGAAACCGCCCTCGGTCCCCGGAGCCAACTGGTTCCGCACACGAATGTTCGCAAACGTCCCACGCGTCATCACCTGGTCATTACCGCGCCGCGAGCCATACGAGTTGTACATCGACCGCGGCACCTTGTTCGCATCCAGATAGTCCGCCGCAGGCGTCCCCGGCTTGATCGCACCCGCAGGGCTGATGTGGTCCGTCGTCACCGAATCCGCCAGCTTCGCCAGACAACGAGCACCCTCGATCGGCGTGATAGAACCCGGCTCCGCACCCAGACCCGCGAAAAAAGGCGGCTGCTGAACATACGTCGACGACGCATCCCACCCATACCGACTCCCCTCCGACGAAGCCACCGCCTGCCACTGCTCCGAACCCGCAAACACATCCGAATACTGCTCCGTGAACTGCTCCCGCGTCACGTTTTTCGACACCGACTCCGCAATCTCCGCCTGCGTCGGCCAGATGTCCTTCAGATAAACAGGCTCACCCTGACCATCCACCGCCAACGGCTCGTTCGTCAGATCAATGTCCACCGTCCCCGCGATCGCGTAAGCCACCACCAGAGGCGGGCTCGCCAGATAGTTCGCCCGCACATCCGGATTCACACGACCCTCAAAGTTCCGGTTCCCCGACAACACCGAACACGCCACCAGATCACCCCGGTTGATCCCCGCCGAGATCTCCTCCGGCAGCGGGCCCGAGTTACCAATACACGTCGTGCACCCATACCCCACCGTATGGAACCCCAGCGCCTCCAGATCCTTATCCAGCCCCGCACGCTCGTAGTAATCCGTCACCACCTTCGAACCCGGAGCCAGCGACGTCTTCACCCACGGCTTCCGCTTCAGCCCCCGCGCGACCGCCTTCTTCGCCAGCAGACCCGCCGCCAGCATCACCTCCGGATTCGAGGTGTTCGTGCATGACGTGATCGCCGCGATCACCACCGCCCCATCCTTCAGTTCAAACGTCTCCCCGCCAAAACTCACCTCCACCGCAGGCGGGGCCGCCGCCTCCGCCACCGCCACCCCGCCCTCAGCCGCCATGCCCTCAGGCGTCGAGTCACTCGCCGCCGCCCCACCCGAACGACCAAACGTCGCCGACAAATCCTGACGCCACTGGCTCTGCATCGCCGACAACGCCACCCGATCCTGAGGACGCTTCGGACCCGCCAAAGCCGGCTCCACCGAACCCAGATCCAACTCCAGATCATCCGAGTACACGATCGGCAGCGAGTCATCCCGCCAAAGCCCCTGAGCCTTCGCGTACTGCTCCACCGTCGAGATCAACGCCTCATCCCGACCCGACAATCGCAGATACTCCGTCGTCTGCTCGTCGATCGGAAAGAACCCCATCGTCGCCCCATACTCAGGCGCCATGTTCGCAATCGTCGCCCGGTTCGCCAGCGGCATATCCGCCAGCCCTGGCCCGTGGAACTCCACAAACTTGCCCACCACCCCATGCTCACGAAGCATCTCAGTCACCCGCAACACCAGGTCCGTCGCCGTCGCACCCTCCGCCAGTTTGCCGGTCAGCTTCACACCCACCACCTCAGGCAGCAACATATAGATAGGCTGCCCCAGCATCACTGCCTCCGCCTCGATCCCCCCCACACCCCAACCCACAACCCCCAACCCATTAATCATCGTTGTGTGCGAATCCGTCCCCACCAAAGAATCCGGGAACAGCACCGGCGCGCCGCCCGCCGCATCCTCAACTTCCCAAACCACTTTCGCCAGGTACTCGAGATTCACCTGGTGCACAATCCCCGTCGCAGGCGGGACCACCCGGAAATTAGCAAACGCCTGCTGGCCCCACTTCAAAAACTGATACCGCTCGTTGTTCCGCTCAAACTCGTGATTCGCGTTGATCGTCAGCGCCACCTCACTCGCGAACGCATCCACCTGCACCGAGTGATCGATCACCAGGTCGCAAGGCACCAATGGATTGACCTTGTCCGCCGACGCCGGATCGCCCGTCATCTCCACCATCGCATCACGCATCGCCGCCAGATCCACCACCGCCGGCACCCCCGTGAAGTCCTGCAGCACCACACGCCCCGGCTTGAATGGAATCTCCACCTCACCCACCGACTTCGCGTTGTACGTCGCGATCGCCTTGACGTGATCCTCCGTCACCACAAACCCATCCACACTCCGCAGCGCCGACTCCAGCAGCACCTTGATGCTGTAAGGCAGCGTCTCCACCGCACCCACCCCACGCAGGCTGTCCAGCCGATAGACGGTCCGCTCGCCCAATGCGGTCGAGATCGTCTCGCGAGCACCAAAAGGATCCTGGCTGGACATCAATAAGCTCCTGATAACAAACAACCCACAAAACAACTGCCGACAGCCCGAAACCGCCGCAGACCTGCAATCCTAGCACACCCCCGATCACCCCATCAAAAACCGCACATCACCCCCGCGACGCCAACACATTCACCTGACGAGACACCCCCGCCAACACCCCATTCTCCAGCGACACTTCACGCAGACGACGACCCACCACCTCAAACCGCCAATCAGCCCCGCCCCCCTTCGAGACTTCAAGCAACCGCTCCATCCACGCCGCAGGCGGGTGACCCGCACGGCTCGCCTCCCCAAACCCATACTCCCCCAGCACCCGAGGCGGTTCATCCCCACACAACAACCCGCTCATCCCCCCAATCGCCAGCGGCTCAGCCCCCTCCAGATCCAGCTTCACCACCCGCACCGACGACACCCCCTCCCCCGCCAGCACCTCGTCCATCCGCACCGTCTCCACCTCATACGCCTCCGTCGCCCCATCCTCCGCGCCATAAAGCGACGACATCCCGTGATTGTGCTCCGAGTCCGTCGCCACAAATCGATGCAGCGTCGCCCGCCCCCCAGAATCCGACAACGCCACCGGATGCACCACCACCCGATCCGCCATCCCGTTGATCCCCAGATGATGAACCAGCCGCTCCCGATTCACCGGGTCCGGCTCAAACGCATGAACCCGCCCACCCTTCGACACCGGCCCCACACACGACGCCATCAGCAGCGTGAAGTACCCCAGGTTCGCCCCGCCATCCACCACCACATCCCCCTCCCGCACCAGCCGCCGAAGCAGCCGCGCCGTCGCCAGCTCATACAACCCAAACGCCATGCAGCAATCCGGATACGTCCCCAGATCCAGATCCAACACCACCCCCCCACTCCCAGCCTCGCGACCACCCCCACCAAATCCCGGCACCCGAAACCGATCCGCCCACGCCTTCCGGGGGCGCAACCTCCGAACCCCTCGAACCAGCCGATACCCACCCCGCTCATCCCAGGCCACCCGCGCGTACGTGCTAAGCAGTAATTCGAACGCTGTATGGATCACACGCCAAGTCTAACAGAGGCTCAGAGGAAACTCCGCGGAGGAACACGACCTAAAGCCAACAGTGTTAGTGAATCACCAAATGCAGCGGTGAGCCTGAAGAGATGCATCAAACCTTGTACTTGTTGATGCTGCTGGTAAGTGCCTCTGCCTGAGAAACAAGGCTTTCACTGCTCTTACTGACATGTCCTGCATTCTCTGCAACCTCTTTCGTCGCATCAACGATCGTACTTATGGACTGCGCAATATCAGAACTCGCCTGGGCCTGCTCGCTGCTCATTGCTGAGATGTCCTTAACCATGTCACGCACAGTGTCGCTGGCATCTCTGATCGATGACAGCGAGCTGCGAGCCTCACTAGCCAGCTCCACACCCCTGACGACATGCCTGCGACCAGCAGTCATAGAGCTAACAGCCGCTTGTGTCTCTGACTGTGTTTCACCGATCGAACGCGTGACCTGCTCAGTAGCTTGTGTCGTGCGCTCTGCCAGTTTGCGAACCTCGTCGGCTACCACAGCGAAGCCTCGACCATGTTCGCCAGCCCGCGCCGCTTCAATGGCGGCATTCAGCGCCAGCAGGTTGGTCTGATCTGCGATCTCATCGATAGCAGTAATGATGGCACCGATCTCATCACTCCTCGAACCAAGCTCGGAGATCGTCCTGGAAGAGTCCTCAAACTGCTGAGAGATCTCCTCAATCTGGGTAACCGTCTGCTCGACAATGTCTACGCCTTGTGCAGCACGCTGCTCGCTATCTGTCGCTGCACCTTCACTCGTACTGGATTTTGATTTGACCTGCTCGATCGAAACAGACATCTGCTCAATTGCTGCTGCAACCGTGTCAGCGTTCTGAGACTGCTGATCGACAGAATGCCGCAGATGCGTTGCATTGGTATCTAGTTCCTGACTCAACTGCAGAATGGATTCACTCGTCTGTCGTGCGTCATGGATCAACTCAACAAACGACTCGCGGAGACGATTGGCAGCACCTGTAATCATCGCCAGTTCATCGTTACCCTTATAGACTTCATTCATACCCGATAGATCACCATCACTGGCAATACCTAGAGCATTGGCAACAAGAATGGTTCGACGCGTAACGCCACGAACAATCGAGGCAACAGCCAGGCCACCGACGGATAACAAGGCGAGGGCTATCACAGATGTCCACTTGCTCCTCACACCTGCCGCAGCGACGTCGGCCAGTTCCATCTCTCGGGCCTGATAACGCAGATCAGAGGCCAGCTGAGTAGATAACTCCCCCAAACGCATACCGGTTGGCGGACACTGATCGATCGTCCAGTAACGCAGGTCCTTTGCGACCTGCTCGATTTCACCAACACGCTCGATGAGAAATGACAGCGCTGACATGGTTCCCGGAGATACATCGCCGGAGAGCCTGTTCATCGTCTGCTCTAGCAGACCCCTGGCTTCTATCGCCAGTACAGGCTCTAGCTCCAAAGCTCCAGCGTAGCTCAGCTTGCGTGCATCCGCGATCAACTTCTGTTCGTATTCAGAACCACTCAGCTGCTCGATCAGCCAGTCAGAAGTCGGACCAATCTGCTGTTCCAGTATTGCACGCCGGGTATCCGTGAGACGCACAGCGTTAACAATAACGTTGACATAATCACCGAGTGCTGCTTCGAGACTTCTTATCCGCTCTGAAGTCTCGACATCACCATCGGACAGCCTCTTGATCTCAGCTACATACTCACTGGCAACGCCCACCGCATCCAGGAACAGCTGAACATGCTTATCCGTCTCGAATACGAGAAATCCTCGAGCATGAATACGAGCCCTCAGACCCTCGCGGTCAAACGCCTGGAGAATGTCCGCTTGGTGCCTTAAAGGCAAAGCGGCTATCTCAACTTCGTTACGCATATCCTCGGTCAGACGCCAGGCTACTAACGACCCGACTCCAATGACGCCTAACAGTCCAAAGCAGACCACCATCTTGGCACCCAGCGTCCAGCGGAACCGTACTGAGGGCCTGCTGGGCCTGTCGAATGTCCCCGCCCGCCATGTTGCATACAACGTGAACAGAACCGTGATAACAAGGGCCGAAATAGCAACGGGTGTAAACCATGAACCAACGGCAGCTGTTTGCTCAACACCAGCGAGAATCGCAGGGTCTGCCGATGCAAGCGCACCCGAGGGCCTTTCTGGCAGTGTCCGACTCGGCTCAGTGAATACCTCACCCGCCAGTGCGGTTCCTTGACCAAAATGAATGACGAACGCAACCACCAGGAACGAAGTGAACAGAGAGGTCAGTTTCTGATTCAGTGCCACCTTGTTATTCCCTTCATGCAGTATTTCTGATGTGTCGACACGCAGCCAACTGAACTTGACAGAGCACGAGGGGAGCTAAACGTAATCTTTTATAAAGATAAAATCATCCAAACAAATACAGTCAAAGGTTTGAAACCTGATGCACAAGACATGCGATTACTGGGAGTGATTCCCCAGAAACCAGGACACCTCACCCTTTTTGGCGACAGGATTAACCAGAGCTTCCTGCTAGCCTGGTGGCATGCACATCTCGTTGCTACCAATCAATCATCGGCACAGAATCAGCGACTGACTGCACAGGTTATGTAGAAGCGACTGCACCGGTGACTGCCTGTGCGCAGGTTACGATCCACCCATGTGCGCACCATCCACGCCCCCGCCGCCCAACCCCCCCTCTCAACCGGCCGCCACACCCGGCCGCGCCGCGCACAAAGCCGACACCGATCTCCCACGACCCATCGTGATCCTCGGGCCCACCGCAGGCGGGAAATCCGAGCTCGCCGTTCGGCTCGCCGAGGCGCTGGGGGGCGAGGTCATCAACGCCGACTCGATGCAGATCTACCAGCATCTCGACGCCGGGACCGCCAAGCCCACGCCCGATCAGCGGGCCCGGGCCCGGCATCACCTCATCGATTGTGCGCACCCAAGTGTCGCGTTCACCGTCTCAAACTGGCTCGAAATGGCCGAAAACGCGCTGAAAACGCTCCAAAACAGCGCGCTTTCCCCAGTATTAAGTGGCGGAACGAACCTTTACCTTAAGTCCTTATTACACGGCATGTTCCAGGGACCGGGCACCGATCAGGCCTTCAGATCTTCGATGGATTCAATCGAATCCTTCGAGCTTCACGAACGACTCAGAGCCATCGACCCCCCCGCCGCCGAGCGGATCGCCCCCGCCGATCGCAAGCGCATCCTCCGCGCCCTCGAGGTCCACCACCTCACCGGAACGACGATCACCGAGCTCCAGCAGCAGTGGTCCGACGACCCGAACCAGCCCTACCGCCACCACCCCATCCTCATCGGCCTGGCCTGGCAGCCCGAGCACCTCAACCCCCGGATCAACCTCCGAGTCAAGGCCATGTTCTACCCCGAGAAGGTCGATCAGCAGCTTGCCCGCGAGGTCTGCCTGGGCGGGCGCTCGCTCGTCGACGAGACCATCGACCTCGAAAACAGGGGCCTGCTCGGCCCGCAGGCCCGGGAAGCCATCGGCACCAAGCAGGTCCTCCAGCACCTGGCCGATCCCGCAAAGCTATCGCTGGAAGAGGCTTACGAGAAAACCAAGATCCAGACCCGCCGGCTCGCCAAGCAGCAGCGGACCTGGATGCGTCGGTTCCATGGCGTCCACTGGCTCCCCGTGACGCCCGATAGCACCCCCGAACAGACCGCCGATCTGGCCCTCCAGGCCTACCGCCGGGCCCTCTCCGAGAAATAGGAAAATCTCATCGACCTCGTAAGCCCCTGTTTTCACTGTTCTTAGAGCAACAGATTGACAACCGGCCCGCGGGGTGCTCAAGTAGCCCGCCGGATTCTGGCGTATGAATAGATACGGAAGGGAGGGCGTTGTGCCTGTGGTTCGCCCGATGATCCTCCCTTTCCGACTGTCCAACTGACCGAAGAAAGTCCCATGGCCAAGAAGACCTCGACCAAGAAGAAGAGCCCCGTGAAGAAGAAGGCGGCCGCCAGCAGCAGCCGTAAAAAATCGGCGGGTGGTGGCCGGCGGAGCCAGTCGATCAAGGTCGAGGACGCCAAGGGCAAGCATCTGGTGATCGTGGAATCACCGACCAAAGCCAAGACCATTAATAAGTACCTCGGCAGCGACTACCTGGTGATGGCCAGCGTCGGCCACGTCCGGGATCTGCCGTCGCGGAATCCGAAGGGTGTGAAGGCGCCGGTGCCGGGGGTGGATCTGGAGCAGCGGTTCGAGCCGACGTACGAGATTCTGCCGGATAAGAAGAAGACGGTCACCGAACTGAAGAAGGCGGCGAAGTACGCGGAAGATATCTGGTTCGCGACCGACCTCGACCGGGAGGGGGAGGCGATTGCGTGGCACCTGGCGCACGCGTTGGACGTGGATCTGGGCGAGGCGAAGCGGGTGGTGTTCAACGCGATCACGAAGACAGAGATCGCGAAGGCGTTTGATCACCCGCGTGCGATCGATGAGAACCGGGTTAATGCGCAGCAGGCGCGGCGGATCGTGGACCGGATCGTGGGGTACCAGGTGTCGCCTCTGCTCTGGAAGAAGGTGGCGGGTGGTCTAAGTGCTGGCCGGGTGCAGTCGGTGGCGGTGCGGCTGGTGGTGGAGCGGGAGCGGGAGATCGATGCGTTTATCCCGGAAGAGTCGTGGCGGCTGGCGGCACTGCTGGCGACCGATCCTTCCAAGGCGGAGAAGCTGGGTGCGCAGTGGCGGGCGTTCCACGAGGTGGCGGGGGATGAGGGGCCGCGGACGATTAAGGATCAGAACGGCTGGCTGTCGGCCCACGAGGTGATGCGGGCGGAACTGGTGGAGATCGGCGGGAAGGCCGTCAAGGACGCGGATCGGGAGACGATTCTGAAAGTGGCCGAGGGGCTGGGATACGAGCTCGAGAAGCTGGATGTGGAGGAGGACCCGAAGGGCAAGGGGCCGGCGAAGGAACTCGTGACGGCGGTGGGCGGGATCGGTTCGGCTCCCGACTACGTCATCGATTCGATCGGGACCAAGCGGACCACTAGCAAGCCGGGGTCGCCGTTTATCACGTCGTCGATGCAGCAGGCGGCGGCGAACCGGCTGGGCTTTGCGCTGCAGCGGACGATGCGGGTGGCGCAGTCGCTTTATGAGGGTGTGGACCTGGGCGGGGCGCGGGGGCAGACGGGTCTGATTACTTACATGCGTACCGATTCGACGCATCTCGCGCCCGAGGCGATCGGGGCGGTGCGTGACCACATCTCGGGTGCCTACGGCCAGGATTATCTGCCCGAGAAGCCGAACCACTACTCGTCGTCGAACAAGAGTGCGCAGGAGGCACACGAGGCGATCCGTCCGACGGATGTGACGATCCGGCCGAGCGATATCCGGGGCAAGCTCAACGAGGATCAGTTCAAGCTGTACGACCTGATCTGGAAGCGTTTTGTCTCGTGTCAGATGATGCCGGCGCAGTGGGACGCGACGACGGTGAACGTGGTGGCGAAGCTCAACGGCGGGGGTGAGGCGAAGCTCAAGGCGAGCGGCCGGAAGCTGGTGTTTGATGGTTTTTATCGGGTGACGGGGATTCCCCAGAGCGACGATGTGATCCTGCCGGAGCTGAGTGAGGGTCAGGCTGTCGCGCCGGTGGATATCAAGCCGACGCAGCATTTTACAAGCCCTCCGCCACGGTACACGGAAGCGTCGCTGCAGAAGAAGCTGGAGGAGGAGGGGATCGGTCGGCCGTCAACGTATGCGGCGATCATCCAGACGATACAGGACCGTAAGTATGTGGAGCCGTTGTACCCGCGGGATCGTCGGCTTTGCGCGACGGACCTGGGGATGGTGGTGACGGACATGCTGGTGGAGGCCTTCCCCGAGATTCTGGATGTGGCCTATACGCGGGAGATGGAGAGCGAGCTCGATCACATTGAGGATGAGAAGAAGGACTGGCGATCGATGGTCGGTTCTTTCTACGATCCGTTTGTCGAGAAGCTGGAGCGGGCGCATGAGGAGTTGACGCACGCGAAGGCGGTGACGGAGCCGGCGCCTCACAAGTGTGAGACGTGCGGGGCGGACACGGTGTATCGGTTCGGGAAGAACGGGCGGTTCCTGTCATGCAGCCGTTACCCGGACTGCAAATACGCGGCGCCGATCGATCGGGAGGGGAACCCGCAGGAGCCGGAGATGACGGACATTCTGTGTCCGGAGGATGACAAGCCGATGATTCGGCGGACGGGTCGGTTCGGTCCGTTCCTGGCGTCGTCGAATTATCCGGAGGTGAAGTTCATCGTGAAGCTTGACCCGAAGAAGGGTCATGTGGTGCTGCCTAAGACCCCGCCTATGTTGACGGGCGTGACCTGTCCGAAGTGCGAGGAGCGGGAGTTGTATCTGCGGGAGAGCAAGCGCGGGCCGTGGCTGAGTTGCTCGGGCTTCCCAAAGTGCCGGGGTCGGATGGCGTGGAGTGCGCTCGAAGAAGACAAGCAGGCCGAGCTCGAGAAGAAGTGGGCCGAGCACCAGAAGGAGAACCCGGTGCCGGAGATCAAGACGGCGTCGGGCCGGGTGCTGAAGGAGGGGGATGACTACGTGCCGGAGGTGGCGGGTGGGGATGAGACGGCGGGGAAGGTTGAGGCGCGGGGGGATGCGGCGTGAGCTCTATTGCATAGGACAGTTGTTCGACTCTTAATCAGTTAATGGAGTCGGGTCGTTTAGCTCATGGCGCGTGTTCGTGCACGAGAATGCATCAGGCATGCTGCGTTATGCCAGGCTTCTTTATCAGGGCTCGTCACGGTCGGAAGGTTGGTAACAGCCCCTCTCTCCGTAGTGCTAGCAGCGTGGCCGTCGCAGCAACGGAGCCGATGCGAGGGTCAGGAGTGCGAATGATGTGGGTTCAGGAATGATGGCTCCGAAGCCGGCGCCGCCGCTCCATTCGTAGAAGATCTGACGGCCAAGGCCGCGACTGAACTGGCGTCCATCGAAGAGCACGGAGGCGTTGGAGAAGGGATTGTTGAACTCTTCGGCCGTGGGGAGTTCGAAGGGCGTATCCCAACCGTCTTCAGGGGTGTTGTAATTCAGATAGAAGTAGGCGGAGCGGCCGTCGTTTCCGAACATCTCAATCACCAGGCTATCGTTCGTTCCGCGGATGGCGTTCTGGGAATATAGGAAGAAGCGTATGGTCCAGTCGTCAAAGCCTGTGAAAGAGCCCGCACGCCCTTCGACAAGCGAGATGCTTGAGGAGTAGACACTCGTCAGCGTGAAGCTATTGCTGGAGGTGCTGTCAGGCGTTGCGTCTTCATCGATGGCGAAGGTGATATCGAAGGTTGAACCGTCGCCCATGCTGTTGATGTACGAACGTATGGGCTCGCCGAAGGAATTGGTGTTCGAGATGTTTCTCTCGAGATTGCTGATGGTTCCAGTAAAGTTCAGCAGGATTGGATCGGCATCGGCGGCGTTGATGCTCGTGACAAGAACGAACGCGAGCGCCATGAAAAAGCGGTGTGACATTGATCTCTTCTTCCATCAAGAAGTGTTTGTTGAGGCAGACGAAGCGTGCTTCGCTGTACCGCATAATTAGGCCTGCTGCTCTATCAAAGTCAAATCTATGTCGCGTACAAGCAACAGGAACAGGGCTGAATCAATCGCGTTGATTGAGCTCGTGTGAAATTGGGTGATACAGGTAAACAGATGTAGAAGCAGATCTCATTCTGAGTCAGTTCTAACGCCGGTGATGATGGCCGTACCGCAAGAGGTCAGTTGCTGATGAAACGAAGAGGCACCTGATCATCGCTGTTGCTTAGTCGGCTCTCACCATCACGCGGTCGTCGGGGAGGTAGCCGGTGGAGTCTTTGGGGAAGTCGTCTTCGCGGGAGGCCTGGTCGAGGATGACGGTTTTGCCGGCAAGGGGGCCGGAGGTGATTTCGGCTCGGACCTGGACGAAGGCTCTGCGGGTGATGACGATCTTTTTGTCGTCGTCGTTGTCCTCGTCGTCCTGGGCTTCGTTGGTGTCGGTGTCATCGTCGTCGTCTTCGACTTTGATCTCTTCGGTTTCGGCGGGGAAGCGGACGAGTTTTTTGATTTCGAGGGTGGTGCCTTCTTCGAGGAGGCCGCGGAAGTGGTCGAAGGCTTCGGGGTTGTCGGCGTAGACCTCGGCGACGGTGGCTTCGCCTGGGAGTGTGCCGTAGCCGATGAGGTGGATGGGGCCGTTCCAGCCCTCGGGCTTGGTCATGACGAGGGTTTGCTGGGTGACGTAGGTTTCGCCCGGGACGTAGCCGACGCGGAAGCGGGGCTCGTCGGAGACGTTGTCGCCCAGGGAGAAGTCGAAGCGGGGGACCCAGCCGTAGTTGTCGCTGTCGAGGTTCGGGCCGGACTCGCAGGCGGGGAGGGCGGCGAGGAGAGCGGCGAGAAAGATGGCTGAGAGCGTGCGCACGGCTTGGCTCCTGAGTCGGTGAATGTGAGAGGCGTAGTTTAATGGGATTTGGGGTGGGGTACCGGGGCCGCTGGGCGGTCAGGCCTTGGGCGGGTTATAGCGGGGGTAGAGGGGGTCGCCCTGGGAGAGGGTGTCGCCCGGCTTGAGCCCCCCCCATTCGGTCCAGGCATTAAACGCGGTCTCACCTGCTTCGAGCTGGCTGGCGTAGGGGAGGTTGAAGCGGTTCCAGAGTTCGGTCATCTGGTGGGGGATGACGGGGTGGAGCATGACCGAGGCGATGCGGAGGGCTTCGGCGCAGTTGGCCAATATGCCGCCGACCTGCGGGAGGTTGGCGGGGTCTTTGGCGAGCTTGAAGGGGGCGGTGCGCTCGATGTAGCCGTCGACTTCCTGGACGAGGGCGATGGGGCCGTTGGCGAGGGCGTCGGCGAGCTTGAGGGTCTGCATCCCCCCCCGGAACTGGTCCACTGCTTGTACGGCTGCCTTCTGGAGGGTGTCGTCGGGCTCGCCCTGGTCCCCGGGGATGGTGCCGTTCAGGTAGCGGTTGAGCATGTTGGTGACGCGGGAGGTGGAGTTGCCGATGGTGTTGGCGAGGTCCTGGTTGTAGGCCTCGATGAAGGCGTCGTGGGAGAAGTCGGCGTCGGTTGCGGCCATGGGCCCATAGCGGGTGAGGAACCAGCGGACGGCGTCGAGGCCGAAGTCGTTGGCGTAGGTTTGGAGTTTGGGGAAGTCGATGAAGTTGCCGAGGGACTTGGACATCTTGCGGCCTTCGGCGATCCAGAAGGAGTGGGCGTAGAGCTGGTGGTAGATGGGCTTATCGAGGGCCATGAGCATGGCGGGCCAGATGACGGCGTGGAACCAGAGGATTTCCTTGCCGACGACGTGGAGGTTGGCGGGCCAGAACTCCGAGCGGTTCTCGGCTTCGACGGCGGTGAGGTAGTTAAAGAGGGCGTCGATCCAGACGTAGATGGAGTGCTCGGCATCGCCTGGCATCGGGACGCCCCAGGGCTCGGTGGAGCGGCTGATGGCGATGTCGTTGAGGCCGTCGCGGATGCGGCCGAGGACTTCGTTGCGGCGGGCATCGGGCTGGATGAACTGGGGGTTGTTTTCGATGTGGGTTTTGAGCCGGTCTTCGTATTTGCTGAGGCGGAAGAAGTAGTTCTTCTCTTTGACTTTGGTGAGGGGGCGGCCGGAGATCGCGGACTTGTAGTCCTGGGTGCGGGCGTTGGTTTCGGTGACGTATTCCTCCTGGCCTTCGTCGTACCAGCCTTCATATTCGCCGAGGTAGACGTCGCCTGAGTCGATGAGCTGTTTGATGTAGGTCTGGACGAGGGTTTCGTGGCGTGGCTGGGTGGTGCGGATGAAGTCGTTATGGGTGAACTTCATCTCGGCGAAGGCGGCCTGAAACTCGGCGGAGACGGCGTCGACGAAGGCCTGGGGGGTGATGTTTTTTTCGCGGGCGGCGTCGGCGACTTTTTTGCCGTGCTCATCGGTGCCGGTGAGGAAGTGGACGTTGTCGCCTAGCAGCCGGTGGTAGCGGGCGAGGACATCGGCAATGGTCGTGGTGTAGATGTGGCCGATGTGGGGGCTGGCGTTGACGTAGTAGATCGGGGTGGTGATGTAGAAATTGGGGGTGGTCATGGGGCGGATTGTAGTGGCGATGCAGGATGTGTCGGGATCGGGGATCATGAACGGCTATGGGACGGATGCTGGATCTGGCTTACGGGTTGGGGTTGGTGGCGGCGTCGCCCTGGCTGCTGCTTGGGCGGCGGGGGAAGGGGCCGATGGATTGGGATGGACGGTTCGGGAGGGGCGTGTCGATTCCGAAGGCTGAGGGTCGGCAGCGGGTGCTGATCCATGCGGTGAGTCTGGGCGAGGTGAATCTGATCCGGCTGCTGGTCGAGCGGCTCTCACGGGATCACGACGTGGTGGTGGCGGCGACGACGAACACGGGTTTGGATCGGGCGGTGTCGCTGTTCGGGGCGGAGCGGGTGGTGCGGTATCCCTTTGATTTCACCTGGGCGGTGGCTCGGGTGCTGGATCGGGTGCGGCCGGACGTGGTGGTGACGGCGGAGCTGGAGGTGTGGCCGAACCTGGTGCAGGGGTGTCGGAAGCGGGGGATTCCGGTGGCGGTGGTGAATGGGCGGCTGAGTGATAAGAGCATCCGGGGGTATCGTCGGCTGCGGTGGCTGCTGAAGGGAACGTTCGGGAAGCTGGCGGGGGTGGGGGCGCAGACGCGGGCGTATGCGGATCGGTTTATTGAGATGGGGGTGCCGGCGGAGAGAGTGGTGGTGCTGGACACGATGAAGTGGGACACGGCGGAGGTGGCGGAGAAGGTGGAGGGGGCGAAGGAGCTGCGGGCAGCGATGGGGCTGGATCGGTCGCGGCCGGTGGTGGTGCTGGGATCGACGGGGGTGGATGAAGAAGTGGCGCTGGCGGAGGCCATCCGGCGGGCTTGTGGGGAGGTGCAGATCGTGGTGGTTCCGAGGAAGCCGGAGCGGTTTGAGGAGGTGGCCTGGGCGCTGGCGGATGCGGGCTGGGAGGTGGTGCAGCGGAGCCGGGTGGATGGGGGTCGCACAGATGATCGGGGGGTGAAGCGGTCGGCGGAGGCGTTTGGGATCGAGGGGGAGGCGCACGCGATGGGGACGATCTATCTGCTGGATACGCTGGGGGAACTGCGGAAGGCGTATGCGTTGGCGGACGTGGTGGTGGTGGGCCGGAGTTTCAACGGGTGGGGTGGGTCGGACCCGATCGAGCCGGTGGCGTTGGGCAGGCCGGTGGTGATGGGGCCGGATCATCGGAACTTCCTAGAGGTGGTGGAGGCGCTGGTGGATGCGGGTGGGTTGAAGCTGGCGGACGATGTGGAGGCGGCGGGCCGGGAGGTGGCGGGATTGCTGGGGGACCAGGCGGCGCGGGCGGCGATGGCGGCGGCGGGTCGTGGGGTTATTCTGTCGCGTCAGGGCGCGACGGAGCGTCATGCGCTCGTGATCGAGCGATTGCTGGCTGAGGGCGTGGAGTCTTTTTGATGCCGTCGATGAGTTTGCGACAGGAGCGGTTGGTACCGGCGCGGCGGCTGGTGGTGAAGGTGGGGACGGCGCTGCTGACGCGTAGCGGCGGGGGTGATCCGGGTCTGGATGAGGCTTTTATCAAGGGGTTGGCCGATCAGATCGGGACGCTGAGCAAGCGGGGGTATGTGATCACGCTGGTCTCGAGTGGCGCGGTCGGTGCGGGGTGTGCGGAGCTGGGCCTGACCGAGCGGCCGGGCGATGTGGCGGGGTTGCAGGCGGCGGCGGCTGTGGGCCAGCGGCGGCTGATGACGTACCTGCACGATGCGCTGGCGAAGCATGGGCTTCGGGTGGGTCAGTTGCTGCTGACACGGCAGGACTTTGATGACCGCGAGCGGTTCTTGAATATCCGGAACTGTGTGACCAAGCTGCACGAGCTGGGCTGCATCCCGGTGCTGAACGAGAACGACTCGGTGGCGGTGGATGAAATCCGGTTTGGGGATAACGATCTGCTGGCGGCGCTGACGACCAATGCGTTGGCGGCGGAGGCGCTGATTATTCTGACGACGGTCGACGGGCTGCTGGATGATCGCGGGGAGGTGGTGGACCTGGTGGAGGATGTGACCGAGCGGATCGGGCTCGTGCGTCAGGGCGGCAGCGAGTGGGGCAGTGGCGGGATGGCGACGAAGCTGGAGGCGGCCCGGCTGGTGACGGACGCCGGGGAGGTGGCGGTGATTGCGCCGGGCCGGCCAGCGGAGGGCGGGGAGGATGTGCTGCTGCGGCTGGTGGCGGGCGAGCGGATCGGGACGTTTTTCCAGCCGAGTGAGCGGCGGATGGAGAGCCGGCGGCGGTGGATCGGTCTGACCAAGCGGCCGGACGGGACGCTAAGTGTCGACGCTGGGGCCACGACGGCGATGACCGAGCGGGGTAAGAGCCTGCTGGCGAAGGGAATCACGGCGGTGACGGGCCGGTTCGAGCGCGGCGCGGTGGTGGTGGTGCGCGACCCGCACGGGCGGGAGCTGGGTCGGGGGCTGATTAACTACAGCTCGGAGGAGTCGCGGAAGATCATGGGGAAGGATTCCTCGTCGTTCGCCGAGTTATTGGGCCATCCGGGGTTTACCGAGGTGGTTCATCGGGACAACTTCGTGCTGGTGAGCGAGCTGCGGGGGTAGCGTTCTGCTTGCGTCGGTGATTTCGTGGTTCGAACTGGGTTGAGTGGGGGGTTGTAACGGTCGATACGCCTTGGGGGATTGTGAGGCGTCGGTGGTCTGGTCGATGCGGCAGCGTTTTCGACAGGGCCGGCCACGATTGAGGATCGATGGATGCAGAACATGAAGGCCAAGTCCGAGACAACCGGTAGCTGGGCGGAGCGCGAGCTGACGCGGGTGCTGGATCAGTGCTTCTGTGGGGATCGGCTGGGGGCGGAGCTGGCGTTATCGGACCTGATGATGGAGCAGGCTTCGGGGCGGTGTGGAGAGATGGCATCGGAGACGGCCGTGCTCAGGCGAGCTCTGGAGGGGCGCCCGCCTGAGTCGGCCGTGGCGGGCCTCTGGGAAGATCTGGACCACGGGGCGGAGGCGGAGAGATCGGTCGCGGAAGAGCTGACGGCTCGTCCGGGCGTCATCCTGACGCTGGTGAAAGCGCTGGATGCCGGGATGGACAAGCGGCTGCTGGCGCTGGTGCGTCGAGCGGGCTCGTCGGCCTATGACCAGACCGAAGACCGGGAGAACCGGCTGCAGCTCTGTCAGGGGCTGGCTAGGTTGGCGCTGCTGGCTGGCGACCGGGCGTCGGCGAGAGCGTGGGCCGAACGCGGTCTGAAGCTGGACCGGGCTTCGATCCCGCTGGCGCTGGTGCTTTCGGAGTTGGAGGATTCGGCTGCCAGCGAAGAGCCGACGCGGATTGTGCTGACCCGGGCGGTGCGTGCGCAGCCGGGTTATCGGGACGTGCGGGCGGCTCTGATCCGTCGGCGTGCCGATGATGGACGGCGGGGATCGGCTCGGCGGATGCTCCAGCGTTGGCTGGAGCGTGAGCCGGACTCGGTCTTGGCGCGTCGCTTAGCGAAGGATCTGGTGTCATGATGAATCCTGCGGAACGTGATCGGGCGGGGTTGGATCGGGCGATCGAAAGACTCCAAGCTCAACTGGCGGAGGGTGGTGCGCTGGCATCGCGGCATCTGCTGGCACGGCTGCTGATGCGTGCCGGTCGCTTGGGCGAGGCGTATGAGCAGTACAAGGATGTCGCGAGTGACCGTCGTGCGACGGTCGGGATGATCGAAGAGGCGGCGTACTGCGCGGAGCGCGTCGGCGATCTGGATGGTGCGGAGACGGGGCTGCGAGCGACGCTGGAGATCGAGGCGTCGGTGAGCCTGCGCACGCGATTGGCTGAGGTGCAGCTGGCGCGGGGCGACTGGGTCTCGGCGGGCTGGACGGCCTGGCGGGTAACGCGTGAGGACGAGACGTATACACAGGCCTGGGCCGTGCTGGCGGCGGTGGGCTGGGTGACTGGCCGTCGCGGGGTGGCGGGCGAAGCGATCGCGCGGCTGCGTCAACTGGATCCCGAAGGCGGGTCGAATCGGGTCGGTGCCTGCCTGGCGCGTGTGGTGCCCGGGATGATGCAGGAGAAGCTGAACGCGGGCGGGACACCCGAGGACGCTGCGACTCGCGGCGATCGTTGGCGGAGCATCGAACGGATGAAACTGGATGGCTCATCGGCGACGGCCTGGGAGCGGCTGATGGTTCACAGCTCACGGGCGCTGCTGAGTGAAGCCCGGCGGAAACCGGGGCACGCGGATGCCTGGTATCACCTGGCGCAGGCCGACCTGGCCGTGGGTGATCGCGCCGGGGCGATCGATGCGCTGAGCCGGGCGCTGGTGGTGAATCCGGGGTATCGGGCGGCGCTGTCGTCGCTGAGGAAGATCGGCACACGGCGTCAGGCCGCGTGAACCGATCTAGCTTTGGGTTCAGTCGTTGTTTTCTGCATCCGGGCTGTCCTGTTCCTGAGCTTGTGATGGTCTCAGCAGCAGGAGGGTGATCTCGAAGCTGATGGGTGTGGTGGCGTTGTCGATGAGGGACCCGCTGGCGCGGTAGCGGTAAAGCGAACGCTCGATAGGTCCGTCGTGGATCGCGAGGCCGGTGGAGCGGAGGAAGGTGACGTGGGTGGCGACGCCTTGGGTGTCGAAAGTGATGAGGGCGACGGGATTGCGTGAGGGAATGATCGACCGTGCGGCGATGGTGAAGCGGGGGGCAACCGTGTCGATCCTCAAGCCCTCTCGGGCGAGGACGCGACCGGGCTGGATAGCTAGCGCCGGTGTCAAGTTCGTAGGCGGGGCCTCTCTGGTTGTGCGCGGGAGCGAGGTGGGCCGGTCGGGTCCGGGTGGGGCGGGTGGGATGGCTTGTGGTGATGGCGGCTGTGAGGCCGGGGCGGGCTCGGGCAGCAAAGGGGGCTGCGTCAGCTCATCGGTCTGTCCGTTTGGCAGAGGGTCGGCCGGTACCGGATCCACGGTGGCTTCGGATGTGGTCGGCATCTGAGGCGAGGGAGGCGTGGACGCTGATGGCGTCGGTGCCTCGGCGGTGGGCGTGACGTTCATGGGCGCGCCCGGGACTGGTGTCGCGGTGGCCTGAACGGCAGGCTGACGGGTGGAGCTCTCGCGAGCCAGCAGTTGCTGATAGGTGTCGTAGGAGATCCATGCGATGCGGGTGGGCGAGGGTTCGGCGTCGCCGGGTTTGATCGTCTCGGGTTCTGATTCGGTGGGCTCGGGTTCTGTGGCGGCGGCTTCGGTCGGCGATTCGCTGGCCTGGACGAGCAGGAAGATCGGGCCGTGCAGGCAGACGGAGATCAGCAACGCCAGCAGCAGGCGGGAGCCGTGGTCATCCAAAACAGGGCTGGTGGGGCTGACGGCCTGCATGGCGGTGTGTTTCAGTTGCCGGGTGCGCCGACCACAGCGACCTCGTCCATGCCTGCGGCCCGGAGTTGTTCGATGGTGCGCAGGAGGATCGGTGCGCGGTCGATGGTGTCGGCTGTCGATTGGTTGGGTGCTTCTTCGAGCGCGACAAAGACGTTGGCTCGCTGGTCTTCGGGGATGATCGCTTCAAGGGTCGTGCGCAGGTCATCGAGTGCGACGGGTTGACGGTCGAGGAAGAGGTTGCCCTCGTGATCGATGGTGATGGCGATCATGGGCGGGGTGTTGGCCGCCTGGCCCTGCTGGACGGGCGTGAGTTCGACAGGCAGGAGGTCGGCCCGGACCATCGTGGTCATGGCGTAGATGAAGAAGGTAAGCAGCAGAAAGACGACATCGATCAGGGGAACGAGGTCGGTGCGCGGGCGGAGGTCTACCGAGGATTCAAACTCCATGGCTTCATCCTAGCCCGGGATGGCGGATATCTGAACGACTAACGGCTGGTGATCAGGGCCCGGGGGCTTCGCGGAGGGTTTCCCAGGCGGCGGCGACCTGCTCGGGGGTGGGGTCGGCGTTGATGACGACCTGCCCGATTTGGGTCGGGAGGATGAAGCGGATCTGGCGGTCGGCGACTTTCTTGTCCATCGCCATGACCTTCATGAGCATCGCGGTGACGGGGAGGTCGTCGTTCCAGGTGGGCAGTTCGAGTTTGTCGAGCAGCGCGACGAGTTGTGATTCGAGAGAGGGGTGGCAGAGCTTGATGGCGATGGCCATGCGCGTGGCGGCGACCATGCCGAGGCTGACGGCCTCGCCGTGTTTGATCCTGCCATAGGCCGATGCGGCTTCGATGGCGTGGGCGAAGGTGTGGCCGAAGTTGAGGTGGGCGCGGACGCCTGACTCTTTTTCGTCTTCCTCGACGACAGCGGCCTTGATCCGGACGTTGCGGGTGATGAGTTCGACGAGGGCATCGGGATCGAGGTTGAGGATGCGGTCGGCGTTCTCGCTGATCCAGGTGAAGAGCTGGGGGTCGCGGATGACGGCGTGCTTGACGCATTCGGCGAGTCCGGCGCGGAGTTCGCGTGGCGGGAGCGAGCTGAGGGTGTCGGTGTCGCAGAGGACGAGCTGCGGCTGGTGGAAAGCCCCGATGAGATTTTTGCCGTGGGTGGTGTTGACGCCAGTCTTCCCACCAACGGAGGCATCGACCATGGCGAGGAGGGTGGTCGGGCACTGGATGAAGGGCACGCCCCGGAGGTAGGAGGCTGCGACGAAGCCGGCGGTGTCGCCTGTGATCCCGCCGCCCAGGGCGATGACGGGCGATCGGCGTTCGAGCCGGTTCTGGAGCAGGACCTCGTAGAGCGAGCGGACGGTGCCGAGGGTTTTCTTCTTCTCGGTGGGCGTCATCACGGCGACGGTGGTCTCGAAGCCGGCGGCCTGGAGCGACTGTGCAGCGGGCCGACCGATGTCGGTTTCGATGGCTTCGTCAACGATGAGGGCGGCCTGGCGGTGCGGGGCCACGGCTCTGACGTGGTCGCCAAGGGACTGGAGCAGACCCGGTGCGATGTGGATCTGATAGCTGTGCTGGACGGGCGGGAGTTGGAGATCGACGGTGTTCACGGGTGGAAGATAGTGGTTTTTACGGGCCCAGGCGTCATCGGCCATCGAAAAGGTCTGGGGCACGTCCTGCGTTGCGGACCGCTGGCCCGAGATCGTTGAGTTCCTCGATCCGGAGCATCCGGATGTCTCTGACCGAAGCCTCAAACCAGGAAAATCGTCTGGCGAGTTCGATGGCGACCATGACGCAGGTGACGGCGTTGACGGATTCCCCGCCAAAGTAGACCGAGTGCTGTGTCCAGCTAAAGCCATAGCCCTCAAGCACATCGGCGATGTCTCGGTAGGCTCGACGCCAGTCCTGTTGGCCGTAGGTTTCTTCGAGCGCCAGGGTGTCCATGTCGAAGGCGATGGCGTACACGGTGACACACCCTTCTGGCAGGGGCCGCTTAGAGGCTTGTTCCTGTGCGACCTGGGTCTGGAGCGACTCTATAGCTGAAAGCATATCAAGATTCCTTGCTAGACGTGCGTTTCCCTGCCTTCATCATAAATCGGCTCGACGATCGGTGGCGAGTGACTAACATGTCCGATTCCCCGTTTTGAGATGAGGCTGAGCATGAGCACGACGGCGCAGGCGGTATCGGCGGCTTTGGCGGAGATTCCTGAGTCGCTTTATGGCGAGGTGGTGCCGATCGTCGATTTCGGGTCGCAGTACGTGCAGTTGATCGCGAGGCGGGTACGTGAGGCGGGGGTGTACTCGGTGCTCGTAAGCCCGGATACCCCTGTTGAAGGGCTTCGACGGGTCAGGCCGAAGGGCGTGATTCTCTCGGGCGGGCCGTCGAGTGTGTATGAGGAGGGGGCTCCGCGATGCGATCCGGCTTTGTTTGAGCTGGGGGTGCCGGTGCTGGGGATCTGCTACGGGATGCAGATCGGCTGCGAACTCTTGGGGGCGAAGGTGGCCCCAGCACAATCCCGAGAGTACGGGCGGGCGAAACTGCATGTGGCGTGCGAGCATGCGAACGGGCTGCTGAAGGGGATCCCGCAGGACACGAGTGTCTGGATGAGCCATGGCGATCAGGTGGCGGAGCTGCCGGATGAGTTTGTCCCGCTGGCGACGACGGACACCTGTCCGTATGCGGCGGTGCGGCATCGGGACCGGGCGTTTTACGGGTTGCAGTTTCATCCGGAGGTCACACACACGCCTCACGGCGCGGAGATTCTCAGCAACTTTCTGTTTGGGGCGTGCGGTTGCGCTGGCAACTGGCGGATGAGCAACTTCGTTGATATTGCGATCGATCAGATCCGGCAGCAGGTGGGCGAGGACGGACGGGTCATCTGCGGGTTGTCGGGTGGGGTGGATTCGTCGGTGGCGGCGGCGCTGCTGTCCAGAGCGCTGGGTGATCGGCTGACGTGCGTGTTTGTCGATAACGGGCTGCTACGGAAGGGCGAGAGGGATTTCGTGGAGGCGACGTTCCGGGGGCACTTCGATGTGGACCTGAGGGTGATCGATGCGGGAGCGCAGTTCCTGGGTGATCTGGCGGGGGTTGTGGATCCGCAGGAGAAGCGGCGGCGGATCGGGCATCGGTTCATTGAGGTGTTCAAGGAGGCGGCGGATGGGATCGAGGGCGTCGGGTTTCTGGCTCAGGGAACCCTCTATCCCGACGTGATCGAGTCGGGGCACGGGCACTCGGGGCAGGCGGCGAACATCAAGCTGCATCACAACGTAGGCGGGCTTCCCGAGCAGCTTGGGTTTGAGCTCGTGGAGCCGTTTAGGCAGCTCTTTAAGGATGAGGTCCGGCAGCTCGGGGCGCTGCTGGGGCTGCCGGACGCGATGGTCTGGCGGCATCCCTTCCCTGGGCCGGGGCTGGCCGTGCGTTGCCTGGGCGAGGTGCGGGAGGATCAGCTCGCGATCCTGCGGGAGGCGGATGAGATCCTGTTGGAGGAGATCGTGGCGAACCATCTCTATCGATCGACGGCGCAGGTGTTCGCGGTGCTGCTGCCGGTGCGGGCCGTCGGGGTGATGGGGGATGGGCGGACGCACGAGCAGGTGATCGCGCTGCGGGCCGTCGAGAGCCAGGATTTCATGACGGCGGACTGGGCCCGGATTCCTTACGACGTGCTGGCGACGATCTCGAACAGGGTTATCAACGAGGTAAGGGGTGTGAACCGCGTGGTTTACGACATTTCGAGCAAGCCGCCGGCGACGATCGAGTGGGAGTGATCGAAGAATGAGGGGGCGGGTGGCAATGGGGGCTCTGGGTGTGCTATATTCTGTTAATGAAACTGCGTCTCAATAACTTTTGGCGATCGGCGGCGGTTTGCGGCCTGCTGATCGGGGCTGTTTCGGGCTTTGGCTGCGGTGAGCGCGAGGTGGGGGAGATATCCGCTGAGACCGAGGCCATCGGCGAGCTGACGTTCATCTTCCAGAAGCAGAAAGAGCCGGATGCGCTGCGGGAGGCCGCGGCGCAGGTCGGGACGGCGCTGGAAGCCGAGTTGGGCGTGCCGGTGCGGGTTGTGGTGCCGGGTGACTACTCGGCCTCGGTGCAGGCATTGGTGAGTCAGACCGCGGATGTGGCGTATGTCAGCAGCCTGCCTTTTCTGCTCGCTCGGCGGGATGGCGGGGCCCGGCTGCTGCTGGCCGAGGAGCGGACCGACCTGCAGGGCGTGACCCGGACCGAGTACGACTCGTTGATGGTTGTGCCGGTCGATAGCGATCTGCAGGATCTGGATGACCTCAAGGCGCAGGCCGGTGAGGTGCGCTTCTGTTTCACGAGCCCGACGAGCACCAGCGGGTACGTGTTCCCCCGGCTGCGTCTGGTGCAGGAAGAGATTCTGGCCGCGGGTCAGGAGCCATCGGAGGTGTTCGGGCAGGTGTCGTATGGCGGCGGGTACGCACAGGCTCTGCGCGAGGTGCTGGATGGCCGGGCCGATGTGGCGGCGGTGAGTTTCTACACGGTGGAGGGGCCGCGGGCGGATGTGTATCTGACCGAGGCCGAGCGAACGCAGCTGCGGGTGCTGGCCCGGACGCCTGGCGTGCCGACGCACGTCGTGTGTGTGCGCTCGGGCTTGTCGGAGGAATGGGCCGAGCGGATCAAGCAGGCGCTGCTGAAGCTGGGGGCCGAGTCGCCTGAGTTGCTGAGTGATGTCTACGGCACGGCGCGGATGGTCGAGACGGATGAGGATGCGCACGTGTCGGCGGCGGTGGCGGCCGTCGAGGCGACCGGGTTGCCGCTGACGGACCTGAATCGATGACGGCGTCGGTCACTGCTCCCATCATGGTTCGCAACCGGGTGGACCGGGAGCGCCAGCCGGCTTCGGTGGGCGGGGTGGTGCTGCGCTGCAGCGGGGTTCGGCGGGTGTTCGAGGGGGGCGTGATTGCGTTGGCGGATGTCGATCTGGCGGTGCACGCCGGAGAGCACGTCGCCGTGGTCGGGCCATCGGGGAGCGGGAAGTCGACACTGCTTGGCTGCCTGGGCGGGGACGTGGCGACCGACGCCGGACGGGTGCAGCGGGAGGGTCGGGTCGCGAGGGTCTATCAGGATTACCGGCTGGTTGAGCGGGCAACGGCTCTGGCGAACGTGCTGCACGGCGCGGCGGCGACATGTGGCGGCTGGGCGCGTGTCTGGCAGCGGCGTTCGCTGGTCGGGCGGGCGACGCTCTGGCTCAGGCGCGTCGGGCTCGAACAGCGGGCCGGGGTGCGTGTCGATCGGCTTTCTGGCGGGGAGCAGCAGCGGGTTGCGATCGCGCGGGCACTGATGGCCGAGCCGAAGATCGTGCTCGCCGATGAGCCGGTGTCGGCCCTCGACAGCGGGTCGGCCGAGGCGGTCATGCAGCTGCTCCGCGAGGTCTGCCGGGAGGAACAGATCGCGCTGGTGAGCGTGCAGCACGACCGCGAGCTGGCAACGGCGTACGCGGACCGGGTCGTCGCGCTGCGTCGGGGCGAGTTGTGTTCGGGGGATGCGATCGAGGCCGAGGCCTGCGTGGAGGATGACCCGACGCGACTGCCGGTGATGCGCTCGGCGGAGGATCGGCAGGACTGCGGGACCTGCCCGGAAGGCATGGGCCGGGGCCTGGCCGTCGCCTCGGCGATGGAGGAGCCGGCGGCCTGGCGGCGGGTGGCAATGTGGACGGCGATCGCGGGTGGCGGGCTGCTGGTGCTCGGCTGGGCCGGCTGGATGACCGACCTGCAGCAGGTGGATGCGGGGCGATCGGTCACGAATCTGCTGGCGTTCATCGAGCGGGCCGTGCCGACGGCCGGTGAACTGGCGGCGATCTCCTGGGGCCGGCTCGGGCAGGCGCTGCTGGAGACCCTGGCGATGGCGATCCTCGGGACGGTGGCGGCGGTGACCTGGTCGCTGCCCCTGGCGAGCCTGGCGGCGCGGGGCGTCACGACGGGCTGGATCCGGACGCCGGTGCGGCTGATGCTGAACGTGATCCGGTCGGTGCCGTCGATCCTCTGGGCGCTGCTCTGCGTGGCGGCCTTCGGGCTCGGAGCGCTGCCGGGCATCATCGCCGTGGCGGCCTACTCGACCGGGTACCTGACCAAATTCTTTTACGAGGCCTTCGAGTCGGCGGACGACCGGGTCTCGACGGCGCTGCGGTCGCTGGGGATGTCGGGCTGGGAGGCCTTCTGGTCGTCGACCTGGCCGGCGAGCCGATTGGCGATCGCGTCGAGCTGTGTGTTCATGCTCGAATACAACTTTCGGGCTGCGAGCGTGCTCGGCGTCGTCGGCGCCGGCGGGGTGGGTTACGACCTCCGGCTCGCGGTCGAGTGGGGCAACTGGCACGTCGTGCTGGTGATCATCGTCGCCCTGGCGATCAGCGTCTGCCTGTTCGATGCGGCGGCCGACTGGCTACGACGCAAACTCGCCTGACCCCCCCCTTTTCCCCGCTCCTCGCTTCCCTCCACCCCCCGCGGTAACCATTCTCCATGTTGCTTCAGGCGATCAGACGACGGCCTGTCTGAACAGTCAGGACACGGCTGGCGTACCATCGGGACGTGGTTTTTTCTAGCGTATCTCTGCTCCGATCCGCCTGGTGTCTCCGGGTAGTCGTGATCGTCGGCTGTCTGGCCCTCATGGCCGGATGCCGGCCTGTTGGCGGCGTGGATCGCGATCCACATGTGCTCGCGGCGAACGCGGAGATGCCGGAGGAGGTGACGGTGCCGCTGCTGCGCGACCGACGTTACTTCCGGGCACCGGTGGAGATCAACGGGGTCGATGTCGGGACGTTCCTCGTGGATACGGGCGCGGCCTTGATGGCGGCCGACCTCGGCGTGGTGCGTCGGCTCGAACTCGAAGCCAATGGCGGGGGCACGGCGATCGGCATCGCGGGACGCGAGCGGTTTGCGTACTACGACATGGATTCGCTGGCGGTCGGGGAGATGACGCTGTCGAAGCGGCGGGTGGCGGGGCTGAACATGAGGAGCCTGCATCGGCATCGGCGGAGCCGGCTCGATGGGATTCTGGGTTACACGACGCTGGCCGAGGTGCCTTTCACCATCGATGGGCCGGCACGGGAGCTGGTCTTCCATCGGAGGGAGTCGTTCTCGGTGCCCGAAGGGCTGCAGCCGATCCGGCTGATCCGTTTCAGGCACCTGCCGACGGTCGAGGCCGAATTGGGTGATGGCCGGCGGATCTGGCTGGTGCTCGACACCGGGGCCGATGAGATGCTGTCGCTGCCGATCGAACTGGCGAGCCGATGGCCGGACATCCTGTCAACCTCGGTCACGGCGCCGTCGATGAACCGCGGCGTCGGCGGGGTCGTCATCGGCCGGAAGGCCTGGGTGACGTCATTGGCGGTGTTCGGCAAGCGGTTTGTGGACGTGCAGGCGACCTTCGCGGCGCCGCCCGAGTCGTTTCGGAGTGCGCCGGTACCGGTCGGGCGGATCGGGAATGCGTTTCTCAAGCGATTCCGGCTGACCTTCGACAACCAAGCCGGGCGGATGTGGGCCGAGCTCGATCGGGAGATGGTGCAATCGACCGGTGATCGTGGCCGGACTCAGCCGGTGGGGGCCTCGGGCAGCCGGTAGAAAACCCGGCCTTCCTGGCGGTGGATGGGAGCGACCGGCTGGGTCAGCATCAACAGCGTTCCGGCGGCGATGCTGGCGCAGAGGAGGCTGTCGAGGGCGTCCCCGCCCGAGTTGTCGAGGACACGCTGTGCCAACGGCTTGTGGATGTCGATTAGGACCTGCTGGTTGAGCCAGGCGAGGATGGCCTGACGTTGTTCGCGGTGCTCGGGCCTGTTGCCCTTGTAGGGCTTGAGCGGGAGGGTGTCTTTGTAGGCCTTGAGCAGTGAGGCGGGACAGCCTTCGACGAGGGTGGGAAGAGCGGAGCTGGCTTTTTCGAGCGGGAACACCCTGACGGCCTGTTGGGTGATGAGCGGGTGGACCAGGCGGGTGACGGCGGCGTGAGTCTGTCGGTAGAGCCGGAGGTTGCCCGGGGCCATGGGTGTTTTCGATTCGCGGTCGGTCTCGCGCTTGGTTTCGCGGAGCTGGGAGCGGAGGTCCTCCGGGGTCGGGTACTTGACCGGAGCCTCGATCATGGCTGAGTGCCAGCCATCGGGCATGGCAGCAAACGGCAACGAGAGCGGGGCGTCGATCGCGACCAGCGAGGATGACTGCTCGCGCAAGAAATCAACGATCGCCGGGAAGAGGCGGTCGGGATCGGCCGGGACCTTCAGCAGGTCGGAGGCGGCAGACACCTCGCGAACGCTTAACTCAGAGGATGAGCTGTCCCAGGTGGCCTGTGTGATCCAGGTCTTGCGGCCGGCGTCGCGGGCGGCGGAGAGATCGATGCCGATGACGGGTTGAAGTGAGTTCGTCTTAGCGGTGCGCATAAAAAAGGACCCTGTCAGCTTTAGGCTAACAGGGTCCTTAAAGTCGGCGATGACCTACTTTCCCGCGGTGGCAGTATCATCGGCGTGACAGGCTTAACTTCCGAGTTCGGGATGGGATCGGGTGTGACCCTGTCACTATGGTCACCGACAAGCGTGGCGACAGGACTTAACCTGCCGCCACGGTGGGTGGATTTGCTGTGTGCCGAACACGGGGTCCGGTGCTTGTGTTTGCTTGAGGTGCTGATCGACTCGGGGTTGGGATCGAGTCTGGATGACCAGCGATTTGTACCCAGTTGGGTGCGTTGTGAGTGTGAAAAATGCTTCGGAATTCCGATCAGAGTCGAGCGTGTTGCTCGGCTGGTGATCGGAATGACTAAGCAATCGACCGTTAGTACCGCTCACCTGAGGACATCTCTGCCCTTACAGCTGCGGCCTATCAACCCGGTGGTCTCCCGGGGGTCTCAGTGCAATTCTTATCTTGAGGGGGGCTTCCCACTTAGATGCCTTCAGCGGTTATCCCTGCCGCACTTAGCTACCCGGCGATGGCCTTAGCAAGCCAACCGGCACACCAGGGGTGCGTCCTACCTAATCCTCTCGTACTAAAGTAGAATCCTCTCAAAATTGCTACGCCCACAGCAGATAGGGACCGACCTGGCTCACGCCGGTCTGAACCCAGCTCGCGTGCCGCTTTAATGGGCGAACAGCCCAACCCTTGGGACCGCCTTCAGCCCCAGGATGCGACGAGCCGACATCGAGGTGCCAAACCGCTCCGCCGCTATGGACGCTCGGGAGCGATCAGCCTGTTATCCCCGGAGTACCTTTTATCCGTTGAGCGATAGCCCTTCCACACGGGACTACCGGATCACTAGAGCCTACTTTCGTAACTGCTCGACGAGTATGTCTCGCAGTAAAGCCAGCTTGTGCTCTTACACTCGACACACGGTTTCCAACCGTGCTGAGCTGACCTTTGCGCTCCTCCGTTACTTTTTAGGAGGAGACCGCCCCAGTCAAACTGCCCGGCTGACAGGGTCCCTCGCCCGGATTCACGGGTCGTGGTTAGGTCAGAAATGTGATCAGGGTGGTATTTCAAGGATGGCTCCACCGAGACCGGAATCTCGGGTTCAAAGCCTCCCACCTATCCTACGCAGAACAAATTTCTGGCCAGTATCAGCGTACAGTAAAGGTTCACGGGGTCTTTCCGTCTTGCTGCGGGTACGCGGTATCTTCACCGCTTCTTCTATTTCACCGAGTCGGTTGTTGAGACAGTGCTCCAATGATTACGCCATTCATGCGCGTCGGAACTTACCCGACAAGGAATTTCGCTACCTTAGGACCGTCATAGTTACGGCCGCCATTGACCGGTGCTTGGGTCGTAAGCTTCGCCGAAGCTAACCTACTTCCGTGACATTCCGGCATCGAGCAGGCGTCAGACTGTATACATCCTCTTGCGAGTTAGCACAGTCCTGTGTTTTTGATAAACAGTTCTCAGAGCCTTTTCTCTGCGCCCTTCCCGAAGGTTAGGGCCCCCTTATCGCGAACTTACGGGGTGAATTTGCCTAATTCCTTAACAACCGTTCTCTCGAGCGCCTGAGGCTATTCGCCACGTCTACCTGTGTCAGTTTTAGTACGGCCACGTTTTCGTCCACACCGGCTTTTCTTGGGACTCGTTCAGCCATCATCGGGATCTAGCCCTTAGCCTTGCGGCAACGCCCATCTAGTGGGGCGCATGACCTTCAGAATCCGTCACGGTGCTTCAACCTACAACGCGGTGCAGGAATATTAACCTGCTGTCCATCGACTACGCCTTTCGGCCTCGCCTTAGGTGCCGACTAACCCTGGGCGGATTTACCTTCCCCAGGAAACCTTAGACTTTCGGCGTGCTGGATTTTCACCAGCATTATCGTTACTCAAACCCACATAATCACTTCCGGGCGCTCCACGAAACGTTGCCCGTTTCGCTTCAATGCTGCCTGGAACGCTCCTCTACCGCTACATAAGTAGCCCGCAGCTTCGGTTAGAATCTTATTCCCGATCATTATCGGCGCCAGAGTCCTCGACCAGTGAGCTATTACGCACTCTTTAAATGGTGGCTGCTTCTAAGCCAACATCCTGGCTGTCACGGCACCCTGACTTCCTTAAGAACTGAGATTCTATTAGGGACCTTAGCTGGCGGTCTGGGTTGTTTCCCTTTTGACCACGGATATTATCACCCGCAGTCTGACTCCTGCGACAAAAGCGAACGGTATTCGGAGTTTGGGAGGGGTGGGTAGGCGGGTAGCCCCCCAGCCCCTATCAGTAGCTCTACCCCCGTTCGCTGTCACGCAAGGCTAGCCCAAAAACTATTTCGAGGAGAACGAGATATCTCCCAGTTTGATTAGACTTTGACTCCTCCCCACAGCTCATCCCATAACTTTTCAACGTTAACGGGTTCGGTCCTCCAGGAAGTGTTACCTTCCCTTCAACCTGGCCATGGGTAGATCACAAGGTTTCGCGTCTAACCCCTACGACTCGACGCCGGTTAAGACTCGCTTTCGCTTCGGCTCCGGTGGTGTACACCTTAACCTTGCCGTAGAGGCTAACTCGTGGGCTCATTATGCAAGAGGCACGCCGTCACCCCGAAGGGCTCCGACCGCTTGTAAGCGTGTGGTTTCAGGTACTTTTCACTTCCCTTTCGGGGAACTTTTCATCATTCAATCACTCTACTGGTCAACTATCGGTCGTTGAGTAGTATTCAGCCTTGGGGGGTGGACCCCCCATATTCACACCGGGTTTCACGGGCCCGATGCTACTCAAGGGCTACCCCACTACCTAGCTACAGGGCTGTCACCTGCTATGGCCGGCCTTTCCAGACCGTTCACTATGCTATGGGTTTGTCCGCTTTCGCTCGCCGCTACTGACGGAATCGAGGTTTCTTTCTTTTCCTCTGGCTACTTAGATGTTTCAGTTCACCAGGTTCGCTTCTACACCGTATGCATTCGGGTGCAGATGACCTTACGGCCGGGTTTCCCCATTCAGAAATCCCAGGATCACAGGTTGGTTGCCACCTTCCCTGGGCATATCGCAGGCTCCCACGTCTTTCATCGCCTCTCAACGCCAAGACATCCACCACACGCTCTTAGTAGCTTAATCACTCCGATCGCCAGTCGAGCTTACGGCCGGGGAGGCCTTCACTCTCATTTAGATCGACGAGATCCGCTGTGCACGATTGACACACAGTGATCCCCGACACGGCCAAACTGTAACCGCACAACGTCGGGGACAAGCATTCTTCAATCCTCAGAACGCATCGCAACTCGGTATCACAAACAATTGCAATACCCAGCAAATCCACTTGTCAAAGAGCTCACCCGGCGTCCGGGCTGCCCGCTTTAAGGCTTGGTGCGGCCGGTCGAAACCGGCTGGCCGCCCCTTTTGGCGAGCCGCGTACATTATCCGCTACAGCTTGGCTGTCAAGTCAACCGGCCCGTCCGAGCCCATCTTTTTCCCCAACGGGTGGAAAGCCCGTGGAGAGCTGGCGCGAGACGCCCGGAATCCCCGGCCACCACCCCGCGAACCAGGGCCGGATGAGTAAACTACACCCGACCCAGACGAGCCCCCAGCCTCCGGCGAACCCGCCTCCCCGGCGGCCAAGCGGGCCCGTCAACCCCCGGTGGGGTGCCAGAGTGGTCGAATGGACCGGTTTTGAAAACCGGCGAACGGGTTTCCCGTTCCGTGGGTTCGAATCCCACCCCCACCGCTTGTCTCTGAATCACATCTAGCCCAACTCCGCCAGAACCGGGATAACGCTATCCCCCGTATTGGGCTGGTTTTGCGCCCATCCGGTGGTACGTTCAAAGGAGAGGGTACTTCGGTCACACAGGGCCCCGCTGTCCCACCTCCGAACCCCGATGCGGCACCGTCGCGGAGTCTGTTGTTCATGCCTCACCTGCGTTCGACGTTCCTGGCTGCCTCAGCTGCCGCCGGCCTCGCCGCCGGCTCGGTCACAGCTGATCCGACTCCACCTCCCAACCTGGTGGTCTTCTTCGTCGACGACCTCGGCTGGATCGACAACGACCTCGACTACGCCAACCAGTTCGCGGGGATCCGGGGCGACACCGACGCCTTCTTCGAAACACCCCACCTCCGAGACATGGCCGCGGACGGCCGTACCTACACCCAGGCCTACGCCTCCTCGCCGGTCTGCTCGCCCACCCGGGCCAGCCTGATGCTCGGGCAGTCGACCGGCACGCACCGGGTCACGCAGTTCATCGGCGGCCCGCAGACACCCGGTTTCTCGTACCGATCATCGCTGCCCAGCTCGCCGACGACCATCGCCGAGGCGCTACGTTCGGCCGGCTACGCCACGGGCTACGCCGGCAAATGGCATCTCGGCTCGAGGCCGACCCAGCACGGCTTCGACGAGAACTACGGCGGGGCCGGACAGGGACTTCCCAACACCTGGTTCGCCGACAGCCAGGGCGGGTTCGACTGGGCCACCGGGCTGCCGGATGCAGGCGTTGCGTTCGCCGGCGAGTACCTCACCGATCGGTTGACGCGCGAGGCCGTCGGCTTCATTGAGCGCTCCGTCACCGCAGACCAGCCCTTCTTCCTCGACCTCTCGCACTACGGCGTTCACGTGCCCTTCGAAGCGCCGACCGCTGCGCTCTTCAATAAGTACCACACCAAGCTCGACGCCAACACCTACGCACAGTTCGGCGAGCTGACCAGCTTCCAGAAAGACGAGCTCGCGACCTACGCGGCCATGACCGAAGCCGTCGACATCTCCCTCGGAGCCATCCGGCAGGCGCTGGTCGATCAGGGCGTCGCCGACAACACCTACGTCGTCTTTACCTCCGACAACGGTGGGCTCGCCATCCCCGACTTCGGCAACTTCGCCGATGACGACATGAACGCCCCACTCCGCAACGGCAAAGGCACGCTCTACGAAGGCGGCATACGCGTGCCCATGCTGCTGACCGGGCCGACCGTCGCTCAGGGCGTCGATACCACCGCCGTTGTCAGCCACGACCTCTTCCCCACCCTGCTCGCCAGGGCCGGCGTCCCCCTGCCCGACCAGCCGCTCGATGGCGTCGACTTCAGCCAATCACTGGCCGGCGGACCGGCACCCGACCGCGGCGAGCGCGAGCTCGTCATCCACTACCCCCACTTTTCCAATCAGGGCGGCCGACCCGGCGGCGCGATCATCGATGACGACTGGAAACTCATCCAGAGTTACGAGCATGGCGGCATCGAGCTGTTCAACCTCGCGCAGGACCTCAGCGAGACCACCGATCTCGAAGCCCAGCACCTCCGAAGAACCGAAGCACTGCGCGTTCGGCTGCACCGCGACCTCGAACGCACCAGCGCCCCCCTGCCCTCGGGCTTCGTCCTCGACACCCGGGACGCCGGCCAGCCCCTGCTCGTCCTGAATCCCAGCTTCGAGATCGACGCCGTGCCCGACAACACCTCTGGCGATCCGAGCCGGGCCGCCCTCCGAACACCCACCGGCTGGAGCTGGTTCAGCGGCCTCGAACTCCGAAACGCAGGCGTCGCCAACCCCGACGACAACCAGCTCTTCGGACCCGACTTCCCCAACACCAACGGAGACGCTCAGAACGGCGCGATGGACGGCCCGCAGCTCGCCTACCTCGGCTCCTTTGTCGACGCATCCAACCAGGACGTGACCGGCCAGCTCGTCGGCTTCGAGCAGACGCTCAACGTCACCCTCGAACCCAATTCGGCCTACACCCTCCGATTCGCCGCCGGTGCGCGCAGCGACCAGGCCGTGTTCGTGGACGGGCTGGTACGGCTACTGGCCGGAGACACCGCCATCGCCAGCTACGAAACCCCGCACGACCCGAACGGCCTGCTGCGTGAGTATCAACTGGTCGTCAACACCCACACCCTCGACGATGAACTCTTCGGCCTGCCGCTGACCCTGCAACTGCTCAGAGATACCGATGGCGGCAAGGTCAGCTACGACAACATCCGCCTGTACCGCGCGGTCGATCTGCTAGGTGACTTCGACGACAACGGCGTCCTCGACGCCGACGACCTGGCCGATCTCTACCTGGCCCTCACCCTCAACGATCCCGCCTTCGACCTCACCGGCGACGGCCAGATCACCACCGGCGACCTCGACCTCTGGATCGGCCCCCGCGGCCTCGGCTCCCGCCCGGGCGACAGCAACCTCGACGGCAAGGTCAACCTCATCGACCTCTCCAACCTGGCCACCCACTTCGGAACCTTTGCCGACCAGTACCAGCAGGGCGATTTCAACGGCGACCGCGCCGTCAACCTCATCGACCTCTCGATCCTCGCCACGCACTTCGGCTTCGACGCCGCCGCCGTCCCATCCCCCGCCACCTCGGCCATCGTCGGCCTCGGCCTGCTCGCCGCCCTGAAACGCGACACCAGAGCCCGCCATCGTCCGCAGGGATGACGTCGGGGCCTGAGCCACCGCGATCTAATCCGCCAGGTACTTCTGACGCAACAAGGCCGCGGCGTCGCCGCGCCCCGTCTGCTCCAGCCGTCTCAGATAAACCCGCAGATCACCCGGCCGACCGACCGGATGATCGGCACGCGCGTGCAGCGGGCCTCCCTCTGCCAGCGTCTTGTAAAGAGGGTCCGTGACATCGCTCGGGTGTTCACGAACCACCTTAGCCATCGCCCGGTCGTGCCAGGCCATCATCCGCCAGGTCGCCTCGCGCAGCACCTCCGGATAAGCGTCCGCCAGATCGTTTAACTCGTGCGGATCGGTCGCAAGATCAAACAGCATGTGCTCGGGGAACAGGTGGAAACCATCGTGATAGGTCCGGATGTATAGCCAGCGATGGCCGTCCTGATCGAAACGCACACTCCGCTGCGCAACGTGCGCACACTGCGACAGCACCAGCTCCTGCCGATGCTCCGCCGAGCGCCCCCTCAGGCAATCCGCAAAACTCGCGCCGTCCCAAACCTCAGGCGTCAACGCCCTGGCCTCATCGCCGAGCAACGCCAGACAGGTCGGCGCCCAGTCCAGGTGATAGCAAAGCGCCTCACTAGCTGCCCCCCCTTGGACGCCCGGCCAACGAACCACAAACGGGATACGACACGTCGCCTGGTCCGCCGTGCCATGCTCCCCGTAAATCCCCAGGTCGCCCTGATTCTCCCCGTGATCCGCAGAGATGATGATCGCCACCTCGTCCTCCACCCCCGCTTCCCGCAGCAACGCGAGTATCCGCGCGATGTGATCATCCACGTAGCGAATCGCCGTGTCGTAACCGTTGATCCAGTGCGTCAGAGAAGCCCGATCCGTGATCCGCTTCGGCACACGCGGAAACTCATTCGGGTCCGCGTCCTCGTACATCCCAAGGTCCAGCGCCGAATGAGGACCCGCACGAAGCAACTGCTCCTCGATCAGTTCGTCCGTGAACCACTCGGCGATGGGTTCATCCGCAAACGGTTCCCCGTAACCCGCGGGCACCCGGTAATTCGTGTGGATGTCCCAGAAATTGATGTGCAGATACCAGTTGTCACGCGCGGCATTCTGCCTGAGCCACTTCTCAACCACCGGCTGCACCACCTCCGCCGGCTCCGCCCCGCCCTGACCGGTGTTATGCATCTCGTGAAAGCCAGCGTAGAAATGATGCGCCGCATGCCGCTGCCCGAAAGGCGAGATCATCGCCGTATGAAACCCCAGCTTCTGCAACTGTCGCGGAAAACTGTCCTCCTCATAGGTCGAGCGAAAATCCCGAATCGCCCCCTGCGGTTTCGGATCGGCCGTCGTCCCGCCGTGACCCACCACGCCCGTATGAATCCCGAATCGACCCTGGTAGAACGCCGTCCGCGACGGCAGACACGGCGCGTCCGAGCAGTACATATTGTCAAAACGAACCCCCTGAGACGCAATCTCATCGATCGTCGGCGACGTGTTCCGGTGGTACCCGTAACAACCCAGATGAGAGGGATTCAGTGCATCAAGATCGAGATATAGGATTCGCATGCCGAGAGTCTAATCACTCCACAGACATCCAAAAAAACCGCCCCGGCCCTTAGGCCGGAAGCGGTGAGAGGAGCATCCCTGGTCAAGGCCGGACAACAATCAGTGTCGTCGGCAAAGTAGCACCGGCGCACCTAGAGCGAGCAACAAACCCGCGGTAGCCGGCTCAGGAATCGCCAGCGCGCTGTCGGCCCAGGACGTCAGTTGCGTACCGTCCTCCGCCGTGAGATTCACCGATGCCAGCACCGAGGTCAGATCGATATCCGATGTCGTCAGGTCCTCGTAGACCGTCCCGTAGATCACCAGCGCCGCGAGCAGCGTGCCCCGGTTCTGCGCGTGCCAGTTGTCCGCCGAGTGCAGCCGGTCGTAATCGCCGATCTCCCAGGCCGTGCCCACCGGAGCCACCCTGGCGATGTCGCTGCCGATGTTGTCGTTGAGGTGATTCTTCAGGATCTCATAACCGGCCCGCACCTCGGCCTGCATCTCCTGCGGCCCGCCCGGGAACTCAGGATTGCTGCCCGTATAGAACGGATGACCGTAGTTGCGTGCAAACGTCTCGTAGAAAACCGGCACCACACCCGAACTCCGCGAACTCGCGATGTTGTAGAGTGCGAGTGCATCAGCCTTCGAGTTCTCCACACTCTCCGGGTACCCGGGCGTGCCGGGGAAGGCCCGCGTGAGTTTGGAAGAGTGCTCCTGCATCACAATGAAATCCCAATCCTCGGATAACGGGATCGTGACAAAAAGCGGGGCCGTGTTGTTGGCGACGTGCCAACCGAGCGCCTGTCCGCTCGCCGCCGCAGACCGGACGGTCGGAGCCTCGTGGCCCGCAGCGACGGCGATATCTTCAAACAGAGCATTCACCGATCGCGTGCTGCCAAAGCCCAGCGTGAAGCTGTTGCCGTAGAACATCACGGTCTTCGGCTCGGCGTAGGCCGTACCGGCTGCGAGCAACGCAGCGATCGACGCCGTGAACAAGGTGCGTAAACGTGACATGGGTCGTCCTTAGAGATGACAGAATGATGGAATCAGGAACCGGTCCGGCGTGCAGGCCCGCACCACCACGGGCCCGCACGCTGCCGGACATGTGACGTATTCAACGGCGGCGAAGCAGCGCCAAGGCACCCAGACCGAGCAGACCGATTGACGCCGGCTCCGGAATCGCATTGATGCCGACCTCCAGCGTGCCCAGGTAGTAAAAACCAACCGTGTTGCTGTTGTTGGGTCCCGGCTCCACGTCGATGAAGATCTCGCCATTCCCATCGGGAGAAATACCGCTGATCACCGCTACTTGATCGGTGTTGTTGGCCGCATCAAGAACGACTGATGCGGACGCAGCACCCTTCACTGTGTACTTTGCATCACGAATATCACCCACACCCGTCCGCGAAGCAAAGAACGTGAAGTCGTAGGTGTTACCGGCATCGAGATTGAAAAGCTTGAACTGGCCCAGGGGATTCGGTTCGGCACCGGCAAAGGCAGCCACATGCCCGAAGAAGTAATCGTCCGTCGCCGTGCCGGGATAGCTCGCCGCTGCACCGCCAGGCGTCGTCGTTCCCAGACTCGAAGGCTCACCGATCTGGAAGAACGTATCGGTGATCTCAAAACCAACCGGTGTCAGGTTGTTGTTGCTGTCGAACGTCGCGAACAGCACCGTGGTCGCCGGCACCACGTTGTTCCAGCCCGGTGAGGTCTGCAGATTCGTCCTACCGAAGTCAAATAGCAGCGTTGTATCGGCGGCCAGAGCGCTGCCGGTCACGGAGCCAGCGGTGAAAGCAGCCAGTGCTAAGGTCGTGGTCAGGTTCGTGCGGGTCATCATCCAACTCCTCTAGAAGAAACAAAAAAGTGAAAACAGAAACAGAAGCACAAAGAAAACAAAGACACTGAATCGAAAACCGCAGACACACCTAAACAAAGCGATCAAGCCGGGTGGGTCTCACAATCTCGGGGTCCTTTCTCCCTCACGGGTGTGAAGGTCTGATGGTCATGCCGGCGGGAAGCATGCGTGCCGGGCTTCGATTCACGAAACGATCCAAAACCTGCGCAACCAGCGTTAGCCGGTCCGCATCCGCTGACCACTCGGCTCGATCCGCACCGGTTTCGCCGGCGGGGACGCCGTGGTCTGATTCACCTCAAAACTCGCGGGCAGCACCCGCCGAAGCGGTTCCTGCACCTCGCCCAGAATCCGTTTGCTCAGCCACTGCGCCGCCAGCGAACCGATCTCCTCCGTCGGCTGACACACCGCCGTCAGCAATGGATACACCTGACGACGCATCTGACCGTCATCGAATCCCACGATAGACAGCTGCCCGGGCACCTCTAAACCGATCTCGTGCGCCCGACAGAGCGCGCCAATCGCCGGGAACGGATCGGCCACGAACACCGCCGTCGGCGGCTCACGACGACTCATCAACTCGTTGATCGCATGACCGCCCCCCTCACGCGACGGCGCGATGCGCACGATCAGCGATGGGTCCGGCTCGATGCCATGCTCACGCAGCGCCTGCTCGTAACCCGAGATCCGATTGTGGTGGTCGTGGTCGTCCGGCCGCTGAACCGCCAGACCGATCCGCTCGTGCCCAAGCTGGATCAGGTGATCCATCATCATCCCGATCTCTCGCGACGCATCACAGCAGACATAACTCACATCCGGCTCGGGAAACTCCTCCGCCAGCGCGACGCACGGGTAGCCCTCATCGGTGATCGCACGGCAGATGCCCCGGTGATCCGCATCCACCTGCACCACCACGCCCTGCAGACGACGACGCGTGAAGAACGCCGTGTACGACTCCGAGACCGGCTTATCGCGATGCAGATCGACGAACTGCACGTCCAGCCCGGTCCCGGTCAATCCCTGGACCCCACGCAAACCCCGACGCGTGCCGTTGAGCAGCATGCAGTCATAAAGCGACAGCACCGGCGAAGGCGTGGTCGAGACATACCCAATCGCCACGCCCGGCTCGCTATCCATGGCTCCCATCCGAGGGCTGGCGTAGCCCGCCTTGTTGGCCGCCATCACGATCCGCTGCCGTGTGCCCGTGCTGATGTCCGGGTGCCCTCGCAACGCTCGCGAGACCGTGGCGGCCGACACGCCAACCTGCTTTGCGATTTCGCGGACAGAAGCCATGACACGTTTCCTGCACCAGCAACCATCGAACGTGAGTCAGAATCACGGTGAATCGCATTGTTGCGGTTTGTATCGCAACAACAATCAGAAACTACACAACACCGCACGGCCGTCAACCCCCTGTTTGCGAGATTATCACAGGTAATCTTTTAAATTATTTATTAATATGTATTTATGAAGATAAAATTAGTGGCGCACTGCCGTCAATGACAGTTGTGTCGATCTTAGTGTCCCGTAATTGATGCAACACCCCACCGCTAACACGCTCTACACCGGTACCACCAGCATCCGTTCGCCGCTCCCGTGGGCCCGGTAGGCCGCCTCCATCACCGCCACCTCGTTCAGGCTCGCCGACAGATCGTCCGCCAACTCCTCCGCCGACAAATCGCCCCGAGCCAGCGCCACCAGCCGATCCATCCGATCGGGACGCGCCGGCGCCTCCGCCAACGCCACCGGCTCGCCCCCCTGCTTCACGACGTGGGCGCGGTTCTCGATGAAGACCAATGCCGCCTCCGTGCCCCAGAGCTCCAGCTCGCTGTTGCTCGAATGCTGGATCCACGACGCCTCCGCCCGTCCAAGCGCCCCGCTCGCAAAACGCATCTGGATCGAGCCGTAATCATCCACCTCCGGGTAGACGCCCGAGCTGTTGCTGATCGTCGCCGTCACGTCCGACACCGGCCCCAGCAGATGAAGCAGCAAATGCACCGCGTGCGACCCCATGTCCATCAGCGCCCCACCCCCCGACAACGACGGATCGGTGAACCACCGCAGGTCCTCGCTATCGAACCATCGCCCGTAAGCCGCGTGATGGCTGTTCCTGCAGAACCCGTGCGTGATCTTGCCAAACACACCCGACGCCACCGCCGCCTTGACCGTCTGATGCTTGGACGAAAAAGGCGTGAAGTAACCGCAGCAGAAAGGCGTCCCGTGCTCGTCCAGCAACGCCTTCACACGAAGCGCTTCCGCCACCGTCGTCGCCAGCGGCTTCTCGCAGAAGATCGGCTTGCCCGCGGGCACCGCTTCCTCCAGCAAAGGCAGGTGCCGGGTGTTCGCATCGCAGATCGCCACCGCATCCACAGATTCATCCGCAAGTACCGCATCGATGTCGGCAGCGAAACGCGCCCCGGACTTCTCCGCGTAACGCTGACCCCGCTCCACATCGTCGTCCCAGATCGCCTCCACTCTCGCATCGAGTTCATCCGAGAGAATGCGCTGGATGAAGGCATCCGTGTGAATGTGTGCCGTCGACAGAAAAGCAATGCGAGTCGTCATGCCGGTTTGTCCTTCGAAATGGCTTTCAATCTGCTCTCTTTGTTGTCAGTCATACAACGCGCCCACAGCGTCACCCCCCCGAGCACCAGCGCATAAACCACCACCATCGTCAGCGACATCCACACCAGCCGTAACGGCCAGTCGCCGAACACATCCAACGCGTTGGTCGCCGCCAGGTCCAGCTCCGTATCGGGCCCGACGTAACCGTAATTCCAGCCACTCACGAGATTGATGCCCAGCGTCAACACACCCCACGCGATCGTCGCCCCCACCCCCATCCAAAGGTCCAGCCACCGCGGCCGGTAGCCCAGCACCACCAGGTCATACAACGCCAGCACCACCACGGCACCATGCAGCACCCAGAACACCCAGAAATCAACCGTCGTCAGATCAAACGCCACCGCCGGCGTGATCCAGGCATTCCAGCTCAAACCAAACGTCCAGAACAGCAACGTCGCCCGCAGCCACCGTACCCCCGTCGCGATTGCCAGCAACCCGACCGGCAACGCCACATCGCAATAGTGCAGTGGGATGTCGAAACCCGGCACAAAGTCCACCGTCAACCGATACCCCTGCAGCAGCACAAACACCAGCCACCCGACCACCAGCACCCGCTTCCGCAGCAACCACTCGTCCCCGTTGCCCAGCTTCGCCTTCAGCCCCACGCGCGCCAGCCACCAGCCCGACAGGAACATCAGGGCAACAAGCAGCAGTTGAATCAGCATCGCAGGCATGACGGCCCTCCTGGCGGAGCCGCGAGCCTATCCCGAATCACCCCAGCACGTCGCGCATAAAAAAATCGGGAAAGCGACCCATCACTGGGCCGTCAATCCCGATACCCCACGCTCTCTCCCCAGGTCTCCCCTCGCGATCCGTGGCTCCGCTTCTCCCAACAGCGCCGCGAGACCGCGTTCTCCCCAGCGGTCCTCCTCCGTGACCGCCAGGCAACCACCAATCGTCTTGAGGCAACGCCTCAAAGCAAGCCCCCTTCCGGAAGGGCCTGTAAAACACTAGTAGCGCGCTGTTAGCACTTTGTGAGCAACCCGCACAATCCCCGCAAAGACCGCCGGCACCACCGGTCAGAACCCGCCCGGTTGGGGTATGCTCTGCCCATGCTGGAGCGGATTGGCGAACTCGAAACACGGGCCCTGAAAGACCTCGATGCCGTGGCGGACCCCGCCATGCTCGAAGCCTTCAGAATCAAATATCTCGGTTCCAAAGGGGAACTTAAAGCACTTATGGGCCTCATGAAAGAGGTCCCCGCCGATCAGAAGAAGGCCTTCGGCCAGGGGGCCAACGCCCTCAAACAGCAGATCACCCAGGCCTTCGAGGCCCGCAAGGACGGCCTGGGCACCGCCGCCTCCGGCAAAACCGGCTCCGGACCCCTCATCGACATCACCGAACCCCCCGCCGACCCCCGGCGGGGCCGCCAGCACATCATCCCCCAGACCGTCGCCGAACTCGTCGAGCTCTTCGGCCGCATGGGCTTCGACGTCGCCACCGGACCCGAAGTCGAGGACGACCACCACAACTTCGTCGCCCTCAACATCCCCGAGGAGCACCCCGCCCGCGACCCCGCCGACAACTTCTACCTCGACGCGCCGGGCGACTCCGATGAAGGCCGACCCGCCCTGCTCCGATCTCAGACCTCGACCGTACAGATCCGGGTGATGGAGCAGACCAAACCCCCGGTCCGCATCATCTCGCCGGGCCGCGTCTACCGACCCGACGAGCACGACGCCACCCACTACTCGATGTTCCACCAGATCGAGGGCCTCTACGTCGACCGCAACGTCACGATGGTCGATCTCAAAACAACACTCGTCCAGTTTGCCCACGCCTTCTGGGGCGAGGACGCCGAGATCAAACTCGTCCCCTCCTACTTCCCCTTCACCGAGCCCTCCGCCGAGCTCTACGTCAAGATCGACCTCGGCAAAGGCGTCGAGTGGATGGAAGTCGGCGGCTGCGGCATGGTCGACCCCGCCGTCTTCGAGCAGGTCGGCTACGACCCCGAAGAATGGACCGGCTTCGCCTTCGGCCTCGGCATCGAACGCCTGGCCATGCGCAAGCACCAGATCCCCGACATCCGCCTGCTGTTCGAAAACGACGTCCGCTTCCTCCGTCAGTTCTAGTATCAACGCGCGGCGTGCGACCCCGCCGCCATCGATCAACCACAACCCCTGAACCCACCGGTGGTGCCATGAATCAGATCGCCTCCCTCCCCGCCAGACTCACCTCGTTCCTGCTGCTCGTGCTGACGCTCACACTCAGCACCGGCTGCCAGTCAACCACCGACGCCAACACCACATCGAAGGCCGACTACCGCGTCCCCAGAGACCAGCCCAAAGCCATCACCCAACGCGTGATGCTCGGCATCGACGTCCTCGCCGCCAAAGGCTTCGAAACCCTGCGCGGCCAACGCGTCGGCCTCGTCGTCAACCCCGCCTCCGTCGACGGCAACCTCAAGAGCACCGTTGACGTCCTCATCGACGGTCAGGCCCAAGGCGGCTACCAGCTCGTCGCCCTCTTCGGACCCGAGCACGGCGTCTGGGGCGACGTCTACGCCGGCGACAAAATCGACGACCAGAAAGACCCACGCACCGGCCTGCCGGTCTTCTCCCTCTACGGCGACACCCGCAAACCCACCCCCGAGATGCTCGAAAACCTCGACGTCCTCATCTTCGATATGCAGGACATCGGCTCCCGCTCCTACACCTACATCTCCACCATGAGCGTCTGCCTCGAAGCCTCCGCTGAACAGAACAAACGCTTCATCGTCCTCGACCGACCCAACCCCCTCGGCGGCACCCGCGTCGAAGGCCCCATGCTCGATCCCGAACTCCGCTCCTTCATCGGCTACCTCGACGTCCCCTACATCCACGGCATGACCATGGGCGAACTCGCCCAACTCGAACGCGACCGCATCGCCCCCACCTACGACGGCCTCGAAGTCATCCAGATGAAATACTGGACCCGCGACATGGTCTGGGAAGACACCGGCCTTGAATGGGTCCCAACCTCGCCCCACATCCCCTTCGCCAGCAGCACCTACGCCTACGCCGCCACCGGCGTCCTCGGCGAACTCCTCGTCATGTCCAACGGTGTCGGCTACACCCTCCCGTTCGAGATCGTCGGCGACACCGGCGTCGACCCCGATGCCCTCGCAGCAGCCCTCAACAACTCACCCCTCGCCATCAAAGGCGTCACCTACCGCCCCGCTCGCTTCCGGCCCTTCTACGCCACGCATCAGGGCGAAGTCCTCGGCGGGGTGCAGATCTACATCGACCCGCGCCACGCCGAATCCCTCTACCAGATCAACTTCCTGATCCTCAACGAACTCGATGCCCAAACCCAACTGGCCGAGGGCGAAAAACGACACGGCATGTTCGACAAGGCCAACGGTACCACCGCAGTCCGCACCTGGATCGAACAGGGCAAGCCCCTCGACGAACTCTTTGCCCAATGGGAAAGAGATTCCCAGGCCTTCCACATCTCACGACTCGCCTACCTGCTCTACCAGTAAGGATTCACGATGAAGCGAACCCTTCTGTCGACCACCGCAGCCCTGGCCCTCGCCATCGGCCTCGCCGCAGGGCTCTGGCTGAGCAGCCTCTACAACGACGCCGCGATCGCTCAGAACACCGCCATTCACGACGGTATCCAAAGCTCCGAAGAGACCCGAACCATCGAGCTCTTCGATCGCTCGCGCGGGTCCGTCGTCAACATCAACACCCTCGGCCGACGCGTCGATCTGCTCCGCCGACGTGTCTTCGAGGTCCGCGAAGGCTCTGGCTCCGGCTTCTTCTGGGACGCGCAGGGCCACATCGTCACCAACTTCCACGTCATCCGACGCGCCGAAGGCATCGAGGTCCTCCTCGCCGATCAGCCCGAGCCCGTCGCCGCCCAACTCATCGGCGTCTCTCCCAGCCACGACCTCGCCGTCCTGAAAGTCGAAACAACCTCCCGCATCGACGCCCTGCCTCACGGCGATTCCGCGCGCGTCCGGGTCGGCCAGACCGTGCTGGCCATCGGCAACCCCTTCGGCCTCGACCACACCCTCACCCGGGGCGTTGTCTCCGCGCTCAACCGAGAGATCCAGGCGCTCAACGGACGGACGATCGGAGGCGTCATCCAGACCGATGCCGCCGTCAACCCGGGCAACTCCGGCGGGCCCCTGCTCGATTCATCAGGCCGGGTCGTCGGGGTCAACACCGCCATCCTCTCACCCGCCGGGGCCTCGATCGGCATCGCCTTCGCCGTGCCCATCGACACCCTCAAACGCGTGGTCCCCCAGCTGATCCAGAACGGCCGGTACATCCCGCCACAGATCGGCATCCGCTACCACGACCCCACCAGCGCCAACTACCTCGGCCGGCTCGGTCTCCGCGGCGTCCTCATCCTCGAAGTCGAACCCGGCTCCCCCGCCGAAGCAGCCGGCCTCGAAGGCTCCTCACGACGACTGCTCGGCAGGGTCGAGCTGGGCGACGTCATCCTCGCCGTCGACGGCAACGTCGTCACCGACAGCAACGACCTCCAACTCGTCCTCGAACAGCGAGCCCCAGGCGACACGGTCGCCCTGACCGTCTGGAACGATGGCGAACGCCGACGCGTCGAGGTCACTCTCCGCTAGGACGAGGCCGCGCCGCCCCCGCCGTGAACGTCGCCCCGGCACGCGTCTCAAACGTATAAGCCCACAACGCCTTGCCCGGCAGACCGCCGTAGTTGTGTGGGTCCGCTACCGACTCGCCCGGGTAGATCCATCCCGAGTCGGACACGCCATACCACACCCGAAACTGCTCAGCAGTAAAGCGGTGCCGACTCAGCCAGCGGTCGCCCAGACGCTCGTACTGCGTGATCCCGAGCACTCGAACCGGGCGATCGGAAGTGTTCGTCAGCGTCGTCGTGAAAAACCGGTGGTCGTAAGGCCTCGACGGGCACTCCGTGTGTTCGATCACCAGAAACCGCTGCCCCTCCAGCAGCAGGTCCGTATCCAGTTCGATCGGTTCGGCGTCCACCGACTGATCCACGGCGTAAACGCCCGCAGGCATCGGCATCTCTCTGGCGACACCATCCAGAAAATCACCGTTCGTATACGCCAGCACGTACGCGTTGATGTCATCCAACTCGATCACGCGCCCACTGGGCAGCTGCGCCCGGTCGTCCGGCAATGGCGTCGCCTGAAGCCAAACCTCCGGCTCAGCCAGCGGATACCCCACGTACAACACCAGATTCGGCACGTGCGCCAGATTGATCCGCAGCCGATCGATCGCCCAACGACCCAGCTCGTACCCCGTGGTCGGCGGTTCCGGGCGCACGCCAAGCCCCGCCAGAAAAAGCACAAAGACAATACTCAGCGTCGCGATGATCTGCTTGGCCATCACTGCCTCAAACCACAAGGCCCATCGAACCGTTCGCGAATCAGCCGTGCCAGCTCAGACGCTTGGCCACGTCCGACCAGTTCACCACATTCCACCAGTTGTTGACGTAGTCACGCCGACGATTCTGATAACGCAGGTAGTACGCGTGCTCCCAGACATCCAGCACCAGAATCGGCGTGATGCCCCAGGTCGTCAGCTTCTGCTGATTCTCGCCCTGAACGATCATCAGCTTCTTCGACACCGCATCGTGACCGAGGATCCCCCAGCCCGATCCCTCCACCGAGGCCGCCGCCGCCGAAAAGTGCGCCTTGAACTTCGCGAACGATCCGAAATCGGCTTCCAGCTTGTCACGCAGCGGCCCCACCGGCTCGCCGCCACCGCCGCCCGCATTCGCCGCCCGCTGACCCTGACGAGGCGGGGCCATGTTCGACCAGAAAATCGTGTGCAGCGTATGACCGCCGCCGTTAAACGAAACCTTCCGCGACCAGTGCTGCACCATCGCGTAATCGCCTTCATCACGCGCCTTGGCCAGCGCCGCCAGCGCACCATTCAAACCCCGGACATACCCGGCATGGTGCAGATCGTGGTGCAGCCGCATCGTCTGCTCGTCGATCGCCACATCCAGCGCGTCGTAGGCATAAGGCAGCGCCGGCAGCACAAACTCACCCGCGTTCGGGTCGTAGCCGGGCAGCGCGTGATCGTGCCCTCCCTCGTGATGCGCGCCCTTTGCCACACCCGCCGCGCCGGCCATCGCCGCACCCGCCGCCAGCGTCATCGTGCCAAGCATTTCCCGTCGATCCATGGTGTCACTCCTGGTTGAGACTCAAGATTCCCTCGACGCGATTGTAGGCCCTCACCACGAAAAACACAGACCAAACCGCTACAGCAACACCGCGTTCAACGGGTGCAGGTTCATGGTGTACGTATCAAGAGAGGCGGGTTGCTCCAGGTCCACCGGCAGGCAATACCCATGTGTATGGTCCGATGCCAGCACCAGAATCCGCTTGCCCTCGGTGAAGTAGCCCATCTCCGCTTTCTGATGACCCAGCAGAAACGTCGTTACCCCCCACGCCTCCGCGAGCGCATCGGCCAGTGCATCATCGTGACGTCTGCCCCACACCATCAGGTGCGCATGACCGCCCGATGACAACTCATCCTCCTCGGGCAGCCGATCGAGAATCGTCGGGTCGAAGTCCTTGAGCTTCCGCGGTGCCGGCAGGCTGTGCGCAGCGAGCAGACCGTTCGGCGCCTTCACCGCCAGCAGAAGCGAGCGGATATAGACCTTCGCGGCGTCGAGCACCGCCTCCGCCCGTCCCGGGTAGATCATCTCCGCACCCAGCTCGAAAGCCTCCGTCAGATTCACGCCAGACTTGGTCACCCCATCGCCCAGATACTGAGCCAGCTCGTGATTCGATTGCAGCACGTGCACCCGCCCGGGATACCGCACCACCAGCCGCGCCACCTGCGCCAGCATCCGGATCGACAGGTCGCGCTGGTTCACCAGATTCGGGCTGTGAATCACCTCGTGCAGAATCAGGTGATCCTCCGCACGCTCGTCTAGCGACGCATACCTCAGGATCCGCGCCAGGTTCAGGCCGTGATCGTGCAGATCACCCGTCATCACCAGCCGGCCCTGTCTGGGAAGTGTCACGCAACTCCCCCGCCGCGCCGGGTTCGACAGCAGCGCCTCAGCCGCTTCCTGAAACGCCGCGATCACGGCGTCGGCATCGCGGGCATCGAAGTCGCCCAGGTGATGGGCAAGGATCTGACTCGGGTCCTGGGGTGTCTCGGGCATGGGGTTAGAATGGGGGTTTCCTATCGACTGGGCAAACATCACCCTCAGGATTCCTGCCCGAATGGTCCCCACGCCCGGCAATAAGACCGCTTCTGGAGCGTTGAGCGGTCAGGGTTACTTATGAGAATCGACGCGCAACCCCTCCAAGCGGCCGCCAACCTCAACGGCAGGCCCGTCGATGGCCTGCTCCACCGAGCGGCCGAGGGTGATGCGCAGGCCTGGCGGGCCCTCGTCGAAACCTACACCCGCCGGGTCTACGGCCTCCTGCTCAGGCAGTGTGCCAACCCCGAACTCGCAGAGGAACTCACCCAGGAAGCGTTCGCCAAGATGGTCAAGGCCCTACAGACCGACAACCGCTACCAGGAACAAGGCCGCTTCGAGCCCTGGCTGTTCCGCATCGCCATGAACGGCCTCCGCGACGAGATGCGCCGCCGCAAACGACAGGCCGTCGGCCGGGGCGGGCCCCAGGACACCGCCGAGAACACCACCGACACCATGAGCTCGCTCGCCGATCGATCCGTCGCCGACCCCCTCGAACAGATGACCCACGAAGAACAGGTCGCCGGACTCAGACAGGCCCTCACCCAGCTCAGCGAGCCCGACCGCGAGGTCCTGCACCTCCGGCACACCGCCGGCCTGAGCTTCGCCCAGATCGCCGAGACCCTCGAACAGCCCCTCGGCACCGTGCTCGCCAGAGCCCACCGAGCCATCGGCAAACTCCGCAAGATGATGACCGACCCCAACGATGAAGTGGACGCAGCATGACCCCCCGACCCCCCGACCAACCCGCCAGCCAGCACACCGCACCCAGCGACCCGCTGATCGACGGCTTGCTCGATGAAGTGCTCAGCCCCGGCGAAGCACCCGCGGGCCTCGAACAGAAGATCCTCGCGCAGACCACGCCGATGATCGAGCAGCCCCCTGCCGTGCTCGCCAAAGTCACACCCGGCCGCTGGGTCTGGCGTGGCGTACGGATCGCCGCCCTGCTCGCCCTCGTCGCCGGCGTCGGCTGGGCCGTCCTCAGCCAGACCCAGAGCCCCGCCACCAACCCCGAGCAACAGATCGCCGAGCGATCCCTCGATGAAGAGGCCGAAGCTCTCGCCATGGCACTCGCCGACGTCAGCCTTGTCAGCGATTTCGACGACGGCCTCGACGACCGCTTCGACAGCCTCCGCGCCGATATCTCCGCGGCGCGTTCCCAGCGTGACGGCGTCATCGCCGGACAGGACACCGCATCGGCCCTGCTTCAGGCCGAGTGGGAAGAACTCTACGAAGCCACCGAGCATTGGTTCTAAAACCAGCGCGGGCCCCGCGGCCCGATAGGATCCAGCCATGAACAGCACCTCCCACCTCACCCGACGGCTCGGACTCGCCACCCTCTGCCTGAGCCTCATCGCCCTCCCCGCGACACCGGCGCTGGCCCAGCCCGGCGAAGGCCCGCCACCCCGCGAGCACCGCGACGGCCAGGGCCGCGGAATGGCCGGCGAACGCGAAGAGCGACCCCGGTTCGGACGCTTCGGCGACCGAGGCGGGATGTCCGAAGAAGAAGCCCGGGAGAATCTCGACGCCGCCATCGATATGGTCCGCGAGATCGATCCCGAGCTTGTCCCCCGCCTCGAACTCTTCGCCGAACGCGACCCCATGCGTGCCATGCGCCTCATGAGCGAACGCTTCCCGAGACTCCGGCCGATGCTCGAACTCCGCGAGCAGGACCCCGAGATGTTCTCCCTCCGCATCCGCGATCACCGGCTCAACGTCACCACCCGCCGGATCGCCTTCCGGATCCGCCAGGCCGAACAGACCGAGCAGGGTCAGGACGTCATCGACGGGCTCGAAGCCGACCTTCGCGACCATGTGATCGAACACTTCGAGGTCCGTCAGCTGATCCGCGAACGCGAACTCGCCGCGCTCGAGGCCGAGATCCAGCGGCTCAACGAGGAGCTGGACGCGCTCCGGGTCGAGATCGACGAGCGCGCTCAGGACCAGACCGAGATCATCGATCAGCGCGTCGACGAACTGCTCGAACGCGATCGCGTCTCGTTCTGAAGATCGCCCCGTCTCATAGCTTTGATACACAGCGGCCTCAGGTGCGCGCGAGCACCCGATCGGCGGCTTCGAGCGGGTCACGCAGACCCGCCGCCTGGAAGGCCGAGGCCCGCTCACGGCAGCCGTCGCAGTTACCGCAGGGTACCCGGCCCTTGCGAAGGCAGGACCATGCCAGCGACCAGTCGACCCGCAGCTCCTCGCCGAGCCGGATGATCTGAGCCGGCTCGAGTTCGCTCAGCGGGGTCTCGATCGTTGGTGGGGTCTTTCTCTCGGCCCGAGCCAGACCATCGACCAGCAGCACCGTGTTCGCCAGCCGGGTGGTCGCTTCGGTTGATAGCGCGTTGCCGATCGGCCAGATGACCCGGGACGCCTCGTAGTCCATGGCGTGGCTCATAGCCGCCAGCAGCAGCTGCGGGGCGACCAGCGTCCCGGTCGGTCGGTGCCCGGGGTTCAGACCAGCCGTGCGCGACAGCAGGTGAGCCATCTCGATCCGCTGGACCCGAGCCGCGGTCAGGGTTTCGGCCTGCGCCTTGACGTGCCGGAACCGAAGGCCGTCGGTCTCTGAGCCGTCGCCGGCATACAGCAGCGTCAGCCGGAGCGACGCCGGCTCGGCGTTCTTCTGAGCCAGCGTAGCGGCGACGAGCGAGGCAATGCCCCCCGCGGCGAGGACAACGGCGTGTGGTCGCGACATAGGTCGATTATCGGGCGTCACCCGGCAAAAACCGCAATCTGAATCCCGCTCACCGGTTCAAGGCAGGCACCCGATCCTCCGGGATGGCTTAGAATCAGGTCTGGCGGGCTGATTCCGCCCCGGAGACGAAGCATGGCGATTGTGGTTTTTGAGCATCACGAGTTGGAAACAGCCTGCCGACTCGGCGAAATCCTGCGCGACCACGGCCACCGGCTGCGGGTTGTCCAGCTGCACGCCGGCCAGCCGATCCCCGAAGACCTCGACGATGTCGACGGCGTCGTCTCGATGGGCGGGCCGATGGGCGTCGCCGACAAGGCCGACCACGCCTGGATCGAACCAGAGATGGCCTTCCTGAAGCGTGCGCACGAGGCCGGTCTGCCGGTCACAGGCATCTGCCTTGGCGCCCAGCTCATCGCCGCGGCTTTGGGGGGTGAGGTCGCTCCTATGGACCAGGCGGAGATCGGCTGGGGGAAAACGGAGCTGTCGTTCTTCGGGACGGTGGACCCGATTTTCTCGGGAATCCCTTGGAAGACGACGCAGTTTCATGCTCATGGGGATCAGATTACGCGGTGTCCGGCCGGTGGGACCCCGATACCGCTGGTTTCGTCGGGTTTGTGCAAAGCGCAGGCGTTCAAGGTTGGGATGACAACGTACGGTTTTCAGTTCCATTTCGAGTGGAACCGATCGCAAATTGACGTTTTTCTAGGGCATTTTGAAGGGTGGGTGCGTGAAAATGGGGGGGATCCGGATCGGATTCGGTCGGAGGCGTCGGCTCACTACGATCTGTACCGTCATCTGGGGGATCGGCTCTGCGAGACGCTGGCGACGCTGGTGTATCCGGTGGACAAGCGCAAGACGGCTTAAGGAAGGGATGGCCGAGTCGGCCGTTTGTGTGCGCAGAGGGTACTCTTGTGGCCATGCGTGTGTATCGGAGTCGTCATCGGGAAGTGGAAGACGCGGCGGCCCACGAGGAGGCTCACGAGCCGACGCCGGTGCTGGAGCATGATCTGGTTCCGCAGGGTGAGCCGGAGCTGGTGGCTACGGAGGAGGGGCTGGCGGCGGCGCTGGCGCATGTCCGCGAGGCCGGCGTGGTGGGGTATGACACCGAGTTCATCGGGGAGACGACGTTTTATCCGCGGATCTGTGTGATTCAGCTGGGGACGGCGGATCGGATTTATCTGATTGACGGGTTGGCGGAGATCGATCTGACGCCTTTCTGGGAGCTACTGGCGGATGCGGGCGTGGTGAAGATCGTGCATGCGGGTCGGCAGGATCTGGAGCCGGTGTTGCGTCTCTTGGGTCGTCCGGCGTTGTCGGTTTATGACGTGCAGATCGCGGCGGGTTTTTGTGGTCATGGGTATCCGCTGTCGCTAGGCAAGCTGGTGCTGGCGGTGGGTGGTGCGGATGTGGGTAAGAGCGTGAAGTTCAGTCAGTGGGACCGGCGGCCGCTGACGGCGGCGCAGCAGAGCTATGCGGCGAACGATGTGCGGTATCTGCCCATGGTTTACGAGCGGCTACGGGAGCGGATCGCGTCGCTGGGGCACACGGAGAAGGTGGCGGCGGAGATGAAGGATCTTGAGGATCCGGCGAAGTATCGGCTGGATCCTTTGTCGGGTCGTTTGCGTGGGGCGGGTGCGGGCAAGCTAAATCGTCGGGGTCGGACGGTGCTGGAGGCGCTGTTGGTGCGTCGGTTTTCGCTGGCGGAGCAGACGGACTTGCCGCCTCGGAGCCTGATGGCGGATGACGTGCTGGTTCGGATTGCGGATGAGCAGCCCGGTACGGTGGAAGCGCTTGGTCGGATCAAGGGGATGCCGCGGCCGGTGGCGCGGGATCACGGCGAGGCGATTCTGGAGGCGCTGAAGGAGGGGATGGCGGCGAAGATCACGCATCGGCCGGGGCGTCCGAAGGTGAATCCGGATCGTCACAAGCGTCGGGTGGATGGGGTGTGGTCGAAGCTGGAGGCGTTGTGCGAGGAGGTCTCGATTGATCCGGCGCTGGTGATCAGCAAGCGGGAGTTGTCGACGTTGCTGCTGCCTGTGGCTGATCGGAAAGAGCGTCGGGCGGTGGAGCCGAGTGGCTGGCGGGGTGAGATGCTGGCCGGTTGTTGGCCGGCGGATCGCGAACGGTAGGACGCGGATTGTTCGGAGCCTGTGATGGAGCCATGTCAGTGATTGAAGCGGTGTATGCGTTGGCGGGTGATCGGTCGGAAGCGGAGGCGCTGGCGGAGAAGGTGGCGCTGGAGCAGTCGGTGGAGGTGCCCCGGTCGGTGGCGGAGGGGGCGGGGATTCCTGAGGGGACGATCGGCGAAGTGCTCGGGGTGGAAGAGGTGGATGGTGTGTTTCGCGCGCGGGTGGGCTATGCGGATTGGCTGGCGAGTGGTCGGCCTTCGCAGGTGTTGAATCTGTTGGGTGGTAATTGTTCGATGCTTCCGGGTGTGCGGTTGGTGGATGTGTCGCTGCCTGACGAGCTGATTGATCGGTTTGGTGGTCCGGTGTTTGGGATTCGAGGGTTGCGGGAGGCGCTGGGTGTGCCGGAGCGGCCGCTTTTGTGTTCGGCGATCAAGCCGAGGGGTTTGGATGATGAGGGCTTGGCGGCGGTGGCGGCGGCGATGGCGCGGGGCGGGTGTGATCTGATCAAGGACGATCACAACCTGGTGGATGCGGATGCGGAGTCGTTTGCGCGTCGGATTGGTGTGATTCAGCGGGCGGTCGTTGAGGCCTCGGAGCGGACGGGTCGGGCGTGCTGGTATCTGCCTTATCTGTCGGTGGGTCCGGCGGAGTGGGCGCCGTATCTGGCGGCGATTCGTCGTGCGGGGATTCGTGGGGTGTTGGTGTCGCCTATGTTGGTGGGGTTCGATGCGATCTGGCATCTGCGGAAGACGTCGGGGTTGTTGTTGATGGCGCATCCGACGCTGGCGGGTGGTCCGTTGCTGGGTCCGGATCATGGGATTGATCCGGGTGTGTTGCTGGGGACGATGACGCGTTTGGTGGGTGCGGATGCCTCGATCTTTCCTAATGCGGGTGGTCGGTTTGCGTTGTCGCAGGCGACGTGTCTGGGGTTGGCGGATGCATTGCGGGGTGAACTCACGGGATCGCGTGAGGTGGCGGGTTCGTGGCCGACGCCTGCGGGCGGGATGTCGGTGGAGCGGCTGGACGAGCAGGCGGATCTGTATGGGTCGGATACGTGCTGGCTGGTGGGCGGGGCGATGCTGAGTCATGCGGATGGGATCGAGGCGGGTGCGGCGGAGTTGCGGGCTGCGTTGGTGGAGCGGTTTGGTGATCGGCGCAGTGAGGTTGCGGAGCGGGTGAGTGCGTGTGAGTTGGCGGGTGAGCTTGCGGGTGCGGCGGAGGCGCGGACGGTGCTCAAGCGTCTGGCAGCGGGTTGGGAGGGGCGCGGGGCGGTGGCGTATAAGGCGGATGATGCGCTTCCGTTTGCGGGGGTGAAGCGGTTTGAGCTGATGGGCAAGGCGGGCGAGCCGATGGGGTTTGATGTGCGGTACTTTGAGTTGGAGCCGGGTGGGTATACGAGTCTGGAGCGGCATCGGCATGTGCACGCGATCATCGCGGCGGAGGGTGAGGGTGAGGTTGAGATTGGTGGGGAGGTGACGGGGTTGGGGCCTCAGGATCTGGCGTATATCCCGCCTGAGCGTGTGCACCAGCTTCGGAATGTGTCGGCGACGGAGCGGTTTGGTTTCTACTGCATTGTAGATCGTGAAAGGGATCGGCCACGGACGCCTTGAGTGGGGTTTACTCGTCTTCGAGTGGTTCGATGAGCGTGTAGAGGGCGGCGGGGTCGAGCTGGATGGTGGGGGTGTCGGTGATGCGGCTGGCGCGGGGTTGGCCGTTGGGGTCGAGGGTGGTGACGCGGAAGCGTTGGCTGATGTGTTTGAGGGTGAGGGTGGCGTCGATGCTCTTGAACTGGATGGGTGCGGTGCCGAGAGAGGTGATGCGTTGGGCTCCGTCGTCGGTGGGCTGGGTCTGCCAGCCGAAGGTGGATTCCTCGGTGGCGACCTGCAGGAGGAGTTGGCTGCTGGTGGCGATGGGCTGATCGTCGAGCGGGACGAGCATGATCGAGGCGTAGTGGTTGTTGGCCTGGAAGGTGGCGTGATCGGTTTCGACGGGGCCTGCGTTGGCGAGGAAGCCGCAGACGCCTTGGGCGAGGGGCGTGTTGACGATGGCGAGTCGTCGGTTGAGGTCGGTGGTGAGTTCGCGGTTGGCGGAGGTGATGGTGCCGGGTTCGGAGGTCTGGGTTTTGAGGTCGTCGGCGACGGTGAGTCGGGTTTCTTCGGTGGCGGGCAGGATGCGTGTACGTCCTAGGAGTGGGGCGATGGAGGTGAGGGTGTCGCGGTTGAGTTGGTTGATCGGTCTTGGTCCGACGGCGCGGAGGTCGTCGAGGTCGGCGGGACGGACGAGTTGCGAGGTGTGGAAGTTGAGGAGGTCGTTTCGGGTGATTGATTCGGTGATGACGATGGGTGCCTCGCTGACGTAACCGTTTCGGAAGATGAGTGAGGCGGCGGGGAACTGGCCGGCGATGGCAGGGGTGAAGGCGGTGAACTTGTCGAGTTGCTTGGCCCAGTCGAGGCCGGTGATGGAGAAGAAGATGACGGCGTCGAGGCCGGATGCGCGGCCGTAGGTGGCGGCAAAGAAGATGCTCTCGGCGCGGTAGGCGTTGGGCATGGGGTAGCCGTACTCGGAGATGATGTGCGGGAGGCTGGCGAACTCCGGGCGGGCGACGGCGGGGATCTCGGTGCCGATGGCAGAGCGGTTTTCGTAGATGTGATCGACGCGGAGGTCGTAGGAGGCGCCGTTGCCTTCGTGGCGACCGCCTATGTAGGCGTGTCGGTCCATCGTGCCGGTGACGGTGTTGGAGAGTTTCTCGATGGGGAGGAGGGTGGGGTCGTCGGCGGTTCCCCAGTTGGTGCCGATGATGGCGGAGCGGACGCCTAGCTGTTCGCGGAGGTAGCGGGTGGTTTCGGTGTAGAAGGCGGTTTGGAGGTCGAGGAAGAAGGCGAGTTGGTCGGAGGCTCGGAGGTGGTTGCGGCTGTTTCGAGCCCAGCCGGCGTTGGTGAGGAAGCCGGCGGCGTAGAGGCCGACACGTGATTGATTGAGGTTATCGCCTCGGACTTCGCCTGGGCGCTGGCTCCAGGCGTCGAAGGCGGCGGGGAGGTTGTTGTATTTGCGAGTGAGCCATCGCGCGAAGGCTCTTTCCAGGCCGATGGTGGTGGCTTCAGGGATGTTGTCGTAGGGGGCGAAGGTCCAGAAGAAGAGGCTGTCTTCGTTGAGGATTTCGATGGCGGCAACGGCGGGGTTTTCGGCGAGGGTTCGGCCGGTGCGGGGGCTTGTTGTGGTGAGGAGGGCGCGCATCCAGTCGCGGTGTTGTTGTTGAAAGGTCCGGTTGCCGAAGAGCAGGGCGAAGGGCGGCTGGTCCTGTCGGTAGCCGGGGAAGCGGGGGTCTTCGTGGAGCCGGAGCCAGAGGGGGAAGTAGAAGGAGAGGGTGGTGTAGATGCCTTCTTCGGCGAGTGCTTCGGTGGTGAGGATGATGTTGTGGATTTTGTCGATGTCGATGCGGTCGGCGCGCTGGTCCCAGATAGGTCCGTGGTAGCGTGCGAGGTTGACGCCCAGCTTGGCGAGTCGTCGGGCGAGGTAGGTGCGTGAGGCGTCGTCGTTGAGTTGGACGCCGAGGTTGACGCCCCAGAAGCGTACGGTTTCGCCTGATTGTTCGTAGATGAAGTCAGAGCCCTGTGGGATGACGAAGCCGTGTTCACCGGCGGTGTTGTGGTTGAGGCGAGTGAGGTCGAGTGGGGTGGGTTGGAAGTTGTCAGCGGGGGGCTCGAAGGCTTGATGGCCGGGGTCGGCGCGGTTGAGGGTTTGTCCGGGTTTAAGTCGGCCGTTGGGGACGAAGGGACCTTCGGAGAGGACCCAGCAGTCGAAGGCGGCGGGTCCGGCATCGGGGAGCATTTCGATCCACAGGATGGCGTCGCCGGCTGGGAGTGTGACTTCGCCGAGGTAGACCCAGTTGGCTTCGACGTGGGTGCGGAGGACGACGCGATCGACGAGGTCGATGTCGGTGGTGACGGTCTGCCAGGGCTGGTCGTTGAAGCGCCAGCGGAAGGGGCCGTGCTTCCAGAACTTGCGGGTCCAGAACTGGAAGGTGGCGTTTTCGGGGACATTGACGCGGTAGGAGATGCGGGCGTTAGCGGCGCGGTCGGTCTGGAGCCAGTCGCCATCGGAGAGGGCTTCGCGTTGTTCGGCGTTGTAGGGGATGAAGGCGTCGCTGGGCGGGAAGGTGTGGCGGATGGGGCGTTCGGCTTCCCACCAGAGGACGGTCGAGTTCTGGGCGCGGAGACAGGACGGCAGACAGAGGAGGAACAAGCAACAGAGAGCGATCAGGTGGGGTGGGTGGTCAGGCGTCGTTCCAGCTGACGAGGTGGTGGCGGTAGAGCTGGGCGTAGTGGCCGTTGGTTTGGAGGAGCTGGTCATGGTTGCCGCTTTCGGTCAGTTGGCCGTTCTGGATGACTAGGATCTGGTCGGCTGATCGTATGGTGGAGAGTCGGTGGGCGATGACGAAGGCGATGCGGTCGGCGAGGACGCGTTCGACGGCGTCCTGGATGAGGCGTTCGGTTTCGGTGTCGACGGAGGAGGTGGCTTCGTCCATGACGAAGATTTCGGGGTCGGCGATGACGGCGCGGGCGAGGGCGATGAGTTGTTTCTGGCCGGTGGAGAGAAGGACGCCGCCTGAGCCGACCTGAGTGTTGTAGCGGTCTTTGAGTTCGTTGATGAAGCGGTCGGCGCGGACGAGTTCGGCGGCCTGGGCGATTTCTTCGTCGGTGGCGTCGAGGCGTCCGTAGCGGATGTTCTCGGCGACGGTGCCGGTGAAGAGGTGGGGCTGCTGGAGGACGATGCCGAGGCGTGACTGGTACCAGTCGAGTGAGCGGTCGCGGTAGTCGGTTTCGTCGAGGAGGATGCGGCCGGTGGTGGGTTCGTAGAAGCGGCAGAGGAGGGACACGATGGTGGACTTGCCGCCACCGGTGGGTCCTACGAGGGCGATGGTCTGACCGGGTTCGACGGTGAGGCTGAAGTCGTGGAGGACGGGTCGGTCGGGGTTGTAGCCGAAGGTGACGTTGTCGAAGCGGACGCGGTGGATGCGATCGGGGAGGCCGTCGATGGCGGTGCCGGGTTGTCGGTTGGAGGCGGCTGCTTCGATCTTGGCGATGACTTCGGGGCTGTCGGCGATTTTGGGATCGGTTTCGAGGAGGTCGGCGATGCGTTCGGCGGAGGGCTGTGCGCTCTGGACCATCGTGAGTTGGCGGGCCATTTCTCGGACAGGTTCCTGGAGGAAGATGGCGTAGCTCATGAACTGGATGAGGGTGCCGGGGGTGATGTCTTCGGAGACGACGAGGATGCCGCCTGTGAAGAGGGCGAGGCCGATGCCGGCTGCGCAGATGGCGGCGACGACGGGCATGAAGATGGCACCCCAGAGGGCGTTGTCCATGGACTCGTTGCACATGCGGTCGGAGATGTCGTTGAACTCGGCGGCGTTGCAGTCTTCGCGGACGAGGGTTTTGGTGGTGCGTACGCCGAGGATGGACTCGTTGTACATGGCGGTGACGCGGGAGTTGGTTCTGCGGACGGCGCGGGAGGTATCGATGAGTCGGACCTGGAAGAATCGGACGGCGATGGCGAGGAACGGGACAATGGCGATGACGGCGAGAGCCAGGCCGGGGTTGATGATGAGCATGGTGACGGTGACGGCGGTGATGGCGGAGGTGCCCCAGACGACGTCGAGGGTGGCCCATCCCATGATTCTTCCGATCTTGTTGCAGTCGGAGGTGAGTCGGGACATGAGCCAGCCGGTGGGTCGTTTGTCGAAGTAGCCGAACTCGAGGTCCTGGAGTCGGTCGAAGCAGTCGCGTCGGATGTCGTGGGCGACGTGGGCGGTGAGGGATCCGACGATGTTGATGAAGGCGACGACGACGATGCCGAGGATGAGGATCAGCAGGGCGTAGCCGGGGATGAGTTTTTGGATGGCGGCGTACTCGCCTGTGTAGGCGAGGTCGATGACCCAACCGAGGAAGAACGGGAGGAGGACGTCGAAGGTGGCGGCGAGGAGCGCGGTGATGACGATGCCGACAAAGTGCCAGCCGTAGGGTCGTGCGAACTGCATGACTTTGCGGTAGCTGCTGAGGCTGAATTTCGAGCCCTGGACGGGGCCGTCGTCTTCGAAGAAGCCGTCAGACATGGGTGGCTCCCTGCCGGTCGTTGTTTAGGTCGCCTGACTGGACGTGCCAGAGGCGCTGGTAGGCGCCGGGCTGGGCGACGAGTTGTTCGTGGGTGCCCTGCTGGGTGATGCGTCCGTGGTCGAGGACGATGATGAGGTCGGCGTGCATGACGGTGGTCAGTCGGTGTGCGATGAGGAGGGTGATCTGGTTTTCGTGGCGTTTTTTGAGGCCTTCGAGGATGCGTCGTTCGGTGCGGGTGTCGACGGCGGAGAGTGCGTCGTCGAGGAGGAGGATGGGTGCGTCTCTGAGCAGGGCGCGTGCGATGGCGAGTCGCTGTCGTTGTCCACCTGAGAGGGTGATCCCTCGTTCGCCGACGAGGGTGTCGTAGCCTCGTTCGAAGGACTCGATGGAGCTGTGGATGGCGGCGGTTTCGGCGGCGTGGGCGAGTTGGTTGTCGGCGGCGGAGGTTTCGGCGAGGAGGAGGTTTTCTCTGACGGATCTGGAGTAGAGGAAGGGTTCCTGGAGGACGGAGGAAATCTGAGAGCGGACGAGCGCGCGGGGCAGGTCGGTGAGTTTGTGCCCACCGAAGGTGATCGATCCGGACTCGGGATCGATGAAGCGGAGGAGGAGGCTGATGAGGGTGCTCTTGCCAGCGCCGGAGGGGCCGAGGAGGGCGACGGTCTGGCCGGGTCGGGCGGTGAAGCTGATGTCTTCGAGCACGGGGGCGTTGTCGTCGTAGCGGACGGTGACGCGGTCGAAGACGAGGTCGCCGGTGATGGTGGATCCGTCCGGCAGGGTCGGGTTGTCGGGGTCTTCTTCCTCGGGTTGGGTGAGGACTTCGTTGATGCGGCCGGATGCGACGGTGGCTTTTCCCCACTCGCCGAGGATGCGGCCGAGTTGGCGCAGCGGCCAGGCGACCATGCCGATGTAGTACCAGCACTGGTAGAGGGCTCCAACGGTGATGCCGCCTTGTTCGGGACCAAGTACGGCGAGGTAGGCGCCGTAGAAGAGGGCGAGCCCGAGTTGGCTGAAGATCATGAGGTCGGTCAGCGACCAGAAGCGTGCGAAGAGGACAAAGAGTCTGCGTTCGCCGTCTCGGAAGGCGGCGTTTCGTTTGGCGAGCTTCTGTCGTTCGTGGTTCTGGCGTGCGAAGGCTCTGACGACGCGGATGCCGGTGATGTTTTCCTGGATGGTGGCGGTGAGAGCCCCTTCGGCCTCGTCCATGGTTTTGAAGGCGTTTCGTATGCTGAAGAAGAAGTAGAGCGAGATGGCTGCGAGGATGGGCATGAGCGCGGTGGAGGCGATACCCATGCGCAGATCGATCCAGAAGAGGATGGGGACAATCAGGAGGGCGTAGAGCAGGAGGCGGACCAATTCGACGATCTGTGAGCCGACGAAGAGGCGGACGGTGTCGATGTCGGAGGTGCATCGCTGGACGAGGTCGCCGGTTTCGGCTTTGGCGAAGTAGGCGACGGGTAGTCGTTGGAGGTGGTCGTAGAGCCGGTTGCGGAGGGTGCGGGCGCTTCGTTCGGCGGCGAGGGCTGTCCAGCGTGCGCCGAGATATTCGGTGCAGCCTGAGGCAAGGCTCATCACGAGTATGAGGCAAGCGGCGCAGGCGAGGAGTGCGGTGGTGGAGAGGTCCTGACGGAAGGTCTGCCAGATATTGGCGATCCATTGGGCTGCGGGGAGTGGCTGGTCATCGAGGATGACGTCGATGGTGGTGCGCACGATGACCGGCGTGCCGATGACGGCGAAGAGGGCGGAGCCGATGATCGCGAGCATGGCGGCGGTGTAGAGTGGCGTCTGGGCTCGGATGAGACGGCTTAGGGAAGATTTGGAGGAGCGAGCGGGCACGGATGATTCCGGGTTGGGTGGTTAAGAACCGGCAGCGTAGCCGCACGGTGCCTGGGACAGGGGTCGGGATGTGTGAGGGTTTGCGGCAGGCGTTCAGGCGGAGCGAGAGCGTCGGCGGCAAATCTGGGTATGGAGGATTGTCATGCTGGCCTCCTGTCCGGGGGATGGACGTGAAGCCGCACCTTACCCACGTGGCAGGCTGATGCCAAGGGTCGTCGTGCGAAAAGTGTGAATCTTTTTTAGTTCCGGCGACGTGCGCTTCGGCTGGCGAGGGCTGGCAGCAGGAGTGCCAAGCCGGCGGCGGGCTCTGGGATGGTGGCGGGCGCGGCGGCGGTTGTGCCGAAGCTGGAGGCGAGGAGTGAGAGGTCGATGAGGTCGACGTTGCCGTCGGCGTTGAAGTCGCCTTGAGACCAGGTGGCATCGGTCGCGCCGAAGTTGGCGGCGAGCATGGAGAGGTCGATGAGGTCGACGGTGAAGTCGAGGTTGGCGTCGCCAAGGCTTGAGCCGAAGAGGACTTCGACCCAATAGGCGATGTCGTCGGCGTCGGTGTCGCCGTCGGTGTCGAGGTCGAAGGCGGGGTCGAGCGAGGTTTCGGAGATGAGGGTGGCGAGCAGCTCGAGGTCGCGGATATCGAGGAAGGCGTTGAGGTCGAGATCGCCGGGCACGTCGCCGAGGTTGACATCGACGAGTGTGGCGGTGGCGAGTGGGTCGCCAAGGACGACGTTCTGCCAGGAGAGGTAGGGGATGCCGGCCCAGGCGGCCTCGACCCAGGTCATGCCTGGGAAGGCTCCGACGCCATCGAGCAGGAATCTGGGGATCATGAGTTCGTTGTCAGCGACGCCAAAGGTGAAGGGCTCGTAGACGGTTCCGGTTCCGAAGGTGCCGCCGATGGCGATCCATTCGGCGAGCTGGCCCTGGTCGCGGAAGCCGGCGGTGATGCCGCCAAAGTCTCGGGCGCTGAAGCTCTCGAGTCCGTTGTAGATGGCTCCGTCGATGAGTTGGCCTTCAAAGGTTGGGATGAAGTTCTCGTTGTCGGCGGGGTCACCGAGGTCGTGGTTGCCGCCGTAGGTGAGCAGTGCGGCGACCTGTCCTTCGACGACACGGGTGGGTGCGGATCCCTGGTAGGCGGTGGTGTTCTCACCGATGAGGAAGTCGGCGTTGTTCTGGTCGAAGTCGTGTGCGGGGTAGAAGAAGTTCAGCAGGGTGTTGAGGCTGTCGTAGTCTTCGGCGTTCTGATTGATGTTGGTGAAGGAGGCTTTATCGAAATCGCCGGCTGCGTCTTCGTCGAGGATGATGGTGTAGTGGTTGGTGTTATAGACGGGGTTCTGGGCGCGGTCGATCATGGCTTTGACGTCGTTGACGGTGTAGCCGTCGAGGCGTGCGGTGAGGAGGATGTCGCCGGCGTCGGAGTCGTTGTTGGATCCTGGTTCCTGCATGGTGTAGCCGACGCCTGGGGTGAGGTCGAAGCTGTTGGCGTTGGTGATGCCGGAGCGATCGAAGTCCATGAGGTTGATGGTGGATCGCCAGAATGGGTTGGCGACGATGTTGTCGGCGGGCGAGTCGAAAGAGCCGTTGGCTTCGCCGGTTTCGGTGTCCTGCCAGAGGAGGGTCAGTTCGGCATCGACCGAGGCGTAAGTGGCGTTGCCGGTGTCGAGGAGGGTGAAGGCGGTGCCGCCGTTGTTGCCGGCTCCGGGGTTGTTGCGGTCGTCGATGCGGTGTGGGATGCCCTTGGTGAGGGTGATGACGCCTATCTGCTCTTCGAGGTTGTTGGTGGTGAGAAAGCTGCGGATGGGGTCGCGGAGTTTGGAGGTGTAGTCGGTGTAGGTGAAGAGGCTTCCGGTGACGGTGGGGTCGTTGAGGTCGAAGCCGATGACACTGGGACGGGCGGTGAGGTAGTGGTTGTAGACGGCTTGGCTGTCGGGGTCGGCGGAGTTGTAGACAACCAGGACGTTGTGTTCTTCGAGGGCGTGGGATGGGAGGGCTGTCGCGAGGGTCAGGCCCAGTGCGATTCCGAGGCGGGTACGGATGTCTCGGATTCGGAGCGGGTGCTGCATAGCCATCCCATCTTGAGGGGGCGGGTCTCTCCTGCACTGATGACAACGCAGGTCCTGCTGACATTATGCACGACGGGTGGGTTAGAAACCTGAGAAAAGGGGCTGGAATCGGGGCTGAGGCGTCATAAACCGGATTTCTGGCGTGTCAGGCGTTGCAGGATGCGGATCAGGCCTCGACGATTTTGGCAGCAGGGTTTACCTGTTTTCTCATGACGCCCCGGGTATCGACAACGAGTGAGGCTTTCTGGGCGATCTGGTGCCAGTCGTAAGCGTCGTGGTGGCAGGCGATGACGACGGCATCGGCCTGAGTGAGGGCCTCATCGGTGAGGTCTGTTGAGGTGAGTTTGGGGTCGAAGCCGTTGGCGTTGGGTGCGACGGGGAGGTGGGGGTCGTTGTAGGTGACGTTGGCGGCGAGGGCTCGGTAGCGGCGGATAAGTTCGTAGCTGGGGCTTTCGCGGACGTCATCGACGTTGGGTTTGTAGGCGAGGCCAAGGATGAGGATGTTGGCGTTTCGGGTGGCGATGCCGGCGTCGTTGAGGGCGAGAACGGTGCGTTCGACGACGTAGCGGGGCATGTCACGGTTGATTTCGCCGGCGAGTTCGATGAAGCGTGTGGTGAGGTTGGCTTCTTTGGCGCGCCAGGCGAGGTAGAAGGGATCGACGGGGATGCAGTGGCCCCCGAGGCCGGGTCCGGGGTAGAAGGGTTGGAAGCCGAAGGGTTTGGTGGAGGCGGCTTCGATGACCTGCCAGATATCGACGCCTATCTCTGAGAGGACGATCTTCATCTCGTTGACGAGGGCGATGTTGACGGCACGGTAGATGTTTTCGAGGAGTTTGGCGGCCTCGGCGACTTCGGCGGAGGCGACGGGAATCACGTTGTCGAAGGCGGTGCGGTAGAGGTCTGCGGCTTTGTTGGTGGATGCGTCATCGATGCCGCCGACGAGTTTGGGTACGGATCGGAGGGCGTGGTCGGTGCGGCCGGGGTCTTCTCTTTCGGGCGAGTAGGCGAGGTAGGTGTCGTGGCCGGGTGTTCTGCCGTGTTCGCTGAGGATCTTGCCGATCAGGTCGCGGGTTGTGCCGGGGTAGGTGGTGGATTCGAGGATAAGGAGCCCACCGGGCTTGAGTTGCCTGGCGGCGATGTGGGAGGCGTCGCGGACGTAGGTGAGATCGGGTTCCTGGTGGGCACCCAGGGGTGTGGGGACGCAGATGATGATGGTGTCGGCGTTGCGGAGGTCGTCGAGGTTGGAGGTTGGTAGGAAGCGGCCGGAGGCGAGACAGTCGGCGATGGGTTGGCCGGGGATGTGGCGGAGGGGGCTGCGGCCAGCGGCGATGGTGTGGATCTTCTCGGGGTCGGTGTCGTATCCGACAACGCGATGGCCGGCCTGGGCCAGGAGTTGGGCGAGGGGGAGGCCGACGTAGCCGAGGGCGATGACGCCTACGGTGGCATGCTGCGTGGGCGGATTGGAATCGGGTTCAGCCATGGTGGAGCGATGATACCCCGGTGCTGCGGGGGTGCTGGAATAGTTCTGAGGGTTTGGAGGTACTACGGGATGCCCCTCGGCGTGTCGCCGGGATGGCAGAAGCGGAAGCCATGGCCTAGGATCGTGGCATTGCTTGGATTTTGTCGCCCTGTGGATGTTTCCCGGAGTGCTACCAGAAGAAGGAATGGAACTATGGCCAGTGATGCCGTGCTGGAACTGACTGATTCGAACTTTGACAGTGAAGTGATCAACAGCGAGACACCTGTGCTCGTGGATTTTTGGGCGGAGTGGTGCCAGCCCTGCCGGATGCTCGCGCCGACCATCGATGAATTGGCGGCTGACTATCAGGGCAAGGTAAAGGTTGGCAAGGTGGATACGGACAGCAACCGCGATACGGCGGTGAAGTACAACATTCAGTCGATCCCGACGGTGATGCTGTTCCACAAGGGTGAGGTGGTGAAGAAGTTCGTGGGTCTGCAGCAGAAGCCAGTGTTCGCTGAAGAGCTGGATAAGGTGGCTGGCTGAGGCTGTTGGCTGAATCGAGACAACGAGCACCCGCTTGAGGCTCAGGCCTGAAGCGGGTGTTTTTTTCCTGGATGGTCGTTGGCGGGCGGATCGTGGGGGTGAGTGGCGGTAAGCTCATGGGTTCTTCAGGAGGTTTTGATGTCGATTCGATTTGAGCAGACGCGGTTGGATCACGGGCTGCAGGTGGTGACAGAGCGGTGGCCTTCGGCGTATACCTCGGCGATTGGTTTTTTTGTGCGTGCCGGGGCGCGGGATGAGACGGCGGAGCAGATGGGGGTTTCGCATTTCCTTGAGCACATGATGTTCAAGGGGACGGCGACACGCACGGCGGAGGATGTGAACCGTGGGTTTGATGAGTTGGGGGCGAACTACAACGCTTATACGTCTCACGAACAGACGGTGTATTACGCGCATGTGCTGCCTGAGCATCTGGATGAGGTGACGGCTTTGTTTGCGGACATGCTGCGGCCGGCGCTTCGTGAGGATGATTTTGAGATGGAGAAGAAGGTCATCCTTGAAGAGATCGGGATGTATGACGATCGTCCGGACTGGCGGCTGCATCACGCGTTGCTGGAGCGTTATTACGGGAATCATCCGATGGGGTATCGGGTGCTGGGGACGGGTGAGACGGTTTCGGGATTGACGGCTGAGGCGATGCGGGGATATTTCGAGACGCGGTATGCGAGTGATCAGGTGGTGGTGGCGGCGGCGGGGAAAGTGGACCATCAGCACGTGGTGGAGCGTGTGGCTGCGCTGACGGCGCACTGGGAAGCTCGGGGTGCGAACGGGCGGGTGGCGGCGAGGCCGGATGCGGCGGTGGGTGAGCCGGAGACGCTGGCGGACGAGAAGGCGGCGAGGCATTACACGGCGTTTGTGTGTCCGGCGCCGAGCCTTCAGGACGAGCGTCGGTATGCGGCGAAGATTCTGGCGGACATCGTGGGTGATGGAGAGGGGTCGCGGCTGTTCTGGGCGTTGGTTGATCCGGGTTTGGCGGAGGATGCGGATCTGTCTTATGACCCGCATACGGATGGCGGGGTGTTCATGGCTTATGCGAGTTGCCCGCCTGGTGATTCGGATCGGGTTGAGTCGATTCTTCTTGATACGCTTCGGCGAGCGGCAGAGGGGCTGGATGAGGATGAGCTGACGCGGGCGAAGAACAAGCTGGCGACCTCGGCGACGTTGCAGGCAGAGCGGCCGAGTGGGCGGATGCACGCGATCGGTTCTCGTTGGCTGACGATGGGCAGTTACAGTGCGGCGCGGGATGAACTGGAGCGTCTGATGGCGGTGACGAAGGCGGATGTGCTGTCGCTGCTGGAGGCATTCAGTATTGAGCCACGGGCGTGGGTGCGGTTGACTCCTGGTCAGAAATAGAAGAAGCAGATGCACACGATTGCAGAGATTCTGGATGAGTTGCGGGCGGGTCGGATGATTGTTCTTGCCGATGATGAGCATCGGGAGAACGAGGGGGATCTGGTGATCGCAGCGCAGTTCATCACGCCTGAGGTGGTGAGTTTCATGCTTCGGCGGGCGGCGGGGATGATGTGCGTGGCGATGAGCGACGGGCTGTGCGAGCGGTTGCGGCTGGATCCGCAGACGGCGCACAGCACGGCTTCGCGGAGCACGGCTTACACGGTGTCGGTGGATGCGCATGAGCGGTTCGGGGTGACGACGGGGGTGAGCGCTCAGGATCGGGCGACGACGATCAAGCTGCTGGCTGATCCCGGGACGCGGCCGGACGACCTTGCGCGGCCGGGTCATGTTCAGCCGCTTCGGGCTCGTGTGGGCGGGACGCTGGTGCGGGCTGGTCAGACGGAGGGGTCGGTGGATCTTTGTCGCCTGGCGGGTCTGGAGGAGGCGGCGGTGATCATCGAGGTGATGAAGGAAGACGGGACGATGGCCCGGCGGCCGGACCTTGAGGCGTTGTGCGAGGAGCAGGGGCTGAAGATGTGCACGGTGGCGGATGTGATCGAGCATCGGCTGTCGCGTGAGCTGCTGGTGGAGCGGGTGGATGAGGCGGAGATTGAGACGAGTGAGGGGCCGTTTCGGCTGATTGCTTTTGAATCACAGGTGGACCCGATGCCTCATGTGGCTTTGGTGAAGGGGGATGTGGGGCGGCTGGATGCGGATGGGTTGCCGATTGATATCGATCGTCCGGTGCTGGTGCGGATGCACAGCCAGAACCTGCTGGGTGATGTGTTTGGCGATCTGGCCCGGCCTTCGGGAGATGCGCTGCGGCTGGCGATGCGGCAGATCCAGGCGGAGGACTGCGGCGCGGTGGTCTACCTGCGGCACGAGGGGATGGGTTCGGGGCTTCTCAAGCGGCTGCAGACGCTGCGTGAGACGGGCGGGCCGGGTGATGAGCGGGTGCGGTTGATGAGCAGTCAGTCGGATCCCGGGATGAAGCCGCCTGCGAGGAAGCAGGACTACGGGATCGGCTCGCAGATTCTGCGGAATCTGGGTGTGCGGCGGCTGCGGCTGCTAACGGACCATCCGTTTACGCCGACGGCGCTAAGCGGTTTTGGCTTGACGATCGAGGGGTTTGTGCCGCTTCTGGGTGAGGCGGCGGATTAGTCGTCGCGTCGGATGTTGGTGTAGCCGGAGGGTGCGTCTTTGGGGGCGGCTTCGTCGGCGACTTCGACCTGTTCCTCGTCTTCCTCGACCTCGGCTTCCTGTTTCCGTGACAGCACGGTGTTGGTGTAGCCCCGGCTGGTGACGGCGGGTTCGGTCTCGGAGGCGGCTGGGCGGTCTTCGCGGAGGTCGTCCTGTCGGCTGGTATTGGCGCCTGCGGCGCGGGGTCGAGCCTCGTTGACGGTGAGAGGGCGGCCGTGGAAGTCGTTGCCGGCCATCTTCTCGATGGCTTCACGTCCCTCGGAATCGTTGGGCATCTCGACGAAGCCGAACCCGCGGGGTCGGCCGGTTTCACGGTCGAAGACGAGGGTGGCTCGATCGACGACGCCATAGATTTTGAAGGCATCGACGAGCTGCTGCTCGGTGGTGTCGTAAGGCAGATTTCCGACGTAGATGTTCACGTCAATCACTTCTTTCTGAGTGGTTCAGGTGGCAGGCCGGCGAGGCGTGTCGGGGGGCGGATGTGTGAAGATTCACTGATCCGGAAACCCGTCTTCCCAACTTGGAACGGTAGCCCCAGATTGGCCTGAATTCAAGGGGATTCGTTCCAGAAGGGGTTAACTGAGGAGCATTTCGAGGTCTTCGCGGGAGAGTTCGGAGAGGCCTTCGTCGCCCTGGGTGTCGACCACGGCCTCTGCGAGGCGTTTTTTGCGTTTCTGGAGCTGCTGGATGCGTTGCTCGACGGTGCCTTCGCAAATCATCCGGTAGGCAAAGACGGGCTTGGTCTGGCCGATTCGGTGGGTTCGGTCGATGGCCTGGGCCTCGGCGGCGGGGTTCCACCAGGGGTCGAGGATGAAGACATAGCCGGCGGCGGTGAGGTTGAGGCCGACGCCACCGGCCTTGAGGCTGATGAGGAAGGCGGGGATTTTAGGCGAGTTCTGGAAGCGTTCGACTTCTTCCTTGCGGTTGCGGGTCTGGCCGTCGAGGTAGCAGAGGGGGATGTTGAGCTTCTCGAAGCGTTGGCGGACCAGGGCGAGCATGGACGTGAACTGGCTGAAGATGAGGACCTTGTGTCCTTCTTCGATGAGGTCTTCCATCATCTCCATGAGGGCATCGAGTTTGGCCGAGGAAACGGTCTGGTGTTCGGGTGAGATAAGGGCGGGGTGGCAGGCGGCCTGCCTGAGCCGGAGCAGGGCTTCGAGGACCATGACCGACGAGTGGCGCATGACGCGGTCGGTGGAGGCGGCGCCGGCGGCGTCGAGCTGGGTGAGGAGCTGGCCGCGGTAGTGATCGCGCATCTGGTCGTAGACCTTGCGCTGGTCGGGGTCCATCTCGCAAAGGATGGTCTGTTCGGTTTTGGGTGGGAGGTCTTTGAGGACCTGGTCCTTGGTGCGGCGGAGGATCATGGGCCGGAGGGCTTTGGCGAGCTGCTGGAGTGCGGGGACGCTGTCGTCCTCGTCGTCGGCTTCGGCCTCGATGACTTCGTTGGGCGGCGGTGCCTCGCTGGCGTTGGTGGTCATGGCAGAGCGGTTGCTGGAGGCCTTGACCAGGTCGCTGAATTTGCTGGAAACGCCAAGCATGCCGGGGTTGAGGTATTCGAAGATGGACCAGAGGTCGCCGAGGTGGTTCTCGATGGGCGTGCCGGTGAGGGCGAGTCGGTGGCGGGCCTGGATCAGCCGACTGGCGCGGGCGACCTGGGACATGGGGTTTTTGATGGCCTGGGCTTCGTCGAGGATGGCGTAGTCGAACTCGACCTGCGAGAGCTCTTCGATGTCGCGGCGGAGCAGGCCGTAGGAGGTGACGACGAGGTCGTACTGGTCGAGTTGCCTGAGGTCGTTGGCGCGGTCGGGGCCGGTGTAGCCGAGGACGCGGAGCTCGGGGGTGAAGTGCTCGGCCTCGTCGAGCCAGTTGTAGACGACGGATCGTGGCGCAACGATGAGTGCGGGTTGGCCGAGTTTGGTGCCTTCGGGTGTGTTGGGATCGAGGGAGGGCTCATCGGTGCCGTGGTGGATGCGTGCCTGGAGCATGGCGAGGACCTGGATGGTCTTACCGAGGCCCATGTCGTCGGCGAGAATCCCGCCAAGGCGGAGTTGACGGAGGAAGCGGAGCCAGCCGAGTCCGGTTTTCTGGTAGGTGCGGAGCTTGCCCTGGAAGGTGGGGTCGGGGTCGAGGGGTTCGACGTTGGCGCTCTGAGCGAGGGCTTTGCTGAAGGTGTCGAAGGCTTCGTCGGTCTCGATGCCTTCTTTGGTGGAGAGCATGGTGTCGAGGAGTGCGGCCTGGGAGGCGCCGAAGCGGAGGTGGTCGCCATGGGCTTTGCCGAGGGCGGTGAGGAGCCCGCGGTCGGCGAGCCATTCTTCGGGCAGGAGGCCGGTGGAGCCGTCGTCGAGTCGGATGAGGTTGCGACCGGCGCGGACGGCTTCGATGATTTTGGGGAGTTCGACGGTGACGGTCTCGCCTTCGTCGGTGGTGTAGGTGACGTCGCCTCGGAGCTCGAACCAGTCGATGCCGGAACGTACGGAGAGGCGGGGGTCGGCGGGTCGGCGGACGGCGCCGTCTTCGGCGAGGACTTCCCATCCGCGGGCGATAAGGTCTGAGACGACGCCGAGGACATCCCGCTGGCGGATGACGAGGACGGGCTGCCCTGACTCGGCGTTGCCCGAGGAGCGGAGTCCGAGGCGTCCTAGGTGTTCGGCGGCGGCGCGTTCGGCGGAGCGGTCTCGGAGGATGAGGTCCTGCTGGGGTTCCTTGACGGCCGTTTCGGTGGTGGTTTCGGCGGCAAGCGCTTCGGGCTGAGACTGACCGTCTTCTGGAGTGGGCGGGGCGTCTTCCTGGTGCTCGGGATCGGGCGGGGTGACATAGGTGCCGGGTGTACCCCAGTCGATGCGGGCGCTCCCGTAGTCGAACGAGAGGCGGGCCAGTAGCTGCTGGCGTGTGGATGAGCCGTTGCCTGCGGAGCTATCGGCTGCGGAGAGAATCTCGAGTCGTGGTTTGGGGCTGATGCGGGCTACGGATCGGCCGACGCCTTCGGGGAGGTCGAGATCTGGGATCTGTGGGAGTCGGTAGAGGCGGTCGAGGAAGCGATCGATATCGGTTTTGGGGATGGTGAGGGAGCGGTCGCCATCGTCGATGGGATCGTGGTCGCGGAACTGTCCGGCCCAGCGTCCGGCACCGGCGTCGTCGAAGGGGGCGGCTTTACCGTTGACAACGACGACGCCACCGGGTCCTGTGAGGAGGAGGCTCGGTTTGTGGATGGGGACGCGGGAGGTGCCGCGGCGGAGCTCGGTGCCGAAGCGGAGGTTTTCCCGGGTGTCGTCCCAGCGGCCGACGGCGCTGAGGTGCCAGGGGCCGTTGTCGTCCCAGGCGAGGGGTTCTTCGCTGCCGGTGTCGGGGTCGGTGAGGAGCACCGCCCTGCCGGTGAGAGTGATCTGGCGGAGGAGTCGTTCGGCGGCGACGCGGGGGAGAGCGAACAGGGAGCCGGAGCGATCGGAGCGGCCGATGGAGGTCTCTTCGGCGTCGGTCATCACGGATGCACCGACTAGGAGTGTGGCGATTTCGCGGTCGGTGGTTTCGGTGAGGCCTGCGAGGGTGGAGGCACCGAGGCGTAGTGCGCGGGGTCGGCTCCAGCCGCGGGCGATGGGGGTTTGCTGGCGGAGTTCGATGACGAGCTGGTGGTGTCGGTGGCAGAGGTCGACGCGGACAACATACTGGATGCGTCGCGGGGCGAGGAGGTCTTCGACGTCGGGCTCGATGCGTTCCATAGAGCCGGGACGGAGGAGCGTGAGGCGTCCGGACCATTCGGGCTCGGAGCGGGTCTGGGGGCGTGCCTGCTCGGGGCGTTTGCGGGCGCGGGGGGGGCGGACGCTCAGCTTGAAGAGCTGGCGTGAGAGTTCGGCGGTGCCGGGGATCGAGGGGTTGGCCTGGAGATCGACGAGTCCTGCCCAGATGTGCCGGCAGAAGAGGCCGTTGTCGAAGATTTCGCAGTCGCACTCGGCGTAGGCGGCGCGCCCTTCCTGGCGGATGATGACGATGTGGGTCTCGCCATCTTCGACGGAGAAGCGCACGAGTTCGCCTTCGGCCTCCGGTGGGAGGCGCTTGACGGCTCCGGCCTGTTGCAACGAGCGTCCACGGACGCGTTCATCACTCTGAAAGAAGGGCGACCACGACGTCACCAAAGACATATTTATTCACCCCATCGAACAACGCGTCGGGCCAGATATAAGAGGAACAAGCGTATCCGCTAGCGTTAAGTCGGGCAATCTCGGGATCAGAGAAAGTCTGCTGGACGTATGCTGACGGGGTGATTGAGCAGGTTCTGAACATGCTGCTGCTGGCGTGCTGGCTGGTTTCACTGGTCTGGTTGTATCGATCGGGCGTGATCGGGCCGAGCGGGCAGTTGCCGAGTCGGAGGTCGCCGATTGTGGCGATCGACGGGCTGGCGTCGATTTTTCTGGTGCTGGGCGGCTCGACGGTGTACGGCGTGGTGCTGGGGCGTCTGGCGATCGATCGTTCATCGGGGGAGGTGACGCTGGCGGCGGCGACGCTTGGGGGTCAGCTGGCGGGTCTGGGTGTGGCGTCTGTATACGCGTGGCTGTTGATGGTGCGTGGCGAGAAAGTGGAACTGGCGCCGGAATCTCGGATCGGTTGGATCCTTGGGTCGGGTTGTGTGCTCACGGTGACGCTCGGGATGGGGACGTCTGCGGTGGTGGCGGGGTTGGGGACGCTGGCGGGCTATCCGCCGCCGGCGATCGCGCATGAGGCGTTGCAGCGGATGGTTGATTTCGAAGAGCCGGCGGCGCTGGTGCTTCGGTTGGTGTCGGCGCTGGTGTTGGCACCGGTGTTGGAGGAGGTGGTGTTTCGGGGGGTGATTCAGCGGTCGATCCAAGATCTTCTTGGGCATCGTGTGTGGCGTGTGTGGGGATCGATCGTTCTGACTTCGGTGTTGTTTGGGGTGATTCATATCGGGGCGGTGTCGTGGTATGGACTGCCGGGGCTGGTGGTGCTCGGTGTGATCTTCGGCTGGCTGTATGCTCGGACCGGTCGGTTGTGGGTGGCGGTTGTTGCGCATGTGTTTTTCAATGCCTTGAATGTGGCGATGGCCTTTGTGCTTTATGGGGGTGGTCGGGTGGCGGGTGCTGCGTAGTCTGAAGCAGGAGTTGAATGATGAAGACGATTGAATGGGTTGGTGATGCATCGGGTGGGCATCTGCGGTTGCTGGATCAGACGAAGCTGCCGAGTGAGACGAGCTATCTGGACTGCCGGGATGTGCAGTCGGTTTGGGATGCGATTAAGCGGTTGTCGGTGCGTGGGGCTCCGGCGATCGGGATCTCGGCGGCTTACGGCTGTGTGCTTGGGGCGCAGAGCGGGCGGTTGGCTGAGGCGATTGCTCATCTGCGGACCTCGCGTCCGACGGCGGTGAATCTGTTCTGGGCGTTGGATCGGATCGCTGGGCTGGGGGAGGTGGATGTGGAGCGGGTGCTGGCGGAGGCGAAGCGGATCGACGAGGAGGATCAGGCGATGTGTCGCCGGATTGGGGAGCACGGGCTGGCGCTGATCGATCGGCTGGCGGGGCGGGGTGAGGGTGGGGAGGTGCGGCTGATCACGCATTGCAACACGGGGAAGCTGGCGACGGGTGGGATCGGGACGGCGGTGGCACCGGCTTATGTTGGGCAGGAGCTTGGGCGGAAGGTGACGGTGTTTGCGGATGAGACGCGGCCGTTGCTTCAGGGGGCGCGTCTGACGGCGTTTGAGTTGGGGCAGGCGGGGATCGATGTGCGGCTGGCTTGTGATGGGGCGGCGGGTGAGGTGCTGCGTAGCGGCGCTGTGGATGCGGCGATTGTGGGGGCGGATCGGATCGCGGCGAATGGGGATACGGCGAACAAGGTGGGGACTTGTGCGCTGGCGGCGTTGGCGAAGCATCACGGGTTGTCTTTTATTGTGGCGGCACCGGTCACAACTTTTGATCTGGCGACGGCGTCGGGCGCGGACATCCCGATCGAGCAACGGGCGGCGGAGGAGGTGACGGAGGGGATGGGCAGGCGGACGGCGCCGGAGGGTGTGGCGGTGTTCAACCCGGCTTTTGACATCACGCCGGCTGAGTTGATCACGGCGATTGTGACGGACCGTGGGGTCATCAGCCCGGTGACTGAGGCGAACGTGCGGGCGCACCTGGCTTGATTAGCCACTGGCTCGGATCGGTTTCGATGCGAGTGTGATCGTTAATCGTTGCAGCCAGCGCGGGCTTTTTCGAGGAGTCGGCTGAGGCGGTTGAGTTCGGTTTCGGAGAGGCGGCCGAGCTGTTTGTTATGGAGGTCTGTGAGGGGGGCGTCGAGTCGTTTGAGCAGGTCGAGGCCCTGTCGGGTGATGGAGACGAGGACGAGGCGGCGGTCTTCCTCGGTGCGTTGGCGGTCGGCGAGGCCCTGGGTGACGAGGCGATCGACCAGGCGTGTGACGTCGGGGACGCGGACCACGAGTTGCCCACAGATCTCCTGGCTGGGGACGGGCTGGGGATGGTGCCCGCGGAGGATGCGGAGGACGTTGTAGGCGGACTCGGAGAGGCCGTAGGACTTGAACAGCTTGGTGAAGGCCTCGGAGAGTTCGTGGTGGGTGCGGACGATGTTGAGATAGGCTTCCTGCGTGGGGCAGGTGAAGGCCTTCTTTTTGCCGAGTTCTTTCTGGAGGCGCGGCATGGCGGCGGGGTCCTTGCGGGTTCTGCTTTCAGGCTATCGTCACAACCATTGTTGCAACAGCTTTATTTCGGCGGGCTGGTTGGGTTTATGCTGTGGGTATGGTGAAGCAAGCATCGCAGGAAGACGGTCGCGCGGGCGGTTCCGGGTCCGGTTATGCGGAGGCTTCTGCCCCCCCCCTGCCCCCGCTTGACCCTGAGATTGGTCTGACGCCTGAGCGGCGGGGAAAGGTGCGGGATATCTATCGGGTGCGGCTCAAGGATGGTCGGCCGGCGGTGATGCTGGTGGCGACGGATCGGCTGTCGGCGTTTGATGTGGTGCTGCCTGACCCGGTGCCGGGGCGCGGGGCGATTTTGACGGGTCTGACGAAGTTCTGGCTGGAGAGGCTGTCGACTGAGTTGAAGGATGCGCCTGAGCATCATCTCTGGTCGACCGATCCGGCGGAGGTTGAGGGGTTGAGCCCAACGGTTATCCAGAAGCTGCGGGGGCGTGTGATGCTGGGTCGGCCCTGCGAGACGATCCCGATCGAGTGCGTGGCGCGGGGGTATCTCGCGGGCTCGGGGTGGCAGAGTTACCGAGTGGATGGCACGATTTGCGGGGTGAAGCTTCCGGAGGGTCTGCGGCTGGGCGATCGGTTGCCGGAGCCGATCTTCACGCCTGCAACGAAAGCGGAGACGGGACACGACGAGAACATCGGTTTTGAGGAGGCGGTGGAGCGGGTGGGTGAGCGGTTGGCGACGTGGATGCGTGAGAAGACGCTGGCGATCTATGCGTTTGTGCGCGATCACGCGGCGGAGCGCGGGTTGCTGCTGGCGGATACGAAGCTGGAGTTCGGGCTGCCGGTGAATGAGGCGGGCGTGGTGGACCGGGAGGCGGAGCCGATTCTGATTGATGAGGTGGCGACGCCTGACAGCTCGCGGTACTGGCCGGCGGAGGGTCATACGCCTGGCGTGGAGCCGGCGAGCTTTGACAAGCAGATCGTGAGAAACGCTTTGCAGGCGATGGTGGACGATGGGTCGTGGGACAAAAGCCATCCCGGCCCTCGGCTGCCGGCGGAGGTGCTGACGCGGACGGCGGAGCGGTATCGTGAGGTCTATCAGCGGCTTACGGGCTGAGTCGAGGTGTTGCGGGGTGGCGGGATTGGGTTTTGTGGCGGGGTGCTGGAGCGGGTATGCTGTCGCGTTCGAGCGATCGGAAGATCGGCTACGGGGTGTAGCTCAGCTTGGTAGAGCGCTTCGTTCGGGACGAAGAGGTCGTAGGTTCAAATCCTGTCACCCCGATTTGTGATGAATGCAGCTGACATCTGGCCTTGCTGATTCACTGGACAGTTTCATTGATTCATTTCTGTGGGAGTGGTTGGCTCAGGCTGTGGCTCCGACTTCGGCGAGGGTCTGGTGGACGAAGGGGATGGACATCGAGCCTTCGCCGACGGAGGTGGCAACGCGTTTGATAGAGCCGCTGCGGGCGTCGCCTATGGCGAAGATGCCGGGTCGTGTGGTTTCGAGGTAGAAGGGTGATCGGTCGGGCGCTTGTCCGTGGCGTTTCCAGTGATGGTTGAAATCCTTGTGGTGGGTGGCTTCGAGGCCTGTGAGGATGAAGCCGTGGTCGTCGAGCCCGCAGCAATCGGTGAGCCAGTCGGTCTTGGGTTCTGCGCCGATCATGACGAAGAGGGCCGCGCAATCGATGGTGGTCGTCTGGTCGTGAGAGGTGAGTTCGAGTGATTCGAGGTGAGCGTCGCCTTGCAGGGCTGTGACTTCGGTTTCGGTGACGAGTTCGATGTTGCTTTCGCGTTCGATTCTTCGGATGAGATACTCGGACATGGTGGCTCTGAGGTCAGCCCTGCGGATGACGAGGGAGACCTTGCTGGCGTGCTTGCTGAGGAAGACGGCGGCCTGGCCGGCCGAGTTGCCGCCACCGACGACGGTTACGGGACGCTCGGCGCAGTGGACGGCTTCGAGGTGGCCGGCGGCGTAGTAGAGGCCGACACCTTCCAGTCGATCACAGTTCTCTGCGGTGAGTCTGCGGTAGCGGGCACCCATGGCCAGCACCACGGCGTGGGCCTTGACCTGCTGGCCATCGTCGAGGGTCAGGGTTTTGTAATCGCCTTCGCAGACGATCGATGCGACGCTGACGGGGCTGCATAGCGTGGCTCCGAATTTGCGGGCCTGGAGGACGGCCTGTCTGGCGAGTTCCTGTCCGCTGATGCCTGTGGTGAAGCCGAGGTAGTTTTCGATCTTGCTGGATGTGCCGGCCTGCCCGCCCGGCGCGGAGGCTTCGAGGACGAGTGTCTTGAGGCCTTCGCTGGCGCCGTAGACGGCTGCGGCGAGGCCGCCGGGTCCGGCTCCGACGATGACGAGGTCGTAGATGCAGTCGTCGAGTTCTGGCAGAAGGCCGATGCAGCGGGCCACGTCTTTCAGTCCGGGGCTGCGGTGCACCTGGCCCTTGTTGATGAGTACCGGGAAGTCGGTTTTGGCGACCGAGAGGTTGTCGACGACGGCCTTGGCTTCGGGCTGGCTTTCGGGATCACGCCAGACGAAGGGGATCTGGTTGCGGCCGAGGAAATCGCGGAAGCCGTAGGTGCTGGGGCAGGATGCGGGCCCGAGGAGTTGGATCTGTCCGTACCCGTGGCCTTCGAGCCATGAACGGCGGGCCATGAAGGTGCGGAGGATCAGGTCACCGGCTTCGCTGTTCTCACGGACAAGGTCGCGGAGTTGACCGCTCGTCAGTTTGAGCACGCGAGTGGGCTCGTAAGCCCGGCATTCGGCGATGGTGGGGGCACCGGTGAACATCGAGATGTCGCCGATGAACATGCCATCGTTGACGGTGGAGAAGTAGGTGTTGGTTTCGGGTCGATTCCGGTCGAAGAAGACCACCCTGCCGGTTTCGATCACGAAGAAGGGTGCGTGTTTGAGGCCCTGCTCGAAAAGGACATCCCCGGGCTGGAAGGTCTGGCAGGTGGCGCGCTCGGCGATAAGGTCGATGAGATGACGGGGCACCACGGGGAAGATGGCCGGGTCTGACAGGTCGGCCATGTCATCGGCGGCTGTCCAGTTTGAAATCGACATCGAACAGCTCCGGGTCGTACGGGTGATCTGTGCATGATAGACCGATTCTGACGATCTCCGGCCGGGAATCGCTAGGCTGTATGCAGGAAGCTTGACCATGCGTGATCCATCCGATTCAGGTGCTCCGTCTCCCTGCTGCAGCCCGTCCACAACCGGTGGTGGCGAGCGGGTGTCGCTGGGTATCGACCGGGCGAGCAAGGGTCGTGATGAGCCGGCGAGTCTCGCGGGGATGGTTCGGATTCCTGCGGGGGACTTCCTGATGGGCAATGAGCGGGACAGGATGTTCCCGAACGATGGCGAGGGGCCGGTCCGGCGTGTGCGGGTGGATAGTTTCTGGATCGATGCGACGACGGTGACCAATGAGGCGTTTCGGGCGTTTGTTGAAGCGACCGGGTATCAGACTGATTCTGAGCGGATCGGGTGGTCGTTTGTGTTCAGGGGGCATCTGGCGAAGAAGTATGCGGAGAAGCTGGCGGCAACGCGGGCCGTGGTGGGGTTGGACTGGTGGCTGGCGGTGCCGGGCGCGAGTTGGCGGCGGCCGCTGGGTGAGCGGAGCGATCTGAAGGGGCTGTTGGATCATCCGGTGGTACACGTGAGTTGGAACGACGCGATGGCTTATGCACGCTGGGCGGGGAAGCGTCTGCCGACGGAGGCGGAGTGGGAGTATGCGGCGCGGGGCGGGCATGAGGGGCGTGTGTTTCCCTGGGGTGATGAGTTGGAACCGCAGAATCGGCACGTCTGCAATGTCTGGCAAGGGGCGTTCCCGGATCGGGATGCGGGTGCGGATGGTTATCGGGGCACTTGTCCGGCGGATGCTTTCGAGTCGAATGGCTGGGGGCTTTACAACTGCTCGGGGAATGTGTGGGAATGGTGTCACGACTATTTCAGCGCGACGTGGCATGCCGAGGAGCGGGAGGAGACGAGGGTGAATCCGAAGGGCCCCGCGGAGGGTGATCGTCGGCTACAGAAGGGTGGGTCGTATCTCTGCCATGTGAGTTACTGCAACCGTTACCGGCTGGCGGCGCGGATGGGCAACACGCCCGATTCGGCATCGACCAATGCGGGGTTTCGATGTGTGGCGGATCTGGCTGAGTAGCTGACGTCTGTCAGGGGACGGTGTTACCGATCGGGATCAATGCTTCGTAGGGGACCTGATCGAAGGTGATTTCCATTTCTTCGCCGGTACCGTTGAAGTCGGGCAGGATGAGGCGGAAGCCGTTGGGGGGGAAGGCTTCGCCTGAGGCGGAGAGGTAGAGGTGCTCGCCACGTCGGTATAGCTGGTAGCTCATCGGTCCGTAGCGGGTGGGTGCGTCGACGACGCGGACGCCGCGGCCGTCGAGCCATTCGGTCTTGATGCCCAGGCCGAGTAGGAGTTCGCCTCGTTCTTCGTCTTCCCAGACGAACATGCCGCGGACGGCGTTGACGAAGCCGGCGCCGACCCAGGTGTGGGGCATGTCGCCTATGAAACGTGGGGTTCGGTCGTCGCGGTAGGCGATCTCGGCCCAGTGGAGCCAGCCGGAGGGGTGCTGGTCCTGCGCGAGCCAGTCGTACATGGCGTGAGCTCGCTGGCGGTGTCCCAGTCGAATCATGGTGGCCATGACGCGGAGTTCGTAGGGGGTGTAGTCGAACCAGTTGCGGTCGTCGGAGGTGCGGAGCGCGAAGTCCTGCCAGTAGCGTTCAAAAGTGGCGTCCATGAGCTCTTTGGACAGGTGATGGACGAGCCCGCCAATGGAGACGGCGACGGCGGTGGAGGGTGGATCGAAGTCGCCCAGCTCGACGCAACCCGGGATGAAGTTGACGTTCTGCTCGGCGGCGGCCATCTCGATGGAGCGCATCATGGCGTCTCGGTGTTCGGCGGTCAGCCAGGCGAAGTGGGCGGCGTCTTCCTCGTGGCCGAGCCGTGCGGCGATGGCGGCGGCGTCCATGAATCCGCGGACGACGAAGGTGTTGTCCCAGTAGGCGTGCATCGGTTTCTCGGAGTAGCCCTCGTGGCTGATCGACTCGGGGACCAGGCCCTCGTAGGCGGTGCCGACGTATTCATCGGTAAGGCGTTGGTTGCGGAGGTCTTCCATGTAGACCACACCCTTGCGGATGGTCTCGTAGTGCTCGCGGGCTTTGGCTTCGTTGTGGGTGTGGTCGAGCAGGAGGCGGGCGAGGTAGATGAGCTGCCCGGTGGAGTCGTGCTCGTCGACGGGATCGGGTCCGCGGTGATCGACGACGCAGGGCACCTTGCCGTTGTCGTACTGGTAGGGCGCGTACCAGTCGAAGTAGCGTTGGACGGCCTCGGCCTGCCCTAGATTGACCAGGGCTTTGCCGGTGAGGGCGCCGTCGCGGATCCAGGAGCGTTCGTAGGTTCGTGAGCCGGGTTGGATGCGGACGCCATCCATGTTGATGAGGATGTAACCGACCTGGGCGCGGAGGCTGCGGAGCATGTTGCGGGCCGAGGCGTGATCGACATGGAAGAAGTCTTTGCCGAGTTGGCGGTCCCAGGCGTCGGCGCGGTCGGTGAGGCGTTGCTCGAAGTTGCGTTCGTTGAGGGCTTGCTGGACAGCCGCTGCCTCGGGCATGGTTTCGGGCGCGCCGAGTGGTGTAACGAGGTGGACCGAGGCTGCTTCGCCCGGCTGCAGGGTGCAGGTGATGGTGAAGACGCCGGAGGCGAGCCCTTGTTCGTCGTGAGCGACTTTGGTGCCGGGGAGTTGGCCAGCGGCGATCCATTCGGCGACTTCACCCATCGAGAAATCACCGGCGGCTGTCTCGTCTGGCGTCTCGATCATGCGCACGATGGTCTCGTCGTTGACGCGGAGGGCTGTGTGGTTGTCGACCACGGCGATGGCGTGGATGGGCGTGTAGCCGCCAACGAGATTCAGTCGCTGCCAGGGCGGGAGGACCTGGATGGGGCGGACGGCGAGGGCCAGTTCGGCGTCGATCGGTGTGTCCGAAGTGTTGCGGAGCATGTAGCGGGTGATGACGACCTCGGCACCGGAGGCGAGGGTTTCGGCGAGCGGGAGGACTTCGAGGTCGATGTTGTCGTGTTGGCGGAGCACACGGCTGATGGGCAGGTCGCCACGCTCGAGAAACTGCTCGTGCCGGGCTTCGGCCCAGGTGAGCAGGTCGTCATTGACGCGGAGGAAGGGCTCGACGGTGAAGCCGCCTTTGCTGAGTTCGAGGACGCCGTGCTCGCTGATGAGTGATTCGTAGGAGCTGGCGGGGTTGCCGATGACGTTCCAGAAGACCTGGCGTTGCTCGAAGACCATGGGCCAGTGGCCGCGGGGCTGCTGCTGGGCGTAGGCCATCAGCAGGTCGTTGGCGGGATCGATGCTCTCGATCGGTATGAAGCTCAGGCTGCGGAGATCGAGGCCTTTGGCGTTGGCGGTCTGGGTGGTGGTCAGGCGGAGGTAGCGGGCTTCGTGCTCCGGGGCGAGCATGGCGTCGATGCCGCCGTTTCCGGCCTTGGGTTGCGTGAGTGTGTGCCAGTGCTGACCGTCGCGCGAGCTATCCAGGCGGTAGGCGGTGGGGAAGCGGTCATTCCAGCCGATCAACAGGCCGGAGAATTCCCGTGGTTCGCCGAGGTCGATATCGATGGTGTGCACGTCGCCGGGTGTGGTGCTCAGGCCGATGGCTTGCGTGTCGGCGATGGCCGTCATCATCCGGAAGGCGCTGCCTGAGGCGGAGGTGCTGCGGAGGGCGACTTCGATGGGGCCGGTGGCCGGGGGGGCGGTGGGTTCGAGGCGGACGTTGTCGATCCATACGCTGCCGGCCCCGCCTTGCGAAGCGGTGACGACGATCTCGAGGGCGCCGAGGGCTTCGTGGATCTTCTCGCCGCCGGCCGGTCCCCAGGCGAAGACGAAGTGGCGACGTTTGAGTCGTAGGGTTTCGGTTTGCTGGGGAAAGGAGAAGTCGCGGCGGTTGACCCACCAGACGTTTTCCATGGATGGATCGATGAGCTTGACTTCTAGGGTGTTGAGCGGGCTGTCGCCCCGGATATCGAAGCTGAGGACAAAGTGTTCGGGGAGTTCGAGAGGCTGGTCGAAGGTCATCCGGGAGATGGCGTAGCCGGCGCCTGCGGCAAAGTTGAAGTCGATGCGGAGTTCCCGGTTGCCGTTGGCATCGGTCTCGATCGCGAGTGTCTGCTGGACGCCATCGGCGGGGAAGGGCTGGAACGCCTGCCGATCGCTGCCGTCGAAGAGCAGCTTGGCGCTGGCGGGGGCGATGCTGAACAGGCAGAGTGCCAGGAGGGGCATCAGCAAGCGAGATGGCGTCATGTCGAAGAGGCTCCGGAGGGATGAGGCGAAGCGGGCTGCACGCGTCGGTTCAGGATCGGCGACGCTGTGCGAACAGCGCTAGTCCGAGCAGCGTTGCAGCGGCAGGTTCTGGCACTGTGATCTGCTGACCGAAGTTGATGGCGAGATTGGAGAGATCGATAAGATCGATTAGGCCATCGGCGTTGGTATCTCCCTGCGCCCAGCCGCCAGCGTCGCCGAAGGAGGTGGCGAGCAGGGAGAGGTCGATGAGGTCCACCGTGCCGGAGAGATCGATATCGCCAAGCAGCGTGCCGGTGCCTTCGCCGAGGCTGGTATCGATCAGCGTGCTGATGAGCAGGTCGAGGTCAGCTGTATCGATGGAGCCGTTCTCATCGAGGTCGTACATCAACGCGGACTCGGCGATGGTCAGGCCGAGTTGGGCGGCGAGACGATCGATGTCATCTTCATTGACGAGTTGGTCGCGGGTGAAATCGCCGGGTATCAGGGGGTAGAACACCTTGTCGAGGGCTTCGGCGATGTCGGGGATGTCGGCGAAGTCTGAGGCGTCGTCGTAGAGGTACTCGAACAACGCCATGGTCGAGAGCGCGGTGTTCCAGAAGTCGTGAAAGGCTCGGACTTGAGAGGGCTGGCTGGCACCGGTGGTCCAGCGGGCCGAATCCGAGAGGCCAAGCGGGCCTTCGAGGTCGTTGATGAGGTGGTGGCGGAGGGCGGCATCGGCTGCGGACTCGTCGCCGAGGAAGGCGAAGCCGACGGCCCAGGGCATGAAGAGGTCCGGGATGCCGAAGTTGTTGTAGGCGCTGAACTGTTCGTAGGGTGCGCCGGTGGTGTCGGCCCCGGCATCGGGCTGAAGGAATTCGGCTCGGCCGATCGAGGCGAAGTAGGCGGCCACTTCCTGCTGGTAGAGCTCGGCGTTTCGTTGAGGATTACCGGCAAACGTCTGTGCGGGGAAGGTGTCGTTGCCCCGGTCGCCGGTATCGACGAAGAGGGACATCAACCACTGCGTGAAGGGCGGGCGGAACTGGCTGAAGGTGCTGACGAGGTGTTCTCGGTCGGGATCGACGAGGTGTGCTTTGGTGCGGAAGATGGCCGAGTGGTACTGCTCGGTGATGGGGACGTGGTTGTCGTCGGAGAGGTGGGCGGCCAGCGAGATCAACCAAGGTTCGCCGGAGTAGGTGTTGTAGGTGCCCTCGATCATCTGGTTGGTGCTGGTGTTGTAGGCGAGGCTCCAGCCACGGGTGCTGCCTTCGGTGTCGCTGAAGGCGTCCCAGTCGAAACGGTTCTGGAGGGTGTCGATCGAATCACGGAGCGGCTGCGGGGTCGATGAACGGTGCTTGTAGCGGTGGAGGCCGAGGGAGAGAAAAGCCGTATCGATGTTGGTTTCCTCGGCGACGAGGTCGTTGGCGAGGGTGGTCCAGTTGAAGTAGCGGCCGGGCGCGTGGTCGGCGCTGTCCATGATGGTGTTGAAGGTCTGGACGATGGTGGTGATGTAGGCGTCTGCCTCGGCGGGATCCACCCAGCCGTTCTCAACAGCGCGTGGGAGCATGGTGACGACGCCGGCCGTGGCGTTGATGGCACCGTGGCCGGAGGTGGTTGAGTGCGTGGGGATGAGCCCGTTGACACGGTTGCGGGAGCCCCAGAGGCCGTCCCATTGTCGTTTAGCGACTCTCTCGGCGAGGTCGCGGGTGGGCAGGGTGTTGACATCGACAAAGCCGCCGGGCTCGACGAAGTTCATGCTGTCGACGTAGATGCTGCCTGTGACGGCCCGGCCCTGATCGGCTCGGATCACCAGGCCGACGGACTTGGCGCGGTCGAGGAACGCCGACTCGCTGCCGGAGGGGATGCCGGTGAGGTTCCAGCCGGGCGTGGTGAGGTCGAGTGGGATGCTGTAGGGCTGCCAGCCTCCGCCTGCGGGGACGGTGATGGGGCGTGAGGCGAGGTGGCCGCCGCCGTCGCGGTAGTCCTTGATTTCGAAGTCGAGGGTAAAGGCTTCGCCGGAGTCGTTGCGGAGGTAGAAGTCGATGGACTCGAAGCCGGAGATGTCGCGGCTAGCGGCGAACTCACCCGTGGAGCCGTAGGCGGCGAGGGCGTTCTGGACGAAGCCGAAGCCGTTCTGGGGAACCGATGCGGCGATGCGGTAGCCGGCGTTGCCGTCCTGGCGGACGGCGGTGGTTCGAGCGAGGCTGGTGTTGAAGGTCAGAGGGCTGCCGCCGAAGCGGTTCGTGAAGGTCTCTCGGGTCTCGGCGTCCCAGAAGGGGACCACCGAGAGGTCATTGGATGCGGCGGCCGTCAGCGGAAGGCTGAGGCAGGTGGCCAGAGTCAGAGCTAAGCGGTTTGGGGAGGTAGCCATGGGGTCCTCACAGCATGAACCACAGGCGGGGAAAAGCGAGGATTAATTGGCGACCTGATCGCCAAATGGATGCCCCCAGAGGAACCAGGGGCCGTTGCCTTTGGGATCGAGTGGGACGGGCAGATTGGTTCCAGTGGGGCGTTTGAATTCCTCAACGGCTTTATATTCCGAGTGACCGTCGAGGAAGCTCATGTTGAGGCCACTTCCCCCACCATGTCGGAGGATTTCCTTCGTTGGGTCCTGAGGTGTCGGCGTATCAAGGTCCATGGCAATGACTGTCCATGTAGGTAAAGGCAGCGTGCTTGACCGGAATGTCAAGACACCTTTCGCTTCGCCATCGATGGTGGGTAGTGCCCAATTATCATTGAATTTGTAGTCGGTATAGGCAGGTGTACCATTAGCACGATCGAACTTGCCGCTTTCCTCAATATAGATTTCGTAGTTACCCATTCCGAGGAAGATGGGGTTTCGGTTCGGCGCATCGTTGAAGAGTTCGGCGTTGCTATCTGTCTGTTCGGATAACGGACATCTGAAGACCTCGAGATTACCCACGTACTGATAAAGCATGGGAATCTGGAAGCCCTGCGTGTTGAAGCTGATGAAGGTGGTAGCGGTACCGGCTCCAAGTTGCCAGTCATGACTCAGAGGCAGGAAGTCATCGTTATCAAAGGCGTAGAGCTGGGCGGCAAACGCGATCTGGCGCACGTTCGTAAGACAGGTCATGTCCTGAGCGGCTTTTCTCGCAGCACCCAGTGCTGGCAGGAGGATGCCGATCAGCAGGGCGATGATGGAGATCACCACGAGGAGTTCGATCAGGGTAAAGCCGCGGCGGGTTCGAGCCTTGGGGTTACACATCATGCGTCTCCGTTGGGACACGCTGGGCCGAGCCGGTGGCTCGGCGGAGAGGGAGCGTGTCCTGAGTAAGCCGCAGGGCCCCGGTTACGAAGCCGTGCGGTCGATGGCGAGACAGACGATCAAGCGAGACAGCGCCGGCGGCCGGCGAGCCCTGCCAGGCTCAGGGCCAGCAGCGATGCGGCTGCGGGCTCGGGAACGATGCGGATATCGGCAAACGTAGCGGTGGCGAACTCGGCGGAGTTGTTGAGGTCGGGGGTGAACTGGCCGTAGAAGCCGAGGTTGTACTGGAGGGGACCGCCTTCGAGGTTGGCCCAGTCGAGCAGGCCGCTGGACTCAAGGCCGTTGCCACGATCGATGACGTACTCGACCTTGCCGGGTACGGCGAAGACGCCGCTGGGCGTGTAGCTCATCTGCATGAAGATGGTGTCGCCGGGCGTGTAGGAACCCGGAAAGATGTAGAACGGGGCTCCGCCACCGAAGGCGACGATTTCGCCGGCGTCTGAGTTCACGAGGAACAGGGCGTCGCCAGAGATCCCGCTATTGACGCGGATACCGGCTTCCTTGCGGGGTGCGGCAGAGCCGGTGTCGAGCGTCACGTTCGCGCTGATGACAAAGCCGTCGGTGATATCGAACTGAGCGGGTGTCGCGCCGCCATCGGTCGATGCGAGGGCGTCGTGGCGGTTAGCGAAGTTGCCGCCAATACCATCGTCAACGTAACCCGATTCGTCGAACTGGACGATCGCGGGAAAGTTGTCGGTGGTGTTCAGCGTCGTGGTCGTGAAGTCGTTGAACACACGCTCATTCACGGCGATGCCGTTGGTCAGGTTTGGTGCGGCCATGGCAGTGGTGGCCAGGAAGCCAACCACCAGGGAAGCACCCAGGGCATTCAAGAAGCGTTTCTCCATCACAATCCTCCTCTCAAGGTGAGACACAGGGCGTCCGTCCGGGCACCTGCCCGAGCAGACTTGCAGCGGGCGTCACGTGCGTCGCTGCGTGGGTTTGCGTTGATACTGAAACATGTGTCACTGCGGATGACTCCGTGTGCGAAGGCTCAGCGGCGACGCGCCAGGCCGAGGCCTGCCAGGCCGAGCAGTGCCAGAGAAGCGGGTTCGGGGATGGCGGCCGTGCTGCCGAAGTTGGTGGCGAGCAGGGACAGGTCGATGAGATCGACGGCGGTGTCGGTGTTGAAGTTGCCGCCCGCCCAGCCGGCGCTGCTGCCGAAATTGGTGGCGAGTGCGGAGAGATCGATCAGGTCGACGGTGTTGTCGAGGTTGGCGTCGCCGAAGAACGTGCCGATCACAACACCGATGAGTTCATCCAGATCGCCCGAGTCGACCGTGGTGCTGTTGTCGAGATCGAACAGGTTGTCGCTGGAGCCGGCACGGATGGCGGCGGCGAGGATATCGATGTCCTGATCGTCGACGACGGTGTCGTTGTTGAAGTCGCCGATGACCTGGTTGCCGCTGCCGGTATCGAGGATGCTCCAGTTTTCGAAGGTCGTGCGGCCGAAGTCGGCAGGGAAGGCGAAGACGTTCGGCGGGTACTGGACGTAGGTGCCGATGTTCGAGTTCGGGATGATGCCGTTCTCAAGGTTGCCGAATTCACGGGGACCGCTGGAAACGCCATCGACGAAGTACTCGATGGTGGAGGCCTCGTCGCCGCCGGGGCCGTTGCCGGGCGTGTAGAGGATGCGGAGGTTGATGGTCTCGCCGGCGACGTAGGTACGGCCGCCGAACTCGGGGCCATCTTCATCGGCAACGGTTGAACTCACGAACGGGAACTGACCGAACGCGGCGATCTCGCCGTTGGGCTTGATGATGAACTGGCCCTGACCGCCGACGAAGGTCTCCATGTAGATGCCGGCCTCTTTGGTAGGCGTGGTCTCTCCGACTTCCAGCGTGATGTCGACGGAGAAGTCGAAGCCGTCGTTGGTCTGGAAGGCGAAGGGATCGATGTCGTTGGTCGAGAGGTAGGCGGCGTGTCGGTTGGCGAAGTCGGCTCCGCCATCCGGGATGAAGTCGGTCTCTTCGATGATGAAGGAGGTGAGGTCGTTGTCGGTGACCGTTAGGTTGGAACTGGGAAAGTCGTTGAAGATGCGATCAACGAGAACGACACTGTTGATATCACCGATAGCGGCGAAGGCGTGGCCGCTGCTGGCGGCGACAAATCCTGCAGCGATCAGGGTGGCGGTGGTGTGACGCTTGCTCATAACTCCTGGCTCCTCATGCGGGTCGTTGGCTTGTGATCCGTGGACATTGAAACGGCAAAACTCACTGCTACTGCTCTTGAATCAACCGATCCTTGCGTGGCAAAGATCCTCAAACAAAGGCAGCCCGGCGATCGGGCGGGCGAACGTAAGCGCTTACACTGGCCTGTAAGCCAGCAAATCGCGTGTGGTTATCTCAAAGAAAAAGCGGCATCTTCGAATCAACTTCCTGACGAGACTGGAAACGCTTACATCCTACGACAAGCGGGGAATCTGTCAAGCATTTTCCGTGAGGGTTTCTCATCGTTGGGAGACCGATCACAGCAGCACTTCGACCTCGATGGGGGTGTCCGGCGGGGCCATGAGATCGCTCTCCGGCAGGCGCAGCCCGCCACGCCGGTAGGGGTGCTCCAGACGGCTGAGCCCGGGCAGACGCTGACCGTTGACAAGCACTCCCTGCGGGCCGAAGCCGGGCCCCTGAATGCGATAGCGCACTATTAACTCCCGGCCGTTGCGGTTGAAACGGTAGACCAGCCCGTCGAGACGTCTGGGCAGCACCGGGTCGATTTCGACCCCCCATGCGGTTTCTCGCCAGCCGAGCATCGAGCGGACCACCGCGGAGATATAGATGCCGGGACCGCTTGAGTAGATGCGCCAGCCGCCTTTGAAGCCCACCCTGCCGTCCATGATGTCTGCGTAGCGGTCGGATGCCTCGGCTCGGTTCATCACATCGGCATCCGAGCTGCTGAAGTAGGCGTTGGCTTGCCTCGGAAGGGCCTGTTCAAGTGTTTGATTCAGGCCCATCGGCGTCACACGGAGCAAGGCGTCGTAAAGCATTTCTGCTTCGCCCAACCGGGCCAGCGCTTCGATGAAACGCAGGTGGGCGTGGACGTACATCAGGCCTATCTCGCGGCTGAAGGCCGATGCCGATTCGGCTCGCTGGAAGACATCCTCAGTCCCGCCACGGTAGACCGGGGGCCGATCCATCAAACGTGCACCATCGACGCCGAGCAGGTGCTCACGGATCAGCGACAGGTGCTGCCTGGCCGATTCCGGATTCAGCAGCCCGCTCAGGATGCCCCTCGTCATGGGGAGCAGGCGATAGCGGATGCCCGTCCTCTTGTCGGCGGGGTGGAGCAGGGGCTCGACCCGCAGGGGAGCTTCGTGGATGTAGCCCATGCCGCAGACCACGTCATCGGGCACCAGGTGATTGTCAAAGTCACACCGAATACCGGTCGCCAGTTGCTGCAGACGATCCGCCAGGTCCACGGCGGTGTTCAGGCGTCGCAGGACCTGGCTTAACTCGCTGGCGGCCTGATAGAGGAGTTCGACGGTCCAGGTGCTGACCATCCGCTCGCGTAGTTCGGGCTTCGCCGGCTGGAGGGCGTCGTTCCAGTCGCCATGGCCGTAGCGGATCAGGGAGGTCCCGGGCACCAACTCACTTTCGATGCGTTCGAGTGCGCAGACCAGATGCTCTGCGAGGGTTGCGGAGCCGGTCGGGGCCTGATCGAAATAAGGCAGCGACTCTCTAAGAATCGAAGCGTCGCCGGTGGCTTCGAGGTAGCTGGCCAGAGCCTTTAGGGGCCAGACGATGATGTCGCCATGGCTCTCGGCCTGCCTGATCGAGCGATAGGCATCGATCATAAACCATTGTGGCCAGCCGCCATCGGATCGCTGATCAGAAAAGAGCATCGTCAGGATTCGGCGTGCTTCTTTGTGCCGCTTGGCAGCCAGCAGGAACTCCAGCGGTCCCTGGCAGACATCACGGGTGCCCCAGGCTCCACCCGTGAACTGCTCCAGCCCGTGTGGTGCGGCGAGATGGATGATGGCGTTGTGCGTGAACCAGCGGAGGGCATCGTCGATGCGTTCGACGCCGGGTTCTTTGTGCTCCAGCTGTCGGTCTTTATCGATCGATGACCAGTCGTGTCCGGCTTCGGGCTCGATATCACTGCCCGCAGCTGTGGCCACCCTTAGGCCAAAGGTGTTGACAGCCTGGCTGCGCATCACCATCCAGGGATAACCGCGGCTGCGCCCGTCCGCGAAGAGCAACTCGTCTCCGCCTATGGCCTCCAACGACTCAGGACCTTCTGCCGTCATAGTCAGTTGGGCGTTGGGCTGATGATTGATCCACGCGCTGTCTTCTGCCGGCCGGAGGGTCACGGTGCCATTGGCTGGGTCGAAGGCGATCGCGCCCGATGACCTCGGCTCGGCATCGCCGATGAGCACACGTCCCATCAGCATCAGGCGAATCGGTTCACCATCCACATGGACCGAGAGATCGAGATGAGGCGCGGCCGATGAGGCTTCGATGGTGATCCAGATTGTGTGATCTTCGAGCTCATAGCACCAGAGCACCGACGAACGCCGGATCTCAAACGCCGAGGGCACGGCCAACTGCTTCCAGCCGCCATGGATCTCAACAGCGAGCCGGAGTCCACCCGAGCCGGCCACGTCAAGAGGATTGCGTGCGACCGGCAGGAACTTATGCAGGACGGTGTTGCCCAGAGCGACGTGGGAAAGAAACACGCCATGCATCCACGCGGTCGCGGAGAGTGATTGATCGTCGGGCAGCAATGAAGCACCGGTCCGCAGCATGTGTCCGTGGGGACGTTCGGTGGCACGCTCTTTTCGTGGTGTCACCAGATGGGCGTCGTTCTCTCTGAAGGCAGACAGTAGCCTGCCTTCACTGTCTCTCTCCTCGTGTCGCCAGCGGCCGGGAAAGTGCAGGGCGAGTTCGTCCTCGGTGAGTTCACGCCCGCTGATCATGCCGAGCCGATCCAGCCGATGACGATCGACCCGGGCGACCTGTACTTCCGTATGGTTTTCCAGTGAGATGGCCCAGTCACGGACCGGATCGAGCCGGTTGGCATCGTCGGCCCTGGAGACCGCCGGGTGATCTGGCTCGTAGCGTGAGATGAACCGCCAGCGGGCCCTTGCTGACTCATCGAGTCGAGAAGGACAGCCCTGGAGGGTTGAACAGGCGAACTCGTACTGCCTAACCTCACGCGGGATATCGGCTATTTCTATTGCGGCCGGTGTCGCCGATGCCCGGTAGCCGTTGCCGAAGAACTGGTAGCCATCGGTCAGGCAGCCACGCACGCCCGAGACGGAGGTCTGAGCCAGCCAGGGATAGCGGCCACCTGCCTGCGGGCGGTTCTGCCGGGTCATCAGGACTGACCCGTAGTCATGGTGGGCATGGATCTGATGATCGAGATACTGCGCGACATAGGCTTCGTTGATCAGGGCGGCATCCATTGGCACAAGCCCGAGATCCTGAACAAGAAGGACGTCGTAGCTTTCATCCGCTGATGATTCAGAGCTTGTCAGGTCAACATCCCAACACCACGCGGGCAAGGTCGGATGCAGGACCAGCGAGCAGCGGTAGGCGATATCTCGCCAGCGACCCGACCAGACGGCCAGAGCGCCGTCAGCGGCAAAACTGCTCGGCGACGACGGCCCCGTGAGGCCGACCCATTCGATCCCCGCATCGGTGTGCTGGCGTAGGTAGACCCCGGCGATACTGCCACGCAGCGCATCGCCCAGCGAATGATTGATCATGATGCCTTCGTGCTGGATCGAAGAGACCACGCCTGATCGATACAGATGCACTGAGAGGCCCGCACCATTCTCGATGCATAAGAAGGGTGCCGGCTCATGCTTCGCCCCGACCTGCCGGACGGACGGCGCCTGCTGGCTGACTGAACTGGGTCGTGTGATCAGGCTCATACATCCAACTCCGGATCACTGGTTCGAGAAGCTGTCTCGAACCTGATCACGCACATCGGGTGGCAGTGGTTCATCGGTAAAGACAGATACATTGACCGACTGCTGCTTCTCCTCGAGTGTCAATGGCCGGAAGCCGGCACGCGCCATACCGCGCTGCACCTCGGGGTTGCGTGCAAAGAGGTCCCAGACAAAGCCGGATCGGTGGTTCTCGGCCATCAGCAGGGTGATGCCGACATCGATGCCGATCACATCCGCGTTGTACCAGCCCGTGTGCGGGTTGAAGGCGTCCACAAAGCCGTAGGTCGTCCAGGCTTCGGGATACTTCTCTTTCATCTCACGCAGAGCGGGGATGGTGGCTTCGGGTGCCATCGGGATCGAACCGCCGGGTGCACAGGGAACCACGGCGCCATCCACCTCATGTCGGCCGCTGGTGGGCATCGGCGAGCCGAGCACGCGATAACCGTCGGGACCATCCGCAGCGGTCAGGCCCCACATGGTCGGGCTGTAGAGCGGGAAGCGATCGGATTTATCGACCACCGCCTGCTGCTGCGCCAGGGTCGCGAGCACGGAGTTGCGCCAGTAGTCGGCGTAGTCATCGCGCTTGTTGCGGAAGTCGTACCAGGCCTGCGAATACTGATGCGTGAAGAGAGGCGCACAGGCCAAAAAGGTTCTGCCGCCATAGGTCAGCAGCGGCACGCGACGCCAGGCATGCCAGGATGACTCGGCCAGCGGATGTGTCTCGGAGCCAAGGCCGAGCAGGTACAGAATCTTCAGCTCGTTGTAGTCGTGCCAGTGATAGGGGAGGAAGCCGCTTTCGGGCTTCCAGCCCATGCTGAGGGTCGCCTTGCCGTCGTGCATCCAGGGCCACTCAACCCGGTCGTAGATCTGCTGCGCCACCTCTGCGACTTCGGTGCCCTCGAAGTAGGCCTTGGAGCTGAGCACGCCAGCGATCAGCAGCGCCGTGTCGATACTCGACAGCTCGCACTCCCAGACGCGCTCGCCGGTTTCCATGTCGACGAAGTGGTAGAAGAACCCTCTGACGTTCTCCAACTCGTCGCGTAGGTAGAGCAGCGTGTTCAACGTGCGGTCGTACCCCTGTTCGTAGGAGATCCATCCGCGTTCAACCCCGATGGTGTAGGCCGTCAGGCCGAAACCCATCGACGCGATGCTGGCCACGTCGCCGCCTCGGGTTCCGTCAGCAAGCGCGCGGTCGGGCACCAGCCCTGTGTCCGGGTCGCCTTCGCGCCAAAAGAAGTCAAAACTGCGTCGACTCAGCTCTTCCAGGAAGCCATCATCCGATTGCTCGGATGGCATCCATGCTTGTGACGGGTGAGTGTCCGACATAGCTGCGCTTGTCAACAAAAAACAACTCAACATCAGCGGAAGCATCAGGCAGACAGTCTTCAAAGCAGGCCTCTTTTCTCTCGTTCTGAGTCGCCGTAATCGCTTACATCCGTCCAGAGTCAACAGCCCCAACCAATACCCCCCTGCTTACGCCACACTTCCCCCGCCGCAGGTTTCTCTCACCACCAGTCTTGTGGACACCAGCGGGTTCCAGTCGTCGCCGGGAACCTCTTTGCGGATCTGCATGACCGCGGCCCGAACCGCCAGGGCTCCGAAGTCGACCAGCGGCACGTGCACGGTGGTCAACCCGAGATGCCGAGCCATCGGCTCATCATCAAAACCGACCAGTTTGACATCATCTGGCACGCGCAAACCTGCCTGCTTGATGGCATCCAGCGCCCCAATGGCCATCCGATCGTTGAGGGCAAAGATCGCTTCGGGCAAACGGCCGCCCGATTCGAGCACCGAACAGACCGCAGTGAAGCCGCTGTCTTCCCTGAAGGTTCCCCGCCAGATCGAGTTGGGAGGCAATTTGACACCCGCTTCGCGAGCAGCCTTCCGACAACCCGACAGACGCTGACGGGAGTCGGTGGAATCCGACGGCCCTGTGATCACGGCCACACTCTGGCAGCCATGGTTGACCAGCAGGTGTCGCATCGCCTGATAAGCCCCGGCCGTGTTATCGATCGAGACCACGTAGACCCCGCTGTGGTCCGCGGGCCGATCCATCAGCACGACAGGAACCCGGGTCGTGTCGAGGTTATCGAGGAGTTCGCCGGGCAGCTGCAGATTCATGACGATCAACGCATCCACGCGCCGCTCCATCACGTACTGGCGGACAAGCCTGACGCCATCGGTGGTGCTGCGGCCAAAAGCAAAGACGGCCTCGTACTGCTCGCGTGCGGCTTCGGCGTTGATGCCCTTGAGCACTTCGGTGAAGAACCCGCTGTCGATGTCCGGGAAGATCACGCCTAGCGTCCGCGTGGCGTGGCTGGCGAGCGCGCGGGCGGCGTAGCTCGGCGCGTAATTGAGCTCCTCGATGGCTTCGAGAACGCGCTGCCGGGTCGCCTCGGAGACCGGAGCTGTGCCGTTGAGCACCCTCGATACCGTGGCAATCGATACGCCCGCACGTTTTCCGACGCGTTCAAGACTCATGGCTGGATGACTCGAAACGTGGATACCTGACCCAAGCCAACGCTCAGCCATACAAGGCACGTAAGCGTTTACACCAGAGTCTAGATCCTACCTCGCCGGGTTGCAAGCTTTTTCGCAGCCACGTTTCCCGGGCTCAGACATGATGGCGAATCAGAGGCCACTAGTAGCCTATTCTGACCCGGTAGCCGAATCCTTCAAAGGTCGCGGCATGCGATTCGATCGCCACTAGCTCGAAGCCTTCTAACTGGTCGCCCAGCCGCAGCGTCAGTTCACCCATCATGATCCGACCGCCCGTCCGATCTCTCAGCACGGCGCGCAGCCGATGCCTCCGACCAAAATCACGCGCTCGCTGCTCGGGTGTTAAGGCCACGGACCGGCCACCCCCCTGCTGAACGGTCCCGCCCAGTATGGCGAACGGATTGCGGGCTGTCTGTTCGGCCTCCTCAGCGGCCGCCGATTGATTGAGCTTGCCAACCAGCCGCATCATCTCGGCCAGAGAGCCGACCGACTCGACGACGCCAGGCGACCCATTAGCAGACGACGACTGAGCTGCAGCCTGACCCGCCACGACGGCATCGGCTTCCGCGGGGCCTGTGGCCCCCGATTGAAGCAGCAGTCGATCGACCACCAATGCGGCCAGGCCAACCCCGAGCACCCCCATCAGGATCAATCGCTGTCGTTTCATGGCGCGCCCCCTTCGGCTGAAACCACACGGCGTTGTGCGGGCGTCGCGTACCAGTGCATCTGCAGCGTGGTCGTCAGTGTCTGGGAGCGCGATCCGCCGGATGAGACCGCCAGCCCGATGATACGCAGGTCCGGGAAACGCTCGTGTAGCGATGCGATCAGAGCACGAGCTTCCCCGTAGGAAGAACGGGTCACCAGCCGAAGCGGTGTCACCACGAATCCGCCCTCGATCTCCGCGGCACCGGGCTCAACCTCTTCTGCGTGATGCCCCAACTCGCCGAGCAACAGCGACAAAGCGTGGAGCCTTGAGTTAAGTGCGTCGGCCGACGAAAGCACGAGCCGGGTATCGCCGGCCAGGGCCCGGAGCTGAACGGTCTCTCGTTCCAGACTACGCAGTTCGGTCTCCTGCTTCTCCAGCAGTTCAGCGGTCGCCTGGGCCTGTTGCTGCTTAGCCCGGAGTGCCTCGTCCTCCCGCCAGGGCCAGACAACATAAACCGTGACGCCGATGACCACCGCGACGAGTGAAAAACCGACGAGATCGAGGGTCCTCGGATCCATCTTCACCTTGCTCTGGCTCATGGCTGTCCCCCCGTTGCGGCGGCCATCGTCCCAACAACCCGGAACGTTACGCGTGGATCGCCACCGCTCAATCGGCGAGCCTCTGCAATCAACACCCGCTCGAACAGCCCGCACGCCTCCAGCCGGACGGCGAAGTCTGAGACCCTGCTCTGCTCGGCCGCCTCGCCGGCGATCACGACCGAGGCCGAGGTCACAGGACCTGTTCTTGTCCCATCGCCAACCGTGGTGACCTCCAGATCGCTCAACACCACATCGGCGTCCTGCACCAACGCCAAGGCTTCGAAGAGGACCGACCAGTCCGGCCGCTCACGCACGATAACGGCTCCAGCGGTCTGACTCTGCAGCCGATCCCGATCTCGCCTGACCGCCTCGACCTGCGAGCGCACCTGTGTCAGGCGATCCGCTACCGAAGGCCCCGAATCGACCTGGGAACCGGTTCTGGATGCAGGGATGACGACCAGCGCTAAGAGAAGGCAGAGCACCGCCGTCAGACTCAGGATCGTGACCCATTTTCTCAGACGACGCTTGATCGTTGCCTTGTTCAACCGTTGTTTTGGGATGAGATTGACCGGTGTCATACGGCCACCCCCTGCGCCTGCCAGCCCCGAAGGGCCAGGCCGCGCGCCAGCGTGATGGCGTCGAGCATCTCGCGTGTGCGCCCCGCAGGAAGTCCGGGCAGGACCGGGGCCTGAACTTCAAGTCCGAGCTGCTGACCGAGTGTTTCCAGGAGTAGTATCAATGAGGCGCCACCGCCGACCAGGTTGACCACGGCGTCGCGATCACCTCGGTACTGACGATCGAGATAGTTCTTGCAAACCCCGATTTCTTCCGTGAGCAGGCCCGCATGCTGACGGATGGCCTTGACCACCGTGTGATCGGCCTGTGCTTTTCGGGAAGGCTGATCGCAGCGGACAATCTGAGCGTGCACCAGGTCGCTGTCGAACTCAGTTACACCTGCAACCGCCTCGTACAAAGCGCTCAGGCCCGCAGTCTCAATGGCTCGCTCATAGACGATCGTGCCATGCCGGTGTGCGATGATCCGGCAGCCTGACCACCCCATGTCGACCGTCAATCCGAGTCGATCCGTGTCGTCGATCTGATCGCCAAAGGCAGCAAGGATCGCTAATGATGGAAGGTCAATCCGCTCGACATCGAAGCCCGCGCCCTCAAAGGTGTCCATCAGTGAAATGGCCGAGGCGTGCTCGTAGGCGTACGACATCACCTGCTGCTTGCCACGCCCGCCGCCTTCCGATGCCAGCGGCCAGGCCGAGAACTCGAAGGCGTCGGGCTCAAGCCGGTGCATCCGTGCGAGTGACATCCGGGCGACCTGCTCAAGCGAGTCCGCATCCTCCGCAGGCGGCAGCGAGATCACCGAAGCCTGCACCTCCCGGGAAGGCGCTGCGAGACACAGTTGCTTGCCGCTAAATCCGGCTCTGGCCAGCAAGCCATGCAGACGCACGGCCCAGGCCTGATCGATGGACGTCTCGGGTCTTGCGATATCCAACCAGGCCGCGAGCGATAAACCGCTGCGCGTGCGCGCAAACTGGGCCGCCTTGATCCGGCGAGAACCCAGATCGAGACCGATCGAAGACCGCGATGCCATCAGCAGATTCATCCACCACCCCCTGTTGCCGCGGTCAGGTCGAACAGCGGCAGGAACAGGCTGACGGCCACAAAACCCACCAGCAAACCAATCGCCACCAGCACCGCCGGACCCAGCAGGCTCAGCACCGACTTCAGAACAATCTCGTTGTCCTCATCCATGAAGTCGGCGACGGTCATCAGCAGATCATCCGTCGTGCCCGTTTCCTCGCCGTTCTTGATCGCCTCGTAGAGTGACACGGGAATCAGATCGCTGTTGGTAAAGACCGTGCTCAGCGATGTGCCCTGGGCCGTCCGTTCTTCGGCTTCCTTCATGAGCGCTTCGTAGTGGTAGTTGCCCGCAGAGGCGCCTGTCAGCCTGAGGGCATCCAACAGGTCCACATGGCTGGCCAGGAGCACGCCCAGCAGGCGAGCGATCCGAGCCGTGAGGAAACCACGCATGACCTGGCCCAGTCCCGGCGTTCGGATCATGGCCGTCTGAACGTGACGCCTGCCTGTCTGACTCGTGAGATAGGCAAACACCCCGTAGCCAATCGCGGCAAGACCTATCAGAAGACCCCACCAGTACCTACCGGCAAACTCGCTGCTGAAAATCAGCGCCTCGGTGATCGGCGGGAGCGGGACCTGCATGGTCTCGAACAGCGTCGAGAATCGCGGGAGTACAATCGTGACGAGCATGGCGACCATACTCAGCCCCACCACCAGCACAAGGATTGGGTAGGTCAATGCACCCTGCACCTGTCTGCGGAGGTGCAGCTGCGCGTGCGACAGGGCCGAAAGCCGGCTCAGCATCTCGTCGAGCTTGCCCGAGCTCTCGCCGGCTGCGACGAGACTGCGCGTGATTGCATCGAAGTAGTGCGGGTGATCGGCCATCGCTTCCGACAGCGGGATGCCCTCTTCCAAACGGGCCCTCAGCTGACCAAGAACCGACGACCACGCCCCGTCGTGTGTCTGTCTCTCTACGGCACCGATCGCATTGACAAGCGAAGCACCCGATTTCAGGAGCACATGAAGATGCCGGGCAAAGCCCGAGATGTGCTTGAGCCGCTTGTTGGTCGAAATCCGGGCACCGCCCGACCGCGCTTTCTTGGCCGGCTTCTTGAGACCGGCTGAAGACTGTCCGTTGGCCGGCGAGAAGCCCGTGGCAAACAAGCCCTTGCGATGCAGCAGATCGGAAGCGTGGATCGTGCTGTCCGCTTCGATGACATCACTGACCATCCGGCCCTGGCTGTCGAGCGCCTGGTAGACCAGCTTCATGCCGCCCTCCGCTCATCCGCAGCCGGGGCATCGACACCCTCAAGATCGTCCTGCGTCACCCGGAGCGCCTCTTCGAGACTGGTTTCGCCTTCCAGCGCCAAGCGCACCGCTTCATCACGCAGCGTCTTCCCACCCATCTTTCGCCACGCCTCTCTCAGCACGTGTGAGGGTTCGGCACGGTGAACCATCCGGCGAAGCTCGGGCACAACCTCCATGACCTCGTACACCCCCAGCCGCCCCTTGAAGCCACTCTGATGGCAGCTCTCACAGCCGGCACCCATGTGGAAGGCCCGGCTCTTCTCGGGGTTGAGTCCGGCATCACGCAGCACGTGCGGCTCCGGGTAGTAGCGTGTTTTGCAGTCTGGGCAGATACGCCGAGCCAGACGCTGTGCGACCGCACCGTTGATGGCACCCGACAGCAGGTACGGCTCGATCCCCATATCGAAGAGTCGTGACACGGCACCCGGAGCATCGTTGGTATGAAGCGTCGCCAGTACCAGGTGGCCGGTCAGGGCCGCCTGCACCGCCACGCGCGAGGTCTCATCGTCGCGGATCTCACCCACCATGATGACGTCCGGGTCCTGACGGAGAATACTCCGCAGCGCACGTGCAAAGCTCATGCCGATCTGCGGGTGCACCTGGATCTGATTGACCAGGTCCAGCTGGTACTCCACCGGGTCTTCGACGGTCACCAGGTTGTGCTCGGGACTGCGCAGCAGTTCCAAGGCTGAGTAGAGCGTGGTCGTTTTCCCACTACCCGTCGGACCCGTGACCAGCACCAGCCCGTGGGGCTGATGGAGCATCCGTTTAAAGGCATCCAACTGCTGCTGCTGGAAGCCCAGCTGCTCCAGACGAATCCGAAGGTTGTCCTTGTCCAGGATACGCATCACCAGCTTTTCACCGAGTAGCGTCGGCATGCTGGAGACACGGATATCTATCTCACGACGCTCGGCCATGATGCGGATACGCCCCTCCTGAGGCAGACGCTTCTCCGCAATATCCATCGAGGCCATCACCTTGATGCGCGAGCTGATGGCCGCGTGCATACCCGAAGGCGGTGCCATCAATTCACGAAGCACACCATCAATCCGGTACCTGATGCGCGTGCCCTTCTTTTCAGGCTCGACGTGGATATCGCTGGCGCCATCACGCACAGCGGTCAGCAACGCCAGGTTCACCAGGTTGATGATCGGGCTGCCGCTGGCCATCCGGTCGAGGTCCGTCACCGGACCCTCGTCCACGGCTTCCTGTTCAACCAGCGTCACGTCCGACTCGGCCAATGCGGTCAGGAACTGATCCACATTAACATCGCCGCTGCTGTACTTGTCTACGAACTCGCGGATGTTGGCCTCGAGAGCCAGGACCGGCCGGACCTTGCAGCCTGTAAGCCTCCGGATCCGATCGATCGCCGGCAGCGACTCGGGATCCGCCATCGCGACCGTCAGCGTGTCCCGAACCTTAAACATCGGGATCGCGACCAGCAGCTCGGCCTCTTCCGGGCCTAGCAGATCGAAGACCTCAGGGTCCATCAGCCCGTGACGCAGCTGGCAGCCCTGCATCCCCTGACACCGAGCGAGCGCATTGACCAGCGTGTTGGCCTGAATGATCCCCTGCTCGATAAGCAGTTCGCCCAGGCGTTGGCCGCTCCGTTCCTGGCTACGCAGCGCATCGGAGAGCTGCTGCTCGGACAGCGAACCGTCCTCAAGCAGTATCTCCCCGATTCGCTTGCGTGGAGCCAGGTCACTCACAAGAAACTCCTCGCCGCAGCATTCACATCCAGATAGTGCTCGAAATGCCCGTCGAGGTCTGTCAGCGACAGGACTTCCCGGATCAAGGCATTCGCCGCCGCGAGCTTCAGCACACGACCACTCGCCGACATCGCCTCGGTCAGGTCCAGCAGTGCTTCGAGGCTCTGGCTGTCGATAAAAGGCACAGCCGCCAGATCGAGCACCATCCGGCCCATGGTCTTTCGCTGCATCGGTTCGGCGGCTTCGCGAAGCGTGCCCGCAGCATCACCCACCAGCGCTCCCTTGAGCGTCAGCACCCCAACCGCACCAACCTGGCTCTGAGTGATCTCCATCCAATGCCTCCATCAACCCGCAACCACGGCCATCGACTTGGTCAGCGGCAGTGACAGCACGAAGGTGCTCCCCTCATCAATGATCGAGGTCACCTCGATATCACCCCCGTGCAGTCGAGCGATATCCCGGGCCAGTCCAAGACCGAGGCCGGTCCCGGTGATGCCCGCAGTCCGCGCCTCATCGGTTCGGAAGAACCGATCAAAGATGCTGCCAAGATTCTCTTCCTTGATACCGATGCCGGTATCGACCACGCGGATGACCACGCGCTCGCCATCCACCTCGGCCTCGACCGTAACCCGTCCATCCTCGGGCGTGTACTTGATCGCGTTGCCGACCAGGTTGTGGATCGCCATCAAAAGCTTGTCCTGATCGCCACGCAGCACCGGCAGCTTGGGCGAAAGGTCAAACACCAGCTTCTGCTTCTTGGCTGCTGCCTGCGGGCCGTGATCCTTCTCGACCTGCTTCATGATCCGTTCAAGCTGAACATCGTCCTGATGCAGACTCATGGCACCGGCTTCGATCTCAGACACCGACAGCATGTCCTGAACCACACGCTCGAGCCGGAACGACTCGCTGTTGATCGTGTTCAGGCACTCGTCCCGCGTCGCAGGATCCTTCTCCCCATGCTCGATCGCCGTATCGATATGAAGACGGATATTCGTCAGCGGCGTCCGCAGTTCGTGAGCCGCCTGCGCGAGGAAGGCGCTGTGGGCCTCCTGGGCCACCCGCTGCTGGGTGATGTCCTCGATGATGACGATCGCCGCTTCCTGATCGCTGCGTCGCGACGGACGGGTCACGAACCGAAGCACGCCATCCCCGCCCGATTCTCTGCGATCGACCTCCACAATGCCCCGGCTGTAGCCCCTGCTGACGGTCGCACGCCTGGCCGCATCCACCACACCCTCGTGATCGATCAGCTCGTGCAAGGGCGTGCCGATGCAGCCCTGGGCATCACGCTGCAGGAAGGCGGCCGCCGCGCCATTGCTGTAGGTCACGCGCATCTCATCGTCGATCAGGATCATTCCGCTCTCAATCGCTTCGCAGGCAGACTTCAACGACCCACCCGACCCACGCCGTCTCTCGTCCTGATCCGCCTTCTTCAGAAGCCGCTCCTGCCGTAGCGTCCCGAGCTCATCCAGCAGACGGTTCCATGTCTCGGCTTCGGCGCCGAAGGCTTCACTCAGACGCAGGACCTCCTGCTCACGCTCGCTGGCTTCGAGGTCACGGAGGCCATCGCGAATCAGCGTTGCCGTCCGGTACTGCCGACGCGTCCACCGATCGATCCCGACCACACCGATCAGCCCCAACCCGCCAACCAGCAACCCCGCATCAAGCAGCCAGGCCGACCAGAAACCTGCCGACCGCACCTCGGCCGTCACCTCCAGCCAGGCAACCACGCGATCATCCATCCGCACCGGCAACGACTGCGACCACACGCCCTCGGCTTCCGCGACATCCTGACCCAGCGTCGCCGCCGGGGCGTCGACCGCGGGCGGGGCATCGCGGACCACCTGCGTCGGGTCACGATCCGCCAGCACCGCACCATCGATCCAGACCAGCCGTAAACGCTCCGCCCCCATCTGGTGCGCCTCGGTCACGACCTGCTGGCGAAGCTCTGTGTAAGCCTCCTCTGCAATCAGCGACTCAGCTTCTCCCACCAACCAGGCCGTCTTGGCTTCCAGCTGCGCAAGCCTGGCTGCTTCTGCCGTCCGTGCATGAGACACCGCCGCCAGATAGCCGGCCCCCAGCCCGACCGCTGTCAGCACACAGACCAAGCCCAAAGCCAGCATCGATCCCGTTCGTTCGCCGAACGAAAGACCCTGCGGCCAGGCCCGATAAAGATTCGCTATCCACCCTCGTTGCGCCACGAGGCATTCCTCCCTTAGTTTCACTCACTGGCGCTATCGACCCCCGCCTCACGAACCTTAATCGAGTTACTCACTTCGACCCGGCAGCAATCGCTAAATCTAATTTTCTCAACCACAAAGCCAAACCAACTTAAGGCTCATCCCGGAATCACCGAACAGAAAGTTGGCTCAGGTTAGTTGGCCTGAATGACCGCAGAGACGCAGGCGTCACCCATCGTGACGCACCGACAAGCATTAGGAGCATGGCATGTTCAGCCGCCGCACCGGATTCAGTCTGATTGAGTTGATTGTCGTCCTTGTGATCCTCGCCGTGATCGCCGCCATCGCAATCCCGCGCATGAGCCGTGGGGCGAACAACGCCGACATCACCGCCCTCCAGGCCGACCTCGCCGTTCTCCGTGGAGCCATCGAGCTCTACCGCGTCGAGCACACCGGCTATCCGACGCTTGCCGACATCGCCGACCAGCTCACAGGTAAGAGTGACAAGGACGGCACCCTGAACACCTCGGGCGCCTTCGGCCCCTACATCGCCGTGATCCCTCCGCTCAAGACCGGTGCCAAGGCCGGCGAAACCGACTTCGCCGCGCCTGCCGCAATTCCGCCAGTGGCCGAGGTCGCCGATGCCGGATGGCTCTACGACGCCGCCTCCGGGTCGATCTGGGCCAACGACACGAACCACTTCGATAAGTAAGCCCGGGCTCCAGGAGTGAGCCCCTGAGATCGCCAACCATGCATCCACGAGCGACCTCGATCCCGCGTGTCGGCCTCCCAAGGGCCTTCACGCTGATCGAGGTCGTCCTCGTTGTGGCGATCGCCGCCGTGCTCAGCGCCATCGCGCTGCCACGCTTCAACAACTCGCTCGACCGCTACCGGCTCGAACTGGCCGCCCAGCGCATCGCGACCGACCTCGACTACGCCCGCACCTACGCACGTCACGCCAGCCAGAGCATCAAGGTCAACTTCGATATCAACACCGACCGACTCGCCGCACCGACCCTGCCCGTCCCGGATGGCCGCAACCTCCGCTACCAGCTCGACCTCTCGGAGGAACCCTTCGCTGTCGATCTCACCGGCAGCGACTTTAGCGGGCAACCCTCGGTCACCTTCAACGGCCACGGCCTGCCGGACAGCCCGGGCACGATCAAGCTCAGCCATGGCGGCCGGGTCGTGACCCTCACGCTCGACGCCAACACCGGGAGGATCACCCTCCCATGAAACGCGCCCTGACCCTCATCGAACTCGTCCTGGCACTGGCCGTCACCAGCCTGCTGATCGCCGGCACCGCCGCCGCCCTGCGCATCTCCGCCAGCGCCGTCGAACTCGGCTACGCCCCCGCCGCCAGCCAGAACCGCTCGGCCGAGGCCGTCGAGCAGATCCTGAGCGACGCCCAGAACGCCAACGCCTTCGCCCTCGCCGGCAACACCCTCACGCTCAGCGTCCCCGACCGCTCCAGCCCGGCCGACGGTACCCCCGAGACCATCCGCTACAGCTGGTCCGGCACGCCCGGCGACCCGCTCATCCAGACCACGAACGGCACCGCCGTCACCCTGGTCGAGGACGTCCACCACTTCCATCTCACCCAAACAGACAGCACCATCCCCGCCTCACCCCCGCCCACCTTCTCCATCGACGATTCCACCTGGGGCTACTTCCTCTCCCGCACCTCCGGCTACGCCGGCACCATCCTCGTCGTCGTTCAGCGTACCTCATCACTGACTTCACACGAAAGCGATGTCATCGACAGCATGCTCGACTGGGGCTACAGCGTGCGCATCATCGCCGACGGCGCCAGCCAGGCCACCTACGACGCACAGCACGACCTCATTGACGCCGCCTACATCGTCGCCGGCGTCGATGAGCTGTCCCTGGGCACCAAGCTCCGCAACGCCCCCGTTGGCGTGGTCGTCGAACCGACCTATATGTCGGCCGAGATGGGCGTCGGTCAGAGCAATATCGGTCTCATCGCCTCGGACACCGCCAATGTCGTCGACAGCAACCACTACATCACCCGGTCGCTGACGGGAAGCGTCGAACTCGCTGAGGACCAGTACCTCAGCCAGTACATCGGAGCCATGGGCGAGGGCCAGACCCTCCTCGCCCTCGCCCACCCGGTCACCGTCGTCCTCGAAGCCGGCGACCTCCTGCAGGACGGCGACCCCGCCGCCGGCCGACGAGTCTTCATCGGCTGGGGCAGCGAATTCTTCGAGCACGACGAACTCACCGACACCGGCCGACTCCTCACCCGACGGGCCATCGAATGGGCGACCGGCGAATGACGCCCGGCCCCTGCCGAGTCCGCCGGGCCTTCACGCTGGTCGAGTCGATCCTCGCCATCGCCATTGTCAGCCTCACCCTCGTCGCCGCGCTCACCGCCGTGGCCTCGGTCGCCCGGATCGAACGCGCCCGCACCGACCTCCAGCGATCTCACCTCCTCGGCCAGGAACTGATGACCGAGGTCCTGAGCCGAGCCTACGCCGACCCCACCACCGGCACCGCCAACTGGGGCCGGGAAGCCGGCGAGTCCAACAGCAACCGCAGCACCTGGGACGACACCGACGACTACGACGCCCTCTCCGACAGCCCACCCACCTACCGTGATGGCACCGCTATCCCCGCCGCCACAGGCTGGAAGCGCAACGTCCAGGTCCGTTACGCCAACCCCCTCGACCTCACCAACGCCGGCATCGCCACCGACACCGGCATCCGCCGGATCCTCGTCACCGTCACCTCACCCGCCGGCAAAACCACCGAGCACCACGCCCTGATGACCGCCGACGGCCCGCTCTACGACCCGGAAAAAACCGAACGCATCCTCCCCAACAGCCTCAGTGTCGAGCTCCAGCTCACGTCCGAAGCCGCCCGCACCCTCGCCTCCAGCCAGCCCCTCACCAACGAGCCCAGAGCCTCCGCCAACCTGCTGACCAACCCCGGCTGGGAAGACAACCTCAGCGACTGGTACGACCCACAATCCTTAACCGCCTACTTCGCGGCCAACGGGATCCTCGTCGCTGGCGGGTTGTACGACGACCCGGGGACACGTGCCGACCTCTCAAGCGTAAGAGATGCCGGGGTCTATGCAGGCACCGGCTACCTCGTCGTCAGTAACAGAACACACTACGAATCCGGCCCGGCTCAAATCGTGACCGGTTCGATTACCTCCGACACCAGCTACACGACCGAGGCCTACATCGATGCCACCGTGAATGACCGCTTCAGAATCGTGCTACTGCTGGGCGACCGAAGTCGGGATCTCGTGATCGCCACGGGCTGGACACAGGTCAGGCGCAACGACGGTTGGGGCAGGGTTGGCGGATCACTCGTTGTGCCCGTCCTCGATGGAGACCTCCGTTACGCCGTCTGGCGCATCGAAAGCAAGAACGACCTCGATGACTTCTACGTTGATGAGGCCCTGCTGCAATGAGACCCTCACCCCACCGAGGACCATGCCACCGACACGCCGCCCGCCCCGGGGCCGTCTATGTCATCATCCTGATGGTCGCCGCTTTGGTGGCCATCCTCGGCGTCGCCGGCGTCTCCGCCGCCCGGCTCAACCTCTACAACGCTGAAGCCACGGCCAAGGCTGGCGACGCCAAACACCTCGCCCTCTCCGCCGTCGCCCTGGCCCGGCAGCGCATTGCCGATGCCGCCCGGGTCGAAAGCCTCGGCGGCACCCCCTGGCGTCAACGCTTCACCTCCGGCGCCTGGCGACCGACCCAGAGCCTCGACAACGGCACCATCAACTGGCGACTTGTCGACGAAGATGGCGACCTCGCCGACGACCCGACCGACCCCATGACCCTCGAAGTCGCTGCGCAGATCGGCATCAATGCCCACCGCCTGGCCGTCACCCTCACCCCGACCGAAGGCGACGACCCCATCACCAGCCTCCTCCCTGGCGTCGCCGTCACCGGAGATGTCACCCTCTATGACAGGATCCCGGCTCCAGCCAACTTCACACTGGCAACCAACAGTAGTGTCAACAACTACGGCAACGAGGTTCACGCGCACATGGAAGCAACTGGCTCGATAACAGGGACCAATTACCACGGCATCACCGCCGAGGGCGTTCCTCCCCTCGACTTCCCCAACCCCGACGAGCTCTTCGCCTTCTACGCCACACTCGGCACCTCCATCGACCGCACTAGACTGCCCGTCAGAAGCGGGAGGCGCGAACTTGCTGATTTTCTCCTCAGCCCGAACAGCAATCCATACGACCTCGCTACCGATCCCAACGGCATCTACATCATCGACCTAGAGAATCAAGATCCGATCGCTATCGAGAACCTCCGAATTGTCGGCACCCTGATCCTGTTGAATGTCCCCGCCGGCTCCCACATTGGCGGACGCATCAACATGGAACCCGCGGTCAGCAACCTGCCGACCCTGATGGTCCAAGGCGATTTCGCCATCCGGATGTCTTCGAGCAACAGCCTTTATGAAGGATTGCTCACGCAATACAACCCCCCGGGCACACCCTACCGGGGCTGGTCAGACATCGATTTCCTCGACAGCTTCCCCAACGCCATCAAAGGCCTGATCTATGTCTCAGGAAACCTCGATATCAATGTTGATGACAGCTACACCGAGGGCAAGATCATCGTCGGCGGTGACCTGATCACCTACAAACGCCTCCACCACATCGACCTCCCCCTCTGGGAAGAAAACCCACCCCCTGGCTTCCGCCGCATGACAGGCGTCCCCCGAATCGTCCCCGGCACCTTCCGACGCCTCATCGATTAACAGCGAATCAGCGGCTCAGGCCGCGATCCCCGGCGGCACCTCAAACCCACTCAACCCCCGATGGCTCTCAAGCATCAGGTCGTAATCCCTCAGGTCGATCTGGAGAAACGCCTGCGCCAATTCCGGGTCAAACTGACTCCCGGCACACTTCTCGATCTCCGCCAGCACCTTCTCCCGGGGCATCGCCGCCCGGTAAGAACGCGTCGAGCTCATCGCATCGAACGTATCCGCCAACGCGATGATCCGACCGTGATACGGGATGTCCTCACCCTTCAGACCCTGCGGATACCCGCGCCCGTCCCACCGCTCGTGGTGCGACACCACCCCGCCCAGAACATCCTCCAGTGACGGTACGTCCTTGAGAATCCGATACCCGATCTCCGGGTGTTTCTTGATCTCCCCGAACTCCTCATCCGTCAGCCTGCCGGCCTTCAGTAGGACTCGCTCGGGAACGCCGATCTTGCCCACGTCGTGCACCAGCCCCGCGATCCGCACGCGCTCGATCTCTTCCTCACTCAGACCCACCGCCTGCGCCGTCTGCTGCGCCAGCAGCGCCACCCGCTGCGAGTGACCCCGCGTATACGGGTCCTTCGCATCGATCGACGCCGTGAGCGCCCGAAGCGTTCCCAGAAACATCCGCTCCTGCTCAGCGAAACGCGCCAGGTTCTCGTGATACGTCCCGAGAAACTCCGCCGTCGCATCGAAGAACTGCATCTCGACGCTGCTCACATCTTCCTCATCCCCCACACGCCCGCCCGCCGCGATCAGGCCGACCACCACGTGGTCGTGATGGATCGGCTCCACGAGAACCACCGAGCCCGCCATCGCCGCCAGCGCGTGCTGATCCGGATCCAGCACACGGCTCCAGCCGTCGCCACGGATCCCCCCAGCGACCTCCTTCAGCATCACATCCAGAGCCTCGTCCGAACACGCCACCTCTCCGGAGAACACGCACTTACCCGACAGCTCGGGAACCGGCGACGAATCCAGGAACGTCAGCGCCACCCACTTGAACGGCTGAATCGCCTGGATCTGACGCGTCAACGCCTCCAGGCCCTGAGCCGGATCACTCGAATGATTCAGGATCCGCGACACCCGATAGAGCAGCCGCGTCTCCTCATACGACTGCAGCAGCTTCCCGCTGAACTCATCGAGCGCTTCCATGTCCCCCGCCGCCGCTTCCTGATCCTCAAACACCCAGGCGAGCAGCCGCGACAAACGCTCCGCATCCACAGGCGTCTCCGACAGCAGGCGCTCCGTCCCCTCCTCCATCGCCAGCTGCGCACAGCGACGATCCAACGCCGCCACCACCGCCCCACCACCCGTCGCCGGCCCCAGCCCAAAGAGCACACAACCCGGGAACGGCTCCCAGGTCGTCGCCGACCCATCCTCTTGCCAACGCTCAAGGGCCTCAGCCGCCTTCTGCTCAATCAACTCCGGCAGCCCCGCCTGATCCTCAGGCCACAGCCGACGAAGCGCCCCATCCTCAACCGCCCAGACAGGCAGCTTCAGCGCCGCGCAACGCTCACCAAGTGTCTCCCACACCAAGTCATGCATAACTGCCTCGCTGTCTCACCGTCAGGCCGCTTCCGCAGCAACCTCTTTATCCAGTCCAAGAATCTCCCGAACCGTCTCATCCAGTTCGGCCCCGCTCAACGGCTTGTCCAACAGTGCCTGCACGTTCGTCTGAACCAGTTCACTCTTGGTCAGCCGATGGCTCCGCGCCGTCAGCACGATCACCGGCACCTCCGCGGTCGCTTCGGCCTCAGCCAGCGCGATCGCCAGTTCCAGCCCGTTCATCTCCGGCATCTGGTAATCAGACACCACCAGATCAGGCGGGTTCGCCAGCGCCTTCTCCAAAGCCTCCCGTCCATGGCACGCCGTCTCTACCTCCAGCCCGCTCTGCTTCAGCCGGAAGGCCAGAATCCGCGTGATATGCCGCTCGTCATCCGCCACGATCACCCGACGTCCAGACATCTCGACCTCTCCTGCGACAGACCTCAAAAGCGAGTCACACGCTCGCAACATCGACCCGGACCCAACACCACCTGAGCCCCAGGCCCAACCGGACGCATCCTTTGTCAAACCAAAACCCGCAAGACCCACCCAGATCACAAGCCCACAGGCGCTCTGCAACACCTGTAACGATCACACCGCCTGGAACGATTCTGCCGCCCCGCCTACCTACCATCGCCCATGCCCACAACCGCCAACAACCTCCACTCCGAGTTCAACACGCGCGACGAACTCATCCAATACTGCAACGAGCAGTTCCCCCAGGCCGCCACGATCGACAACCGCGCCTCCGATACATCGGGTGGTCTCGCCGCCGCCAACGATCGCCTCGCAGCCATCAACCCGCGCGAGTACGCCAAAACCAGAAACTTCCCCGACGGCTCCGTCACCCGACTCTCGCCCTACCTCCGCCACGGCGTCCTCTCCCTCGCGCAGGTCAGAGACAAAGCCATCGAAACCGCAGGCTCGGCCAGGGGTGCCTACAAGCTCATCAACGAACTCGCCTGGCGAGACTACTGGCGGCGCGTGCTAGGCAACATCGGCAACGACATCTGGACCGACCTCGAAGACCACAAAACCGGCCTCGACGCCTCCGCCTACACCGACGACCTCCCCGAAGACATCGCCAACGCCCAAACCGGCATCGACTTCATCGACCTCTGGATCACCGAACTCTACGAAACCGGCTATATCCACAACCAGTCGCGCATGAAGCTCGCCGCCTACCTCGTCCACTGGCGACGCGTCAGCTGGCAGACCGGGGCCGCCTGGTTCCTCACCCACCTCCTCGACGCCGACCTCGCCTCCAACAACCTCTCCTGGCAATGGGTCGCCGGGACCTTCAGTCACAAGCCCTACATCTTCAACCTCGAGAACGTCCAGAAATGGTTCGGCCCCCACCTCAACGGCCGAACACCCCAAGGCGACAACCCCTTCGACCTCACCTACGACCAGCTCAACGACAGACTCTTCCCATGAACCACCCCCCCACCGCCCCCAACGCCATCACCTGGGTCCACGACGAGATGCTCACCCCCGAAGCCCTCGCGCCCAACCAGCCCGCCATCTTCGTCTTCGATGAAGACTGGCTGCAGACCGAGCAACTCTCCCTCAAGCGCATCGTCTTCATGTACGAATGCCTGCTCGAACTCCCCAACCTCACCATCCGCAAAGGCAACCTCCTCGAACAGGTCCGCGCCTTCGCCGAGGAACACCACACCGCAACCATCGTGACCCGTTCCAGCCCCCTCCCACGCCTCCGCCAGCAGATCGAGCAACTCTCAACCACCCACCAGGTCCAGATCATCCCCGAACCCACTTTCGTCGATCTGCCCGCCGAACCCGATCTCAAACGCTTCTCCCGCTACTGGCGCAAGGCCGAACGCCAACTCATCCGCTAATCCCAAGCCTTCCCCCGCCACGCCAGACTCTTCGTATTCATCCGCAGAACCAGCCCCTCACCCTCTTCCAGCATCCGCTCACCCATCGCGACCGCCCGCCTCAGCTGCGCATCATCCAGTTGCTTATACGCCCGCAGCCGCCGATCCAAATGCTCATACCAGCACCCTTGAAACAGATGATCCAGAATAATCCGCATGAAGCAGTGATCCTCCCGCACCGCCCAGTTCTCCAACGCGGCCAATGACGGCAACTCCACGCGGGTGAGCGCCAGGTAACGCGCCTGCAGCGCATACCGATCCCCTGTCGAATCCGGATCGCCGCCATCACCACCAAACAGCACGTGCTTCACGCCACATCCACCTGTTCAGTCGCACCCCCCCGATCATCACCACTCGGCATCCGCCGATCGCCAGGCCGCTTCCGCGACCCGTGCTTCAGGTAGACCCGCTTCGACTCCCGACGCGCCGCCGCCGAACCCCGCACCGCAAACATCCGCCGCTGCGCCTCCCGATAAGCCTCCTTGTGATCGACAACAGGCCCCGGATAGTCCTCACCCACCACACAACCCGCCATCGCCTGCGTCATCTCCGGACACCGCTCCGGCTGAGACAGATACTCCACCGGCATCCGCTCCAGCTCCGGCACCCACCGCCGAATAAAAACACCCTCCGGATCCTGATCCAGCGCCTGCTTGATCGGCGAATAGATCCGCACCGTGTTGATCCCCGTCGTCCCCGACTGCATCTGGCACTGGCTGTAATGAATCCCGGGCTCAAAATCGAGGAACTGCCTAGCCAGAAACGGCGCTGTATGCCGCCAGTGCAGCCACAGGTGATAACTCGCAAAGCTCATCAGCATCGCCCGCACCCGGAAGTTGATCCACCCCGTCCGATGCAGACAACGCATGCACGCATCCACCATCGGATACCCGGTCCGCCCCGCACACCACGCCTCGAAACGCTGATGATCCCGGTCGGTCCACTGTCGAAGGTCTTCCTCCCGCAACCCGTCATACGCCCGGTGCATGTTCCGAAACTCGATCGCCGGCTCATCCTCCAGCTTCTGGATGAAATGACTCTGCCACCTCAGCCGCTTCGCAAAACTGTTGACCGACCGCCGCCACTCGGTCGCCTCACCACGCTTGCCCTTCAACTCCAGCAGCCGCCCCTGCGCCGCGTGATGCGCTTCCCGGAGCGACACCGTCCCGTACGCCAGATGAGGACTCATCTGGCTGCAAGCCCACTCCCCCTCAACCGGCGAAGACATCGCCCGCTGATAATCCCGCCCACGCTCGGTCAGAAAACTGCCGAGCAAATCCAGCCCCACCTCACGACCACCCGGCTGCGCCTCCGTCTTCGTTGACGCTTCGACGCCAAGCGACGCCTCATCCAGAATCTCGCCCACCGCGATCCCGCCCATCGCCTCTGCCGGCCACGGCTCGATCCGCGTCGGCTTGGCGAAAGGCGCCACCGCCATCCGCTTCAGCCACTTCTTCGCCCAGCCATCCCGGGTCTTTAGCACCCTAACCACCCCGTGCTGCGGGAGTTCGACCCAGCGCACACCCCGACGCTTCGCCCAAGCCTTGACCCGCTTGTCCCGCTCATACGTCGCCCCAAGCCCCGTTTCCTCGTGACTCCACAAACCATCAAACGCCACCGCTTCCCGCAGCCGATCCAGCACCCCCGTCACCTCTCCCCTTGCCAGGATCAACTCACCGCCCAAACCCCGCAGCGCCTCTCGAAGCTCAGCCAGACTCTGATTCACAAAACGCAGATGACACCCATCGTGCTCCGCAGCGTCGATCACCTCCGGCTCGTACACGTACAACCCGATGACCGGCCCGGCCTCCGCCGCACGCACCAACGGCTCGTGATCCACCACCCGCAGATCCCGCTTGAACCAGACCACCGACAGCAAAAGACAGCCTCCTTACACCCCAGAACAGCCGATCGTAGGTCGCCCCACCCACTTCAGGTCATGCCGCCACAGGAATACCGCTAGACCAGCGCCTAATCATTCCTCCATACAAGGAGACCCCATGTCAGAGCACACCACCAACTGGCCCGACCTCGCCATCGGCCTCTACGACCGACTCACCGGACGCCAGGCCGAAATCACCTACGAATTCGACAACATGAGCATCAAGGTTCCCTCCGGCACAGGCGACGACGCCGTCCACGCCAACTGGGTCCTCTCCGGTACCGTCAAGATCCGCACGAGGGACGGTGTCTCCCCAAACTGATCCTGGCCGGCAGCCTCTCGGGCACCCTCGACGGACGCCCCGTCACCATCACCGCCGCCGGCCAGCACATCACCCTCAAGACACGCCACACACTGGGCTCGCTCGGCTCACTACGGCGCACCCAGCGTGCAGCCTCTCTGTGGCTCGACACCAGCAAACCTAAACTGGGCTTGACCGTAACGGTCAAACCCGGTTGGCTGCCCGCAAGGACGATCCATCTCTAAACCAGACACGCCGGAGCCCGCGCTGAACACCCCGCAACTCCAACGCGTCTTCCTCACCGGCGCCACCGGCTACATCGGCGGTCGTCTCGCCCCACGCCTGCTCGACGCCGGCCACTCCGTCACCTGCCTCGTCCGCGACCCCCGCAAACTCGCCGACCGCCCCTGGTCCCACCACGCCAACGTCACCATCGTCCAAGGCGACGTTACCCACGCCGACTGGCTCGCCAAACAGATGGCCGACCACGACGCCGCCTACTACCTCATCCACTCCATGGTCGCCTCAGGCGGAACCTACGCCGAACGCGATCGCCAACTCGCCGAACGCTTCCGCCAGGCCGCCCAGACCGCTCAACTCAAACGCATCATCTACCTCGGCGGGCTCGGCGAACTCGGCCCCGGCCTGAGCCAGCACCTCCGCTCACGCCGGGAAGTCGAAGACATCCTCACCTCAGGCGACGTCCCCGTGACCTGCTTCCGCGCCGCTATGATCATCGGCTCTGGCTCCGCCTCATTCGAGATCCTCCGCTACCTTGTCGACCGCCTCCCCCTCATGATCACCCCCAAGTGGGTCCGCACCGAGTGCCAGCCCGTGGGCGTCGCCGACGTCCTCCACTGGCTCGTCCGCAGCCTCCAAACCCCCGAGACCATCGGCCAGACCCTCGAAATAGGCGGGCCCGACAAGCATCGCTACATCGACCTCATGCAGATCATGGCCAAGGAGATCGGCCTCCGAAAACGCATCATCATCCCCGTACCCGTCCTCACGCCCAAACTCAGTTCGCTCTGGATCGGGCTCGTCACCCCCGTCTCATCCCGACTCGCACGCCCCCTCGCCGAAGGCCTCCGCAACCGCGTCGTCGTGACCAACGACCTGACCCAGCAACTCATGCCCCACGATGCGCTCACCGCCCAGCAGGCCATCCACCGTGCCGTCCAGAAAACCAGGCTCGCCCAGATCGAAACCCGATGGTCCGCAGCAGGTGTCATCGCCGGCGACCCCGACTGGGCCGGAGGCTCCACCCTCGTCGACCGACGCATCATCGATATCTACGCCTCACCCGAGCACGTCTTCACCGCCGTCTGCCGCGTCGGCGGCGGACACGGCTACTACGCCGCCGACATCCTCTGGAAGATCCGCGGCTGGATGGATCAACTCGTCGGAGGCCCCGGACTCCGACGCGGACGACGACACCCCGAAACCGTCGAGTACGGTGAAACCCTCGACTTCTGGCGCGTCATCGACGTCCAACGCGACCGACGCCTCTCCCTCCTCGCCGAAATGAAACTCCCGGGCGAAGCCGGCCTCGAATTCCGCATCCAACCACCCGCCACCGACAACGCCCCCACCCAACTCACGATGACCGCCCGCTTCCGACCCCGCGGCCTCACAGGCCTCGCCTACTGGTACGCCGTCCTCCCCCTCCACCACATCGTCTTCTCCGGCATGCTCCATGGCATGAAACGCGCCGCCGAAGACCTCAGTCAGGGCAAAGCCGAACCCTCTCAAAGTACACCCGCTTAGCCACAAGGAAGCAGATCGCTCAACCCTTGTCTGGCTCAGGCTCAGAGGGTTGATACGCATCTATGCCACAGCGCAGTCCGCCTGTGACAAACCCGCACACGTTAAAGAATACCGCAGAAAGCGCCCCAACAACAAAGCCTTTAAATGGAGTGACCAGAAGCAGGTACGCGTACTCAACTTCAAAAAATGAACCTAAATAAATCAATGAGTACACAAGCCCGTACAACCCACTAGCCAGATACAAAAAGGCCATAAATAGCCCTGTATCTACGATCGAAAGGTATCGCAACTTATAATTAACCATAGACTCAGCCGCAGCCTTCAAACCCCTGTGTGTAATCTTCCTCCGCTTCAATCACCATCGACAAACCACCCGTGAACCGGGCCACGACGTTGTAGACAAACGCCGCAATCACACCCGAAATAAAACCAAGTAGCGGATAGAAAACAGCCGCCACAATCGCCACGACCACCGCGCCCAATGCTGGGCCCGGCTGCCCCTGAACCGCCTGGAAGGCACCGCCCAGAATCGCAAACGGTAGGAAGATCAAAGCCAACAAGAAATACAGCCCCGCGCAAACCACACCCGCACGCACAACACCAATCCGCGTCACGTAATAGTTCATACCCAAGCCCTTTCAGGTCGCATCACAAAACCTCATCCCCCACCATCAGGCGCGCCGCCGCCGTCAGACCCAGCGAAAGTGCGTCGCCCCCCTCCACCCCCACCGTTAGCGTCCCCGCAAACCCGTCCCGACCCCGCACCGTCACCAACACACCCGGCAGCAACCCCCGATCCGTCAGCCAGGTCAAAAACGCCGGGTCGTCACCCACGATCCGCTCCAATCGATACCTCCCCTCCGATACCTCCGCCAACGCCGTCATCGAACGCACCGGCATCTCCCCCTCCGACGTCGGAATCGGATCGCCATGAGGGTCGTGCGTCGGCCGCCCCAGCATCTCATCCATCCGCTCCAGCATCCGCTCCGATACCACGTGCTCCAACGCCTCCGCCTCAGCATGCACATCGGCCCAGTCCAGATTCATCACCTCCACCAGAAACAACTCCACCAGCCGATGTCGCCGCAAGACATCCAGCGCCACCGCCTGACCCGCCCGAGACAGCTTCACCCCCGCTCGCGGCCGATACCCCACCAGCCCCTGCTCCGCCAGATGCTTCATCATCGTCGTCGCCGTGCCAGGCGTCACCCCCAGCCGATCCGCCAAGTCCCCTGTCGAGACACGCCCACCCGCGGCCCCCTGCGACAGGCCATGAATCGCTTTGAGATAGTTCTCTGCCGTGCTGGTCGCCATCAGCCCAGCATACATTTTGATGAATCAAAATCAAGACGAAGGTCATCGCTGCCCGTATGATCCGTGTCCGCACAGGACTCCGCCCACGCGTTGATTAAACAGACCAAAAAACCTAGGATAAATCAAATGCAGCATTTTGATGTGTCAAAATTAATCCTGGCCCTGGCCCTCTTCGCAGGCCTCCTGCTCACCGGCTGCCGACCCGCCGAAGAGCCCGCCGCCGACACGGGCTCCTACCGCATCGTCACCACCATCGCCATGGTCGCCGACGTCGCCCGCAACATCGCCGGCGACCGCGCCACCGTCACAAACATCATCGGTGAAGGCGTCGACCCCCACCTTTACAAACCCACCCGAGCCGACGTCGCCCGCTTCCAGGAAGCCGATGTCATCCTCTACAACGGCCTCATGCTCGAAGGCAAGATGGGCGACGTTCTCGTCCGCCTCGCCCGCTCCGGCAAAACCGTCTACCCCGTGACCGAAACCCTCTTCGAACAGTCCGACTACCTCATCATCGACGCAGAGCAGCACCACGACCCCCACGTCTGGATGGACGTCGCCGGCTGGATGCGCGCTGCCGAAGTCATTGCCACCGCCCTCACCGAACACGATCCCCAGGGCGCCGAGACCTACCAGGCCAACCTCGAAACCTATCTCGAACAGCTCCGAGCCCTCGACACCTACGCCCGCGACACCATGGCCACCATCCCCGAAAACCAACGCGTCCTCGTCACCGCGCACGATGCCTTCGGCTACCTCGGCCGCGCCTACAACCTCGAAGTCCTCGGCATCCAGGGCATCTCCACCGAATCCGAAGCCGGACTCCTCGACCTCGAACGACTCATCCAACGCATCGTCAACGACAACATCCCCGCCGTCTTCGTCGAAACCTCCGTCGCCGACAAGAACGTCCGCGCCCTCGTCGAAGGTGCCCACGCCGCCGGCCACCAACTCGTCATCGGCGGCTCACTCTTCTCCGACGCCATGGGCCAACCCGGCACCTACGAAGGCACCTACATCGGCATGATCGACCACAACGTCACCACCATCACAAGAGCCCTAGGCGGGTCCGCCCCCGAAACCGGCTTCCAGGGCAAGCTCAACCAGACCATAACAGCTACCCCATGACACCCATCCACCTCCACCAACCCGAAAAAGCCGCCGCCGGACACGAGCACCCGCCCGAACTCCCGCTCGCTATCCACGACCTCACCGTCGCCTACCACCGCAAGCCCGTCCTCTGGGACGTCGACCTCGATATCCCCGAAGCCGCCCTCGTCGGCGTCATCGGGCCCAACGGTGCCGGCAAATCCACCCTTATCAAAGCCTGCCTCGACCTCGTCCCCAAAGCCTCCGGCGCCGTCTCGGTCTACGGCAAGCCCTATCAGCAACAACGCGCCCGCGTCGGCTACGTCCCCCAAAGAGAATCCGTCGACTGGGACTTCCCCGTCTCCGCCCTCGATGTCGTCGCCATGGGCACCTACGGCCAACTCGGCTGGTTCCGCCGCGTCGGCAAACAACAAAAAACCCAGGCCCTCGAAGCCATGGAACGCGTCGGCGTCCACCACCTCGCCAACCGCCAGATCAGCCAGCTCTCAGGCGGACAACAACAACGCGTCTTCCTCGCCCGAGCCCTCGTCCAGCAGGCCGACCTCTATTTCATGGACGAACCCTTCGCCGCCGTCGACGCCGCCACCGAACTCGCCATCGTCGAACTCCTCCGCGAACTCCGGCAACGAGGCGGCACCTGCCTCGTCGTCCACCACGACCTCGCCACCGTCACCCAGTACTTCGACCACACCGTCCTGCTCAACATGCGTGTCGTCGCCGTCGGACCCACCCGCGAAGTCTTTACCACCGACAACCTCCGCAAGACCTACGGCGGGCAACTCACCCTCCTCGACCAGGCCACCGAAGCCGTCCGCGTCTCAGCGAACTAAGCCCGCCCCATGATCCTCGCCATCCTCGCCGAAACCTCCGGGGCCGCCGCCGTGGCAGCAACCAGCGACGCATTATCCCTGTCAGGCATCCTCCGCGTCCTCCTGCTCGAAGACTACAACACCCGACTCGTCGTCCTCAGCACCGCCCTGCTCGGACTCGCCTCCGGCTGCATCGGCTCATTCCTCCTCCTCCGCGAACGATCACTCATGGGTGACGCCCTCTCCCACGCCACCCTCCCAGGCATCGGGCTCTGCTTCATGCTCATGGTCCTGCTTGGCGGGTCCGGGAAAAACCTACCCATCCTCCTCCTCGGAGCCGCACTCACCGGCATCCTTGGCGTCGCCGTCGTCCTCGCCATCCGAGACACCACCCGACTCAAAGACGACGCCGCCATGGGCATCGTCCTCTCCGTCTTCTTCGGCATAGGCGTCGCCATCCTCGGCATGGCCCAGGCCATGCCCCAGGGCTCCGCCGCAGGCCTCGAATCCTTCATCTACGGCAAGACCGCCTCGATGGTACTCACCGACTTCATCCTCATCGCCGCCGTCGCCGCCGCCGTGGTCATCGCCAGCCTCCTCCTCCTCAAAGAGTTCACCCTCCTCGCCTTCGATGAACCCTACGCCGCCAGCCAGGGCTGGCCCGTCCGCGCCCTCGACCTGCTCATGCTCGGGCTCGTCGCCGCCGTCACCGTCATCGGACTCCAGGCCGTCGGCCTCATCCTCATCATCGCATTGCTCATCACCCCCGCCGCCGCCGCACGCTTCTGGACCCACAACCTCAGGCACATGCTCCTCATCGCCGGGGCGCTCGGGGCCGCCTCCGGCTGGGTCGGCGCCTCCCTCAGCGCACTCGTTCCCAAACTCCCCGCCGGAGCCATCATCGTCCTCGTCGCCGCCGCCTTCTTCGCCATCAGCATGACCTTCGGACCCGCCCGTGGCGTGCTCGTTCGTGTCGCCCGGCACATCCACCTACGCAGGAAGATCGGCCGCCAGCACCTCCTCCGTGCAGCCTTCGAACTCCTCGAATCCCGCAGACACCCCGAAACCGATCGCGTCCCCAACCTCCCCATCGCCCTCGATGATCTCCGCACCCAACGCGCCTGGGCACCCGGCGAACTCCGCAAGCTCATCCGCACCGCCCGGCGCGAAGACCACATCGAAACCCTCGACCGCCGATCCCTACGACTCTCCGAATCCGGCTTCGGCGAAGCCGCACGCATCACCCGCAACCACCGACTCTGGGAACTCTTCCTCATCCACCACGCCGACATCGCCCCCTCCCACGTCGACCGCGACGCCGACATGGTCGAGCACGTCCTCGGACCCGACCTCGTCCGCAAGCTCGAAACCAACCTCCAGTCACTCGCCAGCCCACTCAACATCCCCCCCAGCCCGCACGAACTCTCGCCACCTCAACCAACCGAAGGCAAACCATGAGTTGGCTCCCGATCGACACCTGGATCGTCATCGTCGGAGCCCTCTGCGCCATGGCCTGCGCCCTGCCCGGCTGCTTCCTCGTCCTCCGGCAGATGAGCATGATGGGCGACGCCATCAGCCACGCCGTCCTCCCCGGCCTCGCCATCGCCTTCATCGTCACCGGCAGCCGCGCCAGCTTCGGCATGTTCCTCGGCGCCGCCATCGTCGGCATCCTCACCGCCGTCTTCACCCAGTGGATCAGCAGGTTCGGACAGGTCGATCGCGGGGCCGCCATGGGCGTCGTCTTCACCACCCTCTTCGCCCTCGGACTCCTCCTCCTTGTCCAGGCCGCCGACACCGTCGACCTCGACCCCGGCTGCGTCCTCTACGGAGCCATCGAGTTCACCCCCCTCGACACCTACACCCTGACCCTCGCCAACACCACCCTCGACATCCCCCGCGCCGCCGTCACCCTCGGCACGGTTCTGCTCCTCAACCTCGCCGTCATCGTCCTCTTCTTCAAGGAACTCCGCCTCAGCTCCTTCGACCCAGAGCTCGCCACCACGCTAGGCGTCCCGGCCACGGCCATGCACTACCTACTGATGACACTCACCGCCATCACCACCGTCGCCTCCTTCGAAGCCGTCGGCAGCATCATCGTCATCGCCATGCTCATCGTCCCGCCCGCCGCCGCCTTCCTGCTCACCCGCCGACTCCCCATCATGCTCCTCATCAGCCTTGTGATCGCCGCAGCCTCTGCCGTCCTCGGCCACACGCTCGCCATCACGGTCCCGACATGGTTTGGCTTCACCGGCACCTCTACCGCAGGCATGATGGCCCTCGCCGCCGGACTTATCTTCACGCTAGTCTGGGTCTTCGCACCCACTCAGGGCCTCGTCGCCCGCCTCCGTAGTCACCACCACCTCTCCGAACCAGACCCCTTCACCACCGCCTGACCACCCCCTCAAAAATCCTTACACATCTCACCCACCTTGCCATCGCCGCAGGTGTAGAACACACACATGGAAACCGCCGCAGACTTCGCCTGGTACCTGCCACTGCTCATCTTCTTAGCCCGCGTCGCCGACGTCTCCCTCGGCACCATCCGGATGATCCTCGTCATCGCCGGACGCCGCTGGATCTCCGCCTTCATCGGCTTCATCGAAGTCGCCATCTGGGCCCTCGCTGTCGGCGGGCTTGTCACCAACCTCTCCAACCCCATCATTCTCGTCTTCTACGCCGGTGGCTTCGCCGCAGGCACCATCCTTGGCATCTACATCGAAGAATGGATCGCCCTCGGCATCCGACTCGTCCGCGTCATCAACCGCGATACCTCCATCAACCTCTGCCGGGCCCTCCGCGAAAAAGGCTTCCGCGTCACCCGCGTCGAAGGCACCGGCCAGGACGGCCCCGTCGAAATCGGCTTCTCCATCGTCCGCCGAACCGACCTCCCCGCCTACCAGGATGCCGTCCACAGCATCGCCCCCAAAGCCTGGATTGCCGTCGAACGCGCCGAACAGGCATCCGCCACCGCCATCACCTCCGACGCCAACAAACGCCGACGAAAACTCTTCGGACTCGGAGCCATAAGAAAATAAACCCCCGGCAAACCCGCATCAGCAGCTTCCCTAAGCCGCCACATCCGCAGCTTGGCCTAATCAGGCCCTTCGACTAGAATCCGCGATCCGAAAAGCGCAACCCCTGCGCCCACCCCGGGACACAACGTCCCCCTGGAGCCGTGGATGAGCCGAGCCGCCACCTACGTCGAACCCGCACCCAAGACCTTCCTCAAGCCAGCGGTCCATCAGAACAAACTGCTGTCACGAAAAGGCTTAAACGAACGACTCTTCACCGCCTGGTTCGGCGGCTTTGTCTACAACCAGATCTGGGAAGACCCCCGCGTCGACCTCGAAGCCCTTCAGGTCCAGCCCGACGACTCCAAAATCCTCCAGATCTCCTCTGGCGGCTGCAACGTCCTCAACTACCTCGTCGCCAAGCCCCAACGCATCGTCGCCGTCGACCTCAACCGCCACCACATGTACCTCACACGGCTGAAACTCACCGCCGTCCAGCACCTCCCCGATCACGAATCCTTCTTCCAGTTCTTCGGCTGTGGCGACACCAAGTCCAACGTCCAGGCCTACCACACCCACATCAAAGAACACCTCGACGCCGGCACCCGCGCCTACTGGGAAAGACGACCCAAGCTCACAGGCCCCTTCCGCAAGCCACGCATCGAGTACTTCGGCAAGAACTTCTACAACCAGTCCAAGCTCGGCCTGCTGCTCCGCGTCACCCACGCGCTCAGCCACTTCACCAAGATGGACCCCGCCAAGCTCCTCGAACTCAACTCCGTCGAAGAACAACGCGAGTACTTCGACAAACACATCGACCCCTTCTTCAACCGAAAACTCGTCCGCTTCATCGGCAAGGTCCCCCTCGTCGGCTTCTCTCTGGGGATCCCGCCCCACCAGCACGACGCCATGATGGAAGAATGCGACGGCCAGGTCATCGACCTCTACCGAGAACGCGCCCGCAAACTCCTCTGCGACTTTCCCATTAAGGACAACTACTTCGCCTGGCAGGCCGTCTCCAGGCGCTACGACCGCGAAGAACGCGCAGGCATCCCCGACTACCTCAAGGCCGAGAACTTCGACACCATCCGCGAGATGGCACCCCGCGTCGAAACCCACGTCACCTCCCTCACCCACCAGCTCAACCAGGAAGAGCCCGGCGGCATCGATCGCTTCGTCTTCCTCGACTCCCAGGACTGGATGCCCCCCGCCGTCCTCACCGAACTCTGGACCGAAATCGCCCGCGTCGCCCCCGTCGGCGCACACATCGTCTTCAGGACCGCCTCCACCCTCTCGCCCCTCGAAAAAGGCCTCCCCGAAGAACTCCTCGCGCGATTCACCGCCCACCGCGACCAGGCCGCCGAGCTCTTCAAGCAGGACCGCTCCGCCATATACGGCGGGTTCCACATCTACGAGAAAACCAGCTAGAGACCGTGACCAACGCAGCGACCCAACCCACGCAGCCCTCGCACGACCACGACCCCGCTCGCGCGATGGACCGCATGTACCGCTACACCCGACACGTCTACGACGCCAGCCGAAAGTTCTACCTCTTCGGCCGCGACCAGCTCCTCTACCAGCTCGAAACCCACCCAGGCGACACCGCTCTCGAAATCGGCTGCGGCACCGCACGCAACCTCATCAAGCTCGCCAAACTCCGGCCCGACATCAAGCTCTATGGCGTCGATGCCTCCGAGCAGATGCTCATCACCGCGCGATCCAACATCCGCGCCGCCGGACTCCAGGACCGCATCACCGTCAAACAGGGACTCGCCCAGGAACTCTCCGCCGACATGTTCGGCCTCGACAAACCCTTCGACGTCCCCTTCTTCTCCTACTCCCTCTCCATGATCCCGCCATGGAAAGAGTCCATCGACGCAGCCCTCAACCACCTCGCCCCCGGCCGCAGCCTCTACGCCGTCGACTTCTGGGACCAGCAGGACCTCCCCGCCGCCTTCCGCTGGACACTCACCCGATGGCTCCGCCTCTTCCACGTCGTCCACCGACCCGAGATGCTCCAATACCTCCAGCATCTCGCCGAGGGCCAGCCCTACCAACTCGACCTCACCTCCATCATGGGCCGATGCGCTTACATCGCTCGACTCACACCCGCCACCGACGAGCCGACATAAGCACGCATACGATCCAAGCACCGGCCGCCCACGCCAAATCAAGACGAGAGCCCGATGCCATGAGCCGATACAGATACCGCACAGCCTTTTTTCTCTGCCTCTGGACCCTCACGATGACCACCCCGCTGCACGCCTCCAACCCGCCGACACCCGAACCAGACGTCGATGAAGTCAACGTCCAGGCCGGCGAAATCCGACGCGGACTCGTCGTCGGATCCACCGACGGCAAATCCCGCGAACAACGCGTCTTCGAAGACGCCATCTCCCACGTCGAACCCTCTATGCAAGGCGACCCCGCCCGGCTCGACGTCTATATCCACCACTTCAAAACCCGGTTCGTCGGCGACCCCAGGCTCTTCCACTTCGACGTCCAGGCCACCTACGACGAACCCACCGGCATCGTCCTCCTCGAAGGACACGTCGAATACCACGAACACAGAACGGCAGTCCACAAAATGCTTGGCTACATGGGCTTCGACCAGATCGACAACGAAATCCAACTCGTCCCCGACCCCGCCCTTGGCGACCACAAGTTCGCCATCGTCCACGCCGAACACACCTTCATCTACTCCAAGCCCGAGGGCCCCCGCGAAACCGTCACCCAGACCGTCTTCGCCGACCCCATCTTCGTCCTAGCCCCCGCCGACAACGACCATCTCCTCGTCCACGGACCCGACGGCTACCTCGGCTACGTCGCCGCCGCCGACGTCACACCCGTCAAGGCCGACCGCTTCAACGCCTGGCGCGGCCGCGACCAGGCCGTCCTCACCCGTGACCACCAGCACCACGACCTCAAGATCCGACTCGGCGCCTCACTCCCCATCGCCCACCAGTCAGCCGACAAGGTCACCGTCGAACTACCCGACGGCTCACACGCAGAACTCCCCCTCGACGCCATCGACATCCACCCCAACGAACCCGACCCACGCTCCGAGGCCGCCATCGCCGCCGGCATGGAACTCCTTGGCGTCCCCTACGTCTGGGGCGGCATCGCCTCCGACGGTCTCGACTGCTCCGGCTTCGTCCAGACCGTCCACCGCGCCCAAGGCGTCCTCCTCCCCAGAGACGCCGACATGCAGGGCACCGTCGGCTCGCTCTCCGCCACCCGATGGCACCGCGAAACCATGCGCCGAGGCGACCTCATGCTCTTCCTCGGATCCCGTGGCCGCATCAACCACGTCGGCATCTACCTCGGCTCCGGCCAATACATCGAGTCCGCCTCAGGCGGCGTCCAGATCACCTCCATCGACCCCAACGACGACAACTACAACGAACGCAGAGCCAACACCTTCTGCTTCGCCAAAAGACTCTTCCGCTAACCACCCCTACCGCCTTCTCACCACCGGCGCCTCCACCGTCCCCGTCACCCGAAAGTCCGCCAACTCCTCCGCCACCCGCTCCTGCACATCCCGACGAACCTCACGCCCCAACACCCCCAGCAGCGCCCCCAGATCACCCCCCACCCGACGCGCAGCCCGATCGATCTCATCATCGATCGCCCCCGAGATCGCCTCATCCGCCTTCGTCAGCCGAACCGACACCAACGCATCCAGCTCCTGCAAAAACGTCACCTCACCCCGCGCCTCCACCGACGCCTGCTCCGTCTCAATCCGTACCTCGTCCAGCCGCACCCGATCCCCAACAAGCGTAAACGCCACATCCGCCGTATCCACCAGCTCATCACTCCCCAGCAGCTCCTCCAGATCCAAAGGCGAATCCAGCGCCACCCCCAACACCTCCGACAACACCGGCAACGGCGCCAGATTCCCATCCCGAACCGTCACCGTCCCCCAGCCTCCAGCCTCCGTCATCACCCGCGCCAACGGCCCCTCCAACCGAACCTCCGCGTCCATCACCCCCGCCGTCCGCGACACGAAACTCTCACGCCCCACCGCCGCCAACGCTAACGGCTGCAAATCCACCCCCTCCGCCGTCACCACCAACGAACCCGCCATCGGATCATCCAACCCCACATGCCCCGCCAACCCGATCTCGCCACCCGTCGTGAACCCCAACCCCACATCCTCCAACACAACCGACCGCCCACTCAACCGAACCCCCGCCCGCGCCGCACCCAACGGCACCACCTCCTCGCCATAACGAATCGAAGCCTCAGCCAGATCCACCCGCAGGAGTGCATCCTCAAGAGAAGTCCCCGTCAGACCCAGATCAGCCGTCAACCCACCAACCGCCAAAGGAGCACGCAGCGACGCATGCCGAAGCACCACCGGCACAACACTGCCCGCACCATCCAGACCCGCCACGCGCAACTGCAAACCAACCCGTCCGCTCTGATCCACACCCACCTCCCCACCATCAGAAACCACCACCACCTCCACCGACTGCCCAACCACCAACGGCTCCGCAACCCCTTCCTGCAACCGCGCCAGCGTCTCTGGAGCCACCACCCAACGCAGCACCTCCCCCGCCTCAATCGCCACCACACCCCCCGCATAAGCCAGATCCAGATCCGCCTGCACCCGCTCACTCTCAACAAAAGCCATCACCTGCCCCGCTTCATCACGCCAATGCCCACCAAATCCAAGCGTGATCACTTCACCCAAAAGCTCCGACACATCCCGCCGCCCCAGGATGGCATCAACCACTTCACTCGGAAACCGCTTCAGCTTTGCCTGACCCGTCAACTGACCCGTCCCCAACGTCAACCGCCCATCAGGAGCCACCCACTGGCTGCCCTGCAACGAAGCGAACAAACCCGACGCCGTCTCATCCTCAACCTCCCCGTAACCCACCGGCGAAGCCAGCCAGAGATGAACATCGTCAAGCGTCTCAAGCGCAAAACCAGCCTCAAAGCCAACCACGTGCTCTACCCCCAACCCCTCATCCACCACCCGCACCTCACCCTCCACCACCTCCACCTCACCCCGAACCCCAAACGGCACTCCCACCATCGGCACTCCCCCGCCTCCCGTCGATCCAGCCCCAGCGCCAGTCCCTGATCCCCCACCGCCCGAAGAACCACCCACCAACCCCAACGCCCGCTCCACATTCGTCACCCCATCCGCACCCCGCACCACCTCCAGCCGAGGCCGCACCACCGCCACCTTCCCAAACCGCTCCCAGTCCCGAAGCAGCCCCCACACCGTCACCTCCCCCGCATCCACCCGCTCCATTTCAAACACCATCACGCCATCCGCATCCACCAGCGACACCCCCTCCACCACCGCCTCCGAAAACCACCCCACCGACCAAGAGTCGACATGCACCTGACCCGGAATCGTCCCGTTCACCTGTCCCAGCACCAGCCCCCGCACCCACCCCGAACTCGCAATCGCAGGCAGCAAAGCCACCAGCACGATCAACAACACAACCACCCCTCCCAATCCACCCACCAGCCACCGCCAGACCCGGCGCTGAGGCCGCTTCGCCCCTGCTGACCCCGAAACCGACCCCTCCGCCACATCCACTGCAGAATCAGCCATCGAAAACTCCTATCAGGAAAAAACCATCATCCCCTCCCTACGTCTCCCAAGCGACCCCCTGTTCGCCCCAAACACAACCCTCATGTCTTATAGGTCTTCTATGAGCCTCCCCGGTCTGCTACGATTGAACGATAGGCAGAGGACCCTGAGGGACAGGCATGCGCCGAACCACCACAACCCGAGCCGACTTCCCCGCCACCCAATGGTCACTCATCGGCGAGGCCTCCGGCGCTGGCGACCGCGCCCGCGAAGCCCTCAACCACCTCCTCTCCATCTACCTCCCCGCCCTCCGATCCCACCTGATCTACCGCAAACGCTACCGCTCCGACGAAGCCGATGAACTCCTCCAGGGCTTCATCACCGACAAAGTCATCGAACGCAACCTCCTCGCCAAAGCCGACCAGGCCCGCGGCAAGTTCCGAACCCTCCTCCTCACCGCCCTCAACAACTACGTCATCTCCGTCAAACGAGCCGAAAAAGCCGCCAAACGCTCTCCCGGACCCGCCGGACAAAACGGCACCGGCGGCCCAGGCGGAGGCGGGGGAGGCATCCGGTCCATCGACGACGAGGGCGCCGAACACCTCGGAGCCGTCCCCGACGACCACGTCCGATCCTTCGAGATCGAATGGGCCCGGCTCGTCCTCGATCAGGCCGTCGAACGCGTCCGCGACCAATGCGTCGCCACCAAACGACCCGACCTCTGGGGAATCCTCGAACTCCGTGTCCTCAAACCCACGCTCCAGGGCGTCGAGCCCGTCGACTACGACACCCTCGTCCAGAAATTCAACTTCCGAACCCCCATGCAGGCCTCCAACGCCCTCATCACCGCCAAAAGACTCTTCGTCCGCCAGCTCCGCGAGGTCGTCCGAGCCTACGTCGAATCCGACGACGACATCGACCGCGAAATCGAAGAACTCCGAGAACTCCTGGCCGGCGCAGAACCCGTCGACCAATAGCGTAACCTCTATACCAAGGCCGCAAACGCAAGCGATTCCACCCGGCCGACCGACAACCAGTACCACGCAAAGCGCCCAAACCGTCACGCGGCTCCGCTTTCAACACCCGCTGGCCATCCATACCCTCCGCCAGCGAACGACAACCCGGCCGGAAAAGGGACGAGGCATGCTCGAAGACACCGACTACACCACCAACCCCACCAAGCTCGCCGACATGATCGCCCTCGACCCCCTCGAAGGCCACACTTGGACCGCCGACGACCTCGGCAAAATCTTCAAGCACCAGCTCAACAGCCCCCTCCTCCTCGACCTCTCCGACTTCGACCCCGGCTCCGCCGCCCACGCCAAAGGCATCGCCCTCAAAGCTACTCCCCCCATCGAAACCTTCAGCGACCTCCTCACCCACCCCAAGCCCCCCAAAGAACTCCTCGACCTCGTCAAAGCCTTCGCCAAATCCCTCATGAACCGACGCGACGCCGCCCTCCCCCGCGAACTCGCCGTCACCCTCTACTACCTCACCATCGCCGCCGCCCTCGACAAAAACCAAACCCGCATCACCACCCTCCCCGACAACCAACTCAAACAAGGCCTCAACTGGTCCGCCTCCCAACCCTGGCTCAACCCCATCCTCAAAGACACCCTCAAGCAGGCAACCGCAAAAATCTAAGTTTCGCTCCTTCTCTACGAATGAGCTACCACACTTTCGCAGACCGAAAGTCAGTCCAAGTGTGCTCGGGTTCCACACCTCGTCCCGAAGTGTGGAACCCTTTGACACGTCGTGGACCCTTCATAATCTACCGATCAACAACAACCGCGGGTGGCTGTGGGCACGCCGCGTGCCCACAGAACCGATGATCGTGACATGACACATTTTCGAAAGTGACGTCAGAGTTCACAGACAACAATAGCTACGCGATACCCAGACTCGACAGGCACATATGCGACGAGAGAGAAGGCTGAACCTCCTCTCAGTTCATAGATCTCGTCCGCCTGCCGAAAAATACGTGCCATACCTCTAGAAAGCACAGGCCAATCTTCGGGATAACCGCCTGCGAACAGCGCTACTTCAACCGCGTCATGACGGGGCGTGAGCAGCGTAGCAAGCTCGTTCTGTTGCATCTCGAGCAAAAACGAATAACAGTTATCTCTGGCGATCAAGTAAGCAGACGAATCCTCAATGACCTCAACATCGTCTGAGAGATCGCCAAAAAGATAGAAGCTATCAAAGTGGGCTTGAATGCTATGAGGGCTCCCAGACAACGGCAGCTTCGATATCAGGAAGACCACAGAAACGACCAGTAAAAGCAAACTGCCCGCGAGACCAATGACATGCCATCTACTTCGCTTCATTAACTCTTATCCTACCCCCATGCCCCGCCCCATCACCTCCCCCACCAACCCCCTCCTTAAACGCACCGCCCTCCTCCGCAAACCCGCGCGCCAACGCAAAGAAAACGTCTTCCTCGCCGAAGGCCATCGCGAAATCTCCCGCGCCCTCGCCGCCGGCCTCAAACTCGAAACCCTCCTCATCGACAAAGAATCCCACCTCGCCCAACTCCCGACCCTCCCCGCCGATCTCGACATTGCGCTCCTCCCCACACCCCTCCTCAAAAAACTCACCTACCACGACCAGCCCGAAGGTCTCCTCGCCATCGTCGAACGCCCCGCTTGGGATGCCTCCCTCCTCACCACCGCCAACCGCATCCTCGTCGCCGTCGGCACCGCCAAACCCGGCAACCTCGGCGCCATGGCCCGCACCGCCGCCGCCTTCGGCTTCGACCTCATCCTCTCAGCCGGCGACACCGTCGACCCCTTCAACCCCAACGCCATCCGCACCTCCACCGGCGCCGTCTTCTCCCTCCCCATCCTCCACCACACCATGGACGAACTCCACCTCTGGCTCACCCAGACCCACCACCAACTCCTCGCCGCCGAAGTCCAGGCGTCCACCGACTACCGCACCCTCACCTACACCCCGCCCCTCGCCATCCTCATCGGACCCGAAGACACCGGCCTCACCCCCCAAACCCTCGCCGCCATCGACCAGGCCAACGGCACCAGAGTCACCATCCCCATGAAGACCACATCCGATCAAACAGGAGTGGGGGGGGCGGATTCTCTGAACGCCTCCACCGCCGCCGCCCTTCTCATGGCCGAAGCCACCCGCTCCCCTGCCAACAACGCCTAACCCTGATCCCCCGACATCTTCCGAATCAGATTCGTCGTGCTCAATCCCTCCCGCAGACCCACCAGCACGATCTCCCCGCCATACCCATCCACCACCTCATGACCCACCACCTGATCCCGCGAATAATCCGCCCCCTTCACCAACACCTCAGGCCGGATCGCCTCAATCAGATGCGTTGGCGTGTCCCGATCAAACACCACCACATAGTCCACACTCTCTAGCTCACTCAACACCAGCACCCGATCCGCCTCCGCATTCACCGGCCGCCCCTCCCCCTTGAGCCGATGAATCGAACCATCATCATTCACCGCCACCACCAGCAGGTCCCCCGCCTGCCGCGCCTCCCGCAGATACGCCACATGCCCCGCGTGCAGAATGTCGAAACACCCGTTTGTCATCGCCACCCGCTTCCCCGCCCGACGATGTGCCGCCAACTCAGGCAGCAACGCCTCCATCGACCTGACTTTCCCTAGAGACTCCTTCTGCTGACTCAGCACCTGCAGCAACACCTCATCCAATTCAATCGGCACCACCCCAAACCGCTCCACCTCCAGACCCGCCGCCAGATTCGCCAGCTCCACCGCCTCCCGCCAGCCACAACCGTTCCCGCGCGCCGCCGCCAGCATCGCCAACACCACATCCCCCGCACCCGTCACGTCGTAGACCGACCGCGCCACCGTCGCCACCCACTCATGCCCACCCGTCTCCGTCCGCAGCAGCGCCCCCTGCTTATCCAACGTCAACACCACCGCCTCCAACCCCAGATCCTCAAACAACCGATCCGCCACCGCCTCCACCCGACCCTCACCCAACGTCGACAACCCCGTCGCCCGCTCCGCCTCCGTCCGGTTAGGCGTCACCACCGTCGCCCCCCGATACTTCCCGTAATCCCCGATCGCCGCCGGGTCCACCAGCACCTCCAGCCCCTTCGCCTTCGCCCGCTCAATCACCCCCCGGCAAACCCGCTCCGTCATCACCCCCTTGTCGTAATCCTCCAGACAAACCACATCCGCCTCACCGAGCAACCCCTCCACCGCCAAGAGCACAGCCTCCTCCGTCCCCGCATCGATCGCCGACTTCTCCTCCGTATCCAGCCGAAACATCTTCTGCGGGTGACGATGCTGCGCCAGCCCAATCAAACTGTGCTTCACCGTCGTCGGCCGACCCTCACACGCCACCAACCCACGATCATTGACCCCACACTCACGAAGCGCCAGCTTCAAAGCCTTGCCAGCATCATCCTCACCCACCACACCCAGCGCCGTTACCTCACAACGAAGCGCCGCCAGCTGACGACAAACATTCGATGCCCCCCCCGGTCGATCCTCCATCCGATCCACCGCCAGCACCGGCACCGGCGCATCAGGCGACAACCGATCCGCATTCCCATACGTGTACCGGTCCAGCATGTAATCCCCCACCACCAGCACCCGACACACCCGCCACCCATCCAACCGATCCAGTAGCGCCCGACCATTCATACTCGCCGTCCCTCAAAAAGCCCCCGCAAGAGTCTATCGATACCCGCCTCCCCCCGAACCCAGCCCGTCTCCAGCACCGGCCGCCACCACGCCAACCCCTCACCTGTCACCAACGACCGCAGCTTCACCCAATCCTTCTCGGTCGTCAGCACCACATCCGCACCCGCCCGCTCCGCCGACGTCGCCACCTCCCGCACATCCCCCTCAGAAAAATCGTGGTGATCCCCAAACAAGTGCTCACCCACCACCGCCCCCGCCTCACCCACCGCCTCCCGAGCCATCGACACCATCGCACCCGGATTCCCCAGCCCCGTCGCCACATACACCCGCTTGCCCCGCAACGCCTGCTCACCCATCACCTCATCCCCCACCCCCCGATACCCCCGCCACGCCGATGCGCTCCGCGACACCACCACCTCCCCCGCCAACCGCTTCACCTCCGCCTCAACCTCTGCGACCTTCGCCTCATCCACCCGATCCGCTCGCGTCACCACCACCCCATCCGCCCGCGCAAGCCCTTCCACCGGCTCCCGCAACAACCCCCTAGGCAGCAAGTGCCCAAAACCCCACGGATTCATCGCATCCACCAGCACCAGATCCAATTCCCGCCTCACCCGCCGATGCTGGAACCCATCATCCAGAACAAAAACCTCCACCCCCGCATCCTCCGCCAACACCCACCGCGCCGACCGCACCCGATCAGGGTCCGCAGCCACCATCACCCCAGGCAGCTCCGCCGCATACACCCGCGCCTCGTCCGACCCCATCGCCCGCGGCGATCCGATGCTCCCCTCACCATCACTACGCAGCTCCGAGCCATAACCCCGCAGCAGCACCGCCGGCCGCTTCCCCATTCGTTGCAGTCTTCGCACCACCTCCACCACCATCGGCGTCTTGCCCGTCCCGCCCGTCGTCAGATTCCCCACCGACACCACCGGCCGCCCAAGATCCACCACCTCCCGCGCTCCCCGGTCATACGCCCGGTTCCGCCGCGTCACCCCCCACCGGTAAAACGGCTCCGCCAGCCCCAACCCCAGCCGCGCCGCCGCCGCCACACCTCCCACCCGATCGCCCGACATCACACCCTCGATCCAACGGCTCATCCGCCACCCCCCCCGCCCCCCGCATCCCCAACCAATCCATAACCACGCAGCTCCACCACCAAACGCTCCATCGGCAGACCCACCACCGTCGTCGGATCACCATCGACCTCGATAGGCCACCCCGCCGCCTGCCGCTCGAACAGGTTGTACCCGCCCGCCTTGCCCGCCCAGCCGCCACCCGCCACATAAGCCGCCAACACCCCCTCCTCAATCGCCCCCCAGCGAACCACCGCACGATCCGCCCAGGACGACCGCAACGCACCCGCCTCATCAAACAATGCCACCCCCGTCACCACCGCATGATCGCTGTTCACAAACCCCCGAAGCATCGCCAACGCCCGTTCCGGCGACTCAGGCGTCCCCACCAACCCACCACCCTCATCCACGCACACCGTGTCCGAAGCCAGCACCCACCGCCCCGCCCCCACCTCATCCAGCACGCTCCGCCCCTTCGCCTCCGCCAGATCAGCAACCACCGACGCCGCCGATCGACCCGCCTCCACCACCGGTTCCGCCGGATCAGCGAAAGCAGGAACATGCTGAACAAAATTCACGCCCGCCTCGCGCAGCAATCCCGCCCGCCGAGGCGAACGGCTCGCCAGAATCAAACGCGCTGCCGAACCTGATGCACACACCCCCACAGTCTAAACCGAGCAACGTCCGCGAATAACGCAACTCAAACAAATGAAAACCGCCCACTTTTTCAAGCGCAGCAAAACCACACCCCGATAACCATGAACAACGGTCGGCATACCAGATCGCCGACAGACTCACGCCGCCCAAAACCGCACCCCTGCAGAACGCGGAAACAACCGGCATAGAGGACTCAACCGTGCGGACCATCTCGGTCATCAACCAAAAAGGCGGATGCGGCAAAACCACCGTCTCCATCAACCTCGCCGCCGTCCTCGCCGCCAAAGGACACCGCACCCTCCTCGTCGATGTCGACCCACAGGCCCACTGCGCACTCGGACTCGCCGTCCCCGAAACCCAGATAGAACGATCCATCTCCGACGTCCTCGCCGCAGGTATGAACGGCTCCATCGGCATCGCCGACGTCGTCTGGCAGGTCGCAAGACACTTCGATCTCGCTCCCTCCACCATGGCCCTCGCCGGCATCGAGCAGAAACTCGCCCAAGCCCCCGACAAAGACCGACGACTCGCCCACATCCTCGCCGCCGTCGATAGCAAATACGACTTCTGCATCATCGACTGCCCACCCTCCATCGGCCTGCTCACCTTCAACGCCCTCCGCGCCTCCCGCGAAGTCATCATCCCCGTCGAAACCGGCTACTTCGCCATGCGAGGCGCCGTCAAACAACAGCAAACCATCGAGATGCTCGCCCGCCGAGTCGGACACGTCGCACGCTTCAAGGTCCTCCCGACCATGTACGACGTCCGAACCAAACTCGCCCGCGAAATCCTCTCCGAACTCAAAAAGTACTTCGGCGAAAAACTACTCCCCGTCGTCGTCAACTTCAACGCCAAACTCAAAGAAGCCGCCTCCTTCGGCCAGCCCATCACCGAATACGACGCCTCCTCCCGAGGCATGTCCGACTTCGACCGCCTCGCCGACTGGCTCCTCGAAAACGCCCCCGCCCGCCAGATCCTCGACACCCCCGCCGAGCAACCCGAACCCACCACCAACCCCGCACTCAGCCGCGCCGCCGAACTCGTCGAACGTGCACGAGCCCTCACCACCCGCGCCGCCGAGCTGGCACCCGGCCTCCAGCAGCCCGAACCAGCCCACGCCCTCCCAGAGAACGCCCCCGAAACCAACGGCAGCGTCCTCGCCCTCGAACAACCACCCGCCCCGGACCCCACCCTCCAGGAAAAACTCGCCAAGATCTACGGCGCCCGCTCCACCAACCAGGGCCTCCTCTTCGTCCAGCCCGCCAACGGAGCCGTCAAACTCGAAATCGCAGGCGACTTCAACAACTGGAACCCCTCGCTCACACCCATGCAGCGAGACGACAACCTGGGCGTCTGGCAGGCCCAGATCCCCGCACAACCCGGATCCTACAAGTATCGACTCGTCGCCGACGGACGCTGGTACAACGACCCCTACAACCCCAAGGTCGAAACGAACCCCTTCGGCGACCTCAACAACGTCGTGGTCAAGGCCTGACGCCACCCACCATGAACGACCACAACACCCACCAGGCGCTCGATGACCTCGCCGACGTGTTCCTCACAGGAACCAACAACGGCCACGCGCCCGCACCCACCCCCGACAACCAACAAAGCACCAACAACGACCACCTCCGTCTCAGCCACACTGAAGAAGACGACCAGCCAACCGAACGCCCCAGCCTCGGACTCGAAGCCGTCATCCTCGGCAACCTCCCCGGCCTCGGCGGCGCATGGCTCACCCAGTACGCCCAGCACACCGCCGATGAACACGGCACCGTCGCCCTCCTCCACGCCGACGACGACGCCCTCGACCTCGAAATCATTGGCGAGCGCCGCGACCAGCAACCCGCCCCGGGACGCATCCCCCCCAACGCCCGCGACCGCGACAACCTGGTCGAAACCATCGACCAGCTCGCCACCAACGCCAACGCCCCCCTCGGCCGCGTCCTCGTCCACATCGAACCCTACCGCAACGGCACCATCCAGCCCGCCGCCCTCTCCAAACTCGCCGGCTTCGACCGCTGGACCATCCTCTGCGGCGCCGACGACGCAGCCATCGTCGCCTGCTACCGCATGCTCAAGCACCTCGTCGAAGCCAACCCGCAAAACGCCCCAAGGCGCATCAGCCTCATGGTCATGGGCAGCTCCGAAATCGACGGCCTCGAAGCCGCCCGGAAAGTCCAGACCGCCGCCCAGAACCACCTCGGCCGACCCATCGACCTCGCCGGCTCACTCGCCCGCATGCGACCCATCAGCACACGCCCAGCCGGCCGCTTCACCCCCGCCGACCGCGCCTGGCTCCACTTCCGCGGATGGATGGACGACCTCGCCCATGGCGAAGCCCCCCTCTTCGTCCCGCCCGCCGAAAACACCCAAAGCCTGCACGATACCGAAGCCCAATCACCGACCGAAGAGCAAGCCATGACCCAGCCCCTGGCCGAACCGCTCCCACCCACCATCGACCCCCTTCCCGACGCAGCCATCCTCAACCCCGCCAAAGAAACCCATCACTCCCGCGTCGGCCTACACGCCCAACCCAACGCGAGCCCGGAAACCGTTCATAGCCAGGAGGCCCCCGAGTCGACCTCGGTCAAAACCACGGAGGCAGATGCCGCCGCCCTCATCAAGGACCACCCCGACCTCGGCCTCCGCGACGCCCTCCAGCTCGACGCCCGCGACCCCCAGAACCCAGACATCACCCTCCTACTCGACGCTAAAGGCCGCCTCCACCTGATCTACCAGCTGCAGAAAGACGCCGAGTCCTCACTCGACCACGCCCTGCTCCAACTGAAACAGACAGCCGCCTGGGCGACCGAACACCTCCAGCTCCTCCAGCTCACCCAGCGGCAGTGCCACTTCGACACCACCGCCGAACCCATCCTCCACCTCGCCACCGAACAACCCCAGGCCGCCCTTAAGCAATCGCGCCGCCTCGACCCCAACCTCCGCATCCACCTCCTCCAGCACGTCCGCATCGCCAACCTCACCGGCTGGAACCTCACCCCCCTCATCTAAAGTCCATCAGCCTGGATCACGGGAAGCTGTGGCCATATTGCGCGCGCACAGATCCCAGAAACCAGGGCCCGAGTGCCATGGCTTTGCTTTCAATGAACGCGAGACCAGCCGTGACAACCACGCGAAGACAAACCAAAGACGAAAGAGCCACGCCGATCACCCCAAAACAAGTCCAAATCCCTCACGCACCCCACCCCCGTACACGAGCCTGAGGCGCAAGCCTCAGGACAATCACCACAGGATCACCTCAACGGCTCGGCCCTACCGCCACCGCTTCGTCGGCGCCAGCTTCCGCTCCCAATCCGTATCCGGGTCCTTCCCGAACGACCGGTCCGCCTGCTGCACGCAGTCCCAGCAGATCACCGCGTCCCCATTCGCCGCCGCAGGCGGGTCCGGATGACGCCACCCCTTCTCTCCCGCCTCAAACTCACGCAGGCACATCGTGCAGGCAAAACCCTCCGACATCTTCGTCGCCCCCGCGATCGCCAACTCCAGCGCGCCAAGCGACAACACCGACCCGCGATGCCCCTCGATCATCGGAATCCGCTCATCCCAGTCCACACCCGTGAAATCACAGGCAATCACAATCATCCCATCTTCCTGACGCTGCATCTGCAGACTCCTTCAAGATCAAAAACAAAACAGCCAAATCCTAAACCCACCCAATTCGCAAAGCCACCAACATTTTCTTGCTTGACCACCACGCCCCTCCCTCCTTACCCTCAACCCATGGTCCTCCGCCACTTCCCCGACGACCGCGCCTTCGAACACTATCTCCGCGAGCACCAACTCCCCTACGTCGCCGTCGACGAAGCCAAACGCGCCCTCCACACCCAGCCCGACACCCCTCACACCCTCGAAGCAGGCCTCAAAAACTTCGACTTCGTCGTCTACCCACCCACCCGCTCCGGTACCCCATCCGCCGGCCTCCTCATCGACGTCAAAGGCCGCGCCTGCCGACGAACCACCTTCGAAACCTGGGTCTCCGAAGACGACATCACCAGCCTCACCCGCTGGCAAGCCCTCTTCGGCCCCGGCTTCCGATCCGCCTTCGTCTTCCTCCACTGGTGGACCGACCCACCCGCCGACGGCCTCTTCCGCGAAATCTTCGAACACCAGGGCCGCTGGTACGCCCCCTCCGTCATCCTCCTCGACGACTACACCACCGCCATGAAACCCCGAAGCCCCCGCTGGCGCACCGTCTCCCTCCCCAAAGCCGCCTTCGACCGCTTCAGCCAACCCCTCGCCCGCATGCTCAACACCGACTAAACCCACCTCATATCAAAACATAACTGGTGAGCCGGGCCGTATCGGCCCGGGTTCCTGTGACGGGTGTCACGGTTTCGGAATCAATCCGCCGAAGGAGGACCGCAGACTGAATAGCCGTGATCTTCCCCTAAACACCACCATCCCCTAACCCCCACCCAATCCCCATATACTGCCCCGCTCGAAACACCCCCACCAACAGGCAGCGCCCCATGGCACCCGAAAACACCCAATCCGAAAAACGCAACTACAAAAAAACCCTCAACCTCCCCCAAACCCCCTTCCCCATGCGCGCCAGCCTCGTCCAGAACGAGCCCCAGTCACTCAAACGCTGGCAGAAGGCCAACATATACCAGACCCTTCGCGAAACCCGAAAAAACGCCAAACCCTTCGTCTTCCACGACGGCCCGCCCTACGCCAACGGCGCCATCCACCTCGGACACCTCATCAACAAGGTCCTCAAAGACTTCGTCGTCCGCTCACGCTCCATGATGGGCTTCGACTGCCCCTACACCCCAGGCTGGGACTGCCACGGACTCCCCATCGAACACAAGGTCATGCAGGACCTAGGCGACAAGGCCCGCGACATGTCACCCCTCGACATCCGCCGCCAGTGCAAAAAGTACGCCGACAAGCACGTCAAAACCCAACGCGAGCAGATGCTCCGACTCTTCACCCTCGCCGACTACGACGACCCCTATCTCACCATGCTCCCCCAGTACGAAGCCGGCGTCCTCCAGGTCTTCGCCGAACTCGTCAGCAAAGGCCTCGTCTACCGACAACTCAAACCCGTCCACTGGTCCGTCTCCAACCAGACCGCCCTCGCCGAAGCCGAACTCGAGTACTACGACCGCGAAGACCACTCCATCTACGTCCTCTTCCAACGCTCCGATCCCGACGCCCGCCCAGGCGAGCATGTCATGATCTGGACCACCACCCCCTGGACACTCCCCGCCAACCTCGCCGTCGCCGCCTCACCCCGAGCCGAGTACGCCCGCTACCCCCTCGACAACCAACGCTCCGTCTGGCTCGCCCGCGAACTCGCCCCCAAAGTCCTCGCCGCCGCCGGCCTCGAACCCGCCGAACCGTTGGAAACCAAAACAGGCGAAGACCTCCGCGGCTTCACCTACACCCACCCCTTCCTCAACGACAACAAACCCCGACCCGTTGTCACCGCCGACTACGTCACCCTCGAAGACGGCACCGGCCTCGTCCACACCGCACCCGGACACGGAGCCGAGGACTATCAGACCGGCCTCCGCGAGAAGCTCGAGGTCTACTGCCCCGTCCTACCCGACGGCACCTTCGACGACACCGCCCCCGACTGGCTCCAGGGCACCCACATCTGGGACGCCAACCAACGCGTCCTCGACAAACTCAAAGCCTCCGGCCACCTCTTCCACCACCACACCTTCATCCATAGCTACCCCCACGACTGGCGCGGCAAACAACCCGTCATCTTCCGCGCGACCGAGCAATGGTTCATCAGCGTCGACAAAGACTTCGACGACGGCTCCGGCCTCCGCGACCGCGCGATGAACGCCACGACCAACGACGTCCGCTTCCTCCCCGCATGGGGACAAAACCGTATGCGCGGCATGCTCGAATCACGGCCCGGCTGGTGCGTCTCCCGCCAACGCGCCTGGGGACTCCCCATCCCCGCCTTCTTCCCGCCCGAAGGCACCCCAGGCGAACCCCTCCTCACCGCCGCCTCCGTCCACGCCGTCGCCGAAACCTTCGGCAAGCACGGCTCCGACAGCTGGTTCAAGGCACCCCCCGCCGACCTCCTCGCCGCCTACGACCCCAACAACGATCCCCACGCCCCCGACTGGGCCAAAGACCCCGCGCTACTCGCAAACGCCGTCCGGGGCGGAGACACCTTCGACGTCTGGTTCGAGTCAGGCTCCTCCTGGCACGCCGTCCTCCGACACGGCTGGAAAAACAAACAAGCCGTCCCCGATGTCGAGCAGGCCGAACTCTACCTCGAAGGCTCCGACCAGCACCGCGGCTGGTTCCAGCACTCCCTCCTACCCGCCATCGCCGTCACCGGCAAAGCCCCCTTCAGAACCGTCCTCACCCACGGCTTCATGGTCGACAAGGACGGCAGGAAGATGTCCAAGTCCCTCGGCAACACCGTCGACGTCGACGACCTGCTCAAGAAACTCGGCGCCGACGTCGCCCGATGGTGGGTCGCATCTCTCAACACCGACAACGACATCAAGATCGACTGGACTTTCTTCGAATCGGCAGGCGACGAGTACCGCAAGCTACGCAACACCCTCCGATTCCTCCTCGGCTCCATCCCCACCGACACCAACACCCCCCACACCTTCACCGAAGAGGACGCCCCCTCCATCGACGCCTGGGTCCTCGCCGAACACCACAAGGTCGTCAGCCAGGCCCTCAAACACTACGAAGACTTCGCCTACCGACCCCTCACCCGCCTGCTCTTCAACCACTGCAACGAAACCCTCTCCGCCATCTACCTCGCCGCCGTCAAGGACCGCCTCTACTGCGACGCCCCCGACACCCCCCGTCGCCAGCGAACCGTCGCCACCCTCCGAACCATCGCCCGCAACCTCATCCGACTCCTCGCGCCCATCCTCCCCCACACCGCCGACGAAGCCCACCTCGCCCTCGAAGGCAAGGACGCACCCTCCATCCACCTCGACCAGTTCCCCGATCCCGACCAGTCACCCGCACCCCCCGCCCACGCTAACTGGCAACACGTCATGGCCCAACGCGAAACCTGGCTCAAAGCCATCGAAACCGCACGCCAGCAGCGCGACCTCGACAACCCCCTCGACCTCGGACTCCGAGTCCCCGACCCCGACAACCAGCTCGCCCCCTTCGACCCCACCGACCTCGCCGACCTCTGCGGGATCAGCCGCTTCGAAACCACCAACGCCGACGACATCGAAGTCATCGACCTCTCCAACGAGCCCCGCTGCGAACGCTCCTGGAAACGAGACACCACCGTCAAACCCCGATCCGATGGCGGGCTCCTCTCCGACCGCGACGCCCAAGCCCTCGGCCTGACCTGATCCACCCCTCCAACCCGCACAAACCCACCGCCCACCTTCACACCTGAGTCCGAAACAGTTATCCCGACCCAGACAGCCGTCGATGCCGTCCACAGATGGATGCGCACACCGCCGAACAGCACCTCCTCGATACCTTCGAGATCAGCGAGGTCCGCCTCAACGAGGCCGACACCGCCGTCGCCTTCCTCGGCCAGACCGAAGGCCGCGGCACATGGTCCCTCAAACACAACCTCAGCATCCTCGCCCGCCACGAAGGCAAGATCGTCGGCGCAGCCCTCTTCTTCGACGCCGCCACGGGCCGCCCCTCACTCGAAGTCGCCGTCAAACTCGAACCCAACGACACCGACGACGAACGCCCCGAACAACTCGCCAACCTCCTCGTCGACAAAGCCCTCCTCAAACTCCACGCCGCCCGCTGCGGCCGCTTCGCCATCCGCGTCGCCGGCAAAACCAACCCCGGCCGCTTCTGGCAACACGCCAGTTGGCTCGGAAAAAACAAACCGCAACCCCGCCAAACACCCGCCGAAGAAATAAGCACCGACGACCCCGCAGAAACCGTCGCCCCAACCGACACCACTGCCGACACCGACAACCCCACCGAAACCAACCCCGTCGACCAACCACAAACCGTCCAGGCCGAGGGCTGACCCCATGTCCACAACCCCCCACGTGCTGATCATCGACGACGACCCCTTCGTCGCCGAAGGCATCGCCACCCTCCTCAAGCCCGAGGGCTACCACACCAGCACCGCCGCCAACGCCGACCAGGCGCTCCAAACCATCGACCAGGCACACACATCCGACCGCACCGCCCCGGTCGGCATCGCCATCGTCGACCTCGGCCTGCCAGGTGTCTCAGGCGAAGAACTCCTCCGGAAAATCCGCGACAACCACCCGTCGATCGTCCCCGTCGTCATCACCGGCTTCGCGCGCATCGAGTCCGCCGTCCAGGCCATGAAACTCGGCGCTACCGACTACCTCACCAAACCCATCGTCGACGAAGAACTCCTCCGCGCCGTCGAACGCGCCGCCCACCACCACGCACTCATCGACGAGAACCAAAGACTCCGCGACCAGCTCACCCAGCGCTTCGGCCAGGGCAACCTCATCGGCTCCGACCCGCGCATGCAGAAGATCTACGACATGATCGGCGCCGTCGCCGACGCCAAAACCACCGCCCTCATCTCAGGCGAGTCCGGTACCGGCAAAACCATGGTCGCCCGCGCTATCCACACCCACTCCCCCCGCGCCGACCACCCCTTCATCACCTTCTCCTGCGGGTCCATCCCCGAAACCCTCCTCGAATCCGAACTCTTCGGACACGTCAAAGGCGCCTTCACCGGTGCCGACGCCGACAAGGCCGGCCGCGTCCTCGCCGCCGATGGCGGGACCCTCTTCATCGACGAAATCAACTCCGCCACACCCGCCCTCCAACTCAAACTCCTCCGCGTCCTCCAGGAACGCGCCTTCGAACCCGTCGGCTCCACAAAAACCCGCGAGGTCGACACCCGCTTCATCCTCGCCACCAACAAACCCCTCCAACCCCTCGTCGAACAGGGTCTCTTCCGCGAAGACCTCTACTACCGCATCAACGTCGTCAACCTCGAAATCCCGCCCCTTCGCGAACGCACCGCCGACATCGACCTCCTCACCAACCACTTCCTCGAAGAACACTGCCAGGAAATGGGCAAACGACGACGCCTAAGCAACGAAACCATCCAGGTCCTCCACGACTACGCCTGGCCCGGCAACGTCCGTGAACTCGAAAACGCCATCGAACGCGCCGTCCTCCTCAGCCGCGAAGCCACCATCCAACCCGACGACCTCCCCGAACACATCGTCGCCGCAGCCGGCGAACCCCGCGCCACACCCACCATCACCACCGGACCCGGCACCAACAACACCCCCGACCCCAACAACATCGACAACTGGATCCCCATGCCCCTCAGCGAAGCTCTCGAAGGCCCCGAACGAAACATCATCCTCGCCGCCATCCGAGCCAACGGCGGCAACAAACAAAGAGCCGCCGACCAACTCGGCATCAACCGAACCACCCTCTACAAAAAAATGCACAAACTCGGCCTACCCGTCTAACCCCAGCCAGTCACAAACCATGTTTTGCCAACTAATATCCAAAGCATGGGACTGGATGCAGTTGAACTAGTTATGAAGGTAGAAGAACACTTTGATGTTTCACTACCCGAGCGCGAGTTGAGCCACGCGCGCACGATCGCAGACCTCGCCATGCTCGTGCATCGCACCTTCATGGATGCATCTGAATCAAAGCCACAAGACGAGCTGCCAGAGATCATCGAAAGCATCCGCCACATCGCCGCAGATCACACCGGTTATCCACTCAACAAGATCAAACCCGATTCGAGCTTCGCTGAAGATCTGAAGATGGACTGATAGCCGGGTGTTGCATGTCTCAGAACGAGCCCTGTAGAAGTCGCAGGTGATAACTACCAAACAAGCAATGGATGTTTGAGCCGCGCTGTGCCACCGCGGTTGTGCTTCCAATCACCAATTCGCAACCCACCCACACAACAAACCCACCACCCCCTTCACGAGCCCAAGGCGCAAGCCTTGGGACAACCACCAGACCACCAATAGTCACGGGTGGCTGTGGGCACGCCGCGTGCCCACAGAACCAAAACGTCACCTACCCAAGACAACATTTTCTGGGTGCCAAGACTTTGCCCGCCGATGGCTAATAAGTCGTGGGAATGACCAATCAACTCCCCCCAAATTAACCCCCTCAACACACGCATAAACTTGACCTCGCCAGCCCATCGGCCATGGTTATAGAACCGGTCCGCCACCCGCTGTCGCCGAGGAGAGATCCCCCATGCCGTTCCGCCTCCGCTCCACCCTGATCGCCGCCGCCGCCGCGCTCGCCACCATGCTTCCCCTCCACGCCGATACCGCGCCCGGCCCCGATGCCAGCGTCGCCCGCATCTGGAACGAACAGCTCCTCGACGCCATCCGTGCCGACACCGCCAGACCCACCGTCCACGCCCGCAACCTCTGGCACCTCTCCCTCGCCATGTACGACACCTGGGCCGCCTTCGACGACACCGCCAACTCCTACCTCCTCGACATCGACGCCCCCGACTTTGCCAACAACGAAGCTGCTAGAAACGAAGCCATCTCCCACGCCGCCTACCAGATCATCCAGCACCGCTTCGTCACCGGCCCAGGCGGCATCGGCCCCGGCCGCGGCTTCACCGACTTCCAGACCAAATCCCAGATGGTCCAGCTCGGCTACGACTTCAATAACACCACCACCACCGGCAACTCACCCGCCGCCATCGGCAACCGCATCGCCCAGGCCGTCATCAACTTCGGCCTCACCGACGGCGCCGAAGAAAACGACAACTACATCGACCCCTCTCCCGACGCCTACACCCCCGTCAACCCGCCGATGCGCTTCGACGACCCCGGCACCCCAATGATCGATCCCAACCGCTGGCAACCCCTCGAGTTCACCGGCCTCCGCATCGACCAGAATGGACAAACCCTCACCGAAGCCGTCCAGGCCTTCCAGACACCCAACTGGGGCAACGTCAAAGGCTTCGCTCTCTCCGATGCCGACCGCAACCCCGTCAACGGCGTCCACCACGACCAGGGAGCCCCCCCCTACCTCAACGGCGCTGGCGACGCCGAGTTCCGCGAGTCCGTGAACGAGGTCCTCCGCTACGCGGCCCTCCTCGATCCCAACCAGTCGCAGCGCATCGATGTCTCTCCCGCCTCCATGGGCAACCGCGTCCTAGGCACCTACGAAGACCGCGGACACGCCATCAACCCCTACACCAACCAGCCCTACGAACCCGAGATGGTCCTCCACGCCGACTGGGGACGCATCGTCGCCGAGTTCTGGGCCGACGGACCCGACTCCGAAGCACCCCCCGGACACTGGAACACCATCGCCAACGACGCCGCCGACCGCATGAACGAACTCGGCATCGAAAAACGCATAGGCGGAACCGGACCCGTCGTCGACGACCTCACCTGGGACATCAAAACCTACTTCGCCCTCAACGCAGCCGTCCACGACGCCGGCATCGCCGCATGGAACCACAAGGGCTATTACGACTACTCACGCCCCGTCTCCATGATCCGCTACATGGGACAACGCGGACAAGCCTCCGACCCCAACCTCTTCGTCGAAGTCGATGGCGACCTCGTCGCCACCTACCACCCCGAAGGCCTCACCCTCGAACCCGGACTCGTCGAAGTCATCACCCCAGAAACCACCGCCCCAGGCGGCCGCCACGAACACCTCGCCGGCCGCGAAGGCGAAATCGCCATCCTCTCCTGGACCGGCCCGCCCGAGCCCCCCTTCGACGACCCCACCGACATAGGCGGCGTCGACTGGATCCTCGCCACCGAATGGCTCCCCTATCAGCGCGACACCTTCGTCACACCCCCCTTCGCCGCCTACGTCTCCGGACACTCCACCTTCTCACGCGCCGCCGCCGAAGTCCTCACCGCCATCACCGGCACCGAATACTTCCCCGGCGGGCTCGGCACCTACGACTTCCCCATCGGCGACTCCCTCTTCTTCGAATACGGACCCTCCGAGTTCATCCAACTCCAATGGGCCACCTACTACGACGCCGCCGACGAAGCCGGACTCTCACGCCTCTACGGCGGCATCCACGTCCGCGCCGACGACCTCCCCGGACGAATCATCGGCGCACAGGTCGGCCAGGACGCCTGGAACCTCGCAGCCCTCTACTTCAATGGCACCCCCATCCCCGAACCCACCTCAGCCCTCCTTCTCTTGACGCTCCCAACCATCCTCCGCCGCCATCATCCAAAAAAGGCTTGACCCGCTAGCCCGTTAAAGGTGATGATCTGGAAATCCGCAGGAGAATCGGAGAGGAGTATCCATGCGCTTTCCCGCACGACTGATGGTCGCTTGCATCGGCCTGGTATCAACGACTTCATCACTCCAGGCACAAATCAACGTCCAGGACTTCCGCATCATCGCCCTCTCAGGCAACGCCCTTGAACCCAGCAAGCCCCAACTCAGATACACGCCCAACTTCCTGACGCCCTCCATCAACGACAACAACCAGGTCCTCTTCCTGGCCGAAGTCGCAGACACCAACAGCACAGACACCGCAATCATCCTCCGAGAAGACAACGACACCACCATCGTTGCGCAAACCAATCAGCCCCTGCCCGACAACCCATCACAAACCTACAACCGGCTCGCCAGACCCGTGCTCGCCAACGATGGCGTCCTCGCCTTCAGCGCAGAGATCAACGACAACTCAAACTTCAGCTTCAGTTCATCGATCCTCTCCAACATCAACGGCGACCTCGAAATGTTTGCAACCACCGACCAGCCCACACCCGATGGCGGGGTCTTCACCTCACTCAATAACCCAACCATCGACCGGCAGTCCGGCCACATCGCCTTCACCGCACGCTTCAAGAACCCCAACCTCAGCACCTTCTTCAATGAAGGCATCTACCAGACCCACGAGCCCTCCGTTTTTGATGACGCCACCCTCATCCTCACCGCGCGAGAAGGATCCCCTGTCTCAGACGGAAACATCATCACATCATTCGAAGAAGACATTCTCATCATCGACAACCAGGTCCAGTTCCGGGCAGGCATCGGCACATCCGTTCGCGGACTACGCAAAGACACGATCCTGCAGGCCACCACAAACAACCCCAGCATCATCAAGCCCAACCCCAGCATCGTCGCCATCGACGGCCCCACGCCCGACGACGACTTCACCTTCACAACCTTCCACCACCACAACAAAGCCTCCTTCGCACCGACCGCCTTCACCGCCAGCCTTGACATCTCAACAGGACAGGGCATCGATGACGCCTCCGACACCGCCCTGTACACCCCAACCACCCTCATCGCACAGGAAGGCGAAAACCTCATCAGCGTACTCGGCGGCGAAACCGGCACATTCCTAGGCGACCTCGGCAACACAAAACCCATCACCAACAACAACGGCAACATCGCCTTCAGAGCCCCCGTCAGCTACCGAACACAAGCCAACGGCGACAGCATCCTCAGTGAGCCCGGCGAAGCCATCATCCTCGCCCAGAATCTTGGCCCCGATGACTACTTCATCACCATCCCACTCTCCACCGAACTCGGACTCAACAACCGTAACGACGCAAACGACTTCCTATTCATCAAAAACTTCAACCAATCCGCACTCAACGACAACGACATCATCGTCGTCCTCGCAACCCTCGGCGACGGCAGCCATACGGCACTCATCGGATACGACATCGAACAAAACGAAACCTTCTCCCTCGCCCAGTCAGGCGTCACCTTCGACATCAACCCCCACCCCGATATCACCGACCTCCGCACCATCGCCACCATCGACTTCGACCCCACCTCAGGACTCAACAACAAGAACATCGTCGCCTACCGACTCAACTTCACCGACGGTGAAGCCGCTATCATCACCAATCAAATCTCCCCCATCCCCGAACCCAGATCCGCCCTCCTCATCACCCTCCTGATCCCAACAGTTTTGCGTCGACGCAGCCACCAACCCACCCCTTAATGCACAGTTAAATTCACATGCGCCCCGCACTACCCTGAGCACACCAAGTCTCAGGAGCCCCGAATGCGCGCCCTCATCACCATCACCATCCTCTCACTCATCCTCACCGCCTGCACCACTCCACCCACACCCCGCATCGCCCACACCTTCGCTCCCCTAGGCGAGTCCAACGTCCGCTCCTCCATCACCCTCGCCCCAGGCACCGCCCTCATCGGCACCGAAGAAACCGCCGACATCTACAAAACCACCGACAACGGCCAGACGTGGCGAAAAACCACCGACGCCGGCGACCTCTACGACGCCGCCGACATCCGCAACTTCATCCGCGCCCACGACGGCAGCCTCTACGCCACCACCTCCGAACCCGCACTCATCCTCAAGTCCACCGACGAAGGCGAGTCCTGGTCCGTCGTCGCCCGCCCCAAAGCCTCACGCACCGTGGCCCTCACCCAGCTCGACAACGGCGTCATCATCGCCGGACTCCGACGCTCCGAAAACAACCGCATCAGCATCATCCGCACCGAAGACCACTTCCAAACCTTCGAACACATCCCCGTCTCCAACACCCTCCCAAGACAGAACACCACCTGCCTCATCGATCTCGGCCAAGCCGTCGTCCTCACAGGCGTCGGCTTCGAAGCCTCCGGCAAAATCTTCAAGTCCACCGATGCCGGCAAGACCTGGCGGCAAACCGCCGACTTCCCCGACGCCCGCGACCTGATGCACTTCTTCAAAACCGACGAAGCCATCTACGTCACCGCCTCAGGCATCGCCACCCTCTACCGCTCCGAAGACCAGGGCGAAACCTGGCACAAACACCACCAGGCCTTCGACAAAGGCTTCCTAGGCGACACCACCACCATCACCCTCAACAACCAACCCGCCATCGTCATGACCGCCACCGACCAAAGCCAAAAACCCTTCCGCCACCTCCTGCTCATCTCCACCGACAACGCCCACACCTGGCAAGAATGGATCCAACTCGCCACCGACAACACAGGCGGCGCCAGTAACATCGAAACCCTCAGCCCCAACACCCTCATCACCGGCACCGGCAACCACGCCACCCAGGGCTACGCCTACACCATCCGCTGGTAACGACCGCCCCGCAAGCAGGCCCCAGAGCCATAGAGCACACCGAAGTCACCACAAACAGCAAGATTCTCTTGGTTACCAAAAACCAACTGATAAACTTGATGTGCATCTATCTCGTCAGCTCGTGTCTTACCCGGAGGGTCACCCATGTCGAATTCCCGCAAAGCCGCAGCAGCAGGCCTCCTGTTGACGTTGACTTCGACATTCTCGAACGCAGACATTTATGAATGGCAGTACGTCGACCCACTGAATCAATCTTTAGGCAAGCTGCAGTCCACAACACTCGCCCCTGACGGAGCAGGTAAGGTTGCCGAACCCGAAGCCCTCCTCGATGACATCGACCTCACGAAAGCATGGCTCGATCAGGCCGATCTGACCGATGCGTTCTTCTACAGAACCAAACTCGAGAACGCCACCATCCGCAACGCCCAGTTGCTCGGGGCATACTTAGCCCAAGCCAACCTGACCAACACCGATTTCTCCGGATCAGACCTGACCGATGCACGTCTAGATCGCGCGAATCTGACCGGCGCAAACCTCACCGACACGAGCATCACACACACCAACTTCTCGCAAGTAACCGGCCTCACGTACCAGATGCTCCAGAGCACCCGAAGCTTCCAGGACGGCAACCTCACCGGCACCACCCTCGGATCAATCAAGCTTCACTACTGGAACTTCAACAATCTCAATCTGACAGATACTCACTTTGGTGCATCCGACCTACTCGGCTCGAGTTTCGCAGGAGCTAACATCGAAGGCGCCGACTTCCAACGCGTCAGCAACTTCCAGTTCTCAACACTGCAAAGCACAGCCAGCTACCAGAACCAGAATCTCACAGGCATAATTTTGCACCTGCTGGATATGCCCGGCTGGGACTTATCTAGCCAGAACTTAACCAATGCCAATCTCTCAAACTCAGATACAACGGGTGCTAACTTTAACGACGCCGACCTATCCAACACAAACTTCAACAACGCAAAAATCACCGGCGCAAGCATGTCAGGGTCCATCATCACAGGCGCACGCTTCTCCAACATGCAACAAAACAGCCTCACCCAGGCCATGCTCCAGAGCACGCAGAGCTTTCAGAACGGCAGCCTGTCAAGCCTCAACCTTGACGGCAACGACCTCACAGGATGGGACTTCAGCGGCCAGAACCTCACCGACGCTAGCCTCAGGGCCGGCAGCATATCGTCTTTCCAATCAGTCCTGACAGACACCGACTTCAGCCACGCAAACCTCACAAGAGCCGACCTCAGCGGGTCCTGGCGGTATGAGCACGCCCCACGCAACAACGCCTCCTTCCGCAACGCGAACCTCACCGACGCCAACCTCCTCCGCAACGACCTGACAAATGCAGACTTCACGGACACCACCATCCGGGGTGCACGTCTCGACCACGCGATCGGCTTCACGGTCCAGATGCTTGAGAGCACCGGCAGCTACAAGGCCCACGACCTCCAGGACGTCTCGTTCATCGCAGCAGACCTGTCCGACGCTAACCTCGCCCGACAGAACCTGTCCCGAGCCAACTTTCAGATCGCCTCGCTGACCAACGCCAACCTCACAAACGCCGACCTCGACGACATCAACCTGCGCGACACGATCATGCACGGAACCGACCTGCGCGGCGCCCGCAACATCACCCGCGAGCAACTGGTTCGTCCCGAAAACCTGTGGAACCACTCATCTATCTACCCCGCTGACAGCGGTAACCTCATCTTCCCCGATGGCGAAATCAATGGGCTGAACATTGGAGCCAATGCAACGCTTCGGATCTGGGACTTCCAACCTGTTGCTGACGAACAACCGATCCCTATCAGTGTTGCCCAGCAATTGACCATGCATCAGAACGCCAGCCTCAGAATGGTCTTCGAAGACGGAGAGTGGGGCTCGACCATCGGGTTCCTGGAGCCGGCGACGCCGGTCACACTCGGCGGAACACTCCACCTGGAGATCGCCAGCCACCTAACGGTTGATGAACTCGTTGCGCTCAACGACGCCACCCTCCATCTGTTCGACTGGACCCATGCAAGTAGGTCCGGCTGGTTCGATCAGATCACCACCCACACACCCATCGGAGACTTCGACACCACAAACCTCGCCATCGACGGCACCGTCGTTTTCAGAATCGACGAACTCACCCCAGGCGACACCAACCTCGACCTAGTCATCGACCTCAACGACCTCTCCAAACTCGCCGCCAACTTCGGCCAACCCGCCGGATGGGCAGGCGGCAACTTCAATGGCGACAACGTCGTCGACCTCATCGACCTCTCCCTCCTCGCCACCAACTTCAACCCCGCTCCCCCCTCAACAACCATCCCCGAACCCGCCGCCGCACCCCTTGTCCTTCTCGCGTCCGCACTGTTAAAACGACGCTGAATCGTCCGCGAACCACTTTCTACTTGGAGCCGAGAAATGAAACCCCAAACCCTGCTCGCATCACTAGCCCTCGCCACATGCACCGCTCCCGCCTCAGCGCTGGAGCTAGCCGTCACCTCCAAACCCACCGTCGGCCTGGCTACCCACACCACCTACACACTCACACTCCTGGGCGACGGCGAACTCAACGCCATCCAGATCGAGTTCCGCAACCTTACACTCAATCAGGAAACTGCCTTCGGCCAGATCGGCCTCTTCGCTGACGACGGGCTCTTCGCCTTCGTCCCGACGACAGCAGACACCGATTCCTACTTCCTCTTCGATCGCCCAAGCCTCCTCGTAGAAGCCGGCGAATCGGACACCGGCATGAACGTCATCTCCGCTTTTCCTGACAACCAGTCGGCACCTATCCCTCTGGCTCAGCTGGTCATCCCCGATAGCGCGCCCGGTGTCGCGCTCTTCCCGGTCGATCCCCAGTTCGCCAACATCCTCATCCGAGGCGGCGTAGGAGACGACGCCAACACCATCATCGCCTCACTAGGGATACCCACACCCGCCACCGGCGCCCTCCTCGCACTCATCGCACCAGCCCTCATCAAGAGACGCCGATAGCTCCACCATCCATCAAAACAACCAACGACTGCCCCGGGCAAGTGCCCGGGGTTTTTATAGACCGACAGCGTTGCCACAGGCAGCCCCCACCCTCTACCCGAACGCCACCCCCACCTCATCCGCCGAATCCGGACGATCCCCAGGCAGCTTCGCCAGCATCCGAAGCACCATCTCCGCCGCACCCGCCGGTATCGCCGGCACCAGTTCCCTCGGGTCATAAACATCATCAACCAGAATCGCGTCCCGCGTCGCCTCCACCGTCTCCCGAGCAAACGGATGCTCACCCGTCAACAACTCGTATGCCACCAACCCCAGACTGAACAGGTCCGATGCATCCGTCAACGGCTCGCGACGGATCTGCTCAGGCGACATGTACCTCGGCGTCCCCGCAAACGCCGCAGGCAGCACCCCTTCGCCCTCCATCAACTCGATCATCGCCAACCCGAAATCCACCAGCCGCACCCGGTAGTGCTCATCACCCTCCACCTCCACCATCAGGTTCTCCGGCTTGATATCCCGGTGAATCACCCCCCTCTCATGCGCCCGCCCCAACGCATCACACGCCTGCAACAGAATGTGCAACCCGCACCCCAGACTCACCGCCGGCTCGCGACGCATCCGCGCCCGAAGCGTCTCGCCCAGCACACACTCCATCACCAGAAAATACAGATCGTGATAAATCCCCGAATCGAGCAGGTGCGCGATCCCCGGGTGATCCAGCCGCCCCAGCGCCCGAACCTCCGCCCGAAAATGCTCATCACATGCCCGACGATCCGCCGCGTCAGGCGGCGCGAAAAACTTCAGTACCACCGGCTCATGCGTGCTCACCCGCTCCGCCATGAACACCCGACTAAACCCCCCCGACGCCATCGGCTGCATCAACCGATACCGACCATCCACCACCCGATCGATCGCCAGCACATCATCACCCGCACCCTCACGCACACCCCGCCCGCCAACACCCCCAACCAGCGTCGGCGCCGGCACCTGCGTCGCCGTCTCCTGATCCGACACCCCTTCCTGCCGAGACACATCCGGCAACCCACCCCCCTCACCCGCACGATCCCCCATCACCTCAGAAACCGCAGGCAAACCAGAACCCGCCGACGACCCAACCACCTCATCCGCCGTGCGCGCGCGAGCGAGCAACCCCTCCGCGCGACGAAGCACCTCCGCCAACACCAGCTCTCGCGTCTCCGCCACGTGAGCCACCGCCGCCTCTCGCGTCACCGGCTCACCCGCCAGCCGCCGCTCCAGCAGGTACGCATACACCGCCGCCGTCAGCTCCGACGCCTCATCGCCGCCGGGCCGACCGCCGCCACGCCCCCCCGCACCAGATGTGCCCGATACCTCAGCCAATCGCGACTCCCTAGGCACTAACCGTCGCCCAAACAATACCTTACTGAGGCGAAGCCTCCTCCCGAACCCACGCCTCCAGCATCGACGATCGGTTTTTAATCGGCAAGGAAACCGCCGAAAATCCCGCATTATCCAGTGTTTCCGTCGAAATCGGGTCACTTTTCGCCAGTACCAGCGACCCCTCCGACACCTCCTCCAGAGCCACCACCCGCACCACCCGACGCGAAAAAACCATCAGCTTCTCGTCCGGCCCACCCGAAACACCCGGAAGCATCACCCACTCAATCGCCCTATCTCCTGCCAGACGCCGCACTTCCAAAGCCGTCTCCCGCACCGGATCAACCCCACCCGCCACCGGCAGATAAACCGACCAGTAAACCGGCATCGACACCCCCACCCAGACCGCCGTCGCCAGAACCGTCGAAACCACCCCCACGCGACCAACCCGCAGCGCAACCCAACCCGCGAAAACCACCAGCGAGGCCCCCGCGGCCCAGTAGAAAAACAAAACCGCCACACCGAGATTCATCGCTTCGTGACGGGTGCCGATCAGGAGCCAGCCGTAGATCAGCAGCGACACCACCACGACGACGACGCCGTGCAGCCGCATCACGAACGACACGCCGCGCACAAGGATGGCTGGTGTCTGGTCAGAAACTTTCAATAGAAGTCGGTCGTAGCTCAGGGCCAGGAAGGCGATCACCAGCCCGGCGGCCGGGAGGATCGGCAGGACGTAACGCTCCTGCTTGGCCGAGGGCAGCGACAGGATCACGAGCATCAGCAGCAGCCAACTCCCGGCGATCCAGAGCGGCCGACGGGAGGTTTGTTCCTCACGATCCTCTTGCGAGTGTGGCGTCGCGAAGCGCAGGACCCAGGGGTGAATCAGCCCGGCGATCAGCAGCACGGTCCAGGGCAGCATCAGTGCGAAGACGACAACGTAAGCCCAGACGGGAGCGAAGCGGTCGCGGATGGACTCGTACTCGAACGCCAGTCCCTCGCCGACCTGATCGACCGTCATGAAGACGTAGACGAACCAGGGACCGGCAAGGATCACGGGCATCAGCAGGACCACCGGCAACGCCATCAGCAACCGCCAGCGCCTGAGGCCATCGAACCCGGCGACGATCAGCAGCGGGACCGAGATGAAGAGAAAGCCAACCGGGCCCTTGCTGTAGATCGCCAGCGTCGCCGTGAGCCCGGCCAGGAAGATCCACCCCCATCGCATCCGCGGCTCATTGATAGGTGCCGCGGATGAATCGCTGGCCGCGAGAAGCGTTGTCGTTGTTGCTCGCGAGCGGGTAGCGATGAGGACGAGGGCGATGGTGAGGGTGGTCCACGCGGCGAGGTGGATGTCGTACCCACCGACGCGTCCCCAGCGCTGGATGATCATCGAGGTGCCGAGCGTCATGCCGGCGAGTATCCCGGCGGTGCTGGCCATCGGTCCGGGGTGGAGGTTGGTGGCGATGAGGTAAGTGGCGATCAGCAGGATGGCAGACATGCCGACGGCGACGGCTCGGATGCGTTGCATCAACACATCCGCGGAGACGGTGTGCGGGTCGAGCCCGATGAAAGCCAGCCGGGAGAGGATGACGGTGAGCGGCGGCTTGGCGATGCGGGGCTCGCCACCAAGCGTGGGGACGACGTAGGCGTAGAGGCCGACAGGTTCGGCGAAGTCGGGGTTGTTGCCGACGGCTCGCCGCCAGGTCTCGTCGCTGGAGATGAGCACCCGGCGTTCCATGTGGTGGCTGGTCTGCGTGGACATCAGCACGCCGACCAAGAGCCCGGGCAGGGTGACGAGGAGCATGAGCGCGATGGCTCGGCGGTGCGTCATGGGTCAGACCCGATCCGAATCGCGCATGCCGATGAGGTAGAGGATGGCGTCGAGGCCCAGGGTGGAGATCTTCTGATCGGCGGAAGCCTGGACCAGGGGCTTGGCGTGGAAGGCGATACCGAGGCCGGCCTGGGAGAGCATGGGCAGGTCGTTGGCTCCGTCGCCGACGGCGATGGTCTGTTCGAGACGGATGCCTTCTTCGAGCGCGATCTCGCCCAGGCGTTCGGCCTTGCGGGCGGCATCGACGACGCGGCCGGTGAGCTGGCCGGTGAGCTGGCCGTCGACGATCTCGAGTTCGTTGGCAGCGACGTGATCGATGCCGAGTTGCTGCTGGAGCATCCGTCCGAAGTAGGTGAACCCGCCTGAGAGGATGGCGGTCTTGTAGCCGAGGTGGCGGAGGTTCGTGAGAAGGGTTTCGGCGCCTTCGGTGAGCTGGAGTCGTTGGCCGACGCGTTGGAGGGCCTGTTCGTCGAGGCCTTTGAGCAGGGCGACTCTGGTGCGGAGGGAGGCCTCGAAGTCGAGTTCGCCACGCATGGCGGCTTCGGTGACCTGGGCGACCTGCTGGCCGACGCCGGCTTCGACGGCGAGTTCGTCGATGACTTCGTGCTGGATGAGGGTGGAGTCCATATCGAAGGCGACGAGTCGGCGAACGCGGCGGAAGGCGTTGTCGACCTGCCAGGCGATATCGATCTGGTGGTCGCGGGCGAGGTCGAGGAAGTCGGCCTTGAGGCTGTCGGGGTCGTCGAGGTCGCCTCGGATGAGCATCTCGACACAGGCAACCCCCCCCGCATTTCGGTCTGCTACCACAGATGCCTCTGGGTTGACGGTTTCGGTTTGTTGCAATGCCGGTCGTCCCGAGAGGCGGGTGATGACTTCGATGTTGAGTTGGCGTTCGGCGAGGGCGGCGGCGACGCGTTGGATCCGGTCGGCGGTGAGGGCTCGGGCGAGGAGGGTGAGGATGTAGCGGGGTTTGCCTTCGGCGGCGCGCCAGGTCTCGTAGTCTTCGTCTGAGAGCTGGGTCGTGCTGAGCGTCATGCCCAGGTGGGTAACGGCCTGATGGAGCGGATCGAGGGGCTGCTCGGTGTCTTCGATGACCATGGCGAGCAGGACGGACTGGTGGATGACGGCCTGGTTGAGATCGAGGATGCGAGCCGGCCCGAGCGCGGTGGTGATGGCCTGGGTGATGCCCGGGTGATCGGGGCCGGTGATGTGGAGGAGCAGGGGCATGGGGGGAATTATGGTTTGTTTTGGGTGGCGGTGGGGGGAGGCTGATCTTCTGGTTCTATGCCCCCCCCACCCCCGCCGCTGTGGCAGGACCACAGCCAGTCAGGCTATTCGGGGATCGGCACGGCTTGTGACGACGTTGTCGTCAAGAAACCGTGGCACCCGGGGTGAGTCGTGGGGGCTACTTGCGTTTTTTGCGTTTTTTGAATTTGTCTTTGACGCTGACGGTTTTGGTGGAGCCTTTGCGGCCTGGCATGCCGGGCATCCCACCCATCGAAGCCATGGCTTGTTGGGGGTCCATCTTCGCCATGGCCTGGGCTTTGCCGAGCATGCCCATGCCGGACATGGCCTTGCCCATCTGCGAGACCATCTCGAAGCCCTTGACGAGTTGGGAGACGTCTTCGGATCTTGTGCCGGAGCCGGCGGCGATGCGTCGTCGGCGGGAGTTGTTGAGGGCCTCGGAGCCCTTGCGTTCGTCTTTGGTCATCGACTGGATGATGGCCTCGGTGCGGTCGATCTGTTTTTCTTCGATGGGGAGGTCTTTGATGGCTTTGCCGACGCCTGGCAGCATGCCGAGCAGGGATTTGAAGGACCCCATGCGTCGGATGGTGCGGAGCTGCTTGAGGAAGTCGTCCATGGTCATCTGGCCCTTGGCCATTTTTTCCTGGAGGGCTTCGGCTTCTTCTTCGGAGACCTGTTCCTGGGCTCGTTCGACGAGAGAGACGACGTCGCCCATGCCGAGGATGCGCCCGGCGACGCGGGTGGGGTGGAAGGCTTCGAGGGCGTCGAGTTTTTCGCCGACGCCGACGAACTTGATGGGTCGGCCGGTGACCTGTCGGACGGAGAGGGCTGCGCCGCCTCGGGTATCGGAGTCGTACTTGGTGAGGACAACGCCATCGACTTCGAGTTGCTGGTCGAAGGCTTTGGCGGAGTTGACGGCGTCCTGTCCGGTCATGGCGTCGATGACGAGGAGGATCTGGTGGGGTTGGACGGCGGTCTGGACCTGGCGGAGTTCGCCCATGAGTTCGTCGTTGACGTGGAGTCGTCCGGCGGTGTCGAGGATGACGAAGTCGACGGCCTGTTCGCGGGCTTGGTTGACGGCATTGCGGCAGACGGTGACGGCGGCTCCGACGGCTTTGCCGTACTCGGCGACTTTGTCGGGTTCGGCGTAGAACTGGACGTTGCCGTCGCCTTCGGCTTCGTCGTTGACCTGTTGGGCGAGGACTTCGAGCTGTTTGACGGCGGCGGGTCTTTGGAGGTCGGCGGCGGCGAGGAGGACGGACTTGCCGCGTTTCTTGAGGTAGGCGGCCATCTTCCCGCAGGTGGTGGTTTTGCCGGAGCCCTGGAGGCCGGACATCATGACGACGGTGGGTCCGGGCGAGACTTCCATGAGGCCGAGGTTGGCCGTGGGGTTGGTGAGGGCTTCGGGGTTATCTGCTTCGGCGAGGGCTTCGTCGCCGCCGAGGAGTCGGACGAGTTCGTCGTGGACGATCTTGATCATCTGCTCGCCGGGCTTAACGGCGTTGAGGACCTCGCTGCCGAGCGCGGCGTTCTGGACGCGGTCGCAGAAGCTGGCGACGACGTCGTAGTGGACGTCGGCCTCGAGCAGCGCGGTGCGGACGTCTTCCATGGCCTCGTTGACGTTGGAGGCGGAGATCTTGCCCTGGCCGGAGAGGCGTTTGAGGGCGGATTCGAAGCGGTCGGACAGCTGGCCGAACATCGTGGGGGCCTTTCCAGTTTTTTTGAGCGATTTGTCATTGTAAGGGGGTGAGGCGGGGTGTGTGTCGGGGTAGGCTGAGGGGATGAAGAGGCTGATTCTGACGGCGTGGCTGTGTGTGATGTTGGCGGCTGGTTGTGCGGTGTCGCCTGAGCCGGAGGTGGTTGAGCCCGAGCCGGTGAAGCCTGCGCCGGCGGTGGTTGAGTCGGAGCCCGCGAAGGCGGAGGAGGCGGCCTCGGAAGCGGTGGCGGCGGTGGTGGACGTGCGTGATCTGCCGGCGTCGGAGCGGCTGGGTCGGGTGCTGTCGCTGTCGCATCCTTCGGCGGTGGTGTACGTGCCTGACTCACTGGTGCTGCTTGGGGATGACCGGACGGCTGAGGTGGATGTGGTGGTGCATTTCCATCTGGGGCTGGACTGGGTGGTGGAGGCGCTGGACGAGCACGAGATGGCGGCGGTGCTGGTTTATTTTTCGCCTGGGGGTTTGAGCTCGAAGTATCGGGTGCCGTTTGCGTCGGACCCGGGTTTGTTTGATCGGTTGGTTGAGGAGGGGTTGGCGGCGGCACGGGCGGTGGATGGGGTGTCGGATGAGGCGGAGATTCGGACGCTGACGGTCACGTCGTTCTCAGCGGGGTTTGGCGCGGTGCGGGAGGTGCTGAAGGACCCGGAGGCGTTTGCGCGGATCGATCATCTGGTGATGGCGGACACGATCTACGCGGGTTACGAAGGTGAGGTGGCGGATAAGGTGGTGCGTGCGGATCACATGGCGGACTTCAAGCGGTTTGCGGCCGAGGCGGCGGCGGGCCGGAAGGCGATGATCGTGACGCACAACAGTTACGACCCGCCTGGGTATGCGTCGACGGAGGAGACGGCGGATGTGCTGATCGAGCATCTGGGGTTGGAACGTTATGCGGTGGACTATCCGGTGGGCGAGAAGCTGCGGCATCACTCGCGAGCGGGCGCGGGTCGGTTCGAGGTGTTCGGGAGTCCGCGGACGGATGGCTCGGATCACGCGATGCACCTGAAGTACATCGCCTGGCCGCTGGGGATGCTGGGTTTGGGCGGGTCGGCGTCGGGCGGTTGAGTCGGGGGTGGGTAGACTCTCGGTGTGCCGAGGTTTCAGGAACAGGCAGTGGTTTTGCGGAGCGCGGACTGGTCGGAGACCAGCCAGTTGGTGACGCTATGGACGCGGGGTCGGGGTCGGATCCGGGGTTTGGCGAAGGGTTCGAAGCGGTGGTCGCCGAGTGCGATCGAGCGGTTTTCGGGCGGTCTGGAGCTGCTGACACTGGGGCAGGCCTGCGGGGTGACGCGAGCGGGGAGCGAGCTGGCGACGATCACGGAGTGGGATTTGCAGGATGACTGTCTGCATCTGCGCCGGAATCTGGAAGCCCAGCGGGTGGGGCTGTACGTGGCGGATGTGACGGTGCGGTTTTTTGAGGATGAGGACCCGCACGAGGGATTGTTTGAGGCGTTGGTCGATTTTGTGACGGGCTTGCGCAGCGGCGATGCGGGTGAGGTGCTGCTGGGGTATCAGTGGCGGCTTCTCAAGGAGGCGGGGTACGAGCCGAGGGTGAGTGAGGACGTGCGGACGGGCGAGGCGCTGCCCGGCGGGCGGGCGAGCTGGTTCGATGCGCCCTCGGGCGGGTTCACGATGGTTTCGGAGGGGATGGTGGATCCCGACCGGTGGCGAGTCCGGGCGAAGACCGTCGGGCTGATTCAGCGCGTGGCGGCGAGCGAGTCGATCGAGGGCGCGGAGTTGGAGACGGTGAAGCGGGCCAATCGGCTGCTGGTGGCCTATACGCGGGAGCTGTTGGGCGTGGAGACGGAGACGATGCGGGCTGTCCTGGGGTGAAGATCAGATGGCTATCAATTGGTGCTGAATCATGAGCTGACCCACGGTCGTGGTTTGGTTCTCGGCCTGAGCTGCGAGGTGGTGGGCGGTGTGGAGGTGGAGGCATTTGAGGGCGGGGCCGGCTTGGGTCTGGTAGGCGATTCCGCCTATGCCGGTTTGCTGGAGGGCCGGGGCTCGGCCGGCGGCGGTGAGTTCCTGCTGGTCTTCGGGGGTGAGGAGGTTCCAGCGGGTTTGGCGGTATTGGTTGTGGTCTTGGGTGAGTTGGGTGATGAGGTTGGGGTCGGCGGCGATGATCTGTTCGAGGCGGGTGATCCAGCCGGCGCTTTCGAGCTGGCCGATCACGGCGCAGAGGGTGGGGTGGGTGAGGTAGTAGAGGTTGGGGAAGGGTTCGAGTCGGCCGTCGGCGGTGCGGAAGGCGGGGTAGGTCTGGATGACGGCGGGGGTCGTGTCGGGGTGGCGAACAACGACGCGGAGTTGGCCGCGGGGCGGGCGGCCGAGCTGGTTGGTAAGGGTCTGGCGGTCAGTGTCGGTGAGAGACCAGGTGGTGGCGGGGGCGGTCACCGGCTCGGACTCGTCTGGCCGGGCTCGATGCGTTCGACGTAGAAGAGGGAGTCGGCGGCGCGGGGTCCGACGAGGTGCCAGGAGAGGGGAAATTTGGGTTTGCGGGCTGCGTAGGCCTCGAAGATGCTTTGTCCCCATTTGTGTTGCTGTTTGATGTTGCGTTCGATTTTGGCGGTGTCGGTGGTGGGGATGAAGGTCTGGGTGAGGAAGTTCCAGTTGGGGTCGAGTCGGATCAGGAGGTGTCCTTCGTCCCACTCGATGGGATAGCCGTGAACGAAGCCGTCGCCTGTGTCGGGCGTGTGGAACCAGTAGCAGATGAAGCGGTCTTTTTCGGCGGTGGAGGTGTCCTGGGTTCCGCCTTTGAGGAGCCGGGCATGAGAGACGCGGACGGGGACGACGCCCCAGCGTTTCCTGGCGATCCAGGTCTGGCGGGCCTTGGCGTCGTAGAGCCCGACGTGGGCGTAGTCGACCCTGATGCGGTCGGTGCAGTAAGCGGTGTTGATTTGCTTGTCGCTAGCCACGATGGGGTCTTGGTTGGGTCGGGTGGGATGGATGTCGAGTGGCGGCGTCTGGCCAGACGGCTATCGTAACGGATGGGGGTATGGGGTCGCGGGGTGGTGGTGTGTTGGTTTGGCTGGTTGGACTTTCAACATGTGGAGCCTGGCTTTGAGCGAAACGTCTTCTATAACGCCTGATGTTTCTTCGTTGACGACGGGCCGGGTGGTGTCGGTGGAGGGGTCGGCGGTGGTGTTGAAGCTGGCGGGGACGGACTACCAGCTGTTGCTTCAGTGTCGGGGGGCGTTGCCGGCGGAGGGCTCGAAGGTGACGGGGGTGATCGCGGCGAAGGCGAAGCGGGTGGATGTGGTGCCGGCGGGCGGGCGGTACATCGAGCCGGTGGCGGGTCGTCCGCGGCGGGTGCAGGGCCGGGTCGTGGCTGGTGACACCGGGAAGAACACGCTGACGGTGAAGGCGGCCACGGCGGTGGTGGTGTCGCTGATGGATCTTCAGAAGACGGCGGATTTTTCGGTGGGTCAGCTGGTGAGTTTCGATGTGGAGCCGGGTGCGACGTTTGAGCCGGTGTCTTCTGCGGTGTCGGCATGAACGCTGAGGGACGTGGCCCGCTGAAGCGGATTCTGGTGACGGGGGGCGCGGGGTTTCTGGGGTCGCATCTGTGCGAGCGGCTGGTGGCGAGCGGGCACGATGTCATCTGTCTGGATAATTTTTTTACAAGCCAGAAGTCGAACGTTGCGCATCTGCTGGGGGCTTCGAACTTCGAGTTGATTCGTCACGACATCACGCATCCGTGCTGGCTGGAGGTGGATGAGATCTACAACCTGGCTTGTCCGGCGTCGCCTATTCATTATCAGTACAACCCGATCAAGACGATGAAGGTGTCGGTGATGGGGGCGATCAACGTGCTTGGGATGGCGAAGCGTTGTCGGGCGAAGGTGTTTCAGGCGTCGACCTCGGAGGTGTATGGGGATCCGGATGTGCACCCGCAGCCGGAGTCGTATCGGGGGAACGTGAATCCGATTGGGCCGCGGGCGTGTTACGACGAGGGTAAGCGTGCGGCGGAGACGCTGTTCTTTGATTATCAGCGGGCGAACGGGGTGAACATCCGGGTGGTGCGGGTGTTTAATACGTATGGGCCGCGGATGCATCCGTATGACGGGCGGGTGGTGTCGAACTTTATTATCCAGGCGCTGCGTGGGGAGGATCTGACGCTTTATGGGGATGGGTCGCAGACGCGGTCGTTCTGTTATGTGGATGATCTGATTGATGGGTTTCTGGCGATGATGGCGGCGGATGATTCGCTGATCGGGCCGATTAATCTGGGGAATCCGAACGAGTTCACGATTCGGGAGTTGGCGGAGCTGACGCTGGAGCTCACGGGCTCGTCGTCGAAGATCGTGCACAAGCCTTTGCCGGCGGATGATCCGACGCAGCGGCAGCCGGACATCACGCTGGCTCGCCGTGAGCTGGCGTGGGAGCCGGCGACGGCGTTGCGTGAGGGGTTGGCGAAGACGATTGCGTATTTCAAGGGATTGGATCTGACGGCGTTTCGGCGGCCGACCGGCGGGGTGGGGTAACAACTGTTGGCGGATCGGGGGTCTTGAATACGGCTCGATAGGGCTGGCTGCTATGCTGGGTGGCGCTAGGAGTGCATCATGGGTGTTTCGACGCGGATGTTTGATCTATCGGGCAAGGTGGCGCTGGTGACGGGTGGTGGGACCGGGATCGGTCAGGCGATTGCGGCGGCGCTGCTGGAGCATGGGGCTCGGGTGCTGATTGGCGGGCGGCGGCTGGAGGTGATCGAGGAGACGGTTCAGGAACTGGACGGGATTGTCATCAACGACACGGACGAGCCGACGGTGGCCGGGGTGTCGCTGGACGTGACCAAGGGGGAGTCGGTGCAGCGGGCGGTGCGCAAGGCGGTGGATGTGTTGGGTGGTTTGCATATCACGGTGCATGCGGCGGGGGTGTTGGCGAAGGTGCCGACGGCGGAGCTCGACCCGGCGGTGATGAATGATTTGTATGACATCCATGTGACGGGAGCGCTGCGTTTGGCGCAGGCGGCGAGGCCGATCTTTCAGGAGCAGCACGAGGGGTGTGTGATTCATCTGGCGTCGATCAGCAGCTTTGTCGGGCTGACAGAGGTGACGGCTTATGCGGCGGCGAAGTCGGGGGTGTTGGGGCTGACGCGGAATCTGGCGACCGAGTGGGCACGTCACGGGATACGGACGAACGCAATCGCGCCGGGTTTCATTCCAACGGACATCAACCGGAAGGCTATTGAGGGGACGGATCGTGGGCGTCGGATTCTTGAGAACACGCCTATGGCGCGGTTTGGGACGGCTGTGGAGATTGCGGGAGCGGCGGTTTATCTGGCGTCGCCGGCGGGGCGGTTTGTGAACGGGCATACGCTTGTGGTGGATGGTGGTTTTCTGGCGAACGGGGTTGGGGATTCGGTGGCGGAGTGGGAGTGAACTGTGGCCGATCTACAGCAAACCAGGGCCTCGATTTGGGATTCAAGCTTGCCTGGATGGTTTACATGGACCGTTCTAGGTGGTTTGGCTTTGATGCTGTTTATCCCATTTCTTCAGGCTAAGCAGGTTGCAGATAAGTCAGATGAGTTGATGCATGCGACTTCCGCACATGCTTACGTTTGCGCACTTGCCATCCATCACATCGAAACAACCGACACAATGCCGCAGTCATGGAGTGATCTCCTTGCACAAACGTCCTCCGTTGAGGACACCGACCTTCACGCGTACTGGCGGGAGCGGCATGATTACCTGCGTGAGCTTGTAGAGATCGATTTTGCCTTAGTGGGTAAGGCTGTGGATCAAGAGAGTTTGTTTAATTTCACACAGGCGATGACTCTGAAAGTAGACGAGCCAGAACTGGTTCCGAGAGATGAGGCGGATCTATAGATCACATCATTGAGACTTTAGAGGAACCTGTGGACTCCGTAGGGCTACGATGAGTCATAAGTGAGTCGTCCAACGTTTAAGGTTTGAAAGTGAGCATGATGCCTAGTCCTTTAGCTTCCAGCGAGATTGAAAACGCACTTAGAGAATTGCCTGGCTGGGCACTTGATAACAACAAGCTGACGAAGACCTGGAAGCTCGCAGACTTCAAGGCGGCGTTTGGGTTTATCAGTCAGATCGCGTTGCATGCGGAGCAGCAGGGTCATCATCCGGAGTTGTTCAATGTGTATTCGACGGTGCGGATTGCGCTGAGCACGCATGACGCGGGGGATGCGGTGACGGAGCTGGATGTGGGGTTGGCGAAGGCGATCGAGAGCATCGGGGTTTAGGAGGTTGTGATGGAGTATCGTCGTCTGGGCAAATCGGGTTTGCAGGTGTCGGCGTTGTCGTTCGGGTCGTGGGTGACGTTTGGGAAGCAGGTGGAGTCGGATGCGGCGGATCGGCTGATGGGGATGGCTTATGACGCGGGGGTGAACTTCTTCGACAACGCGGAGGGGTATGAGCGGGGTCGGTCTGAGGAGTTGATGGGCGAGGCGCTGGGGCGGCTGGGCTGGCGGCGGGATTCTTATTGTGTGTCGTCGAAGGTGTGGTGGGGGACGGTGCGTGACGGGGAGCCGCGGCCGTGTCAGCGGGGGTTGTCGCGGAAGCACGTGGTGGAGTGTTGTGACGGCGCGATCCGGCGGATGGGGTGTGAGTATCTGGACCTATATTTCTGCCATCGGTACGACCCTGAGACGCCTGTTGGCGAGACGGTGCTGGCGATGGACAACCTGATCCGGCAGGGGAAGGTGTTGTACTGGGGCACGTCGAACTGGTCGGCGGCTCAGATTTTTGAGGCTTATGACGTGGCGGTGCGGAATGGGTTGATCCCGCCAACGATGGAGCAGGCTCAGTACAACCTGCTGAATCGGGAGCCGGTGGAGCGGTCGTTTTCGGGGTTGTATGACCCGGGGCACGTGGGGCTGGGGACGACGATCTATTCGCCTCTGGCCTCGGGGCTGCTGACCGGGAAATACAACGACGGGATTCCAGACGGGTCGCGGCTGGACCTGCCGGGGTACGAGTGGCTGAAGGAGATGCTGCTGTCGGACGATGGCCGGCGGCTGAAGCAGGTGAAAGCGCTGGGGCGGGTGGCGGATGAGGTGGGGCTATCGATGACGCGGTTTGCGGTCGCTTGGGTGCTGAGCAACCGGAATGTGTCGACGGCGATTCTTGGGGCGTCCCGACCGGAGCAGTTGGAGGAGACGCTGAAGGCGGTGGGCGATGTGGAGAAGATCACCGAGGAGGTGAAGCAGCGGGTGGATGAGGTGTTGGGGGGGTGAGGGGTGTGGGGCTCTTCATATCGATCGGCCCGGGCCGACACGGCCCGGCTCACCGGGACTCAAGAAGTCTGTTTCAAGCGGCTTTTTCGTTGTTGCCGTCGTGCACCTGGATTTCGGTCATGAGCATCAGGTCGATGATGGAGAACTCGTCATCGGTGAGATGGTGAATAACGACGGTGCGACCACGTTTGGAGAAGGAGAGATATTCGCTGTGGGGGATGAGGAAGGAGCGGCCGTCGGCCATGCGGATGGTAAAAGGCTTGAAGGGCTGGGCTCGGTAGACGGTCTGAAGCTGCTGAACGGTCATGCCACCAGTATAATCCGCAATAATTAAGAATCAAGATTATTTTTTTGCGGGCTTGGGTTTGGGCAGGCGTCCGGTGGCTTCGTTGAGGGTGTGGAGCTTGTGGGCGAGTTCGGGGGTTAGGAGGTTCTGATCGAGTCGCCAGGTCCAGTTGCCGCGTTTCTTGCCGGGGACGTTCATGCGGTGGCTGGTGTCGAGGTTGAGCAGGTCCTGGGGCGGGATGATGGCGGTGGTGGCGGGTGAGGCGAGGGTGATGCGGGTGAGGTCGTGGGCGACGTTGTCGGGGGTCCCGCCTGTGTAGGCGAGGATGCGTTGCTGGGTTTTGGCTGAGGTGGTTTGGTAGTAGCCGTGGAGGGTGTCGTTGTCGTGGGTGCCGGTGTAGGCGACGGCGTGTCTGGGGTGGTTGTGGGGGGCGTGTTCGGCGTCGGGTTCGTCGAAGCCGAACTGTGTGACGGACATGCCGGGGAACTTCATGGCGTCGCGGAGGGCTCGGGCTTCGTCGGTGACGACGCCAAGGTCTTCGGCGATGACGGGCATGGGTCCGAGCTGTTCGACAAGGGAGGCGAAGAAGGCGGAGCCGGGTCCGGGTCGGTACTTGCCGTCGCGGGCGTCTCGTGTTTTGGCGGGGATGGCCCAGTTTCGGCAGAAGCCGAGGAAGTGGTCGATGCGGACGGCGTCGAACTGGTTAAGGGTTCGGCGCATGCGCTGAGCCCACCAGGCGTAGTTGGTGTGTTCGTGTTCGGCCCATCGATAGAGGGGGTGGTCCCAGACCTGCCCGGTGTCGCTGAACATGTCCGGGGGGACGCCTGAGATGGCTTTGGGCGAGCCATCGGGTTCGAGGTCGAAGAGTTCGCGGTGGGCCCAGACGTCGGCGGCGTCCATGCCGACAAAGATGGGGACGTCGCCTATGAGTCCGATGCCGGCGTCGTGGGCGGCCTGTCGGAGTCGGTGCCACTGCCGTTCGAAGGTGAACTGGACGAAGGCGTGGAAGGCGATGGGCTGGGCGAGTTCGACGCGGGCTTCGTCGATGGCTTTGGGTCGTCGGAGTCGGAGGGGTTCCGGCCACTGGTGCCAGGGCTTGCCGTGCTGGGTGGTGCGGATGGCCTCGTGGAGGCACCAGTCGCCTAGCCAGGCGGACTCGCGGTCGAGGAAGGCGGCGTAGCACTCGTCTTTTTCGAAGCGTTGGAAGGCGGTCTGCAGGAGGTCGTAGCGGAGCTGCTGGGCCTGGGTGAAGGAGGCGGCGTGTGTGGGGAGCTGCTCGGCGGCGGCGAGTTCTTCACGAGTGAGGAGGCCGTCATCGACGAGGGCTTCGAGGCTAATGAGGGCGTGCCAGCCGGCGAAGGCGGAGATGGATTCGTAGGGCGAGTTTTCGGGGCTGGCGGGGGTGATGGGGAGCATCTGCCACCAGCGGAAGCCGGCTTTTTTGAGCCAGTTGACGAGTCCGAGTGCGGGGTGGCCGAGGTCGCCGGTGCCGTAGGCCCCGGCTAGGGAGGTGAGGTGGAGCAGGAGGCCGGCGGCGCGGTCGTTGAGGGTGGGGATGGCGGGTTTTGAGGGTTTTCGAGACATGGGTGGGGACAGGATAGCGGGTGGGCCGTTGAGAGGCGGGGATTTGTGGGGCGTTTATGATGTGGGACTCGCCTGGCGTGTTGGGCCAAGCGGCAAGCAGAAGAGGACAGTTGCAGATGAGTCAGAGCATGACGGGTGTGTTGCCGCCTGCGTATCGGCCGGTGGAGGTGGAGAAGGCGATCACGGAGCGCTGGCTGGCGGCGAAGGCGGGTCATGCGGCGGTGGATGGTGCGGGGGGTCGTCCGGCTTATTCGGTGGTGATTCCTCCGCCTAATGTGACGGCTGCGTTGCATCTGGGTCATGCGCTGAACAACACGTTGCAGGATGTACTGGTTCGGTTTCATCGGATGCGTGGGTTCGACACGATGTGGATGCCGGGGACGGACCATGCGGGGATTGCGACGCAGACGGTGGTGGATAAGCGTCTGCAGCAGGCGGGCGAGCCGTCGCTGAAGGATTACAAGCTGAAAGAGGCGGCGGGTGAGGGGGGGCGTGAGGCTTTTATTGAGAAGGTTCAGGCATGGAAGGATGAGTACGAGGCGCGGATCACGGAGCAGTTGCGGGAGATGGGGTGTTCGTGTGACTGGGATCGGCAGCGGTTCACGATGGACCCGGTGTGCGCGAAGGCGGTGCGTGAGGCGTTCTTCCGGCTGTTTAAGGACGGGCTGATTTATCGGGGGAAGCGATTGGTGAACTGGGACCCGGTGTCGCAGACGGCGCTGGCGGATGACGAAGTTGAGATGCAGGAGGTGGACGGGCACTTCTGGTACATGAAGTATCCGGTGGTGGATGGGGCGGGTAACGAGACGGGGGCGTTTGCGACGGTGGCGACGACGCGGCCGGAGACGATGCTCGGGGATACGGCGGTGGCGGTGAACCCGAAGGATGGCCCGCGGGCTGCGCTGATCGGGAAGTCGGTGCGGCTGCCGATTGTGGGGCGGGTGATTCCGATCATCGGGGATGACTATGTGGTGATCCCGGATGAGGACTCGGAGGATGCGAAGGCGCGGATGGCTTCGGGTTTCCTGAAGGTGACGCCTGCGCATGACCCGAACGACTGGGAGATCGGTCAGCGGCATGATCTGGCGGCGATCAATGTGATGGCGCCGGACGGGTCGATCTCGAAGGATCACGGCTGGCCCCCGGAAGAAGAACCCGAGAAAAACACTGAATTACAAGCGTTTTGGGGGTTGTCGCGGGAGGAGGCTCGGAAGGCGGTGGTGCGCTGGTTTAGGGAGCGGGATCTGATGGCGGAGGCGCGGCCTTACCGCCATGCGGTGGGGCACAGCTACCGGAGCCACGTGCCGGTGGAGCCTTATCTGTCGGACCAGTGGTATGTCAAGGTGACGGATGATCGGCTGGCGGGGGCGGCGCTGCGTGCGATGGCCCCGTCGCAAAGATCCGAATCTGCGGGACCGGTTTGGACTGAGGAGAATCCGTTCGAAGTGCCTGTCGCTGGGGTGTGGCGCAAGACGACGGGGGACGCGGATGCGTTGGAGGCAGGGTTGCAGGCTTATCCGCATGAGGCCTATTCGATCGAGACGGAGGGGGATGACCTGGTCGTGCGGGTGGAGCAGGGCTGGGAGGACAAGCTGGAGATCAACGAGCTGAATGAGCTCCTGGAACAGCTTGGTTTCGAGCGATCGGATGAGGCGACGGGTCTGACGTTTTATCCGGCGCGTTATGCGAAGACGTTCCAGGTGTGGCATGAGAACATCCGGGACTGGTGTATTTCGCGTCAGCTTTGGTGGGGGCATCGGATTCCGGTGTGGACATTCAAAACGAGTAAAGAAACACAGCAGCGGTTTCAGGACTTTTTAGCTACCAAAGATTCCGTTGAGAAGCGACAAGTCTCTGCTGAAGAGATATTCAGTGCAGAAGAAATAAAAGCTGGAGAAATCGCAAGTGAAATATGTGAGTCATATCCAGAAGTGACCTGGAAAAGAGGATTTGCATATAGCGATCCTCTATCAGATCTGTCGGTTATGGAGAACATGCTTAGCGTTTGTCTTAATACTGATGATCCGGAGCCATCAAAGAAGCTAGAAGCCGCTGGCTTTGTGCGAGACCCGGACGTGCTGGACACCTGGTTTTCTTCGGCGTTGTGGCCGATGAGCACGATGGGGTGGCCTGCGGCGGAGGGGGAGATGGCGGGGTTGCTGGAGCGGTTTAATCCGACGTCGGTGTTGTGTACGGCGCGGGAGATCATCACGTTGTGGGTTTCGCGGATGGTGATGTTCAACCTGTATTTCCTGGGGCGGCTGCCGTTTCGGGATGTGTTTATCCACGCGATGATTCAGGATGGTCACGGGCAGAAGATGAGCAAGTCGCTGGGGAACGGGGTGGATCCGATGGACATCATCCATTCGCATGGGGCGGATGCGATGCGGTTTACGTTGACGTCGATGACGACGCAGACGCAGGACGTGCGGATGCCGGTGGACATGATTGATCCGCATTCGGGGGAGGTGTTTACGCCTAAGTTCGTGACGGGGTCGGGGGGTGTGAAGGTGGCGGCGCCGGAGCAGGTGAGTCCGGCGGACAAGACGAAGAAGATGGTGAGTTCGTATGGGGTGGCTTCGGGGAAGTCTGTGCCGAGCGATGAAGCGCCGCTGGCGCGGAATACGTCGGAGAAGTTTGAGTACGGGCAGCGTTTTGCGAACAAGCTTTGGAATGCGAGCCGATTTTCGCTGGGGTATCTGAAGGACCTGGATTCGGGTGGGGAACTGGGTGCGTTGGGCCTGGCGGATCGGTGGATCTTGTCGCGGTTTGCGCGGGCGACGGCGGCGGCGACGGAGCAGTTGTCGGGTTATGAGTTTGCGCCGTATGCGACGACGCTTTACGACCTGGTGTGGCGTGATCTTTGTGACTGGTACATCGAGGCGGTGAAGCCGACGGTGGCGGAGAGTGTGACGCAGCAGCGGGTGTTGGCGGCGTGTTTTGATGCTGCGCTGCGGTTGTTGCATCCCTCGATGCCGTTTATCACCGAGCGGTTGTTCGAGGCGCTGGGTGAGGTGTCGCCGGATCGGTCGGTGGATGGGGTGTCGTTGGCACCTTCTGAGTTACTCGCGACGGCGGCGTGGCCGGTGTTTGATGGCGGGTTGGTGGATGAGGGGGCGGAGGAAGCGTTTGAGTTGGTGCGTGCGGTGGTGGGTGGGATTCGGGAGATTCGGACGGCGAACAAGGTCCCGCCTCGGGATCGGGTGACGGTGTCGTTGAAGGCGGGGGGTGAGGTGCTGGCGTCGCTGGAGGCGCACGAAGGTTTGATTCTGGGGTTGGCGAGTGCGGATTGTGGGTCGATTGGTGCGGACGTTGAGCGGCCTGGGGATGCGGCGTCGGCGGTGGTGTCGGGGGTGGAGGTCTATGTGCACGGGGTGCTGGATGTGGAGACGGAGCATGCGCGGCTGACGAAGCGTCTGGGTGAGTTGGCGGGTCAGATCAAGAATCTGAAGGGTCGGCTTGGGAATGAGAAGTACGTGAATGGGGCGCCGGCGCATCTGGTGGAGGAGACGCGGAACCAGTTGGCGTCGGCGGAGGCGGAGGAGGAGACGGTTCGGGGGCAGTTGGAGGCGCTTTAGGGCGGTTGAGTTGCTGGCGCCGGTCGGCAACTGGAAGAAGACGGTGGGGGTATTGGTGTCGGGGTGGGGGGAGCGGGTGTTTGAGAGCCCGGCCGTGTCACGGCCCGGTTATGGGTGGGTGGTCGGAGGATGGCATTGGGACTCTTGGTTCTGTGGGCACGCGGCGGGTTAGGGGAGTCTGGTTGGGTCGCGAGGGGGTTAGAGGGTTTGGAGGGTTTTTCGGCGGAAGGCGGTGAGGGCGATGGCGAGGGCGTCGGAGACGTCGACGGGTTTGGGGGGTTCGGGGAGGCCGAGTTGGGTGGTGATGGCGGCCTGGACCTGTTCTTTGGAGGCGTGTCCGTGTCCGGTGATGGATTTTTTGACTTCTGTGGAGGGGAGGTGGTCGATGGTGAGGCCGGCCTGTTGGGCGGCGAGGAGGATGACGCCTCGGGCGTGGGCCATGACGATGGCGGTTTGGGGGTGGGCGTAGTGGGCGTAGAGTTTTTCGATGGCCATGGTGGCGGGGTTGAAGCGTTGGATGAGGTCCTGGGTGTCGGCGTGGAGTTGGGTGAGTCTTGCTTCGATGTTCTGGGTGGCGGGGAGTTTGATGATGCCGGCTTCGAGGACGCGGGGGTCGTTGAGCCGTTGGGTGGGGGCGAGGATGGCGTAGCCGGTGATTCTTGATCCGGGGTCGATGCCGAGGATGATTGGTGGGTCGGGGTTGGGGGTCATCTTTTAAGGGTATCGGTTTGGGGCGTATACTCGCGTTCAACTAAGCCGGGGCAGACGCCACGGATAGCGCCACGGAGGGCATTTTGGCCAAGCGACGCGGACGAACCAAGACGAAGACGGACGAATCGGATCTGTTTGCGAGTGCGGGGGCTGGCGGATCGGGTGGCGGTGGTGTGATTGACGCTGTTTCGCTGCACGATGCGGCGAGCGAGCGTTATCTGAATTATGCGTTGTCGGTGATTACGAGTCGGGCGCTGCCTGATGTGCGGGATGGCTTGAAGCCGGTGCAGCGTCGGATTCTGTACACGATGTGGCAGCAGCGGCTGACAGCGGAGGCGAAACATAGGAAGTGTGCGAAGGTGGTGGGGGATGTGATGGGTAACTATCACCCGCACGGGGATTCGGCGATTTATGACGCGTTGGTGCGGATGGCGCAGCCGTTTTCGCTTCGTGTGCCATTGATTGACGGGTCGGGCAACTTCGGGTCGCTGGATGGTGATCCGGCGGCGGCGATGCGTTACACGGAGTGTCGATTGGCGGGGGTGTCGGCGGAGATCCTGCAGGAGATCGGCCAGCAGACGGTTGATTTCCGGCCGAACTACGACGGGACGAAGAGCGAGCCGGTGGTGTTGCCATCGCGGCTGCCGAATCTGTTGATCAACGGCTCGTCGGGAATCGCGGTGGGGATGGCGACGAGCGTGCCGCCTCATGCGCCGGGTGAGGTGTGTAAGGCGTTGCTGAAGCTGTTGGATAACCCGGAGATCAAGCCGTATCAGCTTGTGGGCAGGGATGCGATTCAGGGGCCGGACTTTCCGACGGGCGGGCAGTTGATTGCGGAGAAGGCGGCGCTGCGTGAGCTGTACCAGACGGGTTCGGGGAGTGTGAAGCTGCGGGCGACGTGGCAGGCGGGCAAGGCGGGTCGGGGCTCGAAGGAGCTTCTGGTGACGTCGGTGCCGTATGGGGTGAATAAGTCGGTGGTGGTGGAGCGGATCGCGGAGGTGATTGTCGGTCGGAAGCTGCCGTTGCTATTGGATGTGCGGGATCTGTCGACGGATGACGTGCGGATTGTGCTTGAGCTCAAGAAGGATGCGGATGAGCAGATGGTGATGGCTTATCTGTTCAAGCACACGCCTTTGCAGGTGAATGTGGGGGTGAATCTGACGTGTCTGGTGCCGACGGAGAATCCGGAGGTGGCGGCGCCGCAGCGGTTGGGCTTGAAGGAGGTGTTGTGGCACTTCCTGCATTTCCGCTTGGGTGTGGTGACGCGGCGGCTTGAGTTTGAATTGGCTCAGCTGGAACGGCGGATTCACCTGCTGGAGGGGTTTGCGATCGCGTTTGATGCGTTGGATGAGATCATCAAGATCATCCGGGCGTCGGAGGGGAAGGCGGACGCGGCGGCTAAGCTCATGAAGCGGTTTGGGGGCAAGGGTGGGCTGGATGAGGAGCAGACGGATGCGATTCTGGAGCTGAAGCTGTATCGGCTGGCGCGGCTGGAGATCAACCTGATCCGGGAGGAGTTGAAGGAGAAGAATAAGCGGGCTCGTGAGATCCGGCAGCTGCTGAAGTCGGATGCGGCGGACACGGGTTCGGGGATCTGGCAGATTGTTCGGGGGGAGATCGAGTCGCTGGGCAAGGAGCTTGGCAAGAGCGAGCCGCGGCGGACGGTGATGGATGAGGGGGCGGCGGATCCTGAGTTTGCGGCGGAGGATTTTATTGTTGAGGAGGACAACCATGTGCTGGTGACGGCGGATGGTTGGGTGAAGCGGCAGAAGGAGATCAAGGATCCGGGCAAGTCTCGTGTTCGGGATGGGGACCGGGTGCTGGCTTGTGTGGGTGGGTCGACGCGGTCGACGGTGGTGTTCTTTTCGAGTCACGGGGTGGCGTACACGGCGCGGATCATCGATCTGCCGGCGACGACGGGGTATGGCGAGCCGATCCAGAAGCTGTTCAAGCTGGCGGATGGCGAGCGGGTGGTGGCGGTGATTTCGCTTGATGAGCGGTTCATGACCGATGTGGCGAACGAGCCGGATGTGCCGCATGCGTTGGCGGTGAGCGATGACGGGTATGGGCTTCGGTTCTCGCTGTCGGGGTATGCGGAGCCGAGCACGCGTTCGGGGCGGCGGTTCGCGCGGCTGGCGAAGGGGGCGCGGGTGTTGGGGGTGGCTTATGCGGGTGATGATGAGACGTTGATGGTGGCCTCGGAGCAGCGGCGGGCGCTGCTTTGTCGGGTGGACGAGGTGAATGCGTTGTCGGGTCCGGGGCGGGGTGTGATCGTGCTGAAGCTGGGTTCGGGCGATCGGCTGATCGGGATGCGGGTGGCGGAGACGGAGCGGGATACGCTGACGGTGGTGACGGGTCGTGGCGCGGAGCAGCGGATCAACACGGCGAAGTACGAGCTATCTTCCCGAGGCGGCAAAGGCCGCGAGATCGTTAAGACCGGTAGCGTGAAGGGGGTGATTCCTGAGGAAATCGAAGCACCGGAGCTCAAGTCGGAGGGTTAGGGGCCGATAACTCTTCTGCACGCCCAGCGGCCGGATGTCCCGGCGGGGCCCAGAGACAGGGGAGTTGTCCGATGTTCAAGCCTTTTGTGATTGTATTCGCCGTGGGTGCCATGGCCGCAGCTTTGCTGACGGGTTGTGGTCCGAAGGAAGCGGAAGCGGATTCGGCTCAGGCCGAGCGTAAGCTGATTTTCTGGGTGGAGAACGACACACCTTTTGAGATCAGTGAGGTGGTGGTGACGGGTGCGGAGATGCCGATGAGCTTCGGTACGATCCGGCCGGACCAGGATGAGGACCTGAAGCATCCGTCGCTGACGGCTCCTCGGCATGCGGAGGTTCACTGGACGGAGCCGGGCAAGGGCCGGTTCTGGCGTCCGCTGAAGATGGGTCGGTGGTACAAGGATGGGTATACGGGTCCGATCCGGTTTGTGATCCATCGTGACCGGACGGTGAGTGTGGAGCTGGATCGCTAAGCGGTCTGAACAACTGACGTGCGGGCTGGTCATGTATGATCAGCTGTGTCTCCCGGGGGGTAGGCTGAGGGGCCTACCCCCCTTTTTCGTTTGGTGATATGTGGCTTGTATGATTGATCGCTTCGTCAAGGAGGACGAACCATGACCCCCCCTCCCCCCGCTCCACCCCCCCCTCCCCCCCCTGCCGCGGTTCCACCGGCTGCTGCTGCTGCGTACAGCGCGAAGGACATCACGGTTCTGGAGGGGTTGGATCCGGTTCGGAAGCGTCCGGGGATGTACATCGGGGGTGTGGGTTCGGCTGGGTTGCATCATCTGGTGTGGGAGGTGGTGGACAACTCTGTTGACGAGGCGATGAACGGTCATGCGAGCGAGGTGGTGGTGACCCTTGGCGCGGACGGGGAGACTGTGACGGTTTCGGACAATGGGCGTGGGATTCCGGTGGACGTGCATCCGAAGCACAAGAAGTCGGCGCTAGAGATCATCCTGACGACGCTCCATGCGGGCGGGAAGTTTGAGGGTCAGAACTACAAGACGTCGGGCGGGTTGCATGGGGTTGGGGCGTCGGTGGTGAATGCGTTGTCGAAGCGGCTGGATGCGGAGGTGCGTCGGGATGGGAAGCGGTATTCGCTGTCGTTTGTGGCGGGCAAGCCGACTGGGAAGCTGAAGGCGAAGCCGGGCGCTCGCGGAACGGGGACGACGATTCGGTTCACGCCTGATGCGACGATTTTTCCGAAAACGCGTTTTGATGCGAAGGTGATTCGAGAGCGGCTGGAGGTGATCAGCTATCTGCATCGTGGTTTGCGGGTGGTGTTTGAGGACGAGGGGGCGTCGGGTGATGAGAAGAAGGTTGTGTTTCGGCATGAGGAGGGGATTCGGCAGTACCTGGATCACCTGATGGCGCAGCGGGGTGCCCGGCCGATTCACGAGAGTAGTTTCTGGACGGAAAAGGAGAATGGTGGGCGGGTGGAGGTGACGCTTCGGTGGACGGAGTCGACGGATGAGCATGTGCGGAGTTATGTGAACGGGATCCCGACGGGGGATGGGGGGACGCATGAGAATGGGTTTCGGGCGGGGCTGGGGAAGGCGGTTCGGAATTACATTGAGACGCATGGGTTGTCGCCTCGGGGTGTGACGCTGACGGCGGAGGACTTGCGGGAGGGATTAATTGCGATTGTGTCGGTGTTTATTGGGGAGCCGCAGTTCCAGGGGCAGACGAAGGATCGGCTGAACAATGCTGAGGCGACGGCGCTGGTGGACAATGCGGTGCGGAGCAGTCTTGAGCAGTGGTTGAATGCGAACGGGACGGCGGCACAGGCGATTGTGGCGCGGATCATTGCGGCGGCGCGGGCGCGTGAGGCTTCGCGGGCGGCTTCGGCGGCGGTGTCGCGGAAAACGCCTACGGCTCGGCTGATGCTTCCCGGAAAATTGGCGGACTGTCTAGCGAAGGATCGGACGGAGACTGAGTTGTTTGTGGTGGAGGGGGATTCGGCGGGTGGGTCGGCGAAGCAGGGGCGGGATCGTCAGCGTCAGGCGGTGTTGCCGCTTCGGGGGAAGGTGCTGAATGTGGAGTCGGCGACGCTGAAGAAGGTGCTGGACAACAAGGAGTTGGCGGACCTGGTGACGGCGCTGGGGTGTGGGATCGGGAAGGACTTTGATCTGTCTAAGATGCGTTACCAGCGGTTGATTCTGCTGGCGGATGCGGATTCGGACGGGCATCACATCACGACGTTGCTGCTGACTTTTATCTATCGGTTTTTGCCGGGTCTGATTCAGGACGAGCGGGTGTTCATCGCCTTGCCGCCTCTGTATCGGGTGGACGTGGGTCAGGAGACGTTCTGGGCGGCGGATGATGCGGATCGGGATCGTATTCTTGGCGAGTTGAATGGCCGGTCGAAGGTGGAGATCACGCGGTTCAAGGGGTTGGGCGAGATGATGCCGAAGGTGTTGTGGCAGACGACGTTGAATCCGGGGACGCGGCGACTCTTGCGGGTGGAGATTCCGGATGCGATCGAGGCGGATCGGGTGGTGAATGAGTTGATGGGGAAGGATGCTTCGGCGCGTTTTCGTTTCATCATGGAGCGTGCGGAGACGGCGGAGGCGTTGGATGTTTGAGCGGGAAGGGGTGGGTCTAAGCGCTTGAGCTGTTTGGTTCTGTGGCCAGCAGAGCTGGCCACGGCCACTCATGTGTGTTGGTCGTCGGTACACGGCTGAAGGTTCTTGGTCTTGTTTCTCTTGACTTGGATCGAGAAGAAGGCTTGTGGGAGAGATGCGTTCGTAGTGGTTGGGTTTTCCGGAGAGTCTTTGGGTGTTGTTGGTTGAGAGCCCGGCCGCGTCGCGACCGGGTTATGGCTTTTTGGTTCTGTGGGCACGCGACGTGCCCACAGCCACCCGTGTTTGTTGGTGTTCGTGTGGTGATTGCCCCAAGGCTTCCGCCTTGGGCTCGTGAAGGCGATGGGAGCGATTGTCCAAAGGCTTGCGCCTTGGGCTCGTGAAAGGAGTGGGAGGGTTGTTGGAGGCTTGGGTTTAGCCGCCGGAGACGACTTTGCCTACAGAGAAGATGGGAAGGAGGAGGGCGATGGCGACGAAGCCGATGACGATGCCGAGGACGGCGATCATGGCGGGTTCGACGAACTGGGTCATGGCTTTGACGCCTTGTTCGAACTCGTCTTCGGCTCGTGAGGCGGCTCGTTTCATGACATCGGAGACGCGGCCGGCGCGTTCTCCTGAGGCGATCATCTGGGAGACGGGTTTGGGGATGAGGGGTGATTCGTTGAGGACGGTGGAGATGGCGCCGCCTTGCTGGACTTTGTCGGCGACGTCGTCCCAGAGTTTGGCCATGTGGTGGTTGGTGGTGACTTCTCGGGTGATGGCGATGAGGTCGAGGAGCGGGACGCCGGCGTCGATCATGACGCTCATGGTTCGGAAGGAGCGGGTGAGGTAGAGCTTGTTGAAGAGGGGGCCGATGAGGGGGAGGCGCAGCTTGGCGGTATCGATCGCGCGTTTGCCGGGCTGTGTTCTGAAGAAGAAGATGAAGCTGGCGACAGTGGTGGCGATGGCTGCGGCGAGCATGTGCGGCCAGAAGTTGGTGACGGCGTAGCTGATGTTGAGGAGGAGTTGTGTGGGCAGGGGCAAGTCAGCTCCGCGGCTGGCGTAGATGGAGGCGAAGCGTGGGAGGACGAAGCCGATCAGGAAGCTGGTGATGGCGAACGTGGCGACGAACATGACGACGGGGTAGGTCATGGCGGAGCGGACGGTTCGCTGGATCTTCTGTTCCTGTTCGAGGTAGAGGCTGACACGTTCGAGCATCTCCGAGAGCGTGCCGGAGGCTTCGGAGGCCTGGATGAGGGAGATCATGAGTTTGGGGAAGGCGGCGGGGTATCGCTGGAGGCTTTCGGAGAGCGTGGCTCCGGCCTGCACGCGCTGGCCGATGTCGGCGAGGATGGCGCGCATGTTAGCGCCGGTGGCCTGGTCGGCGACGGCGTCGAGGGCGTCGCGGATGGAGACGCCAGCGTCGAGGAGGATGGCGAGTTCGTGCGCGAAGAGGATGACGTCGGATCGCTTGACGGTGGTCCGGTCGGTGGGGGCTGCTGCGGCGCTTGAGGAGCTTTGCTCGGTGGGTTTGGTCTTTGAGGGCTGGATGTTGATGGGGAAGAGGCCACGCTGGCGGAGTCTGGCGCCGGCGTCGGTGAGGCTGGCGGCCTCGAGGACGCCGAGGTCGAGCTGTCCGTTGGCGGTTCTTGCTTTGAAGCTGAACGCGGGCATGGCGTTTGTCTCGCTGGCGCTTGCTTAGAGCGCGGTGGCGGTGAGCAGTTCCTGGATGGTGGTGTGTCCCTCGACGACTTTGTCGATGCCGTCGTCTCTGAGGCTGATGTAGTCGTTGCTGGCGGACGCAATTTGGCGGAGTTCCTGGAGGGAGGCTCCGCGGCAGACGGCGTCGAGTGCTTCGTCGGAGGGGGTGTAGAGCTCGTAGATGCCGAGTCGTCCTCGGTAGCCGGTGTCGAAGCACTGGGAGCATCCGACGGCGTGCTGGACTTCGGTGAGGTTGGCGACGGGTCCGCCGATGCGGTCGAAGAAGCGTTTTTCGTCGTCGGTGGGTGGTCCGGGTTCGCGGCAGTTGATGCAGAGTCTGCGGACGAGTCGCTGAGCCATGACGGCGCGGACGGAGGCGGCGATGAGGTAGGGTTCGACGCCTATGTTGACGAGGCGTGTGATGGCGGCGGGTGCGTCGTTGGTGTGGAGGGTTGAGAGGACGAGGTGTCCGGTGAGTGCGGCCTGGGTGGCGATGCGTGCGGTTTCTGCGTCGCGGATCTCGCCGACCATGATGACATCGGGGTCCTGTCGGAGGAGGGCCCGGAGAGCGGATGAGAAGGTGAAGCCGGTTTTGTCGTTGACCTGGAACTGGTTGACGCCTTCGACGCCGTACTCGACCGGGTCTTCGACGGTGGAGACGTTGCGTGTAGGGTCGACGACCTGTCGGAGGGTGGCGTAGAGGGTGGTGGATTTGCCGGAGCCGGTGGGTCCTGTGACGAGGACGATGCCGTTGGGCTGCTGGACGACATCGAGGTAGCGTCTGAGCATGTTCGGGCTGAGGCCGAGGGACTCGAGTTCGACGAGGGCGTTGGAGGCGTCGATGATTCGGATGACGATTTTCTCGCCATAGCGTCCGGGCATGGTGGAGACGCGGAGGTCGACGGCGCGGCCGTCGCAGTGGATGGAGATGCCGCCATCCTGGGGGATGCGTTTCTCGGAGATGTCCATGCCGGCCATGATTTTGATGCGGCTGGCGATGGGCGCGAGCATGCCGGCGGGTGGGGTCATGCGTTGGTCGAGTCGTCCATCAACCCGGAAGCGGACGCGGAGCGATTTGTCGCCTGGCTCGATGTGGATGTCGGAGGCTCGTTCGCGGATGGCCTGGTAGAGGACGTGGTTGACGAGCTTGATGACGGGCGAGCTGCCGGCGGTGATGTCGTCTTCGGTGATGTCGGCGATGTCGGCGTCGGCGATGTCGTCGGTGAACTCGCTTCCCCGGACGATGTCGTCGACGGAGGTGGTCATGGTCCCGACGGTGAGGAGTCGTTGGGCGTCGCGGATGTCTTCGCTGGTGGCGACGACGATCTGGACGGCGGACTGGGTGATGCGTTCGACCTCCTCGATGAGGAAGACGTCGGTAGGTTCGTTGACGGCGAGGGTGAGGAGGCCGTTGATCTGGAAGAGGGGCGCGGCGATCTGCTCGGCGAGGAACTTGGCGGGGAGCAGGTCGCTTAGGGCGGTGTCGACAATGCCTGGGCCGAGCCTGGCGAAGGGGATATCGAGGGCGTCGGCGACGGCTTCGAGGGTCTGCTGCTCGGTGACCATGCCGAGCTCGATGAGCACCTGGCCGAGGAGTTTGCCGCGGCCTTCGGAGCGTTGGTGTTCGAGTGCGGCGTTGATCTGGTCCTGGGTGACGAGCTGCTTGGCCAGGAGGATGTCGCCGATGCGGACGCGTTTGGGTGCGGCGTTTTCTGTGTGGGGTGGTATCTGGCTCATGCCGCCTCCCTGAGTCTGGCGACGGCGTCGTCGAGGGTGGGGACCTGCTCGAAGCGCTGGTTGAGTCGTGTGACGTGGAGGATCTGTTCGACGACGGCGGGTGTGTTGGCGAGGATGAGGCGGCCAAGGTGTTCGCTGACTTCCTCCTGGATAGCCAGGAGGGTTTCGAGTGTTCGGGAGTTGAGGCCGCGGGCCTGGTTGAGGTCGATGATGATGTCGCGGCCGTGGTGGCCGAGGTGGTCTTTGGCCTCTCTTCGGAGTCTGTCGGCGTCGTTGGGGTCGGGATCGCCTATGAGTGCGATGATGCCGAGGTCTTGTTGTTGTTGTTGGCGTTTGATCTTCATGGCTCGGGGTCAGGCGGCTTGTCTGTGGGTTTGCTCTAGTTGGTTGTTGTAGTTGGTGAAATCGAGTTTGAGGAAGGCGTCGGCGAGTTGAGGATCGAACTGGGTCCCGGCGTTCTCTGAGATTTGATTGAGTGCCTGCTGGTGGGTCATGGCGTTTCGGTAGCTTCGTTTGGAGCGCATGGCGTCGAAGCTGTCGGCGAGTGCGATGACTCGTCCCTGGAAGGGGATGGCGTTGCCGCTGAGGCCCTGGGGGTATCCGCCTCCGGCCCATCGTTCGTGGTGCGAGAGGACGCCTGGGAGAAGGTCGGTCATCGATTCGATGTCAGCGAGGATACGGGCACCGATCTGCGGGTGTTTCTTGATGGCCTCGTACTCGGTGTCGGTGAGTCTTCCTTGCTTGGTGAGGATGCTTTCGGGGACGCCGATTTTGCCGAGGTCGTGGACGAGTGCTGAGAGGTAGAGGCGTTCGGCCTGGCGTGGTTCGGTTCTGAGGTGGTCGGCGAGTTGCCGAGTGAGGAGGGCGACGCGGTTGGAGTGTCCGTGGGTGTAGTTGTCCTTGGCGTCGATCGACGCGGAGAGAGCGCGGAGGGTTCCGAGGAACATGGCGCTCATCTCGGCGAAGAGGATGGTGTTGTGGATGACGATGGAGAGGCTGGCGGCGAGGGATTCGAAGCGAGCGAGGTCGGTGGTGTCGAGTGGCTGGTGGTCGAATCGTTCGACGCCAAAGAGCACGCCGATGGTGGTGCCTCGGTGTCGGATGGGGATGGCGACGGCGTGGGTGCCGAGCGAGGCGAGCTCGTGTGTTTCCGGGTTTTCGCAGAGGTTCATGAGCCAGGCGTGCTTGTGGTGGACGGCCTGTCGGAGCAGTGGTTTGGCGGCGGCTCTGATGGCCTTGATCTTGTTGACGGCGTCTGGGGGGAAGTAGATTTTGCCACGGAGGGACGTGAGCCGGGGCTGGTCGTCGGCGAGGGCGAGGGCGACGAGTCGGAGTCTGGCGACTTCGGCGAGGTCGCCGATGGCTTCATCGAGGACGGGTTCGGCGGACTCGGCGTGTTCGACGTGGCTGGCGATGCGGTCGATGAGGCTGAGCTCTTCGTAGGTGCCGGCGAGTTCGCGTCGGGTGGCGATGATCTCGGCCCGGAGGCTCTGTGTCTCCGGGTTCGAGGGCTGATCGGGGATGGGCGGGGGTGCGGTGCTCATCGGGAGTGGCTGGTTGGCTGGGCTCAGGAGCGTCTTGCGTTGTGGAGCTGGCGGATCTGGGGGTCGTTGGGATTGAGGATGTAGGCCTGCTCGTAGGCGCTGCGGGCTTCGGTGGTTCGTCCGAGTCGGTCGAGCTGGATGCCGTAGAGGGCCCAGGCTTCGGCCGGTGCCTGTCTGGCGCGTGTGGCGGCCTCGAACCATGCGAGGGCGCGAGCGTGGTTGTTGCGGTGGACGGCGGCGAGGCCGAGCGCGATGAGTGCCTGCGGGTTGTTGGGCTGGATCTCGTGGGCTCGGGCCGCGGCGGCTTCGGCGCTGTCGAGGTCGCGGAGGTGGTAGCTGGTGTTTGCGAGGCTCAGGAGGTCTTTGATGTCGGGATTGGGGACACGGGCGAGCTGCCGGTAGGTGCGGCGGGCTTCGGCGTAGCGGCCGGCCTGTTCGTAGGCGTGGGCGAGGGCTCGCTGAAGGTCGAGTCGATCGGCGAGTTCGGGACGAGCGATGAGGGTGGCGAGGTGCGTGATGGCCTCGTCGTGCTCGCCGGTTTTTGAGAGCTGGATGGCGAGCTCGGTCTGGTATGTGATGCGATCGGGTTCGAGGGATGCGGCGTGGCGGAGGTGTTCGATGGCCTCGTCGGTCTGGTTGGTCAGGAGCATGATCTGGCCAAGCGAGTGGTGAAGCTCGGCGTGCTGGGCGAAGTAGTCGAGGTTAGCGGCGAGGCGGTTGATGGCGGCCTTGTGCTGGCCGAGGGCGACTTCGGCTTCGGCGAGGGCGAGGAGGTACTCGGGGTTGTCGGGGTCGAGTTTGGCGGCCTGCTCGTAGCGGTCGCGGGCGGCCTGGCGTCGTTGCCAGCGCTGTTCGATGATGGCGAGTAGGTAGTGAGGCTCGGCGGCTTCGGGGTCGATATCGGCGGCGGTTCTGAGGGTGAGGGCGGCGCGTTCGAGTTCGCCGCGTTCGATGGCGATGCGGCCGGCGAGGGTCATGACGCCTGGGTTATCGGGATCGATGCGGGCGGCTTCGTTGAGGGCGGCTTCGGCCTGTGCGAGGTCTTCGTTCTCGAAGTGCTGGTTGGCCTGTTCGAGGATCATGTTGCCTCGGAGGGACCACCAGCGGTCGTCGGCCTGGGACTTGTGGGCTTCCATCGCTGCGTTGGATTGGCAGCCGGCGGCGAGTCCGACCAGGAGGCTGACGCTAAGGAACAGCGTCAGCCTCTGGGCGGCCCGTCTCTTTCTTCCCACTCCGCCCCGTGTGTTGAGGGCTGGTGTGTGGTTGTTCATGGTGTTTCCTCGGTGTCGGCCTGTGCCTGCTGGTTCTGGGCGTCTGGCTGCTGGAGGGTCCAGAGCCCGCTTTGGGCGGTGCCACGGACTTCGAGGAGCTGGTTGATCATGACGTTGACCCAGTCGGCGTTGGTGGCTTCGGTGGGTGGTGCCGGGACGTGGGGCTGGTCGCTGAGGATCTCGGTTGCGAGGCTGCTGGCCTGTTCGAGGATGTCGTCGGCGGAGAGGTTGATGGACTGGTTGGCAGCGGCCTGGTTGCCGGGGGTTGGTGTCGGGGTGGGGATGGGGAGGTCGGCGATGGTGTCGGCCTCGGTCTCGGGCTTGGGTGCGACGAGAGGTTCGGTGACGGCGGGTGGAGGTGCCGGGGCGGGGTTGGACTCGTTGAAGTCTTTGATGGCCTGCTGGAGGACGCGTTCGATGGGTCCCTGGAGGAGCCCGCGTTCGGTGGCGTGGAGTTCGCTACCGACGAGCTGGCTCTTGAGGCTGAGGGCTTCGGCGGAGGTGGGTTCGAGTGACAAGGCGATGTTGGTGTGCCAGAGTGCCTTGCTGGTGTTGCCGGCGCGGGCGAAGCGTTGGGCGTCGGCGAGGTGTGAGCGGAGCATGCGGATGCGTGAGTTGGGCAGGAGGCCGGAGCGGGCACCGAGGCGGATGCGTTCGATGCCTTCGCGTGCGGCTTCGCCGGCTTTGGCGAGGGCCTGGTCGCGGACGATGGTGGGCTTGATAAGGAAGATGATCTCGAGTCGGTCGGAGGAGTCGTCGGTGCCTCGGAAGGCGTTGCCGAGGATGGGGATGCGGCCGAGGAACGGGACCTGATTGGTGGAGGAGGTGGTGTCTTCGGTGAAGAGGCCACCGAGGACGACGGTCTGTCCGGAGCGGACCATGACGTTGGTCTGTAGTTCCTGGCGTGAGGTGTTGGGTAGGATGACGCCGAGGGGGCTGACCTCGGTGTTGCCTTCGGAGAGGACGGGGTTGAGTTCGAGTCGGACGTAGCCGTCGGAGGAGACGAAGGGTCGGACGTAGAGTTGGGTGCCGACGTCGATGGTCTCGATGGTCTGGGTGCTGGAGACTTCGGTCTCGGTGGTTGAGATGAAGGGGAGTTGTTCGGTGGCGTCGATGGTGGCGCGTTGGCGGTTGAGGACGACGACTTTGGGTGTGGCGACGACGGTGGTGTCGGTGATGGTTTCGAGGGCACGGACGAAGACGGCGGCGTCGCCACCGATGACGCCTAGCTTGAGGCTGGACTCGCCGAGTCTTGTGTTGCCGGCGGTGCTGGCGATGGCGGTGCCGGAGTCGCCGGTGAGGGTTCCGGAGATGAGTTCGTTGACGGCTCCGAGGGGTGTGGCGGCGTCGGCGAGGGAGAGGTCGGTGAGGATGGCGAAGTCGACGCCGAAAGCGTTGTTCTCTCCGAGTCTTGCCTGGAGGATGGTGACCTCGATCATGACCTGTTCGGGTTTGCGGTCGAGTTCCTGGAGGAGGGCGACGATTTCATCGGCGCGGTCGGGGAGGTCGCGGACGATGAGGGTGTCTGAGTGTGAGAAGGTGTTGGCGCCGCCATCGGAGATAGAGGCTTCGAAGCCTTCGGGGACTTCGGAGGAGATGGCGATGACGCCTGACTCTGAGAGGAGTGGTTCGGCGAAGGCCTGGGCGTCGGTGGCGCTGAGGAAGTTGAGTCGGATGATGCGTGTGACGGGTGCGGCGGCGGCGCTCTGGATCTCGGCCATTTCCTCGGCGGTGTAGACGTAGATGAAGTTACCGCGTTCGGTGTAGCGGAAGCCGTTGCCGACGAGGACGCCTTCGAGGGCTTCGTCGAAGGTGACGCCGAAGAGGTTGGCGGAGATGGTTCCGCGGACGTTGGGGCTGGCGACGATGTTGCGTCGCGACTGTTCGGAGAGGAGGTTGAGGACGGAGGAGACTTCGAGGTCCTGGACAGATAGGTCGATTTCGCCAAAGGCTCCGACTTCGAGGATTTCGGCGTTGCGGCTGTTGTCGCCCTGTTGATCGGTGAGGTCGATGAGTTCGACGATGGGCTCATCGGCGTCGGGTGCTTCGGCGACGGGCTGGGCCCATGCCGGCATCCAGAGTGAGAGGATGAGTGCGGCAGTGGTCGTGGGTGCGGTGGGGTTTGCGTCGTGTTTCTTGTGCTTCATGGCAGCTTTCCTCGTCGGGTCAGGGCAGTCCGAGCCTGACGATGACGCCTTGCATTTCGAGTTCGGCGTGACGGCGTTCGAGTGTTCGAAGGGTGAAGCCGTCGATCGCGTCGCCGGGTCCTACGTACTGGCCGTTGATGACGGCCTTTGGTTCACGTCCGAGGATGATGGCCTGGAGGTTGAGTTCCATGGCCTGGTTACGGACGGTGTTTCTGAGCGATGTATCGGAGGTTTGGGGTTGTACCTGTGGTACGGGCTGGTCGGATTCGGGGGCTGGCGTGAGCTGGGGTTCCTGGAAGATGTTTCGGGGTCGATATTCTGGGACGGTGACTGTGACGGTGGGTCCTTCGGGCAGGGCGCGTGCTGGTGGTGTTGGCTGTGGGCTGGCGGATTCGACGGCAACGGCCTGCGTCTCCGGTTCTGCGGTGACGACGCGGGGCGGGTCTTTGAGCAGGAGTCGTCCCCAGAGGAGCATGCCGAAGACGGTCATGCCGGCGAGGATGGTGACCTTGGTGGGCTCGGCGCGGTAGCGCTTGAGGATTTCGTCGAGCCAGGGCTTCATGGTGAGCCCTCCTGCGTGGCGGGGGCGGGTTTGTGGGTGGCGTAGGTTTTGAAGGTGAGTTCGATGTCGAGTGGTTCGTCGGGGCCGTTGTGGGTGAAGCGGATGTCCTCGGCGGTGACGAGATACGGGAGTTTTTCGATGTCGCTGAGGACCTCGAAGGCCTGATGGAACGTGGCGCTGAAGCGGAGCCGGAAGCGTTTGGTGCGGTAGCCGTCTCCGCGGTTTTCACCGAGCGTGTTGAGTTCGGGTTGCAGGGCGTTGTGGATGCGCGTGATCTCGCCTATCCAGCCGAGGACCTCGGGCATGGGGTCTTTGTCCGGGACGAGTCCGTGGCTGCGTTCGTAGTAGTTGGCGGTGAGGTCATCGACGGCGCGGGTGGCGCGCTGGACTTGCTGTTCGAGGCTAGTCACGGAGGCCTCGGCGGCGGTGGCGTCGTCGAGGCGTTGGTTGAGTTGGTGGGACTCGGCTCGGTGCGGGAGGTAGGCGGCGACGACGAAGAGCAGCGCGAGCACGGGTGCTGCGAGCAGGAGACGCCAGGCTTCCTTGAGGGTTTGCGGGTTCATGGTCCGGTCTCCACGGCGGCGGTTTGCGGGTTGTCGTCGTGGTCGGGTGTGACGAAGGCGAGTTTTCGGTTGAGGTCGATGTGGGCCAGGAGGCTGAGTTCCCGGAGCGAGGCGTCGTCGGTTTCGACGGGTCCGACGGACTGGACTTCGATCTCGGTGAAGAGTGGGTGTGTGGCGAGCGCGGCGACGGCGGCGGCGACCTGTCGGTCGTCGGTGCAGAGGGCGCGGAGGTCGATGGTGAGTTTCTGGTCGGCCCCGGAGGTGTGGGTGAGCGAGAGGTCGACGAGTCCGACGGCTTCGGGCAGGGTGTGGGCGAGGATGCGGAGTGTCTGGGCGGCGCGCAGGGGCGGTTCGAGGGTTCGGTAGAGGGCTGACTGGTTGTAGAGCTGGGCTCGCTGGGCTTCGAGCTCGGCGAGTTCGTTGCGCAGCTGGAAGGCTCTGGCTGCCTGGGTTTCGGCCTGGGTGACGCGGTTAGCGAGTTGTTCGCGTTGCTGCCAGAGTTCTCCCCATGCGAGTCCGAAGCATCCGGTGAGGATGATGATGCTGATGATCTCGATGCGGCGCATGGTGCGTCGGCGTCGCGAGGCGCGGTACGCGTCGGGCAGGAAATTCATGGAGGGAGATTGGGTGCTCATGCGGCGAGCTTCCCTCCTGGCCAGTTCATGGCGAGGCCGATGGATGAGGCCATGGAGGCGAGTGGCCTTCCGATGGCGTCGTAGAGTTCCGGGAGACGGAGATCGAACTCGCTCGGGAGCATGACCTTGACGGAGGCTCGGCTGGCGATCTGTGGTGCGAGTTGTTTAGCGAGTGATTCTGGTGCGATGAGCCATGCGGTGTCCGGGCGTTTTCCGGGGAAGGTGACGCCGTGGTAGCGGAGGCAGAGTGCGATCTCGTTGGGGAGGTCGATCTGCTTGAGGGGGGATTTGGCTTCGGCCTCTTCGCGGTCGATGGGGACGCGGAGGCCGTAGGTGCCGTGATCGGTCTCTGGACTGGCGTCGGGTGTGACGGGTTTGTCGAAGTCGTTGACGCCGAAGGGCATCTGCCTGAGGAAGACGACCTGCTGTTTTTCGGAGATGAGGACCCAGGTGTGGCTGGGGCCGACGTGGACGATGAGTCTTGGTCTTTCGATCTCGTCGGGTGTGGTGATGCCGTTGGCTTCGATGACATGCTGGAAGCGTGAGAGGAGCTCGGGTGTGGGGTCGAAGGATCGGATTCTGAGTCCGTTCCTGTCGAGCTCTTCGGCGAGCTGGAGGAGGGGTGGGGTGGGCGCTGCGAGTAGGATGACTTCGCGCTTGGCTTCACCTGCCTGCTGGACCTGTCCGGTGTCGTAGAAGCGGATGGTGGACTGCTCGGGGTCGAGCTGGAATCGTTCGGAGGCTTCCCATCTACAGGCTGCGGGGAGGTCTTCATCGGGGATGGGTGGGATGCGGACGTTCTTCAGGCGGAGGAGGCTGTCGGGGACGCGGACGACGATGTCGCGGCCTTTGAATTTACCTTCGCTGATGACCTCGGCGATGAGGCGAGCCTGCTGGGGCACGTCGTCGTGATCGACGGGGCCGTGGGGCGCCTGGCTCCAGGACCAGCCGCCGAAGGCGAGGAGGGAGAGGCCTTTGGAGGTTGTCTTCAGTTGGGTGAGCTGGACGCGGTCGTCGGCAAGGTCGATGCCGATGGGGCTGTGCTTACTGAGGAGGGGCATGGTTCCTCCTCGCGTTGGATCGTTCTTCGGCGTGTCTGACGGTGATACCCTTGTCGAGTCGCTGTTCGAGTCGGAGGACGGCTTCGCGTAGTGCGCGGACTTCCTCGATGAGTTCGAGTCGTTGTTCGGCGGGGTTGGTCACGGCCTGGGCGGTGGCGGGCATGGGGCGGTGGCCGGAGCCGGACCAGATGACCCATGCGGTGATGGCGACGGCTCCGAGGCTGAGCCACCAGGCAGGATGGACGGAGCTTTCGGGGTTCAAGGCGGATTTCTCCTGTGGGATCTGTCGCATCTGCTCCGGTGGTATCGGCTGGTTGGGGTGGGGTCTTGGGTGGGGCTGGGGGATAAAAAGGAAGCGGCCGGCTTATGGGAAGCCGGCCGCCTGGCGGGGATGGGTTATCGGGTTGGTTATCAGTCGGAGGTGTAGGTGGCGACGTCTTCGTCGCTTAGCGAGAGCGAGGCTGCCTTGCTGGAGGAGACGACGGCCTTGATCTGGCCGGTGTCGTCGTTGTAGACCCAGCCAACGCCCTGTGCGGCGGTGCCGAGGGTGCCGTCGCCCTGGTTGACGGTGGAGCTGTTTTCGAAGGGGTTGATGGGTGACTTCTGGAGGTAGGGACCGAAGTCGGAGCCGGCGGCGGCACCGTTGATATCGGTGGTCTGTGTCATCTGGTTCCAGTTGCTGCCGAGGTCCGGGTAGCTGCCGTTGTGCTGGATCATGTAGAGCTCGAGTTGCGAGCGGACGGTCTGTAGCTGGGAGACCATGCTTGAGGCCTTGGCGGTTTCGGCGGCGTCGGAGAACTGAGGGATGACGACGGCGGCGAGGATGCCGAGGATGACAACAACGATGAGGATCTCAACAAGGGTGAAGCCCCGGCTGAGGTGATGGCGTGCTGTGTGCATGAGGATCTCCCGTGGCTGACTGCGATGTTGGCGTCGCGGTGTTTGCTGTTTGCCGAGACTGTCTCGGTCCGGATATGAGATCGGAGCGGGTGCCGGGAGCCATGAGGCGCGACAAACAAAAGTGGCGGTGTTGGCCAGCTGTGGTTGGGTTTGGCGGGCCCGGGAGGGTTGTAAGAGATGGGGCGATTCAGGCGGAGTTGGGGGAGTTGGGGGAGTTGGCTGTTTCGCGATCGAGGAAGGCATCGACTTCGAGAAGGAGTTTTCGGCCCTCGTCGAAGCTCATAAGGTCGAGGGTGGTCTGGAGGTCGCCCCAGGCGGCGTTCTGGAGTTCTTCTTCCTGGATGGCGAAGGTGGGTTCGGGGACAAAGCCGATGAAGTAGGTGACGGTTTTGTCGACGACCTTGCCGGAGCGTTTGCGGAAGATGTAGCGTTCGGTGAAGAGTCGGTCTTCGAGGAGGTGGTGGGCGGTGAGTCCGGTTTCTTCGTGGAGTTCGCGGGTGGCGGTTTGCAGTTCGGACTCGTTTTTTTCGGGATGGCCTTTGGGAAAGCCCCAGTGTCCGGCTTTGTGCTGGACGAGGAGGTACTGGCGGGCGTGGTTGTTGGGCGTCTGGTAGACGGGGATGACACCGCAGGAGTGGTCGTTGTCCATGGGTTGCAGGGTACCGTGCTACTCGCCGGTGTCGAGGACGGCCATGAAGGCTTTCTGGGGGATGTCGACGGTGCCGATGCGCTTCATGCGGTCCTTGCCCTTTTTCTGTTTTTCGAGGAGTTTTCGTTTTCGGGAGACGTCGCCGCCGTAGCACTTGGCGGTGACGTTCTTGCGCATGGCCTTGATGTTTTCGCGGGCGATAACCTTGCCGCCGAGGACGGCCTGCAGGGGGATCTCGAACATGTGTCGGTCGATCTCGTCCTTGAGTTTTTTGAGGAGGAGTCGGCCGCGTTGCTCGGCTTTGGATCGGTGGACGATGACGGAGAGGGCATCGACCTGGGTGCCGTTGACCATGATGTCCATCTTGACGAGTTGGTCGGGGTTGAAGTGGTCGACCTGGTAGTCCATGGTGCCGTAGCCGGAGGTGATGGACTTCAGTTTGTCGAAGAAGTCGTAGATGATTTCGGCGAGGGGTAGTTCGTAGTCGAGGATCTGTCGGTCGTCGGCGAGGAACTTCTGGCCTTTGTAGACGCCCCGGCGTTGCTCGCAGAGTTTCATGATGTCGCCGATGGACGTGGTGGGGAGAATGATCTCGGCTTTGACGATGGGCTCGCAGATTTCGCGGATCTGTGAGGGATCGGGGAGGTCGGCGGGGTTGGTGATGGCGAGGACGGTGCCGTCGCGTAGGGCGACTTCGTAGGTGACGGTGGGTGCGGTCTGGACGAGCGAGACGTCGCCTTCGCGTTCGAGGCGTTCCTGGATGATGTCCATGTGGAGCATACCGAGGAAGCCGCAGCGGAATCCGGAGCCGAGGGCTTCGGAGGAGGTGGGTTCGAAGGTGAAGGAGGCGTCGTTGACGTGGAGCTTGGCGATGGCTTCGCGGAGTTCGTCGAACTGGGTGTCGCCTGAGGCGTAGAAATCGCAGTAGACCATCGGCATCGGCTCCTGGTAGCCGGGGAGTGCCGAGTCTGCGGGTCGGACGTCGAGGGTGATGGTGTCGCCGATGTGGACGTCTTCGAGGGTTTTGATGGAGGCGACCATGTAGCCGACGTCGCCGGCTTCGAAGGGGTCGGTCGTGGGGATCATGTGGGGTCGGAACTTGCCGAGTTCGGTGACGTGGAAGGTTCGGCCGGCCTTCATCATGCGGATGCGGTCGCCTTTTTTCATCGAGCCATTCATGACTCGGAAGTAGACGACGACGCCTCGGTAGTCGTCGTACTTGGCGTCGAAGATGAGGGCCTGGAGGGGCTCGTCGATCTTGCCACGTGGGGCGGGGAAGCGGTCGCAGATGGCGTCGAGGAGTTCTTTGACGCCCTGGCCGGTCTTCGCGGAGGTGAAGATGCAGTCTTCGGCGGGGATGCCGAGGACCTGCTCGACCTGGAGGGCTCGTTCTTCGGGCTGGGCGGAGGGGAGGTCGATCTTGTTGATGACGGGGATGATTTCGAGTTCGGCGTCAACGGCCTTGTATAGGTTGGCGACGGTCTGTGCTTCGACGCCTTGGGTGGCATCGACGACGAGGATGGCACCTTCGCAGGCGGCGAGGGCTCTTGAGACTTCGTAGTGGAAGTCGACGTGGCCGGGGGTGTCGATGAAGTTGAGTTCGAAGGTCTGGCCGTTGTAGGGGTGTTCGACGGAGACGGCGGAGGATTTGATGGTGATGCCGCGTTCGCGTTCGAGGTCCATGGAGTCGAGGGCCTGGTCCTGGCGGGTGCGGTCGTCCATGGCGCCGGTGCCCATGAGGAGTCGGTCGGCAAGGGTGGACTTGCCGTGGTCGATGTGGGCGATGATGCAGAAGTTACGGATGTTCATGTGCTTAAGTGAATAAATGGCCTACGAGTTGTAGCGAGAAATCCCCTTCCAGGGACACCGATAACGATCATAGGGGCAGATCGCGGGTGTAGATGACGTTAGCGTGTCGTAGTCGATCGGGAGAGAGGGTGCCTATTTTATAGATGTTGTAGAGCAGGAAACCGGCCTGGCGTAGGGCCTGATCGATATCACTGAAGACAGCAGCGTCTCGGTACAATGGATTAAAGAAAACTTCTGTGTAAACCAACCTAGCCGTGGATCTCAGTAATTTCTGACCGCCCCGAAGTGCGGCGGCTTCTCCTCCTTGGATATCGAGTTTCAGGAGTTGGATTTCGGGCTTGTTCTTCTCTTCCCACCAATCGTCAAGACGAAAGGCCTTGACTGGAAGCTCGCCCACCATGGGGCTTTCGCTGAGTCGTTCCTCTGTGGGTCTGAATAACGAGGTCTGTCCTGGGTTCTGAGCGAGGTGGAGTGTGGCGTTACCGGCCGTATCAGATAGCGCTGCCTGCACGGGTGTAAAACGGCTATTGGGCTCAGTCTGAAGCAAGTCAAGTTGATCATTGAACTTGACGTTCGGCTCGAAGCCCCAGCTATGGGCCTGGGGAAAAAGCTTCAGCAAGCGACGGCTGATTCGACCATCACTCGCACCAATGTCAAGGATACCCGTCACAGAGGTCTGGCTTAGTAACTGCGGGATGATCTGGTATGGGTCATCCAAACTGATGAGATTGCCATCTTTGCGATGAGCTGTTTTGCGAAGGAGTGTGCGGAGGAGCTTTGGCATGAGATCAGGTTCCGGGTGTTAGATACTGGATCAGACGTGGGGCTTGCCTGCGCAGGCCTGCCATGTAGGCCCTGCGTAGGCAAGGTACAACGAGATGAACGGCGTCGAATTGTAGGGTTTGAGTCAACCGATCGATCATCAAGCGTATTGGCTTGCGAGTACGTCCAAGTCGGGGACGAATGCCAGGAGTGTCGATGAGCAGGGGCTGGTTGTCCGTGCTGATGACGATGTTAGAGGCCTTGTGGTCACGGTTGTACCAGCCGGCGTTCATGAGTTGGCCGGTGAGTTGGCCGAGGTTATGGGCGAGTTGGTGGCGGGAGGCGGGGGTGAGTTGGCCGGGGTCTTTGGCGAGGCTCTGGAGAGAGGGACCGGCGTAGGGGGTGATGAGGTAGCCGAGGTGCTGGTGGTCGATGCCGATGGCGGCGACGGGGACGACGGGGATGTGCTGCCTGGTGAGGCGACGCTGGGAGCGGCGCTCGCGTTGGGCGGGGTGGAGGCCGAGTCTCCAGGCGCGACGCTGCTGGCTGGGGTTGTGGAGGAACTGTTTGATGACCCAGCGGGTGTGGTCGGGTGCCTGGGCGAGCCAGACACGGCTGCGGTGGTCGTGCTTGAAGACTTCGAGGGCGTCGTCGAAGGTGGCGGCGAGGGTGTCGGGTTGGGGTGGTGGGCTGGTCATGGGTGGGTGGCTGTGGTGAAGCGCGGTAGGTTGTGATGGATTATGGATCAAGAGCGACGGTTACGTGTGGTGGCGGTGACGCGGAAGCCCGATGCCGCGAGCTATGAGCAGCGGGTCAAGCACTACCTGGAGCCGTTGGCGGCGAGCGGGATTGATGTCGAGGAGCGGGTGATTCCGGATGGGACGTGGCGGCAGCGGCGTTTCTATTGCGGGCTTGGTGATTTTGATGTGGTCTGGTGGCAGCGGCATCTGGCCCAGCCCTGGCATCTGCGTGTGATTCGTCGGCATGCGAAGCGGCTGGTGTTTGATTTTGATGATCCCTTGACGGTGAGTGCGGCTGGAGGGGGCAAGGCGAGTTGGTCGCGTCGTCGTCGGTTTGCGTGGATGCTGGGTGCTTGTGACGTGGTGACGACGGCGAGTGAGCATCTGGCTGGTCTGGCGCGGGCTTACTGCGGGGACGTGCGTGTGGTTCCGATGGCGATTGATCTGCCTGACGAGGGGGTGCTGCCGGTGTCGGAGCGACCGGGCCCGCCGACGTTGCTGTGGCTGGGTTCGCGGGCGACGCAGCCTTATCTGTCGCTGATCCGTCCGGCGCTTGAGCGGCTGGCGGGGCGTGTGGTGCTACGGCTGATAGCGCACGAGCCGATGCGTTTTGGCGGGCTTGATGTTGATTTTCGTCGGTGGTCGGAGGTGGAGCAGACGGCGGCGCTGCGTGAGTGCCATGTGGGCTTGTGTCCGATGCCTGACACGGCGTGGACGCGGGGAAAGTGCCCCTACAAGGTGCTTCAGTACATGGCCTATGGGATGCCCTGGGTGGGCTCGGCGGTGGGTGAGAATCTGGTGGTGGCGGGGGTTGGTAGGGCCGGACCGGGTGATCGCGGGTGGTGTGCGGCGGGTCAGGATGACTGGGTTGACGCGATCGACGCGATGACTGCTGGTGAGCAGAGGGTCAGGACGGGCGAGGCGGGCCGGTCGTACATCGAGGCCGTGCATGCCAGGGAGCGGCTGGTGGGAGCGATCGCAGGGGCGTTATCTGGTCGTGGCGGGGGTCAGTCGTCGAGGGGGTAATCGAGTTGGCGGAGGATGTCCCGGTTCTGGTTGATGAGTTGTTGGGTTTGCTGGGGTGAGAAGTTGTCTCGGGCTTTGCCGGTGCCGCCGCCGGACCCGCCTTGGAAGGCGAGACCCCGTGTGCTGGCGACTTTGGCGAAGCCGTGAGAGACGCGATCGACGGAGGAGCGTTCGACGGCTTGTTGGATGAGTCTCTGATCGGCGGTGAGTCCGAGGTGCTGGACGACTCTTGCGAGTTCGCGGGCGGCGTCGGCGAGCATGTCCTCGTAGCGGACAAGGAGGAAGTTGGGGTGGTCGCTGTGTTTGAGCCAGCCGGCGACGTGGCGGTGCCAGCTGCCGTAGCGGTGCTTGTTGGCGATGGATTGCGTGAAGAAGCGATCCCAGGTCATTTTCCATCGTGACCGCTGGGTTCGGTATTTGTAGAAGGAGGGGATGGCGTCGCGGGGGTCGCGGACGATGTAGATGACACGGCCGGTGAGGCAGCGGGTGTCGACGAGTTCGTGGCTTTTGAAGAGTCTGGGTGGCTGGCGGTTGTCGAGTTGTCTGAGTGCGGCGGTGAAATCGGGTCTGTCGACGATGGGGATGAGGTCTTCGATCTGCGTCATGTCGAGGTCGTTGTTGGGGACGAGAACCTCGGCGAGCATGTAGCGCATCCAGGTGTTGCCCGATCGCGGCCAGGAGACGAGGAAGCCGTCGGTGGGTCGGACGGTGAGTCGTGGCTGGTTGAGGCCGAGGTACCAGGCGTTTCGGAGGGCTTGTGAGACGTGTCGGCGCATGGGTTAAGCGGGGTCGGCTTGGGGGATGCCGTTCTCGGGAACGGTGAGGCATCCGATGCCGATGGTTCGTCCTGAGCCTTCGGGTCCGACGATTTCGCGGGTGTCGTAGCGGTCGCGGATGTCGTTCCAGAGTTTGTGGACCTGGATATCGGGCATGTCGGGTCTTGGGAGTATGTCGTGGAAGGCGATGAGCCCGCCTGGGCGGACGAGGGGCGCGTAGAGCTGGAAGTCCTGCTTGACGCCTTCGTACCGGTGATCGCCGTCGATGAAGAGGAAGTCGACGGGTTGGTGGTTGAGTGCCTGCGCGGTCTGGTTTCTGGTGTCGGCGAGGTGTGAGTCGGCGCGGATGAGGTCGACGGTTTGCTGACCGGTGGCGAAGGCTTTGTAGAAGGGTTCACGGCAGTCGGGGTAGGACCCGCCAAAGGAGCCGCCTGGCATATCGATGCTGACGATGTGGGCCTGCGGGTGCGCGGCCTGACACCAGAGGTAGAGCGACCCGCCTCGTGAGGTTCCGATCTCGACGACTGTCCTGGGTTGCTGTTCGCGGACGAGGAGGTAGAGGGCTTCGATCTCGGAGGGATTCTGCCGGGGGGCGATGGCTTTGAAGTGGCCTTTGGCCTTGAACACAAAGGGCAGTGCGACGCGTGCCGGGCCTGGGGGGATGAGTGCTTCGAGTCGCTTTCTTTCAGAGGTCGCCAGCTGGTGATGGCTGGCGGCGAGCAGGTTGTAGAAGAGTGATTTCATGTTTTCGCCGTGGATGGGTGCGGGCTCAGTATAGCGGTGAGCCTTCCGGTGGCTGGTCGGTTTATGATGCGTTGATGGATGTGACTGCCGAGTTGCCTGCAATCCTGAAGCCTGTCTGGCGGGGTCTGGATGGTTCCTCCTCGGAGGAGCGACGTTGTGATGCGTTGGGGCGTGTGACGATGCATCGGCGGATGGCGACCGACGGCGGGGCTTACTGGATGTGTGGTGAGAGCGGTCAGTTGCAGCGGGAGGTGTTTCCGGACAGCGAGGCTTCGACCGAGCGATATGACAACTGGTGGCGCGGCCACGAGTTGGATGGTGCGGCGCTGGATCGGATGGTGGCGAAGAACCGTGCGCATCTGTCGTCGCTGGTTGGTGATTGCGGAGGCAAGCGGTTGTACGAGGTGGGCGCGGGGCTGGGGTATCGGATGCTGGCGGCGAGGGATCTGGGGTTTGAGGTGCGTGGGAACGAGCTTTCGCGGTTTGCGGTGGAGCGGGCGGCAGAGCGGTTTGGTCTGGCTATGGATCTGGGGCTGATTGAGAATGTGGCTTTAGAAGCGGATGCGTACGACGTGATTCTGCTGGACAACGTATTTGAGCATCTGGAGCAGCCGGCGGCGGTGCTGGGTGCTCTGTCAGCGTCGCTCCGTGCAGGCGGTTCGATCTACGTGCACACGATCAATGGCGAGAGCCTGTGTTTGAAGCGGACGACGAGCCGGTGGCCCTACTTCAATCAGGCTCATCTCTATGTGCCGACGCTGGTGAGCATGCGTGCTTATTGCGAGGCGGCGGGCCTGGAGATCGCGTCGCTGCGAACACACGGGTATCGATCGAGTGTGGCGGGACACCGGGGCAAGGGATCGCGGTGGGAGAGGCTGGGTGACAAGGTGATGGCTGCGGTCGCCGGGCGTTTGGGGCTTGGGCACCGGATGGATCTTGTATTGCGCAAGCCGGGCTGAGTGCGATCAGGTATCGAGGACGGGTAGGGTGCGGAAGCGTTTGCCGAGGGCGGCGCGGCTGTCGAGGCCGAGCCAGTCGTCGAGGAGGGTGGCGTAGACGGAGCGGAAGTCGATGTTGAACTTGAGGTCGCCTCGGTCGAGGTCCTGGAGGGAGGGGTGTGGGCCGACGAGCCCGGCGCGGGCGGGCGGGCCGAAGAGGAAGAGGGGGCCGGCGGCGCCGTGGTCGGTGCCGTTGGAGCCGTTGGTGTCGACCCGTCGGCCGAACTCGGAGAAGGCCATGGTAAGGACGCGTTGGTCCTGGCCGATGGCGGCGAGTTCGCGGTAGAAGGCCTGGACGGCTTGGGAGAATTGTTCGAGGAGTCGGGCGTGGGTGTTGGCCTGGTTGGCGTGGGTGTCGAAGCCGCCGAGGGCGACGTAGTAGATGCGGGTGGGGAGTTCGGCGGCGATCATGGAGGCGACGGCGCGGAGTTGGCGGCTGAGGCCGGAGTTTGGGAACTGGGTTTCGCTGTCGCGGGAGACGGCTTTTCGGACCTGCGTGGGGGCGGCGCGGGCATCGAGCGCGGTGCGGAAGACGAAGTCGGCGGCGCCGCCGATGCCGGTGGCTCGTGCGGGCGTGGTCATGGCGGCCATGGTGTCGGCGGGGTTGGGGATGGGTGTGTTGTGGAGTCGGTCGTAGGTGTTGCGGAGTTTGGGGTGGAGCCCTTTGCCGGACCATTCGAAGAGTTCGGCTCTTGAGAAGGCGACGGGCTTGGCCTGTTCGCCGACGGTGGCCATGGGCGTTTCTTCGCCGACGGTGATGCAGTGGAGGCTTTGGTCGTCGTTGCGGGATCTGGCCTGTTGGGCGTCGAAGGCCTTACCGATCCAGCCGATGCCGCGGTGGCCGTCGGCGGCTCGGGTGTCGCCGGCGTGCCAGACGTCCATAGAGGCGAAGTGTGAGCGATTGGGGTTGGGGTAGCCGACGCCCTGGATGATGGTGGCCTGTCCGTCCTGGAACATCTCCTGGGTGGCGCGCATGTTGGGGTGGAGGCCGATGCCGGAGCGGTCGTCGAGTTGGAGGACGTCGCGTTGTTGGACGGCGAGGCCGGAGCGGAGTTTGTAGTACTCGGGCATGGCGGCCGGGATCACGGTGTTGAGGCCGTCGTTGCCACCGGAGAGCTGGATAACGACGAGGACGCGGCCTTCGGTGACGGAGGCGGGGTTGAGCAGTGCGGCGGGGTCGTTGGCGGCTGCGGAGGCGTGGGCGAGGAAGCCGGGCATGGTGCCGAGCGTGGACATGAGTGCCAGGCTGGACTGGAGGAACTCGCGTCGGGTGAAGGGGAGTTTTTCGCTCATGGATGGGCTCTTGGGTTTTCCTGGTTAGTGACTAGCAGAGCTGGTATTCGGGCATGGCGGTGACGAGGGTTAGGAAGCCGATGAGGCGGTCGTTGTTGGCGGGCTTGTTCTCGGCGGTCAGGAAGTCGACGAGAGGCTTTCGGCGTTCATCGGAAAGGTGATGGCCGAGGAGGTCGTCGATGAGGGTGTTGGCGATGGTCCGGGTGTCGGCGGGGTCCATGCCGGCGATGAGCTTCATGGGCTCGTAGTTGGTGTTGCGTCGGTTCCAGTTGCGGCCGGGGACTTTGCCGGTGAGGAGGTAGACGCAAGTGTTCTGGCGGGCGAAGAGGGTTGAGGTGTTGATCCAGGCTCGGCCGACGGGCCAGCCGGCGACAGAGGGCGGGTCGAAGACGCTCTGGCCCATGGCTCGGAAACCGTTGCGAAGTTGGGTGGTTGATCGGTTGGGCGTCTGGAGTGCGCGTGCGGTGCCGGTCACGAGTTGGATAGGGCTCTTGATCTTCTGGCCGACGATGGCAGGGTCGTGGAAGTGGCGGCTGGCGAGGAGGGTTTGGAGGGTGGGCTTGAGGTCGTAGTTGTCGCGGCGGAGACGTCTGGCGAGTTGATCGACGACGGACTTGATGGGTGGGGTGAGATCGTCGAAGCGGTCAGAGACATCGGCGACGAGGTGGCGGTAGAGCTTGAGGGCGATGTAGCGGGCGCAGGCCTGCTGGGCGAGGAGGATGTTGACGAAGTCGTCGCCATCGAATCGGCCTTTGCGTCCGAGGATGGTCTTGTTGCCGTCGTCGTGCTGGCGTTGGTTGAGATTGAAGTCGTTGTCCTGGTAGGTGAAGCCGGTCAGGGCGCGGGCACCTTCCTTGATGTCCTGTTCTCGGTAGGCGCCTTCGCCGAGGGTGAAGAGTTCCATCAGTTCGCGGGCGAGGTTTTCGTTGGGCTCGCCTTTGCGGTTCTGGTGGTTGTTGAGGTACTTGATCATCGCGGGGTCGCGGACGATGTATCGGGCGAGGGTGGCGAAGCTGCCCAGGGCGTTTCTGCGGAAGAAATCGTTCTGGCGATACATGAGGAAGGTGTCGCGGACCGGTTGGTGGGCGGTGGCGAAGTGGCCGTGCCAGAAGAGCGTCATGTGCTCGCGGGTAGGGTCGGGGGTGGCGAGCATGCGTTCGATCCACCAGTCCTGGAGCTTGGGGACCATCTGTCGGTCCATGCGGTCGAGGCTCTGGCGGGCTTCGCGGGCTTGTCGCTGGATGGCGGGGTCGTCGGAGGCGATGGCTCGGCGGTAGGCCTGGCGTTCTTCTTCGGTGAAGGGTCGGCGGACATCGGGATCGACCGGGGCGTCGGGGAGGCTGGAGGTGTCGGGGCTGTCGAGGAGGGCCTGGGCGGCGGTGACGGGGCCGAGGCTGACGAGTTCCCGGGCTCTCTGGCGGTCGGGGCCGAGGCCGGCGCGGGCGAGGAGGTGGCGGGCCTGGGGCGGGCCGAAGAGCTGGGCGTCGAGGGGTGCGAGTGAGGTATCCATGCTGAGCTTGCCTGATTCGGAGCGTGGTCGTCCCGGTTGGTTGTCGGGCTAACGCCCTGCTGGCTTCATGATTGCATGGAGGTGGGGGTGGCTACAAGAAAAAATCGGTCATTTGGAGGCGCATATGGGGGTTTGGGCTGAATTCAGGTGTCCAGGAGGGGATCATCGAGGGGGTTGTCTTCGACGAGAGAGGTGGGCGGGCCCATGGTGTCGCTTGAGGACTCGATGGGCACTTCCCGGACGGGGACAACGAGGGTGAAGGCGGTGCCTTCCTCGCGGGAGGATTCGACGAGGATGCGGCCGCCATGCTCGTCGATGATTTTCTTGGTGACGACGAGCCCGAGGCCGGTGCCTTTGAGGCCCTTGGTCGAGTGGAAGGGCTCGAAGAGGCGGGCCTGAGTGGCTTTGCTCATGCCTTCGCCGTTGTCGACGACGGTGATTCGGACGGCGGGTTCTTCAGGGTCGTAGGTGCAGCGGAGGGAGACGGCCCCGGTTTCGGGTTCGACGGCGTCGAGAGCGTTGCTGAGGAGGTTGAGGACGGCCTGGTGGAGGCCTGAGGCGTCGATGGGGACGGGCGGGATGGCTTCGCCGAAGTCGGTGATGAGGGCGACTTTCTTGGCGTCGTACTGCTGCTGCATGAGGGCCACGAGTTCGCGGAGCAGCGGTTCGATGTTGCCCATGTCGAGTTCGGGCTTGCGCTGCTTGGAGTAGGCGAGCATGTTCATCGCGAGTTCGTAGATGCGCTCCTGGTTGCGTGCGACGATCTCCCAGCCAGAGCCGATGACCTTGAGGTTCTGCTTGCGGATGCCGAGTTCGACAACGTCGGCGCCGCCTCGCATGCCCTGGAGGATGTTCTTGATGGAATGGGAGAGGGAGGCGACGGTCTGGCCGACGGCGGCGAGTCGTTCGGAGCGGAGTCGGGCCTCGACGAGGTTGAGGTTGGCGAGGGCGAGGCCGGTCTGGACGCCAATGGCGGTGAGGAGGGTGAGCTGGTCTTCGGTGTAGGTGTAGTTGGCGACCTGGGAGTCGAGCTGGATGACGCCGTAGAGCTTGCCCTTGTATTTGATGGGCACGCACATGGTGGAGCGGATGTTGTAGGACTGGACGGAATCGCCTGAGGCGAATCGTTTGTCGGTCATGGCGTTGGCGGAGAGGACGCCGACGCCTTTGCGCATGACATACTGGACGATGGTTCGGCTGACGGTGAAGGTGGAGGGTTTCTCGGCGGGGTCGACTTCTTTTCCGCGAGAGGAGCCAGGGTCTTTCTTGCGGATGACGACGGGTTCGAGAAGTTCGGTTTCGCCTTCCTTGAGGAGGATGAAGCCGCGATCGGCGTTGAAGTAGGCGAAGATGACGTCCATCACCTTCTCGAGCAGTTCGCGTTGCTCGGTGACGGAGCCGATGAGGGCGACGAGCTCGTAGACGACGCGGAGCTGGAACTCGGCGGCCTGGGTGGGCTCGGGGACGGCCATGATCATGGACTCGTCGTTGGCGTCGATGGTGTGCTCGACGGAGATGTCCATCTCGCCTTTGCGTGAGAGCCGGATCTGGTGCTGGAAGCCGGAGGCGGATTCTTCGCCGTAGACCATGAGGGTGGAGCCGGTGCGGATCTGGTCGCCCGGGCGGAGGGTTCGCTGGGTGGTGACGCGGACGCCATTGACAAAGGTGCCGTTGGCGGACTGGAGGTCGTGGATGATCCACTTGCCGTTGTCGGGGGTGAGGGAGGCGTGTCGTCGGGAGATGGTCTGATCGGAGAGCGGCAGCGACTCGGAGGAGCGGCCGATCATCTGCGGCTCCTCATCGGGGAGCTCGAAGCGGCGGCCTTTGTCGGGGCCTTGTAGGACGGTCATGACGAGCATGGGTTAGTCGGCCTTTTTCTCTTCAGGCCATCCGGGGTATCCACCCAAGCCTGCATGTCCGAGAGTTTGGTAGCGCTTTACGACGTTATCAGCACCTAGCCAGTCGTAGACGTCATCTTCGATCAAATCAGACTCGGTCTGCATACGTTCGAGCGGCAGCTTCTTTAATTCACCAACACCGGTATCTTCACATTCGTGAACGAGCCGACCAACGATCTGGTGGGATGTTCGAAATGGCACCCCTTTGGTTACCAAGTAGTCTGCCAGTGAGGTGGCATCCAGATATCCGCGGCCGAGCGAGCTGTTGATCTTGTCTCCGAGGAATGTTGTACCTCTCATCATTTTGGCTGCCATATCGAGGCAATCACAGAGATCATCAAAAGCACGGAATACGTGCTTCTTGTCTTCCTGAAGATCACGGTTGTAGCCAACGGTGAGTCCCTTGAGTGTGGTCAAGAGAGCGACAAGGCTGCCGTAGACCGAACCGCACTTGCCGCGGACAAGCTCGAGCATGTCTGGATTCTGTTTCTGCGGCATCATTGAAGAGCCGGTGGTGTAGGCATCATCCAGCTTGATGAAGCTGAACTCTGTCGATGCATAGATGATCCATTGCTCGGCCCAGCGTGACAGCCACTGTGATGTCATCGAGCAGGCGTATACGAAGTCACAAGCCATGTCCCGTGATGCCGTCGCGTGGATGCTGTTCCAGGTCACGGGTATCTGATTAAATGTTACGACTGGTCTTTGGCGATCGAATTCGGTTGGTGAGCTTCCCTTACCTGCTCCGAACTGATTGGCCAGTAACCACTCCAGTGCGTGTCTGTCGAGAGGGAGTGAGCTGCCAGCGATTGCCCCAGAACCCAGTGGAATCTGGTTAGACACTTCGATCAATGCGGTGAAGCGGTCGCTGCAACCAACGAATGCTTCTCGCCATGCCGCCAACTCCCCTTCCACGCAGATTGGCTGTGCTCTTTGCAGGTGCGTGTAACTGGGCATCACAATAGAGCCGTATTCAGCCCTCAACTCATCAATCGATGACTCAAGCTCATCGAATTTAGATTGCAAGGTCACAACTGCTTGTTTAATCCACATCATCAGGTCGAGTGCGACCTGGTCGTTGCGGGAGCGGCCGGTGTGGAGTTTTCGGCCGGGTTCGCCAGTGCGCTCGATGAGGGCGGCCTCGACGCACATATGGATGTCTTCGAGTTCGTAGGTGAAGCCGGGCCAGGCGCGGCCCTGCTGGTCGATCTCAGCTTCGATTTCCTTGAGGCCTTTGGTGATGGCGGCGAGGTCGTCGGCTGTGATGAGACCGACTTTTTCGAGCATGGTGGCGTGCGCGATGGAGCCGCGGATGTCCTGCTTGTAGAGGCGCCAGTCGTAGTCGATGGAGGAGACGAAGCGGGCGGCGAGGGGGTCGGTCTCGGAGCCGGAGGACTTGGCATGCTCCCAGGGTTTGGAGGTAGGCGTGGTCATGGGGAGAGTTTATCGGGGTGGGCGGGGAGGGTTTGAGAGAAGCGGGGTGGCAGGCTCCTGAGAACGTGGTGCCCGAGAACCGGAGCTAAGACAACAGCCGCCCTGCTGAGGACGGCTGTTGGGGGTGATGCTGTTATCAAGAGCACTAAAAGGCGTAGTTGTCGCCTTCATCGTCTTCGGGTTCGAAGAGTTCATCGCCCATGTGGCGGTGGTGGACCCGGATGACCTTGGCGAGGGATTCGCCCAGGAGCGGGCCGATGGCCTCGATGGTTTCGAGGATGCGGTCGTCGTAGGGCTCGAGCCGGTCGCGGAAGAGGATGAGGACGGCGAGGGTTTCGTCTTCTGCCCGGCAGGGCATGGCGACGAGGTCGGAGCCTTCGAGGAAGGTCTGTTCCTGGCCCATCCAGGCGGCGAGGGCCTGGTCGTCGGTTAGGTGCAGAAGGTCTTCCCGGCCGTCGAGGGCCTGGGGGATGCGGTCGCCCAGATGGTCGAGCAGGATGTCGCTGGCCCCGGCATCGGCATCGGCGTTGACGTAGCCGCCGAGGGAGAACTCATCCACGGAAGAGGGCAGGTAGATGGCTGCGTTGGTCGGACCGGTTTTCTCGACGAGGTGTTCGAGGGTTCGTCGGATGAGGTTCTCGAGATCGAGTTCCTCCTTGATGAGGGTGCCGTACTCGGTGCTCTGGACCATGTGCTGCATCTGGTTGGCGAGTTCCTGGTAGGCGGTCACGAGGTCGTTGCAGAGGACGTCGACCTGCTGGCTGACTTCGATGCGGGCCTCGTTGAGCTTCTTGCAGAGCTTGCGGAGCCGGTTGATGCGTTTGCGGCCTGCGTTGTCGGCGTCGATACGTTCGACGGCGCGGCGGAGGCTGTTGCTGATGGTGTTGGCCGTGGCGTTGTCTTCGATGAGGTCCACGGCTCCGACGCGGAGGGCGGTCACGGCGTCGTCGACGGTGGGCTGGTTGCTGATGATGACGGAGCGGACAGGGCTTTTGGCATCGACCAGCTCGGCGGCGAATTGGAGGCCGGTTTTGCCCGTTGTCGGGTTGTGGATCAGGGCGACATCGAATCGGCGTTCGTCGACGAACTGCCTGGCCTGGCCGATCGTTTCAGCCTGCTCAACCCGCACAGACCGACCGTCGAGTTCGGGGCTGGCGATGAGTTTGGCGGCGATGCCGGGATGATCGACGACGAGCACACGGAGCGGCTGGTGGGGAGCTCGCGCGGTCGGTCGGCTGTTCTCGGTGAGCTTATGTGGCAAGGTCACGTCTACCCTCAACTACGGCAGGCCAGGGAGGTCTGCCTAAGGCTGTAGGCGTGCGATCGACGCGTTAGCTGCGGCGGTCAAGCGGAAGTGCGATGAGAGCGGTGGTTCCCTGCCCGGGAGCGCTGTCAAGGTCGAGACGACCGTCGTGACCGTTAATAAAGGTACGGGCCTTAGAGAGTCCCATGCCTACCCGCCTTCCCGAGGGCTTGGCTGAGAAGAAGGGATCGAAGGCGTGTTCGAGGGTATGGAGGTCCATGCCGGGGCCGTCGTCGCGGATGCGGATCAGGGCGCGTCGGCCGCCTGGCGCGAGCTCGAGCGTGACGCGGACTTCGGTGGCGGCGGGTGCCTCGAAGGCGTTGCGGATGATCTCGATGAGTGCCTGGCGGACCTGGTCGGCATCGACGTTGGCGTCTGGCAGTTCGTCGGGGATCTGCAGGGACAGTTCGATATCCTGCGCCTTCTTGCCGACGGCCTCCCGGGCCCGTCCTGCGGCTTGCTGGATAAGGTGGCCGAGATCGGTTTTCTTGTGCGTGGGCGCGGGCGGTTTGGCGAGGAGGTGGAGGCTCGTGATGAGGTCGGTCAGTTTTTGAGCTTCGACGACCATGAGCTGGGCGGACTTCTGGAGGTCGGAGCCCGGTTCGGTGCGCATGGCGAGGAGTTGGGCGCGTCCCGAGATGACGGTGAGAGGGTTGTTCATTTCGTGGGCGGCCCCGGCGGTGACTTCGCCGAGGCGGGCCATCGAGCGTTGCTTGACCAGTTCGTCCTGGGCGTCGGATAGTTGGGTCGAGACCCGGACGACTTCTTCGTTGAGCTGGCGGCTGCGTTCGTAGGCGGCAGAGGCGGCGATGGCCTGTCCCCAGGCGGTGAGGAGTGGCGAGGCGTGTTCCTGCCGGGGCCAGCGCGGGGCTTCGATCAGGAACAGGGCGCAGGGCTCGTGGGGCTGGCCGATGACGAGCAGGCGTTCTGCGGGCGAGGCTTCGGGGAGCGCGGCCTTGGCCAGCCAGGGCACGGCTTCGCAGGCGGGGACGCCCCACATCTCCTCGACGGCTTCGGGGTCGAAGTCGTCGGGGCTGTCGGTGCGTCCGGAGGTGATGGGCTGGTGGTTCTCGTCGAAGCGGAACCATGCGCCGTCCCAGAGGCCTTGGCGGTCTTCTTCGCCGGCGAACCATGCTGCGTGGACATTTCCCTGAGCCCACTGGCTGACCGAGCGGGCGACGGCGCCGAGGGTTTCGGTAAGGCCGTTGCGAGCATTAAGGTCGTTCTGGAAAGCCTGGAGCTGCTTGAGGGTTCGTTCGGCAACCGGGTTGACGGTTGGCTTGGCCTGCTGTTTGCGGTTGGCCCGGGCCAGCGCATCGTTGGCTTGTCGTACGGCGTCGAGGAGGAGTTCGACGGAGGGCTTGCTCTCGCCGACACCGAGGTTGAGGCTGAGTTCTTCGAGCCTTCGGACGATGCGTGGGGCCAGGTTGTCGATGGTCGAGGCCGGGATGCCCACGGCCTGGGCGTAGTCGTTGAGCCTGCTTTTTCGGTGGTGGTTGCCGGAGTCGCCGAGGCGCAGGCTGCGGACGATCTCGTTGGCCAGGGCGATGAGCTTGAGCATCGGGCCGTTGGCGTGCTCGTTGAAGGCTTCTGGGGGCAGGCCGTGCTGCCAGATGGTGTCGGTGAGCAGGTCGGGGAGCTTCCAGCAGTCGGCGAGGCGTTTGCCGGCGGTGTGGTGGTCCATGCCGAGGACGCGGTTTTCGATCTCGGCGAGGCCGGCCTGGTGTTCCTGAGCGACCAGCAGGACTTTGCCGTAGGAGCGAGGGAGGACGTAGTCGAGTGCGAGCTTGCCGATGTCGTGGAGCAGCCCGCAGACGAAGGCCTGGTCGGGTCGGAGGCCTTTGCGTTCGGGATAGGTCTCGGCGATGAGTTCGGCGGTGATCGCTACGGCGAGGCTGTGGATCCAGAGCCCCTGTCGATCGAGTGCGGGCTCGTTCGTGTTGACGGGCTTGTCGGCGGTTTCGGTGGGCTTCTCGAAGTAGGTGCCGATCTGGAGGGAGAGCACGGCGTTTCGGACGGTCTTGAAGCCGAGGAGCATGACGGCTTTGTCGATGTTGAGGACCTCGCCACGGACGCCTTTGTCGGCGGTGCGGCACATGGCGAGGATGCGTGAGGTGAGGGCGGGGTCGGCGCGGACGAGATTGATGATGTCCGAGGCTTCGGCATCGTCGCGGGCGGTCAGGTCGAGGAGGCGCGTGGCGACCTCGGGCAGTGTGGGCAGGGTTTCGACGCGACGGAGAATGAGCTCGACGCGACGTGCTTCGTCGAGGGCACCGGGTCGCGAGGCGGCCTGTGTCATGGTTCCCTCCAGTTGATCGGGGCGTCAGCTCAGTTGGCTTCGAGGCCCAGGAGCTCCTCGATACGCTGAAGCAGCTGCTCGGCGTTGAAGGGCTTCTTGATGAACTCGGTAGCGCCGGCTCCGAGGAGACCGTTGATTTCGTCCTGATTCACGACGCCTGAGATGATGACGATCTTCATGTCGTTGAGGTCTTCGTTGGCGCGGACGGTTTCGCAGACGACGTTGCCGTTCACATCCGGGAGCATGTAGTCGAGGATCATGAGATCGGGACGGACCTGCTCGGTGAGGATGCCGGCGTCGTAGCCGGTGGAAGCGGTCTTGAGGTCAATGCGGTCGTCGACGGAAAGGACCTCGCGGAAGACTTCGAGAATCTGCGGGTCGTCATCGACGACGAGGACGGTCTTGCGGGCGCGTTCGAAGTCATCCGTGGGGATGTCGTTCTCACGCATGAAGCGGATCAACTCTTCGCGGGGGATGCGTCGGAAACGCGAGCCGGGGACGCGGAAGCCGTTGAGCCGTCCGGAGTCGAAGCAGCGGATGATGGTCTGCTGCGAGACTTTGCAGACGGTGGCGGCTTCGCCGGTGGTGAACACCTGTTTGGTGACCAGTTCTGATCCGTTGCTGTCGCCCATGGCTGAGGTTCCTAGCATCGTCAGGTCCTTCGTCGCTGTGCTGGGCGTTGGCCCGTGCGTGTGTCTCGTTCGTGGCCGGGTCCTGTGACCCAGATTCACCAGAGCATGGGATCGGGCTGGCTTGCCAGAGACTTGATGTGTTCGCCCAGACGGGCGGGCTTCCCCGGGGGAACTGGTCGCGCCAGGTGGTGGATGCGTTGCAGTCGGCACAGACAGAACGGCTGGCTGGGAGTCTGGCGAGACAGGCGATCCTGAGTCATGCTGGAATCATGGTCGATATTTGAGCTAAGTCTATTTTGAATATGGGTTTGAGAATTATGTAAGTGACGTAAGTTCAGTGGAAAACCGGGTTATCCCTGAGTCATTTTTTTGGCGGTTGGGGGGCTCTGGCCGGTTGGCGGGGTGTGTATTAGGGTGGCGTGATGAATGACCTGGCATCCGAGAAGGCCTCGAAGCCGGCGACGCTGTGCCCGAAGGTGATTCTCGAGGGCACACGGCTGACGAACAAGACCGAACTGGCGTTCGCGCTGAACGAGCACCCGGGTTTTGTGGGGCCACGCAAGTACCGGTATCACTCGCCAATCATCTCGGGCGAGTGGAGCGGGTACACGAATACGCCCTGGGGCCGGGGGCTGACGAGCTTCCTGCCTGAGGAGACCGAGTTAGCCAAGCAGACGCTGGATGCCTGGCTGACGGTGATCGAGCTGCATCGGTACTACTCGTGGATCATCGATCGGTTTCAACTCTCGGCGCAGCTGCATCACCGCCGTTCGGTGGAACCGGTGACGGGTGAGGCGTTCGATGTGGGTCCGACGGAGAAGCGGCTGAAAGACCTCGGTTTTCACCTGATCCTGTGCACGCGTCGAGAGGATTCGTTCGTGGGTGCTCGGGAAGAACGGTTAAAGGTGTCGGGCAACCCGTCTCAGTACGACGACCTGACGCCATTTGTGGAAGAACAACGAGCGATGCGTGCGTTGGCCGAGACCTCGTTGCTCCCGGTCATGGTGTTGGATGTATCTGATAACGACATCGCGAGGGCGGCGGACAGGGTGGTGGCTTACCTGAGAACGAACAACGCTCTCGGATCATCGGACCCGGCAGGGGCGTCGATTGTGGATCGGCTGTGAGTCTTAGCGTAGTTCGACGGACCAGTAGGCATGGTCGAGGAAGGCGCGCCAGCTGGCGTACTTGTCGTGGCCGAGGCGCACGGTGATGACTGGGTTGCGGGCGGGCTTTGTGGGTTTGCGGATGAGGTCCATCCGGGCCTGTTTGGGGGTTCGTCCGCCTTTGCGGCTGTTGCAGGCGACGCAGCAGCAGACGAGGTTTTCCCAGGAGGACCCGCCGCCCTGGGTCCGTGGCACGACGTGGTCGAGGCTGAGTTCGGACGTGGGAAAGTGGCTGCCGCAGTACTGGCAGAGGTTGCGGTCGCGGGCAAAGATATTGCGTCGGTTGAGCTTGACGTCCTGGTTGGGAAGTCGGTCGTAGCCAAGCAGGCGGATCACCTTGGGAACGGCGAGCTGCATCCGGACGGTGCGGATGTATTCGTAGGCGTCGGGGTGCTGGTCGAGATCGTCTTTGAAGTGGGAGAGGTCGGCCCAGCTGTCGAAGTCGTGACCGGTGTAGGAGCCGTCGTCGACGCGGATGACCTCGGCGAGGTTGCGGACGAGCAGGGAGAAGGCCCGGCGGGCGTCGACGACCCTGACCGCCATCCAGAGGCGGTTGAGCACGAGGACGTGGCTGTTGAGGGCTGTGGTCACGGGGTGATCGCCTCCTGCCTGATTCAGGTATACCCGAATGTGGCCAATGAAGCGTAACCCCCTATGAGGCCTGAATCAATGTAAATTTTCGGTTTGCTGGCCGGTTTCGGGGCGAGGCGTTTGACCCGGGTTCACTGTCTGGCCTGTCATTTGACGATGAGTGATGGGTCGGGGTACAACGTAGCGTTCCGCTTAGCGGGCGAATGCCAGAGCGGCCAATTGGGACGGGCTGTAAACCCGTTGGCGTTAGCCTACGTAGGTTCGAATCCTACTTCGCCCATTTTCTGATTTTATGAGTGGTTCCCGGGGTCTCGGGAGTGTCGCTTCGCTGGGCCAAGGCAGCCTGGATGCGGTCGAGGAGTTGTCGGGGGGTCGCGTCGCCGGCCTGGCCGGGGTAGTGGGCCACACGGGCTTCTTCGAGGAGTTTGGGGATGCGTTTGCCGGCGGTAACGACGGTGGAGTGGTTCTTCTTGCCCATCGCGGCGGCGATCTCGGGGAAGCTCATCGTGGTCAGCTTGCGGACGAGGTGGATGGTCGCGGAGCGGGCGATGACGACGAGGGGTTTGCGGCTGCCGCCGGCGATCTGTGTGCGGGAGATGCCGGTCTGATTCTCGACCTCGGAGAGGATCTCGTCGTACTGCAGGGGCCTTTTCCGAAGGGACTGTTGCTGGTCGGCCAGGGCGGCCTTGACGGTCTGCCGCTGAACGGGCCCGTGGCTGGTGACCGAAGCCGTGGGGCTCTGGCTGGACGCACGGATGCTCTCGAGCATCACGTTGGCGTGGATCTTTCGCAGCAGACCTTCGAGCTCGCGGACCGAACCCTTCCAACGAGACAGCAGGAGGGAGGCGGCGTCATCGGTGAGCTGGAGGTTCATCCGCTGGGACAGTTCGGCGAGCAGGCGCTCGCGCGTCTGGGTGTCCGGCGGCTGGACTTCGACGACCAGGCCATGCTGGCAGCGGCTGCGGAGCCCTTCGCCAAAGCGTGCGATGCTGCGCGGGTGGCTGTCGGACGCCATGATGACGCGTGCGCCGGCCATATGGATCTGCTCGAAGCTGTGGAGGAACTCTTCCTGGGTGGCACGCTTGTCGGCGAGGAAGTGGACGTCATCGACGGCCAGCAGCGAGAGCCGGCGGATGCGCTTGCGGAAGGCGTCGATGCGGTTGGAGCGGACGGCGGTGATGAAATCGTTGGTGAACTGCTCGCCGGTGGTGTAGACGATGGAGGCGGTGGGATCGAGTTCGATCATGCGTCGGCAGATGCCCTGGAGCAGGTGGGTTTTGCCGAGCCCGCAGCCGCCATGGATGAACAACGGGCCGTATTCCTGCGCATCGCCTGCGGCGAGCCGGAGCGCAGCGGCATAGGCGAGTTCGTTGGAGGGGCCGACGACGAACTGCTCGAGCCGGTGCCGCAGGGAGAGGCCGGGTCGCTCCTGGCTGCGAGCGGGCTGGGGCGCGGCCGGCGCGGCAATGGCGGTGGCCGACTGGCTGCTGGGGGTGGCGGGCTGCGTAAGAGGCTGCTCGGAGCGGAAAGGCGCGGGGTTCACCTCGACTTCGAGTTCAGTCTGTCGACCGAGGACTTCCTCGGCGACGGCACCGATCTGGGCGCGGAAGTTGTTGCTGATCCAGTTGGCGACGAAGTTGTTGGGGACGGTCAGGCGGACCGCAGCGGAGCCGGCCTCGCAGGAGAACTGCGCGGTCCCATCGAACCACATGGTGTACTTGCGTTCGCCGATGACTTCGGCCAGTCGGGAGGTGATGCGCGCAGGGATATCGCTAGCGGTGGTGGTCGCGGTCAAGGCTTTTTCCTCAGCTCAGGGCGGGCGTACGACAGCTCGCCGGTTCTGGTCCGTCAATAGACGAACCGCCGTGCCCCTCGATACAACTTTGGGGGCGATACCTGAAGCCGGGTCCTTCCGGCGATCTTTCAGCCTGTCGGTGGTGGGTGAAACGTGCTCGGTCGAGCGTGGTCACCACCGCTTGCCGGTTCGGGCCTCTCCATTTGAGACCTGACTGCTTCCGTCCGTCGAAGCGATGTGCAAGTTACGGATCGGAGGCGTTTGCTTCAAGCGGGCAGCGAGGGTCCGCAAGGTCGCTGTGTGAGACAGGCGCTTGTGAATGCTTGAGTTATTGACTTGATTTCTTTTTATCCACCGAACCTTGTGGAAGGATGCACAAGTGGTGGATAAGCGTGTGGAATACCCAGTGAATTACAGGGTGAAACGCACATCTTGCAGATCAGACCGTATCGAGATACGCGGCGCGTTCAGCGGTCTGCCGGAAGCCCAGGCCGTGGTAGAGCCTGAGCGCGGGGGCGTTCCTGAGGTCGACCGCGAGGAAGAGCGTCGCGCTGGGTTGCCGCTGAGCAATGTGTGCAATCGCGAGCTGGAGCAGCTTGGCCGCGAGGCCTTTACGGCGGTGTGCCACGGAGACGCCGAGGTAAACGAGTTCGTGGCCGCCGGGCTGGATGAGCGGGTTGATGAGCGCGACCGCCGCGGGCTGGTCTTCGTCGTCAGCGGCGAGGATGAACCACAGGGTCGGGTCGTAGACCCCGGTGGCCCGATGGCCGGCAACGATGTCATCGATGTGCCTGCGGCCGACGAGCTTCGGGCAGTCGAGCGTCTGTTCGTAGCTGTCGAGAATGGCCTGCTCGAGCCAGCCCGGGGGAGCCGTCTCCGGGTTCAGAATCCGGTAGCCGGGGATGCTCGTGCGCGAAGGCTCGGCGGCCTGCCGGATCGATCGCTGGAGGTAACCGAGGTCGGCGAGATGTTCGAACCCGGCCTGCCTGACGGCCTGGCGTTCGAGTTTCTGGCTCGGTTCGAGAAGGACCTGCAGGAGATAGCCATCGAGATCCCGGCAGCCCTTGCGTGCGTGCTCGAGCAGGTGACTCAGTGCTTCGACCTGCTTCCGGGAGCGTGTCGGAGAGACGAAGACCATGGCGGCATTGCCCTGCCCGGGAACCACCAGGACTGCCGAGATGGGGGTCTCGCGGTGCAGGGCCACCCAGAATCGATCCATCTTCAGGTTCTGCTGGGCCAGATAGGCCCTGAAACCGTCGACAGCAGCCCCCGGATCGGACCAGGCGCCTGTCAGCAGGAGGCTGATCGCCATGAGCTGATCGGCTTCGGTGACCAGACGGACCCGGGACCCGGCAGCAGTCTGCGGATCGGGTTGTCGATGGGCGTCGGGTGGAGGAGACACTGGTCGATAGTTTACCCCGGAACCTGCGTTCCCCCCCCCGGCCGCTCATGGTCCACGCTATGGCGATCTGCCGGGCACCTTCACGGCCGGGGGCTGAACCGGTATTCTGTACCCATGTTCATTCAGCGATCCACCGTCATGCGTCTCTCGGCCTGCCTGCTCGCGGGTGCGATGGTCTGTTCCACGGCTGCCATCGCCCAAGAGGCCGAAGTCGGGCACCCCGAGCCGGACATCATCAGCTCCTCCTGGGTCCTCGACTTTGAGTGGGACACGCCCAAGGCGATCGCCGTGGCCGACCCGGCTGGCAAGCTGACCTGGTACTGGTTCATGACCTACAAGGTGACCAATCACACCGGGCAGGAGCGATTGTTTGTGCCCGAATTCGAGGTCTCGGACGACACCGGTCGGATCCTCGCGGCGAATCGCGGGATCCCACCCACGGTCTACGCCGAGGTCGAGCGCGTGGTCGGCAACCCGCTGCTCAAGAGCCCGACCCAGGCCGTTGGCCGTCTGCTGCAGGGCGACGATTTTGCACTCGAGAGCGTGGCCATCTGGGAAGCGGCCTACGAAGACATCGACCAGATGAACGTCTTCGTGGGCGGGCTCAGCGGGGAAACGGCGACGATCGAGCACCCCGACCCCGACATCGATGAGACGATCCAGCTTCGGCGGACGCGGATGCTGACCTTCTCCGCACCCGGTTTCTACGAGAGCGTGCAGTACCAGCCCATCGAGATCGATGTCGAACAGGATGTGATGCGCTAAGGCCCGAGCCTCACGAGCAGCACGCGTTCGATGCCTTCGTGATCTTTGAAAAGGCTGGGGGTTTGCCAGCGGCTATCGCTGTAAACCAGCTTCAGCAGCAACTCGGTTTGTGTCGGCCCGTTGTATTCGATGGCGAGCAGGCCACCGGGACGAAGGTGGTCGGGCGCTTCCTGAATGAGTTCACGGATCAGATCGAGCCCGTCGACCCCGCCGTCGAGTGCGTGATGGGGCTCATGGTCACGGACGTTGGCGTCGAGATGAGCGATGTCGCCGCTCGGGATGTAGGGCGGGTTTGAGACAATCACGTGGAAGCGCTGGTCGGGATCGAGGGCTTGCAGCAGATGGCCTTCGAGAAACGCCAGACGGTCGACGAGCCGGAGTCGGTCGGCGTTCTCTTGGGCGGCTTCGAGCGCCGATAGATGCCGGTCGGTGGCGACCACGCGGGCTTGCGGTAGTGAGCTGACCAGAGCGAGCGCGATGGCCCCTGAGCCGGTGCCGATGTCAGCGATCGCGATCTCGGGATCGGGATCGGGCTTCCGGTCCTCACCTTCAACGCCCGAAGAACCAGTCGCAGCCAATCGGCGGACCTCGTCGATGACGGCTTCGACGAGGGTTTCGGTGCTGGGCCGGGGCACGAGCACACGCGGATCGACCGCCAGCTGGAGGTTGTAGAAGGGGGCCCAGCCGACAAGGTAGTCCACGGGTTCGTGGGCGGTGGCTTTTTCGATGAGGACGCGAAGACGGCTGCGTTCGTCTTGCGAAGCGGGCCTCTCGGGATCGAGATAGAGCTTGAGCCGCTCGGTCTGGAGCACGTGGGCCAGGAGCATCTCCGCCGCGAGGCGCGGGCTGTCGATCTGATGACGCTCGAAATGCTGGGTGGTCCAGGTGAGCAGGCGTCGGGTGGTCCAGGGGTCGGTCGCGGTATCGGGCATACGCCGAGTCTAGCGGGCCAAAGCGTCGTGGTAAGATCGAAGCGTGCATGTGGCCCTGCTTGCCAATACGGCCTGGCTGGACGAAGAGCTGCCGGTGTTTCAGCACCTCGTGGTGGGTCTGATCGATGAGCTTGTGCGCGTCGCGCAGGTGGTGCCCGAATCGCTGGCCCCTTCGGAATGCAGCGTCTTTGGCGAGCGCGTGCCCTGGGGCGAAACCCGCTGGCGCTGGCTGAACCACCGTCGGATGTCTCAGCTGCACGGGACGCTCGAAGACCTCGGGGTGACCGTCATCCACGCGCTCGATGGCAGGATGTGGCGGGGGGCGCTGGCCCTCTCGGAACGGCTGCAGGTTCCAGCGGTGCTTTCGGCGAACTCGCGTCTCGACGTGCCGCTGGCGGCACAGCTGGGAACCAAGCTCGACCCGGCCAGGACCCTGCTCACACCAACCACCACCCCGCTCGCCGAGGGCCTGCGCGAAGCCATCGGCGACAAAGTTGAGGTGCAGGTGTTGCCGCAGGGCGTGCACGTGCCGGCGATGGAGACCAGCTGCAAGATCGCCGAGGCCCGGGCCGTGGTCGTTAGCGGGAACGGCCTGATGGATCGGTACTACGACGCCTTGCTGCACGCACTCCAGCGGGTGGTGCACAGCCACCCACAGGTGCAGTTCTTCTTCGACGGACAGGGGGCTGATCAGTCGCTGATCTGGCGTGAAGCTCAGCGGCGGGGGCTCGCGGCCAATCTTTCGATGGTTCCGCGACGACTCGGGCATCGCGAGATGCTCCTGCGGACCGATGTGCTCCTGCATCCTCAGCCGCAGGGCCGAGCCCGAGGGATCACGCTGCAGGCGATGGCGCGGGGCCTGCCGGTAGTGGCGATGGCCGATCCCTGGCTGGATCACCTCATCGATGGAACCACCTGCTGGACCGTCACCGAGCCGACCTCCGAAGGGTTTCTCGCGCCGGTCCAGCGATGCCTGGAGGACATGAAAGCTGCGGCCGATCTCGGCGAGCGAGCACGGGAGTGGGTGCGTGAGAACCGGATTGCGTCCTCACAGATCAGGCAGACGCTCCACGCCTACCGGTCGCTGACCGGTGAAGGGATCCCGATCGCCACGGGAGCGGTGGAATGAGCCGACCGGAGGTGATCGACACCGTCTCGGCACTCAGGCACAGACGGCAGGAGCTTAAGGGCAGGCTGGCTTTTGTCCCGACGATGGGGGCGCTCCACGACGGCCATGTCAGCCTCATGAAGCGAGCCGCGGAACTGGGCGCTGAAGTCTGGGTCAGCGTGTTCGTGAACCCGACACAGTTCGGGCCTGGCGAGGACCTGGAACGATACCCCCGAGACCTCGACGCCGACCTCGAGCGCTGCGCCGATGCAGGGGTGACGGTCGTCTTCGCGCCGGGTGTGGAGCAGATGTACCCCCCCGCCTCGCCCGCCGTGGCGATCGACGTGCCCGATCTCACAGGCGTGCTCGAAGGGGCAAGCCGGCCGACGCACTTCGCGGGGGTCTGCCGGGTGGTCGCCAAGCTGCTGAATCAGGTCCAGCCCGACGTGGCCTGCTTCGGGCAGAAGGACTATCAGCAACTCGCCGTGGTCAGGGCGATGGTGACAGACCTGGCGATGCCGGTCGGGATCGAGGCAGTGCCAACGGTCCGGGAAGCCGACGGACTGGCGATGTCGAGCAGGAATCGCTTCCTCAGTAAGGACGAGCGGCATCGGGCGGTCGCGCTCTGGCGGTCGCTGGAAACGGCTCGGGCCATGGTGGATCAGGGTCAGGTTGCTGTCGAAGTTATCGAGACCCGCATGCGGGCCATCATCGAGGAAGCGGGGTTGACGGTGGATTACGCCGTGCTGCGGGACGCGGTAACACTCGCACAAGTCGAGAAACTGGATCGAGACTGTGTGGCTTTGGTGGCCGCTCGCATCGGATCGGTGCGCCTCATCGACAACACGTTGCTGGGTTGATTACCAGGCGCCGGGAGGCGGGTCTTCCAGGGTGTAGGGCCGGTTGGCATCGATGAGCAGTTGCTCAAAGCCGGTGAAGCTCGTCTCTTCAGATTCGGGCAGGGCCAGGTCTTCTTCGTCTGCGTGGCCCTCCACGGTGCCGTCCAGCCGGAGATCGACCTGCGCGGGCAGCAGCTCGGGTTCGACGAACGGCGGCGGCTCCGGCGGGACCAGACTGAAGAAACTGCTGGGCGAGACCAGGGCCACGCGATCGGCGTCGTCGGTGAAGCCACGATTGAAGGCGTTGCCCTCTTCGGTGATCGTCCAGTAGTCGGTCTGATGCAGAAATGCTCGGAAGCCGGCTCCCTCCAGCAGGTAGCGTGGCTCGCCGTCGAAATGAGGATCGAGGCTGGCCCGCTTATCGGTGGACAGGTCGAACATCTGCTCGCGATTGGTGATCGCATCGATGCCGGGATCGATGAAGCGCTGGCTGGCGGCGTGTGGATCGATGTCAGCGACGCCACGATCCACCAGCAACGGCTCCCGCTGGGGCTGGGCACAAACGGGGGCGGCAGAGCCTAGCGTGACCAGGGTCACGCAGGCGGTGGCCAGATTCGTGGGCAGACGCAACATGCTGGCTGGCGTCCCTGGGGTCTAACGCCGTGTCGGAGCACCCTCGAGAATAATCGCGGGCGCGGGTGCCTCAGCGGGAGCCGGTTCGGGCTCGGGCAGGATGAGGGATTCCAGATCAGCCGCCGGCTCGGGCTCGGGAGCCGGCTCCATGGTCGCGGCGGGCTCGACGATCTCGGGCTCTGCCGGTGTCGGAGCGATCTCGACGTCACTCGGCTCCTCCTGGAACAACTGCGGCAATGGCTCCTCGAAACCGGACTCGGACGGCCGGATCGTCATCCGGGCAATCACCTGCCGGTCACCCGGCAACTCGACCTTGCCCTTGTCGATGGCGTCCGAAAGGTAGTACTGGCCAAAAAGTGTCTTGCTGCCGGCTTCGCGGAGTTCCCAGCTGAAGATCGTGGGCGGGGAACCGTCGTACTTGAAGATCGCGTCTTCACGGGGCGAATCGAAGTCGATAATCAGCTTCTGCTCGGCAGGGATGTCCATCGTCCAGAGCGTCTCGTCGCGGAGAGTATCGACCACCTCTACGGTTTTAAGGCTCATCGCCGTGCTGACGTAGGTGGTTCGGTCGGCGGTGCAGCCGACGGCGAGGGTCACACCAGCCAGGGCAACCACGGCCGATGCGGTCTGACGAGGCTTGAGAGAAGTCCATGCCATGAGAGCGAGGTCCTTTCGGGAGGCGTCGACGCCTGGCTACAGGATAGACGGTGCGTCCTGAAGGTCCAAGCGGGCGGATAGACAGAGCCGCAGCCAGCCGGCGAGCCCATCTGCCACCATCATCGGCGTCGTCGGGACTCTTACGTGACCAGAAGCCGCATAGGTTCGCGCCGGCTTATCGGATGCAGCCTTGCGGCGATCAGGACTGCTCCCGGTACTGGGTCGGGCTGACCCCGACAATCCGGTGGAACGTCGCCGTGAAGTGACCGTGGCTGGAGAAGCCCGTCTCCGTGGCGATCGTGCCGATGGGCTTGCGCCCTGCCCGGAGCATCCATTTGGCGATCTGCATCTGCAGCCGGAGTTGGAAGTGCTTCGGGCTGATCTTCATCTGCTTGGAGAAGAGCCGGTGGAAGTGGAAGGGACTTGTCTCCACCGATGCCGCGATCTCGGCCAGATTCGGGGCCGAGGCAAACCGGTCGGAGATATAGGCGGCTGCCTGAGCGATGCGATCGTCGGGCACCAGACCGGCAGGAGGCACGTCGTCGGCGGTCAGCGGCCGGAGCTCCAGATACAGGTGCTCACCCTCGCTGTCGCCGGGGGCATGACCGAAGTGGAACCGAACCCAGACAGGCTCACCATCGAGTTCGAAGGACAGGTCGTGTCGCTGGAAATACTCCGTCTCCGGCCAGCGCTGCTCGATGATCGGGCGGAGGCTGGTTGAGAGTTCGGTCAGGAGTTGCGGACGGCTCAGGGCTCGGGCACGCAGCACCGGGTCGGCGTGGATCACGCGGTCATCTGCAGCAAGCACCAGCCGCGACATCCCGGGCTCGGGCATGAAGTCGAAAGCCGTGCGGATGCTGTGCAGGGCCAGGGACCAGGCTTTGACCTCGTCTTCGGAAAAGGGCTTCTCACGGCCGCCAATGAGTACCCAGACGGCCTTCTCGCCGGGGGTGGCCTGCTCGGTCGCGATCACGATCTGCTTGCCGGGTGCCGGCGGGGAGGGCTTGGTCTTCAGCCCACGCCCGGTCGCAGAACCCTTCTTGACGGCTTCCTGGAACAGCGGATCGCTCGACGAACCCGAGGCACACCAGGGACCGATCTGGTCGCCCTTGAGACCGGCTCCGGCAATGAAGGCGTCGGCGTCCGGCTTGCCGGGTTCAAGGACAGCGAGGCTGAAGCCATCGACCTTGACCTGGTCATTGAGGTTCCGAAGCAGGTGGGACGAGCCGTGGTCCCACGAAGCGAAGGAGGCGGTTTCGATCTCTTGGTTTTTTGCTGACGCCAAAGTGCTGTCCTATCTCACGATCTCAGTAGGGGTGACTGGGGTATGTTGTCATGAGGGGGGAACAGAACCGAGTAGGCTTGCCACGGCTTATAAGAAGCTGATGAATCCTATGGCGTTTCCCCCCGTATCTCTCGTCCCGGACGCGACATAATAACGTGCGATCGCTTGTTCGGACAAGTCGCAGAAAGGCCGTCCGCAAGATTTCAACACCACCCAGTTTCACGGGTGTTACATGGCTAATCGGCCGGCATCGAGCGGTCGAGTGTCCAGGCCATCTCAGACCCCCTGCAGTCGATGTGAGCACTGAAAAAACCGCCCCGGTGCTGCCAGAAAAGCGGCCAGATGATCTCGCGGTCGGTATCGGGCATCGGCAGCGCATCGAGATCATCCACCCGCACCCAGGCCAGCCGGCCCTCCTCGTGCTCGGCCTCTTCGAGCACCTGCGGCACCGTGACCTCGAACAGAAACATCAGCCAGTGCGTCTGACCCTGATACGCCGTTTCGGAAACCAGCCCCGTCAGGTGTAACCGTTCCAGCGGGAGCTCGAGCCCGGTTTCCTCGCGCAGCTCGCGCTGCGCACACTGAGCCGGACTCTCCCCCGCGACCGTATCGAGCTTGCCACCGACCGGTGAGTAGAGGTGCTGGTTGGGAGGCTTGCGGCGATGAATCAGCAGGACCCGATCGTTCGCATCGAAGACGTAACAAAGCGTCGCGATGCGATAATCGATCCTGTGCGGCGTCTTAGAAGGTTGGCTGGGTTCCATCGAGGGCCTTTCGTCCGGGGACGATAGCCGATCGATGGCCAATGGCCTCAGGCGGCCTGCTGATCGGCGTCGTCGGACCGCGGCTCCGGGAACGCCGGAGCGTCCGCCGGTTCGAGCCAGTCCTCCGCAGCAGGCAGATCGATCTGCGACCTCGCCGTCTTGCGGTACCCCAGCTTGCGGATCACTTCCAGAACCTCGGTCCAGCTCGGGAAAGGACGGTCATTCCCGCGCTTGAATGCATCGATGGCTTTGACGAACAGGAACTGCTCTGCGGTCAGTTCACCCTCCTCCGCGGCACGCGCAAAATCAGAGAGCCTGCGGCCGGGGCCGCGCCGGCGTTCGAGGCCGGTGCCGGGTGGACGCAGATCGACAACCGACTTGCGTCGGTCGGGTCCGCGTTCTCGGGGAGCTTGTTGCTGATGGTCCGGCTTGGAATCCGCTGTCATGGACGCTGCCTTTCGTCGCGAGCGCCCGAACACCGGATCACTCGTCGTCTAGGAAGTCGTCATCGGTATCGTCATCATCGTCGTCGTCGAGAAGGTCATCCTCCTCGTCGTCGTCGAAGTCGTCATCATCGTCGTCAAGAAAATCGTCATCGTCGTCATCTTCGAAGATGTCGTCATCATCCTCATCTTCGTCATCGATGGAAAGCAGCGGGTCGGTCTGGGGCCAGGGAGCCAGCCAGGGCAGCTTCTGAAGATCGCTGTCGTCGGTCAGTCGAGCGGTAAAGGCTTCGTGTTGAGCGGCCATGTGCTACTCCGATGCGTTCCGTGCGAGCCGGCGGGAAACTGAGGGGGCACGCACCCCCTGGGATGACAGGGTTCTCGACCGGCGTGCGGCGGTTACACTAACCAGCCACGTAGGGTTGTCAACGCTTTTTAGCGAATCCTTCACCGTTTGTCAGACCCCCTTCGGAGCCAGTTTCCCAGTGAGCCAAACCAACTCCGCAGACCAACCCCGCTGGCACCCGCTGGCGGCCCTCGCGGGCTGGCTCATCCCGGGTGCCGGCCACGCCGTGCTCGGCGAGACCAAGCGAGCACTCGTCCTGTTCTTCGCCATCGGTGGGCTCTGGCTGTCGGGTCTGCTGATCGGCGGCATCAGCGTGCTCGATCGCCAGCAACACCCGGCCTGGTACGCCTGTCAGGTGCTCGTCGCTCCCACTATCCCGGTCGAATGGCTGCACGCCAGCATGAAAACCCCGCAGGGCAAACCGCCACCCCCCGAAGGCACCCTCGTGAACGGCCAGCCCGCAGGGCCCCCTGCCTTCGTCCCCAGCTACAACCACACGCACGAGCAGGGCACCATCTTTGCCGCCATGGCCGGACTCCTGAATCTGCTGGCACTGATCGATGTGGCCTACCGCGACCCTCGCGCCAGAGAGAAAGCCCTTGAGGTCATGGAAGGCGAGGCCGCCCATGCCTGAGCTCGCCATGAGCCCCCTGCTGCTGAACCTCGCCTGGCGGCCATTCCTGGACCCGCTCTCGATGGAGTCGGTCTGGCTCTGGCTGCTGATTCCCCTGTCGCTCGCCGTGGCACTGGTCTACAAGGCCATCAAGATGCCAACGCTGGATCGACTCGTCCCCGAATCGCTGTTCCTCGGCTTTCAGATCCTGCTGGGCATGGTAGCTGTCGCAGCAGCCCTCTGGATCCTGACCGAAATCGCCTGAGGCCCCAGGAGAACCCGACGTGATACGTGCAGCCCTTGGCGATCTGGTGAAGCTGCGATCGCTGACCACCGAAGCCGCCGAGCCCCTCTTCGAAGCGATCATGACCGGCCAGGCAGAGCCCGCCGCGGTCGGAGCCATGCTCGCCCTCATGCAGGCCCGTGGCGTCACGGTCGACGAACTGGTCGCCGGAGCCCGGGCCATGCGCCGACACCTCGTGCCCGTCGAGGCACCGGTCGGCCTGCGTGTGATGGATACCTGCGGGACCGGCGGCACAGGCTCCCGGCTCTTCAACGTCTCAACCTCAGCGGCCATCGTCGCCGCCGCAGCCGGCCGGCGACACGGGTTGGCGGTCGCCAAACACGGCAACCGCGCAGTCACAAGCGCCTCGGGTTCGTCGGATGTGCTCCAGGCACTCGGCCTCGAACTGCCGATGCCCGCCGACGCCCTGCCCAAGGCCCTCGACGAAGCCGGTATCTGCTTCTGCTTCGCGCCGGCTCATCACCCGGGGATGAAGCACGCCGGTCCCGTTCGGGCAGCGCTCGGGATCCGCACCATCTTCAACCTCCTCGGGCCACTCACCAACCCCGCAGGCGCCCGACACCAACTGCTAGGCGTCGGCGATGAAGCCACCCAGTTACTCATGGTCGAAGCCCTCCGCAAACTGGGCAGCGAGAAGGCCTGGGTCATCACCACCGAACTGCCGGATGGCAGCCGGCTCGGCGAACTCACGGCCTTCGCCCCGATCAAGGTCTCGCAACTCGCCGATGGTGAGGTCACCGAGCTTGTGATCGACCCCAGGGACCACGGCCTCGCCGGAGACAACCTCGACACCGTCAAGGTCAACAACCCCGATGAGAGTGCCGCACGCATCAAGCAGGTCTTCGATGGCGAGAAGGGCTCAGCCAGAAACACCGTCGTCCTGAATGCCGGCGCCGCGCTGGTCATCGGTGAGGCCGCCGAAAGCCTCGAACAGGGGCTGGTGATGGCTCAGGAAGCCATCGACTCAGGCGCCGCCCGGCTGACCCTCGCCAAGCTCGCCGAACTCTCGCGGTCGACGGGCTGATGCCCGCCGATGCACGAGGCCTCTGGGTGGCTCTGGAAACAACCGGCCGCCGATCGTTCATCGCCGTCGGACAAACCGACTCACCCGATCTCGTCGAGTCCTTCGAGCCCTCCAGGCGCAACGCCGTCGATCTGATCCCGCAGTTGGCTCGGGTCTTCGACCGGCTCGGCCGTTCGCCGCAGGAGATCACGACCCTCGCCATCTCATCGGGACCCGGCTCTTTCACCGGGCTGCGCATCGGTTTCGCGACGGCGCAGGCGCTGGTGCTCGCCACCGGCGCCAAAGCCGTGGTGGTGCCGACCACACAAGTGCTGGCATCCACCGCTCCACCCGAGGCCAGACGCATCGGTGTCGTCCTGAACACCAAGGGCTCATCCGGCTACATCGCGATTTACGAGCGTGCCGGCGACGACCTCCACGAGATACAGCCGCCGGGCACGCGAGATGCCAGCGACGTACTCGCATCGGAACCCGATGGCAGCCACTGGCTGGCCCAGAAGCTGCCCGAGGCCGTGATCGATCTCGGCAGAACCCGTGGCGTCAGATGGCTCCTTGGCGACGAGGCGGTCTGCTCCGCCGAAGCCGTCTACCGGCTCGGTCGCGCCGCCGCCGACAGGGGACACTTCAGCGACCCAGGCACGTTGGTGCCCGAGTATGGTCGCGAACCCGAAGCTGTCACACTCTGGCGTAAACGCCAAGCCGAGCAGACCCCGGGTCGATAGCCGACCCCGCCTCGCGATGCCCCATCCATACCACCACCGTCGATGACGGTTATCTTGTGAGATTCGCTCCGCCCGCCCCACCACCCTCGCTCTTCCTATGGATGGATGCCCGCCGTGCTGCCAAAGATCGTGATTGTCGGTCGCCCGAACGTGGGCAAGTCGTCGCTGCTGAACATGCTGGCAGGCCGGAAGATCAGCATTGTCGACGACATGGCCGGGGTCACCCGTGATCGGGTCGCCACGGCCTGTCACATCCCCACCGAGCCCGGGGAAGAACCACGCCCGGTCGAGGTCATCGACACCGGCGGCTACGGCATCGACGACACCCAGAACCTCACCCGGCAGGTCGAACAGCAGATCGCCGCGGGGCTCGCCGAGGCCCACGTCGTTCTCTTCGTCGTCGATGCCCAATCCGGCCTGACACCCCTCGACCGCACCGTGGCCGATGTCATCCGCGAGAGCATGGGCCGGGGCCAGCACCGCAAGCCCTGCCTCCTGGTGGTCAACAAGGTCGACGCCGAGAAGTTCGAGGCCGACGCCTACGAGGCCATGGCACTCGGACTCGGCGACCCGCTGTTCATCTCAGCCAAGACCAATCACAACAAGCGACTCTTCTGCGAAGCCCTCCTGAAGGTGGTGGACGACCTCGACCTGCCGGAAGACGAAACCGAAGCCAGCGACCCGCTGGAACCCGGGATCCGCATCGCCGTGGTCGGCAAACGCAACGCCGGCAAATCGACGCTGGTCAACGCCCTGGCCGGCGACGAACGCGTGATCGTCTCCGAGCAGGAAGGCACCACACGAGACTCCGTCGATGTCCGCTTCGAGGTCCCGCTCGACTCCGGCAAAGGCGTCAAGGTCTTCACCGCGATCGACACCGCCGGCGTGCGCAAACGCAAGTCGATGAAGCAGGACATCGAGTACTACGCGCACCACCGAGCGCTGCGCAGCATCCGGCGGGCCGATGTCTGCCTGCTGCTCATCGATGCCTCGCTGCCGATCAGCCAGGTCGATAAACAGCTCGGCAACGAGATGCTCGAACACCACCGGCCGACGGTAATCGTCATCAACAAGTGGGACCTCGCCGAGAAGAACCACACCGAAGAGGAGTACGCCGAGTACATCGACCGCGAACTCAAGGGCTTCTCCTTCGCACCCATCGTCTTCATCAGCGCAAAGAACACCGAGGGCCTACGTGAGGTCCTGGTTGTGGTCAACAACCTCTACGAGCAGGCCGGGCACCGCGTCGGTACCGGCGAGTTGAACTCGGTCCTCGAAACGATCATGTCCGAACGCGGGCCGAGCTCAAAAGGCGGGAAGATGGCCAAGGTCTACTACGCCACCCAGACCGCCGTGCGCCCACCCACCGTCGCCCTGTTCGTCAACGACCCAGACTTGTTCAACCCCAACTACCGCCGGTTCCTGCTCAACCGCTTCCGCGACGAACTGCCCTACTCGGAAGTCCCCATCGACCTCCAGGTCCGCGGCAAGCCCAAGCAGACGCTCGCCGAACGACTGGAAAGCAAGAAGGACTAGTTCGAACCCCGGTTCGGCCTACGCCTCGTTCGTCTGCGCTTCCCCGATCAGCAACTGCAGCCCACGATTCATCGAATGAATCTCTCGGGTCAGCCGCTGGAGGTGATGAAGCGTCACCCTCGCCATCCTGGCCCGGGTCTGACCGACCATCAGATTCAGCGACGCCGTGTGGCCACGCACCCGGGCAAGTATCACCGCGTCCGGCTCGTCGAGTGAGACCTCGCCAAAGATGTGCGCCTTGCGGTACAGCAGCCGTTTGTTGGTAATCAAAACCCCATTGAGCCCATCATCCTCAGGCCCGAAATCGGCATCGGGGTAGTACTTCCGCAGGCGCTCGCCCGGCTGAAGCTCGGTCCAGGTTTCGAGACGTGCCTTGCACTCGGGGGTCACCGGCGACTTGGCCGCGGCCTTCTGCTTCTCCTTGCGCTCTCGCGCTTCCGGACGCGTCTGGATCGCCGGCGTGATCGTCGAATCACCCGAGCGCACCCGGCGGGCCTTCTCGTAATGCAGGTCGTCGATCTCCGGACGGTTTCGTTCCTCATAGACCTCGTCACGATGGGTGAGCACCTCATCGACATCGTTGAGGATCCAGCCGGACACCGTGTCCTCCATCAGGGCTTCACGCGTCGGCAGCCGGAAGACATACTCACACTTGAGGCACTTGGCCCTGCGGCCACAGGCCCCTTCACCGAACCGCATGGTCGCACCACACCGGCTGCAGCGGATCTCAATCATGGTCACCCTCGATTCCCGGGCCTGTTCATCGACACAGGCCCTGCAACGCAATGAAACGCAGGCGCTCGGATAACGCCCTAGACAGGTATCGTCACAGTACCACCGGTCATATGAGGGAACAAGGTTTTTTTCACCAAAGCAGGGGTGGTTTATCCCAGTTTTGCCAGCAGCCAGGCCGCAAAAGCCTGCTTACTCATCCGATCCAGCCGGACAACCTCGCCATTGCAGGCCATCCACGTTGCACGGATCCCGCTGTCCTCCATCGTGCCCAGCGGGTTGGCGATGATCGCATCGACCCCCTTCCGCCGCATCTTCGCCAGGGCTCGTTCTTCCAGCACCGACTGCTCCTCGAGCGCAAAAGCAATCACACGCTGCCCCGGACGCTTCGACGACGCCGCCCGCGCCACCAGGTCGGGAGTCGGCATCAGCGTGATTGATACCCGGGCATGCGGATCACTCGGACGGGCCGTCTTGCCTTCGGTCGGTGCCACCGGGCGAAAATCCGCCACCGCCGCAGCCATCACCAAAATGTCGGCGTCCCGGAAGTGCGCTTCCAGCAGCTGACCCAGCTCCGCCGAACTCTCAAACCGATAGACCGACCCGGCTTCACGACAGGCCGCCACGACCTCGGCTCCCACCGGGCCCAGGAGCGTCGTCACCTCATGACCCGCTGCACGCGCCGCACCGGCAATGGCCGCGCCCAACGTCCCCGAAGAACGGTTGCCGATATAACGCACCCGATCGATCGGTTCGCGAGTTGGTCCAGCGGTCAGCAGCAGTCTCATGAATGACTCAGGAACTCAGGGCAGCCGTCGCGGGCGCCGGGATCGGCTCGGGCCCGATCGTCGCGATCCGCTGCGGGCCCGGGGCGTTCTCCGCAAGAAACCGATTCAGCCCGTCCAGCGTCACCGCGTCGATCTGCTCGCCAATCTCCTCCAACGACCGGGCCGCACCCAGCACCACGTGATCCGAAGCCAGCGCCGCCGCACGAGCTCCGGTCGATTCACCCGACATCACGACACGCGCCTTCATGCCGGTCTTGGCCCGCGCGAACTCCCCGGCCTCGACCCCCTCATGAACCCGCACCAGCTCCTGGCTGAGCACCTCCATCGTCTCGGGGGCACGCTCGGGAGTCGTCCCTGCGTAGGCAAGCACCGCACCGAAATCTCGCGATCCCGCATAACTGGCATACACCGAGTAACACAGACCACGCTTCTCGCGAACCTCCGTAAACAGCCGGGCCGACATCCCGCCCGACAACGTGGCCACCGCCAGCCGCTGCGACCAGCTATCCGGATGACCCTCGGGCACGGCCTCCAGACCGATAGCGATATGAACCTGCGCCGTCTCCTCCCGGCTGTGATGCGCCTGCGGATCGGGTGCAGCGGTGATCGGCGTCGGCTCCGCGCCGCCCTGCCAATCGGCCGTCAATCCCTCGATCTGAGCCAGCAACGCCTCCGGCTCGATCTTCCCCGCCACCGCCAGGACCGCACCATCCGGCAAACAACGGCTCGACCAAAAGGCCCGCAAATCATCGGGCGTGATCGCTTCAAGATCCTCACGCCGCCCGTGCGGCGAACGACCCAACGGCTCCGGGAACTGCAGACGCCTCAGCTCAAGCATCACCCGATGCTGCGGATCATCCTTCAAACCATCGATCGTCTGGATCGCCAGCTGCCGGCTGGGTTCCAGCTCAGCCTCATCGAGATTGGGACGGAGCACCATGTCCAGCACCGGCGGGATCGCCTCAGACAGCCGATCCGCGACCACCGTCGCCCCGACACGCATCTGACGGATCGAGGCACTCGTGCTCCGCTGGACGCCTAAACGGTCGAGCATGGCCACGTGCTCACGGCTCGACAAACCGCCCGCCCCCCGGCAGATCATCTCCGTCAACAGCCCCGCGACCCCCTGCCGGTCTTCGGGTTCTGCGGCGATCCCCGCGGGAACCAGCAGCGTCAAAGCCGCCGACTCCACACCGGTCATCGGTTCAAAAATCACGGTCAACCCGTTGGCAAGCCTGTGCGTCTGAATATGCGACATGACAGGACTATAACCAGCCCGACGCCAGCATTTGTCTGTTAACACACATCGCCTGAGATCAGAGGCACGGCTCCGAGTGTCGCTCAGAAGCCCTGCCCAGATCATTAACAAAGACCACAACGCTTGCAACGCCCAGCCTGCCCATCCATCCGGTACAACCGTCCCGATGGCACACACCCTCGAACAGCTCAACCAGCAGATCACCGCCTGCCGCCAATGCCCCCGCCTCGTGACCTACCTGGACCAGGTCGGCATCCAGAAACGAGCCGCCTATCGGGACGACGCCTATTGGTCGAAACCCGTTCCCAACCTCATCGCCGCCAATCCCGCCAGCGCCAGCCTGCTCGTGGTCGGCCTCGCACCCGGCGCGCACGGAGCCAACCGCACCGGCCGGATGTTCACCGGTGACCGCTCCGGCGACTTCCTCTTCCGAGCCATGCACCAGGCGGGGCTCGCCTCCCAGCCAGAGTCAACCGACCTCAACGACGGCCTCATCCTCCACCACTGCGTCATCACCGCCGCCGGCCACTGCGCCCCACCCGGTAACAAACCCACCCGCGAAGAACTCGCCAACTGCCGCCCCTTCCTCAGCCACACCATCGACGCCATGCCCAACCTCAGAGCCGTGGTCACCCTCGGCAAGATCGCCCACGACGCCTTCCTGCAGGAAGCCATCGATCGCACCTGGCTTGAACGCAAACGCGACGCCCCCTTCAAACACGCCGCGATCCATGCTCTCGACAACAACGGACCGGTTGTGTTAGCCAGCTATCACCCGAGCCAGCAGAACACCTTCACCGGCCGGCTGACCCACGACATGCTCCTCGCCGTCTTCGTAAACGCCAGACGTCACGCTCTGGAAAACCTTTAGCACGCTGCCGGCCAGCCCCCCCCGGCCGCCAAGGCCACGAGACCGCTTCTAGCTACCCACCAGAAAACAACCAATTTCGTTCATATCGTTCAAACAATCGCTTTATCTCGCGGTATTTCAGAGATTTAGCCCTGTTTGTGTCTGGGAACAACCCGCAGACTGATATCTTCAGATTCAGCGTCGTGTCCGACGCAGGTTGGGTCCACGGCGCTTCCTCTGAAAGGGGGCCGATATGAGCATGGCACAAGACCTCAGTTCACAACTCTTCCAGGAACCGGTGCTCACCGCCGAAGAAGCCCTCGATCTGGCCGCGGTCATGGAGCGCTGCTCCACCCACGCCCAACAGCCCGAACAACTGATCCACGAACTCGCCACCGCGGTCCTGGAGGCCACCGGCGGCGTGCTCGCCACGCTCAGCCTCGTCGCGCTCGGACAGATGGGGCCCAGCCGCGTCGTCCAGCACACCCTCGCCGGCGAAGACCCCATGCCCGCCCAGGCCAAACGCATGGCCCAGGACCTCGGCACCCTCACCCGGCACCCGCTCTTCCCCGGTCTGCGCTCCAGCCGCCGACCCGTCGTCGCCCTCCACGCCGATCGCGACTTCGCCGACGCCTGGCATCGGCAGGATTACCGGCGTGACCTGCTCACCTCCATCGGCCTAGCCGACTGCGCCGTCGGTTGGGTCCGCAGCCGCGATCGCAGCATGCTCCTCTTTGCCGGAACGTATGGCGCAGCCGACGGCCCCTCGCTCCGACAGGGATCCTCCACCTGCCTCCGGCTGCTCCTCGCCAGCTTCGGCGGGCTCATGGTCGAACAACTCGAATCCCCCATGGATGAACGCATCCAGAGCCTCACACCCAGGCAACAGGAAGTGCTCGGTATGCTCCTCGACGGCCTCTGCGAAAAAGAAGTCGCCGCCGCCATCGAAGTCAGCCCCCACACCGTCCACAACCACGTCAAACGACTGCACGAACAGTTCCAGGTCAACTCTCGCGCCGAACTGCTGAGCCTCTTCATCCAGAAGCCGGCCAGCCTGGTGGGACTCAACGCCTACCACATGGCCAGCACCCCGGCCTTCCAGCCCGCCTGGCTGTCAGGCCGCCGTCTCTAAGCCCGGCCTGACCCGGAACGCACCCTGTTTTCGCAGCCAGCAAGCAAGGCTTATGCTGTCAAACGCATGAGCCCCCCCACCTTCCCATCAACTTTCGGGAGCAACCCATGATCCGCAGCAGCAACCCAGCCTTCGGCGACACCGCCATGGACCGGATCCGCAGCCAAGCCGACGACGTCCTCCGCTCACCCTCCGAGCCCTCGCCCGAAGCACCCACCGCCCGCTCGACCGAAACCATGACCATCATGGGCGCGTCCCTCAAGACACTCTCGATGTTCGGCCTCGTCATGATCGCCGCCAGCGTGACCTGGAACATGGCCATGGCCGGATCGGCCAGCGCCAACCTCTGGACCTTCGGCGGCGCCATCGGCGCGCTCATCGTCGGCATCACCACCTGCTTCATGCCCCGCTTCGCACCCGTGACAGCGCCCATCTACGCCATCCTTCAGGGCCTCTTCCTGGGCGGTATCTCAGCCTTCTACGAAGTGGCTTTCTCGCAACAGGCACAAAACTACGATCTGGGGCAGAGCATCGTCTTCCAGGCAGTGATGCTGACGGTCGCCGTGGCCGCAACCATGGCCGCACTCTACGCCTTCCGCATCATCCGTGTGACCGCAGCACTACGAGCCGTTATCACCACCGCCGTCGGCGCGATCATGGTCGTCTACCTGATTGCCTTCGCGATGCGCCTCTTCGGCGGAGAAATGCCCTTCCTTCACGAAAGCACCCCCATCGGTATCGGCATCAGCGTTGTGATCGTCGGCGTCGCCGCCTTCAGTCTCCTCCTCGACTTCGACTTCATCGAGCGCGGCGCCGCAGAAGGAATGCCCAAGTGGGCCGAGTGGTACGCCGCCTTCGGCCTCATGGTCACGCTGATCTGGCTCTACCTCGAGATCCTCCGCCTGCTCGGCAAGCTCCGAAGCCGCTAGAGCCGATCAGCCGTCGAACGCCTCGAAGTGCGCCTGCTGCAGCGGCTCAGCAACTTCGAGAATGTCGTGCAGGATCCCCGCCGGCGAGCCCAGCGAATCGATCCTCACAATCTGGTCGTCGTCGTAATGACTCAGCACCGGCGCGGTCTCCGCCTCGTAAACACTCCACCGGCGACGAATCACCTTCTCGTCGGCGTCGTCGTGCCGGTTGTCCTTCAACGCCCGCTTCCGCAGCCGCGCGAACATCTCCTTCTCATCCTCACACACCAGGTGGATCACCTTCAGCACCTCGATGTGCTCGTCCATCAGCTTGGCCTGCTCCAGCGTCCGGGGAATGCCATCAAGCACCAGCAAGTCGAAGTGCGGCTTGAACTGACTCAGCACCGTGTGCGCCTTGATCACCTTGGCCCACATCTTCACCGTGATCTCGTCCGGCACCAGCGAGCCCCGCGACGAGTACTCATAAAACACCTTGCCCAGATCGGAATGGACATCGATCGAACGGAACACATCGCCACACGAGCAGTGATAGAAACCGGGAATCCGACCCAGAATCGCGCCCTGAGTGCCTTTGCCGGCCCCGGGAGCCCCGAAAAGAAGCATGGTCTTGTAGCGCGACATGTGATGCTGAGCCTTCCTGCAATCGCAACTCTGAGGAGCCGCGGGTCTGGTGTTCGGATCGGAGAGACCTAATCTAACGAGACTGACACAATCGATCGACCCCAGCCGCCGGAAAGTCACCGCAGCCCTTATTGGGGCGGTTGAATGGGCACTAAATCGGTACTAGTATTGCATCGATAACACAACAGACCGGTAGCCCGTGAACCACCCATGCTTAGCCTGACCAAAAAGTCCGATTACGCACTCGTTGCCCTCTCCTACCTCGGCCTGCGCTGGCACGACCAGAGCGGCCCCGCCAGCGCCCGCCAGGTCGCCTCAGCGTTCGAGCTGCCCTTGGCCCTGCTGATGAACGTCTTTAAGGACCTCGCCTCCGCCGGCATCGTCGCCTCCACCCGAGGAGCCCGAGGCGGCTACGAGCTCGCCCGCGAGCCCGCCGCCATCAACCTTCTCGAAGTCTTCGTCGCCCTCGAAGGCCCCATCCACCTCGTCGATTGCTGCCGCAAGGAAGACCCCGAAACCGCCCCCTGCCGCATCAGCAACGCATGCCCCGTCCAGGGCCCCATGCGCACCCTCGACAAACGGCTCCAGGGCTTCTTCCAGAGCGTCTCCCTCCAGGACCTCATCGAACCCGAGCACACGACAGCCGTCGAAAGCGAACTCGTGACCCTCAGCGCCACGAGTTCTTCCAAACAACCCCACGCCAGCGATTAGCAGGCGTAGGATCCATCAACCGAGAAACCAAACCCTAAACACCGCTTGAACAGGAAAGACAGGCAACCCAAAACCATGAGCGTCAAACTCCCCATCTACATGGACCACAACGCCACGACCCCGATGGACCCCCGCGTCCTCGAGGCCATGATGCCCTACTTCACCGAGCACTTCGGCAACGCCTCCAGCCGAAACCACAGCTTCGGCTGGGCCGCCGAAGACGGCGTCGACAAGGCACGACACCAGGTCGCCAGCCTCATCGGCGCCAATCCCAAGGAAATCATCTGGACCTCCGGCGCCACCGAGTCCAACAACCTTGCCATCAAAGGCGTCGCCGAGATGTACGCCTCCAAAGGCAAGCACATCATCTCAGCCGTCCACGAGCACAAGGCCGTCCTCGACCCCTGCAAACGCCTCCAGCGTGAAGGCTACGACGTCACCTTCCTCGAACCCAACGAAGACGGCGTCATCTACGCCGAACAGGTCCGCGAAGCCATCCGCGAAGACACCATCCTCGTCTCGGTCATGTGGGCCAACAACGAGGTCGGCACCGTCAACGAAATCCCCGAAATGGGCGCGATCTGTAAAGAAAAGGGCATCCTCCTCCACACCGACGCCACCCAGTGGGTCGGCAAGATGCCCACCGACGTCGAAGCCGCAGGCATCGACCTCCTCTCCGCCACCGCCCACAAGATGTACGGCCCCAAGGGCGCCGGCTTCCTCTACGTCCGACGCCGCAAGCCACGCGTCCGCCTCGCCCCGCTCATCGATGGCGGCGGCCACGAACGAGGCATGCGCTCCGGCACCCTCAACGTCACCGGCATCGTCGGACTCGGTGCCGCCTGCGAGATCTGCCAGAACGAGATGGAAGACGAAGCCAAACGGCTCTCCGCCCTCCGCGACCGCCTGGTCGACGGCATCACCAGCCGACTCGATACCGCCGTCCTCAACGGCCACAAGACCCGTCGGCTCCCCCACACCGCCAACATCAGCTTCCCCTACGTCGAAGGCGAGTCGCTGATGATGGCCGTCAAGGAAATCGCCGTCAGCTCCGGCTCGGCCTGCACCTCAGCGTCCCTCGAGCCCAGCTACGTCCTCAAGGCCCTCGGAGCCGGCGACGAACTCGCCCACAGCTCCATCCGCTTCGGACTAGGACGCTTCAACACCGAAGAAGAAGTCGACTACGTCATCGAGAAGATGGTCAAGAGCGTCGACCACCTCCTCGCCATGAGCCCCCTCTACGACATGGTCAAGGAAGGCATCGACCTCTCCACCGTCCAGTGGGGCGCCCACTAACCAACCAACGACCCATTGGAATGAACACCGGGACCACCAGCGTTAAACCCAGGAAAAGATAAAGAAGAAGGAGCCAAACCATGGCCTACAGCGAAAAAGTCATCGACCACTACGAGCACCCCCGCAACGTCGGATCGCTCGACAAAGACAAGAAAACCGTCGGCACCGGCGTCGTCGGAGCCCCCGAGTGTGGCGACGTGATGCGCCTCCAGATCGAGGTCAACCCGGACACCGGCGTCATCGAAGACGCCAAGTTCAAGACCTTCGGCTGCGGTTCCGCCATCGCCTCCTCCTCCCTCGCCACCGAGTGGCTCAAGGGCAAGACCGTCCACGAGGCCGAGCAGATCAAGAACACCCAGATCGTCGAAGAGCTCAGCCTCCCGCCGGTCAAGATCCACTGCTCCGTCCTCGCCGAGGACGCCATCCGGGCCGCCATCCACGACTACGAGGAAAAAAACGGCCTGGCCCACGATCACGACCATGACCACGAGGAAGCCAAGGCCCCCGCCTCGGCTTGACACTCACCCGTTTAGGGTATAATCCGGCAGTTGAGTCTGAAGATCAGGCTCAAGACCCCCGATCCAACCAGAGCCCGATCCGTACACCGGGGCTCACACCCAGAAGACCGACCGGCGACGCCGGCTTGATAAGGACAGACAGAGATGGCAGTGACGATCAGCGAAACCGCAGCCCGTGAGATCAAGACGATCATCGATCAGCAGGAACTCGACGCCGAAAAGGTCCGGCTCCGCGTCGGCGTCAAAGGCGGTGGCTGCTCCGGCTTCTCCTACCTCCTCGACCTCACCGAGTCCCAACGCGACACCGACGAGGTCTTCGAACAGCACGGCGTCAAGGTCGTCTGCGACCCCAAGTCCTACCTCTACCTCAACGGCGTCTCCATCGACTTCAAAGACGAAGTCATGGGCCGAGGCTTCGTCTTCAACAACCCCAACGCCACGAGCTCCTGCGGTTGTGGGTCCAGCTTCTCGGCCTGATCCAGAGCAACAACCAAGCCCCACGAACCCCGCCACCTCGGCGGGGTTTTTAATTGATTATGACTGAATCGATGACGCAGCATGCGAAAGTCGATCCTCAAAATTTCTTTCTAGGGGCGCAAGCACCAACTCCGCCAGCAGGAGCGCATAAAAAACACCCAATAGACTGTGTGCGACTGCTAAGGCAACAGACCCGGCCTCAGTAAGGTGGCTTAGGACAGCAATCATGCCTGTGACCGACCACAGTACACCGCCAATCCAGGCACCTCTCCGTGCGCTGCAGAAAACCCTCTGTGCGTAAACCAGCTCATCATGCTCGATCTGGTGCTTACCCCCAAGACAGGCATATGTAGAGCGAAAGACCGAAGAAAACTTATGGTGTGATGCAGCGTAGATCACGACGAATACGAGCAAGTAAATGATAGTTGGCAGATCAACATACATCCCGATATCACCGCTAAGCGATATCCAGAACGATATCAGTAACAACAATCCCCCCCAGAACGCCCATCGCATTACCATGTCAAACTCCTTATCTCAACGCAATCAACTGCCATCCCTGATCCATCATTGCTTGTCTGAATACTCACTCGCACGCTCCAACCACCCCTCCCCCTCCCCAACCGTCCGCAACCGCACCAACTCCACCCCCGCCGACCGCCCCTCCAACGCCGCCACCAACGCCGGCCGCCCCGTCCGCTCGAAATCCCACGCGTACCTCAGAAACTCCAGGTCAAAACTCTCCCGACACCCCGCCGCCATGTCCGGCCGCCCCCGCCAACGACCCGTCACCTGACGCTTCAATACCCGCCACCGATACACCCGCGCCGGATAATCCAGCCACACCACCGTGTCCGCCCGCGCCAGCCGTATCCCCAGCGTCGCCGCAAAGTTCCCGTCGATCACCCACCGCTCCCCCGCCACCACCGGCTCCAGCAACCCAGCCAGCTCCTCGTTCGACCGCTCCACCCAACCCGGTTTCCAGAACAACGTGTCGATATGACACACCGGCAGCCCCAGCCGCGCCCCCAGCCGACGCGCCATCACACTCTTCCCCGCCCCGCAAGGACCAACCACGCAGAATCGCTTCATCTAGGTCATCATAAAGAAGTGACCAACCCAATAGACCAAAGCAACGCGGGGGGGTACGCCTCCCGTGCCGGCGCCAAACTCCACGCCGCCCTCCATCACTTCCAGATTGATGTCAGCCACCTCGCCTGCGCCGACCTCGGCTGCTCCACCGGCGGGTTCACCGACTGCCTCCTCCAACACGGAGCCAGCCGCGTCTACGCCGTCGACACCGCCTACGGCGAGCTCGCCTGGAAACTCCGTCAGGACGAGCGCGTCACCGTTCTCGAACGAACCAACGCCCTCCACCTCGACCCCAACAACGACCCGAGAAAAGCGCTCACCGAGTTCCCAGGCGTCAACTTCGTCTGCATCGACCTCGGCTGGACCAAACAAGCCAAGGCCTTCCCCGCCGCCATCCGCTGGCTCAAGCACGACAACGACCACCCCAACGGCACCATCATCACCCTCATCAAACCCCACTACGAGACAGGCGAACACCACCTTGAAGACCACCACGCCGAACAGATCTCAACCGAGGTCGCCGAGTCGCTGACCCAGCCCCACATCACCCTGCTCGGCCTCATCCCCTCGCCCATCCGAGGCGGCAAAGGCAAAAATCTCGAGTTCCTCGCCGCCTACCGACTCAAAACCCCCGCCTAAACACTCGCTCCCCCGAGTCCTTCCCCGTGCCTCGTTCAATCCAACTTATGATGCACCCGGCCTGTCAGCGACACGAGGAATCACCATGCCCCCCGAATCAAAGATCAAGCCCGGCAACCCACGGGTCGCAGCCTTCCCCCAGAACGTCCACCAGCTCATCGATACCCTCGCTCACGTCACCGCCAGCGAAGGCGCAGGCCTCCTCGTCCTCGAAGCCCCCGCCGACGCAGCCAAGGCCCTCCAGACCATCAACCCCTCCGTCGCCACACCCATCCTCGCCTCACTCAGCCCCAACGACCTCGACGCCATTGCCCGCGCCGCTCCCGATCCCGTCGCCAAACAGTGGCGGCTGAATCTGACCTTCGACGAAGGCACCGTCGGCCGCGTGATGCGCCCCGCCATCGCCATCTTCAAAGAAGGCACCGCCATCGCCGAGGCCCTCGCCAAACTCCAGGACCTCGTCAAAGAGTTCTTCATCACCTACGCCTACGTCGTCGACGAACACGACAAACTCACGGGCGTCGTCACCATGCGCGAGCTCCTCTTCGCCGACCACGCCGCCGACGTCACCAGCATCATGATCCGCAAGCCCTTCAAGGTCGAAGCCAGCCACAAGCTCTCCGACCTCCTCGACGAGCTGGTCAAGATGCACCTGCCCGTCTACCCCGTCGTCTCCGACGAAGGCGTCCTCCTAGGCGAAGTCCGCGGCCAGGCCATGTTCGAAAACCAGAAGGTCGCCATCTCCGCCCAGTTCGGCTCGACCGTCGGCGTCGGCAAAGAAGAAAAACTCACCACCAGCCTGATGACCAGCCTCCGACTCCGCCACCCCTGGCTGCAGGTCAACCTCCTCACCGCCTTCATCGCCGGGGCCGTCGTCGGTTTGTTCGAAGAAACCATCGCACAGGTCGTTGTCCTCGCCGCCTTCCTCCCGGTTCTCGCCGGTCAGGCCGGCAACACCGGCGCCCAGGCCCTCGCCGTCGTCGTTCGCGCGATCACGCTAGGCGATCTCAAACCCGGCATGACCCTCCAGGTCCTCCGCAAAGAGATGATCCTCGGCATGTTCAACGGCCTGCTTGTCGGCATCATCGCCGGACTCGTGATGCTCGGTTACGCCATCATCGCCGGCGCCGAACAGAGCCCCATCGTCCTCGCACTCGTCGTCCTTGGTGCGATGATCGGCAGCTGCCTGCTCAGCGGGCTCAGCGGCGCCCTCATCCCCATCATGCTCAAACGCCTGGGCGTCGACCCCGCCACCGCCTCCTCCATCTTCCTAACTACCTGCACCGACATCGCCGCCCTCGGACTCCTCCTCTTCCTCGCCGCCATGTTCGTGGTCTGACACAACGCCTGCTGAGCTCAGTCATTCGCCGTCGGCCGGTCGCCAACCTTCGCCGCCATCCGCGCGAAACCGATCCACGCAACCACCGCCAATACCAGCGAGATCAGAAAGTACCAGCCCCCCAAACCCGCAAAGCCGGGAAACGCCAACCCCATCGGCAGCTCGATCGTCGACCAGCCCGTGTAAAGCAGAATCCCAATAAACGGCGCGGTCGCCCCACGCACACCCGTCAGCGTCACGTGAATCCCCATGTAAATCGACACCAGCCGCCGATCCGCAAAATCGTTGTGCCCCAGATTCCACGCCAGCATCCCGCCCGCACGCACACACCCGATCACCACCCGCGCTAACGCGATCAACCCCAGCGACCCCAACACCGCACCCAGTAGGCTCAACGACTGCGCCGCCGTCCAGAACCACCCCTGCCTCGCCCGATATCGCGCGATGTGCACCGAATCCAGATACCGCGCCCAGTAAGGCATCGTCACCACGGCCAGAATCATCGGGATCGACGTCGACAACAACACCGACAACACATACTCAGACGACATCCCCGCCGTCATCTCAGCGATCACATACACAATCACCGCCTCGGACGACATCATCGACAGCCCCGCGATGAACTGCCAGAACATATACACCCGAAACGCCGGATCATTCCGCAGCACCGACCAGAACGTGTCATCCCGCTTCGCCGTCTCCGGCGTAAACTCATAAACCGCCGCCGTCTCACCCTTCGGCTGAGGCTCCGAGTCCTCCCGGTTCTCATAGTCCAGCAGCGCACGCTCGCCCCTCAGCCTCACCCTCGAAAACGCCACCACCCCCGCAACCGCCAGCACCGCCGCCGCCGGATACAGCACACGAAAGTTGTCCGCATCCGCATCCAGAAACGCATACCCCACCATCGGCGCCGTCGCCATCACCAGACTCACCAGCACCGACAGCCTCCCCGTCACCTGCGCCCGAACATGCCGCGGATAGTTGTTCCGCCACACAACACTCCGAAGCGTCACTACCCCCGCCATCAGACACCGCGCCGCGATCACTAGCACCGTCAACCCCAACGCCCCCGCCGTACCGACCGGCAGAAACGCAATCGCAGCAATACACAACAGCGTCGCGATCATCATCCCCGTGATGAAACGCACCTTCGGCTTGCCCCGAGCCAGCATCGCCCACCCCACGCTCGTCAGATTCGCAAACATCGGCGCCGCCTGAATCGCCGCGAACACCAGCGACGGCGCATCAAACGTCTTCTTCGCCAGAATCCCCACCACACCCCCCTCCACCATCGACACCGCGATCGGCAGCGTCATCGACGTCATCAACTCACGCGAATAACTCGGCCGCGTCATCAGCGGCTGAGCCGTCGGCACAAAACCCGTGAGGTAAGAACGCATCAGCTAACCCGCCATCATGGAAAGCCCGAACCGGCTTGTCGAACCGCCAGCCCCGCTCTCTGGTATCCTCAATCAGTCTTATACCTGTACTAGAAGACTTCACCGGAGGTTTCAGCCGTGCATCTCAAAAAGACCCTCGCCGCCCTCGCCATGTGTCTCGCCCTCCCGCTGGGCTGCTCCAGCCCTTCCGCCGTCGAATCCGAAGCCGAGGCCCAGCCCGTGAACGACGCCCTCGCCACGCTCGAAGTCCCCGAAGTCCCACGCGAGTTCCGCGCCGTCTGGATCGCCACCGTCGCCAACATCGACTGGCCCTCCGAACCCGGCCTCCCCGTCGCCCAGCAGAAGGCCGAACTCCTCGAACAGTTCGACCTCTTCGCCGACCTCAACATGAACGCCATCATCCTCCAGGTGCGGCCCCACGCCGACGCCCTCTACGCCTCGCGCTACGAGCCCTGGTCCTACTACCTCACCGGCGAGCAGGGCAAAGCCCCCGAGCCCTTCTACGACCCCCTCGCCTTCGCCATCGAAGAAGCCCACAAACGCGGGCTCGAACTCCACGCCTGGTTCAACCCCTACCGCGCCGACCACCCCGCCCATCGCGGCGAAATCTCCGACGACCACATCGTCGCCACCCACCCCCACCTAGCGCCCGAATACGGCAGCCACCGCTGGATGAACCCCGCCGAAGAAGAAGTCAAGCAGCGCTCCCTCAACGTCTTCATGGACGTCGCCACCCGCTACGACGTCGACGGCATCCACATCGATGACTACTTCTATCCGTATCAAATCCGGGATGACGAAGGCAACATCGTCGACTTCCCCGATGCCGACAGCTACGCCGCCTACCAAGCCGCAGGCGGCACACTCTCCATCGCCGACTACCGCCGCGCCGCCGTCGACGACTTCATCGAACGCTTCTACACCCAACTCAAGGAAGTGGCCCCCAAGGTCCGTTTCGGCATCAGCCCCTTCGGCATCTGGAAGCCCGGTTACCCCGAACAGATCCAGGGCTTCAACCAGTACGAAGGCCTCTACGCCGACGCCCGCAAGTGGATCGTCGAAGGCTGGGTCGACTACTACACCCCGCAACTCTACTGGGAGATCGCCAAGCCCCAGCAGTCCTTCCCCGCCCTGCTCACCTGGTGGACCCAGCAGAACCCCAAAGGCCGCAACATCTGGCCCGGCCTCGGCACCTACAAAACCGAACGCCAGTACGACGACAACGAGATCGTCTACCAGATCCAATGGATCCGGCACATCGATGGAGCCGACGGCCACGTCCACTTCTCCGCCAAGTCCGTCATCAACAACCTCGGCGGGTTCCAGGACAAAGCCCGCACCGGCGTCTACGCCAAGCCCGCCCTCGTCCCGCCCAGCCCCTGGCTCTCCGACGGCTCGAAGCCCGAAGCTCCCAGCGTCCGCGTTGTCGGCATCAACCGACATGGCGCCCGCCTCCTCGCCTCCGGCAACTCACTCCGCGACATGCGCGTCTGGGCCGTTCAGATCAAACGAAACGGCGTCTGGGACTACGAGATCTACTCCGCCAAAGACCGCTCCGTTGTCATGCCCCTCCCAGGCGAACCCATGCAGGGCGCCGACCACGGCGTCGAAGCCATCGTCGCCTTCACCGTCGACGAACTCGGCATCGCCAGCGACAAAGTCATCCTCGAACTGCCCGAGTAACCCACACAACGTAAAACGAGCCAATGTAAAACGAGCCCCGGGCGGAAGCCCGGGGGCAACGGATCCAACCCATGCCCGACATGCTCGTCAAACTCTACGAACTGCCCAGCAACGAACAGCTGCTACAGGATCTCCGCGCGCATGGCGTTGTGATCCGCAGAGCCAACGCCCACGAGAAGCGCCACGTCCTCCGCTTCGCCAAGGAAGAGTTCCACCCCGGCTGGGCCGATGAATGCGACGTCGCTTTCGGCCACCAACCCATCAGCTGTTTCATCGCCGTCGAGAACGAAGCGGTCATCGGCTTCGCCTGCTACGACGTGACCCGCAAAGGCTTCTTCGGCCCCACCGCCGTCCTCGACACCGCCCAGGGCCGCGGCATCGGGAAGGCACTGCTCCTCGCCGCCCTCAAAGCCCTCTGGGACGAAGGCCACGCCTACGCCATCATCGGCGGCGCAGGCCCCACCGGCTTCTACGAAAAACACTGCAACGCAACCGTCATCCCAGACTCCTCCCCAGGCGTCTACGGCAACAAGATCCGCAGCGAACTCGACCCACCAACGCCTTAACCCAAGCGTACACATCTCGGGTGCCACACAACGAAAACGAGCCCCGGGCGGAAGCCCGGGGGCATCGGTCCCGAGCTGCCGGGTGCCACACCTTGTCCCGAAGGGCAAGGTGTGAAACTCTCTCATCAACCAAACAGCCTATCGAGCCGCGTCGTGTCAACGCGGCTGTGCCAAAGGCCAAAGGTTGATCCCAAGTTGGCAGTGCCCCTACCGCCGATCCACCAACAACTCCACCGCCGCCGCGTCCGTGATCTCCAGCGTGTGCTCGCCCGCATAGAAGAACCGGCTCTCAACGACCTCCCATGTCTCGCCGTTGTGCGCGATCACCCGGTACTGACCCGGATCGGTCACGGTCACCGTCCACACATTCAGGTCATCCGCGTGAGCCTCCGCCACGACCGGCGCCGGGCGCCAGCTCATCCCGAGCTTCGGATGCGGAGAGTGCCCCTGATTCGCCACATCATAAAAACCCGTGAGCTCTTGCTCGTACACATCCAGCACACCCCGGCTAAACCAGTGCACATGCCCGCCGGTCATCGTCTCCCTCGGCAGGTTGATCTTCTGAACCATCTCCGGCCAGGTCGTGTCAGCACCCTCGCCCACCACACGGATGCCCGAGATCAGGTCACGCAATCGATCCGGCCCCGCCGCGTCCATCTGCGCCGGCCAGTCACGGGCATACGTCTCGTAGTTGAACCGATAGACCTGCGGGATGTACTCATCCATCCACCCACGTCGCGACCAGGTCTTCCAGTCGCAGCTGTAGTTCGTCAGGCTCCAGTCGTAGATCGCCGGGCTCACCGACACGATCAGATGCGGACGCTTCTCTTTCAGTTCCTTGTAGAACCGCTCGGCAAAATCGCCCACCTTCTCCGCACGCCAACGAATCCAGTCCGGGTCCCGAGGATCGGCAGGCGGTTCCGCCCCCTTGTGCTCCAGCTTGTACTGCGCCACCGTGTACGGGTCGTAACCCATCGTCACCGGCCAGGCGATCCGGTCGTCCAGCTGCACGCCATCCAGGTCGTACTTGTCCACCGCCTCCAGCATGATCCCCATCAGAAAATCACGCGCCTCCGGATGCAACGGGTTCATCCACACAAACGGATTCTGATCCGACACCAGTTCGCCATCGATCGTCGTCGTCAGCCATTCCGGCTTCATCCGTCGCAGGTGGTTGTCCGTGTCCTTGAAGGCCGCCATGAAGCCATACTCAAACCAGGCGATGTAAATCAGCTGATTCCGATGCGCCTCGATCAGCGTCTCCTGCAACAGATCCCGCCCCTCATCCCGATACCGCTCAGGCGGGTCGCTCGGGTCCATCGGCACCAGCGCCGGCCGACGATCCACCCCGATCGTCTCGTACAGCACCTCCGACGGAAACTGCGTGTAACCGTTCTTCCAAGTCTCGACATACACCGTGTTGAGCCCGATCGACCGCAGCCGCTTCATGCTCTCCGCCGTCTTCGCAGGGCTCGCGATCGCATCGTTCGCCGTCGTCGTCATCCACGTCCCCCGAACCTCTGGCTCGGCCTGCTGCCCCAGAGCCGGCAAGGCCAGAAAACAGGTCGCGGCCAGCATCAAGATCGTTCGCATATCAGTCTCCGACGAAAGAACAAGTGAAAAGGATCGCTAAGCTGAAGCGGGTAGAGTGTACCCAAGGTCTTATGAAAGACCCAGACCCAATCCCGGAGATGACACCATGCACCGCCAACGCCTTCAGGCCCGCTGGCAAGCCCTCCTGATCTGCACCGTCACCCTCGGCCTAGCGCTCGCCGCCTGCCGAACCCAGCCCGAGCCCCCACCCGCCGCCGAACTGCCGCCCGAGCCGCCCAGGTTCGGCGAGCCCGGCTGGGAACCCGACACCCTCGAAGCCGCCATGGCCCGACTCGACAACCGCGAAGACTGGACGCCCGATGGAGAACACCTCCACTTCCCCAAACACCCAGGCGAGAAATACCTCGAGGGCATGGTCATCGTCCTCGACCCCGGCCACGGCGGCGCCGCAGCATGGGAAGGCTACAAACGAGGACCCACCGGCGTCCGCGAAGCCGAAATGAACCTCCGCACCGCCCACCTCCTCCGAAAACTCCTCGAAGACGCCGGCGTCATCGTCCACCTCACCCGTGAAGCCGAAACCTCCGACATCGCCGACGACACCATGACACCCCGAGGCTCCACCCTCCGCCTCCGCGCCGAAATGGCCAACAACATCGAACGACCCGACGGCACCACCGGCGCCGACCTCTTCATCTCGATCCATTACAACGCCAGCAGCCGAGAGACCGCGAACTACACCTCCATCTGGTACCACGGCGACACCGACAGCGCCGAAGTCGAACTCGACATCGCCCGCCACATCGCCTTCAACACCTTCCGCACCATGCGCACCAGCGAGGTCGGCCTCACCTCCCCCCTCCTCTCCGATCAGCTCATGTACTCGGCCGGCTTCGGCGTCCTCAAACACACCCGCGTCCCCGCCATCCTCCTCGAACTCTCCTTCTTCTCACACCCCGTCGAAGAACAACGGCTCCGAGACCCCCACTACAACCTCAAAGCCGCCTACGGCATCTACCTCGGACTCGTCGACTACGCCTACGGCGGACGCCCCACCCAAACCACACCCGAGGCCACCATCGAAGACACCGAAATGGTCATCACCACCACTCTCGACGACGGCATGCCCGACTGGTGGGGCTCCGACCGTCAACGAATCGTCTCCTCCACCATCCAACTCACCCTCGATGGCGTCACCATCCCCCACACCTTCGACCCCCAAACCCACCTCCTCACCGCCCGCGTCGCCCTCCCCGAAAACGACGCCCAACCCCGACGCCTCACCGTCCACCACGCCAACTACCACAAACACCACAACTACCCCCAGCGCTACGCCATCGAACTCAACACCGACGACACCCAAACCGCCGCCACCGTCAACCCCATCGGCCGCCCCCGCTACAACAACGACCTCGGCCGCATCGACTGATCAACATGACCACACCCCCTCGCAACAACATCCAGCCCGACGCTCCCTGGCTCAATCTCCCACAGGTCGCCCTGCCCGTCGAACTCGAACCCGCCGACACCAACATCGACGACGTCGTCAACCTCCCCGAAGGCTCCGCCCTCACCCTCGCCCGCATCGAACCCGAAACCGGCCGCCTCATCACCACACGCTGGCGCAACACCGGCCGCCTCGGCTTCTACCCCGCCTCCACCATCAAGTGGGCCACCGTTGCCCTCACCCTCCAACTCATCGACAAGCACGGCTGGACCCTCGACACCGTCATCGAACTAGGCGACGACCCCGGCATCACCCTCCGCCGACTGATGAGCTCCACCATCATCCTCTCCAGCAACACCGGCTTCTGCACCCTCCACGAACTCGTCGGAACCCGCGAAACCCACGAGGCCATGCAAAGCTGGGGCTTTCACGACAGCATCGTCCGACGCCACTTCAAACGCCCCGTCTACACCCACAGCCGCGAGGTCCGTGCCCACACCAACGGCCAGCTCGTCACCACGCTCCCCGAGCGTCCCAGCTACACCGCAGAACTGTCTGACGACCCCACCCGCCCCGGCCCCGTCGCCCCCGCTTCCAACCGCTACACCACCGACGACCTCGCCCGCATGGCCGCCGCCACCCTCGCCGGACCCGACATCCGCAAGACCACCCACTTCCATCACTTGACCAACTGGCTCGCCCTCACCAACCACTGCTACGTCGCCGAAGGCCTCGGCCAGGTCACCGCCTCACTACCGAGCCACCCCCCCTTCGTCGTCCTCAACAAACCCGGCTGGTGGCCCGGCTCCGGCTCCGTCCTCGAAGCCGGTTACATCCACGATGTCAGCCGCCAAACCGACTACGTCTTCGGCATCTACCACCAGGGCACCCTCGCCCAGGCCCACCGCCACACCACACAGGCCTTCGCAGCGATCTTCACGGCCATCCACAACCGCACCCTCGACCTCTAGCCGCCGCAGAACCGAACCATAAACAGCCGGGAATCGCTAGACTGGCACGGTGGCAACGGCATCCCTAAGCCCCGCCGCCAGCTAGAGGTTGTGGACCGATGAAGACGCTCCCGACAATCCTGAGATGCGCCCTGCCGATCCTCGCGCTCGCTCTCACGGGCTGTCAGACCCTTCAGAACACCCAACCCCAACCACCAAAAACTCAGGCCCACGCACAACCCGCACCAGCCCCGCAGCCACCCGAACCCCAAACAGCCTCCATCCGCGTCGAGCCCTTCGACCAACAAACCGCCGACGGCCCCATCCGCGGCTACCTCGCCTGGATCGACCTCACCGACCCCGCCCTCGACGTCTTCGTGACCAGCCCCCTCCCCGACAACCACCCCGGCAACCCCGCCGCCGAGGCCACCAACATCCCCACCAACCAGTGGGCCATCGACCACAACGCCATCCTCGCCGTCAATGCCAACTTCTACGGCTTCCTGCCCGAAGGCGGAACCAACCTCATCGGCCTCTCACTCTCCGACGGCAACATCGTCTCCCCCCCACGAACCACCCACGCCGGTCCCGACCCCGCCATCGCCTTCACACCAGACAACACCCCCAAAGTCGGACGCATCGGACCCGATGACCTGCCCCGCTTCGAAGACGCCGTCGCAGGCGTAGGCGGATCCGAAACCGCCGCCGATCAACTCGGCACCCTCCTCGTCGAAGACGGCCTCAACACCGGCCTGACCGCACGCGTCCAACCTACCCGACGACACCCACGCACCGCCGCCGGCATCGACGCCAACGCCAAAACCCTCATCCTCGCCGTCATCGACGGCCGCAGAGAAGGCTGGTCCATAGGCGTCACCCTCCCCGAACTCGCCGACATCATGCTAGAAGCCGGCGCCCACGCCGCCATCAACCTCGACGGCGGCGGCTCCTCCTCCTTCTACTTCGACCGAGCCGCATGGACCGGCTCCAAAGAGCCCCCCATCACCAACCTCCCCAGCGACGCCAAAGGCTGGCGGCCCGTCGCCAACCACCTCGGCATCCGCATCAGAACCAACCAAACAGAAGGGGGCGGACCATGACCGATGAACCCCAGCTCAGGCCCGTCAAACCCCAGCAAGGCCGGCCCCTCTACGAAACCGTCAAAGAAGCCGTCATCGCCGCCATCGACGCAGGCGTCTTCCGCGCCGGCGAACGCATCCCCTCCACCAAGGAACTCAGCCAGCAACTCTCCGTCTCCCTCGTCACCGCCCACCGAGCCCTCCAGGACCTCGTCTCCATCGGCATCCTCGACCGACGCCAGGGCCGCGGCACCTTCGTCATCGACCGCAAGGACCGACCCCGACAACTCCGACGCATGGGCGTCCTCTTCAACGAACAGGCCTCCATCGCCGACTTCTACCACTCACAGATCCTCGAAGGCATCCGCCAGCGATCCGACGACTGCCTCATCGAACCCACCATCCTCCCCTGGGGAACCCGCCAGCCGCCCAACTGCAAGGGCTTCCTCCTCATCAACCCCCAGGAAGACCAGGTCCGACGACTCTCCGAAGAACTCGACGGCAAAACCCCCCTACTCGTCATCGGAGCCAAGTCCTCCGTCTCCACCATCGCCTCCGTCGGCATCGACAACCACGACGTCAGCCGACAGGCCATCGAATATCTCCACCACCTCGGTCACCAGAAAATCGCCTACATAGGCGGGCTCAACGACCTCTCCGACACCCGCGACCGCCGCCGCGGCTTCGAAGAAGTCTGCCAGCGACTCGACATCCCCGTCCAGGACGCACACACCATCGAAGCCGACAGCTGGCGACTCTCCAACGAAGAGAAAGAACGCCTACAGGCCATGCTCAACACCGCCGACCGACCCTCCGCTATCTTCGCCGCCGGCTACTACCTCGCCCTCGATATCTACGAAGTCGCCGCACGACTCGGCCTCAACCTCCCCGAAGACCTCTCCGTCGTCGCCGTCGACGACCCACCCTCCGCCGAACACCTCTCCCCACGACTCACCACCATCCACCAGCCCCTCGTCGACCTCGGCCGCGTCGCCGTCGACACCATGGTCCGGCTCCTCGATGGCGGGGCCATGCCCACCGTCGCCGACACCGTCCTCCGAACCCACCTCATCGCCCGCGACTCCGCCGTCGCCGTCAAAGCCTGAGAAACTAAAAACCGACCCGAACACGGTTTACCCAGCTTGCCCAGACGGATGAACCGGAATCACCCACACCCCCAGCAACACCTTTCCCTCGACCCCACGCCCAGCCGGGCTATCCTTAGAGGTTGCTAAGTCCCCGCCAGCATAAGACTTGAAAGACCTCGGAATCGCCCGAATCTCACGCGATTTCTCTGGCATCAAGCCCAAGGCGCTGGTAGCTTATATAAGTCTCGGAGAGAGCTGGCACTCACCAGCACAAGATTGGATCAACGACCAAGGGCCCCAAACGCCCGACCGCTTTGAACACCATGAAACCAACCAACCCCAACAACCCCTTAGTTCCCAGGAGGCAAGAGATGAAAGCAACCCAGACAGCAACCCTGCTCGCCGCGACCCTGATCGCCGCGCCCGCATTCGGACAGATCACCTTCAACCAGCGAGCCGCCATCGAAGTCAGCGCCGCTGGCGCACTCGTTGACTCAGGCAACCCCTTCATCGGACTCGTTCCCGTCGACCCAGCCAGCTACATCGGCCGCCCGATCACCATGGCTTGGGACGGGAACCGTGCCTTCATCGCCGGTATCGAGAACGCTGGCCGCAGTGCCGCCACCGCCAACCTCGGGCTTACCGAAGTGACCAACGCCGGTTCTGCCACTGGCCTGACCGCTGGCACCTTCAGCGCACCTTTTGGCAAGGCCCAAGCCAGTGCATTCCTCGGCTTCAATGACCTGGACATTCAAGGCGACCGTCTCCTCGCCGCCTTCGAACCGGTCGGACTCTCAACGCCCTCTTTCAGCATCTGGGACATCTCTGCCGGCACACCGACACAAGTTGGCTCCGGCAGCGATGAACAGGCCGGCCGTGGCGTCGCCTTTGACCCCGGGTTCCAGGGACAGGGAGCCGGTGCTGCGTGGCTGTCCTTCGGTAGCGGCTTCGCCCTTGGCCGTGGCCTTCACGATCCCGTGACCGGCGATCTCATCGACACCCTCGTCGATGGCGTCGTTCAGGCAGGCAACCAGGACCCCGCCCAGTTCCCCGGCGACCCGCCCATCACCGATCCCGGCGACGTGTTCGAAACCAACCGCGAAATGGACTTCGGACCCAACGGCGACATCTACATCCGCCACAACAACTTCCTCGACCGTGGCGTCCGCGACTCGGCCGGCACCGTCTCCTCCGTTAGCCGAATCGACCTCAACGAGCCCCAAGGCGACTTCTTCGTCGGACAGAACCTCGAATACATGGTCTTCGGTGACGAAGCCGATATCTCCGATGACGTCATCATCTACAACTCTCGCTACCGCGACCCCAATGGCGCGAACGAGTTTGTTCCCCTGCCGCTGGGCTTCGATGACGCCGTGAAGGCCGTCGACCCCAGTGGCAACGAAGTCGATATCACCTTCAACTTCCTCGTCGATGGCGGAGCCGGTGACCTGACCCCAGGCGTACAGGACCCCATCTACGACTTCGCCTACGACCCCGCCACCCAGTCGCTCGCCATCCTCGAATTCGGCCGCGGCATCCTCCACATCTTCGACCTCGACACCGGCAACAACGGCATCGAAGGCGACTACGACGGCTCCGGCACCCTCGATGCCGCCGACATCGACCTCCTCGCCGCCGCCATCCGCGGCGCCTCCTCGGACCTCACCTTCGACACCGACGGCTCAGGAACAATCGACGCCGATGACCTCACCGAATGGGTCACGGTCCTCGCCGGCACCTTCTTCGGCGACGCCAACCTCGACGCCGCCGTCGACCTCATCGACCTCTCCGCCCTCGCCACCAACTTCGGCAACACCGCCGGATGGGCAGGCGGCAACTTCAACACCGACACCACGGTCGACCTCATCGACCTCTCACTCCTCGCCACCAACTTCGGCAGCACCGCCGCCATCCCCGAGCCCGCAGCCATCAGCCTGCTCGCCCTCGGAACCCTGGCACTCGGCCGCCGCCGCTGATCAAATCAATCGGCCTGAGCTTCCCCGAGGCGGAAACGCCTCGGGGAGCCTTCGCCCGTCACGGGCACAGACATTCCTGATCCCCTCATACACTCCCCCCAGGAGATTCGTAGATGACACAGCCACACACCCGCCAAAATCCCGGCGGATTCACACTTATCGAGTTGCTCGTCGTGATCTCGATCATCGCCCTGCTGATCGGCATCCTCCTTCCCGCACTCGGAGCCGCCAGGGAAACCGCCCGCAACATGAGCTGCCTGAGCAACGTGCGCCAACTCACCATCTCTCTGGTCACCTACTCAGTCGACAATCAGAGCAAATTCCCTCCCAACACCACTTCTCCAGCTTGGTATGACGTCGAGGTCATCGGCGGCTATCTACCCGCCTCAGAAATCGAACCCGGCGTCAACACCATTCTCGGTGGCGTCATGGCCTGCCCCTCAGACCAGGGCCCGCCCGAGCTCGGACTGCCCGTTGGACGCTCCTATACGCTCAACGCCTTTGCAGCCAGCAATGCGAGGAACATTGGCGGCATTGGGCAGGCTGCCATCGACCTCGGTATGGCATTCGATGCCAACCTGAACAACGCTTCCTCCGTCATGCTGATCTCGGAAGCATGGTCCGAGAGATTCGGATTGACGGCACAAGTTGCTGCGACAAGATCAGCCATCGGCGAAGAGATCCCGTTCATCAGCCCTACGCAACTTCTCAACGAATCTAACCGCATCCCCGGTGCCATGGGCACGCGATGGGTAGGCATCAAAAACAGCGCGGGACAGTACGAAGACTACGCACCGATCTCAGCCAGAGAAGGCTGGGGCGCTATCCGCCCGCCCACGGAACTCGACTGGACTCGCCACGGCGGAAACGAAGACCCCACCTCCGTACCCCCCAACGCTTCGATCAACAATGCGTTCGCCGATGGCCATGCCTCCAACTTCAACGCTGGCGAAATCGTTGAAAATATCAGCGATCAGTTCCCGGCCATCACCCCACGTGCCATGTGGACACCAGTCGATATGCAGATGGAAGGCAACTAAACCCCCAACCCAACATCCCCACCCTCCCCAACGGGCCGACGCCAACGCGTCGGCCCGTTATCATTCCCAAGTCTTATGGTTCTTCTGATTCACCCACCCAAAGCTGATACCTTGACCCCATGATGACCTCACTCCTCCTCGCCCAAGCCGAAGCCGCCGCCGAGGCCGGCTCCATCGCCGGACACTTCACCTGGATCGACTGGGCCGTCGTCATCGGCTACCTCGTCATCACCACCATCCTCGGCGGATACCTCGCCGGCAAACAATCATCCGTCAAGGACTTCTTCCTCGGCGGCAAGAAAATGCCCTGGTACGCCGTCTCCGGCTCATCCATCGCCACCGAAATCTCCGCCGTCACCTTCGTCGGTGCACCCGCCATCATCTACGGCGCAGGCGGCAACTTCACCTACCTCCAGCTCGGACTCGTCGGCGTCCTCATCGCCAGACTCATCGTCGCCTTCATCCTCGTACCCGCTTACTACAAACGCGAAATCTACTCCCCCTACGACTACATGGGACACCGACTCGGCGATTCCGCCAAGTGGGTCACCACCATGCTCTTCTCCCTCGGCGGCGTCCTCGGACAATCCGCCCGCGTCTACCTCACCGCCGTCATCCTCGAACTCGTGATGGCCGAACAACTCGCCCAGATCGAAGCCATCACAGGCATCGACCCCATCATCACCGCCATCGGCATCATCGGCGTTGTCGCCATCGGATGGACCATCATGGGCGGCATCGCCACCGTCATCTGGACCGACGTGATGCTCTTCATCGTCTTCGTCGTCGGCGGGCTCGTCGCCCTCTTCACTATCGTCGGAAGACTCGATGGCGGCTGGGAACAACTCATCACCGTCGCCGACGAAGCCGGCAAATGGCAACTCTGGGACTTCGAGTGGGACGCCACCAAAGAATTCACCATCTACACCGCCGCCTTCGCCTCCGTCTTCGGAAACGTCGGCGTCTACGGCACCGACCAACTGATGGCCCAACGCATCTTCTGCTGCAAAAACCAACGCGAAGCCAAGATCGCCGTCCTCGCCGCCTACGTCGGACAGGTCATCACCGCCCTCATGCTCACCGTCGGCGCCGGCCTCTACGTCTTCTACCAGCAGTTCCCCCTCACCGGCGAAGCCCTCCGCCGCGTCGAAGAAGAAGGCGACGGCATCTTCCCCATCTTCATCCTCTCCGAACTCCCCACAGGCGTCACCGGACTCATCATCGCCGGCATCTTCGCCGCCGCCATCTCCTCCCTCGACTCCATCCTCGCCGCCCTCTCACAAACCACCATGTCCGTCACCTACCTCCGCTGGCGACAAAAACAGGGACACGACATCGAAGACCACGGCGCCCAGGCCGTCTTCATCTCCCGAGCCCTCGTCATCTTCTGGGGCGTCGTCCTCTGCCTCGCCGCCTACGTCGTCAAGATCGCCCAGGACGAGTTCTCTATACCCATCCTCAGCCTCGCCCTCGGCCTCGCTTCCTACTCCACCGGCTCACTCCTCGCCGCCTTCCTCCTCGGCTTCCTACCCCTCAACAAAACCGGCTACGGCCTCGTCTTCTCCGCACCCCTCTCCGTCATGACCATCTTCGCCGTCGTCTGGCACGAACCATGGTCCATCAACACCAACATCGCCGCAGGCGTCATCCTCGTCGCCGCCTGGGTCATCGCCGCCCTCGCCGGCCAGCCCGAACGACGAACCGTCCGCCTCCTCAAAACCCCCATCGTTTTCGCCGGCGCGTTCCTGATATGGTACCTCGCCGAGTACGGCTACTTCATGATCGATGGCGAACGCGACACCGTCGCCTGGCCCTGGTGGGCCGTCATCGGCTTCTTCACCGCCTTCATCTTCGGCTACCTCCTCGCCGACCCCAAACCCGAAGACTGGGAAGAACAGCAGGCCGCAAGCGATAAACCCCACGCCAACCAGCCAGACGCCTGAACATGTCCGCTAAGCCCCTGTTCAAACCCGCACGACCCATCCCCGAGGTGATGGCCGAAGCCAAACACGCCAGGCCACCCATCGAAGACATCCCCCTCCAAAAACCCGATCTCGTCGAGCTCCGCGACCACATCCCCTCCCTCCAATACGGGATGCACTACAGCAGCGTCGAGAACTTTGCCGGCATCGGCCTCTCCCAGATCGAACACGCCCCCGCCCAACGCCCCGTCGCCGAAGCCCTCGCCATCGCCGCCAACACCCTCGAACCACACGGCTACGGCCTCATCATCCACGACGCCTACCGCCCCTGGTATCTCAGCTACGTCTTCTGGCACGTCGTCCCCGAACACCTCCACCACTTCGTCGCCAACCCCGCCCGCGGCTCCATGCACAACCGCGGACTCGCCGTCGATGTCGCCCTCTACGACCTCAGAACCGGCAACCCCTGCCAGATGCCCTCCGAAGTCGATGAGCTCTCCGAACGCGCCCGCGTCGATTACCCAGGGGGCGACGAACCCTCACGACAACGACGAGACCTCCTCCAAACCGCCATGACCGAGGCCGGCTTCGAATCCCTCATCGACGAGTGGTGGCACTTCGCCCTCCGAACCGATCCGCTCTACCCAATCATGAACGTCCCCGTCGACCAGATCGAGAAAGCCTGAGCCATGCCGACCACACTCGGCATCGACATAGGCGGGACCGCCACCAAACTCGCACTGATCCAGGACGATCAACCACCCGCCACCGCACGCACCGATACCTACCGCGAACCCTCCGCCGAAAACCTCGCCAACGCCATCCAGCAAACCGCTGCCACCCTCACCGACCCCACACAAATCCAACGCGTCGGCCTCTGCGTCCCCGGACCCGTCAACGCCCAAGGCGTCCTCGAAGCCGCCGCCAACATGCCTGCCCTCATCGGACGCAACCTCAACGATTGGACACAAACCCTCTTCCCCGAAGCCCAAACCATCGCCCTCTGCACCGACGCCGTCGCCGCCGCCATCGCCGACCACCACAACAACCCCACCACCAAACGCTCCCTCTACCTCTCAATCGGCACCGGCCTGGGCGGCGCCGTCCTCGACGCCGGCATCCCCCTCATCGTCACCCGCGGAACCCCCGGACACCTCGGACACATCGACGTCTCCGGCACCGACCCCAACCCGCCCCAAACCCCAGGAGCCGGCCGCGGCGCCCTCGAAGCCTACATCGGCGCCCGCGGACTCAACGACGATGGCGTCCCCCTCGAAACACCCGAAGAACTCCAGGCCGCCCTCACCCACCCCCGCGTCCACCGCGGACTCGACGCCCTCGCCCGAGGAATCCGCACCTTCCTCGTCATCTACCGACCCGACGAAATCGTCTTCATGGGTGGCGTCGCTCCCCTCATCGAACACCACCTCGACCACATCAAAACCGCCGTCCACAACGACATCAGCCCCGCCGCCCCCGGACAAGTCAACTACCGCTTCACCAAGGTCGGACGCTTCGCCGCCGCCATCGGCGCCGCCCACCACGCCAGCCAGACCTCACATCGACCCGCGTAACGACAACAACACCCCCTGCGCCCAGACCTTCCAGTCCGCCCGCTGATCCTCAGCCAACAACCGCTCCAGCAGCAACACCAACTCCTCCCCGCGATCACCACGCTGATACAACGCCCGCGCCAGATTCCCCACCGTCTGCAGATTCTCCGAGTCAATAAACAACGCCGCGCGATAACTCTCCACCGCACGGTCCAACTCACCACTCTTCTCCAGCACCAACCCAAGATTGTTCAGCGGCTCCGACCGATTCGGCATCAACGCCCGCGCGTACTCAAACTCCCACGCCGCCTGATAAAAATCCTTCTGCTGATAAAGCACCTTCCCCAGATTGTTGTGCGCCGGCCCGAACGCAACATCCGCCTCCAACGCCCGCTCAAACGCCGACCGCGCCTTCTCCAGATCACCCTCCGCCAACGCCTCCAAACCCTTCTCATGATGCCGACGAGCCGCCTCCGTATCCCGGTCAGGCGAAGTCCGCACCGTGCGGTACGTCGTCGTCTCCGGCCCCGACTCCGAAGACGTCGCACAACCCACCGGCCAGAGCGCCAGACAAACCATCCATACACCCGACAGCCACAATCGACGCTTCTTCAAAACAGCACGCATCCTTAACGACCCTCCCCGTCCGGAGCAAAAATAAGATACGTCAGCGTCGTCTGAAAATCCCACAGACCCGACGCCCCCTCACCCCGCGCAGCCGTCAGATCCAGCTCACGCACATTCAGACCCGGCTGCCGACGAAGACGATCCAGAAACACCATCAGACGCCGAAGCTCCACACCCCGTAGCGACAACATCGTTGGCTTCATCTCATAAGGCAAACCCGTCAGCCGACGGGACGCCTGAGGAAAAATCCCCTCCAACCGACGCGCCTCAATCCCCGCCGCCGACATCGCCGACTCCACCTGCACACCCAACGCCTGAACCCCCACATCCTCCGCCGACGCGATCGCCGGCTCCGCCCGCAGCGCCGCAATCCGATCGACCAGCACAAGACTCCGAGCCAGCGACGACGACTCCCGCAGCGCCGCAGCACGCTGACCCGCCATCCACCACACCGACCACAACGTCGCCACCAACAGCACCAACAACCCCACACCAAGACCGACCTGGACGAAACGCACACCCGACATCAGCCGCCCTCCCCAACACGTGCCTCGAACGAGTACGTCACCCCACCCTCTGACCGCGTCTGCGTCCGAGGCGGGTCCACCTCAAACACACCTCCCGATCGCAGCGCCCGCACCAGCTGCTCCGCATCACCGTGCGATCGCGCCTCCCCACCCACCGTCACACGATCCGGACCCACACGCAGCGACAGCACCCGGAACCGCAGGTCCATCGGCAGCGACGACAAGACACCATAAAGCCGATCCAACGCCGAAGCCTCACGCAAAGCCTCATCACCCGCACCACCCTCACCGCGACCACTCACACCCGCCAGCCGACGCGACTCACTCTCCAAGCGAGACACAATGCTCACCGGCACACGCTGACCCGGAAACGCCTCCGCAAACGCCCGCTCCTGCTCACCGCGCAACCGCTCGGCCTCCAACGCATAAGCCTGACCCCGCCACACCGACACACCCGCCACACTCAGCATCAGCAGCACCGCCGCAACCACCACCGAAACCACCGGCCCCCGATACGACACAAACCAGTCCTTCGCCGCCAACGACCCCCGACGAAGCTCAACCGCCGCCACCGATGGCTCCGAAAGCAACGAACGCGCACCCGCCAGCAACAGATCCAGATAAGACCCTCCGCCCTTCACCACCCCCGCCTCGTCCAGACCCACATCCCCCGCCGAACACCCCACCACCACCACAGCCCGGCCCTTATCCGAAACCGCCGCCACCGCCGATCGCGCGGCCTCCCAATCCCCGCCCAGCCAGCGCCATCCAGCCAGCGACCCCTCACCCGACCAAGACAACACGTCCACACCCCAACCCTCCACCGCCGGCTCCGCCAGCACCGCCGACCCGACCTCCCGCGACCGAAGCGCATCACCCACCAGCAACGACGCAGGCACCAGATGCGGGGCCGAAATCCCCCGCGCCTCCAGCCAGGACAACACCCCGCTTACCCGCTTGACCACACAGCAAACCCCTAGCGACCACCCATCGTGATGCACAAAGTCAGCCTCAATCTCCTCCGCACTCACCGGCAAAACCTCCTCCAGCCGGTACAGCAACTCCGCCGAACGCCGGGAACGGTCCAAGCCCTCCGTCGACACCCGCGCAACCAGGCACCACGAAGACGCCAGCGACACCACCACGCGATCCACATCCCCAGCCCCCTCAAACAGCCGCTCAAGCACCGCCTCCGCCGAAGACCCATCCACCGCCGCCTCACGCCACGACACACCCGCCACACCGCCCTCCCCCGTCATCCCCAACCGCCAGACATCTTCACCAAGAAGCAGCACACCCTCAGCCATCGACCCCACCCCCCTCCCGATCAGGCAGCGACAACGAAAACACCCGACCACCCGCCTCCACCATCACCACACGCCCCTCAATCGAACGCACCCGCACCGCGCCGCCCCCCGCCTCGAACGACTCACCCACACCCCGGATCTCCGTCCGGCCATCCGCCGTCCGCAGCACCGCCAAAGTAAAACCCGACTCCTCGATCGTCCCGATCAGCGACACTGGCGAAACCTCCACCGCCGTCGCCGCCGCCGGCCCGGCCACATCAAAAAGCGGCCGCTGCCAGTCGAACGAACCCACCGCCAGCAACGCCTCCACCCCGGGCCCCGCCACCCCAACCTCCTCGGACGCCCCATCCCCCGATGCGACTGGTTGGGACCCACCATCCACACCCACTTCTTCCGCAATCGACACAGGCGACATCACCCCCCACACCACCACACCCACAGCACCCAGCACCATCAGTGCCGAAGCCAGAAACATCAACTGTCGCTGCCGCTGTAGTCGCATCATCACCACGCAAAATCCACACGCCCGAGCAGGCCGCCATCCTCGCCGCGACGCGCGACGCTAAGCGTAACCCAATCCCGCTGGCGACCCCGACTCACCACCCAAACCCCATGACACCCCGAACGATCCGTCAACACCCCCTCCAACTCCCCACGCAGCAACGGGTGCATCCCGCCCACCCCACGAAGCAGCTCTTCCAGAGACGCAAAAGCATCCCGATCCCGCCCCGCCAGCAACGCCTGCACACCAGCCTCACCCAACAACCCTTCGCAAACCAGCTGGATCGCCGCCTCATCCGCCCGCTGCACATTCAACCGCCCATCACCCCAGCACGTCACCCCACCCCCAGCCACCCCATCACCCACACCCGAACCCACCAGCCGCTCCGGCAGCACCGCCGCAAACACCTGACCGTAACCCGACACCTCAGGCTCCCCGCCAGCCGCCATCACCACCGGCGACAACGACACCCGCATCCCCAAACGACGACCACCCAGCAGCCGCGCCACCTCCGCCTCAGCCGCCAACCTCCCCCGATCCGACAGCAACCGATCCACACGCACCCGAGCCTGCTCATCCGTCAACACCAACTCGTGCGCCAAACCACCCAGCGACACCACCACCCGCAGCTCACCCACCGCACCACCAGCCAGCCGCGTACCACCTAGCACCGATCTGGAGGGAGAGTTGGCGACGTCACCTTCCGCTCCCTCATCCGCTCGACCCTCAGCTTCACGCAGCAAAGCCTCTACCGACGGCAACAGCGCTTCCCGCAGACTGATCGAAGCCCACCGCCGCTGAAGATCTTCCACCCGATCCCTCGCGACCAGCGCCTCGCCCCCACTCCGCCCCGCAAACCCCGAAAGCATCACACCACAAACCATCACCAGCACCACCACCAGCAGCAACGCAAACCCACGCTCAGACGCAGCCACACCCGACCTCATCGCACCACCGCCCATCGGTCCAGCAACCACGTGCCCCCCTTATCAGCCAGCCGTACCCGCCACGCCGAAGCCGCACTGTAAGCCGTCGACAGCTCCTCCAACATGCGAGAATCTCGAACAATCAGCAGCGCAGACCCGCTCGGGTTCAGATCAATCGCCGGATAATCAACGAGTTGCGCGCCCGTTTCCGACCCGTTCCCGATCGTTTTCGTCCGTTTGAGCCCCGGTTCGAGCAAAACCGAACCAGCCCCCCAAACCAGCACATCCACAAACCCAACCCCGTCATACCCCCTCTGCATCCGCAACAAAGCACGCTCATCCCCTTGCCCATCAAGCACATAACGCACCCGAGCCGGCAGATCCCGACGCTCCCGCGTCACCCCATCCAACCCCACCAACCCCTCCAGCACCAGCGAGCCATCGCTTTCCCAGCGGATCACGTCCGCCATCGCCAGATCCCGTTCGAGCAAATCGAAGACCGCTTCGAGCTGCGCCGGGCGGTCGGTGGACGCCGGGAGCGTCGGGTCGACGGCGAAGCGGGTCAGGATCGTCGCGACCGCGAGCAGGATGAGCGTGATGAGCGTCGAGGCCAGCAGGAGTTCGAGAAGGGTGAAGCCGCGGGGCGAGGAGAGGTTCATCGCTCGGCCTCCGTCTCAGCGGGCAGCGCGAGCTCGACGGCGAGAACCGTCTCGCCCTGGACCACCTCGATCCGCAGGGAACGGAGGGCCAGGTCTTCGAGGCCACGGTTCGGGACCAGCGAGGTGCGCCAGGTGATGCCGTCGCCGTCGGAGGCTCCGGGCTGCGCGTCGCCGGACAGGCTGCCCTGAGCGTTAACGGGCGGGCCGTTGGGGTCGAGCCACCAGCCGGTGATGAGCCGGTCGGCGACATCACTCAGCTCCGTGAGGGTCCGGGCCTCGGCGAGCTGGTCGATGTGGCGCGCCCGGGCGACCACGATCCCCGCGAGGATCGTGCCGAGAATCACCAGGGCCGCGACGACTTCAATCAGCGTCAGGCCCGGGCGGTGCCGGGATGGCGAGCCAGCGTTCAACAAGGTCCTGGTCCTCCAGGGTGCGGGTCTGTCCGGTCAGCCCGGCGGTCAGCAGCCAGAGCCGCTGGTTCTGCTCGGTCTCGATCTGCCAGGCGAAGGTGCGGGTCTGCCCGCCTCGGGCGTAAACAAGGTCGATGACGGGATCGGGATCGGCCGGCGTGTCCATGCCAAGCAGGTCGGTCAGCCGCGTGCCGGCCGGGAGTCTCCGGCTGGCGGCCGGCTCCAGCTCACCTGCGGGGTTGCGGGTGAAGCGCTGCAGCCGCTGCTCATCAAGGTCGATCCGGAGGACGACTTCCCGTCCGAGCCGTCGGGCGGCCAGCCTGGCGCGCTCGTCCTCCTGCTGGAGCATCCCGATCGTGCGGTCGAGCGCGGCGGAACGGGCCGTCTCGATGAGGGACAGCCCGGTCGCGCCAGCCATCAGTCCGAGGATGGTGATGACGGCGATGAGCTCGATCAGGGTGAAGCCACGGGACCGCATCTCAGCCTCCGCTGCCTTCGCGGACCTGCCAGCTGTAGATATCCGCGGCGGTCGATTCACCGCCTTCACGGCCGTCCGAGCCGTAGGTCACGATCTCGTAGGGCTCGCCAGATGGCCCGGGGCTGTTGTACTCGTAGGGGTTGCCCCAGGGATCGTTGCGGTTGTCGATCGGCAGGACCGACAGGCCCTCTTCGTTGGTCGGGTAGCGTTTGTTTTCAAGCCGGTAGAGCTCGACGGCGTCCATGATGGTGGTGATGTCGGATCGGGCGAGGTTGATCTCGGCCGAGTCCATGTAGCCGGTGACCTGGAGGGCGACAGCGCCGGCGAGCAGGCCGATGATGACGATGACGACCATCACCTCGATGAGCGAGAAGCCGCGTGGTCCGATGCGTCTGTGGTTCATGAGCTTTCTCCTCGGGTGCATCTGGTTTTAGAGGACGTCGCCTGCCTGGAGGATGGGCAGGATGACGGCGAAGGCGATGAAGCCGACGGTGATCGCGAGCAGGATCATCATCAGCGGTTCGAGCAGGGCCGTGAGCCGGCCGGCGGTGATATCGACCTGGACATCGTAGTCTTCGGCGAGGCCTTCGAGCATGTCCTCGAGCTGGCCGGAGGCCTGGCCGACGGCGAAGAGCTGGATGACCAGGGGCGGGAAGACGCGGGTGTTTTCGAGGGCGTCGGCGATGTCGCGGCCGGAGAGGACGGCCTGCTCGGCGGCGGCGAGGGCGTCGCGGAGGACGCGGTTGCGGACGACCTTGCGGGCGATCTGGATGGAGCGGGCGAAGACGACGCCTGAGCGGAGCAGGGTGGCCATGACCATGGCCATGCGGGCGATGGCCTGCTTGCGGATGAGTTCGCCGAGGATCGGGACGCGGAGGAGGCTGCGGTGCCAGAGCATCTCGCCGGCGTCGGTCCGGAGGATCGCGCTGGCGATCAGGATGAGTGAGAGGCCGGCGGCCATCAGCAGCCACCACCAGCCGATGAGCAGGTCGCTGGTGGCTTTGACGACGACGGTGGCGAAGGGCAGGTCCTGGCCTGAATCATCAAGGACGGTGAGGACCTGCGGGACGACGAAGGTCATCAGGAAGATGCTGACGAGGACGCCGACGGTGGCGACGATGAAGGGGTAGATCATCGCGGAGACGACGCGGTTCTTGAGTTTGGCGGTCTGCCTGCGGAAGTCGGCGAGTCGGCGGAGGGACTGGTCGAGGGTGCCGGCGTTTTCGCCGACTTCGACGATGCTGCGGGGCAGTTCGTCGAAGAGGTCGGGCTGGAAGGCCATGGCCTGGGCGAGGCTGGATCCGGCGGCGACGTGATCGGAGAGGAGGAGGATCGCTTGGCGGAACGATCCGTCGTGCTGTTTGGCGATGGTGTCGAGGGCTTCGAGGAGCGGGATGCCGGCGCCGAGGAGGGTGGCGAGTTCCTGGAAGAAGCCGGTGACGCGGGTGGTCTGTCGTCGGGCGAGGTAGGCGGCAAAGATGGACTGGCCGCTGGCGGTTTTCTGCTCGCTGATGTCGCGGATGCTGAGCCCGCTGGCGCGGAGTTGGTCGCGGGCCTGCCTGGGTGAGTCGGCGATGATGGTGCCGCGGACGGGGTTGGTCTGCGGCTGGCCTGGGGCGTCGGGGATGGCGGTGTAGGTGTAGACGGCCATGTCAGAACCCGGCTCTCATGGCGACGCGCATGACCTCGCTGAGGGTGGTCTGGCCGAGTCCGACTTTGCGGAGGCCGTCGTCGGTGAGGGTGGTCATGTGGGCGCGGATGGCGGCGTGATGGATGTCGGTGGCGGAGGCGCGCTGCTGGACGAGGTTGCGGATTTCGTCGTTGATGGTGAGCAGTTCGAAGCAGCCGGCGCGGCCGTGGTAGCCGGTGCCGCGGCAGTGTTTGCAGCCGACGCCGGTGCGCATCTGCTGGCGCTGCTCGGGCGTGGGCACGAAACGGAGGGCGTCGAGTTCGGCGGGGCTTGGCTCGGCGGGCTGGGCGCAGTGTTCGCAGACGTGGCGGATGAGTCGCTGAGCGAGGACGCCGACGAGCGAGCTGCTGACGAGGTAGGGCTCGATGCCGAGGTCGAGGAGCCGTGTGACGGCGGAGGCGGCGTCGTTGGTGTGGAGGGTGCTGAAGACGAGGTGTCCGGTGAGGGAGGCCTGGATGGCCATGACGGCGGTCTCGCGGTCGCGGATCTCGCCGATCATGACGATGTCGGGGTCCTGGCGGAGGACGGAGCGGAGCCCGCTGGCGAAGGTCATGCCCTTCTTGTCGGAGATCTGCATCTGGCTGATGCCTTCGAGCTGGTACTCGATGGGGTCTTCGAGGGTCATGATGTTGCGGGCGGTGGAGTTGATCTCGCCGAGGGCTGCGTAGAGCGTGGTGCTCTTGCCGGAGCCGGTGGGTCCGGTGACGAGGATGAGTCCGTGTTCGACGCCGATGAGTTTGCGGAAGGTGGCGAGGGCTTCGGTGGTCATGCCGAGTTCGCCGAGGGTGTAGCGTCGGATGCTCTTGTCGAGGAGTCGGATGACGATGCGTTCGCCGTGGCTGGCGGGGACGGATGAGACGCGGAGGTCGATCATCCGGTCGCCGACCTGGACGGTGGAGCGGCCGTCCTGGGGCAGTCGTTTTTCGGCGATGTTCATGCGCGCCATGACCTTGATGCGGCTGAGGACTTCGTCCTGGATGGCGGCGGGGAGGTCGAAGGTATCGAAGAGGACGCCATCGATGCGGAGTCGGATGATGAGCCGGTCTTCGTAGGGCTGGATGTGGATGTCGGAGGCCTGCTGCTGGACGGCTTCGAAGAGCAGGAGGTTGACGAGCTTGATGACAGGTGCGCGGTCGGAGACGTTGAGAAGGTCTTCTCGTTGCGAGAGTTCGTTGACCTCGCTGATGACGGTGTCGCGGTCGAGTTTTTCGACGAAGGCTTGGGCGGCGCCGGTCTGCTGGCCGTAGGCCTGGTTGATGGCGGAGGCGAGGGCGTGTTCTTCGGCGGGCTGCGGGCGGAGCGTGGCGCGGAGCCAGCGGCGGAGGATGTCGAGGGTTTGCTGGTCGTCGGGGTTGGTCATCGCGAGGTCGATGACGTTTTCGTCTTCGGTGGCGAGTCCCAGGGCGTGCGCGTTTCTGGCGAAGGCGATGGGGACGTGCTTGAGGAAGTGAGCGGAGGGCTGGCGGTCGCTGAGGTTGGTCAGTTTGTCTGCAGATGGGTTGTCGACGAGCCTGAGGCCGGCGGCGGGGTCGTGGGTCGCGCTGGTGGGGTGGTCGGTGCCCATGCGTGTCAGTGGATCAGGAGGGGTTGGCTTTCTGGGAGTCCGAGTGAGATGCCGGTGCTGGCGGCGGCTTCGGAGGAGACGAACCTGAGGTACTCGAACTTGTCGTCGCGGAGGATGACGGCCTTGATGAAGACGAAGAGGGTGGTCTGCTGGTTGGTGATGACGCGGTTGGAGAAGAAGTTTTCGATGAAGGGGATTTCGCCGAGGAGGGGGATGGCGTTGATGACCTCGCTTTGGGTGTCTCTTGTGAGTCCGCCGACGATCATGGTGTAGCCATCGGGGAGGACGGCTTCGGAGATGAGGGAGTTGGTCTGTCGGGCGGGTGGGAGGACGTCGTCGGGGTCGTTGGACTCGGCGGCTTCGGAGAAGCTGGAGAGGCTGATTTCGTATTCGAGTTTGATGAAGTCGCCTTCGCTGATCTGGGGCGTGACGACGATGGTGGTGCCGGCGGCGGCGAACCCGCCAAAGGAGGTGGTGGAGACGGTGGAGGAGGCGTTGACGGAGGAGAAGGGTTCTTCGCGTTCGCTGACGAGGGTGCCGACGGCGTTGTTGTTGACGAGGATTTCGGGTCGTGAGACGACCTTGACGCGGTTGTCTGACTGGAGGGCGCGGACGACGAGGTCGGCGATGTTGGAGCTGATGATAGCGCCGTTGAATCCGACGCCTGGCTCGAGCACGAGCCCGGGGTTGCCGGGATCGACTTCGTCGGAGAGGCCGAAGTTGCTGAAGGTGAGTGAGCGTGTGGTTTCGTCGATGTCGGCATCGACGAGGATCTCGACGCCTAGCTGGAAGCCGTCGGTGGTGTCGAGCGAGACGACGGTGGCTTCGAGCAGGACCTGCGGCTGTCGGACATCGAGTCGTTTGATGAGGCGTTCGTAGACCTCGTGCATGGCGGGTCGGGCGATGACGATGAGGGTGTTGGATGCTTCGTGGGCGATGATGCGTGCTTTGTCGAGGCCGAGTTCGGGGTCGTCGATGGCGACGCCTGAGCGTTGCGGGGTGATCTCGATCTGCCGGTTGGCGGCGCGGGTGTTGACCTCGGATTCGGTGGGTCCGTCGATGCGGCTGAAGTCTTCACGTGGGGTTGGGAACAGGGGCGGCTGGGGGGCGGCGTTGGCGCCGTCGATGGAGATGGTTTCGAGGCTGGCGTCGTTGGCGATGCCTTCGAGGGTTTTGAGGATCTCGTCGGCGCGGGCGTTCTGGAGGGTGTAGAAGCGGATGGGGCTTCGCTGTTCGGGTCTGGGGATATCGAGTCGGGCGGCGAGTTCGGCGATGGTCGCGTGGACGTCTGAGGGCGCGGTGACGATGAGGGCGTTGGCTTCGGGGTCGGCGACGGAGCGGTAGTTCTGGGCGGCGACTTCGTCGAGGAGTTCGGAGACGAGGGTGTCGATGCGTGCCGGGCTGATGGTGTTGAAGGTGTAGACCCTGGTGGTGGTGTTGGCGGGTCGGTCGAGGTTGGCGATGAGTTGTGCGGCGCGTTCGATGTCCTGGGCTTCGCCGATGAGGTCGATCTGGTTGGTGCGGGTGTCGGCCTGGATGCGGAGGTCGGTGGGTGAGGTTGGGCGGGCGGCGATGCCGAGGAGTTGGGTGACGCGGGTGGCGAGGTCGGCGGCCTTGGTGTGGGTGACGGTGACGGATTCGATTTTCAGGTCGGCTTCGGGCTGGTCGATGAGTCGGCTGAGGTTTTCGAGCCGTTGCATGTTGCTGCCGAACTCGGTGATGATGAGGAGTCGTGTTCCCTGAACGGGAGTGATTCTGGCCTGGGGCGAGGAGAGGAAGGGCGTGAGGATGGCGCCGGCTTCGGCGGGTGCGATGTGCTGGAAGGTGAAGACGCGGGTCACGGCCTGGGTGAGTCGTGCCTCTTGTTCGCCTGGGAGGACGGAGATGGTGGGTAGTGGTCGATTGGCGGCCTCGATGCGGATGGTGTTGGGGATTTCGGTTTCGACGAGGACGAGGTTGTTGGCTCGGAGGGTGCTTTCGAGCAGGGTGATAAGCGAGCTGGTGGGGATGGCTTCGGGGGCGTTGATGGTGACGCGTCGGCTGACGACGTTCTGGTCGTAGATGAAGTTGATGCCGTTGCGTCGACCGACGTAGTCGATGAGGACCTTGAGATCGATGTTCTCGGGGAAGTTGAGGGTGACCATGCCGTCCTGTGGCTCGGCGGCGGTGGTCTGTGGTGGCGTTTGAGCGAGTGCGCCTGCAGCCAGCAGGGTGAGTGCGAGGAGGCAGGTGGCGGCTTGTGAGGAGATGGGGGCCATGGCGGGCTCGCTGGGGTTTGGGGGTCAGCCGGAGCGTGCGATGCGCTCGACCTGCTGGAGGTACTGCTGGACGTTTTCGCGGGGCTTGATCTGCTGAGCTCTTCTCAGCAGCGGCAGGGCCTGTTCGTAGTTGCCGAGTTTGACGAAGAGCTGGGCGAGTCTGACGTAGGCGTCGGCCTCGAAGTCTTCGAGTGCGGCGGCGCGTTCGAAGTAGAAGGTGGCCTGGGCTGTGTGCTCGGCGAGTTGGGCCTGGGCGTTACCGAGTTGGTCTGAATTGTCTGCCAGGCGTGCGGCTTCGATCTCGGCCTGTGCGGGTCCGACCTTAGAGGACTCGTGCTGTCCGAGGAGGATGAGTGCTTCGCCGTCGAGCGGGTCGAGTTCGACGATCTCGCGGAGGATGTCGGCTTCCTGATCGGAGGCGCCGTTGGCGACGGCGATGCGTGCCTTCATGCGGAGTAGGTCGATCTGCTGCTGGTCGTCGAGGTCCTGGGCGCGGTGGGTTTCGATGGCTTCGATGAGTGAGGCGGTGTTGTCGAGTTCGGCTCGGGCGGTGAGCACTTTGGCGGCCTGGATGCTTCGTGCGAGGTTGGCGTCGGGCTGGGTTTCGAGGGCTCGGATGTAGTTTTCGACGGCGAGGTCGTAAAGGTTCTCGTTGATGTAGATGTCGCCGAGGTTGTTGAGGATGTCGGCGTTGGCGCCGCCTAGCTGGTCGACGACGAGGTAGTTTTCGGCGGCGTTGAGATTGTCGCCGAGTTGGAGGTAGGCGTTGGCCTGGAGGAGCCAGAGGTCGGTTTTGGAGGGGTCTTGTTTGAGCATTTCGCCGGTGAGGGCGATGGCGTCGGCGAAGCGTTGCTGGCGGAAGAAGCTGCGGGCGAGTCCCATCTTCCAGTCGAGGCGGTCGGGTTCGAGGAGGATGGCCTGTCGGTAGGCGGACTCGGCGGCGAGGGGGTTGTCGGTGGAGGCGTAGGCGAAGCCCATGAGTCCGTAGGTGATGCCGTTGCCGCCGCCCAGTTCGATGACGCGGGTCATGGCGTTGATGGCGAGGTCCCACTGGCTTTCGCGGACGTAGAGCATGCCGAGTGCCTGCCAGGCACGGCGGAACTTGCGGTGTTTGGCGACGGCTTCGCGATAGGCTGCTTCGGCGAGCTCGGTCTGTTCCTGTTCGAAGTAGATGTTGCCGATGGTGAAGTCGTAGACGGCGGTGGCGGCGGACGAGTTCTCGTCGTTGAGTCGGTCGATGGCTTCCTGTTGTTTGGCGGTGCGGGCTTCGGCTTCGAGGTCGGCGGCTTCGCGGAGGGTTTCGATGACTTCGAGCATGACCTCGCGTTCGATGCTGGTGATGCGTGGCTCGATCTCGCTGGCGGAGATGTAGGTTTCGGAGAACTGCTGGGTGAAGCGGGGGTCGGACCAGATCTCGAGTTCGCGGCCTCGGGTGTCGTTGGGGTTGGCGAGGCTGCGGGTGGCGGCTTCGTCGGCGGTTTGCTCGGTGGGCGTAATGGTGCAGCCGGCGAGGACGAGGGCTGCGAGGATGGCGGTGGGGAGGGCTTTGTTCATGGTCGTTTTAACCTTCGGGGAAGGTGATGGGGACTCTCATGCGGAAGCTGACGGGTTGTCCGGCTTTCATGCCGGGCTCGAAGCGCCACTGCCTGACGGCGTTGAGGGCGGCGCGGTTGAGGGCGGGGTGGAGGGGGTTCTGGACGCGGGCTTCGTCGATGCGTCCCTGCTCGTTGACGATGAAGATGACGTAGACGGTGGCGGGCGCGAGGCGTCGGAGCCGGTCGTCGAGCATGGGTCCGGGCTGGTAGACGACGCGGGGTTCCTGGTCGAGGTCGCCGAGGCCGGCGAGCATGTCTTCGACGCCACCCATGAGGTCGCGGGTGTTGATCTGGGGGGCGAAGTTGCCGCTTAGGCCCAGTCCGGAGCCGGCGGGGTTGAGGGCGATCTCGAGTTGGGAGAGGTCGAGCGGGGGCGCTTCGGTGAGCTGGGGTGGCTCTTCCTCGGGTTCGGGTTCGGGGGGTTCTTCTTCGGGGGGCGGCGGGGGTGGGGGCACGTCGGCGAAGCCGATTTCCTGGACGCGGGTGTCGGGTCCGTCGGGGGCGCCGATGGTCTGCATGAGGGGCAGGACCATGAAGAAGGCGAGGGTCATGAGCGCTGCGGCGACGAGCACCGTCAGGCGGTGTGTCAGGGTGGCTCGGGTTTTTCGTCCTTTCTTGGCCATGGCTCTTAGTTCTGGTTGATCTGGGTGGCGAGGCTGACTTTGAGGGCACCGGCCCGTTTGGCTTCGTCGATGATGCGGATGAGGGTTCCGGACTCGGCGTTGCCGTCGGTCTGGATGATGACGGGTCTTTCGGGTTCATCTTCGAGCATGCGTCGGACGAGCGGCTGGACGCCGGTGACGCCTATTTGGCGGGCTGCGTAGACGACCTCGCCTTCGGGTGTGAGGGCGATGTAGATGCTTTCTTTTTCGAGGGTTTCCTGGGTGGTGGCGATGGGCTGGTCGATGGTGACGTCGGGGACTTCGACGAAGGTGGTGGCGACAATGAAGAAGATGAGCATGATGAAGACGCAGTCGATCATGGGCGACATATCGATGTCGCCGTAGTTGCCTTCGTCGGATTTCATGTTCTTAAAGCGGCTCATGGTTTTCTTCGTGGCTGGGTTTGGGGTTGGAGGGTTCCTGGTTACTGGGCTTGTGCGAGGCTGACCTGTGCGGCGCCGGCGCTTCGGGCTTCGTCCATGACGCGGATGAGGGTGGCGACGGGTGTTTCGAAGGAGGCCTGGACGATGACGGGCGCGTCTTCGGCCTGGAGGACGCGTCGGACTTCGGACTGGACGCCGGCGAGGCCGATGCTTCTGCCTTCGTAGAAGACTCTGCCGGTGTCATCGAGTTGGAGGATGATGGTGGTGGACTCGTTGAGATTGGGCTGGTTGCTGGGTTCGGGTTTGTCGACGCCGAGCCCGACTTCCTGGACGAAGCTGGTGGTGACGATGAAGAAGATCAGGAGGATGAAGACGCAGTCGATGAGCGGCGAGATGTCGACCTTCGCGTCGCTGTCGTCTGTGTTCTGGATGTCCTGAAATCTGGCCATGGCTTGGTCCGTGGGTTGGGTTTAGGCGGCTTTCTGTTGTTCCGGGGTTGGAGTGGGGTTGTTTGTCTGTTTGCGGTAGAGGCGCTGCATGCAGGCGGTTTCCATGTGGGCGAGGAAGGCGTGGTACTGCTCGATTTTATGGGCGAGGTGGTATTGGAAGAAGAGCCCGGGGATGGCGATGATGAGGCCAGTCTCGGTGGTGATGAGTGCTTCGGAGATGCCGGAGGCGACGAGGTCGATGGTGGGTTCTCCGCCTGTGCCGCCGGCGAGTGCGTCGAAGGTGTTGAGCATGCCGGTGACGGTTCCGAGGAGTCCGAGGAGGGGTGCGGCGGAGACGCAGATGCGCATGACGCGTAGGTCTCTTCGGAAGGGTGTGATCTCGGTGGTTCGGAGTTCTTCGAAGGCTTTGCCGAGTTCGTCGAACTGGTTGATGCCTGAGACGAAGTCGAGCAGCTCGCCGATGAGGCCTTCGCGTTGTCTGGGGTGATCGATCCATTTGCGCCAGGTGGACTCGGGGACGGCGCGGAGTTCCTTGCCGGGGAGTCCGAGGTAGATGTGCATGCCAACGGCGAACATGACCATGGCGACGATGGCGATAGCGACCATGGCCCAGCCGCCGCTGAGCCATATCTCGATGGTGGCATCCCAGAAGGAGGGGTCGGGTTGTGTCTGGGCGAGGGTCAGCACGGTGGGTTTGGCCGATCAGGCCGCCTCCTTCTGCGGTTTGTCTTCGGTTTTGGTTTTCTCGGTGGGGGGCGGTGTCTGGGTGGTTTGCGACTTGGCGATCTGGTTCATGAAGACGACGCCGGCCTGGGTCATGCTGTCGATGATGCCTCTGGCCATGCGTGAGAGGTAGGCGTAGAGCAGGAGCGCGGGGATGGCGACGATGAGCCCGAACTTGGTGGTGATGAGTGCTTCGGAGATGCCGCCTGAGAGGGCTTCTGGGTCGCCGGTGCCGAAGATGGTGATCATCTCGAAGGTGTTGATGATGCCGGTGACGGTGCCGAGGAGCCCGAGGAGGGGTGCGGCGGCGGCGCAGATGGAGATGAAGGGGAGCAGCCGTTGGAGTTGGACGGTGTTGGAGAGCACCTTCTCGTACATGATCTCCTCGATGAGTTCGCGGGGCTCGCCGAGGTGGTCGGCGCCGGCCTGGAGCATCTCGCCGATGGGTCCCCTGATCTTTTTGGCCTCGGTGGCGGCGAGGGTTTTGTCTTTGGCGGCGACGGCGCGGAGGAGGGGGTCGAGCTTCTTGCGTGAGGGGTTGGGGGTCATGGCGAGGACGCGCCATTTGTAGAGGGCGATGAGGAGGGCGACGGCGGCGAGGAGGGTGATGGGGATCATCACGGGCCCGCCCTTCCAGACGTGTTCGAGGAAGGTGTCCTGGGCCTGGGCGATGGCGTGGGCGTTGCCGAGGGTGGGGTCGAAGGGCATGGTGCCGGTGCCCTTGGCGACGAGGCTGGCGGCGGCGTTGGCGGCTTCCGGGTTCTCGAAGGGTGTGATGGTGGGTTCGAGTGATCCGAGTCGCTGGTCGGCGGTGCCGACGAGGCTGCCGTCTTCGGAGAGGAAGAGGACTTCGGGTCCGACGACGAGGAAGTCGCCGGGTTTGATGTTGCCTTCGGCGTCGGCGGCGGTGCCGTTGAAGGTGATTCCGCCCAGGAGGCCGAAGAGTCTTTCGACGGACTGGCCGATGGCGGCGAGCTGGGTCTGGAACCGCTGGAGTTCGGTGAGGTTGCTGTTTTCGGGGGCGAGTCGTGCCTGTTCGAGGCTGTCGGCGTATCGCTGGAGTTCGGCGATGTGGAGTCGGGGTTCGAGGTTGCGGAGGTACTCGGCGAGGAGGTTGCCGAGGTAGCGGGCTTCGTCCTGGCGGGCGGCGATGGTGGTGCGGAGGTTGGCGAGGGCGAGGTTGCGGCTGTCGAGCTGGCGGCTGGCGGCCTGGAGTTCCTGGCGGAGGTCGACGATCTGGGATTCGAGCTGGCTGATGGTGCGGTTGAGGGGGATCTTCTCGGCGGCGATCTGCTCGCGGAGGGTGTCGAGTTCTTCGACGGCGGCGTTGAGCTGGGCTTCGACGGTTTGCGAGACCTCGGCGAAGGTGGGGGTTCGGGGCTCTGCCGGCTGGGCCTGTGTCTGGTCCAGCTGGGGCGCGGGCTCGTCGGCGGCCTGCTGATCGGGGGCTGGCACGGTGTCGGCTTCGGCCGGGTCGCTGGCTTGGGCCGTGTCGGTCTGCGCGGCATCGACCTGGATCGGCTGGGTGGGCTCGGTCGTGTCGGCGTCCTGGGCCCAGGCGGGGATGGCGGTCGCGAGGGCGAGGGCGAGTGTGAGCAGGAGGTGCTTGGTGTTCATGGTGTTTCTTTCTGGCGTTACCTGGTCACTGGATGTCGAGGGGGAGATCGACGAAGTCGGCGACCTCGGTGTTTCGGTAGATGTTGATGGCGCGGAGGATTTCGGGGCCGGTGTTGTTGTCGGGTGTCCAGACCCAGCCGGACTGTCCTTCGGGGGCGGGGGTGCCGGTGCCGGCGATCGCTGCGTTGTTGCTGGTGTAGTAGGCCTTGGAGATGCCGAGGTACATGACGGTGACTTCGGCGGCCTGTCCGTTGGGGAGGTCTCGTTTTTCGCTGGTGACGGTGATCTCGCCGTTGAACTTGTTGATTTCGTTGAGGATGCCGATCACGTTCTGGTAGCGGTTGGCGAGGGGGAGATCGGTCTGCTGGGGGTCCTGGGGGATCTGCTGGCTGAGGACCTTGAGGCGGTCGACGATGGGTGCGGGGGCGCGGTCGAGGAGGTCGACGACCTGGGTTTCCATCGCGATGACGCTGGCCTGGAGGGTGTCGGCGGCCTGTTTGAGCATGTCGTTCTGTTCGGTGAGCTCATTGAACTGGTCGTCGGTTTTGCTGAGGTTGTCCTGGGCCTCGGCGATGCGTTGGCGGAGGTCGTCGATCTCGGCCTGGAGGACGTCGATGCGGTCGCTCAGGATTTCGCGGGAGACTTCGAGGTCTCGCTTTTCCTGGGAGATGACGCGACGGGTTTCGACCCATCGTTCGAGTCGGTCGCGGGTGACGTCGATGGCGGGCTCGCTGGTGTTGTCCTGCGGCTGGGCGGCGGCGGGTGCGGCGAGCCAGAGGGCTGCGAGGATGAGTGTCAGGGTGTTTGGTTTCATGGTTGTTTTCCCTGGTGCTTAGAACTCGTAGTTGAAGGTGATGCCTAGCGAGAGGTCGATGCCTGCGTTGTAGGAGGTGCGGAGGTTGTTTCCGCGGACGCCGGCTCCCTTGTAGACGGTTTGTATATCGGGGTCGAGGAGGTTTTTGGCGGAGAACTTGAGGCTGAGGTAGTCGGTGAGGCGTTGGACGATGGTGAGGTTGAGGGTGCCGAACTCTTCTTCGTAGACGGCGGGGAGGACGAAGGCGGCGGGTGCTCCGGAGCCGACGCCGCCATCGTCCTTGACACCTGCGGGGGTGACGAGGGTGTCGCCTCGGACGGTGTAGAAGAGGGAGATGGAGGTGCCGAGGTCCTGCTGGTTGTAGTTGACGTAGAGGTTGTAGAGGTGTTCTGGGGCGTTGATCATCTCGATGGTGTTGCCGCGGATGCCGGAGCGGTTGAGCTGATCGCGTTCGAAGGGTCTGAGTTCGACTTCGGTGTTGAGGAGGGTGGCGTTGCCGCCGATGGTCATGCCCTGGAGGGGCTCGAACCATCTGCCGACGGACTGTCGGACTTCGACTTCGTAGCCTTCGATCTGTCCAGAGGGGAAGTTGACGGGGACGACGATGCTGTTGATGCCCTGTGCCTGGCGGACGACCTGGATGGGGTTGGTGAGGTCTTTGTAGAAGTAGGACGCGGAGAAGAGGGTGTCGGGGAAGGGTCGGTAGTCGATGCGGAGGTCGTAGTTCTTGATGGAGCTCATTTCGAGGAAGGGGTTGCCGACGAAGGGTGTCTGTCCGAAGAAGAGGGACTGGGAGACGGGGGTGAGCTCTCGGAAAGTGGGTCGCGCGATGGTTTCGCTGTAGCCGGCGCGGATCATGACGTTGTCGATGGGTTCGAGGATGAAGGCGATGGCGGGGAGGATGTCGTCCTGGTCGATGGTGGCGTCGAGTGTTCCGGCGGGTAGGGCGTTGACGTCGATGGGTGTTCCGAGGGTTCCGCCGTTATCGATGAGAACGGGTGCGTCGAGGAAGACTTCGGTGGTGGGGGTATCGGGGACGATGTTGGTGCCGATGTTGGTGCTTTCGAATCGGAGCCCGCCTATGACCTTGAGGTAGGGGGTGATGGGGAGGTCGACCATCCAGTAGAGGGCCTGGACGTCCTGCTCGCCGGTGTACTGGAAGTCGATGGGGGTTGCGATGATGGCGCCGGGGTCGTTGGCGGGCTGGAAGAAGGGGATGGGGGGTCGGAGGTTGATGGGGACGCCGGGCAGCGGGTCGAAGAAGAGGTCGCCATAGAGGCCGGGGTTGGCGATGGCTTCGGAGAGCGTGACCCCGCCGAAGGGGCTGAGGAGCAGGACGTTTTCGTTGATCTGCCCGTCGATGATTTCGGGGATGGTGAAGGTGTCTTGTCGGAAGTCTCGGGTGACCTGATCGTTGAAGTAGCCGATCTTGAGGTAGCCCTCTTCGTTGTTCCACTGGCGGAAGGGGAATCGGAGGTTGAGGCCGTATTGGGTGGAGTCTTCCTGGATGTCCTGGAAGACGATGTTGAAGGCACCGAGGGCACCGCTGGCTCCTTCGAAGGTGACGGGCTCCTGCGAGCCGTCGGGTCTACCCGGTGATGCCGAGAAGTACTTGGTGTCGAAGATGAGGGTGCCGGGTTCCTCGCGTTGTGAGGTGCTGCGTGCGACGTTCCAGTCGAAGACGGGGGGCATGAACTCGAAGGGTCCGACGTTCCAGGTGTCGGCGGCGCGTTCTTCGGAAGCGAGGGTGTGTTGGCCGCTTAGCTGGAAGGTTTCGACGGTGCGTTCGAGGTATTCCTGGGTTTCGAGCCTTCGGTAGGGTGCGAAGTCGGAGGTGTTTTCGTTGCCGTTGGTGGGGTCCTGGGCGCCGCCTGGGGTGACGATCTGGAGCGGGTCGTGGCCGGGGAACTTGAGGTTTTTGCCGAGGGTGTCTTCACCGACGGTGGCGGTGGCGGCGGTGTTCTGGGTGAACATGTAGGTGAAGCTGATTTCGTGGAGGTCGGATTCGATGCCGAGGGTGGCGAGGCTGCCCCAGACGACCTGGTGTGAGGACTCGGTTTCGTTGAAGAGGCTGGTGAGGATCTGGTCTTCGCCGAGGTTGGTGGTCTGGAGGAATCCGTTCTGGTTGCTGCCGCTGGTGTTGGGGATGAGTCCGGCGTTGGGGTTGTTGGTGCTGATGACCTTGTCGTGGTTGACGACGTTTTCGCGGTGGGTCATGTCCTGTTCGTAGAAGTAGGTGAACAGGCCGCCGACGCGGACGCCGGTGTCGAATTCGTGCTGGACGCCCGTGGCGACGGACCAGTCGTATTCGATGGGCGGGTTGCCGTTGTTGGGTCCGGGGTTGCCGAAGAAGTTGTTGGGCAGTTCGGGGGGGTTGCCGGTGAGTCCTGCGAGGGATCCGGGGAGGGCGCGGTCGCCATCGATGCCGAAGAAGTTGGGCCCTCCTCGGGAGTCGACGAGGAACTCGCCGTTGCCGGGTCGGTTGGTGTTGTATTCGGTGCCGGTGGAGATTTTGAGGAAGTTCTGGTCGGGGATGGACTTGGTGACGATGTTGACGGCGCCGCCTGAGGCTTGTCCCTGCTGGTCGGGTGTGAAGGTTTTGCTGACCTGGATGGACTCGATGATGTCGGAGGGGAAGAGATCGAGCTGGACGGCGCGGGTGTCGGGGTCGGCGCTGGGGAGGACGACGCCGTTGAGCTGGGTGCTGATGAAGCGTGGCGGGAGTCCGCGGACGGCGGCGAAGCCGTCGGCGGTGGTGGTGGATCCGGCGACGAGTTTGAGACCGGCTTCGGCGTCGCCTGCGCCGGCCTGTGAGAGGAGGTCGGCCCCGACGGCGTCGATGAGCGCGGGGCTTTCGATGCGTAGTTCGAGGAGTCCGATGTCGGTGTCGCCGCCGAGTTGGATGTCCTGGACGATGAACTCGTCCATCTCGGCGAAGTCGCCGGCGAGGGTGGCGTTGAGGTCGGTGAGTTGGCCTTCTGTGACCAGCACACCGGCCTCGACCTGCTGGAGGAAGCCGTCTCTGGCGAAGACGAGGGTGTACTGGCCGGGAGGGACTTCGCCGAAGGTGTAGCCGCCGTCGAGTCCGGTGGTGGTCTGCTGTCCTGTTTCGGTGATGGTGACGGTGGCGTCACGTAGTGGCGCGTCGAAGTCGGCGTCGAAGACGGTGCCTCGAATGGCTCCGACTTCCTGCGCGTAGGCAGCGCTCGCGGTCGCGAGCACGACGGCGCTGGCGAGGTAGAGGCTGCGGGATGGGTGGATCACCATGGGGGTCCCAGGCGGGCGTGCTGGTCTCGGACTCGCTGCCAGATCTCGTCGTTGGGTTCGACGTTGGCGGCAGCCATCGAGAGGCAGGTGTCGATGAGGTCATCGGCCCGCGGTCGGCTGTTGGGGTTGACAAAGCCCTGTTCGAGGGCCCGGAGGTAGAGGTTCCGGGCCTGGTCTTTCTCCCCGAGCCTGGCGTATCCCTCGGCGATGGCTCTTATGGCATCGGCGCGGGTGATGTTGACGATCTGTTCTTCGTCCTGGTTGTACTGGTCGATGAGCTGCTGGAGCAGCTGGTGTGCGGTGCTGGTCTGATGGATGTCGTGTCGGGCCTGTGCGATGCGCGAGACGAACTGGTAGCGGTACTGGGTGCCGGTGGGCCAGGCTGCCTGCTCGGTGATCTGCTGGGCGTCGTCGAGGAGGCGTGAGGCGGTGTCGTGGTCGTTGTGATCGATGGCGACCCGGCTGAGTGAGAGGAGCAGATCGATGGTTTCGGGGCCGGGCATGTGCTGGTAGGCGGCGCGGAGTTTGTCTTCGATAAGGGCTCTGCGCTCGGTGTTTTTATAGTGTTTTCCGAAGAGTTCGGCGTAGGCCTGGGCGCCGTTGATGATGGCTTCGTAGCGCTGGCTGGCCAGGAGGGTGTCGAGCCGGGCGACGATCTGATCGAAGGCGTCGTTGGTGCTGAGGCTTGCCTCGGTGATGTCGAGGGCGCCTTCGTAGAGGTTGTCGATGGGCTGGTTTCGGAACTCGCGAGCGGCCTGCTGCTGGCCGAGGACGAGTTGGGTTCTGGCGGCGATCATGTCGATGTACTGCCGTTGCCAGTCCTGGGTGGCGAGTTTGGCGGTGGCCTCGGCGATGAGCAGTTGCTGGTCGATGGGATCTGCGTGGCCTTGGGTGGCAGCGTAGAGGGCGTAGTCGGCGGCGGCGGCGCCGCGTTGCCAGTTGTCGATGCCCTGGCTGTAGGTGAGTGCCCGTGAGGGCTGGTCGAGTTGGAGGGCGGCCTGGATGACGCGGTACTGGGCGCGGGAGCGGTTCTTGAGGTGGATGACGATGGGCATACGGCTGGCGGCCTCGAAGGAGAGGTCGAGCAGTTCGGTCTGCCAGTCGGCGATGGGGGCGTCGGGTGGGTGTCCGGTGCCTGGCGGTTGGGCAGCGGCGTGCGGGCTTTGCTGCGGCTGGGGTGCGGGCGTGTGGGCTGGCGCCTGGCAGCCTGCGATTGCGCATAGCGTCAGCGACACGGCGAGAAGATAGCCCTTCTTTGGTCGTCTGGCGTGGGTCACAGAGAGTCCTTGTCTTCCTTCTGGAAGAAAGCGATGACAGGGTCTTTCGACCCCGTCATCGCCGGATTTTCGGGTTGTCGCTGAGCCCGTTCGGGGGTCAGCAGTTTAACAAAATGTGATCGTCTGGATCAGTGGGTGGCGATCCGGACGATGTACTTCGCGGAGGCGTCGAGCGGGCCGTTGTCGGCGACGGTGACGGGGGCTCCGGTACCGACGATGGCGCTGACGACGCGCTCGTTGTTGTCGGCATCGACGGCGACGACTTCGTAGAGGACGCCGGCCATGGTGTCGAAGGTGACGGAAGGAGCGAGTTGCAGGGCGACGCCTGAGGGATCGTCGAGCCGTGCGGGGCTAGCGAGGATCTTCTGGGCGCTGTTGTTGTCGATGGCGGAGATGCCGGTCCAGCCCTGGAGCCAGTCGGAGGAGGGGCTGACGGCACCGACGAAGTTGGTCGGTGTGGTGTAGAAGCCGTCGGCCGGGGGCTGGAAGGCGAGCTCGCGGTTGACGGCGAGGGCTTCTTCGGCGGCCCGTGGGTCGATGGACATCACGTTGCCGATGGTGCCGTCGCCGAAGTCGGAGGAGGGCACGTAGAAGGGGAAGTCGCCTGGAACGGTCGCCCGGGTGATGGCGACGATGGGCAGGTCGCCGACGACCTTGTTGCCGAGGGTGACGTTCTCGCTGCCGACGGTTTCAGCGGGGACAACGCCTTCGGCGATGGCGGTGCCGTAGGCTCCGGACTCGTTGCCGAAGAAGAGGCTGCCGGCGACCTGGAGGAGGTTGGCGGCGGGGTCCTGAGCGGTGTATGCGGCGGCGAAGTCGGCGGCAATGGCGCTGCCTGCGTTGGCGAAGCCGTTGGCGGGATCGAGGTAGTAGCTGGCGGGGGTGGACCAGCGGTCGGAGAAGCTGAGGCTGCCTGCGGCCCCGTAACCGGTGGAGCCGTCGCCGTCGTCGCCATCGTTGTTGATGACGTTGCCGCCGCCGGTCATGAAGATGGAGTTCCAGAACTGGACGTTGGCGTTGTCACGGAGTGCGACGAGGTGGTCGGAGGAGTCCGGGTCCTGGCCGGGGAAGGCGGCGGGGACTTCGGGGGCGCCGATGACGGTGGCGTTCCAGAGGGAGATGGCGGTGACGGGCTGAGCGGTCGAGTCGCCGTCGGCGCCGTCGGCTTCGACGGCGTTGTCGCCGTAGCCGGAGCCCTGGTTCAGGGAACCGGCGGCACCCTGGACGATGAAGACGAACTGGAGCTTGCCGCGGTAGCCCTGGTCGATGTCGAGCGAGTCGTCGCCGATGTTCCAGACGGCGAGGTTCTTGACGTTGACGGAGCCGCCGAAGATCTCGAGGCCGTCGTCGATGTTGTTGAAGATCTCGATGTGCGAGACATCGGTTCCGCGGCCGACGCCGCCGAAGGATGCGCCGTTGAGCTCGGAGTTGCTGGCGGGGTTGAAGTCGTCGCCGCCGTAGCTGAGCGAGATGTAGCTGAGGACGCCGGAGTCGTCGTTATCGGCGAGGCCGCCGTAGAGGTTCACGCCGCCGGCGAGGGTGGGCAGGCCTTCGATGGGTGCTTCCTTGGAGACGTCGAAGGCGGTGCCGTTGGAGGGGTTCTGACGGGTGTCAGAGATGCGTGCGTTGCCGAGGACGGCGAGGCTGCCCCATTCGGCGGCACCCTGACGCCAGACACCACGTTCGCGGGGGTTCTTGCCGGTGGGATGGGAAGCGTCATCGGCCCAGTTGGCGAGGTCGGTACGGCTGGTGAAGATGATGGGGTTGTCGACGGTGCCTTCGGCGATGATCTGTGCGCCGCGGGCGACGACGAGGGTGCCGGCCTCACCACCCGGGGCGTTGCCGGAGGCGAAGACGACGCCGGGCTCGATGACGAGGGTGGCACCGGGGAGGACGACGACGCGTGCCTGGAGGTTGTACCACTGGTCGGCGGTGAGGGTGCCGGACTGGGCGATGAGGAAGAGGCCGTCGCCGGCGGGCGAGGCATCGGTGAAGGGACCGACGGTGCCGGAGTCACCGAAGATCACTTCGTTGGTGGTGTTGATGGCGGCCTGCGCGGTGCCGACGACGCCAAGACCGGCGACGAGAGCGGCACACATTAGCTTCATGGTTGACTTCATCTTTCATCTTCCTTTTGGGTTGGTTGGGACGTGCGGTGCGTCCCGGGGTTTTTTTGGGTTGGATGTTTGAGTAACAGTGGATTACTTGGAACGACGACCGAGGATGGCGATCCCGCCGAGGCCCAGCAGGGCGGCGGAGACGGGCTCGGGGATGGGGTTGGAGGCACCGAAGTTGGTGGCGAGGACGGAGAGGTCGATCAGGTCGACGACGCTGTCGGTGTTGAAGTTGCCGCCAGCCCAGCCGGTCGTGCCGTTGAAGTTGGTGGCGAGTGCCGAGAGGTCGATGAGGTCGACGTTGCCGTCGAGGTTGGCGTCGCCAAACGAGGTGCCGATGACATTGAGGATGAGCTCTTCGAGGTCGTCGCTGTCGCTGACGCCGTCGTTGGTGAGGTCGAAGCCGGGGTCGCCGAGGTTGCTGACGAGCAGGTCGATGTCGACCTGATCGATGACGGTGTCGCCGTTGAAGTCGCCGGTGTTGCCGGAGGTGGCGGCGGTGGTGCCGTCGTTGGCCCAGAGCTCGACGGGCGCGAGCGCCCCGAAGGCCTCGGTGGTGAGTGCCTGAGCGGGGAAGCCGTTGGCGTTGGGGTTGGTGATGATGAAATCGCCATCGATGATGCCGAAGTCGACATCGGCGCCGGGGCCGGCGTCGATGAGGCTGGTTGCCGGTGCGAGGCCGGAGACCAGGGTGTCGAAATCGTTATCGAAGAAGACGAAGAAGAGCTCGGTATTGGCGGGGGCGTCGTAGGGGCCGAAGAGGCCAGAGACGACGCCATCGATCCCGAAGGCTGAGCCGATTTCGAGGACATCGAGGACGACGTCGTCGCCTGAGCCGCCCCAGGAATCGCTGGTGGGGTTGGCGATGCCGGGCGTGCCGAGGTCGGCGATGATGGCGAGCGAGCCGCCGGTGAGTGCCAGTGAGCCGTCGGCGTTTTTGAGGACGCCGGCGGAGATATCGAGGCTGAAGGCGGCCTGTGCGGCCGGGGCCGAGACGGCCAGGCCCGCGAAGGCGGTCAGTAGCAGTGCTGTTTTCTTCATGGTGAACTCCGGTTCTTTCTCTTACCTGGGTGAGGCGGCTGGGAAGCTGCCCGCAGGTTGGTTTACGGGTTGACTTCCCAGGTGACCTCGCCGGGGACACCGGGGTTCTTGCGGACGACGATGACCTGTGCGGGGTCGATGACGAGGTCGTTGGCGGGGTCACCGGCAAGGGTGACGAAGCTGTCGTTGACCTTGATGACGGTGGTCGCGGCGGCGGGGTCGAAGCCGGACTCGGCGGCAGGGGCATCGAAGATGAGGACCTGGTCGCCCGGGCTCAGGGTGCTGGGGGAGTTGTCGACGACCTGGCTGAGTCCGCTGGCGGCGAGCGTGGTGGGCTCGGTGACGCCGGTGCCGAGGATGGTGTCGTTCTGGACGTTCTCGATGGCGATGCTCTCGACGATGTTGAAGCCGAGGCTCTGCCCGACGCCGAAGAAGCTGAGGTTGCCGGAGGACTCGTCGATGAGGGTCTGGGGGTCATCGGCCTCGCCGGTGCTGAGGGGGGCGGGGTTGCGGAGGATGAGGGTTCCCTGGGGCTCAAGGACGAAGTCGTTGGCGAAGCCGCCTGTGCGGGTGCGCCAGTCGCCGTTGAGATAGAAGATGCCGGTGAGGGCGGGGATGTTGACGCCGACACCGTCGGTTTCCTGGGGGACCAGGATGCGGAAGGTGGGCTGGAAGGGGTTGGGCGAGGCGGCGAAGGTCAGTCCTTCGGCGCCATCGGGGAAGATGGCTTCGATGGTCCAGTGGGGCAGGACGGCGATGGTCTGGTTGAGACCGGCCGACTGCAGGAGGGTGGCGGCGGAGGCATCGGAGCCCTCGACGACCAGCTGGAGTTGGGTGCCGGACTGGCTGACGATGTTGAACCAGCGGCCGGCGAGAGGGCCGTCGGCGAAGCGGGCGTAGTAGAGGGGGCGGCCCTGGGCGTTGGTGCCGAGGGTGGTGTTGAGAAGCCCTTCGGGATCGTTGACGGTGAGCGTGTCGCCGTTGATGGCGGCGATGGTGAACTCACCGAGGCTGTTTTCCTGGAAGGGGATGGATACGCGGGTGTCGGTGCCGGCGGGGACGGTGACGGCTGCGTAGCCGACCTGCGCCTCCTGGGCGTGGGCCGATCCGGCGATTGCCAGGGCGGCGATGGCGGGGAAGACCTTCTCTTTTAGGCCCATTCTCGTTTCTCCTGTTAGCGGCGTGGAGTTAGGACAAGCGTTCTTCGATTGGCAGCGGCAGGCAGGCCGGGTTGCGGTTGTCAGTAAGAGCGTTTGGCTGCCTGACACATCACACGCACGGCGTGTTGATGGGCGGGAAGGTAGATGTCGTGTGTGAGATTGCGGTTAGCGGGATGTTTGCGCTTGGTGACTTGCTGGAAATGCGTTTGGGGGCGGGCGAGTGAACAAGCATCACTCTGGACGCTTGGGTTTTTATGTCTTTAGGAGAACGTACTTTGGAAGCTCGAAGAGGCTGGGACGGTCACTGAAGGGCGCTGCTGGCGGGGGTGCATTGACGGATTCTTAACGTAAATAAGTGATTGGTTCGCGTGCGCGAAGTGTCGGTTTTGGGGTGGCGGGGGACTGGATGAGTTGGATTCAGAGGGTTGTTTGAGAGGTCGCTTGCGATTGATGAACTAGTTGTCAGAGGCCATGATGGTGGGATGGATTTTTCGGTGGCAGGGCGTGCGTCCGGGGAGATGGATCGGGTTCGGCAGGAGGCTTGCCTGTGGTTTCCGTATGCGCAGATGAAGCGGATGCGTCCGCCTTATGAGGTGGTGAGTGCGTCGGGGGTGTCGCTGAGGTTGAAGGATGGGAGCGAGTTGATTGATGCGGTGTCTTCGTGGTGGGCGGTGGTGCATGGGTATGACCACCCGGAGATTCTGACAGCGGCGCAGGCGCAGCTGGATCGCCTGCCGCACGCGATGCTGGGAGGGCTGGTTCATGAGCCGGCTCAGCGGCTGGCAGAGGCGCTGGCGGGGGTGACGCCTGGCGATCTGCGGCATGTGTTTTTTGCGGATTCGGGGTCGGTCGGGGTGGAGGTGGCGTTGAAGATGGCGACGCAGTATCAGCGGAACCTTGGGCGTCCCGGGCGTCACAAGATGGTCGCGGTGCGGGGCGGGTATCACGGGGATACGACCGGGGCGATGGCGGTGTCGGACCCGGAGGATTCGATGCACCATCTGTTTTCGCCGATTCTGATCCAGCATCACTTCGCGCCGCAGCCGCGGGGCGGGTTTGATGCGGATGCGTCGGAGGTGGCGGAGGCGCTGGGGGGTCTGGAGGCGTTGCTGTCCGAGCATCATCGGGAGATCGCGGGGATGATCTGCGAGCCGATTTTGCAGGCGGCGGGTGGTTTCAACATCTACAGCCCGGCTTATCTGAAGGGGGCGCGTGAGCTTTGTGATCGGTATGGGGTGTTGTTGATCTTTGATGAGGTGGCGACGGGTCTGGGGCGGACGGGTCGGCGTTTTGCGGCGGATCACGCAGGTGTGACGCCTGACATCATGGTGCTGGGCAAGGCGTTGACGGCGGGTTACACGGGTCATGCGGCGGTGGTGACCCGGCCGGGGGTGTTCGAGGCTTTTTATTCGGATGATCCGGAACACGCGTTGATGCATGGGCCGACGTTTATGGGCAACCCGACGGCGTGTGCGATTGCGCTGGCGGGGCTGGAGGTGTTTGAGCGGGATGACTATCTGGGGCGGATCGCGCGGATGGAAGAGATGCTGCAGGAGCGACTGCTGGGGCTTGGCGGCTCGCGGGTTCGGGATACGCGGGTGATCGGGGCGACGGGGGTGGTGGAGACGCATCGGGTTGAGGATCTGGAGGGGTTGCAGGCTTATGCGGCGGCGCGGGGGGTGTGGCTGAGGCCGTTTGGGCGGTATGCGTACACGATGCCGGCTTACGTGATGGACGATGAGTCGCTGTCGCGGATTCTGGATGTGTTTGAGGGCTGGTTTGCCTGACTCGGGTGGTGGGGAGAGCGGCTGGTCATCTGCCGATAAAGGATTTATGGCCGAAGCCTCCTCCGATCCGTCTGTGTCTGCGGCCAGTGAGGGGGCGGGGTCTGTTGAGGTGGAGGGATCGGTCGGGGTTCGGGTGCTGGCGGTGGTGCTGAATTATCGCACGCCTGATCTGGTGGTTGATTGTCTTGGGTCGCTGGTGTCGGAGGTGGCGGGTTGTCCTGGTCTGTCGGTGGTGGTGGTGGATAACGATTCGGGGGATGGGTCGGCGGAGGCGATCGAGCGGACGATCGACGAGCGGGGCTGGGGCGCCTGGGCGCGGGTGCATCGGATGGGTGACAACCGGGGGTTCTCGGCGGGGAACAATGGCGGACTGTTTTCGGGGGAGGCGGAGTACTACCTGCTGTTGAACAGCGACACGCTGGTGGGTGAGGGGGCGGTGCGGGCGCTGCTTCGCGGGGCTGAGGCCCATCCGGGTGCAGGGCTGATCGGTCCGAGGCTGACCTGGCGGGACGGGACGCCTCAGATCAGCAGCTTCCAGGTGCCGACGCCTGTGACGGAACTGGTTCATGCGGCGGCGACGGGGTTCGTGAGCCGGTTGTTTGCGAGACATGTGATTGCGCCGGGGCTGCCGGAGGCGGCGGAGGCTTCGGGTTGGGTGAGTTTTGCGGCGGTGCTGGTTTCGGCTCGAGCGCTTGGGGCGGTGGGGCCGATGGACGAGGGCTTTTTCATGTACTTCGAGGACATCGACTATGCGCGGCGGGTTCGGCGAGCGGGGTTCGAGGTGCTTTACTGGCCTGAGGCGCGGGTGGTGCACCTTCGCGGTCAGAGTTCGCCGGTGAAGGAGGCGCAGCAGCAGGGTCGTCGGCGGCCGGCTTATTTCTATGCGGCGCGGAGTCGTTATTACGCGAAGTACTACGGCGTGGCGGGGCTATGGCTGGCGAACGTGTTGTGGCATGTCGGTCGGTGCGTGAGCTGGACGCGGGAGCGGCTTGGGCGTCGGGAGCGGGTGGCCTGCGCGAGCGAGTGGCGGGATATCTGGACGAGTGCGCTGCGGCCGATGAGGCCGTTTGAGATGAAGAGGAAGAGGGCCGGATGAGTCGACTGCCTGACTTTGTGATTATTGGCGCGATGAAGTGCGGGACGAGTTCGCTGCACGAGCAGCTGGCGGCACAGCCGGGCTTTTTCATGTCGGACCCGAAGGAACCGAACTTCTTCAGCGATGACACGAACTACGAGCGGGGTTTTGACTGGTATCGAGGTTTGTTTGCGGGCGCGGGGGCGGACGCGCTGGTGGGGGAATCGAGCACGCATTACACGAAGCTGCCGACCTACCCGGCGACGGTCGCGCGGCTGAAAGAGCGCCTGCCGGACGTGCGGCTGGTGTATGTGATGCGTCATCCGATTAGTCGGCTGGTGTCGCAGTACATCCATGAGTGGACGGAGGGGGCGACCTCGGACCCGATCGATGTGGCGGTGAGGCGGCTGCCGAGGATCGTGGATTACAGCCGTTATGCGATGCAGCTGACGCCTTACTTTGAGGCGTATGGCACGGATCGGGTGCTGCCGGTGTTTCTGGAGCGGATGCATCGCGATCCGCAGGAGGAGCTGACGCGGGTGGCGCGTTTTCTGGGGTATGGCGGGGAGGTGCGGTGGCGGACGGATCTGGGTGAGCAGAATGTTTCGGCTGAGCGGCTGCGGGTGTCGGCGTGGCGGGATGCGTTGACGGATCAGCCGGTGCTGGCGTGGCTGAGGCGGCATCTGGTACCGCAGGGTGTACGGGATCGGATCAAGTCGTTGTGGCAGATGAAGCGGCGTCCGGAGCTGAGCGCGGAGACGGAGGCCGAGTTGGCGGCGGACCTCGACCGGGACCTGGCGACGTTGGGTGACTGGCTCGGGCTTAAGCTGACGTGCGCGACCTACAAGGATGTGGTGCTCGGTGGGCGTGCGCCGAACTGGGCTGATTAAGCGCAGCCGATGACGGAGGCCATCTGTCCGTTGAGGCCGCGGTCTCTTCGGTAGGAGAAGAACTCGGTTTCGTGTTCGAAGGTGCAGCGGTCGGTGGTGTCGATGTGGTCGGGTTGGAGTCCGGCGTCGAGGAGGGTGGCGTGGGCTGCGGCGGGGAGGTCGATGTGGGGCTTGGGGCCGTGGTCTGTGCTGATGAATCTGTCGTAGCCGTGGGCCTTGAAGGCTTCGGCGACTTCGGTGCCGACTTCGAAGTGCAGGAGGCTGATGCAGGGGCCGATGGCGGCGAGGAGGCTGCTGGCGGAGGTGTCGGTTTGTTCGAGGAATCGAGTGACACAGGCGCGGATGATGCCCTGGGGTTCGGCGACGAACCCGCGCCAGCCGGCGTGGATGCCGGCGACGAGGCTGGCGTCCGGTGTGGTGATGAGGATGGGGACACAGTCGGCGGTGCGGATGACGATGATCTTGCGGGGGTCGCGGGTGATGAGGGCGTCGGCCTGCGGGGCCTGATCGGGCACGGGGACGCGGTCGTCGTTGTCGAGGTGGACGTTGCTGCCGTGGACCTGGCGGGCTTCGAGGCGCATGCGTCGCTCGATGTGGAGTGCTTTGCGGAGACGGCGGTAGTTCTCGGCGACGTGCATGTTGGGGTCGCCTTCGCCTTTGCGTAGCGGACCGAGGTTGAGGGAGGCGTAGCTGCCCTTAGAGACCCCGCCAAGGCGCGTGGTGAAGGCGTGGACGGCTCCGGCCGATCGGAGCAGCGGCGACTGGTAGGTGACGACCTGGTTGTCGTGGGTGATGCGTTCAAGCACCCGGGGCGTCCTGGCGGAGGGTGACGGCGATGGCTTTTTCGGCGAGTGGGATGGAGGCCTTGTCCATCTTGTCGAGTGCCTGGGCGAAGGCGTCGGCGTCGGGGTTGGGGTCGTCGACGAAGCGCTGGACGGCGGCCATGTTGGCTTTCATCGTGGCCTGCTCTTCTTCGGAGAGCTGGTCGCCGGCTTTCTCCAGTTGTTTGCCGATCGCGCGGAGGTCGAGCCGGGCCTGGTTGCGGAGGTCGATGAGTCGGTGGGCGGTCATGTCTTCGACGGCGTGGCCGAGGGCTTCGGCTTCCATCGTGAGGACCTGTTCGCGGGTGAGTCCGTGGTTGGGGACGATCTGGATGGAGGCTCGGCGTTCGGAGCGTTTTTCGACGGCTTCGACCGAGAGGATGCCGTTGGCGTCGACGAGAAATGTGACCTCGACCTTGGGCAGGCCGGCGGGCATGGCGGGGATGCCGCGGAGTTCGAAGCGGCCGAGGAGCCGACAGTCCTGTACGAGCTCGCGTTCGCCCTGGTAGACGTTGATCTGGACGGCGGTCTGGTTGTCGGCGTAGGTGGAGAAGAACTCGGTGGCACGGGCGGGGATGGTGGTGTTGGCGACGATGAGTTTGGAGACGGCGCCGCCCATGGTTTCGATGCCGAGTGAGAGCGGGACGACGTCGAGCAGGAGGGCGTCTCGGCGGAGACCGGCGAGGATGGCGGCCTGGACGGAGGCTCCGAGGGCGACGACGCGATCGGGATCGAGGGCGGTGTAGGGCTCTTTGCCGAAGGCGTCGGCGACCTGTTGGCGGACGAGGGGGATGCGGGTGGACCCGCCGACGAGGATGACGCGATCGATCTGATCGCGGGTGAGTTTGGCGGCGGCGAGCGCTTCGTGGCAGGCATCGAGCGTGCGTTTGATGAGGGGTTCGATGAGCGATTCGAACTCGGCGCGGGTGATGGTTTTGTCGTACTGGCGGTTGTCACCGAGGTCGATCTCGAAGGAGGCCTGGTGTTCGGAGGAGAGTCGTATCTTGGCGGCTTCTGCGAACTTCTTGAAGGCCTGTCGGGTGGCGGGTGGGAAGCCGTTGACGCCGAAGCGTTCGGTGATGTCTGCCTGGATGGTTTCGATGAGGGCGTGGTCGATGTCGTCGCCGCCGAGGTGGGTGTCGCCGGCGGTGGCTAGGACCTGATCGACCATGCCGTTGGGGGTTTGCTGGATGCGGAGGATGGAGACGTCGAACGTTCCGCCGCCGAAGTCGTAGACGACGACGGTTTCGGAGGCGGGTTTGGCGTTAGTGTGTGTTTGTGTGTCCGAAGGCTCTGAACTGCAGGCCTCAGGGTTGATTTTGGTGCTGAGCGAGACGGTGCCGGACGGGTTTCGGCTGGCGAGTTCGGGTTGGTCGTCGGTGGGTTGCTGGCCGACGCCGATGTTGTAGGCCAGGGCGGCGGCGGTGGGTTCGTTGAGGATGCGGACGACTTCGAGTCCGGCGATGCGGCCGGCGTCTCTGGTGGCCTGGCGTTGGGCGTCGTCGAAGTAGGCGGGGACGGTGACAACGGCCCGGCGGACTGGCTGGCCGAGGTCGGCCTCGGCGATGGCTTTGAGTTCGCGGAGGATGATGGCAGAGATTTCCTGCGGGCTGAGGTGTCGTGGTCCCTGCTCGACGGCGATCATCCCGTGTTCGGCGGGCGCGACGGGGTAGCTAAGGTTGTTCTGCTCGTGCTGGATGTCGTCGAAGCCGCGGCCCATGAGCCGTTTGATGGAGGCGACGGTCTGCTCGGGGAACTCGACGGCGTGGGCTCGGGCCTCCTGGCCGACGGCGGCGACCTGGCCCTGGTCATCGAAGCGGACGACGCTAGGGACGACGGGTCCTCGTGCCTCGGTGGCGAGGACGCGGGGGCCGGCTTCATCGCACCAGGCGACCAGTGAGTTACTGGTTCCGAGGTCGATGCCGATGATGGGGTCGGTTGGCCTGGCGGCTTCCTTTTGGTCGGATTCGGTCATAGTCTGACAGTGTAGCGCGTCACGATGTGGACGCTGGAGCTGGGCCTGCATCGATCGTTCGGTGCTTTTGCGTCTGATTAAGATTGGAGTGCTGGCATGGACGAAGGCGGCAGCTACGAGATCTCGGTGCGAACGGTGTTTGCGGCGTCGCATGCGTTGCGGCTGGCGAATGGCGAGACCGAGCCTATCCACGGGCACAACTGGGAGACGGTGGTCACGGTGTCGGCGGGTGAGCTGGATCGGATGCAGGCGGTGATGGACTTTCACGATCTGGAGGCGATTCTGTCTGGCGTGCTTCAGCCGTGGCAGAACCGGCATCTCAACGACGTGGCACCGTTTGCGGCGGGGGAGATCAATCCGACGGCGGAGCGGGTGGCGTGGTGGATTTCCAGGGAGGTGATGGCCTCGCTGCCGGAGGGTGTGTCGCTGGCGTCGGTGTGTGTGGGAGAGGCACCGAACTGTACGGCGATCTATCGCCCGTGAAGGCCGGGCGGGGGGCTGGTCTGACCCGGGGCGTCGTTTGATACATCCGAAGTGAGAAAGAGTTGAACCGTCTAGTACTGTCTGTGATGGGTTCACGCCGTCGGGTTTAACTAAAAAAAAAGGCCCGGCAAGGCATGAAGCCAAGCCGAGCCCTTCCGGGGGCAGAATTGACGAGCGACGATGTAAAACTCTCGCTCTGACAGAATATTAACGTATGGATCGGGGCATGCAAGCCTCGGGCCAGAGATTTCCTCGAAGATTTTGTTTCAGTTAAGCTCATATTTCTGACAGAAATATCTGCTGATTCGTGGCTCGATTTCACGACGGTTCACCGATCTAATAATCGATCTTTTTGGTCTTATTAGGCTTCTTCTTTACGCCGGAGTACAACCATGGCGACTTCAGCAACCCCGCTCATCAGTCATTTGCTTTGGGCCCCACCTTCTCAACCCGGTTTTCTCGGAGACCTGTGTCTACTCGGGGCACGTCTCTACGCAGGCATCACCATTGGTATGGCGGGTTTTGACAAGCTGCCGGTACCTGATTGGATGGTGGATCAAGTGAGTGAGGTTGGCTTCCCGCTGCCGGGCTTTTTTGCCTGGGTGGCCTGTTACACCGAAGCCGTGGGTGGACTGCTGCTGACTGTTGGGTTGTTGACCAGGCCAATGGCCCTGCTGCTGGGGTTCACGATGGCCGTGGCGGCGTTTGGGTATCAGGACCAGATCCCAATCCTTGGCGGGATCCACGTAGCTCAGTTGCTGTTCTGGCTCTTTGTCTGCTTCCTGGCACTTGGCGGCGGCAGGCTCTCGATGGATGCCTTGCTGACGAAACAGCCGGGTACTCGCACAAAACCTTGGGGCCCTGTTGTGATGCTGACCGTTCTTCTGTTTGCGGTCGCCAACGGGTTCGGGATCTATCGATCGATTCAGCCGATCGTGGAAGTGCCTGTACCCGCCGCAGATGAGGGCATTCGTAGCATCTCCATACCGGGTGATTTCAACGAATGGGATCTGACCGCCCTTGAGATGGAGCGTCTGGGTGGGGGTGACACATGGTCGGCGGAGCTGGTCGTGAGTGGTCCGACGCCGATCGCTTTCAAGTTTGCTGCCAATGGCTCTTGGGAACGCAATGTGGGTGATAACGACCAGGATGGCCGGGGGTTCCCGCTGAGGGGTCAGGGCGAGGTCAATGGCGAGAACATCGTCGGGTATCTCCCCGAGGCCGGCCGTTATCGGCTTGAAATCGACGCTGGCACTTTCTCGTACCGGCTCGACCAGGTGGAGCGCGAATAGCTCTGGCCTCCGGCTTAGTGAGGAAATAGGAATAAAGGTCGTCTCTGTGCCAGCTGTGCGAATAGCGGCTGCGAGCATTCTGGTGAGAGGCGACTATTCGGGGTCCTTGACAGGCGCACAGTCTGATCCGAGACACCTTTGCCAAGACCTGATTATTGAGAGCCCTCGTATGAATGTGATACATCGCCCTACGCTGCTGCTGAGTCTGGTCGCTTTCGTTCTGCTGGCCACTGTTTTGCCGTTGGCTTCTCTGTCCGCTCAGGATCACGGCTCGGATGCGTTGGAGAACCGTTTGCGTGGGCTGGAGGCCAGGGTGTCCCAGCTGGAGCATCAGGTGGCGGCCTTGACCGCGAGTGGGGTGGCCCAGCAGCCGGCAGGGACTGATGTGGAGACCGCGGATGCGGCAGCGCGTCTTCGGGGGCTGCCGGCGTCGACGCCCGAGGTGGTGGCCAAGAGGTTGGCCGAGCTTTTCCCGGAGGGCCGGGTCATTGAGCACGGGTCTGACGCCGGGGACGGCTATTACTGGTTCGAAATCCGCGTGAACGGGCAGCTGCGTGATGTTGAGATCACGGAGGATGGCGTGGTGCGGAAGAACCGGCGTACGTTTGATTGATGTGCCGGCTTGAGGTTCGGGCCGCCGCGGGAGGCTTGTGTCCGGTACGCTGCGTTCATGCAGGACCCTGACGCGGCGATCGACCTGAGTATTGTGGCTCCGGCTCACAACGAGCAGGACAACGTTGATGGTCTGGTGGATGAGGTGGCGGCGGCGCTGCGGCCGACGGGTCTGCGTTTCGAGTTGATCCTGATCGATGACGGGTCGACCGATGCGACCGTCGAACGCGTTCGGCAGCGGATGGCTGCTGGGTGTGACTGGTTGTCGGTTCACCGTCTCGTGACGCCGGCTGGCCGGGGGCTCGGGCCGGCGGCGGGGTACCGGGCGGGCATCCTCAAAGCACGTGGCGAGCTGATTGCCATCATTGATGCTGATCGTCAGAACGACCCGAACGACCTGCCGGTGATGGTCCATGCTTTGCGCGAGCAGGACATCGATCTGGTGCAGGGTGATCGGTCGGCCAATCGTCGGGATACGTTTGTCAGGCGGGTGTCGAGCGCTGTCGGGCGTGGGTTTCGGCGGGCGATCCTGGGCGACGACATCCGGGACTCTGCCTGTGCCATTCGGGTGATGAGGCGGGAGATGGCGTTGGCGCTGCCGTTTGAGATGCGTGGGATGCAGCGGTTCACGGCGTATGTGGCTCGGATGATGGGCTACGCTGTGATTCAGGTGCCGGTGAACCATCGGCCGCGGGTGGCCGGCAAGGCGAAGTTCGGTGTCTGGAACCGGGCGCTACCGGGTCTGATCGATCTGATTGGGGTGCGGTGGATGAAGAGTCGCTGGCAGCAGATACGGACGCAGGAGGAACCGGTCTCACGGGCCGGATCGCTATGACCGAACATGAACCGATGGCTGCGACGAAGGCCGACCGCTGGGCCAGGTATGAGTGGCGGTACGTGGTGCTGATCGCGTTGGGTTTGCTGGTGGCTTATGTCGCCATGGCAGCGGGGACGGACCTATGGGATCGCGACGAGCCGCGTTATGCCCGCGCGGCTGTTGAGATGTGGGAAACCGGTGACTGGCTGGTGCCGTCTCTCAACGACGAGCCTCGGCTGCGTAAGCCGCCGATGATCTACTGGATGATGGCGCCGTTTGTCGGGCTGATGGGTCCGACGGAGCTGGCGGCGCGGATGGTGTCGGTTCTGAGCATGGTCGGGGCGGCGCTGATGACCTGGTTGTGCGGGCGGCGGATGTTCGGGCCGCAGGTCGGCATCGGGGCGATGGCGATTTTTGGGACGAGCATGCTGGCGATCTATGTCGGCTCGGCGTCGATCATCGATGCGGCGCTGGTGTTTTTCACGACGCTGACGATTTATGCCTTCATCGATGCGATCTACCGGAAGCAGGCGTGGTGGCACTGGCCGGTGATGGCCGTCGGGTTGTGCTCGACCGTGCTGCTGAAGGGCCCGCTGGTCTGGCCGATCCCGGTGGTGACGATTCTCGTGGCGGGTTGGCTGCTGCGGCGCGAGCTTCGGCTGTCTGCCCGGTGGTGGATCGGTTTTGTGTTGCTGGCGTTGTTTTCGTTTGTGCCGCTGATCGCCTGGGCGATCCCGGTGGATCGCGCGACCGGTGGTCAGCTCTGGGCGATCGGTTTCGAGCAGCACGTGGTGCAGCGGGTGACGTCGGGTCTTGAGCACGGCAGCGGGAGCACGCTGGAGTATGTCGTGCAGTTGCCGCTCTATCTGCCGCTGATCGTGATCGTGTTCTTTCCCTGGATTCTGTATCTGCAGGGGGCGTGGAGCGCAATGCTTGGCCGGCGGCTGGGGACGGGCCGCGACCGGGCGGTGCTGTGGGCCTGGATCCTGCCGTGGTTTGTGTTTCTGAGTCTGGCGAGCACGAAGCTGCCGCATTACCTGATGCCGATCATCCCGGCGCTGGCGATCGCCTCGGCGGCGACGATTGCTCTGCACCATCGGGGAGAAGCCCACGGGCGCGATCGATTCTGGATGACCATCGGTGTCTGGCTGGCGCTGCCGGTGGCGATCGTTGGGATTCTTGGTGCTCTGGCGGCCCCGTTTGTGCTTGCGCAGCCGTCGCTTTTCCTTGGCGAGATTCCGGTGGTGCTGGTGCTGGTGGCGGCGACGGCGTGGGTGGCGAATCATCATTTGGCGGGTCGTTACCTGACCGCTGCGAAGGGGCTGGTTTGCCTCGTCCCTGCGATCGTCATCGCGATGGTTTTCCTGGTGCTGCCGGGCGTGGAGGACGAGCTCAAGCCTTCGGCGGATCTGGCCGCGGCGTTTCGTGAGCAGGCCGAGCCGACTACCCCCCTTTTCATGCGGGATTACGACGAGCCCAGCCTGTTCTTCTACATGGACCGGCCGAGCGGGCACCCGATCGTGCACCTGCATCGGGCGGATGTGGCCGATTGGGCTCTGGGACGCGGGGCGTTTGCGAGGACGGCCCCGGACGAGGCCGGGCTGCTGATCATTGGTGACGGCGAGCTGGCGGCGATCGAGGCACGGTTTGGCGATCTGCCCGTCGAGAAGACTTTTGGCAAACGCATCCTGGACTACTCCTCGGGGACGCATCACACCGAGGTGATGCTGGTCAAGCGGATCGGCCCCTGACTCCGGCTGGGGCGCTACCATCCGGAGTGACGCAGCAGCCCACAACCACTGTTGAGACCCTCGACACGCCGACCCGTGGCTGGCGTGCGTGGCTGCCGACGATCGGCCTGCTGGGGGTGGCTGTGCTCCTGCCCGCGTTGGGAGCTCTGGGTCTGGCGGGACCTATCCGGGGTGCTGCGGATGTGCTGCACGAGCAGGCCGGCTGGACGATGCCCTTGTTCGTGCTGGCGGCGGCTCTGCTGGCGGGGGTAGCGATTTTGCCGACGCATGCGGTGAGTCTTGCGGCGGGATATGTCTACGGGCTTGCGCTCGGCCTGCCTGCGGCGATGGTGGCGGTTCTGGCGGCTTCGGGTCTTGGGTATGCGCTGGCCGGGCGTCTCTCTAATCGGCAGCTTCGGGGCTGGATCGACCGGCATCCGACGGGTCAGCGGCTGGCTGCGAACCTGATCGATGCGGAGACCGGCCGGGCGATCCTGGTGTTCACGCTGGCCAGGCTGCCGCCTCAGGTGCCCTTTGCGTTTGCGAACGTGCTCGCGGCGATGCTGAGCCTTCGGCTGGTGCCTTTTCTGATCGGCACCGCGGTCGGGATGCTGCCCCGGGTGGCGTTGGTTGTGTATCTGGGGAGTCAGCTGGCGGCCTGGGACGCGGGCACGACCTCGACAGAGATGCTGGTGCAGGCGGTCGCTTCGGCCTTGATCGGGCTGATCGGGTTGAGCTGGCTGGCCTGGCGGGCCTGCCGCCTGCCCGCTGACCCGAATGTGCCCCAGCATGCCTGATCGCGACAGGCGTTGTAATCCGCTGGGTATCCACATGGCGGTGATTTGCAGGCTTGACGGGGCAGGTGCCGTGGGTACCCTTACGTGACTCAGATCCCCTGTAGCTCAATTGGTAGAGCGAGCGGCTGTTAACCGCTAGGTTGCTGGTTCGAGTCCAGCCGGGGGAGTTCATGGCGGACGGTTTCTTCGTCTACGTGCACGAGAGTCAGGCCACCGGGAAGTGTTACATCGGGCAGGCCGATGATCTTGAGCGGCGGCTGGCCGAGCACAACTCGTCGACACACAACCTGCGGAAGTTCACCTCCAGGAACAAGGGGCCCTGGCGGCTCGTCTATCGGGGGGTGTTGCCGACGAGGTCGGAGGCGATGCTCCGGGAGCTACCGCGTGCCGCGCAGCTGGTGCTGCAGGTGGCGATCGAGGGATTACGAAGCCGGGGTTTTATTTGAGTGCCGCGATGCTTGCACGTACCAGCGACTCAATGGCGTGTTGCGCGTTGGCTGTGCTTACCTGGCCCTCGGCACAGGCGAGAGCTAGTTCATTCATGGCACCGGAGAGCGCGAGGGTGAGTGGTTCGTCGCTGTGGCCGAGTGCAGCAGCGACCCCTTCACGGAGTGATCCGAGGCAGAACCGCGCGTCGATCTCACGCCAGCGAGCCCAGCCGAGTACTGCGGGGCCGTCAAGAAGATAGATCCTGGCCACCGCTGGTTCGGCTGCGGCCGCCAGGTAGGCACGGCATCCGGCAACGAGTGCCTCGGTGGGGTCGGCGTGTTGATGAGCCTCACGGATGATGTGCTCAAGCAGATCCTTGTTGACCTGCTCGAAGACCGCGCGAAAAAGATCGGTTTTATCGGAGAAGTGGTGGTAGAGGGCCCCCTTGGTGAGGTTGCATGCGTCGATGACGGCTTGTGTCGAGGTTTCAGCCCATCCCTGGTCAGCGAAGAGCAGCGTCGCCTGCGTGAGGAGGATCGATCGTGTTCTGTCTGATCGTTGGGCGTTGGTAGTTGGCACCATACATGTGATGCTAGCAGGTCGCCCTGGAATTGACATACCAACCGATGGTATGTATCTTGTAGTGGCTTTTCTTTTCCCCTTGTTACGGAGCCCCGTTGATGCGTCTGGTCTATCCCGTCCTGATGACACGCGATGTCGCTGGTCTGTCGTCCTGTTAATGAAACACTTCTCTTTCCAGGCGGCATTCAAATCTGACTGGTATGTGCACCTGGTGCACGCCGAGCGACCCACGTGTTGTTTGGCGGTCTTGCATGCGGAGCACGAAACCATTCCAGCGTCCTATGGGGCAGAGGCGCGTGGCGTGCTGGTCAACTTCGAGATCGATGACGCATCATCGGCCTTCGAGCAAGCCAAGCGCGACGGCCTCGAGATCGTCCAACCGCTGCGAGACGAGGTGTTCGGTCAGCGCCACTTCATCGTTCAGGCGCCCGGCGGCGTGCTGGTAGATGTCATCGAGGAAATCGAGCCCATGGAGCCCTTCCGATCGATGTTTGTCGATGGTACGGACGCCAAGGGTGCGTCCCCGGAGCACGGCGTGCGACCATGACCGAACGCTCAGGTTCTGCGTGCCGGCATGTCACGCAGAACTAGCTTGCCAGCATCCTTCCTTTTGCCCTAGTTATCGACTTTACGACGACACCACCTGGAGTTGTGTTATGAAGACCCAGATCCTTGGCTTGTACGCCCATACTCTGTCTGAAGCAAAGAAGCTCGTCGCTGACGTACCCGACGAGCGCTTTGCAGAGCTGCCCTACCTCAACGCGAAACACCCGGCCTGGGTGCTCGCGCATCTCGCGGTCGGCAGCGGAATGCTCGCTGGGTGCTTGCTTGGCGATCCGAAGGATTTCGCCGGCGTGCCCGCCTCGTGGTCCGAGCTCGGGCAGCCAGGCGGCCCGGTGAGCGGCGATCGCTCGCTCTTCCCGAGCAAGGCTGACTTGCTCACGACGCTTGAGGCCGTGCATGGGACGCTGGCTGGCCTGGTCGAGACGATGACCGAGAAAGAGCTCGCCGCTGAGTTCGTCGTACCGGAGTGGCGAGACTTCTTCCCGACCAACGGGGTCGCGATCGCGTACATGCTGGGGCACCACGAGGGGTACCATCTGGGTCAACTCACTCAGTGGCGGATGGCTACGGGGTTCGGCCCGCCCGAAGGCGCGTTCTGACACGTGGCCTGCTCTGGCGTGAGCGTGGTCGGCCCGTCGTCCTTACTCTCGCCGGCCCGTCACATCCAGGCTCACCACATAATCACTCACCTTCGCGCCCTCGGGTAGGGACGCGGCGACTTTCTGGTAGAGGGGGTCCTGCCAGTTGGTCATGGCTTCGATGTACTCGGGTTTGGGGGTCAGTTGGAGGTCGGTAAGGCCCGCGGCTTGTACGGCGGCGCGGATGTCCTCGACGAGTTCGGCTCCGGCGACGCAGCCGACCAGGGCTTCGAGGTCTTCGCGGACCGGTTGGGGGAGTGGTTTGAGGAGGGCGAGGTCGGAGACGGCGACGCGGCCGCCGGGCTTGAGGACGCGGGCGATCTCTCGCCAGACCTGAGGTTTGTCGGGTGAGAGGTTGATCACGCAGTTGGAGATCACGACGTCGACGGTGCCGTCGGCGACGGGGAGGTGTTCGATCTCACCCAGGCGGAACTCGACGTTGTCGAGGCCTGACTGTTGTCGGTAGCCGTCGATATTCTGGCGGGCCTTGGCGAGCATCTCGGGGGTCATGTCGATGCCGATGACTCGGCCTTCGGCGCCGACTTTGGGTCCGGCGATGAAGCAGTCGAAGCCGCCGCCTGAGCCGAGGTCGAGCACGATCTCGCCGGGCTTGAGGGAGACGATCGCGGTGGGGTTGCCGCAGGACAGGCCCATGTTGGCGCCTTCGGGCAGTGCGTTGAGGGCGCTGTCGTCGTAACCGACGGCGAGGGCGACCTGCTCGGGGGTGAGGGTGGTGGGTCCGCAGCAGCCGCCGCCTGAGCAACATGCGTCTTCCTCTGTCTGCTCGGCGATGGTGAGTGAAGCGGAAGCGGGGCGGACACCCGACCACTGGCCGGAGCGGGCGATCTGGGCGTAGCCCTCGCGGACGGTGTCGCGAAGGGTGTCGGGGTTGTTGGGTTGTTTCATGGCGGGGTCCTTTTGTTAACGCGTGCTGATGTGCTGGCTGTGGTTGCCATACAGACGCCGTCCAAGCCAGAGCGACACGCTGACCAATCCGATCAGCACTGGCACTTCGACCAGAGGGCCGACCACGGTGGCGAAGGCGACGCCCGAGCCGATACCAAAGACGGCAATGGCCACAGCGATCGCCAGTTCGAAGTTATTGCCTGAAGCCGTGAACGCGAGGGTGGCAGCTCGCTGGTAGTCAGCGCCCACTCGCTTGGCCATGAGAAAGCTGACGAGGAACATGACCACGAAGTAGATCGCCAGCGGGATGGCGATTCGGACGATGTCGAGCGGCAGGGCGATGATGCGGTCGCCCTTGAGGCTGAACATGACGAGGATGGTAAAGAGGAGGGCAACCAGCGTCATCGGTGCGATGGTGGGGATGAACTTTTCTGAGTACCAGGCGTCGCCTTTGATCGGCCGGAGGATGAAGCCTGTAAGCATGCCTGTGAAGAACGGCAGCCCCAGGTAGATCATGACGCTCTGGAAGACCTCGCCCATCGAGATATCGACGGCCGCACCTTCCAGCCCGAGTAGCGGCGGGAGCCAGGTGATGAAGACCCAGGCATAGACCCCGAAGAAGAGAACCTGAAAGATGCTGTTGAATGCGACCAATCCCGCTGCGTAGTCGCTGCTGCCACGAGCGAGGTCGTTCCAGACTAGGACCATAGCGATGCAGCGGGCAAGGCCAACCAGGATGAGTCCGACCATGTAATCGGGCTGGTCATGAAGGAAGAGGACGGCGAGTGCAAACATCAGCATCGGCCCGACGAGCCAGTTTTGTACCAGTGAGAGCACGAGGACCTTCCAGTCGCGGAAGACCTCGGGCAGTTTTTCGTAGCGTACCTTCGCGAGGGGCGGGTACATCATCAGGACAAGGCCGATAGCGATCGGGATATTGGTGGTGCCAACGGAAACGCGGTCGATCGCCTCGGTGACGCTTGGGAAGAAGCTCCCGATGAGCACGCCGAGCACCATCGCGAGGAAGATCCAAAGCGTCAGAAAGCGGTCGAGAAAACTGAGTCGTTTGGGACGGGTTATTGCGCAGGCGGCTTCTGAGGGAGTCGGACTGGCAGCGTGGCTCATCGGTTGACCCCTTCGATGCTCGCGGCTGGCTGCTCGAGCAGGGCTGGCAGTGTCTCGATAAACAAGCGGATTTCATCGCGCACGCGTCTGTAGTGGCGCATGGCATCGTCTTCATTCAAAGCATCGGCGGCGAGTACAGGCGGGTCGTCGAAGCCGTGGTGGATGACGCGTGTCCGCGGGTTCTGCGAGACGAACACGGGGCAGTTCTCGTGCGCGTGGCCGCAGACCGTGACCACGAGGTCGAGCGTTTCGGGCGAGCAAGACTCGACGGTCTTGCTGGTGTGGGCGGAGATGTCCACGCCGGCCTCGCTCATCGCGCGGACCGCGGTTGGGTTCAGGCCGTGCGGGTTAATACCGGCGCTGCACACGTCGATACGGTCGCCGTGCAGGTGCCTGGCCCAGCCTTCGGCCATCTGACTCCTGCAGGCGTTGCCGGTACAGAGGAACATCACACGCGGTCGGTTTGTGTTGTTCAAGCGGGCCCTTACTTGCTTGCGTTAGAACAGCATCCGTCGGTGTTGCAGTAACTCGTGTCGGGCTGGCTGTTGGCCAGGGCATCGGCGAGGTCGCGGAAGTGCTGTTCGAGGGTGTTGGCGTTGGCGGTGTACCAGACCGTGCGGCCCTTTTTCTGGCTGGTGAGCAGGCCGGCGCGGGCCATCAGCGAGAGGTGCCTGGCGACCATCGAGAAGTCGATCTCGCAGCACTCGGCGACCTCGGTGACCGAGCAGGGACGGCCGCACTTGAGCAGACAGGAGAGCAGGCGGGCGCGGGTCGGTTCGGCGAGGGCCTTGAGCAGTTCGGTGTCGAGCAGGCGATCGAACCGCGACCGCCGGCGAACGGCCTGCCTGGGTGAGGGTTGCTTATGTTGAATAAGTGACGCCATGATGCAAGTATATGGGCAGGATGGAACTTTGCACGCCCGGACGGCTGCTCAGCCCTCCACCCAGTATTTCTGTTGGTCCAGAGAGTCGGCGCATCGGACGACCCCGTCGTGCTGGTCGATCACGCCGGGCCGTAGGGCCTGGACCATCCAGGCGTCGGCATGCTCGGGCTTGATGGGGTAGGGGGCGTCGAACCCCCTTGCGCCCGCGGGTTGAAAGCCGTGCCGCTGGTAGTAGTCGGGGGGGCCGAGGACGAAGACCAGGTCGATACCTGCCTTGGCGAGTCTCTTGAGGCCTTCTGCGATCAGCCGGCCGCCGATGCCCTGCCGCTGGTGGTCGGGGTGGACGGCCAGTGGGGCGAGGATCGACGCCTGGACCTCCGCGGGCGGGTCGAGAGCCACCCTTGTGAACAGGACGTGGCCGAGGACACGATCTGCCTCGTCCGCTGCGATGAGTGAGAGTTTTGGCTCAGAGGTGGGGTCTGCCAGCAGGTCCTCGATCAGGCCGGCGATCTCCTGGCCCTCGTCGGCGAAGGCGGCGAGTGAGAGTTCACCTAACGCCGGAGCGTCGGCGGGGGTCGCGTCACGAATCGTTGTCCGCATGGTTGGACCTTTCTGGCGGCGTCACTCCTTAGTCTGCCAGCGCAGCCTGGGGCGCGGGCTCGTGTTCTGGGTCGGCGAGCGTGGATGCCTTGAGACAGGCGACCCCGCCGATGATGAGCACGACGCCGAGTACCTTCACGGCGGACAGATTTTCGCCAAAGAGGACCACACCAAAGACCACGGTACCGAGGGTGCCGACGGCGACCCAGATCGGGTAGGCGACGCTGACCGGGAGGGTCTTGAGGGCGAGCGTCAGCAGCGAGATCCCGCCGATGACGCCGATGATGGTGACGACCGTCGGCCAGAGGCGTGTGAAGCCTTCGGACTGCTTCATCGCCAGGGCGAAGATCACTTCGAAGATGGCGGCGAGGGTGAGGTAGAGCCAGGGCATACAGACTCCCAGGAACCCCAGGGGGTTCTCGACAACGAGTTTTTGTTTCAATTCTGAACTTTAACGAATCGTCAGTACGCTGTCTGAACGCTGGGCTCGACAGTGTAAGAATTGACTCTCGATTCTAATGATCCAAGGCACTACCGACGCCGAACCAGAGCCAGCGACGCTAGACCGAGCAGGACGAGGCTCCCCGGCTCGGGGACGATCTCGAAATCGGGGCCGCTGATGTAGAGCACGTCGTCGATGATCATGCTGCCGGTGCCGGTGGGTGTGGAGCCACTGCCGTCGCCGATGACCATCAAACCGGTGCTGACGACCGAGGCGTTGGCCGGCCCGTGGTAAAGAACTTGAGACTCGTTCAGGCGGTAGGTCACCATGCCGTCGCGGAGCAGGAACTCGTAGGTGTTGAACTCGGTCGGGTCCCAGTCCAGCACCGTACCCCCAGCCTGATTGCTGTAACTCAACTCGTCGGCGAACAGGCCGAAGGCGGCGAGGAACTCGGTGTCGTAGAGGTAGATGCTCCACTCGTCAGCGCCCTCGCTCAGCTTGGCGCGGACGCGGAGGTAGTTGCCCTCTTCGGGCGAGCCGATCTGCCAGGGCACGCTGGAACCGGTGTGGTTGGCGTTGCCGAACCAGATGCCGCGGATTGGGGCGGTCGTCAGCGTCAGTGCCTCGCCATCGGTCGACCAGGATGTCCCGCCAAAGACGATGAAGCTGAACGGGTCCGGCGTGAGAGAGTTGGGCGACTGGGACCCGTCGTAGGAGATCTCAAGCCCGGAAGCAGACATGGCGGTCATCCCGATGGTCAGCGCGGCAGCCAGACGTGTTCGCACGGTGTTCCTCTCTCTCCGATGAAAGCTATTCACTGCCCATAGATTAGCGAAGTCGGCTGCGGCTGTCAGTGGGTCATCGGACGATTGGTTGCCAAGACCCCCAGATTGCCCCGCCTCTCGACTCTCCCTTAATCACTCGGGTGCATCGGCCACTTCGAAATCATAAACCCGGATCTCGCCGTCGACGAAGTTGACGGCGCGTGAGCCATCCCGCGAGTAACGGAGGAAAGCCCGATCACGCGTCGGAAACGGGCCCCATCCAGACCAGACAGGAGGTGTGTGATGCACCGAGCGGTACTCGGACATCTCTAACTCGATCAGGCATAGTCTTCTCAGGCGACTCAACGATTCGCGAGGGGGTGCTTCGAGAAGCATGACCCCGCCATCCACGGGTGTATAGCTGAAATCTGAATCAAACCGATCGCTCGCCCAATGCAATCGGCCATCCTGCATCCTGAAGACTATCAGACCCCACTCAAGGTCAGAGGGCTGCATTGGCGACAGAGAAGCGTTCTTGCTCGACGTGGCATAGAGCCCATCCTCGGTCAATATCGGAGATGGGTAACCATCTTCACTGAGATAGATCAGATCAACGTCGATCAACTCAGCGTTGCTGGCTTTCAAGGTGGCGACAAGTTGTGGCCGCGGAAGATTGGATGGCGTGGCTTGTTCATATGCATCGGCGAACAGATTTGACGCAACCTTGAGTCGGTCGCTCTCGTGATCCCATAGATAAGCGTACCCACCAAAACGACGATTCAGTAGATGCCTCCAGACGGGCTCGTACGGCCCAAGCCTGAGAAGTCGCTGTCGAAACTCAGCGTCGAGCGATACGTGTTCAAGCCTGATCGAGGCCAACTCACTCAGGTCTGCGAATGACAGGCGAGCGATTCGGCTTGCTTTGTCTTCGTGATAGATGACATCGAGGTACTTACCGTGGGTGTACCGGCGTACCCTCGTGAACCCTGTGATGTTGTTGCGGTCGTTCTCGTCAGCGAACCACTTTCCCGTGATGGTGCAGGTGTTCAGCGAGTACGACGCCAGCGCTCTCTGATACTTGGATGACTGGTACTCGAGGATCACTGATTGGTTGTCGTTAGAGCTGTAGACGTCTACGTGGCCAGCCCAACCCCCTAAACGTGAGCCACCGTGGGGAGGATTGATCTCGGGCGGGAATGGGAGATATCCAAGGGTTTTGCCCGTGGCGAGATCGAACCAGCGAAAAGAGGTCACGATCAGGCCGTTGTCCGCTGGCAGGGGGTCTGGCCACACCAACGCGGACGGATGTTGTTCCACAGAGGGGTCTACGAAGTAGGCGGTATCGATCACCGCGGCGTAGCGGCCATCCGGCGACAAGGCGGCACGATCGATGATGGTCTTCCCCGGATTCAAGCGGTAGACCCGGTCGGCCCCGCGGATCTCCGGTGTCTCGGGCCGCACGGTCTCGGCGGAGGTTGGTGCATAAGAGAAACCCGCAAGAAGAAGCACCAGACCCGTCAGCATCCACCGGTTCATCACAAGATCTCCTGAAAGACCCGCTCGTTGTTACCCCATCTTACCCACCCTAACACCGAACCCGATTCGGGCTTCTGGCGTGTATACTTAGGGATTCGCGGCCTGTTTCTGGGCCGCTGAGCCTAGGAGATCACGCATGGTGACGAGCTTCGGGGCTCTCTCGACCGACTTCTACGTTAATCACAAGCTCGCGCTCAAGATGGACCTGCCCAGTGAGCGCGACACGGTGCTGCACTTCTTCGACCGGGTGCGCAAGGCCCAGCCGTCGATGAACCGGTTCCGCAGGTACGAGGGCGAGCTTGCGCTCGAGTCGTCCAAGCGCGACAGCGAGTACACCTGGCTGGCGCTGCGGCGGAACTCGATCCGGACCGGGCACGTGAACCCGCGGTCGCTCGGTGAGGCGGCCAGCTTCCACGGGATGATCCAGGAGTTGCTGCCCTACCACCTGAGCCTCAGCCCTATCGACATCGATTACATCGAGCTCATGTTCGGTTTCGATCTCGAGTGCAAGGACAACCACGACGACATCATCTACGAGGCGCTGTTCGCCGAATCCCGGCTGGGCGGGCTGCTCAAGCTGCCCGGTGCCAAGACGCTGGACGTGCAGCCGGTGCTCGGGATGTCGCTGAACGAGCGTGGCGACCTGCAGGCCTACTTCGAGGCCAAGAGCCGGCCGCGTTCCCGGAGGGGCTCGACCAAGGCGTACCGGGGCGAGCCGATCAGCCTGTTCCTGACGCTTCGGCAGTACGGACCGATCGACCGGCTGGAAGACCTGCCCGGGATCCAGACCGAGCTGATGACCAAGTGCGAGGAACTGGCCACGGATCACCTCGTGCCCGACATGCTGATGCCGATCGCCAGGCAGATCTCGGCAAGGTCCGCAGGACACTGACTTCTTCATGAGCACGGACGACGCCCCGCCACGGAAGGTGATGGTGCTCGCCGGCGGCCCCGATCGGGAACGCCCGGTGAGCCTGATGTCGGGTGCGCTGATCGCCGAGGCCCTGGAGCAAGCCGGCTACGACACGCAGGTGCGGGACGTCTTGCCCGATGACCTCTCGGCGCTGGATGTCGCTGCCGCTGAGCGGCGTGTGGTCTTCCCCGCGCTGCACGGGCCGTGGGGCGAAGGCGGGCCGCTTCAGGAGGAACTGGAGAAAGGGGGTCTGTGTTTCGTCGGCTCGGGCTCCAAAGCCGCCAAGCTGGCGATGAACAAGCACGCGACCAAGCAGCGGCTGCTCGAAGCCGGTCTGCCGACGCCCGAGCACCAGTTGCTGGGCCCGGGTGACCCGCTTGATCTGCCGACACCGGTCGTCCTCAAGCCGGTCGCTGAGGGCTCGAGCCTGGGCATGGCGATCTGCCGGAGCCTTGACGACCTCGAACCGGCCCGCGATCGGCTGCACCCGGACTTCGGCACGCTGCTCGCTGAGCGCTTCATTCCGGGCCGGGAGCTGACGGTCTCGGTCCTGGGTGGGCCGGAGCCAGATCAGCCGGTCACCGCCCTGCCGATCATCGAGATCCGCTCGGCGGCGAGCTTCTACGACTACCAGGCCAAGTACGAGAGCGAGGACACCCAGTACCTCTTCGACCTCGGCCTGCCCGATGACCTCTATCAGCGGATCCAGTCCCTCGCGGAGCAGACCCACCGGCTCATAGGTACCCGTCATCTGAGCCGGGTTGATCTCATCCTCAGCGACGAGAACGAGCTCCAGATTCTGGAAATCAATACGCTGCCTGGGTTTACATCCCACTCTCTGCTGCCCATGGCCGCGAACCGGGCCGGGCTGGAGGCCGTAGACCTTGTGACAAGGCTGGTGGGCATGGCGATGGGTAACCCGCAGGAGCCATTGAATATCATTCAGTGTGGCCGGGACGCCCTCCCCGCCGATCGCACTGGTTAGCGAGACATACCTACCCAAGACGCCCCAGACGCGGAGAACGCCCCTCAGATGTGGCCCTTTCGTTCAAAGACCAAGAAGACCCGGTCCAAAGCCGGCAGCCGATCGAAGACAGCCGCTTCGTCGGCCTGGGACAGCGAGCGCACCCAACGCGGGCTGGCCATCGCCGCGGTGATGCTTTTGTGCCTTGGGATCGTCTTCGGCTGGCATCCGGCTGAGGACGCTCTACGCGATTACCTCGTGGACCGCGTCCCGCTGACCACCGCGCAGGAAGCCGTCGAATTGGTCGATCAGCCAAGCTGGATGAGCCCGGTCGTCGCTGAGGAACTCCGGCGCGATGTCGCCGAGCGACTCACCGAAGACCGCCTGGATCAGGAAGGCCTGTCGATCGCCGCTCAGGCGCTTGCCGCCAACCCCTGGGTTGAAGAGGTGCACCGGGTTCGCCGGCTGTCGGATGGCGGGGCCGAGGTCATCGCCAGCTACCGCGAGCCCGTCGCCGTGCTCGAAGGCCGCGACGGCTACTTCATTGTTGACGAAGCCGGTATCCGGCTGCCCGGCGTCTACAGCCAGGCGCAGGCCAGCCAGCTCGGCCTGCCGCTGATCACGGGCGTCCGGGCCGCGACCCCGGTCGCCGGCTCGACCTGGCGTGACGACGCCATCCCCGCCGGGCTCAAGCTCGCCCTGCTGGTTGAGCGGGAACCCTTCGCCGATCAGGTCGTTGCCTTCGATATCAGCAAACGCGATCGTCAGGGCCGGGTTCACCTGGTCATGCACACGTCGGAAGGCCAGGTTCGCTGGGGCCTGCCGCCGGGTGAAGAGCGCGCGATCGAACACCCCGCCGATGTGAAGCTCAGCTGGCTGCGCGAGGTCGCCAGCGAGCGCGGCACCATCGACGCTGGCGGCGCTGTGGTCGATGTGTACACCCCGGCGATTCAGGTCAGCCGGATGCCCTGAATCGCCTCGTGATCTGAAACCGACACTTCCCTTCTGAGACCCATCGACGAAAGACTGTGCCATGCGTTGGGTCCTTTTCTGGTCATCACTCTGGCTGCTCGGTTGCTGGGGCGTGGTCGGCCTGACGCTCGGCTGGATGGGCACCGGCGCCCGGGTCATGGTCTTGCTGGTCACGACCGCCCTGCTGCTGCTCTGGCCGATCGGAAGACTCAGCTGGCTCGACACCCCCAGGCCCGCGCCGGGGAGTACCGCCCACTGTCGGCCCGTTGCCGAAGCCCTGGTTGTGCTTATCCTGGCCCAGTTTGTGCTCTGGCCGCTGAGCATTCTTGGCCGCTGGCCACTCGAAGCCAATCTCTGGTTGTCGGTCATTCTTCTCGGCTGGATGCTCTTCGCCGCGGCCTGGGTCCGACTCGGACTTCTCCGTGGAAGCCTCGTGCGCACGATGATCGCCGCCGGCCTCTGCCTGGTCTTCTTTCTGCTCCCACTCCTGGCTCTCTCTGACCGGGTTCCTCTGCCGGGGCTGTTGGGCGCGTCACCGCTGTTGTTGTCCTGGGAGCTGACGCGGAGCCAGCTCGTCCAGGTGCCGTCCAACAGCATCTCGGTCGCCTTTGGAGCGGCAGCGGCCGCGTGGGTGCTGGTGATCTTCGCGTTGCTCACGATTCCGCGTTCACGAGCGATCAGGCAGGATCGGGCGGTAGGCACAGTCGGGCCGAATCCCAAGAAATAGGCTTCAAACTGTCAGGGTTCTGCTAAAATCACGTGTTTGCCAAGTCACGCCCCGGAGAGGGGGCATCATGACGACCAAGGACCATCGATGGATTTCATCACCGCCGAAGACAAAGCCAAGATCGAAGCCCGGCTCCACGAGCTCAAAGAGCGCCGGGTGATCCTCACTGAGCGTATCGCCGAAGCTCGTGCCCAAGGCGACCTCAAGGAGAACGCCGAGTACCACGCCGCGCGTGACGAGCAAGGTATGGAGGAGGCAGAGATCAAGCGGCTTGAAGAACGACTCCGAACCGCGCAGGTCGCTGAGGACGTAGAGATCCCGGAGGACATGGTTTTCCTCGGAGCCACGGTGCGGCTGAAAGACCTCGACGACGAAACCGACGATCTCTATAAGCTCGTCGGTGAGTCCAGCGGCTCGTTCGACGGCGACGCCATCGAGGTCACGGCCTCCAGCCCGATGGGGGATTCGCTGCTTCGAGCCCGCGTCGGCGAGACCGTCCGCGTCGATCTGCCTAGGGGCACCAAGCGCTTCGAGATCCTCGAGATCCTCTGACCGACCCCGGTTTTGACCGGCCAGGAGCCCAGCCATGAACCGTGCCATCCTGCTTGCAGCAGCCCTGACCCTCGCCGCCAGCCCCGCTCTGGCCCAGCAGCGCGTTGACAGTGGCGGCCGCGCCCTCGATGCCAATCAGCAGGTCGGATCGGGGGGTGTCAACCGGCTCGAAGGCCAGGTCGATTACGCCGCCCGTAACAACCGGATCACAGGCAACGTCACCGACTTCTCGCAGTTCCGGGGCGTCATCAACTACTCCGCCGCGGGCGAGTTCACCGACACGCTCGGCAGCAACAACCTGTTCCGCTTCCGGGCCGACAGCTTCGGCTCGGGTGTCGGCAACGTGAACACCTCTCTGGTGCCGCCTCAGATCCCAGGCGAAACCCCTTCGGTCGCGCGGACCTTCGCTCCGCTGGTCCCCAACCAGGGGATTCCCGGCGTCGGCAACCGCACCAACAAACTCGTCCCCGAGGGGGCCGACTACCGGGTTTATGGCGTGACCAACGCGCCCGGAGCCGGTGTCAGACTCAATGACGCGGCTTTCGAAACCGATGGTTCGGCGATCGCACGCTTCCAGGATCAACAGGGCCGTGCTCTGGAGATCCGGGTTTCGCCGCTGACCGGCGTCCGTAGCCTGACCGGTGAATCGCAGCGACCGGCCCCGCAGGCCGACCCGCAGGAACCCGCGGACGCTTCACCCTTTTCCAGACCGCCCAGCCTGCTCCGCAGCTTCAACGCGGCCCCCGGTACCGACGCTGCCGCCGCGCCGAGATCTGCTTCCCAGGCCCTGGGGGATCGCCGGATCGGCGGTGCCTCGCTGATCCTCGGCAACCAGCTTCAGGCCGCTGCGCCCGGTTCCCAGCGGGTGGGTATTGATGCCCAGCCGCTTAATGAGCTCGTCGCCGTGCTCGAAGCCTCGATCTTCAACCAGGCAACCCTCCGGCAGTTCGACCCGGGCGACGATGTCTACGCCGACCTCATCCGCGAACGGGTGCAAGGCAACCTCGCCAGCAGCGACGGCACCACCGAGACCCTCCCCGGCAACCAGATGCTCTACCCGGACGGCTCGTCGCTGTCGGACGAGCTGCGTGCGTCGATCGATGAACCCGCTGAAGATCGGGTCCAGGCCGCTGAGAACGCCCGCAACATGGCGCGCGGACTGTTTCAGGACGACCTCTTCCTCGACGAGGGTACCGATACCGAGTCCACGCCCAGCGACATCGAAACCGATGAGCCTCAGGCCGATCCCGAAGCCGTTGATGCCCTCGAACAGCTCGTCCGCCGGATCGCGCTACCGACCGACCGACTCGACACCCTCGTCGGCGAGCGCGAGAACCGCTTCGCCGAACTCATGAAGCAGGCCGAAGGCCAACTGGCCGACAACGCCTTCTTCGCCGCCGAACGCACCTACCAGCAGGCGCTGATCCAGAGCCCCGGGCACCCCATGGCCCGGGCCGGCCTGATCCACGCGCAGATGGCCGCCGGCATGATCCGCTCGGCTTCGGCCAATCTCCGAGGCCTGTTCAACGATCACCCCGAAGTGCTCACGGTCCGCTATGGCGAGTCCGTGCTCCCGCCCGCCGACCGGATCAACTGGATCCAGACCGAGCTCCAGCGGGCCATCGCCGCGAGCTCCGACCAGAGTCAACCCGGATTACTCCTGGCCTATCTCGGCTATCAGCTCGAATCGCGGCAGCTCGTCCGATACGGCCTCGCGGTCGCCGGGGCCGCCTCCGGCACCGACCCGCTCATCCCGCTGCTCGAGCGGCTCTGGCTGCCAGAGGACGCCTCATCCGGACCGACCATCGGCATCGAGTAAGCTCCACCCACCCGACCCCGCTTCGAGTCAGCGCACAGGAGCCCCCGATTGGGCCCGACCGGCGACAGCCTATCCATCCCGCCAACCCAGACCGTCCCGGAACTGATGCGCCAGGACCGGGTGTCGCGCACCGATACCCTGCTCGCCTACTTCGACCGGAACACGCTCCAACAACTCCAGGACAGCCTGACCGCTGCCATCGGCCTGCACGCCCGCTTCGCCGACACCGCCGGCCGCGCGCTCACCGAAGCCACCGATCCAGCCAAGCGTGCGCAGTCGGATGCGCTGCTCGGCGAGCTGCTGACCGGTGATGGCGAGGACGATGGGATCTTCCGGGCCACCATCAGCGCCGGCAACGTCCGGCTGGGAACCATTGAGCTCCAGGCCGAACAGGCCTTCGACATCGATGGGAAGGCTACCTGTGAGAAACCGGATGCACGCAAGCTCGCCGTCGGCATCGAGCTGCTGCACCTGATCGCCAACAGCCTCACCCGGCTCTGCGAGCAGGAGATCCAGTCGCGCCAACGCGTCGAAGAACTCGCCGTGCTCTATCGGATCAGCACGATCCTCTCGGGACAACGCGACCTCAGGCTCGTCCTCGACCTCGCCGCACGGTCGGTGGGGGAAGTGATGGACGCCCGCGCGGTCAGCATCCGTCTGCTGGATGAGGAACGGCAGGCACTAGACACCCGCGCCAGCTATCGCCTCTCCCCGGCCTATCTGGAGAAGGGCGCGCTCGACGTCGAACACAGCCCCATCTTCACCAAGGCACTCGCCGGAGAGCCCGTCTACGTCGCCGACATGGGCACCGACCCGCGCGTGCTCTACCCCGAAGAAGCCCGCGCCGAGGGCCTGGTCTCGATGCTCTGCGTCGGCATCGCCTACCAGGGCAAGGCCATCGGCACCGTGCAGGTCTTTACCGGCAAGAAACGGCGGTTCACCGAATTCGAGAGCGATCTGATCGTCGCGCTGGCGCAGATCCTCGGGGCCGCTATCGAGAACGCCAGACTCGATGAAGAACGTCGTGAGAAAGAGAAGCTGGTCCACCAGCTGCACCTCGCCGGCAGCGTGCAGCGGCGAATGCTCCCGCAGAGAAAACCCGACTTCCCCGGTCTGGACATCGCCGCCCGCTACATTCCCAGCTACGAGCTCGCTGGCGACTTCTACGACTTCCTCCGCCTGGAGGATAACCTCGGCATCGTCATCGGCGACGTCGTCGGCAAGGGGGTCGCGGCCAGCCTGCTCATGGCCTCCGTCCGTGCCTCGCTCCGCGCTTACGCACAGGACCTCTACGACATCGACGAGATCATGTCACGCGTCAACCGGGCCCTCACCCGCGATACCCTCGACAGCGAGTTCGCGACGCTGTTCTACGGCGTCATCGATCCCAGAACACTCCGGCTGACCTACTGCAACGCCGGCCACGAACCCCCCCTGCTCCGTCGCAATGGCAGACTCCACAAGCTCGAAGCCGGTGGGCTGGTCGTCGGCGTCGAACGCGAGGTGCCCTACGACAAAGGCCTCTGGGACCTTGAACCCGGCGACCTCCTCGTCCTCGTGACCGATGGCGTCACCGAAGCGCAGTCTTTCGACGGCGAGCAATTCGGACGAGAAAGACTGTACGCCGCCCTGCTCGAAGCCGAGGGCAACGCCGAGAAGATCATGAACCACCTGCTCTGGCAGGTGCGCCGGTTCACCGGCATCCGCCGAGCCAACGACGACACCACCCTGGTCGTCGTGCGCGTCGATGACAAGCGCTGACTAACCCACCCCGAACGCGAACTCGGTCTCCGCCGGCAGGCAGGCCACGACCTGCCGATCGACGCCGGTGATGTGCCGCTCCATCACCTTCTCCAGCCGATCGAAGAAGGCTTCGACATCGCCGGTCGGCCCCTGGGCCTCCACGCGAACCGAGCCGTCCGGGAGGTTGCGGGCAAAACCGGTGATCGCATACGGTCCGGCCAACTCAACGGCTGTCATCCGAAACCCGACACCCTGAACACGCCCCACATACCGGGCCCGAACGCGAATCGAATCCATACCTCTACAAATCCTCGATGTGCCTGATCGCTGCTTCCAGGACCGGGTCGGGCGTCAGCAAGCCCGGCGCTTCCCAGGGAACCTCCACATCCGGGTCGATCCCGTAGCCCTCGAACTCATCACCAAAAGGCGTCATCGCCTTCCAGCTCGGAACGTACAGCATCACGTCGTTGCCGAGGTCGTAGGGCACCGGGTTGCCGGAACTGCCCTGCGAGGTCTCCCCAAAGATCGTGGCCCGCGGCGCCTGACGCATCATCAGCAGGAACGCCTCGGCGGAACTCATCACCGCCGGCCCGGACAACACCGCCACATGCCCGCGATACCGCGGCCTCGCGAAGTTGGGCTCAACCCGCCTCTCGATCGGATCGGTGAAGCCCAGCGGCAACCCTTCGTCCCGGTAGACGTGCTTGGCGTAGAGCATCTGCTCATCCACAAAGCAGCCTGCAAACTGCCTGGCGATCTTCTCCGACCCCCCGCCATTCAGCCGCACGTCGATAATCAGACCCGGCTCATCGACGTGCCGACCGACAAACGCAAACAACGGCTCGTAAGCATCCTCGGTCTGCGCCCCCCAGGTCCTGACCAGTGCATAAGGCACCCCGCCACGGAGTGTGGCAAAGGCAAGGTAGGGATTCGGTTCTTGCCAGTCCCTGGCCGCCGCGCGGATCCAGGACTCGTCGATGTTCGGATTCACGGGCGCGACATGCGTCGAGATCCGCTCGCCCTCGACCTCGAGGAACAGGTGCTTGTCCTGAGCCTGCTTGAGGATTTGCGCTGCCAGCATGGCGAAGCGCTGAGGCGTGCGCTCCCGCACCAACGCCCCGGACATCGCATCGATCTCCCCGGGCCAGTCGATCATGAAGCGCTCGTAGTGCGAGTAACGCACGGCCATCGCCTCACGCATCAACTCCACCGCCGTCTGCTGCTGCTCAGCCGTGTAGACCGCCGCTTCACGGGTGTTCCGCTCCCGCTTGGCACCCGTCCGAAACTCCAGCACGAAGGGCTCGGCCGACTCGCCCTGCTCACTCTTGAAGTTCTGATAGCGATCGTCGTTGAAACCGATCCGGTACATCCGGTCCGGCTCGAGGAGCACCGGCAACACAAAGGTCCGCTGATTCGCCCAGCGCGTCCGACCGATCCGCGGCATCGTGCGCTCGTCCCCCACCACCGACATCCCGGAGCGATTCATCGGCTGATCGAAGGTCACCACCACCTGACGGAGCTTCGGGTCGACGCCCATCGCCATATGCTCCGGCGTCGTGCTTACCACATGCGGAGCCGCCCAGACCACAGTCCCCAGCAGCAAAAACACAGAGATCGAACGCAGCAAAGAGAGGGTCATGGCACGCTCCGGAATCAGTTGGATACACCTCAGACTACCGCAGACAACGTCATAAGACCAGACAGTACCTAATCCAGACCCGCCATCTCCTCATCCGGAATATCAAAGTTCGCGTGCACCTTCTGGACGTCGTCGTGATCCTCCAGCGTCTCCATCAGGTCCAGCACCTTCTTCGCATCCTTGCCCGTGCAGGTCACGGTCGTCTCCGGGATCATGGCCAGCTGCGCCGATTCCACCTCCAGGCCGGCTGCCTCGATGGCCTCTCGCACCGGAATCAGGTCCGCGGGCTGGGTCAGCACCCTGAAACTCTCCCCCTCATCCGTCACGTCCTCCGCACCCGCTTCCAGCACCAGCTCCATCAGCGCCTCCTCGGAGATCGCCTCCTTGCTGATGTAGACCTGCCCCTTACTCTGGAAGTTGTAGGCCACACAGCCCGAAGCCCCCAGATTGCCGCCGCACTTCTCAAAAATCTTCCGCAGCTCGGGCACCGTCCGGTTCTTGTTGTCGGTCAGGCAATCCAGCATCACCGCCACCCCGTTCGGGCCATACCCCTCGTAAACCACCGCCTCGTAGCTCTCGCCATCCGCGTTGCCCGCCCCCTTTTTGATGGCGTTCGCGATCGTGTCCTTGGGCATGTTCTCGGATTTGGCATCGTCGATGGCATACCTCAGCGCCAGGTTCATCGCCGGATCGCCCCCGCCATTCCGCGCCGCCACGATGATCGCCCGCGAGCACTTGCTCCAGATCTTCGACCGCCGGGCGTCCTGACGGCCCTTCCGGTGCTTGATATTGGCCCACTTGCTGTGTCCAGCCATAAAGCTGTCTCCATCCTGTTCTTCCGAAAGCACAATTGTAATCAGCCCCTGACCCGCTGCAGCCGATCGGCCCAGCCTTCTATAATCTCCGCTCGACGCAACCACGCCCCAAGCGAGAACCCATGGCATCTATCCAGTGGCTCCGACTCGAAGGCTCCCCCTACGACGCCGGCTTCAAGCACGGCCAGGCCTGGGCCCCTGAGATCCGGGCCATCACCGCCGAACGCATGGAACTCCTCTCCGACCCCCACTGGACCCAGGGCGGCGCCCCCGCCGCCACCATCCGAGCCCTCGGCGAACAATGCCTCGCCGAGCAGGACGATTACGACCCCTCCCTCTCCGAAGAACTCCACGGCATCGCCGAGGGCGCTGGCATCGACCCGGTCGAAGCACTCATCATGAACGGCTTCACCGACTTCGTCGACACCGTCTACGCCCACCGCGGCAGCGAGCCCGCCGGCGACGAGGCAGGCGGATGCACCGCCGCCATCGTCAGCGGTAAGCGCGCCGGAGCCGACCGTCCCTACTTCGCCCAGACCTGGGACATGCACCCCACCGCCACGCCGCACGTCCGGATGATCTCCATCGACCGTCCGGGCGAGCCCTCCGTCATCACCTTTACCCTTGCCGGCTGTGTCGGCATGATCGGCATGAACGACGCCGGCGTCTGCGTCGGCATCAACAACATCCTCGTGACCGACGGGCAGGTCGGCGTCACCTGGGTTTTTGTGGTCCGAGCCATGCTCCGCCAGCGAACCGTCGAAGCCGCCCGCGCCGAACTCGACCGCGCCAAACTCGCCGGTGCCCACAACTACCTCTTGCTCGGCCCGACCGAAGCCGGCGGCTGGGCCGGCTACAACATCGAGGCCACCCCATCCCACCGGGCCGTCACCCCGCTTAAGGATCTGCTCCTCCACACCAACCACTGCCTCGATCCCAGCACCGAGGCCGTCCAACGCGACAAGCACCCCACCGCCAAAGCCTGCACACGAACACGCCTCGCCGAAGCCGCCGACCTCATCGATCAACAACACCAGCTCGACCCCGGCAAGCTCAAAGCCTTCCTGGCCACCCGTCGTGCCGATGGCATGGGCATCTGCCACGACCCTCTCGACGGTTACAACGTCGAAACCTCAGGGGCCGTCGTCATGGACCCCAAAGCCCGAACCCTCTGGGCCTGCTGGGGACGCCCCGATACCCAACCCTGGGAAACCTTCCGGGCCACCGATCACGGATTCACACCCGCCGCCGAGAAAGAAGCCTCACGATGACCACCGCCCTTAAAGACAGCCTGATCCAGATCAACACCCCCCTGCCCGGCCCCAAGGCCCAGGCCATCCTCGACCGCCGCGAAGCTGCTGTCGTCCGCGGCAACGCCCGCGCCACACCGCTAGTCGCCGAACGCGCCGAAGGTGCGATGGTCACCGATGTCGATGGCAACACCTTCATCGATATGGCAGGCGGCATCGGCGCGATGAATGTCGGCCACGTCATGCCGGGCATTAAAGAGGCTGTCCACGAACAGGTCGACAAGCTCTGGCACCTCTGCTCCATCGTCGGCACCTACGAACCCATGGTCGCGCTCAGCGAAAAACTCAACGAGCTCGCGCCCATCTCCGGCCCGCTGAAAACCATCCTCCTCAACTCAGGCGTCGAAGCCGGCGAGAACGCCGTCAAGATCGCTCGCTACGCCACTAAACGACACGCCATCATCGTCTTCGAAGGCGCCTTCCATGGCCGCTCGCTCCTCGGCATGACAATGACCAGCAAGTACGACCTCTTCAAACGCGGCTTCGGCCCCTTCTGCTCCGACGTCTACCGCATCCCCTACCCCTACCCCTTCCGATGCAGCCGGACCAACTGCGGTGGGTCCACCTGCGTCGGCTCCTGCATCGATGAACTCCACAAAGCCTTCACCGCGCAGGTCTCACCCGAATCCGTCGCCGCCGTCATCATCGAACCTGTCTTAGGCGAAGGCGGGTTCATCCCCGCACCCCCCGAATACCTCCAGGCCCTCCGCCGCATCTGCGACGACCACGGCATCCTCCTCGCCTCCGACGAAGTCCAGACCGGCTTCTGCCGAACCGGCAAGATGTTCGCCATCGAGCACGCCGGCGTCGAACCCGACATGCTCATCACCGCCAAGAGCATCGGCGCCGGCCTGCCCATCTCCGCCGTCACCGGCAAAGCCGACATCATGGACGCTCCCCACCCCGGCGGGCTCGGCTCCACCTATGGCGGCAATCCCGTCGCCTGTGCCTCCGCCCTCGCCACCATCGACCACATGGAGAAACACAAACTCGCCGACCGCGCCAACGAGGTCGGCAAGGTCATCATGGACCGCTTCCGGCAGTGGCAGGCCAAGTACGAGTTCATCGGCGACGTCCGCGGACTCGGCGCGATGTGTGCCATGGAGTTCGTCATGGACCCCAAAACCAAAGAGCCCAACAAGCAAGCCCCGGTCGACATCGTGCAGGAAGCCTTCCAACGCGGACTCATCATGATCCGCGCCGGCCTCTACACCAGCTGCCTCCGCATCCTCTGTCCTCTGGTCATCACCGATGAGCAGCTCGAAGAAGCCATGACCGCGCTCGAAGCCGCCGTCCACGCCGCCTACGAGAAGTGGAAGACACCCCGCTAAGCCGACATGGCCGCCAACACCGACGACCTCCAGCTGGTGACCATCGAGCCCGAGCACTTCGCCGCGCTCGAGCAGCTGCAGATCGACTGCTACCCCACGCTCGACCCCCGCGAGCTGATGCGCGTCCCGCAATTCGAAAGCCAACACAAGGTCTTCCCCGAAGGCCAGATCGTCGCCATCCTCCCCGACAGCCCCGAACTCTCAGCGGCCCCGTGCTGCCCGCAAGGCCGTGTCGTCGGCCAGGGCTCCGGCTTCTTCATCGACTTCAACTTCGACGACCCCGGACACACCTTCCTTGAAATCGTCGACAACAACTTCTTCCGCAACCACAACCCACAAGGCGACTACTACTACGGCGCCGATATCTCCACGCACCCCTGCGCCCGCGGCCGAGGCATCGGCAAAGCCCTCTACCAGGCCCGCAAGGACCTCGTGATCCGCCACCACAAAGAAGGCATCGTCGCCGGCGGGCTCATCCCCGACTACGCCCACCACAAACACAAACTCTCACCCAGCGACTACGTCAACAAAGTCGTCGCCGGCGAACTCACCGACAGCACCCTCACCTTCCAACTCCGCAACGGCTTCAAAGTCCGCGGCATCCTACAGGACTACCTCATCGACGAAGCCAGCAACAACTGGGCCACGCTGATCGAGTGGCGAAACCCAGCGTCTACTTAATCAGCTTTCAACCGCCGGCTGCTGCTGACTCAAACAATGCAGCGACCCGCGCCCCACGATCAGCCACTCCGAACGAATCGGCACCACCGTCAGGTGCGGGGCCGCCTGCTCGTACAGCCGGATCGCCGCGTCATCCGTCCGCCGGCCGAACACCGGCAGAAACAGATGCCCGTTCGAGATCAGGTAGTTCGTGTACGACGCCGGCAGATGCCCACCACCCGTTGTCTCGCCATTCGCATTCCGCTCGGCCTCGTAGTCGTCCGGCATCTCGTACGTCACCGGCGGGTCCACCTCTGGCAGCTCGATCAGATTCAGCTTCTGCCCATCTTGATCCCGAGCCTCCTGCAGCGCCTGCCAGTTGGCCTCCAGTGCCTCGTGATCCGGATGACCCTCCGGCGCTCGCACCGCCACGATCGTGTCGGCCGTGATCCACCGCGCGAGGTCGTCCTGATGCCCGTCCGTGTCGTCGCCCTTCAAACCCTTCGGCATCCAGATGATGTTGTCCACGCCCAGCGTCCCCGCCAGATTCGCCTCGATCTGCTGCTTGCTCAATGTCGGGTTCCGGTTCGGATGAAGCAGACAAGCCTCCGTCGTTAACAACGAGCCCTTGCCGTTCACCTCGAACGCTCCGCCCTCCAGCACCATGTCGTGCTTCCAGTGCGGGATCACACGACCCGTCTCCGTCTCCAGAAACGCCGCGATGATGTCCGGCACCGCGTCCATCTTGTCCCAAGGCGGGTACTTCCCGCCCCACGCGTTGAACCGGTAGTTGTTGAACGCCAGCCCGCCCTTGTCATCCACCAGGAAAATCGGGCCGTAGTCCCGCACCCAGGCGTCCTCCGGCGCAATCCCCACGGACTGCGTCGTCGTCACCGGCACCACCTTCGACATCTCCCCGCACCACGCCGCGTGCTGCTCCTGAGCCTCCTGCAGACACCCGGGAAACGTGTCCGGGTTGGTAGGCGTCGTCACCCACACCCGCTGCTGCGGCTCCCACTCCGCCGGCATCCGATACCCAAGCTCAGCAGGCGTCGGACCCTGCTTCATCACAGCCGATTCGCCGTCGCGCGTGACTTCGTAATAGGGAGGCATGACCTCGTCGCTTCAAAATGGAGGAACGGTTCTACTGAAAAAACCCAACGATGCCTCTTCCGCGAGGCACGCTCGGTCTGACTCAGGTCCCGTCCAGCATCCGACGAATCAGATCGCCGTACGCATCCACCCGACGATCACGCAAAAACGGCCAGCCAATCCGCGACTCCTGAATCTTCGTCAGATCGCACTCCGCGACCAGCACCGCTTCCTGATCAACCGGCGCCTCCGCGATCACCGCACCACCCGGGTCCGCAATGAACGAGCTGCCCCAGAACGTCAGGTCGCCCTCCACCCCCGTCCGGTTGATCGCCGCCACATACACCCCGTTCGCGATCGCGTGCGACCGCTGCATGATCTGCCAGCTCTCGCGCTGCCGCTGATTTTCACCGTCATCTTCTTCCTTGTGCCAGCCAATCGCCGTCGGATAGAAAAGAATCTCCGCACCCCGAAGCGCCGTCAGCCGCGCCGCCTCGGGATACCACTGATCCCAGCACACCAGCATCCCCGTCTTCACAAAACGTGTCGACTGCACCCGGAACCCGTCCGGCGCATCCCCGGGCGTGAAGTAGTACTTCTCGTAAAACCGAGGATCGTCCGGGATGTGCATCTTCCGATACGTGCCGACGATCTCACCACCAGGCGAGATCATCACCGACGTGTTGTGAAACAGCCCCGGCGCCCGCCGCTCGAACAAGGACGCCGAGATCTCGATCCGCAGCTCCTTCGCCAACTCACACAGCACCCCCGTCGTCGGACCCGGGATCGTCTCCGCCAGCCCAAAGTGCTCAGGGTCTTCTACCTGCGGGAAGTAGTGCCCCGTGAACAACTCCTGCGTCGCCACCAGATCGGCCCCACGACCCGCTGCCTCCCGAATCATCTCAAACGCGTGGGCCAGATTCTGGTCCGGGCTCGCATCCACCGGGCACGCGTGCTGCACGAGACCCAATTTGAACGACACTGGCGAGCCCACGATCAGAACACTCCCGGGCGACAACCGCCCTGTAGTAGAGCCTGAATCCTACTCGATCCCCTATCATCCGGCACCCCGCACACCCCCCACAACTCACGGCCCAGCAGCCGTAACCGACGTCTCAGGCTCGAGTTCCGCCAGCAACTGATCCAGCGTATACAACCCCTGCAACACCCGATCCGGCTCGGCCTGACCCGGGTGATACACCGCCGCCAACGGAATCCCGCCCCCACCCCCAAGCTCCCGCTGAAGCGGCCAACCCTCCGCATCCGACGCCGTCAGGTCCACCTTGAACGCCACGTAGTCCGGGTCATCGAAGTACCCCACCACCTCCGACCGACGGTAAAGCGTGCCCTCCAGGTAATGACAATTCCCGCACCAGTCCGCCGTGAACTTCAGCAGCACATGCTTGCCATCCGCCCGCGCCTGCTCAAACGCAGCCACCGTGTATGTCTGCCACGGCACCGGGCTGCTGCCGGCCAGCACACTCGCCATCAGATACCCCGACCCCGTCACCACCACCGCCACCGCCACGGTCGCAACCCTCGTCACCCACCGCCGACTCAAACCCCACCCCACCCAAACCATGTAAAGCATCGTCGCGCCAATGAGCCCCGCGATCACCCACCATTCCAACCGACCGGGAATCAGCGGGCCAAAGAAGAACACCGCCACCGCGATCAGCAATCCGCCCATCACCCGCTTCACCAGCTCACTCCCCGGACCCGACCTCGGCAGCCGATCCACCAACCCCGGAAACGCCGACAGCAACAAGTACGGCGCGGCCATCCCCATCCCCACCGCCACAAACGTCCCCAGCGACAAAGCCGCCGGCTGCTTCACCGCCCACGCGATCGTCGCCCCGAGCATCGGGCCCGTGCAAGGCGTCGACAACACCGCCGTCAACACACCCAGCAACAGATTCCCCATCGCCGTATCCGAAGATGGATTCAACGCATACACCGACGACGGCAGCCGGAAACTAAACAGCCCCATCATTCCCAACCCCATCACGACGATGATCACACCCAGCCCCGCTGAGACAGGCGGGTAACTGAAAATCTGACCCCACTCCAACGCGTCCAAACCCGAAATCAACCCCGCCACCAGCAAGCCCAACACGAAGAACGCCAGCACGATCCCCAGCGAATAGACCAGCCCCAGAAACAACGCCCGCTTCCGATCACCCGCCGCCTTGTGCAGACTCATCACCTTGATCGGAATCACCGGCAACACACAAGGCGTCACGTTCAAAAGCACCCCCGCCCCGAACGCCACCGCCAACACCAACACCACACCCACCAATCCGCCCGTGTCGATCGTGAACTCCAAGCCCAACAGGTCATTCCGCAGCAGCGACTCCCCCGATCGCGCCACCGCCGCCTCCCCACCCTCATAGACCGACGCAAACGTCGAAGGATCAAACCCCGCGAACAGCCCCGCCTCACCGGGCATCGGCTCCAGATCCGCCCCCCGCTCCAGCACCTCCAAAGGCGCCTCCACCACTAGCGTCGCCGGCGCAAAACAAACCTGATCGTTACACGCCTGATAGAAGATCGAAACCGATACCTCCCGCACACCCGCCGCCGCATCGTCTGCCACCACCACCGGCACGTGCAGAACCACCTGCCCCTTGAACGACGCCAGGGGCTCAGCCGAATACTGCACCTCGATCATCTCCGGCTCGGGATAAGCCACCGCCCCCACCAGCAAACCCTCCCCGGCTTCGATCGTCACCACCGTCGGGATGTAAGGCGTGTCCGCAGGCATCGCCTCGGCATTCGGATTCGTGTGAAACCCCTCCGCGATCTCCAGCGCAATCGCCAACGCCCGCTGGTCCCCAGGCAGCGCCCGACCATCCTGCCACACCGCCCGAGCCGTCACGATCTCCCCATCAAACCCAAACTGACCATAAGCCTGCCCCGCCCCGGGCCCCAAAACTCCGAGCCAGGCAACCAAAACCAGACCCACCCACCAGCCAGCACGCGTCCAATGCATCAGCTACCTCAGCTCCAATCAGACAAACCGGTCGCCGGTCACTTCCTTCGCGGCATCCATAAAACAGGCGGGAACCAGAATTGATTCCCGCCTGCTCAAGGTCATCTCAAACCCAATCCATGGTAAATCAGGCCAAAGCCCGGAGCACCATGTCCACCGTATCGATGTCACCCACGGGGAACTCTGATGGCTCAAGATCGGACGTGCCGAGGGAAAGCAAACCACCTGTGAAGTCCGTGAGTGTGAGATTAGGTCCAGCGGACATCAGATGTGCTGTCGTGCTGTTCGAGTTATCGAGGGTCGATGGATCGTTATCTGGGTCATCGAGTCGACCGGCTTGGGAATCAAAGCCCAAAAGCTGTCGCATGGAGTGATTGAAACCCAGAATGTGACCCAACTCGTGAGCCGTCACATTCCCAATCGCCCGGGCGTACTGTTCAGCACGGTCACTGGCACCCACAGCTGAAGCAAACCCAGCGAAGTTCTGAGTAAAGACCAGAGCCCTATCGTCTTTGGTCATGTTCAGACCATCGATACTCTCAGCAATGCCGAGGAGACCTGGGCCGCCAAAGAAAGCCTCACCGATGAATAGCTCGGTGTAATCACCAGAGAACCCAACGAGATCAGGATCAAAGGTCGTGAAAAACAGACCCGACGTCGCACTACCGAAGGTCGAGAGATTGGCACCGATGTTGGCGACGTTCAGCGTCGGCGTCACATTGCCGTCGTACTGCGTCGTCCCGGTCGGGATATTCTGATAGATGCTTAGAACCGCATCGACGGCCTGGTCAATGATGCTCTGCGTAAAGCCGGCCAGGCCGTCCTCAAGCTGCCGGGCATCGAACGCCGCGAAGCTCACGTCCTGACCGTCGAACGACTCAGCCACGCCACCATCGAAGTTGAGGTAAACCAGCTGCTTCGGCGAGTTGAAGCCGAGCTGGTTGCCGTTCTCGCCCAGCGTGTTGCTCGTGTACGCGATGTCCTGAACCGTCAGACCCGGCATCGCCGTCAGCAGACCCGTGTCCGTCGTACTCCGCGCCACGCTCAGGTTGTACTCGGACGCGCCGCTGAAGCCGGCCACCGCCACAAAGTACTCCCCGCTCTCGGTCAACTCCGCGCCGAATTGGACACTGCCCGCCGGCGTGAAGGTCCACTCGGTCACCAGCTCGTAGGTGTCATCCGCCTGCGAGTCAGTGCCCTGTGTGTCCCGGTAGAACAGTCCGACACTCGTAGATGGCGTAGAAAGCACATCCAGCTCAACCGACACAAACTCAAAGGCATTCGCATCGAAGCTGAAGATGTCGATGTCGTCCGCCGTCTCCAGCACACTGGTCACCGTCGACGCGGGCTGGTTGAGACCCACGCCCTGCGTGAACCCGCCAAAGGTCACGCCCGGACCAAAGTCGTTCGCCACATCGATCGTCTGCAGAGCCAGGATCGAGGAGCCACCGCCCTCGACGCCGTCGCTATCGCCATCGAAGATCGTGCCCGCGGCATCCTCGCCAACCTCAGCAATACCGTTGTTGTCCGCATCGCGTTGCAGCGAACGCAGACCCGAACGGTCAAGCACAATCTGATCCGACTGGCTGCCGGACAGCGAAACCTCGACCGTCCCGCTAAAGCCATCAAAGCCGACGATGTAAAGAACCGTCTGCAGGTTGCCACGCGTATCCTCGATCACATCGAGCGCGAGCTGCAGACCATCATCCGAGTCGAGAATCCGGTTGCCGTCCGCAGGATCGAAGACCACCACGCTGCCGCGGACATCGTCCACGTCCAGCAGGTCGCCGTCGTTGTTGGTGTCCTGCGACAGCACCAGGCTCGACGAAAGCACCTGCTCGCTGAACTGCACGAAGGCCGTTGTGTTGAGCAGACCCAACGGCGAGTCCGTCGGTGCGAAGAAGCCGCTGGATACCACCGTCGGAGCATTCATCCGATCGATGTACTCGCGGGTGATCAGCAGGTTCACGCCCGTGCCACGCAGGTCGCCGATCGTGCCCGCCGCCGCCACCACCGAGGCCTGCTGCGATCCGGCACCCGCGCCGAGCACCTGCCCGAAGCTGACCATGCCGATGCCACTCTCCAGCAGACCGCCGGCTTCGGCCGAATCGACCGGCGCCAGGTCATCAACCAGCAGGAGGAAGCGATCCTGCTGGCCGGTGTAGGCCTGCAGATCGGTCGGGATGCCCGGGCCGAACTGCTCGCTCGGCAGGACACCCGCCACGATCGCACTGTTGATGTAATCGCCGCGGATCATGACCCGATCAATCACACCGCCATAAATCTGGTCGTCAGCCGTGTTGTAGACGCCGTCGGCACCCAACCAGACCCCCGCGGAAATCAGGCTGCCCGAGACGTCACCGCTGACCGTCACCCGGCCAAGGTCGGTGCCCGCCAGGAACAGACCGCCATCCAGACCGCGGAAGCTCGCCGAGCGAACCTCGCCCTGTGTCGCGATCTGACCCGCATGGGTGCCATCGACACGCACCGTCGATGCGGCACCTTCGATGACCACGCTGCTGCCGTCGGCCGTATCACCGGTCCTGAAACTCGTGACATCCATGCCCACCAGGATCTCGGCATTAGCGCCCAAGCCGTCGAAACGAAGCGACCGGGCATCACCCACCGTCAGGCTGCCGTCGAAGACGCCACGGAAGTTCACACTCCGCAGCTCGTCGGCCAGGATCACCGAGCCGCTGGCCGCCGCACCGCTGACACGCATCGTCCCGAGTTCGCCGGTGATCACCTCACCAGCAAAGTCGCCGCCGATCGTGAGATTCTTGATCGCCTCGTCGGCCACGATCGAGCCGGACGTCATCGCGTTCCGCAGGTTCACCCGGCCGATCTCATCGCCGGCCGAGAGCACACCCGAGAAGTCGCCGCTGGTCTGCGTGAAGTTCCTGATCTCAGTGTTCGACTCGAACAGACCGCCAAAGTCACCATCCACGCGAACACTGCCAACCGTGTTCCCGGTCGACTGCACCCGGCCGCTGAAATCGCCGTCGATGGTCACCCGGCTGAACGAATCGGCCAGCAGCCGGTCCGTCCCGCTCGCACCCGCCGCCACGATCGGAACGATCTCGCCATTGGTCCCGGCCGCCTCGATGCCCAGCACCGTCGGGTCGGGGTTGTAGCCCAGCGACGTGAACGACGCCGCGTTGAGCGCCCCGTTCTGAAGCAGACCGCTCGCCAACGCAGCATCCAGCGCCCCGTCGCCATTGCTGTCGACAAGCTCGATGCTCACCAGCCGGCCACGCGTCGCATCCAGACCCACCAGCAGGTTGGAGGTCTCATCAAAATCAATCGCCGTGATCGTCAGCAACTGGTTCGTGATCGCATCGCGGACACGACCCAGGTCAGCAATCAAGCCGCCATATTCATCGTCAAGCGGATCGGCATTGACCTGCACCAACCGGCCCTCACCCGTGACGATGAAGGCATCGGTCTCAGCCGTTGCACCGATCGAATCGAAGGCCAACGCCCGCGCTCCGCCATCGACCGAGGCCGCACGCGTAAACTCGCCATTGGTCGGATCCACCGTGCCGAAGATCGGCCCGAAGCCGCCCGACACGAGCAGGTTGGCGTTCTCGTTGACCAGGTTGTTGTCGCCATCAACCAGGTCGAAGGCGTAGAACAGCGTCCCGTGGCGACCGCCAGAGGCATCCACAAAGAAGCCCTCGATGTCGCCATCCGGATCCGGACCGATGTTCTCATCCACCACCACGGCCTCAGCGACCGTTGTGACATCCGTGTCCAGCAGCAGCACCTGCTTGGTCTCAAAGTCAAAGGCGAACAGCTGATCGCTCGCATCAAAACCGATGCCCGCGATGTCCGTGTCCGTGTTCGCACCGCTCGGATCCACCTTGATCAGCGAGTCGCCAAGACCCGCATCCCGCACGCTCCGGTCCGAAGGATCGATCGTCACCAGACGATCCGTGTCCGCCAGGTTGTCCGACAGCACCGCGAAGATCTCGCCCTGCGAGTTCACCGCAATCCCCGCCACATCCACCGGACCGGCACCCAGCGTGAACGTGTTGCCCGGAGCCGCCACCGAACCGTCCACGACCTGCAGCGCACTCGTGATCCGCTCGTTCAGACCGGCCACCGTCTGCGTGGGCGACTCAATCGTCGCCGTCAGACCCGCCACACCATCAATCGCCAGACGCACGTCGCCCAGCGTCGTCGCCGCCGTCAGGTCAATCACACCCGAGGCACCCGAACGCAGCGTGTAGCTCATCAGGCGGTTGAAGTCCGACGTGATGCCAAGGTCCGTCAACAACGACGCATCCGTCGCCGCCAGCCGAATGTCACGACCCTGAAGAATCTGATTCGCCACGCCGTCGCGGTCAGAACCCGTGCCCTCGGTGAACGCCACGCCCAGAAGCGTCGCCACATCCGAAGCACCCGCGTCCGCCAGCGTCAGCGGGGACGGCGCTGCCAGATCGTCCTCAAGAGAGAAGTCCTGAATAATGATGCCCCGGCCATCACTGCTCAGCGACGCACCGATGACCGTCTGCCCGGCATCGTCATTCACAAACTCAGTGATGAACGACAAAGCCTCATTCAGCGTCCGGATGCCGTCGTTGTTCACATCAAGCAACGCATCGTTCAGATCGACGTTGAAGATGCCCGTGCCACCCGAACCCAGCGTCGAATCCGCGATCGTGATCGTCAGGTCCGCACCACCGCCAAGCGTCACGCCCAGATCAGCCTCGATGTCTTCCAGACCCGTCAGCGACTGACGCAGGTCCCGACCCAGAATCGTGCCGATCGTCGCACTGCCGTCACGCAGCGCGTTGTTGTCCGTCGTCGCCAGACCCAGCTGGTTCGCCAGGATCCCGCCGACATTCTGAAGCGGCAAACCAATCGGATCGATCGCACCCGTCACATCCACATCCAGACGACGCAGCGTCACACGCCCGTCGCCATCGGTGTCCGACAGGTCCATGACACCAATCGCCTGACCCTGCAGTTCGTTGAACAGCGAGCCCACACCATCGGCATCGCTGACCACCGTCAGCAGCTGACCGTCAGGCGTAAAGGCCAACGCCTCCACGTGACCCTCATAGAGCGTCCCGTTGTTGTTCTCGATCAGGCCCAGCGTCACCGCCTGGCCCGTCGTGGCATTCACACGCACCAGCGTGTCACTACCACCGTTGACACGAACCACCGCGTAGATCTCACCCTGACTGTTGGCCGCCATCGCAGCCACATCCAGCGACTGCGGCAACCCGCCACTACCAGCACCCGTCGTCGTGAACAGGCTGCCGATGATCTCAGACGGGTTCGTGTCCAGCCCCTCCATCAGGGCATAGAGCGTGCCGCCATCGTTATCCAGCCCCACCACCTGGCTGCGGATCGCCGACAGCAGAACATCCGCCGACGAAGCACCCGGGATCGCATCACCAACGATCACGCCGTTGAACGAGCCGTCATTGTCATCCACGCCGCCATCGATCACCGACACGCCCTCGGTCAAACCGAGATCGGCCATCGCGTTGGAAACCAGCAGCCCACCGGTGGCAGACGTCCTCCGCACCTCAAAGGCGCCGAAGCCGGTCGTGTTATCCGTTAGCACCAGACGACCCGAAGCATCGATCGAAGCCGTCACCAGACCCGACGCCACCACCGTACGCACGCCATTGATGTCGGTGCTGTAACGCACGGCCTGGCTGTTGATCTGATCCACCAGATCAGACAGCGTCGCGTCGCCTCGCAGATCGGTCAGGCTGATGTTCAACGCCGGACCACCGTCACGCAGCTGGATCCGCAGATCCACGCCCGCATCGATCTGAGCACCCACGTCCGGGAAGCTCAGCGGATCGGTCAGATCGAGCTTGGACACCAGCTCCCGACCCAGGATCGCATCGGCCGTGTCCGCAATCGCGAACGTCGAACCACCGGCCGAACCATCAACCAGCTGGAGCTCGCCGTTAACAGTCACCGTCAGCGTGATACCGCTGCCACCCAGCGCCGTCGCCAGAGCCTCAACCGTTAGCGCCCCAGAGATATCGATCGAAGGCGTCGTGCCGTCCCGCAGCGTCACATCCAGGTTGGCACCCGCAGGATCAATGCCCACCGAAGCCAGCGTCAACGCCGATGCCAGAATGTCATCGCCGCCGATCACACCGTCAGCCACCGCCGGCGTGTCATCCGCACTGCCGTCCACCACCGCAATACCAAGGTCAGCCGCGATCGTGCTGCCGGCCGTATCGGCGATCGAGAACGTCGTCCCGCCAGCCGTGCCATCCGTGATGACCAGGCGACCATCATTCGAGACCGTCACCGTCAGGTTGCTGCCCGAACCGGCATCAAGAAGCGTCGCCACGTCAGCGATCGACGTCGCCGAGGACAGATCGATCGTCGCCGTCGAACCGTCCTGGAAGGTCACGAGCACCTCACCACCCGACGGATCGATGCCCAGCGACGACAGCGTGAAGCCGCCACCAAACACCGCCGGGCCGAGGATCACACCGTCACCAGCCGCCGACCCATCACCGGGGTCGCCATCCGCGATCGCCAGACCCAGGTCGTCAGCCACCTCGACCAGAGCACCCGTCGTCCCGCCCGCCACAAGAATGCCCAGATCGCTCGCCGGCGAACCGCTGAGGTTGGCCACCGTGAACGCCTCGGCACCCGCTGTCTCATCAGTCAGCAGCAAACGATCGCTACCGGAGATCACCACCGACACATCATCATTCGTCTGCGACTCGATCGCCGTAATCACATCGCCAACCGTCACCGCGTCCGAAAGATCCACGATGTAACGGCTGCCGTCGGCCAGCCCAATCGCTATCTCCTCGGCACCGCTGCCAGCAACACCCACCTCAGACAACCGCGAACTCGACAGGAACACCGACGTGCCCTGAATCACATCGTCGCTGCCGCCATCGGTGTCACCAAAGCCACCGTCGCTGGCCTCGATGCCGAGCTGCTCAAGCACATTGCCGGTATCCGTCGTCGCCGTGAAGACACGATACGACTCAACACCCGCGTTCAACGCATCCGTGAAGACCAGACGCCCTTCGGCACCCAGCGACACAACCGTCTCGCTCGACGTATCGGTGTCCACCTCATCAATCAGGTCCTGCAGCGTCACCGGAGCCACGCCGAAGGTCACCACCAGATCGTCACCGTCCGTCTGCGTGATCGTGAATGAATCGCCGGCCTCGATCGAGATACCAAAGTCGGCCAGGTTCACCTGATCCGCATCGATCTCAAACAGGCTGTCACCGAGAATCACATTCGCCGCGAGCGAGTTGTCAGACGTCAGACCCAGGTCGGCCACCGGCGTACCGGCCCCGTCAACCAGCCCGAACGCGTTCGGGCCCGTGGTCCGATCCGTCAGCACAACCCGGCCATCCGCCGTGATACGGGCAACCACCGCGTTACCGCCGTCCGCCGCACGCACCGCCGAGTCACTCGCCGCCGTGTTGATCGCGTCGATCACCTCGCCAAACGTGTTGGCATCCGTAAAGGCCACGCTGATCGTGCCGCCGGACCGCACGTTGATATCAAACCCATGCGCACCGCTCAGGCTCGTCAGCACGTCAGCAGGAAGCGCCCCGCCAATCAGCAGCTGCCCGCCCAGGATGTCGCCATCCGCGGGACTGTCGGCCGTCCTGGCGATACCCAGGTCACGCGCGATCGTGCTCGCACCGTTGTCGCTGATGCTGAACGTCCCGCCACCACCCGAGCTGCTATCGGTCATCAGCAGACGACCATCAGCCGTGATCGTGAAGCTCACCCGGTTCGACGTCGCCGCCGCCAGAGCATCACGCACCTCGACCAGCGTCGTTGCACCGGACAGATCGATGTTGGTCAGCGTCGTGCCATCACGGAAATCGATGTCCACCGCCCCGCCCGCCGGGTCGATGCCCAGCGTCGAGAGCCGCGTTGACGATTCGAGCATCGTCTGCCCGACGATCACACCGTCGATCCGACCATCCGTGTCGTTCGCGATACCGTCGGTCGCGTTGATGCCCATCTGCACGGCCAGGATGCCGACGTTGTCAGACACCGTGAACGCGTTCGCGCCCGTGCTGTTGTCGATCAGCGCCAACCGTCCGCCGCCCGCGAGCTGAGCCGACACCAGATTGTTCGTCTGGCTGTTAATCGCCACGATCACTTCTTCAACCGTGGTCGCATCCGCCAGATCAACCACCTGCTGGTTGCCGTTACGCAGATTCAGCGTGATCGATACCTGGTCCGCCGTGCCGATACCCAGATCGGCCAGCCGTGTGCCCGAAGTCACCACCTCTGTGATCGGAAGCGTTGTGATCAGGCCATCCGCCGCGCCAGGACCGCCAGGCGGCAGCAGCCCCAGAGCCACGCCCGCATCGCCCGCCGTCTCCGTGACAGCAAACGGGTTGCCGCCACCCAAGTTGTCGAGCAGCACCAGACGGCCATCCACATCGAAGCCAGCCGTGATCCCGCCCACACCCGCCGTCTCAAAGGCGTTGATGACACCCTTGAGCGTGGTCACGCCGGTCAGCGTCACGCCCACCGTGCTGCCATCCGTCAGATCGACGTCAAGCGTCTGATCACCGGTAAACAGCAGACCCGTGTCCACCAGCGAAGCGTTCTTGCCGAGCAGCGGGCTGCCCGAAATCGCGTCGTCGGCCGCAGCGTCCGCATCCGTCGGCCCGCCATCAAAGCCAGCCAGACCCAGATCCGTCAGCAGCGTGCCCACCAGATCGCTGGCCCGCAGCACGCCCGCGCCGCCGCCGTTATCGACCAGCCGCAGGAACCGCTCGCCATCCGCACCCGTCTGCACCTCAAGGGCCAGACCATTCGCGCCGGCCGTGTTGGCGATCACGTCCTGAAGATCACCGATCGTGTTCACCGTGAAGTTCGTCAGGTTGATCTGCAAACCGGTCTGACCATCGCCCAGATCGAACGACAGGATCTCATTGCCCGACAGATTCACGTCCAACGCGGCCAGCGTCGTCGCCGTGCTGATCACACCCGTGCCCGTAATCCGACCGGCTATCGCGTCGTTGTCCGCACCACCGCCATCGACCGCCTCGATACCCAACGCCGTGGCCAGGCCGCCCACCGCATCGGCCACCGCAAAGGTACCGGCACCGGTCGTCTGATCGATCAGCACCAGACGCGAACCGCTCGACAGCAACACCTTCACACGCTGATCGGTCTGATCTTCGATGGCCCGAGCCACACCCTCGACAGTGGTCTGACCCGTCAGGTCAACCAGCAGGCCGCTGCTGCCATCCTGCAGGTCGATCACCACACGCTGCGTGCCACTGAAAGTCTGTCCCAGCAACGCCGACAGGCTGGTCGAAAGACCACCCGGCACCAGCTCGCGACCCAGAATCGTATCGCCGTCCGCAGCGCCCTCGCCCACACCGCCATCCGTCACATCCAGACCCAGCACCGTCGCTAGATCAGACGTCGGGTCATCGACCCGGATCCGGAACGGATTCGCGTTGTTCGTGCTCAGGTCCTCAAACACCAGAGCATTGCCGTCGGCATTCAGTGACGCACGAACCAGCTGGCCGCTATCGCCGATCGACGTATCGATCTGAACCTGACCGCTCGCATCACGCACCGGGTTGCCGGAGCCATCCAGCACCAGCCGGAACGACTGCTCGTTGAACGCATCGATCAGGTCCTGCACGTCGTAGACGCCCGACAGGTTGATCGTGATATCGGGATCGCCGTCACGCAGCGACACCGTCACGGTCTCACCCGGATCAATGTCGATGCCCGCGCCAAGCGTGTCCGTCACATCAACACGCACCGACGTCGTCCCGCCAGTCGTCGTCTGCAGCAGACCCGTCGTGCCGTCGAAGGTGTAAAGCACGCCGCCCGGCGAGAAGTTCAGCGCCGTCACGTTGCCCGAAGGCGCCACCTCGGACGTCCCGAAGATCGGCGAGTCAGAACTGGCATCCAGATCGAACCGCCGGACCTCCCCGCCAATCGTCAGGTTGCCGCTGCCCAGACTGCCGAAAGCCAGCGTCGAGACATCGCCGCCGATCTGCCCGTTCAGCGTGCCCGCCATCACGCCCGCATAACCGCCAAGCTCAAGCGTGCGCAGGCCGCTGTCGAACCAGACATCCACGCCCGCAGCCGCGTCATCACCAACCACCTCGCCCTCGAACTCGAAGCTGTTCAGGCTCACATCATCGTCGCTGAGAATACGCTCGATGTCCCAGATCGCCGCGTCCGAGGTGCCATCCACCACCGTCACCGATGCGTTCGACGCGCCACCGGTGATGACCAGCGCATCGATCACATCATCGGCCGCGCTGTCGTCGTAAACCTCTACCGTCGCGCCGTTGCTCGCACGCACGATCACCGTCCCGCTCGCACCCGTCACCACCACAGGCGAACCGCTGGTCGCCGTACCAATCAGCGTCCCCGGAAGCGCCGCGATCGGGCTGCCTGCCTCGCCATCGATACCCGCCACCGTGAAGGTGAACAGCGACTGCTGGCCACCCGGCAGGTTCGTATTGCCGATCGACGTATCCGCCAGCGCCAGGCTCGCCCCGTCGAAGCTGCCCACACGCAGCGAGCCGAGCTCGCTCTGCCCGCCCGTGGTCGACGTGTGCACGTTGCTGTCATTCGCAGCAGGAGCACCCGCCAGCACAGGCGTCGTCGCGTCGAACGCGCCATCATCACCCGGGTCCACACCCGCCGTGACAGAACTGTTGGTGATCGCCCCGCCAATCGTCGCCGAACGGAAATCGCCATGCGTCAACACACGATCGCCGCCCGCACCGCGAGCCGCGTTCTGCTCCGCCGCCGAGTTCAGAGGCGTCGCATCATCCGAAGCCGACCGAACACTCTCAACACCAAACACGATGCCCGAAGAGGCCGAGCTGTCCGTGAACGCACCCGAGACACGCAGCGTCCCGAACTCACCACCAGCCGCCAGCACCGAAGAGCTCACGTTCGCCGCCGAGAAACTCGACAACTCGCCACGCGACGCATCCGTGCCCGAAGCCGGATCAAAGAGAACAATCGACTGCGCTGGAATCAAAGAGCCCAGCTCAATCGCCACACGGTCAATATCAACCGAAGGCAGGATGCCGGACTGGACCAACGCATTATCGACATCGCCCCGCACAACGATCGTCCCGATGTCCTGGCCCGCCGTGACCACGCCAGCGTCAATCGCATCAGCCGTCAGACGACCCAGCTCACCCGAAGCAAACAGATTGCCGTTAAGCACACCGCCGAACGTCGCCCGGCTCACATCGCCATCCACGAACACCAGCGCCTCGGTCAGACGAGCCCCGAGAATCACGTTGTTATCCGCACCGTCAAGGTCGCCTGCACCGCCATCCGCGGCCACCAGACCCAGGCGCGTCGCCATCGACGAGCCCACCGCGTTCTGCACCGAGAACGTCGTGCCACCCGCCGTCAGGTCGGTCAGCTCGATCGCCGTACCCGTCGCATCCAGCGCCGCCGACAGCTGAGCACTCGCGCTATCAAGCAGGTTGATGACCTCGTCAAGCGTCGTCGCACCGGCCAGCGAGATGTCCAGCGCAGCGCCGTTGCTAAGCGTCACACGCACGTCCGTTGCCGTCGCCACCTGAGCCCCAAGGCTCGTAAGCGTCGTGCTCTCAACCAGACCGAAACCAATCGTCCCGCCATCAATCACGCCGTTCGCGCTGTTGTCACGGTCGCCCGCACCACCATCCGCCGTACGGATCCCCAGCGACAACGCCACCTCGCCGCTGCCAACATCACTGACCGAGAACGTCGCACCGTTGTTCGGCGAAGCGTCCGTCAGGACCAGCCCCTCCTGGTCCGAATCAATAGCAACACTCACAAACGGAACCGTCGTCTCGATCCGCTCGATCAACTGCGCCAGCGTGTTCACGCCCGCCAGATTCACCTGCACCGCAGGCGAACCGTCACGCAGCTGAATCTCGATCGTCGATCCGACCGAAGGCTCAATCCCAAGATCCGTCAAAGGCGTGCTAAGCGGAAGCGAAACATCCGACGTGAAATCGCCACGCACCGATACGCTCGCATCACCGCCGATAAACACCTGACCGGTCAGGTCACGACCGACGTCCAGCGAGAACCGGCCGCCGCCATCCTCGACCAGCACCACACCACTCAGATCATCACCGACACGCAGCGAACTCGCACGCTCAAACGCAACCCGCGAGCCGGTCTGCACATCCCCGCCAACCGTCACCGAGCCGGCCTCTTCCATGTCAATCTCGGCGCCCGTCAGCACCGACCCGGCGATCGAGAAGCGACCCAGCTCACGCGCCGTCAAAAGACCACCAAAGTCAGACCCGCTGATCGTGAACGACCGGATCGCTCCAGCGTTCGCAATCGCATGACCGAGGTAATCACCATTCCGAACCACGATCGCAGCGATATCGCCTAGCGACGACGAAACCGTCACGTCCTCTAGCACGCTGCCGTTCGTCACCGTGAACCGGCCCACGCCCTCACCCGCCACAAACCGCACACGATCCGTCTCGGTGTCCGAGTTGCCGTCCGACTGGCCATCACCCACATCACCGCCAGTCACGGTCACGCTGCCAAGGGTTCCACCCACCGTCACACCAACATCGCCGATGCTCGTCCCGATGATCGTGCCACCCGAAGTCACCGAGTCGCCGCGAACCGTGAACCGCGACAGATCGCCGCTCACAAACACATCGCCGGTGAACCGACCCGACACATCAAATGTCCGCAGATCACCCAGAACCACCAGGTCCAGGGCCATGTTCGCACCATCCACCCGCTTGCCGGAAGTAAACGAGCCAAGGTCGCCGCGGATCAGCAGCTGATCCGGAACCGGGCTGATCGTCGTGCGCTCCTGACCCACCGCACCATCGATCACGATCCGGCCCACATCACCATTGATGTCCAGACCACCGTCAATCAGCGAGCCGTCCAGCAGGAACGTCCCTAGACCTCGGCCGCGGATATCAGGCGACAGCACCGAGATCGTGCCCGTCAGGTCGCCACCGATGTCGACCTTCCTGATGTCATTCCGCGACGTCACGTCCGCCTGCAGATCCCCACCCACAATCAGCGTCCCGATCTGACCCGAGTTGCCACGAGCCTCGATCGACGACACCAGCACCGGCGACACGTTCGGCAGCGACAGCACGTTGTTCTCAAACCGAAGCGTACGGATCTCACCCGACACACTCAGGTTCAGACCCACCACGTCCGCGCCAGGCGTAAACCGACCCAGCTCACCCGCCGTCACCGACAACCCCGCAATCGATACGTCGCTCAGCGTCGTCCCGAGGTCCAGACCCGCCGCCCGCGATACGTCATGCACCGACGTCAGCTTCGCCGCATTGCTCGTGATGTCCAGGCTGTTCAGCCGACCCGCCACGTTGATGTAGCTGTAAGAAGCCAGAATCCCCTCAAACTCATCAAGCACAATCACAGGCAGGAACGGGAAGAAATCGCTGCCGTCCAGCGTCGAAAGAACCTGCCACGCACGGATCTCACCCGTCACGTCCGCACCCGTCTGGATGATCGACGAGTCAATCACACCCGCCGTATCCAGATCCGTCACGCCTGGCGTCAACGGACTCGTGCCCAGATAACGGTGCAGATCGTTGTAACGATCCACCAGATCACCACTGAACGGGTTGAACTGCAGACCCGTCGCCGAGTCGGCCACCACGACCTCGCTCTCACGCACGATCGTGCTGAATTCCGTCACAGCCAGCTGCTCACCCCGACCCGTCGCGATCACGTTCCGGATGTCACCGGTCGCCGACACCAGCGTCCCGCGCAACCCATAACCATCCACCTCCACCCGCTCGATCGAACCTTCAATCCCCGGCGAAGCAATGATGCTGTTGAAAATACCGAAGCCGTTGTTCACATCGATCCGACCCATCAGGCCGGAGCCAATGTAAGAACCGATGATTCCACCCGTGCCGTTGATCGTCAGACGATTCAGCCCGGGCTGCAACCGCTCACCAAGCGAAACCGAGCTGAGATCCCTGTCAAGAAACACCGACTCCCCGTCCGCGAAACCAATGTTAATCGAGCGGGTGTTGTCGATGAACTCGAGCGTGGTAAACGGCGATGGCACGCCCGCCAGAATGTCCGCCCCCGAGATCACACTGTCACCCGTCAGGGTGATGCTACCAATCGCAATGGTCGCGTAGATGTCGCCGTAGATCGCTGCATCGCGGCCAACGATCTCACCGATCGCGCCGCTACCGATAATGATGGTGCCACCATCAACACGCGGCAAGGCAAACAGGCCCGCCCTGGCGAAGTCACCGCTGCCCGAGTCAAGAATGCCCTCGCCCACATCGATCCGGAAGATGTTCCCGTTGAAAATCTCACTTTGCTGATCGTCAGCAACAATGAACGCGCCCTGTAGACCCTCAAACACATCGGGATTGTCCACCCGTCCCGCATTCGCCGTCACACTGTTAACGATGCCCGTGACAAAGAAGTTGCCCAGCGCCTGCTCTGACCGAACGGTCACGATCGAACCACTCACCACACCATTACGCGGGTCGTTGACAACCTGGAAAACCTCAGGGCTGACCAGCTCATCACCCAGCACAAAGCCCTCAACCGCCGCCGCCGAACCCTGACTGGTGCCAAATCCGATGTTCCCACGGCTGCTCAACAAACCAATCGACGTCGCCTCAATGTTGACTATCTCGCCGCCGGTGTTGTTGCTGATGGTCGTGAACCGGCCACGCTCACCCTCGCTGCCGTTCTGATCGTCATCAAAGCCGATATAGAACACGTCCACCGGGTTGTTGATGCCACCACCAATCGTCACCAGCAGGTCACGCAAGTCATCCGAAGACACAGCGCCGCTGACCGGATCGCCCGTCGACTCCACCAGCACCGCGTTCCCGCCACCCTCTTCATTATTGAAGAGCACAGGACGGCCAAGCCCGTTTGCGATGATCGAACCGACCTCCGCCGAAGCCCCCGTCCCGCCACTGTTACCGGTGATCGAAATCCCGCCCGTGCTCTTCACATCCACCAGCACCGCACCACCCGACCGAATACCAAAAGTGCGATACGTCAGAAACGCCTCGTTCTCTTCGTCATCGATCGGGAGGTCTTCATCCGTGTCAACAGGCGTCACACGGATCTCCGAACCACTGTCGTCCACAATGGTCACGGCCTGGCCATCAACCAGCCGGAACTCGCCAAACTGACCCGGTGCGTAGAAGGCGTCCTGGAAAATCTCGCCACCCACACGCATGTAGCGGACGTTCCCGCCAAAACCCGTATCGATCTGCGGGCCACCCGAATCAATGTTGCCGAGGTTGCCGGCCACATCAATCAGATCAATGACACCATCGCCGTCGCGCGAATCGTCAGCATTCACACGAATCGCGGTCGGGAAACGATCCGGTTCCTCGCCATCGGCACCAGCACCATTGATCGCATCGGCTCGCAGAACACCAAGCCCCCCGTTGGCAACGAGCCGTCCCGTGAACAGACCAGCCGCATCAACAACCTGAATATCGCCGCCCACGAACGAGTCCACGATCTGCAAGTGACCGCCCGGAAGCAGAGATCGAACCAGCCCCAGATCACCACCAGCAAAAATCGAAATCCCCGCCCCATCGATCAGCGTGCCGACACGACGCCCGATGTCATCCGCCGAGTCAATCGACCTCAGGTTGCCCGCCGCCGAGAAGTACGACGCCGCAGTCTGATTCGTGTCCGAACGAATGGCACCAATGTCCCCCCGAAGCGTCTGGATCGTTGGCGGAGCCGCGCCGACCACCGAACCACCCTGCTGACCCACGACGTTCCCAGCTACAACACCACCCAAGCCAAGATCACCCACACCGAAGACCAGCAACTCATACTCGGCATCAACGAGATCGCCATCATCTGTGAACAAAGCTTCCGGGTTGTCTGTCGGATCGGCCACCGCAATCCGGTACTCGCCTGCCGTCGTCGGCGTGTACTGGAAGAGCTGATCAAACTTCCTGACCAACTCAATCTCGTTGTAATTCGTGGCCACCAGGCGGTTGTCGGGGTCAAACACGCCCACCGCCAGCCCGCCAGTCAGCTGGATCGAAATCGTCTGGCCCGCGAGCAGCCCAAGGCTGTAGTAGTCAACAAAGTCGTTGTTATCCGTACTCGAAAGCAACTGCCCCAGAACCTGAATCGAATCCGATCCATCGACCCCGCCAAAACGCAGGCCACCCAACGGCTCCGCTGCTTCAAAGGAATCATTCGAGAAACGGCCATCACCGGCAAAGAACGTCGCGTTAGGCGTCAACGCCCCGCCCAGCGTCCAGGCATTGGTCACCGGGTTGGTCGAGGTGTCCTGGTTGCCCTCGATCTCAGAGAACGGCAGATCGCTCGCGTTCAGACCGTTATCAAAGCTCACAGGATTTACGACATCCAGCGTCCCGTAGAAGCCCGCGTCAGGCAGACCCACCACCACACGACCCAGCTTCCCGCCCACCGTGATCTCGGTGCCCGGATTAAACACCGGCAACAGGTTGAATTGCGACTCAAGCGCGATCGAACCACCCACCGAAGCCGACGTCACCAGCTCACGGATGTCACCCGCCACGTTGAAGTTGTCCGTGAACAGGTTCGCACCCGCCTGGCTCGGCAGCCCCCCGCCATCACCCGTCACCAGCCAGCCGATGTAAAGCGACTCCACCGACCCCGAAATGTCCACCACCCCGGTCACCGTCCCGCCCACCCAGAAATCACGCAGGCTCTGACCCTGCTCATCACCATTCTCATCGCCCAGCAGACGAATCAGCGCCGCCGATTCGTTCGACGTCGCCTCATTACCGTCGCTCAGCCGCTGGATCGAGACCGCGTTGTCCAGCCCCAGGTACTCACCCGTCTGAGGATTGAAGGTGATCGCACCGATGCTCGGGGCCAGGCTTCCGTCCGAGGTCTGCACCCGCGTGCCCACCTGAATCTGCGTGAAGTTCGCCCCACCCTGAATCACACCGGTCGTCGCGCTGCCATCGTTGAGATCACCGTCCGTGATCGCAAAGTTCAGCGCCCCCGCCAGACCGCCAATGTCATCACGGATGGCAAACGTCCCGCCGCCCGCCGTGTTGTCGATCAGTGTCAGCGAACTCGTCGGACCCACCGACGCCGTCACGTCCCCGCCCGTCACAAAGTTGATCTGGTCAACCACGCCCTGAAGCGTCGTCACACCCGTCAGATCAACAATCAGATCGGTCGTGCCGTCCTGCAGATCGATCGCGATCCGCTGCACGCCCGTCACCGTCACACCCAACGCCGTCAGGTCATCGCTCCGAAAGTTGCTGACATCCACGTCCAGCATCCGACCGTTCAACGTCTCGTGCAGCCGCAGAACGCCGTCGCCACCAAAGTCCATCGAGCCGATCGCGTTCTGCAGGGTGATGCCACCGAACAGCGTCGGCATCTGGCCCGCACGAATCACCTCGCCCGACGACAGATCAAACTCGACCAGCGTCACCCCCACCGACGAACCGTTGTCGATCACAAAACCGCTGCCCGTCGACGCATCGATCGCAAAGGCCTGCACCCCCGCAACATTCGAGCCGCCGCTGAACAAAGCACTCAGAGGCGACGCCGAGGTAAACGTCTGACCCGCCACGTCAACCGGGATCGTCGTCACAATCCCGCCCACGTCCGTCGTGACATCGTCACCCGCGCCGTTGTCCGTGACCGTCCCGCCCGTCACGCCGAACAGCACGTTCACAAAGTCCGAACCAGCCAGGTCATCGATCGTGAACGCCGTGCCCGCCGCCGTATCGTCGGTCAGAGCCACCTCGTTGCCTGCAGACAGATCCAGCGTGAAGTTCGCCGTGATGGCACCCAGCGTCGCCAGATCATTCAGCGTCCCCGCCTCGTTCACAGTGATGTCACGCGCCACCCCATCCTGACCCGTGATCTGCAGGTCCGCGCCCGTGTTGAACGTGACCGGCACCAGATTCCCACCCTGATTCACCAGCAGCGCAGCCACAGGCGTGTCATCACTCACCTGCAGGTTGCCGTTCACGCTGTCGATCGCCGCCCCATCGATCCGCGCCACCGTCCCGGTCGACTCAGTCGCCGTCGTCGTCGTCAGACCCAGAACACTCGCCGCCACATTCGCGTCCGCCACACCACCCGCATTGGTGCCCAGCGTCACGCTGAACTCGCTCGTCCCGTCAAACGTGCTCGTGTCCGCGATCACCAGCCGACCCTGAGCATCAATCGTGATGTCCGTCTCAGCGCCAAGCGTCGTCGAAGACGCCGTGTCGGCCAGACCATTCAACGCCGTGATCAGATCGTCAACCGTGCTCGCATCCGTCAACGCCGCGAAAGCAGCCCCGTCCAGATCCACCTCGAACGAACTGCCGTCACGCGTGCTGATGGTGAAGTCCACCGTCCCCGCACCATTCGTCAACGCCGCGTTCACACCCGTCGCCGTGAACAAAGCCTCGCCGCTGCCATTGTCGAGATCACCCAGCGGCGTCCCCAAAACCATCCGCACCGCCAGGTCACCGAAATCAACACCCGACGAAATCTGGCCATCGGGCAACTCGCCCTGACTACCAAGGTCACGCCCGTCCTCGCCCCTCAGAGGCGTCAGGTTCGGGTCCACCAGTCCCAAGGCCAGCCCCAGCGTCGACGTCCCCGTGTCCGTCACCGTCAGCGGCGTGCTCCGATCAATGAACTCAAGCCGCGAGAAATCCAGGTTGCTCAGCTGCCCGAGATTCGCGTTCCCGCCCCGAACCTCAAGGAAGCCGGACGCATTCTCCGCGTCGTTATTGAACAGATCCAACAGCGACTGCACGCTGCCCGACACCAGATCGATGCTGTCCAGATCCACGCTGATCGTGTCACCGTTCCGCAACGTGATAGTGACATCGTCCGCCGCCGTCTGCGCCGTCGAAGGCGGCGTGCTTGCCTCACGCGTGATCGTCGAGCTGCCCGTGAACACACCCGTGAACACACCATTGGCGTCCACGTTGAACGTGCCCAGCACCGCCGAACCACCACCCGTCGATGACGTGTCGTAGATCGCGTAAAGCTCATCCACCCCGTCGCCATCACGGTCCCCGAAGTCCAGACCCTGAATCCCACGCAGCGTCTGACCCGACGCCGCATCCACCACATTCACCGGACCCTGCACCACCGTATTGGTCTGCAAGTCGATGATCGCCAGCTGATCCCCCACCGCGTTGGCGTTCTGGTCCAAACCATCCACGTCCACCACCGCCAGGAAACGACCATCGCTGCTGATCGACGCCTCGCCGATGATGTCCAGGTTGTTACCGATCAGAGAGCCCACCAGGCTCCCATCAATAAACTCCCACAGACTCTCGGTGATCTGCGCACCCGGAATCAGCACGTGATCCGCCGCCGTCAGCGAACCATCACCATCGATGTCATAACGCGGCCCGCCATAAAACTCAGGCAGCAGCGTAAAGTCCGGAACCTCCCCATCGAACGGATTCGGCAGCAGCCCAGGCGTCGCCAGAATGTTGACCGGATCGTCGTCCTCAGGCAGCAGCAACGTCCCCACAAACACCCCGCCCGCACCCTGCTGATCGATCGTCTCCACGCCCGGCTCGTTCGCAACAATCTCCCAGCTGTAACCGCCATCGCCGCTGTACGGATTCACCGTCCGATCGTCGGTGGTGTCGATGATGTTGTCTTCACGAACCGCGAAACGGATCCGCCCCTCCTCCGCATCGCCCTTCGCGATGTAGATCATGAACAGCTGCGCACCCGTGCTCGCATCCGTCGTCGGACGGAACCGCTGATCCAGAATGATCAGGTTGTCCGTCTCCGTGTCCGTCGCGAAGAACACACCAGGATCGCCCGTGAACGGGTTGATGGTCGTCGGATCGAACGACATGCCCCCAATGCTCTCACCCGATGGCTCATCCGGGTCGCCATCCGTCGTCACACCCATCAGCCGGAACGTGTCAGCGGGCGCAGCCTCACCAGGCGCAGCCTCGGCTGCCAGAATATCTAATTCATAAAGCAGCCCCGCATCCCCATCCACCAGATAAATAAACTGCTCTGCCGCCAACGCATCGTCGCGGAAGAACTCGATGCCCGTGATCGACGACAGGAACTCAGGATCACCATCCCCCACCGACGCAGGGTCCACCAGACGCGCAAGAATAGGCGGCACCGTCGCCGTACCCGCAGGGTCCACCAGCCCGACGCCCCCTGTCGCAGGATCAACAAACAGCTCCGTGAGATAACCACCCGCATCCCCATCATCATCCGTCACCCACATCACCAGCCGCGCGCCGTCGGCCGTCCGGTCAAACGCCAGCGACGACACAAACGTCCCGCCAACGCCGTCAATCAAACTCGGCGGGTCCGAGCCCCCAGGCAGCTCCAGATTCAACACGCTCTCAACCGCGTTCGCCGCATCCGCCTGGAAGTTGATAGCAAACAGATGGTCCCGCTCCACCTCGTCAGCGTCCGTCGCCTCCGTCACGAAGTACAGCTTGCCGTCCAGCGGGTTGAAGTCCGCCGCACGAACCACCACCTCGCCAAACTCCTCCGGTGCAATCCCGTATTCCGCGCTGATCGCCCCATCAATCCGAGCCACCACCTGGTGGTTCGCTGCTCCCTGCGCGGTATCAATCTGCACCAGGAACACCGCGTTCTCGGTGGTCGGATCGGCGTCCGGAGTGAGGGGAGGAACCTCAACCTCACCGCTGATAAACGCAAACGTCGCGCCCCGCCCAGGCAGCGCACCCGTCGTCCCCGTCAACGCCGAAAGGATCGTGTTTGTCGCCGTCGCCGGCGTCTGCGCAAGCCCCACGTCAAGCGTCGCCAGCGCCTGCAGATCCGTCTCATCCGGGTCCGGCGACGCAAAGTTCGCCACGCCCGCATCGTTCCCGATAACCGCCGTCGAGTTCTGAACCGTCGAGCCAATACCACCGTTCAACGAACCATTGAGCACGCCAAAGTTGCCGCTGACGTCCGCCCCGTCGTCATTAAAAATGCTGATGTTCGACGAGTTACGCCCCGGAATCAGGTCGTTGCTCTCGATCACACCCGGCATGCTGCCAAGCTCGATCTGACCCGTCGCCGTGTTGTACTGAGCCGCGATCAGCTCGACGATGATGTCGCCATCAAGCTGAACCTCAACCGTGTTGTCGTTCGTGTCCTGATAGACAAACACATCCCCGCCCACCAGCGTCGTCAGCAACACCCGAGGCTCCAGAGCCTCCAGCTGCAGGCGCGCAGCAGCAGGCGCAGCCAGAGCGTCGTTGCCGCCCTTCGCCGCCAAAGACTTCTGCTTCCGTTTTTCCGACCGTCTCTTCAGCGCCGAACGACGTTTTTGACGTGAGAACACGGGCACACCTTTCAGTCTGCTACCAGGCCACGAATTGAACGATGCAGTTCAGAAATCCATCCGTCTCCAAAGACCGGCTGAGGCTCGACCCGCGAAGGCACGTTGAGCGCGGAGAAGGATGGCTCGGGCGGTAGTTGCCAGGCAGGAGGGCGATACACAACAAATCACGCCCCTTAAAAAAAACTCGACCGGCCTTCGCGGACACGATTGAGGTCTCACTAAAGCTAAACATGCCCAACCACCAGTGTCAAGAAACACCGTTCTCCACCAACGCGCCACAAACACCCCCGCCAAACCCCTAAACCCCCACCCACAAAAAACATGAACCACAGTCGTTGACATCCGTAGCACCCTGAGGTTCAATAACCCTCGCAGCACTCCGAGCGCGAACAACATTCATGCTCCGGCGCGAGCCCCCCTCCATGCAGAAAACGACCGATCAAGCCAGGCTCGCCGTTCAGCAGGCGCTTGACCAGTTCCAGCAGCTGTCCCGCGCCACCGATACCACCCCCACCGACGTCGCCAGACACGCCCTCAAACTCATCCTCGAATCCACCGAAGCCGCAGCGGGCGTCGTCTGGCTCGGAGCCGACCCCAAAGGCCGTGATTACCGCGCCGTCGCCGCCCAAGGCGACCCCGCCCGAAAAATCCTCGACGAGAAAAACCAGCCCATCGGCGATGTCGCCACCGCCCTCCGAAAATCCTGGACCGACCCCGCACAGGCCGTCATCGTCCCCCCAGGCGAACTCGGGTTCCAGGCCTGTGGACTGGGGAACACGGTTCAGTTCTACCTCGGCATCTCCGCCGGCAAAAAACGCCTCGGCGTCCTCCAGATCATCTACCCCGACGAGCTCGACCCCAAGGTCTATCGCGACTACGTCGGCTTCTGCCAGACCGCCGCCGAAACCATCGGCAAACACCTCGGACACCGACAATCCGAACTCGTCGAACGCTCCGCCACCCACTACAAAGCCCTCCTCGAACTCCTCAAGAACCTCGGCCGCATCGAGAAGCCCGACGCCTTCGCCCACGAACTCGCCCAGGGCGCCCGCCAGCTCTTCAAGGCCCAGCGAGCCGCCGTCGTCGGCTTCTGGCCCAGAAAACCCAAAGCCTGGTTCTCCGACGCCATCGACCCCAACCCCAAAGCCACCCTCGCCCACGCCGTCCGCACCATCGCCGACGCCGCACGCGAAACCAAACAGCCCATGGCGTTCCAAAAAGGGCACGCCATCGAAGGCCAGGACAACGAGCTCCAACCCTTCGTCGACCAGCTCTTCGAGCTAGGCGGGGCCCAGGCCGTCTGCGTCACACCCATCGTCGATGAAGACCGCATCGATGCCGTCCTCATCGTCGAGCACGAAACCGCCGTCGACGCCAGCAAGCTCGCGCCCGCCGAGGTCGAACTCGCCCAGTGCGCCGCACCCTTCCTGGCCCGAGCCATCGAGCTCGACGCCCGACCGCTCCGCAGAGTCGGCGTCGCCCTGGCACACGCCAAAACCCACCCCAAACGCAGCACCTGGCAGGCGCTCGCCATCTCAGGCACCCTCCTGCTTCTGCTGCTCATCCTCCTCATGCCCTTCCCCATGGCCGTCAGGCTCGACGCCAAACTCGAACCCACACGCCAGCACAGCCTCACCACCCCCTTCGTCGGCACCATCCGCGAAGTCCTCGTCAACACAGGTGACACCGTCCAGGCCGGACAAACCATCCTCCGACTCGACGACACCGAGCTCCAGCAGGAACTCACCCTCGTCCTCAAGTCCATCGAGGAACAACAGCTCGCACGACGCGAAGCCCGCATGAACGCCCAGCCCGCCGAACTCCGCATGGCCGAGCTCGAAATCGAGAAACTCCAGATCCAGCAGGCCGCCCTGCTCCGACGCATCGACAAGGCCCAGATCAAGAGCCCCATCGATGGCGTCCTCCTCACCACCCGGCCCCACGAGCTCGTCGGCAACACCGTCGACGAAGCCCAGGTCCTGCTCCAAATCGGCGACCTCTCCGGATTCAACCTCGTCGTCGATATCCCCGAGCAGGAAGTCGGACTCGTCCAGACACGACTCCTCGAAGGACACGAGATCCCCGCCACCTTCCTCAGCCGACCCTGGCCCGACCTCGAACAGACCGCCGCCTTCAACTCTCTCCTCGAACTCTCGCCCACCAGCGAACCCGACCCCATGACCCGGGTCAGCCGCTACCAGCTACGCACCACCATCCAGCTCGAAGGCCTCGAGCCCCACCTCGCCCTCGCCAACCCCACCGGCCGCGCACGCCTCGACCTCGGCTACGCCCCGCTCGGCTGGCGACTCTTCCGCAAAGCCTGGCACTTCTCACGCATGACCCTTTTCTAGTCAGGGATCCACAACCATGAATCCCTACAAGCCCCGACGCAACCAGCCCAGCCCAGCCAGCCAGCCGGCCGACGCCCAGAAGATCGCCTCCCTCGCGCAGTCCCTCGCCAGCGGACAACCCCAGGGCCCCGAACCACCCCTCCCCGCCGCCCGCGCCGACCTCATCATCTCCCCGCAGCTCTACCACGGCGAAAGCGTCTACGTCGTCAAAGACCCCGTCGGACTCACCTACTACCGACTCCGACCCGCCGAGTACTACGTCCTCCGACAACTCAACGGCCACAACAACGCCGAAGAGGTCGCCAAACTCACCGCCCACAAGTTCCCCGACCACACCCTCAGCCCCGAGGAAGTCAAAGCCTTCGTACACCAGCTCATGGGGGCCGGCCTGCTCCTGCCCGCCGACGCCGGCGCCGCCAAACGCATCCGCGGCATCCGCGACGCCAGACGCTCGAAGATGCGCAAGGCCAAGCTCAAGAGCTTCCTCTTTATCAAGGTCCCCCTCTACGACCCCGACCGCTTCCTCACCCACCTCCACCGCTGGGTCGGCCGGCTCATGACCCGACCGTTCATGCTCGCCGCCCTGCTCTTCATGCTCGCCTCAGCCATCGTCGCCCTGGCCAACCTCCAGGACGTCGGCAACCTCGCCTTCCCCGTCCTCAGCTGGACCAACGCCCTGCTCTTCGGCGCCGTCTTCCTGGGCATCAAGGTCATCCACGAAATCGGCCACGGCCTCGCCGCCAAACACCACGGCCTCGAAGTCCACGAGACCGGGGCCATGTTCATGGTCTTCATCCCCCTCTTCTACGTCGACACCTCCGACGCCTGGACCCTCCCCGACAAACGCGACCGACTCTGGATCACCGCAGGCGGCATCTTCATCGAGATGCTCCTCGCCGCCGCCGCCGTCTGGATCTGGATCGCCACCGACCCCGGCTGGGTCAACCAGCTCGCCTTCAACATCATGCTCGCCGCCAGCATCACCTCCCTCCTCTTCAACGCCAACCCCCTGCTCCGCTACGACGGCTACTACTTCCTCATGGACTGGGTCGAGGTGCCCAACCTCCAGGCCAAGTCCCTCAAGTACCTCGGCCAGATCTTCGACCGCCGCGTCCTCCGCATCACCCCCAAAGAACCCGAGCCCGCCGAAGCCGCGCGCATGCCACGCTTCTTCGTCGGCTACGCCACCCTCGCCGGACTCTACCGCATCATCGTCCTGCTCAGCATCGTCCTCATCGCCTGGCACCTGCTCGACCGCTTCGGCCTCCAGGCCATCGGCGCCCTGCTCGGCATGTTCGCCCTCACCACCATGATCCTCCTGCCCATCTGGAAGGGTCTCAAGCACATCTACCACGTTCAGCGGCAATCCAACGCACGCACCGCCTGGACCTTCGCCGCCCTCGCCATCGCCGCCCTCGCCTTCCTCGGCCTCTGGTCCATCCCCGTCACCGAAACCGTCCGCCATCCCGGCATCATCCTCGCCGAGCAGCGGCAGCCCATCTTCACCGAGGTCGCCGGCGAACTCGACACCCTCTACGTCGAGATCGGCGAGCACGTCGAAGCCGGACAACCCATCGCCAGACTCGCCAACAGCCGACTCATCGACAGCGTCGCCGAACTCCGGGTCCAGGCACGCATCCTCGAAGTCCAGCGAGACACCGCCCGACGCGACGGCCGCCAGGCCCTCGTCGCCAGCTACCAGGTCCAGATCGACCGTATCCACGAGCAGATCACCCACGGCCAGCGGCTCATCGACAAACTCACCATCCGCGCCCCCTTCACCGGCCGACTCCACGCCAAAGCACCCCTCCAGGGCCTCCTTGGCGTCCAGGTCACCCAGGGACAGGCCCTCGGCATCCTCGTCGCCGAAGAAACACCCCGACTCGCCCTGGTCGTCCCCCAGGACGACGCAGCCCTCGTCCAGCCCGGACGCACCGCCTACGCACGACTCTGGGCCGCCCCCTGGCGGGAAATCGCCGGAACCGTCGTCGCCGTCGAACGCGCAGGCATCTCCCAACTGCCCCACCCCGGCCTCGCCGTCGCCCATGGCGGAGAGGTAGACACCGCACCGGGCGACTCGTATAACAACACCCCTTCCAGGCCGTCCGTACTCGCCTGGATCGAACTCGACACACACGACCCCCAACTCGGCATGTGGTGGGCCGACGGTATGATCGGCCGCGGACGGATCGAGACCGGACAGACCAGGCTCGGACCCCAGCAGTGGCGAAAAATCCGACAGGCCCTCACCCTCGACTGGTGGATCTGAGCCCCTTTTGAAACCAACAACCCAAACCCAGGAAACCCCCATGGCCAAGAGCAGCACCCCGGAAAAGAACGAAGAAGTCGCAGCACCCGAGCAGCAGGGCCAGCAGCTCCAGCTCAAGATCGACGACGCCGAGGCACCCTCCTACTACGCCTCCACCGCGCGCGTCTCCGGCACCGCCGAGGAGATCGTCGTCGATCTCTCCCGCGGCCTCCAGCCCGGCTCCGGCCAGGGACAGGCCACCATGAAAATCGACGCCCGCGTCATCCTCAGCCCCTGGGCCGCCAAGCGCCTCGCCATGGCACTCGGTCAGGCCGTCACCCGCTACGAGCAGGCCTACGGCCAGCTCGAAATCGACCCCCGCAAACGCCTCCAGGGCGGCGGGAAGAACGGCTAAACCCCGTGCAACTTAAACAGCCAAATCCCCTCGGCCTGGCAGCCACCACCTGCCTGGCTTTCGCTGCGCTCGCCGCCGGGACCCCACAGGCAAACGCCGTCACCGCCGACGACCTCCGCGAACGCATCGCCCGGATCGAGCACATGCCCGAGATGGGACGCGGACAGGTCTCCGTCTGCGTCGTCGACATCGCCACCCGCGAAGTCCTCCTCGCACGACAGGCCCACCGCGTCTTCGCACCAGCCTCGGTGATGAAGGTCATCACCTCCGCCGCCGCCCTCGCCCAGCTCGGGCCCGACTACACCTACACCACCGAGATCCAGACCGCCGGCCTCCTCAACGAGCAAGGCGTCCTTCAGGGCACCCTCATCATCAAAGGCTCTGGCGACCCCACGCTCGGTTCCTGGCGATTCAAGTCCGAAGGTTTCCCCGGCTACACCGAGTGGGCCGATCAAGCCGCCGCCGCCGTCAAGGCCGCCGGCATCACCGAGATCCAGGGCGATGTCCTCGCCGACGCCAGCCTCATCGACGACCAGCTCATCCCCGACGACTGGAACTGGGACGACATCGGCAACTACTACGCGGCCGGCGTCGCGGGCGTCAACCTCCACGAAAACCTCTACCACCTCGATTTCGAGGTCCCCAGACGTGTCGGCCTGCCCACACGCATCAAGGCCGTCCGCCCGCCGCAGACAGGCGTCGCCTTCCACAACAAGGTCACCGCCGGTGAAGCCGGCACCGGCGACCGCTCCTACATCTATTCCGCCCCCTACTCCAACCTCGCCGTCGTCCGTGGCACCCTCGGCAGCGACGCCGGCAAGATGTCCATCCGTGGCGCCATCCAGGACCCGCCCCTCTTCGCCGCCCGCGAACTCCTCGCCGCCCTCCAGCGCGCCGGCATCGAGGTCACCGGCCAGGCCACCGGCACCTTCCAGAGCCCCCGCCTCGCCGAGGGCGAACGCCAGACCATCTGGAGCTATCAGTCTCCCTCCCTCGAACGCATCGCCTACTGGGTCAACAAGCAGAGCGTCAACCTCTACGCCGAAGCCCTCACCCTGACGATGGCCGTCGAAACCGGCCGCCCGGGCAAGACCACCGAAGGCACCGCCGCGACCCTCGAGATCCTCAACAACCTCGGCGTCAATACCATCGGGATGATCCTCGCCGATGGCAGCGGCCTCGCCAGACGTAACGCCGTCTCCGCCCGGCAGGTTGTGCACGTCCTCGAACGCATGACCGGTCACCCCTCCTTCGCCGCTTTCGAGGCGTCGTTGCCCATCGCCGGCGTCGCTGACGACCCCGGCGGGCTCGCCCGCACCGGCCTGGACACCCCCGCCGCCAACAACCTCCGGGCCAAGTCCGGCTTCATCGGCCACACCCGCGCCTACGCCGGCTACGTCACCGATGCCTCCGGCCGCAAGCTCGCCTTCTGCATCATGGCCAACCGCTTCCCCGGCTCCTCCGGACCGATCACCGAGGCTTTCAAGGCATTCATGCTCGACCTCGCCCGGCTCGAAGCCGATGCCCCCGCACCCGCCGCCGAGTAGTTCACTTCCTATCCCGATGGCCGCCGTGACCCAACCAGACAGCCACCTCCGGATCGCCCCCGCCAACCTCGACGACCCCGCGGAGGCCCAGGCGCTGCTCGAACTGATCGAGGCCTACGCCCGTGAACCGATCGGCTTGGGCCGTGCGCTCGATCGCGGCGTCCGGGCCGTCCTGATCGACCGCCTGCGTGCGCACCCGGCGACCGAAGCCCACCTCTGCCGGCTCGGACCCGAGCCCGTCGGCTATGCCATCACGCTGCTGAGCTTCTCGACGTTCAAGGCCGCCTCGGTCCTCAACATCCACGACCTGGCCGTGCTTTCGGGCCATCGCGGCCGGGGGGTGGGCCGCGCCATCCTTGATTACCTGCACGAGCGGGCCTGCCAATCGGGCTGCTGCAAGCTGACGCTGGAGGTCCGCGAGGACAACCCGGCCCAGCGACTTTACCGCCGAGCCGGCTTCGGACCGGGTGACGCGAACGAGCATTTCTGGACCAAATGGTGCCGGAACGAGCCATAAACAAGCAAAAATCGACCCGATTCCCCCCGGTTAGTTGCCCATTTCTTGCGCATTGCTAACCCCCCATGCTCGCGCCATGCCTAGTATCCATGCATTGGGATGGGCCTAGGGCATATCCTGATGCGATGGCACGAGATTTGCGGCCCAAGCCACAAACCGCCTAAACCGTTCAACTGTGAGCCCCACCATGATCAGGGCAGACAACACCCACCGACTCGAAACCATGACCCACGCGATCGAGGACACCGTTCTCACCGTCGCAGAGGACTCTCACGCCCACCGGTACATGGACGATCTGGCCCAGCTGCTGGGCCGTGTCCACGAGCTGCGTGACGCCTTTGCGCCGTCACCGGCCAACCGGGGTCACGACGAGGTCGATGGCGAGACCCCGCTGCTGGAGGACGGCCTTCAGGAGCTGTCACATCGGAGCATCTGGCTCGAGCACAACGCTCGGACCCAGCAGGACGAGCACCTGGCCCGCGCGTTCGAGGGTCTTTCGCTGCGGCTTTCCGAGCCGGCGGCCTGAGTTCTCCAGCGCGTGGCACAGCGGCATCCGCTTCAGGGTCAGCCGGGGCCGAGACACGGGGGCGTGCTCGCTCTAACATCCTGTATGAAGTGCAACATTGATCGTCGCGGCCAGAGACTAAGAACCACGCTGGGGTCGCTCCACGTCGTCGCGGCGATCGTGCTCGCGGTATTGATGCTGACGGGTGTGCTGGTTTCGGCCTGGTGGTGGGTTGCGGCGGGGGTGATCTTCGCGGCGGGGGCGTTCATGATCTTCGAGGGCGTCAACGGCTGGTGCGCCGTGCGGGCGATGGGGTTTCAGACGCCGATTTAGCCCCCCCCCCCCGCCGCCTGAGACCTACGGACATCGGGGGGTCTGTTGGATCTGTGAAGCACAGCCGCGGTGACACACCGCGGCTCGAACGAGCGGGGCTGATTGGCGGCTGAAGCTCAGGTGTGGACGAGGTTTTCTTCGGCGACATAGCCTTCTTCTTCGACCTGGGGGATTTCGATGGGCCGATGGTCGGGGCGGGGTCGAGGGCGGCCGTGCCAGAGGTAGTAGGCAAGGTTGGCCAAGTCTTCGAAGATCAGCAGGAGACAGGGCAGCAGGAGGAGGATGAGGAAGGTGGCTGAGAGCAGGCCGGCGGCGATGGAGATCGCCATGGGGATGAGGAAGCGGGCCTGGAAGGAGGTTTCGAGCAGGAGCGGGGTGAGGCCGAGGACGGTGGTGATGGTGGTGAGGGCGATGGGTCGGAGGCGTGCGCGGCCGGCTTCGACGAGGGCTTCGCGGAGTTCGGCGCCGCGTTCGAGCATCTGGTTGACGAACTTGACGTAGATGAGGGAGTCGTTGACGACGATGCCGGAGAGGGCGATGAAGCCGATGAGGCTGAGGAAGGTGATTTCGTAGTTGAGGAACCAGTGTCCCCAGACGACGCCGATGATGGCGAAGGGCACGCCGGTGAGGACGAGCAGGGGCTGGATGTAGCTGGAGAAGAGCCAGGCGAGGATGACGTAGATCATCACCATGGCGGCGAGGAAGCCGTAGGGGAGGGAGGCGAAGGCGTCGGACTGTTGTTCCTGGCGTCCTGCGAAGGTGAGTTCTACGCCGGGGTGCTGCTGCTGGAGGTGCTGCCAGTCGGAGAGGCCGGTTTCGGGGTCGGGGGTGGTGAGGTCGCCGGTGACGAGTTCGGGTGAGAGGCCGGGGATGGTTTCGGCGGTGACGGTGACGGCGCGTTCGCGATCGACGCGGGTGATGGAGGCGTAGGTGAGGGCTTCTTCGACGATGGCGATCTCGGAGAGGGGGACGGCGCGTCCGTCGGGGCTGATGACCCACATGCGTTCGAGGGCGCCGAGGTCTCGTCGGGTGAGTTCGTCGAGGCGGACGCGGACATCGATGTCTTCCTGGCGGGCGGAGAAGACGTGGGCGTCGATGCCGAAGAGCGCGGCGCGGACCTGCTGGGCGACGTTGACGGCGTCGAAGCCGAGGGCGGCACCGGAGGGCGTGACGGTGAAGCGGAGTTCGACCTGCCCGAGGTTCTGGTCGTCGAAGATGTCGAAGACGCCATCGAAGCCGGCGAGGGCCTGTTTGACGTCGATGACGGCGGCCTCGATCTGTGTCTGGTCCTTGCCGGAGGCGCGGATGGTGATGGAGGGTCCGCCTGGCCCGCCTGAGAGTTCTTCGAAGGTCAGACGTTCGGCGCCGAGGTTCTTGTCGGCGAGTTCGGCGCGGATGCGGGCGACGACTTCGGTGGAGGGGATGTCGCGGTCTTCGACGGCGACGAGTTCGACGAACATCTGGGCGATGTGGGGGGCGTCGCTGGTTTCGCCGGTGTCGAGGTTGGCGGTTTCGCCGAGGACGGAGGTGGTGGACTTGACCTCGGCCTGGTTGTTGACGGCGGCTTCGATGTCGCGAACGGCGCGTTCGGTGGCGGTGAGGGAGGTGCCGATGGGCATGCGGAGATTGACGAGGATGGTTTCGGCGTCGTTCTTGGGGAGGAATACGAAGGGGACGTGGTTGCCCTGGACCATGCCGAAGGAGACGGCGAGCACGGCGACGGCGATAGCGAGGCTGAGGTAGCGTCGGCAGAGGGCGATTTCGAGGACGTGCGCGTAGGCGGGGATGAGTCGGTCGTGGATGAGGGTGTCGCGCCACTTCTCGAAGCGGTCGGAGAGGGAGGGTTTTTGGTCTTTGAGGCGGGCGAGTCGTTCATCGCGTTTTTTGAGGCTGTGGCCGAGGTGGCTGGGGAGGATGAGCAGGGACTCGATAAGGCTCATGAAGAGGGCGCAGGCGACGACGGCTGGGAGGGCGCCGAGGAGGTCGCCGATGCGGCCTTCGATGAAGGTGAGTGGGAGGAAGGCGACGATGCTGGTGAGGACGGTGGCGACGACGGGCCATGCAACCTGGCGTCCGCCTCGGACGGCGGCGAGGAGCGCGGGTTCGCCGCGGTCGTGCCGGGCCTGGATGTTCTCGGAGACGACGATGGCGTCGTCGACGAGGAGTCCCAGGACGACGATTAGGCCGAACATGGTGAGGAGGTTGAGGGTGATGTCGGCCCATGCCATGAGGACGATGGTGCCGGCGAGGGCGGTGAGAAGGCCGACGCCGACCCAGAGGGCGACGCGCCAGTTGAGGAAGACAAGGACGGTGAGGAAGACGAGGGCGGCCCCGGCGTAGGCGTTGCGGAGCAGGAGGTCGAGTCGGCCTTCGACGAAGCGTGCGAGGTCGGAGTTGGTCTGGATCTGGGCGTGGGTGGGCAGCGCGGTGGCGGCGTCCATGCCGAGTCGCCAGGCCTTGAGGCGGTCGGTTTCGGGGATGATGCCAGCGACGGCGAGTCGGTCGGCGATGGAGGCAGAGACGAAGTCTTCTCCGGTGCGTGCGGCGACGTAGGCGCGGACCATTTCGGCCATGCGGACGATGTCCTGTCGTCCGACCTTGTAGACGGTGAGGCTGGCGGAGGGTCTGCCGTTGTAGCGGACGCGGATCTGGGTATCGACAAAGCCGTCGCTGATGGTGGCGATGTCTTCGAGTCGGATGACGCGTCCGTCTTCTCGGGTGAGGACGGGGATTCGGCGCATGGTGTCGGCGGACTCGAGGACGCCCATGGTGCGCACGCGGATGTTGCCGGAATCGCCTCGGACGGTGCCGCCTGGCACTTCGAGCATCCATGAGCGGACACGGTCGGCGACGGCGGGGAGGCTGAGGCCGTGTTCGACGAGGGCTTCGGCCTGGACGTCGACGCGGAGTTCGTAGCCGCGGACGCCTTCGATGCGAGGGTCGCCCATACCTTCGAGGGTTCGGAGGTCGTCCTGCACGCCTCGGATGGCTTCTTTGAGGACGGGTTCTTCGTAGTCGCCAAAGATGGTGACACGGATGACGGGTAGTTCGGGCTCGAAGAGATCGACGCGGAGTTCTTCTGCTTCTTCGGGCAGGTCCTGGAGGGAGTCGATGGTTCGTTCGACTTCATCGACGGCTTCATCGACGTCGATGCCTTCGCGGAAGACGACGATGATGGAGCCGCCGCCTTCGGAGAGGGTGGTTCGGAGCTCGTCGACTTCGTCGAGTTCGACGAGTGCGTCTTCGACTTTGATGGCGAGGGTTTCTTCGACTTCCTCGGGGGTCGCGCCGGGGTAGGGGAGGCTGACGGCGGCTTCGGTGGGGTCCTGCTCGGGGAAGAACTCTTTGCGGAGGGAGAGCCCGTAGAAGAGGCCGGCGAGGAGGATAGCGGCCATCAGGAGGTTGACGGGGACGGGTTTTTCGACGCCGAAACGGATGAGGTTCAAGGGGTGCCCCCCACCTCATCATCAATGGCGGCGGCGGTTGTGGTCTGGAGGGTTCTGGGTTCGACGGCGAGGCCGTCGCGCAGGAGGGTGGTGGCTTCGGCGACGATGAGGTCATCGGCCTGGAGGTTGGAAGCGTGGTCGAGGACGACCCATTCGGGGATGCCGAGGTCGATCGGGGGTTGCTGGAGGGTGTAGCGGACGGTGACGGCTCGGCTTTCTAGTTGTCCGTCGTTGATGACGTAGAGACGGCCGGCGCGGACGGCTCGTCGGGGGACGGCGAGGACGTTGGGGGTTGGGCTGCCGAGGACTTCGACGGCGACGAAGAGTCCGGGGGAGAGGGTGTCGGCGTCGCCCGGCTGGGCGTCGGGTTGTTCGACGAGGGCGTAGGCGGTGAGGGTTCTGGTTTGCGGGTCGTCGGTGGGGTTGATGCGGTCGATGCGTCCGATCCATGAGCGCGAGGGATCGGAGGCGGAGACGATGCGTGCCTGGTCGCCTACGGCGAAGCGGCCGCGGGCGGAGGCGGGGAGTTGGATGGGGACTTCGATGCGGGTGAGGTCGACGACCTCGGCCAGGGTCTGTCCGGCGGTGACGCTTTCGCCGACGTCAAGGTCGAAGGTGGCGAGGACGCCATCGATGGGGCTGACGACGTTGCTGCGTTCGACGCTGAGGTTGAGGAGGGCGAGGCGTGCCCGGGCGGCGGCGGCGCTGGCCTGGAGGGCGGCTCGTCGGGCGGGCAGGCCTTCGAGGGATTCGGCGGCGGTGAGGTGTTCTCTTCGGAGGAGGAGGGTTTCTCTTTCGGCGCGTTCGACATCGGCGACGTTGGCGGCTCTGCGTTCGGAGAGGTCGCGGAGTCGGTCTTCCTGTCGGATGGCGATGGCGAGGTCTTCGTCGAGGAGTTCGAGTCTTTCGGTGAGTCGGCGTTCTTCGACGGCGAGTCGGTCGATTTCGGCGCTGAGCCGTTCGATTTCGCGTTGCTCGGCGTCGACCTGCTGCAGGAAGTCTCGGGCGTCGAGTCGGATGATGGTCTGGTTTCTGGAGACGGGGGTGCCGGCGTCGATGCCTTCGGGGATCTCGGCGACGGCGCTAACGACGCGGGCGGGGATGTTGGCTCGGGAGACGGCGACGGCGCGGCCATAGCCCTGCCAGGGTCGTCGGACGGTGACGGGCTGGAGGTGGAAGGCGGGGACGTTGAGTCGGTCGCGGTTGGGGTCGACGCGTGCGGCTTCGGTGCGCGCGGCGATGAGGAGGCTCATGATGCCGAGGCCTGCGGCGAGGACGAGGGCGGCGACGACGACGCGTGTGATCGTCGAGATTGGGATTTTGAGCTTTTCCTTGCTCGATGTCATAGGGCGTTCGTCCTTGAGAACTAAGGTCGGAGTTTAGCCGCTGGTATGGCGCAAAACCGTGGTGCGGTTTGGCTCTCGGACGGCGTTGAAGCGGTTGGGTTATCGGTGCTCTGGGTGGGTGCGGGGGTGCTGCCGTCGCGGCAGCAGGCGAGCACTTTATCTGTTTTGTGGGCGGAGGCGCTTTCGCGTTTCTTGGAATCGTGTGTAAGACATTCTCTAAGTTGAGTTTAGCCTTATTTTTGTGATGACTGCTGGTGCTGGCGGGCTACTATGAGCTATTCTTTCATAGAAACTAATGAATAGGTTTTAGCGGTGAGTCAGCTTAATTTTCATCATCTATATCACTTCTGGGCGGTCGCGAGTGAGGGGAGCATTGCTCGCGCTTCTGAGCGTCTAGGGGTTTCCCCGCCGACCATCAGTACTCAGATCAAGGCCCTTGAGGTGGCTTTGGAGGAGCCGCTTTTTCATCGTCGGTCGCGGCGGATGGAGTTGACCGAGACGGGTCAGAGTGTGTTTGAGTATGCGGATGAGATTTTCTCGCTGGGCAATGAGTTGGTGCGTTCGGTTCAGAGCGGGGGTATTTCGCGGAAGGGTCAGCGGATTGCGATCGGGATCACGGAGTCGATGCACAAGCTGATTGCGCGGGAGATCATCAAGCCGATTCTGGATCATGAGCAGCCGCCACGGATTGTGTGTCGTGAGGGTTCGCTGGAGCAGTTGCTGCTGGATCTGGCTTCTTACCGGCTGGATCTTGTGATTTCTGATGAGCCGGCGCCGGCGGCGAGTTCGGTGAAGGTGTTCAACCACAGTCTGGGTAACACGGGGGTTGCGTTTCTTGGGGTAGGTGAGTTGGCGGCGCGTTATCGGGACTCTTTTCCGCAGAGTCTGAATGAGGCGCCGCTTCTGGTTCCGACGGAGCGTAATGCGCTGCGGCGTCTGCTGGATCAGTGGTTCCACAAGCTGGGGATTTTGCCTCGGATTGTGGGTGAGTTTGAGGACACGGCGCTGAGTAAGTTTTTTGCGGCGGATGGGGCGGGGATCATTGCGGTGCCGCAGGTGGTCAGCGAGGCGACGGCGAAGCAGTTCAATCTTGAATCGATTGGCGTGAGCGAGGATTGTCAGGAGAGTTTTTACGTGATCAGTCCGGAGCGGAAGCTGAAGCATCCGGCGGTGATCGAGCTGACAACGCATGCCCGCGACGATCTATTTGAGCAGACGCAGTCGCTTAGTCTTGAAGCAACGCCGAACGGGCTTGGGTGACGGCCTGAGCGGCGGCATCGGGGGTTGGGCAGAGGGTGGTGAGGTGTCCCATTTTTCGTCCGGGTCGGGCGGCGGCTTTGCCGTAGATGTGGAGGGCGATGCCGGGTTGTGCGGCGGCGGCGGGCCAGTTGGGTGGCCGGTCTGACCAGAGGTCGCCGAGGAGGTTGGCCATGGCGGCGGGGGATCGGAAGGTGGGGTCGCCGAGGGGTAGGCCGCAGATGGTACGGACCTGTTGTTCGAACTGGCTGGTAGCGCAGGCTTCGATGGTGAGGTGGCCGGAGTTGTGGGGTCGGGGGGCGAGTTCGTTGACCATGAGCTGGCCGTCTTCGAGGACGAAGAGTTCGACGCAGAGGACGCCTACGAGTTGGAGCTCGTTGGCGATGCTGGTGGCGAGCTCGAGGGCGTGGGTCTGGGTGACTTCGTTGAGTCCTGCGGGGTAGGTGCTGATGTCGAGGATGTGGTTGGCGTGCTGGTTGTGGATGGGTCCGTAGAGGGCGGTCTGTCCGTCGTGGGTGCGGGCGATGATGACGGAGACTTCGCGTTCGTAGGGGACCCAGGCTTCGCCGACGCAGGGGACGTTGCCGAGGTCGCTGAAGGCGGCGAGGGCTTCGGCGGAGGTGGTGGTGACGATCTGGCCTTTGCCGTCGTAGCCGGCGGCGGCGGTTTTGAGGACGCGGCGGTGGTTCCACCAGTCGGGTTCGGCGTTGATATCGTCGGGGGTTTGGACAACGCGGATGTCGGGGAGGGGGCAGCCGACGGCGGCGAGGAAGGCTTTTTCGCGGGCGCGGTCCTGGGCGATGGCGAGGATGTGTGAGGAGGGGTGGACGGTCTGGTGGGCTTCGACGGTGCGGATGGTGTCGAGGGGGATGTTTTCCCATTCGAGGGTGACGCGGTCGGAGCGGTTGGCGAAGTCGGTGAGGGCTTGGGTGTCGTTCCAATCGGCGCGGATGTGCTCGTCGGTGACCTGGGCGGCGGGCGGGTTTTCGGCGGGGTCGTAGACGAGGACGCGATAGCCCATGCGTTTGGCGGCCTGTGCGAGCATGCGTCCGAGCTGTCCTCCGCCGAGGACGCCGAGTGCGGCACCTGGGAGGAGGGTGTGGGTCATTGGAGCTTCTGGCTCCGGCTGTCTTTGGCCTGCTGGTCGGCGTAGTCGGCGAGGGCTTGGGCGAGTTGGGGGTTGTTGGTGGCGAGGATGCGTGCGGCGAGGAGGGCTGCGTTTTTGGCTCCGGAGGTTCCGATGGAGAGGGTGGCGACGGGGACGCCGGCTGGCATCTGGACGATTGAGAGGAGGGAGTCCATGCCGGAGAGGGCTTTGGACTGGACGGGCACGCCGAGGACGGGGAGGGTGGTGTGGGCGGCGACCATGCCGGGGAGGTGGGCGGCTCCGCCGGCTCCGGCGATGATGACTTTGAGTCCTCGGTCGCGTGCGGCTTTGGCGTAGTCGGCCATGTCGTCGGGGGTTCTGTGGGCGGAGACGACGCGGGTTTCGTGGGGGATCTGGAAGTGTTGGAGGAGTTCGGCGGCGAGGCTCATGGTGGGCCAGTCGGACTGGCTGCCCATGATGACGCCGACGTGGACGGGTGGGTTGGCGGCGGGATCGGTCATGTTTGGATCCTACTCCAAAGCGACCTATTCCTGTCCGGCGCTATCTGGCAGGCGGCAGCGGTCGCCGAGGTAGTGGACCTGGACCTGGTTGGTGACGCCCGGGACGCCGATGGGCTGGCCTTTGACGATGACGATGGGGTCGCCTGGGTCGCCCCAGTGGTTGGTGACGAAGAGCTGATCGACGGCGTCGATGAATTCGGAGGTGCCGGGGGGTCGGTCCATGTGGAGGGGGATGACGCCGTGGAGGAGCGTCATCTGTCGGAGTGCCTGGGTGCTTGAGCTGATGGCGTAGATGGGGACGGGGAGTCGGTTCTGGGCGAGGTAGCGTGCGCCGCCGCCGAGCTCGGACCACATGACGACGGCTCTGGGGTGGATGTCTTCGACGATGGACTTGACGGCTCGCGCGAGGGCTGCGGTTCGGTATTTGGAGCCGCGGAGGTTGGTGTCGCGGAGTCCGTAGGCATCGGGCTGTTCGGCGACGAAGCGTTCGGTGACCTCGGCGGTGTGTTTCATCATGTAGACGGCCTGGACGGGGAATCGTCCGACGGCGGTTTCGCCTGAGAGCATGATGGCGTCGGCCCCGTCGCAGATGGCGTTGGCGACGTCGGAGATTTCGGCTCGTGTGGGGGTGGCCTGTTCGATCATGCTCTGGAGCATCTGGGTGGCGACGATGACGGGTTTTCCGAGTCGGTGGCAGGTTTCGATGATGCCCTTCTGGATGACGGGTACGCGGGCGAGGTCCATCTCGACGCCGAGGTCGCCTCGCGCGACCATGATGCCGTCGGCTGCTTCGACGATGTCGCCGAGGGCGTCGATGGCCTGGGGCGTTTCGATTTTGGCGATGACGGGGAGTCGGCTGGTGCTGAATCGTGTGGCGTTGTCGCGGCCGCGGTCGCGCATGAGGTCGAGGAGTTCGGTGACGTCGGCGGCTTTGCGGACGAAGCTGAGGGCGATGTAGTCGAGTCCTCGCTGGATGGCCCAGTCGAGGCATTTTTTGTCGTAGTCGGTGACGGAGGGTGCGGATATGTCGGAGTCGGGGAGGTTGACGCCTTTGGCGTTGGAGATGCGTCCGCCTTCGGTGACGCGGCAGTGGAGTCGTGCTCCTTCTTCGGCTTCGATGCGGTCGATGGCGAGGAGTCGGACGGCGCCGTCGTCAATGAGGACGCGTTGGCCGGCTTCGACTTCTTCGACGAAGGCGGGGTAGTTGGTGCTGAGGAGGGTGAGGTCGGTCTGTGAGTCTCGGTGTCCGACCTGTGATTCGGTGGTGAATTCGACGCGGTCGCCGACGTGTAGGTCGAAGCCGCCGGCGTCGAGTTTGCCGAGTCGGATTTTGGGTCCGCAGAGGTCGCCGAGGACGCCGATGGGGATGTTGAGTCGTTCGGAGACGAGTCGGATGACGGAGAGTGAGGCGTCGAAGGCCTCGAAGTCGCCGTGGGAGAAGTTGATGCGGAAGGCACGGACGCCTTCCTCGATGAGCCGGGTGACGGTCTCTTCGGCGATGGAGGCGGGTCCGATGGTGGCGAGGATTTTGGTGAGGATGGCCCGGCTGGGGTCGATCACGTTTTGGTCTCCGAGCACGGGCGTGTTTGGCCGGTGTGTTGGGGCTTTCGGGCCGGTAACCTGCGGGAAGGCCCGTCCACCCCCCTTTTCATCGGGTTGCGGCGGCGGGACTCACGCGTGGCCGGTCGGACGGCCGACTAGCGGTGTATGCAAGCGTGCGTGGATAAGTTATCGGCCGATCCGGGGTGTGTGGGCGAGCCTCTTCGATTCCTCACGGTGGATGTGGAGGAGGTGTGGCAGACGGAGGTGGCTCGGGCGGTGGTGGATCGGTCGTCGTGGGATGAGCGTGAGGCCCGGGTGGAGATCGGGACGCGGGCGGTGGCGGAGATGATGGCGGGTTGTGGGGTGAGGGGGACGTTCTTCTTTCTGGGGTGTGTGGCGAGGCGGCATCCGGGGTTGGTGAAGGAGATCGCGAGGGGGGGGCATGAGATCGCTTGTCATGGGGATCAGCATGACCATCTGAGTCGGCTGGATGCGGTGTCGATGCGGGCGGATGTGGAGCGGTCGCGGAAGACGCTGGAGGACCTCGTGGGTGAGGCGGTGGTGGGGTATCGGGCGCCGACGTGGTCGGTGACGCGGCGGACGGCGTGGGCGGTGGATGTGCTGGCGGAGGCTGGGTTTGTTTATGACGCTTCGGTCTTTCCGACGGTGCATCCGAGCTACGGGGTGCCGGAGGCGCCGTTGGGGCCGTTTCGGCTGAAGGGCTGGGCTGGGGGTCGGGAGCTGTTGGAGGTCCCGCCTCTGATGTGGCGGGTGGGGAGACGGAAGCTGCCGGTGGCGGGTGGGGGGTATTTCCGGTTGCTGCCGTCGTGGCTGATGGAGCAGGGGATTGCGCAGGCGGGTCGTGAGGGGCGACCGGCGGTGGTGTATGTGCATCCGTGGGAGTTTGATGGGGCGCAGCCGCGGCTGGGGCTGGGCTGGCTGAGCCGGGTGCGGATGTATGCGGGGGTGTCTTCGGCGCTGGGGCGGCTGGAGAAGGTGGTGCGGCGGTTTGAGGGCTGGGTGCCGATGCGTGAGCGGCTGGGGGTGTTGTCGGGGATGGCGGGTAGGGGTGGGGTGGTGGTTTTGGGGGATGGGGAGGCGTCCAGGCGGGTGGCTTAGGGGCCTTTTTCGAGTGTCTGAGGGGGCTTTTGGCGGGTATCTGTCTGAATTTTTGGACTTAGTATCAAGATCACTTGACACGCATTTGATGTCAATTATACTTGACTCTGCGTCAATGGGACGCGACATCGAATTGAAGGCTCTTAACCAGGAGATGACTGTGATGAGTGGTTCTTTTACCGAGAAGAGTGTCTGGGTTCAGTTGGTGGTGATGCTTGGCGGGCTGGGTCTGTATGCGACGGCGGCGCTGCGTATTTACAACAACGCGGTGTATGACATGGGTGCCTACGTGCCGCTGATGATTGGCGCGGTGATTGGGCTGGTGGTGCTGCTGGCGGTGGCTCATGCGTTGGTGGCGGCGATTGGTGGTGCGGAGGATCGGGACGAGCGTGATCGGATGATCGCCTGGAAGGCTGCCTACCGGTCGTCCTGGGTGGGGTCGCTGGGTGCGATGGTGGCGGTGCTCTGTCTGGTTCAGGGCCTCGAGCCTGTGATTGCGACACATGTGTTGATTGTTTCGCTGGGGTTTAGCCATGTGGTGGATATGGGGCTTCGTCTTGTTGCTTATCGAATGGGTGCTTGATCGTGGGAAAGTCGAAGCTGGTGATCAAAAACCGTATTCGGGCGCTGCGTTTTCAGGCTGATGAGATGACGCAACAGGACTTGGCGAACCGCGTGGGTGTGAGTCGTCAGACGGTCAACGCGATCGAGGCGGCCAAGTATTCGCCGTCGTTAGAGGTGGCGTTTCAGATCGCGGCGGTGTTTGGGTGTTCTGTGGATGACGTTTTCTGGCGTGATGATCTGGGCAGTTGATTGGCAAGATAGGTGGCTTCATTGACTGACTGCCCTTCTTGAATCGCTCAACTCCTGTAAGAACCAGCGCGTTGCGGGTACTCATCTCTTCCGAAGCGAGGTTGTTTTGGTTGAGCGTGATGCCAGCTCGGTGTTTCTGGATTGGCTGGGTCGGTATGGGCCGGCGGTGGTGAAGGTGTCGCGGGCTTATGCGGTGTCGGAGGAGGAGCGGCAGGATCTGGCTCAGGAGATTCTGTTGCAGGCGTGGCGGTCGGTGGAGCGGTTTGAGGGTCGGTCGGCGGCGTCGACGTGGTTTTACCGGGTGGCGCTGAACACGGCGATGAACTGGAAGCGGAAGGATGAGCGGCGGCGGCTGGCGCAGAAGCCGCTATTTGATGTGGCGGTGGTGGAAGCTGAGGGGGAAGAGGCGTCGGAGCGGGCGGAGCGGCGGGAGGTGGTGGAGCGTTTGTACGGGGCGATTCAGCGGCTGCCCAAGGGGGATAAGGCGTTGGTGCTGTTGTATCTGGAGGAGCTGAGTTACCGGGAGATGTCGGAGGTGCTGGGGATTTCGGAGAGTCATGTGGGGGTGAAGCTGAACCGGGCGAAGAAGGCTTTGCGAGAGCTGATGGAGGTGAACCGCGATGGTGACTGATCCTTTGCAGGAGGCGTGGCGGGTGCATGGGGAGGAGATACGGGTGGCGGCGGACACCGAGGTGTTGTTGCGCGAGCTGCGGCGGAATCAGCGTTATCTGGATGCGGTGCTGCGGGCACGGGACTATGGGGAGGTGAGGGTGGGTCTGCTGCTGATCCCGGTGTGGTTTGCGTTGACGCTTTGGCTGGAGGAGCCCTTGTGGACCTGGTATCTGGCGGTTCCGGGTTTTATCTGGCTGGTGGTGTTCATGCTGGTTTTCCGGTTTCGGTATGGGAAGTTGCGGAGCGGGCCTGAGGATTCGCTCATCGAAAGCGTGAGGGAATCGGTGCGTCAGATTGACGATCAGGTGTGGCTGCTGCGGCACGTGTGGTGGTGGTATCTGCTGCCTTTGCTGATTCCGATGCTGGTTTGGACGTTGCACCTGGGTTGGGCCTTGTCGTCGGATGGGGTGTTGGAATCGGTGGTGATGACGGCCATTCTTGTGGTTTTTCTTGTTGGGTTGGATGTGTTTGTTTACCGGGTGAATCAGTCTGCGGTGCGTCATGAGTTGGAGCCGCGGCGTAAGGAGTTGTTGGCGTTGCTAGCAAGTCTTGAAGGCACAGATGATGGCGAGGATGCTGTGATGCTGAAGCGAGATCGGCGGTTTGGTTTTGGCGGGTATCTGTTCATGGTTCTGGCGGCGTGCCTGATTTCGGCGCTTGTGCTGCCTGTGGGTTTGGCGGCGACAGAGCTGGTGCGGACAGCGATCGCGGATGAGGACCTGACGATGGATTCGTTGTTGCGGACGGAGGGGGAGGGTTATCCGCGGCTGTCGCCTTTTGAGGCGATTATTTGGGGCGAGGAGGAGGAGGACGTGATTCCAACGGTGAAGGTGGATGGGGTGTGGTATTTCCTGGGGTCGATCGATGCGGTGCCAATCGATGATCTGGTGGCGTTCAGCCGGGAGACGTTCGGGGATCGGTGGCAGAAGCGTATTGATGAGGACCTGGTGGAGGTGATGTCGAAGATGGGGCATGCGCCGGGTGCGTCGGTGCGGCTGGGGATGGTGTCGGTGGAGGGGGGCGATTTTGTGTCGGTGGTTGTGGTGATGACGGAGGCGAATCGCCAGGCGATCTGGCGGGCTCGGCGGGCGGCGGAGGAGGGTGGGGCTGGCGTCGAGGAGGTTATTGAGCCGGAAGCGGAGTGAATGTGCTGTCTTTGGGCCAAGTAAAAACCCCGGATGGTGGTCCGGGGTTTTTTGTGGGTTGGTTGGTGGCGGCTGTGTTATTCGGGTCGGGGGGCGCCCATGAGGCCTTCGATGTCGGAGCGGATGGTGACGCTCTGGATTTTTGGGACGACGGCGGCGGCGAAGGGGTGGGAGATGACCTGCGAGACCATCTGGTCGGCGGCGGGTCGGTTGGCTTTGCCCTGGACGACGACTTCGGTGCCTTCGCGTTGGATGGCGTCGATCGAGGCCCAGTAGCCGCCTGTGGGTTGCTGGCCGAGGGCGAGGACGATGATGGACTGGCTGTTGAAGTCGACGGCGAGGTCGGCGAGGGGTGAGTTGTCGTAGCCGTTGAGGTCGGCGGGGTCGTTGATGACGAAGAGGCCTGGGTCGGGGAATTCCTCGCTGTCGCCTCGGACGGTTTCGAGAATACCGAGTGGCTTGGCGAGGTCGATGGCGGCTTCGGCGGCTGAGGCTTGCGTGGTTTGGTCTTTGTTGAACAGGGCACAGCCGGTGGCGGCGGTGAGGCTCAGCGCGAGGATCAGACCTGAGGTGACTCGATGCATCTTTGAGGCTCCAGAAAAACCGCGGATCGTGAACGGATCACTATAAGGTGATCTCGTGGCGTCGGCGAGTGTCGGCCGGGTCAGGATGGGGGGTTATTGGGGTCGTTTGCGGAGGATCATGCCGTGGAAGGATCGGCCTTCGTCGCGGTATTTTCTTTCGAAATTGCTGCCGACGACTTCGGCCTCGCCGGCTGAGGCGGGTGGTCGGTAGGGGAGGCGATCGAAGAGGTGCTGTGCCTGGGAGGCGTGGTCTTCCATCCAGGCGAAGTAGTCGGCGTGGTCGGTGGCGATGCGGAACTGTCCGGATTCGGGGTCGTCGGGGTGGGGGTCGACGAGGATGCGGTGGACCTGCTGGAGGTTCTGGAGGCAGAAGAAGCGTCGCTTGTGGTGGCGTTTTTTGGGCCAGGGGTCGGGGAAGTAGAGGTGGACCTGGCGGAAGACGGCGGTGGGCATGAGAAACTGGATAAAGACGGCGGCTTCGGCGTGGACGGCGCGGGCGTTGGGGAGGTTTCGTCGGCGGAGGCGGTCGGCGGCGTAGCGGTAGAAGGCTCGGGCGTATTCGAGGCCGACATATCGGACGCTGGGTTCGGCGAGGGCCTGCTGGACGAGGAAGGTGCCTTTGCCGGAGCCGATTTCGAGCTCGATGGGGGTGCTATCGGGGGTTTGGGCCGGCTGATCGGGTGTTTGGAACCAGGTTTGGGGGTGGATGGGGCCGTCGTCGATGGCGGGGAGCTGCTCGGCGTCGATGCCCCATGAGCCGGGGTCTAAGCGGGATACCTGGTGGACGGATTGGGGCATGAGATGAGTTTAGCTGAGCTTGCGTCCGAGAAACGGGGTCATGAGGCTAGCCGGTCGGTGGATGGAGAAATATCCGACAGAGTTGGTGTGGGGTGGTTCGTCGGCCGCGGTTGTCGCAGGCATTAAACCCGTTCAGGTAAAGCCGTAGTGCATTCAGGCTGGACTCTGGCCTATTTGAGTCACTATGATGTTGTTTGCACGATAATAGGTTCAGAAGGTCAGGATCCAAGCCATGAAGCAGAGTCTGTCCCCCAAGGAGTTGGCGCAGGCGATTGGGGTTAGCGAGTCGTCGCTGAAGCGGTGGACGGATTCCGGGCGGGTGAAAGCCTCACGGACGGTTGGGGGTCATCGTCGAATCAACGTGCAGGAGGCGATTCGGTTTATCCGAGAGTCGAGTCTGCCGTTGGTGCGTCCTGAGATTCTGGGGCTGCCTGATCTCAATGGGGATGAGCTGACGCGTGATGTGTCGGGTGCGGCGGGGACGCTGGCGCGTTTGTTGCGTGAGGGTGACCTGCCGCGGTCGCAGGCGTTGGTGCTGAACCTGTACCTGTCGGGTCATAGCGTGGCGTGGATTTGTGATGGCCCGCTGTCGCATGCGATGTGTGAGATTGGGGAACTTTGGGTGAAGGATGCGCCCGACGGCGTTTTTTCGGAGCACCGTGCGACCGAGATGGCGACGCAGATCATGAATCAGCTTCGGATGCTGCTTGAGCCGGGCATGGATATGGATCTGCCTGAGCGTCCGAAGGCGGTGGGTGGCTGTCCGATGGGGGATCACGGGGCTTTGGCCTCGGTGATGGTGGCGGGGACGCTGGCGGAGGCGGGGTATGAGGCGGTGAACCTGGGCGGCGATACGCCGGTTGATGCTCTTTGCGAGGCGATTGGTGAGTATTCGCCGTTGTTGGTCTATCTGACTTGCCCGCATCCGGGGAATCTGCCTAAGACGAGTGAGCTTGAGCGGATTTCCAGTCAGGCCGTGAAGACGGGTGGGTGTCTGGTGCTGGGTGGTCTTGGCGCGGAGGAGGCGTTCAGGCCGCTGCTGCCGAACATCTTCATGCATCACTCGATGAGCGAGCTGTCGGCGTTTGCCCGTGGTTTGCTGGCTCAGCGTGAGCCGAAGGTTGAGGTTCAGACCAAGCCAATGGCGCCTGCGAAGCAAGCCGCGATGAATGGTCACGCGCTGAATGGCCACTCGGTCAACGGGCATTCGGCCAACGACAAGCGTTGATCGGTCTTAGCTGGTTTTGTTGCTGATGGTGGCGAGGGCGTTGGTGAGTCGGTTCATGCCTTCGGTGATGTCGGCTGGGCTGGCGTAGCCGAAGCTGAGGCGGATGGTGTTGAGGGGTTTGGTTCGGGTGGGATCGATGGGATAGCAGTAGCTGCCGGGGACGTAGAGGACGCCTTGTTCGATGGCGGTTTCGAAGAGTTCGCTGTCGGCGTCGGCGCGGATGGACGGGGGTAGTTCGATCCAGGCGTAGAGCCCGCCTCGGACGGGGGTGGTTTTGATATCGAGTCCGGAGGCGCGGCTGAGTCTGGCGAGTCCGTCGTTCATGCCTTCGGCTTTGCGGGCGTAGGTCTGGCAGAGTGTTTTGACGTGTTTGTCGTAGACGCCTTGTTGCATGGCGGCGGCGATGAGTTTCTGGGCGAGGTGGTTGGAGCCGAAGTCGCGGCCGTCCTTGGCGCGGAGGACGGGGTTGACGAGGTCTTTGGGGAGGAGCATGTAGCCGGTTCGGAGTCCGGGCGAGAAGGGTTTGCTGAAGGTCATCATGAGGACCGTGTGGTCCATGTCGGGGTCGCGGGTGAGGATGGTTTTGGGGGCATCGCCGGTGTAGGTGAGTTCTCGGTAGGCGGCGTCTTCCATGAGGAGGATGCGGTGGTGGGTGGAATGCTTTCGGACGATTTCGAGGATTTGTGCCCGGCGGTTGTCGGCGAGGGTTCGGCCGGTGGGGTTCTGGTGGTAGCTCTGGACGTAGACGACTTTGACGCGTCGGAGCTGGTTGATGGCGGCGAGTCCTGCGAGGAGGTCGTCGAGTTTTTCGGGGAGGATGCCGTGTTCGTCCATCTCGACGGCGCGGATTTCGGATCGCCAAGCGGTGAGTGCGCCGGTGAGGACGAAGTAGCTGGGCCATCCGGTGACGACGATGTCGCCTGGGTCGAGGAGGATCTCGGCGAGGAGGTGCTGGCCCTGTTGGGATCCGGTGGTGATGACGACCTGATCGGCGGCGCCTGGGTAGGTTTCGGGTTTGTGGCCGTCGAGTCGGGCCATGTGGTTGTAGACGAGATGGCGGAGTTGTTCGTCGCCTCGGGTGGGTCCGTACTGGAGGGCGGCGCGGCCGGTTTTGGGGTCGGCGAGGATGGGCTCGAGGAGTTTGAGGGATTCTTCGTGGGGGAGTGAGTCGTGGTCGACGAGTCCGGGTGCGAGTGAGATGAGGTTGGGGTTGGTGAGGGCCATCTCGATGAGCTGGCCGATGGGCTGGTCGCGGGTGTGTCGGGCGGCCTGGGAGAAGCCGAAGCCGGCCTGGTCGGGGGCGTGTGATCGGATGCGGTTCATGGGTTGGATCGTAACGGTTGCTTGGGTGGCGGGTTGTGCGGGCATAAAAAAACGGGGCCCGCTTGTGCGCGGGCCCCGTTAAAAGGGGTGGTTTGGATCGGGTGAGGGTGGTTACTCGGCGTCGATGAGGTTGGCCGTTGGATCGGTTGATTCGAGGTTATCGATCAACTCGGTTTGGGTTCCCTGGTCGTTGAGGTTGAGGACGCCCCGGTCGGTCCAGATGGGTCCTGGCATGAGGAGGGGTGCGATGACGAGTGAGACGATGGCCATGACGTTGATGAGGATGTTCATCGAGGGGCCGGAGGTGTCTTTGAGGGGGTCGCCGACGGTGTCGCCGACGACGGTGGCCTTGTGGGACTCGGAGCCCTTGCCGCCGAAGTGACCTTCTTCGATGTACTTCTTGGCGTTGTCCCAGGCGCCGCCGGCATTGGACATCATGAGTGCGAGGAGGACGCAGGTGAGGAGTGAGCCGACGAGGAGGCCGGCGAGGGCTTCGGCGCCGAGGATAAAGCCGACACCGCAGGGGATGAGGACGGCGAGGGAGGCGGGGAGGATCATGCGTCGGAGGGCGGCAGCGGTGGCGATGTCGACACAGCGTTCGGCATCGGGCTCGGCCTTGCCTTCGAGGAGTCCGGGGATTTCGTGGAATTGTCTTCTGATTTCCTCGATCATTTCGTAGGCGGCGTCGCCGACGGCCTTCATGGTGATGGAGCCGTTGAGGAAGGGTCCGACGCCGCCGAGGAAGACGCCGAGGAGGACCATGGGGTTGTTGATATCGAGTTCGAGTCCGATGGTTCCGGTGAGGTGTCCGGAGACGGTTTCGATGAAGGCGGCGATCATGGTGAGGGCGGCGAGGCCGGCTGCGCCGATGGCGAAGCCCTTGCCGATGGCGGCGGTGGTGTTGCCGACGGCGTCGAGGGAGTCGGTGATTTTTCGGGTTTCGGGTCCCATGCCGGACATTTCCGCGATGCCGCCGGCGTTGTCGGCGACGGGTCCGTAGGCGTCGATGGCCATGGTGATGCCGACGGTGGCGAGCATGCCGACGGCGGCGATGCCGATGCCGTATAGGCCGACGAGTGAGTTGGCGGCGAGGATGATGCCGGCGAGGGTGAGGAGCGGGACGACGACGGATTCGAGTCCGACGGCGAGGCCGGAGATCATGACGGTGGCGACGCCTGTCTGTGATGAATCGGCGATATCGCGGACGGGTTTGGCGGCGGTGTAGTACTCGGTGACGGTTCCGATGATTACCCCGCCGACGGCTCCGGCGACGAGTGACCACCAGACGTTGACAGAGATGCCGAGGAGGTTGCAGACGAAGAAGGCGGCGATGATGAAGAGGACGGCGGAGCCGAGGGTTCCGACGCGTAGGGCGGAGGAGGGGTTCATGGAGGAGGCGGCCTTGACCATGAAGATGCCGAGTAGGGAGGCGATGAGGCCGACGCTGGTCATGATCAGGGGGAGGAGCATGAGGGTGGCTTTGGCGGACTCTTCGGTTTCGGCGCTGGGCACGAGGCCGATGGCGATGGTGGCTGAGAGTGCGGCGGCGATGGCGATGGTGGCGATCTGGGCTCCGCAGTAGGACTCGAAGATGTCGGAGCCCATGCCGGCAACGTCGCCGACGTTGTCGCCGACGTTGTCTGCGATGACGCCAGGGTTGCGTGGGTCGTCTTCGGGGATGCCGGCTTCGACCTTGCCGACGAGGTCGGCTCCGACGTCGGCAGCCTTGGTGAAGATGCCACCACCGACGCGGTAGAAGAGGGCGACGAGAGAGGCTCCCATAGCGAAGCCTTCGATGGAGAGGGCTCCTTCCTTGGCGTCGGCTCCGAGGACGAAGAAGAAGAAGAGGGTGCCGATGCCGATGAGGCCCATGGAGGCGACGGTGAGTCCCATGACGGACCCGCCGAGGAAAGCGATGGAGAGTGCCTTGGGCATGCCGGAGTTGTGTGCGGCGACGGTGGTGCGGACGTTGGCCTTGGTGGCGGTGTACATGCCGATGAAGCCGGCGATGGAGGCACAGGCGGCTCCGACAAAGAAGGCGATGGCGGTGTTGACGTTTAGTGCCCAGGCGACGAGCCCGCCGAGGACGAGGGTGAAGATGGCGAGGAGGGAGATCTCGCGTCGCATGAAGACCATGGCGGCGCGGTGGATGGTGTCGGCGATTTTGGCGACTTTGCCCTCGCCGCCGTCCTCTTTGAGGACGAGCATAAGGACGAGTCCGGCGCAGGCGAGTCCGATGACGCCAAGGATGGGGACGAGGTGGGGCAGGTAGTCGTACATGGGGGAGCGTCTCCGAAGAAGCGAAGGCCGTTGGCGGCCGGTTGGTTTTGATTCAGAATTCCCGAAGCGGGGGATTCTATAACCCGTAAAAGACTCGGGGTCTAGCCTCGATCGGCAGAATCGGGCTGAGAAGGTTCAAAAGGTGGTTGGCGGGGCTGGGGTGATGGCTGGTGTGGTGTCGCTAAGATGCGGGGCTACTTGTTGGCCGGAGGCTGGCTGACGGGTTTTGAGATCACTTTTGGATTGGCAGGCAGGCGATGATCATTACTTTGCCCGATGGCAGCACGCAGGCGTTTGAGGAGCCGGCGAGCCCGCGTCAGGTGGCGGCTCGGATTGGTGAGAAGCTGGCGGAGGCTGCGATCGGGGCGAGGTTTACGGCGGCCGGGGGTGACGAGAGCGTGCTGGTGGATGCGGATCGGCCGCTGCCAGGTGACGGGACGCTGGCGATAGTGACGGCTCCGCGTGTGGACAAGAAGGGTCGGAGCAAGTGGCGGGATGAGGCGCACGAGAAGGATGCGTTGTATCTGCTTCGTCATTCGGCGGCGCACGTGATGGCGGAGGCGATCCAGCGGATCTGGCCGGAGACGCTGCTGGCTTATGGCCCGCCTCTGGACAACGGGTTTTATTACGACCTGTCGCTAGAGACGCCCATTTCGTCGAATGATTTCGAGCGGATCGAGGCGGAGATGGCGAAGATCGTGGCGGAGGATCGTCGTTTTCGGCGGTATGAGATGCCGGCGGCAGAGGGGTTTGAGAAACTGGAGGCGGAGGACAACAAGTACAAGGTGGACAACGCGAAGCGGGCGGTGGAGAAGGGGTCATCGACGCTGAGCTGGTACGTGACGGGCGGCTTGCCGGTGGTGGAGATGGATGGGTCGAAGTTCTGGCTGATGGGGGAGGTGGACTGCGTGCCGGTGGACGAGTCGCAGCCGGGGGTGATTGATTACGAGCAGCGGCTGAACATCACGGATGTGGGGGTGTCCTCGGCGGAGGATCGGGTGGGCGAAGCGGATTGGGAGGACCTTTGCATGGGTCCTCACGTGGATCGGACGGGTCGGATCGGGGCGGTGAAGGTGATGTCGATTGCGTCGTCGCATTGGCATGGGGATGTGTCGTCGGATCGTTTTCAGCGGGTGTACGGGACGGCTTTCTTTACGGAGGCGGATCTGGCGGCGCATCTGGAGGCGCTGGAGCAGGCGAAGGCGCGGGATCACCGGGTGCTTGGGCGTCAGCACGGGCTGTTTGAGATCGATGAGAAGGTGGGGCAGGGGCTGGTGCTGTGGAAGCCGAAGGGTGCGATCGTTCGGCAGGAGCTGCAGGACTTTATTGCGAGCCATCTGGAGCGGCAGGGGTACAGCCAGGTGTTTACGCCTCATATTGGGCGGTTGGGGCTCTACAAGACCTCGGGGCACTTTCCTTACTACCGGGAGTCGCAGTTTCCGGCGCTGATTGATCACGAGCAGATGAAGGCGCTGAGTGATGAGGGGTGCAGCTGCGCGGAGTTGTCGGCGAAGCTGGGGTCGGGTGAGTTGGATGGCTATCTGCTGAAGCCGATGAACTGCCCGCATCACATCCGGATTTATGCGAGTGAGAAGCGGTCGTACCGGGATCTTCCGATTCGGCTGGCTGAGTTCGGGACGGTTTATCGTTGGGAACAGTCGGGTGAGCTTGGAGGGATGACGCGGGTGCGGGGGTTCACGCAGGACGATGCTCACCTGTTTGTGATGGAGGAGCAGCTGGGGGGTGAGGTGGCGGGTTGTCTGGAGCTGGTGAAGGTGGTGTTCAAGACGCTGGGGATGGAGGATTTCCGGGTGCGGGTGGGTCTGCGGGATCCGGACTCGTCGAAGTATGTGGGTGAGCCGTCGCAGTGGGATCGGGCGGAGGCTGCGTGTCTGGCGGCGGCGGAGTCGCTGGGCGTGTCGTTTTCGTCGGAGCCGGGGGAGGCGGCGTTTTATGGGCCGAAGATCGACTTCGTGGTTCGGGACGTGATTGGTCGGGAGTGGCAGCTCGGGACGGTGCAGGTGGATTATCAGCTGCCGGTGCGGTTTGAGCTTGAGTACACGGGGGCGGACAACGCGCCTCATCGGCCGGTGATGATTCACCGGGCGCCATTCGGATCGATGGAGCGGTTTGTGGGGGTGCTGATCGAGCACTTCGGGGCGGCTTTCCCGTTGTGGCTGGCGCCTGAGCAGGTTCGGGTGCTGCCTATCAGCGACAAGTTCGCGGGTTATGGGCGGAAGATATTGGCGGCACTGAAGGAGGCGGGCTTGCGGGCGACGGTTGATGAGGGCAATGATCGGCTGAACGCGAAGATCAAGGTGGCGCAGGAGGAGAAGGTGCCCTACATGCTGGTGGCGGGTGGTCGCGATGAGGAGGCGGGGACCGTGTCGGTTCGGCATCGGACCGAGGGGGATGTGGGCGCGATGCCGTTGGAGGCGTTTGTGGAGAAGGCGGTGGCGGAGAAGGTGTCGCGGGTGCTGGGTTAGTGGGCGTCAGCTTGCCTGCGCGAGGGGTGCGATGCGTTTGAGGGGTTCACGTCGGGAGGAGACGCCCAGCTTGAGGTAGATGCTCTTGATGTGGACGTGGACGGTGTGGGGGGAGCGGTCGAGTTCTTCAGCGATCTGCTTTTCGGTGAGTGACTCGGTGAGGTGGTTGAGGACCAGCCGTTCGGTTCGGCTGAGGCGTTCGAGCATCTGGGCGCAGGTTTCTGTGGCAGGGGCGGTTTGCGGTTCGTGGCCGTTGACCTTGTCGGATTCCGTGTTCCAGATGTTGAGTTGTTCGAGCGCGAGATTGAGCTTGTTCTCGTCGCTGGGGGTGAAGCGGGCTCGGTTGGCCCAGCGGATGAAGACGTAGATGAGTTTGCGGTTGTTGATGGTGAGGGCGACGCCAAGGGCATCGGAAACGGCTCGGTAGCGTTCGATGCGTCGGAAGAGGGCGCTGCGTGCGACGGCGGAGGCGCCGACGGCTTCGATGGGGCGGAGGGCCCGGTTGGTGGGTGCGGGACCAGCGAGGTAGTCCAGAACGGAGCCGGGGTCGGCGGTCCAGTGGTGGAGGTCCATGATGCGGACGAGGTCGGGGGCCAGTCCGGTGTGCTGGGTGAGGGGTGTGGGGAGCCACTTTCCTTCTTCGCGGACTGCGGCGAAGGCGATGTCGGCTTCGAGTCGTTGTCGCGCGGTTTCTAGGGCGTGTGTCAGGTAGGCTGCTTGTGGCAGGCCCCGGTTCCAGGCTTTGTGGTTCAGCATGTCCTCGCCTTGTCCCTACTCTTACTCATTGGTTGCGTGTTATTCGATTGTCAGGCTCATCCTGCTAACGGGCGTGATGATGTGTTATGGGTTTACTGTGCGGCATGACTTTGATTTTATTTGTTGAATTTTTGATTAAGGGTTTTTGATGTCTTTTTTTGGGTCCTGGGTGCATTGGTTTAAGCATGTATGCCAATTTTTGATCTTATGTAACAGTATTTGATCTTAATCGAAGGTGTAGGAACTAGATATATGGGTTTTCACCTACTCGTCGTTGATTTTGGTGTGCATGATCGAGCGGTAGAAGCTGGGGTGGTTCTGTGAAAATTAAATGTAAATTGATTTGTCATCATTGTGTGTTCCGGATTGATTTCGCCGTTACGGCCATCATGATCGGGTGCGGCCAGTTAAACCTGACCGCCAAGCAATTCTATTGCCCCCTTGGGATGAACTGGTCCCTGAGGGTGAACGTTTTGGATGCTAGCCTTTCGGAATCAATTTCGTCCTTTCAGACTGCGATATCGAGTTTTTAGTCCATAAATAGCAATCTGACGGTTAACCTATTGCAGGTTGATTGTGGACGATTCCGGCCACAACTTCTTTATTAACAGGTCTTTTTGTCTTCAGGAGCCGTTCTGTGGCGAGATTTCAGGGTAAGGTTGTTGTGATTACTGGCGCTGGGAGTGGGATTGGTCGGGCGGCGGCGGTGCGGTTTGCGGCGGAGGGGGCGTACGTGGTGTTGGGGAATCGGAATGAGGCGGCTGGGGCGGAGACGCTGGAGCTTGCGCGGGCGGCGGGCGGAGATGGTTCGTTTCTGAGAACCGATGTCGCGATCGAGGCGGAGGTGGCGGCGCTGGTGGATCATGCGGTGGCGACGTTTGGCGGGCTGCATGCGGCGTTTAACAACGCGGGGGTGGAGGGGGAGACGGCGTCGCTGGCGGAGGCGACGAATGAGGATTATCAGCAGATTTTCGATATCAACGTGCGGGGATTGTGGTGGAGCATGAAGCATCAGATGCGGGTGATGCTGACGCATGGGGGCGGGTCGATCGTCAACAATGCGTCGGTGGGTGGGGTGGTGGGGGTGCCGGATCACGGGTTGTATGTGGCGTCGAAGCACGCGGTGCTGGGTTTGACGAAGAGTGCGGCGATCGAGGTGGGAGCCAAGGGTGTGCGTGTGAACGCGGTGTGCCCGGCGGCGATCGAGACGCCGATGCTCGAGCGGTTTTCGGGGGATTCGGACGCGGCGCGGGCGGCGGCTCGTGAGGCGATGACGGCGGCGCATCCGATTGGGAGGTTGGGGCGGCCGGAGGAAGTGGCGGCGGCGGTGGCGTGGCTGTGCAGCAAGGACGCGAGCTTCATGCTGGGGCAGGCGATGATGGTGGATGGGGGGTATACGGCGATCTGAGGGTTGGTGGAGGCGGCGGTTGTAGAGCGGCCTATGGTTGGGGATGCTTGAGGGTTTGCCGCTGGTTCACTCGGAGGATTACGACGCGCCACTGCCTGAGGGGCATCGGTTTCCGATGTCGAAGTTCCTCCTGTTGCGGGAGCTGCTGGAGGCGGAGGGGGTGGCGAAGGCGGAGCAGTTTGTGCGGCCGGAGCCGGCGCTTCGTGAGGACCTGGAGCTGGTGCACGAGCCGGGGTATCTGGATGCGTTTATCGAGGGGCGTCTGGGTGCGGCGGCGGTGCGGAAGATTGGGCTGCCGTGGACGGAGCGGCTGGTGCATCGGACGATCACGGCGGTGGGCGGGACAATCCGGACGGTGGAGCTGGCGCTGGAGCATGGGCTGGCGTGCAACACGGCGGGTGGGACGCATCACGCGTTTCCGGGTCATGGGTCGGGGTTTTGCATCCTGAATGACCTAGCGGTGGCGGCGCGGGTCGCTCTGGAGCGGGGCTGGGTGGAGCGTGTGCTGATTGTGGATCTGGATGTGCATCAGGGGGACGGGACGGCGTTTGCGTTGTGCGGGGAGCCGCGGGCGTTCACGTTGTCGGTGCATTGCGCGGCGAACTTCCCGCTTCGGAAGCAGGTGAGTGATCTGGATGTGGAGGTGGAGCCGGGGCTGGAAGATGGGGGGTATCTGGCGGTGGTGGATCGGGTGGTGCCGGAGGTGTTGGAGCGGGTGCGGCCGGAGCTGGTGTTGTATGACGCGGGGGTGGACGTGCATCGGGACGATCGGCTGGGGAAGCTGGAGCTGAGTGATGAGGGGGTGCGGGAGCGTGATCGGCGGGTGATCTCGTGGTGCCGGGAGGCGGGGATTCCGACGGCGTGCGTGATTGGCGGGGGATATGACCGGGATCATCGGCTGCTGGCGCGGCGGCACAGCCTGCTGCATCGGGCGGCGAGTGAGGTGTGGGCGGCGGAGCGGGTGTCGGGGTGAAGGGGCGGGATTAGAGCTTGGGGACAGGAAGGGTTTGGATGGTGGCGGCGTGGCCGGCGAGCTGGACGCGGGGCGGGTGGAGGGTGGTGATGAGGAGGCCGGAGCGTTCGGAGGCCTGGTGGCAGCGGAGGGTGGTTTTGCCGAGGCGCTCGGACCAGTAGGGGTTGAGGGCGCAGTGGAGGGAGCCGGTGACGGGGTCTTCGTTGATGCGGAGATTGGGGGCGAAGAAGCGAGAGGTGATGTCGTGGTCGGGGTGGTCGGCGCGGGCGGTGAGGCAGAGGCCGCGCCAGTTTTCGGCGAAGTGGGGGAGGCTGAGCTGGATGAGGGTTGGCCAGTCGGGCGCGGCGGCTTGGACGTCGGCGGCGGTGGGGAGTTCGAGGATGAGGTCGTAGGGCGTGCGGACGGCGGCGATGGGTTGGGGGCAGCGGAGGGCGGCGGGGATGTCGGGGGTGATGGTTTGGAGATCGATGGGTTCGATGGGCTCGGTGGGGAAGTCCATGGCGATGAGGTGGTCGTTGGTTGGGGTGCAGGTGAGTTGGCCGCGTTGCTGGGTGTGGAAGTTGATGGGCTGGTCGGCGTGGGCGTGGTTGTTGTGCCAGAGGGCATGGGCGGCGGCGAGGGTGGCGTGTCCGCAGAGTTCGACTTCGGCGGCGGGGGTGAACCAGCGGATGCCGAAGGTGTTGGGCTGATCGGTGGGGAGGACGAAGGCGGTTTCGGAGAGGTTGTAGTGAGCGGCGAGTTGCTGCATCCAGGAGATGTCGGGCCAGTCGTGGCTATCAAGGAGGAGGACGGCGGCGGGGTTGCCGGAAGTGTCGGGGCTGTTGGGGTTGGTGAAGGCGTGGATGAGGTGGGCGTGGCCGGGATGCTTCGGGGTACTCATGGTGGGGATGGTTATGGGTGTAGGATTGGGGGATGGAAACGAGGGCTGATGGTATTCGGAGGCGGTGTGCGGTGGTGGCGGGGTATGGGCCGGTGGGCCGGCTGGTGGCGGAGCAGCTGGAGCGGGTGGGCTTTGAGGTGGTGATCGTGGAATTGAATCTGCAGACCGTCGAGCGGCAGCTAGGGCTTGATCGGAAGGTGGTGTATGGGTGCGCGACGGACCCGGAGGTGTTGCAGAAGGCGGGGGTGGGGGAGGCGGACGCGTTGGCGTTGACGCTTCCCGATGAGACGCAGGTGGTGGAGGCGTGTCGGGTGGCGCGGGGGCTGAACCCAAAGATAAGAATCACGGCGCGGACGAACTTTGTGAGCCAGGGATTGCTGGCACACGAGGCGGGCGCGGACGAGGTGGTGGTGGAGGAGGTGGTGACGGCGGAGGCGATGCGTGACGCGGTGGTGCGGGGGTTGGGTGAGGAGGGGGTGGTGATTTAGAGGGGCGGTTGCTTGCCTTTGTTTGTCTAACCGGCGCTGGAGAGCAAGCCGGTTTCCATGCCGGGGGCGGGGAGGCTGGAGGTGCCCATGAGTTGGGTGTCGATGGCGTGGGCGGCGCCGCGGCCTTCGGCGATGGCCCAGACGATGAGGGAGGCCCCGCGGCGCATGTCGCCGGCGACGAAGACTTTTTCGTGCTGGGTGGCGAACTTGCCGTAGTCGGCGGGGACGGTTCCCCGGTCGGTGGTGAGGCCGAACTGCTGGACGAGGCCGGGGGTGTCGTGGCCGGTGAAGCCGATGGCGAGGAGGACGAGTTGGGCGGGGAGTTCGCGTTCGGAGCCGGGGACTTCGGTTGATTTGAGTCTTCCGGTGCTGGGATCGGTTTGCCAGTCGAGGTCGCTGACGAGCATGGCGCGGACGCTGCCCTTGCCGTCGTCGAGGAAGGCCTTGGGGAGGATGCCGTAGGCACGGGGGTCTTTGTCGTAGCGGGCGGCGGCTTCGGCGTGTCCGTAGTCGATGTAGAAGGTGCCGGAGGGTCCGGGCCAGGGGTGTTGGTCGTCGCGTTCGTCGGGCTCTTTGGCTCGTCGGGTGATGTTGGTGAGGCTTTGGCAGCCGTGTCGGAGAGCGGTGCCGATGCAGTCGGTACCGGTGTCGCCACCGCCTATGACGATGACGTCTTTGCCAGCGGCGGAGATGTAGTTGCCGTCTTTGAGTTCGGAGTCAAGGAGTGACTGGGTGGATTTCCAGAGGTACTCCATGGCCATGTGGACGCCATTGAGTTGGCGGCCGGGGAGATTGTCGAGATCGCGTCCCTGGAGTGCGCCGCAGGCGAGGAGGATGGCGTCGTACTGATCGAGGAGGTTTTTGGGATCGACGGTGATGGCGCGGTGGGCGCTGCCGTGGTGGGCGGGGTCGCCGCCGACGTTGGCGTTGGTGACGAAGCGGATGCCTTCGGCCTGGAGGAGGTCGATGCGTCGCTGGACGATGCCTTTGTCGAGCTTCATGTTGGGGACGCCGTACATGAGGAGCCCGCCGATGCGGTCGTCGCGTTCGTAGACGGTGACTTCGTGTCCGGCCTGGTTGAGCTGATCGGCGGCGGTGAGGCCCGCGGGTCCTGAGCCGACGATGGCCACCTTCTTGCCGGTGCGCTTGGCGGGTGGTCGGGGGACGACCCAGCCTTCTTCGAAGGCGCGGTCGATGATGGCGCACTCGATGGACTTGATGGCAACGGGCGGCTCGTTGATGCCGAGGACGCAGCTCTCCTCGCAGGGTGCGGGGCAGATGCGACCGGTGAACTCGGGGAAGTTGTTGGTCTTGCGGAGTCGTTCGTAGGCATCTTTCCAGCGGCCGTGGTAGACGAGGTCGTTCCACTCGGGGATGAGGTTATCGATCGGGCAGCCGGTGTCGGCCTGGCAGAAGGGGACACCGCAGTCCATGCAGCGGGCGCCCTGTTCTTTGAGGATGTGGTCGTCGGCGCGTTCGTAGATTTCGTAGAAGTCGCCGAGGCGCACATCGGGGTTGCGCGAGGGCATGGCGATGCGGTCGTATTCCATGAATCCGGTGGGCTTACCCATTGGTTTCTTCCTGAAGCTCTTGCTGATGTGTGCGTTTGTGGTTTAGCCGAGTTCTGAGGCTCTTTGTCGGTCGCGTTCCTCGGCCTTGCGGGCGATGAGGACTTTGCGGTAGTCGATGGGCATGACTTTGATGAACTGGGGACGGAGTTTGTCGAAGTCGGCGAGGACACGGGCGGCGACGGTGGAGCCGGTGTGCTCGAGGTGCTGGTTGACCAGGTGTTTGACCTCGGCGATGTCTTCGGGTTCCTCGAGTTTTTCGAGTTCGACCATGCCGAGGTTGCAGTGCTGGAGGAAGTCGCCGTCGCGGTCCCAGACGTAGGCGATGCCGCCTGACATGCCGGCGGCGAAGTTGCGGCCGGTGCGACCGAGGATGACGACGCGGCCGTCGGTCATGTATTCGCAGCCGTGATCGCCGACGCCTTCGACCACGGCGTGGGCTCCGGAGTTACGGACGGCGAAGCGTTCGGCGACGATGCCTCGGAGGAAGGCGTGGCCGCCTGTTGCGCCGTAGAGGCAGACATTGCCGGCGATGATGTTGGTTTCGGGTTCGAAGCGTGCGGTGGGTGGTGGGGTGACGATGACCTTGCCGCCTGAGAGGCCTTTGCCGACGTAGTCGTTGGCGTCGCCTTCGAGTCGGAGGGTGATGCCTGTGGCGAGGAACGCTCCGAAGGATTGTCCGGCGTGTCCGCGGAAGTGGATGCGGATGGTGTCTTCGGGGAGGCCGGGTTCGCCATGGGCTTTGGAGACTTCGTGGCTGAGCATGGTGCCGGTCGCGCGGTCGGTGTTGCGGATGGGCATGTGGAACTCGACCGGCTCGCGGTTGGTGAGGGCGGGCTGTGCCTGTTTGATGAGAGATTGGTCGAGGACCTGCTCGAGGGCGTGGTCCTGCTGCATGAGCTTGCGGACGCCGACATTCTGGCGGTGGGCCGGGGGCGTGGCGGGCTGGAGGATGGGTTTGAGGTTGATGCCATCGGCCTTCCAGTGGGCGATGGCGTCGTGGGCGTCGAGGAGGTCGGTGCGGCCGATGAGTTCGTCGAAGGTGCGTACACCGGCGGCGGCCATGTAGCGTCGAGCTTCTTCGGCGACGAGGAAGAGGTAGTTGATGACGTGTTCGGGTTGGCCGGAGAATTTCTTGCGTAGGAGCGGGTCCTGGGTGCAGACGCCGACGGGGCAGGTGTTGAGGTGGCACTTGCGCATCATGATGCAGCCGACGGCGATGAGGGGCGTGGTGCTGAAGCCATACTCTTCGGCGCCGAGGCAGGCGGCGATGATGATGTCGCGTCCGGTTTTCATGCCGCCATCGGTTTCGAGTCGGACTCTGGAGCGGAGGTCGTTGAGGACGAGGGTCTGATGGGTTTCGGCGACGCCAAGTTCCCAGGGCAGTCCTGCGTGTTTGATCGAGGTGAGGGGTGAGGCACCGGTTCCGCCATCTGCTCCGGAGACGAGGATGTGGTCGGCGTGGGCCTTGGCGACGCCGGCTGCGACGGTGCCGACGCCGACTTCGGCGACGAGCTTGACGGAGACATCAGCGGCGGGGTTGGCGTTTTTGAGGTCGAAGATGAGTTGGGCGAGGTCTTCGATGGAGTAGATATCGTGGTGGGGTGGCGGGGAGATGAGTCCGACGCCTGGGGTGGAGTATCGGATCTTGGCGATGTAGTCGTTGACCTTGAAGCCGGGGAGTTGCCCGCCTTCGCCTGGCTTAGCGCCCTGGGCGATTTTGATCTGGAGGGTGTCGGCGTTGGTGAGGTAGTAGCTGGTGACGCCGAAGCGGCCGGAGGCGATCTGCTTGATGGCGGATCGTTTGGAGTCGCCGTTGTTGAGGATGTTGAAGCGTGCGGGGTCTTCGCCGCCTTCGCCTGAGTTGGACATCCCGCCGATGCGGTTCATGGCGACGGCGAGGGTTTCGTGGGCTTCTTTGGAGAGCGCGCCGAGGGACATGGCTCCGGTGCGGAAGCGTTTGACGATTTCGGCGGCGGGCTCGATCTCCTCGATGGGGATAGCGCGGTCGGGGAAGTCACGGACCTTGATGAGTCCGCGGAGGGTGCAGCGGCTGCGTGCGTCGTCGTTGGCGGTTCGGGCGAAGTTCTCGTAGGCCTCGCGGCTGTTGTCGCGGGCTGCCCGCTGGATGTCCATAATGGACGAGGGCGGGAGGGCGTGGCGCTCGCCTTGGGGACGCCAGTGGTAGTCGCCCGGGTTGGGGAGTTCTTCGGAGGTTGAGGGGTCTTCTGTGTTGGGGAAGCCGAGCTTGTGTCGACGGGCGGCTTCTTCGGCGAGGATGTCGAAACCGGCTCCCTGGAGTCGGCTGGCGGTGCCGGTGAAGCAGCGGTCGATGACTTCGTCGCGGAGGCCGAGGCACTCGAAGATCTGCGCGCCCTTGTAGCTGGCGAGGGTGGAGATGCCCATCTTGGACATGACTTTGAGGATGCCCTTGCCGGCGGCTTTGATGTACTGGGCGACGAGGTCGTCGATACCGGCGTCGAGGTCGAGCAGGCCCTGGCGGTTCATCCAGCGGAGGGCGGCGATGGCGAGGTAGGGGTTGATGGCGTCGGCGCCGTAGCCGATGAGCACGCAGAAGTGGTGGACTTCGCGGGGTTCGGCGGACTCGACGATGAGGCCGATGCGGGTGCGCTCCTTGTGCCTGACCAGGTGCTGGTGGACGGCGCCGGTGGCGAGCAGGGCGCTGAGGGGGATGCGGCCGGGGCCGGCGGCGCGGTCGGAGAGGACGAGGAGGGGGATCTCGTCGGCGACGGCCTGGCTGGCTTCTGCGCAGACGCGGTCGAGGGCTTCGACCATGCCGTCGCGGCCGGCGTTGGCGTCGTAGGTGATGTCGACGATTCGGGAGGACCAGCCGCGGTAGTTGAGGTCCTTGATGGCGGCCATCTGGCTGTTACGGAGGATGGGCTGGGCGAGGTGGAGGCGGTGGGCCTGGCGCTCGTTGGTGTCGAGGAGGTTGCCTTCGGGGCCGATGAAGCCGTCGAGCGACATGATGATCTCTTCGCGGATCGGGTCGATGGGCGGGTTGGTGACCTGGGCGAAGAGCTGCTTGAAGTAGTCGTAGATGAGTCGGGGCTTGTCGGAGAGGACGGCGAGGGCGGCGTCGTTGCCCATGGAGCCGATGGGTTCGGCGGCTTTCTGGACCATGGGTCCGAGGATCATGCTGAGGTGTTCGGTGGTGTAGCCGAAGGCGCGAAGCGTGGGGATGAGCTGGTCGTGAGGCACGCGTTGGCGTTGGTCCTCGGGGGGGACGGGGAGGTCGGAGATGTCGATCTGCTGGTTCTGAAGCCAGCGGCCGTAGGGTCGTTTGGCGGCGATCTGGCTTTTGAGTTCGGCGTCGTCGATGATCTGTCCACGATCGAAGTCGACGAGGAACATGCGGCCGGGTTCGAGTCGGCCCTTGGAGCGGACTTCGTCTTCGCCAAGGTCCACCACGCCGACTTCGGACGCCATGATGACGCGGTCGTCGTTGGTGATGTAGTAGCGGGAGGGTCGGAGGCCGTTGCGGTCGAGGACGGCGCCGATGTAGCGGCCGTCGGTGAAGGAGATGGAGGCGGGGCCGTCCCAGGGTTCCATGAGGTTGGCGTGGAACTCGTAGAAGGCGCGCTTCTGGATGGGCATGGACTCGTGGTTTTCCCATGCCTCGGGGATCATCATCATCATGGCTTCGGGGAGGGAGCGGCCGGCCATGAGGAGGAGTTCGAGCGCGGTGTCGAAGGTACCGGAGTCGGAGAGGTCTTCGTCGATGAGGGGGATGGCCTGATCGAGGAGGTCCTGGACGACGGAGCCGTTGTCGGCGCTCATGGCTCCGGCGCGAGCGCGGAGCCAGTTGGCGTTGCCTCGGAGGGTGTTGATCTCGCCGTTGTGGCTCATCCAGCGGCAGGGCTGGGCTCGGTCCCAGGAGGGGAAGGTGTTGGTGGAGAAGCGTGAGTGGACCATCGCGAGGTGGGAGACGTAGCGTTGGTCGCGGAGGTCGGGGTAATAGAGCGGGACCTGTGGCGCGGTGAGCTGGCCCTTGTAGACGATGATGCGGCTAGAGAGGGAGCAGACATAGAACATCTCGGCCTGCTTGACGGCCCTTGCGCCGCGGATGGTGGCGGCGGCTTTTTTGCGGGCGAGGAAGAGTTCCTGTTCGAAGCGGTGCTCGTCGTGGTCGTCGGCGGGGGCAACGAAGACCTGTTCGCAGGCGGGTTCGGTGGCACGGGCGGAGGGACCGATGTCGGCGGCTTCGGGGTCGGTGGGGAGATCGCGCCAGCCGATGAGCTTGAGTTGGCGTTCATCGAGGATGGCTTCGAAGGCTTTTTTACAGGCGTCGCGGGCCTCGGCGTCCTGGGGGAGGAAGACGTTGCCGGCGGCGAAGAGGGTGTCGGGCAGGTCGAGGCCGGAGGCGGCGCGGAAGAGGTGAACGGGCAGCGCGGTCATGATGCCGGCGCCGTCGCCTGTGTTGGTCTCGCAGCCGCAGGCACCCCGGTGGTCCATGCGGGTGAGCATGGTGAGGGCGTCGTCGACGATGCTGTGGGACTTGCGACCCTTGATGTTGGCGATGAAGCCGACGCCACAGGCATCGTGCTCGTAATCGGGGTGATAGAGGCCGGTGGGTCCGGGCCTGAGGTTGTGGTTGGGTTGGCAGGCGGTCATGGTTGCTGGGCTCCGAGCACGGGTTGGGCCTGTGGGCTTTCGGCGTGCTGACGCAGGTAGTCGGCGAAGGTTCTGGCGGCGGGTGAGAGTCCGGTGCCGGGTCGGGTTGATTGTCGATGGATGATGCCGACCGGACGGGTGAGGACGGGGGTGAGGGGGATGACGCGGAGGAGTCCGGCGTCGGCCTCGCGGGTGACGGCGGGGGCGGGGAGGATGGCGATGTCGGTTGATCGTGTGACGGCGGAGCGGAGGGTGTCGAGGTTGTCGAAGGTCTGCTCGATGACGACGTGGGCGCCGTGCTCGCGGAGGTGGGCGCGGATCTTGCGGGCGACGGGGAGCCGGTTGTCGAAGGCGAGGAGGGGGACGTTGGAGAGATCGGCCGGGGTCAGGCTGGTGCGGTTGGCGAGGGGGTGCGCTGGCGAGGCGACGACGGCCATGGGCTCGCGGCGGAGTGGGATGGCGGTGGTGCGTTTCCAGGTTTCGGGGTAGGCGACGATGCCGAAGTCGAGTTGGTGATCGAGGACTCGGCGTGCGATCTCGTCGGGGCGGTCGTAGGTGATGTGGACGGCGGCTTTGGGGTGCTCGGCGAGGTAGTTTTCGCGGAGGCGGCCGAGCCAGTCGATGCCCGAGGAGTAGATGGCTCCGATGCGTAAGGAGGCCTTGTCTTCGTCGTGGAGCTGGGCGATGCGTCGTTCGAGGGCGTCGTAGCGGGCGAGGACGTCTTCGACGCCGGTGAGATAGATCTCGCCTGCTGCGGTGAGTCCGAGGGGTCGGACGGAGCGGTCGAGGAGGGTGGTGCCGAGGCGTTTTTCGAGCTGGCCGATGCGCTGGCTGACCGCGGACTGGGTGAGTCCGTGGAGCTCGGCGGCTCTTGAGAAGCTGTGGCAACGGGCCACGTCGTGGAATAGGCGCAGGCTCTGCATAGTCGGTCCATGTTAGCATTAAGGAGCTTTATGGACGAGTGGTGTTCTTATTAATTTTTCTAATTATATAACGCTGGGGGACGGCTTCAGGGGCTCTGAAGGCGGTTTTGACCATTGGGCCGATAGTGGTGGAGGTGCGGGTTGGCGGATGGAGTGCGCACGTGTCGGATACTCGGCCGATCCTGGTTCATGTGGTGCATCGGCTCTATCGGGCCGGGGCAGAGTTGCTGGTGGCGGATCTGGCTCATCGGGCGGCGGAGCGGTACCGGGTGGTGCTGGTTTGTCTGGATGAGGTGGGCCCGCTCGGGGAGGAGCTGCGGGCGGAGGGGTTTGAGGTGATCTGTCTGGATCGGCGGCCGGGGCTGGACTTCGGTGTGGTTCAGCAGATGGCGCGGGTTTATCGGCGGCTGCAGCCTGCGGTGGTGCACACGCATCAGTACACGCCTTTCTTTTACGCCTCGGCTGCCAGGGTCGGGGTGCTGGGGCGTGGGCCGCGGATTCTATTTACCGAGCATGGGCGGCATTACCCGGACCGGCGCAAGCTAAAGCGGGTGGTGGCGAATCGGTTGCTGCTTGGGGCGGACGATCGGGTGACCGCAGTGGGCGAGTTTGTGCGTAGGGCGCTGGTGAAGAACGAGGGGCTGGCAGGGTCGCGGGTGACGGTGGTTCACAACGGGATTGATGTAGCGGGTTTCGCAAAGCCGGAGCGGGGTCGTGCGGATGTGCGGCGGTCGCTGGAGGCATCGCTGGGGATTGATCGGGAAGCCCCGCTGATTGTGCAGGTGGCGCGTTTTCATCCGGTCAAAGATCATCTGACGGCCATCCGGGCGATGGCGGGGGTGAGGCAGCGGCATCCGGATGCGGTGCTGCTGCTGGTGGGGGATGGCGATGAGCGGGCGTCGATTGAGCTGGCGGTCGCGGAGCATGGGCTGGAGGGCGCTGTCTGCCTGGCTGGGGTGCGATCGGATGTGGCTGATCTGTTGTTGGCGGCGGATGTGTTCCTGCTGACGTCGGTTTCGGAGGGGATCTCGCTGACGCTTCTAGAGGCGATGGCGGCGGGGCTGCCTGTGGTGGCGACGGCGGTGGGGGGAAACCCGGAGGTGGTGGAGCAGGGCGAGACCGGTTGGTTGTCCGGGCGGGGTCATGCGGAGGGGCTGGCGGAAGGGATCAGCCGGTTGCTGGGTGATGAGGGGATGCGGGCGCGCTTTGGGGCGGCGGGGCGTGAGCGGGTGGCGGCGAAGTTTGATCGGGAGCGGATGCACCGGGCTTATCTGGGGCTCTACGATGAACTGTCGGGTGGGACCCGCGGGCTGCGACTCGCGGGATGAGTTCTGGCATCAGGAGTGATACCGATGGCTTCACGTGTGTTGACGTTGGCGGCGTTTGTGGCGGTTGTGTTGTCGCTGGTTCTGTGGTCGCCGACGCGGGCGGACCTGGACGAGCTTTCGACGGGCTGGCGTGTGGACGCGGTCTGGTATGACGGGCTCGCGGAGATCGCGAAGTATGAGGCTTCGCGGGCGATCTATGGTCAGCCGCGATCGTATACAGCGCGGATCTTCACGAACAAGGAGCGGTATAGCTCGGCGACGACGACCAAGGCGGGAGGGTCGGAGGGACGCGAGGTGTTTAAGCATCACCGGCGTGACGATGTACCGACGCCTAACTACCTGTATCACTTCTCGACGATGGCCTATGTGGACACGCGGTCGCTGGAGCCGGTGAAGCTGGAGATGTCGTCGCAGGAGGATTGCGGGGCGACGTTCAAGCAGTACGTGGTGGATGGTCGTCGGATGAGGTTTTTGCAGTCGTCATATTTTCCGGGTGAGGGTCTGCGGCAGGACTCGGAGCGGATCGATGACGACGAGACGGTGTTTTTCGATTCGCTGACGCTGGTGCTGCGGAGTTTTCCTTTTGGATCGGGCGAGGAGATTCGGCTGGAGGCGATTCCGCCCCAGATGGATACGCGGCTGACGCCTGCTGAGCCGTTGGAAGTAGTGGTTCGGGAGGCGGGGACGGAGGTGCTGGCTCTGCCGGTTGGCGAGGTGCTTGCGCATCGGCTGGAGGTGACGCTGGCCGAAGCGGTGGGTGGCAGCCGGACATATGACTACTGGTTTGCGGCGGAAGGCACGTACGTGGCGGACGGGGTTGGGCTGCACGTGCTGGTGAAACATCGCGGGCCGTGGGGTTTGTCGCTGGATTTGAAGGGGCTGGAGCGTGGATCCTACTGGTAGGTTTTTATAGGTCTTGTGCAGGGTTGGCTTTGGGGGGTTACGCTGGGTTCATGAAGGGTAGGTGTCGGTTGCTGATCCGGGTATTGGCTGTCTTGATTCTGTGCTTGGGTAGCTTGCCGGCGCGGGCCTCTCTGGAGGGTCGGGTCCAGGAGCTGCTGAGTGCGGCGAATCTTGGGGGAACTGAGGTTTCGATTCTGATTTACGACCTGCGTGATCATCAGACGCTGGTGGCGCTGGATGCAGATGAGCTGATGATTCCGGCGAGCAACATGAAGCTCGTGACCACGGCGGTGGCGGCGGATGTGCTGGGCCCGGGGTTTTCGTTTTTCACGGAGCTGCGGATGTTGCCTCTTGAGGGGGGGCCGCCCGCGTTGTGGGTGATCGGGAACGGGGATCCGACGTTCGGGTCGCCGGATGTTCTGGCGGCGCACGGGATTGAGGTGGATCAGCTGCTGGACAAGTGGGTGTCGGCGGTGCGGAGCGCTCATGCCGGGGATTGGCGTGGGGTGATCGTGGACGATCGGGTGTTTGATCGGGTGTTTACCCATCCGAGTTGGCCGGCGGATCAGTTGAGTAATCACTGGTGTGCGGGCGTGGGCGGGCTGAACTTCTATGGCAACTGCATCGAGGTGATCCCTCAGCCGGCGGATATGGCGGGGGCGTCGCCTTCGGTTCGACTGTTCCCCCCTGCCGGTTTCATGGAGACGACAAACCGGGCGACGACGGGGCGGAATGATTCATTCTGGGTGAGTCGGTCGATGACGGACGATCAACTGGTGTTTCGGGGGACGGTGCGGCATCGGCGGTCGAGCGGGGTCCGCGTGGCGGTGCGCGATCCGGGTCTTTATCTCGGCGAGCACGTGAAGCAGGCGATCGAGGCAACCGGTGTGGCTGTCGGGCCGGTTGAGCGGGCGGACGGGATGTTTCGGCCTGAGGATTACACGGCGCTACATCGGGTGGAGACGGCATTGGGCATTGTGATGGAGCAGGCGAACCGGGATTCGGACAATCTGTCATCCGAAGGATTGTTCAAGGCGGTGGGCTGGCAGACGACAGGGCAGCCGGGCTCGTGGGAGAACGGGGCGGCGGCGGTACGTTTGGCTTTGCGCGAGCGATTGGGGCCGCGGGCGGCGGCGTTTCAGATTGCCGATGGGTCGGGCCTGAGCCGGGACAACCGGGTGACGGCGCGGCTGCTGGTGGAGCTGTTGTCGTCGGTGTATGAGGATGAAGCGGTGCGTGATCTGTATCTGGAGAGTCTGGCGGTGGGTGGGGAGTCGGGGACGCTGGACGATCGGATGGCAAGTCTGGAGGGGGCACGGGTGCTGGCCAAGAGCGGCTATCTGAACGGGGTATCGGGCTTGTCGGGCTACCTGTTGCTGCCCGAGGTTCGTGGTGGTGAGCGGGTGGTGGTGTTCAGCCTGCTGTTCAACGAGTTTCGGCGGCCGGTTACCAACAGTCGGCTGAAGCGGGTGCAGGATCAGATTCTTGCAGCGGTGGCGGCGAGTTATGATTGAAGTTCGCTTTAGAAGGTCAGCCGTGGGGTTGGGGAGGATGGCATGAGTTTTGTTTAGGGTTGCGCATGTCGCTGAAGTTTGAGGATTACTACAAGCAGCTGGGGGTGTCGCGGACGGCCAGTGGGGAAGAGATCCAGAAGGCCTATCGTGCGCTGGCGCGGAAGTATCACCCGGACGTGAACAAGGAGCCTGGTGCGTCGGAGAAGTTCTCGAAGATCTCGGAGGCTTACGAGGTCCTGAAGGATCCGGCGAAGCGGAAGAAATATGACGCGTTGGGCCAGAACTGGAAGCAGGGGCAGGCGTTTGAGCCGCCGCCCGGGTTTGAGGGGTTTGGTCGTGGACGGCGCGCGGGGTCGGGGCAGTTTCAGGGGGGGTTTCACGATTTCTTCGAGGCGTTTTTTCAGCAGCAAGCGGGCGGATCTCGGGGGGCTCGGGGCGGTGGAGGGTTCGAGGACCTGTTCGGTCAGGGAGGGGTTGGCCAGTCTCGTGGGCAGGCGCCACGGGCTCAGGAGCACGAGCTGGAGATCGGTTTGTATGAGGCGTATGCGGGATCAACGCGGTCGCTGACGCTGGATGGGCCTAGCGGGAAGAAGACGTTGGCGTTGAAGATTCCGGCGGGGACGGCGGATGGGAACAAGATCCGGCTGAAGGCGGACAACCTGATCCTGAAGGTGAAGGTGGCGAGGCACCCAGATTTTGAACTGTCGGGGCGCGACTTGACGACGACGGTGCGGGTGTCGCCCTGGCAGGCTGCGTTGGGTGCGAAGGTGGGCGTGAAGACGCTGGACGGTTCGCTGGAGATCGGGATCCCTGCGGGGACGTCGTCGGGTCAGCGGTTGCGGGTGAAGGGCAAGGGGCTGCCGAATGCGAAGGGTGAAGCGGGGCACCTGTACGTGCGGGTGATGGTGGACGTGCCGAAGGAGCTCAGCGACGAGGAGCGGGACGCCTACGAGCGGCTGCGTTCGCTGGCTCGGGGGGATTGATTCGTCGCGTTGCTGGGCGAGGTGGGCAGCGAAGGGTTTCAGCGTCTGCTGTTTTTACGGATTCGTGGTGCCTGCGAGCGCCGGGCTGCCTTTATGGCAGTCTGTGGCGTCGATCATGAGACCTATCTACATGTATTTATTGTTCTTATAAACCGGTGATTTTTGGCGCGCCGTATGCAGCGGGAGGCATGGTGTGTCCGATTGGTCACGCGGAAAGGTTGAGCCATGGATTTAAGTAAGACGACCGAAATGACCCGGCAGGCGATGCAGCAGGCGCAGGTGGATACGGGCAAGCGGGGACACCAGCAGGTGGATCCCGAGCACGTGCTGCTGGCGTTGGCGACGCAGCCGGAGGGCCTGATCCCGCGGCTGCTGGAGCGTGTCGGTTCGTCGGGCAAGCAGGTGGCGGCGGCGCTGGAGGCGGAGCTGGAGCGTCGTCCCTCGGTGTCGGGTAGCGGGGCGCAGCAGGTGGGTGGGTCGCAGCGGCTGGCGGCGATGCTGGCGGCTGCGCAGGAAGCAGCACGGGAGATGGGGGATGACTACCTGTCGGTCGAGCACCTGGTGCTGGCGATGTTCAAGGAGCCGGTGAAGGCTTCGGCGGCGGCGCGGATTCTTGGCGAGCACAACCTGGATGAGGATGTGTTTCGTGCGACGCTGGCACGGGTGCGGGGTCATCAGAAGGTGACGAGCGATCGGCCGGAGTCGACCTATGAGGCGCTCGAGAAGTACGGGCGTGAGCTGGTGGCAGAAGCGAGGGCGGGCAAGCTGGACCCGGTGATCGGTCGGGACGAGGAGATCCGGCGGACGATTCGGATTCTCTCGCGCAAGACCAAGAACAACCCGGTGCTGATCGGTGAGCCGGGCGTGGGCAAGACGGCGATTGTGGAGGGGTTGGCGCAGCGGATTGTTCGCGGCGATGTGCCGGAGGGCCTGAAGGACAAGTCGGTATTCGCGCTGGACCTGGGCTCGCTGATCGCGGGCGCTAAGTTCCGGGGTGAGTTTGAGGAGCGACTGAAGGCCGTCCTTGGCGAGGTGAAGGCGGCGGAGGGTCGGATCCTGCTGTTTATTGATGAGCTGCACACGATTGTCGGTGCGGGCAAGACCGAGGGGGCGATGGATGCGGGCAACATGCTCAAGCCGATGCTGGCAAGGGGTGAGTTGCACTGCATCGGGGCAACGACGCTGGACGAGTATCGGCAGCACATCGAGAAGGATGCGGCGCTGGAGCGGCGTTTCCAGACGGTGCTGGTGGACCAGCCGACGGTGGAGGACACGGTCTCGATCCTGCGTGGCCTGCGGGAGCGATTCGAGGTACATCACGGCGTGCAGATTCAGGATGGCGCGCTGGTGGCGGCGGCACGGTTGTCGCAGCGGTACATCGCGGATCGGTTCCTGCCCGACAAGGCGATCGATCTGGTGGACGAGGCGTGCGCGCTCATTCGGACGGAGATGGACTCGATGCCGGCTGAGCTGGACGCTGCTGTGCGGCGAGTGATGCAGCTGGAGATCGAGGAGAAGGCGCTGCAGGCGGAGAAAGACCGGGCCAGTGTGCGGCGGCTGGAGGACTTGCGTGCTGAGTTGGCCGATGCACGGAGCCGCGCGGATGCGATGCGGGCGCAGTGGGAATCGGAGAAGGCCTCGATCGGGACGACGCAGCAGCTGCGCGAGCAGATCGATCAGGTGAAGCGTGAGATGGAGGAGGCGGAGCGGGCGTACAACCTGGAGCAGGCGGCGGAGCTGAAGTATGGACGGCTGCCCGCGCTGGAGAAGCAGCTTGCGGAGCGCGAGCGTGCCGAGGAGGCGGCAGACGCTGAGGTGCGGGCGGATGAGGGGCAGCGGCTGCTGCGAGAGCGTGTGACAGAGGATGAGATCACGGGCATCGTCGCACGGTGGACGGGGATTCCGGTAGCACGGCTGCTCGAAGGAGAGCGAGAGAAGCTGCTGCGGCTGGATGAGGTGCTGCACGAGCGGGTGATTGGTCAGGAGGAGGCGGTGTCGCTGGTGAGTGATGCGATCCTCCGGTCGCGGGCGGGGATTGCGGACCCGCGTCGGCCGATCGGTTCGTTTCTATTCCTCGGGCCGACGGGTGTGGGTAAGACGGAGCTGGCACGTGCGCTGGCGGAGGCGCTGTTCGACAGCGAAGACAACATGGTGCGCATCGACATGTCGGAGTACATGGAGAAGCACGCGGTGTCGCGGATGATTGGTGCACCGCCCGGGTATGTCGGGTTTGAGGAGGGCGGGCAGCTGACCGAGGCGGTGCGCAGGCGGCCTTACTCGGTGGTGCTGTTCGATGAAGTGGAGAAGGCGCATCCGGAAGCGCTATCGATCCTGCTGCAGCTATTGGACGATGGCCGGATCACGGATGGTCATGGGCGGACGGTGAGCTTCAAGAACACCGTGGTGATCATGACGTCGAATCTTGGGTCGTCGCATCTGCTCGACGATGCGGTGATGGGTGGCGGAGAGGTGTCGACACAGGCACGGCAGCACGTGATGCAGGAGGTGCGAGCGCACTTCCGGCCGGAGCTGTTGAACCGGATCGATGAGACGGTGCTGTTTGCGCCGCTGACGCTTGGGCAGCTGGGTTCGATCGTGGAGTTGCTGGTGGCGGACGTGAACGAGCGTTTGTCGGACAAGCGGATCACGCTGACGCTGAGTGATGCGGCGAAGAAGCACCTGGCCGAGAAGGGGTTTGATCCGGTGTACGGCGCTCGTCCCCTGAAGCGCACAATACAGCGCGAGCTGGAGACGCTGGTGGCTCGGAAGATGATCGCTGGCGAGGTGGCGGAGGGCTCGCGGGTGAGTGTGGATGTTGTTGATGAGGAACTGCAGGTGACAGCGAAGGCGGCGGCGGCTTAACAGCCGTCCCTGGTGCCTGTCTTAAAGGAACTGCCAGTCGTCGGTGTAGACGGTGTAGGCCCAGAGCAGGGCGTTGGTGATGCCGTGTGACCAGGCGATGGGTCCGATGCCCAGGCGTTTGTGTTCGGGGAGGCTGGGTCGGTTGGTGTACCAGACGAGCCAGCACCAGACGATGCCACAGGCGAAGCAGCCGGGCCAGTCGCGGAGGACGTGGCTGAGGCTGAAAACCAGTGTGGAGGCGAAGACAGCCCAGAGCGTCATGGCTCCGACGGGTGTGAGGACGAGTTGTCGGGTGAGGATGGGTTCTTCGCGGGAGACGCGTTCGCCGAAGCGGGTGTTCATCAGCATGTCGCCGATGACCGGCATGTCGCAGAGGATCTGGCCGACGCCTCGGATCGTCGGGCCGGGTTTCTGGAGGCCGCGGACCATGGCGGAACGGATGAAGAGTTCTTCGAAGAGCGGGACGACGATGGACATGCCCAGGAGACGGAGGAAGAGCAGGAGGTAGCCGAAGGTTTGTTCGGCCCCGTCGTCGTGGGTCATCTCGCGGATGGGGTGGTCGTCGGTGGTGGCGAAGACGCCGGGCTCGGCATCGGTGTTGAGGTAGTCGATCGCTCCGATGGGCTGGCCGTCGACCATGGCCTGGTAGCGGGGCTGGAACTCACCGGCCATGAGCCAGCCGAGGCCGACCCAGGCGATGACGAGGAAGACGCCGGTAGGGATGGCGAGCCAGTGGAACTTGAGGTTGAGCTCGGGGGTCAACCGGCGGTAGCGCCATAGCAGGTAGAGGACGAGCAGGCACTGGGCGGTGTAGAGGACGACCTGGACCGGCGCGGACTGCCAGGCCTGGCCGACGGCTTGGAGGCCGGGAATGGACTCGACCGTTGAGCCGAGGCCGATGATCATCAGGGCGAGGATGTAGACGAAGAAGGGCAGGACGCGGGGATGCCAGGGGTTGGATTCAACCCAGGCATCGAGCCGGGCCCAGAGCGAGTCGGGTTTTGCGGGCGGGGAGTCGGACAATCGAGGGGGCCCCAGCGTATATGCGTGTGTGTAATTGGCTTCGGCGTTCCAGTGTGTGAGCTTGAATCGTGGAGCGGGTAAGTTAGGGGATTGTGGAGTCTGTGTCTTGTCTGATTTTTTCGATGTCTTCGATCCCGATCCGCGGGTGATGACACATCCGGCTGCGATTGATACCGAGCTGCTGATGCGGGACTGCGATCTCCTGCGAGCGAAGCGTGGTGGGCCGGGCGGTCAGCGGCGGAACAAGGTAGAGACGCACGTCGAACTCCTGCATCGGCCGACGGGGCTCCGGGCCGGTTCGGGCGAGCGGCGAAGTCCGGCCGATAATCAGCGGGCGGCGATGCGTCGGCTTCGAACGGTGCTGGCCATCGAGCATCGTGTAGAGGTAGACCTGCGGGAAGCTCCGAGCCTGCTTTGGAAAGGAAGGACGCGGAAGGACCGGACGCTGGCGATCAATCCGGGGCACGCGGACTATCCGGCGCTGCTGGCCGAGGCCCTCGATGTGATCCATGCCTGTGGGTACGACCTGCGTCGGGCTGCGGTGTTGCAGGGGGTGAGTCGGACCCAACTGGTCAAGCTGATCCGGCACAGTCCTGCGGCTCTGGGGCGGCTGAATCAAGAGCGTCAGCAGCGGGGGCGTCCTGCGGTTCGGTAGGGGTGCAACGTTTGGATGGGTTGTAGGGAGGCGGCCGGCCGGCGTTTCCTGCTGCTGCGTAAAAACTAGGGGTATGCCCCGGGTTCCGGGCCCGATATTCAGGGATATCGCCGGGGGGCAAGCGTGATGGTGTTCAGGGAGGTGTGCGTATGCTTCGAGTGGACTTGCGACGGGCCAAAGAGGGGATGGCACTGGCTCTACCGGTGATGAATCCGAAGAGCCCGTCGAAGGTGCTGCTTAAGATCGGTTTTGAGCTGACGCAGAAGATCATCACGAAGCTGCGTGACCTGCAGGTGCGGTTTGTGTGGGTGAAGTACCCGGCGCTGAAGTCGATCGAGGGTTTCCTGAATGCGGAGGGGGCACAGGTTCGGACCGAAGTGGTCGAGGACGTGGTGTCGGCGTTTGAGGAGTTGCAGACCAAGTCGGCGGCGCGTCTGGCTTACGACCAGTACGAGCGTTCGATCAGCAAGCTGATTGACCAGTTGATCAGCAACCCGCGTTCGGCGGTGTTTCTGGGGGATCTGGCCGATGCGGATGACAAGATGGTCCGGCATGCCTCGTCGGTCATGTATCTGTCGTTGCTGATGGGGTTGAGGCTTGAGGGGTACGTGGTTCACGAGCGTAAGCATGTGGACCCGTCGCGGGCGAAGGAAGTCATCAATCTCGGTATCGGTGCGATGCTGCATGACATCGGGATGACGACCCTCGATGAGAGCGTTCGTGAAGCCTACTACCAGACTTTGAATGAGGGGGACCCGGCTTATCAGCAGCACACGGCCGAGGGGTATCAGATGGTGCGCGGGAAGCTGGAGCCGTCGGCGGCGACGGTGGTGCTCAATCATCATCAGCGATGGGACGGGACGGGCTTTGCGGGCGGCGAGTTCCCGGTGCTTCAGGGCAAGCGGATTCACGTGTTTGCCCGGATCGCTGCGGTGGCGGACGTGTTCGATCTAATCAGAAGGCCGCCCAATGGTGAAGAGCGACCAACGGTCTGGGCCTTGCGGGCTATGCTCAGTGATGCGTTGGCTAAGAAGTTCGATCCCAACGTGCTCGAAACGCTGGTGGATGTGGTGCCGCCCTATCCGCCCGGTTCTATCGTGACGCTGAGTGACGATCGTTCGGCGGTGGTGATCGATACGTGTCGTCACGACCCCTGCCGTCCGAAGGTCCAGATTCTTGAAGACGCCGAGAACCTGAACAACCCCAAGAACGGTTCGGGTGAGATTGTGGCGCTGAGTGATCTGCCGGACTCGATCTACGTGGCCGAAAGCGACGGGCTGGACGTGAGCAAGCTGAACTTCTCGCCGAAGCTGCTGCCCTCGGCACGCGAGGGTGCGCTGGTCTCGGTCTGACCCAACTGTTAGTAGCTGTTCTGTTTTCTGAGGGGCACGCTTTGCTCGCTGAAGCTGGCGAGCAGGCATGCGATCTGCTGTCCCGCGGTGCCGTTGCCGTAGGGATGCTTGCGCCGCTTGGGCGGCTGGTTGATGGCGTAACGAATAGCACGGCGGATGGCTGTCTGGCTGTCGGCGCAATCGATGACGGAGGCCGGACGCTCGCGGCCGGCCTGGCGGGGGCCGATGTTGATCGCGGGCGTTCCGAGTGCGGCGGCTTCGATGAGGCCTGTGGAGCTGTTGCCGATGAGCAGTTCGGTTCCAGCGAGCAACGACAAGAAGTCTTCGCGCTTTAGGTGCGTGAGGTGATTCGGTTTGGTTTGTTGAATGGCGCGAAGGATGCCGTCGGCTCCGGGGTCGGCGTTCGGCGAGAGCACGAGAGGCTTGAGGTGCGCGGTGGCCTTGAGGATGTGGTGCATCCGACGGGCTTCGGTGGCGGGGTCGTCGCCGATGGGATGATGGAGCACGATGGCCCTGGGGGCGTGGGGGTCGGAGACGATCTGGTCGAGGCCGTCGATCGCGGGTGAGCCGACCTGGTGGATCGTGGATGAGTGCTCGCCCAGGCGGATGAGTCGTCGTCGGCTGGTGGCGGTGGCGGGGAAGTGGAGGTGCGCAAGTTTGGTGATGGCGTGTCGGATGGCTTCATCGGCGACGCCTTCGGCGCGATCGCCGCCATGGATGTGGGCCACGCGGATGCCGGCGATGCTGGCGGCGGAAGCGGCGGCGAAGGCCTCGATGCGATCGCCGAGGACCATGATCACATCGGGTTTATGTTTGGCGAAGGCTTTGGTGAAACCGGTGACGCCGCGGCCGAGGGCCTGAGCATCGGCGCTGCGGCCTAGTTCGGTCTTCTTCTGCATCGGGATGCGCGCGGTGATCGGGTAACGCGCGGCGCAGATATCTTTGTCGGTGCCGAGCGTGAGGTGGGTGCCGGTGACGTAGAGCTGGGTCGTGAGCTTTCTGTTGTGCAAACAGTGGTCGATGACGGTGCGTAACAACCCGAACTCGGCGCGGGTGCCGGTGACGATAGCGATTCGTCGTTTAGGTCTGCTTGATGGCATCAGGCGACTCGAGGGCTGGCGTGCCTCTGGGCCATGAGCGTGGCTTCTGCGACGGCGAGGTCGGCGGCGGTGTCGATATCGATGACCTCGCCAGGCTGGGTGATGACGGACCTGCGGTCGCTGCCAAGGAAGGCGTGGGGCTCGCCGGGGTCGGTGATGAAGAGGGCCTCTCGTTTCAGGGCGATGAGCCCGCCATCGAGCATGTAGACGGGGGGAAGGTCCTGGCGTCGATAGGCGGTGTTGTCGACATAGGGCTGGATGCGTCCCTCGCCGTCGATGGTTTTCATCCACCAGGGATGGTTCTTGCCAACAGGGCAGACGGATTGGACGGAATCACATCCGGTCTCGTGCAACGTCGTGAGGGCTCGGTTGATCAGGCCAGTCGGGCGGACGGGCACGTTGGCATAGAGCAGCACGATGGACTGGAAGGGCTTGCCGCGTTGGGCTTCGAGCACTTCGACGGCATGACGTGCGGCGGCATCGACGGTGGCGGTGTCGGACGCGAGGTCTGCGGGGCGGTGAATGACTTCGAGGTTGAGCGACTGGCCCATGGCGGCGAGTCGGTCGCCATCGGTGGTCAGGGCGATGTGCGTCAGTCCTGCGGCGCGGGCGTGATCGGCGGTCCAGGCGAGCATGGGGCGGCCGGCGATGACCAGCTCATTCTTGCCGGGCAGGCCCTTGCTGCCTGCACGGGCGAGGATCAGGGCGAGGGTTTCCTGATGCTTGGGGGGTGCTTTCGTCACGGCCGATGCCATTCCTTACAGGACCCGCAGAGGGTGAGTTCGTGGTAGCGGCCGGCCCGGTGTTTCTCCTGTCGTTCAGCGACGCGTTGCCAGATGTTCTGGAGGGTGTCGATCTTTACGTCACCGAGCGGGTCTCTCCCGAGCCAATCCTGATCGCAAAGGGCGACGGTGCCGTCAGAAAGGATCGACATGCGCTCGCCCAGCTGGCGGCAGGCGGAGCGTTTGGGAGGTTCCATCGACACGGGTGACTGCTCGGGCATGAGCCCGCAGCCTGAGCAGGCCGGCTGGATCATGGCGTAGCCGGTGGCGCGGACCCAGCGCTCGAAGAAGCTCTCCATGTCTCTCAGTGTGTCGGGTGTCTTGATGAGACGGGGGACGATCCAGGGTGTGGCGTCGCCACGGCCGTCGAGCGAGCGACGACGGTTACGCTCGTTGATGAGGAACTGGATGTTGTTGACGACCGTCTTGAAGGGCTGACCCATGACGGTTTCGTAGGTCTCTGCGGTGTCGGCGTTCATCCGGACAATGACGAGGTCGATCGGCAGGTCGAGCAGGGCTTCGAGGTCCTGCTGTTCGGCGAGGAGGTCGGTCTCGATGCCGACGCCGAAGACGCCGGTATCGTGCGCGTGCTGGACGATGGCCTGCCAGTCCGGGTGAAACAGCGGGTCGCCCAGGCCGCCCAGCAAGAGGGAGATATCCGCGGGGCCTTCCTGGTCCGCGAGTTGATCGATGATGCGCCTGGCGAGGTCAGTGTCGAGATCGGGTCGGGTGAAGTCGACGTGTGCCTGAGGGATGATCGGCCCGGTGGCGGTTCGACGTGGCGTGAGTTCCAGATTGATCTGTTGAGGTAGGAGGTCGGGGGCTGATTCCGAGTGATCCTCATCGATGGATCGCTGCGTTTCGGTGATGCGCTGCGCACTGGCGGTGTGGAGTTGGTCGCCCAGGCGTTCGGCGATCTGCTTGAGCCGCTGGATGGCGCGGGGCGTGTCGTAGATGTAGCGGTGTTTGCTGTCACGGACTTCGGCGGGGATCGGGAGGGTGATCTCGCGGCCGATCGGGTCGATGGCGGGGGCGGCAGGGTTGTAGCCAAGCACCTGGCCAAAGTTGCCCTTGTGTTCGGTCATGTCAGCGAGCACGGACCGAGCCAGGACGAGCGGGCCGAGGCCTGGCGGAGCCTGCGTCATGGTGAGCTTCATCTGCTCGGGGCTGACGCGATGCATCTCGATAAGTTCGCGGGCGTAGTCGGTGTCGAACAACGGCCAATCGGCGCGGATGAGCAGGACCGACTCGGCCTGGTGCTGCTGCGCGGCGCGGAGCAGCGGGCCGGGTGGCAGGAGTTCGTCGAAGCCGGTCATGAAGCCGAGGCCGCCTCGCCAGGCATCGAGCGCCCACTTGCGGGCGGAGACAAGCCTTGCTGTCTGCGGGTCGCAGAGGTTGTGCTCGTCGGCGAAGCCGTAGACGGGTTTGGGGAGCTTGCCGGGCAGCAGGGCGAGCGGGTCCTGATCGGCGGGATGGACCAGCACCACGGCCTTGAGTGTTTCGATAGAGCAGGCTCGGCGGACCGTGTGTTCGAGCACCGAGCGGCCAGCAAGCGGGTCGGCCAGCGATCGGCGATGACCGAGTCTGCCCTGATGTAGGTCGGTTGGGATGAGGGCGATGAGGCCGGCCAAGCGTATCTCCGAACGGTTCTATCAGGCGGCGACCGAGGCGGGCTCGGGCATGAGCCTGCGGGTGCGCTCGAGGGCTTCGGTGAAGATGGATTCGGCCTCGTCACAGGCCTGGAGGAGCCAGTCGATGTTCTCGATATCGCGCTTGAGCTGTCCGGCCTGACGCGCCTGGAAGTCGTCGGTGATGTGGCTGATCTTTCGGTCAGCGGCCTGCCTGCGGAAGACGCCGATGGTGTTGAGCGAGTTGACGGCGTCGAAGGTGGCCTTGAGCGGCCCGTGGACCTTCCCGTCGTTGATCTTCAGCTTCTCGAACAGACGGAGCATCTTCTGCTTGTCCTTTTGGCTCTTTTGCATCTTCTCCAGAATGGCGACGGTGCTCCTCGAGACGCTTCGGAGTTCTTCGAGTTCATCGAGTCGGTGGGTCAGCAGGCCGTGGACACGCTGCAGGCGGTCGGGATCAAGCTGGCGATCGGGCAGCGGCAGGTCGGGCAGGCTGTCGGAGGTGAGTTCGGCGATGGCCTCTGCGAGGGTCGCGGTCTCGGTGTGCTGCTTGGGTTGCCCGCCTTCGGTCGTATCGATGATGCGTTGCGGGGCTTTGGCGAAGTCGCGTTCAAATTGTCGGAGGTAGGTGATCATCTGTTCATCGGAGAACATCGGACGACCGTGGATGTCTTCGACGCGGCTGAGGTTGCCACGCATGCGCACGATGCGTTGCCACTCCATCATCTCGATGGTGTTGAACTGGGAGAGCTCGGAAGACCAGACGCGGTGGACGGCGGTGCCGGGTGCGTAGTAGAGACCGTCGGAGAAGCCGAGGTCCTGACCCATGAGCATGATCGGGTCGCAGCCGAGGTATTGCGCGAGATAGAACGAGAGGTGGGCGACTGTCGAGCCGGCGGCGCTCATGGGCGGGATCGTCCGCTTGAGGTCGCCGATGAGCTTGTCGTTGAACTCGGAGCCGATGATGCGGATGGGCCCGGGGTAGACCTCGAGGATGCGCGGGTGGGCTTTGGGCTCGGCGACCAGCGTGACATCGGGCAGGTCGGGGAGGTCTTCGTAGAAACGCGTGCAGATCGGCGAGTAGTCGAGAGCCGTGACAAAATCGGGGCGGATCCCGCGATCGAGCAGGGGTCGGAGGGCGGTCTGCGCGGCGATCACAACCAGGCGCGAGCGGACATCGGGATCGCGGAGCAGGTCAACATTACGAACGAGGCTGGGCCCAGCGGCGACACAGACGGCGGGGTAACCGGCGGCAGCGTTGTGAAGCTCAGCGATGGTCGAGCCGGCAACATAGTGCCCGAGGTTGTTGACAAGGTTTCGGCAGGTGCGGGCCGAGTTGACCAGTGCGGTCGCGACCGTTGTGCGGAAGAAGGCAAGGGCCTGCGTGAAGGTCTTGGAGAAGGTGCTGAAGGCCTCGGCCTGGCGTGCGCGCGATCCAGGGTGCGTCAGGATCTGGGTGCCCTGGGTGATGACCCCGCCAAGGCCTTCCATCCGGCCGGTCAGGTCGGAGCCGTCGTCGGCTTTGTCAAAGAACAGGACGCAGCCCGCGGCGATCCAGCGGGCGTGATCGATCTTCTCGAAGACGGCGCGCAGCAAGCCGAGGTCGGGCTCAAAGACGACGAGGATCGACTTCGGGCCGATCCGTTCGGCGATCTGCTCGACGTGGTAGCCGATGCCAAACCCGAGGACAACGGCACAGGCGGCACTCTCACGGTCGAGCTTGTCGGCGAGTTTGCCGGCCTCCGCGGCCGGATCGAAGCGACTGGCCAGCCAGCCTGCAGCGGAACCATCCTCGTTGAGAAGCTGGGCCGAGAGAAGTCCCTTCTTCGAAGCCACCCAGTCCAGTCGAGCCGGCTCGGCGGAGGCGATCTGGTTGGCCAGATCGGGATTACGGAGACTCAGTGCCGTGAGGTTCCTGCTCAGAATGGACGGGGTAGACGACATCGGTTTATCGGAACATCGGCACGGGCGGCGACCTGGCGTGAACTTGGACGGATCCGGGCCGTAGAGATGATGGTTGTCGCGTTCGGCCAGCCTGAGAGGATGCACGGATGATGGATGCCCTGCGAAGCCTGTTTCTGGAGGAGCCCTGGCCGCTGGTGGTGGGGGCGGTCGCGCTGTCGGCGGCGGCTCTGCTGATCTGCAAGGCCCTTGGTAAGCCTGCCTTCGGGCTAGTGGCGTCGGGCCTGCTGGTGGCGACCGCCCTGCTCGGGGTGGTGCTCTCGCTGGTGGTGACAACGGATCATGAGCAGGTTCGGGATCGGCTACGCGGGCTCATGAGCGCTGCCAGCCCGTATGACGTGGAGATGCTGAATGCGATCGCGGCGGACAATCTGCGGCTGACAGTGGCCGGTCAGGGCGGACAGGGCCGGTTGATCCGGCAGCGGCCGGCCCTGGATGAATGGCTGGAGGAGATCATCGATCGCTTCGGGCTGCGAGAGCATCGGGTGTGGTCGCAGCAAACGAGGTTCATTTCCGATTCGAGGGCCGTCACCGAGGCCGAGATACGTACATATGTGGATGTGATGGGGGTGCCCGCGCGGACCTGGTGGGAGATCCACTGGGAGCAGAGAGGCGCACGGGGATGGCAGGTGATCGAGATGCGCTGGATGCGTTCGGCTGAAGGGGTGCCGGCACCGGGAACCATTTAGTTCTTTGATACCGGAGAGGCGTGGCTGAGGTGTAGACTGGGGGCATGCTTAGATGTTTCTGTGTCGGTCTCTTGTGGCTCTGCGTGGTGTCTGCCGGTGAGGCGGTGGCCGAATCCGTCAGTCTCAGGCCGGTCTTTGTTGAAGGGGAAACCCGGGTTTACGAGGAGTGGGTGCATGTGGTGACGACCACCGATGTGCGATACCCGGGCGGCAACAATCTTCGGGAGGAAGAGGTGGAGGTTGAACTCGAGGTCTTCTGGGAAGTGCTTCGGGTGCGCCGTGATGGTGCCGCAGAAGTCCGGGTCACGACGCGCTGGCTGGACTACACGATGACCACACGTGTGGGTGGTCAGAGCCAGACGCTGGAGGTCGATACCCGGCGGGGCCGTGGCGAACCCGAAGCGCTGTACGAAGCCATCGAGGAACTCGTTGAGAACCCGCTCACCTACACGATCGCGGCGGACGGCAGCGTGGAGGAGATTGAAGGACTCGATCGACTCCGGCTGCGGATCGAAGCGTTCGGGCGTGAGCGGGTGGACCGCGAGGGCTACAACGGCCTGGCTGGTGGGCAGCAGCCCGGCGAGATACCGATGTCGCTGGCTCCGGGTGGTCGCTGGCGGCAGTCGGTGGAAGGTTATGCCTTCGAGGGCATCGAGACCGAATCGACGGTGGACTACGAGCTCGAAGCGGTGAGGGACATCGAAGGCGTTCCGGTAGCGATTGTGAAGGCCAGCGCGACGCCAAAGCTCACCCCGCCAGACCTGCCCGCCGGACCGGACGGGCAACGGCCAGCCTTCCAGCCGGAAGCCGGGCGATACACCTCGGATCTTTTTTTCGATATGGATGCCGGGCTGCTGACGGCGCGTAACAGCACACAGGAGACGGGTTACAGCCTGCGTGTGATGTCGCCGAATGGCGCAATCAACGTTCAGCGAGCCGAGCGCGTGCAGAGCCAACTGCTGATGGTCGAGCGTCAAGCGCCCTGATCACTGCGGGACAGCGAAACTCAGATGATGCTCGGCGTGGCGTGACTGAAAGGCGTTCCACTCGTCGATCGTGAGTTGGCCGAGGATGGGAGAGGGGTGCCGGGTGTTGCTGGCCTTGGACTTCTCGACACCTTTGCGCATGTTGTCGAGCGCGGCTTCGGTTTCGAGAGATGGTTCGGCGATAAAGACGCGCTGGAAGGCCGGGCTGAGCTTCAGACCCGTGGGGGGCAGTTTCGTCAGAAGGCGTTTCTTCATGAACGTGCGCATCGTCCAGGCAAGGAGGGGGTTGACGCGGAGGTCCGGCTCGAAGCCATCGACCGTCCGGTGCATCAACTGGGCGAGGTGATTGATGTTCTGAGCCAGCGTCCAGCCGCCAACCATCACGAGTCGGCCTTCGCGCTCACAAGCAGCGAGGCGTTCACACTCTTCGAGGATGTCAGCTGGCCCGCTGAACTTATTCAGCAGGTCGCGTCGCTTCGGCAGATCGGGCATGTACGGGCTCCATCAGGCAGTGATGGCAGACTAACCCAATCGCTTGAAGCCTTGTTCCAACAATTCCGCGGTTTTGTCCCAACCGATGCACTCATCGGTGACGGAGACGCCGTAAGTGAGCTGTGCGAGGTCATCGGGGATGTTCTGCCGGCCGGGTTCGAGGTTGCTTTCGATCATAACGCCGGTGATCGGGCAGTCGTCTTTCTGCCGCTGATCGAGGATCGAGTCCCAGACCGCCTGCTGCTGCTCGTGCTTCTTGTAGGAGTTGGCGTGGGAGCAATCGACCATGAGGCCTGCGGGCAAGCCGGCGCTGCGCAGCTTCTCGGAGGCTTCGGCGACGTTCTCGGGGTCGTAGTTCGGGCGCTCGGCCCCGCCTCGTAGAATCACGTGGCCCCAGTTGTTGCCGGTGGTGGCGACCACACAGCAGCGGCCGTCGTCATCGATCCCGAGGAAGTGATGGCTGGCTCGGGCCGACTTCATGGCGTCGATCGCGACCTGGAGGTTGCCGTCGGTGCCGTTCTTGTAACCGACCGGCATGGAGAGGCCGGACGCCATCTGCCGGTGGGTCTGGCTCTCGGTGGTGCGGGCACCGATGGCGGCCCAGGAGACCATGTCGTCGAGGTACTGGGGCGTGAAGGGGTCGAGAAACTCGGTGGCGGTGGGCAGGCCCATCGCGGTGATGTCGAGCAGCAGCTTGCGTGCGACCCGAAGGCCGTGCGTCATGTTGAAGCTGCCGTCGAGGTGCGGGTCGTTGATCAGACCCTTCCAGCCGACGGTCGTTCGGGGCTTCTCGAAATAGGTGCGCATAACGATGACCATGCGGTCGGTGTAGGCGGCCCTGAGTTCCAGCAGTCGCTCGGCGTAATCCATCGCCGCAGCCGGGTCGTGGATCGAGCAGGGGCCGATGACAACGAGCAGCCGGTGGTCATCCCCCTTGAGGATGTTCTTGATGGTGTTGCGGCTCTCGATGACGGTCCTGCGGCTGGCGTCGCTGAGCGGTAATTCCTGTTCGAGGTCGCGAGGGGCGATGAGCGGGGTGATCCCCGAGATGTGGACGTTCTGGGTGGGTGTGAGGTCCATGCCGGTCAGGCCCGGTGCGTTCGCCGGGCGTCTCCATTCCTATAACGATGACCAACCCCGCCCGGGCGCCCGAGCGGGGTCGAATAGTGTATCGGCCGGATCGATGTTCACATTCCGTGATCGTCGGGATCGCCTCGGCGGATAACGTAGGTCACCCCGCCACGACCGATCCAGGCCCGAGCCAGCTCGTCGGCCTTGTAGACGACGCCGTAGCCCTGGTCTTTGCTGGCCGAGTCGTTGACGATGGCGTCGCCCTCGGGGGTCAGCCCGCGGATGGTGATGAGGTGGCCGCCGGTGAACTTCATGACATTCGAGGGGAACTCGCCCTCACGGAATCGTATCGAGCAGATCAGCGGCTGCCCGTCGGCGATGTACCGCTTGACCTGATTCCAGTCACGGACTCGGACCAGCTCGCCTTCGAGGCCGTGGTGGCTGGCGTAGGCGACGGCGCGGTGCCAGTTGCCGAACAGCCGCGACTCGGGGTCGTAGATCGCGAGGGCGTTCTGGACCGTCGGCAGGTCGACCCCGAAGTAGGCCATCACCATGCTCGTCGAGGTGGGCGAGCAGATACGGCTGCGGATGGAGGCGTGCTCGATGCCCTGGGCACGGAAGGGAACGGTGAGATCACGAGCCCAGCCGTTGGCCGGCTCCGTCGTAGCCTGCACCTGCTCGGGCTGGACGCCTTGACCGACACGCCCGGAGTAGATCGTGACGAACCGCCGAAGGGTTGGCGTGGCGTCGGGATCCAGGCTCGCGCTCTCAAATCGGGCCTTGAGTTGATAGGCGACGGCAGGCCGATCGAGGACGAGGTAGTCCACCAGGACCTTGCCGTGTTCGAACTCGGTTTCGATCTCCAGCGCCGCCTCGCGCTCGCCCCACTGCCCGAGGTAGAGCCAGGGCGACCACTCGCCGGTCTCGGCGTCCTTGCTTCGGACAAAGAAGGAAACCCCGGTGCGGTCCGGGGTGTGCAGGTTCCAGGACGGGAGCACCTCGGTAAACGGAAACTCGGTCTGGATCTCGGGGCTTATCCAGGTGCCGACGCGCGGGTAGCGCTCGCCCTCTGGGGCCAGCCTGAGGCTGCCGGTGCCGACGAGCTGGAGGCCTTCCATGGTGCCCGATGACCAGTCGGAGGCCGTGTCGTAGGTGACCTGGCGGTCGGCGTATCGGTAAGGATTGCTGAGCCAGCGCTCAGCGGGCCAGTCTTCGATGCCTGTGTTGGGGCGCACGACTTCCTCGGCCGTGGGCGGGGTAGACGCCTGGCCGAGCGGCGTCAGAACCAAAACCAGCAACAGGGTAAGGGCTGAGCGAAGGGAGTTGGCTTTCGTCATCTTCATCTCCGTGTCGGGGAACAGACGCGGGTCTTTTCATCACCGGATGCTGGTCAGTAATCCCAGATCTGGTTCCATGCGGTCATCCAGTCAGTGGCCTTGCTCTCGACCTGCAGCGGGCCAACGAGTTCAACGCCGGCACGGCCCATGAATCGGCGGGCGGTGTCAACGGTCGAGAGATCGACGGTGATCGTGCAGGGCCCATCGGGCAGCCAGGGTTGCACGAGGTTCTTAGGAAGGTTCTCCAGAGAGCGCTTGGCCCCGATCTCGATCAGATCGCGGGCGACGCTGGGCGCCTTGTGACGAGCGGAGTATCTGGAGAGCCCCTTCTTGACGGAGACGGCTTCGAGGCCATCGCCAAGCAATTGGCGGCCTTCGAGGCAGGTGGCGTCGTCGCCGGTAATCAGCACGACCGGGACATCGTGATGCCCGCAGAGGGCGGTGTTGATGCCGAACTCACCGACGGAGATGCCATTGAACCGCACATCGTCCCAGGTGGTGGTCGAGATGGTGTGACACATCACCCCATCGGGCGTGCCTGCCTTGGCATGCATCCCGACCATGAGCGCTGCATCGCAGCCGGTGTGGAACATGTCGGTGTAGCGTCCCCAGGGATGGTGCGCGACGTACTCGCAGCGGGGGTCCAGCCGTTCGGCCAGCAGGGAGTTGAAAGAGCAATCCTGCCCGGCTCCGTGGCAGTCGACCACCACGATCTCCGTGGCGCCCGCATCGGCGGCCCCGCGCACGGCGGCGTTGATCTCTTCGGTGTAGAGCACACGGCCTTCTTCGTACCGAGCGCCGTCGTGGTCGACCATGTCCCAGGTGCAGATACCCGCGACGCCTTCCATATCACTCATGATGAGAACACGCATGGGCGGTCCACGGCCGGGGTTTAAGAAGTCAATGGCGACAGCTGGCAAGTTTCATAATAACTGATGAAACCCGCCCTGCCTTCTGCTATCCCAAACAAGCCAGACGATGGGCGCCGGCTCTCAGGCCAGCGAAGGATGGGGTGATGGTCGGATCGATGGGTCTTCTGTGTCGATGCCTGCGGGGACAGCCCGGCGTGAGAATTTGAGCATCAGAAGGTAGAGGCAGGGCACAAACGTGAGTGCTAGGAGCGACGCCCCGACCACCCCGCCGGCAATCGCCACGGCCAGCGGCGGCCAGAAGCCCCCGCCCGACAACAGCAGCGGCATGAAACCGGCCACGGTGGTCAGGGTGGTCGAGAGCACGTGCCGGGTCGCTTCGGTGACCACTTCGACGGCGGCATCGGGATCGCCTGTACGAACGGCGGCTTTTTCTTTGAGAGCCGCGAGCACCACGATCGAATCGTTGATCGCGACACCGACGAGCCCCATGGCGCCGACGATCGCCATGAATCCGGCCGGGTAGCCAAACAGCCAGACGGCCCCAAGCGCCAAGCCCACCGATGCAAACGCCACCCCGCCGATGATCCCCGCCAACCGGAACGAGCCCAGGGCAACGATCATCGTCGCCGCCATGGCAACACCCAGGACGGCTACCGGCCCGAGCAGGCTGCCGACGGCCTGGTCTCGCTCGCCGGATTCACCGCCCCAGTTGATGAAGTAGCCGGGCGGGAGTTGGAAACCGGCTTCGTCAAGCCTTCTTTCAAACTCCGTCAAAACCGTCGATGGGAGAACACCGGCTCGTACGTAAGCCTGCACCTGATTCATACGAACACCGTTGCGCCGCTCGATGTCGGCAATCTGCGGACGCAGCTCGATATCAGCAACCGCGCCGAGAGGAATGTTGGTGCCTGCGGGATGATCTCCAGCAGCAGTTTGCTGCGTATAGAGATCAATCGCCGGAAGCTGCGTGGCTCGCTTACGCTCCTGCGCATCGAGTCTTACACGGATGGGCAACTCTTCCGAGCCTTCCAGCAGCGACCCCCCCAAAGCGCCATCCAGTGCATTACCCAGCTGCTGCGCAACCTGCGTGCTCTCGAGTCCGGTGAGTCGGGCCGCCTCCTCATCGAGCGCGACCCACAGCTTGGGCCGGTTGGGCCGCAGCGTCGTGAGCGCATGCGTGACGTTGGGGATGCCCGACAGGATGCGCCGAGCCTGTTCGCCGAGTTCGCGGAGTTTTTCGATGTCCGCGCCTTGGATACGCATCACAATCGGAGCGGGGAAAGGCGGCCCCTGCTCGAGTTGAATCGCGATGCTCTGCGCCTGTGGGAACGAGCGATCCAGGATCTGCTGAGCCTCGTGGATGGTCTGGCTGCCACCCTCGAAGGTGGTCATCGTGACCATCGCCTGAGCATAAAAGGCCAACCCGTCTGCCCCGCCAACCAGGTTGTAGTAGAAGGCTGGCGCGCTGTTACCGACCACGAAATCGACGTCCTCGATGCGCGGATGTTCGAGCAGGCGCTCGCGCGCAGCCAGCATCAACTCCGTCGTCTGCGAGATGGACGCCTGCTCGGGCAACCGCACCTGGACCTGGAATTGATCGCGATCGGCTGGCGGGAAGAACTGCTCGTCGAGCTGGGTAGCGACGACAAATCCGGCAACCGGCAAGACCAGCGCTACGGCTATCCCGACCAGCGGCCGCCGGTAGAGCCAACGCAGACCGCCAACGTAGCCCTCACCTAGCGCACGCAGTGAGATGCCGTCGGTGAGCAGGCCACCACAAACCTCGTCACCCCGTTCGCGCTGCCGTGCGATCCAGCCGGCCAGCCGGAGGCTCATCAGCCCGGCCAGCGACGCCGTGATGCTCAGAGACAGCACAAATGAAGCGCCCACCGCGATGATCACGGTGGTGGCGATGCCGCCAACAAACTCGCCGGCGGGACCGGGCAGCAGGGCAATCGGCGCGAAGGCCAGCATGGTGGTCAGGGTTGAACCGAGCAGAGGCAGGAACAGATGCTTCGTCGTCGCGGAGACCGCGTCCCTCGGCGATTCGCCGCGTGACAAGCGCCGGTTCACCTCGTCGACGATCACGATGGCGTTATCGATAAGCAGCCCAAGGGCAATGATGAGCCCCGTGATCGACATCTGATGAATCGGCAGGCCGATCTGCTGCATGCCGATCAAGACCAGCAGTGCGCAGAGCGGGATCGCGGTGCCCACCAACATGGCCGACCGCCAGCCCATCATCAGCAGGACCACCAGGAACACGGCGGCAACACCCAGCAGGAAGTTGTTCCGCAGGCCGGCCAGACGCGCATCGGTGTAGATCGATTGATCGAAGACGGTTCGCAGCGCAATCCCCTCCGCACGCCCCTCACTCATCTGAGCGATCGCTTCACGGATCTGCTGCGTCCACTGATCGACGCGATAGCCTTCACCAATACGCACCGGGATCATGACGGCGGGATGACCGTTGACATAAGCCAGTTCCCGGGGCGGGTCGCTGATCTGCTTGCTGATCTCAGCGATGTCACCAAGCCGGATCATCTGTCCGGCCTCGTTCACGCGGATCGGTATCCGGCGGATGCGGTCGAGGGTATCGACTTCGCCCGCGACTTCGACCAGCAGGTCGCCCCGGTCCGTCTGCATCCGACCAGCGGACACCTTGACATCGGCGGCGACCACCCGATCACGCAGATCTGCCGTGGTCAGATTCAGCCCCGCGAGCTTCTGTCGATCGATCGTGACCGCGATTTCTTCTTCGGGATCGCCAAAAAGATCGGTCTTGTCCGTACCCGGCACGGCTGCCAAACGGTCTTCCACCTGCTCGGCCAAACGCAGCATCATGCCGACGCGAGGCTCAGCCGTCGGGTGCTCCCAGACCACCGCGGCGATGAAGGTATAAGCATCGTTCTCGTCGTCAAGCACTTCGGGCTTGCCCGCACCTGCAGGCAGCTGCTGCTCGGCGTCGGCCACGCGATCACGCAGCCTCGAAAACACCTGCCGGTTCTCGCCGGGACCGACCCAGTCGTGCAACTCGATCTGGATCACTGAGATGCCCGCACGACTCGAGGATTCGATCGACTTAATCTCCTCGATGTCTCGGATCTCTTCTTCGATCTTCTCGGTGATGAGCGCCTCGATGCGCAGCGCATCGGTGCCGGGCCAGGTGGTGAGGATCGTGGCCCATCGCTGGGTCAGCCTCGGGTCTTCTGTGCGGGGCAGCGACTGATAGGCCGAAAAACCGCCGGCAAGGACCAGCAGAATCAGCACCAGCAGGATGCGCGGGCGATCAAAGAGCAGGGTGTTCATGGGTGTGTCAGCTCCCGCTCTCGTTGGCGATCGCCGATGCCTGCTTTGCCTGGCTCAAATCGACCGATTGACCGGCGACCAGCCGCTGCACGCCCGTCGCGACCACACGATCACCCGGTTCCAACGCCCCACGCACGAACGCCCGACCGTCGCCGGTGTAGAGCACCTCGAGTTCGGCACGACGCACGACTTCCCCCGACGTGTCGCCAGCCTGCTGAATCAGGAAAGCCGCCCAGAGCCCGCGCTCGCCACGGATCAAGGCCGATTCCGGCAGCCAGTAACCTTCTGTCTCGACACGCCGGCTCAGCGCCACCCTGCCAACCTGTCCTGGCAGCGGTTCATACGAAGCATCAAGCAGAAAGACCAGCCGCCGCGTGCGTGTCGCATCGTCCAGCGTCGGCAGGATGCGATCGAGCACGCCCCGATGCGTGACGCCATCGATCTTGATGCTTCGCTGCTCACCCAGCGTGAGTTTGCCCGCGGCTTCTGCCGGAACACCCACGTGCAGCTCGCGCGGCCCATCCTCGATGAGATCAAGCACGGGCATCCCCGCAGAGACCACGGTGCCCTCATCGATCCACCGGCGGTCGATGCTGCCATCGAAGGGAGCCACGATCCGGCTGTCTTCCAGATCAACCTGAAGCGAGGCAAGCTGTGCGTCCAGCGAATCAACCAGCGCCCGCTGAGCCTCGATCTGTTCGGGCCTCGTGCCCGCTTCGAGCTCGCTGAGCCGGTTCTCGGCCGCCCTGACACGCGCTTCCGTGGCTTCGCGCGTGAATCGCGAGGCGTCCGCTTCATCCTGAGTGGCCGCCTGCCTTTCGAGCATCGATGACAACCGTCTTTCACGAAGTTGCGCTTCGGAGAGGGTGGCACGACGTTCTGCAACCGTCGCCCTGGCTTCATCGATAACCTGCTGCCGGGGACCAGCGACCATCTCCTTCAGACGAGCCTGCTCAGCGGACCGCTGGGCCAGCACGCCTTGACGCTCGGCCTCGATCCGACGCGTGTCGATCTCGGCAAGCAGATCACCAGCCTGCACTTGCTCTCCTTCATCCACCGGCAACGCGATCACCCGACCCGACCGCTCGAAGCTGAGTTGACTGCTCCGACCGGCCTGGACCAAACCTGTGTAGACCCGCTCGACGGTGTACCCGCTGGCTGCCTGCAGCGTAACGGCCTGAACTGGGAGGATGGTTGGCGCGGTATCGGTCTGGGCTGAGCCATCATCGGAGGAGGACATCAGACCCACCACCACCGCGAGCAGGATCACAGGCACCAGCAGGAGCCAGCCCCATCGCTTGAATCTTCGATGGGCCTCAGCCATGGTTGGCCTCCTTTGCCAGTTCCGATGCCGGTTTCAACGCATAACCCGGCGGCGGATGACCGAGTTCGGTCGACCGCTGGTGCTCTTCAGGGAACAGCTCTTTGAGAATGCGCTCGCCAGTGGCTCGGTAATCGTGCTCCATCGACAGCGGACGCCAGCGGTAACCATCGAGCAGCGCGTTGTAGTTGTGCCAGAGCACCGCGGACAGATCGAGGTCGCCCAGCATCTCGCCAAGACCGCTGCTCAGACGAAGCGTGTGGGAACCGATCGACTGAGCCCAGAGCGCCAACTGAACGGCACGGCCAGCCTCGGGATTCGGCATCGGCAGGTCGCCAAGCTCGATCGCTCTGGCGATGATGTTCTGCCCCACGGCCCCGCAGGCGTTGTGATGCTCAGCGACCTCGGCGTGCCTCGCTTCGGTGACCTTGCTGGCCAGGTCGCTGTCCTTGACCAGCCGTTCCACGAGAAAGTAGTGCGGGTAGAGCCGGATGAAGAGCTCGTCGGCGACCCCGATTGCCATGATCTGCTCACGGGTGCGTCCTTCGAGCTTCAAGGCGCGCGAGAAGTATTCCTGCCGGACCTTGCCCACCTTCACCATGAGGGCCATCAAGAGGTCCTCCTTGCTGGTGAAGTGGTGGTAGATCGTGCCCTTCGCGTATTCCGTCGCGTGAGCAATCTGGTCCATGTTCAGGCCCAGGTAGCCATGCTCGGCCAGCAGGTCAAGCGCTGTCTCGAGGATCAGTTGCTCACGCGCGGCGATCTCACGCTGTTTACGGCTCATGGTGACCATATCGTCACATTATGACGTTTAGTCATAAAATGACAACTCGTCATGGCGACAATTTCACCGATTCGCGCTTGAGTCGGCAAGGTCCGCGGTCGATTATCAAAGCACAAGGCCAACAAGCATCCCGGTGACGGAATCGCTCGCGGCCTCCTAGCGACTGAGCAACCTGTTCTACGACAAGGGGTTATCGATGCCGTTCAACCAAAAACCACTTCCCGCCTTGGCCTTGATTGCAACCGTGGCGTCGGCCGGGCTGCTCACCGGTTGCTCCACCAGCAAACTGCACCTCGACCTCGAAGCCCCCAACGGCTCGACCGTCACCTTCAAAGGCGATACCGAACCCGTGCCCACCACGCTCGCCGTCGGGCGACCGGACAAGACCGGGGCCAAGCCGAAGCGCAAGGACATCGAGTTCCAGTTCATCCTTGGCGGCCAGCCCGTGCCCGCGGAGGGCGTGCTCGAAACCTTCGGTTACGAAGAGCACGACGTCGATCGGCTCTCTCGCAACTTCCTCAAGATCCAGCCGTCCCACATCCGCGACATCGAACGCGGCTCCGCCATCGTCCTCAACGGAACCTCAGCGAGCGGGCAGCACATCTACCAGCTGACGATCGGGCAGGCGCGCTAAGCCGCGCAACGGGAGAAAGCCATGAAGAGGCGTTGCTTCGTCGGAGCGATCGCGTGCGCGATCGCATTGGGTTGGCTATCGGGCTGTGGATCGCTACCGACAGCCAGCAAAGAGCACCTGCCCGTGGTCGGTCTCACCACCGCCTCGATCTACGTCGAGTACGCCGGCGGCTGGTCGGACCACCGATGGCAGACGCCAATTACACAGGCCATCTGGAAACTGGTCGAACCCGTCAGCACGACGCAGGACGAACTGGCGGAAGCCAGGAGCCGCGGCTACCAGGCGGGCTATCGCACCACGTCCCGGGACTTCGCCAACGAATCGAACGCCGGCGCGATCTCAGGCGCGACGGCTACGGCTCGTCCGCGCGCCGGTTACGCGCTCGCAGACCGTACGAATACGTTTCAGAGCGTTACCGCTGCCAGCAGCACCTTCTCCTCCAGCATCTATGAGCACACCGCCGTGGACTGGGTGGCCCAGCACCTCCAGAGCACCCATGGCTACGCGCAGAGCCAGCACACGCTGTCCCTAGGCGGCACCAGCGACACCGACTCGCAGCGGCCGGAACTGATCCTGAGCGTGAAAGCCTCACCCGATTACGTGCTCGCGGGCGATCGATCGGAACTGCTCATCACGGTGCACAACCCTTCACCCAAGGCCGCCATCGATCCGGTGATTCACCTCGAATTGCCCGCCGGCACGGAGATCCGTGGCCTCGAAGGGGCCAAGCGCTTGCGTGACCACGCCGACGGGGCCCAGATACAACTCAGGGACATGCCTTCCGGCGCACGGCTCACGGTCACGCTCCAACTGCGTGTGGATGGCGAACCCTTGAGGGTCGCCTCGGCTCCGTGATCACGCCGTCCCGGGGTGGATCGAAACCTTCAGCCCGGGCAGCACCCCGCGCAACTGCTCGGCCCTGGCGTTGAGCACCTGTTCCGACACCGGCTCGACATCCGGCTCCCGGCAATCCCGAGCCACGGTATAGAGCTGCACTTCCCTGAGCCGCCCGCCACGGTCGAGCACGGACTGGAGACGGCCGAGGTAAACCAGAAACTCGTGATCGGGCATCGGGCCGGTGCTGTCCCGTAGCAGCATGGTCTGAACCACGATCGGGTGATCTCGCGAACAGGTCACCAGGTTCTCGATGAGCCGTTCCATGGGAACCGCCGAGCGATCCACCTGCCGGTAGTAGCCGTTGGAGCCGGCATCGAGCTTTGCCCAGATCTCGCCGCGGCCGCCTAGCCGCGCAAGCGCGGCCTTGACCGCCACCCGGTGCAGCAGACTGCCGTTGGTAATCACCACGATGTGCGGCAAGTCCAGGCCCATCTGCTCAACCAGCGTCATCACCAGATCGACCGCTGCCGGAAACAGCGGCGAAGAAGTGGGCTCACCGTCGCCCGAGAAAGCCAGATCACGAAGCACCCGATGGCTCTCGGGCACGTCTGCGAAATCCGGATCGGTCCAGATGTCACCGCTTTGGACCAGCGCGAACATCACGGACAACTCGGCCTGCAGTTCATCGAGATCAGCGGGCGGCTGATCGGCCACCTTCTCGCGATCGACCGAGCAGTAGGTGCAGTCGAAATTGCAGACGCCATCGGGCGTCAGGTTGACGCCGATCGACAGCCCGCCGGAACGCCGGCTGACCACGGGATAGACCAGTCGGAACTGTCTCCATTGCCGCGGATGATGCGAGAACACCCGGTCGAGTGCCGAGCCGCTTACAGACATACCGGTATTTTATCCGCCGACGATGATGATTCCAAGCCTCAGCCCGACGCCGGATCGTCTGGATCCGGCCGAATCGCCTCGTCGGCCAGCAGCATCGGCAGCCCGTTGACGATCGGGTAGCGCACACCGGTTTCGGTGCTGACGAGCCGGTCACCCTCTCTTCTAAGTGGCTCGCCGGTCACCGGGCAGCGCAGGACCTCGACCCAGCGATCGATGTCATTCGTCGTCATGGCAGGTCCTCCTGACGCACCCGCTGGATGTCGGCACCCAGCTGATTCAGCGTCAACTCCATGCGCTCATAACCACGATCCAGATGATAAACCCGCAGCACCGTGGTGGTCCCGCGAGCCGCCAACCCGGCCAGCACCAGACCGGCAGACGCCCGCAGGTCAGACGCCATCACCGGCGCCCCGACCAGTTCCGAAACACCCGTCACCAGCACACTCGGCCCCGTCCGGGTCAGGTTCGCCCCCATCCGCAGCAACTCGGCCACGTGCAGGAAACGATCGGGAAAGATCTTCTCCGTAATCATCGAATTGCCGTCCGCCAGACAGAGCAACGCCATCAGCTGCGCCTGAAGGTCGGTCGGGAAACCCGGGTGAGGCTGGGTCACCGCGTGCACCGGCATCAGACGACGACGCGTGGCGATACGCACGCTGTCCCGCTGACCGTCACCGGCTTCACCCTCAGACAGCACATCGACGCCGACAAACTCCAAACGGTCGTGCAGCGCTGCGAGCGTCTGCGTCGGGTAGTTCTCGATCACCACATCGCCGTTGGTGATCGCCGACGCGATGACATAGGTCCCAGCTTCAATACGATCGGGCATCACACGATGGGTGGCACCACCTAACGCCTCGACACCCTCGATCGTGATCCGTGGCGTGCCCGCGCCCTCGATCTTCGCGCCCATCGCGATCAACAGCTTCGCCAGATCCTCGACCTCGGGCTCGCAGGCCGCCGACTCGATCACCGTCACACCCTCGGCGAGCACCGCCGCCGAAAGAATGTTCGCCGTACCCAGAACCGTTGAGCCATTGGGCCCGCCCATGAAGACCGAGCGCCCCCGCAATCGTCCCCCGGGCACACGCGCCTCGATGTACCCGCTATCGAGCTTGATCTCGGCCCCCAGCGCACGCAGCCCCCGCAGGTGCAGATCGACCGGCCGATCGCCAATCGCACACCCCCCGGGCATCGACACCCGGGCCCGGCCCCGGCTGGCCAGCAACGGCCCCAGCACACAGATCCCCGCCCGCATCGTGCGCACAATCTCGTACGGTGCTTCAACCGGTTCCTGATCGGCCGCGTGCAGCGTCGTGTCCGCCTCCGATGACCCGACCGAACACCCCAGCCGTTCGAGCAGCCGGACCATGTTCCGGATATCCGAGAGGTCCGGCACGTCCGACAAAACCACCGGCTGATCGGTCAGCAGGGCCGCCGCCATCAGCGGCAACGCCGCGTTCTTCGATCCGTTTACCCGAACGCGGCCCCGGAGCGGACGGCCGCCTTGAATCACAAATGCATCCATGGATGACTTGTCCCACATCCGCCGCCGGCGAGCAAGACAGAGCCCGAACCCATCCCGTGGTAAAACTCTGGATATTCATCCCTCCAACCTGGCGGTCCCATGCTCCAACTCACCGACCTCATCCGCGACGTGCCCGATTTCCCCAAGCCCGGCATCGTCTTCAAAGACATCACCCCCCTGCTCGGCGACCCCGCCGGGCTGGCCCTCGCCGTCGAAATGATGGCCAGCCCCTACCGCGGCAAGGGCATCGAGCTCGTCTGCGGGGCCGAATCCCGGGGCTTTATCTTCGGCACGGCCATCGCCCAGGCCCTATCGGCCGGCTTTGTCCCCATCCGCAAGCCCGGCAAGCTGCCCTCCAAGACCCGAGCCGTCAGCTACGACCTCGAATACGGCTCCGACACCCTCGAAATGCACGAAGACGCCGTGAAACCCGGCCAGAAGGTGCTCATGGTCGATGACCTCCTCGCCACCGGCGGAACCATGAAGGCCTGCTGCGACATGGTCCGCGACACCGGCGGCGAGATCGCCGGCATCACCGTGCTCATCGAACTCCTCGGCCTCAAAGGCCGGGACCACATCAGCAGCCCGCTCGATATCCACGCCGTCATCACCTACTAGACCCCGGGTTCAGCTAAGACCATTGCTGTCATGAGCAAGAAGACCAGGGACAAGCCGCCGCCACCCGCGATCGCTTCCTACTGGGAGCAGACCCGGCAGCCCCTGCAATCGCTCTACTTCCTGCTCCCGCTGCTGCTGCTCTACGAATTCGGCGCCTGGTGGCTCGGGCCCGGCCCCGGCGAGCGCCTCCCGCCGATCTTCGCCGAACGGCTGATGTTCGACTTCTTCGAGATCGTCGGCATCCCCGGCACCTACCTCCCCGGCATCCTCGCCGCCGTCGTCCTCCTGATCTGGCACATCCTCCGCAAAGACCCCTGGCGACCCGCACCCAAAACCTGGGGCGTCATGTGGCTCGAATCCGTCGCCCTGGCCATCCCGCTGCTGGTCCTCATGGCCGCGATCTTCCGCCAGCCCATCGCCCCACCCGCCGAAGAAACCGCCTCGCTCGCCACCCTGCTCCCGGAGATGCTCGCCGCGCAGCCCGGCTCCGACGCCCTCGCCGCCATCGGCTCCTGGCCGCAAGGCGTCGTCTTCTCCATCGGCGCAGGGATCTACGAGGAACTGCTCTTCCGCCTCATCGCCATCTCCCTGATCCACATGGTCCTCTCCGACCTGCTCGCCCTGCCCGAACCCGCCAGCTCGCTCGGCGCGATCGTCCTCTCGGCCCTACTCTTCTCGATCTACCACTTCGAGTCGATCAACCCCCTCGGCTGGAGCCCGCTGGAGTGGTCACGCTTCGGCTTCTACCTGATCGCCGGCCTCTACTTCGCCGCCGTCTACGTCCTCCGCGGCTTCGGCATCGTCGTCGCCGCCCACGCCGCCTACGACGTGATCGTGATCACGCAGTACTTCTGGTCGCGCAGTTAAGATCGTCCGACCAACGAAGAAGGTTTGTTACATGAAACAGCACTACATCATGGCGAGATCGCCTAACTGTGGCATCGGTGATCATCTAAGCACCGTGCTCGGAACCTGGCATTACGCCAAACAGACGGGTCGTACCCTTCTGATCGACTGGAGAGGCTCACGGTTTAATCAGCGACCCGGACACAACTGCTTCTTTGACTATTTTCAGACCACCGACCACATCGGAAACGTCCCGGTCATCGCCGATGACTTTGTCATCGACCACGCGCTCGAGGGACCCTGGTACGACGCTAAATGGACGCCAGAGAACATCACAGCCACCCAGCACGTCCCACATACCGAGGAAGAAATTCTCGCGATTCACCGAATGATTCTTCAGACCGAACCACGCCCCGAACCCACGATCATCGTTAACCAACACCTGACGCTGCCCCAGAATCCTGAGGTAATCAAACACGCACTTGCGGATATACAGTTTCACCCACGCTATCAAGAGGCAGCACTGCGCATACACGAAGAACAGGCACCAGGTTCGGCGCTAATTGGCATACACATTCGACACGGCAATGGCGAGAATATCGGAGGACGTGTTGCGTACTGGCTAGACGGCCTCGACCTCTTCCGTCAGCTTCGGCGCAATAGGAAAAAATCTATACACCAGAAGCAAAACACCGGGCGATTCCTTGATAACATGCCACCCTGTCTCACCGCGGTCAGAAGTAACACAAAGACAGAAAGATATCTGTATAAGCAAATCCGGCAGATCTTCACTCGACTCGCCGGGCAACTCGACACTCCCGCGAAACCCCTCCTACTGACCGACGCGCCTCAGGTCGTCGAAGGCCTGAGCAGAGAGTTACCCGATCTCATCCGCTTCGATAGCAATCTCCTGCCCGCCGGCCTCGGGCCCCTCCATCAGATCGATAGTCGCAGCCACCTTGTGAAGAACACACAAACCACAACCGACGACATGTTCACCGAACTCGCCCTACTTAGACGATGCCAAGCAGTCGTCTGCATCCCGAGCCAATTCACACTCCTCACGAGAAACGAACTCCCAACCCACCAAACGGTCTCCCTGCAGACAACCCTTATCAACCGCGCGATCACCAAACTTGCTTACAAGTTCCCCTTCTGAATACCGTTCGCCTACAACGTGATCGTGATCACGCAGTACTTCTATAGCAGGCACTAATCAAGACCCTGACAAATGATGGCCAATCGCATCGTCACGGCAGTCTTTGTTGGAGTAGCAGTGGTTGCCTTCTGCCTCATATCCATGATTCTCTTCTACGGCTACGCAGTACTGTTTACGCCAACGACTCACTTCGACATTGATCCCAGTATCAGCGGTTTAATCGAGGTGATCTACGACGCCGACGCAGTATCTAGCCGTAACAAGGATGGCAGTCTCGTATTGAAGATCGATGCCTCAACAATCCACATAGGTCCACAAATCATGTCGGCGCTTACAAATGGCACTCGCATGACGTATCAGATTGGCGAGAACGAGATGCAGGAGCACGATGGACTTATGGACCATTTTCACCTACTAGACATTGCTGGTAGTGGCCCGGATGAGAGACTCTACTTTGTTGTCGGAAATGCAATCGAGGCTCGACGCGCTCGGTTGAGGTTGATAGACAGCAGACTAAACCGCTCACGTCAGTAAGCTCTACCCCAACACGCGCCCCGCCGGCAGCACACACTTCCCCGCCGGCAGCCACCGCCGCACCCGCGCCACCAGCCGATACACCGGATCACGCAGCACCCTCGGGACCGCCAGGCCCAGCCGCGACAATCCGCCCCAGAACCCACCAACCAGTTTGAGTGCCCGCAGCACCGCCTCGCTGTTTCGATGGACCCGCTTCTCCGCATCCACCAGCACCGCCGAACCCCCGCCCGGCCGAACCTCATCGGTCAAACCCAACGCCGCTGCCGTCTCCCCACCCAGCGGCGCAAAGCTGAGAATCCCTTCCCGATCCTTCGAGGCCACCCACGCCACCGACCCACGACAGAACCCGCAGTCCCCATCGAAGAACAGGATGGGCACCGACGGCTCGGTCGTGATCTGGCTCAGAGGTGTTCCAGGCACCATTCAAAGAGCGTACGCCACTCGCGCCGCTGAATCGCGATCAATTCGGCCTGACGCTCATCGCCCCGGGCCACGGCACGCTCCACCCGGTCGACGAACTCAATCGCATCGAACGGCCCGAGCGTCGTGCCCGAGCCCGCTCCGCCGCCGGCCGAGGTGATCCGGCTCTGTGCCGGGTGCACGCCCACCTTCCGATACCAGTGCCTGGCGTTGCTGAAATCTCCCTCGCGCCGATGCATGATCGCATGCAGATACGACCCCGTCGGCGTGTCGATCGCCTGGCTCACCGCATGACTGGCCTCCAGATCATCGATATACAGCCAGAGCGCCGCGACCAATTCCGGCTTGCTACCGATGGCCTCATCCTCAATCAGTTTTTGAACCAACGCCACCAGACCTTGGTCGGGCTGGCCTTTGCTCACGAGCGTCGGCATGGTCTGGTTGATGGTCAGTCGGTCGAACAGGGGCCGCAACACCGGCTCCACGGGCTCAGTCAAATGGGGGCACATCCGCAGCGAATCCTCTCTCGGGAGACCTCTCGTCCTGTCCTGTTATCGGGAAGCCGAGGTCTCCCCCTTCAGCAGTACGCAAAAGATGCCGCGCTTTCGTGAGCAAGCCATGGATTCCACCTAAGATTTTCTTTAATGACCTGCGATCTCCACGCCCATTCGACCGCTTCGGACGGCCTGACCCCGCCCAGCGACCTGGCACACCGCGCCGCCGAGGCCGGACTCGAAGCCTTTGCGCTGACCGACCACGACACCACCGCAGGCGTCGCCGAAGCCGCCCAGGCCGCCGAAAAGGCCGGCCTCGCCTTCCTCCCCGGCATCGAGCTCTCCTCCGACCCCTTCTCGATCCTCGACACCCCACCCACTGTCCGCTTCGGCACGCTCCACATCCTCGGCTACGGCATCGACCCCGACCACCCCGGCCTCAACGCCGTTTGCGACGAACTCAAACAGGCCCGCGACGAACGCAACCCCGAGATCGTCGACAAGCTCAACACCCTCGGCGTCCGGATCGACTACCAGCAGGTCATCGACCACGCCACCGAGACCGGCTCAGGCGTCGTCGGCCGTCCGCACATCGCCGCCGTCCTGGAGAAACACGGCTACGTCCGCTCCCACCACGAAGCCTTCAAACGCTACATCGGCGAAGGCGCCCCCGCCTACGTCCGCAAGGACGCCCTCTCCGCCGAACGCGCCATCGCCACCCTCCACGAGGCAGGCGGCCTCGCCGTGCTCGCCCACCCCATCCAGCTCACCCGCGACCGCGACCTCCTCGGCCGCGCCGTCCTCCGGCTCCGGGAACTCGGCATCGACGGCATCGAGGTCATCCACCCCGACCAGAAATCCGGCACCCGCCAGGGACTCGCCCACCTCGCCCGCAAACTCGGCCTCTTCATGACCGGCGGCTCCGACTACCACGGCAAAGAACACGGCGCCAAACTCGGCGCTATGCGCGTCCCCCTCACCTACTACCAGACCGTCGCCGAACGCCTCACCCGCGCCGCTGGTTAACGACAAACAACACCCCTTGTTTTGTCAGACCTGCGAAGGCCCAGCTTGACCCCCCCACCCCAACCCCGCGACACTCCTAGGCTCCCGTCACACCCGTCGGAGCACCCATGACGCCTCTCTGGACCATCCTCAACAACTGCCGGAAGCACCCCAAACGGGTCGCCATGGTCGACGACCTCCGTACCTACACCTACGGACGGCTCGGCGTCGGATCGCTCATCATGGCCGGGGCCATCCGCCGACTCACCGATCGCCAACGTGTCGGCGTCATGCTCCCGACCTCCGGGGCCTTCCCGCTCGTCCTCCTCGGCTCCTGGCTCGCCGGCCGGGTGCCCGTGCCTATCAACTACCTGCTGTCGAAATCCGACCTCGCCCACGTCGCCAACGACGCCGACATCGACACCATCATCACCGTCGAGAAGATGCTCGACTTCGTCGGCGGGCCCGAAGCCATCCCCCCCGGCGTCAAGCTCGTCTTCCTAGAACAGCTCAACCTCAAGAGCCTGCCCGAACTCCGCTGGCCCCGGCTGCCGAAGTCCGAAGACGACGCCGTCCTGCTCTACACCTCCGGCACCTCCGGCAAACCCAAAGGCGTCCGGCTCACCCACGGCAACATCGCCGCCAACATCCAGTCCATCGCCGAACACGCCAAAGACATCGACTACGGCACGTTCCTGGGCGTCCTCCCGCAGTTCCACAGCTTCGGCATGACCGCCCTCACCCTCTGGCCGCTGTCCCGCGGACGCAAGGCCGTCTTCACCGCCCGCTTCGTGCCCAAGAAGATCACCGAACTCATCCAGGAACACGACGTCTCGGTCTTCGTCGCCGTGCCCTCGATGTACGGCGCGCTCATGTCCGTCAAAGGCGCGACCGCCGACACGATGAAGTCGCTCCGCTTCTCGATCTCAGGCGGCGAGCCCCTCTCCGCCGACCTCGCCAACCGTTACTGCGAGCGTTTCAAGATCCCGATGTACGAGGGCTACGGACTCACCGAGACCTCGCCGGTCACCAACTGCTGCATCCCCGGCCAGACCAAACCCGGCTCCGTCGGCCGCGCGATCCCAGGCGTCCGCAACCTCATCGTTGATGACAACCTCAACCTCCTCGGACCCAACGAAGACGGCGAGATCCTCATCGTCGGACCGAACGTCATGGCCGGCTACCACCACCTCCCCGACCTGACCGCCGAGGTCATCATCTCCCTCACCCTCCCCACCGGCGAGACCGTCCGCGCCTTCCGCACCGGCGACATCGGCCACCTCGACGACGAGGGCTACCTCTTCATCACCGGCCGCAAGAAAGAGATGCTCATCATCTCCGGCGAGAACGTCTTCCCCCGAGAAATCGAAGAAGTCCTCAACACCCACCCCTCCGTCCACGCCTCCGCCGTCATAGGCGTCCGGGACCCCAACCGCGGCGAACTGCCCATGGCCTTCGTCGAAATCGAAGAAGGCCACGACTTCGACGAGCAGGCCCTCAAAACCCACTGCCGGGAGCACATGGCCCCCTTCAAGGTGCCCCGCGACATCCGCAAGCTCGACGCCCTGCCCCGCAACCCCACCGGCAAAATCCTCCGCCGCGAACTCAAGCCCGATTAATCAGCATCCCATGAACGCTCCCGTTTGGGACAAATCCTCAGAAAAAGCGCTTCATCCGGGGCCGGTTAACGCTTAACCTGTCATCGGGACGATACTTCGTCTGTTCGAGAGGCACCATTGTTCGACCTGACTTCGTTGAGGGACGAGGACATGCAACCAGTTATCGATACCCTGTCCATCCGCGCCCGCCGTTCGGCCTTCACGCTGATCGAGCTGCTGGTCGTGATCTCCATCATCGCCCTGCTCATCGGCATCCTGCTGCCGGCCCTCGCCAGCGCCCGCAACGTCGCCAAGCGCATGCAGTGCGCCAGCCAGATCCGACAGATCGGCATCGCCTTCGAGATCTACGCCAACGAGCACCGCGAGCTCTACCCCCTCGCCGGAGCAACCATCGGCTGGAACCAACGCGACGGCATCGACACCCCGCAGTCCAACGGCAGCCGCATGTTCTCCTGGATGCAGCAGATCTCCACTTACATCCAGGACGAAACCTTCTTTTCCGGCTGCCCCACCTACCCCCAGGACAGCCCCTACCACTATTTCATCTCGGCCAACGCAGCCTTCATCGACAAGCAGCTCAACGACCCCAACCCCTTCTACCCCTGGGCCTCCACCGACCGCCGAAGGATCCGCCACACCACCTCCTTCGTCCTCGCCGGCGACCTCAACCTCCGCTTCCTCGACATCGACGCCGATAAGGACGACTACACCCAGGAGTGCGCCGTCTGGGACCGCAGCCGCTTCAGCACCAACGAAGAAGACGCCTGGAGCTACTGGGAACCCCACCACCAGGGCGCCCTCAACCTCCTCTTCGCCGACGGACACGTCGCCAGCTTCTCCAACTACGACGAGAACAAGATCACCTTCCAGTACGACCGCATGGGCCCCTGGCGAGACCCCCGGAACCTCACCGAAGCCGACGGCGGCTAAAAGCTTCGAATCTCCGGTGACAACCAGCTGACACCCGATCGCTCTCGATCCCTCGTGCTTCCCGGTACGATGCGCTGTCGCATTGCAAGCAATCACGATGGAGCCAGCCCTTGCCAACCACGCGCACCCCGATCGCTAACCTCGCCCCCGCCGAACTCGTCGAAGGCGCCTTCGCCATCCAGAACTGCCAACTCGGCCAGACCAAGAACGGCAAGCCCTTCATCAAATGCCTCCTCGCCGACCGCTCCGGCCGCACGCCCGGCCGCATGTGGAACGCCACCCCCGAGCTCTTCGCCCAACTCCCCACCGACGGCTTTGTCTATATCGAAGGCCAGACCCAGCCGTACCAGGGCGAGATGCAGATCATCATCCACAAGATCCACGCCCACGAACCCACCGTCGCCGAACTCACCGAACTCCTGCCCTCGACCGAACACGACATCGATGAGATGTTCGCCGAAGTCATCAAGCTCCTCGGCACCCTCGAACACCCACCCATCTGCGCCCTCCGCGATCGCTACCTCGAAGACGGCCCGCTCATGGAAGCCTTCTGCCGAGCCCCCGCCGCCACCGCACTCCACCACGCCTTCCTCGGCGGGCTGCTTGAGCACACACTCTCGGTGATGAAGTTTGCCAAAGCCATCCTGCCCAACTACCCGGAGATCAACCGCGACGTCGTGCTCTTCGGCCTCTTCATCCACGACCTCGGCAAAACCGCCGAGCTCTCCTGGGATGCCGGCTTCGCCTACACCGAAGACGGCCAGCTCGTCGGCCACATCGCCCGAGGCGTGATCTGGCTCCACGACAAAGCCCGCACCTGCGCCGAAGACCCCGAGATCAACCAACCCATCCCCACACGCCTGCTTGCCGTCCTCGAACACATCATCCTCAGCCACCACGGCCAGCCCGAGTACGGCGCGCTCAAGATCCCCGCCACCCCCGAGGCCATCATGATCTCGCTCATCGACAACGCCGACGCCAAGATCAACCTCGCCCTCATGGCCGCCAAACGCAGCCAGCCGGTCAACCCCGACCTCCCGGCCGGCGACTTCACCGAAAAAATCTGGGCCCTCGAAACCAAGATCCTCCGCCCCGACCCAACCGACTAAACCGGCTCCGCCACCAGCTCCTGCAGGTCGTGCTCCCGATCCAGGTGCTTCCACAGCACCCGCGTCGGCTCAAAAACCTGCAGATGCTCCAGCACAAGCTCCGGGTCGAACCCTTTGCAGGAGTAGACGTCCAGCTGCAGCATCCCCGGGTCCGCTTCGTCCCAGCAGTGCAGCGCGATGTGCGACGTCTCGATGATCCCGACACAGGTCAGGCCACGATTCCCAGGCGTATCCATGTAAAAGCAGTTCGGGTTGTTCGGCAGATCAACCAGCTTCATGCCGATCTTCTCAACCAACTCGCAGAACCAGGAAACGGTTTGTTCAACCGACACAGGCGTTCGCCGGGTGTCAGCCCGGATGATCAGGTGTTTGTGTTCCAGCAACGCATAAAGCCTCCGGGCAAAGGCGAAGCGCCAACACTTCGGCGCGAGCGGAAAAGATAGCGATCACCGCACCCCTCCACAAGGACCCGGCAAAAGGAATGTTCGCATGCCTGCCCACCGTCCCAAAAGAGCCACGATCGCGTCACGCTCGTGGTGCCCGGCCCCAGCCGCCGATAGCTTGTGCATATGACACCCTCACCCGCCGACGGCCTGCCCCTCGACGCCCTCATGCAGGCCACCATCGCCGGCATCCTCGCCTGCCTCGCCTGCGGGCTCGGCGCGCTCCCCCTGGCCATCAAGTCCATCGACCCCGCACGCCACCGCGGCCTCGGCTACGCCGTCGCCGGCGGGCTCATGTTTGCCGCCTCGGTCTACAACCTCATCCTGCCCGCGCTCCAGATGGGCCAGAGCCCGGACGAGTTCCAGATCGACCTCGTCCACATCGGCCCGATCCTCATCGGCATCCTCCTCGGCGCAGGCTTCCTCGCACTGACCGATCGCTACCTCGACCACGACCACGAAGAGATCCTGACACCAGATGGCTCACAGCAACCAACCAAGCACTACGGCTGGGGCGGCCGCGTCGGCCTGCTCGTCCTCATCGCCATGACCGTCCACTCCATCCCCGAAGGCGTCGCCGTCGGCACCGGCTACACCTCCGACGCAGCAGGCCTCACCAACAACCTCGGCCCGGTCCTCGCCCTCGCCATCGGCATCCACAACATCCCCGAAGGCCTAGCCGTCGCCATCCCCCTCCGCGCCGCCGGGGCTTCTATCTGGCGATGCTTCTGGGCCGCCGTCCTCACCTCCGTCCCCCAGCCCATCGCCGCCGTCCCCGCCGTCCTGCTCGCCTGGTTCTTCCAGCCGCTCATGCCCCTGCTCATGGGCTTCGCCGCCGGCGCGATGATCTTCCTCATCGTCCTCGAACTCATTCCCCACGCCCTCGAAGAAGAAAAACCCACCCCCATCGCCTGGGCCTTCACTCTCGGCTTCTGTGCGATGCTGCTGGTCCAGGTGGTGCTGTAATATTCAGTAGTGCCAAAGCTTCTAAGCACTACAGAAGGTTACGGGCTGCTCTGTCTATGGAGCCTCGGTATCGCATTAGCGTTGATCGGTGCTACTTACTTTCGTGGACTCAACACATTCCTGTTCGTTTCAACTGGCTTGGCCTGTTGGGCACTGGTTCTGATCTACATCCATTGGATCGTGAGAAAAGATAGATGAGATGGTCACTGGCCGAACTTTGCTGACTCACCCTAAAGTCAAACATGAAAAAACGCATAGTCATATGGATGGGACTGACGATATCACTCCTTTTGCTCTCAGCCTGCGGTTCCGAACCCCAGATGTCTGATGTTCAAGCCACTCAAAGACAACCCATCCGCCTCACCGACTTCGCCAACCTCACCGAGAACCAGCGCTGGCGTATGGTCAACGACAACGTCATGGGGGGCCGCTCACTCGGCCGCGTTCAGTTCGATGACGGCGTCATGATCTTCTCCGGCTCCATCAACACCAATGGCGGCGGCTTCTCCTCCGTCCGCATGCCCCTCGAGCCCGGCACCCTCAAAGACGCCAGCCAGATCCGGCTCCGCGTCCGTTCCGACGGCCGATCCCCCTACCGGCTGCTCATCATCGACAACCTCCCCACCCGACCCCGTACCATCCTCCACCGCCACGACCTCCCGCTCGATCCCAACGTCGCAGCCAACCGCTGGCAGACCGTCACCATCAACCTCGATCAACTCACCCCCAGCTTTCACGGTAACCCGGTCAGCGTCCCACCCTTGAGCAAAGACCACGCCGTCCAACTCGGCTTCATCCTCAACGACACCGGCGACGGTCCCTTCCGCCTCGAAGTCGACTGGATCGAAGTCGTCAGATAAAGCTGGCTGCTGACAAACTTAAACCAGCAACCCCGCCGGCTGCTCCAGCATCCCGGTCAGCGTCTGCAGATACTCCGCCGCCGTCGCGCCATCGACCACCCGGTGATCGCCCGACAGCGTAATCCGCATCACGTGACCCGGCACGATCGCGCCGTCACGCACCACGGCCTCCTGAATCGCCGCACCGATGCCAAGAATCACCGCATTAGGCGGGTTCACGATCGGAATCACGCTCTCCGAGCCGAACATCCCGACGTTCGACACCGCGATCGTCGAGTCCGCCATCTCGTCAGGCGACAGCCCCGTCTCCCGAGCCTTCTTCGCCAGCGCTCGCGTCTCCGCAGAGATCGTCCGCAGGCCCTTGTTCTGCACGTCATGAATCACCGGCACCACCAGCCCGCCGCCACGCTCGGCCGGCAACGCCACGGCCACACCAATGTTCACCGTCCCGTGCTGCTGGATCGCATCCCCGCCCCAGGAACTGTTCACCACCGGATGCTGCACCGCCGCCAACGCGACCGCCCGCAGGATGAAGTCGTTCACCGACAGCTTCACCCCCTGCGACTCCAGCTGAGCATTCAGCGTCTTCCGCAGCTCAAGCAGCGCATCCATCGACACCGCCGAGGTGATGTAAAAATGCGGGACCGTGGTCTTGCTCTCGATCAGCCGCTTCGCGATCGTCTTCCGCATCCCCGACAGCTTGATCGACTTGGCCTCCAGCGACACCGAAGCCGTCGCCGGAGCCGCCGTGCCCCCGCCAATCGGCGACGAACTCACCTGACCCTTGGCCGCCGGCGACCCGCCACCACTCTCCCCACCGCCAGACTTGGTCTCGCCCTTCGCCGCCGCCAGCACATCCCGCTTGATGATCCGCCCGTCCGGCCCCGACCCCTCCACCGACGCCAGATCCACCCCATGCTCCTCCGCGAGCTTCCGAGCCAACGGGCTCACCCGGATCTTCCCGCCGCCGCTGCCCGACCCGCCAGACTTGGGCGAAGAGGACGACGCCACTTCGGGTTCAGCCTTCTCTTCTTTCTTGTCTTCTTTGGAAGCCTCAGCCGCCCCGCCGCCTCCGCTGCCACCACCAGACCCCGGATCGGCCTTCGCCGCCTCTTCGACGGACTCTCCATCCGCCGCGAGCACCAGGATCGCCTCGCCGATGGGCACCGTCTCCCCCTCCTCGATCGCGATCTTCGCCACCGTCCCATCCTCGAACGCCTGGAGCTCCATCGTCGCCTTGTCGGTCTCGACATCCGCCAGATGATCGCCCGCCGCGACCTTGTCCCCCACCGACACGTTCCACTTCAGCAGCGTCCCCTCCTCCATCGTGTCCGACAAACGGGGCATCTCAATCATGATCGGCATCGCGGGCATCTCCTAAGACTTACAACGTTAGTTTAGTCGAGATCCAAGAAGCAGTCTCTGGTCTCGATACGCGGCGAGAAATGCGAGACCGGAATACTCAGGAGACCTGAAAGCTCACGCCAGCATCGCGGCATCAGTCCAAGATCGCGGTTGTGTCTAAGCCATATCTTGCCAAACGGTATCCTTTGCCTTTCAGCCTAGAGATTAGCCCGCTATCCTCCGCACCATATAAGTGGACATGCTCGTAATTGATTGCTCGAATCGGGATCTCGCAATCCAGAAACCAGTTAACAACCCTCGCATCCCAACCCTCCGTATCAACCTGAAGTAGATCGATAGTTTCAAGATTATATTTTTCAATAAATGCCTCAGCCGTTAGAGACTGCACGGTCTCACCAATAATCCTCCCCCCCAACCCAGCGTATGCAGAATATTGCCTTTCAAGCTTTGAGCGATCAAAGCTTGAATATACAGATAAATTTGCGAGCGATTCATTGTCGGGCGCAACACGCCAAAGTATCGCCTCACCATTCGTATCATTCAGGGCGGCGCGAATAGTGGTAACACGCCGATTGTCCGCATAGAGGGAAGCAAGTTTTTCGTAACGATCAGGAAGTGGCTCCAACAAAAATGCCCTGGCATCCGATTTGTTAATCAGATTCACCACCGGGTCCACAACCAAGCCATCGTTGGCGCCAATCTGAACGATCGACCTTATTTGATTAGATTTAAGATCATTTGCTTCTAAAAGCAGAGTAAGCAGGTCGAAATCACTGAGCACACGATCATCACGATCGTAAGTAATCCTGAGACCATGGGACTTCAGATATAATTGAATTTTCTCCTTGATCCAGGCGCGCATTTACGACTCCTTTAGAAGAAATGGATTACAAAAAAAAGACTAATAATTCAGAACCCAATCTACTAGCTGCCTCGCCCTTACACGATGTGTTCCTACCTCCATGAACCTTCTGTAGCATGTGTCGACATGCTCTTGGTAATCAGATGGATGGCTATAAATATCCGACAAAATATCTATAATATTATTTTTGTTTATGGGAATTACAGGATCGAAACCAAATAGGTCGGAGAGTTCTCGGGGACATTGGCCAAGCAAGATAGTTTTAGATGCTATACCCTCCAGATACCGCAAGGACATGGTCTCGCAACCCTGTGCAACGAGAGGGTGGGTAACAGAACGCGGAAAAGCTATAATTGAACGAGTTTGTCCGAGCGCGACGCGAAGATCTCGCCAACTCGTATACCGTATCCGGGAGCTCTCGACTGGCGAATAAGACCAGCCAAAGCGACTGGCGGAACGGTTGATTTGCTGCGAAATCACAGGCAGTTCTCGGCCATATTCTAGCAACAACATAGAACGCATATCTAAATCTGTATCTGGATAAAAATCGTCCGGGCTAGTGCTCTCGGGAATCCAGCAGAGGTCCAAATCAGGCTTAAGCCCACGCCATCTCTCGCAAGACATGCGCTGTCCAAAGGCAGCACGTTTCACACCATATCTGAAAAACAGCCGATCAAGTAGGTGATCCTCGCCAGGCCAAGTATCAAGGCACCAAGGAATAATGTCAGAGAAAATTCCACGGGGTGCGAAATACCTCACCTGGTTGTAGCCGACAAATACCAGGTGTACACTCTTCCGCAAGTGCGCTAGGCGCCCGTACAGGCCGGTACGATTTAGTGTTCTTCCGGCATTATGAAGTATACTCTGGTTATAAAGTCCCGAAGCGGGCAGGCCACAGGCTTCTATTTCGTTAAAAAAGCCGACAGTATTAATGTACGGAGAGTATTCCGGTATTGGTGGAATAATAACATCGTAAACGCCTTTATGCATCGGCCACACCAAGATTTAAAGGTTATACGTCACCCCACGAATCGCCTCCACGATCTTCTTGGTGTTCGGCAAAAACGCGTTTTCCATCTCGCGGTTGTAAGGCGACGGCACATCATCGCTGTGCACACGAAACACCTGGTTGTCCAGATCATCGAAGCAGTGCTCATAGATCTGAGCAGCCACCTCGGCACCCACCGATGCAAACGGCCAGCTCTGGTCCACCACCACCGCGTAGTTCGTCTTCCGCACCGACTTGGCGATCGTCTTGATGTCCAGCGGACGATAGGTCCGCACGTCCACCACCTCCACGTCGATGCCCTCCTTCTCCAGCACCTCCGCCGCTTCGAGCGCAAAGTGCACCGGTCGCCCCGCACTCACCACCGTGACGTCCGCCCCCTCCTTCTTGACCTCTGCGACCCCGAGCTCGATCACAAAGTCGTCATCCCCCTCAGGCGGCGCCCACTTCCCGCCATGCAGATACCGCGAGAAGTCCTTGTCGCCCCGAGCCCCCATCCCCAGCATCCGCTCCGACTCCAGATTGAAGAACGGATCCAGATCCCGAATCCCCGCCTTGAGCAGGCCCTTGGCATCCCGAGGCGTCGACGGCACCGCCAGCTTCAGGCCCGGCACGCTCGCAAACATCGACTCGACCGACCAGGAGTGCGTCGACCCCAGCTGCCCGCCCGCCCCGTTGTTCCCCCGAAACACCGCCGGACAACCAAACTGCCCACCCGACATGTATAGCATCTTCGGCGCGTTGTTGATGATCTGGTCCGCCGCCACCAGACAGAACGACCAGCTCATGAACTCGATGATCGGCCGCAGCCCGTACATCGCCGCCCCAACACCCAGACCCGCAAAACCCGTCTCCGAGATCGGCGAGTCCACGATCCGGCGCGGGCCGAACTCCTCGACCATCCCCTGACTCACCTTGTAGGCCCCGTTGTACTCCGCCACTTCTTCACCCATCAGGAAGATGCGCTCATCCGCACGCATCTCTTCCTGCATGGCCTCACGCAGCGCTTCGCGGTACTGAATCTTCCGGTCATTCGCGACCATAAAAGGCTCTCTCTACAACAGGGTCTCGGTCAGTCTCGTGTCGTCTACGCCGACTCGGCTCAGTCGCCAAAGCCCAGCGTCCACACCTTGTTCCAGTCCACCTCTTCCCGCGTCGCCATCTGCAGGAAGTGGTCAGGCGGCAGCGTCGGCACACCCAGCGTCTCCGCCCGGTCGTCCAGGTGCAGGTAATGATTCGCAGTGGTTTCATCCAGCGCCCACTGCGTGATCGCCTGATCCCCCGCCTCGGTCCGCTCCAGGGGAGCCGCCAGATGAGGCGCGTTGCCCCGTATCGCCACGGCCGTGTTCGCGTCCAGACGATCCGAAACCACCCCGCCACGCGCCGCGATCACCGCACGCACCTGCTGCTCCTGCTCAGCCGTCATGTCCCCGTAGATAAAGAAGGACTCACCTTCGATCTCGACATCCTGGGCATAACGACAGCCACCAGCCACAAAGACCACCAGCAACAACCAAGCAGAAAGACGCATCAGGCTCATCCTTTGAGTGTGATCGAGACCAGCCAGCCTAGTCGTCGCCTTGGGCATCCTCAAGCAGCTTCACCGTCCGACCGTGGCCGTAAGGACCGTAAGGATTCGCATAAACATCGGTGTACAGCTCGTCCTCGCCCATCGGCTCGGATTCCTCAGCGTACTTCACCGCATCCGTCGCGGCCTTCTTCGCACGAGCATCGATCTCGTCAAACTGCTCCTGCGTCGCCATATCCCGATCCAGCAGGTGACGCTCCAGCGACGCGATGCAGTCCCGCTCCTGCACCTCCGTCACCTCGTCCTTGCTCCGGTACTTCTGCGGGTCCGACATCGAATGGCCCTGATACCGGTACGTCTTGGCGTTCACGAACACCGGCCCGGGTGTCGAGCCATCTCGCGAATACGTCGGGATCGTCCCACGCTCCCACTGCGGGTTCTGAGCCCCGCGGGTCTTCTCGGCCTCCCGGGCAAACACGTCGTAGACGTCCAGCACATCGTGCCCGTTGCACTCCGCGTACCGCATCCCGAAGGCCTCGGCCTTCGCCGCGAGGTCGTCGGCCATCGCCGTACCCCGAGCGATGTGCGTCCCCATCGAATACTGGTTGTTCTCCAGAACGAACATCACCGGCAGATTCCAGATCGCCGCCAGGTTCATCGACTCCAGAAACGCCCCCTGATTCAAGGCCCCATCCCCGAGAAAACAGACCGCCAGGCCGTCCTTCTTCTCATACTGCAGCGCAAAACCAAGCCCCACACCCAGCGGACACTGCCCGCCAACGATCGCATGCCCGCCATACATATGATTAGGCTTATCAAACATGTGCATCGAGCCCCCCTTGCCCTTCGCACAACCCGTGATCTTCCCGAACATCTCTGCCATGCAGTAATTAGGGTCCATCCCCTTCGCCAACGCATACCCATGATCCCGATACGCCCCCACAATCGGATCATCCTGCCGAATCGCCCGACAGATCCCCGTCGCCACCGCTTCCTGCCCAATGTAAATGTGGCAGAACCCCCCGATCTTCTGCTGCATATAGCTCTGCATCGTCCGCTCTTCAAACCGGCGGATCAGACGCAACATCCAGAGCGTATCCAGCAACTCCTCCGAGGAGAGAGCGTCACTCGGACGTGTATGGGCCACAGTGGCCTCCTCCGTAGCCGTCGTCATGGCGACTCCTTCATTGGAACAAGGTCGGGTAACGGCACGACAGCCGAACAAACAGCACATAACCTCGGGCGGACGCAGCGTGTTCCCGTCATAGACCAGTCTAGGACGCTAAAATCGCCGTCGCAAGTGTTCGTACAGACCGCGCATCGGCACATCACGCCGACTTCATTACACTGCCATCCTGTCTCAGGACACCCCTTCCTACCCCGCTAGCCTGGAGTAAACCCGCGTGCGGCTGAGCCCGGGCCCGATTCTGACCCCCCTGATCGTGTGCCTCACCCTGCTCACGACCTCCCTCCACGCCCAGACCGCCGGGCCCAACCCCGCAGGCAGGCTCATCTCCGACCTGCGCATCGAGGGCCTCGACGAAGTCCCCGAAAGCCTCGTCCGAAACCAGATCCGATCCCGCGTCGGCGGGGCCTACAACCCCGAAACCATCGAAAACGACATCGCCAGACTCACCCACCTCGGACGATTCGGAGCCGTCCGCGTCCGCTGGCAGCCCGCCCCCGATGGCAGCGCCATCGTCACCTTCAGCCTAGACGAACTCGACGCCATCGCAGACGTCGCCGTCGTGGGCAACAAGGCCCTCACCGACGCCGAACTCTACGACGCCGTCCAACTCCGACCCGGCGACCCCGTCGATACCTTCCTCATCGATCAGGGACGAAGAGCCATCCTCGGCCTCTACCGCGAAGCCGGCTTCTTCGCCGCAGATGTCGAGGTCAACCAGGCCCTCCTCGCAGACGAAGGCGTCCTGATCTACCGCGTCCGCGAAGGCCCGCGCATCCGCGTCCGATCCATCCAGTTCGAAGGCAACACGGCCTTCGAAGCCCGCAGCCTCAGGCCCGGCATCGAAACCGACACCGCCCTGTTCATCTTCCGCAAAGGACGACTCAACCGCGAGCAGCTCGACCTCGACGCCGCCGCCGTACGCACCTACTACCGCAGCCGAGGCTACCTCGACGCCCGCGTCGGCTGGCGCATCGACCTCTCACCCGACCAGACCGACGCCGCCGTCACCTTCGTCGTCGAAGAAGGCCCCCAATACCGCGTCGGCGCCATCCGCGTCGAAGGCGCCACCCTCTTCACCCACGAACAGATCCGCAGATACCTCCTGCTCCTCCCAGGCGACTTCTACAGCCAGGAACGCGCCCAGGCCTCCATCGACGCCATCAACAGCCTCTACGGAAGCCTCGGCCACCTCGATACCGCCGTCTCCATCGAACCCCTCTACCGCGAGGCCGGACATGTCGTCGATATCCTCGTCGCCATCTCCGAGGCCGAACCCGTCACCGTCGGCAAAATCTCCGTCAGCGGCAACGACCTCACCCGCACCAAGGTCGTCCTCCGCGAAGTCCGAGGCATGACCCCCGGCCGACGCTTCGACGGCAACGGCCGCGAACAGACACAAAGGCGACTCCAGCAGTCCGGCCTCTTCGGCCAGCCACAGGTCACCATCATCCCCGGCCCCGAACCCGATGTCCGCGACGTCGTCATCGACGTCAACGAACAGAACACCGGCTTCATCCTCTTCGGAGCAGGCATCAACTCCGACGCCGGACTCTCCGGTGGCGTCCGGGTCACCCAGCGAAACTTCGACATCCTCGACTGGCCCGAGTCCTTCGGCGAACTCGCCCGCGCCGAGGCCTTCCGCGGCGCCGGACAAAACTTCCTCCTCTCCCTCCAACCCGGCACCGAAGTCAGCGAATACGCCATCTCCTTCGGCGAGCCCGCCCTCTTCGATACCGACTTCTTCTTCACCAGCTCCGCCTCCTTCCGCGACCTCGTCCGCGAAGACAACGACGAACAACGAGCCGCCCTCACCTTCGCCGTCGGCAAACGCTTCGGCGACGTCTGGTCCGCCCGCATCCGCCCCCGCGTCGAAAGCGTCCGCATCATCGATGTCGAAGACGACGCCCCCGTCGATGTCTTCGCCGTCGAAGGATCCAACTTCGTCTCCGGAATCGCCGCCGTCGTTCGACGCAACACCACCGACGACCCCATCAACCCCACCACCGGCTCCAGCACCACCCTCACCCTCGAGCAGGTCGGAGCCCTTGGCGGGGACTTCGACTTCACCGTCGCCGAATTCGACTTCCGCAAATTCTGGCCCGTCGATGTCGACTACCGCGGCCGAACCTCCATCTTCAGCCTCCGCTTTCAGACCTCCTACATCCTCCAGGAAAACCAGGCGCCCGTCTTCGAACGCTTCTACGCCGGCGGCCACCGAACACTCCGAGGCTTCCAGTTCAGAGGCATCGGGCCCAGAGGCATCCGCGACAACAACCAGAACGGCAACGCCGACCCCGGAGAAACCCCAGGCGACGACCCCATAGGTGGCGACTTCCTCCTGCTACTCGGCTTCCAGTACCAGAAACCCCTCATCGACGACTTCCTCGCCGGCGTCATCTTCCTCGATCAGGGAACCCTCCTCGACGAAATCGGCGTCGACGACTGGCGCGCCTCCGTCGGCTTCGGCTTCCGCATCAAAGCCCCCTTCCTCGGGGCCGCCCCCTTCGCCCTCGATTTCGCCTTCCCCATCCTCGAACAGGACACCGACGAGAACCAGCTCATCAGCTTCGATATCTCCCTCCCCTTCCAGTAAACCCCCCGCTTTCGAGCCATTGCCCCGAACCAGTCAGCCTGATACACGTATAGAATCAGGTAAACGGATCCCCACAACGCCCATCCCGCCAACCGGCAGGACAGATCAACACTTAGGAAAAACCATGAACACCCGCCACTGGCTGATGCTCACCGCTGCCGCCGCCATCCTCACCTCCACCTTCTACACCGCCGTCACCGCCCAGTCCGGCATGACCCAGCGGGCCACCACCGTCGCCGTCGTCGATATCCAACGCGTCTTCAACGCCTCCGAACAGAAAGGCGACATCGACGCCAACATGACCCAGAAAGGCGCCGCCCTCCGTGAAGAAGCCCAGGGCTACCAGGAACGCATCGCCGGCATGCGCAACCAGCTCGACCTCTACGAAGTCGGCTCCGAAAACCACCGCTCCCGCGTCCAGGAAATCCAGCAGGCCCAGTTCGAAGCCGAAAGCTGGCTCAAGTGGGAACAGGCCAAGCTCCAGATGGAACAGGCCCGATTCATCAAAACCCTCTACAACGAAGCCATCGACGCCATCGAAGACGTCTCCGAGGCCAATGGCATCGACATGGTCTTCTTCCGCGACGGCCAGCTGCCCGACGGCTTCGAGTCACCCCAGCAGGCCTCCGCCCAGATCCAGCAGCGCAAGCTCATCTGGGCCAGCAACGACGTCGACATCACCGACGCCGTCATCAGCCGGATGAACCTCAACTACCAGGCCCGCTAAGGCTCCGACGCACCCGCCGTCGCGATCAACCCAAGCCAAGCCCCACCCGGCAAAGCCATGGCCACAACGACATCCATCACCATCACGACCGGCGAGCTGTGCCAGCAGCTCGCCGGCTCCTTGCGCGGACCCGACAACCTCAGCATCACCGGCCTCAACAACCTCGAGCAGGCCCAGCCAGGCGACGTCACCTTCCTCACCGACGCCAAGTTCGCCGACCGCTGGCCAGCCTCCCAGGCCACCGCCCTGCTCCTGACCGACGGCATCGATAACATCAACCCCAGCGACAACCAGGCCATCATCACCGTCCCCAACGCCGACCTCGCCATGGCCAAAGCGCTCGCCCTCTTCGAGCCCCCCAGAAACCTCCCGCCCGCCGGCATCCACCGCACCGCCACGGTCGACCCCACCGCCTCCATCGACCCCAAAGCCCACATCGGCCCCTACACCCAGATCGGCCCACGCGTCCAGATCGCCGCCGGGGCCATCATCCACGGCCACGCCCACCTCTACGCCGACTGCCAGGTCGGCGAACACACCGAACTCCACGCAGGCGTCGTCCTCCGCGAACGAACCATCGTTGGCCAACGCTCCATCCTCCACGCCAGCGCCTGCATCGGCACCGATGGCTTCGGCTACCGACCCGACACCGACGACAACGGCCAGCCACGCATCGTCAAGATCCCCCACATCGGCAACGTCATCATCGGCGACGAGGCCGAAATCGGAGCCAACACCTGCATCGACCGCGGCAAGTTCGGCGCCACCACCATCGGCAACCAGACCAAGATCGACAACCTCTGCCAGATCGGCCACAACTGCACCATCGGCAACCTCGTCATCATCGCCGGTAACTGCGGCATCTCCGGCTCCGTCACCATCAAGGACGGTGCCACCATCGCAGGCGGCGTCGTCGTCCGCGACCACATCACCATCGGCACCCGAGCCACCGTCGCCGGCGCAGCCGTCGTCGGCTTCGACATCCCCGACGGCGAAACCTGGGGCGGCTTCCCCGCCCAGCCCGCCAAACAATGGTTCCGCGAAGTCGCCAACCTCAAACACCTCCCCGACCTCGTCAAAGCCCACCGAAAAAAGTAACCCAGCACACCTAACCCGGCCGCGACACGGCCGGAACCACCCGCAGCAACCATGGGTGGCTGTGGGCACGCCCCGTGCCCACAGAACCAAAACGCTCAACGGGTGCCATGATTTCATCAGCCGCAGACCGATAGAGCGCAACAAGAACACCGCGCGTGTGAGAAACCAATTGACAACGCCGGGTGCCACGACCCTTCCAGGGTCGTGCTTCTCAAACCTTCAAAAAACCATCCAACACCGCCCGAGCCCCCGCGGTCGGCGCCAGCCGCCCCGCCTCGACCTCAGCCTCCACCCGCTCCAGCACCTTCACCACCCCCGCGTCCTCCCGAAGCGACACCATCAGCCGATCCTCCACCAGCGCCCACATCCACCGAAGCGCCTGCTTCCGCCGACGCTCAGTCAGCACCCCCGAAGCCCGCAGCCCCTCGATCCGCCCCGTCACCTCCGCCCAAACCGCCGCCACCCCATCCCCCGTCTGCGCACTGCACGTCAGAACCGGCACCTCCCAGCCCCCATCCTTCCGGGGCATAAAATGCATGGCCCTGCGTAAATCTCCCGCCGCCCGCTCCGCCGCCACCACCCGATCCCCATCCGCCTTGTTCACCGCCAGCACATCCGTCACCTCAAGCAAACCCCGCTTGATCCCCTGAAGCTCATCCCCCGCGCCAGGCAGCATCAGCGCCAGAAAACAATCCGTCATCTCCGCCACCACCGTCTCGCTCTGACCCACGCCCACCGTCTCCACCAGCACCACGTCGTACCCCGCCGCCTCCACCAGCAGCAGCGTCTCCCGCGTCTTCTTCGCCACCCCGCCAAGCGTCCCAGCACTAGGCGACGGCCGAATAAACGCCCGCTCGTGCACCGATAGCTTCGCCATCCGCGTCTTGTCACCCAGAATCGATCCCCCCGTCACCGAACTCGAAGGATCCACCGCCAGCACCGCCACCCGATGCCCCTGCTCACAAAGCATCACCCCCAACCGCTCGATAAACGTGCTCTTGCCCACCCCCGGCACCCCCGTGATCCCCACCCGAAGCCCCTTCCCCGTCCGACCCAGCACCTCCGTCACCAGCGCCTCCGCCTCCCGCTGATGCTCCGATCGATGCGACTCCGCCAGCGTAATCGCCCGCCCAAGCACCCCCCGATCCCCCGACACCACCCCCTCCGCCATCTCGGGCACCGTCAACCGCCGACGACGCGGAACCACCCCACCCCCCACAGCCTTACCCTCTCCCGCCCTGTCCACCGACAACGCCGACTTCCCATCCCCCAAATCCGCCTGGTGCTCAAAGTCAGTCATCTGCCACTTAACCTATCGCGAAAGAACAATCTCATTCACCTAAACCGTGAATCTTTGGAGCCAAGATCGTCATCAACCCTTCCCCAGACCGGTAGCCGATTGATATGCGTTGGAAAGCTCATATCACCAAGAAAACCTGTAACCACACCCTGATCCTGCAATCGATCCCGTACCCACTAAACCAAGTCGTCAACACCTGGGTCTAAAGCAAAACGATTCAAGCCATAGACCTCGTCACTCACATCAACCGCATAAACAAAGGAATCATCAACATAGACGATGCAGTAATACTGCGTACATTCCCCGCAATAACCGGCATCTAATCGGTCACGCGTAATCTTGCCGAACTGCCACGCACCAACGGGTTCAAGATCTGACAAACCGTACTCAGCTGGGACGTCTGCTAGAACACATCGCGGTAAATCCTCAACCTCAATCAATCGCGCCGGTATCCATTCGACCTCAGGCGGTGGCCAAAGGACAGGAGCTCCAATCATTAGCAAAGGAACCGAGTAATACTCGCCGAGGCACAGGTACTGACACCCATTGAGAGCCAGCACAAGACTCAAAGCAGCGGCCTTAACAAGCCTCAACATGGAGACACCCTCCTAAGCCCCAACCCCCTCCCCACTAGCCTCCAGCTTCTCCAACACCTCCAACGCCGCATCAGGAATGTTCGTCCCCGGACCAAAAATAGCCGAAGCACCCGCCTCGTACAGCGCCCCATAGTCCTGTGGCGGGATCACACCGCCCACGATCACCATGATGTCCTCGCGGCCCTCGTCCGCCAGCGCTTTCCGTAGCGCCGGCACCAAGGTCAGGTGGCCCGCCGCCAAAGACGACACCGCCACCACGTGCACATCGTTCTCCGCCGCCTGCCGAGCCGTCTCCTCAGGCGTCTGGAACAACGGGCCTATATCCACATCAAAACCAAAGTCCGCGTACGCCGTCGCCACCACCTTCTGCCCGCGATCGTGACCATCCTGGCCCATCTTCGCAATCAGAATCCGTGGCCGCCGACCCTCCTCAGCCTCGAACGCCTCCACCTTCGCCTTGATCGAAGCCATCTTCTCCTGATGGTCACCACTCCCGCCCGCCTCACTCGCATACACACCCCGAATCGAGTGCATCGCCGCCTCATGACGCCCGTAAACCTTCTCGAGCGCATCCGAGATCTCACCAACCGTCGCCTGAGCCCTCGCCGCATCCACGGCCAACTCCAGCAGATTGCCATCCTTCGCATCCGCCGCCTTCGTCAGCGCATCCAGCTTCTCCTTCAACACATCGTCATTGCGATTCGCACGCAGCTCCCTCAGCGAAGCCACCTGCTGCTCACGCACCGACGTGTTGTCCACCTTCAAGACGTCCACCTGCTCCGGCCGACTCAGCTTGTACTTGTTCACGCCAACCACCGTCTGCTGACCCGAATCAATCCGGGCCTGCGTCCGTGCCGAAGCCTCCTCGATGCGCATCTTCGGGATGCCCGCATCGATCGCCTTGGCCATCCCGCCATACTCATCCACCTCCACGAGGTGAGACCAAGCCCGATGCATCAACTCATGCGTCAGCTTCTCGACGTAGTAACTCCCGCCCCACGGATCGACCGTCTTGCACGTATCCGTCTCCTGCTGCAAAAACAGCTGCGTGTTCCGCGCAATACGTGCCGAGAAATCGGTCGGCAACGCCAGCGCCTCATCCAGCGCATTCGTATGCAGACTCTGCGTATGACCCTGCGTCGCCGCCATCGCCTCGATACACGTCCGGATCACGTTGTTGTAAACATCCTGCGCCGTCAGCGACCAGCCCGACGTCTGCGAGTGCGTCCGTAGCGACAAGCTCTTCGGATTCGCCGGATCAAAACGCTTCACGAGCTTCGCCCAGAGCATCCGCGCCGCACGCATCTTCGCGACCTCCATGAAGAAGTTCATCCCGATCGCCCAGAAGAAACTCAGCCGCGGCGCAAACGCATCCACGCTCAGACCGGCAGCCGTCCCGGTCCGCAGATACTCAAGCCCGTCCGCCAGCGTGTACGCCAGCTCCAGGTCGCACGTCGCCCCCGCCTCCTGCATGTGGTAACCCGAAATCGAGATCGAGTTGAAACGTGGCATCCGCTCCGCCGTGTACGCAAAAATATCACCGATCACACGCATCGACGGCTCAGGCGGATAGATGTACGTGTTCCGAACCATGAACTCCTTCAGAATGTCATTCTGAATCGTCCCCGCCAGCTGCTCCGGCTGCACGCCCTGCTCTTCCGCCGCCACGATGTACAACGCCATCACCGGCAACACCGCACCATTCATCGTCATCGACACCGACATCTTGTCCAACGGGATCCCGTCAAACAGCTTCCGCATATCCCGAATCGAATCAATCGCCACCCCCGCCATCCCCACATCACCCACCACTCGCGGGTTGTCCGAGTCATACCCCCGGTGCGTCGCCAGATCGAACGCGATCGACAACCCCTTCTGACCCGCCTGGAGATTCCGCTTGTAAAAAGCGTTGCTCTCCTCCGCCGTCGAAAAGCCCGCGTACTGACGCACCGTCCACGGACGCATCACGTACATCGTGCTGTACGGACCCCTCAAGTAAGGCGGCAACCCCGGCATCGTGTGCAGATGCTCAAGCCCCTCCAGATCCGCCACCGTGTAAGCCGGCTTCACCGGAATCTGCTCCGCCGTCGTCCACACAAAATCCTCAACCGGACGACCCAGCTCCTTCGACGCCTGCTCACCCCACGCCGCCGCATCCGCACGCGCCGTCTCCGAAGCCAGAGGAATATCCTTGAAATTCGGAACACTCATGACAACACACCTTCCTCACTCAGAAGCTCGGTCAGCGTTCCGAGCACATCACACTTCATAAAAATGAACCGATCCACACCGGCCTTCCGGTAATCCCCCTCCATCTCACCCGGCGCGCCCGCCAGGATCACCGTCCGCGCCCCGGCCGACTTCAGCCGCTGCGCCACCGCAGGCACTGCCGCCGGATACAGCTTGTCCGAAGAACACAGCACCGCGATCGAAGCACCCGACCCCACAAAGGCCGACACCGCTTCGTCACCCACCTGCATCAGCTCCTCATCCGACTTCCAGCCAATCGGCGACGACGCACTCACTTCAAACCCGCCCGCCTCAAAGAAGTTCGAGCTGTAAGCCGCCCGCGCCGTGTGATGCGCCACCGGACCGAGATTCACCAGAAACACCCGCGGCCGATGACCCGCCATCGCCAGATACCGATCACTCGCATCCCGCAACTCCTCAAACGGAGCTGCATACGGGTGAGGCGTCACCGCCCGCACCGAAGCCGCCTCGCCCTCGAGCATCGGCCCGCACAACTGCGCGATCGTCGCCCCGGTCTTCGCCAGCGACACCGCCGCCTCCAACCGCTTCGGACCCGCTTCACCCAAGGCCGCCAACGCATCCACCGCCACGTTCACACCCGACGACCGCGATGCCGACTCCCGACGCAGCCTTGCAAAATCAATCGGCTCCAGCTCCACCGGCTTCTCGCCAAGGTTCGGGAACTCACTCACCCCCGTCACCGCATCCCGACGCTTCGCGATGTTCGCCAAACGCGGCGCAAACGCCGAATCAATCTGGTCCTGAACCCAACCGGAAGTCAGCGCCTTCTCCATCCCGCCCTCGCCCTCAATCGCCTGGAAGAACGCCCAGCCCTTCTCGGCCAGCTCGTCCGTCATCGACTCCACAAACCACGACCCGCCCGCCGGATCAACCACCTTCCCGAGATGCGATTCCTCCGCCAGAATCACCTGCGTGTTCCGCGCGATCCTGCGACCAAAATCCTCACTTGCGCCCAAAGCCGCATCAAACGGCTCCGTCGTGATGATCTGTGCACCCGCACACGCCGCCGCGAACGTCGTCGCCGTGTTCCGCAGCATGTTCACCCACGGATCACGCTGCGTCAGCACACGCTTCGAGGTCCTCGCATGCACCATCATCGAGGTGCCAGCGGCGGGAGAGGTGTCGCCGCCGGCCGCCTCGAGCACGCGGGCCCACAACCGCCGGGCCGCACGCAGTTTCGACATCGCCAGGAAGAAGTTCGTCCCCAACCCGTAGCTGAACAGCAGCTGCTTAGCCGCCGCATCCACACCCAGACCCGCATCGGTCAACACCCGCAGATAAGCAACAGCCGTCGCCATCGAAAGCCCAAGATCCTGCGCCGCCGTCGCGCCCGCATGGTGATACGGAGCCGACCCCACACGCACCGAACGAACCGCCCGATACCGACCATCCGTCCACACCGCCAGATCAGCCAGCTGACCCAGACTGTTCTCCAGCGACGTCGGCAACTCACCATCACGCGCCAACACTGCCAGCGGGTCCGCATTAAACGCACCCCGAGCCCGCTTCGGGTCCACACCCTTCGTCTCCCAATACGCCGCAAGCAGTGCCGACGCCGGCAAAAACGCCGCGCCCGCCTCCAACGCAATCCCGATCATCTCCGCGTGCACCCCCGCCAACAACGCCTCCAGATCCCCCAGCGAATAAACCATCAACCCATCACGACCCAGCCAGTCCGTCTCCGTCACCGCACCAGGCGACTGACCCCGACGACCCGCCACATCCAACCGCAACTGAAGCGACGTCACCCCACGCTCCAGGTCCTCAAGAATCAAACCATTCGCCACCTCAAGGTCCGGATGTTCATGCTGCTGACGAATGTCCCACCCGCACGCCGAAGCACCCAGCGTCGAAGACCCACGCGTAAACGGATACAAGCCCGGCAGCCCCGTCGTCCCCGCCGAAGCATCCCAGTCCGAAGGGCTGTACACCGGCTTGAGGTCGATCCCCTCGTACGTATGCGTCACCAGTTTCTTCTCAAACGGCGCCCCCTTGAGATCCTTCTCCACCAACGCACGCCAGGCCGCCTCATCAACCGGCGGAAAATCTTCGGACAGCCTCAGCGTAGAATCGAGCTTGCTCATCGCCTGGTTCCCTCTTACATCGCTCCCAACAGGAAGCATCTAAGCACAATGAAGGCACATCGCTGATGAAGCCATCGGCTTACAGCATGCGGCAGGACAGCATAGACGATCAATCGGTCTTTTGAAAGCCCCGCCTCAAACGAGTCTCCGCTGCTAGATTTCTGAGACTGAGTCGCAAAGATAACCGCATGGACCTCCTCACCACCTTCCTCCAGAACCTTCTCGACCTCTCCCTCGAAGCCGCCCCCTGGCTCGCCGTCGGCCTCATCGCCGCCGGACTCCTCAAAGGACTCCTCCCCGCCGGGGCCCTCGCCCGCTTCGTCGGCAAACCCGGCATCGGCTCCATCGTCCGCGGCTCCCTCATCGGCGTCCCCCTGCCCCTCTGCTCCTGTGGCGTCATCCCCGCCGCTCTTGGTCTCCGACGCGAAGGCGCCTCCAAAGGAGCCACCGTCTCCTTCCTCGTCGCCACCCCGCAAACAGGCGTCGACTCCCTCGCCGTCTCCTACGCCATGCTCGGCCCCCTCCTCACCATCGCTCGACCCATCGCCTCCGTCATCACCGCCATCGCAGGCGGGGTCGCCGCCGAACTCATCGACCCCGACCAGCCCAGAAACAACCCAACCACCTCAAAACCAAACCCGCCCACGACCTCATCCTGCTGCTCGACCAACCAACCCGAACCCGGCTCCTGCTGCAGCACCGAACCCAAATCCCTCTCCCTCAACGTCGTCAACACGCCTCCCCCCAACCTCCAGCCCGCCCCCACGGAAACAGCCTCCGACTGCTGCAGCACCGAATCCCCAACCCCCAACGCCTCACGCCTCCGCCGCGCCTGGGATGGCCAGGTCTACGCATGGACCCGACTCCTCGACGACATGGCCATCTGGCTCGCCATCGGCCTCCTCGCCGCCGCCGCCGTCGTCACCTTCGTCCCCCCCTCCACCCTCGCCTCCTTTGGCTCAGGCGTCCCCGCCATGCTCGCGATGGTCGCCCTCGGCATCCCCATGTACATCTGCGCCACCGCCTCCACCCCCGTCGCCGCCTCCCTCCTCGTCGCCGGCATCTCCCCCGGCACCGTCCTCGTCTTCCTGCTCGCCGGACCCGCCACCAACGCCGGCACCGTCGCCCTCATCCGCAAAGAACTCGGCACCGCCTCCACCGCCGCCTACCTCGGGGCCATCATCATCGTCGCCATCGCCGCCGGCCTCATCACCGACCTGGCACTCAACGCCGCCGGCTGGACCGGCCCACAAACCCACCACCACCACGAACCCGGCCTCTGGCTCATCATCAGCTGGATCAGCCTCATCACCCTCACCCTCCTCACCTTCCGCAAAGCCGTCCCCAACCGGGCCTCCCAGACCACACAAGCACAATCGGCCTGACCATGCCCCTCCAACACCTCGACCTCCCCCTCGCCGACCCCGACCTCTCCGACCGCGCCGCCGAACTCATCGAAGACGCCCTCGACCACCGCATCCCCCGCTGGATCCACGACCGCCGCGACAACCCCATCCCCGGCTTCGTCCCCGCCGACTACCCCCTCGTCTATCAGGCCCTCGCCAGCATCGAAGCCCACGGACTCGCCTCCGGCAACCGCTTCCTCGAATGGGGATCCGGCTTCGGCGTCGTCACCGCCCTCGCCTCACTGCTCGGCTACGAAGCCCACGGCGTCGAGGTCGAACACGACCTCGTCGACCAGGCCGAAGCCCTCATCGACGACCACCACATCCACGCCACCTTCGCCCGCGGCTCCTACCTCCCCCCCGACGCCGAACAACTCACCGACGCCATCGACGACATGTCCTGGCTCGAAACCGATCGCCCCGATGGCTACGACGAACTCGGACTCGACATCGACGACTTCGACATCATCTACGTCTACCCCTGGCCAGGCGAAGAACCCATCGCCGAAGCCTGCTTCGAACGCTTCGCCGCCACCGGCGCCCTCCTGCTCACCTACCGCACCGACGACCGACTCTGGCTCCACCGAAAAACCAAAGCCACCAAAAGACGCCACTAAGCCCCAGCCAACGACCGCAGCAACGCCACCTCTTCCTCAAACAACGGGCTGTCGCGACGCGCCATCACCGTCCCCGCCGTATCCAGAAACTTCTCGAACGCATACGTCTGCCGACCCGCGTCCGTATAGAAACCAAAAGGCGCCGCGTACTTCGGCGCAAACCCCGACACCGCCAGCATGCATCCCGTACTGATGCACGATCCCGTCAGCAGCTTCGTCCCGATCGCCGTCCGCACAAAATCACCCAGCACCGGACCCAGAAACGCCTGCCCCGTCTCCTCCGCAGGCGTATCCGGCTCCAGCTGCATCCGCACCGGCGTGTACGTGTTCTTCAGATTCGACACCGTCGTCCCCGCCCCCAGATTGCACCACTGACCCACCAGGCTGTGACCCAGATACCCGTAGTGCGCCTTGTTCGTCCACGCCTGAATCACCGAGTTCGATACCTCGCCCGCCACCCGACAGAACGGACCGACCGACGTGTTCGGCCGCAAGCACGCCTGCGCACCGATCACCGTGTGCCGACCCACATACAAAGGCCCCTCCAACGAACACAACGGACCCACCACCGCCCCATCATCAATCACCACGGGACCACCCGTCGTATCGATCACCGTGTGCATCCCCACACGAGCCCCCTGACCCAACTTAACACCATGTGTCCCCACCACCGCCACACCCGGACACCGCGAACCGATCGTCCCCTCATCGAACGTCGACATCTCCAGCACACCCAGGTCGTAAAGCATCGCCGCCCGCAGATCCCCAAACACGTCCCAGGGACGCTCCATGAGCATGTCCTGATCCGTGTGCACCGTCTCCACCCCGTTGTGAGGATCACGGGTCTCCAGAATCTTCCCCGCATCAATCCAAGTCACATGCGCCGCCACCACCTGACCATCCGGCTCCACCAGCACCTGACCAGGCTCCAGCGACGCCACCTCCTCCACATGACGAACACCGTTCCAGCGACCATTCACGATCAGCCAGTCCCCCGCATCCAGACCCGCGTTCACCGGAGCCGGGTAACGCGGCGCCGCCACCGCCTGATACCGCGCCGGCATCCAGAGCGCGTCCACCGGACGCTTCAGCACCCGCTCAATCCGCTGACGCACCTCCAACGCACCAGTACGCGTAGCGAACACCGCACGACGATGCCGCAAAGGCCCAAACGAACCCCGGTCATCATCGAAGATCAGAAGCCGTGTCTCGTTCATGATCACTAGTATCGGCTTTCACGAGCCCGCAGCCACGAACCATCCCACAAGTCGTTGCATTTCCACCCGCCCCTGCTTAGCTTGGAGCGTTCGAGAACAGTCCGACACGAGACGAAGAAGAACCCAAACGCATCGGCTCCCACGCCGACGAGGACAGGGAAAAACGCCAGCCATGCCCAGGCTCGACGACAAGCTCTGGCGTGACATGATGGCCCACCTACGCCGTCAGCACGCCTCCATCTGCCGACAGTGGTTCGACGAGCTCGAACCCATCGTGCTCGACAACGGCCTCCTACGGGTGAAAACCTCCAGCCCCATCCAGCAGAACTACCTCCAGAAACGCTGCCTCGACCCCTTCAACGAGGCCGCCCAGGAAGTCACCGGTAAACTCGTCGTCGTCCGCTTCGAACACGGCAACACCGCCACCAAACCCGCCGACACAACCTCCCCAATCAGGCAAAACGCCACCACCACCAACGGCACCAGCCACACAACCAAACAGCCGACCCCCGCGCCTAACCATCGCGTCCCCGATGAACCCCTCCACGAACCCCCGCCCCGCAACCAGCCCCAAGTCACACCCCAGCCCGCCCCAGCCATCGAGATCAACCTCACCGATCCGATGGAACAACCCAAAGCCTTCAGCGTCTCAGGCGACGCCCAGAAGCTCGGCGAAGAAGGCAAAGCCTTCGAACTCGAAGACGATGTCGTCCTCAGCCCCGACTACACCTTCTCCAACTTCATCACCGGACCCAACAATCAGCTCGCCTACGCCGCCTCCGTCGCCGTCGCCAACCAGCCCGGCGAAGCTTACAACCCCCTCTTCATCCATGGCGGCGTCGGCCTCGGCAAAACCCACCTCCTCCAGGGCATCTGCCAGGCCATCCTCACACGCAACCCCGAAACACGCATCGTCTACGTCTCCTGCGAATCCTTCATGACCCAGTTCATCCAGTCCGTCCAACGCGGGCAGATGCTCCAGTTCCGACACCGATACCGCTACGCCGACATGGTCGTCATCGACGACATCCACTTCCTCTCCAACCGCGAACGCTCCCAGGAAGAGTTCTTCCACACCTTCAACGAGCTCTACCAGGCCAACAAGCAGATCGTCCTCAGCTCCGACGCCGCACCCTCCGAAATCCCCAACCTCGAAGAACGACTCCTCAGCCGCTTCCAGTGGGGACTCGTCGCCAACGTCACCAAACCCCACTTCGAGACCCGCGTCGCCATCCTCCAGGCCAAAGCCAAACTCCGTGGCGTCCACGTCCCCGAAAACGTCATCAACTACATGGCCACCAAAATCGACTCCAACGCCCGCGAGCTCGAAGGCGCCATCACCACCCTCCTCGCCCACGCCGCCCTCGGCAACCGCGACATCGACCTCGAACTCGCCGCCGAACTCCTCGGCGAAAACCTCAACGAGCCCAAATCCAACCACGACATCCTCCAGCAGATCATCAACGTCGTCACCGGCTACTACAACGTCAAACTCTCCGACCTCCAGTCACGACGACGCCACAAGTCCGTCACCGAACCCCGACAGATCTGCATGTTCCTCGCACGGTCCAAGACCCGCTACAGCCTCGAAGAAATAGGCGGGCACTTCGGCGGCCGCGACCACACCACCGTCATGCACTCCATCAAAACCGTCGAAGAGCGCACCCAGACCGACGACCGCTTCGCCCGCGAACTCGACGTCCTCAAAGAACGACTCACCTGACCCCCTCCGAGTGACGCGACGTTATCCGACCACAGGTCGTCCCGAGGACCACAAAACAACAGCTGGCTATGAGCCGGGTCGCGACGCGACCCCGGTTGGCACGCCTCTCACGCCCGCACACCGCCATCCACACTTATCCACACCCCCTCACAACCTGTGGATAAAGCGCCGCCTGCCTGAACGCCTCGCCGACACCAAACCCCGCCGAACCGCGCTCCGCCACGCTCGACACCCCATCCAAACCGCGCTCAACCCCATGAACCAGCGCCATCCGCGCGCCACCCCGACTTCCGCGACAGCTTATCCACACGGCCGATCGGTCTCTAAGTAACTATGTGAATCACACTTACGCGTGCCATAGGCCAGCAACAACACATATCGCCAACGCTAACAACGAGGTAAGAAGACATATTTCTTATTACCTAGTTGTTCCTACAGAGTGGCTGACACACCGGACACCAAACCGTCGTCCGCTGAGCCACCAGCCCCGAAGCCAGCTCCCCCCGACACTTGAGGCACGCCTCACCCGACCGCCCATACACCCGGTGAGCATGTTGGAACGCACCCGCCTCCCCGTTCAGCATCACATGATCCCGCAGCGACGAGCCCCCCGCCGACACCGCCTCACGCAGCACCCGACGAAGCGAACGAACCAGCCGCTTAACCTGATCGATGTTCAATACCCCCGCCTCCGCCACCGGCGAAATCCCCGCCCGATGCAGCGACTCGTCCGCATAGATATTCCCCACACCAGCCACCACACGCTGATCCAGCAAGGCAGCCTTCACCGCCCGCCGCGACCCCGAAAACCCTGCCAGCAACTCCCTCGCCTCGACCTCCAACGCATCCGGGCCCAGCGACGACCACCGCTCCGCCTCCAACGCAGCCATCGAGGGATACACCCACACCCCCCCAAACCGACGCGGGTCCGTCACCGAAACCGCCCGACCCCCCGCCAACTCCCACCGCACATGCGTGTGTACCCCAACCTCCAACAGACCCGAAGGCCCCGCCGCCACCGATCCCGACATCCCCAGGTGCACATTCACCACACCCCCCTTCCGACCCACCACCGCCATCTGCTTGCCCCGCCGCTCCACCCGGTCCACCACATCCCCCACCAGCAACGCCCCATCCTCCGGCACCACCTCCGCCGAACGCCGCCCCGCTCCCGTGCGTACAAAATCTGCCCGTCGCACCGCCACGGAGAGCACCCGCCGACCGACCGCCTCGGCCGCCAAACCCCGTCGTATGGTTTCTACCTCCGGCAGTTCCGGCATAACCCCAGTCTAGGCCACCCCACACGTATACTCATCCAGGCCCGCTCCCACGCATAGAAAGCACCAGCATGAACGACGCTCAAGGATCGGGAAACCCCAGCACCCACAACCTCAACGCCGACGACGTCCGCCAAACCGTCGACACCCGACTCAAAAACCTCCGTAACGAAATCGCCAAAGCCATCGTCGGCCAGGACGACGTCGTCAACCAGGTCCTCATCGCCCTCCTCTGCCGCGGACATGCCCTGCTCATAGGTGTCCCCGGCCTCGCCAAAACCCTCCTCGTCTCCACCGTCGCCAAAGCCCTCGGCCTCGAGTTCAACCGCATCCAGTTCACCCCCGACCTCATGCCCTCCGACATCACCGGCACCGAGGTCATCGAGGAAAACCGCGACACCGGCCGCCGCGAAATCCGCTTCGTCAAAGGCCCCCTCTTCGCCAACATCATCCTCGCCGACGAGATCAACCGAACCCCACCCAAAACCCAGGCCGCTCTCCTCGAAGCCATGCAGGAACGACACGTCACCACCGGCGGGGTCGTTCACAACCTCCTCGAACCCTTCTTCGTCCTCGCCACCCAGAACCCCATCGAACAGGAAGGCACCTACCCCCTCCCCGAAGCCCAGCTCGACCGCTTCATGGCCATGATCCGCGTCGACTACCCCTCCCACGACGAAGAAGCCGAGATCATCCGACGAACCACCTCCGGCACCACCGATCCCATCCAGCCCGTCATCAACGCCGAACAGATCCAGCAACTCCAGGACTGGGTCCGAGCCGTACCCGTCGCCGACCACGTCATCGACTACGCCCTCCGACTCACCCGCGCCACCCGACGACCCAAACGTGGCGAAGCCGACGACCGCCACGAGTTCATCCGCGACTACCTCGCCTGGGGCGCAGGACCCCGCGCCACCCAGAACCTCATCCTCGCCGCCAAGGCCGCCGCCCTCCTCGACGGCCGCACCGCCGCCGGCATCCCCGACATCGAAGCCGTCGCCCACCCCGTCCTCCGACACCGCATGCACCTCAATTTCCAGGCCGAAGCCGACCGCGTCCTGCCCGACGACCTTGTCGACCGACTCCTCGAAGCCACCCCCGACACCAACAGCCAGACCGAGCCCGCCGCCATGCTCCGCAACAACTAAACCCCTAGCCCACACCCCCACCCCGCGAACGGATGCGCATGAGTCAGACCGCACCCACCTCGCCAACCCGAAACCCCCGCGCCCAGGACTACGGCCCCTCCGCCGAGGAACTCGCCGCCCTCACCTCCCTCGAACTCCGCGCCCGACGACTCATCGAAGGCCTCTCCGTCGGCATCCACCAGTCGCCCCTCCGCGGACTCAGCCTCGAATTCGCCGAACACCGACCCTACACCCCAGGCGACGACCTCCGACACCTCGACTGGAAGGCCTACGGCAAAACCGACCGCCTCTACCTCAAACGACACCACCAGGAAACCAACGCCGACGTCATGCTCCTCGTCGACGCCTCCGGCTCCATGAGCTACCGCTCCGACAAAGCCCCCTGGACCAAGTTCGACGCAGCCACCACCCTCGCCGCCGCCATCACCCTCCTCGCCACCAGCCAGCACGACCGCGCCGGCGTCCAGATCTTCGGCGGCACCCAGCCCGTTGAACTCCCCCTCTCCAGCGCCCGCGGGCAGTGGCGCAGAACCACCGAACAACTCAACCAAACCAAACCCGAGCCCATCCCCTCACCCGAGGACAAAGCCCCCGATACCCAAGCCAACCCCACCTCCGACCTCACCGACGCCATCCTCCGCCTCGACGCCCGGCTCACCCGCAAGTCCATCGTCGTCATCCTCTCCGACCTCTTCGACGACCCCGACCAGATCCAGAAAGCCCTCGCCCGACTCCGCTTCGCCGGACACGACACCCTCCTCGTCCAACTCATCGACCCCGCCGAACGCGCCTTCAGCTTCGATCGCGGCGCCAACTTCGCCGGACTCGAAGGCGAAGGCCGACTCCCGATCGAACCCAGCGCGATTGCCCGCGCCTACCGCGAGGCCTTCGAACAACACCTCACCGAGATCACCCACCGTGCAGCCGGCTTCGGCTTCGACCACCTCATCCTCGAAACCCATCAACCCCTGCTACCCGTCCTAAGACACTGCCTCGCCCAACGCGCCACCATCGCCCGCAGACGCGGCTAACCCGAGAGGAACGCCACCACGACACCGGCGCTGGCACAGATCGGCTCACTGTTTCTCGCCCCGGCACTCGCCGCCGCCGGAACGCTCGCTATCGCCATACCCATCACCCTCCACCTGCTCCGCAAGCAACGCCATCACCTCGTGCCTTGGGGCGCGATGCGTTTCCTCCAGCAGGCCGTCGAAGAGCAGCGGCGCAAGATGCGCATCTCCCAACTCCTCCTGCTCCTCCTCCGCTGCCTCGCCCTCATCCTCCTCGGACTCGCCCTCGCGCAACCCCTCCTCGCCGGCTGGCTCACCCCCGGCTCCAACCGCGTCATCCACCTCATCATCGATGACACCCTCACCACCAACGCCACAGACCCCGGCCAATCCCAAACGCGCTTCGAGACCCTCAAACAGCAAGCCCTCTCACTCATCGATGACCTCGAACCCACCGACACCCTCTACCTCCGAACACTCTCCGCCATTCACAACAACGGCACCATCACTCCCGACACGACCTACAACCCCACCGAAGACCGCCTCCAACTCATCGACCTCATCAACAACCTCAAACCCACCCAACTCTCCCGCAGCTCGCAAAACTCCCTCGCGAACCAACGCGACGCGACGCACACCATCGCAAGCACCAACCCCAACCAGCAGCACCTTGCCCTGCTTCTCTCCGATCTCTCACACGCCAACACCAACTGGCAACCCGCCGAAGCCAACCCCCAACAACCCACCCCGCAAAACCTCCAATGGCTCCTCTCCGAGCCCATGCCCGCCCAACCCAACGACCAGGTCCGCCAGCTCACACCCCTCCGCCCGGTCGCCATCCCCGATGCCACCGGCCGCAACCTCCAACTCCACCTCACCGCTCAACTCGCCCGCTTCACCGACACCCCCGTCGAACGCACCGCCCAACTCCGCTGGCAGGTCTTCGACGCCCAGGGTCAGCCCCTCCTGACCCTCGACGACAGCATCCGACTCCGCCCCACCGACACCACCCGCACGCTCACCCGCGTCCTCACCCTGCCCGTCGACCAGGCCCTCCCCCCCGATCAGAACACCACCCAGCTCTTCGTCCAACTCACTTGGCTGCCCGACGCCCAACCCGATCCCCTCGCCCTCGACAACCACGCCGTCACCACCCTCGTAGCCCGCCGCAACGCCACCATCCTCATCCAGCACGACGCCCGCCCCGGCCTCACCAGCGCCCGCTGGCTCGCCCTCGCCTTCAACCCCACCCAGGCCGACCCCGCCCCCATCACCCCACAGCTCGCCACACGCCTCCTCCCCGCCGACCTCGAATCCGCCGACGCCCTCTTCATCACCTCCCCCAACGCCCTCAACACCGAAGACGCCCTCCAACTCCGCGCCTTCGCCGAAACCAACAAACCCATCCTCGTCCTGCCACCCCAGGACCCCACCACCCCCACCAGCCTCTTCGAAACCCTCAACCTCGCAGACGCCTCCTTCGGCCCAACCCTCGAAACCGACACCCCCGGCCAACCCTTCACCGAAGCCCTCCCCGCCGCCGGACCCCTCAGCCTCCTCGCCGCCGAATGGCCCACCCTCGCCCGCACCGTCCGAACCACCCGCTACCACACCCCCACCCTCCCCTCGGCCCAAACCCTCATCAACCTCCGTACCAACGACACCACCATCCCCTGGCTGCAAGCCACCAACCTCAACAACACGCAACTCCTGCTCTTCGCCTCCCGCATCGAACCCGCCTCGACCAACCTCCCCATCAAGCCCCTCGCCGTCCCCCTCTTCCAAACCCTCCTCCGCGACACCCTGAACCCTCAGACCATCATCCCCATCAGCCCTCTAGGCCAGATGTCCCCACGCAACCAAACCAATCCCGAAACCCTCACCCTCCTCAACCTCAACGATGAGCCCAACACAGAAGACCGCACCCCCTACACCCACGCCGGCCTCTGGCGTTTCAACGATGACAACCAGCGCTTCTTCATCACGCAAATCCAACCCGAAGCCGCCAACCTCGCCGCCGCCAACCGCCAACTGATCCAGGCCCACCTCAACCCCAACCCCGACAACGTCACCTGGGTCGCCCCCGGTAACTGGGCCGCCGCCCTCAACAACCCGACCCCCGCCGCACCCGCTGGCCGCCCCATCCTCTGGCTCGCCCTCCTCGCCCTCCTCGCCGAACTCGCCACCGCGCGCTGGTCCGCCTCGGGAGACCGGCGATGGTGGTAACCAACCCAACCAGTCTCACGACCTTCTTCGCTCAGGCCGAGACCACGCGTTCCTCCCTCGGCTTCGACACCCCCCTCTCCCTCTGGGCCTGGCTGGCCCTCGCCACCCTCCTCATTCTGCCGGTCCTCTGGTCCTACACCCGCCTCACCGGCCCCGCGCCCCTCCGCGCCCTCGCCGGCACCTGCCGCGCCGCCGCCCTCCTGCTCATCGCCTTCCTCCTCGCAGGACCCCAGATCGTCACCACCACCGACCGCATCGAACCAGATCGCGTCACCCTCCTGATCGACCGCAGCCTCTCCATGGCCCTCACCGATGCAGGCGTCGACAACAACGCCCAACCCCTCACCCGGGATCAGGCCGCCCGCCAACAACTCACCGAACTCAACGACTGGCTCAACCCCTCCCAAACCGACGACCAAACCACAACCGACAACAACCGCCAGATCACCGCCCTCGCCTTCGCCGAATCCACCACCGCCATCGACGCCAACCCCCAGACCTGGCCCCAGCCAACAGGCCGCACGACCCGCATCGACAACGCCCTCCGCGCCGCCATCACGCGCACGGACAACACCCCCCACGCCGGCATCGTGCTCATCACCGATGGCCGCTCCGACAACCCGCTACCCACCAGCCTCCTCGCCGACCTCGAACAGACCACCGTCCCCATCCACGCCATCGTCCTTGGCGGGTCCACCTCCCTCACCGACCTCGCCCTCACCGATGTCCAGGCACCCGCCGCCGCCTTCGCCGGCGACCGCATCCCCGTCCGCATCCTCACCGAAGGCCTCGAAGACCCCACCACTGCCACCGCAAGACTCATCGACCGCGAAACAGGCGACACCCTTGACGAAGCGCCCCTGGAGACCGACGGCACCGCCCGATTCCTCGCCCGTCCCACACAAACGGGCCAGCGCACATGGCTCGTCCAGACCACCGCACCCGACGACCGCATCCCCCAGAACAACCAACGCGAAATCAAGATCCAGATCGTCGACCGACCCATCCGCGTCCTCCTCGTCGACGGCTACCCACGCTGGGAGTTCCGCTTCCTCAAAAACCTCCTGCTACGCGAACAGTCCGTCGAACTCAGCAGCCTCCTGCTCAGCGCCGACCGCGGCTTCGCGCAGGAAGGCGACCTCCCCATCCAACGCTTCCCCGAAACCACCGAAGAACTCGAAACCTACGACCTCATCATCCTTGGCGACATCACCCCAGCCTTCTTCACCGCCGAACAAAACCAACTCATCCTCGACCACGTCGGCCAGAACGCCGCAGGACTCATCTGGATCGCCGGACAACAACACACCCCCAACCGCTTCGCCGACAGCCCCCTCACACCCCTGCTCCCCACCGCCTCGCCCGCCAGCGCCCAAGGCGTCCTCGCCCAGAACACCACCTGGTCTGTCACCGCCGCCACCGCCGCCCGAACCCTAGGCCTCATCAACGACGACGACCTCGCCCAACGCCGCGGCCTCTTCTGGATCCAGAACCTCCCCGACCTCAAACCCGCCGCCCAACCCCTGTTCCTCGCAAGTCAGGTCGCAAGACAGGAACGCTTCCCCGACGCCCTGCCCGCCGCCATCTGGATGCGCTACGGCGCCGGCCAAACCCTCTACATCGCCTCCGACGACTGGTGGCGCTGGCGCTACGCCCGAGGCGAAGAACCCTACGCAGCCTTCTGGCTCCCCCTGATCCGACTCGCCGTCCGCGACCGACTCACCAACAACCAACCCGATGAAGCCACCCTACGCGCCAGCCCGGCCATCGCACGCATCGGCCAGCCAGTCATCATCACCGGCTCAGGCTTCCCCGCCGAGCCCCCGCCCGTCACCATCAACGCCCTCGACCAGCCCAACACCTCCGCCCGCGAACTCACCCTCCAACCCGAACAACTCGGACCCGCCACCCGCTGGTCCACCACTCACATCCCCGACACGCCTGGCGTCTACACCCTCACCGCCGGCCCCAACGGACCCACCGCCCAACTCACCGTCCTCGACGACACCCCCGAATACCGCAACACCCAACCCGATCGCGACCTCCTCCAGTCACTCGCCGAACGCACCAATGGCCGCCTCTACGAACTCGACGAAGCCTCACTCCTCGCCGGAGCCATCCCCTCCCGCGCACGAACCGTCGTCGACGAAAACCGCCAACCCATCTGGAGCTCGCCCCTCATTCTCACCCTCCTGATCTCACTGCTCACCGCAGAATGGATCACCCGAAGAGCCGCAGGACTCACCTGACCCACCCAACGAAAGCCCGACCGACGTGACCTCACCCGTGATCGAACAACTCAGGCAACTCAGGCAGCGAGCCACCCGACTCGCCATTCTCCTGCGCCTCAGCCAGGCCCTCGCGATCACCACCGCCACCCTCCTCGGCCTCGGCCTCCTCGACTTCATCCTCCGCTTCCCCGCCTGGCTCCGCACGCTTGTCCTCATCGCCCTCCTCGCCCTCGCCATCCGATGGATCATCGAGCGCGCCGCCGCCACCAACTGGCGTGAATCGCTCGTCGACTTCGCCCTCCGCATCGAACGCCTCCAACCCCACTGGCGCGGTCGACTCGCCACCGCCATCGAACTCTCCCAAGCCAAAACAGACACCACCGCCGAACACCACGAACTCGCCGCCTCCCTCAGCCAGGCCGCCCAGCAGGCCCTCAACAACCCCGCCGAGAACACCCCCCTCACCCACCTGCTCAACCTCAAGCCCCTCACCCGCTGGGCACAGGCCACCGCCGCCGCACTCATCACCCTCTTCATCCTCTTCATTGTCACACCAGCCTTCACCCAGGCCGGCCTCGCCCGCTGGCTCATCCCCTGGGCCGCCGGACCCTGGCCAACCCTCACCCAACTCACCCTCATCAACACCGAAACCGTTCGACCCCTCGGCGTCCCCATCCACGTCGTCGTCGAAACCCCAGCCACCACCACCGACCGACGCATCCTCCTCACCGCCGAGATCATCGTCGACGACCAGACCTTCACCATCCCCGATCAGCTCGTCCTCACCAGACGCCCCGAAGACAACACCAACCCCGACACCGCCCGCTACGAAGCCTGGATCAACCCACCCGCCGAACTCACCACCCGACTCAATCAGCAACCCGCCGACGCCGGAAAGGCCATCCTCCACTTCACCTCCGGCTGGGACCGCGTCCCGCCCGCCACCCTCGAACTCGCGCCACGCCCACGCATCACCGCCGCCACCGCCACCATCACCCCACCCTCTTACGCCCGCGACCTCCTCGACACCCGTGAAGAAAACCTCGACCTCACCACCGGACCCGAAACCCTCACCGCCCTCCCAGGCAGCACCCTCGACCTCACCCTCAACCTCTCAAGACCCATTCGCACCGAGGGCGGCCTCGCCGGTCTGCTCCCCGATCAGCAGCCACCCGCCGACGCCACCTTCAACGCAACCCCCCACAGTCTCACCACCACCTTCACCATGCCCGAGGAGCCCCGCACCCTCACCCTCCAGGCCACCAGCACCGACGGCCTCACCCTCTCAGGCAGCGCCCGACTCACCCTCCAGCCCAACCCCGACCGACCCCCCACCGTCCGACTCCTCCAACCCGATACCGACCAACGCGTGCTCCCCAGCGCCACCCTCACCCTCCGCGCCCAAGCCACCGACGACATCGCTCTCCAGAACCTCATCCTCACCTACCAACAGGAAACCGACACCGACGACACCCCACCCACCACCACCCTCGCCGAACGAAACGGCCCCGCCCCCACCCTCGAACTCACCCTCGACTGGCCCCTCACGCCCCTCAACCTCACCCCAGGCAGCACCCTCCTCGTCAGCGCCCAGGCCACCGATACCTACAACCACAACAGCCAGACACACCCCGTTCAGCGAACAGTACCCAGGCGAATCATCGTCGTCGACGAAGACACCTTCCGCGAGATCGTCCGCCAGGACCTTGCCCTCATCGACCGCCGCATCGACCGCGCCCTCAACGAACAACGACGACTCCAGGCCGAAGACCTCGAACCCGCCACCCCCGCCCAGCAGCGCCTAGCCGAAACCCTCTCCGAACTGGCCGACCGCGCCGCCACCCTCCGCAGCCGTGCCCAGCGAAACCAGCTCGACGACACCACCCTCAACCAACTGCTCGAACAATTCGAACAGGGACTCGAAGCCGCCGCCAACACCGCCCAGCAGGCCGCCGAACAATTCGAGACCGCCGAATCCGAAACCGATCCCAAGGCCCAGCAGGCCCGCGAGCAACAATCACAGACCGCCGAACAACTCGAACAACTAAGAGCCCTCCTCGATGAACGCGCCGCCGCCATGCAGGCCGTCGAGCAGGCCCGCGAACTCGCCCAACAGCAGCAGGCCCTCGCCCAGCGAGCCGCCGAACTTCTCCCCCAGACCCTCGGCCGCAACCCCGAAGACCTCCCCCAAACCCTCCAGGAACAACTCGAACAACTCGCCCGCGATCAGCAGGCCCTCGCCGAAGCCACCGCGCAGGCCGCCGACCAGTGGCGACAGAAAGCCGAAGAACTCGCCGCCAACACCGACAGCCCCGCCGCCCAGGCCATGGCCCAGGCCCTCGAACAGGCCGCCAACACCGCCCAGCAACAACAGCTCCCCAGCAACATGAATCAGGCCGCCCAACGCGTCGCCGAGAACCAGCTCGCCCGAGCCTCCGCTCAGCAGCAGCAACTCGCCCAGCAACTCCAGCAGCTCGCCGAACAACTCGAGCAGGCCGCTCAGGCCCAACCCGACAACCCCGACCAGCTCGCCGCCCTCATCAACGAACTCCAGGCCATCCTCGAAGAACAAACCGAACAAAGAACCGAAGCCCAGCAGCCCGCCACCAACCTTGCATCCCTCGCCGAACCCGCCCGCAACCTCCGCCTCCGCACCCTCGCCGGACTCGAACAGGTCGAAGCCCTCGACAACCAGGAAGCCGCCGCCGCGGGCCTCCGCAACGCCATCGACAGCCAGACCGAAGCCGTCCGCGCCCTCCGACTCAGCCGCCGCGACCCCGCCATCGGCAACCAGATCGCCGCCGAGGAATCACTCCGCTCCGCCATCATCGCCCTCCAGCAGCAACTCGATGAAGCCCTCGCCCAGGCCATGATCGACCGCCGCCGCGAACTCCGCGAAGCCTACCGAGCCCTCGCCGCCCAACAACGAGAACTCCGCGAAGCCGTCACTGCCGACCGCAACCAGGCACCACGCACCACCCGACGCATCACCCTTGCCGCCCACGCCGACACCCAGGAAACCATCGCCGCCGACGCCGACGACCTCGCCATCAAGGTCACCGAAGCCGCCGTCTTCGCCAGCTTCCACGCACGCATCACCGAACTCGCCAACCGAACCACCCGACAACTCCGCGCTGGTTACGCCGAGAACGACCTGCTCAACACCCAACGCGAAATCGCCACCACCCTCGAACTCATGGCCGACGCCCTCGAAGACCAGCCCCCCGACCCCAACAACAACCAAAGCCCCTCACAGGGAGGCAGCGGACAACCCGGCCAGGCCGCCGAACCCCCGCTCATCGTCGATGCCGCGCAACTCAGACTCCTCCGCGCCATCCAGCAGCAGATCCTCGACCAGACCCGCACCCTCCAGGCCATCCCCCAACAGGACCTCACCGTCGAGCAACGCGATCAACTTCAAACCCTCTCCGTCCGCCAGCGAGACCTCGCCCGCACCGCCCAGCAACTCATCCAGGAAAACCAGTGACTTCCACCCCGCCCCGAATACGATAAACAGACCATGCCCCACATAAAAACCATCCTAGCCTCCGCCGCCGCTCTCCTGCTCACACCCGCCCTCACCCTCGCCGCCGGCAACCTCCCCGACGACCTTCCTACCCTCGACGACCTCCTCGGCCCCCTCAACCCCGAACCCACCCCCGCTCTCCCACAACTGCCCCTCGAAGACCTCGAATCCGAAAACAACAACCAACCCCCCTCCTCCCAGCAACAGGCCCAGCTCTTCAACGAAGCCATCGACGACATGAACATGGCCGCCCGCCGCCTAGGAAGACGACTCGACCCCGGCGACCAAACCCAACAGCTCCAACAGGAAGCCATCGATAAACTCACCGAACTCATCCGCGCCGCCCAGCAATCATCCAGTGCTTCCAGCAGCCAGCCCCAACCACGACCCCAGCAAGCCCAAGGCGGACAACCCGGTCAGGCCACCCCCATGCCCGGTCAACCCCAACCCGGCTCCACCCCCGCCCTCGCCAACCCCAGCCAGGGAGCCTACTCACCCAGCAGCGTCGGCCCCGAAAGCGCCACCCCCAAACCCATCGAAGAACTCCGACGCGAATGGGGAAACCTCCCGCCACGCATCCGCGCCGAACTCTCCGAAAGCCTCAGCGAGCCCTTCAGCCCCAGCCATCGACAGCAAACCGAAGCCTACTTCCGGACCCTCGCCGACCTCGAAGCCCAAACCAGCAACAACCCGTGACAAAACACCCACCCCGAACCCGCACGCCCCTTCTGACCGCGGCTCTCGCCGCCTCCGCCCTCATCAGCGCGCCCTACCTCTTCGCCCAGACCACACCCGCTCCAACGCCGCAACCAACCACCGCCGTCAACATCACCGAAATCACCCCAGAAGTCCGCGAAGCCGTTCAACGCGGCTTCGCCATCCTCCGCGCCGAACAGGCACCCGATGGATCCTTCGGCGGCAACCGCTACGGTCGCAACGTCGGTATCACCGCACTCGCCTGCCTCGCCCTCATGGCCGACGGCAACATGCCCGACCGCGGACCCTACGCCGACGTCATCGAAAAAGGACTCCGCTTCATCCTCGCTTCCTCCTCCGACGCAGGACTCCTCGCCGCCGACACCTCCCACGGACCCATGTACGGCCACGGCTTCGCCACCCTCTTCCTGGGCGAGGTCTACGGCATGACACACAACCCCGAAGTCCGAACCGCCCTCCGACGAGCCGTCCGACTCATCGTCGCCAGCCAGAACCCTCAAGGTGGCTGGCGCTACCACCCCGTCCCCGCCGACGCCGATATCTCCGTCACCATCTGCCAGATCATGGCCCTCCGCTCCGCACGCAACGCCGGACTCTCCGTCCCCAAACAAACCATCGACCGCGCCATCGAATATGTCCGACAGTGCCAGAACCCCCAGGATGGCGGGTTCCGATACATGCTCGGCTCTGGCGGCTCCGCCTTCCCAAGATCCGCCGCAGGACTCGCCTCCCTCTACTACGCCGGCATCTACGACGGACCCGAAATCGATAGCGCCCTCGAATACCTCAACCGACACCTCCCCACAGGACCCAATGCACAGCAAGGCGGGCACTACTACTACGGACAGTACTACGCCGTTCAGGCCATGTTCCTCGCCGGCGGAGAACACTGGGAAACCTGGTACCCCGCTGCCAGAGAAGCCCTCCTCGCACGACAACAACCCAACGGCGGCTGGCCCGGCAACCACGGCGGCGCCTACTCCACCGCCATGGCACTCCTCGTCCTACAGATGCCCAACCGACTCCTACCCATCTTCGAACGCTGATTCGACGTGCGCTACACACCCATCCTCACCGGTCTGATCTCACTCGCCCTAAGCATCAACGCTCAGGCCGACTGGGTCCGCACCGATCGACAACTGACCACACAACCCATCGACCTCCTCCGACTCACCACCGACACCCTCGTCACCCTCGACCCCGACACCGCCGACACCAACACAATCGCCACCACCGACACCATCCGACTCACAAGACAATTCCCCGAAACCAGCACCGCCCAACCCAGCGCACCCACCATCACCCTCGACGACGGACAACACCTCACCGCCCCCTGGCGACCCGACGCCGAAGGACAGACCTTCAGCATCGATCACCCACAACTCGGCCGACTCACCATCCCACTCGACCGAATCGCAACCATCACCTGGCCTCCCAACACCCTGCAAGCCACACCCCCGCAAACGAACGACGCCCGAAGCGATCGCATCCAACTCACCAACGGCGACCAGCTCCAGGCCACGCTCCTCGCGCTCTTCGACCAGTCCGCACGACTCCTCCTCCCCGGCAACCCACAGCCCATCGACCTCCCCCTCTCCAGCATCCACGCCATCCAACGCGCCCACGAACCAGCAACCACCACACGCGCCGATCGACTCACACTCGCCACCGGAGAAGTCATCGACGCCGCCCGCGTTAGCTTCCAACAAAACACCTGGACCCTCAGCCCCACCCTCGCCCTCAGCCCCGTCCAGCTCCCAGCCGCAGCCATCAACCAGCTCGAACTCCGACGCAACGGACTCAGACTCACACCACTCCTCCAGCAACCGCTCCAGATCAATCAGCCCACCGTCGTCTTCGGCGTCCCCATGCCACCCCGGCAAACCAGCGACACCCTCGCCATCCACGCGCCCGCCGACATCGCCTTCGACCTCCCACCCACCGCCGCCGCGATCAGCCTCGAACTGCAACTCGATCCCTCCATCCCCGCCCACGACCGGCACTGGCCAAGCATGATCGCCACCGTCTCAACCCAGGCCAGCACCGCCACCCAGATCACACTCGATGATGCCAACCCAAAAACCGTCATCACCCTCCCCGTCTCGATACCCAACGCCCAGCTCCGACTCACACTCGACCCGCACACCCGAGGCCCCGTCCTCGACCGACTCCAGATCCGCAACGCCGTCATCCTCCTCGCCGAACCACCCCCGCTCGACACCCCAACCACACGCGCTACTCTCAACCGCTAGCTCAACGCCAAAGCACGCTTGCGCTACAATGGCTCTGCTTCAAACATGACCAAGAAAAAAACCACCACCGTCATCCCGCTCGACCCGCTGCCACACCCCGAAGGCGACGACAGCCACTTCCTCAACCGCGAGATCGCCTGGCTCGAGTTCAACCGACGCGTCCTCCACGAGGCCATCGACGAACGCACACCGCTCCTCGAACGCGCCGCCTTCCTCGCCATCTTCACCTCCAACCTCGACGAATACGTCCAGAAACGCGTCGGTGCCCTCAAACGACAGATCGGCCTGGGCGTCGCCACACGAACCCCCGACGGACTCACCGCAGAACAACAACTCGAAGCCATCCGCAACGCCATCCTCCCCATGATCGAGGCACAGGCCGACTGCTACACCAAACTCGTCCGACCCCAACTCGCCGAGCAAGGCGTCCACCTCCTCAACTGGGATCAGCTCACCGACGAGGAAAAACAATTCGCCGCCGACTACTTCGACCGCAACCTCTTCCCCATCCTCACCCCCCTCGCCGTCGACCCCGGACACCCCTTTCCCTTCATGAGCAACCTCAGCCGATCACTCGGCGTCATGCTCCGACCCTCAGGCGAAGGCTCCGGCAGACGATTCCTCGATAACGAAAGACAAAGCCGACTAGGCGACGAGGCCAACCTCGAATTCGCCAGAGTCAAAATCCCCAAAGTCCTCCCCGGATGGGTCCGACTCGATACCTCCGACGGAACCAACGAACGCTTCATCCGACTCGACCAGATCATCGCACACCACCTGCCCGAACTCTTCGAAGGCATGGACATCGTCGAGATCGAACCCTTCCGCATCACACGAAACGCCGACGTCGAACGCGATGAAGAAGACGCCGAAGACCTCCTCGACCTCATCGAGCAGGAACTCCGCGACCGACGCTTCGCCAGAGTCATCCGACTCGAAGTCGACGACGACCCCTGCGTCCCCATGAACCAGTTCCTCATCGAGGAAATGGGACTCTCCGACGAAGACGTCTACCGCATGCCCGCCGAGCTCGACTACACCGACCTCTGGGCCATCCACGCCGTCAACCGACCCGACCTCAAACAGACACCCTGGACACCCACCATCCCCCCGCGCCTCGCCGACGCAGACGCCGACATCTTCTCCGTCATCCGCTCAGGCGATATCTTCGTCCACCACCCCTACGAGTCCTTCTCCGCCTCGGTCGAACGCTTCATCCGCGCCGCCGCCTCCGACCCCGCCGCCGTCGCCATCAAAGCCACCCTCTACCGAACCTCCGAAGACTCACCCTTCATCCCCGAACTCATCAAAGCCGCCGAACGCGGCAAGCAGGTCGTCTGCCTCGTCGAACTCAAGGCGCGCTTCGACGAAGAACGCAACGTCCAACTCGCACAACGACTCGAAAAAGCCGGCATCCACGTCGTCTACGGACTCGTCGGCTACAAGACCCACACCAAAACCACCCTCGTCGTCCGCCGCGAACCCGACGGCATGCGCTCCTACGCGCACATCGGCACCGGCAACTACCACTCCAAAACCGCCAACCTCTACACCGACCTCGGCCTGCTCACCTGCCGACCCGAACTCACCTCCGAACTCGTTCAGCTCTTCCACTTCCTCACCGGACGATCCGCCAAGTCCGACTTCCGGAAACTCCTGGTCGCACCCATCAACATGCGCCAGCGCTTCAACGAGATGATCGACCGCGAGATCCAGCACACCAAAGCCTGGAAAAAACGAGGCGCCAACCCCGACGACCCCGCACGACCATGCATCATCGCCAAGATGAACAGCCTCGAAGACAAGAAACTCTGCAGCCGACTCTACGAAGCCTCCCAGGCCGGCGTCCGCGTCGAACTCATCGTCCGCGGCTTCTGCTGCCTCAAACCCAACGTCCCCGGACTCTCCGACAACATCACCGTCGTCTCCGTCATCGGACGCTTCCTCGAACACTCACGCATCTACTACTTCCACAACCACCCCCTCAACCAGAACAACCCCGACACCAACAACAACCACGACCCCGATGACCCCATGCCAGGCGAGTACTACATCGGCTCCGCCGACTGGATGTACCGAAACCTCAACAACCGCGTCGAGTGCATCACACCCATCGAAGACCACGCCGCCCGACGAAAACTCGCCGAGATCATCGACATCATGCGCCACGACCAACGCCAGGCCTGGGACATGCAACCCGACGGCTCCTACATCCAGCGGCAACCCGACCCCAACAACCCAAGACCCGAAGCCACCCTCGGCACCCACCAGACCCTCATGGACCGCCACCGCCAACAGGCCGAAACCATCCGCCCCTCCACCAACGACCGCCTCACCCCAAGAACCCACAACCACAAATCCTGAGCCAACCCCAATCCCCATAGCTACGCACGCCCCGGCGAGCCGGGCCGTGCCGGCCCGGGCTGAGTGCCGACACGCCCCCCACCCAACAACCCGCCCCCGGGTGCCACCCCATTAGCCCGCCCGCAACGCGGCCCCCGCGACCCCCAAACACCCCAGACGCCTGAGATACCCCCTGCTTCAGCCCCCCCACACCCTCATCCAGCGCCAAAACATCCCCTTCTCTCAATCTCCCGCCTCACCCGTTTCTCACACCCAAACCCTTGCCCACCCCAACAAAGAAGCTAACCTGTCCCCAGGCCAACAACGCCCCGAGAAGAGAAGACCCCCGATGAAAGCCACCATCACCCCAGCCATCCTCCTGTCCGCCCTCGCCACTCCGGCTTTCGCCATCACCATCGCCAGCCAGGACTTCGAAGGCAACACCCTCGCGGACATCATCACGCAAGACACCGACCTCGGAACCGCCGCCGGAACCTTTTTTGACTCTAGCTCCGGCCTCGGCTGGTCAGTCTCCATCACCAACAACGCCAACGGCAGCAACGGCCCCATCAGCGGCACTGAAAACGGCGACCTCATCGGCGTCGTCAATAACTCCGTAACCTCCTCCAACGACCTGACCGATGCTGGCAACACCACCAATTGGTTCCATGCCGACGACGTCGACGGCCTGCTCCTCCTCACCTTCGACCCCATCGATGCCACCAACTACACCGACCTAACCCTAACCTTCGATTGGGCCGCCAACGACGCAACAGGTTTCGAACTCGCTGACACCTTCGCAGTCCAGGTCAACGGCATCGAACAGTTCTCCGTCTCCGGCGACGACCTCGAATCCACCATCAGCGATACCAAAGCCTTCACCGACAACTTCGCCCCCGTCTCCCTAGACCTCTCCGCCTTCAACCAATCCGAAATCAACATCGTCGTCAGCTTCTCCAACAACGCCGGCGACGAAGACCTCGCCTTCGACAACCTCCAACTCACCGGAAACCTCATCCCCACCCCCGCCGCCTTCACCGCCGGCCTCCTCGGCCTCGGAACCCTTCTCCTCCGCCGCTCACACTGAGCGCCGCCACCCCGGGCGCTGGTTTTCCCTAAAACCATCCATTTACTCTTGCTTTCACCGGATAAAGCTGTTTCCATACAGATTGCGTTCCGGACCCACTGAATCCACAGCGAGAGGAAAGAAGAGATGAATCGCACCCATACCCTATGCCTTGGAACCGCCGCCCTCCTGGCCGCCACCGTGCCCGCATCCGCCCTCAGCCTCGTCTTCGACCAGGGCTTCGAGACCGACACCGCCGGCTTCTTCGATGAAAACAACGGCTGGACCGGCAACGTTAACCGCGTCGCCTCCGGCACCAACGGCATCACCTCCGCCGACGGCAGCTTCCACGCCATCTTCACCCAGACCAATACACCCAACATCGGGCTCAGCGGCCCCTTTAGCCAGTTCGACGGCTACCGCACCGTCTGGCCAGGCGGCATGCTCGCCTCCATCGACATCTACCTCGACCCCGCCACCCTCGCCGCTGGCGAAGGCTTTGACTACTCCGTCGCCGCCAACGGCTCCGACGGCAGCCACCAACGCGACTTCATCTTCCACGTCACCAAAGACACCAGCACCGGCGACCTCCTCGTCGGCGGAAGCAACAACACCAACTTCGACCCCAGAGAAGACCTCGAAACCATCAACAACATCGCCCTCGGATCCGCCGGCTGGTACACCTTCGAGCACGCCTTCTACGACGCCGGCGACGGCAGCCTCGCCGTCGATCTCAACCTCCGCAACGCCGCCGGCACCCTGCTCTTCACCGAAACCCGTAACTCCGCCCTCGACGTCATCGCCACCGAAATAGGCGGCAACCGCTACAGCTGGTTCACCAACATCGACGTCGCAGGCGGCATCGCCGTCGATAACGCCCAACTCTCCGTCGTTCCCACCCCCGCCGCCTTCGGAGCCGGCCTCATCGGCATGGGTGCCGTCCTGCTCCGCCGCAGATAAAACACCCACACCCCGCAAACAACCCAGACACCCACCAGACCCGCGCAAGCGGGTCTTTCTCTATCCAAAACCCCACATCGGGACAACACCTAACGACATAAACCCCACAATCCCCTTGCGTAATGCCATAAATCCATTAGTCTTAAGCAACCGCAGAGAAGAAGGCCCTACCGGGCAACTACCCAAAATTCCGAGAGGATGAACAGATGAACAAGTTCGCGCTATTGCTCGCCACCGCCACCTGCGTAGCAGGCATCAGCCAGGCTCAGGCACTCACCGTTACCCAGACCACCCGTGACACCCTCAACACCCCCTTCACGCCCGGCACCGGCAACCTCAGCGACGACTTCGCGATCACCCGTATCGTCGAAACCAACGTCAACAACAACAACATCGAAATCGGCATCAAGGGCAAGCAGCGCTTCCAGGGCCAGGCCGGCGTCGGTGGCTCCGGCACGCTCTACACCGTCCAGCCCGGCATCTCCACCGTCAGCGGTACCGACTTAACGCCGGATCCCACTCGCGCCTGGTGGAACTTCGACTACTCCATTGACCTCGGCGAGCGCAACTTCGAAAACACCGACGTCGTCCTTACCATCATCGACCCCGAAGCCGATACCTACACCCTCGACTTCGGTCCTGCCATTGACTTCGAATTCGGTTCCGGAACCGCAGCCACCCTTTCTGTCATCCAGAACTCATGGAACATCGGCTTCGACTTCATCAACACCGGCGGCCTCGGCACCTTCCAGCCCAACCTTGCCGGCGATTATGAAATCTCCATCAGTGTGAGCGATGCCGCTTCGACAACACTGCTCGGCTCCCAGAGCATCACTGTTCGGGTCGTCCCCACCCCCGCCGCCTTCGGAGCCGGCCTCATCGGCATGGGTGCAGTTCTCCTCCGCCGCCGCACGGCCTGATAGCCCCGACATCGAAATCCACGCAGGACCATCACCCCACGGTGATGGTCCTGTCTTTTTTGACGCATCACCCATCCGAACCGTGCGCAAATCCGCCAGCCAGATCGGGCCACGCCCCAGCCACCCCGTGCGCCGTCACCCGGCCAAAGCGCGCGCACACCCCCCAAAAAAGCGCCTAGAATCAGCACGAAACCAAACGATTCCGACCCAAAACGGACAAAAACGGGCCAAAACCGACCCGCAACCCACCCCATTGGAACACCCGCCATGCACATGAAGGCCGCCAAAGTCACCGGGCCCAAAACCGTCCCCATCAAGTTCATCCTCGAAGACCCCGAACCCCTCACCGGCAACCAGGAGAAAGAACTCGACCTCAAAGCCGCCGTCGGACAGTCCGTCCTCGAAGTCGCTCTTGACAACGGCATCGGCATCGAACACGCCTGTGGCGGGGTCTGCGCCTGCTCCACCTGCCACGTCTACCTCGAACAAGGCGAAGAGCTCTTCAACGAGGCCGAAGACGAAGAACTCGACCGCGTCGAAGAAGCGCCCGGCATCCAGATGAACTCCAGGCTCTCCTGCCAGTGCCGTATCCAGGAAGAAGGCGAAATCGTCGTCAAAGTCCCCGCCTGGAACCGCAACGCCGTCAAAGAAGTCCCCCACTAGCCCCAACCCCCGGCGAGCCGGGACCGTGTCGGCCCGGGTCACCCAAACCCACATCACGCCTATCGGGTGCTAGCCAAACACCTCCAACAACCGCCCCGCCATCCGCCGATTCAGCGCATGACCCGACTTCCACGCCGACACACGCCCCACAATCGGCCGCCCCGCCAGCGATAGATCCCCCATCAGATCCAGCAGCTTGTGCCTCACCGGCTCGTCCGCGAACCGCAGCTCGTTAGGCGGCAACACGCCCCCAACCCCAAACACCACCAGCGTCGCCGCCGTCAGGTGCTTTCCCAGCCCCATTGCCTGCAACGCCTCCGCCTCCGCCTCAAGCACAAACGTTCGCGCAGGTGCCACCTCCGCTCCGTAATCATCCACCCCCCCCCGATACACCGCCCGACCCGCCTTCAGAACCGGGTGATCCCCATAATCCAGGTCATACGACAACGATGGCCCCTCGCCCGCCGCCAGGGGCTCCACCACCACCCGGCTGTCACCCTCCAACACCTCTACCCGCTCCGTCACCACCAACGGCTCCAGCTCGCCCTCCAAATCCACCAACCCCACCCGCCCGATCGCCTCCACAAACGCCAGCGACGACCCATCAAACGACGGCACCTCCGCCGCATCCAACGCGATCACCACGTCCGTCACACCCAGCCCACTCACCGCCGACAGCACGTGCTCCACCGTCTCCACCGTCACCTCCGGCCGCCCCGCCGCCGCCAAGGCCGTCCGCCTCGGCTGATCCACCGCCCGTGACACCAACGCCGGAATCTCCACACCCCCCACATCCGTCCGCACAAACACCACCCCACGACCCGCCTCAGCCGGCCGCAGACGCATCGCCACAGGCACACTCGAAAACAGCCCCACGTCCTTCAGCGTCACCTCACCCGCCAGCGTCCGTCGCCCACATCGTCCATCCATCCCCGCAGCATAGATCATCCGCGCCCCTCGTCCCCGAGCTCTTCTTCTTCGAGATCGTAACTCAGCGCCTCCGCCGTCAGCAGATCCTCCTCCTCATCAGGCGGCAACTCCTCGTAATCCGCCTCATCCCACGGATCCTCACCCACATCCCACTTGTCCCGCCACGCTCGCCCCACCACACCGATCAGCTTAACCAGCACATAAAAGTACCCAACCAGCGCAACAAGCCCGAACACCAGATCCTGCGTGAAAACCCACGGCACCACCGGCAGCACAAACACCCAGCCGATCAGAATCAGCAGCCACGACCAGGGCGTCCGACTCCCCGCTTGCGCTGGAATCGCTCCCAGCCCCAGCGTGCTCGTGATCGCCGAATACCCGCACGATGGGCACGACACCCCACCCTCCAGCTCCACCATGCACTGCGGGCACAGCAACGACTCGGATGTCCCGCGGCCTTCCGAATCAGCCAAACCGCACGCCCCTCATCTCACGACCGAACATCCCCGCCCTCCAGTTCATAACTCAGCGCCTCCGCCGTCAGCAGGTCTTCTTCCAGCTCAGGCGGTAGTTCTGGCTCACCAGCCTCGGACGCCCGTTGCTCCTCCTGCCGCTGCCGCAGGTAGTGCGCCGTCACACGCCAGAGAATCATCAGGTAAACCAGGCCGATCGCGATGCCGAAGGGACCCGCCGCAAACGCAAAGAACATCGGCAGACAAAGCATCCACATCCCCACCACCACCATCGGCCGCGCCGGACCCTCACTCGCCTGCCGATAGACCGAGCCCGCCGTCAGCACCTGCCCGAAAGGATCGATCGCCGCATGCGCCGTGATCGGCCGGGCACAGTCCGGACAGAAATGATCGAGCTTGCCCACCGGACGCAGACAATGCGGGCACAGATCCTGACCCTCATCGATCCGCTCACCGGGCTTCTGCATAACAACCTCCGATCACCATCAGAAGTGTAGGCCCACGCCCCTCGGCACCCAAGATATTTCTTAACCGAAGCCTACTTCGGCTCACCCAGCAACGGCCGCACCTGACCCGCGTTTTCTTCCAGCAGCTGCTGCGCCTTCTCCACGTCCAGGTCCCGACCCGCCATCACCAGCGCCAGCTTCACCCGGCCATGCGCCGCATGCAGCACCTCCAGCGCCTTGTCACGCGTCAGCCCCGGGTTCTGACCCATCAGGATCCGGATCGCCCGATCCACCAGCTTCGCGTTCTTGATCTGCAGGTCGATCATCAGGTTCCCCCAGACCTTCCCGAGCCGAACCATCGTCGCCGTCGTGATCATGTTCAGCGCGAGCTTGGTCGCCGTCCCCGCCTTCATCCGCGTCGAACCCGTCACCACCTCCGGACCCACCAGCAACTCCACCGGGAAGTCCAGCTTGTCCAACGGCAGGTCCGCCGGCAGGTCCTCGATCGACACGCAGCTCACCAGACCCGTCGAAGCCCCCCGAGCCTTGGCGTGCTCGATCGCGCCCCAGACATAAGGCGTCGTTCCGCCCGCAGCAATCCCCACGAACGTGTCGTTCGGCCCCAGACCGATCCGCTCGAAGTGCGGCAGAATCTCATCCGGATCATCCTCAGCACCCTCAACCGCCACACGCAGCGCCGTGTCCCCGCCACACATGATCCCGATCACATCGTTCGGGTCGCAGTGATACGTCGGCGGGCACTCCGACGCATCCAGCACCCCCAGCCGGCCCGACGTGCCCGCTCCCGAGTAGACCAGCGAGCCCCCCTTCTTGTGCCCCTCCACCACCCGGTCGACCAGCCTGGTGATCTGCGGGATCGCCTCGCGCACCGCGCGATGCACCGTCGCATCCTGATCGTTGATGACCTCCAGCACCTCCGACGTCGACAGCGTGTCCAGCCGCGCCGCCGCATCCAGACGCTGCTCCGTGAGGAGATGACCGCGGTCTTCCGATGGCTGCATGTTGGGGAGCGTCGATGCCACGGCAGGCCTCACTTCGTCTAGAGGGTGAAGTCTTCTTCTCAAACAGAACCAGCACAAGACACGGGCAGCCCATGCCACGGTCTTATAGTTCTTACATACTTCCTAGGATTCTACCCCAGATCGGGCGTAGGCCAAGCCCAACTTCCCGCCACGCCCGGATTTTGAGCGCCGGTCACCGCCTCAAGCGTCACAGGCACCCCGTCAGAGCTTAGCAGCCCCAGAATCGCGAACTCCGCCGCCTCCCGGGCCTCGCCCGGAATCCCGAGATCCTGCGAAAGCCGCCAGATATCGGGATGCTGGGAGGCCTGGGCAATCTGGGCCGTCAGCCCCGGGTTCAGGCTCCCGCCACCGGCCAGAATCGCCCGCTCCACGCCCTCAGGATCGATCTTCGCCACCAGCTGCCGGGCAATCGACGCCGCACTCGACGCCAGCCAGTCCTCCGCTGAGACATCCGGGTTCCCCGCCAGCAGCCCCTTGATCCACGCCTCGCCAAACTGCTCCCGCCCCAGCGACTGCGGGCCCTCGAAACGCTGCTCCAGCGCCTGTACCAGACCCGCTTCGATCGAGGCCACCACCGGCTCCAGCACCCGCCCGGCCCGCGTCGCCTGCCCATCCTTGTCATAAGCCTTGTTCAGCAGCACCCGAGCCATGCCATCCATCAGCAGGTTGCAGGGACACAGGTCCTCGGCCCGGATTTCCCCCAGACCCGCCGAGCCTTCCGCCGCAGGAAACGACAGCGTGTAGTTGCACACCCCGCCAAGGTTCACCACCGCCAGCCGCTCGCCTCGCCCGTACAGGATCGGGTCGGCGATCGGCGTGATCGGGGCCCCCTGCCCCCCAGCGATCAGGTCGGCCTGCCGGAGGTCATAAACCACCGGGATGCCCAGCCGCCTGACGATCGGCCAGGGATCGAACAGCTGCCAGGACAGCCCCTCATCCCCCAGATGCCAGAGCGTCTGCCCGTGGGCCGCCACCAGATCGACCGCCAGGTCCCCGTCCTGCCCGGCCAGCAGCTCCTCCACCCCCTGCGCGTAGAGCTCGCCGACCGCCCGGCCGGCCCGGAGAAAATCCCATGCCGGATGCGGTCTGCCCTCGGCCAGGCTCCGCAGCAGATCGGCGAGCTGGGGATCCAGGTCGACCGCGTGATGCGCGACCAGCGACGCCGACATCCCCAGCCCATGCCCGGTCACCCGCACGAGCGCCGCATCCAGCCCGTCCAGGCTCGTGCCCGTCATGCAGCCGATGGCGTACCGAACCTCTGAACCGTCGTTCCCCAGCGTCGAAGCCGCGACCACCGGCTCACTCACTGGCCGGCTCGTCGTTGGTCTGCTCGTTGTTTTCTTCGTTGTTGTTGTTGTTCCGCCGGAAGAGGTTGCCGACGGCGTTGCCGACATCACGGCCGGCGTTTTCGAGGTTGTCGCCGATGTTGTCCAGCGTCCCTCGCGCCCCTTCCCCGCCGCTGAGCACTTCCTGAACCGCGGCCTTGCCGGCGTCACCCAGGCCTTTGACGGCGGCCTTGGACGCGTCGCCCACCGAGTCCAGGCCCTCCTCAAGCGACCCGAGCGCAATGGCCGGGAGCAGGTCGGCCCCCTGCCTGAGCACGGCACTCAGGATGGCCCGGGTGATGACGCCAGTCAGCTGCCCGATCATCGGGCCCTGATCGGCGTCGCTGCGGAAGTCGGTGAGGACGATCGGCGGGAGATTCACCTGCACCGTCCGCTGCTGGCTGCCGGTCAGCTTCACGTCGGCGTCGGCCTTGACGTTGCGGATGTCGATCTTGTCCACAGCGATCGCCTGGGTCGAAGGCTCGGCCGGCTGTGCGGTGTCCCCCGATGAGAAGCGTTCGAGGTTCGCCAGGATCACGTCGTAGTTGTTCTGCTCGTCGCGGATTTCGAGGGAGACGTCGAAGCCGTCGATCGCCAGCAGCCCGACCTGCACGAGGTCGGAGGTCAGGGTGGAGGTATCCACCTTCACCTGCGCGTGCTGGAGGTTCATGAAGGGCTTCTCGGAGAAGCCTTCGGGGTTGGCGACGTTGAGGTTGGTGAGCGTCAGCTCGCCGGCGAAGATGTCGAGGTTGACGCTGTCGATCGTGGTTTCGACGCCCAGCGCGTAGGTCCCGCCCTGCTCGACGGCGTGCTTGAGGGCGGTGTTGAGGTTGAAGAAGAGGATCAGCAACGCGATGACGATCAGGCCGAAGATGCCGGCGACGATGCCGAGGGTCCAGCGGATGGCGGGTTTCATGAGTTGTTTTCCCTTGTGGTGACGTTCGTTTCGGACCCACAATCGTATCATCCGAGCATGACCGCACCTTCATCCATTCCTGATTTTGCAACCCCGGCTTCTGTGTGGATGGCGCGGGCGCTGAGCCTGGCCGAGCGGGGTCTGGGTTTCGTGGAACCGAATCCGATGGTCGGCGCAGTGGTGGTTTTGGAGGGGCGGGTGGTGGGGGAGGGTTGGCATCGGCGTTTTGGGGGGTCTCACGCGGAGGTGGAGGCGCTGGGTGATGCGCGGCGTCGGGGTCATGATGTGCGCGGGGCGACGTGTTATGTGACGCTGGAGCCTTGTGCGCACGTGGGGAAGACGGGGCCGTGTGCGGTGGCGCTTCGGGAGGCGGGGGTGGCGCGGGTGGTGGCGGCGATGGAGGATCCGTACGTCGAGGTGTCGGGGGGTGGGTTTGCGATTCTGAAGGAGGCGGGGATCGCGGTGGAGGTGGGGGATGGTTGGGTGGCGGCGCAGCGGCTGAACCGGTCGTGGCTGAAGCGGCTGCGGACTGGGTTGCCGTGGGTGATCGCGAAGTGGGCGCAGACGGTGGATGGGAAGATCGCGACGCGGACGGGGGACAGTCAGTGGATCAGCAACGAGGCGTCGCGGGAGCGGGTGCATGAGCTGCGGGCGCGGGTGGATGCGGTGATGGTGGGTGTGGGGACGGCGGTGGCGGATGATCCTTCGCTGACGGCGCGCGGGGTTGAGGTGAAGCGGGTGGCGCGGCGGGTGGTGGTGGATCCGAAGGGGCGGCTGCCGAAGACGGCGAAGCTCTTGAATGATGGTGGGCCGGAGGTAGTAGTGGTGGATGATCCGGAGCGCGGGCTGCGGCGGCTGGTGGAGGAGCATGAAGCGGCGAATGTGCTGGTGGAGGGTGGGTCGCGGTTGATGGGGTCGATGTTTGAGGCGGGGCTGATTGATGAGGTGTGGGTGTTTGTGGGGCCGAAGATGCTTGGGGACGCGGCGGGGTTGAGTGCGGTGACGGGGGCGGAGCGGGCGGTGATGGGGGAGGCGAAGGGGTTGGTGTTGGAGGGGGTGGAGGCGATTGGGGGGGATGTGTTGGTGCGGTATGTGGTGGGTGGGGATTGATTGGTCACGACTTATCTGCCTGCGGCGGACAAAGTCGTGCATCCGATAGTCACGTGGATTGGCTCGGGCCGACACGGCCCGGCTCACCGGATGAGATGTTTGGTTCTGTGGGCACGCGGCCCGCCTTCGGCGGATCTACGACGTGCCCACAGCCACCCATGTTTGAAGGTGGCGGCACGGCTTTTCCGCCTGCGGCGGAAGAACCCGTGGCACCCGGCGCATCTTGGTGGTGGCCTCGGCCGCGTCGCGACCGGGCTTATGACTGGCCGGGCTTGCTCGTGACCGGGTTAGGGGTTGATGGGGGCGACGACGATTCGGTTGCCGTGGATTTCGGTGATTTTGATGGGGGTTCCCTGGGTGAGGAATTCGCCATCGGTGACGGCGTCGATGCGTTGTCCGAGGATTTCGACTTCGCCGGCGGGTCTCATGACGGCGGAGGCGACGGTGCCGGTGTGTCCGACCTCGAGGGTTCCGACGCCGAGGACTTCGTCGCCGGCGATGTGTTCGGAGGGTGGTCCGATGGGTTGGGGTTCGTTGAGGACGAGCCGGTTGATGAGGGGGATTTCCTTGATGAATCTTGAGAGGAGGAAGGCGGCGGTGCCGGCGAGTGCGCCGCCCAGGACGAGGGCGGCGAGGGCACCGGCGAGCTGGTTCCAGTAGGCGGGGTCGGTGACGCCTAGGGGCGAGGCGCCGGAGGGGAGGACGGAGACGACGATAGCGACGACCATCATGGCGAGTCCGGCGGCGCCGAGGAATCCGAAGCCGATGAGGAAGAGGAGGTCGGTGACGAGGAGGAGGAGTCCGGCGGCGAAGAGGATGAGATGCCAGATGGCGGCGAGGCCGAGGATGAGGGGGGCGCCGAAGAGACCGGCGAGGGCGAGGACGGCGACGAGTCCTGGGAGGGAGAGTCCGGGGGCGGCGAGTTCGAGGAGGACGCCTATGAGGAAGATGGCGATGAGGATGCCGCGGACCCACCATTGGGAGAGGAAGAGGGCGGCGGCTTCGGCATAGGAGTTGTTGACGACGATGAGGTCGGCGGCCTGAAGGTCGGCCATGAGGGCGGTGGTGTTGTCAATGGTGGCGCGGCTGAGGCCGATGTCGCGGGCGCGGATGTCCTTGATGGTGAGGAGGGATCTGCCGTCGTGGATGCGTCCATCGGGGATGGCGGTGCCTGAGGGCAGGACGTTGACGGGGAGCCATTTGCCGAGGTCGTTGTTGGTGGCGATTTCCTGGGTGGGTTCGCCGACGGTGGAGGGGTCGGGGGTGTTGCCGGAGAACTGCTGGAGTCCCTGGGACAGTTGGCGGGCAAGGGTGGGCGAGCCGTGGACCATGAGCTGGTAGTCGATCTGGTTGACGAGTCGTCGTTCGCCGGTTTCGGGGTTTTCGATGAGGTAGACCTCGACGCCCAGGACGCACATGGCGTGGAAGGGTGCGTAGTCGTAGCCGTTGCGGGTGGCGTTGTCGCGGAACTCGGCGAGGAGGGGCGAGAGGGCTTTGGCGCGTTCGGTGGCTCCGAGGTTGCCGTCGATGGGTGAGATGGGCGCGGAGTCGCCGATGGTGGCGGAGGTGGCCATGACGAGCTCGTCGGCGGCGGAGGCGATGAGGATGCCCGCGGAGTAGGCGTCGGGGTTGATCCATGCGACGGTTGGGACGGGTATGGATTTGATGTAGCGGGAGATGCGGAGGGCTGCGACGAGTTCGCCGCCTGGGGTATCTAGTTCGAAGACGATGACGGTGGCGCCCTGGGCGAGGGCGCGTTCGGTGCGTCGTTTGATGAGTTCTTCGAGGGTTCCTCGGATGACGCCTTGGATGGGGAGGATGGCGATCTTGCCGCCTGGCGGGATGACGGTGGGTTTGGGGGCGACGGGCTGGAGGGCGTTGGTGGCTGGGGTGGCTCCGGGTGTGGAGGCGGTGACGGTGTTGGTGGTGGGCGTGGTGGTCTGCGCGAGGGCGGAGGCGAGGAGGAGGGTGAAGGCCAGGATGAGGAGGAGGGGGCGGGGGTTCATGGTGTGGTTAGTTTAGGTCTTTGGCTGGGTCGGGGAGGGGTTGGGGGATGCCTGGGGTGGTGAAGGCGTAGGCGGTGATGTCGGTGCCGGGTTGACGGTCGCGGCCGTCTTCGGCGTAGCGGCGGCCGTTGTTGTCGGTGAGGTCGTCGCCGAGCGAGTAGATGATGACGCCGAAGGGGCTCGGGGTGAGTTTGAGGGGCTGGCCGGGGTTGAAGGGGTCTTCGGGGATGGCGGGTAGGTAGTCGGGGACGAGTTGGTCGAGGGTGGTTGGGAAGGTGTTGTGGTCGAGGTGGTAGCGGTCGGTGGCGAGGGCGGTGAGGTTTACGCGGCGGAGGGCTCGGCCGTGTTGCAGGCTCAGGTAGCTGCGGTGTAGTGGCTTGAACTGTTCCCAGTCATAACCATCCGGGTCGGTGGATACTTTTTCCTGTTTTGCGGCGTAGATTGGTGTTTTCATCCCCCGGGTGTCATGAATAAAGCGATTAGCGGAGGCCAGGGCGTCGGCGTGGTGCCGAGTCTTATTGGTGTCGGGTACCTCGGGTACTCGGATATTATCTGAGAGTACGTTAGTGTTACCCGAGAGAATCTCGTTGGTCAGGGCTCGCTCATGGTGTAGGGCCCTTGTGAAGTTTTCTGGCTCGGAGTCGTTCTGGATCGCTGAGATGATCTTGCCGAGTGCTTGTTGTGACAGTGGAAGAGCTGCTCTGAGTTCGGTCAAGTGTTGATAAGCCTGTGCGTTGAGCGTATTCCCGACAAGTACACAGATCAGTTCGGGCTGCTGTTGCGCGTGACCGGCGATCCGAAAGATAGCGGCCATCGTGTCTGCGGCCTTGTCACCGTTCTGGTCGGCCATGTCGACATACAACTGTTCGGCAAGCAATTTTGAGGTGGCGTGTCTGAAGCGGTGTAGCCATTTGAGGACGATGACATCTGTTGGCTGGTCAAGGTTGTAATCGACAGGCATTCTGAAATGCGGCTGGTGGGAGGCTTTGAAGAGTAGTCCGATCGCTGTTTGATTTCGTTGGGTGTATTCGCGAGCGGCTGAGAGCATGTTTCCGGTCGGGGGTTCGCCCAGCGGGGGGATCTCCTCAAAGCGATGCACGCCCGTTGTGAGCATCTGTTTCTCAAGTGCTTCGTCCCTGACCCAGGCGTCGAAGGCCTGTTGGTAGATCAGCGCAGCGTTGCTTGAGCCTTCAGGGATTACGGCGTAGGTGTTGAGGTCTTGGAAGGTGAGAGGTCCACCGGCGCTGCTTATGGCGTTCTGTATCCGGGTGAGCCTTTCTGTGTGCGATGCACATCCGGAAGCAGCTAGGAAAAGGGCAAGGGTGACAAACAGGCATCTGCGGTTTCGGTGGGTTAGCAGGGACATGGGGGCCCTTCGGAAGTGTGTTGACAGGGTAGCAGAGGGGGTGGTGGGATCAGAGTCGCTGGGGCTGGTGGGTGGGCTTGCGGGGGGGTGTGGGGGCGGCTACAACGCTGGGCCGGGTTTTTCGTGGTTTTTCTGGCCAAGGAGCTGGTTATGGCATCGCCGATTCGTGTGACGGTTTGGCATGAGTTTCGTCATGAGAAGGAGAGCGAGGCGGTGCGGGCTGTGTATCCGGATGGGATGCATGTGGTGATGCAGGGGGCGATTGAGGAGCAGCTGGGGTCGGCGGTGGTGGTTCGGACGGCGACGCTGGATGAGCCGGAGCATGGGCTGACGGATGAGGTGCTGGCGGAGACGGATGTGTTGACGTGGTGGGGGCACAAGGCGCACGGGGAGGTTTCGGATGCGGTGGTGGAGAAGGTGCAGAAGCGGGTCCTGGAGGGGATGGGGTTGCTGGTGTTGCACTCGGGTCACTACAGCAAGATCTTCCGGAAGCTGATGGGGACGACGTGCAGCTTGAAGTGGCGGGAGGCGGATGAGATGGAGCGGGTGTGGTGTCTGAATCCGGGGCATCCGATTGCGGATGGGCTGGATGAGTATTTCGAGGTGCCGAAGGCGGAGATGTATGGGGAGCTGTTTGATGTGCCTGAGCCGGACGAGTTGGTGTTTGTGAGCTGGTTCGAGGGGGGTGAGGTGTTTCGGTCGGGTTGCTGCTGGCGCCGGGGAAAGGGTCGGGTGTTTTACTTCCGGCCGGGGCATGAGACGTATCCGATCTACTATCAGCCGGAGGTGCGGAAGGTGCTGGGGAATGCGGTGATGTGGGCGGCACCTTCGGAGGGGAGTCCTTACCGTTTGGATGCGCCGAACATCAAGGACCCGCTTAGCCCGATTGCGAAGCGGTAGGGTTGGCGCTGTTGGTGCTAGGGTGGGTGGCTGTTGTGAGGTTGGCGGGGTTTTAGTCTGGAGGTTTTGTGACACGCGGTCCGTCGGCGGCGTCGGCGGGTGCGATCCCGCAGGAGAAGCCACGTCCTTTGTCGGGACGGTTGGCGGGGCTGTCGCTGCCGCGGCAGGTCTGGGTGCTGTCGATCTGGCCGTTGCTGGAGCAGTATCTGAACTTTCTGGTGGGGACGGTGGACATCATTCTGGCGGCGGACCTTGAGCCGGCGGCGGTGGGTGTGGCGGCGACGGATGCGTTGGGGATCGCGGGGTATGTGACGTGGCTGCAGGGGATGCTGATGGGGGCGGTGGGGATTGGTGCGGGGGCGTTGGTGTCGCGGGCGGTGGGTGGGGGTAAGGGTCGGCTGGCGAATGCGGGGACGGGTCAGGCGATTCTGTTGGCGGTGGGCATGGGGTTGCTGATGATGGTTTTGCTGATGGTGTTTGCGGGGGCGGTTTCGGATCTGGCGGGGTTGGAGGGGACGTCTCGGGAGCTGGCGGTTTCGTATCTGCAGATCGTGGCGTTGTCGGCGGTGGGGAATGCGGTGCTGTTCATTGGGGCGGCTTGTCTGCGGGCGGCGGGTGATGCGCGGACGCCTTTTCGGATCATGGTGGCGGTGAACCTGGTGAACATCGGGTTGTCGCTTTTGTTTGTGCGGGGTCCGGAGCCGATTGGTGGTTGGGGTGTGGCGGGGATTGCGGCGGGGACGGCGGTGGCCTGGGTGGTGGGTGCGGTGCTGACGCTGATTGTGCTGGTGCGGGGTGGTTCGGGTGTGAAGCTGATGGCGATGTGGCTTCGGCCTCACTGGCACACGATGCAGCGTATTGTGCGTGTGGGGATCCCGCAGTTTCTGGAGTCGGTGGGGATCTGGCTGGGGAACTTTGCGGTGCTGGCGCTGGTGGGCCGGTTTGTGGGTGATGGGTTGATCGGGGCGCACATGATTGCGATCCGGATCGAGTCGATCAGTTTTCTGGGCGGGTTTGCGGTCGCGCAGGCGGCGTCGACTTTGGTGGGTCAGTATCTGGGGGCGCATGATCCGCGGCGGGCGTCGCAGGCGGCGCTGTCGTGCACGGCGATTGGGGTGGGGTTGATGTCGCTATTCGGGTTGGCGTTTGTGCTGGTGCCGACGTGGCTGACGGGGCTGTTTAGTGATCAGCCGGAGCACCTGGCGATGACGCCTGAGTTGTTGTGGATTTGTGGGTGGGTGCAGCCGTTGTTTGCGGTGTCGATTGTGATTTCGGCGGCATTGCGGGGTGCGGGTGATACCAAGGTGACGATGTGGCTGAGTTTTTTGAGTCTGTTTGGCTTAAGGCTGCCGTTGGTTGTGTTTTTCGGTTGGTATCTGGAGTTGGGCCTGGTGGGGGTGTGGTATGGGTTGTGCTCGGAGTGGATATTCCGGGCGACGCTGTTCTATCTGCGTTTCTGGCAGGGTGGGTGGAAGCGTCAGGCGGTTTGATGTCAGGCGGCGAGGGGTTGGTTGGGCAGTTCGAAGGCGAGGCCTACGCGGTAGGTGGAGCGTAGGACTTTGAGGCAGTAGATGACGCGGACGGGGAGGAGGAGGGGCTGTCCGGCGAGTCGGGTGAGGTCGGCCCAGAGTCGGATGTTTCCGGGGAGGTCTCTTTCGGTGAGGATGCCGAGTCCGACGGGGGAGGTGTCGGTGATCCATCCGGGGTAGAGGGGTCGGAAGTCGTCGGGGTTGGGCAGGGCGTCGGGTTCTTCGGGTCCTGAGAGGACGCCTAATTCGACGGGGGCGGAGACGCCACGGCGCTCGGTCTCGCGGTTGGAGGTGCCGAGTGTGAGCTCCTGCTGGTCGAGCCTGGCGAGCAGGGCGTCGAGGGATTCGAGGAGTTGGTCGGTCACGGGTATGGCACCGATGTGTAGCGTGGTCATGGTGTGAGTTATCGGGCTGTGTGGTTGGGGCTTGAGGGTGGTGGGGTGGGTGGTGGATCGATTCGCGAGTATGGGCGGCAGGACCGTCAGGGTTTGCCTGGTTTGCCGATCGGGGCTGGGTTTGTGGGGGCTGGGTAGTATTGGGTGATGCAGTGGATGTTTGGACGAGGTCGGTGTCTGGATCTGGGGATGGGTGCGGTTCCGCGGATGATGGGGGTGTTGAATGTGACGCCTGACAGTTTCTCGGATGGCGGGGTTTACGGGGAGGGTTCTGAGGGGGTGTCGCGGGCGGTTGCGGCGGGGGTGGCGATGGCGCGGGCGGGGGCGGCGGTGATTGATGTGGGGGGCGAGTCGACGCGGCCTGGTGCGGAGCGGGTGGGTGCGAGGAAGCAGCAAAGGCGGACGGAGCCGGTGATTCGTGAATTGGTGGCGGCGTTGGGTGAAGCGGGGCTGGGGGCGGTGGTATCTATAGACACGACGATGGCGGAGGTGGCGGAGGCGGCTTTGGGGGCGGGGGCGTCGGTGGTGAATGACGTGTCGGGCGGGCGAGAGGACGCGGGGATGCTGGGGTTGTGTGCTCGAGCGGGCTGCGGGGTGATTTTGATGCACATGCAGGGTGAGCCGGGGACGATGCAGGAGGCACCTGCTTATGGGGATGTGGTGGCGGAGGTGGAGGCGTTTTTGCGGGAGCGGCTGGCGGCGGCGGAGGCAGCGGGGATAGCGCGGGAGGCGGTGGTGCTGGATCCGGGGTTGGGATTTGGGAAGAGGCTGGCGCACAACGTGTCGCTGATGGGGGCTTTGTCGGGGTGGTGTGATCCGGCGGGTGGTTTGGGGGTGCCGGTGCTGGTGGGGGCGAGTCGGAAGCGGATGATTGCGGGGTTGTCGCCTGGGACGACGGAGGGGGCGTCGGATCGTTTGGGGGGGACGGCGGCGTTGACGGCGTTGGCGGTGGCGGCTGGGGTTCGGCTGCTGCGGGTTCACGATGTTCGTGACAACCGTCAGGCGGCGGAGGTGTCTTGGGGTTTGTGCGTCTCGGGTGGTGAACGCTGATCCTGTTTCGGGTTGGGTAACCTGTGTGGTGTGGGTTGCTGGTGGAAAATTTAGAAATTTGGGTTTGGGGTAATACCGAACAAAACGCGACCATTTGTTGTGAGCTAGGTTCCTTGTATAGCTGGGTTTAGGTTTGTGTGGGGTGGTTGTCAGGTGAGTTGTTGCCAGTACTGGCGGGGTGGTCATTACCGGACGCTAGGTGCGATTATTGCTTTTAAGCGTTTTATATGTATTGTTTTAGGTCAGCTGTACCCTTTGTCAGGTGTTGTTCAAGATCGGAAGTTGAGATGGGCGATAGTTCCTATGTGAGACAGCTACCGGTCGTGAACCGGCTGGTCCTCCCCTCCGATTTGTTGCCCAGGCTCCGGTAAGTCCTGGACGGTTTCGGGCGGGCCAGATTCGGGCCTTGAGATGGCCCATGTAAGGAGTGCCTGTTATGTCAGATATTGCACCGATCCAAGGAAGCCAGATTGTGGTGCCGGTGGGTGGCAAGAGCCGTCCCCAGAGCGAGTCGGCTGAGGCGGTGCGTCGGCCGTCGGATCAGGCTGAGATTTCGCCCGCGGCGCAGATTCTCAGCAAGCTCGCAGATTTGCCGCCTCGGTTGGGGCTGGTGGCTGACATCCGTGAGCAGATTGCCAATGGGACGTACGAGACTGAGGAGCGTCTGAACGGCGCGGTGGATGCGTTGGCCGAAGACCTCGGAGATGAGTTGCTCTAGGGCCGGCCGTCTCGTCCGGATTATTTTCGTTGATTCAGGAAGCCCCATGCCTCCCGGTGTGGGGCTTTTTTCTATTTGGGTTAGCGGTGGCTTTGTGCGCGCGCGGGCGGTGGTTGGGTCCTGGATGGCGGGATGATCCGCTTGAAAGGTTGACTCATGAGCGAACCGGTAGGTGGTCGAGGGTTTGATGCGTCGGTGGATCCGATTGCGGTGTGTCTGACGGGTCTTGGGTTGCTCAAGCGGCATACGCCTTTTGGCGAGTTCTGGGATCTTCGGCACAACGAGTTGTGTGTGGCGAGTCTGGCGCTGGATGAGCGCGGGGCGAGTGAGGGTCGGCTGGGTGTGAACCGGACGATCTTTCCGAACCTGAGGGCGGGGATGCGGGCGGGGTTTCTGGGAGATGGGTATCTGGCTTATGGGCCGGAGAATCCGGGTGAGTTTCTGGTGGTGCAACTGCTGGTGTTCGAGTGCGACCGGGACATTCGTCGGTTTGGCGAGGACATGGATGCGATCGTGCGGTCGAAGGCGGCGGAGCTGGGCCTGGGGATGCTGGCGGCGAATCCGAGTTATAGCGCTGCGGTGGCGTTGGTTCGTGAGCTGGCGCGGTTTACGGCGGCGGGTCTGAAGAAAAACCGGGACGATCATCTGGCGAGTGTGGAGTTGTCGCTATTGCGGGGGACGGATGTGCCTTACCAGGTGAATCGGAGCTATACGTCGTCGAATGAGTATGTGGAGATGACGGTGGGGGTGAAGCCGCTTCGTGGGGCGAATGGTGAGGGTTCGGCGGTGGCGGCTTTAGGTTGAGTTGAGATCGGTTTCTGGTTCTTGGGCGCCGTGGGCTGGGAGGTCTGCGGCGTCTTTTTTATGGATGATCAGATTTTGGCGGGTTTTTGGATGTTTCTTTTATTGCGTTTATTTCGTTTGGGCGATAGAATTTACAAGTAAGGAGGTTGCGATGGCATCCATGAATTTAGCTGCACCGACGGCAGAAGAAGTGGAGCAGGCGAGGTCGGCGATCAGCATTTTTCGAGCTCACGCTGATTCGCTTGGGGTTGGTAAGGGTCAGGAGGGGCATCTGCGTGTGAGAGTGGAAGCAGATGGAGACCTCATCGAATTGCCGGCGATGGTGACGCGGCTGCTCAAGGATGTCTTGGAGCACATGGCCGCGGGCCAGGCTGTGAGCTTGCTGCCACTGTCAGGAGAGTTAACGACGCAGAAGGCTGCAGAATTACTGGGGGTGTCGCGTCCGTTTCTTGTGAAGTTATTGGAGAAGGGAGAGATGTCTTATCGTAAAGTGGGCTTGCATCGCCGTGTCAATGTGGCGGATGTGCTGGCGTATAGAGACCGGCAGCAGATTGCGCGATCCGAGGTGCTAGACGATCTTGCGGGGATGTCGCAGCGTGCTGGCGACTATGATTAGATTGTCTCATCTTGCGGATGCGCAGGGGGTCATGTGCGCTGGAGCTTCATTTGAGTGGTTTTACGGTCTTTTTCGACACGAATGTATTGGTGCCGGGTTCAGTCCGTGATCTTCTCATGCAACTTGCGACGACGGGTACATTTCGTGGTACTTGCTCTGTGCATGTTCTCGAGGAGCTTCGAGGTGTGTTGTCAGGCAGCCAGGGCTATTCGCGAGTGTCGATCGATCACTTAATCCAGCGTATGGGTGAGTATGCTTTGGATTTCGTTGTTGAGGGGTACGAGCCAACGATGCGGGGTTTGAGGCTACCTGATCCGGGTGATGAGCACGTGTTGGCTGCTGCGGTTCATGCACAAGCTGATGTAATCGTGACTTACAACCTGAAGCACTTTCCTGAATCTGTCCTAGAGCCACTTGGGCTTGCTGCGGAGCATCCGGATACTTTTGTTACCAACCTGTTGGACCTGTATCCAGAGGTTGTTGTTGGAAGTGTGCATGTTGTTTTAGAACGATTGAAGTCTCCGGTTCTTTCGCCCGCGAAGCTATTGGAGGTGTACGAGAAGAACCAGTTGGTAGCGACGGCGGCCACCCTGAGACCTTTCCTTGGCCTGGTGAATTAATAGCGTTTATGCTATTTTTGGTCCTGCGGCATGGAGTTGCTTATGCGGATTCTGGCTGGTTTGGTGTTGCTCGTGGTGGTTGGCGGGTGCTGGGTTTTGGCAGAGGAGGCGGTTGTGCAGGGGTACGGCTGGGAGCGGGATGTGCTTTACCGGGAGGTGGTGGAGATGCCGGATGAGGCGGCGGCGTATGCGCGGGAGCGTTGTCGGCTGGATGTGTATTACCCGGAGGGAGTGGAGGGGTTTACCACGGTGGTTTGGTTTCATGCGGGCGGGCTGCGGATGGGGCAGCGGTACGTGCCGGGGGAGTTGCTAAGGCAGGGGTTTGCGGTGGTGGCGGTGGACTACCGGCTGAACCCGGAGGTGGAGGCACCTGCTTACATAGAGGATGCGGCGGCGGCGGTGGCTTGGGTGTTTGAGCACATCGAGGCTTATGGTGGTGATCCGGATCGGGTGATTGTGGCGGGGGCTTCGGCGGGTGGGTATCTCGTGGCGATGATCGGGCTGGATCGTCGGTGGTTGGCGGCGGAGGGTGTGGATGCGGATCGGCTGTTGGGGATTGCGTCGTTGAGTGGTCAGGCGATCACGCATGTGACGGTGCGGGAGGAGCGGGGTGGGGATCGGTTGCGGGCGGAGGTGGATGACCTGGCGCCGGTGTTTCATGTGCGGGGTGACGCGCCGGCTTTGATGATCGTGACGGGTGATCGGGAGCTGGAGTTGCTGGGTCGGTATGAGGAGAACGCGTACTTCGCCCGGATGATGAAGCTGTCGGGACACGAGCGGACGGAGTTGTATGAGCTGGAGGGGTTTGACCATGCGGGTGTGGAGAGGCCGGCGCATGGGTTGCTGCTGCGTTTTGTGAAGACGCTGATGGCGGGTGAGTAGTGGTTTACTCGGGGAGGATGCGGTAGACGGGGATGAGGTTGGTTTGGGGGTTGATGGCTTGGCGGTAGGTGGGCCATTGGTAGAGGCCGAAGGCCATACGGGGTTCGAGGATGGCGATGGTTCGGCGGGCGTCGCGGGGGGTCATGGTGCGGAGGTCGATCCTGAGGGCGCCGGGCTGGTCGAGGCCGAGTTCGGTGTGGCTGGGTGTGGGGGTGAGAACCTGGGTTTGTTGTAGGCCGTCGTAGCGGTGGTAGAGGTTGTCGTAGTTGGTGGAGACGGTGATGAGGCGGACGGCTTCGATGAGGTGGTGGGGAGGGTCGGCGGGTGTGGGGTGGATGGTGTAGGGGATGGCGTGGTGGTCGAGGAGTTGGCGGTAGGCGGGGGCGTGTTGGGCGGGGATGAGGTAGGTGCGTGGGGTTTGGACGCGTTGCTTGATGACGCGGGTGGTGCGGAAGCCGGGTGCGGGGACGTTGAGGGTTTCGCCGGTGGCCTGGTCGATGACGGGGATGGTGGGGGTGGCGGGTGGTGTGGCGTCGGGTGATTCGGGGAGGGCTTCGGCCCAGAGGGTGTTGGTGGGGATGGTGTTGGGGAGGGGCTGGTTGGCGGCGGCGCGGATCTGGGGGATGAGATTGGGGTGGCGGGTGTGGGCGGTGATGAGGTGGTGGAAGAGGAGTCGGTAGGCGCGGGTGCGTTCGGTGAGGTTGTGCTGGGGGTTGGGGTGCTGGCGGTAGATACCTGACTCGATGATGAAGCTGAGTCCGGCGTGGAAGGCGAGTCCGTTGCGGGCGTCGTCGGGGTCGAGGGTGCTGAAGCGGAGTTCGCCTTGGGGTGGTGCGTCGCCGATGAGGTAGCGGGCGTAGTTGACGGCGTGGGTCTGCATGAGGGGTTTGGCGGATTCGATGAGTTGGAGGCCGTGGGTGTAGACGGGCAGTGGGAGGAGGGGGTGGTTGGCGGTGTCGAGCATGATGAGGGGCCATTCGAGCCAGCCCTGGTTGGTGTAGTCGGAGGTGTCGCGGCGGAACTCGTGGGCATCGACGATAAGGTCGGGGGTGAGGGTTCGTGCGAGTCGGTGGAGGGTTTGGGTTTCGGGTTGGCTGAGGATCTGGTGGTCGCGGTTGAGGTCGACGTTGTTGGCGTTGCGTCGGGTGTTGTTGACGAGGCCGTCGGGGTTGGCGGTGGGGAGGATCCAGAGGTCGGTGTTGGGCGGGAGTCGGTCGGGGTGGTTGGTGAGGTCGGTGATGAGGGTGAGGAGGGCTTCGCGGCCAGCGGGCTCGTCGCCATGCTGGAGGCCGATGAGGAGGATGGTGAAGGGTCGGGCGGGGCTGGGGTTGGCGGCAGTGGGGAGGGTGTCTGCGGGTCGATGGAAGTGGACGACGCGGATGGGGCGATTTTCAACGGAGCGGCCGGCGGTGGTGACGGCGACGCCTGGGCGGGTGGGGAGGCTGTCGAGGAGGCGGTTTTCGGCTTCGAAGGGTGTGATCTCGGTGAGGTTGGGGGTCTGGGTGACCCAGTCGGGGGTGGTTTGGGCGTGGAGGGGTGCGCTTGTGGCGAGAAGGATGACGGCAAGCAGGAGCAGTTGGCGGAGGGTGGTGGTCATGGTTGGGTGTCCGGTTCGAGGCTCGGGCTTTTGTACGTCGTTCACTGGGGGTTGGCCCTAGAGGGGTTAAACGGTAAACTTACGCGGTACAAGATGCAGGGTTCGGCGGCTGCCGGGCTTCTGACTGAGCATAAGCTGGCTGTCGCCGGCTTTTTTTGTGTCCCTCCCCACCCCCCCCGCATTGGGTTGCTGGGTTTTCCCGGGCTCATCCGGGCAGCGTGGGTTGGCCTGCCTGGGACATGAAGAGCGGTGCAGCACTCTGGAGGCCATGGAACATGGTTACATCGTTTCGGCGATCGGTTTATGGGTTTACGTTGATCGAGCTGCTGGTGGTGATTTCGATCATCGCGTTGCTGATCGGGATTCTGCTGCCGGCGTTGGGGGCGGCGCGGGATACGGCGAGGCGGCTGCAGTGTTCGACGAACATCCGGAGTCTGGTGGGGGCTTCGGTGGCGTTCGCGTTGGACGATGAGTTTGGGGTGTTCATTGGTGAGACCTCTGATGACTCCGACGACAACTTCCTGCATTTATATAGCCATGAGCGTCGTGAATTGGTTGGTGGTGGTGGCTTTAGAAATGTGTCTGGGTATCTCGGGGGCGATCAGTACAACATCCTGATCTGTCCGTCGACGAATGATTTTGTGGATGAGCAGGTCGATACGCGTGTACTGGGGAGTGGCAGTAATCGTTTTCTGGCCCGGGCCCCTCGTGTGGTGATGACAACGGCGGCTCGGAGTGGGTCGCCTAATCCGGATCGTTCGGGTCATAGTTATGAGATCTGGGGTTGGGCGGATGGCGGGACGTATCCGGATGGGATGGTGGTGTCGGGTTCGGATGACCCGTTATCGATTCGGATGGCGGGTTCCGGGAATGCGACCTCGCACCGGGCGGGTGGTGATGACCGGGTGAAGACGGAGCGATGGTTCCGGAATCCGAGCAAGGGGATGCTGATTTTTGATTCGGACGAAGCGGGTCAGAATGACTTTCCGGATGCGGATGTTTCTGGCGGTGATGCGTTTACGGACAACCACGTGAAGTCGTTCAAGCGTTCGGAGGACGAAACGGTGGTTGGGGGTGGGGCGAACGTTGGCTTCATGGATGGTCATGTGGAGTTTGTGCAGGCGGGGCCTGATTACATTGACACGCAGGTGGGTAGTTACAACGCCCCGCCTAACCGTGGTTTTTATTCGCAGTTCTATCCGCGTTTGGTTGAAGAAACGGACCGGAATGGGAATACGTTGTTCCGGTATGCGGACTGATGCTTAATTGATGACGGCATGAAAAAGCCCGGCCTTGGTTGGCCGGGCTTTTTGTTTTTGGGTTTGGTGCTGATTACTTCGAGCGGCGGAGGGCGAGGGCTCCGAGGCTCAGGAGGGCGAGGGAGGCGGGTTCGGGGATGGCGATGACGGCGTTGTCGATAAAGAAGGTTTCGCCGCCGAAGGCCGAGGTGAAGGTGACAGTGGTGAAGGGGGTGTCGCTGGCGAGGCCGAGGAACTGCTGGCCCTGCCCGCCGCCTGGGAGGAAGAGGGGGAAGGTGTCGACTTCGGTGCCATCGATGGTGATTTCGAAGCCGTTGGAGGATGCGGGGGATTCGAAGGTGGCGGCGAAGGCGAGGATGGGGTCGTTGAAGGTGAGGGTGACGGTTTCGTGCTCGCCATCGAAGAGGCCGACGCCTAGCTCGGTGGCGGTGGAGACGAAGGTGTCGTCGAAGGTGTTGTTGTTTCCAACGATGGTGAGGGTGAAGTCGTCGAAGGCGATGGGGGATTCGAGGGGCGGGCCGTTGCCGTCATCGAGGCCGCCTGGGACTTCGAGGGTGGTGCCTGCGGCGACGGCGTCGAAGTCGATGGGGGTGGTGACGGGGAACAGGGTGTTGAAGTCGGCCTCGGTGCCGTCGGTGGGGCCGGTGGGTCCGTAGACCGAGACGGCGGCGGAGGCGGCGTGGGCGGTGGTGAGTGCGGCGGCGAGCGCAGCGGTCAGGTGGAGCTTGTTCATGGATTCTTCCCTCTTTGAACAGGTGATAGTGTTACAGGCGAGGCCCGATTGTACGGCGTTCATTCGGATACGCCAAGTGGGTTTTGGTGGTTGTGGATCTGGGGAAGCGGGGGCGTAGGGTGCGTTCGTTGGTCATCTGTGGCTCGTCGTGCTTATTCGTTGGATGTTTCTTCGGCGAGTCGGTCGGCGCGGTTCTGGTTGAGCATCCAGGTCCAGAGTTCGGGGTCGTTGTAGGCGGGGATCCAGGCGCCGTGGTTGCCGTTGGGGTAGATGGTGAGTTTGGCGGTGGTGTGTCCGGCGGCGCGGACGCGTTTCATGGCGCGTAGTGATTCGTCGATGGGGACGACGTTGTCGGCTTCGCCATGGAAGTTCCAGAGAGGGACCTGGTGTTGTCCGATGGTTCGGGCGTCGTTCCAGGTGGCCCCGCCACAGATGGGTGCGGCGGCGGCGAAGCGGTCGGGTTCTGAACCGACGAGGGACCAGGTGCCGAAGCCGCCCATGCTGAGTCCGGTGACGATGATGCGGTCGGGGTCGACGTTGTGGGTTTGTTCGATCTGGTCGAGGAGTGCGTGGAGGGCATCGACTTCGTCGGGCCACCAGCTGTCCTGGGGGCACTGGGGGCTGACGACAATGGCGGGGATGGGCATGCCTTCTTCGATTTTCTTTGGGGGTCCCCAGGCTTTGACTTTGTTGAGGTCGTCGCCTCGTTCGCCGGCTCCGTGGAGGAAGAGGATGAGGGGCCATGTCTGGTCGGGGCTGGCGTGGTAGCCGGTGGGGAGGGCGATGAGGTAGTTGAGGCTGAGGTCTTTCTGGATGGTGGTTTCGAGGCGTGCGGGGGACTGTTTGGCATTCGTGGGCTGGTGGTGATCGGCGGTGAGGAGGGTGGTGGTGAGGAGGAGGGTGAGGGCGATGAGGGTGAGGCTTCTGGTCATTTGGATGGCTTTCGGCGGGGGTGTTGCTGGGCTTTGAGTCGGGGGGAGACGGCGTTATGCTATGGCTTGTGCCACCGCTGGTCGATTTTGGCTGGCGGCACCTTTGGAGAGGTGGCCGAGCGGCTGAAGGCAACGGTTTGCTAAATCGTCGTAGGGATTAACTTCCCTACCGCGGGTTCGAATCCCGCCCTCTCCGCTTGAGACTCAGATAATCAGAGACCGAGCTTATTTCAGGTCTATGGGCCGAATATGCGGCGTATTTCAGTATCTCTACACCTTTGCAGAGGGGCCGATCGCGGGAATCTCGGTGGTATCACCGAAGTGTCTCTCGGGGCGATTTCGAAGGTGTCTATCTGACGACCGCAGGTTCGTATGCCTCCCCCAAAGAGCACTTGGTTATGGCGTACTCAGAACGCGAGACCAAGCATTTTGGCCTGCTGATCCCAGTCGAGGTGGCGGGCCGCTTGCAGCAGATCGTTCAGTGTGATCCGGGGTGAGAGTGTCCCGGTGAGGACCGCTTTGAGAATCTGTGGTCCCAGATACGTCAGGGGTAGGAGCTTCTGGACCCGGGCTTTGTGGAGCCCGATCTTCGTTGCGTAGTCGGCCGTCGTGGTTCTCGATTCGGTCATCTCCTCCAGCCGGCGATGTGCCAGCCCTACTGCATTGACCAGGTGCTGCTTGGTTTCGGGATTCGCTGGGGAAGGTAATCTCCGCGTAGCTGGGTACAAGTTAGCTCCAGAGACCTGCGATATCGGGTGGATTGCCTCCTGCCGTGGCGAGGAGGACTTTCTGATCGATCGAACTAATGGAGAGAAACCTGACTAGCTCACGATCCTGGGAAGCGCTGTAGTCGTCTACTACACGATGCATGGCTTCGGCTTCGAAATGACCCCATTTCTCCCAGTCGTTGAGTATAGTTCGGCCGTCTGTGGTGCGTTGTTCGGGTTGTTCTCCGCAAGCGGTGAGGAATCCGAGCAAGCAGGCAATAGCGGCGAGAAGGGCTGAGGAGGGTAGACGTATTAGCAGTATGGGTGATAGCTCCGTGCGTTCACTGGCTTTATTCGTGGGAAGCGAAATGAATCGGACTAGCTTTCAATACGTATCAGGTCATAGATTCAGACGATTCTGCGAGTGGCCGTCAAGCGTTTAACTACGCATTTGATTGGTGCGTCGGAATTCGCTGGGTGTTGTTCCGTGCGCTTCGCGGAACGCACGTGCGAGGTATTTCGTGTTCTCGAAACCCGCCTCGTAGGCAATCTGTTTGATTGGGTGGTTCGTCACTATCAAGAGCCGCCTGACACGTTCCATCTGAACACGTCTAATCTCGGCATGAATCGAACGCCCGAGGTGCTGTTTGAACTTTCGGTGTCCGGTCGAGACTGAAGCGCCAATATGGTCCAGCACCTGATCCACGGTGATCGGATCACAGGCATGAATACGTATGAACCGTATACCCTCAGCGACCTGTTCGTCCTCGAAACCCGTTGTGTTGGTGGAGTTACGCTCGACCACCCGTTCGGGGGGGATCAGCATCATGTTTTGCTTCGGGACTACGCCGCTGAGCAACCCATCCAGTACGGTCGCGGCCTGGTAGCCGATGCGATGTGAGCCTGGTTCGATACTGGAAAGCGTGGGGTCGGACACGCGGCAGTAGCTCACATCGTTGTCGATCCCCAGGACTGCGATGTCTTCAGGGATGCGTATGCCTTCGACACGCGCTGCGTCAATGACCTTCAAGGCGCGACCGTCGTACAGAGCCAATACTCCGGCCGGCTTGGGCAGAGTCACAAGCCAAGAGCGTAGCCGTGCCTGTTCGGCCCCCCAGTTGCCGGCGACGTTAGGGTCCGGTTTATAGCGATGAAAGGTGCCGCCTGCCGCCTCGGTCGTATCTCGAAATCCTTGCCAGCGCAGCAGCGAGTAGTGGAATTCGGGCAGAGTATCGAGGCCGCAGTACGCCAGATGCTTGATGCCCTTTTCGAGAAGGTGGTTGGCCGCAATGGCACCGATCTGGTGGTGGTGAGCCATGACGACGGGGCGTCCCCCAAAATCACCGGTTGGCGTCGGAACACCGAACCCGACGAGTGGGACCCCGGTGCGGTCGGCGATCCTTCTAGGCCATGAAGCGTTGATGTCGCCGATGATTCCGTCGGCGTGCCAGTCGGCGATCTCAGAGGAGGCGTCGGAAGCACTCTCTCCTACGAAGACGCTCCAGTGCGGATTGTCTCGTAGATAGCTTCCAACACCCTGAGCAATGTCACGGTCGAAAGCGCGGTCCATGCGAATGAGCAAGGCGATGTGCTTTAAGCTCTTCATCACACACCAATATGAGCAACCGAGGGCCAGTTGACCATATTTTATCCTGCAGCGACAAAAAAACGGGTTGCCGTGCTGTAGGCTTGTGGCATAGTACGGCCGTATCTTAGTTTCAGTGCCTTTGTTCGCACTTCATCTCTATAGGGGAGACGATCGATGAAAGACGGAAAAAAGACGCATGTCGACCTCAGCCGCTACGCCCTAGCGGCATTCGGCCTCTCGGTTGGGGCAGGCTCCAGCGAGGCAGGGGTGGTCACGGTTGACCTCGGCGACACGCAACTCGGAGGCGGCTGGACGTATCTGGATATCAACGCTGACAGCGTTCGCGACATGGGCATCTTCGTTGGTGGTGGCTATGGGGGTTACGTAGTGATCCGAAGTGTGGCCTCTGGCGGCTATCCTACTGGTCTCTCGGGCGACCTAGACACCCTCACCTCCGGCAGTGACGCCAATAACCTTGAGAGTTTCGGTTCAGGTGTCGATATCGGCCCCGGGTCTCTGCTCACCAATCAACCTAGCGCTGGTGCTCAGGCCTCTGGTGCTTACGGGCTGAGCAACAACTTCGGCATCGGCAACTTCCTTGGCTTCCAGATCGACCTAGATGGTGCAGGTCCTGATGGGCCCAGCTTCGGCTGGCTTCGCCTTGACATCGATCACTTCAGCTCCGGTTTCCCGGCTGTCACCATCTATGAAGCAGCCTACGAGACAAACCCCGGTACCGAGATCCGGACGCCAGAACCGACCAGCCTCGCTTTGCTGGCGGCGGGTCTTGGAGCGCTCGCCACTCGGCGGCGATAACCGAGAAGTGGCGGGCGTCGATCTCACAGCCTTGCTGATGAGCAGGACCGAGCCATGACTGACCGCCAAGCCCGCCGAGTTCTGCTGATCGGCTGGGATGCAGCTGATTGGCAGATCATTGATCCCCTGCTTGAGCAGGGAAAGATGCCCGCTTTGCGCCGGCTGATTGATACAGGTGTGCGGGGGCGTATCAGCACGCTCCGACCCGTGCTCTCACCGATGCTCTGGAACTCTGTGGCGACTGGCAAGCATGCCGATCGCCATGGCATTTTTGGCTTTGTTGAGCCTCGGCCCGATGGCACAGGGATCCGGCCAGTGACGTCAACGAGTCGGCAGTGCAAAGCCATCTGGAACATACTGAGCCAGAACCAGATGAACTCCAACGTTGTTGGCTGGTTCGCGAGTGCACCGGCTGAGCCGATTCGTGGCTGTGTTGTCTCCGACGCCTATGGCACGCTTGCCACCCAGCCGCCGGACAAGCGTCAGGCCGATAGTGACATCATCCACCCCCCATCCCTCCGTGACCCCTTACTTGATCTGGTGGTCGACCCGTCTCGGCTCGATGCTCAATCTATTCTGCCCTTTGTCCCGCATGGAAGGGAGATTGATCAGAGTAGCGACGATCGACTGGCCAAACTCGCGCGCCTGATCGCCAAGATGTCTACGGTCCATGCCGCCGCGTGTCATCTCATCCAGACTCAGCCCGCTGATCTGACCGCTGTTTACTATGATGCAATTGACCACTTTGGCCACACCTTTATGCCTTACCACCCACCGGCTATGCAGGGTGTCTCTGAAGCAGATGCCAGGCTCTACGGTGAGTGTGTTACCGCTTGCTATCGGTTCCATGACATGATGCTGGAGGCGATGCTCGCCTACGCTGGTTCGGACACGACGGTCATACTCGTCTCCGACCACGGCTTTCATAGTGGTGCCGGTCGTCCCGGCCTCAAGGGTTATGAAAACCCGGTTAGTTGGCACCGCCCGTTTGGCATTGCCGTTGCTGCTGGTCCGGGTATTCAGCCGGGATCCAACGTCTACGGAGCCTCGCTACTTGATGTGACGCCGACCATTCTTCATCTCCTCGGTCTGCCGATTGGTGCCGACATGGATGGGCGCGTCTGGAGTGAGATCCTGGCCGACCCCAGGCAGCCCGACAGGGTGTTGTCGTGGGAGTCCATTGATGGCGATGATGGCCAGCATCCCGAAGAAGCACGTGCGGATCCTGGTGTTGAGGCGTCTGCTGTTCGTCAACTCGTTGATCTGGGTTATATCGAGGACCCCGGCGAAGATGCTCACAAGGCGATCGAGCGCACGACGCGCGAAGCTCGGCACAACCTCGCCACATCCCTGACCTATGGCCCACGTTGTGCGGAAGCCGTCCCCATCTGGCGTGAGTTGATCGATACCGCTGAGCCTGATGTTCGTGATGGTCTGATGATCAGCCTTGCCTACTGCTACGTGCGCATGAACGAGCCGGATCAGTGCCAAGGTGTGCTCGCCGAGTTGGGCGAGGTTGCCTCCATGCTTCCGTTTGTTCTCTTACTCCAGGCAGACCTGCACCTCAGTCGTCGGGAAGGTGAGCAGGCGCTTGACTGTCTGACGAAGGCTGAAGAGCACGGTGCTGATAAGACGCACATCCAGGGGCACGTTGGCCGAGCCTACATCCTGCTTGAGCGTTGGGATGATGCCGAGCGAGCCTTTCGCCGCGCTCTTGAGGTCTCCGCTGACGAGAACGCCATAGCCTTTAATGGGCTTGCACGCATCATGATTGCTCGTGGCCGCTACGAGCAGGCTGTGGACTTTGCGTTCCGGTCTATCGCGCTGATCAGCGCCTTTCCCAAAGCCCATTATCACCTTGGCTGGGCCTTAAAAGAACTCGGGCAAACCCCCGAGGCCATCGTCAGCCTTGAGAGCGCTATCCGGCTCGCCCCAAAGGGTGATCTTCCCGAAGCTCACAGACTGCTTGCCGCGTTGTATCGGGCAGAGAATCCCGACAGCGAGATGGCTTGGAAGCACGAGCTGGCTGCCAGTCGGCGTGCCGAGGACGTAGATCTTGGAATGTGACAATATTGTGCACCTGTAAGACACAATATGAGGTTGGCCTTACTCGAGAGCTGGTCTATCTTTCTGAGCCAGTTGCGAATTGAACTGTATCTCGTTGTTTTAAGCGTCACCGTTACATCGCCAGGCCGCACATCTGAATCGTGTCCAAGTGGCCTAGGCGGCACCTCTCAGGGAGATCGCTGCTATGGAATCCAAGGCTCACTCGCAAACGAACCTCTACTCATTGCTTAACGCTCGGATGGCGACCTACCTCACCGCCGCTGCAGCAGGTGTTTTCGCCGCCAGGGCCGATGCCACGATCAACTACATCGACCTTGACCCAGATCAGGTAACCGGCTCGTTCTTCGGTGCCTATGAAGTTGGATATTACGGTGATGACCCCAACGCCATTGGGTACGTCGATATTCTCGGCGACTCAACACCGGAACTGCTGGTGTTCACTTCCGGCTTCTACAACCACGCCTATACCTACTACTCCTACAGCGTTATCCGTGGCGATGCTCCGGGACAGGTCACCGATGCTTTACGTGTTCTTGACGCCGACACGGGGAGCGATCGTGTCAGTGCCTTCCGAGCTGGCGATCTGATTGGGCCCGGTGCTGCCACTCGCGGCAGCACGCTCATGTCTTACGCGGGCGTAGGCGATGGCAATGGTAGTTTCGATGACAGTGCCGACCCTGATCTGGTCTATCTCGGATTCCGTATCGACTCCGATGGGGTTGATGATGGCAATGATGCCGACGACTTCTTCGGCTGGGCCCGTGTCCGATTGGAGGTCGAAGCCTTCGCCCGAGCTCCGCGGATCACGATCTTTGACCTGGCTTACGAGGATCAGCCCGGTGTCGGGATCATTGCGGGTGATACGGGTTCCCAGCCCATCCCTGGTGACTTCGACGACAACGGCATCGTTGATGATGCCGATATTGATCTGCTGACAGCTAATTTTGGTAATCCAGCCTTCGATCTCACCAGCGACAGCATCACAGACAGCGATGACCTCCTGTTTCTTGTTCAGGACATTCTCGGCACAGAGCAGGGTGATGCGAACCTCGATCTCAACATCGATCTCATTGATCTAAGCAGCCTTGCCTCGAGCTTCGGACAGATCAACACAGGCTGGGAGCAGGGTGACTTCAACGGGGATAAAGAGGTCAATCTGATCGATCTGTCGCTGCTCGCCACCAACTTTGGCTTTACCGCCACGATTCCCGAGCCGACTAGTCTGGCCGCTCTAGCGCTCGGGCTCGGAGCCGCCTCACAACGTAGGCGCTGAGATATCCCTCAGATCCAGGCAATGCCGGATCTCGGAGGCTATTCACGGACTCTCCCCGACCAACCAACACGCACAGGGTTTCGCCTCATGAATCATCATATCCAACGCCAAGCCTTTACCCTGATCGAACTCCTGGTTGTCATCTCGATTATCGCCTTGCTCATTGGCATTCTCCTTCCCGCACTTGGTGCCGCGCGACGTACCGCACAGGATGTCGCCTGTCTTAGTAACCAACGCCAGCTAGGTATCGCGTTCTTCGGTTACGCGACCGAGCATAAAGGTTTCAACCCGCCCTCCTTCGTCAGCGCCGTGGTCGCGAGCCAACCGGCTAACGGCCTCTCCAGCTACGGACCCAGCGGTACGGAGTGGTCGCTACTGCTTCAATCGTATATCTCCGGAGGTGGCGGGACCAACTACACTTCTGCCGGGGCCACAGGGACCGGCGAGGAGACGGTCGATGCATTCATTTGTCCTGCGACCGGATTCGATACTGGCAGAATCCAGTACAGCGCGCATCCATTGACCGTCCCGGTCTGGAACACCCAACAAGACTTTGACGAGATCAAGGCGTACAACCTCGAGCGAGTCGTCAGGACGACTGAGGTGATGCTTATCGCCGACGGGCGCATCCTCGCCAACCCTATTAACGCAGCTGGTGTGCGTTTCGAGGGTTTGGCATGGGCGACGCTTACGGCTCTCGACGACTACGACGTGTACAACAACCGACGCTATTACGACTCGTCGGATGCTGACAACAGCGACACCATCAACGAAGGCTTAAACACTGATTCTGTCAAGCGGCTCCCACCCGACAACTTTGGTGATCTGCGTTGGCGACACGCTGGAGGTGGTGATAGTGGCAGCGAGCGTGGCAGTGTCAACGTGCTCTGGTCGGACGGACGCGCGTCGAGCCAAGTTAGAGGCAGCCTTCTCAACAAGCATGTACGGCCCGACACTCAGTGAATGCAACTCAGATCCCCATCGATCGACAAGGACTATGAAGCGATGAGCCTTACGCCCGCCAGTCAGGAACAGCAGCTTGCCGGTGAGATTACCCGTGAGCTCCATAAGCGTGTCAGTCGCTCGGGGCGTTCTGCCCCCAGGCTCGTGCGCCACAGCGATAAGCCTATTCTCTCGCCAGACCCGACTAATGCGTGGGAGGCAGCCGTAGCCACCAACCCCGGCGTGGTTCTGGACGAAGCGTCCGGTGAAGTCATCATGCTCTACCGCGCCGCTGGGTACGAGCCTGAGCATCGTGTCTACCTCGGCATGGCGCGCAGCCATGATGGTGGGTTCACTTTCACCCGTGAATCGGAGAAGCCCGTCTTCGGCCCGAGTGTCGACGGTCCAGACGCCGGCTGCGTCGAAGACCCGCGAATCATCCGGATGGGCGACTGGTACTACATCACCTACGCCTCACGTCCTACCCCGCCGGGCCACTACTGGATCAAGCCACCAGAGAACCGACCCTGGTTTGGACCGCAGTACCCCGACCATGCACCGGCGAGCCTCCGCGACAACCTGACCACGACTCACCTTGCAATGACACAGGACTTCACATCCTTCCTCCGACTCGGCGCCCTGAGCGACCCTGCCATCGACGATCGCGACGTTATCATCTTCCCCGAGAAGATCGCCGGCCGATACTGGATGCTCCAGCGGCCGATGTCCTACACCGGCGAGTCTTACGGCACCGACAAACCAACGATCTGGATCAGTTCAGGCGACGATCTGCTCAGCATGGAAGCACCGGAGCTGCTCATGACCCGCCGCTACGACTGGGAGGGCAAGATCGGTGGTAACACACCGCCGATAAAGACCGAGCAAGGTTGGCTGCACCTTTATCATGGCGTCAGCCCTGAGGACGGCTACTACCGGCTAGGGGCGATCCTCATGGATCTCGACAATCCCGCGCGAGTCACCCATCGCACCCCGCAGTGGCTCCTTCAACCCGAACTCGACTGGGAACTAGAAGGCTACTATCCGGGTGTAGTTTTCCCCTGTGGCTCGCTGATCCTAAATGATCTCCTGATGGTCTACTACGGCGGTGGTGACCGACACGTTGGTCTGGCGACCTGCCCCATCGACGATCTGATTAGTTACCTCCTGGAGAATCCACAGTGACGCGTGCATGCACCGCCGTTCTGCTTCTGCTCGCCTTCATCTTCCCCGGCGGTCTGGCAGATGCTTCGGAGTCCGATGTGGATCAGTTCAACTACATCCTCGGTACCCAGACTATAGGTGCGCGTTACCAATTCACCGAAGACACGTTCCTGGTCGAAACCGCGAAGCGCATCCGCGCGATGGGGTCCAACCACCTTAAGGTTGCTCTCTCTTACAAGTACTCTGGCGAAACCTATGGCCTACCGCATAACCCCGATATCCAGACCGTTGTGGACCTCGCCCGCGACGAGCCCTCCTTCCGCTACGTCCTCGACATGCCGTTCGCCTACTACCATCTCTGGGTCTACTGCATGGGTACCGGCGGTTTCTCCGATGGGATGAGCGAGGAGGAGAAGCAACTCGAGTATCAGCAGATGTACGATCTGACGGCTCATCTGCTCACTACATATTCCGGCACCGGTAAGACCTTTTACCTGGGCCACTGGGAAGGCGACTGGCACCTCCACCCCGATTACGACGGCTCCAAAGATCCCAGCGACATCCTCGTTAAGGGCATGCTCGACTGGCTCGTTGTCCGCCAGCGGGCCATCGACGATGCCAAGCACGAGGTGCCCCATGACGATGTACAGATCTATCACTACACGGAGTTGTCGCTGGTCGACAAGGCGATGAATGGAGGCAAGACACTCACCAACAACATTCTTCCTTACATCGACATTGATTACGTCTCCTGGTCGGCCTACGACCGGCTCGGTTGGGGGGGTCAGCACGGTACTTATGAGGGCGAGGAACTCGAACGTCGGCTTTGGGACGGGCTCGACTACATCGAGTCCAAGCTCAGGCCTCGTGAGGGACTACCTCCCGGGAAACGCATCTGGATAGGTGAGTACGGCTATCCGCTTGAGACCATGAAGACGCCGGAAGCTCAGGAAGCGATATCTCGAGCTACCGCCGCGGTTGCACTCGAGTGGGGTTGTCCGTTCGTGCTCTACTGGGAAATGTACTGCAACGAGAACAGAACCGGCGAGCACAAGGGTTTCTGGCTCATCGACAGTCAGAATGTCAAGCAACCCTTCTATTACACGCTGGAGGCCTACTATGCAGAGTCGCGAGCGTATGTGGCCCGATTCCTTCGGCTACATGGCCACCCACCCTCTGACAAGGAATACCGCGCCTTCGCTGCTGGTCTGCTACGAAAACCCGCAAAGACACCGGAATCGCTCCCTTGATTGACGCCAGACACAAATCATGGATTCCGTCCCGACGTGTCTCGACCCATGGCAGGCTGCGCACCTTGATTGCTGCGCTCGGTCTGGGGTTACTCACCGCTTCTGCTTCCAACGCGACGATCCAGATCAATCTCAACACGGGTCAGACAAGCCACGAATTGCTGGGTTTTGGAGCTCAGACCTGGGCAGGGGACACGGTTGGGCAGGGCGTCCTGAACGATCTGAACATGCGATACACGCGCCTCCACTTTGGGTCTAATTTCTTCCAGTACGACCAGCAACCGCCTAGCGACAGTAACCAGATCCCCGACGACAACTGGGAGGCTATGTATGACCACGTTGCTGCCTATTTCAACGGTAACAATGGAAGCCGATCCTGGCAGTTGACTTCACTGCAGCAGTCCGCGGAATTTGCTCGTCAGAACGATATCGAACTCATCCTGAATGAGTTCCAGATCCCTCACAGCTTCCTGAACAATCAGAATACTGCTATGTTCCCGCTCCACGCCGATGACTTCGCGACCTTCTGGAGCGCGATGATCGTCTTCCTCGACGATAACGGCATCCGACCCAGTTGGATTGAACTCGCCAATGAGCCCAACGGGACCTGGAACGGGCGCATAGGACCCGATGTTTACAACACCCTGGTCAAACAGACCCGTGCAAGTCTGGATGCTCGTGGCTACCAGGATGTAGGGATCCTTGGTCCCGGCCTTTCGAACGTGGGTGAGAGTGAAGCCTGGCTGCTCGCGCTTGATAGTGACGCTGTCGATGCCATTGGGGGGTGGTCGGCACACCTTTGGGATGATTGGCGTGGCGTCGAGCCGACATGGGAGGCGCTTGATACAAGCATTCAGCATCTCGCCAGCCAGGTCAATCCAACCGCTGACGATAAGCCCATCTTTCTGACCGAGTATGCCACTGCGATCCGTAGTTTCGATGGAGTCGACTACACCAACGCCGATGAGGGTGGCAATGTTGCAGAAGCAGAAGCCTTCGCAGTCCGTGTCGTTCAGAACACGCTGCATACAATCAATCTGGGCGTCGCGACTCCTATCTTCTGGGAAGCCGCCGACCAGCCCTGGAACAACCTGACCTGGGGGCTGCGGCGTATCGATGGCACCGAACGTCCGACTTATGACGCTCTCGATCCGTTTCTCTCGTTCATAGATGCTGGTGCCGAAGTCATCCAGTTACCCGAGACAGCCCCACAAGACGAGTTCATGCTGCTCAGACAAGACGGTGAGCTAGTCTTGATCGCGGCCAATACCACAGGGTCAGAGCAGACTTGTGAGCTGTCGCTCGAAGACGTACCTTGGGTACGCCTTATCGAACAGACCAGCTTCGCCGCAGGCAGCGGTTTACCTCACGTAACTCTTTCCCCGCTCGGCACCATCACATGGACTCTCCCGCATCAGAGCACCTTGGCTTTGTTGCTCGACGCGGACTTACCCGTCGGAGATCTGACAGGTGATGGTGTTCTGAATCTTGATGACATTAATCTGCTGATTAGTTTTCAGGGAGATGCCACATACGACCTGACCGGCGACGCTACCACCGATGTCGACGACCTCAGAAAGTGGGTGACTGTCTACTTTGGAAGTCAGATGGGTGATGCGAACCTCGATAGCCGTGTTGATCTACTCGACCTGAGTGCTTTGGCCGCTAGCTTTGGCAAGACTGCGGTCAATGGTTATGCAGATGGCGACTTCAATGGTAATGGGACCGTTTCACTCCTCGATCTGTCTATTCTTGCCTCGAACTTCGGTTTTCATACCAGCGTCCCGGAACCTGCCTCAGTGGGTGTGCTTGGCATGATTACCATGTTGGGTCTGGGTCGTAGACGTTCGATAGGCTGAGATTAGATTCGTCATAGGTGCGGCTCTCCCTGGATCGTGACCCAGATTTGTGCTCGTTTTCAGCAATGACTCAGCCTCTGTTTGGAACAGGCCACTCTAATGAATAAGGAGAGAATTGCGGAGGAGCAGATCGCGTTCGCACTCCGCCAAGCTTAAGGAGGTACGCCGGAGAAGGAGGTTTGCGGAAGCTGGGTGTGCAGCGGAGGACTAGCAGATTGTTGTGTAGCGGGGGTCCAGCAGATTGTTGTGCTCCGCCAGCGGCCATTTTCAGGCTGCAAAGCGGATTTTAGGTCGCACCAAGATGACTGGGAAGAGCAGTCTGGGGTCCCCACGGACGTTTTGTCGCCTGACCCTGATCTGGGGTTCGAACTCACCTCCTTCCGAGTATTGCATCGGTTCGTCAGTTGATGATCCCATGAAGGCTTCATCAGGCGTCAACGTACCCAACGCTGCGTGCGGCCGGAAGACATTGTGCCACGTGGTGTAGGCGTCCAGGCGTTCCTGAATCGCCTCGACCTTCGGCACCATCAGGGACACCCGCCACCAGCTCTTGAGGCTCCAGAACAGCCTCTCGATCTTTGCATTGAACTGCCAGGTCCGAGCCCTGCCGCGGGCGTGCTCAATGCCCCGGTTCTTGAGTTCATTCCTGAACCGCTTCTGGAACTGACCTCCACGATCAGTCACGAGGTATCTGGGCAAGCCGGCTTGCCCCGATACCTCGTCGATCAGAGACACCAACTGATTCGTGTTTGGACTTGAACTGAAGACTTTTAGGGCCAGCATCTTCCGGCTGAAACCGTCCATGATGGCTGCCACCTCGAAGCGCAACCACAGCACCTTGAGCATGGTCAGATCCATGTGCCAGACATGATTCGGGCAGGGCGGCCGGAAGAAGTGCTCGGGCGCAGTTCGATCTGATCCAGTTGACGACGAACAAGCCGGTGGACGAGGCCCTCGCTCTTCCTCGAGTATCCGAAGAACCGAGGACCGACTGATCTGGACCCCGGCCCTCATGATGTGCCGAGCAATCGTTCGGGTCCCGAACTCGCGTTCGGGACAGAGGAGTCGGATCTCGTGGACCAGCCAGCGCACCCCGGCGTGCAGCTTGTTCCAAGGGGGTGAGCCAACATAATCCTCAGCCCTGTGCTTCTCTCTGACCGCCCTTTTCCAGTTGCGGATCGTGTTCGGATATACCACGAATCTAGCGGCCGTCTCCTTGGCAGACCAGCCGCGCAGGCGCATCAGCTGGAGGATCTCGGCACGCTCTTTGGGGGTGTAGTGAAGTCGCTGCTTAGCTGGCCGGTTCTGACGGTGCCCCCGGAAGATGGCCAACTCGCGCTCAAGCAAGACTGAATCGGAGTAGGAGTGATCGCGCTGCGCCTGAACCCGGGACATGGATGAGGGTATACCCAGCGCTCGGGCTCGCGATGCCATATAGGCCTGTGCGAACAACACCGAGATGGCATCAATCAGGATCCAGATGGATCGCTCATGTGCCTGAGACATACTCTTCTCCTCCAATGTCCGGGTCGGCAGCCGCGGACATCGGTAAGATAAGTCATATGAAGCGCTTAGCTCATAACTGTACTACCTCAACCCGGACACATCGGACATCACTTAGGGCACCAGAGACCCACAACAATCTCCTGGACCACCGCGGTAGGGGTCTAGCAAGCTGGATCTCGAGAGAACTCGACCTAGATTGACCCTACATATAGATGCACGTTGGAGATGCGGATCTCAGTCCCCTGAGACGCAGAGACTCATCGACATATCTGAGATCGACCCCCGCTTTGGGCGCTGGTTTTTTTAGGGATTCACTGATTGGGGTTGATCGGGGTGGGTGAGGTTGGTGAAGGCCGTCCTGTTGTGACGGGTCGCCTGGCTGGGGCGGTGGGTTGGTCTTTTATGGTGTTTGCGGGGGGTTGGATTGTTTGCTTGGTGAGGCCCGTCTGAGTTTTCCGGCGAGGCTTTTGTGGAGCGGGGGGATGTCGAGGGTGAGGGCTTGTTTAGAAGCGGTGGCGCGGCTGTGCTTGATGATTTCGCCTGTGAAGGTGTTCCACCATTCGACGGTGTATTCGCCGGTATCGAGTCCGGGGATGGTGAGTCTGAGGTTTTGGAAGGAGGGGCGTGGTTCGGGGTTGTCCTGTTGTTTTTTCCAGGTGAAGGCCTGGTCTCGGAGCCAGACGAGTCCGATGAGCCCTTGTGGTGTGGTGTCGGTGAAGCGGGCGGCCCAGACGTCGATTTGCGGCTGGTCAGCGCGGAGGTAGTTGCTGATTTCATAGCTGACGTTCATCCAGTCGCGGCCTTTGTTGGCGACGGTGACGACGTGGTTGCCGGCGGGCAGTTCGACGGTGTAGGGGCCGTCGTAGGTATGGATCATCTGTTGGTCGCGGCCGTTGTTGTCGGGGAAGTGTTGATCGATGCGGCGTTCTTCGTTGACGGTGATTTGGAGGCGTGAGTCGGACCAGCCAGAGATGCCTTCGACGTGGACGGTGAAAGTGGCGGGTTCTGGGAGTGTGAATTTGAAGGTTGGTGGGTTATGGAGGTGTGCGTTTCCGCCCTGGTCGCTGTGGAGTGCTGCGGGCAGGACGTCGAAGTCGGACACGTAGCCATCGGGGTAGATTTTGAAGTCGCGTGGGCGATTTGCGTCGCAGGCGTTCCAGCTTCGGGCTTCTGGTCGGATGACGAGCGGTCGTCGGGGTGATGTTTCTGTGTTTGTCTGTGCGTGGCTGATGATGAGTTCGTGCACGGGTTCGAGTGCGATCTTGTTCAGTGGCATGTCCTGAACGAAGCGTGCCAGGGGTGTGAATCGGTTGTAGAGGTTGTTGGGGTGGACGTAGTTATCCCACCACCAGACCATGGGTCCGCCTGCTGACCCTGAGAGCAGGGCTGCCCAATGGCCGTTATGCAGGTGTATCCCGTCGAGGTCGACGCCGGTTGAGCCTTCTGCGGAGACGTTGACGCCGTATTCGCCGAAGAGATGGGGTTTTTGGTACTTGTCGAGCTTTCGTCTTGCGATCGGGATGAAGTAGCGGGGGATGTCCGAGGCGCCGTAGATGTGTGTTTGAGTGAAGTCGAGTTGCGGCAGCTGGTCCACGGCCTCGTCGCCGTGGTTGATCCAGAAGCTGGTTGCGACGGGGTGCTCGTAGACATCGAGCGATTTGATCTGATCGGCCATTTCGGCGTGCCAGGTGGCTGCGTCTGCCGAGTTGTAGCCGTCGATGCCATTGACCTCGTTCCAGAGTTCCCAATTCAGCAGCGACGTATGGTGGCCGTATCTGGCGACGATATATCGCAGTCGGTGTTTGAAGAGTTTTCGTGCGGTTGGATCGGAGAGCATTTCGCCGGTTCGTCGGAGGGGCCCGCCAAGCGCGACGTTGTAGGGAGACTCGTGCCAGTGTCGTGGTTCGGCGGAATCGCGCATGGCGCTGAATGATTCGATCGCGACCATCAGCCGGATGTCATTTTGTTGGGCGATGTTAAAGACTTCGTCGATTTTCCAAGCGGCTTGCAGGTCGATCCAGCCGAGCCCGTTTGCACCGGGTTGTTCGGGGTCGGCGGCCCGTTCGAGTCCCATGCGATTGAAGGTGGGTCCGAGCCAGATGCGCGCGAAGTTAGCCTCGTGCCGGGCGAGCTGGCTGAAGTACATGTTGTAGTCTTCGGTGCCGGCCTGACCGGACCAACCGACGTTCATGCCGATGGGGAAGTAGAGGGAGCCGTCTTCGAATTCGAAGTAGTAGGGGTTTGCCTGGGCGATTCGGATGAAGCCACGTCGGTTGGCCTTTTCGACATCAAATGACAGCGGTTCTGAGGTGATGGGTTCTGTTCCATCGTGAAGGTGGAGCACGACGGTGTGTCGGCCTGGTCGGCTTGGGGTGTAGCGGACCTGCCATTCGGGTTGGCCTGTTGGACGGATGAACTGCTCGCCATTGACCATCTCGGTGCGGTGTGGCTGGTTCAGGAAGCCTGGAATGCTGACGCGGCTGCCGTCGGGTCTGGTGATGAGGGCGTCGAGGGTGACGTCGTCGGGATCGAAGGGATTGATCCACTGGCCTCGGATATCTGCGGTGATGGTGAGGGGGTCGTAGGCGTTGAGTCCTTGATTCGACAGTGCGACCTGGTCGATAGCGGGCGGGCCCTGACTGGCGAAACTTGCTCTCGTCGGGTGCATGATGGCGAGGGCGCGGTCTTTCGAGCGCATGACGTCGAGGAAGGGCAGCTGTCTGAGCCTGAAGCTGAGTTTTGTTGACTGGTTATCGGTTTGGATCAGGAGTCGTGCGGTGAAGGCCGGCCGGTGGCTTCGGTCGTCTTCGAACTGGAGCGCCGATTCGATGCCTTCCATCTGATCGAGGACGAGATAGCCGTCGGTGTTGGTGCGTAGTGCGACCTTGTCGATGGGCAGGCTGTGGTCCGTTGTGGTGTCGTCACGGCCTTCGGGCTGGTCTTGTTGCTCGGTGAAAATGCCTGTGGTTACTGATTGCTCGTGGAAGGCCAGCCAGTCGTGTAAGACGCCTGGTAGTTCGGGGACGATGATTTCGAGGATGAGCTGGTCGGGGACGGTTTGGCCGACGGGATCGAGCTGGATGGTGATATTGAGAGCCTGGTTGTCGGCGTTCTGGTGGTAGAGCCAGGTGAGTGGATGCGGGTCAGCGGGGCCGAGCATGCCTGAGGACGTTGCGGAGAACCATGTTGCGTGCTCCGGGTTTGTGGCGAGGTCAAGTACGGCGATGGATGAGCTTGCGTTGGAGCCGGGACTGCGCAGCGCGATGATGGCCGGCAGGGGTTCTGCGTTCATCTGCATGGTGGTCGTCTCGCTTTGATTTGCGAGTGTCTGGACGGGTGTTGTCGTCAGTACCCCGACGAGCGAGATGATCGTCAGCAGCAGTAACTCTTGCTTTCGCGCGTGTGGCATAGACCCTTCCATCGGAGCAGCCGGGGCGGGGGATGTGTATGGGTGTATTGTTGCTTGTTTTGTTGTATCGGTCAGGCTGTTTTTCTTGTGCCGAGCAGGCTGGCAAGCAGGAGAAGGGTTGCTGCGCCTGCTGGTTCCGGGGCGGCCGCGGTGAAGCCGAAGTTGGTGGCGAGGTTGGACAGGTCGATGAGGTTGACTTCACCATCGAGGTTGAAATCGCCGAGTGCGTAGTCGGTGATGAGCGTGGATCCGAAGTTGCTGGCGAGTGCCGAGAGGTCGATGAGGTCTACGGCGAGATCGAGGTTGGCGTCTCCCTGGGCTGATCCGATGATCTGCGTGATCAGGTAGATGGCGTCGTCGGTGTCGACATCGCTATCGCCGTCGAGGTCGAACGCGGTATTGGTCCCGCCAAATTCGGCGTAGAAGGCGTTGATATCGGCGATGTCGATGGTGCCGTCGTTGTTGACGTCGCCAGGGAGTCCGTCGAGTTCGGTGATGAGCCGGAAGTTATCGATGTAGTAGGTGCCGGGCCCGTTGGTGTTAGTGGAGAGGAGGAAGATGATGGCGGCGGTGTTCTCGACGATGCCGGCTTCAGCGAGTGTCAACCCGTTGTTGAAGCCCTCGAAGTCGGTAAGCGGTGTCTGGTAGGTATAGGTGCCAGCCTCTGTCTCGTTAAAGAACTGCTGCGAGGACTGGTAGAAAGCGCCCGAATCGTCGTTGATGGAGACGTTGAAGCCGAGGAAGTCGGTGGGTGGGTCGATGTCGTTAGGATCGATGGTGATATCGAAGGCGAGGAAGGTGGCGTTGTTGAGGAGGTTGGCGACCTCATCGACTTCTTCCTGGGTGTTGCCGGCTTCGATATCGAAGCGGACTTCGCTACCCCAGCGGAAGTTGGGGGATCCGGTGGTGCGGGTGATGGCCAGGGCGCTTACACCGTCGGTTGCGTTGGCGGAAACAACCTGGCGGGTTGTGTCGGTGTTGGGGAAGAACTCTGGTGCGGGGTCGGTCCAGCCTTCGAGGCCGTTCTCCCATGAGAAGAGGGTGTTGGTGATGGTGGGTTTGGGTGGTTCTGCGGTCTGGACTTTGGCGAGTGTTGCGAAGGATGTTCCATTATCGGGGTCGAAGATCTGGACCCCGAAGGCGTTGACATCTTCGAGGCCTGAGAGTCCTGTGAGTGGCAGTGAGATGCGTTGAGTGGTGTTGACTCCGACCTGCTGGAGGGGTGATTCGAAGAAGTCTCCCGCCCCGGTTTCGATGTAGGTTTTAACTCCCATGGCGAAGGTTTGGGGGTTAAAGAGGATGTCGAAGGAATCGAGTCCTGTGAGGTCTGCGGCGAAGGCGCTGTTTTCGAGAACAACGCGTGAGATACCGTCGGTGCCCTGAGCGAAGTCCATGTCGTAGAGCACGCCATCGCCATCGAGTGAGGCCGCGAAGAGAGAGCCCCCGCCATCGAAGCTGGCGGTGACATCGATGATGTCGAGTAGTTCGCTCTGGCTGGGCGAGAAGATGGAAGCATCCGCGGGCAGTGCGGAAGCAAGGGTCAGTGCTGAAGCGGCGATCAGGTAGCGTGTCGCAGGCATCTATTCATCCTCCAGGTCAGGTTGTGGTTCTTTGTTCTCTGTTTCTTGAGGGTTTGATCAGTGCGGTCAGGATCAGGAGTCCGACTGTTGGTTCGGGCACGGATGTGGCTGAGAATCCGAATGACGTTGCGAGTCGGCTCAGGTCGGATAGCTCGATGGCTCCGTTCCCAGAGAAGTCGCCATCGGCCCATCCGCCTGGCCCGCCGAAATGTACTGCGAGCGTAGAGAGGTCTATCAGATCGACGTTGCCGTCGAGGTTGGCGTCCCCGAAGGCCGTGCCGATGAGTTCTTCAACGAGCGTCGTGAGGTCGGTGGCGTCGACGATGCCGTCGCCGGTGAGGTCGAAGGCCGGGTCGGTGGTGCTGTTGGTGAGCAGGTCGATATCGGCGGCTGTGAGCAGGCCATCTGTGTTGAAGTCGCCTGGGATTGCTGGTGAGCTGACGAAATCGGAGAGCATCTGTCCGAGTGCGGTGTTCAGGCTTTCGTCGAATCCCCCTGAGAGGTTTGTCTGCAGTGTTGGGTCGATGTGGAATTCGCTGCCGGTGGTTCCGGGCATGCCCCACTGCCAGACGTGCACGGCGTTGATGTCGTCGGCTCGTCCGTCAAGTGCCTTGAGCAGCCCGCGGAAGCCTTTGAGTTGTTCGTCGACGTCCGGGTTGGTGCCGTTGGAGGCGATGGCGATGCCACGATTGAGGGGTGTGGCTCCGTACTCGGTGAATTTGACGGGGAGTCCGGTGCCGGCCTGACGTGCGTTGGCGAAGGGCAGGATGGCGTTGTCGATGAGGCTGTTCCAGCGATTCTCAACGAGGTCTTCGAAGCCCGCGGAGCTTGAATTGTCGGCTTCCTGTGGTGAGACGATGCGGAAGTAGGCGTCGACGCCGATGAAGTCGATGGCCGGGTGGTCCCAGATGGTTGCTGCGACATTGGGGTGGTCGTAGTTGTCCCAGTTGGCGGCGTAGCCGATATCGCCTGTGAAGACGGTGTCGACGGCGTCGATGAGTGCGGTCCAGTTGGGGTTGTGTCCGGTGTTTCGGGAGAGTGTTTTGAGTTCGGTGCCGATGGTGAGGGCTTCGACGCCGAGGGACTCGGAGAGCGTCGCGACGTCGATGACGTAGTTGGTGTAGTCGGACCAGAAGGTCTGTGCTTCGTTGGAGCCCGGTGCTGGGTCGTAGAAGCCCCGCCAGTACTGGAAGTTTTCGACTTCGACAAAGGGGTTGACGGTGACGGTCATGCCGAGTGATTTGGCACGGGTGATGCCCGCGGCGATGTGGCTGAGTTCGGGGCCTCGCTGAGAGGACTGCGGGATGACCCCGACGCCTGGTGTCACGTAGCGGACGGGGCTGATGGAGACCTCGCGGAAGCCGTGGTCGAACATCTGCTGGATCTCGGTTTCCCAGAGTTCTGAGCCGTTGCCGAAGTTCCACCAGGAGACGGCGTTGAAGCCGAGTTTGGGGTCGTGGCCGGGTTGGAAGGTGAGGTTTGCGTGGGCGGACGAGCCGGCAGCGAAGATGGCCATCGCGGTGGCTAGGAGCGTTCGGGATGTTTGGTTCGGCTGATTCACTTAAGTATTCTCACCCATACAGTGGCGTGAGCCAGTGATTTTTGAGGATTAGCGTTCGGTGACGTAGAAGTAGGCGTTGCTGGCGCCGGTGCTTGAGATGAACTGCTGCCAGGTGTCACGCGCCTGCCAGGCGACGGAGCCATCGCGGAAGCCCATGTAGATGCCGTCGGGCCGGTAGATGTCCTCGATGCGATCCCATTGGACTGTTCGGGTGATGCCGATCTTGAGCGGGGAGGGGTCGCCTTCGAAGTTGCGGGCGATGCTCTCGTTGGAGCCGTTGAGGTGGGGCAGGTCGCAGCCCCATGCGGCGGCGGAGATGTGCTGATAGCAGGCGACGATGACTTCGCTGTCTGCCTGGTCATCGAGTCCCTGGGGGAAGACCACGGTTTCTCTTGTGTCGACATCGACCAGCGAACCGCCAGCGGGGTTACCCTGGCTGTCTTCGGGGTATTTGCCGGCGTAGACGGCCCAGCGGATCCACTGTTTGTTTTCGGTGGGATCGGAAGTCAGGTTTGTGTAGCCGGCGGCTGCCTGTGCATCTGCGTCGAAGTCGATGTCTTCGAATTCGACGTAGCTGTTGCAGCCAAAGGCCACGGGGGGTAGGCCGTAGCTGTTCATCAGCGTCTGGGCGACGTCCCACCTTAACCATCCGGTTGTGGGTGCTCGCCTGAGGCTGTCTGATGTCTGGCTGAGAGAGGCGGTATCGGCGGGCTGGAAGTTTGTGTCCGGGTGTGCGTATCGGCCATCGTTATCGACGGCGAGCGCCGTGTTGGCCACGACAAACTGCCTCAGGTTGCTCGAGTCGGCGAGTCGCTTTGCTGTCAGGCGAGCGGCCCCGAGTGCGGGAAGCAGGATGCCTATGAGGAGTGCGATGATTGAGATCACCACGAGCAACTCGATGAGCGTGAAGGCGTGGGTTTTGTGTTTCATCTGTTGTTTCCGTTCGGCTTGCTGGCGGATGAGGCGCAGTGACAGTTAATTTTCCCGGTCGGCGTTAACCGGCCGGGAATGGTTGGGTGTTTCTTGTCGAGCCGGTTTGTTTAGCGTCTGCGTAGCAGTGCGAGTCCGGCGAGTCCGAGGAGCCCCGCCGAAGCGGGTTCGGGAACGATTCTGACATTGTCGAGATAGACGGTGAGCGGAGCGCGTCCCCAGTCGCCGTTGAGTCCTAGCGTCAGGCGGGCGAAGGTTGACGATGGGTCCACGTTGAAGGAGCTGAGGGGCTCCTGAACAGTGAGGGTGACGGGCCCGTTGTCGAGGGCTCCGGATCCGATGAGACCGACGCCATCGATCTGCAGGAAGTCTGGGGCCTGCACGGAGAATGAGTTGTTGACGAAGGTATAGGCTGAGGGTGTTGAGGCGGGGTCGTAGGTGATGTCGTAGGCGATTTCGGCGTTGGGGTTGGCCGCGGCGGCGATCAGTGCGTTGAAGGCGTCGGTCTGCTTGCCGTTGAAGAAGTCGATGGTCGCGGTCCAGCTGAAGCCGGAGATGTTCTGGGTGATGGCGAGCGACTGGCTCCCCTCGGTGGCGAAGTTGGTTGAGACGGCGACCGAGCCGGGTTGTGAGCTGAAGCCGGCGTATTCCCAGTCCTGGACGCCATCCTCGAATGAGAAGAGCAGCTGGGCATCGGCTGAGGCCGTGAAGCCAGCGGCGAGGCCGGCGATGAGTGCGATCTGGGTTCTTCCTCCAAACATACGAATCCTCCTTAGGGGTTGTTGGTCCAGACGGGACCGGTGTGAAAGGCTTGGGGCTTGTATTCCGCTTTGGGCGGATGGTTCTGGTTTTCTAGCATCCATTAGGGTCTCTTTTCTGTGGGTGGAGCACAAGACCGAGATGGTGCGATGACGTAGGGGATGGCTCTGGTGGCCGGGACGGGCTCTCCGGCGAGGATTTCGGCCATGAGGACCTCGACGGCGGCCTCGCCTACTTCGGCGAAGGGTGTGATAAGGGTGGTGACTGGTAAGCCTGTGTGGTTGCGCATCATGTCGGAGCCGAAGCAGATGAGTGAGAGGTCTTCGGGGATCCTGATGCCGAGGCTCATTGCGGCTGACCACATGGCGACTGTTTCGTGGCGTTCGTAGCAGATGACGGCGGTGGGTCGGTCGGGCGAATCGAGGAGCGCCCTGGCCTGTTCGAGGCCGAGGCCGTGGACGAAGCCGCCTGTGATGACGGTTCGCAGCGGTTCGAGACCTGCATCCTGCATGGCGGTAGAGAAGCCGTCGGCGCGGTCGTGAACGGAGTAGTGGATGTAGCCGTCGGCTTCATGGAAGCTGACGTAGGCGATGCGCGTATGTCCGAGTTCGAGGAGGTGTTTTGCAGCGAGTCGACCACCGGCGAAGTCGTTTGGGTAGACGCAGTTATGGGCTTTTTTGGCGTTAAGCCAGACGTAGGGGATGCTGAGTTGATTGATACGGGCGAGGGTTTCCTCGGGCATGTCGTACATGAATTCGATGAGTAAGCCGTCGACGCTGTACTCATCGAGCACCTGTGGGATGGTGGAGGAGTCTTCGAAGCTGGCCATGGGCAGTTCGCACATGAGCAGTCGGTTGCCGGTTTCGGCGAGGCCGCGTTGGATCCCATGGAGCAGGGCGACTTCGAAGTAGTCTGCGGTGGGGTCTGAGCAGCTGAGGAAGCCGACACAGCCGAATCGGCCCTGGCGCATGGTTCTCGCGGCCTGGTTGGGCCGGTAGCCGATTTCCTGTGCGATGCGTCGGATCTGTTCTGAGCGTTTGGCGATTGCGGGCCGGTTTTCCTTGTTTTTGCCGTTGAGCACGCGCGAGACGGTTCCGGCGGAGACTCCGGCTTTTTTCGCGATTTCTGCGATGGTGACACTCATGTCGGTGCTCGGTTGATGCGGCTGGCTGGTTGATACGCAATCGATCTCAAATTGAATCGTTTGCAGAATGAAGCATCGAACGGCCGCTGTCAAGTGCTATTGTTGAAATTTTGGGGTATTTATTGTGTTTGTTCGGCATCTATTTATAGGGGTCGCGCAGAATAGGGGGGCTAATCACTGAAAACGTTTGCAAATAGGTCGCCAGTGGTTATCCTTCCATGCGGTACTGTTTTGTGTCTGTGACCATTTTGTCTCACGCGTATCAGGGCTAATCTCATGACCGACCTGGCGACCCCATCGACGTTTCCTGCATCCACACAAACCCCTATTCCGTGGGAGGATCGTCCTTCGGGCAGCTCTGACGTGCTGTGGCGTTATAGCGCGAACCCTGTGATCGCGCGTGACTCGATTCCGACTTCGAACAGTATTTTCAACAGCGCTGTCGTCAGGTACGGCAACGGTTTTGCGGGCGTGTTTCGAGCTGACAGCAGGACTCGGCAGATGCAGCTTCACGCGGGGCGCTCGTCAGATGGTCTGGCCTGGGAGATTGAGCCTGAGAGGATTGCGTGGGTTTGCGAGGATGAGGAGGTGGGGGTGTTTTCGTTCGGGTACGACCCGCGGGTGGTTTGGATCGAGGACCGTTACTGGATCACTTGGTGCAATGGCTATCACGGCCCGACGATTGGCGTTGGGTACACGCACGACTTCGAGACCTTTCATCAGGTGGAGAACGCCTACCTGCCGTTTAATCGCAATGGGGTTTTGTTTCCGCGGAAGATCAACGGTCAGTATGTGATGCTGAGTCGCCCGAGCGATAACGGGCACACGCCGTTTGGCGAGATTTTCCTTAGCCACAGTCCCGACATGGTTCATTGGGGCAGGCATCGGCATGTGATGAAGCCTGAGCAGCCGTGGGAGCTGACCAAGATTGGAGCTGGTCCGATTCCGATTGAGACGGAAGAGGGCTGGCTGCTTTTTTATCACGGCGTGCTGACTTCGTGTAACGGTTTTGTCTACAGCTTTTCTGCGGCTTTGCTTGATCTGGAAGAGCCGTGGAAGGTTCGTTGTCGCGCGACGCCTTATCTGATCTCGCCGTGGCACGACTACGAGTGTGTTGGTGATGTTCCCAACGTGACGTTCCCGTGTGCGGCTTTGCATGATGAGGCCAGCGGTCGGCTCGCGATTTACTACGGGGCCGCAGACACGGTGACTGCTCTCGCGTTTGGGTATGTGGATGAGGTGGTTGACTTCGTGAAGCGCACTCACCGGGCGTAGCTGCGGAGCGATCGCGGAGTTCTATGGTTGTGTGCCGGGGTGATGTTTATTGGTGTGTGGCGGCAGAGTGTTTGTTGTTGCCGTGTGCGAGTGAGCTTACGTCCTCGAGGATCATGTAGAGGCAAGGTACGAGGAGGAGGATGATGGTGGTGGCAAAAACGATCCCGAAGCCGAGCGAGATAGCCATCGGGATGATGTACTGCGCTTGGAGTGATGTTTCCATGATGATTGGTGTGAGTCCGCCGAAGGTCGTTGCCGTGGTAAGGACGATGGGTCGGAAGCGTCGCACGCCGGCATCACAGATCGCGTCGAAAGCGTTCTGATGACCGCGGTGTCTGTTGGCGTGATCGACCATGATGAGTGAGTCGTTGACCACCACGCCGGAGAGCGCGATGACGCCCATGAAGCTAATCAGTGACAGGTCGTATCCCAGGAGGATATGGCCGATGACCGCACCGATCATGCCGAAGGGGATCGCGACGAGGACGATGAGCGGCTGTACGTAGCTTCTGAAGGCTACGGCGAGCAGAGCGTAGATGACGCCGAGTGCCAGGCCGAAGCCGCCCCAGAGTTTGGCGGTGGCGTCGCGCATTTCGGCATCACTTCCTTCGAAGGTCCATGTGATTCCGGGGAAGTTCTGGCGCAGTTCGGGCAGCTCCTCATTGCGGAGGGCGCTGATGACCTGATTGACGGCGCGTTTGGGTTCGACGTCCATCGAGACGTTGACAATCCTGCGCCCATCCCGGCGGTTGATTGAGCTGAAGGCCTCGCCTGGGACAACACGGACGACGTCGATCAGTGGGACTTCGGCACCTGAGGGTGTTCGGATGATGAGGCTTTCGAGGTGGTGCAGGTCTTCTCGTTCATTTTCCGGCAGTTTGACCCGGACCTCGACTTCATTGGTGCCGCGCATGAGCCTGAGTGCGAGGGATCCGAAATAGGCTCCGCGGAGTTGGCGGCCGACCTCTTCGGGCGTGAGTCCGAGTGCTCTGCCTTCGAGCAGGAGTTCGAAATCGAGCTGTTGCTTGCCACGGTTGTAGTTGTCACTGACGTCGCGTGTGTTATCGAAGGATTCGAGTCGTTGAACCAGGGCTTTGGTGGCGGCTTCGAGTATGTCGATATCGGCGTGGCTGAGGTCGATGCTGATATCCTGGCGCCAGCCGCCTGGTCCTGCTTCTGCTTCGAAGGTGATCTGATCGACGCCTGGCAGGTCGCCGATTGAGTCTCTCCAGAGCGCGATGACTTGGTTTGCGGTCATATCGCGTTGGTCTGGTGGCTTCATGACGATCTCGACATCGACGAAGCTGCCGCCTCGGACATTGGTTTTGATGCCATCTGCGACTTGGTGGAGGTCATGTTCCTGGAACATGCGCATGCTTGCTTCGGTCACGCAGTTGGCGATTTCGGCGGCCTGGTCGGTGGTGGTGCCGACGGGCAGGCGCACGCCGGCCTCGATTTCGTGTGCGGAGACGACGGGCATGAGGATCATGCCCATGTGTGCGCTGAGTGCATATCCGCCGGCGATCAGAAAAAGCGTGAGCGCGGCGGTAGCGGTGACGTAGCGAAAGCTCAGGCAGATTCTTAGAAACGGACGGTAGATTGTTTCAACTATCCGGGTGAACCATTTCGAGAAGATCTGTTGTCCGCTGTGGAGTCTGCCCTGGATGCCCGGCCCGGACGCCGGGGTGCGGCTGTGAGCGAGGTGGGCCGGGAGAATAAACAGCGCCTCGAACAAGGAGACAAGCAGGACAATGATGACAACGATTGGTAGCGGTCCCCAGAACTTTCCGGTCTCACCGGGGATGAACATCAGCGGGATGAATGCGATGACATTTGAGAGGATGCTGAAGGTCACGGGTGCCGCCATCTCTCGTGCACCTTTTATGGCGGCCTTCAGACGATCGGTTTCGGACTGTCGGTGTTCATAGATGTTCTCTCCGATGACGATGGCATCATCGACCACGATGCCGAGTACCATGAGGAATCCGAAGAGGGAGATCATGTTGATGCTGACCCCGGCGATCGGCAGGAACATGATTCCGCCGATGAAGGAGACCGTCATTCCCATCATGACCCAGAATGCCAGCCGAAACTCCAGAAACAGGGCGAGTATCAGCAGCACGATGACCACGGCGAGCAGTCCGTTCTCGACCACCAGCGAGAGTCGGCGGCCGAACTCTTCGGCGGCATTTCCATTGATGCGCCAGGAGACGCCTGGTGGCAGCGTGGTTTCGTAGGCAGCCATCACGTTCACTACGGCGTCGGCGACTTCGAGGGGGGACTGGTTGCCGACTCTGAAGATATTGACTTCGATGGCGGGTGTCTGATTGAACTGGGATGGGAAGCCGCCCTCTTCGAAGCCGTCGGTGATGCTTGCGATGTCGCCCAGGCGTAGCACCGCGCCGGCCTCGTTGGCCAGCAGTTCGATGTTCGCAAACTCCTGGGCCCACTGCTTGCGTGCTTTGACTCGCAGGAGTATTTCGCCGCCGCTGGTATCCACAGCTCCTGCGGCCACATCCTCGGCGGAGGATTCGATGAGTTGTGCGACATCATCGAGGGTGAGGTTGTACTCGCGGAGTCGGTTGCGAGGGATTTCGATGTGGGTGACGTAATCTCTGACGCGGCTGAGTTCAACCTGCGTGATTTTGGGGTGTGCGAGCAGCTGGTCGCGGAGTTGTTCTCCCAGTTGGCGCAGGACCCAGATGTCGACGGAGCCGAAGAGTCCGATCTCGATGACTTCGCGCTGCCTGGACTGGAGTTGTACCTGTGGCTGATCGATGTCGTCCGGGAACGTGCGGATCCGGCTCACGGCCTGCTCGATGTCCTGGAAGGCCTTCATGCGTTCGGCGCCGGCGACCAGTTCGATGGACACCGATCCGCTGCCCTCGCTGGCTTGTGAGGTGAGCTCGCTGATGCCGTCGACGCCTCTGATCGCGTCTTCGATAGGTCGGAGTATGCCTTGCTCTACCTCCGTCGGTGCGGCACCTGGATAACCGACGCGGACGTTGACCACATCGAGTTCGAATTCGGGGAAGACCTCTTTCTGGATGCTGACCGCGGACCAGAGCCCGCCTGCGAGCAGGAGCACCATAATGAGATTAGCGGCGATCGAGTTGTGAGCCATCCATGCGAGCGGTCCGCGATGGTGCTTGTCCTGCTCGTCAGCGGTGCTTGCTGGGTTTGTCTTATCGGCTTGTGGGGGCATGAAGCATGGATCCGGGAACCGGTTTTATTCTGATCGTGTAGGTGCCTGGTGCGTGGGATTGTTCTGAAGTTGTTGCAGTTCCAGGCCCTCTACCACGGTTGCGAGTGTTGTTGTTACCACCTCGTCGCCGTCACTGAGTCCCTGGCTGATGTAGGCGTATTGGGCGTCTCTGAAGTCGACTGTCACCTTGCGGATAGCGAGGCGGCCGTTCTCGTTTACCCAGACGGTTTCGTTCTGGCGAAGATGGTCCCGGTCAAGCCTTACGACACCGGTTATGGGTTGGCAGGGCAGGCTGGCTTCGATGATGGATCCGATGACGAGTGGCGGCTGGCCGTTTGAGCGTCCGAGGGGATCGTCGACGGTGATGAGCACACGTGCGAGGCGGGTCTGTTCATCGACCTCGCCGATGGTCTGTACGAGTTTGCCGTATCTGACGCTGCCCGCGGGCCATGTGCGCGTTTTTCGGAGTACCACTCGTGCATCCCTGGCTGTCAGCTTGTTGTCTTCGTGGGTGAGGTCGAGCCTCATCAGGTCTCGAACCGGTACGGTGGCGATCACCCAGTATTCGTCGATGTTGACGAGGCGAGCGAGTTCATCGCCTGTTGCCACCTGTGAGCCGATGTCGGTCAGACGGCTGAGTACCTGTGCGTCGAATGGTGCGGTGATTCGGGTTCGTTCGAGGTTGAGTTGAGCCTGTTTGACCATGGCTTCGGCCGCGGCGAGTCGGGCCAGGATGGATTTGATCTGGGGTTCCCGGAGCACGAGCGAACGGTTTGAAGCATCTATCTCGGTGCCGAGGAGTTCGAACTCTTTGCGTGCGACGTTCTGGCGTCCGCGTTCGATAGCGAGATCGGTTTCGATCTGCGTCACCGTGCTTTGTCTCATGGCCAGTTCTGTCTCGAAGTCGGCGGGGTCGAGTTCGAGCAGGACTTCCCCGGCTTCTATGAGGCTGCCGGGCCTGAATTGCGGGCTAACGCTGATGACCTGGCCGCTGACTCGGGGACTGAGGAGGATGTCACGTGCGGGTCTTACCGTTCCCAACACTTCGATGCGGGGTCGATAGGTGCCGCGGCTGACCGTGGTGGTTTCGACCAGGGCGGCGCTGCGGCGGGTTGCTCCGGACCTTTCGGCGGTGGGTTCTGTGCTGTAGATCAGCAGATTGGCTCCGAAAGCGGTTCCCAGGAGTATGAGACAGGCGACGATTGAGATGAGGGTTTTGCGCAGCCTGCCGGCAGATGCGTGACCGCCGTCTTCAGCCATGTTCGGGTTCTCCAGCGGTCATTATCCGGGGGATGGCGGTTTGGTCTGTTTGATCCTGCGAGGGTTGGTTTGTTTCGTTCTTTTTCTGGTCTTCTCTTGAGGTGATGAATCCGCCTGCGGCGGCGCGGTAGAGCGCGATACGGAACTCGATACGTCGTCGCTGCGCCTGCAGCTGATCCCGTTGAAGCTGTTGGAACTGGGTGAGTGCATCGAGGACGGCCAGATAGTCGACGACGCCATTGAGGTATTGGTTGCGTAGCTGGACGACGGTTTGTTGCGTGAGTTCCAGCTGTCGACTGAGGCTCTCGATTCGTTGTATTTCTTGTTGTTCCTGTGTGATCGCGTCCTGGACTTCCCGGAAGGCAACGAGCACGGTTTGTCCGTACCGCGCGATCTGTTCGTCGCGAAAGGATGTGGCTCGTTCCACCTCGGCTCGGCGTTCGCCGGCATCGAAGAGAGGTGCGACGAGTTGCCCGGAGATTGAGAAGAGCCATTCACGGAACAGGTCTTCGGGTTGTTCTGCGGCGGTGGCAACCGACGCTGTGAGATCGAGTCTTGGGTACTGATCGCTGACTGCGGCCGCCAGTTCTCGATCTGCCGATTCGAGTCGTCGGATCGCGGCGCGGACGTCGGGTCGTCGCTGGAGCAGTTGGGAGGTCAGGCCGGCTTTCGGCAGTGGAGGCGGCTCTGGCAGCCTGGATGCATGGTTGTAGGCCAGATTGACCGTCTGGGGTGGTTGTCCTGTAAGCACCGCGAGGGCGTGCTTGAGTACCTCTTGCCTTGACCGGACGATGATCTGCTGCTCATTGGTCGCTTCGGTGAGTTGTTGTTGTCGCAGGACGTCGGCGCTGGTGATCTCGCCGATCGCGAAGCGTTCTTTGAGTAGTTCGAGCACGGTTTCGTTGATCTCGATCTGCTCGCGGATGAGATCGAGTTGTGCGTTGGCTTCGGTGAGTTGGAACCAGACGGTCGTTACATCGCCTGCCAGCGACAGGGCTGCGGCTCGGTAGTCCTCTTCGGAGGCCTCGGCCAATAGCCGCTGAGCCTGTACGGCATCATCGATTCGACCCCAGAGGTCGACTTCGTAACTTGCTTCAAGACCGATACGAAAGTTCGTTGTGCTGTCGCCATCCGTGCGGTCATCGAAGTCGATGCCGGCGGTGCCGTTCAGTTCTGGGTAGCGATCCGCTTGTGCTCTTCTGGCAATGGCTGAAGCGGTCTGGAGACGATGCCAGGCTGTCTCGAGGGTGAAGTTTTCATCGAGTGCCCGATCGATTACCAGGTCGAGCTCTTTATCGCTGAAGATGGTCCACCAGCGATCGGGGACAGACTCTTCGAATGGAGCGGACTGGGGGTCGGGCGAGTCGAGAAAGAAGGGTTCTGACTTCTCCAGAGGCAAGTCGCCAAGATCTGTGTAGGTTTCACAGCCCGTGGCCATGGCGACTGCCAAGACACTTATTCCAAGGGTGCATGCATGGCTACCAAGCCATTGGTCGTGGAGCCGGGGCAGGGGCATGGCAAAGCATAGGGATCAGGAGCTGAAGTGACCACAGGTGCGCGAGGTGCCCCCCTGCCTGGTTCTGCGGGGTTTGTCATGGTGTTGTCATCCTTTGGGAGGTAGCATCGGGGCAGTCGTCAGTGGCGTGGTCGTTGCTGATGTGGAAGGCGTGTCTGGGTATTCATGCGCATGATTGCCAGTGAGCGGTTTCGAGAGTTCAGCTGGCGGGGTGATCTGTTTGGTGGCGTGACCACGGCGGTGATCTCGTTGCCCCTCGCGCTGGCGTTTGGTGTGGCTTCGGGCGCGGGGGCTCAGGCGGGTTTGTACGGGGCGGTTTGCGTGGGTTTGTTTGCGGCGCTGTTTGGCGGGACACGCACGCTGATCTCGGAGCCGACCGGTCCTATGACGGTGGTGATGACGGCTGTTATCACGACGCTTCATGCGGCGGATCCAGATCGTGGTTTGTCGATGGCCTTCGCAGTGGTTCTGGTGGCGGGCCTGACGCAGGTGTTGTTCGGCTTTTTCAAGCTTGGTCGGTACATCACGCTGATGCCTTACAGCGTGATATCGGGATTTATGTCAGGCATTGGTGTGCTGCTGATCCTGATGCAGCTGGCACCGATGAGCGGGCAGGCGTCGCCTGGCGGTGGGGCGATCGGGATGCTGCAGTCGCTGCCGGAGCTGGTGGTCGGGGTGATGCCTCAAGAGGTGCTGCTTGCGGGGATTGCTCTGGTGGTGCTATTTCTGATGCCGCAGTCCTGGAGGCGTTGGTGCCCGCCTCATCTGCTGGCGTTGCTTCTGGGAACGGTTGTGGGGCTGGCGTTTTTTGCGGAGGCTGACCTGAGGCGAATTGGGGAAATACCCATGGGCCTGCCAGCATTTCAGCTGCCTGTGTTTACGGCTGAGCAGCTGAGCCTGATTCTGTTTGAGGGCATGATTCTCGGGGTGCTTGGCTGTATTGATACGCTGCTCACGGCGATGATCGCGGACAGCCTGACGCGGAAGCAGCATGACTCGGATCGAGAGCTGATCGGGCAGGGGGTTGCCAATCTGGCCTCGGGTTTGTTCGGCGGGCTTCCGGGTGCCGGTGCGACAATGGGCACGGTGGTGAACATTCAGGTTGGGGCGAAGTCGCCGGTGGCGGCGATTATCCGTGCCTTGATTCTGTTGTTGATTGTGTTGGTGCTTGCGCCGCTGCTGGAGAGTATCCCGATGGCGGTGTTGGCGGCGATTGCTTTCAAGGTGGGTTTTGACATTCTGGACTGGAGTTTCCTCAAGCGCGCTCATCATGTGTCTCGGTCGGCGACGCTCATCATGTATGGTGTGATGTCGCTGACGGTGTTTGTCGATCTGATTGTTGCCGTGGGTGTGGGGGTGTTTGTTGCGAACATCCTGACGATCGATCGCCTGACCCGGTTGCAGGCCTCTGGTATCCGGACGATCACGACGAGTGATGAGGAGCTGCCCTTAACGCCTGAGGAGCGCGTGTGGTTCGAGCGCGGCGGCGGGCAGATTCTGTTGCTGCACCTGAGTGGCCCGATGATCTTTGGTGTGGCCAAGGCGATCTCCCGTGAGCACGAGGCGCTGAAGGAGGCTCGGGTTCTGGTGCTGGATCTTCTGGATGTGCCGTTGCTCTCCACGACGGTGGCTCTGGCTTTGGAGAACGTCGTCCGAGAGGCTCGTGCTGCGGGTGTGCCCATCTTTATTTGTGCCAACGAGGGGCAGACGCGGGAGCGCCTCTCACGGTTTGGGCAGACGGGCGGGGTTGATCTGCAGTTCTACGCGTCGCGTGTCGAGGCTCTGAAGAGGGCGGCTGAGGTCGTGGGTTGATGCTCTCAGGACCCTGTCAGGGGGGTGTTACTTGTTTCATGGTCTGGTCTGGTTCGTTTGAGGGGTGCGATCCTTTAGAATTGGAACCATGTAGAGGCATGGCTCTTCGAGCGTGATCCGTATGTAGCACCAGGGTCAGGCGGCGCGTTCTTGCGGCTGACGGCTGGGTGCCTCTTCCTTCCCGGCGAGAATCCGGTTATCTGCGACCTTACGGAGTTACCTATGACCACTGCTGTACCCACCGGTTCCCAGCCTGCATTTTCATCGGCGGGTGGCCACGCCGATGGCGAGGGGATGTGTGAGATTTCCGGGCATCCGGCTTACCGGATCACTGGCTTCGAAGGGATGGAGCCGTTTCTGGTGAGTTTGTTGTCCGAGGGGGACATGTGGTGTTTTGTCTCCTCGATGGGTTCGTTGACTGCGGGGCGGGTGGAGCCGGCCTACTGCCTCTTTCCGTATGTCACCGACAACGAGATCCATCAGGCGCACGGGCATACGGGACCTGTCAGTGTGCTTCGGGTGTCGAGAGGTGGGGAAGCGGATGTCTGGCGACCGCTTGAGGGGGCTGCCGATGAGCAGCGGTCTCGGTCGCTGGCTAAGACGGTGCTGGGCGATCGGCTGATGGCCGAGGAGCATCATCGGGAGCATGGCCTGCTCTACCGAGCGCAGCTGGCTCCGACGGCTGAGCTGGGTCTGATTCGGACGGTGACGCTGGAGAACACCTCGCAGACCGAGTCGGTGGAGGTTGAGGTGTTGGATGGTTTTCGTGGATTGTTGCCGGCGAATATCGAGTTGTCGACACTGTCTCGGGCGTCCTGTCTGATTGATGCGTACACGCAGGCCGAGGCTCTGCCGGATACCGGGTTGACGACGATCTCGCTGACCTCCTGCATTGTGGATTCGACCGAGCCGTCTGAGGCGCTCTATGCCAATACGGCCTGGGCTACGGGCTTGCCGTTTCGGGCGTTGACGCTAGATGTGCATGACGTTGAGCGTTTTGTGAATGGGGAGGCGATTGGTGCGTGTCACCTGCTTCAGGGTCAGCGGAGTGCGTATCTGGTTCAGAGCGGCTTCCGGCTTGAACCGGGTGAGCGACGCACCTGGCATGTGGTGCTGGATTCTCGTCGCAGCCAGCGCCAGGTTGTTGCCTTGCAGCAGATGCTGGGTCGCGAGGGTGAGGCTGTACTTGCGATCGAGGGTGCGCTCGAGCGCACGCATGGTGCTCTGCTCAGGAATGTGGATAGCGCGGATGCGGCACAGGTGACCGGCGATTCGGTCAGTAGCGCTCATCATGTCAGCAATGTGCTTTTCAACAATGCGCGAGGGGGGGTTCCGGTTGAGCATTACGCGGCGCCTGCGGCCGATCTGCTGGATTTTACGGAGACAAGGCACCGACCGGCCGTGGCCGCGATCGAGGCTCTGGTAGAGGGTCGGGAGAAGGTCAGCGTTCTGGAGCTTCTTGAACGTGTCCGGACTGGTGGTGATCCGAATGTGCAGCGCCTGTTGTTGGAGTATCTGCCGCTGACTTTTGGCCGCCGGCATGGTGACCCGAGTCGGCCGTGGAACTACTTCGCGATTCATGTGCAGGATGAGCATGGGGAGCCGGTTCTGAATCATCAGGGGAACTGGCGGGACATTTTCCAGAACTGGGAAGCGCTGGCGCTGAGTTATCCGGGGTTTCTGCCTCAGATGATCAGCAAGTTCGTCAATGCGTCCACGGTCGATGGGTTCAACCCCTATCGGATCACGCGGGATGGCATCGACTGGGAGAAGCCTAACCCCGAGGATCCCTGGGCGAACATCGGGTACTGGGGCGACCACCAGCTGATCTATCTGCTGCGTCTGCTCGAATTACTGGACAAGCACGATCCGGATGCGCTTGAGCAGATGCTGCGTTGGCGGTGTTACTCCTATGCGGACGTTCCTTATCGCATCAAGCCCTATGCCGATTTGGTGCGAGACCCGAGGGATACGATCCTGTTTGACGCGGAACTCGACCGCGCGATTTCAGTTCGTGTCGAACGGTTGGGGACCGATGGGCGCTTGCTGTTGGACACGAAAGGTGAGGTTCATCACGTGGGGTTGTTGGAGAAGCTTCTGGTCCCGCTGCTGAGCAAGCTGTCCAACCTGGTTCCTGAGGGTGGGATCTGGATGAACACCCAGCGTCCCGAGTGGAATGACGCGAACAATGCGCTGGCGGGCTACGGCATCTCGGTAGTGACACTTGCCTATCTGCACCGTTACGCAGGTTTTATCGAGGCACTGGCCGAGCGTGTGCCGTCTGAGGCCCTGGTGGTTTCGGAGCGGGTGCTGGCCTGGTTGACGGGTCTCGCTGAAGGGCTGGGGGAGATCGCTTCACGGGCTGGTGAGCGGATGTCGGATGTGGATCGGAAGGCGGCGATGGATCGGCTTGGTCGTTGCTTCGAGGCTTACCGGAACGAGGTGTATACGAGTGGCCCTGGGGATCCGGTTTCGATCGATCGCGAGCGTCTGGTTGCGTTGTTGCGGGATGCCAGGGCGATCAGTCGCGAAGGGCTTGCGGCCAATCGTCGCGAAGACCAACTCTACTACAGCTACAACGTGATCAATCTTGATGAGGGGTCGGCTGAGATTCAGCGGCTGCCGCTCATGCTGGAGGGCCAGGTGGCGGTGCTTTCATCGGGTGCGCTCGGTGACCAGGAGGCGATAGCGTTGCTGGAGGCACTCTTTGCATCGTCCCTGTACAGGGACGATCAGAAGACCTTCATGCTGTATCCGAGGCGTGAGATGCCTGGTTTTCTTGATCGGGGTCGCGTGCCTGAGGACGTGGTTTCTCGCTATCCACTTCTTCGCGAGCTCGAAGCGGCTGGCGATGGGCGTGTGATACAGCGGGATGACGGGGGCGCGATGCGGTTTGTAGGGTCGATCACCAATCGCAAGGCTTTAGAGAAGGTGATGGATGGCTGCGAAGGGCTTTCCCGGGAGGCAAGGCTGGCGTTGTTCAGATTACACGAAGAGGTTTTTCGGCATCGTTCTTATACGGGCAGATCGGGGAGCATGTTTGCTTACGAGGGGAACGGCTGCATCTACTGGCACATGGTTGCGAAGCTGTTGCTGGCGGCCCAAGAGTCGGGCGGCCGTACGGTTTCTGCGGAAAGCGGGGAGCGGTTGCGTACGTTGTATCGCGACATCCGTTCGGGGTTGGGCTTCAATAAGACGGCGAGTGAGTATGGCGCATTCCCGCTTGATGCTTATTCGCACTCGGCCTGGGCAACGGGAGCGCGTCAGCCGGGCATGACGGGTCAGGTGAAGGAGGAGGTCATCACGCGTTGGTACGAGTTAGGGATTCGGGTTGAGGGTGGATGCTATCGTTTTGCGTTCGAGGCGATCGATGAGACTGAGTGGCTTGGGGAGCCCGGTCAGCTTGTTTACCACGACCTGCGAGGCGAACTTGCGCGTCTTGATCTGCAGCTTGATGAACTGGCGTTGACGATCTGTCAGACGCCTGTCGTTTACAGGCGTGGCGGCAAGGATCCGGTGATCGAAGTGCATGAGCCTGAAGGCGGGGTGCAAACCATCTCGGGGCATGATCTGCCTCGCGATTTGAGTGCTTCGATCATGCGTCGCGAGGGTCGGGTCTCCCGGCTGGTGGTTGTTGGCTGATGCATAGCCGAGTCGTGAGGATGGTATAGGCGGCTTGGGCAGACTGGGAAACCTGGATGTTCTGTTAGCGGTTAGGTTTGCACTTGCTGGTATGGCTACTTGTGTCATGGGGTATGTCAGGTGCGCGTTTTGGCGGGTTGAGGCTTGCCTTGGTGGTGGTCCGGTGCATGCTTATCCATCCTGAAGGCTTGGTATGGCGGGCGGTTTTTGGGTCTGGAGGATGGCTGGATGAATCGCAGTGTGGCTTTAGCGCTGGTCTGTCTGTCGGTCGGGGTCGGTACGCGGGATGCCGACGCGGTGAGTTTTCAGGGGTTGGGTGATCTGCCGGGAGGATCGAGCTTCAGTTCGGTACAGGCGTTGAGTGGGGATGGGCGGGTGGCGGTTGGGAGCAGCGGGAGCCTGGGGCCTGCGGGTGCGCGCACCGAGGCGTTTCTCTGGCGTCCTGATTTGGGAATGATCGGCCTTGGCGATTTGCCGGGCGGGCGGAATGACAGCTTTGCCCTGGGCGTGAATGGTGATGGTTCTGTGGTGGTTGGTTACAGCGGTGCCCTGGCCGGCGACGGGCAACCGAAGCACGAGGCTTTTCGCTGGACGTTTGAAGATGGGATGTCCGGGCTGGGTGACTTGCCGGGTGGGGAAGAGGTGAGTTTCGCTCAGGGTGTGAGCGGGGACGGACAAACGGTGGTCGGGTACAGCGGAGCTACTGGGTTGAATGGTGGGAATAGGGTCGAGGGTTTTGCCTGGCAGCAAGGGACGGGCATGGTTGGTCTCGGAGACTTGCCCGGGGGGACCGCGTTTAGCCGGGCTTATGCTGCGAGTGATGATGGCTCGGTGATCGTGGGGTACAGCGAGAGCTCGCGTCAGAACGGGAGCGGGCGCAGGAACGAGGCGTTTGTCTTTACTGCCGATGGGGGCATGTCGGGTCTGGGTGATCTGCCGGGTGGGGATGAGAACAGCATCGCTCTCGATGTGAGTGCTGATGGCGGCACGGTGGTGGGTTTCAGCTCAGCAGCCAGCCGTGATCCGTTTGGACGCGACCGGGACGCTGCTTTCATCTGGACAAGCGATACGGGCATGCGGGCTCTGGGTGATCTTGCGGGTGGAAGTGAGCTGAGTCGTGCCTATGGCGTCAGTGCGGATGGTTCTGTCGTGGTGGGTGAGGTGGTGGCTGCTGGTGGCGGGATGTTTGAGGCGTTTATCTGGCGTGAGGGCGAGGGGATGCGGCTACTCAATGAGTATCTGGTTGATGACCTCGGTCTCGATCTCGCCGGGTGGCGCCTTGGTCCGGCGAGGGGTGTTTCAGATGATGGCCTGACGGTTGCGGGGACGGGCGTGAATCCCAGCGGCCAGATGGAAGGGTGGATCGCCAGGCTTGGCGAACCGGTGCCAACGCCCTCGACTGGCGTTTGGATCGCTATGGGTGTTTGGCGGCTGCTTTCGTGCCGTCGTGACTCTGCTATCTGAGCGGGCTCCTTCGTGGGCTTCGGTGTTGTCATGGTGGATGGAGGTGGTCTTGAATGCCGGTGTGTCAACGCAGCGGTTGAATCTGTGCTGTTTTGCCAGCGATGCGCTGCTTAGAGTCCCCAGCGGGGTTGGCCGGTGGCTTCGAGGACGCTGAACCAGAGTTCGCCCTGGGGATTGACTTGTTGTCGTTTGGCGATGGCGGCTGGGATGGGGATGTTGAGATAGCGGCCGTGCCACTTGCCGACGATCATCTCGGTGCGGCCTGCCATGGCTGCGTGGACGGCATAGGCGGCGAGGCGGAAGCAGAGCACGCTGTCGTGCGGGGTCGAGGGCAGTCCGCGGATGAGATAGCTGGGGTCGACGTACTTGATGGCGCTATCGGGGATGGTCTGCTTGATTCTGTCGATCAGGTAGGGGCCGATGTCGGCGAGTTTTTTGTTGCCTGAGCGGTCGGTCCCTGTGGGTTGGAGGTGTTCCTGGCCGAAGCCCTCTGCCACGACGATGACGGCGTGGCCGCGGCGATCGAGTCGTTGTTTGAGGTGATGGAGCAGGCCGTTGTCACCATCGAGCGGGACGCTGACTTCTGGGATCAGGCAGTAGTTGGCGTCGTTGCTGGCCAGACAGGCGTAGGCGGCGATGAAGCCCGAGTGGCGTCCCATGAGCTTGACCAGCCCGATGCCTTGGCGGGCGGCGCGGGCTTCGTTGTGGGCGGTTTCTATGGCGGCGTAAGCGCGGGTGAAGGCGGTTTGGAATCCGAAGGATTGCTCGACATAGGAGATGTCGTTATCGATCGTTTTCGGGATGCCAACGATGGCGATGCTGAGGCCTCGTTGTCGTGCTGCCTGGGACAGGGCGAGGGCTCCGCGTTGGGTGCCATCGCCGCCGATGGTGAAGAGGATGTTGATCTCGCGCTCGACGAGGTAATCGAGCATGGTGTCGATGTCCTGGGGTCCGCGTGACGAGCCCAGGATGGTTCCGCCATCTTTGTGGATGCTCTCGACGACGTCGGGCGTGAGTTCGAGGGGGGTGTGTCCGAAGCTGGGGTTCAGCCCTTCGTAGCCGTAACGATAGCCGTCGATCTGTGTGACCTGGTAGCGGTGGTGGAGCACCATGACGAGCCCGCGTATGACGTCGTTTAGTCCGGGGCAGAGACCGCCACAGGTGACGATTCCGGCTCTTGTGCTGGCGGGGTAGAAGTAGAGCTCCGGCCAGGCCCCTGCGACTTCGAAGCTAGGTGGTGTCTGATCTTTGGGGAGTGCTTGCAGGGCCCGGAGGGTGTCGTGATAGAGCAGGCGGTCGGTGGTGTTGGGGCCGGATTCATCGGCCAATCGGAGCATCTGGGCGGCGGGCAGCGGAGATGGGTGGGTCGCTGGTCCCAGTGTGCTGACGTTAAGATCGGGGGCGTTAAGGAGGGGCATGATCTTCTGAGGGTCCTTATCGATATCGCTTGGGTATGGCTGAAGGCGGCTGAAGGAGGTGGTCTGAAAAACAAACCGTTCAATCCTTTATAATTCGCCACCCACCGTCTCGGCCAGACCGGCCGAAATCAAACTAAATACCTCCTAATTCGAGGATGTGAAAGATGACGACATCTTTACAGGGCAACGCTGTGATTGGTCAGTCAGGTGGCCCGACCGCGGTCATTAACCAGTCGCTGGTTGGTGTGATTGAGGGCCTGAAGGGCAAGCCGGGCGTGCAGAAGATCCTGGGGGCTCGGCACGCGGTGAGCGGGATTATCAAGAACGACTTCATCGAGTTGCAGGACCTGAGTCAGGCGCAGCTTGATGCTTTGGCGGCGACGCCTTCCGCGGGTCTGGGGTCATCACGGGACAAGCCTGACGCGGCGTACTGCGAGAAGATCTTCGAGGTTTTCAAGCAGCAGAACGTGCGTTACTTCTTCTACATCGGCGGGAACGATTCTTCGGACACCTGCCGGATTGTGAATGAGATGGCAAAGGCACAGGACTATGAGATGCACTGCTTCCACGTGCCAAAGACCATCGATAACGATCTGGTGAAGAATGACCACACGCCGGGTTTTGGTTCCGCGGCGAAGTTTGTGGCTCAGGCCTTCATGGGCGACAACCTTGATAATGCTGCGTTGCCCGGGATCAAGATCAACGTCATCATGGGCCGGCACGCGGGTTTCCTCACGGCGGCTTCCATGCTCGGTCGTCGATCTGCGGCAGATGGCCCGCACCTGATTTATGTCCCGGAGGTTGCTTTCAGCGAGGAGAAGTTTCTGGCGGATGTCGACCGCGTCTTCAAGGAGCGTGGGCGTTGTCTGATCGCGGTGTCGGAGGGCATTCACGATTCGGACGGGCAGCCGTTGGTGACCAAGCTCGCGAAGGATGTGGAGAAGGATGCGCACGGGAACGTGCAGTTGTCGGGCACGGGGGCGCTTGGGGATCTGCTCGCAAACCTGATTAAGGAGAAGCTGGGTGCGAAGCGGGTGCGTGCGGACACGTTCGGGTATCTGCAGCGCTGCTTTGCGGGTGTGGTCTCGGAAGCGGACGCGCGCGAGGCTCGTGGTTCCGGCAGGAAGGCGGCGGAGTTGGCGACGAGTGGCGACATTGACGGATCGATCGCGATCGTTCGGACCTCGGACAACCCATACACCGTCGAGTATCAACGGATCGAGCTGACGGATGTGGCGGCGAAGACCAAGACACTGGATCCCAAGTACATCGTGGATGGCTGTGACATCGATGCTTCGTTTAAGGATTACCTGGGGCCGATTGTTGGTGAGCTGCCGAAAGTCGAGACGCTGCTATAGCCAGCGACTCTTTTGTTGATGTGATTTGGCCCCGGGTCTCGGCCCGGGGCTATTTTTTGTGTGATCCCAGCCAGTCAAGAACCTTCCTGGGCTTCCAGGCGTTGAGCACGTCATTGGCGGTGGCGCCGGCGCGGCGGGCGGTAAGGATGCCGTACTGGAGCTGATTGAAATCCTGCTGGCTGTGGGCGTCGGTGTTGATGGCGAGGGGCACGCCGGCTTCGATCGCGAGGGTGGCGTGGGTGTCGCGGAGGTCGAGCCGGTAGTGATTGGCGTTGATTTCGAGGGCGACGCCATGAGCTTCTGCGGCGTCGATGATAGCTGTGATATCGGGACTCAGGCCCTCTCTGCGGTTGATGAGCCTGCCGGTCGGGTGGCCGATGATGTGGACGTGGGGGTGTTCGATGGCGGCAATCAGCCGGGCCGTGGCTGTGTCTGGGTCTTGCGAGAGTGCGGCGTGGGGTGAGGCCACGACGATATCGAGCTCGGCGAGCAGATCGTCAGGGTAGTCAAGGCTGCCATCGGCGAGGATGTCGACTTCGCTGCCGGCGAGCAGGGTGATTTTCCTGCCGAAGCGGCTGTTGGCCTCGCGGACGGCCTGGATGTGCTCGCGGATTCGTTCTTCAGAGAGTCCACGGGCCTGGACCTGGCTCTTTGAATGATCGGTGATGGCCAGGATCTTGAGCCCCCGTGCGATGGCGGCTTCGGCCATCTCATCGATCGACAGACTGCCGTCGCTGGCTGTGGTGTGTGTGTGCAGGTCGGCGAGGATATCGGCTTGCTCGATCAGCTTGGGGAGCTTTCGGTTTTTGCTCTCAAAGGCCTTCTGGGCCTGGTCGATCTCGCCTCGGTCTTCTCTGCGTTCGGGAGGGACGTAGGCCAGATCGAGGGCGGCAAAGACGTCTTCTTCGGCGGCACCGGTGACGAGTTGTTTGGTGTCGCCTTGGCCCTGCTGAGGGGCTTTGCCTTTCCAGAGGCCGTATTCGTTGAGCGAGAGTCCGCGGTCTTGGGCGCGGGCGCGCAGGCGGACATTGTGCTCCTTGGATCCGGTGAAGTACATGAGGGCGGCGCCGAAGCTGGTGCTGGGAACCATGCGGAGATCGACCTGTATCTCTGGGCCGTCAGGGTGGCTCTGCATACGGGCGGAGGCCTTGGTCGCGCCCTCGGCGAGGATCTCGGTCACGAGGTCCAGCCTGTTGAACGCCTTGGCCATCTTCTTGCGTTTGGGCTCATCGGCATCGGTACGGACGAGGATGTCGATGTCGCCGATGGTCTCTTTACCCCGGCGCAGGCTGCCGGCGTAGACGGCTTCGTCGACGTGCTCGAAGCCTTTAACTGCCTCTAGCACTGCTTTGGCGAGTGTCATGGCCGTTCCCAGCCGGACGCGGCCGGCTGAGCAATCGAGGAACGCGAGATTTTTGCGGATGGCCTGAAGTTTCTTTTCGCCAAGGCCTTTGATCGCGGCGACTTCTGCCGATTTCTGGTCGTCTTCGAGGGCCTGTTTGAGGTCTTCGATCGAGGTGATGTCGGCCTCTTTCCAGAGCAGCTGGACTGTCTTCGGGCCAAGGCCGGAGACGGAGAGCAGGGCCGGGAGCCCGGTGGGGATTTTGGCGAGGAGGTCTTTGCGTTCCTGGATATCGCCAGTTTCTGCCCATTCGGTGATTCGGCCGGCGACGCCTTTGCCGATGCCGTCGATGTCCAGGAGTTCGGCGGTGGGGAGAGAGGCCAGTGGTGTGGGGTGGTCCTCGGCGGTGCGGGCGGCTTTTTGGAGAGCGATCACCTTGAAGCGGTTGGCACCCAGGATTTCTTGCAGGTGAGCCATCTCCTGTAGGATTGCGGCCAGTTCGGCATTGGTCTTGGGCATGATGCTCTGAGCTTACGCGTGCTGGCGGGGTGCGTGTAGCCGGCCGTTTGCTGAATTCCATCCTTTTCTTCCCTATGGTCAAGGCAGGATGCAGACCTTCTATGACGATGATGATGAAACATGGCGAACGGGCTGGCAGTGAGACGGTGTTAGAGATGACCCCGCTGGGTGGGCAGCCCGCGAGTGGTTTCGAGCGCCGGCACGTGGGGGTTTCTCCCGATGCCGAGCGGCGGATGCTCTCGGTGCTGGGCCTGTCGACCCTCGACCAGTTGATGGATGAGGTGGTGCCCGCTGGGGTTCGGTCTTCGGGTGTTCCTGACTTGCCTGATGCGGTGGATGAGCCTCAGGCGTTGGCTGAGTTGCGGGCCCTGGCCGACCAGAACGTGGTGCTCAAGCCGATGATTGGCCAGGGGTATCACGGGGTTGTAACGATGCCGGCGATTCAGCGGCACATTCTTGAGAACCCGCGGTGGTATACGGCTTATACGCCGTACCAGTCAGAGATCAGCCAGGGGCGTCTTGAGGCTCTCCTGAACTTTCAGACGATGATCGCGGAGTTGACGGGTTTGCCTGTGGCGAACGCCTCGTTGCTGGATGAAGCAACGGCGGCTGCTGAGGCGATGAGTCTTTGCGTGTCGGTGGCCAAGGGGCAGCGGCGTGTGTTTCTGGCTTCGGATCGGTGTCATCCTCAGACGCTTGTGGTTTTGGGGACACGCTGTGGGTCGATGGGCGTTGAGCTTCGTGTGGTCGATCCTCATTCGCTGGCCGAAGCTGACCTTGAAGCGGTGGCGGGCGTGCTCGTTCAGCGGCCGGATACATTTGGTCGGATCGACAGTTTTGATGGATTGTGTGAGCAGGCGCGCGAGGCGGGCTGCCTGGTTGTGGCCGCGTGTGATCCGTTATCACTGTTGCTGCTGCAGCCGCCGAGTGCATGGGGCGGGGAAGGCGCGGACATCGCGATCGGTTCGGCTCAGCGATTTGGTGTGCCACTGGGTTATGGTGGCCCGCATGCGGCGTACTTCGCGACCAAGCAGGCTCATCTGCGGAAGGTCCCGGGTCGGATCGTGGGTGTCTCAAAGGACGCGGCGGGTCGTCGTGCCCTGCGGTTGACGCTTCAGACGCGTGAGCAGCATATCCGTCGGGACAAGGCGACCTCAAACATCTGCACGGCGCAGGTGCTGCTGGCGGTGGTGGCATCGATGCACGGGTTGTATCACGGGCCGGAGGGGCTACGGGAGATTGCGGAGCGTGTGCGATCGTCTGCCGAGCGGCTTCGGCAAACGCTCCAGGCGGCGGGACTCGAAGTGTCTGAGGGGCCGGTCTTCGACAGCATCGTGGTGACCGTTTCCGAAAGCGATGCTGTACTTGCAGCGGCTGAGGCAGAGGGCCTACTGCTTCGACGGATTGATGAACGGCGTGTTGGCATCAGTGTTGATGAGACAACGCGAGACGAGAACCTGCTGGGTGTGCTGCGTGCGTTGGGTGTCAATGATGCGTTGGTTGACGAGGCGGGCGACTTGCCTAACTCGCTCAAGCGAACGGGTGGGCTGATGGAGCATGAAGTGTTTCATGCGTATCGGAGTGAGTCACGGTTGTTGCGCTATATCGACGGTCTGGAGCGTAAGGACTTGACGCTGGCACAGTCGATGATTCCGCTTGGCAGTTGCACGATGAAGCTGAACGCGGCGGCGGAGTTGGCACCGATTGGGTGGGACACCTGGAATGGCCTGCACCCGTATGCACCCAAGCGGCATACGCGGGGCTACCAGTCGATGATCGGTCAGCTGGAGCACTGGCTGGCGGAGCTGACGGGATTTGATGGGGCATCGCTCCAGCCGAACGCGGGGTCGCAGGGCGAGTATGCGGGGTTGCTGGCAATCAAGGCTTATCACGCCGCCAATGGTCAGTCTGAGCGTGACGTGGTGCTCATTCCGACATCGGCTCATGGGACGAATCCGGCCTCAGCGGTGATCGCCGGGCTGCGAGTGGTTCCGGTGAGTTGCAACAAGCATGGCGATGTCGACCTCGACGATCTGCGGTCGAAGGCTGAGGCTCATTCGGATCGGCTGGCGGCCATGATGGTGACGTACCCATCCACGCATGGCGTGTTTGAGCCGGGTGTGGCGGAGGCTTGCGCGATCGTCCACGAGCATGGCGGGCAGGTATATATGGATGGGGCGAATCTGAACGCTCAGGTGGGGTTGTGCCGGCCGGGTGATTACGGGGCGGATGTCTGTCACCTGAATCTGCACAAGACCTTCTGCATTCCGCATGGCGGGGGTGGTCCTGGCGTCGGGCCTATTGCGGTAGCTGCTCATCTGCGCCCTTATCTGCCGGGTGATCCTCTGGAGGCTCAGGGTAACCATGTAGGTGCTGTGTCCGCGGCCAACTATGGGTCTGCGTCGATTCTGGTGATCTCCTGGATGTACCTGCGGATGATGGGGCTGGCGGGGGTCAGGCGTGCGACGGCGACGGCGATACTGAGTTCGAATTACATGGCCACGCGGCTTGCAGAGTACTACCCGGTGCTGTTTACGGGCAAGACCGGCAGAGTGGCACACGAGTTCATCGTCGATTGTCGTCCGTTTGAAGCTGCTGCGGGTCTGACCGTGGAGGACATCGCGAAGCGGTTGATGGACTTCGGGTTTCACGCGCCAACGATGTCCTGGCCGGTGGCGGGGACGCTGATGATCGAGCCGACGGAGTCGGAAGACCTCGAGGAGATGGATCGTTTCTGCGATGCGATGATTCAGATTCGTCGTGAGATCGACCGGGTTGCTGCAGGGGAGTGGCCGCGTGACGACAACCCGCTCAAGCGGGCCCCGCATCCGGCGGAAGACCTGATGTCGGATGCCTGGAATCGTGCTTATTCTCGGGAGCAGGCGGCCTATCCGCTTGACTGGGTACGTGCACGCAAGTTCTGGCCTCCGATCTCTCGGACGGATAACGCTTATGGTGACAGGAATCCGGCGTGCACGTGCCCGTCGGTGGAAGAGCTTGCCTGATTCGTTTTGATCGATGCTGTTCCGGGCCAAGGGTAAGCAGTATGCTGCTTACTGCAGCCAGGCTGCTGGTCCGAGTGTGACGGCGATTAGGACGACGGCGGCAATCAGGTGCAGAAAGAGTACGAAGGGGAAGACCCACCGGACCCAGGTGGCCCAGTCGACGCGGGCTGCGCCGAGGACGCCCATCAGCACCGCTGAGGTGGGGATGAGGGTGTTGCCGAGGCCGTCACCAAACTGGAAGGCAAGCACGCCGATCTGGCGATCGATCGAGACGAGGTCGCAGAGCGGGGCGACGATGGGCATGGTCATGGCGGCCTGGCCCGAACCTGAAGGCACGAAGAAGTTGATGCAGGCCTGGACGAGCATGATGACAGTTGGGGCCAGCCAGCCTGGAAGGGCGTCGAGCGGGTTGGCGAGGGCGTGGAGGAGGGTGTCGAGCACCTGGCCTTGAGAGAGCACGATGACGACGCCTGCTGATACGGCGATGATCAGGCAGGCCTCGATCATCAGGGAAGCACCTGACACAAATCGGTTGGCGATGGCGGTGGGTCCGAGGCCAGCCACGAGGCCGGCTAGCAGACCGGCGCCGACGAACATGGCGGCCATCTCGTTGATGTACCAGCCCCAACTGGAGACGCCCCATGCGGCGAGGAACATCGAGCCGACGGTCACGATCAGCACGAGGATGTCGCGTGTCGTGAGTGGGTCGTGGCTGGTGGTGACGGCTTCGGCGTGCTGGCGGCGCTCGATATCCAGCTGTAGGGTTGGCGAGCGCGTCGGGTCACGACGGACGCGTTCGGCGTGCCAGAGCACAAATGCGATACCGAGGGTGGTGAAGAGGCCCCAGAGGATAACTCGGAGGTTGAAGCCGGATAGGTAAGGCAGTTCGGCGATGGACTGGCCGATGCCGAGCGTGAAGGGGTTCATGAACGCGGCGGCAAAGCCGATCTGCGAGGCGAAGTAGCACATCGCAACGCCTGTCACCGTGTCGTAGCCCAGGCGGATGGCGAGCGGGATGGTGACGAGGACGAAGGCGATCGTTGATTCACCCATGCCGAAGACCGACCCGCCGAGTGCAAAGAGGGCGAAGCTGATAGGGATGACGAGCAGCCGGAGGCGGGCGCGTTCGAGGCCGAGGACGGCGTCGCGGAGCCCGCGGTCGATGGCACCTGTGCCAAGCATGACGCCGAAGGCTCCGCCGATGAGCAGCACGAAGCCGATGATGGAGGCTTTGTCCTGCAGGCCGAGGATGGGTGCTAGCAGCACGCGGCCAAGCACGGCGGGGATGTCGTTGAGGCTGGCCTGGCTTTCGTCCGCTAGTGACTGGTACGTGCCGGGCAGAACCACCGTGCGGTTCCAGCCATCGGAGCCAGCGAGCAGGACGTCGCGATCGACATAAGCGGTGAGGTCATCGATGGGCAGTCGACTTTCGGGGTCGAGTGCGGTCCAGGTGTCTTCGGGATCGAGACCGTTGGTGAAGGCGAGGACGGTTGGGGTGGGGTCAGGTGTGGTGATGGTGACACGATGGAGCGTGGGGAAGAAGCGGTCTTCGCGCTCGAAGCTGCCGCGAGGCACCACGAGTGAGGCGACCGCGGCGAAGAGGAGGACGAAACTCAGGATGACCAGGGCGGGCGGCATGGCCCAGGCTTTGGGGGCTGGCTGATTCATTCGGGGGTGTCCTGAAGGGTCTCGTTCCAAGGGTCCCAGGCTATTGGTGGTGGAGATTCGGTTAACTGGAGATTTGCGAGCTGCTCATCGATCTCGGCCCGGAGTCGCTTAGCTGCCTGACGAACATCGGGTTCGGGAAAGAAGTCGCGGCTGATATGGACGCGGGCATAAAAAACCGCGTCGGTGGTCGATCGATGGAATCGATCCCAGACAGGAATGACGACCACATTATCGGGTGCACCCATGGCTTCACCAAATAAGGTTGTTGATTCAAACTCTGCATTCTCGCGATGCGTGTGGATCAAACCTGTGGCGAGTTCGATCTCATCGCCATCACTCAGCAGGGACATCCGGTAGCCATCTGTCATCAGCCGTTCTCTGGGGTCGTTGCTGCGATATCGGTTGTCGACAACAAATACGGCGTGATGGCCGATGGCTTTGCCGGTTCCCTCGTGGAGGTCAACAGCCAGCGCTCGATTCTCGTTGATACCCAGCCCGAGCCAGATCCCTTCGGTATGCATTCCGACGATCAGGCGGCCCATTCTTTGACGTTCCAAGAAATGCTGATCGATCATGACATCATCCATCAGGCCCATGCCCTGACCGACGCCGACGCCTCGGTCTTCGATGACGTCGGAGCGGCCGATCAGCAGGGCCTCTTCGGAGTTGCCCCAGCGGATCATGCGCTCGGGCATCATGGCGGCGCCGGCGGAGGTGCCGGCGACGACGCCTCCGCGCTCGAGCAGCCGACGTACGGCGCGGAAGGCAGGCGTGTCGCCAGCTTCGGGTCGGAAGACGGCGGTGATGCGGGACTGGTCGCCGCCTGTGAACCAGAGGGCATCGGAAGCATCGATCTGAGCAACGATATCGGGGTCGTGTGCGGCTTCCGGGTTGGCTGTCGTGATCTCCAGGATTGAGACGCGAAGATGATCGTCAATCTTTAAGTGCTCATACGAGGGGTGTGTGGCCGCGTGCTTGAGGATGTCTTCGGCCGTGAGTCGCCCGGACCGTTCGGGGTTGCCGGATGCGGTGGGAATCACGGCGATACGTACCGGTCGCTGTTTCGTGTTCTGTCGAGCTAAATCAAGGAAGTGGTGGTAGATCTTCGGGTCTTCGTAGTCGAGAGCGCCGCCGATGATAAGCAGGTGGCCGTTGGTGGGCGCTTGTGCTTTGAGGGGGTTGGCCAGGCAGATGCCGATGAGGATGGCCAATGCTGTGAGGAGTGATTGCTTCATGGCAAGCTCGCGGGGGCGTCGGGGTGGTGGTAGAGGTGTTGGTGGCGATCGGCGAAGGAGCGCCAGCGTTTGTGGAACGTTTCGAGGCTGGTGTCTTTGCTGCCTCGTGGTTGCGTGGCGAGGTGGGTGCAAAGTGTAATGAGGTCCCGGTAGTCGGCCAGGCTGATGTATTCGTGGCCGATTGAGCCTGAGGGTGTCAGGTTGTGGTAGTTGCCGAGGGGGAGGCAGAGGGCACCGGCTCGACCGAGGGCAGCCTGGAACACGGTCGACTCGCAGGTTCCGCCGGGCATGAGCTGGCGTTGATACGTGAAGCGGGGGTCGGTGTCTGCCAACTCGCTCGCGGTCTTTGACAGCCAGTTAGCGGTGGGGGGGTCGTAGGTTGTCTGGCGATCGCCGAGCCGGATCACGACGCCTGAACCCACGAGGACTTCAGGGCGAGCCATCGACATTTCGAGCGTGATATAGGTGGGCGCTTGGCTTGCATTCCTGATCTGTTTGACGTGATCGATGGCGCCGAAGAACCCCCCTTCTTCGGCGCGTGTCAGCAGGATGGCGATGGGCGGTGACAGTCCCGCTTTGCTCAGGTTCCTCATTGTGCTCAGGAGTGCGGCTACGGCGGCCACATCATCGATAGCGCGTGCGTGGATCTGGTTGCGACGGATGGCCGGGTCGCTGAGTTTCCACATGCCGATCGATCCGGGTTGAACGGGTTGTTTGATGTCGATCTCGACGAGTCCGGGATCGCCTAACTCGTTGCTGTCCAGAACACGGCGGACACGACCATCGACGGGTTTGCCCGAGAGTCGTAGGGGTGGGTCGCTATCGAGCCAAGGAGTTGGAAGTTGAGATTCTTTGAGCTTTCGGCCGGCGGTCCAGAAGCGGACGGCCTGTCCGGGCATGGCTTTGGTGGGGATGCGCCCCATCCACTGAGCGAGGAGTCGATTGGGGCCGATGGTTCGCAGCGCCCAGAAGGCGGGGTGATCCATGTGCGCTGTGAAGATGAGCCTGGGCCGGATGCGTGCTGTGGGTTTCAACAGCAGGTTGCCAAAAGCATCAGCGGTGGTCACCCAACCTGCTTTCTTTGCGGTTCTTGCGGCTAAGACGGCGATGTTCTGTTCATGGAAGGAACTGGTGGGCAGAGACAGCAGACGCTTGAGCAGCGAGAGGTCGCTGGGTGATGGCCTGGATCGGGTTGGTGTGCTTCGGGGGCTCACAGGATGGGCATGATAAAGGGAATGGGGCTGCATCCGTGGCAACAAAAAACGCCGGCCCTGAGGCCGGCGTTGTGCACGATGCTGGGAGTGATTGAATTGTGGCTTAGCCACGGCGGCGGAGTGTGAGCAGACCGCCTAATGCCAACAGGGCTGAGGCGGGCTCGGGGATGGTGTTGGTGAAGCCGAAATTGGTGGCGAGCAGTGACAGGTCGATGAGATCGACGGCGTCGTCACCATTGAAGTTGCCGGCGTCGTAGAGCGGTTGGCCTACTGCGCCGAAGTTGCTGGCCAGGTTGGAAAGATCGATGAGGTCGACTGTGCCGTCGAGATTGCTGTCGCCGTCCGCGGAGCCAAAGAGTGAGCTCACCCAGAAGCTGATGTCGGCGCTGTCGAGGACGGTGTCGCCGTTGGCGTCGAAGGTGGCGATGTCCTGGTCGATGGGATCCAGCAGCAACTCTGCGAAGAGCAGGTCGAGGTCGCCCAGATCAAGTGCGCCGTCGAGGTCGTAGTCGCCATCGATCTCGACGAAGACGGAGGCGGTGAGCTCGTAGGGGGCGCTGTCTCCCTGCCAGCCGTCGACGACGACGTAGTAGAGGCCGGCGGTCAGTTCCGGCTCGATGAGGGACTCGGGCCCACCGACGTTGGCCGAGCGACGGACCAGGGTATCGGTGCTGTCGAAGAGGAAGAGATCGAGATCGCCGATGGTGTCGTCGAAGTCGAGCGAGAGCTGCAGGTCGCCGCCTGGCCAGTTGAGTGGCCAGACATCATCGGGACCGTTGTAGGTGGTGCTGGGGCCGGGGCCGAATCGGCCATCGACGTCATCGGTGCTGCCGATGCTGGTGTCGCCGCTGAGGGTCGAGTTGATGGGTAGGAAAAGCGGCTCAGCGAGTTCGGCCAGTGTCGGGACATCGATGGCGTTGTTCAGGAGCGTGAGGCGGATGTCGCTGACAACGACGCTCGTGGAGCCAAACAGGCTGTCGTCGAACATCTGGAAGGCGATGCTGTAGCCGCTGCCCGAGCCTTCGACCACGCTGAAGTTCTGGGTGGTTTCGAGGTCGTCGATGGGCAGGTCGTCCGAGAAGGTGCCCGGGATCCGGCTGGTGGCACCGAATTCGACGAAGTTGTTGTCGGAGATCACGGTAGCGCCAAGGTCTCTCGAGAAGGCGCCGTCGTTGTTGACTTCGGGATCGTCACCAATGGAGGTCCAGTCGAAGGTCAGGCGGATGGCCTCGAAGGTCTCGCCCACCGTGGTGTCGATGACGAAGGTGTTGGAGAAGACCAGATTCTGGGTGGAGGTGATGGTGACATCATCGAAGGTGTAGGTGACGTCTGCTGCTGCTGGCAGGGTGCAGGTGCCGAGTGCAATAGCGATCAAGGCGTGGCGATGGAGGCTCATCGTGGGATTTCTCCGTGTTTTAGAAGGGTGTCTGTGCGGGCAGGCTACCGCAACACGATGCTATTCTATCAGGTCCCGGCTGGATGAAAAGATCGCTGTTCACTGGGCTATCTTGGGCTTCAGTGCGAACAGCAAGAGCAGCAAGAAGGCGGTTTGGGGCTCAGGAGCAGGGTTGGCGTCTCGGTCGAAGCCGAATGAGCTGGCCAGCAGCGAGAGGTCGATGAGATCGACGGTTCCGCTGCCGTCGAAATCGGCCTGGGACCAGCCGACAGAAGGCTGGCTGAAGTGTGAAGCCAGGCTGGATAGGTCGGTGAGGTTGACGGTGCCGTCGAGGTTGGCGTCGCCAAGGGTGGTACCGAGGACGCGTTCGATGAGGTAGGTGCGGTCGGCCGGATTGCTCACGCCATCGCGGTTGAGGTCTGCCGGGGTTGATGTCAGTGCATCGATATCGGCAGCGTCGATGGTGCTGTCGTTATTGATATCGAAGAGATCGCCTAGCTCGATACGATTGCCGTTGTCGTAGGCGAACCATGTTGCGGTGGATGCGGTGACGGCGTTGGCTGTCCAGCTAGTGAGGTCGAAGCTGCCGCCTGTGGTGAGCTCGTAGGAAAGGATGGGCTCGAGATCGAGCGGCTGGCCAGCAGGCAAGTCGATATCGCGATGGAATGTGCGGAGGAGCGTAGCGGAGCGGCCTACGGGACCGTGGTAACGGGTGTCGCCTCGGCGGTCGATCGTGATGGCGGCACCTTCATCGACGCCGATGGCCCGGGCCTCGGTGCTATCGGTGTCGGCGAGGATGCGGGCCATGAAGGCATTGAGTCGGCCTTCACGGTTTCGCTCGGTGTAGTGGGAGTCGGTGACCGTTTTGTTAAGCAAGGGGATGGTGAGAAAATCGTGTTCGAGTGTGGCCCGGGGGTGGTAGGGGTCGGCAAGTGCCTGCTGGGAAGTGACCGACTGCGTTCGGGCGACATAGGAGGTTGAACCGAGGATAGCGAGGCCGGCACTTGTGCCGCCGATGGGGATGCCTTCGAGCGCCTTCTGGTTGAGGATGTCCTCGATGACGGTGTTGCGCCAGTAGGCGTCGTAATCAGACTGATCTCCACCGGCGATGAAGATGCCCTCGGCGTTCTGCAGACGGTTGAGTGCAAACGGATTGCTGGCGTCGGAGCGACTTCTAAAGACGAGGGTTTCAACAGAGTCTGGTGAGGTGCCAGGCAGCTGTTCGTAGAGGTAGCGGTTGTAGCCATCGCTGCCTGAGGCCCGGATGACGACAACATCCCCGCCATTGACGCGATCCAGGAACCAGCTCATGGCGGAATCCACATCGCTACCGCCGCCAGCGAGCAGCAGGCCGGGTTGTGTGATGGCGGTGGCATCGGCCTGGTTGCCGACTCGGTAGTAATCGAGTGCCTCGGCTGTCGGGGTTGAGACAACGGCTGCGAGGAATGCGGTCGTGAAGGTCGCGATCTGACGGACTCGTGACATGTTCTAGAGGTCTCGGCTAGTAGCTGCTGTTTATACTAGGCGGCATTGGCTCTGCGACGGATCAGCACGGTTGGCAACGCGAGCAGGGCCAGCGCCGATGGCTCGGGTACGGCTGTGGCATCGAAGCCGAAGTTGCTTGCCAGTGTTGAAAGATCGATCAGGTCGATGACGCCATCGGCGTTGAAGTCGGCCTGGCCAAAACTAGTCGCCGGTTGGCCGAAATTGCTGGCGAGTGTTGAGAGGTCGATGAGATCAACCTTCAAATCTAGGTTGGCGTCACCTTGCGATGAGCCGAGGATGGCGGTGAGCCATTCAGTGATATCACTGGTATCAACGATCTCGTCGCTGGTGAGGTCGAACGTGAGGTCCGTGCCGCCAACGGCTGTGTAGAGCAGATCGAGGTCGGCGAGCGAGAGACCGCCATCCAGATTGAAATCACCAAGCAGTTGCAGGGCCGTGATGATGCCCTGGCTCTGGAGCAGGCTGATGTCCCAGAGGGTGGTGTCGATCAGCGAGGTGTCGAACCAGCCGGTGATGGTGGCGGCTGGATCAATATCGAGGATCTGGTAGGAGGTGCCGGGGGCGGGTCGACTACCAATCAGGTCAATCTGTAGGAGACCTTCGAAGTTGGCGGAGCTGTCGCTATCGATCAGCAAGCGGTCGAAGAGGAAGGGGGCATCGCCAATCTCGAGCAGCAGGATCGCGCCCGGTTGGAGGTCGTAGCCCATCCCGCCTTCGAATCGGGCTGTTCCAGCGAAGCGATTGGCGGGGCTATCGGCCTGAGCACCCGGCGAGAAGATGCCGCCGTCCTGGGTGAAGGTTGAGGGGTCGGCGTCGAAGGTGATGAACTCTCCGACGTTGAGCCGGCCGGCCGTGAGTTGAATCCCCTCCAAGCCGCCATTCATTGTTGCGATGGTGAGCTGAGCATCGGCGTGGTCAATAACGATTTCCAACCCGGTGGTCAGGAAGTTGTTGTCGAGATCGGGCAGCTCGGCGTTGGCAAGTGGTGCGACTTCGATGATGCTTCCGGACGAACTCTCAAGATCACTGACGAATGTGTGGCCGCCAAGGATGAGGCTGTCGCCGAATGTGTCGAGGATCAGGATGTCGACACTGACGTCCTCGAGCAGTGTGTTGCCGCCCGAGCGGATCTCGACATTTCCTTGGATGCTCCCACCACGGATCTGGGCGCCGGTCAGTTCGATGCTGTTGAAAACCAGCTCACCGTCAGGACCACCCTGACCATCGGAACCATTGAGCAGCACGCCGCCGTCGATGCCGAGCGTGTCGCCTTCGATGTAGCCACTCCGGTTATCCATGGCTTCCCCTGACAGTTCTACGAAACTGGCGAAAAGGGACCCGCGGTTGACGAATGCGAAATTGGTCACGAACTGGGTATCAGTCTGGAGTTCGTTGAAGGCGTTGGTGGTATCGCCGGTAAAGTTCTCTTCCTCACCCGGTTGGATATTGGCGAGCTCGGCAACCACCGGATCTGACTCGTTCGCCACCAAAGACCCACCCGGAACCGTGACAATGCCCTGGATACCTTCGATGAACAGGTCGTTGGTGGTGATCTCACCGAAGTTGGTCACGCCGAGATCAAAACCCCCACCGCTATAGAGGTCTGTCTGGAGGTCCAGCGTAATGTTCTCGCCGATGCTGAGTCGGTCGCCGGCGTTGGTGGCGAAGATCTCATCGAAGATGCTGACTGTTCCAGAACCCTCGATGGTCACGCCGCCAGCTCCGATGAAGAGCCCGTTGCCTGACCCTGCTTGGATGCTTCCCTGCGATTCGACGGTGATCGTTCCGATGAGCTCGAGCGAGCCTGTGTTGGTGAACACCGAGCCGGTGATGGTTAGGTCTTCGAGGACGACATCCTCTGCATCGAAGTCACCGACTGTGCCGCCGATGATCCAGACGAAAGAACCACCACCGGAGATAAACCCACCTTCGTTGTCGATCGTAGCGTCGACGAGCTGCGGAGCGCTTGATGAATCGCCCGTGATCGTGCCGCGGTTAATCAGGCCGATGGTCCCGCCATCGCCGGTTCCGAAGGGGTCGAGCTGAGAGTCGAAGCCCAAGTCGATGAAGCCGTTATTCTCAAAGATAATCTCATCGCTGCCGACGGTACCGAAGAAACCGCCTCCCTCCAAGAAGATATTCGCGTTCGGCCCGAGCACCACACGGGTCCCAGCCGACTCGGCGGTCAGCTCTGTTCCGAAGAATTGGAGGCCGCCATTGTCGATGGTGACGTCGTTGGCGAGGACGATGGTGCCACCATCAAACGTCACGAAGGACCCGGGCGTGAGACCGAGTTGGCCCTCGACGCGGAGTGTGCCCACAAAGATCTCGGTGGCGTCGCCGAGTGTGACGTTGCGTAGCGTACCGTCGAGTTCCATTTCGGAGCCAGCAGCAAGCCGTGAATTAACGAACGTGGTATTGAAGGCTTCGATACGATCTTGAATAAATTCACCGCCGAGCACCGTTGCATCCTGCGTGTCTAGCGAGAATACCTCGGTGGTGTCGGCTTGGCGGAAGTCGAAGGTGCCATCGATAAGGAACATGTCTCCCTCGATGCCACCCTTCACCGTGAAGCCGGGCACGGCCGAATCCATGTCGCCTCGTGGGTCGATGGTAGATCCGAACATGCTGACAATACCATCGCCCACGTCGAGATTGACGAGCGTGTCGTCGTCATTCACGTTACCGAACTCGAAGTAGGTGATTGACGTGTCTCCGGTCAGTTTGAGGTTGAAATCGCCTCCGCCGAAAATCTCTCCGAAAGTGAGACCGTTAAAGTTTGAGCCCACATCAACGGTCATTGTCACGTCATCATCGAGAATCAGTGTGTCGATAAAGACTTCATCGATGCCCTGGAACTGTAGTTGGCCTGCAGACGCTGCTTCGGTAATGAAGATGCTTGTATTTCCGGTAGGGTCCGTGCCGACGAAGGCGACATCCTGGAAGGTGCTGCTAAATTCAAAGCGGGCCTGAGCGCCGACCTCGATGGTGCCGCCGTAGAAAGACGAATCCTCGAAGTCGATATTCCCGGCCGCACCAATCACCGAGTCGTTGTACAGCTCTAGGTTGTTTCCGCTCAAGCTTCCGCTGACGCGTAGCGGGATGGTGAGCGCGATCTGGCTGAGGCTGAAACTCAGGTTGGTGACGTCGTAGGTGCCCGTGCCTCCGATCAGGCCCTCGCTGTTGTTGATGTTGAGGTTGGTAGCAATGAATGCGCCATCGTTGTGCAGGCGGACGTCGTTGAGGTTGATCGTGGTGCCGGAGATCGTCCCGCCTAAGCGGTTGAGCAGGAAGGTGTCCTGGATCGTCAGCGGGGCGACGCCAAGGATGTTCCCGCTGTTGTCGAGGCCCGGCGTATTTCGCATCGCGTTGCCAGTTGGATCGATGACCAGCTCGCCCAGTGTGGCGCCAGCCAGGAGTGGAGCGTTGGTGATGGTGCCCTCGTTCACGATGAGCAGCTGGTTGTTGCCAAGGACACCATCGATCGAAAGCGTGTGCCCTGATCGCTGAACGATGCGGTCGGTCGAGCGCAGGCCTTGCAGCGAAGTGAGGGCGCCCCCAAATGAGGCGATGGCACCCGTGCCTTCGATCACGATGTCGGGACCGGTGAAGCGCAGCGTGCCGGTCGCACCGGTGGCGTTGTTGAGCTGGATGGTGCCGTTGTTTGTGATATTGCCGCTGCCCGAGCGTTCGGCGAACTGCTCGATCGTCAGCGACTGGCCGGGGCTGATGGTGATCGAAGAGAGGTTGGCGATGTTGAGCTGATCGATCGCGACCGTGACATCCTGGGTGACCTGCGCGAAGACCGGCGTGGTCTGGCTGCCGACCTCGACGTTGAAGGCGTAGCCGCCAAGAACGTTCTGCGGGAAGCCCGGCCAGCCAACGAGTTCACCCGGACCAGGGGGTAGGCCGGTCTCGTTGTTGGTGACGGTCCACTGCGAGGGATCGGACCAGTTACCGCTACTACTGGTCGTCCAGATGGCGTCGTAGACGGGGTTGTCTGGTGAGGCGGTGACAAAGATGAACTCGCCGTCGTTCAGGATCTGCTGCTGCGCCGAGTAGACGTTGCCCGCGGTTTCAAACGAGAAGTAGAAGTGCTCTGCGTTCTCGGGGATGAGCGTGGTGTAGACCCCGAAACTTTCTAAGCCGGGCAGGACCTGATCGGCAACACCGCCGAACAACGGGTCGTTGGCTGAGCCGCCGATGAGCAGTCGCTCGCTGAAGCCCTCCTGCCCGACACCGAAGCGGGGGTTCTGGAGTGTTTCCGGGCGAGCGCTGTAGAGCACAAGCAGGTCGTAGCCGACAAAAGTATCGACACCCTCGACGCTCGGGTCGTAGCGCGCGATACCGCCCAGCGCGTTCGCGGGTGTCTGGCTGACGAGTGTGACGCCCGGCTCGACTTCGATGAGGGTGGCGTCGAGATCGGTCAGTCCGAAGGCTTCGGCGCCGCCGATGAGATTCGGCAGGTTGGGGACAAGCGGGGCATCGGCGATAAATGGGTTGGCTGACAATGAGCCGACACGGGTGGAACTGTCCTGCCCTGTGACGGAACCGCCGAAGACACTCTTTGCTGAAGCGCCTGGCAGGACAGCGTTGGTGCCGACAAGGAAACGGCCCTGGCCGCCATCATCGAGGCTGCTGCTGCTGTCCCCGCCAAGGCCGCCGCCGAGGTCGATACTGGAACCGCTGCCCGAGACGGTGGTTCCAACCAGTTTGATGGTGCCGCCCGAGCCACCGCCCGCGTGACCGCCTCGCCCGCCGGTTCCCCCATCGCCGCCGGCTCCGCCGATTTCACCATCGGCGCCGGTCTGGCCCGGGAAGTTCGGGCCGATGAAGATGACGGGCGTGAACGGGATGGAGTAGGTCTGCACGCCGGGCAGGCCGATGGTGCCATTCTGGAAGAAGCCGCCGCTTTGGCCGGCTCCGCCCGTGGTTCCTGAGGTGCCCGTTGTGCCTGAGCCACCCGTTCCGCCGGTGGCGAGCCCGGTTCCCTGATAGATCACCTGGCCCTGTGCTTCGATCGAGAAGGCACCGCCGCCTGCACCGCCGTCGGCCCCGTCGGCACCCATGCCACCATTTCCGCCCGTTCCGCCGTCGCCGCCCCTGCCGCCGATGCCGCCCGTGCCGCCAAAGGACCAGCCGGGTGTGGTCGGGTTGGGAACTGCCACTATGGCCCAAGCCCCGCCGCCTGAAGCCCCGCCGCCCCCGCCGCCCCCTCCGCCGCCGCCTTCGCCACCGCCTCCGCCCCCGCCACCGCCGCCACCCGCTCCACCGGTGAGATTGAAGCTGTTCTGCTGGTTGGTCCCGCCGCGCCCGGTTCCGCCCGCTCCGCCGTTTTGTCCATCAAAGCCCTCGCCACCGACCGAACCGTCGGTGGGTTTAAGTACGTTGCCAGTAAGTGGCCCGCTGATGAACTCGAAGGGCAGGGAGATCCCGCGTTCCCCGCCGGATCCGCCCGAGCCACCTTCCCCTGACAGGAAAGACGTGCTGCCGCCCGGTAGGCCGGCCGCTCCACCGGCTCCGCCGCCACTTCCGAACTGCCCGAAACCAGAACTGCCTGATCCGCCTGCGATCCCAGGGTCCGCAGTTGTTGCCGCACTGCCCTCACGGCCATCTCGGCCCGGGAACGAAGGCACGGGTGGCGGGTTGAATCCGAGGAAGAACGCGAAGGCTCCGCCGCCGACCAATGGTTGGACACCCGCCCCGCTACCACCTGCTGCGCCAGTGCTACCCGCTCCGCCGGACATCCCCAATCCGCCGCTGCCACCCCCCGGTCCGGCCTGAGTGCCGAGGGCCGAGAAGTCGATGGTGGCTCCGCTGTCGATGATGGCGTTGTTGCCAACGAGGAACGTTGCCGGTGCCGAACCGACACCGGTCAGCACATCGCCAGCGCCCAGGATAAAGTCACTGCCAAAGGTGAAGGTTGCGATTCCGTTCTGATGTGAGGCGCCGACTAGTCCCTGGCCAATGCCCCAGGTGGTCGATGTGGTGGTGTTGGTGATGGTGAGCAGGTCGGTATCGACCACGAGGTTGTCAGCGACCGCTGACGAGCCGAGCCCCGCCATCAGCCAGGCTGAGAGCATCGCGGCGGTCTGGCGGATTGACGACACGGGTGCGGTCTGCTTCATGGGGGGTTCCCTACTCCGGATGACGTGAAGACTCTTGAGATAGGCACTCAGATGAATGAGAGACAGCTGTGAAACAGCCAGCTTCTCCGACCGCCTTCATTTGGATAAACGACAAGCCTGCCTAAAGATATCACGCGTGCCCATCCAAGCGAGACGTAAGCCTCGGCGAAAAATGGCTGAGTGGGCAGCTTGGAGAAGTTGAACGTCAGTCCTTTCACTCCATGCTCACGAGGAGACACATTATTCAATACCCCAGAAAGCTTGTAAGTAATGGGCCATACTGGACTTGAACCAGTGACCTCCTCGATGTCAACGAGGCGCGCTAGCCAGCTGCGCTAATGGCCCGTGTCGGCTTCGGTTTGGCCGAGTCGCGAAGTATAGCCCATGCCCGCGGTGCGTCCAAGCCGCTGGCCGTGGGGTTGCATGCGGCCAGCACTTGCTGGGTCAGACGACCTCCAGGTCGTGAAAAGAGAAGAGGCCTTCGGGGTCGGTCCAGACGCGATTGGGTCGGTAGGCGGGGCTGGCGAGCTGGGCGAAGCTATCGATGGTGAACTTATAAGAGCATTCGGTGCGGATCGACTCGCCCGATGCGATCAGAACCTCGACGCCGGCAATGGTCACGACCTGGTCCTTCTGGCTGACCAGATGGATCTCGATCCGGCTGGCCTGGTCATTCCAGCGGACGTGATAGTCGTAGGCCTGGGGATGGAAGTCGGTCCCTGCTTCCCTGTTCAGGCGCGCCAGGAGGTTGTAGGTAAAGGCTTTGGTCACGCCCTGAGCGTCGTCGTAAGCCGGCACCAGAATCGATGGGTCTTTACGCAGATCGACGCCGATGAGCAGTTGACCGTCTGACCCAAGAATCCGGGCGATGTTCTTCAGCAGAGCTCGAGATTCATCGGGATGCATGTTCCCGATGGTCGAGCCGGGAAAGAACGCGATCCGGCATTGAACGGGTGTCTCCCACTCCGGGAATTCCCATTCACTCATGTAATCCGCACAGACGGGTTGGACCGGTAGATCGGGATAGTCTTCGGCGATTCGGTCTGCGGCTTCGAGCAGGTGTTGTTTGGAGATATCGACGGGGATGTAGCCCGAAGGGTCTTCCAGCGCTTCGAGCAGGATCTCCGTTTTGGTGCTCGAACCCGAGCCGATCTCGATCACCAAGGCGCCAGGACCTACCGACTCGGCGATATCAGACGCGTTGTCCTGAAGGATGCGCATCTCCGTGCGCGTGGGATAGTACTCGGGCAGCTCGGTGATGGCGTCGAAGAGTTCAGACCCCTTCTTGTCATATAGAAACATGCTTGGCAGGGTCTTGGGCTTGCCGAGCAGCCCGTTCAGGCATTCCGACTTGATGTCGGCGAGCTTGGGATGCAGATCGATCAGGTCCAGTGCACTGGAAGTGGTCATGGCAGGGTTTTCTCTCGATAGGTCAGGGGAATTAGATAGGGAGGTCGCGAGCCAGCCGGAAGCCCGTGAACTGCCAGCGTGTTTCTGGGGCAAAGAAATTCCGGTAGGAGATACGCATGTGAGAAGCGGGGGTGGCACATGAACCGCCACGCAGCACGTACTGATTACACATGAACTTGCCGTTGTATTCGCCAAATGCGCCTTCGGGGGCTCGATAGCCTGGATAAGCACTGTAGGCGCTGCTGGTCCACTCCCACGCATCCCCCATCATCTGTTGGGGGCCAGATGCCTCACCGGCCGGTACGGGGTGAAAACGATCTGATTCCAGGAGTGTGCCTTCGATAGGACAAGACGCCGCCGCGACTTCCCATTCGGCTTCGGTTGGCAGTCTCGCTCCGGCCCAGCGGGCGTAGGCATCGGCTTCGAAGTAAGACAGGTGGACCACCGGTTCGGTGTTTCGAAGCGGCCTGGGCCCATGAAGAGTGAACTCCATCCACTGCGAGCCCTCTCGGTACCAATACAGTGGGGCTTGCCACGCTTCTTTTTGCACACGATCCCAGCCGAGCGACAGCCAGTGGCCGGGTTTGTCGTAGCCGCCATCCTCAATGAACGCGAGATACTCGCTATTCGTCACCAGTCGGTTTGCGAGGGCGTGTGGGTGAATCAGGGTCTGATGTCGCGGTCGCTCGTGATCAAAGGCGAAGCCCTCAGCGGCGGCGCCGATCTCACCAACCCCGCCGGTGTTTTCAGTCCAGGTCAATTCATTGTTACCCAGAGCCAGTTCACCGGGCTCAGGTCGATAAATAGGCATCAGTGGATTGCTGGAAAACACATGCTTGATATCAGTCAGCATCAGTTCCTGATGCTGCTGCTCATGGTGACGCCCAAGCTCCATCACATCTGCGAGTTCTGCAAGCAGAGCGGCGTCCGTCGACTTGATCAGCGCATGGATCCGTTGCTCGATCTGTTCACGGTAGGTGAGTACCTCTGCAACCGTGGGTCTGGAGATCAGGCCACGGTCGGCACGGCAGTGCATGGGGCCGACCGATTGATAGTAGGAGTTGAACAGGTAGGGGTAGTGCTCGTGGTGCCAGACGTAATTCGGCGTACGAGGCTCCAGCACGAACTGTTCGAAGAACCAGGTGGTGTGAGCCAGATGCCACTTGAGTGGGCTCACCTCGGGCATCGACTGGATCACGTAGTCCTCTGCGTCGAGGCCGCGACAGATCTCAAGGCTCTGGGCCCTGACTTCCTCGAAACGGTCGATGATAGTGCCAATAAGACCGCCTGACCCATGATGGGGCACGGCTGGTGTTTGGATGGTGGCCAAGGGGTCACCCCTTTTCGCCCGAGGGCTCACAAAGATTGACGAATCCTGACCCTAACCCAAGCAGTCAGGATTGCAACCCCCGCAGACCCGATTAGGGCATCCTTACATCGCTGATCCCTGCCTGCCCTGATCAACGGCCCCAAAAGTCTCGACATGCCTCGTTTCGTACCTTACCAGTGACAAAGAGATCACCATCTCCCACAGCACAAAAGCCATCCCCAGCAGCACGCAGAGCATGCCTAGCACGAAAGCCACGAAGGCGGCCGCCTCGCAGCCCGGCACGACAAATGAAGCAGCGATCAGCAGCGAAGCAACCACCATCAACATGATGCAGCCGACCAGCAAAACCAGTGCATCGCGGATGAGTCTCGCGTGCACGATCACACGGTCGGTCTGAAACGCCAACGCCTCGATACGACCCTCCAGCAGCCGTCGCTCGGTGCTGTCCTGACCCAACTGCTCCAGCCGCCTGAGATGACCATGCCGCTCGTGATTGAAGCCTCTGGCCCGCCCAATGAGCGCCGTGTACCGGGCGAACTGTGCCAGACAGAGAAGCCCGCAGGCAGAGATCATCAAGGCCGGTGTGATGACGTCGTTGATCATGGAAGCGTTCAAGTCGATGGTTCCTTTATGGCTTGCCCAGATATCCGTAGCGATGCCTTACACTCCCACGGATGAAGGACTCCACGATACAAGGCGTCATCTTCGATTTCGATGGTGTCATCGCCGACTCGGAGGTTGCCCACTATCGGGCTATGCTCGAAGCAGTCGCCGATCGCGGCATCAGCTTTGACGAGGCCCACTACCGCAAGCGCTACATCGGCTTCGATGACAGAGAGGCCTTCGCGGCGATCCTGTCAGATTTTGGCCAGGCATCGCAAGCGGTGGACCCCGCGACCATCAGGCTGCTCATGGCAGCCAAGCAGTCGGCTTTCGATCGCATCGTTGCCGATGGGATCCCACTCGTGCCCGGGGCTCTGGAACTGGCTCGGGCCCTTCAGGCAGAGGAGATTCCTATCGCGATTGCCAGCGGAGCAACCCATGCCGATATTCAAGGCGTGCTCACGTCTCACAACGCCACCGACCTGTTTCAGATTGTCGTGGCGGCCGACGACGTCCAGCGATCCAAGCCCGATCCGGAAACCTATCGGCTGGCCGCAGATCTGCTCGCCCACGCCCACCCGCAGCACCTGTTGTCACCCAAGCGCCTGCTGGCCATCGAAGACACTCCCGCCGGCCTGAGATCGGCAAAGGAGGCTGGCCTCAGACGGCTGGGGCTTACGACGAACCAGCCCGCTTCTGATCTCGGTGAGGCGGAGCATATCCTGCCCCATCTCGAGGGCATCGACCCCGACTGGATCCGCACAACATTTAAGAGTCAATTATGAGCAAAGCCCCTCTCATGCTCGGCGTCAGCGGACTGCGCGGCATTGTCGGTGAATCGCTGACGCCCGCGGTTGCTTACAGGTACGGCCTGGCTGTAGGTCAGATCATCAGAGAGACCGGGAAGATCGACCAATTACTGATTGGTCGGGATTCTCGTCCTTCCGGCCCTGAACTCGCCGCTTCGGTCGCCGCAGGACTGGCCGAGGCAGGTGTAAGGGCTGTCGACCTGGGCATCTGCTCAACACCAGCGGTTGGCATTGCCGCGAAGAAGCTCAACAGCTTCGGCATCGTGCTGACCGCCAGCCACAACCCGACACCCTGGAACGGTATCAAGCTGATTAAGCCCGATGGCTCGGCACCACGTGCCGATGAGGCCCAGAAAGTCGTGGATCGATTTAAGCAGCTCGCTGACATCGCTCCTCCCTCATCCCCCGAAAGGACACAGATTGACCCTTCCGACTTCGATGCCTCGGCCGAGCACGCTCAGGCCGCTGCATTACTCATCGATGTCCAGGCCGTTCAGGCCAGGCCATTCAAAGTCGTGGTTGATAGCGTCTGCGGCGCGGGGGGTGCCGAAGCCCGTGCACTGCTGGAAGCACTGGGCGTCCAGCTAATCCACCTCCACGATGAGCCCACTGGCGCTTTCCCGCACGAGCCGGAACCGCTCGAACAGAACCTCACCGAGTTGGCTGAAGCCGTTCGTAAGCATGGTGCCGATGCAGGGTTCGCGCAGGACCCCGACGCCGATCGATTAGCAATCATCGATAACACCGGACGCTACATCGGCGAAGAGTGCACGCTGGCACTCGCGGCTCGTCACAGGCTCCAGAAGGGTGACGTCGCCGTCGCCAACCTCTCAACCAGCCGCATGATCGACGATCTGGCGGCCAACGTCGGCGCAGACGTGGTACGCAGTGCGGTCGGCGAAGCCAACGTGGCCGCTGTCATGCAACAGAAACATGCCGTCCTGGGCGGGGAAGGCAACGGCGGCGTCATCGACCCCCGACTCAGCCACATACGTGACAGCCTTGTCGCGATGGTGCTCGTTCTCGAACACATGGCCGAAACCGATCAAACACTGGCCGAACTGCGTGACAGCTTGCCCGTTTACGTGATGTCCAAGAACAAGGTGCCACGGCCCGATCGACCCTTTGAGCAGATTACAGAAGCACTGATGCAGAAGCTGAGTGACGCCAGGGTTGATCAAACAGACGGCGTCCGATTCGACTACGCCAACAAGTGGCTACATGTTCGTACCAGCAACACCGAGCCCATCCTGCGCTTCATTGCTGAAGCCCCAACCCTCAATGAAGCGGAAGCACTGGCCAGCGAGGCCGCTGAGGCTCTGGAGGCTTAAGGCTCAAACCGTCTGAGATTCGCCTCGGCCTGCAGCCGCTTACCATCGGGCGTCTGAGCAAGAGCCAGCAGCCTGGGACGCAGGAGCTCGGTCAACGGTGGGTCGATGCTCAGTCGCCACACGTAAGAACGCGTAACCGGGTCGTAGGCGCTACGCTGCTGGATGGCCGTCATCGCTTCGGCTTCCCAGTCCTCAACCCGTGTTTGCGCTGTTCCGCCCAGACCGCCAGCCCACAACTCAAAGCGATACCGCATCGCGTGCTTGATGCTGTCTCCAAAAACATCCACCACCTCCACGCGCACGTCCAGGAAACGCTCGCCCTCTTCTTCCACAAACCGGGTCGATGGGTGAATCCGAAGCCCCTCCGGCTCAGCGACCCAGATACCGCCGGGTAATTCCCGGTCCCGCCAGTCGCTCTCGGGGTCCGAGCGACAGCCAAACAGTGCGCCCGCAGCCACCAGCAACGCCGTCATCAACCAGAAAACTCGCATCTCACCATATTAATCAACCAGGTTGCTGAACATGCTGGACCCCGCCAATACGCTCTGCGAGCAGCTCTACCGCCCTGGCCAGGCGTTGCTCAGTCTGTTCAAAGCGCTCGAGGGCACAGGCGTTCTGCCGCACCAGCTCGACGACTTCGTGCAGGGCCAACTCACGGCTCATCAGCTTCGTGTGCGCTTCGGTCAACTCGCGTTCTCGCTTGCCCGACAGGTTCCTCTCCCAAACCCAGAGCAACCCCATCACACCCGCAGCCCCGAGCTGCGCAATCGGTGCCAGATCCGCATCGATCATGATTAAACCTCCAGAATGCCTTCGAGTAGCGTACGGCCAGTGGCTGAAGACCGGCTATGGTGCCAACGGATACGTTCGCAGCGAAGTGGTTCATACCCCAGCTCATCGATACAGATCCGATCGCCAGGCTGAAACCAGAACTGCTTGCCGATCAGTTCAATCCGTGCAGGCCTGCTGGCAGACGCCCCACACACCTGCTTCCGCAGCCAGCTTCTCATGCGTTCGGTATCGTCACGTACATCAGCGGTACGGCTGCCAGCTCGCACCTGGTCGTAGAAGCGGCTGCCATGGGCGAGCCGCGTGAAGCTGTATGCCTTGGTAGCCTCATAGATGCGCTGGATGGGATTGCCCCCAAACGCATGCCCCTTGGTGTAGCTGGTGACAACAGGCAAAGGGCTACGAAGACTTGCCGTGATCCGGCATCTTGCATGGCCCTGTCGAGCCGCTTCGAGATATGACGCGCCGAGCTCGTGGTCGCTGAGCCACACCCCCGCGCGTTCCGTGAGAATCCTACGATTGGTGACCACACGCCAGGTACTGCCACTGTCCTCGCTTATCTCCACCAGCGAAGACATGGGTTCGTTATCCGTGGTCCTCGAAAGAGGGGGCATGAACCGAAGCGGGGCAACCGGCGTTTGTGGGTCGTCGAAGAACGCACATAGATCAAAGACAGGCAGCGAATAAGGGGCATCAACAAAGGCGCCATCTTCATTGAGCACCCAACGGCGAAAGACATCGCTCACAGTCTCAAAGTTGCATGAGGTTCTCGGTGAATAGGCTGAGTCTGGCTCTATGGTCAGCGCCGGATCCCAGGCCGGGTGCAGTTCAAACGTCGATTCAACCCGCCAGCCACTCGCTTCTGCCCGGCCCTGAACGGCTGGCGTTTCGAGACAACCTTCAACGAGGCGGCCATTCAATCGCTCGATCCCCACCGTAACACGACGGTGTAAGCCTGATTGGTCAGCAGTAATTTCTACGCACGCATGATCTTCTGACCGCCTCATCCGCAGCTCGTGGTCATCTACCAGTTGCTGTAGTGCCTGTTCAAGGCGCTGGTTGAGAAAGAGATCCTGTTCGAGGCGTGCCTGCGAGACAGACGCTGGAACAAGCCAGTGAATCTCCAAATCAGCAAGGCTCAGCAGCAGCTGAATAGCCTGATCGACCTGCCAGGGTTTGCCTTGACCCTTCTCCACGGGAGGATAGATGTTGAGTCCGTTGACAGCTATCGCCTCGGGGGCACGATTGGCTCCCACCCCCGCTCGAAGAGCCAGCGTCCGCTCCCCAGATCCCAGTAACCAGGCCGACGGCAGGTCTCGGAGCCGGCTGTTGAGGCGCTGGCCCCATCTGTCCTTCAGCTTCCAGTGCTGCCTGCGACCCGATGAATCCGTCTGACTCAGTTTCTCAGCATGCTGTCCTCGATAGATCGTTCTGAGACCGGTGCGTTCATCTGACAATCGATAGGGGCACGCCAGTTCGATGGACTGACCTCGCATCCAACTACCGGGTAGAGCCACCGTGACGTCGCGCTTCCCAAGACGCCCGGCGACCTCGTAAGACACCAACTCTGCGTCGTCCACCGGGAAACCATGAACCATAATCAATGGCTCCGCCTCGCCGGACGGATGAGATAGGTTGCTGGACATCACGCGCATCGTTCACCCTCGCACAGCTGGTTGTTTGAGCTCTTGAGTTCGCCCCTGATGCCAGGCAGACCAAGGGCTTGTTACGATCGTGCCACCGTCCATGCTGACCTCGAAACAGAGACGAGATCGCGCATCCGGGATCTCAGCCAGCCAGTCTATACGCCGATCACCGGGGGCATAGCTGATCTTCGATCGGGTCTGTCCGGTGCTGGTTTCGGTAAGTACCGATACGGAAGCGACGCCGGCTTCCCTCAGGCTGCAGGGCCAGATGATGCAGCCAGAGAGGAACTGATCATCCGCGTGCAGCGGCCAGCCCGGGCGCGTCGGCCAAACCCAGGAAACGCCAGCATCGCGATGCCCCTGATGATCCGAGATGAATCGCATGCCCCACGCAACATCTGCGGGTTCGCCCTCAGCGTCCATCGGTACAAGAACATGCCTTGCTACACCAGACCCAGACGCGACTTCATTCATGTCAACGACACGCTGGCCGCCACGGCCACTTGCCAGCAGTTCACCATCCGCAGCCTCGCCAGACCCAATCCTCAGGTCCCACCCCGCCTTAGGAAGGGGAATCCTCATCAGTGGATCACCGATCAGCTCCAACGGTCCACGCAGCCTCGGCAGGCACGCGGCCCAACTCTCCGCAAGTGTCCAGCCACGCATCAGCCGATCGACAGCGATTGCGATGCCTGGCGAATCTGACAGCGTGAACGAGCTGACGCCTCCAGCAACGGCCGCATAGCCAGCCTCAATAGCTTGTCTGGCCCACGACGATCCACCCACAATCTCTCTGATGGAAGCCAGAGCAGCACTGTTCGCCCCCGCTTGCACGAACCATGCCCTCGATCCCCTCGGTTCCCCAAAGAGATCACCGGGATAGACGCCCCCGAGCCCGATCCAGACCAGGCCGTCCTCCGACACACGATCGATCCCAAGATCCGGACTGGCATGACCCGCCACCACGTCTAACCGCGTGGCCTTGGCGAGGTCACTCTCAACAAACGATGCATGAGCCTGAGCCAGCGAAGGAGCGCTTGTCGCCAGCAGTCCGTCCGTGTCCACATAGAGTCGCTCATCCCCGGATGAGCCAACTGACCCAGCCGAAACCAGATCCGCGCGATCCAACAGATCAAGCGCCTCCGCAAGCGACGGTCCATCCATTCTTGCTGAAAGCCTGATACCAGAAAGGCTCTGAACCCTGAGAGCATCATCCTCTTCGAGATGCAGCGTGTGCTCCACAGGGGAGAGGTCCTCGGCGGACGACATAAGCAGCGACGCAACCGGCAACCGATTGAGCCCACCCCCAAGATCGACCAGGCCAGGGACGCCGTAGCCCACAAGAATCCCGCACACCTGCTCGCCCAGACCCTGCCGATAAAGATAGCTCTCCACTTGATCGAGCAGATCGTCATATCCAGCCAGATCGAAAGTCTCACCTTCAGGCACATCAAGCGCAATCAGGTTGCCCAACGGAACCCCATGCCGCTGCGCATACACCTCCGCAAAAGCGATGGAATCTGGGTCGGCGGCCCGGTAAAGCACCGCCCAGCGTTTTGGGTCCGAAGCAAGGTCGCTTGACGCCGGTATCTTCAGTGGTCCAATTCGCTCACTCGAAGCCACCCACTCGTCGAGATCAACAAAGCCACGGGCTCGCTCGTCACGCCACACAACCCCGAGGTCTGCCGCCACCAGCGAGCCATGACTCACGCCCGCCAGGCTCCCGATCTCGATGCCATTCACTTCAAGCGTCAGACGGTCTTCTTCAGGAACCGATTGCACCTCAACACAACTCCATCGTGGCCCCCGCAACCACGACCAGCTCAGGTCGCCGCCACCACGCTCAATCAAGCTCAACACTCCCAAGTCGCCATCTAGCTCTAACCACCATAGTGGCCCATCATCATCAGACGCAGCCATCAGAATCACCCGACCCTCTGTCAGACCGCGAGGCTCAACCATCATCCGCAAAGCGTGCACGTCGTCACCCGTAGAGAAAGCCTGTCCAAGCACTGCGCCTGCATCACCCTCCAACAGGTTCGCCCTGATGCCCGTCGTACCCCTGTCAGGAAAACCACTCTCCGTCAGCTGCTCCAGATGTGTCATGCGGCACCTCCCGACAACTGTGGCAGCCCACACCCCCAGCACCAGAGGGACTTGATGGCTGTCTCACCCAACGCCTCGGGACAGACAGCAACCTCGTCCAGCCAACCCTCATACGAAGAGACACCGGGAAAAGCACCAAGCACCGTCTCAGTCTCCACAAATGGCTGGCTGTCGCTGCCCTCATCAACCAGCACGCCATCGACCCACAGCCGCAGCACGCCCGTCGATTGACGTTCTGCGGCGACCATGTGCCATTTCCCATCCAACAGCGACGCCGACGATTGCACCTTGACCACACCCGCACGCCACCAGCCAATGCCCCCACCCGAGACCAGACGCAAACCGAATCGATGCTCATACCCCGCCGTGCCCGGTGCCACATACTGCGATACCAGGGCTGAGGTCGTCGCCACCGTCGCACGCATCCATAGACAGAGGCTGATGGCTCCGCTACCCGCAGGGAGGATGGCCTGGCCCGCGTTGAGCTGGCTACCACCGCCATCCATCCTTACGCAACCACCCACCCCCCCTTCGAGAGCGCCCTCAGGATCTGCCGCAACGCCACCCACGCCGTTCAGGGTGCTCAAGCCAATGTCATCCTGAAGCAGAAGCTCCTGACTTTCAAACCGCCAGTAAGCCAGCGGATTCAAAGACATCACCCGTTCGCGATAGCCAGGAACCGTCCGCGGTGGCGACCCCAACTCCCCCCAATCGGATACTTCAAAGTCAATCTGTCGGTAGAACATAGTTGCAGCCTGCCTCAAGCCTGAAGAATGGTTTCTTTACGCCGGTCAACAATCGCTACCACCGACCCTTCTGATACGGTCACCTCGGCCAGCTTGATATGCGTGACAACCGGCCAGCCACCCGTACTCAAGCCAGCTTCAACCACAGCCTGATTCCCGCTCTCCCTCAGCCAGATGTAAGCAACGCTGTTGTTAAACGAACCCAAAGCCAGAACGCTCCCGTCATAACTCACGGGTACACCATCCAAACTGGCCCGACCAGGTAGCACCGCCACACTGGGAGCCAAAGCGTCAGCTTCCAGGACTCGGAAATCAGACATCGAACCGTCTGCCAGCAACTTGAGGGTGTTCATCAGCCACCCGTAGTAGGGATTCAGTCCCCGCTCCGGGTACACAAAGCCCGCTGATACATGCTGCTGACCAACAAGGAGGTCCAGTTCCTGCTCACGAAGATGCTTAATGGGTACTGTCACGCTTCCAGCTCCTTGCTCAAACAGCCTTTGATGATCGCAGCACTACGAGCACGCCAACGTCCTCTGCCTCAGAGGAAACAACCCCGTTTACCTGCCTGATCAGATCCAGCTTGATCACATCGCCGCGACGCACTTCCGCCAAAGCACCCCCAAACAGATGGGCCGCTTCTCCATCCCCTCGGTCAGTATTCCGATACCCCGCGCCATCCGAGACACGAAGCGATGCAGGCAGATCCGTCACCGGGACACCATTCAGACGCAAAGTCACAGATAACTGGTCAGCACCCACCGACGTCTCCAGGTTGCTCCCCGCCACCAGTGAGACAGAATCGATCACGCCATCACACGGAACCAGACCTACCACTTGAGATAGAACCGATGAGGTCAGAGGACCCGATCGGAACCACTGCAACGGAACACCACCAACCACCCCATAGGTCTCGCCGTCAATCTCCTGCTCAAGCCACCCCGAGTCAGGGAGCACACGCAGAACCGTGGAGTTCGCAAGACGATTCGGCACACTCCAGCCCAAAGCCGCTCCTGCGCCAGGATCTGCCGAGAGATTTCTGATCGTAAACGCCATCTCGCCATCAACACTTGCCAGCCACTGGCTGTGCGTATGGAGGTTGGTCGCCTCGGAATCGGCACCCCCGCACAAAGTGTCGAACCGCGCCGCCGTGACAGAAGCCCCTATCCCGGACAACGCCTGATCGATCTCTGCCGCTGTGGCCGCCAGACCCAGCGAAGCCGGGTCCGGGACATGAAGAAAGCATGCACCCCGCAGATCCGTGATCGATTGGATCTCTCCACCAGTTGCAACCACCTGTGCCAATCGCAGATGCCGATGTCGATCGGCAGGAAAACCCGTGGTTTCTGCATTCAATAGCCCAGTCGCATCGATCCAGACGCTCGTCGTCGCTTCATCCTCAATAATGATGCCTGTCTGACCCGCAACAACTAAGTCGGCCCCCTCAATCCGGCAGCGGCCCGCTCTAACCCCAAGACTCAGAGAACCGTCCTGATACACACGCAGGTCATTGGCTCGCTCGGGGACCCTGGCCAGCCGCTCCACCATCCTCCGGAACGAAAGGTAGTAGGGGCTTTCACCAGTCTCGATCAACGGGATGCCGGTGACCGCATCCTCTTTCAGACGCAACAAGTCCAGATCAGTCGGACTCCACTCTGTCATGATGCCACCTCATTCCTCGGTTCGAGCCGTAAGACTCCCTCTACCCATGTGATCCCCCGATAAGAAGGCCCTTCCGACAGAGCCGCCAGACTGACATCGGATGCCGGGCTGACGAGCCCTTCCGCAGTGGCCACAGCTATCCGCACAGAATCTCCGAGCTGTCGGAGTACAGAACCAGACAGCCAGATCGGTACGCCATCCAGACCAAGGTCTGAATCACCCAAGGCACCGAGACCCAGCCCCGGCGAGCCTTCGCCGCCAAGCCCAAAAGCCGATGTGCCAAAACGCGCTCCAAACCCACCGCGTGCACCACCGCCCGGCCAGACACGCCGATTCAGACGTGCTCGGTTCCCAGAGACTGTCACCCACGCATCGATCGGAAGCTCAGCGTCGCGAGTCATAGAAACACCGTGATTCTTCGGTGCTGTCGCAAACCCTTCAACCAACGCCTCACGCGACACCTCACGCACATCGATGCGATGAGACACACCACGATCGAGCAGAACCCACACACCACGATCTTCCACGTAGTCTGTCCAACTGGTCAGGTCCCCATCCACCCACACCGCAACCGCCCGTCCTGGCTTGACCGGCCCAGTCCAGCCGACACGCACCACCACGGCGTCTTCACCGCCACCCCGCATCAGCGCAGCCGTTAGACACCCACGACATGATTCTCCAACCTCATGCATCGCCTGACGCTCCCTCCGCTTCGATCGTCACAGTCAGGCGACAGCGATGCCGCGCACCCACACGCTCAACCTCTCCAGCCTCAACGGAAACCAACCGGGCCCGCTCCCATCGTCTTTCGCCATCATCGAGACTGCGTGCCGATCCATCCATCCAGATCATCAGATGCTCAATCACCTCATGAATTTCGTCTCGCCGGTCGCGCAACACCACCGCTTCATAGACCAACGCAAGCCCGGCACCCGTTGAAGTGACATCTTCAGAGACACTGCCCACACGTGCCTGTCTGGCAACTCGCTGCTGACGCTCGATGCGCACCCGCCTGCAAGCCACATTTCTCAGGATCTCGATTCCGTCAAGGCTTAGCATCACAACTCCCAGATACGAGACCTAGACCCGAAACAGCGAGATCAGCCCAAGCCGACGCCGCTCATCAGCCCGTCCATCACCATCCACATCCACTTCGATCGACGTCGCTCGACAGGCCCGCCGAAAACGCTCTCGGTACAACGTCGCCTTGGTCAGAAGAGCCTCATCTTGTGACCCCATAGAAACCGCCGCTGAGTAGATCAGTTCCAGAGCTCCCAGACACTCAAGCCTCGCCATCGACCCCAGCGACACCACCGCATCCTCATTCAACCCGCCCTCGCCTTCGAGACCCAGGAGCCGAAGCAGCAGGTCATGCACCAGAGCGGCCTGGGGCGCAAAGGTCCTGACGATCACCGATAACCCCTCTCCGTCAAACGAAGCCGAGCACGCATCATCACCCGCATTACGCACGCCCGTGATCTCTAGTGTTCCTTCGTCCGTCACCGCGATCACCTCGTGGGCCACACGGTTGATCAGTACAACACTCCCGGGATCCACGCCACGCGATACAAACTCGGCAGTAAGGCTGCTCAGCATCGTGCCATCCAGGACACCATCAGAAACCGAGACTCGCTCTTGAGCTGCAAATGGCACGTCAACAAAGACCATCGGTTCGTAAGCAAGCAGGTCACGGTCTAGCGAGAAATTCATGATCGACCTCCAGTCATACCCGTCCAAAACGAGCCGCACTGTTTCCAGTGCGACCCGAAACCCCATCACCCAGAACCAGGTCAGGCCGCCAGGCCCCGAATCAAACCATGAGCCTGCTCGTTACGAAGTTCCAACGTGTACTCGCCAATCAGTTGACCCGCTTCACGGTCACCAGTCGCAGCAAGCGGCTTGTAGTGGAAACTCCGCCCGCTTAACGGAAGCACATCAATCCGCGAAGAATCCAGGAGCAAAGCCGTATCAGCCGGCACCCACCGCGAGAGCACGACCCGGCACACACCAAAGTCACTCTCGTAGACACCCACCAGATCGCGGAAACGCGTGTCATCGGCCGTATACCCACGGCTCGACGTCACAAAGCCGTTGATCCTTCGCTTCTGTGCCCCGCCCACAACAATCAGATCCACCGAGCCGGACGATGATTCCCAGATCGATCGCATCGCACTGTTAAGCTGTGACTCGGTCAGGTGATGATCGACACTGTTGATCGTCTCGCCCGCTTCAAAGCCCGCGACCCCTGCCGTGAAGACATTCGTGCTCAGGTGCGGAATGATCCCACGCATCGTCCGCCGAACGGTACCACTACCCTCGGGCGTACTGCCCGCTGAGACACCATTAATGACACAGTTCTCAAGATCCCTCGCCAACTCGCGAAGCCGCTCTTGCTTCTGATAGTCCATCTCATCTGAGACCGCGACCCGCCTGGCTGCCAGCATCGTGCCCGACACCTCAACCGTAGACGTAAAAATCTGTGTGGTGTTCTGTCGCCGTTCCCGGTTCGTAAACCGAGCTTCCGGCGAAGAATCTCCCTCTAACGCGGCATTCCCCAGAATCCGAAGCTCCTGATCGTCGGCCAGGTTCTCGGCAACGGTCCCGCCATAAGCACGGACGACCGTCAGCGTATTCGTGCCAATGACAACACCGGTCACCAGCATGACCTCCTGAGAGCCAGCGACCTGAACCTGATCACCAACCCGAAAACGATCCGCGTGCTCCACGACAAAGGTTGTGTCTGCATCAGGTTCAGTGAAGCTCGAATCGTTGATCCGATCGGAATTCGGAAGCAGCGCGTCCTCCAGCCATTCGTGCACCGTTCCCGCCGCAGCCCTGGTCGGATCGCCCAGCGCATCAAGCAGAGGCGTCTCATAAGGACTCACGATCCCCACAATGTCCGAAACATCCTCAGCCAGTTCGGGCAGTCCCGAACCACCCGAATACGTCGCCTTACCCGTAAATGCCATGCCAAACCTCCTTCATCAGGTAGCTGTTACAAACCAATCACCGACCGATTCAGCGCGATCGCCGAAGCCTCAGATAAGCCAGGAGATCACGCCGATTCCCGGAAGCCCGGGCACGCTGCGCCGCAGCGCCGTCCACACCGTCTGTCTCTTCACCCATCACCCCGATGCCCGCATCAACCATCTTTCTGCGAAACAGATAGGGCCGGTGCTTCTTCAGGTCCTCCACGGCCAGCTCGAGGTCCTCATCGTCCATCTGAGCCACCGCCGCTTCCGTGAGCAGCCTCGCCGCTTCGACATCAACAACGTCCGTCTCCGCCAGCAAGGCGTCGATGCGAGCACGCCGTTCCAGCCGCTCGATCGTTGCTTCTGCTTCGACAAGCCTTGCCGCCAAAGCCTCGCTCTCGCTCGAAGCCGATGTGCTTTCCGCCGCCTCATCGCGCACAACATCTGTCGATTGATCCATCGATTGAACTCCTTGCTGAATATCCAATTTCTCAGTTGACTGCCGAGTCGGATGAGCTTCCGGCCGACGACCCCGAATAACCAAGCTCATCCAGAATCCGCTCCCGGGGAACACCGAGGGACGACTTGACCTCCGCATTCCTCAGAACCTGTTCCTCGTTCTCTGGCAGGGCGCTCGGCCATTCGAGACGAACCTTCCGGTCCGAAACCGGATGCCGATACCAACCCATCAGGTCAAGCGTGTAGAGCGCTAGCTCACAGACACGAGCCAGCCCATCCCCATACGTCACCCGCTTCTTCTCCGTCTTCGCAAGCGTTCCCATCAGAATCACCCGCAACGCGTTCTCGCTGGTCAGGTTCCCGACCTTCCCTCTGATGAGTCCAGCCGCAATGGGCGTGACGCCACTCATCTTGTCCATCGCGTCCCGCAACTCGCGAAGATGAGCCTCCTCCGACGGGCTCGACGCGTCTCCACCAAAGGACTCGATGCTCGCCTCCATGTTGTCAGAAGCCCACATCTGCCCCGGCCCCACCGGCTTGTCTGTGAAACCCTCGATGCCCTTACCCAGATACATCTGGAATGACTGAAACGTCACACGATTCGCACGATCACAAAGCCGTGTATTCAATTCGTCCTGCAGCGGGATCAGCGGCTCAACGTCGCTCAAACCGGAATACCGAAGCGGCTGTGCGAGGTTCTGAATATGCACGACCGGCACACGGCCCAGCACATTCTCGGCTGAAACCTCCGCCGTCAGGCTCCCATCCTCAGCCTCGTAGTACCGCCGATAGGCCTCAGGCGTCCAGACCTCGAGCCGCCCCTGAGCACCAGATGATCCAGGCCGCCTCTGCACCGCATAGCCGACCAGCCGACGGTAATCCTCATCATCCGTCTGCGGAACGGCTCGTGGCGGCTCTACCAGCTCGAGCCTCAGACGAGACGCCAAGACCTCTGCCTCGTTCAGGCCCGCAGCCGCCGCGCCATCCTCATCCACCCGCAGCAGCACATCGACGTAGCCATAAACAGACCCCAACAAGGCCATGTTCTGCAGGAACGCCACCCCCCCACTCTGCTCAAACAACGACGCCAGAAATCGCTCAATGAACGCCCGACGCTCTGGCTGGCCCGCCTCGCTCCGGATCGCAACCGGCTTCCCGAACATGAAGTCAACAAGGGCGTGCACCCGCCACGCGATGTCGTTCTCAGTCACAAGCTCACGGTCGGCTTCCCGCAACCGCTCCGGCAAACCCTGCTCCTGAGCCGTCGCATGCCGGATGCCGCCCCCATGCGGCACCGAATGAACATTGTTCCTGTAATAGGACCACAGCCGACGCAACCACGGCTCACGCTGCTGACGATGCTCCGACACACGACTCAGAAGGAAATCCGCATCTTCGTAACGCGCCATCTAGCAACCATCCTTCCAGAGGCCAATCAAAGCTGACACCCCAGCTCAGGCATACAGCTCCGTGCGCCCAGAAACGACTGTTCTTCAGCGATAAATCCAAATAAGACAATTACAAACAATCATTAAAAGCAACTCAGACCCGGCACCCAAACCACACGCTCCAGCGCCCAGCCTGTTGAAATCCTGCTTCTGCCTTGAGATTCCGCACAAGTGATGCTTTAATAGGCATGGCATGGGTGGATATGAACAAGAATTAGACATACTGGAGGAAATCAGCCAAATCCTTGGCGATGGACTCGACCTGCCGCAGGTCTTCCAGCGGGCCATGACCGTCCTCACCCAGCGGCTAGGCGTTCTCAGAGCCTCTCTGATCCTCCTGGACCAGCAGGACGACTCCTACCGAACCGTTGCTGCTGTCGGACTCTCACCCCAGGAACAACAACGCGGACGCTACGCCCGAGGTGAAGGCGTCACCGGAACGGTGCTCGAAACCGGCAAACCCGCCATAATCCCCGATATCAGCAAACACCCCGACTTCCTCAATCGCACACAGGCCCGGTCCGAGGACGACACCGCCCCGCAGGCCCCACCCATCAGCTTCATCTGCATCCCCGTCAAAGACGACCAGCAGCTCGTCGGGGCCATTAGCATCGATAAACCCTTTATCAGCGACACCCAACTCCAGGCCGACGCCAAGCTGCTCACCATCATCACCGGCCTGATGTCACAGGCTTACCGCATCCACAACCTCGTCCAGATCGAGCGGTCCCACTGGCTCGCCCAAACCCAGATCCTCAGAGACGACCTCAGAGACCGCTACACCTTCGGCAACATCGTCGGCACCGCCCCCGCCATGCAGGATGTCCTCTCCTCTATCGCCCAGGTGGCCGAATCCAGGGCCACAGTCCTCGTCCTGGGCGAAACCGGATGCGGCAAGGAACTGGTCGCCAAGGCCATCCACTACAACTCCCCGAGACGCCACAAGCCCCTCATACGAGTCAACTGCGGCGCCCTTGCTCCCCAACTCCTCGAATCAGAACTCTTCGGCCACGTTAAAGGTGCCTTCACCGGAGCGATCCGCGACAAAACCGGCCGATTCGAGGCCGCCCAAGGCGGGTCCATCTTCCTCGACGAAATCGGAACCCTCGATCCCCAACTCCAGGTACGCCTCCTCCGAGTCCTCCAGGAACGCGAATTCGAGCGCGTCGGAGACCACCGCACCCAGCAGGTCGACGCCCGCGTCATTGCCGCAACCAACCTCGATCTCGAACACGAGGTCCGCAAGGGTAATTTCCGCGAGGACCTCTACTACCGCCTCAACGTCGTCACCATCCACCTTCCACCCCTGCGCAATCGCAGAGAAGACATCCCTCAGCTCGTGGACCACTTCCTCGACCGCTACAACAAGGAAAACAATAAGAACCTCCACAAGATCTCACGCAGCCTCATGAACACGCTCCTGCGCTATCCCTGGCCCGGAAACGTCCGCGAACTCGAAAACGCGATGGAAAGAGCCGTCGTTCTCGCCAGTTCCGAAGAATTCACCGAGCAACTGCTCCCCCTGCAAATCCGCCTGTTCGCGCAGCAGACCAGAACCTCAACCCCGGATCAGTCGCTCGATGCCATCTGTGCCAATCTCGCCCAGCTTGCCATCAAACAGCAGCAGACCGAAGAAGGCCAGATCTACGCCACGGTCATCCACGAGGTCGAACGTCAGCTGCTCCGAGAAGCCCTGGCCCAGAACGATGGCGTCAAGATCCGCACCGCTGATTTTCTGGGCATCAACCGCAACACACTCAACAAAAAAGTCAAGGATCTCGGTCTCGAGGACCCGGAATCAGCCCAAACACAGGACTGACCCCGGATTGACGCAAACCAGCCCCAGCGGTACCGTCCCATCTCGAAACGTCATTCATACCCCTGCGCGATAACTGCTTATGAATCGCCCTGCAGCTCCAATAAGATCGTCCCTCCTCCTGGGTCTCGCACTCGTCTTCTCAACGCCGCCCCACCTCCACGCGCAGGAAAGACTCCCCGCCGAGACGATCCAGTCCGAGAGCATCACCCCCACCCTCGAGCAGCAGATCCGGGTCTACCTCAACGGTCTCGCCCCGCAGCTCGCCGAGCCCGACGCCGACCTGCGTAAAAGAACCCGCCGCGAGCTGGTCGGCCCACTCAATCGTCCCGATGCAACCGAAGCTTTCCAGACCACCTACTCCCTCATCGCCGCTGAAGCACTCGAGCCGCTCCTCGAAAGTGATGATTTCGCGACCCGCCTCAACGCCATCATCGCCGTATCCGAGCTCTACACGGTTCAGGCTCTCGACCTCGCCAGCGAGGCCCTCGACGACGCCAACCCCGCCGTCCGCTACTGGGCCGCCCGCTGCTATCAGGATGTCGGTAACCGCATCGAGATCAGCACCGCAGATGTCCAGCGATATATCAATGCCCTCGCCACAGCCCTCGCCACCGAGACCAACGACCCCACCGCCATCCGCATCATCGATGCCCTGGGTGCCTACAACGATCCCGAAGCCATCAGCCGGCTGATCAACGCACTGATCAACAGGGAAGACGACTCGCTTTCAGCCGATGAGCGAGCACTCACCGCTTGTTTCCAGTGGCTGATCCGCAGCCGCGCAGAAGGCCTCGACATCGAATCACTCCTCGCCGAAACCACCGCTCTCGCCATCGCAAAATCCCGAATAGCTATCTCCCAGCTAATCCAAGACCCCGAAACACCAAACGCAGCCGAGTTGATCAGAATCACCGATCAGATCCTCGGCCTTACACGTAATACGTTCTTCCCCAATACCCCAACCCCCGACAGCCTTGCGGGCAACCTCGCCCGTTCCAACTGGGCCACGCTCAATCAGGACCTCGATACATGGGCAGCCCTCATGATCGAACCGGCCATCGGCCTTAGCGACTCGGCCCGCGACGCCCTCACACCCTAATTTAGTCAGGCAACAAACGAATGTCAGAGCGGATCAAAGCCGCCATCGTCCGTCACATCAGCGACAGACGCTACCAGCCAGCTTCTACCAGCCAACTCGCCAAGCAGCTCAACATCGACCCGGAGGACCGCAAGGACTTCGATCTCGCGATCGAGCAGCTGCTCAAAGATAAGCACCTCATCCTCGGCACCGCCGACACCCTCGCTCTCCCGCCGCCAGGCCGCGAGATCAGTGGACGCTTCTCCCTGCATCCCAGAGGTTTCGGCTTCATCACCCCCGATGACGACCGCTCCCACAGCGACCTCTTCGTCCCCGCGCGAGACACCGCAGGCGCACTCACTGGCGATACCGTCAGAGCCCGTGTGCTCAGAGACCGGGCACGCGGACCCTCCGATGGACCTTCGTACACAGGCCGGATCATCGAGATCGTCAAACGCGGTGCTCAGAAATTCACCGGCACCGTCATCAAGCAGGGACGCCTGCTGATCGCCCGGCCCGACGGCAAGGCCCTCGCCAACGATGTGGTCCTCCGCGATGCAGAGTCAGCCAACGCCAAGCCAGGCGACAAGGTCGCCTTCGAAATCATCACCTACCCGCAGGCCCCCAACGAGCTCGCCGAAGGCGTCGTCACCAAAGTTCTCGGAGAAGCCGGCATCCCGGAAATCGAAACACTCGCCACCATCCAGGCATTCGATCTTCCAGGCGAATTCCCCGAAGCCGTCCTCGAAGACGCCCGCAAGGCCATTAAAAAGCTCGATGCCGAACAAAAAAACCCCGATCGGCTCGACCTCACCAACGTACTCACCTGCACCATCGACCCCCCCGACGCCCGCGACTTCGACGACGCCATCTCACTGGTCGAGATCGACGACGACTCCCCCGCCGTCCTCGAACTCGCCGTGCACATCGCCGATGTCGCACTCTACATTCAACCCGATTCCGCCATCGATAAGGAAGCGCGAGCACGCGGCAACTCCGTCTACCTGCCGAGACACGTCATCCCCATGCTGCCCGAAGTACTCAGCAACGGCGTCTGCTCGCTCCAGGAAGACGTGCCCCGCTGCTGTCTCACCTGCTTCATCCGCTACGACAAGAACGCCAACGTCGTTTCCTCACGCTTCGCCAAAACCCGCATCCACTCCAACAAACGCTTCACCTACCTCGAAGCCCAGGCCGTGATCGATGGCGACATCCGCGAAGCCAAGAAACACTGCAAGACCGAAGCCAAATACCCCCGCGACCTTGTCCGCATGCTCAAGAACATGGACGAGCTCGCCAAACGCATCCGCCAGCGACGCCTCCGCAACGGCATGATCGTGCTCGGTCTGCCCGAAGTCGAACTCGTCTTCGACGAGGCCGGCCACGTCATCGACGCCCAGCCCGAAGACGACGCCTTCACCCACAAGCTGATCGAGATGTTCATGGTCGAGGCCAACGAAGCAGCCGCTTCACTCTTCGATCGACTCGATATCCCGATGATCCGCAGGATCCACCCCGATCCGCCCGCCCACGACATGTCCGACCTCCGTCGCTTCGCCCGGGTCGCCGGCTACAACATCCCCGCTCATCCAACCCGCCAGGAACTACAGGGCCTCCTCCAGTCCGTTCAGGGCAAACCCTCCCAGACAGCCGTTCACCTCGCCGTCCTCAAGACCCTCGCCAAAGCCGAATACAGCCCCGCGCTCGTGGGACACTTCGCACTCGCCTCCGAACACTACAGCCACTTCACCTCACCCATCCGCCGCTATCCCGACCTCATCCTCCACCGAGCCCTCACCGACTACATCGCCGCCGAGAAAGCCAACGCCGGCAAACCGCTCAAACGCAAGTCACCGGCAGCCAAGAAGCTCGCTCAGCGACTCCCCAACGAGGAACAGCTCACCGAAGCCGGCCAACACTGCTCGACCACCGAACGCAACGCCGAGGCCGCCGAGCGTCAGCTCCGCAACTTCCTCGTACTCCAACTCCTCGCCAACCACTTAGGCGACGACTACCCGGGCACCGTCACAGGCGTCACCAACCGCGGCGTCTTCGTCCAGATCGACCGCTTCCTGGTCGACGGCTTCGTCAGCACCTCCGAGCTCCCCGGCCCCCCATCAGAACGCTGGACCCTCAACCGACAGACAGGCGCTCTCGTCGCGCAACGCTCAGGCAAGACCATCACCATAGGCGACCGTTTCACCGTTCGTATCGCCGCTGTCGACCTGCCCAAACGACAACTCGAACTCGCCGTCGTTGCAGCAGGCGGCAAGACCAAAGCAGCCGACAAACAAACCGGCTCCAAGCGCAAGCCCCGACAGCTCGCACCCGGAGCCCGAAAACCACCCAAGAAATCCAGCCTCAAACAAACAGGACGTAAAAGCAAACGCAAGCCCAGAAGACGCTAAGACCCTGCTGTCCTCTAGCTATCTACCGAGCAACGCATGCTCCACACCCTCGACCCCATTGCCTTCACGATCCCAGGCATTGGCCTGCCGATCCGCTGGTACGGCCTCGCCTACCTCACCGGGTTTCTCCTCGCATTTATTCTTGTCCGCCGCGTACTCACGGTCGGCCGCTCGCCACTCAAACCCGATCTCGCCGCCGACCTCATCATCCACATCGCACTCGGACTCGTCGCTGGCGGGCGCGTCGGCTACGTCCTCTTCTACAAACCCCACCTCCTGCTTGAATTCACCGCAGAGCCCCCCTTCTGGAGCCTCATCGCCATCAACCGAGGCGGGATGTCCTCGCACGGCGGGATGCTCGGAGCCATCTTCGCCGCATGGCTCTTCGCTCGACGTAACAGCGTGCCACTCAGACACATCCTTGATCTCGCCGCCTTCTCAGCCCCGCTCGGCATCTTCCTCGGACGTGTCGCTAACTACATCGGCGGCGAACTCTACGGACGCGCTACTTCTGCAGACTTCCGATGGGCCACCAGATTCCCTCAGGAGTTACTCGACTTCTCCGCAGAACAACTCGCCCCGCTGATGGCCCAGGCACCCGACCTCGGGAACGAACCACTCCTCTGGGCCTACCGAGCCATCGACAGAGTCCAGAAGAACGACCCCCGCATCATCGAGATCGTCGAACCCGCACTAACCCCAAGACATCCCTCGCAACTCTACGCAGCCACACTCGAAGGCCTGGTGCTCTTCGCCGTCCTCGCTGCGGCATGGCTAAAGCCCCGCAAACCCGGTTTCATAGCCGGCCTCTTCTGCTGCACCTACGCCATCGCCAGAATCATCAACGAACAATTCCGCATGCCCGATGCTCACCTGCTCAACAGCGAGTACGCAGCCCTCGGTATCACCCGAGGACAATGGCTCTCAGCCCTACTCTTCCTGCTCGGCCTCTACCTGATCAGACAGGCACACCGATGCAGCAACGAGCCACTCGGCTCCTGGGTCAAGCAAGCCACTACCTGAATCCAGCTCTTTCAGATCTTCATCGAGCCCGTTTCAAGGAACGCCCGGTGCATCTCAAAACACTTGCTCAGATCGTGTTTGAGATGCCCACCCGGTGATTCTTCCATGTACCGGGTCAGATAGTCACGGTAGTCAGGGTGCGCACAATTCTCGACCAGTGCCTGCGCACGCTCCACGGGTCCAAGGCCACGCAGGTCCGCCAACCCCTGATCCGTCACAACAATCTGCACATCGTGCTCACTGTGATCGCAATGAGAAACCATCGGCACCACGGTCGAGATCGCGCCCCCTTTCGCCATACTCGGGGCCACAAAGATCGAGAGATACGCATTACGCATGAAATCTCCCGACCCCCCGATCCCGTTCATCAGACGGGTCCCACAGATATGCGTCGAGTTGGCATGCCCATAGATATCCACCTCGATCGCCGTGTTGATGGCGATCACACCCATGCGCCTCACCACACCGGGGTTGTTCGATAGCTCCTGCGGACGAATCACGATCTTTGGCGCAAAGAAGTCCATGTTGCCGTACACACGCTGCATCTGCTCATCACTCAGCGTCAGGCTCGTACACGAAGCACCCAGCAGACTCTCATTGAGCATCAGATCCACCAGCGCATCCTGGAAGACCTCCGAGTACATGTAGAAAGGCGGCACATCCGAAGAAGCCCCAAGACCCGCCATCACCGCGTTCGCCACATTCCCAACACCCGATTGCAAAGGCAGAAAGTCAGGCGGAATCCGCCCCGCCTTCATCTCATCAAGCAAAAACCGAATCACATGCCCGGCAATCTGCTCGCTCACACCATCAGGCGCAGAAAAAGGGGCCACACCATCGGGCTCATCCGTCTCAACCACACCCACAATCTTCGAGGGATCTACCGTCGCGAAAGGTGTGCCCATCTTCGAGAGCGGATCATGAATAGGAATCGGGCTCCGGTGAGGCGGAGGCGGCAACACCGCCACATCATGGCATTCCGCCAGCCGCGTCGAGTGATACCGATTCAATTCGATAATCACCTTCTTCGCATGACGCAGATAACTAGGCGAAGCCCCACCGGACGTGCTTAGGTACACACGACCATCAAACGTCACATCGGTCGCCTCCACTACCGCAAAATCCATCTCACCAAAAAAACCCGCCGCCATCATCTGTGGGACATGCGATAAGTGCATATCCACAAACCTTGACTCCTGTGCATTGATCCGCTTCCGAAGCGTCGAACTCGACTGATACGGCGCACGCCAGCTGATCGCATTCGCCTCCGCAAGAGCCTCATCCAACGCACTCCCGGTCGAGGCACCCGTTAGCACACGAATCGCAAACGGGTCACCCGCTGCATGAAGCGCCTTGGCGCGTTCCGCCAACGCACGAGGAACCGCCTTGGCTGCACCCGCAGGCGTGAAACCCGAAAACCCCACCGTCGCTCCATGAGGAATCATCGCCGCCGCTTCCTCGGCTGTGAGCTTCGTAATCGCCTGACAACGCTGACAACGCTCGCGTTCCGCCATAGCCAGTCCATTTCCTAAACTCGAACTCGACATCTCAAACATCCTTCACTCCGGCAAAGCTGCCTTTGTTGTCTACGAACACAACGACAGACTGGCTCGCTCGACATCACCGGCGACAACGGTCTGCAAACCATCCGCACGAGTTTCTATCATCAGCCTTCCCCGAGAGTCCAGCCCTTCCAGCCGGCCCTCAATCTCACCCACTCTCACAACCTGATGACGCCACGCAAGCGATGACACCACGTCTTTAAGCACACATTCCGAACCGGCGCTTCCCCCCAGCAGCCGCAGCACATCAACCATCCGTTCGGCACAGCGTTCCACCACCCCACAAACATCGGGCCGATCCACATAGGTATCCAGCGAAACCGCCGGGATGCGAAGGCCCTCACCCAGCGACGTCGGATCGACACAAACATTCACGCCAACACCAGCAATCAGCCAGTCCCCACCCTGTTCAGGATCTCTTCCAGCCCAGGGCCGTTCGCACAGAACCCCCGCGACCTTCCGGCCGTTAATCAGCAAGTCATTCGGCCACTTGATCGCAACCGCCGTCTCAGCACCCAGAAGCTCTAGCAGCACCCGCCGCACCGCAACACCCACCGCCAACGAAGCCAGATCCCAACCACGCCAATCCTCAGGTGGCCGCCACGCCAGTGTGAACCACGCCCCACCCTCAGGCGATGACCACCGCCTCCCCGTTCGCCCACGCCCACCCGTCTGACGACGAGCAGCCACAACAAAAGGCGACACCCGCCCCTCTGCCGCCAGCGCAGCAGCCACGTCGTTCGTCGATCCAACACAATCGTGCCACGAAACCCACACGACCAAACGCCTCCTAGCCCAACTGGCTCAACAACACACCCGCCGCTACCGCCGAACCAATCACGCCCGCCACGTTCGGCCCCATCGCGTGCATCAGCAGAAAGTTCTGCGGGTCCTCATCCTGACCGACCTTATGAACGACGCGAGCAGCCATCGGCACCGCACTCACGCCCGCCGCCCCGATCAGCGGGTTGATCTTCTCCTTGAACACCACATTCATCAGCTTCGCAAACAACACACCCGTCGCCGTCGCAATCGCAAACGCGCAGATGCCCAGAGCAAACACACTGATCGTGTCCAGCGTCAGGAAGTTGGCCGCACTCGTCTTCGCACCCACCGTCACACCCAGAAGAATCGTGACGATATCAATGAACGTGCTCTGCGCCGTCTTCGCCAGACGGTCCGTCACCATCGACTCACGCAGCAGATTCCCAAAGAACAGCATCCCAAGCAGAGGCAGACCACCAGGAGCAATGAACGCCGTCAGCAGAAAGCCCACGATCGGAAACACGATCTTCACCCGCTTCGATACCGGCTTCATCTGCTCCATCCGGATCAGACGCTCTTCCTTCGTCGTCAGCAGCTTCATGATCGGCGGCTGGATGATCGGCACCATTGCCATGTACGAATAAGCAGCCAACGCCACCGCCCCAAGCAGATGAGGGGCCAGCTGCGAACACGTAAAGATCGCCGTCGGTCCATCCGCCCCACCAATAATCCCAATCGCCGCCGCTTCCTGGTTGGTAAAGCCGATCGCTACCGCACCGAGCAACGCAGCAAAAATCCCAAACTGCGCCGCCGCCCCGAGTAACAACGTTTTCGGATTCGCCAGCATCGGCCCAAAGTCCGTCAACGCCCCGATCCCCAGGAAAATCAGAGGCGGATAGAACCCCGCCAAACCCACTCCCGCAAACAACCACCACAGAATCGACGCATTGAACACATCCTGCCGCTCAGGCGACCACACCTCCGGGTACTTCCCATCGGGTGTCTGCGACAACTCAGACACAAAAAGCCTGCGCCCCTGACCCATCTCTACGATCAACCCCGCTGGCGCATCCTCCATCTCCGGATCAGAAACCGCCACCCACGCAGGCGCCGCGAACAGCGAGTGCGTGTTCACCATCACCGCCTCGCCCTCGTGAACCAGATAATCCCCCTCCGTCCGACGTGAAGCCTCAAGCTCCTCGATCTCCTCCAGCACCACCACCCCATCACCCACTTCCCCCTCTTCGATCATGTAATAAACGATGTCATGATCGCTCACCGGCCCGTCATAAACGCTCAGCGACAGACTCGAAGTGTCATAAGGAATGTTCCCGATCAGAATCCCAAAACCGATCGGCACCAACAGCAGGGGCTCAAAGCCCTTGCGAACGGCCAGCCAGATAAACAGGCAGCCCACACCAATCATCACCAGATTCGGCCACGTGATCTGACCAAAACCCGATGCAGCAAAGTAGCTGCCGAAGACGCTTAACAACTGTTCCATGAAGCACCGCGCTCGCTAATTAGGCAAAGGTGATCAGCACCTGACCCGACTGCACCGCATCACCCGCCGCCACCTTGACGTCCGCGATGGTGCCCGCCCGTGGCGAGGAAACGTTCGTCTCCATCTTCATCGCTTCGAGGACCAGCAGCACATCGTTGGCCTCAACCGTGTCACCGGCCTTCACCTTCACATCCAGCACGTTCCCCGCGATCGGGCTGGGAATTTCAGATGCCCCCGCATCACCGGCTGCCGCCGGAGCCGGACGAACCGCAGCCGGACGTGGAGGAGGAGCCGCCGGACTGGATGCCGCCGGAGCCGACGCCGGGGCAACACCACCAACCGCTCCCTCATCCAAAACCTCTACGTCGACCTCGTAGGTCTTTCCCTCGACGGTGATCCGAAGCTTCATAATCAGTTCCAATTCAAGTGAAAAACGCAGCTGCCACTAACGCTGTGGCCGGTGCGAAGTCATGATCGATCGGCGGCCCTGTTGCGACCAAGCCCGATCGCGACGAGCGATCAGACGAACCCCACGAACCCGCGCACGTGTCCCCAACGCAGCCGTCGCCGCAGCCGTTAACACAGCCAGCAACGCACCATCAACAAGCCCTTCCACAGGTGGATCAACGGCCGCCACGGCCACGGGCGTCGGGGCCACAGAGGGCTTCTCAGCAAGCACAGGCTCCGGCTTATCCGACAGCAACGCCTTCACCAACTGCACCACCGACAGCAGCACCACCAGCGAGCCGAACACCACCGTCATCCCAACCATCATCAGTAGCAGCCCCGTTTGGAGACCGCCCGATTCCGCCAGCATCATGGGGCTCATCATCTGCATCCGAAGACAATCCCTTCTCTTACAACGGAATCAAGCCGTGCTTCTTCTCGGGCCGCAGCTCACGCTTGCTTACCAGCGTATCCAAAGCCATCGCCAGATACCGCCGCGTTGCCGCAGGCTCAATCACCTCGTCAACCATCCGCCGCCCACCTGCCACATAAGGCGTCGAAAACGTCTGGCGATACTTCTCAATCAACTCCGCCCGCTTGGCCTCCGGATCGTCCGCCGCGGCGATCTCCTTACGGAATACCACACCTGCCGCACCCTCGGCACCCATCACCGCAATCTCTGCCGTCGGCCACGCCGCACAACGATCCGTCCCCAGATCCTTGCCGCTCATCGCCAGATAAGCGCCGCCGTAAGCCTTCCGCAGAATCACAGCCACCTTCGGAACCGTCGCCGCCGAATACACAAACAGCATCTTCGCACCATGGCGAATGATGCCGCCATACTCCTGTTCCACACCAGGCATGAAGCCGGGCACATCCACCAGCGTCACAAGCGGAATATTGAACGCGTTGCAGAACCGAATAAACCGAGAACTCTTGTCCGAGGCGTCAATATCCAGACAACCCGCTTTCACCTTCGGCTGGTTCGCGATGATCCCGACGGTCCGACCGTTGATCCTCGCAAAACAGATGATGATGTTCTGAGCAAACGTCGCCTGGACTTCCAGATACTTCCCGCCATCAACGATCCGGGAAATAACCTCGTGCATGTCGTACGCCTGCTTCGCGTTGTCCGGGATCAGCTCATTCAGCGAAAAATCCAGCTCCAGATCCCCAGGCTCACCCTCAGGCGTGTCATCGATATTGTTCGATGGCAGATAGCTCAGCAGATCCTTACAGATCTCAATCGCATGAGCATCGTCTTCCGCCACGAAATGCACGACTCCCGAATAGGCCATCTGTGCTTCGGGCCCACCCAGCTGCTCCGCGGTCACATCCTCACCGGTCACCTGCTTGATGACCGAAGGACCCGTGATGAACATCTGCGCCTTCTTCGTCTGAATGATGAAGTCCGTCAACGCCGGAGCGTAAGCCGCACCACCCGCACACGGACCGCAGATCAGCGAAATCTGCGGCACGACGCCCGACAGCAGCACGTTGTTGTAGAACACGCGCCCGTAAGCCGACAGACTGTCGATCCCCTCCTGAATACGCGCACCGCCTGAGTCATTGATGAAGATAAAGGGCGAGCCTGTCTTCAACGAGTCCTTCATCATCGCCACAATCTTGTCGCAGTGAACCTCGCCCGAGGCACCGCCCACCACCGTGAAGTCCTGCGACGCCATATGCACCAGACGCCCATCGATGGTCCCGCTCCCCGTCACCACGCCATCCGCGGGCAACTCCTTCTTGTCCATGCCGAAGAACGTGCACCGATGCTGCGCGAAGCCATACTGCTCTTGGAATGACCCCTCGTCCAACAGCACATCCACACGCTCACGGGCCGAGAGCTTCCCGGCCTGATGCTGCTTCTCAACCCGATCCTTCCCACCCATCTCCTGCAACGCCTGTTTCTTGGCGTGCAGTTCCTCAATCCGCTCCTTGACCGTCATCCCACTGCGTACGGCGCTCTCAGCCATCGTCAAAATCCTCTCACGGCCCAGCCATCGCTGCGACCGAATCCATGCTTCGGTTCAGTGCTCCGCCGGCTCACACAATTCCGTCAACACCCCACCCGATGCCTTCGGATGCAAAAACGCAATCCGGCTGCCATGCGCGCCATCCCTCGGCGTCTCGTCGATCAGCCGAACCCCACCTTCTTTCAATTCAGCCAGTCGCTCCTCGATCCCATGCACGGTGTAAGCCACGTGGTGCAGCCCCTCGCCACGCTTGTCCAGAAAACCTGAAATAGGCGAGTCTTCACTCGTCGGCTCAAGCAACTCCAGCCGCACACCCCCGACCCTGAAAAAGCCCACCTTCACCTTCTGCTCAGGCACGACCTCCTCAGACTCAAACTCCGCCCCCAGAACCTGTTCGTAATACGCCCGGTGCGCGTTGATCGAACGCACCGCAATCCCTAGGTGATTCACCGCTTCGGCCTGAATCATCGCCTGCCTGCCTTTCCCCAACCGGCGTCGGGGCCGTCTCAAGAGGGATGGGGCTCGCCGCCATGGGCCCCGTCACGGGTCGCAACTGCACGACCTGGGCTTCTATCGGGCGAAAACCGCCTAAATGCGACTTTCGAGTCTTAAGATAATCAACCCCCGCCCAGCCTGCAACTCCAGACCGTCAACACCCCTCAAAACCCCCTTAACGATGGCTCAAAGCTCAATCCGCGGGTCTATCCACGCGTAAGCCACATCCACAAGCAAATTGAAAACCACCAGCATGGTCGAATACGTCAGCACCACCCCCAGAATCAGAAACTGATCCTTGTTGAGAACGGCGTTCACAAAGTAATCCCCCATCCCCGGTATCGCGAACACCTTCTCGATCACAAACGAACCCGTCATCACCGACGCCGCCGCCGGCCCCATGAAACTCAGCACCGGCAGGTACGCCACCTTCAACGCGTGCTTGAACAAAGCACCCACATGGCTCAGCCCCTTCGCTCGAGCCGTCCGCACGTAGTCGCTGCTCATCACGTCCGCCAGCCCCAACCGCACCAGCCGGGCCACATACGCAGCCGGAAAGAACCCCAGCGCAATCGCAGGCAGCACCAGATGCTCAGGCCTCCCCCACCCACCCACCGGAAACCAGTCCAGCAGCCCCGCAAACAGAATCAGCAGAATCGAACCCGTCACGAAGTTCGGCAGACTCACACCGATCAACGCCACCATCAGACTCGACATGTCCAGCCAGCTACCCGGCTTCAGCGCACCGATCACCCCCGCCAGCGTCCCCAGAAAAAGCGCCACCGCCAACGCCGCCAAGCCCAACGCCGCACTCACCGGCAACGCCTGACCAATGATCGACGACACCCGCTGATCCGTGTACCGAAGCGACGGCCCGAAATCCAGCCGCCCGTACTGCTCGCTCCCCACCACCACATTCGATACATAACTGCTCAAAAACGCCCACGGGCTGTGAAGGTTGTACTGCCGAGCCATCGCCTCCTGGACCTCAGGCGGCGGCCGCTGCCCCTCCGGACGCTCCAGCGGATTCCCGGGTACGACCCACGCCAGCGTGAAGGTCACCAGGAAAATCACCGCCAGAATCAGCGGCATCTGCAACAGACGAAACAGAATCAGACGGCTCATTCGCCACGCTCCACCCAGATCCGATCAAACCGCCACCGAGCCCAGGGATTCAACTCAACACCCTTCACGCGCTCGGTATCAAACAGATACACCAGCCGGTAATGAAAAATCGGCGCGATCGGCTGCTCCGCATTGAACACCGCCTCCGCTTCCGCCAGCTTCGCAAAACGCGCCTCGGGATCCCGGATCGTCTGGGCCTCATCGAGCAGGCCATCATGAAGCGGGCTGTTCCACTTCGCATCATTGTTGCCGTTGTTCGCCCGGTTCTTATCCAACCAGGTTGTCGGATCCATGTAATCACCAAACCACGCCGACCGGGCAATCGAATAATCCTGCCGATTCACGCGATCCGAAAACGTCTGAACCTCCACACCCTCAGTCGTGACCACCACGCCGAGCTCGCGCTCCCACATCGCCGCGATCGCAATCGCGACCTCCTCGTGCCCGGCTCCCGTGTTGTACAGAATCGACAGGCCATCCAGCCCCTCACCGTTTGGATAGCCCGCCTCCGCGAGCAACGCCTTCGCCCCCTCCGGATCAAAAACAACCCCCGTCTCAACTGGCGGCTCGTAACCCGCCACGGCGCCAGGCGGCACAAAGCTCCGCGCAATCGGCTGATCCATCCGCGTCACCTGACCGACGATCTGCTGCCGATCAATACCCATCGACAACGCCACCCGAACCCGAGGATCCGCCAGCGGATTCGGTGAACCGTCCGGCAGCGTCGGCAGGCAATTGAAGTTGTAAAAGTAAGTTCCAGCCGCCGTCACCGTGTGCACGTCCGTCCGGCTCTCATCCCGAACCAGCTCGGCAGGCAGCGGCCCCAGCGAGGGCAAGGCGATCGAGATGTCCACATCCCCGCCGCTGTAAGCAAGAAAAGCGCTCTGCGGATCCTCATTGATCTTCTCCAGCAGCGTCTCACTCTTCACCGCTTCAGCATTCCAGTAGTTAGCGTTCTTATGCATCCGCAGATAGCGCTTGAACACACCATCCTCAATCACATACGGCCCATTACTGATGACACGCTCAGGGTCGCGCCAGTAAGCCGAATCCACCTGCACCATCCCCGTTGTCGTATTCAGCGTCGTCGCTTCCTCCACGCTCGCAATGTGCACCGGCATGAAGGTCGCAAAGCCAATCATCTGCAAAAAGTAAGGCGTCGGCTGCTCCAAACGTACCACCAGTGTCCGCGGATCCGGTGCCTCCAACCCCACATCCGAGGCAAACTTCGCCTGCGCCTCCTGCCAGATCACCTCCGCCGCCTCCGCCGCAGCTTCACCCGCAGCACCCCCCGCCATGTTACGCACCCGGGCATACTCCGAAATCTGCTCGGTCCTCCACGCGTAAAAATCCTGAACCCCATCAATGACATACATCAGCTTCACGTAGCTCGCCGCCGTGTCAGGCAGCGACACCCGACGCCACGCATAGATGAAGTCCTCCGACGTCACCGGGTCCCCGTTCGCCCACTTCGCATCCTCACGAAGCGTGAACGTATACGTCAGCCCGTCCTCACTCACCGCCCACGACTCAGCCACCGCCGGCTCCACCTCACCGGAGTTGAAGTCCATCCGCACCAGCGGGTCGTACAACGCACTCGCCACCCGAATGTCATGCGACCACGACATCTTCGCCGGGTCCAACGTGATATGTGCCGCCGCAGACATAAAAATCAGATCCGCCTCCGGCTCCCGCTCACCACAACCCGGCACCAACCCCACCAAAGCCCCAACCAGCATCACCCTCACCCACCGAACCTTTGAGGCCAGTCCACACAATCCTTCAAACATGCCCATCACGGCGTCATCCCTTCTGCCGGCATATCGCCAGCCGGCGATTCATCTGGATCATCCAAAAGCTCTGCACCTGCGGGCAGAGCCTCCCCAGCCCCAGCTTCAACGCCCCCATTGTCACCAAAATCCAGCCACCCGTTCTGCCAGGCCCACCAGCCCCCACCCCCAAGCAGCCCCACAGCAATCACGACCACCACCAGCCCGCCCTTCGATCGACGACGCTGCCCCCTCGCATCGTGAACCCCGGCATCTCCCCCGCTCGCGACGACCTCCGGCAGACCCTCCCCCCGATCCCATGCCGCCGCCCGCTCCGCCTCAGCCGCAGACCCCACCCGCGTCTTCGAGCCGTAGCACCCCGCCCCGTCCTCACGCTCGACCACATAAAACACCCGCCCCGACTCGTCGCGCAAAGCACGCCCGACATCTTCACGCCGAATCACCACCTCCACCCCGGAATGCGGGCTCCGAACCTTGATCGACACGAAAACCTCCCGACAAAGGAACCACGATCATACCCCCTACCCACAACCCATGAGCAACCCACATCCCACCAGCGTCGGCCATCCCCAACGTCCACTTCAGTTACACCATGCAGATTTTGCCAAAACCAGACCGATCTCCATCAGCCGGACAACCCAAACCACGAGGAACCCGCCCATGAGCAAGCACCAGCTGATCGATTCCATCCGTCGCGTCAACCGCACCGCTTCCCCCGAGTTCCTCACCCGCTTCGACGAGTCCACCCTCAACGACTACCTCCGCCGCCTCAGCCTCTCCTCGCGGCGCGGGCGCTCCTCCACCTGGACGCGAACCACCACCGTCCCCGCCGTCACCACCCGCGGCCACGCCATCGCCGCCTGAGGCCCACACAACGACGCCAGGCCAACAAACCACCACACGCCGCCCCTGCCTGCTAAAACCTCCTCGACGAGGAAGCCAGGCCCATGCCCATCACCCTCCGCGAACTCACGCTGGATCTGCCGATCCAGCTTTTGCGCGCCAATCCCGACCTCCCCATCACCCACCTCACCGACCTCCCCGACCAAGCCACCCCCGCATCCCTCTTCATCCACCGCCGCCATCAGCGACGCGAGGACCTCACCCAGGCACTCGCCGCCAACCCCGCCGCCATTCTCACCACGCCCGATAACGAACCCAACGTCCGAGAACCTCTCGCGCTTCTGACCACCCCCGAAATCGGCCAATCCCTCTGCGGCCAACTCGCCGAACGCCTCCACCACCATCCCGCCCGAGCCCTCAAACTCGCCGCCGTCACCGGCACCAATGGTAAGTCCACCACCACCCTCTACCTCCAGCACCTGCTCACCGCCGCCGGCCTCCCCACCGGCCTCCTCGGCACCATCCACAACGACCTCATCGCCGCCCGCCACCCCGCCACCCTCACCACCCCCGGTGCCATCGAGCTCACCCGATTCCTCGCAACCATCCGAGACGCCAACGGCCAGGCCGCCGTCTACGAAGCCTCCTCCCACGCCCTCCACCAGGGGCGCACCGACCACCTCGCCCCCGCCGCCGCCATCTTTACCAACCTCACCCAGGATCACCTCGACTACCACGGCGATATGACCGCCTATGCCGCCGCCAAAGCCAGACTCTTTGACCGCCTCATCCCCCACGACCACGCCATACTCAACGCCGACGACCCCCACTGGCCCCGCATGGCCAGAGACTGCCCCGCCAACCTCCACCTCACAACCCTCCGCCCAGAGGCACCCCAAACCCACGGCTTCGCTATCACGTCCACGGCCAGAGCCACCATCCACAAACGCACCCTCAGACACACCGAGGCCACCCTGAAGGGTCCCTGGGGCGAACAGCACGCCAGCCTCCCACTCCTCGGCGACCACAACATCGCCAACCTCCTCCAGGCCCTCCTCGCCGCCGCCAACCTGATCGACTTACCCGACGACCTCGACCCCCTGCTCCGCGCCCTTCCCCCAGTTCCAGGCCGCCTGGAGCCCATCCCCAACCCCAATTTTCCCCTCCCCCGATCAACCTCCAGCCAACCCGCCGTCTTCGTCGACTACGCCCACACCCCCGACTCCCTCGACCACGCCGGCCAAACGCTCAAAGCCCTCGCGCCCGGCCGTCTGATCATCCTCTTCGGCTGTGGCGGAGACCGCGACGCCTCCAAAAGACCCCTCATGGCCGCAGCCGCCGCCAAACACGCCGACCACCTCGTCATCACCTCCGACAACCCCCGCTCCGAAGACCCACAGGACATCATTAAGGATGCCCTCCCCGGCATCCCAGCATCTCATACCGATCACCTCACCATCGAACCCGACCGCGCCAACGCCATCCACCAGACCATCCTCACCGCCAACCCCTCCGACACCATCCTCATCGCCGGCAAAGGCCACGAGACCTATCAGGAGATCCAAGGCGTCCGCCACTCCTTCGACGACCGCCAGCACGCGCTCAACGCCCTCAAGGAGCGCGCCCAATGACCCAGCCAATCACAACACTCACCTCCCTGGCCACCACCATTGATGGCCGCTGGCTCACGCTCCCCACCGACGCCAGCGCTTCAATATCCGGTTTCTCAATAGACACCCGCACGCTTCTGCCCGGCGACGTATTCATCGCCCTCCGCTCCGACAAAGCCGACGGCCATGATCACCTCGAAGCCGCCGCCAAAGCCGGAGCAGCCGCTGCCATCGTCAGCCAGCCCTACCCCCAAACAACAACACTCCCGCTACTGCGCGTAGAAGACACCCTCACCGCCCTCCACAAGGCCGCCGCCGCCCACCGAAACGCCTTCAACATCCCCGTCGTCGCCGTCATCGGCTCCAACGGCAAAACCACCACCCGCCAGATGGCCCACGCTGCCCTCGCCGCCCAACGCACAGGCAGCCAGTCCCCCAAATCCTTCAACAACCACCTAGGCGTCCCCCTTACCCTCCTCCAAGTCCGACCGAACCACGATTTCCTCGTCGCCGAACTCGGCACCAACCACCCCGGCGAACTCCAGCCCCTCGCCACACTCGCCCAGCCCACCCACCTCATCCTCACCACCCTCGGCAGCGAGCACCTCGAACACTTCCACAACCTCGCCGGCGTCACCGCCGAAGAAACCTCCGCCCTCCTCCACCTCCAACCGCCCGCCACCATCATCAGCTCCACCCAGGCATGGTCAGTCGCCCAGCGACAACAGCCCGAACGCACCGCCCGCTTCCAACCCATCCTTTATTCAGACATCGACACTTCCGCACCCATCCACCTCATCCCCAACACCTTCCGCCAAACCGCTACAGGCATCGACTTCACCGCCTCGATCCATGGCCAGCACATCGAGATCACCCTCCCGATGCTCGGCCGCCACAACGCCTTCAACGTCCTCGCCGCCCTGGCCATCGCCCACGAGCTCAACGTCGATCCTAAAGCCGCCGCCAACGGTCTCGCCCACTTGCCCACCGTCGCCCGCCGCCTCGAACCCATCCAACTCCCCAACCACTTGCTCATCGACGACGCCTACAACGCCAACCCCGAGTCCAGCACCCTCGCCATCGACACCTTCCTCCACATCCCCACCTCCCACCGCACCATCGTCCTCGGCGACATGCTCGAACTCGGCACCCACACCACAGAAGCCCATCTACAGATCCTCACGAAGCTCGCCAGGCACACGGACGACATCCAGCAGCTCTTCCTCGTCGGCCCCCACTACGCAGCCGCCGCCCAACACGACGCCTTCAAGCGCCTCAGCCCCGTCATCGAACCCGAACCCTCCAACGACGCCATCACCCGCATCACCGAGCGCATCAGCGACAAACCCGGCAGCATCCTGATCAAAGCCTCCCTCGGACTCGACTTCCTCCGCCTCCGACGAGCAATCGAAGCAAGATTCACTTCCCGAACCGATGATCTACACTGACCCCAGGGACGGGACCCCCAGCGACACGGACGCCGCCTAACCATGATCCACGCCCTCATCCAAGCCCTCGGATCCTGGATCGATGAATCCGCCCTCCTCGGCCCCCTCGGCGTCTTCCGCTACGTCGAGTTCCGCGCCCTGCTCGCCATCATCCTCTCCTTCACCATCGTCATCGCCTTCGGCGAACGCACCATCCGCTGGCTCGTCGCCCAGAAAATCCAGGACAACCCCGAGTTCCACAACGCCGACCTCAACGAGGTCATGAAACACAAACGATCCACCCCCACCATGGGCGGGATCCTCATCTCAGGAGCCATCCTTGCCACCACCCTCCTCCTCGCCGACCTCACCTCCTTCTACGTCCAGATGGGCCTCATCTGCCTCATCTGGCTCTTCCTCCTCGGACTCGCCGACGACTGGCTCAAACTCACCACCGCCCGCCGCAAACCCGGCACCCGCGACGGCCTCCACTCCTGGGAAAAACTCCTCTTCCAGATCGCCATCGCCGTCATCCTCGGCCTCTTCATCCACCACCACGGCGCCAACAAGTTCGGCGGCCTCGCCGACTACGACTACGCCGCCACCATGTCCCACTCCCTCACCCTCCCCTTCTTCAAAACCTGGACCTGGGACGGCACCACCTTTGTCCCCGCTGAAACCCTCATCGTCCTCGGCACCATCCCCTTCGTCGCCATCGCCGTCCTCGTCATCGTTGGCATGTCCAACGCCGTTAACCTCTCCGACGGCATGGACGGACTCGCCTCAGGCGTCATGGTCATCGTCGCCTTCGCATTCATGGTCCTCTGCCTCATCGCCGGCTTCACCCTCAACGACTTCGTCCTCGCCAAATACCTCCTCGTCCCCTACATCCCCCTCTCCGACGAACTCGCCGTCCTCGCCGGCTCCATGACAGGCGGCTGCCTCGGCTTCCTCTGGTTCAATTGCCACCCCGCCCGCGTCTTCATGGGCGACTCCGGCTCCCTGCCCCTGGGCGGCCTCATCGGCTTCATCGCCGTCGTTATCCGACAAGAATTCCTCCTGCTCCTCATCGGCGGCATCTTCGTCCTCGAAGCTCTCTCCGTCATCCTGCAGGTTGGCTACTACAAACTCACAGGCGGCAAACGCATCTTCCGCTGCGCCCCCATCCACCACCACTTCCACCTCGGCGGCTGGACCGAACAACAAACCGTCATCCGCTTCTGGCTCACCACCGCCCTACTCGTCGCCATTGCGCTGGCCACGATCAAAATTCGCTAACGGCCCAGCTAGGAGCTCACATACCCCAGTGAATGGTGAGCCGGGCCGTGTCGGCCCGCTTCCATGATGGATTCAAAGCCCACGACGCACCGGTCTTAGGAGCCACTTGGTTAGTAGCGCAGCCAGCACCAACAACCCACAAGCCGCTAACCCACGCATGAATGCAACGAATGGGGCAAAAGCAAGGTTGCCCGTGTCACGCAACGCAACCAACGCCTTCTCCTCATCGCTACGCGAAGCCGCGTGGCGTAGTACCCATTTTACATGGATGCTCTGGGTTGTTGATTCCCACACAAGAGCAAACAACGCGAGCATCACAATCAAAAGAAAAAGCCTTCTTGCATCAACGACACGATGACGAAAAACCAAAACGTAAGCCACGCCAATCAATGGCGCGACCACATACTGCAGGCCTATCGTGGCGCAGTACCAATGATTTAATGCTGCTTGATCCCACGCTTGCTGGAATGTCATTGATACTGCTTCGTGCCTGCTGTGTGATTAACTATTCAAGAGACGATTGTTCCTCACCCTCCAACACCACCACCCGCTCCCCAGCCCCCACATCCAACCCTGTCACCACCCAAGTCCCGTCCACCAACGCCCCCTTCACCCGCACCCCTGCGTCCCCCTTCGGCCCCTCAATCACATAACGCAGCTCCGCCACCCCGGCCGCCTCATCCACCGACCCCTGAATCAGCCACCCCGTCTCGATCGGCTCGCCCACCAGATCCACCACCTCCGCCGACGCCCGCACCCGCTCCAGCGACATCGCCGTCACCTCCGCCTCCCACAACGCGCGCCCCGCATACAGCACCCCGATCACCAGCCCCAACACCGTCGCCAGCAACGGCACCCCCACCAGCACCGGGATGAACCAGCGCTTGTTCTGATCCCACCACGCCTGCTGCGCCGCCTTGACCGCCAGATCACTCGGTTCCACGGATGGACTGCTCACATCAAACCCTTCATTCAGATCTGCTCAACCATCAACCCCAGAGTGCATTCCGTACCCCGGCTCCTGCTCCGCCAGAATCGCCGCCTCCGCCGCCAGCATCTCCGCCCACCTCGTCGCCACCGCCTCATCATTCACCCCAGGCAGCCGCTGCGCCAGATTCAAAAACGTCCGATAGTGCCCATGCTCACTCGCCCACAGGTCCCGGTACAAACCCGCCAACTCCTCATCCGTCGCCACCTCTGCCAGCACCGCAAAACGCTCGCAGCTCCGCACCTCAATCAGCGCCGAAACCAGCAACCGATCCATAATCAATTCAATCCGACCACCCGGCCCCTTCCGAATCAGATCCCGCAGCCCACCAGCGTACGGATTCCGGTGCCCCTTGCTGAACACCCCACCCCGACCATGCAGTAGCCGCAAAACCGTCTGCAGATGCTCAATCTCCTCCCGAGCCACCGCCGTCATCTGCTGAACCCACGCCTCAGGCGGCACCGGTGCCGGCCACTGATTCAACAACTCCATCGCGTTCAACGCCGCCTTCTTCTCCAGATGCGCATGATCATTCAAAAGCGCCACCGGATCACCCAGCACCCGCTCCGCCCAGCCGGCAGCCGTCCGGCTCAGCAACGGCATCTCAATCTCGCGAACCTCGATCACCATCGACACACTCCTGGCCGATCGAACGACTCCGGACATTCCCCCAACCTTACCCCTTTTCCTCAACCCGTCACCCCAGACAAACGATCAATAATAGACCCATGACCCACGACCCCTGGCAAACTCACGCCGTCGATACCGCCGAACTCGGCCGCGACCGCTGTTTGTCCCGGGAATGGCTCCTCACCAACGCCCAAGGCGGCTTCGCCATGGGAACCCTCGCCGGCTGCAACACCCGCCGATACCACGGCTTACTGATCGCAGCCACCACCCCACCCGTCGGCCGCATCCTCGCCCTCAGCCAGACCCTCGAACAACTCCAGATCCCCGAGCTCGTCGGCACCAACGGCTCCTCCCGAACCACCTTACGGACCCTTGAGTTCGCCACCTGCCAGTTCCGCTCCCTCGACACCGGCCAGCCCGTCTTCTCCCCCAACGGCATCGACCACCTCGTCCGCTTCGAAAAAGGCCTCTCCGTCGTCTGGGAATACCACATCGGCCACGCCGCCGGCTCCGCCGAAGGCATCCGCTTCACCCGCGAGCTCACCCTCCACCACAACGCCTCCGCCATCACCCTCCGCTACCGCATCAACGGCCTCCAGCACACACCCGAAGGCGCCGCCCTCCGCATCCGACCCATGGTCGCCCTCCGCGACTTCCACCACCTCCTCCGCGAACACGAGTCCCCCACCCTCGACCTCCAGATCGCTCAGAACGAACTCAGCATCGCCGCCGACGATCACCTCCACCTCACCCTCCGCACCGATCAGGCCCCCTTCCAGCCCGATCCCACATGGTGGCACAACGTCCGATATCCCCTCGAAGCTGAGCGCGGACAGGACGACCGCGAAGACCTCTTCGTCCCCGGCGCTTTCGAAGCCAACCTCCCCCCCGCCGAAGACCATGACCTCACCCTCACCGCCTCCCTCTCAACCGACCCCAACACCCCCGCCGCCGAACCCCAGAGCGCCAACCCCCACCAACGCGGCCTCGTCGCCATCGCCGAGAAACTCCCCATCCCCGAGCAGGCCGACCCCGATCGCCAGCTCCGCCACACCCTCGCCATCGCCGCCGCCGACTTCACCGTCCGCCGCGAATCTCAGGGCCGGCAACTGACCACACTCATCGCAGGCTACCCCTGGTTCGCCGACTGGGGCCGCGACACCTTCATCGCACTACCCGGCCTGCTCCTGACGACTGGCCGCTTGACCGAAGCCCGCGACACCCTCGCCGCCTTCGCCCAGCACCGAGCCAACGGCCTCATCCCCAACCGCTTCGACGACCGTGACGGATCCCTCGCCCACTACAACACCGCCGACGCCTCCCTCTGGTTCATCCACGCCGCCCTCGAGTACGCCGAACGTTCCGCCGACACCGAATCCCTCACCACCTGGCTCGCCGACGCCTGCCTCGACATCATCGATCACCACGTCCGCGGCACCTCGCCCCCCGAACACACCTCGGACCAACCCCTTATCGCCCTCGACGAGGACGGCCTCATCAACGCCGGCGACCCAAACACCCAGCTCACCTGGATGGACGCCGCCGCCGAAGGCACCGTATTCACCCCACGCCCCGGCAAGTGTGTCGAGATCAACGCCCTCTGGGCCTCCGTCAACGCCCGCCTCGCCCAGGTCCTCGCGAACGCACACCCCGACGCCGCCGACCGCTGCCGACACCTCGCCGAGCACGCCCACCGCTCCTTCACCAAAACCTTCTGGAACGAGCGCACCCAGGCCCTCTTCGATCACATCCACACCAACGCCGACGGCAAAACCCATCGCGACCCCACCCTCCGACCCAACCAACTCCTCGCCATTTCCCTGCCAAACGCCCCGCTCGACCCCAAACACAGCCAGGCCGTCGTAGAAACCGTCACCGACAAACTCCTCACCCCCTTCGGCCTCCGCACGCTTCCCACAGATCACCCCAACCACCATCCCCGCTACACCGGCTCACCCTACGACCGCGATAAGGCCTACCACCAGGGCACCATCTGGCCATGGCTCATCGGCCCCTACGCCGAAGCCCTCCTCCGCGCTCACGACTTCTCCTCTCCGGCCCGCGCCCGAGCCCTCGCCGCCATCACCCCCCTCCTCGATCACCTCCGCCACACCGGCACCGGCCAACTCCCCGAAATCTTCGAATCCGCCGATCCCCACCGCCCCGTCGGCTGCCCCGCCCAGGCATGGTCCGTCGCCGAGCTCCTCCGCATCCTCGAGCTCATCCATCGGCACGACCAGTAGCCCTCCGCATGAACCCCTAATTCAGATGCCAACCCCGTGGCGATCGACTCCCCATGGGTATAGTCGGTAGGTTGCACGATCCATATGATATTAGGGAGATCACCCATGCGCCCTGCGTTCTCAGCGCTCGCCACCGCCCTCTGCACCGCCCTGATCACCCCCACCGCACCCGCCGCCATCATCCAGACCGCTGAACCCTTCCTCGGCGTCACCCACTACCAGATCATCGAAGCCGCCGACGGCTCTACCGCCAGCGACGACCTCAACCTCCCCAGACCCCTCGTCGTCCACCTCGTCGAGATCGATCCCGAAGCCGAAGGCATCAGCTTCCTGATGCAACCCGGCAACGGCCGCCTCCAGGGCGAAGTCACCCGCTACACCACACCCGACTTCGTCAACACCTTCGGCGTCCAGATCGGCATCAACGGCGACTTCTACAGCGACGCCGGTAACGGACAGGCCAACGTCACCCACACCGGCGTCTCCAGAGGCTCCGGCTACTCACCCAACTGGTACACCGGCCAACCCATCTTCAACATCGACGCCAATAACAACGCCGCCGCCCTCTCCGCCGCTACACCCGGCGCCTACGACACCCTCGAAGGCATCCCCCTCTACAACGCTATAGGCGGCAACCAACGCATCCTCACCAACGGAGCCATCACCGCACCCAACGACAGCTACACCAACGCACTCAACCCGCACACCGCACTCGGCGTCGCACCCGACGGCCGCATCATGCTCATGACCGTCGATGGCCGACAAGGCGACTTCTCCTCCGGCATGCGCACCACCGAGATGGCCGAACTCTTCCTCCACTTCGGCATCAACAACGCCATCAACATCGATGGCGGCGGCTCAACCACCCTCGCCTTCGACGACTCCGACGACAACATCGCCAACGCCCGCGTCATCAACAGCCCCTCCGACGGCTCCTCGCTCCTGCGCCCAGGCAACCCCCGACTCGTTGCCAACAACCTCGGCGTCTTCGCCACACCCAACCCCAACTACACCCCGCTGCCCGAGCCACCCCGCCCGCTCGCACCCAACCCCATCGACACCCTCTCCGAACTCACCATCATCGACGACTTCAACACCTCGAAAGGCCGCTTCAGCTCCACCCGAGGCGTAGCAGGCAAAAACAACGTCGCCGCCATTACCACCGCACTCGATGCCAGCAACCCCCAGGCCGGCGACAACGCCCTCCGCATCGACATCACCAACACCAACGCCGATCCCGCGCGAATGCAGTTCCGCTACCCCTCAGGCGGCACCCAACCCAACAACAACACCATCGACGGCAAAGCCCTCGCACCCACCGGCTACGTCGGCCTCTTCATCCGACGCGATCCCGGCGCCGAACCCCTCTTCGTCAGCATGCTCCTCGACGACGGCAGCCCCACCGTCAACGGACGCGAGCAGGCCACCTTCCTGCCGATCATCGCCGACGGCCAATGGCACCTCTACCAGTGGAACCTCGAAAACGACGACCACTGGACACCCGATGACAACGGCGACGGCGACATCGATGGAGCCAACACCTTCATCGATTCCCTCTACTTCTCCTCCGCCCCCGACACCACCGGCGGCACCAACTGGTCCGGCACCCTCTACATCGACACCGTCGCCCACAATCCCAACGGCGACCTATCGTCACTCATCATCCCCGAGCCCTCCGCCGCCGCAGCCATGAGCATCTTCCTCGCCACGCTCACCACGCGACGCACAACCATCGATTAACCGGAGCAACCATGCCCTACGTCAACGTCAGAATCACCAGAGACGGCGTCTCCGCAGAACAGAAAGCCGAACTCGTCAAACCCATCACCGCCGCACTGGTGGACGTCCTGGGCAAGAAACCCGAGCACACCCACATCGTCATCGACGAGGTCGATCCCGAGAACTGGGGCTTCGCCGGCATGCTCACCACCGAATACCGCAAGCAGAACGACTAGCCGCCACGCCCCATCACCCACGGCTCAACAACCGCCACCAACGCAATCACCATCAACAGGCCATAGGCCACCCGCCGCAGACCCTCCTGTGACAGCTTGCGACCGATGCGATCGCCGACGACATCCGCCGTCGCAGCCGCCGGAAAACAGGCCATCCCCACAAAAAACGCCCACGCCACATCCCACCCGAAACGCCACGTCAGCACCACCGCTGCCACCGGGGAGAACACCAAAAACAACCCCCACAACGTCGCCCTCGCCCGCTCCGCCGGCCAGTCATGTGCCATCACCCACAAGGCCGCCAGCGGCCCGCTCATCCCCACCAACCCGCCCGTCACCCCACTCCCCAATCCCGCCAGAACCGTCCACCGGTAAGCAAGATGCTTGCGCGGCCGAACCTTCGCCAGCCACATCGTCAGCACAGCCGCACCCAGAAACAAACCAACCGCCTGCTTGATCCGCCACGGCTCCCAAACCATCAACTGCATCAGCAACCACACCCCCACCGGTAATCCCAGCAACCGCCACCACGAGATCGACCACACATCCGACCACCGATAGTCCGCCCGCCGTCGCCAACAACCCTGCCCCGTCGCAATCACCACGCCCCCCAAAAGCGCGCCGATCGCCAACGGCAATTCCATCCCCGCCCACACAAGAATCGGCACCACCACCAGCCCTGAACCGAAGCCCGCTATGCCCTGCAAAAAGAAACCCAACGCATGGGCCAGCAGGATCCATAAAACCTCAGACACACTCATCCGCCGAGCATAGCCGATCAACGTGCGCACACACCCGACACCCCAACCACCTGGGGAGAACCGCAATGCGCACGACCGCAGCAAAGAGCTATAGCCGCGTCATCCGCCACACCGCCCGGTACAAACCCGCCACACCCTCCCTTTCCACCACCCGAGGCGGGTACGCCGCATTCAACGGCTGCAAACGAACCAGCTTCCCACCCTCATCGAAAAACACCCGCTTGAACGTCGTGTCGTGGTCAGGCTCCAAACGCACAAAGCAGTCGCACCCATCCACGACATCCGCCTCAGGCGAAAACACCACCACATCTCCCTCCCGGTATGCAGGCTCCATCGAATCCCCCACCACCCGCGCCGCAAACGCATCTCGGTCACGCAGATCAGGACAGTGCACATACTCATCCGCCACCCGCGCCGGAAAATCCAGATCCGTAAACGCCGCCGGATACCCAGCCGGCACCCGATTAATCACAGGCACCCGACTCCCCATCGCCTCGGCCAACAACCGCAGCGTCTCGTCGCGGTCGGCAGCCTCACCACCAGCTTCCGCCACCCCATCCGCATGCCGTGCCTCCCCAAGCTCACCCGACCGATACATCGCATCAAGATCCACAAAACACGCCCCGCCGAGGTCATCCCCTGTGCCAGGCTCCGATTCACCCGCGCCCGAACGAAGTCGCCGAGCCAGCCGCTGCGACACCGCCCAGCCAGCACGCAAACGATCAACCTCCCTGCGGATCGCGTCGGGCGTCGTCGCCCAGTCCGCCGCACGATGCAGGGAGCCATCACTCACACCCAAGCCGGCCGCCAACCCGTTCACCACCTCATCGCTAGGCGTACCGACGCGCTCATTCTCAATCAATGAGAGATACCCCTTCGTCACACCACACCGCTCCGCCAACGCATCAAGCGTCAAACCCCGCCGCCGACGTAGACGCCGCACGAGCTCCCCGAAACGCTCTCGTGACGATTCAGTACCTGCCGCAGACATCCCAGACTCCCTGTATGAACAACCTTAACTCAAGGTAAAGCAAAATAATGATAAATAACAATGAATAAGGTAGATCGACCGTTTCGCATGGTTTAATAATCTCTATACAAAGGGTTGACAACCTGCCGGACACACTTAGAATACCAAACATTTACCAAACTTCAAGGGCAGAGACATGACGCATTCCGACCCCATCACCCGAGCCACCCAGAAAAACCTGAGCGCCCGTGTCAGCCAGCGATCACACGCCGAACGCGTCCTCCGGCTCGCACCACTCCTGCCCAGCGACGAACGCCTCCTCCTCGAGCAGGTTTACCGCCACGGCCTCTCCATCGCCGACCTCGCTCGCCTCACCGGCCTGCCCCCGCGCACCCTTCAGCGGCGCATCCGAAACATCGTCAAACGCCTGAATTCCGACCTTTTCCGCTTCGTCGCCGCCCAGGAAGACATCCTCCCCAGAACCGTCCGACCCACCGCCCGACGCGTCGCCATACACGGCCGCAGCCTCCGAGCCGCCGCCCGCGAATCCGGCCTCACCCTCCACCGTGTCCGCGAGCACATGCGCATCGTTCAGGCCCTCGCCAGACTCTAACCACCCGCATCAAGGTTACACCCAGGCGACCCCCACGCCGCGATCGTGCGCACAAAGCAAACGCCACGACTCCAGGCAGATCAGCACCAGCCATCACGCGCATATCGACGCTCGGAGTTTCACTGTTGTTAAACAACATCACCGTCGAAATCAGCCCGGACCTCTCCCCGCAGCCCGCGATCGGCCGCCTCGCCGCCGAAGCCGCCGCCTGCTTCGGCCTCGACGCCGAACACCCCCAGCCGCCGCCCCTCTTCCAGCCCTTCACCCTCTCCCTCCGCCCGTACGAGCTCATCTTCCTCACCGGCCCCTCAGGCACCGGCAAGTCCACACTCCTCCGCACCCTCGAACAGGCTCTCATCCCAACCCACCTCCAACCCGACCAGCACATCCGCCTCGACGCCCTCCCGCCCTGGCCAAACCGCCCCATCGCCGAAGGCTTCCCCACGCCTCTACCCAACGATCTCGACGCCACCACCCGATGGATGAGCCTCGCCGGACTCGCCGAAGCCCCCCTCCTGCTCCGCCAGCCCCGGCACCTCTCACAGGGACAACACTTCCGACTTCAACTCGCGCAAGCCCTCGCACTCGCCGAGCATCAGATCGCCCAACAGCCCAAGATCGCGCCAGTTGTCATCGCCGACGAGTTCGCCGCCCCACTCGACCGCCTCACCGCCGCCAACATCGCCAGAACCCTTCGCCGCTGGGTTAACCAAACCCCCTGCGCTTTCATCGCCGCCACCACCCATGACGACCTCCTCGAACCCCTCAACCCCAACACCCTCATCGAACTCACCCCAGCAGGCGAAACCAGAATCCACACAAGATGACCGCCCCAAGCCCAACCACCCGCTCACTGTCCCGACGCTACCGCCAACTCCCCCCGACCGATCAGCGCGCACCCGAAGAGGACATCACCATCACGACAGGCCGCTGGTCCGATCTCCGCCAGCTCGCCCCCTTCCACTACCTCGCCGACAAACCCGCCACCGCCACCCGCATCCTCACCGCCTCGACCACCCTGCCCACCGCAACCGATCGCTGGCTCAACCACAAACCCCAGCCAACCGCCGTCGCCGTGCTCACCGAATCCCTCCCCGCCCTCTCCTGCCACCTCCGCGACCACGCCCTCGACAACCGCTACGGCACCTGGCTGCCACCCGCCGAACGCGCCAAACTCCTCAACCAGGAAGTCCGTTGCATCAGCCGCGTTATCGTCCACCCACAGTTCCGAGGCCTCGGCCTCGCCGTTCGACTCGTCCGCCACGCCCTCGCCACCGCCACCACCCCCATCACCGAAGCCCTCGCCGCCATGGGACGCATCAATCCCTTCTTCGCCCGCGCCGGCATGACCGCCTACCGCCGTCCGCCCCTGCCCTGCGATCAGCGCCTGCTCGACGCCCTCGCAACAACAGGCTTCGTGCGCACCGACCTGGCCCACCCCGCACGGTTGTGGCAAACCATCCAAGAGCGCCCAACGCAACAGCAGACATGGCTCACGCGCGAGATAGCACGCTGGTACCAGCACAACGCCGGCCGCTCCGGCCGCCGAACGACTGACCCGCTCGCCCAACTCCACGCCGCGCGCACCCGCGTCCTCCTCGAGCCCGTCTACTTCGTCCACCTCAACCACAACCATCACGAGCACCAACATGCCAGCAAGCCTCCCAGCCAACCAGCACCAGGAGATCCACCACCTCCCGCTTAATGCCCTCGAAGCACACCCGCTCAACAGCAACGTCATGCGTCAACGCATGATCGACCTCCTCGCCCGGCACATCCGCGAAACCAACCAGTACCCACCCATCATCGTCAGGCCGCTTGCGCCCGACACCGACAAACCCGCCGAAACCCAGCGCTACCAGATCCTCGACGGCCACCATCGCATCGCCGTGCTCCGCCAGCTCGAACACCCCACCGCACAGTGCGTCATCTGGCACGTCGACGACGCCCGCGCCCTCATCCTCCTCGCCACCCTCAACCAGCTCCGCGGCGCCGACAACCCCAAACGCCGAGGCGAACTCCTCGCCGAACTCACCCAGCACATCCCCCTCCCGGAGATCTCGCCCCTCCTGCCCGAGGACCGCTCCGTCGCCGAACGCCTGATCGAACTCACCCACAAAGCCCCCGCCCTCAAACCCCCCATCCATCCCGATGCCCAACCGGTCGCCGTCCACTTCTTCCTCACCCCCACCAACCGACAGAAGCTCGAAGCCGCTCTCCGCGAACACCCCGGACCACGAAGCGACGCACTCATCGCAATCGTCGAACGCGCGACCCAGGCCGCGCACAACAAGGACTGACCCATGCCGAAACTCTCCAACCTCCGCGCCCGCGCCCTCCTCGCCGACCTCATCCGCGCCGAGACCGACTGGGTCGGCATCGCCGAGAAGCACAAGCTCTCAACCGCCCAACTCGCCGAGTGGGCCTCCCGCGACAAAACCGTCACCACCCTCACCGCCCTCTGCTCCCTCGCCGACCTCCAGACCCAGCTCCTCCTCGGCCGCTGCCGACTCATGGCCGCCTCACGCCTGCTCACCCTCGCCTCCGCCGAAGAACCCACCTCCGCCGAAACCGCACGCAAAGCCTGCGTCGACCTCCTCAAACTCGATCGACACACCCCACCCCCCGACCAGCCAGCCGAAACCAGCAACCCCGACGACACCCCCGTCGACCTCCGCCAACTCCTCTACGAAGCAGTCACCGACCAACCCGCCGACACCGAGACCATCGCCGATGCCTGATGCCTCCAGAACGCTCGCACGCAGACCCGGTGCCCGCCTCCGACTCATCCAGACCGCCTGCCCTCACACACCCCATCAACTCCACCGCTTCGTCCACCTCGGCCTTGGCGTCAACATCACCCGCCAACCACTCCTCGACGACTCCAACGCCCCCTTCGACTACCTCGCCGCCAGCTTCTTCGCCGACCACCACCCCGCCAACCAACTCCCGCCCAACCTCCACAACCTCCCCGCCGACCTCGTCGTCTGGGCCTCACGAGGCAGCGGCAAAACCATGCTCGGCGCGATCGCCACCCTGCTCGACCTCCTCTTCAAACAAGGCATACAGCTCCGCATCCTTGGCGGGTCGCTCGACCAATCGCTCCGCATGCACGAGCACCTACTCCGACTCCTCCACGCCCCGCTCCTCCACGACACCCAACCCGGCTCCGACAACGCCATCCTTGCCACCGCACCCACCCAACGCAGCCTCACCTTGTCCAACGGCTCCAGAGTCGAACTCCTCGCTCAATCCCACCGCTCCATCCGTGGTACCCGCGTCCATCGACTCCGCTGCGACGAAGTCGACGAGTTCCAAACCGACATCTGGCAGGCCGCCCAGCTCACCACACGCTCCGGCACCTGTGGCGACTGGCAGGTCCGCGGGTCCGTCCACGCCCTCTCGACCGCCCACCGACCCTCCGGCCTCATGGCCACCCTCACCGGACAACACACCGGCCCCGATCAACCCCAGGCCGATACCACCACCCGACGCATCCTCCGCTGGACCACACTCGACGTCGCCGCGCAGTGCCCACCCGACAAACCCTGCGATCCCTGCCCACTCCAACCCGAATGCCAGGGCCAAGCCAAACACGCCAACGGCTTCATCCCCATCGACGACCTCATCCAGCTCCGCGCCCGAACCTCCGAGAACACCTGGCAGTCCGAGATGCTCTGCGAACGCCCCACCATCGAAGACGCCGTCTACCCCTCCTTCGACCCCGCCAGACACGTCCTCGTCATGCACCTCGAACCCGAACAGGCAGCCGACACCAACCCCCCCTGTCTCCTCGCCGGGATGGACTTCGGCCTCCGCTCACCCACCGCCTTCATCTGGGCCCGCCAATACCAATCCGTGACCGGCCTCCCACACCTCCACATCATCGATGAGTACCGCCGAACCGATCTCACCCTCGATCAGCACATCGACCGCATCCTCGCCCGCGGCCACGCCAACCCCAAGTGGCTCGCCGTTGATCCCGCCGGCTCCGCACGCAACGCCCAGACCGGACGCTCCGATATCCAGCGACTCCGCGATCGCGGTTTCCGCATCCGCTCCCGCCGTCACCCGCTCCGCGACGGCATCGAGCGCGTCCGCACCTACCTCGACCGCAACCGCCTCACCATCGACCCCCGCTGCGAGCACCTCATCCACGCCCTCCAGACCTACCACTTCGACCACCGCGCCCCCCACACCGATACTCCCGTCAAAGACGGACCCGACCACCTCGCCGACGCCCTCCGCTACCTCATCGTCAATCTCGACCTCAACTCACACGCCACCAAAATCCGCTTCTACTGAATCCGCGCTAACCCTCAACCAGTCACCCGCTTCCACACCTACGGCTTAACCCCTAACCCCATCCATCCGACATCATCCCTAAGCAGCAACACAACGCGCGAGGGAGATCACCGTGCCGGACACCTGGGTCACCATCACCGAAGCCGCCCAAGCCCTCAACGTCAGCACCTCTACCATCCGACGACGCATCGCCCGAGCCATGCTCGAAGCCCGCGTCGATGCCCACGGCCGCAAACAGGTCCGAATCCCCTCAGCCATCGCCCCCGAACCCCAACAAGACTCTCCACCAGACCACCGAACCACAGATACACAGCCAAAGCCCCACAGCCCCACCAACTCCCCCGAGCAAGCCATCCAGGCCCTCTACGACCCCGATCAACCACGCACCTTCGCGCCAGGCGACCTCCTCGCCAACACCGCGCCCACCGGCGACAATGAATCCGAAGCCCACCGCTACCAGCGACTCGCCGGGGCCGCCATCGTCCTCGCCCAGCGACAAACCGACGAAGCCCACGACAAGCTCGAACGACTCGACGACCAACACCGTCGACTCCGCAAACTCACCTTCACCAGCTGGGCCATCTTCGCCGCCCTCCTCCTGCTCACCCTCTCTATCAGCTGGTCCCAAGCCGCCCGCGCCGGCGCCGCCGAGCAGGAAAACGCCATCCTCACCCGCGCCCTCCAGCAAACGCCGGCTCAAACCACCGACCAAATCACCCGAATCACCCAACTCGAAAACCAGATACGCCAACTCCGACAGAACACCCTCACGGCCGTACCCACCCCATGACTTTCCTTCGGCGTGCCACGACGCTTCTACAGTCGTGCCCAATCACCCACGTCTTGGGTGGCTGTGGGCAGTCCGCTGCCCACAGAGCCAACAGCTTCGATGACTTCACGCCTGGTGCCACGATGCTGACAACAGGATAGGTCGTGACCAACGAACGCTGGCAAGTGCGCACGCCTCATTAAACAAAATCCGTTCGAGCCGCGGTGGGTCACCGCAGCTGTGCTCTCTGCCGCCTGACACCGTCTGTCAGTCCCTCCAACTCACCCCGGCTCCGCAAAAACCACCGGCCCTTTATCCGGCACCAGCCCCGCACCAACACCCTCCTCAATCAGACGCGTCACCGCAGCACGACCCCGCTCGCCATAATCCAGCGTCCACTGATTCACATACATCCCCACAAACCGATCCGCCAGATCACTCTCCATCCCCCGCGCCCACTGCAACGCAAACCCCACACTCTCCTCCCGATGAGCCAGCGCCCACTCGATCGAGTCCAGCAGGACCCGACACAAGGGTCCCACCTGATCCCCAAGGTCCTTCCGAATCGCATTACCCCCCAACGGCAAGGGCAGCCCACGCGTCTGCGTCCACCAGACACCCAGGTCCTCCACCAGCTTCAAACCCTGCTGCTCGTACGTCAGCTGCCCCTCGTGGATCAACAGCCCCGCATCCGCCCGCCCCGACAGCACCGCCTCCGGAATCTCATCAAACGCTACGACCGACCAGTCCACGTCCTTCGCGCTCATCCCCGCCTCAGCCAGACGCAACTGCATCGACAGCCACGCACTCGTCCGAATCCCCGGGATCGCCAGCCGCTTGCCCTTGAGCCACTTGAGCCCAGCCGCCCCACCATCACCCCCCTGCTGCCTTCCGGGGGCGGTTGCCTCTCCCTCCGCCTTCGCCACCACGATCGGACCATACCCATCCCCCATCGACGACCCGCAGCTCGTCAGCACATACCGATCCGCGACATACGGAAACTGATGAATCGACAGCGCCGTCACCTCCAGCTCGCCCCGCTCCGAACGCTGGTTCAACGACTCGATGTCCTCCATCACATGCTCAAACCCAAACCCCCGCGTATCGATCTGCGGCCGATGCACCACCCCGTTCGGACCCGTGAAGTTCGCCAGTGGGTACCACATGAACGCATCATCGGGATCAGGCGAGTGACCAATCCGAACCAGCATCTCTTCCGTCTGAACCAAAACCAGCTCCTTCACAATCGTGGAGACAAGTCTAGGCGATCCCCCCGCCCCAAACCTCACCCAACCGCAGCAAGCCGGGCCGCGTCGGCCCCCGCAGGTTCAACGGAGAGCATCAACAAATTTACGAAGATCAAGAAATGAACGAATCTCGAGCCGCGGTGTGTCACCACGGCTGTGCGCGGGCCTTCCAACACGCTCAAAGCCCCCCTACCCCCCTGCCCCCCCCCTACCCCTTCAATACCTCAAGCAGCCGCAGCTCCAACCCCACATCACGACCCGCCGGCACCCACATCGTCCGCTCGCTACGCGGATCTCCCGTCCATGTGGGCGATATACCAACAGCATTGGTATTCAAGCGACCGCCTGTGTCGTAGTACACCCGCTTCCCAAACGAACCATCGATCCGCCGATCCACCACCCGCAGACGCTCGTGCTGCACGGTCACCGTCACCACGCACCCCGCATCCACCGGCTCCGCCTTCACCTCCGCGATCCGACGCATCGGCGACAACGTCGCGGCCGCCTGCGCCTCCGCACTCGCCGCGGGGCCCTCCCAGACCTCGCCCGCCACCGGCACCGGAGCCGGCAACGTCCTCAGCAAGCCATCCAGCCGATCAGTCCGCTCGATCCAGAAACCCTCGCCACGCAGCATCTCCTCCGCCCGCGACAACGCCTCCGAGGTCGTCATCCCGTCCATCACCATCCGAACGGGCGAGGCCTCAGGCTCATCCGCCACCCCGGCCGCATCCGTCCGCGAATAAACATCCTTGACATCAAGAGCCAGGCTCTCACAACCTGTCAGCCCCCCCAGAGCCACCGCCCCAGACAGACACACAGCCAGCAGACGAAGCCGCGAGGAAACACCAACCGCACCGGAAACAAGACGATGTAAAGACTTCATAGCCGTAAGATACCCCGAGAAGACACCCTTTGCCACACGAAATCCACCGCGTAGACACAAACAACAGCCGGCAGGCGGCCATCCGCGACCGCCCTGATAAAATCAACGAAGGTGCCAAGCCCAAAAGACGGCCATCCGGCGTTCTAGATCAAAGCAAGCTCCCAGCCAGCCCGATCACCGATGCTACCGGCACCCTGACAGCCCAAATCGTCCGTAACCCGGGCCCGAGCGTCGCCTGTCAGATGTCTTAGCCGCGAATCCGTTCTACCTTCGCTGAAGCCTTCGCGACCTTCCAAGGCCGCCTTGCTCATCAACCGGCCAGCGTCCTGCCGACCAGCAAATTTCCTGCCCTACAACGCCGGACCATCCGACGGTTCACGCCCGACCAAACGCATCGCCGCACGCGGGTTCCTGAAATACTGCTTCTGCCCGAGCTTGGCCGCCTTCGTCGCACGCCAGGCCTCCTGCGGCATCAGCACAATGTGGTCCTTCTGCCCGACCACAGCGACATCACGTCCAATCGCCACGGCGTCCAACAAAGTCTCAGGCAGCCGAACACGTCCCTGCTTGTCCGTCTCAACCCGAAAGCTGAGCCCAAAAAACACTTCCTCATAAGCCAGCAACTCATCCGCCGGAAGCTCAGAATGCTCCAGCTCCGCCGCTCGCTTCTCAAAGGCCGCCTCGGGAAACAACCGCAAAGCGTCCTGCCGATCCGAAGGATTGACGTAAAACACCAGGCCAGCCACGTCATCCCCGCCACCAGCCGAACGCTGAATCGCCGCCCGAAGATCCACCGGAATCGCAATCCGGTTCTTCGTGTCGATCGTGTGTTCGTAGCTGCCGGTAAGAACCACGCTAGGCCCCTCTGCTCCAGGTCATCACGCCTTCCCTGGCGCCCTGAAACAGGATGGTGTCGTCGATCCATCTCCCCCACTCTACTGACACCTTCCCCACCCTGCAACACTTTTCCCCACTACGTGGGAAACCGGTGTATTTCAGACCAAAACCGATTCATCCACCCAGCCAACCAGCATCACACAAACCTGCGCAAAGCACCGCAGCTAGACCTCATAAAGAAAGCAAGGCTCACGCCCGCTGGACACAAGACAAGAAATCAAAAAGTAATGCTAAAAACACACCCAGTCGGCTCAGCAGCTTCATAGCTCAGGCTGCCGCCCCGACGCACCACCAACTCCCGACACAAGCTCAACCCCAACCCATGCGAACCGCCCTCCCCTCTAGACCAGGCTTCAAACATCGATGACGCGAGCTCACCCTCCAAACCCGGTCCATCATCAATCACATTCAGCGTAATCCGCCCGCCCGCTTCAGAACCATCAAACACGATCCGCGATCCGGTGCCTTCCCGTCGCATCGCACGGATCGCATTCCGCCCCAGGTTGACCAGCACCCGCTCCAGCGCCGATCGCTCCATCGGCACCACCAGCCCCTGATCGATCCCACTCAGATCGAGACACAACCCCTCCAGCTCAGGCCGCAGCTCATCCGCCGCCTCCCTCGCAGCCTCGATCGCCAGACAGGACACCTCACCGCCCTGCTCATCCCCCTTGGCCAGCGACAGAACCGTCTCCGTCAGACGCCCCACCCGCTCGACCAACCGCTCCGCCTCCTCAAGCGCCCGCAGACCCAACTCCGGGTCCTCAGGCGACCGCTTCGCCCGAGCCGTATACAAGCTCACAGGCGTCAGCAGATTGTTGATCTCATGCGCCAGCACCGCCGCCAGGCCGAGCCCTTCAGCCCGCAGCCACGGACTTGCCGCCTCCTCCAACTCAGCCAGCGACCGCTCTGCTCGATCAAGAAATGCCAGGGCCTGACCCCCAACACCCCCGCTGGGATCCGCCCCAAGCGAAGGAAAACCCCTTGGAATCTGACCGTTCTGTGATGGGTCCGAATAACTCACACACAGGCTATCGGACCCTGAAACCCCGATTTCAGCCACCCAGGCCTGTTTTCTACCGGATTCAGGCATCAGCCACCCCTACAAACGTTCCACGTGGAACCCCTTGCTCCTCTTGACACCGTCTCCCGCCGCGAGTCTGATGGTTCCACGTGGAACAAACCCGCCGTCAAGGAGGACGCCCCATGCCCGCCAAAAGACCAACCAGACTCGGCAAAGGCCTAGCCAGTCTCGTCAGCCAGCCCGTCAAGATCGATCCGGCGCCCGCCGAGCCACCGAAGCCAGCGACACAAGCGCCAGCAAACGCGAGCCGTACTGCATCCGAATCAGACCTGCCGGCAGAAGTCACGGATCCTAAAGCAATCTCAGACAACGGAGCCGCTGGAGCAAAAGGGGGCACAGCGGCAGGGGGGTTAGAAGGCGACGGCGGGCTCAGGGTCCAGAACCTGTCCATCACTAGCATCGAACCCAACCCCTACCAGCCACGCCAGCACTTCGACGAGGCCCGTCTGAATGAGCTTGCCACCTCCATCCGCAACCAAGGCGTCATGCAGCCCATCCTCGTCCGCAACCACCCGGACGCAGCAGGGCGGTTCCAGCTCATCGCCGGCGAACGACGCTGGCGCGCCGCACAACTCGCCGAACTCCAGAACATCCCCGCCATCGTCCAGACCCTCGAAGATCAGCAGGCCGCCGAATGGGCCCTCATCGAGAACCTACAGCGTGAAGACCTCAACCCCATCGAGCGCGCCACCGCCCTCCAGCAGCTCATCACCCAGCACCACATCAGCCACGATGAGCTGGGCCAACGCATCGGCCTTGACCGCTCAACCGTCTCTAACCTCCTGAGATTACTGCAATTAGCTGAAAGCGTCCAGGGCCTTGTCCGCACCGGCAGCCTCGCAATGGGCCACGCCCGAGCCGTCGCCGGCATCGAGGACCAAACGCTCCAGACCAGCCTGGCCGAAAGGGCGGTCAGAGAGAACTGGTCAGTCCGACGCGTCGAAACCGAAGCCCGCAAGGTAGGGAACTCGGTTCAATCAGCCCCAGCCGTCAAAGCTCCCGCTCGGCACGCCCACCTCGCCGCCATGGAAGACCACATCACCACCCACACCGGACTCAAAGCCAGCCTCAAAACCCAAGGCGGCAAAGGCGCAGGCACCCTCACCCTCGCCTTCAACTCCCTCGAAGACTTCGACAACCTCATCACCCGCCTGGGCATCCCCGACCTCGACTAAGCAAGCAGGTCCTGCCCTCTCAGGCCGCCGCTCGCTTCTCTGCCGAAGCCAACAGCACCGCGAGGATCTCCTCCGGCGCCATCGCCGCGACCGCCGTCCCATCCTCCACCACCGCCCTCGGCATCCCGTACACCACACTCGTGGCCTCGTTCTGCGCCAGCACCGTCCCACCCGCGCTCTTAATCACTTTCGCCCCCTCAGCACCATCCCGACCAATGCCCGTCAGCACAATCCCAAGCGCCGATGACCCATAAACCTTGCCGCATGATTCAAGCAAGATATTAACAGATGGCTTGTACACCTCCCGCTCATTCTCCACACGCTCCAGCCGCGCAGCCCTCGGCCGACCCGCCACCCGGTAGTGGTGCCCGCCATGCGCAATCACCACCCGCCCGGGACGCAGCTCCTCACCCGCGTCACCATGCACCACTTCAATTTTGCACGTCGCATCCAACCGCTTCACCATCGATGCCGTGAACACCTCAGGCATGTGCTGCGCAATCACAATCGGAAACGGATAATCAGCCGGCAAACCCTCAAGCAGCGACTCCAACACCGGCGGCCCACCCGTACTCGATCCTATCGCCACCACACCCACATCACTCAACGGTGCAATCGTCCGAGGCAACACCGGTGTGCCGGTTACTGGCTCGCTCGACTTCGCCCCCGCACCACCCGCAGGCTTCGCGATAAACCGACCCTTCGAACGCCCGATCTCACGAATCAGCTCAAGCAGATCGTCCTTCATCTCGCCCATCTTGGTCGAGAACGTCGAATGATCCTTCGCAATCACACTCGCCGCACCAATCCGCAGTGCACGTAGCGACGCCACCGACCCCTCCGTCGTCAGCGAACTGCACATCAACACCTTCGTCGGACACTCGCGCATGATCACACGAAGCGCCGTCAGCCCATCCATCTCCGGCATCTCGATGTCAAGCGTCATCACATCCGGCTTCAGCGTCTTCGCCAGCTCGATCGCTTCCGCACCGTTCCTGCCAGTGCCTACCAGCTCAAGCCCCTCGGCCTCTTCAATCATCCCACCGATCGCGCGACGCATGAACGACGAGTCATCAACGACCACAACCTTAATCATCGAACAGCCTCTCTAAGCAAGCGGTCTAAGCAGCTCTCGCCGTCACCAGACCCGTCAGGTCCTCGATCGGTGTAAGCCCGCTGGCACGCTCAACCACGAGCTTGCCCGAGCCATCAAGACACAAACGCGCAGGGCCCTTCACCTCGTTACGAAAACGATGCCTCTCCCCGCGATAACCAACCACCACCGCCGGATGGATCCTCCCGCTCACCTCCACATCAACCACCCGCTCACGATCCATCCTGGCCTGCAAAGCCTCGAGCGCCGCTTCCGCCTTTTCAAGCCTGCTCTCCGCCATCGAGAAGTCGCACATGATCTCGGTCATCCGCTCCTTCTGCGCCGCGTCAGGCTTCTTGAGATACTTCAGATTCTCGTTCTCCGCACGAAGCCCCTCAAGCTGCTGACGTGTCGCCTCGATCACCGACACCAAACCCTCCGCCATCGGCTCCAGCTTCGGCAGGGCCCCCAGCTCAATCACGGTCGCAATCCCCCCGACAGACCCCGTCTCCTTCACCCTGCCCTTGCCAACCAATCGAAGCGTGCCACCAATCAGCGTCGCGCCTTCAGCCTCCAGCCCACCCTCCACCGTCAGATCACAACCAATCAGCTCCTTGCCGATCCGAAGATCACCCGCCACCGAACCCCGCACCGAATTCAGATAACGCGCCTCCAAGTCGCCACCAACCTCCGCAGTCCCGCGCTCACCGCCCGCAAACCCGCCCTTGGCAAGCAGAGCACCGCCACAGGCAATCGTCGCCGACTCGATCAGCCCCCGAACCTCAACCGACCCCTCAGCCTTCACCGTGAACCGATCACGAATCCCCTCCGAAATCTCTACGTCTCCACAAAAATCAATGTTGCCCGTCGAAAAATCAACATAACCGCTGACCTCAAGCGTCGTCGAAACCCACACCTTCCCCGGCTTGCGCTCCAGCACCCCACGCTTGAGCGAAACCACATCCTTCCCGCCGCGAATCTCAATCGAATCATCATGGGTGAAGTTCAGATCCTTCCCACGGACCGACTTCACCACCTCGCCACATACATCACGACCATCCTCGCCCTCGGTGCCCGGGTGAACACGGCCAATCACCTGCTCCTCATCGACAAGCACGAAGGCACTGCGGTCATAGAAGCTGACCGAATTCGGCTCGTCACCCCCGCCGACTTCCTCACGTGCCTCACCCTTGCGCTCGGCAGGCTCCGACGCCTCCACCAGCCACTCCACCCAGCCGTCCTCACCAGGAGTCGCGGGTATGCCGTGAGCGATCTCGGCCACCATCTCATCCCGACCGTTCCGCTCATCAATGACCGAACGTATCTCCGCACGCACGGCCTCGTCCACCGATACGCCCTGACCAACCGCCGCCTGCTCCACGTAATCCACAGTCAGATGCACCGGGTCAAAACCACGGGGCACCTTCAGCGTCGCGCTCATGCGATCACTCGCCACGCGGACATGAACATCGCGCTCTCGATCTGCACCCGACACGACAGCCCTCCAAACGGCTCAGCTCATCAAGCCGCCTTGGTGCGCTCGAGCGTCTCCGCAATACGACCGCTCAGCACGTCAGGCGTAAACGGCTTCACCACGTAATTGTTGACGCCAGCCTTGATCGCCTCGACCACACGCGTCTTCTCCGCCTCGGTCGTCACCATGATGATCGGCGTCTTGTGGCCCTGCTCCCGGTACTTCTTCACGAACGTCAGACCATCCATGTTCGGCATGTTCCAGTCAACCAGCAGCAGCTCCGGCTGAAAAGCGCCAACCTTGGATAACGCATCCAGACCGTCCGCCGCCTCTTCGATCTCGCTGTAGCCCAGCTGGGCCAGAATGCCCTTCTGGATATTGCGCATCGTCTTCGAATCATCAACCAACATGACCTTCATCGTTCTTGACTCCTGATACCCGTCTGCCTCAGCAGGGGGGGTGAGATAATTGTCGTCAGCCAGCAGCCCGACCGGCCGCCTTCAACATCCATTCCGAGAGAGCTCACTCAGGCAGCTGCAGCCACCCACTGCTTCATCGAGACCTCCACACTGAACTCGCCAACGTCACAACTGCACGGAATCGTCACGCCAGTCATGTCCGACTTGCCGAAGATCGTATGGCCGCTCCCGACCACCACCGAAGGCACAGAGATCGAGATCGATCGACCCTCAAACTGCGCCTTCGCACCACCGGAAATCATGTTCACCAACTCACCAACCGCATCCGCAAAATCCGGGTTCGAGGCGTCCAGGCTCTCGCCCGTGAACAGACTCACAATCCGCTCGGCCGTCGCCGTAGGAAAACTCACAACCACCAGACCCTCGATGTCGCCCGAAAGACCGATGATCCCCGACACGTCATGCGTCGGCTCCGGCTCCTTCTTGATGCCAGGCTTCCCGATCTCAACCGGAAGCTGAAGCATCGTCTCAAACACATTCGTGGTCGATGTCACAAAAGGGGTAATCGATGAAGAATCCACACCTGTCTCCTTGGTTATGACCGCTCAGGCCGCCATCTGTTCCAAAACCGGTTTCTGGTATCGAAGCACCTGCGCCACATCCAGAATCAGGCTCACCTCGCCATCCTCCTGAATCGTCGCGCCACTAAACGGCCCACCCTGGGTGTAGCCATCATCCAAAGGCTTGATCACAATCTCCTGCTGCCCCACCAGCCGATCAACCAGCAGCCCCGCTCGCTGATTGCCAACACCAATCACCACCGCGAACCGACCCGCGTCATCCGACCGACGCTCGCCCAGGCAATCCACCATGTCGATCAACGGCAGAACCGTATCCCGCAGACGAATCACCTCCTGGCCCTTCACCGTGTGACGACCATGCTCGTCCGGCCGCACGATCTCAACGATGCTCTGAAGCGGAATCGCATACAGATGACCGCCAACCCCCGTCACCATCGCTGGCATGATCGCCACCGTCAGCGGAATCAGGATCTCCATCGTCGTCCCCTCACCCTTCTTCGAGCTGATGTTGATGGTCCCGTTGATCTTCTCAACGTTCGTCCGAACCACATCCATCCCCACCCCACGACCCGACAGATCACTCACCGCCTTCGCCGTCGAGAAGCCTGCCTGGAAGATGAAACGAAACACGTCCTCATCTTCCATCGTCGCCAACGCGTCCTCAGTCACCAGTCCGCGCTCGACAGCCTTGGCACCCAGTACCTCCCGGTCCAGACCCTTCCCATCATCGATAATCGCAATCCGCACATGGCTGCCCTGATGCTCGGCCACCAGCCGAATCACACCCTCCTCCGGCTTGCCCTGCGCCTTCCGGTCCTCGATCGATTCCACGCCGTGGTCCGCCGAGTTCCGCAGAATATGCACCAGCGGGTCAGACAACTGCTCCAGCACACTCTTGTCGACCTCGGTGTCCTTGCCCTCAATATCGAGCCGGATCTTCTTGCCAGTCGTCCGAGCCACATCCCGAATAACCCGCGGGTAACGATCAAACAGCTTCGCCAGCGGCTGCATCCGGGTCCGCATCACACCCATCTGCAACTCGCCCATCAGCTGATCCAACTCACCCGAAGCACCAGCAAAGTTCTCCGCCAACTCCTGCGGGACCCCGCTGTCACGAATCGTTCGCGTAAGGCCCAGCAACCGGTTCTTGTTGAGCACCAGCTGACCCACGAGGTTCAACAGCGACTCCAGCCGCCCCACCTCCACACGAATCGTCTGCTCCGCAACAGGCTTCGCCGCCGCACGCGCCGGCTCGCTCTTGCCACCCGCAGCCTCTGGAGCCTTGGCCGGTGCCGACGCAGCAGCCGCCTCCGTTAGCGCAGCCGAATCCACCGCCGCCGCCACCTCGGACAGATTCTCCGTCACAGCCGAAATCGCAGACTCAACCTCCGCCACCGCATCGCCCGAGAGCTCGCCATACTGAGCCTCCGTGAGCACGCCATCAAGCAGCAGCAGCGCCTTCACCTCCCCGCCGTGCTTCCCAGCGACCACGTCCTCAATCGCCTCCCCATCCGCCAGTGCCTTGAGCCGAAGCACCAGGCCATCAACATCCATGTCCAGCGCCCGACGATTCGTCAGCGCCTCCGCCGACCGCTCAACCAGCCACGCGATGGCACGCACACGCACCATCACCTCGTCGACAGCCGCACCCTCCAGCGACTTGAACTTCTCGGCCTTCTCGAACAAGGACGACACCAGCCTGCTCAGATCATCCAGCTCAAAGAAGGCCGCCGTCTTCACCAGACTGTCACCAATCTCGACCAGGTGCTCCGCCGCATCGGCCCGCGTCGCATCATTACCCAGACCCGCCACCGCCTCATCAAGCTGCTCTACCGTCTCCTTCAGGTCCGTCACCATGAAGTCCAGCAGGTCCAGCTTCTGCTCGCCGAGCGTCAACGGCTTCGTCGCCGTACCCCCACCCGATGCACCATCACCAGCTGCAACCACTTCCTCAGCAACCGCCACAGCCAACGGCTCCGCCGCCGCTTCAGCCAATCCCGCCGACGCAGGCGCATCAACCAATTCCTTGATCGACGCCATCAACGGCTCCGGAGCAGGCTCAACCTCCCGGCCCTGACCAAGATCATCAATCATCCGACGAACCACATCCGCACTCTGAAGCAGCACGTCCATCGTCACATCCGTGACCGGAATCTCGCCCTTACGCATCCGATTCAACGCATCCTCAGGCGCGTGCGCAAACCGAATGATGCTCTCCAGATTCAGAAAGCTCGCCGCACCCTTAATCGTATGCAATGCACGGAAACAACTGTTCAGCAGCTCCTTCTGCTCAACCTCATCCGCCGTCTCCAGCTTCACGAGATCGCTGTCAAGCTGATCAATCAGCTCGCCCGACTCGGTCAGGAAGTCCTGCAGTAAACTCGGATCAACACCATCCATCGTGCGTTACTCTCTTTCCCTGATACCCATTCAGGACTTTGTATAGGCAAACGCCTGCGGTTCCTGCATCGGCGTAAAAGCCACGTCCAAACTCCGAAGCGTCTCGCTGTGCCCAATGAAAAGCGTCCCGTCATCAGCCAGCTGATCGTGGAACGTCTTCACCACACGCGTGCGCATCTCATCATCAAAATAGATCATCACGTTCCGGCAGAAGATCACATCAAACGTCCCGAAACGCTTTGCCGCGAACGTGTCCTTCAGGTTCAGCTTCTCGAAGTGAACCAGCGACTTCACCTCAGGATCAATCACGTGGTTCTCACCCTCCTTGGTGAAGTAACGCGACAACACCAACGGATCCATCGACCGGATCGCGTAGTTGTTGTAAACGCCCTGCGTCGCCGTCATCAGCACCTTCTCGCTGATGTCCGTCCCGAGGATCTCAATCTTCCAGTCAGCCAACCGCACACCAAGCGACCGATGCAGCTGAATCGCCAGCGTGTAAGGCTCCTCCCCGCTCGAGCACGCCGCTGACCAGATCCTCAGCTGCTTCTTCGTATTCCGCGCTTCCAGCACCTGAGGCAGCACACGCTTCTCAAACACCTCCAGCTGCGCATCGTTCCGGAAGAAGCTCGTCTCGTTGATCGTGATCCGATTGAACATCTCCTGAAACTCGTCCGTCTGATACGGACCCGCCGTCAGGAACATCAGATACTGATCGAAATCCGTGAACTCCAGCTCCTCCACCCGACGCGACAGCCGGCTCTCAAGCACGTACTTCTTGCTCTCCTGAAAGTGAATACCCGCGCGGTCATAAACAATCTTCCGCAACTGCTCGAACTGCGAGTCACTCAGTTTCAGGGTCGCTCCAGCTGGCATCGGCTCTCCTTCAGATCGTCAAGACAGAATCAATCACCTCCGGCTAACGCCGGTACATCAACCCTCAAATCACATCACGCCGCACGCTTCGTGGCCTGGTCCAGGTTGCTCAGCTCCTCGTCATCAAACAGCTTCTCGAGGTCCAGCAGAATCAGCAGCCGATCCTGCAACTTGCCCACGCCCTGCACGTAATCACTCGACACACACGTCGCCAGCGAAGGCGCCGGCTCTACGATGTCCGAGCTGATACGCAGCACCTCGTTCACACTGTCCACTGTGAAACCAATCACACGATTCGACACCTCAACCACGATGATCCGCGCGTCCGCCGTGTTCTCGAGCACCGGCATCCCGAAACGCTTGCGAAGATCGATCACCGGAATGATCTTCCCCCGTAGATTGATCACACCCTCCACATAAGACGGACTCTGCGGCACCTGGGTGATCTGCATCATCCTGTTGATCTCCTGAACACTCAGGATCGAAACCGCATACTCCTCTTCACCCACCACAAAGCTCACGAGCTGAAGCAGCTCGCCATCCACACCGTTGGCCTTACCATCGATCTCCGCCTCCGCAATCTTCTGTGCCAGTTCGTTGCTCTGTTCTTCTGTCGCTGCCATCTTGGGCCTCCGTCCGATAGCGTTCCGTTCAACCGCTAACCCAGCGGTGCACCGCTCTAACGTCGGCCAAGCCAACCCCACCCTTGAGTACCATCACCACCAACCCACGCTTTCAAGACAACCAAAACGACCCGCCAGCTAACACGACCCTCATCAGCACCAGCAGAAAGCGCCGTTAGCCCGCCCCCCCTAGAAACACGACCAATAATCACACCCCGCTAGCCCTCGGAATCATCAACCAGCCGAAACGTCATCCCCGACGCCTCCGCCCGACCCCGCTTCCGATTCACCCGATGCTTCCGCTTGTACGCATACAGATCCGCATCCGCCTTCGCCAGCAATGCCTCCCCGCTCTGGCAACCCGACTCGTTTAGCGTCGCCAAGCCCACACTCACACTCGACGACCCCGACTGCCCGTGACGCAGCAACTGCGCCCGACTGGCCACCTCAAACTCCTCACGAATCCGCTCCGCCGCCGTCCGAGCCGTACCCAGGTCCGTCTCAGGCATCAACAGCACAAACTCATCCCCACCCATCCGCCCGGCACAGTCCGACCGCCGACAGTTCGCCTGAAGCACCCGCGAAAGCTCCCGCAGAATCAGATCCCCGAACGCATGCCCCGCCGAGTCATTCAATTCCTTAAACCCATCCAGGTCCATCATCAGACAAGCCAGATCACGCCCATAACGCTGCGCCTCCGCCACCCCGCGATCCAGCGCCTCCGCCAACGCCCGCCGATTCGCCAGACCCGTCAAAGGGTCCGTCGCCGCCACCGTCTCCAGCTTGCTCACCGCATCCTCAAGCTGCTGATTCTTGTGACGCATCTGCGTCAGCGTCATCTGCAGTTGCGCCTGAAGATTCAGGTTGTCCTCCCGAATCCGGTGCATCTCCAGATTCTTCTCGATGATCGTCGGCAGCAGCTCCGCCAGATGCTCGGTCCGCACCACAAAATCATAGGCCCCTCGGCGAATCGCCTCCGAAGCCCGCTCCGTCTCCTCATTCGCCCCCAGAATGATCACCGGCACCTCAAGCCCCCGATCCCGCCACGACTCCGCTAGATCCAACCCGCTCCCATCAATAAGCGTCGCCGCCGCCACGATCACATCCGGCTCGTCCTCAAGATCGACAGCATCCGCCAACCGTTCAAGGTGCTCAATAACCCAGTTAGGCCGCACCCCCTCCAGATAACCGATCAGCCGCTCAGCTTCCGCCGCGTCCGATTCAACCACCAACACCCGCCAGCTCACCGGGCAGGCAGCCGCCGTGTGTCGTAGTACGCCAAGCCGATCCATAGATGCTCCACACCAGAAGTCGGTCAGATAAGCACCACATCGGCCGGATCCAACCCCGACTCAACCATCAATGGTTAACCACACCCTCAACCCACAACCCCCATCCGATAAAGGCCGCCCCCGCGGTACCCTGATGCCCATGAGCCCCAGCCGCATCCAGCCACCCAAAACCGAAAGCCTCGCTCAAGCCACCCGCCTCCTCCGCGACGCCCAGACCGTCGCCATCCCCACCGAAACTGTCTACGGCCTCGCCGCCGACGCCCTCAATCCAGAAGCCGTCGCCCGGATCTTCGCCATCAAAAACCGCCCGCGCTTCGACCCCCTGATCGTCCACATCCACACCGCCGACACCGCACCCGACCTCGCCGCCGACTGGCCCGACACCGCCCAACAACTCGCCGACGCCTTCTGGCCCGGACCCCTCACCCTCGTCCTCCCCAAAAAACCCCTCGTCCCCGACATCGTCACCGCCGGCACACCCACCGTCGCCCTCCGCTGCCCCGACCACCCCGTCCCCCGCGAACTCATCCAACGCATCGGCCCACTCGCCGCACCCTCCGCCAACCGCTTCACCGGCATCAGCCCCACCACCGCCCAGCACGTCGCCGATGAACTCCCCGACAAGCCCACCCTCATCCTCGACGCCGGACCCACCACCACAGGCCTCGAATCCACCGTCATCTCCCTGGCGACCACCCAACCCACCCTCCTCCGTCCAGGCGGGCTCTCGATCGAAACCATCGAAGCCATCACCGGCCCCCTCCAACGCCCATCACCGTCCGATAACCCCGCGACCCCCCAATCCGCCCCCGGCCAGTCGCCCCGCCATTACGCACCCAGAACCCCGGTGTTGTTGTATATAGATCAGCCCCCGACACCAGACGCCATCCGCCAGGCATCAAGACCACCAGACCCGACAACAGCCCGTGAGAAGGGGGGGCAAAAAGTGGGGGGGGCAAAAGTGGGGGGGGCAGCCTTGCTGACCCTCACCCCCGATCCAGACGCCGAAAACGCTCACCCCTGGACCACCACCCGCTGCCTCTCCCCCGAAAGCGACCTCAACCTCGCCGCCACCCGTCTCTTCGCCGCCCTCCGCGAACTCGACAGCCTCCAACTCGACCTCATCGTCGCCCAGACCACCAGCCAATCAACCGGCATCGCCCCCGCCATCGCCGACCGCCTCCGCCGAGCATCGCACCCAACGGTCTGACCCATCCAACACCCCAAAAAACTTCTCCACAACCCACCCAATCAGCTTGACAAGGCAAAAGACTCTTGTATCCTTATCTCCAGAGCCGAACACAAAAACGGCTCTCACCGGACCCCTCAGCCATGGCCCGGCCCGCAGCCCAAAAACGACGGGCGGACGGATCCTGAGGGGCACTTTGACAATCTGGGACCTGGAAAGCATCGCGGCCAAGTTCGTCTTCCCGACAGCCCAAACCCTCTCTGATTCTTTCACTCGCCAACGGCCCGGCCTTCCACCCAACCAATACCAACCGCCGACCTCCAACAGGCCGGCGGTTGTCGTTTACAAACCACCAACGCCAACCCCATCCCAATTACACAAACCTCGGGCTATCATGCCCGCATGGCACACGACTTCGTTAAAGACCAGTTCCATCTCGACGCCCAAGGCGGACGCCTCGGCTTCCAGATCATCCTCACACTCCTTGGCGGAACGCTCCTCATCGCCGCGTTCATCGCCTCCCAACTCTACGACAACCAGGACACCGCCAAGATGGTCGCCGCCGCCGCCACCATCCTCCTCGCCGGACCCCTGATCTACACCGCCGTCAAGGAAATCCTCCACGGCCACATGCACATGAACGAGCTCGTCGCCCTCGCCGTGCTCGCCGCCTTCGCCCTCGGCGAATACATCGAAGCCGGCGCGATCGCCTTCTTCATGATTATCTCCGTCCTCATCGAAAACCGAACCGCCCTCGGCGCTCAGAAATCGATCGAGGAACTCGTCAAAATCACACCCACCCGCGCCCACAAAATCGTCGACGGCCAGGAACGGGAAGTCGACGCCGCCGCACTGCTCCCAGGCGACATCGTCCGCGTCCGCCCGGGCGACAACATCCCCGCCGATGGCGTCATCTTCAAGGGCGCCTCCACCATCGACCAGGCCAACATCACCGGTGAATCCATCCCCGCCGAGAAAGCCGAGGGCGACGAAGTCTTCTCCGGCACCATCAACCTCACCGGCGTCATGGAAATCCGCGTGGCCTCCGCAGGTGAAGAAACCACCCTCGGACGCGTCAAGGAAATGATCCTCCAGGCCGAACAGACCAAGGCCCCCTTCATGAGGATGATCGACCGCTACGCCTCCTGGTACACACCCACCGTCCTCATGCTCGTCTTCATCGTCTGGTTCTTCACCAGCCAGACCAACCCCACCGAAGCCGCCCAGCGGGCCGTCGCCATGCTCGTCATCGCCTGCCCCTGCGCCCTCATCCTCGCCACACCCACCGCCATGGTCGCCGCGCTTTCCGCCGCCGCACGCCTGGGTGTCTTGGTGAAATCCGTCGTCAACCTCGAAGCCGCCCGCGGACTCACCTCCGTCATCTTCGACAAGACCGGCACCCTCACCACCGGTGCCCTCCAGGTCTCGCGCCTCGCACCCGCCGAAGGCGTCGAAGGCGTCGACCTCCTCCGTGCCGCCGCCACCGCCGAACAGAACTCACGACACCCAGTTGCCCGCGCCGTCTTTGGCGTCGCCCGCAAAGCCCGCCTCAACCTCGAAGAACCCCAGGACTTCCAGGAAGTCGCCGGCAAAGGCGTCCGCGCCCAACTCACCGACGGCTGGGTTCTCGTCGGCCGAAGCTCATGGCTCGCCACCGAGCAGATCGACGACCACGCCCGCAATCAGGCCGCCGCCATCGCCCAAAGCCCCGAAACCGAAGGCCTCTCCGTCCTCTGCGTCGTCAAGAACGGCCAGTTCCTCGGCTGGATCGGACTCGCCGACAACACCCGGCCCGAAGCCTCACACGCCGTCGACTGGCTCCGCAACCTCGGCATCAAGCGCATGGTCATGTGCACCGGCGACCGCGAGTCCGTCGCCAAACGAGTCGCCGCCCAACTCAGCACCGAATACCAGGCAGAAGTTCTTCCCGGCCAGAAGCTCGAACTCGTCGACAACCTCAAAGCCCGCGGTCACCAGGTCGCGATGGTCGGCGACGGCGTCAACGACGCCCCCGCCCTCGCAGCCGGCGATATCTCCATCGCCATGGGCGCCGCCGGCTCCGACGTCGCCATCCACTCCGCCTCCATCGTCATCAACAACAACAACCTCAACCGCATCCCCTTCCTCATCGACCTCTCCCGCAGAACCCACGCCGTCGTCCTCCAGAACGTCGCCCTGGGGGGCGGATTCATCATCATCTTCCTCGCCCTCGCCGCCGCCGGCTACGTCAGCCCCATCATCGCCGCCATCCTCCACGTCGTCAGCTCCCTCGTCGTCATCTTCAACTCCGCCCGCCTCGTCCGCTGCGGCGAAGAAATCGAAGAAATGGAAGCCAAAGCCCTCAAGCAGGTCAAAGCCTCAGCCCCCGCCCCACAACCCACCACAACCCCACCCGGCCTCGCCCCCGCCTGATCCCAAACCCGTCCCAGCATCCGCACACGAGCCCCGGGCGGGAGCCCGGGGTGCCTTGCACCTAACCACCCATCCAGTCATTTCCGGCACCGCGGGCTGTCACCGCAAACAAGTCGCACCCAAACGATGCTCGATTCCCAAACACGAGCCTGAAACGCAAGCCTCAGGACAATCCCCCCGTAGCTGCCACGCCAAGACACCTCCCGCAAGCCATCTACCCTCACCCAACCTCACGCGTCTGAAACAACGCCACCGCCAACCCAAGAATCACCCCCACATACAACATCCCATACGCGACCACGCTCCCGATATACGCCGCCGTGAACGGATTCCCCTGCGTGATCGCATCCGCCGGCCAGAAGAACTGATAGTTCGGCAACATCAGATACATCCCCTTCACCCCGAGATAAACCGCCTTCACCCCCGCCGCCGCATCCGCCTCAAAAATCGCGCCGAACGTCGCCCACGTCCCATACCCCACCGGCACACGCACCTGCTGATCCACCCAGCCCGATAAAAACCCCGCCGTCACCCCCAAAACCAGCACCCCGAAGCAAATCAAAAGCGTCATCACCTGACCCAGCCGCGTCGATGCCGCCACCGCCACCGCCGCAATCACCAGCACCCCCTGGAAAACCAGAATCAACCCCGCCAGCGTCTGCCCCAACTCCCCGTCATGCTCCGTCAGATCATGCCAGGGCGCCTGCAGCGTCCAATCCTTACCGATCACCAGGACCAGCAAAAACGCCGCCGCCAGCGTCACCGCCAGCATCTTCATCAACACCGACGTGAACACCCATCGGTACAGATAGTTACCAACCGTCGCCACCCCCAGCGAAACCAGCAACGCCCCCACGCCAAACAGAATCACCGGCAGATCAAAGTCATCCCGAGCCGTCTGCATCACCCGATGCCGAATCGTCAGCACAAAAACCGCCGCAAGAATCCCAAACGCCAGACCAATCGCTCCCGTGACCCCAAAAAACTTGCCCAAAACGAACACCGGTCGACTCACCGGCTTGCTCACCACGGTCAGGACGGTCCGATTCTCGATCTCCGTCGCCAGCACCCCCGTCGCCGAGAAAGCCGACAAAAACAGCCCCGCCAGCAGCACCGTCGACAGCCCCAGATCGATCATCAGCTTGTTGTCGTTCTCTAGCGTGTACGCAGCCAGCATCGGGTTGATCACCAGCAGCAGAATGCCCACCAGCGTGATCACCACATAAATCGGCTGACGCACCGCCTCAGCGAACGTGTTCAACGCAATCGACCAGAACTGCTGGAACATCAAGAGGCCCTTCCGGGTCTAAACCACCAGAGACAACCCGCACTTCGCGACTATCATACGCATCGCAACGACTTAGCTCGGCATCCATCGCCGCGGAGACTACAATCCCCGCCAGCAACCGACACCCAAAACGACAAAATCGCCCGCCGGCAACCAGGACCGAACCCGACGCCCACAAGGATCGTCCAAAAGATCATGGCTAAAGACGCACTGACCTACCGACGCGCCACCAACGCCGCCATCACAGGCCTCTGCACCCAGGCAGCCCTTTTCGCCGCCTTCGGCCTCCTCGGCCTCTACGCCCAGGCCGGCGCCATCACCGCCCTCACCTGGCACGCCGCCACCGGCCTACCCATCTGGATCACCCTCATACTCCTCTTCTACCAGCAGCGTCTGGAACAGGAAGAGGCCCTCGAAGCAGAACGCCTCTCCCGCGCCGATGTCCGCGCCGCCGCACTCTTCGAAGAGGCCGGCGCAAACCTCCAACTCGCCCGACAGCGTCTCGACTGGCTCAACAAATGGGGCCTGACGATCGCATCAATCTTCACCGCCAGCCTCATGCTCATCGTCGGGCCGGCACTCCTCTACAACCACTACCTCCGCGTCGCCAACGACGCCATCGAGCCCTGGATCCGACCCGATGTCCACAGCGGGCTCCTCATCATCCTCCTCGCCACCATTGCCTTCATCACCTTCCTCGTCGGCCGATTCCTATCCGGCATGACCCGCACCGACGAGTACCAGGCACTCCGAGGCGGCGCCAGCGCTCTCATGGGCATCGTCTTCCTGACGATCCTCGCCATCATCGCCGCCGTCGCCCACCTCCTCGGCCTCGAACCCGCCTTCGAATGGCTCGCTCTCGCCATCCCCGCCATCACCACCCTCGTCGGCCTGGAGATGGTCGCCAACCTCACCCTCGCCCTCTACCAGCCCAAGCGCCCCGGACAGTTCCGCCGCCCCGGCTTCGACTCCCGACTTCTCGGCTGGATGTCCAGCCCCGAGTCCATCGGCAAGATCGTCTCCGAAACCATCGCCTACCAGTTCGGCTTCGACCTCTCCCGATCCCAGGCCTATCAGCAGGTCATGCGCCTCGTCACGCCGATGTTCCTCACCGGCATCGCCGTCCTCCTCGCCATGACCAGCATCGTCGTCGTCCAGCCCCACCAGCAGGCCGTCATCATCACCTTCGGCGCCCTCGACCGCGACCGCGGCGTCCTCAACGCCGGCCTCCACTTCAAAGCCCCCTGGCCCATCAGCACCATCGACCGCTACGACGTCTACCGCGTCAACGCCCTACGCATCGGCTCCGCCGAGGGCTACGAACGCATCGAGGACGCCGCCATACTCTGGACCAACGACCACATCATGGGTGATGAAGACTTCCTGGTTACGGCGCCCTCCCGCTTCCCCGATCAACCCGAAAGCGAAGACGTCGCAGCCGGCGAGCTCATCGGCGGCGATGTGATCGTCAAATACCGCATCAACCCCAACGACGGCCTGCTCGATTTCATCACCTCCGCCGATGACCCCGACCGCCTCTTTACAGCGATCTCGAGCCGGCAGATGAACCAGTACTTCGCCACCCGCCAGATCGACGACCTCCTACGTGCCGACCGCATCGAATCCTCCAGAAGACTCCGAGGCAGCATCCAGTCCGAAGCCGAAGCCTCAGGGCTTGGCGTCGAGGTCCTTTCCGTCTCCATCATCAGCATGCACCCACCACAAAAGGGTGAAGTCGCCCAGAGCTTCCACGACCAGATCGACGCCCTCCAGGAAAGCCTCTCCGAGGTCAACCGCGCCAACCGCGACGCCATCACCACCCTCGCCGAAGTCGCCGGCTCCCGTGAGCAGGCCCTCGAAATCAGCGAAGCCATTGCCGAGCTCGAATCCCTCCGCCTCCAGGCCGCCAACGGCGCCAACCTCGGCCCCGAGATCGCCCTTCAGGAAGCACTTATCGAACAACTCGTCTCCGAAGCCGGCGGCGAAGCCGCCCAACGCATCGCTCAAGCCCGCGCTTTCCGCTGGCAATACGCCATCGAAGAACGCGCCAAGGCCGAGCAGTTCCCCGCTGAACTCGAAGCCTACTCCCGGGCCCCCGACTACTTCAAAGCCCGCCGCTACTACGAAGCACTCACCGAGTCCCTCCAGGACCGACCCAAGATCGTCCTTACCGACCCCGATGCCGAGGCAGAAGCCAACGCACGCGTCATCCAACTCGACCTCCAGGAAACCCGCACAGGGCTCGAATCCATCCTGGGCAACTAAACCAATCCATTATCTCTAAAGCCACATAGCCAAAGAGCAAAACAAACAGCCATGACCAAACACCTCAACACCATCATCATCGCCGCAGTCGTCGTCATCGTGCTGCTGATCTACACCTTCAGCTACTCCGTCCGCTACGACGAAGTCGCCGTAGTCACCTTCTTCGACCGCGTTGTCGATGAGGAAAACGACGTCGTCCGCGACCCCGGCATCCGCTTCAAGTGGCCCATCCCCGTCAACCGCGTCTACAAGTTCTCCACCAAGCTCCAGGTCCTCGAAGACCAGCTCGAAGAGTTCCAGACCGCCGATGGCTACGCCGTCATCGTCAAGACCGACCTCGTCTGGCGCATCGAAGACCCCCTCGCCTTCTTCCGCAGCCTCCGCACCGTCGAGCAGGCCGAAGAACAGCTCAACCCTCTCATCCGCGAGCTCACCGCCGTCGTCAGCCAGTACCGCTTCGACCAGCTCGTGAACAACGACCCCGCACAACTCGCCCTCGGCGAGATCGAGGACGCCGCCGCCCAGGAACTCCGCAACAAACTCGCCGGACTCGACTACGGCATCGCCATCGAACGCGTCTCCTTCCGACGCCTCACCCTCCCCGAGTCAACCACCGAAAAAGTCTTCGAGCGCATGCGCACCACCCGCCAGGCACTCGCCGAGAAAGCCCGCGCCGAAGGCCGTGCCCGCGCCTCCACCATCCGCTCCGACGCCGAGTCAGCACGCGACCGCATCCTCGCCTTCGCCCAGCGACGCGCCGAGGGCATCCGCTCCGAAGGCCTCCAGGAAGCCGCCTCCTACTACGAAGCCTTCGCCCAGAACGAAGAACTCGCCATCTTCCTCAACACCATGGAATCCCTCCGCGAGATCCTTGCCAACAACACCAAGTTCCTCCTCAACGCCGAACAACTCGGCGCCAGCTCACTCCTCAACGCCGAGGAGCAGCAGTAAACCATGACCGAAGAACACCCCAAAACACCCGGGCCCGAGGCCACCCCCTACCAGCCCGAGCCACACCCCCAGGACCGCCAGGAAGAAGACGCCGCGCAGCAGTCGCTCGCCGACGCCCTCCGCGTCTCCTTCCGACTGCTCTCCTTCATCATGGTCATCCTCGTCGCCTTCTACGCCTTCTCCGGCACCTTCCAGGTCCAGGAGCAGCAAAAGGCCGTACGCCTCTTCTTCGGAAAGATCGCCGGCGAACCCGGCCAGCAGGTCTACGGACCCGGCTGGCACCTCGGCTGGCCCTACCCGATCGAAGACAAGATCATGATCCCCACCGCCCCGCGAACCATCAGCATCAACGAACCCTTCTGGTTCGAGGTCACCGAGGCCAACCAGGGACGCACCCTCGACGACATGGCCGCCGGCGCCGGCCCCCTCAACCCCGAACGTGACGGAGCCCTCATCACAGGCGATGCCAACATCGTCCACGCACAGTTCGAAATCGGCTACCGCATAGGCGACGGACCCAACGACCCCATCCACTACGTCACCAACGTCGGCGACACCGACAAAGCCGACGAACTCGTCCGCTCCGCCGTCGAGTCCGCCATCATCCAGGCCGTCGCCGAAATCAACGCCGACGACGCCGTCCGCGGACGCATCAACCAGAACCGCGCCCGACGCATCGCCCAGGACACCCTCGCCGAACTCGAAACCGGCATCGAGATCACCACCCTCGCCGCCAGCCGAACCACCATGCCCCTCTCCGTCCTCGCCGCCTACCGCGAGGTCAACGACGCCGAGTCCGAACGCGCCAACCTCATCAACCAGGCACGCCAGGAAGCCACCCAGATCCTCCGCGACACCGCCGGCCCCGGCGCCGACGGACTCTTCGACCTCATCCAGGCCTACGAGTTCGCCCAGACAGCAGGCGACACCGACGAAGTCGACCTCCTCCAGGACCAGCTCGATACCGCCCTCACCAACCAGATGCTCCCCGATGAGTTCGGCGGGCTCCCCATCGTTGGCGAGGTCCGATCCATCATCAACACCGCCGCCACCTTCCGAACCCAGGAAGTCGAAGCCATCCGCTCCGAAGTCCGACGCTTCGAATCCATCCTCGCCGAGCACCGCACCAACCCCACCATCGTCGAAAACCGCATCCGCGAAGCCGCCCGACGAGACATCCTCTCCGGCGAGTCCAACGAAGCCTTCTACCTCGCCCCAGGACAGATCCGCATCCAAGTCAACCGCGACCCCGACGTCCAGCGACGCATCGACGAACAACGCATCCAGGCCATCGACGCCCAGGCCAACGAGTTCCAGGGCGTGCGCTAGGATCAACCCATGACCGCCACCTCCACACAAACCGATATCGCCCAGGGGCAACGAGCAGCCGAAGCGGTCATCCGCTGCATCGACCTCTCCAAAACCTTCAAAGACTTCTGGCTCCGCGACCGCGTCAAAGCCGTCGACGCCATCAACCTCGACGTCTACCGAGGCGAAGTCTTCGGTCTCCTCGGACCCAACGGCTCCGGCAAATCCACCACCATCAAGATGATCCTCGGCCTGCTCCGCCCGAGCTCCGGCCAGATCGCCGTCCTCGGCAAACACCCCGAAGACGTCGCCGTCAAAAAATCCATCGGCTACCTCCCTGAGGAGTCCTACCTCTACCGCTTCCTCACCGCACGCGAAACCCTCGAGTACTACGCCCGACTCTTCGGCCTCAACGGACGCCAGCGACAAACCCGCGTCGACACCCTCCTCGAACTCGTCGGACTCACCCACGCCGAACGACGACCCGTCGGCGAGTTCTCCAAGGGCATGCAGCGAAAAATCGGCCTCGCCCAAGCACTCGTCAACGACCCCGACATCCTCATCCTCGACGAACCCACCACCGGCATGGACCCCATCGCCACCGCCGACGTCAAACGAGTTCTCCTCAAGCTCAAGGAACGCGGCAAAACCGTCATCCTCTGCTCGCACCTCCTCGCCGATGTCGAGTCCGTCTGCGACCGCGTCTCTATCATGTTTGGCGGGAAGGTCCGGGCCAACGGACCTGTCGACCAGCTCCTCGAAGACTCCGGCAAAACCACCGTCGAAACCGCCCACCTCTCCGAAGCCGAAATCCAGGCACTCGAAGAAACCCTCCGCCACCACGGCAAGGCCATCGACGCCGTCCGACAGCCACGCAACACCCTCGAACAACTCTTCCTCGACATCGTTAAGCAGGCCGAAAGCGAAGGCCTCGCCACCTCCGGCGCCCGCTCCGGCGCAGCCATCACCGGCTTCCTCGCCACCGGCCAAACCGACGAAGACACCGACGACACCCAGGCGATGATCGAACAGCTCGTCAAAACTCCAGACACACCCCCCGAGCCCGTCGCCGCACCCGAACCCAAAGGCGTCCAGGTCGTCCCCCCGCCACCCCCCGCCGACCCCGAGATGGAAGAGGCCACCGAAGTCCTCGACACCCTCCTCGAAAAACTCGACCCGCCCGCCAAACAACCCCGAGCCGAAGCTCAGCCACACGACGATCAGACCGCCAAACCGGCCACCGACAACGACATCGACGAATCCCTCATCGACGACCTGATCGAAAAACCCAACCCGAACCAGGATCGCCCTTCCTCGTAAGGCTTCCTGAGGACGCGCGACCGTGAAACGACTGCCAGAACAACTCCTCCAGGCCGCCGTCGGCCTCATCCTCACGGCCCTCGTCGCCGTCTTCGGTCTCGCCTACTTTGGCTATCTCCTGCCAGGCGTCATCGTCGGCATCGCTCTCACCCTTGCCTCACTCGTCGTCCTCATCATCAACTACCTCAAGCACCCCCGCGACAGCTACGGCACCTACTCCGGCCTCTTCGCCATCGCCACCCTCGTCGCCTGGGCCGGCTCCCTCACCTCCCTCATCCTCGGACTCCAGGGCTTCGCCGAAACCGGCAACCTCATCAGCCTCATCGGCCTCTGCCTCGGACTCGTCATCTTCACCGCCGCCTGCTTCTACTTCCGCAACCTCCACCTCGTCGCCACCATCACCGCCTACGTCGGCTCCGCCGCCCTCACATGGATCGCCGTCCAGGCCTGCCTGCTCTTCGGCTGGATCCCAGGCGTCACCCTCGCCGTCGGCGTCTACGTCATGGGACTCGCCTACGTCCTCGGCATGCGCCTCATCCGATTCCTCCTCCGACCCGGACACCCCATCCTCGGCATCGCCCGAACCCTCATCGACGAGTCGGTCCGCATGCGCGTCCCCCTCGTCTTCCTCATCCTCCTCCTACTCCTCGTCCCCGCCCTCCCCCTCATCATGGACCCCGCCGAGCGACTCGAATACCGCGTCGCCTCCTTCCTCAGCTGGTCCATGATCGCCGCCTCCGGCCTACTCAGCCTCCTCACCATCTTCCTCGCCGTCGGCTCCGTCGCCACCGAGTTCAGCCAGAAACAGATCTTCCTCACCCTCACCAAGCCCGTCGCCCGCTGGCAATACCTCCTCGGCAAATGGCTCGGCATCGTCATGCTCAACGCCCTACTCGTCGCCGTCGCCTCGGGAGGCATCTACGCCTTCACCACCGTCGTCGCCGCCCAACGCGCCATCGACCCCGCCGACCGCGCAGGCGTCGACACCCAGGTCCTCGCCGCACGCATCGCCATCGAACCCCAGATGGCCTCCGCCGACGAACTCAACGCACGCTTCCTCCAGCAGGTCCAGCGACTCCGCCTCGAACAACCCGATACCTACGGCGACCTCGACGACCCCATCGACCGGCTCTCACCCACCGCCGTCGAGCAGATCCGCCTCATCGCCATCGCCGACTGGCTCTCCATCGCACCACGCAACAGCCAGACCTACACCTTCGACAACCTCCGCGAAGCCAAAGCCCTAGGCGGCAACATCCAACTCCGCATCGAACCCAACGCCGCCGGACAGGTCCCCAACGGCATGGTCGAACTCCGCATGCGCCTCAACAACCGGCCTTATATCGATCGCGTCTTCCCCGACGGCCGCATCACCCTCTCCGAGGACACACACCACGTCCTCGACATCCCCACCTCCGTCATCGACGACCAGGGCGTCCTCCGCATCCAACTCATCAACTCAACCCCGGGCCAGCCCTCCATCAGCTTCAACCCCGCCGACGGCATGCAACTCCTCTACCGTGTCGACACCTTCGAAAACAACTTCTTCCGAGCCTCCCTCCTGCTCTGGACCCGACTCGCCTTCCTCGCCATGGCCGGCCTCGCCGCCGCCTCCTTCCTCGGCTTCCCCGTCGCCTGCCTCCTCGCCATACTCATCTTCGCCGGTGCCTCCGGCTCCGCCTTCCTCGACGAATCCCTCACCTGGTTCGGCGACCGACCACCCTCCTCCGCCAGCACCCTCGAAGTCATCGCCTGGTACCCCAGCACCTTCTTCACCATGCTCACCCAGGGCGAAATCGTCGACGCCGCCAAAGTCGTCATCCGTGGCATCGGCAGAGCTTTCATGCTCCTCGTCCCCTCCTTCCATGAATACACCGCCACCGAGTCCATCGCCAAAGGCCTCTACATCTCCTGGATGACCGTTCTTAGCGCCTTACTCTGGGTCGCAGGCATCTGGACCGCCGTCATCTACCTCATCGGTTACCTCCTACTATCCAAACGCGAACCCGCCGAGGTCATCGTCTAGCCACACCACCGAACTCTATCCTCGAAACAATCGTAAACCCTCCATCTGACCACCATGCGTAACACCCGCACCATCCAGCTCATCAGCCTGATCACCGCCGCCGCACTCCTCGCCGGCGCGACCATGATCACCCCCTCAATCAACCGCCAACGACTCGACCTCCACCTCACCTACGACATCGAAACCGGCGACGACATCCCCGCCACCTACACCCTCCTCGCAGCCGGACTCGGCTCCTTCCGCGGCATCCTCGCCAACTGGGCCTGGTACCGCATCGAGATGATGAAACGAGACGGCGAGCTCTACGAAGCCAACCAGCTCGCCCGCGTCATCACCACCCTCCAGCCACGCTTCCCACAGGTCTGGTCCTTCCAGGCCTGGAACATGGCCTACAACATCTCCGTCATCACCAAAACCCCCGAGGAACGATGGGACTGGGTCTCCAAAGGCATCCGACTCCTCCGTGAAAAAGGCATCCCCAACAACCCCACCGCCATCCGCCTCTACCGCGAACTCGCCTGGATCCTCTTCCACAAGATGGGCCAGTTCTCGGATGACATGAACTGGTACTACAAACTCCAGTGGGCCCGCGAATGGCAGGAAGTCCTCGGCGCACCCACCGAAGGCGCCACCGCCGAAGAAGCCGCCAACCGCATCCGACCCATCGCCCAGGCCGCCGACCGCTACCTCGTCTTCAACCGACCCCCCCACGAAGCCCGCATGATCCTCGAAGGCTTCGCCAACGATCACCCCGAACTCAAAGACACCATCGACGACCTCCTCGACATCGGAGCCGTCCGCCTCCGCGACCGACTCCAACGCGTCCGCACCGACATCCTCTCCATCGCCCGCGAACAGGACGACCAGTTCGACCGCGTCCTCGAACTCGCCGAAGAACAGATCGTCCGCTCCACCCGCGACCCCCTGGAGATGCTCGCCGAAGACAGCCCCGAGGTCATCCCCCTACTCGACATCCTCGCGCAGAACAACATCGAACCCGACACCAACTTCCTCCGCGCCGTCGGCGTCAACCTCATCTTCACCCAGTACTACTCCGCCCAGGCCCTCGTCGATCTCGCCAACCAGGGACAGCTCTCCCCCGAACGCCAGGTCGCCCTCGGCTTCATGCTCGACAACAACTTCGTCCCCGGACTCCGCGCCCTCGTCCCCTACCTCCGAGCCCAGGCCCTCGTCAACGAGTACCGCATGGACCCACAGTTCATGCTCTTCCTCCTCGAAAAGTACGGGCCCCTCGACTGGCGACACCCCGCCGCCCACGCCATCTACTGGGCCGCCCTCGGCATCGAACGCACCCGCGTCGTCTTCGATCAGGACCGCTACGACATCCTCAACACCGACCGCCAGGTCATCCACGGCCTCCAGGTCCTCATGTTCTCCGGCCGCGTCACCTACGACCCCTTCGCAGGCACCGTCGACCAACTCCCCGACCCACGCTTCATCGAACCCTACGAACTCGCCGTCTACGAAGGCTCCGAACGCTCAGGCGAAGTCGACCTCGACCGCGAAGGCGTCATCAGCCAGTTCGCCTCCGGCTACGAGAACTTCCTCCACAAAGCCATCGTCTACTCCTACCTCTATGGCGACGTCGACCAGGCCCAGAACTACTACCAAAAAGCACGCAGCGAATTCAGCGACAACCACATGGACGGCCGCTACACCCTCGCCCTCGAAGAATTCGTCATGCTCCAGCTCTGGCTCGACAAAGACCAGCGCCAAACCGTCGTCCCCTTCATCGACGCCCAAATCGCACGCGGCCTCAACCAGGGCCTCGCCCGATCACGCCCCGACATCTTCGCCCGCTCCGTCGAGATCGCCCAGACCATGCACGGCTGGTACCAGCAGGAACGCGACTACCAGATCCCCAACGCCCCCCGTCAGCGACTCCAGCTCGAACCCTTCAACGTCATGCTCACCAAGTCCTACGAAGCCTTCATGCGCAACGCCTCGGTCCCCATCATCTACCGCGCCCGCGCTTACGCCAACACCCCCGTCCAACTCCGGGAAGCAACCTACGCCGGCTTCCAGTCCGTCCTCCAGGAACACGCCGCCCAACAGGGCATCGACTTCGCCCGCGCCTTCCCCGCACCCCCCGGCTTCGTCCCACCCGAAACCGCCGACCTCGACCAGAACCAACCCAACCGCCCCTCAACCATCCAACGCCAGTAAACCCACCCCAGCAACCTCCACGACAACCATCACGAGCCCGACGCGCGAGCTTCGGGACAAGCACCCAGAAGCAAGCTCAAAGCAACAGCCGCCTCAACCTTCCTCCGAATCAATCTCCCCCATCACCCGCTTCGCCAGCTCGCGCTCATCCCCCGACAACCGCGGCTCCGCCGAAGCCAGCAACTCCCGCCCACGCTGCGGCCGATCCAGATAACGCACATAAAGCAGCCCCAGAATCAGCTGCACCTGCGCCCGCTCGTGATACGTCGGATACACCGACAAAAAGTTCTCATACGCCCGCGCCGCCGCGTCATGGCGCTGATCACTCATCAACTGATTCGCCACATCCAGTTGAGCATCCACAGCCAGCGCCTGCTTCTCATCGATCGTCAGCAGATCCGTATACAACACCGCCGCCCGACTCAGCTCCCCCTTGCCCATCGCCTCGCCAATCTGCTTCCGCACCGCCGCCACCCGCTGCTGCGCTTCACTCAACGGTTCATCCGCCTTTGTCACACCCCCCTGAGCCTCAATGCCCTCCCACGGCTTGTAGCCCCGCTTCGACATCCGCGAAAACTCTGCCTTCCGACGACGATGAGCAATCAGCGAAAGCAGGTCGTAAGGCTCGCGCTTAAGCAGACCCGTCAACAGCAACCCCATGCTCACCGCGAAACCAAACCCATAACCCGCCAGATGCGCCATGTACGCCACCCGCCCGATCCCCATCCAATAGAACAACAGATCCTGCGCCACCCGAAACAGAATCAGCGCCATCCCCGACACCTCAAACGTCCCGATGATCACCAGCACATAAAGAATCGTCACCACACTCTGCGGGAAAAGCGCCAGATAAGCCCCGGTCACCGCCGCCACCGAACCACTCGCCCCCAACACCGGCGACGTATCCGTCAGCACATGCCCAAGCCCCGCCACCACGCCGCCCGCCAGGTAGAAAAACAGATAAGCCACCTTCCCCAACCGATCCTCCACCGCGTTCCCGAACACATACAAAAACACCATGTTCCCCGTCAGGTGCACCCAGTCCGCGTGCAGAAACTGATACGTGATGAACTGCCACACCGTCTCCGCACCCGGCCACAGAAAAAACTGCGCCGCCTGCCGGTACGGCTCCGTCCCCAACGCCGCACGAACCCCGGGCGTAAAAATAAACGCCAGCACGGACAGACCGATCAGCCCGTAGTTCACGTAAGGCGTCCGACGCTGCGGGCGATCAGTCTTTAGCGGTAACAACATAAGCAGCCCGGCCTCAACAATACACAACCAACGCCGTCACACGCCAGCGAAAGTCCCCCGAGCATAGCCGATCACAACCCACCCACCACACCAACCCACATCACGGCTCGAGCAGATCCACCACCGTCACCGTCCACCAGGCGCCCTCGTCACCCGCCACCGACACACCCACCACACCCTCCGCAGAGCCCGGAACCCGAGCCTCCCAGCCATAAGCTTCGTCCTCAAGCGACTTGCCAGCCACCGCCTCATCGTCAGCCGCCGGACGCAAACGCATCACCACCTCCCCCGACAACCCGCCCCGAGCCAGCTCCGGAATCAGCAGCATCACCTCGCCGCCATGCTCGGTCGAGCGCACCTCCAGCGTCGATACCGTCCACGAAGTCCCCGCCGCCAACGGCCCGCTCGCAGGCATCGAACCCACCACCAACAGATCATCCATGCCATCCCCGGGCGTCACCCAGAGAATCCCACCCACCACCAACGTCAGACCCACACACAGCCCCAGATAGCTCAACAGCCCGCGCCGCTTCTTGCCGCCCGATGCCACGGCCGTCTCCGCCGCTTCCACCTCCGGCTCAGCCGCATCCGCCACCTGCACCCGCGCCGGCGTCTCGTCACCCGTCAACGTCACTCCATCCGGCTTCTCAACCACGTGCCCCAACTGAATCCGAGACGTCTTCTCGCACGCAGGACAACGACGCGCAGCACCCAACCGCAGGAAGGCCAGCGACAAATCATGTCCACAATGTGGGCAGCGAACGACGTACATCTGCGTCACCACTCCAGTAGGCAGGACTTACATCCTAAGACTTCCACCCACAAAAGCCACCCTAAGGACAACCCCTACCCCAACTTCACAGCCCAAACCTCACCATTCGTCCGGAGCCCGAAGCGCGGTCGTCGCGTGTACCCAGCTTAATCCCGTACTGAGGCACCATAAAACATGGGTGGCTCTGGGCACGTCGCGTGCCCACAGAACCAGACCCTTTGCCGATACCCCAATGGGCCAGTTCCCCTAACTCACTCCCCCACAGGTGTTAACACCACCCGGATCGTCGTCCCGCCCGTCCGCTCCGTCCCCTCCCAGACCCCGCCCTCACGGCTCTCCAGCAGCAGAGTCCGCGGCCAGTCCACACCCGCCAGCACCGTCGGGCCATCCGGTGCCATCGTCTCCAACGCGTTCGGGTTCCGCAGAACAATCGTCATCGACGCCTCACCCGGCTCGATGCTCAGCCCGTCGCCACGCACCCGCAGCCGCCCGCTCTGCTCGTACAACTCGATCAGACCCAGCTGCGCAATCTGGCTCTCCGACAGGTCACGCCCGATCCGCTCCACCTCCAGCCGATACGACCCGCTCTGCTCCGCGATCTGCTCCGCGTTCAGACGCGCCCGCGTCCGCTCCCAGAACACCGTCGCCGCACGAACCTCCGTGATGCCCTCTGCCGCCGCTTCATCCGTGAGCTGCTCGCCCAGCGACACATCGCCACCGAACCGCTCGACCAAAGTCACCCAGGCCGCCTCCGCCACGTCCGGGTTCTCGCTCACCGTATAAGCCAGCAACGGCTCATCCGAGGTAAACGCCGCCGACCACGCCGCCCCATCAGGCAGCACCCCGGCATCGACACGCTCCACGAACCACCGCTGCAGATCGCCCCCGCCCCGTCCGCTCGATTCACCCGACAGCAGCATCACCGCCGCCGGCGCTTCCAGCCCCAGCGAGGCGTACCACCCCGACACCAGCACGCCTCGCCGCTCGGCAGGGAGCTCGTTCAGCACCGAGCCAAGCGACACGTCACTCGCCAGCAGCCGCTGGCCCGCCAGCGTCGCCGCCTCCCCGCGACCCAGGCCCGCCAGGATCAGCCGACCCCGACCGACCGCTTCCTCCCTCCCGGCCCGCTCGATGAACGCCACCGCCGCCCCGGGCGTCGGGTCCTCCGCCACCGCCAGCCGGATCACGCGATCCATCGCCGTCTCCGGATCCGTAGTCTGAGTCGCAGCGATACCTCCGCCGATACCGCCACCAAGCCCGCCCATCACGCCGACCGGCTGCCCCGCTCTTCCGCCCGACCGGTTCGATTCGCCGTTGGGCCGGTAGGCCCACAGCCCGGCCCACGCCTCGTCGCTAGGCGACACCGCCAGCCGCTCGATCAACGGATGCGTGACATCCTCCAGCACCAGCCGCTCGCGATCCTCCGGCCACGACGCCAGACCCGCAAACACCCGGTCAAGCAACACAGGATCGTCCGACAACAACAGGCCCCGCTCCAGCCAGCGCCGCGCCGCGGGACTCGTCGAAGACAACGCAATCACCTGCGAGACCACCGCCTCATCACGCATCGCGACCTCGACGATCGGCAGCCCATCGACCAGCGTCGTCCAGGCCGCCACCGGGTCGGTCTCATCATCACCACGCGTGCGCGCCTGACCCGACAACACCGGGTCCGCCTGCGCCGCCACGCGCTCAAGCACCTCTGTCGCCGGGATCTCACCGCTCCGGAGAATGTCCGCGATCGCCGTCGCCAGCCGTTCATCGCCCGCATCGCCACGCAGCAGACCGGTCATCGCGATCAGCCGGATGTCGGCCGCAGGGTCGTGCGACGCCTGCTCCAGCAGCCGCATCGACGCCGGGCCAATGACTTCCTTGTCAGCCAGCGCCTGCACGATGATCGCCCGTGTCGGTTCATCCGGACTATTTAAGAGCTGCTCAACCCCGCGCTGCATCATGACGTTGCTCTCGTCCAGATTCGCCAGCGCTCCCCGTTGAACCTCGGCCAGCGCAAAGACGCGCAGGCCAAGCGGATGCCCGCTCATCGCCAGCCGCGCCCCGAGGTTGCCATCCGCCGGCTCCTGCCCGCCACCGCCTCGACTCGCCCCAACACGGCTTCGCAGCTCGGCCAGGTCGGCGATGGTCAGCGTCCAGGTCGACGCCTCACCCCCGCCAAGCGGGTTGGTGAATTCAAGGGTGTCTTCCCGCTCACTCAGGCTGTAGACGGCCCAGACGCGCTCGGGCGTCGCCTCGAACGTCTCCGGCAGGTCCCGGACCTGCTTCCGCAGCTCGTTGTACTCGGCGTTCGCCGCCCGGAACGTCGCCAGCGCTTCCCGTTGCGCGTTCCGGTCCGTGTTGCCCCGGCTGCGGTCGGGCGGGGTCGGCCGCAGCTCACGCATTGCCGCCGGGTCGAGCTTGAGGATGTAAGGATTGCCCCCGGCTCCACCCGATCCGATGGCCGCGCCCACGATCACCCGATCCATGCCCCAGGTCACCCTGCCCGACGGATCAAGGGTGATCGACTTGGCCAGACGAGGGCTCTGGCTGGCTTCAGCGTCCGAAGCCCCGGCACCGGTCAGCCCGGCGTTGGTCGCGCCGAACCCGCCAGCCGGCCCGCCACCCAGGCCGCCCACGGCCCCGAGACCGCCAAGCCCGCCGATACCGCCCGCCTGCCGACCGGTGTCACTAACAGACCCGTCTTGAGATAAGTCAGCCGGCGGGATGTACCAGCCCAGGAACTGCGCGCTCCGCAGGCCCATTTCCGGCGTCCGCAGCTCGACCGGCTCGCCCGCAGGGTCGGTTCCCGCGGTGACCGTCAGCGGGATCATGACCTGCTGCCTGCCGGGCCGCGGCTCGAGTGACCAGACCGGGTCATCGATCGAAGGCTCGAGCACGCCGGGCGCTTCGAGCAACCCGCGCCAGTCGAGCGTGAGCACCGGTTCGGCGGTGCCTGTCTGGGCCGACGCCAGCGGGGCCGTGGCCAGAGCCAGCAGCCAGAGGCACGCGGCGGTGAGTGGATGATGCAATCGGCGGTTGCGTAGCCCGGTGCGGGGGGCCCCTGAGAAGCGATGGATCACGTCTAAACCTCTTGATGGCGTCACGCGGTCAACGCGTCGGCGTGGCGATTCGAGCTGAACTGCGACCCGGGCACACATCCGGGCCCATCTGTAGACATTCTGACGGATGACGGCGTTTCACGCACGTCGGGTTCGTCCTCCTGATCTACGCGAAAACTGACTCGGCCTATCTGCGATGGCCTGCACATCATTTGTGCATCACTCTCCAGAGTGCACAATAAGTAATCGTTCTGCCTTGGGGATTAGGGATGATCCCTGATTCACATTGGCTTTGTGAGCGAAAAAGTCGTTTCGCCTAGGTGCTTGTTTTTCAGGGATTAACGGCGTTTTGCGTGCACCTTGGCGGATTATTTTGTGGGTTGGGTGGTCGAGTGGTCCGGGATTCGCACTGTGTGAGGCGTCGTCGTGGCAAGAAGCCAAGACGGCGGCTCGATGAGGCGGCTTCGCCGGACGAGCCACTGAAATTGGACGCAGGCCACCCCCAGGGCGTTCCTGGGGGGCGATGAGCGGGCACCCTTGTCGGGTGCCCGCTTTTTTTCTCCCGGTCACCCGTGGCCGGCCCGCCATGTTGTCACCGCGGAGCGGGGCTGGATGCCTTGGGTGAGGCCTTTATGGCTGTCCGAGGCGTTAGGTGGAGGGTTCGTGGGGCTGCGAAAATAGGCTGTTTCAGGCCCATTCCGGCGAGTAATCGCGGAAAACGTCGGTATCCGGCCCTCTTTGCGGGGCATTAAACGCCTAGCTTCTAAGCGTTCTGAAAAAATAGCGATTGCAAACTAGGCATTCACTCAGTATGTTGCCTTGAGATTAGGACACTCTCGCGCTAGGACGGCGCATCTTTCGACCCCTTTTTGTAGGAGATCACGAATGTTGGAACGCATCAGGGGATGGCTGATCCCGCTCCTGGCCGTGACGCTGACGCTGGGTTTGACCCAGGGCGTCTGGGCTCAGGATGAAGCAGCGGCTGTCATGGAGGCTGCCTCCGAAGCGGCCGAGTCTGTTGATACGGCTGCTGTTGAGGCTGAGGTGGCGGCGTTGAATGCTGCCATACCGCCTGTGATCGCTGATGAGTACGAGTACGTGGTAGGCGAGGACGATGACGGCAATCCGGCACCCGTTCTCTTCAATCTCAACGATTTCAAGACCAACAACCTGTGGATCATGATCGCGGGCTGTCTGGTCTTCATCATGCACCTCGGGTTTGCGATGGTCGAGTCGGGCCTGACGCGTGCTAAGAACACGGTCAACATTCTCTTTAAAAATGTGATGATCGTGATGTTGGGCATCGTGGCTTACGGGGTCTGTGGCTGGATCGTTATGTATCCGAGCGACTGGCAGATTCCTGGCATCTTTGCCTTCGGTTTCGGTATCGGTGGCGAGGGCATCTATAGCTCGACGGACTATGCGGGCATCACGCCTGCTTACAACACGGGCTACACGGTCTGGACGGACTTCTTCTTCCAGGCGATGTTCGCGGCGACCTGCTGCACCATCATCTCGGGTGCGGTGGCCGGCCGTATCAAACTGCTGCCCTTCCTGATCTTCTGCCCGCTGTTCGTGGTCTTCGCCTACTGCGTGGTCGGCTCCTGGAAGTGGGGCGGTGGCTGGCTTGAGGAGGCGGGCTTTGCTGACTTCGCCGGCTCGACGCTGGTGCATGCTGTTGGTGGTGCCGGCGCTCTGGCTGGTGCGTTGATTCTGGGCCCGCGTTTGGGCAAGTACGCCAAGGACGGCACGGTTCAGCCGATTCCGGGTCACAGCATGCCGCTGGCGACCATCGGTGTCTTCCTGCTGTGGTTCGGCTGGTTCGGCTTCAACGGCGGCTCGGAGCTGACGGCTGATCCGGCGGGTGTGTCGTACGTGCTCGTGACCACGACCTTCGCTGCCTGTGGCGGTGGTATCGCTGCGGCGGCGATCACCTGGATCATCAATGGCAAGCCGGATCTGTCGATGACGCTTAACGGCATCCTCGCGGGTCTGGTGGGTGTCACCGCTGGGCCGGACGTGCCCTCGTGGATCGGTGCCCTGGTGATCTGCGGGATGATCCCCGGTGTGCTGGTTTACTTCTCCGTCGTCTTCTTCGACAAGCTCAAGATCGACGATCCCGTGGGTGCGATTTCCGTGCACGGCGTGTGCGGTATCTACGGCACGTGTGCCGTGGCGTTCTCGGGTGCGTTTGAAGGCAACTTCGGCAACCTCGGTGTGCAGGCGCTCGGTGCCTTCGCTGGTGTTGGCTTTGCCTTCGTGGTTGCTCTGATCTTCTTCGGCATCCTCAACGCGATCTTCGGTATGCGTGTGAGCGAGGCGGAAGAGATCGAGGGTCTGGACCTTGGTGAGCACGACATGTCGGCTTACCCGGACTTCCAGTTCACCTACATCAAGAGCTATCACGCCCGCGAAATCTAACCCCCCATCCCCCGCCCCCCCGCATTGGGTTGCTGGTTCGCTTTGGTGAGCTGGTGCCCGAGCGGGAGGTCAGGGAGGCTTGTTTGGAACCCGAATTCCTTTAGTGGGCTTGATGCCTGAGCATAAGAAGGCTTGCCCGCTTCGTGACAGGAGATGCAACGATGAAGATGATTGAATCAGTGATCAAGCCCTCGGCGTTGGGGGCGATCACGAAGAAACTTGCCGAGTTGGGCATTTACGGCGCGACCGCGTTGGAGTGCAAGGGCTTTGGCAAGCAGAAGGGCCACACCGAGCGTTACCGTGGTGGCCGGATGGATGTTGGTTTTGTGCCGAAGGTGATGTTGAAGGTCGCGGTGAAGGCCGAGGACCTTGAGAAGGCTGTGGAGGCGATCACGTCGTCGGCGCGCAGCGGCAACGTCGGTGACGGCAAGGTGTTTGTTTACGATCTGGACAAGGTGGTTCGTATCCGTACGGGTGAGACGGATCACGACGCTTTGTAGGACACGTCACTCCGGGAGAAGGGTGATGGGAGCGGGCCCGCAAGGGCTCGCTTTTTTTGTGCGCAAGGTCTGGGGGATCAGGCGATCTGTTCGGGGGTTGGGTTCATGGGTCGGGTCTTGATGGGCTGGGCGGGGTTGCCTGCGGCGATGGTGTTGGCGGGGACGTCTTTGGTGACGACGGCACGTGCGGCGATGACGGCGTTGTTGTGGATGGTAACGTTGGGTCCGATGAAGGCGTCGGCGGCGATCCAGACGCCTGACCCGATGGTGATGGGGGGCCGGAGGAGGGGGAGGTTGGGCTGGGTGTGGTCGTGGGTGCCGGCGCAGAGGTGGGTGTCCTGGGAGACGACGGTGTGGTCGCCGAGGGTGATGGGCCCGAGGTTGTAGACGCGGACGCGGTCGCCGAGGAGGGTGTGCTGTCCGAGGGTGAGGAGCCAGGGGTGGAAGACGCGGGTGGAGGGCCGGGTGCCGGAGGTGTCGGGGATGGTGGCGCCGAAGCGGCGGAGCCAGAAGCGTCGCCAGGCGTAGCATCTGGCGGGGCTGGGTCGGATCAGGAGGGTCTGGACGAGGTTCCAGAGGGTGCGGGCGAGATATTCGGACGTTGTGTAGGGGTATCCGGCGGCCTGATCGAGTCGCTGGAAGGGGGGCGGTTCGTTTTTGAGGTCGGAAGCGGTCATTGTTGGCTTCATCGGGTGACTGAGGCGGCCGAAGTTAGTTACGGGCGGGCGTGGTGGTTGTCGGGCTGGCGTATGATCTTGTGCGATTGTCGCGGCGGCCGGGGTGTTGTGTTGCAGAGGCCGCTACGAGTCGTACGACGAGGCATGGGTTCATGATCGATGTGATGATCATTACGTTCAATGAGGCGTTGAATCTGCCGCATTGCATTGGTTCGGTGCGTGGGTGGGCGAAGCGGGTGTTCGTGGTGGATTCGGGGTCGACGGACGGGACGGTGGACATTGCGCGGGATCTGGGGGCGGAGGTGGTTCATCACGACTGGGAGGGGTATGCGAAGCAGAAGAACTGGGGTCTGAACAATCTGCCGTTCGAGAGCGAGTGGGTGCTGATTCTGGATGCGGACGAGGTGATCACGGAGAAGCTTCGGGATCGGATGCTGGAGGTGACGCGTCCGCCTGTTGATCGTGTTCCGGAGAACGGTTTTTTCATCAACCGGGTGACGTATTTTCTGGATCGTCCGATCTGGCACTGCGGGTACTACCCGAGTTGGAACATGCGTCTGCTGAAGCGTGGTCGGGCGTTTTATGAGGATCGAGCGGTTCACGAGCACATGGTGGTGGCGGACCCGGTGGGGTACATCGACGAGCCGATGCTGCACAACGATCGGCGCGGGCTTGAGCACTTCATTGCGAAGCACAACCGGTATTCGACGCTTGAGGCGCAGCAGCTGTTTCATGAGTATGTGACGCATCAGGCGAAGGATGAGGCGAACCTGACGAAGGAGACGCGTCGTCGTCGCTGGCTGAAGCGGAACATCATGCACCGGATGCCTTTTCCGTGGCTGTGGCGTTTCATCTACATGTATTTTTTCCGGCTGGGGTTTCTGGATGGTCGGGCGGGGTTTGATTTCTGCAAGCTGATCGCGACGTATGACGGGATGGTGGCGCTGAAGTTCCGTTACATCATGACGCAGGCGAAGCAGGCGGGTTTCGATCCGTCGCATGTGGTGGCGGAGGAGGTGGGGAGTACGCTGGCGGTGCCGGAGGGGGACACGCTGACGGCGCCGCCGACGATGCTGTTACCGGGCGAGGACCCGGACCCGGTGGAGGGGACGATTCGTCAGCTGCCGCCTGACCCGAGTCAGGATGGCTCGCATCGCGGTCCGGCGATACAGACGCAGCCGGAGTCAAGTCCGTGGTCGTTCCGTGAGAAGCTGGCGCGTGCGGTGTGGATGGTGATCGGCAAGCCGATCTTCCGGATGACGTTCCACAACTGGTACGGGTTGCGGTCGATGATCCTGCGGATCTTTGGGGCGAAGATCGGCAAGGATGTGGCGATCCGGCCTTCGGTGAACATCGAGGTGCCGTGGATGCTGGAGATCGAGGATGACGCGACGGTGGGGGACTACGCGATTCTTTACAGCCTGGGTCGGATCCGGATCGGCAAGCGATCGATCGTGAGTCAGTATGCGCACCTGTGCGCGGGGACGCACGACTACACGGACCGGACATTCCGTTTGCTGCGGACGCCTATTTACATACGTGATGATGTGTGGGTTGGAGCGGATGCGTACATCGGCCCGGGGGTAACGATCGGGCGTTTGAGTGTGGTGGGGGCGCGCTCGAGTGTTTACAAGGACATGCCCGAGCAGAGCGTGTGCGTGGGGAACCCGGCGCGGCCGATCAAGGAGCGTGACCTGCAGTAGGGGCGGGGCTTAGAGGGTTTCGATGAGCTGGGCGAGTTTTTCGCCTGAGTCGGACCAGCGGTAGGCGTGGATGCGCTGTTTGCCGTTGGCGATGAGTCGCTTGGCGGTTTCGGGCACGGTGAGGATCTCTTCGAGGGCGTCGGCGAGGGCGGTGGTGGAGTCGGGGTCTGCGTGGAGGGCGGCGTCGGCGGTGACTTCGGGCAGGGCGCAGCAGTCGGCGACGACGACGGGTACGGCGTGGGCCATGGCTTCGATGGCGGGGATGCCGAAGCTCTCGCACTGGCTGTGGAGGGCGAAGGCTTTGGCGCGTTGGTAGGCCCAGGTCACGCGTTCGGCGGCGGCGCGACCTTCGACGAGGACGCGATCGGTGAGGCCGTGGGAGGCGGCGCGGTCGTTGAGGGCCTGGAGGTCGGCGGGGCTGCCGGCGCCGATGATGCGGTAGCTGGTCGTCTGGTTGCCGCGACGGGTGAGTTCGGCGAGGGCGTCGATGACGCGCCACTGTTGTTTGTAGGGTGAGACGTTGCTGACTGTGAGGATCTCGTCGGCGCGCTCGGTGTTGGTTTGGTTGTCAGCCAGTTGGTAGAAGCTGTCGGGCAGGCCATTGGAGAGCACGGAGCAGCGGGTGGCGATCTGGTCGGCGGGGAGTCGGTGGTGTCGGGTGAGGGTGTCGAGGAGGTACTGACTGGTGAAGGTGAGGCGGTCGGCTTTATAGAGGGCTTTGCGGTGGCGTCGTCGTTTGAGGAAGGCGATGAGGCGGTGTTTGAGGCTGAACCATGCCTGGGGTCGGTAGGGCCAGGGGTCCTGGTGGTGGCAGATGACGGGGAGGTCGAGGTGGATGGGGGGGAGCATGCCGTTGAGTTGGAGGAGGGCGGTGGCGTGGATGTCGTTGCAGCGTTTGGGGAGTTTGAGGGTTTCGTAGGCGTCGCGGGCGCGTCGGTTGCGGGTGTTGGCGTCGGCCCAGATGAGGGAGGCGTTGAGGGGCCAGACGAGGTCGCGGGCTTCTTCGTGGAGGGGGTGGTTCTGGGTGAGGAGGAGGCGGATGGTCCAGCGTGGGCGGGCTTGTGCCAGGGCGCGGGTGAGTTCGACGCCAACGGTGAGGCCGCCGCCGCCGCCGATGGAGAGTCCGTTGATCAGGATGGTGGGGTTATCTGGCATGGGTATGGAGGAGGTATCGGCTGACCGATGGATAAGGTAGCGTGCGGATGTGTTGGTTGAAGTAAGGAGACGGGTCGTCAAGTCGTCAGGTTCCCTACGTGTGGTGATTCAGCAGCCGGCGTTGCCTGCTTATCGGATCCCGGTGTTTCGGGAGCTGGCTCGTCGTGAGGGGTTGGAGGTGCTGGTTCGGTATGGGCATGATCCGGCGCTGCCGAACGTGGAGGCGGATGGGTTTGCGGCGGAGCCGAGCGAGACGCGGTCGTTTGGGGTGGGGTCGCGAGAGGTGTTGTGGGATGGGTCTCAGCTTCGGTATGCGACGAAGCGGCGGGCGGATGTGCTGGTGTTGACCTGGAATGCGCACTACGCGTCGCTGCCTATGGCGCTGTTGCGAGCGCGGCTGTCGGGGGTGGGGACGGTGTTGTGGGGGCATGGGTATTCGAAGGCGGAGGCGGGTTGGCGAGCGGGCGTGCGGCGGTGGCTGGGGCGCCGGGCGGATGCGCTGCTTTTCTATAGCGCTTCGGTGGCGGAGCGTTATGCGGCGGTGGGGTTTGATGCGGGCCGGTTGTTTACGGCGGCGAATGCGTTGGATCAGTCGCCCATGCAGGCGGCGCGGGCTGCGTGGGCGGGTCGGGAGGAGGAGTTGAAGCGTTTTCGGGCGGAGCGCGGTTTGGGGGATGGGTCGGTGGCGTTGTTTGTATCCCGGTTTGCGCCGGCGAACCGGGAGGATTTGTTGATTGAGGCGGCGGCGGTGTTGAAGGATCGGCTGCCAGGGTTTCGGGTGGTGCTGATCGGGAAGGGTGAGACAGCGGGCGAGTTGCGGGCGTTGGCGGAGCGGCTGGGGGTGGCGGATCGGGTGATCATGCCCGGGGCGATCTACGGGGAAGCCAATCTCGCGCCGTGGTTTTTATGTAGCGATGTGTTTGTGTATCCGGCGAATGTCGGTCTGAGTCTGATCCATGCGATGGGGTACGGGTTGCCGGTGGTGGTGGGGGACGATCTGGCGTCTCACAATCCGGAGATCGATGCGCTGCGGCCGGGTGAGAATGGGGCGGTGTTTCGTGATGGGGATGCGGGTTCGCTGGCCGGGGTGCTGGCGGGGCTGTTTGCTGATCGGGAGAAGCTGGCGTCGATGCGCATGGAGGCGGAGCGGACGGTGACGGAGCGGTTCACGCTAGCGCGGATGGTGGATGGTTTTGAGGCGGCGATTCGCAGGGCTTCGAGGCGTTAATCGGCTTTGGGGTTGAGGAGTCGGTCGCCGTTTTCGGCCATGACGGCGATGGTTTCGCGCCACCAGGGTGCGGTGGGGTCCCAGTTGAGTCGTTTTTTGTCGGCGTCCATCCATCCGCCCCAGATGACGATGCCGTCGGCGTGTTCGAGGCAGGTTTCGAGTTGGCGTCGCCAGAAGTCGGGATCGATGAACTGCCAGGCGAGTTCTTTGTTGCCCTCGTGGTACTGGGGCCAGAGGAAGGCGTAGACGGGGAGGCCGTACTGGCGGGCTTCGCTGAGGTTGGCTTTGGCGAACTCGACCCACTGGTCGGGGGTGTTGTAGAAGGTGTAGAGGGAGGGGTAGATGACGTCGAGGTTTTCGACCATGGGTGCGAGGGCGTCGTTTTCGTCGAGCCACTGCTGGTATTGGTCGGCGCGTTCGGGTCGGACGGCTCGCCAGTAGTCGCGGATGGGTGGGACGCCGTAGTAGCCGAAGGTGAGGTCGGGTCGGATTTCGCGGACCCAGTGGGTGACGAGGTTGTATTTCCGGAGGGTGTCGTTGACGACTTCGGGCTGGCCTTTGACGGGCCAGTGTTCGATGTCCATGAAGATAAGTTCGCCGCGGGGGATGTGTGCGAGGGCGGCGACGAGTCTTGCTCGGATGGGTTCGTCGTGGTTGTCTTCGGGCATCCAGAGGCGTTTGTGGGTGCGGAGTCTGGGCATGCCGTAGAGTTGTTCGAGGTCGGGTTTTTTGAGGTAGAGGGTGGCGTCGAAGACGGGGAAGGCGGGTCCGGAGACGAGGGTTCGTCCGAACGTGCCAGTGGTGGGTGCGGGGCTCTGTGCGTCGCGGGCTGGTTGTGCGGGTGCCATGCCGACGAGCGAGAGGGTGAGGATGGCGGTGATGAGCGTGGCCCAGCTAAGGAGTGGGAGGCTCAACAAGAGTCTGCGTTGGATCATGCGGGTTGGGCTCTTGGCGTGTTGGGGGCTGGCTGGTCGGGGATGGGTTGAGGGGCGTGCTGGGGATGGTGGAGCAGGGCGCGGACTTCGCGGTCCATGGTTCCGACCAGGATGAAGAAGAGGGGCACGGCGAAGGAGCCGAGCAGGGAGCCTTGTTTGAGGGTGAGGAGGGAGACGAAGACGCAGAGGGCTCCGAGGGTGGCGATGAGGCTTCGGGCTTCGGGGTAGGGCTTGACGGCTCTGAAGATGCGGAAGAAGGCGATGGCGGTGAGGGTGTAGGCGGTGAAGTAGATGGCGAAGCCGAAGAGGCCGAGTTCGCCGAGGACCTCGCCTGGCACGAAGTGGGGGTAGGTGCCGAGGAGGTCGTCGGTGTAGGAGGCGGAGCTTCCGAGTCCGAGGAACCAGTAGAGGGGTCCTGCGCTGGCCCAGGCTCCGAGGAGGATGCCTGTGGTGCCGATGCGTGAATCGGAGTAGTTCTCGATCATGTTCTGGAAGTCGAAGCGTTCGGTGGCGAAGGTCTGGAGGAGGACCACGGCGGTTCCGGCGACGATGGCGGTGGCGAAGACGGCGCCGATGAAGGTGCCGAGTGAGCGGATGGGGTAGGCGAAGGGGATGAAGAGGATGATGACGCCGAGGGCTGCGAAGAACTGTCCTCGTGATTCGGAGGCGATGATGAGTGCGAAGCCAAAGATGACGAGTAGCCATTGGCTGGAGCGGAGCCAGTTGGGGAGGCTGTCGACGCGTAGGAGGGCGCAGATGATGGCGACGTAGCCGCCGACGGAGGCGACTTCGAGCGGGTTGCCAGTGTCGCGGACCATGAGGTTGGCGGCGCCTTCGACGGCGAGGCGTACGCCTCTTCTGCTCCAGTTGGGGTTGAGCAGGAGGGTGACGAGGAGGAATCCGCCAAGGAGGACGGTCATGAGGAGTGCGTCGCGGATGGCTTTGGTGTCGCTGGCGACGAGGGGGGCGAGGAGTCCGAAGGCGGAGAGGTAGACGGCGGCGCTTCGGAGTTGTGCGATGGTTTCGCCTCGGTCGATGGACCAGACGGCGGAGATGATGCAGTAGACGTAGAGGGCGACCATGGTCCAGCCTGCGGCTCCGAGGCTGGGGAAGCGCATCTGTCGTTTGATGAGTGTGGCGGCGTAGGCCATGACGACGATGAGGCCGGTCATGTAGTTGGTGAGCTGGAAGTAGGAGACGAAGAGGCCGCTGCCGGCCTGAGCCCACTGTTCGAAGACGAAGCTGCAGAGGACGAGGCCGACGGCGAAGCCAGGTCGAGCCCAGACGGCGATGCTGAGCGTCATGGAGATCAGCATGAAGATGAGGATGGTCAGCGCTGAGATAGCCGGTCTCCTGCTCGTGGTTCTGGCCCGTTGGGTGGGCCTGTTTCTTGATGTCGGCTCGCTGGCTGTTGGGGGTCCATGCTATCTCAGAGTGGGTGGGGCTTGCGCCCTATAGGTCTGGCGGAGGGTCCCGATAAAGGTGTGTCTTGCTTGTGCTCGTGCGGTTCGGGGAGCCGATGATGGGTGGGTGCCCGGGGTATGTTCTGTGCCGAGGTTGTCTGCCATCTGTGTTGGGCGGGCCTGATCGATGGTGGTTTTCTCAGTTGTAAGTTGAGTGTTTGATGCGTGTTCTGATTCTCAATCAGCCTTTTCACCCGGATGTGGCGGCGACGGCGCAGCACGCGCACGATCTGGGGCGTTACCTGGTGGCGCAGGGCCACGAGGTGGAGGTGGTGGCGTCGCGGTCGATCTACGGTCAGACGGGGGCGTCGCTGGCTCGGTTTGAGGTGGTGGATGGGATCCGTGTTCATCGGGTGGGGGTGTCGTTGTTCGGGAAGCGTGGGATTGCGGCGCGTCTGGCGGATTTTCTGCTGTTTTACGTGCTGGCGGGCTTCAGGGTTTTGACGCTTGAGCGGGCGGATGTGGTGGTGACGCTGACGACGCCGCCTTTTATCGGACTCTTGGGAGCGATGCTGCGGCTGCTGCGTGGGAGTCGGTGGGTTTACTGGGGGATGGACCTGTACCCGGATGTGCCGGTGGCTTTGGGGGTGATGAAGCCGGATGGCTGGCTGACGCTTGGGTTTGAGGCGCTGAATCGGTGGTGTTTGCGGCGTTGTGATCGGGTGGTGGCGTTGGGGCGTTGCATGAAGGGGCTGATCGAGTCGAAGGGGGTGCCGGGTGAGCGTGTGAACTGGATCGGGGTGTGGGCGGCGAATCCGGCGGAGGCGACAGAGCCGGAGGCGAGCGGGTATCGGGCGGAATGGGGGCTATCGGGGAAGTTTGTGGTGATGTACTCGGGGAATCTGGGGCTGGCGCACGATGCGGAGACGCTGGTGGCGGCGGCGGAGCGGCTGGCGGATCGGGACGATCTGCGTTTTGTTTTTGTGGGTAGCGGGAAGCGGATGGCGGAGGTTTCGGATCGGGTGGCGGCGTTGCCGAACGGGGCGGTTTATGGGTATCAGCCGCGTGAGCGTTTGGGTGAGCTGCTGGCGGCGGCGGATGTGCATCTGATCAGTCAGCTGCCGGCGTTTACGGGGGTGGTGGTGCCGTCGAAGCTGTACGGGATCATGGCGGCGGGTCGGGCGTCGGTGTTCGTGGGCCCGGAGGAGGCGGAGGTGGCGATGGAGCTGAAGGCATCGGGGTGTGGCGAGACGCTGGCGGTGGGCGATGTGGATGGGCTGGTGCGGGTGATTGAGGGGTTGGCGGCGGATCGGGATCGGTGTCGTGCTTTGGGTGAGAAGGCTTTTGCGGCGAGCAGGGCGAAGCATGAGGCGGCGCATCGCTGTGCGGCGTGGGAGCGGGTGCTTCTGGAGGTGGTTCAGACGGGTCGTGGTCTGGATCGGAAGCGGTGATGGGGCCGGGTGCGCTGGGGTCATCGCATGGGCTGCGTGTGGGGCGGTCGCCTTTTGAGCGGTCGCTGGATCGGTGGGCGCGCTGGCTGCTGGCGGTTTACTGGCCGTCGTTGTTTGTGGCGACGCATTGGCCTGGTCTGACGCTGCCTGAGGGGTCGCCGGTTCTGCAGACAGACAAGCTGGTGCACGTGGTGGTGTTTGGGGTGTTGGCGTGGCTGGCGCTGAGGAGTCATTTGTTGACGCGTTGGCTGGGCGAGCATGGCGGGGCGCTGGCGACGACGGCGGTGGTGCTGGTGTATGCGGTTGTGGATGAGTACACGCAGCAGTTTGTGAATCGGTATACGGGGGTTGAGGACGCGGTGGCCAACGCGATCGGGGTGCTGGGGGCTTATCTGGTGAGTAGGCCGCGGCATACGATTGCGTGTCGTGATGCTTTGGCGGTGGTGATGCGTTGGGTGCTGGTGGTGCTGACGCCCGGGTTGGTGGTTTTGTTTCTGCGGCCTGAGGCGAACGAGTATCTGATTCGGCTGGCGTCGTGGGTGGGGCTGGGGCGTCATGGGGCTGACAAGCCGGGGCATCTGTATGTGGCTCTGTTGTGGACGGCGATGCTGGCGATGGCGATGCCTGCGGGTTTGAGGCGGCCGCGTTGGGGTGTGCTGGTGACGGTGGTGGTGATGTCGGGGTCGGCGCCGCTGATTGAGTGGTCGCAGCGCGGGACGGGTCGCGGGGTGGAGGTGGCGGATGTGTACTGGCATCAGCTGGGTGTGTTGACGGCGTTGGTGCTGTGGGTGTTGTTGTCGGGGGCGCGTCCGGTGTTGAGGCGTGTGGGGATCGGGGAGCGTGTGCATGAGCGGTGAGTCGACGACGGCAGCAGGGTCTGGGGGGGTGGGACGGGCGACGCTGGTGGTGAGCGGGTTGACGCTGATGTCTCGGTTGACGGGCTTGGTTCGTGATGCGGTGCTGGCGGCGACGCTGGGGTTGTCGGTTTGGGCGGATATTTTCTTTCTGGCGTTTCTGGTACCGAATCTGTTTCGGCGGCTGTTTGGTGAGGGGGCGTTGAGTTCGGCATTTATCCCGGCTTACTCTCGGGTTCGTGAGCGGGCGGGCGAGGCGAAGCGGTTTGCGGGGGCGGTGCTGATGTGGACGGCGGGGGTGACGGCGGTGTTGGTGTTGGTGGGGTGGTTGGTGTTGTGGGGGTTGTCGGTGGTGTTTGTGGGGAGTGAGCGGGCGCAGGCGACGCTTTGGCTGGCGGGTTGGATGCTGCCTTACATGCCGCTGGTTTGTCTGGTAGCGCTGCTGGGGGGGTTGCTGCAGGTGCATGGGGTGTTTGCGCCGGCGGCGGCGGTGCCGATGGTGCTGAACGCGGGGTTGATTACGGCGGCGGTGTTGGCGGGTGGTTCGGGTGAGCCGTCGGAGGTGGCGTTTGCGTTGTCGCTGGGTGTGTTGGGGGCTGGGGTGTTGCAGCTGGCTTGGGTGGGTTTGTCTGTATCAAGGCGCGGGCTGCTGGAGCGGGGTGGGGCTGAGGATCTGGGTGAGGTGAAGGCGATGGCGGTGCGGATGCTGCCGATGGCGGTGGGATTGGGTGTGTTTCAGGTGAATGCGCTGATGGATCATCTGATTGCGTTTGTGTTGTCGCCTGGCTCGGCGGAGGCGGCGGTGATCTCGTGGCTGCCGGGCGAGCCGGGGTATCCGATTGAATCGGGGTCGGTGGCTGCGTTGCAGTGGTCGCAGCGGCTGTATCAGTTCCCGCTGGGTGTGTTTGGGATCGCGGTGGCGACGGCGGCGTTTCCGTTGCTGGCGAAGGTGGCTGGTGATCGGCTTCGGTTTGCAGCGGCGCTTCGGCAGGGGTTGGGGTTGTCGTTGACGCTGACGTTGCCGGCGAGTGTGGGCTTGATGCTGGTTTGTGAGCCGTTGGTGGGGTTGATCTACGAGCGTGGGGCGTTTGGTGAGCAGGCGACGGAGCGGGTGGCGGCGTTGTTGCTGGCTTATGGGAGTGCGGTGTGGGCGTATTCGATGACGCATGTGCTGACGCGTGGGTGTTACGCGCTGGATCGGCCGAGTGCGCCGCTTCGGGTGATGGCGTGGACGGTGCCTTTGAATCTGGTGTTGAATCTGACGCTGGTGTGGCCGCTGGGGGCGGAGGGGTTGGCTTGGTCGACGGCGATAGCGGCGATGGTGCAGGTTTGGGGTTTGATGTGGGTTCTGCGGGAGCGCTTGGATGCGGGGTTGCTGCGGGAGGCTGGCTTGACGGTGCTGGCTACGGTGGTGATGGGGTTATGTGTCTGGCTGGTTGATCGGCAGCTGGTCGCGCAGGGAGACGCTGTCCGCGTGGTGGTGGCGGTGGTGGTGGGGATGGGGGTTTATGGGTTGGTGGCCTGGCCGCTGGGGTTGTTGGGCTTGTTGCGGCGGGTTACTTGAGCTCGAAGTTTTTCTGGGTGGTGAGTTCGATGCCGGATTCGGCGTCGGTCACGGTGAGGGTGGCGGTGGCGTGGGTGGCCTGAGCCGGATCGAGGGGGAGTTCGAAGGTGTAGTGGTGTCCGGTGAAGCCGGAGCGGTAGGCGGCGTCGAATTCGTTGGGGTTGTAGTCGCGGCTGGCGAGGAAGCGTGGGTTGTCGCCTGGCGTGGCGGCGGTGACGGTGAGGGAGGCTTTGCCGGAGATGGCGCGGAAGCGTCCGCGGTCGTCGCGGGGTGAGGCGTAGAGGCGGAGGGTGTCTGGGTTGCCGTCGGCGTTGGTATCGATGGGGCCGGAGAGTCTGCCGAGGGTGATCTCGGTGAGGACGGGGGTGGTGGCGTTGTCGACGGCGGAGGTGCGGCCGAGTTGCTGGCGGAGGGCGGCGGCTTCGGCCTCGGTCTGGCGGAGTTGTTCGGTGAGTCGGGCGATGGTGTCCTGGTTTTCGGCGCGTTCTCGGCGGAGGTTATTGTTCTCCTGGCTGCCAGCGCAGCCGGTGCCTAGTAGCACGGCCGTGAGGAGGAGTGCGGTGGTTCGGGCTGGCAGCAAGGTTGGCCTCCGGGTGTTGGCAGCGGCGGTGTTACTCGTCGTTGTTCTGTCCGTTGCCGGCGACGTTTTCGGGGAGGTGCTTGAGGATGGCATCGGCGACGCCGTACTTGACGGACTCTTCGGCGTCGAGCCAGTAATCGCGTTCGCAGTCGCGGGCGATTTCCTCATTTGGTTTGCCGGTGTGGTGGGCCATGATGTCGTAGAGGCGTTTACGGGTTTTTAGCATCTCCTTGGCCTGGATGGAGAGGTCGGTGGCTTGTCCCTGCATGACGCCGCCCATGAGGGGCTGGTGGAGGAGGACGCGGCCATTGGGGAGCATGTGCCGTTTGCCGGCGGTGCCGGCCATCATAAGGACGGCGCCCATGGAGGCGGCGACGCCGATGCAGTAGGTGGCGACGTTGGGCCGGATAAACTGCATGGTGTCGTAGACGCCGAGGCCTGCGGAGACGGAGCCACCGGGTGAGTTGATGTAGAAGTGGATGTCGGACTTGGCGTCTTCGTTGGAGAGGAAGAGCAGCTGAGCGATGATCAGGTTGGCGGATTCGTCGGTGACGGGTCCGGGAAGGAAGACGATGCGGTCCTTGAGGAGTCGGGAGTAGATGTCATAGGCGCGTTCGCCTCGGCCGGTCTTTTCGATGACCATCGGGATGAGACTCATGGGACGGCTTCCTTCGGTTGGGAGCGTGGTGGTTGGTGTCAGTAGGGCGATTGTAGCGATCGGCGATTGGGTGAGGCGGCGCTCAACCGTTGTTTGGATCGCTAGGATACGGACGTGAGCACGACTCAGGCGATGAAACCGATGTTGACGGATGCTGCTGGCGAGCGGGCTGGCGGTGGGGTGCGGCTGTGGGTGCGGGCCTGCCTGGCGATCGCTGTTCGCGAGCTGGTGCGTTTTTCGCGTCAGCGAACACGGATCATTGGGGCGTTGGCGACGCCGGTGTTGTTTTGGTTGCTGCTGGGGTCGGGTTTGAACCAGGCGGTGACGCTTGGGGTCGGGGCTGAGTCGGCGCTGTCGGATGGCGCTGCAGCGGAAGCTGGCGTGGGTTATCTGGCTTATTTTTTTCCGGGCACGGTGTTGATGATCGTGTTGTTTACGGCGGTGTTCTCGACGATCACGGTGATCGAGGATCGGCGGGAGGGTTTTTTGCAGGGGGTGTTGGTGTCGCCGGCTCCGAGTTCGGCGGTGGCGTTGGGCAAGATGCTGGGGGCGGCGGTGATTGCTTCGCTGCAGGGCGGGCTGTTTTTATTGGCCTGGCCTTTTGTGGGCGGGGCGATCGGGCTCGGTTGGTGGCTGATGGCGTTGGTGGCGGTGGTGGTGGTATCGGTGGGGCTGGCGGGTTTGGGGTTGATGCTGGCCTGGCCGATGGATTCAACGGCGGGTTTTCATGCCCTGATGAATCTGTTGATGATGCCGATGTGGTTTTTGAGTGGGGCGGTGTTCCCGCTTGAGTTGGCGCCGATGTGGCTGCGTGTGGTTGGTTATCTGAACCCGCTGACGTATGGGCATGCGGTGTTGAGTTGGGCGATGTTTGAGGGTGCTCCTCCGTCGGCCGTGGTTCCGGTGGGTGTCGCTGGTGTGCTGCTGCTCGTGGGCGTGCTGGCGGCGGTGGTGATGGCGACACGGGCGGTGAGGGCCCCGCGATGAGTCCGGTGATGCGTCGGCGTGTTTTTCTAGCGATGGGTTTTCTGATGATTACGCTCGCTGGGGGGATGGTGGTGATCGGTTTGATGCCGGCGCGTGGGGGCGCGGCAGCGGAGAGTGATCTGCCGGTGCCAGATCCGGCTCATGGTCAGGCACTGGATTTTCGGGCGCCGGCTTTCACGCTGATGGACACCGAGGGTCGGGCGTTTGCGAGCAGCGATCTGGATGGTCGGGTGTGGGTGGTGGATTTCATCTTCACGCGTTGTCAACTGGTGTGTCCGGTGATGACGCAGCGGATGAGCCTGCTGCAGCAGCGGCTGGAGGAGGTGGGTCTGGATGAGGTGCGGCTGGTGAGCATCACGGTGGACCCGGAGCACGACACGCCTGCGGTGTTGAAGGCTTTCGCGGAGCAGTACGGGGCTGATCCGGAGCGGTGGACGTTTTTGAGTGGGGATCGGGAGAAGATCTGGCGGCTGGTGCAGGAGGGTTTCCGATTGGCGCTGGATGAGGATCCGGGGAACGATCTGATGCCGATCACGCATTCGTCACGATTCCTGGTCGTGGACCGGGAGAATGTGGTGCGTGCGACGTTTGATGGTTTGAGTGAGGCGTCGATGGATTCGCTGGTGCCTTATGTGGGAGCCTTGGTTGCGCGTTGAGCGTTGTTGGCGGTCAGGCTCTGCTAGACTCGATGTTCTATGACCTGCTTTCCTCTGATCCTGGGTGCCTTGCTGCCGAATGCCTGGTTTGTTGACCAGCCGCAGTGGCTGCTGCTGGTGCTGGTGTTCGTCGCGCTGGCGGTGCTGGTTCGGGGTGCGGACTGGATGGTGGAAGCGGCGGCGGCGGCGGCTTACAAGCTGGGTCTGCCGCGGATTGTGGTGGGTGCGACGATTGTGTCGCTGGGCACGACGAGTCCGGAGATGGCGGTGTCGGTGTTGGCTGCGTGGTCGGGGAATGCGGGGCTGGCGCTGGGCAACGGGGTGGGCTCGATCATCGCGGATACGGGGTTTATTTTCGGGGTGGGTTGTCTGGCGGCGGGGACGCTGCCTGCGGATAAGTTTTTGTTGACGCGGCAGGGCTGGGTGCAGTTTGGTTCGGGGGTGTTGCTGGCGACAATCTGTTATGCGCTGTGGTTTCTGGATGGCGACGCGGCGACGTTCGGGCGGGTCTTTGGGGCGTTGATGGCCTTGCTGCTGGCGGTGTATCTGTGGGTGTCGGTGATCTGGGCGCGTCAGCAGGGGGATGCGGTGATTACGGATGAGCATCACGGGCACGAGGTTGAGGCGCATAGCGGGCTCTGGATGGTGGGTTTCGGGCTGGTGGGGTTGCTGATGGTGATTTTTGGTGGGGAGGTGCTGGTGCAGTCGGCGAGCGTGCTGGCGGTGCAGTGGGGTGTGCCGGAGGTGGTGATTGCGGGGACACTGGTGGCGATGGGGACATCGACGCCTGAGCTGGTGGTGGGGCTGATGGCGATTCGGAAGGGGCATCCGGAGTTGCTGGTGGGGAATGTGATTGGGGCGGATATTCTGAACGTGTTTTTCGTAATCGGTTTTGCGGCGTTGGCGGCCCCGCTGCCTTTGGTCGAGACGGACTCGAACTGGCCGGCGGTGTTTTTGCATCTGCACCTGCCGACGATGCTGGCGATGCTGGTGCTGTTTCGGGTTTATGTGGCGATGGCGGCGAAGAAGGGGCACTTCAGCCGTTGGATGGGTTGGCCGCTGGTGCTGATGTATGTGGCTTATCTGGTGATTCAGTGGGTGGGTGCGACGGGCTGAGCCTGGCGTCTGGCGTTAATCGAACAGCGCATCGTCTTTGAGGGGGAGTTCGACGCCGATGTGGGAGGCGGCTCGCTGGGTGAGGGTTCGGCCGCGTCGGGTGCGGGCGAGGAAGCCGATCTGGAGGAGGTAGGGCTCGACGAGTTCTTCGAGGGTGGCTGCGTCTTCGGAGAGGGTGGCGGCGATGGCTTCGAGGCCGACGGGCCCGCCTTCGTAGATGGTGCCGATGACCTTGAGGTATTTGCGGTCGAGCTCGTCGAGGCCGAGTTCATCGACGGATTCGAGGCGTAGGGCCTTGTCGACGGCGTCGGGTGTGAGTCGTCCCTGGGCGCGGACCTGGGCGTAGTCGCGGACGCGGCGGAGCAGTCGGTTGGCGATGCGGGGTGTGCCGCGGGAGCGTTCGGCGATGGTGCGGAGGCCGGCGTCGGCCCGCTCGTCGGTGTCGGTGCGCATCTCCAGGAGTTCGGCGCTGCGGGTGAGGATCTTGTGGAGGTCGTTGTTGTTGTAGAACTCGAGGCTGTGGACGATGCCGAAGCGTGAGCGCATAGGGCCTGAGAGCAGGCCGGCGCGGGTGGTGGCGCCGATGAGGGTGAAGGGTTTGATGGGGAGTGTGATGGCTTTGGCGTGCATGCCCTGATCGAGGGTGAAGTCGATTTTGTAGTCTTCCATCGCGGGGTAGATGTACTCCTCAACGATGGGTGGGAGGCGGTGGATTTCATCGATGAAGAGGACGTCGCCTTCGCCCAGGCGGGTGAGGGTGCCGACGAGGTCGGTGGGTCGGGTGAGGGCCGGGCCGGAGGTGGTGACGAGGTTGGCCCCCATTTCGAGGGCGATGATGTTGGCGAGGGTGGTTTTGCCGAGTCCTGGGGGGCCGTGGAGGAGGACGTGGTCCATGGCTCCGGCTTCGGGGCCGCGTTGGCGGGCGGCGTCGAGTGCGATGGTGAGCTTTTCGATGAGTTTGGGCTGGCCGACGTAGTCGCTGAGTTTCTGGGGTCGAAGCGACAGGGTGACGGCTTCTTCGACGGGGCCTTCGGACTGGGCGGCAACGATGCGCTCGGTAACCATGTTGTCATAGTAGCGGGTGGCTGGGGCTGGTTGGTGCGGATCAGCCTTCGCCGGTGACGCGGTCGACTTCTTCGAGGGAGGTGATGCCGGCGACGACGAGTTCGGCGCCGTTTTCGGTCATGGGTCGGAGGCCGCCGGCGAGGGCGGCTTCCTTGAGGCCTGTCATGCTGACACGGCCGAGGATGGCGTCTTTGACGACGTCGGTGAGGGGCATGAGTTCGAAGATCGCTCGGCGTCCCTGGTAGCCGGTGCCGTAGCAGGCTTTGCAGCCGACGGCTTCCCAGCGTCGGTGGGCGTTGGCGGCGTGTTGGCCGAGTCGTAGGCGGTCCTGGTCGGACATGGCGACCTCGCGGCGGCAGCGCGGGCAGAGGGTGCGCACGAGTCGCTGGGCGAGGACGAGCGTGAGGGTTGAGGCGACCATATAGGGTTCGACGCCGAGGTCGAGCAGTCGGATGATGGTGCTGATGGACCCTTGCGAGTGGATGGTGGAGAGGACGAGATGTCCGGTGTTGCCGGCCTGCATGGCGGTGACGGCGGTGTCGGCGTCGCGGACCTCGCCGACGACCATGACGTCGGGGTCCTGGCGGAGCGTGGAGCGTAGGAGTTTGGAGAAGGTGTGGTCTTTCTCGACGTTGACGGGGATCTGGGTGAGGCCGGGGAGCTCGTATTCGACGGGGTCTTCAATGGTGACGATGTTGCGGACGTTGGCGTCGAGTTCTCGGAGGGCTGCGTAGAGGGTGGTGGTTTTTCCGGAGCCGGTGGGTCCGCAGATGATGAGCATGCCGGATTCGCGGGCGATGGCCCTGCGGATGGCGTTGTGTTCCTGATCGGGGAGGAAGACGTCATCGAGGCCGGATGGGCATCGGTGGGGATCGAGGACGCGGGCGACAAGTTTCTGGCCGAAGCGTGAGGGTGTGAAGCTGATGCGGAAGTCGATGCGTCGGTCGGGGAGTTCGGCGGCGAGGTGGCCTTCCTGCATGACCGAGCGTTTGGAGATATCGATGTCGCAGAGCACCTTGACGAGGCTGATCATCTGCATGGTGGCCTGATCGTCGAGGTGGGTGATGTTGATCATGGTGCCGTCGATACGGAGCCGGACGAGGGCCGAACCGGCTTTGGGTTCGACGTGGATGTCTGAGGCACCGGTTCGTGCGCAGCCGTAGATGAGCAGGCGGAGCAGGTGGAGGGCGGTTCCGGCGTTTTCATCCTTTTCGCTGAGGTCGGCGGCGTGGACGGTTTGTCCGCGGGCGTTGACGAGGGAGATGCGGCTTTCCGGGTAGGTGAGGGGCTTGCCGATCTTGGTCAGCGCCTGAATGGAGCCGAGGGTGCCTGATGCTCTTCGGGTTGCGACCGGTGCGGCGGCCATGGCGGGTGCGGAGGCGTTTTCGAGGTGTTCTTCGCCGAGCGCGACGGCTTGCGGGCTGAGTCCGGCGGCTTTGTTACCGAGGCCGCCGGGGAACCTGGCGGGTTTTTGTGGTTTGGTCTGGTGGTTGTCCTGGGTGAGGGGAGAGGGGATGACGCGGAATCGGGTTCGGCCGGCGGTGAAGGTCTGTCCAGGTTTGAGCGTGACCTTGCTGATCATCTGGTTGTTGATGCGTGTGCCATTTCGGGAGCCGAGGTCTTTGACCTGGTAGCCGTTCTCGACGGGTTTGACTTCGCAGTGGAATCGGCTGAGTCGGTGGTCATCGACCTTGACCTGGTTGTCGCTGTGGCGTCCGATGGTGATGGGTTCTTTGCCTAGCTCGAATCGATGGACGGCACCGTCTTCGTTGGTGACTTCGAGCATCGGCATCGCGGGATTCCCTCTGGACGTGAGCTGTTTCTATCAAGCCATTTATATCATAGGACCATGAGGCCTCTAGTCCTAGCCAGATGTTTGGGCCGGCGTGGTTGAAGCGGCGGTTTCGTGGTTGAGGAGGTCATCGTAGGTTTCGCGTTGGCGGATGGTTCGCCAGGTGTTGCCTTCGACGAGGACTTCGGCGGGTCGGGGGAGGGTGTTGTAGTGGCTGGCCATGCACATGCCGTAGGCCCCGGCGGAGAAGACGGCGAGGTTGTCGCCTCGGGCGACGGGTGGGAGTTGGCGGCCGAGAGCCAGGTAGTCGCCGGTTTCGCAGATGGGTCCGACGACGTCACAGGGCTGGAGGCCTGGGAGGTCGAGTCGCTCGGCCCAGGCGGGTGGTTCGTGTTCGGCGGCGACTTTGGTTGGCCAGATGAAGTGGAAGGCGTCGTAGAGGGTGGGTCGGATGAGGTGGTGCATGCCGGTGTCGAGGATGATGAAGGTTTTGGACCCGCCTTGTTTGAGGTACTGGACCTGTGAGACGAGGAGTCCTGCGTTGGCGGCGATGGATCGGCCGGGCTCTACGATGATGGTGCCGCCTTGAGCTTTGAATTCGCGAAGGAGTGGGACGATGACCTTGGCGTAGTCTGCGAAGGGGGGTGTCTGGCCGGTGGTGTAGTCGGTGCCGTAGCCGCCGCCGATGTCGATGGTGTCGATGGTGAAGCCGTCGGCGCGGAGGTCGTTGATGAGTTCGAGGGCTTTGGTGATGGCTTTGGCGTAGGGCTGGGTGACGTAGACGGGTGAGCCGATGTGGAGGTGGACGGCGGTGAGCTTGAGGTGTTCGTCGCGGCCGTAGCGGGTGAAGAAGCGTTTGGCGCGGTCGATGTCGACGCCGAACTTGGATTCCTTCTTGCCGGTGGTGGTTTTTTCGTGGGGTGTTTCGGGGTCGACATCGGGATTGATGCGGAGGGCTCCGCGGGCGGTCTTGCCGAGTTGCCGGGCGATGCGGGCGATGTTTTCGAACTCGGCTTCGGACTCGATGTTGAACCAGCCGATGTTGGACTCGATGGCGTCGGTGATTTCGGCGTCTGTTTTGCCGACGCCTGCGAAGACGATCTTGCTCATGTCGGCGCCGGCGAGTTTAGCGCGGTGGAGTTCGCCGCCGGAGACGACGTCCATGCCGGAGCCGGCTTCGGCGAGGAGGCGGCAGAGGTGGATGTTGCTGCAGCTCTTGATGGAGTAGCAGACGATGGGGTCGAGTTCGGCGAAGGCGGTTTTGAGCTCGTTGTATCGGTTGAGCAGGGCGGCGGCGGAGTAGAGGTAGACGGGTGAGCCGGTCTGGGCAACGAGGTCGTCGACGGCGAGGTCTTCGATGTGAAGGCGGCCGTTGCGGTAGGTGAAGGCGTGGTTCATGCCGGGGTATCTCTGCTCGGGGCGTGGTTAAATCGTGGTTTTCCTGGTCGTTGCCGACGGCATGGATGATAGCTCAGGCTGGATGATGCGCCCGAGGTTGGTTCGGGGCGATAGGATCGGGTGATGGACTGGGTTTATCTGGATCACAACGCGACAACGGCACCGGCGCCCGAGGTGGTGGCGGTGTTGGATGAGGCGAACCGGGCGCTCTGGGCGAATCCTTCGAGTGTGCATAGGTTCGGGCAGTCGGTGCGGCAGCGGCTGGAGCTGGCGAGGGCTTCGGTGGCGCGGCTGATCGGGGCAACGCCTCGGGAGCTGGTGTTTACCTCGGGTGGGACGGAATCGAACAATCTGGCGCTGCGGGGGACGCTGCTGCCGACGGTGGGGCGGGGCAAGCGAGCGGTCTTGCTGACGACGGGGGTGGAGCATGCGGCGGTGCGGGAGCCGGCGGAGCAGCTGGAGAAGGAGGGGGTGGTGCTGGAGCATCTGAAGGTGGATTCGGATGGTGTTGTGAAGGCGGAGGTGCTTGCGGAGGCAATCGACCGGCATGTGGCCGAGGAGGCGGCGACGGTGGTGGTGTCCCTGCAGTGGGCGAACAACGAGACCGGGGTGATCCAGCCGATGGCTGAGATCGGCCGGGTTGTTTCGGAGGCGAGGGTGCGGCTGAAGGAGGGTGGGAAGCGGGTGTCACTACTCTGGCATGTGGATGGGACGCAGGCGGTGGGGAAGCTGCTGGTGGATGTGTCGGAGGCGGGGATTGATCTGATGACGTTTGCGGGTCACAAGCTGCATGGGCCGAAGGGGGTGGGTGTGCTTTATGTGCGGCGGGGTGTTCGGATGAGCCCGCAGCAGCGGGGGGGTCCTCAGGAGACGGATCGGCGGGGTGGGACGGAGAACACGCCTGGGATTCTGGGGTTCGGGGTGGCGGCGGAGCTGGCGGAGGCGTTTTTAGCGGATACGGATCGGGTGGAGGCTCTGCGTGCGATGCGGGACGGGTTTGAGCGGGCGGTGGTGGCGGCGATCCCGGGTACGGTGGTGAATGCGGCGGCGGCGGAGCGTTTGTGGAACACGACGAGCCTTGCTTTCCCCGGGATTGAAGCGGAGGCGATCCTGCTCGGGCTGAGCGAGCAGGGGGTTTGTGCTTCGGCGGGGGCGGCGTGTTCGAGTGGGTCGCTGGAGCCGTCGCCGGTGTTGCTGGCGATGGGGATGGAGCGTGCGCGGGCGCACGGGAGTGTTCGGTTGTCGATGGGTCGGTGGACGACGCAGGCGGAGTTAGATCGGGCGGTGGAGGCGTTGGTGAAGGTGGTGGAGCGGCTTCGTCAGACGATGCCGATGGCGACAGGCTGAGGTTTTGGGCCTGTTCGTGCTAGCCTTGGGGGTTGTGGCGTCCAGCGGCTTGGCTCAGAATGCCGATAGGACGCTGTGTAAGAGGAGTATCGATGCAGCTGATGAGTTGGACGCTGGCGCGGCTGGGCAGCCGTTTCGGGTTGCACTTTGAGCCTCATCGTCGTCGTGTGTTGCACTCGGCGTTGGGCAGGTTCTGCGATCAGCCTCTTGATCTGATGGTGGGGATGGAAGAACCGGATGGGACGCGTCGGGTGTTGCCGTTGTCGGCGGATGGTCAGTTGCTGGCGAACCCGGAGCAGTTTGAGCGGTTGAATTCGATCACGTTCCGGGGTTTCAGCGAGCGGTATCGGCTTCGTTTCGAGTTCAACGTGCACAGTGTGTTCTATCCACAGGATGAGCGGCTGTGTCTGATGCCGGTGTTCTATCTGGAGATGCGGATTCATCCGGTGCCGAGTTTCCGTTGGGAGCGGCCGAGCGGTCCGACGCCTGAGAAGGTGAAGCTGTTTATTCGGTTGCGTCGGCACGACACAGAGATCTGTGCCGATCCGGGATCCGGCAAGAAGCCGGCGCGGATCGACATGGTTTATCAGGCGAGCCCGACGCCCGAGCCGGTCACGGGTCAGGACCCGAATCGGAGTGAGCAGGTTGCTGTTCATGAGCGGCTGCTGAGTCTGAATCCGGGTTGCGAACTGTTGGAGCAGGGGGATGGGTTGGCGCTGACGCTGCCGGTGACGGACGACAGCAGCGGGATCAAGTGGCGGATGGTGTGGGCGGCGCACGTGTCGGAGCCTGCGTTGCAGGTGGATCATCCGAATGGTTCGGGGCCGGCGCGGTTCCGTTATGCGGCGACGTGGCCGACGCTTGATGACGTGATGACCGAGGCGGTGGAGCGTCGTGACGAGCGGCTGGCGCGTTCGCGTCGGCTGGAGAAGCTGCTGGAGCAGGCGCCGCTGGATCCTGCTCACCGGCATCTGCTGAACCAGAGTTTCCAGTCGATGCTGAGCAACTCGTACTGGATGCAGGTGGAGCCGGAGGATGGCTCGGGGGCTTGGCCGTGGTTCAGTGTGCTTGAGGGCACGCGTCTGTATCACAGTCCGATCGATGCGGAATACAACGGGTCGCTTTTCTATTTGTCGATGTGGCCGGATCTGTTGTCGCTACAGCTTCGTGCCTGGGCCGGGCGGCCGGAGGCGCACGAGGCATCGGGTGGGTGCTGGCTGCGTCGGGATCTGGGGCGTGGGGACAAGGTGGCGGGGCCGGCGTATCCGTATGCGATGCACGTGGAGCACGCGGCGGATTTTCTGCTGCTGCTGGATGCTTACACGCGTTGGACGGGGGATCGATCGGTCGCGACCTCGCTGCGTGATCTGGTGGAGGGGCTGGCGAAGTATCTGCTGTGGTCGGATCGGGAGGAGACGGGTTTCCCGACCGAGGGCATCGTAAACACGCTGGATGACGGGCTACCTGCGGTGCAGTTCGCGCGGGGTCAGACGTATCTGGCGGTGAAACGGATCACGGCGCTGCGGGCGGTCGGGGCGTTGCTATCGATCGACGAGCCGACGGACCTGGGGGTGCGTTGCAGTTCGGTGGCGGAGGCGGACGCGGAAAAGATCGAAGCGGCGGCCTGGCTGGGGGACCACTACGCCGTGTGCGTGGATAAGTCGGGTCTGGGTGTTTATCCGCCGGGCTCGCAGGTGCCGTTGGCGCAGGAGCGGCTGGACGGCTGGGACGGGTATTCGATCTATACGGGCAATGGTGTGCTGCTGCCTTTGATGACGGGCCATCCGTTGCCTTTGGATAAGAAGCGTCTGCAGCGGGATCTGGCGGCGGCGACGCGTGAGTGTCGCGGGCGGTATGGGTGTGGGCACACGTCGGCGGAGCCGGAGAGCATCTGGGTGTCTCAGAATCTCTGGCGTGATGCTTTGGCGCGGTACATGAAGGTGGGGGCTGCGCCTCTGGCGCAGCTCTACTGGGACCTTCAGGTGATGAGCAACACGCATGCGCAGTCGCTGGGTTTTGCGGATGCGTATGTGCACAACAACCTGGCTTACAACCCGCGTGGCGTGAGCTCGTTTGGGGTGTTCCTCGCGGGTCCGCGTCTGGTGATCGATCGGCTGGCGGCGTCGGGGCCGTACATCGCGATCGATCCGGATCGTCACATGCCTCAGCGGTGGCCGCTTCTGGCGCTGGCCGACTGGAAGGCGGGGAAGATCCCGGTGTGTGTCGTGGATGAATCGGGTCGGGTGCTGATCGAGGGTGAGACAGACCCGGTGATCGTGCTGGGTGAGGCGGACGGCGAGCCGGCGGTGGCGGGTGCGGGCGGGCTGGGGGCGATTGGGTAGATCACTTGCTCGCCTATTTCTCTTAGTCCATCCCCATATCCGCGCGTTGGAAGAGGGCTTCGAAGTGGAAGCCGGCTTCGGTCATGTTTTCGCGGGCGCCTTCTTCGCGGTCGAGGATGGCGACGACGCCCAGGACTTCGGCCTGGCAGTCGTCGCGGAGGAGTTTGGCGGCTTCGAGGGCCTGTCCGCCTGTGGTGGCGACGTCTTCGAGGAGGACGATGCGGTCGCCGGGGTTGAGCCTGCCTTCGAACTGCTTGGCGGTGCCGTAGTCTTTTTTCTGGTTGCGGATGAGGAGCGATGGCAGGCCGAGTTGGAGGGAGACGGCGACGACGAGGGGGATCCCGCCTAGCTCGGCCCCGGCGACACGGGTGACGTTGTCGAAGCGGGCGACGCGTTCGGCGAGGAGGTGGCCGACCTGCTTGAGGATGGATGGGTCGGTCTCGAAGAGGTACTTGTCGAGGTAGTAACGGCTCTTTTTGCCGGAGCGTAGGGTGAAGTCGCCTTCGAGCAGGGCGGCGTCCTTGATCTGCTGGATGAGGGCTGCGTGGGTGGTGGTGTTCATGCGGGCGAGTGTAGCGGGGGATGCGTCTACACTCTGGGCATGAAGCGAGAACTCAAGGACAAGGTGCTGGTGGTGACGGGGGCGAGTGCGGGGATCGGCGCGGCGACGGCGATGGAGGCGGCTCGGCGGGGGATGCGGGTGGTGCTGAGCGCGAGGCGGCTGGAGAAGTTGGAAGAGGTGGCGGGCCGGATCGAGAAGGAAGGTGGGCGGGCGCGATGCGTGGTGGGGGATGTGACGGATCCGGCTTCGATGGGCGCGCTGATGGCGGAGGCGGTGGATGCGTTCGGGCGGATCGACGTGGCATATGCCAACGCGGGCTACGGGTTGGTGAAGACGGTGCTGGATACGACGGATGAGGAGCACCGGGCGATTTTTGAGACGAACTACTTCGGGACGATTCACACGGTGCGGGCGGCGATGCCGGCGCTGCGTGAGACGGTGGACGGATTGAAGCAGGTGGTCATCTGCTCGTCGTGCGTGAGCGAGTTGGGGCTGCCGGAGATGGGGGCTTACTGCGCGACCAAGGCTGCACAGGACGGTCTGGCGGGGGCGCTGCGGTTGGAGCTGGAGCCGGAGGGCGTGGCGGTGACGACGGTGCATCCGGTGGGGACGACGAGTGATTTTTTCACGACGGCGGCGGAGCAATCGGGGTATCGGCCGAAGCGGCGGTTACTGCCTGATGGTCCGCAGCAGACGCCTGAGCACGTGGCGAAGCGGATCGTGGCGGCGATGGAGCGGCCTCGGGCGGAGGTGTGGCCGATGCCCGGGGTGCGGTTTGGGTTGGGGATCGCGACGATGTTTCCGTCGCTGGGGGTTTGGGGAGCGCGGCGGCACACCCCGCCTCGGGAGTGACCGGGACTGGCTGGCGGGGTTAGGATGGGTGCATGCAGGATGTGAATCAGACGCTGAGGCAGAACCTGGCGGCATCGGCAGAGATGCAGGCGCGGCTGACCGAGTTGGCGGGGCCGCTGGCACGTGCCTCGGAGCTGGTATTGACGGCGTTGCTGTCGGGGCACAAGCTGCTTTGCTGTGGCAATGGCGGTTCGGCGGGGGATGCGGCACACCTGAGTTCGGAGATCGCCAACCGTTATGACGCGGATCGGGAGGGGTTTGCGGCGATCGATCTGACGGCGGATCACAACGTGCTGACGGCGCTGGTGAACGATTATCCGGCTGAGGATGTGTTTGCGAGGCAGGTCCGGGCGTTTGGGCGTGAGGGGGACGTGCTGGTGGTGTTTTCGACCAGCGGGAACAGCCCGAACATCGTGGGGGCGTTGCAGTCGGCGAAGTCGACGGGGTTGGCGTCGATCGCTTTTCTCGGCAAGGGGGGCGGTGCCTGTCTGGGGCTGGCGGATTGCGAGCTGGTCGTGCCCTCGGGCACGACGGCTCGGATTCAGGAGGCGCATCTGCTGCTGTACCACACCCTCTGCGAGGCGATCGATGCGGACCTGGTGGCGGCGGGTCGGCGTCGGATGGGTCAGGTGGATGACAGCATCAAGCCGGCTTCACTCGGGCCGAAGCTCACCTGAGGTCGCGAGGGACGGGTTTATCCGCACATTGGGACGGTGCTGGGGTCTTTGGACCAGGTGCCGTGTTCGATGGCCTGGCGTCGGACGCGTGTGAGGACGATGAGCAGGGTGTCGAGGCAGCAGTTGATGATCTGGGCGCGTTCCTGCGGTGGGATGATGCCCTGTGCGGTGCGGCAGAGGCCTTGTTCGCTGACGACGGTTTGTAGGGCGGGCCTGAGGGCCTGGACGTCGTGGTGGAGGTCTTTGGCGACGATGTCGAGGAGGCGCGGCATCAGTTGGCGGACGGTCTGGCCGTGTGCGAGGAGGTGGTCGGCATCGATCCGAACGGTGCGGGAGAGGCGTCGGCTGGTGACGGCCCAGGTTTCGTCGAACCAGACGGCGGCTTTGGACTCGAGCATCTGTGGAGAGACTTGTGGGTTTTCCATGGCGAGGCCTCCTTGCATGTGTTGACAGGCGCGTTTGCTGTTGATCGCCAGTGTCATCCCGGCTTTCCCCTTCTCCTGAGAACCAGCGGAAACGGTTTGCCGCACCCGCTGTTTGGGCAGCCTGCTGGCCCGAGAGGGCTGCAAGGCTGTGAATGCTTAGATTCGAGAGAATAGCTGTCCGCGTTACCTAACTTATCGGACAGACCGCCCGATACAAGTCAGGATTGTCCCCTATTCGAGATATTGGCGCTTTGAGCTAGCCTTGCATGGGATGTGCGGTTGAGGGATTACGGCAGGAGGAAACTGTCGTGTTCGTGGCTGGGGGTTTCCTGGCCGGTGTGGTTGGTGACGCCTTGGACGGTCCAGATGTTGTCGGGGGTGTCGCCGGCGGTGTAGATGGGGGTGTTCCACCAGCTGACGGTGCCGTCGGCCTGCAGGACGTTCTGTCCGGGCTGGTGGTGGATGGTGGAAGAGGTTTTGGGCGGGATGGAGGCGTCGAAGCGGAAGCCGGTGGGCGTGGGGCGGAAGAGGGGGTTGCGGTCGGCCAGCACGGCGAGGGTGGGGTAGGTATCGATGCGCGTGGGTTGGGGTGAGCGCTGGTGCTGGTAGCTGTAGGAGACGAGTTCGGGGCTTTCCCAGTTGGTCGCTGAGGCGTTGGCCTGGCTGGCGCGGTCGAAGTGCTCGTTCTCGGGGCAGGCGAGCTGAGCGGGCTGGAGGTAGCCGTTGGTGATCATGGTGAAGAGGTTGGCGGAGTTGCCGGCGGTGGCGGCGAGTGGGTTACGAGGGAGCAGGCCGTTGTGGTCGCTGGCGTAGGCGTTGAAGGCGATGCCGGCGGCGGCGAGGTTGTCCTGGCAGAGGGCTCGGTTGGCGGCGGCGCGGTTTTCTTCGAGGACGGGCATCAGGAGTGAGCCGCCAACGAGGAGGACGAGGCCGGCGGCGATGACCTGGCGCCAGCTGACGCCGAAGCCGCTGGGTGCCCCGGCTGGGCGGGAGAGTTCGTCGACCTGCTGGGTGAAGCGGGCTCGCTGGCGGGCGTCGCGGACGGCCTGGAGGGTTCGTGCGCGGAGTTCGTCAGGCAGGGGCGGGTCGTTGTTGGGGTGATCGGTGGCGAGGGTGTCGAGGAGCTGGCTGATCCTTTCCGAGCGTTCACGGGTGGAGGGGGGCATGGGGCCGGGTGCGACGCCTTGGGCTCGGGCTTCCATGAGGGCGTCGAGAGCGGCGGCATCGAGGGGGCCGAGGGTTCGGGGTTTGACCTCGTTTCGGCTGGGCTTGGGTTGGGCGTCGTCAGGGATCATGTCTTCTCTTACGCGGGGTCGGGTCCGTCGGTTCGCTCATTGCTGCGACTCTTCCAGAGATCGGCGAAGGTGCCGACGGCGGCGTGCAATCGGCTCTTGACGGTGCCCAGCGGGACCGAGAGCATCTCGGCGATTTCCTTGTAGGCAAACTGGTGGAAGTAGGCGAGGAGGAGGACTTCTCGTAGGTGTTCGGGCAGTTCCGAGACGGCCTGGCGGACGCGTTCGCGGGTTTCCTCGGCTTCGGCGAGGTCTTCGGGTTTGGGCAGGTCGGCGTCGAGCAGGTCGATGAGCGAGGCGCCGTCCTCGGCGGATTTATCGAGGAGGGTCGACATCGACGTGGCCTGGCGGCGGTTGTTCTTGCGGATCTGGTCGCGGGCCTTGTTGGCGGCGATCGTGAAGAGCCAGGGCCTGAATTTGCGGCTGGGGTCGAAGGTGTCGGCGGAGAGGTGGACCTGGATGAAGGTTTCCTGGAAGACGTCTTCGGCGGTGGCGCGGTCTTTGACGAAGCGTGTGAGGAAGAAGACGAGCTCGCGGTCGTAGCGACTGATGAGGGTTTCGAGGGCCTCGTCGCTGCCTGCCTGGTAGCCGGCCAGCAGCTGCTCGTCGGTGGCATCGGTCAGGTTGTCGGGCAGATCGGGTGGGCTCACGTGGTCGATTCTAGAGGATGGGATGGAATCTTCTTCATGCGGCAGGGTTTGCGCGTGGGTGGGTCAGTCCGGCTAGGCTCTACGGCATGACGCTGATTGCGGTTCCCATCATGGTTGAAGACCTGGAAGGCGCTCTGCGTTCGGCGGTGCTTGCGGGTGAGCGTGGCGCGGATGTGGTGGAGTATCGGGTCGATCGGGTGGCGGACGACACGGATCTGGTGTGCACGCTGGTCGACCGGTCGCCGCTGCCTTGTCTTCTGACGTGCCGTCCGGTCTGGGAGGGTGGCGATTACGACGGCGACGATCAGTCGCGGATCAGTCTGATCGAAGCGGCGGGGCTGGTGCCACGGCCACCTGTATATATCGATATCGAACTGCTGGCTTACGAGCGCTCGGCCAACCTGCGTCAGAAGGTGCATCTCGTGGTGGAGCATGAGAAGCAGCATCGACCGGTGGATACGGGGTTGGTGTTGTCTTCGCATGATTTTGAGGGGCGGCCGGCTGATCTGATTCGTCGAATCGGTGCGATGGTGGCAGCGCCGGCTTGTCGTGTGGCGAAGGTGGCCTGGCGGGCACGGTCGATCCGCGACAATCTGGAGGCGTTTGATCTGCTGGCGGAGACGCCCAAGCCGTTGATCGCGCTGTGCATGGGTGAGTTCGGGTTGTCGTCGCGGGTGTTGGCGAAGAAGTTCGGGGCGCACCTGACCTTTGCTTCGTTGGATAAGCGGTCGGGGACAGCGCCGGGTCAGCCGACGATCGAGGAGATCAAGGGGCTGTACCGGTGGGATCGGGTGGGGCCGGAGACGCGGGTGTTCGGGGTGATCGGTTATCCGGTCGGGCACTCGTTGAGCCCTGCGATTCACAACGCGGGATTTGATGCGATCGATCCGGATCTATCGACACCGGCCTCTGGCTCGGGCACGGTGGATTACGGGTTTGATGGGGTGTACCTGCCGCTTCCCGTGGCTCCGGGATATGAGCCTTTCAAGGCGAGCATTGGCGCGTGGATCGATCACCCGACGCTGCATTTCCGGGGCGGCTCGGTGACGATTCCTCATAAGGAGAATCTGCTGCGCTTCGTGGAAGAGCGTGGTGGGGAGATCGAAGCGCTGGCGCAGCGGATCGGTGCGGCCAACACGTTGACGGTGCGTGAGGATGGCTCGCTTCTTGCCAGCAACACCGATTATGCGGCGGCGCTCGATGTGCTGTGCGAGGGTCTGGAGACGACGGCTGAGGGATTGGCGGGGATGCGCATCGCGGTGATAGGAGCAGGGGGTGTGGCGCGGGCGCTGGTGGCGGGGTTTGCTTACGCCGGTGCGACCGTGGCGATTTACAACCGGACGCGGGAGCGTGCCGAAGCGCTGGCCGAGGCGTTTCATGGGACCGAGACCATGCAGGGCGGTCGGGCGAAGGTGGTGGCGGGGCCGATGGAGAAGCTCTGCGGCAGCTGTTTTGAAGCGGTGGTCAACTGCACCTCGGTTGGGATGCATCCGGAGGTGGATGCGTCGCCGGTGCCGGTGTCGTTGTTTGAGGACGAGACCTGTCCGCGGTTGGTGTTCGACACGATTTACAACCCGCGGAAGACGAAGCTGCTTCGCGAGGCCGAGGCAGCGGGTTGTCGGATCGTGTCGGGTGACGAGATGTTTGTGCGGCAGGCGGCGGGGCAGTTCGAGCTGTGGACGGGGCAGCCGGCACCGCTTGGGGTTTTTCGGCAGGTGCTGGATCGGTCGCTGGCGGACTGATCTGTTTCTTTAGCCGGTGATATTGGTGATGTGGCGGATCTCCGGGGTCTCTGATGGTTTGAGGATGACCGCGACGATGTCGATGCGCCAAGGACGGTGGGCGAGTTTTGGATGTCGTTGGCGGAGTTGGTGGGTGAGTCTTGTGAGCTGCTGGCGTTTGGTCGGTCCGACGCGGTCTTCGGGTCGCCAGCGATCGGCCTTGTCGGAGGCTGAGGATTTCACTTCGACGACGACGATGGTCTGTCGGTCGGGTGCCTCGGCGAGCAGATCGATCTCGCCGGCACCGACCCGGAGGTTGGTGCGTAGGATGCGGTAGCCTTTTTGTTTGAGGTATCGGCTGGCGTGGCGTTCGCCGGTGCGCCCGCCGATTCCGATGCGGACGGGTCTGATCCAGCCGGTCAGCCAGCGGAGGAGTGTTTGCGAGCGATCGGGGCGGGGGGTGCTCATCCGCCGGCGTTGGCGGCGGTGATGGTGTAGCGGGTCATCACGATGTCCATGATGGCTTCGCCCATCTCCCTGATCGGTGTGTGGCTGGCTTCTTCGACGAGCTCGATGCGGCGGGTCTGGGAGAGCTCACGGAGCTGCTGATTGACCAGGATGTTGCGGATCTGCTGTTGGGCGTCGGTCAGGGTTTGTCTTGGTGGGACGTTGTTCTCGACGAGTTCGATGAAGACCAGGCCCTGGCCGAAGGGGATCGGCCCGGTCCAGGCGCCGACTTCCAGTGAGACGATGGCCTGGTTGATGTTGTCCTGGCGGAGGGGTTGTTCGCCGACGAGCCCGTCGATGAGTCCGCCGCCGAGCATCTGGTTGACGGGCGTCGCGGCAACGGCTTCGAAGGTGTAGCCCTCTGCGAGTGCGTCCTGAACGCGTTGGGCTTCGTCGTCGTCGTTGACGCGGATCATCCGGATGGTTCGTTCGGCGGGTGGATTGAACTGGTCTTCGTGTTCGCGGTAGTAGCGTTCGATATCTCGTCGTCGGACGTCAATCAGCGGCCGGAGGTTTTTCATCTGATAGCCGCGGATGAGGAAGTTCTGGCGGAACTCTTCGACCTTGTCGTCGAGGGTGATGCCTTCGCGGAGCATGATCTGCTGCTCGGCGATGGCGAGCGAGCCTCGGCCGAACTGGCGGACGAGCTCTTCGCGGTGGAAGCGGAGGCTGGCGTCGAGGATGAGACGACCGCGTTCGTCGAGATCGCGTTCGGCGGCTGCGAGAATGAGTCGGCTCTGGATGATCTCCTGGAGGCGCGTCACCACGGCCTGCTGGGCCTGGGCCTGGAATCGCTGGCGATCGAGCTGCCTGGCGAGGGTGGCGAGCTGGATCTCGAGCGGTTCGAGGACGGTCCGGGCGTAGATGGCGCGGCCGTTGACCTGCCCGACCATGCCGTCGATGGGCCAGCTGGTGCTGGTGTCTTCCTCGGAGATCAGGGGCCGAGTTTCGTTGGAACGCTGGAGGTAGGCGTCGTCGGCCGAGCCGAGCTGGACGTTGTAGCGGCGGATCGGATCGGCCTCGTGCTGATCGGTGGGAGCCGTTGGCGTGGCAGCTGAGGCTGCGGCTGGCGATGCATCTTCTGCAGGCTCGGGGGGCGCTGGGCGTGGGTCGAGCACGAAGTCGTCGCTGGTCAGCGTCTGTCCGGTGCCGGCGTCGTCGGGCATGGAGCTGCAGCCTGTGTGCAGCAGGCTGAGGCAGATCAGGGTTGTCGCGAGGCGTGTCATTTCGTCATCGTAACGATGACTGTGGTGTCAAAAGCGCGACAGGCGTCGTTTTTCTGGTGACCCACAGAGATTTTTTTTCGCTTCGAGAAAATCTGACGGTCGCCCGCATCAGGTGGTTGACAGCGTTCATTTCTCGGAGGTCGATCCGCGAAAATTACGCGATCGTTAGGTCGTGTGTAGCTGAACAAGAGTCTGTGTCAGAGATACGAATGGAATCGAGGGTGTGCAGTGAGAATGGTTCGCAGAACCCACGGTTGATAAAGGTCTTGGAATTAGTACTAAAAGTGAGACTGATTGAACGGTCTTTAGGCAGGGGCTAAGGTCCGGCTCCCGCAAGGGTTGGCGGGATCGATTAGAGATCCGTGGGGCGTCATCGGACGCTCCCGATGGCATCCGATCTCAATCAGGGTATTCCCCATAGAGGCATGTGATGACCGAAAGCCAGGACCGTCCTTTTGTTTTCCCGACCTGGGCAAACTATTTACTGCCGGTGACGTTGCTCCTTGTGATGGGGGCGGGGGTCTACATCCCTGCGACGACCTATTACACGCTGAGCGCGGGCACGCTGAATCCGGGTTACATGCCCGAGCAGCCGGTGCCCTACAGCCATGAGTTGCATGTTGGGCAGCTGGGCATGGACTGTACGTACTGCCATACGACGGTGGATGAGGCGGCCTTTGCCGCGGTGCCGGCTACGCAGACGTGTATTGCCTGTCATAACCCCGAGACAAATGCCGCGGGGCTTCGGAAGAACAGCGACAAGCTGCAGCCGGTCTATGACAGCTACCGCACGGGCGAGCCGGTGGAGTGGGTGAAGGTTCACGACCTTGCCGACTACTCTTACTTCGATCACTCGGCCCACGTGAACAAGGGCGTGGGTTGTTACTCCTGCCACGGCCGGGTCGACAAGATGGGCGAAGAGGGTGTGTATCAGGTCGCGAACCTGAGCATGGGCTGGTGTATCGAGTGTCACCGCGAGCCCGAAAAACACCTGCGCCCGCTCGATCAGATCACTTCGATGACTTACCACACCGGTGAGGGTCCCAACGACCTGCAGGTGCAGGCCGGCGAGTCGCTTGCCGATGCTCAGTTGCGTGTCGGTCTCCAGCTCAAGGAGACCTACAACATCCATTCCATCGCCTACATGACGAGCTGCTCCACGTGCCACCGCTAGACCCCCAAGAGACGCAGACCGTTCGGCCCTCCGGTGAAGCCTACTGGCGTTCGATCGCCGAGTACGCCGACTCCGAATCCTTCCGCGCGGACATCGCGAAGGAGTTTCCGGGTTACGACCCGGAAGAGATTCAGACGATGTCCCGCCGTCACTTCCTCGGTCTGGCCGGTGCGTCAATGGCGCTGGCGGGACTGACGATGTCCGGCTGCCGGAGGTGGCCGCGCGAGTACATCGTGCCTTACGCCTCGCGTCCCGAGGGCATGATCCCCGGCGTGCCCGAGAAGTACGCCTCGATGCTCGATCGGCAGGGCGTCGCGGCGCCGACGCTGATCACGAGTTTCGATGGCCGGCCGATCAAGATCGACGGCAACCCGGATCATCCGTTGAGCAAGGGCTCGTCAGACGTACGGGCTCAGGCGGCGATCCTGGAGATGTACGACCCTGAGCGGTCGCGCTCGGTGCTCTTTGGCAAGGGCGATCAGGCGCAGCTCAGCAGCTGGGAAGCATTTGATCGCATGGCGGGGACCGAGTTTGGCCCGCTCAAGGGCGGTGACGGCTCGGGCATCGCGTTTCTTTCCGAAGCCACAAGCAGCCCGACCCTGCTGGAGATGCGAGCACGGGTGATCTCGGCTTATCCGGGCGCGACCTGGCACACCTGGGAGCCGGCTCATCGCGATCACGAGTTGCTCGGTTCGCAGCAGGCCTTCGGCCGGATGGTGCGTCCGCAGTACGACCTGGCTCAGGCCGATGTGATTGCCTGCTTTGAATCGGATTTGCTGGCTGACCATCCCGGCTACGCCAAGCACGCCCGGGGCTGGGCCGAAGGCCGTAAGCGCGCTGACGCCGACACACCAGGCGACATGAACCGGATGTACGTCGCGGAGTCGACCTTCACGCCGACCGGCATGTCGGCGGATGAACGCCTGCCGATCAAGGCGTCGCGGCAGCTCGACCTGCTTCGGGCGATCGCTGCTCGTGTGGGTGCTCAAGGTGTCGCGGAGCCGGCGTCTCTCAATGGCGAGTCGATCTGGGTTGAGGCGCTGGTGGCCGACCTCGCGGCGCATCGTGGTCGATCGGTGGTGGTGGCGGGGGCGTCGCTGCCGGCCGAAGCGCATCACCTGGCGCATCTGATCAACGAGCGTCTGGGCAATGTCGGCACGACGGTGACGTACTTCAACGAGCCGGCGGCCGATCAGTACCCGTGCACCACGAGTCTGGCTGAGCTGGCGGCGAAGATCGAAGCCGGTCAGGTTGAGAAGCTGGTTATCCTTGGCGGTAACCCGGCGTATGACGCGACGGCGTCTCTGGGTATGGCCGAGAAGATCGCGAGCGTTCCGCTGGCGATGCACCTGAGTCTCTACGCCAACGAGACCTCGCGGCTGTGTCAGTGGCACCTGCCGATGGCGCACCCGCTGGAGTGCTGGGGTGACGGTGTCGCCTGGGACGGCACGCTGATGGTTCAGCAGCCATTGATCGAGCCGTTGTTTGCCGGCAAGTCGGCGATCGAACTGCTCGCCATCCTTCTGCGTGAGCGCCCGCTGGCTGGCTACGACCTGGTCCGTCGGACCTGGGCTGGGCGACTGGCTGGTGGCGACTTCGAGAAGGCCTGGCGGAAGGTCGTCCACGACGGTTTTCTCGCCGAGCGGTCCGGGACGGTCAACGTTTCGGCCAGCGGCAACGTGCAGCGTCTGGAACAGCCCGTGCCTGCGATGGAGGTAGTCTTCAAGCCCTCGCCGACGCTGGGTGACGGCCGGATGGCCAACAGCGGCTGGCTGCAGGAGCTGCCTGACAGCTCGACCAAGGTGGTCTGGGACAACCCGCTGTTGATCCACCCGGCGGATGCGCGTGAGCTTGGCGTCGCGGCCGATGGCGATCTGGTGACCCTTTCGGTCAACGGCCAGAGCGTGACGCTGCCGGCCTTCCGGAAGCAGGGGCAGGCGCGGGGATCCGTCACCGCCTATCTCGGTTACGGGCGGACCGCTGCCGGCCGTGTCGGGAATGAGATCGGCACGGATGTTTATCCGCTTCGTTCGGCGGTGTTGGATGTTTCCGAGGCTTCTGTGAGTCTGGCTGGTGGGAAGAAGATGCTTGCGATGACCTCGCAGCATCACTTGATCGGTATCGATGACACGGCGAAGTATGGCTTGAAGAAGCGTGTCGGCGATCCGAAGGATCCGAACTACGAGCCGTATGTCGTCAAGAGCACGACGATCGATCGTTACCAGCGGCTGCCCAAGTTTGTGGATCAGAACGTGCACGGCGATCTGAGCCTGCAGCTCTGGAGTCCGCCGCCGATCGACGACCACAATTCGAAAGAAGCCACCAAGGCCAAGCGTCCCGGCGGGCCGACGGCGTTCAACGACCCGCATGCCTGGGGCATGACGATCGACATGAACGCCTGCACCGGCTGCAACGCCTGCATCATCGCCTGCCAGTCGGAGAACAACATCCCGGTGGTCGGTGCCGAGCAGGTGGATATGAGCCGTGAGATGCACTGGCTGCGCTTGGACACCTACTACAAGGGTGATCCCGAAGGCTCGCCGGAAGTCATCCCGATGCCGATGATGTGCACGCACTGCGAGAACGCGCCGTGCGAGCAGGTCTGCCCGGTGGCGGCAACGGTGCACGACACCGAAGGCCTCAACACGATGGTCTACAACCGGTGTATCGGCACGCGTTACTGCTCGAACAACTGCCCGTACAAGGTGCGGCGGTTCAACTACTTCGACTACCACTCGAAGGACCCGCGTGGTGGGGCGATGCCCTGGCTGGATATCCCTGACAACCAGCAGCTCAAGACGGTCGATCAGATCAAGCGCATGAAGTTCAACCCGGCGGTCACCGTGCGTATGCGTGGGATCATGGAGAAGTGCACCTACTGCACACAGCGGATCGCCGTGGCCAAGATCCACGCCGACAACGAGTATCAGAAGAAGCTGCGGCCGAGCAATCTGGTTCAGGAAGGCGAGATCATCACGGCCTGTCAGATGGCCTGCCCGACCGAGGCGATCGTCTTCGGCAACCTTAACGACGCGGACGCGAAGGTCTCGAAGCTGCAGGCCAACAACCGTGCCTATGGCGTGCTCCGAGAACTGAACACGCGGCCAAGGACGCTGCACCTGGCGCGGATCTTCAACCCGAACCCGACGCTGGCCAAGGCCCGCAAGGCGAATAAAGAGGCCGCTTACCCCGAAGCCAAGACCGGCGAAACCGCTGGAGCGCAGAGCTAGGACGACCCCTGACCCGCCGTCTGGCAACAGGCGGACAGCCCCGGGCAACCGGGATGAGAGACTATGGCGACGATCAACCCCTACAGCCCGGGCATCCCCGCGGACAACACCTACGACCACGCGTCGGAGCGTCCGCCTCTGATCACCGGGGCCAACGACTTCACGACGGTCACCGACAAGGTGGTCAATATCACCCTCGGCAAGCCGACTGGCTGGTGGTGGGTGGCTTTCCTGACCAGCAGCTTCATTGCGCTTCTATTTTTCGCTCAGATCGGCGTGCTGGTTACGACGGGTGTCGGTATCTGGGGCAACAACCAGCCGGTCTCCTGGGGTTTTCCGATCATCAACTTCGTGTTCTGGGTCGGTATCGGCCACGCGGGCACGCTGATCTCGGCCATCCTCTTCCTCTTCCGGCAGAACTGGCGGACCTCGATCAACCGGTTCGCGGAGGCGATGACCATCTTCGCCGTGGTCTGTGCCGGCATCTTCCCGCTGATCCACGTCGGCCGGCCCTGGCTGGCCTTCTGGCTGTTCCCGTATCCGAACCAGATGGCGATGTGGCCGCAGTTCCGGTCGCCGCTGCTCTGGGACGTGTTCGCGGTCTCGACCTACTTCAGCGTGTCGTTTGCCTTCTGGTACATCGGGATGGTTCCTGACCTGGCGACGATCCGCGACCGGGCCAAGAACCGGCTGACCCAGATCTTCTACGGCGTGCTCTCGCTCGGCTGGAACGGCTCGAGCCGTCATTGGGTGCGTTTCGAGCGGATGTACCTGCTGCTGGCGGCGCTGGCGACGCCGCTGGTGCTCTCGGTGCACTCGGTCGTGTCGTTCGACTTCGCGATCTCGCAGCTGCCGGGCTGGCACACGACGATCTTCCCGCCTTACTTCGTCGCCGGTGCGATCTACGGCGGTTTTGCGATGGTGCTGACACTGGCGATTCCCTGTCGGGTGATCTTCGGGATCAAGGACCTGATCACGCCTCGCCACATCGATCTGATGTGCAAGGTCATGCTGGGTACGGGGCTGATCGTGACGTTCGCCTACGCGATCGAGTTCTTCGTCGCCTACTACTCGAACCACCACTTCGAGCAGTTCCTGTTCCTGAACCGGCCGCTGGGTCCGTACGCAGCGGGCTTCTGGACGATGTTCGTCCTGAACTGCGTGATCCCGCAGATCCTGTGGATTCGTGCGTGTCGGATGAATGTCTGGACCGTGATGATCGCGGCGATGTCGGTGAACGCCGGCATGTGGTTCGAGCGTTACGTGATCGTCGTGACCTCGCTGCACCGCGACTTCCTGCCCTCGAGCTGGGATGACTTCGTGCCGACGTTCTACGACTTCGCCATGTTTGCCTGCTCGTTCGGGCTGTTCCTGAGTCTGTTCCTGATCTTCCTGAAGATTCTCCCGATCGTCGCGATCGCCGAGGTGAAGTCGGTCATGCCGCAGGCGCATGAGGGCCATGGCCACGACGACAATCCGGCCAGCGGTGATTTTGCTCGCGACAGCCACACCGAGGAGGAGGGACGATGACCGTTCTCGATGCCCCTTCACAAGCTGAGACCGTTTCTGCTGAAAATCCCGAGCTCTACGGGATCATCGCAGAGTTCAAGGACATGGACACGCTGATGCCCGCGGTACGCAAGTGCCGTGATCAGGGCCTTCAGAAGTGGGACGTGCACGCACCGTTCCCGATTCACGGGATTGATGAGGAGATGGGGCTCAAGCGCACGATCCTGCCTTACTTCGTGCTCTGGGCCGGCCTGCTCGGGATGAGCACCGGCATCATCCTGACGGTCTACACCATGGCCGGGCCCATCAACACCTGGCTCTGGGTGAACCTTGAGGCTTATCCCTACCTGATCTCGGGCAAGCCGTTCAACAGCTTCGCGGCGTACATCCCGCCGATCTTCGAGCTGACGATTCTGTTCGCGGCCTTCACGGCAGTCTTCTCGATGCTGGGTCTCAACGGCCTGCCGATGCTCTATCACCCGTTGTTCAAGAGCACGAACTTCCGGCGAGCGACGGCGGACCGTTTCTTCATCTGCATCGAGGCCCGTGACCCGCAGTTTGATCCTGAAAACACCTACAACTTCCTCCGTGATCTCGGTGCCGAGTCGGTGGAAGTGATCGAAGAGTAGCGCGACGATGGCCAAGCCCAACGATCCTGACATCAACCTACGGCTGCCCAAGCCACCCTTCCTACTGGTTGCCGCCATCCTTGTGGTCACCGCCTTTGCGCTGATCCCGCCTTCGATGGCCGCGCTGTCCCGGCAGACGAAGAAGGAGAATCCCCGGATTCACCTGTTCCAGGGCATGGACCACAACCTGGCCCCGAAGGCTCAGTCCTCCTCGGTGGTCTTTGCCGATGGCCGGGCCATGCGTCCGCGTGTGACCGGCACGGTGGCCCGGGGCGAGCTCCGTGAAGACGATCACTTTTATCGCGGCTATCAGGTCGTCGACGGCGAGACGGTTTACTACACCGGCTTTCCTGAAGGCTTTGAGGTATCCGACCGCACCATGATGCGTGGCATGGTTAAGTTCAACACCTTCTGCTATCCCTGCCACGGCAAGGATGGCTACGGCAACGGCCCTGTGCATATCCGGGCCAACTGGCTCTCTCAGCGGGACCCGTCCAACAACGCCTGGGTGCCGCCTTCCAACCTGCACGCGATCGACCCGACGACCAACCTGCCTCAGTACGGCAGCGAGCTGTACGCCGACGGCAAGATGTACAACGTGATCACCCACGGCATCCGCAACATGGCCGGCTATGGCCACAAGATCAAGACGGAAGACCGCTGGGCGATCGTCCTCTACATCCGGGCGCTGCAGCGGAGCCAGAACGCAAATCTGGCCGACGTGCCGGCAGACAAGGTTGAGCTGCTGGGCCGTTAGGTCCGGCGAGGTTCCCACGAGGGATCAACGGAAGTCAGAACCCCACTCAGACAGGGCAACACGGTGTCTCATCACGGACCACTCGAACTCCAGGAATCGGACAAGCGTCGCATCAGCGAAGGCCTCCGCGGTTACACCCCGGGCCTGCTGATTGCGGGCCTGATCGTTGTAGCGATTGCTTATGTGGCAGCGCTGTTCACCGATGATCGCAGCTGGGAACGCTTCGTCCATGCTTATCTGCTCAACGCGAGCTTCTACCTGACGCTCTCATTGGGCGGTCTGTTCTTCGTGCTGGGCACGCACCTGTTCCGCGCGGCCTGGTGCGCCTCGGTTCGTCGGATCCCCGAGGTGCTCGCTGCCAACCTTGGCGTCGTCGCCCTTCTATTTGTGCCGGTGCTGGTGATTATCTGGAGCAACACGGGCGCTCTTTACCCCTGGGCCCAGCCGTTTGAGCAGATGCCCGGTTATCACGCCGCGGCACCATCCCCTGAAACCGAGTCCGGCTATGCCCTCGCGGACGTCGAAGGTTTCGAGATCCAGATGATCGCCGATGAGCCACACGCCGACGGCGAGCATCACGGCGACGAAGCCGGTCACGCACACGGTGCCGAGATCAACCCTGCGGTGGATGGGGCCGGTCGGCAGATGACCTACTGGATGGTCTCCAGCAAGCAGCCCTGGCTGAGTAGCGGCTTTTTCACGATCCGGGTGATCTTCTACTTCGTCATCTGGATCGCGATGGCGTGGTGGTACTTCGGGCTCGGGCAACGTCAGGACGCATCGGGTGAAGCCAGCCTCTCTGCGACGCGAGAAACCTATGCCCCGCCTCTGGTTTTCGTGTACGCGTTGACGGTGGCGTTCGGCGCGATGGACATCGTGATGTCGCTCGACCCGGCCTTTTACTCGACCATGCTCCCGGTGATTGTGTTCACGGGTGGGTTCCTGTCGGCTTTGTGTCTGACGGTGCTGATCGCGCTGTACCTCCAGGGCAAGGGCTACCTGGGCTCGGTCAACGTCGAGCACTATCACGACCTGGGCAAGCTGATGTTCGCCTTCGTCTTCTTCTGGGGCTACACCAGCTTCAGCCAGTTCATGCTGTTGTGGTACGCCTCGATTCCCGAGACGGTCTACTGGCTCGAGAACCGGGGGCTGTCGATCTCCGAGCGTTTCATCAACGAGCCGACCGGCTGGTGGTGGATCTCTGCCGTCCTGCTCTTTGGCCACCTGCTGATCCCGTTTGCCTATCTCGTCACCCGTAAGACCAAGCGGAATCTCAGCTGGCTGGCCGTCGCGGCGGTCTGGCTGCTGATCATGCACTGGTTCGACATGTACTGGATGATCATGCCCGAGTTCAGCACCCCCACGGTGCCGGGCTTCACGGTGGAGGTGCTGCTGCTGATCGGCCTCGGCCTGATCTATGCCGCAGGCGTTGCCAGGCTCGCAGCGGGTCGCCACGCGATGGCGATCCACGACCCACGGATGCCCGAGTGTCTCGCGCTGAAGCAGCTGTGATCTTCCCTATGTTCCCGGCCCTCCCCGGCCTCCCGACTCCCCGGAGATCTGTTTGATGGATACCCACGCCGAGACCGGCCAAACCAAGACGCCGAAGCCCGAGCAGTTCGAGATCGGCATCAGCGTCCGCAACCTCACCCTGGTGCTGCTGGTTTTCATCCCGCTGCTCTTCGCGATCGTGGTGCTCACGAATGCGGGCTATCAATATGTCTGGAACCAAGCCTACTTCGAGAACTACATCCAGGGCGATCACTTCGCCGTGGATCCTGCGTCCGCCGTCGGTAAAACCGAATCTGACTTGCGCAACGAGCAATTTGCCAATATCGGGCTGGGTGCTGCCGCGGACGGCGCCTACGGTTGGAAAGACGAGAACGCAGGAACCGTCACGATCCCCATCGAGCGGGCGATGACCCTGACCGTCCGCGATCTCAACAACGAATGACCCGTGAGTGCGGGCCCTCCCGGCGTCGATTCACCTCGTTTGATCACCAACCCAGCCATGGGCCCGAAGGATGTCCGGCGATGACCGCCGCCCACCGCTTCACGTTGTTCGTCCCGATGCTCCTTGTGTCGCTGCTTCTGGCGTGCCCAGCTGCCGTTGCGCAGGAAGACCCGGCACCGGTACCCGCGGAGGTCGAGCCGCTGCTGCCGGGACAGCGTCAGGCTTACGAGCCGGCTAATCCACCGACCGACCGCATCGAACGGCTGCCGCCTGAGCTGGCCGAGGCCGATTTCGACGAATCGCATCTGGGCGACTTCGCCCCGCTAGACCTCGACTTTCGGGATGAGAATGGCAGGGCGGTCAAGCTGGCCGATTACTTCCGGGAAGGTAAGCCGGTCATCCTGAACATGGCCTACTACACCTGCCCGATGCTCTGCTCGCTGGTGCAGGAGTCGATCAGCAACGTCGTCAAGGAGATGGACTGGCTGCCGGGCGAGGATTACCAGATCGTCACGGTCAGCATCGATCCGCGGGAACGTCCCGAGCAGGCTCTGGCCAAGAAGCGCGAGGTGTTCCAGACCCTGGATACCTCCGCCGCGGACGGCTGGGCCTTCCTGACCGGTCGGGAGGCCGATATCCGGTCCCTAACTGATGCTGTGGGCTTTGGTTACCGCTACGTCGAGAGCCAGGGTGAGTACGTCCACGCCGCGGGCATCATCATTCTGTCGCCCGAGGGTCGGATCACCCGGTACTTCGTGATGCTCAATTACCCGGCCCGGACCGTCCGGCTGTCGCTAGTCGAAGCGTCCGAAGGGAAGGTGGGCTCGACACTGGATCGAATTCTCTTAACATGTCTGCAATGGAACGAGACCGAGGGCCGCTATGTCACCACGGCGAAAGCGCTCATGACCCTCGGCGGGGCTGCTACATTGATTGTCGTAGCGGCCAGTTTGGGGCTGTTGTTCGCGTTGGAAGGCTATCGCCGCCGATCAAATAGACTGAAAGAGGCTGCCTGATGCAGGCCGCCCAGAGAAGCGCTGGATACTATTAGGGAAAACCCCGATACTCATGGGTGTGCCGTGATTGGGGTTCACAGGGTTTCGACCCGCCAGATTGAGAGAGATACCGATGCTGATCGCGTCGTTTATTGATGAGTGGATCCTCAATTGGATGCCCCAGCAGGCCTCGACCAAGTCGGAGTCGATCGACTACGTCTTCTACTGGATCTACTGGGTGAGCGTGGTCGCGTTCCTCGCCATCGGCGTGTTGATGTTCTGGTTCGCCTACGTCTACAAGGCCAAAGATCCGGACGCGCTCGGCGAAGGGCCGACCCACAGCACGGCGCTGGAAGTCGCCTGGACGCTCCCGCCGACCGTCGCCGTGCTCGCCTTCTTCGCGATGGGCTTTGTCGGCTATCGGGACATCTCCGTCCCGCCTTCGAACACCTATCAGATCGTCGTGACCGGCTACAAGTGGGGCTGGTCTTTCCAGTATCCCAACGGCTATTCCGACGCCAACCTCCACGTACCTGCGGGCCGTCCGGTCGAGTTGATCCTGCAGTCGCAGGATGTGATCCACTCGGTCTTTATCCCCGATTTCCGGGTGAAAAAGGACTGCGTGCCCGGGCGCTACAACAAGCTCTGGTTCGAGACGGATTTTGACCCGGAAGACGCCGTGGAACTCGCTGCTGGCGACAACACCTTCAATGTCAACGAGCACGTGCTGTTCTGCACCGAATACTGCGGCAACAAGCACTCGCAGATGCTTGCCCAGGTCTATGTCCACACGCCCGAGAACTTCGCCGCCTGGCTGGAGTCGGCCGCCGACATCACCAAGGTCCCGCCCATCGAGGCCGGCGAAGCGTTGACCGTTAAGTCTGGCTGTCTCCAGTGCCACTCGGTTGATGGCACCTCGATGATCGGCCCGAGCTTCCTGAACCTTTACAACAAGGAAGGCCAGTACACGACGGGTGAGAGCTACGTCGCCGACGCCAACTGCATCCGCGAGTCGATTCTGTACCCCGGTGCCCACATCGTCGCCGGCTACCAGAACGTGATGCCTTCGTACAAGGGCCGGCTCAAGGACGTCGAGTTGTTCGCGATCATTGAGTACCTCAAGTCGATCAGTGATCTCCACCAGGAGACGGCTGCGACCGACTGGGCGGCGATCGAAGAAACGCCCGCCGAGTAAGCCAAAGATAGAGACAGACGAGAGATAGCCGCCGGCATGATCCGGCACCTGGAAAGAGCAAAGGGACGAAGCCATGTCCGTCATCACAACGCCCGGAACCGTGACAGGTCAGGACACACACGGCGACCACCACGCCGACTACATCACCGCTGAGAAGGGCCTCTGGTCCTGGCTGACCAGTGTTGACCACAAGCGTATCGGCCTCATGTACATGGGCCCGGTGCTCTTCTCGTTCTTCCTCGGCGGGGTCTTCGCCCTTATCGCCCGCACCGAGCTGCTTTCGAACGAGTGGATGCTGCTGAGCGACGAGGCCGCGGCCAACGACTTCTACAACCACTCCTTCACCCTCCACGGCGCGGTGATGACGTTCCTGTTCATCATCCCCGCGATCCCGGCGATCCTCGGCAACTTCGCCCTGCCGATGATGCTCGGCACCAAGGACGTGGCCTTCCCCAAGCTCAACCTCGTCTCCTGGTACCTCTACATGGCCGGGATGGTCTTCTTCGTCTGGATTCTGCTCAGCGGAGCGATCGGCGTGCTTATGTATGCCAATGGCGTGACCCCGCCGAGCTGGCTGCCCGTCGGTCTGGATACCGGCTGGACCTTCTACACGCCCTATTCGACCCAGACGAGTACCCAGGTCGTCGCGGCGACGATGGGTGTGTTCATCCTCGGTTTCTCCTCGATCCTCACCGGCCTGAACTTTATCGCGACGGTTCACATGCTCCGTCCCAAGTGGATGAGCTGGTTCCAGATCCCGCTGTTTGTCTGGGCTCTCTACGCCACGGCGATCATCCAGGTCCTCGCGACCCCGGTGCTGGCCATCACCCTGCTGCTGCTGATCGCTGAGCGCACCCTGGGCATCGGCATCTTCGATCCGGCCCTGGGCGGCGACCCGGTGCTCTATCAGCACTTCTTCTGGTTCTACTCGCACCCCGCGGTGTACATCATGATCCTCCCGGCTCTGGGCATTATCTCCGAGCTGATCTCAACCTTCTCGCGCAAGAGCATCTTCGGCTACAAGTTCATCGCCTTCTCCTCCGTGGCGATCGCGATCTTCGGCTTCATCGTCTGGGGCCACCATATGTTCACATCGGGTCAGTCGGCTCTGCTCAACGCCGTCTTCTCGCTGCTGACCATGAGTGTAGCGATCCCCTCGGCGATCAAGGTCTTCAACTGGCTCGCGACGATGTGGAAGGGCCAGATCCGGCTCGACACCCCGATGCTCTACGCCCTGGGCTTCATCTGGCTGTTCGCCATCGGCGGGCTGACTGGGCTCTTCCTCGCGACCCTGTCCACCGACATCTTCTTCCACGACACCTACTTCGTGGTGGCTCACTTCCACTACGTCATGGTCGGCTCCACCCTCTTTGCCTTCATCGGCGGCATGTACTATTGGTGGCCCAAGATGTTCGGCCGGTCCTATGTCGAATCGACGGGCAAGTGGGCCGCGATCGTCGTGTTCATCGGCTTCAACCTGACCTTCTTCATCCAGTTCCTGGCCGGCACCAAGGGCATGCCCCGCCGGTACGCCCACTTCCTGGATGAGTACGCCTGGTACCACTTTATCTCGACCATCGGCTCCTACGTGCTGGCCGTCGGCCTGTTCATGGTGCTCTGGAACTGGCTGCACTCGCTCTTTGCCGGCGAGAAGGCCTCGGCGAACCCCTGGGGTGCCAACTCGCTGGAGTGGTACACCAGCTCCCCGCCGCCGCAGCACAACTTCATCGGCGAAGCCCCGACCGTGCTCGATCCTTACGACCACGCCAACTGGAAGTATGATGAGCAGCAGAAGGGCTATGTGGTCCGCAAGGACCCCGAGGAGTACGCCAAGGAGTTCGCCGCTCAAGGCGGGCACCACTAAAGGGTCGATAACCCCCATGACTTCCATCCGAGCCCGGTTGACGCCGGGCTCGGCACTTTCCGAGACGAGCACCTTCCCCCCACGGGAACGATACGAGGTTCAGCATCTATGACCGAGGCCAGCGACCACGGGCACGCACACGAGGGCGAGCCGCATCACCCACACCTCGCCCACCACTTCCACACCCCCAGACAGCAGTTCGAGTCTGCCAAGCTGGGGCTCTGGCTCTTCATGGCCACGGAAGTGCTGATGTTCGGCGGGCTGTTCTGCGCCTACGCCATCTACCGCGGGAATCACAAAGAGGTCTACCTCTACTCTCACAAGTTCCTCGATACCAATCTCGGGCTCATCAACACCATCGTGCTGCTGACCTCGTCGCTGACGATGGCCTGGGCCGTCCGGGCCGCGATGAAGGGCCAGCAGGCGTTGCTGCTCGCCATGCTCTGCCTGACGTTCGCAGGCGGCTGCGGCTTCATGGCCATCAAGACCATCGAATACACCAGCAAGTTCGATTCCGGCCTCTACCCCGGCTGGAACAACGCTTATTACCCTCTCGATGCCGCCGCTTCGGAAGAAGCGCAGGCCGCCCGACTCAACAAGATCAACAACTACCTCGACCGCAAATATCTGGGCAAGTACATCTGGGGCGAAGACTACAAGTACAAGGAAGACCCCCACTTCTACGACCCCCACAAGCATCATGATGGCGAGAAACACGCTGACGCAGGTGAGGAAGGCCAGACCTACGCGATCGTTCCTCACGACGGTGGCCCTACCGATCACGCCGGTCACGACCACAGCCCCGCGACCGAGTTGGCGGGTTACGTGCCGATCGAAGGCGAGGAAGTCCATCACCAGGAGTCGGGGCCGTCGGAGGTCTCGCTGATTGCCCCGCCCGTTGAGGCCTCGAGCGCGACGACGGCCGCCTTCGCCCAGCCCCGTTCCGACGACCACCACTCACACGGGCACGCGCGGGTCATCACCTTCATGGACCTGCCCGTCGAAGAGCAGAACCGTGTTCATATTTTCTACCAGATCTACTACATGATGACCGGCCTGCACGGCATCCACGTCCTGATCGGCATGGGCCTGATGGTCTGGCTCATCATCCGCACCCTTGGCGGCGCCTTCGGCCCCGACAACTTCACCACCATCGAGGGCTTCGGCATCTACTGGCACTTGGTCGACCTCATCTGGATCTTCCTGTTCCCGCTGCTCTACCTGATCCACTGACCCCCCCACCCAGCCGGAAACAGCAGCAGACCCCCGACTGCCTTCAAACCCAAGCTAAGACACCCTGAAGAGACGACACGATGTCCCACTCCAACGAACCCCAGATCGACGATTACGGCTACGACCGCAGCTTCAACCACCCGTTGCCCGTCGGCGAGATGCTCCTGACCTTCGCCGGGCTGCTCTTCCTGACCTGGCTGACCTACGCCGTGACCGTCTACGACTTTGGCTACACCATCAACCTTGTCGTCGCCATGGCGATCGCCTTCATGAAAGCCAGCCTCGTGGCCTGGATCTTCATGCACCTCAAGGCGGATGCCCCCCTCAACGGCATCATCCTGATCGGCTCGCTGCTCTTTGTGACGCTGTTCATCACCTTCGCGCTGATGGACACCAACGCCTATCAGGGCTTCCTCGAGCGTCCGTCGATCGTTCAGACGCCCTGACCCGATCAGGCCAATCGGCTTGGCGCGCCTAGAATCCGTTTAGCAGATAGTCCCTGAGAAACGGAGCGAGAGCGATGTCACAAGCCGTCACACAGCCTTCTCCAGCTGATCACGTGGTGCCCAAAAAAGTCGGGGATTTCGGGATGTGGCTCTTCCTTGCCTCTCTCGCGATGCTCTTTATCGCCTCGATGCTGGCCTACGTGATCGTCCGCATCAACGGGATGATGGAGAAGACCAACGCCATCACGGGCGAGCCCATCCCCGCCAGCGGACCGGCCTGGGGCTCGCTGAACATCCCGCCCAGCCTCTGGATTTCGACCGTCGTCATTCTGGTTTCCAGCTTCACCATCCACCGGGCGCTCACCCACATCCGGTTGGAACGCCAGGCCGCTTTTCGAAGGATGATGGCGGTGACCCTCGGGCTGGCCTTTGCCTTCCTGATCGTCCAGGGCCCGAGCCTCGGCACCCTGCTGACCGACCACTGGAACGCCATGGAGCAGCGTGAACTGCTCGCGGCCCCGGGCGCACCGGCCGGAGCCGTGCCCAACAACGCCCTCTACGGAGCCGTCTTCTTCCTCATTCTGGTCCACGCCCTGCACGTGCTAGGCGGGATTATCCCTCTCGCCGTCACCACCCGGCAGGCCTATCGGCACCGGTACGACCACGAGCACCACGCGCCGGTCAAGCACCTCGTCATGTACTGGCACTTTCTCGATGGCGTCTGGATCGCGATGTTCGGCGTCCTGCTGATCACGGCATGACACAGCCATCCCGCAGCCTGTTTCCCCGCTCTCTGTTCTTCAGCTTTCCAGAGTGGTCATCTCCGAAAAACTGGCCCTCAGGGACTCGAACCCCGACTAACTGGACCAGAACCAGTCGTGCTGCCAATTACACCAAGGGCCATCAGGCATCGCTGCCGAGTTCTTCATCGTAGAACCGCACGCCCTTAGCGTCAAAAATATCCCCGCGTCCGAGCCCAGCATAGCGAAACTCGGCCTTCAGACGGCCTGTTTCGACGCCATCAGCCCCGCGATCACGTCCAGATCCAGTTCCTCCAGGGACTGAATCACCCGATCGGCCCCTTCAAAGGCCTGGCCGGTCGTGACCCGGTTAGGCACCGCCACGGCGAACAACCCCGCCCGAGACGCCGAGAGTATGCCGTTGGGCGAATCCTCCAGAGCCAGCGTCGCCGCTGGCAGAGTCTCCATCCGTCGGCAGGCCTCGGCAAACGGCCCGGGTTCGGGCTTGTGCGTCTCGGTCTCCTCTCGGGTCACCAAGATCGGGAATGCCTCTGCCAGACCGTGTTTCTGGAGATAGCCCGAGACCCAGGGGCGGTCGGAGCCGGAAGCGATTGACAGCCTGAGCCCCCTCGCCTGTGCCCGTTCGACGAGCTTCCGAACGCCGGGCAGCAACTCCGATTCATCGATCAGGCGGAGGACTTTGGCACGCCGTTCCCGATCAAAGCGCTCGCGGTCGAGTTTCTGCCCGACCTGTTCTTCGAGGTGTGCGAAGAAGTCGAACATCCAGGCCGGCCGCCCGAGCACATCGATCCAACGCTCGATCGGCAGGTCGTGCCCGTGCATCTCGTAGAGCGATCGCCACGCCAGATACTGCGGGTACTCGGTATCGAGCATCAGCCCGTCGAAATCGAAGACGATGCCCTCGAGCATCAGGCCGGCTCCGCCGAGCGATGAAACGCCTCGATGACCGCCGACCGGTCCTCGGCTCCGAACAAGGCAGATGCCGTCACCATCACATCGACGCCGTGTGCGGCCGCCTCTCGGCAGGTCATGGGATTCAGCCCGCCATCCATCTCGATTCTCAGGGCGTCGCCGGCCAGCTCCCGCAGGGCTTTCGCCTTGGGTAACACCTCCGGCATGAACGCCTGCCCGGACAGCCCAGGGTTCACGCTCATCACCAGCACCATCTCGATCTCCGGCAGCACCGGTTCGATCACCCGTATCGCCGATGCGAAATCGGTAGGGGGGTTCACGACCAGCCCCGCCTCAGCGCCGGCAGTGTGGATCTGTGAAATCAGTGCACTCGCCTCATACCCGTCTTTCTTGAGCGGACGGCAGACCTCCACGTGGAAGGTCAGCATGTTCGCGCCGGCCTCGGCATAGGCCTCGATGTAATCATCGGGCCGCTCGACCATCAGGTGCACATCCAGATAGGTGTCCGGCAGATGCCGGCGCAACCCCCTGATCATGTCCACACCCATGGTCAGGTTCTTCGCGAAGTGCCCGTCCATGACGTCGACGTGCAGCAGGTCGGCCCCACGGTCGAGCACGTCCCTGGCGTCCTCGGCCATCCGCCCGAAGTCCGCCGAGAGGATCGACGCAGAAACCTGCGGCCGCTCGGGTTTGTCTCTTAGCCTCAGCATCGTCTTGGGTCTCAAAAAGCCAGCCGCAGCCCCGCACGGATGAACGGAGCATCGTCCAGATCACGGAAGGTGTTGTCATCCCTCCGGTCGAACCCGGTCGTGAATTCCTGGTTGTAGGCCAGGCCGACACCGAAGCTCACTTCAACCTCTTCCTCCGGCCGCCAGTTGGTGCCGACTTCCAATCGGCTCTGCTCGAAGAAGAGCCGTCGATCCTCGGGCAGCGCGTTGGTCGCGTACGACTCGGCCTGCCGGCCCAGCGAGACGAAGACATCCCACTCATCCGTGAGCAGATAAGTCACCTCGGCCTCGACCGATTCCGGGAAGAAGAAGGTCGCTTCGACACGCAGGCGTTCGACGGGGTTCCACACCACACTCGTGAAGGGAAAACCAACCGTCACCACCAGGGGCTGCTCGGTCTGCAGCCGACGGGTGTACAGGATGCCCGGCAGCGGGACATCCGGGAACACACTTCGGTTGCCATCCCAGTCCAACAGAACCGTGACCGATGTGAACTCGTCAAGCTGCTTGGTGCCGGCGATTCCCGCGGCTCCGTAGAAGCCATCGTCGCGATCGAAGGACAGGTCACCATCCTCGTCATATGACTGGCCCGCATAACCGACGCCGAGGCCCCAGGACAGCGACCAGTCATCCTCCAGCACGTAGGTGTTGCCGCCCCCAAAGAAGACATCGACAAAACCATCGGGCAGAGCGGGGTCCGACGAATCAACGCCTAACCCATGGAAACGAAACCGCAGCGATGAACGAAGGTCTTCAGTCTCCTGCAGCAGGCCCCTGATCTCGAAGTCGGTGATCCGCACGCTCACATCGATACCGTTCTGCTCGATCTCGCTACCAAACACCGCGAGTGCCTGAGCCTCGATCTCTACCTGCTTGTCAGGCGCAAACGGCATGAGCACCCCGGTCAGGGAAGACTCGGCGAGCGCAGGACTGCAAGACAGACCGCCAAGTAGGATCGCTAGCATGGTTCGTTTCATGGCAGGCACCTTTGGTAATTTCGCGTTGAGCATGCAACGGTGAGGGAGTCTAGAGTCCGGGAATCTGGCAGGCAGAACAGCGGCCCGTCATCACAAGTCGTCACTTCTCGTCGAGCAGCTCTACGCTGTTGAACTTCTTGCCTTCGAGCATCTCCAGGCTGGCGCCGCCACCCGTGCTGACGTGCGAGACGCGATCGGCAAACCCCATCTGCTGGATCGCCGCGGCGCTGTCACCACCACCGATGATGCTGACGGCCTCCGAGTCGGCCACGGCCTGAGCGACCGCTTTGGTGCCTTCATCAAAAGGCGGCATCTCGAACACGCCCATCGGTCCGTTCCAGACCAGCGTCTTGGCTCCCCTGGCGATCTCGGCAAAGAGCTTCGCCGATTCAGGACCGATGTCCAGGCCCTCATACCCATCCGGGATCTCGCCCGACTTGACCACCTGCTTCTGGCAGTCACCCGAGAAGTCGTCGCCAGCGTGCGTATCCACGGGCAGCACCAGCTTGTCGCCAGCCTTCTCGATCAGCTGCTTGGCCAGGTCCACCTTGTCGGGCTCGACCAGGCTCCCGCCCACCGCGCCGCCCTGGGCGAGCGAGAAGGTGTAGGCCATCGCCCCGCCGATGAGCACCTTGTCACAGATGCCCAGCAGGTTGTCGATGACGTTGATCTTGTCAGAGACCTTCGCCCCGCCAAGGATCGCTACGAAAGTCCGGGCCGGGCTGCCGATCGCTTCGGACAGGTACTGGATCTCCTTCTCCACCAGGAAGCCGCACACCGCAGGCTTGCCGTCGGCCTTCATCGCTCGTGGCACCGCGACCATCGAAGCGTGGTCACGGTGGCAGGTACCAAACGCATCGTTGCAGTAGACATCCCCAAACCCCGCGAGCGTCGCGGCGAAAGCCCCATCGCCCTTCTTTTCAGCCTTGGCGAACCGCAGGTTCTCCAGCAGCACCACCCCGCCGGCTTCGAGCCCGGCGACCTTCGCCTGGGCATCCTCCCCAACCGTGTCGCTGGCAAACGCCACCTCACGACCCAGCAACTCCCCGAGCCGCACCCCCGCGGGAGCCAGTGAGTATGCCGGCTCAGGCCCGTCACCGGCTGGCCGCCCGAGATGGCTCATCAGCACCAGCGAGCCGCCCCGATCCAGGACCGAACTGATCGAGTCCAGCGCCATCCGGATCCGACGATCGTCGGTGATGGCTCCGTCCTTGAGCGGGACGTTGAAATCAACCCGCATCAAGACCTTCTTGCCCGCCACGTCCAAGTCGGCGATGGTTTGCTTAGCCACGTCGGCCATCCTCCAAAAGCAAGCGAAGACCGCTTGAAGTCCCTAAAACAATGACAGATGCAACGACGAGCGCCCTGCCTGGCCTAGAGCATAACATTCGATAGATAACTCCGATCATGAACGACTTTCTCGCCCATCTTGAGTCCCTCGGCGCCGAGTTTCTCCCCTACGGACCCGATGCCGAATCCGCCGTCCAGATCCCCGAGCACGTCGGCGCCTTCGAGGCCGAATATGCCGCCATCCGCCGCCGCGTCGGCATCATGGCCATGCCCCAGCAGGCCGTGCTCAACGTCACAGGCGAGGACCGGCAGGACTTCCTCCACCGCCTCGTGACGCAGGAGATCAACGCCCTCACCGGCGGGCAGACCACCCGTTCCTTCCAACTCGACGGCAAAGGCTGCATCCTCGCCGATATGCTCGTCCATCACGGCGACCTCAACACCTGGCTGGAGATGGATCGCTTCCGGTTGCCGGCCGTCCACGAACTCCTCGAAAGCCGCCTGTTCACCGAGGATGTCGCCCTCACCCCGCAGACCGATCAGCGTCTCTTTCTGGCCCTCATCGGACCGGCCAGCCTCCGCCTGCTCGAAGCCGTCGCGACGCACACCGTCGACGACCTCGACATCGCCGCCCTCGGGAGGATGCCCAAGACCACGCACGTCGTCGAGATCGCGGGCGTCCGCGTCTCCGCCAGCCGCTGGGACATGGCCGGCGAGCTAGCCATCCGCCTCGCCGTCCCGATCGAAGCCGCCGTTCACATCCATCAGACCCTCCTCGATGCCGCCGGCTACGAGCCCAACGCCGAGGCCGATGCCGACTTCGCCGAGCGGCGTCGGGAGTCGCTCCGCGGCCGGCCGGTGGGCTGGGCCGCCTACAACACCGCACGCATCGAGGCTGGCGAGGCTCTCTTCGGCATCGACTTCGGCACCGACTGCCGGCCCGCCGAGGCCGGCCAGGCGATCATGGATGAGACGGTCTCCTTCACCAAAGGCTGCTACCTCGGCCAGGAAGTCGTCGCCCGGATGCACAACCTCGGCCACCCCAAACGGCTGCTCGTCGGACTCGACATCCAAGGCGACCGGCTGCCCGTGGCCGGCTCGCAGGTCCTCAAAGCCCAGAAAGCCGAAGACCCCGACCAGCCCCCCACCCCCACACTCGACGTGATCGGTGCGGTCACCTCCTCCACGATCTCCCCGCTCCGGGGCGGCAGTGCCCTGGCCCTCGCGATGGTCAAGTGGGGCCAGCACCGCCCGGGCACAACGCTGTTCACCACCGAGCTGGGTGAGGCCGTGCCCGCCACCGTCGGTCAGCCGGGCGTCGAGAGCCTCAGAGCCAAATAGAACCGATCTCGCATCGCCCTGAGGCCTGATTTTGAAGAAAACCTGGAATCCGTGGAATCATTATTCGTTGCAACAGATTATCTCTTGGTCAGCATGATCACCCACTTCAGGAGACCGAACCATGGGATTTGAAATCAGCAACAGCGTCGCCCTCGTCACCGGAGCCAACCGCGGCATCGGCAAGAGCATCGTTGAAACCCTCATTGCCCAGGGAGCCGCCAAGGTTTACGCCGCCGTCCGCAACCCGGACTCCGCCGCCGACCTCGTCGCCACCCATGACGGCAAGGTCGTTGCCCTCGAACTCGATGTGACGAGGCCCGAGACCATCACCGCCGCCGCACAGACCGCTTCCGATGTCAACCTCGTCATCAACAACGCCGGCGTCCTCCGCAACTCAGACCCGCTCGCCGATGACGCCATCGACAACCTCCAGTTCGAGATCGACGTCAATGTGTCCGGCCTGATCCGCGTCGCGCAGGCCTTCGCACCGGTCCTCAAGGCCAACGGCGGCGGAGCCTTCGCCAACCTCAATTCCGTCGCCTCCATCAAGAACTTCACGCCCTTCAGCACCTATTCCGCCTCCAAGGCCGCCGCCTACGCGATCACCCAGGGCCTGAGAGACACCCTCGGCGCACAAAACACCCACGTCCTCTCCGTGCACCCCGGGCCCATCGCCACGGACATGGCCGACCAGGCCGGCATGGAAGGCGGCGACCCGCCCAGCGTCGTTGCCGAGGGCATCGTCACCGCGCTGGCTCAGGGCGACTTCCACCTCTTTCCGGACACCATGGCCCGCCAGATCTGGGGCGCATACGAGTCCTACGCCAACAACATCGTCGAGGCCGACCTCGCCGAAGCCTGATCCCACCCCCTCCAACATCAACTTCTCCTCGGCGAGCCCGCGACCCCACCGGTGGCGGGCTCGCTTCTTTGCACGGCCTACCGGCCTTCGACCAGCCGCTGACCCAGAAAATCATTGAGTTCAGGGATCTGCTCGAACTTCGCGACCACCGCATCGATGTCGTAATCGACTCGGTAGAAGCTCACCTGCTGGTTCTCGACGACCGCGTAAGAGGCACGCGGATCACGGTCGCGCGGCTGACCGACCGATCCCGGATTCACGATGCACTTCTCTTCCTCCGAAAACGGATACGCCCCGCCAAGATCGGAAGGGGGGTAGAAGTCCGGCTCATCCGTGAACACGCCCGGCACATGCGTGTGCCCGACAAAGCAGACACTCTTGAAGCGATCGAAGATCTGCTGAACCTTCTGCGGGCTCGTGATCACGTCGTCCGGAAAGATGTACTCGTTGATCGGCCGCCGAGGCGACGCGTGCACGCACAACGCGCCCTCGAACACCTGACGGATCCCAAGGTTGCCCAGAAACTCCCACCGCTCCCGACGCAGGGCCGGGTCCGGTTCCGATTCAAGCTCCGCCCGGGTCCAGAACGCCGCCGCCTCTGCTGTCGCGTTGAAGCCCGTCGGCTCGTACAACGCCGCGAAGTCGTGGTTCCCCATCAACGCCCAGAGGCATCGCTGCTTGACCAGGTCCAGGCACTCCCGTGGGTTCGGGCCATAGCCAATGATGTCGCCCAGGCAGATGATCTGCTCGATGCCCTTGCTGTCGATGTCCGCGAGCACCGCTTGCAGCGCATCGAGGTTGCCGTGGATGTCAGAGATCAGTGCCGTTGCCATAGAAAGGCCTTACCCGTCACCAGCGATGGCTCGCGAGCCATCGCCGGTCGCTGTTCCGTGACGATTCGACCCAAAGTCTGAGGATTTCGCTGCATAAAGCAAGCTGTCACCTCGAAGTACGGTCAAGTATCATCGGCAGTCATGGCCAGAGGCGTTGAGGTTCCAGGTCGCAGGGGCAGCCGGGACGGCACCCGGATGCTGATCGTGCGCCCCTCGGCCCTCGGCGACGTTGCCCGAACCGTCCCCGCCCTGGTCGCCCTCAAACAGACCTTCCCGCAGACCACCATCGACTGGCTGGTCCACCCCGCCTACGCCGACGCCATCCGCTGCCACCCGGATCTCGACGCCACCATCCCCTTCGATCGCGAAGGCCTCTCGGGCTTTGGCTGGCGCTGGTCGGCCACGAAAGCCGGCTTCGGCCTCGCCCGAAATCTCCGCCAACACCGCTACGACCGCGTCTACGACCTACAGGGCCTCGCCCGCTCGGGGCTCTACACCTACTTCTCGGGTTGCCGCTACCGCGTCGGCTTTTCGGACGCCCGCGAGGGTGCCCGCTTCGCCTACAACCGACGCCATCGGGTGAATGAGGTCCACACCGTCGATCGCATGCTCGGCCTGCTCCGAGCCGATGGCGTCCAGGTCGCCAAAGAGCCGGATCTTCGCCTCTACACCCCGCCCGAAGAAGCCAGCTGGGCCCATAGCTACCTCCAGGACCGCGACATCGATCCCGCCGAGGGCTATCTCTGCATCGCCCCCACCGCCCAGTGGGGCTGCAAGCAGTGGCCGCTCGACGGCTGGGCCAAGCTCATCACCCGTGTCGTCAATGAACGCCATGCCAACGGCAAGGTCCTCGTGCTCTCGGCCCCGCATGAGGCTGAATCACTCAACCCGCTCCGCGCCGCCCTCGACACCGATATCGAAGTCTCCAAACGCGTGTTCTTCCCCGAAACCGCCACCGTCGGCCGCCTCATGGGCCTGCTCGGTGCCTCCAGCATGGTCGTCTCCAACGATTCCGCCGCCCTGCACCTCGCCGTGGGCCTCCTCCGGCCGGTCGTCGGCATCTTCGGCCCCACCGATCCCGCCAGAGTCGGCCCCTACGGCCACCAGATGGCCGTCGTCCAGCCTTCCGAGGCCCGCAGGCCCGGGTTCAGGTTCGACTACCGCCAACACCGCGACGACCCCTCACTCATCGCCCAGGTCGCCGTCGAAGCCGTCTGGTCCACCCTCGAAAGAGTCGCGGGAACCTCCGCCGACCTCCAGGCGTCTGTACTCGGGTAACCTCGGCTCTCATCCAAGCCCCACCCGACCCAGGAGTACCCCCATGTGGGCCAAACGACTCATCGCCCTCGCCACCCTCATCATCATCCTCGCCCTGGTCATCGCGATCATGGTGCCGGCCGCGAATCAGCCCGAGCAGAGTGGATATGAGGCCTACGTGGGGATCCAACTAGCAGAGGTCATGCCTGCAGAAAATCAGGAAGAAAAGCTGGTCTATCCCAGCCATTGGCCAGAGTTGTCACAAAGAAGACTCGATGCAACAAGCTCCTCAGTACGAAATCTCGCTGGTCAGAGCGGCGCAATGGGTGGGTTGGCACTCGCGAGTTCTGAAGCGGACTCGGTGCCCGCAACTGTCCTTGATTCCGAAACCCCCACCACCGACCGCGAAATCATCTACACCGCCACCCTCCGTCTCGCCGTCGAGAACGTTAGCTCGACCCTCACCTACCTCAAAGCCTACGCCGAATCGCTGGGCGGACACATGGAGCAGCAGGGCTCCAGCATGATCCGCTTCCGTCTGCCCCCCGAGCAGTTCGACACCGCCATCGAGCAGATCAACGGCATCGGCGAAGTCCGCGACCAGCAGATCAACGCCCAGGATGTCACCTCTCAGGTCCGCGATATCGAGATCGAACTCCAAACCGCCACCACCTCTCGAGAGCGCCTCCTCGCCCTGCTCGAAAAGGCCGAACGCGTCGAGGACATCGTCCAGATCGAACGCGAGCTCCGCCGGCTCAACACCCAGATCGATCAGATCGAGGGCCGCCGCCGCTACTTCGCCGACCAGGTCGCCATGTCCACCATCACCGTCATGCTCAACGCCAAGGTCCCGCAGGAGCCGACCGACCCCGCGATGCCCTTCGTCTGGGTCGACAAGCTCGCCTTCGAACTACTCAACCCCTCGCGCACACCCCCCACCTCCGAATCCTACGACGATGGCGTCCGCATCGACCTGCCCGAAGCCTTTGTCCGCCACTACCAGCAGGACTACGTCACGATGGCCCTCGCCGCCGATGGCGTCGGCCTCAAGATCATCCGCCACCAGAACTACGACGAAGCCAGCCTCGACTTCTGGCTCGGCCTCGCCCGCAACACCCTCATCGATCAGCTCGGCATCCCCGTCGATGTCCCGGTCATGGACCGGCTCAACGGCCGCTGGTGGGGCAAGTCCTCGACCCCCATCGCCATGCTCGAAGGCACCAAGACTGTCGCCGCCGTCGAGCAGAGCTACCTCCTCGGCCTCGTTGCCACCGACCGCTACGTCTACACCATCGAGGCCTGGGGCCCCGCCGAAGCCCTCGCCAACCACCGCAGCAGCCTCGTCGACGCCATGATGACCCTGAGGGTCCGCTGATGAGACTGCTCTGCGGCATCGACGAAGCCGGCTACGGCCCGCTGCTCGGACCTCTCACCATCGCACGCGCCGTCATCGAAGTGCCCGACGCCGACGACCCCGAGCAGCCGATCGATGTCTGGTCCCTAGTGACCCGGGCTGTCCACAAGACCCTCACCGGCCGCAAAGGCCGACTCGTCGTCGCCGACTCAAAAAAATTCGGTATCCGCACCGCAGGACTCACCAATCTCGAAGCCAGCTGCCTCGCCTTCGCCCACGCCGCCGGCTGCGACACCACCCGGGCCGACCTCTTCTTCGACGCCCTAAGCGAAACCACTCACCAGCAACTCGATCACCTGCCCTGGTACGCCCCCACCGCCGAGCACCCCTGGCAATCACTACCCACCGCCTCGACACCCGGCGAGCACGCCATCGCCCGGTCCATGCTCCAGACCACCCTCACCGCCGCCAACGTCAGGATCCGCGACCTCGGCCTGAGTCTGGTCTTCGAAGACACCTTCAACGACCTCGTCGCGAAAACCCACTCCAAAGCCTCCGCCAGCTTCACCTACGTCGCCCGCCACCTCATCGCCATCTGGCGCGACCACGGCCGCCAGCACCCCCACGTCGTCATCGACCGCCAGTCCGGCCGCACCCGCTACCGCGAACTGCTCGCCATGCTCCTGCCCGACGCCCAGCTCCGCATCCTCGACGAAACCCCGCAGCGTTCCGCCTACCAGCTCACCGAAGCCGACCGAACCATCACCGTCAGCTTCGAGACCAAGGCCGACGGCAACCACTTCCCGGTCGCCCTCGCCTCCATGCTCGCCAAGTACAGCCGCGAACTGATGATGGATCGTCTCAACAGCTACTTCATCCGCCACCTGCCCGACCTCAAGCCCACCGCCGGCTACACCACCGATGGCCGCCGCTTCATGAACGACCTCAAACCACACCTCCCGGCCCTAGACATCCATCCCCATAGCCTCTGCCGGATTGCCTGAGCCATCACGCCCGCTGGACCCTCTCCCTTCCCCTTCTATAATGCTGGGCTCGACGCCCCGTTCGTCTAGTGGCCTAGGACACCGCCCTCTCACGGCGGCGACATGGGTTCAAATCCCATACGGGGTATTGCCTGCCTCCTGCGAGGCCGGTCAAAAGACCGGTTTTTCATGGCCTGCTACACAAAAGCTTGCTTGATCCTAAGATGACCCCATGAACACCAACCCTCCGGCGGACTGGAACCAGATCCCAGCCGATACCCAGGCGCTCCTCGAAACCATCGCAACCGAACTCAAGGTCCATCAGGCTCCCGCCGCCTTCTGGCAGCTAGCCAGGGTCCCCGCCCTCCTCGCCGATCACTGGACCAATCTCAAAACGCAGCTGATCGATGGCGGGCCCCTCGAACCTCACGAACGCGCCGCCGTCGCATGGGCCACGATCTCTCTCAATCCCTGCACGTCCGCCTACCAGGCGATCGATCACATCACCGCCGATGTGCTCTCCGAAGCCCAGCGACTCGAAGCCGTCGCCATCGCCTCCATCTGCACCACCTACAACACCCTCTTCAAGTTCCGCCACATGGCCGGCAACGACGATATCGAAGCCCTCCGCGCCGGCCTGCGCGTCAAAACCTTCAAAGAAACCTCCTTCGCAAACGCCACCTCCGAGCTGATCTCCGTCGGCGTCTCCGCCATCAACGCCTGCGAGCTCTGCGTCGCAGCCCACACCCGCAAAGCCCTGTCACTTGGCATGGGCCCCGAGCAGGTCGACCACGCCGTCAAGATCGCCGCCGTCGTCGATTCGATGACACGCTTTCTCGCCGCCTGCCCCGACCGTTAAAGCCTCCTCACACCCACCCGCTAAACTGCTGGCATGAGATACGCCGTCATCATTGCCGGAGGGTCGGGCACGCGCCTCTGGCCCATGTCCACCCGCGACCTGCCCAAGCAGCTCATCCCGCTGTTCAACGGCAAATCCCTGCTCGAACTCGCCGTCGAACGCCTGCTCAAGCTCGTCGATGCCGACCGGCTCTACATCTGCGCCGGTGAGAGCATGAAGGACGCCATGCTCAGCCGCATCCCCTCGCTCTCCGCCGATCGTTTCATCGCCGAACCCGTCGGCCGCGACACCCTCAACGCCGTCGCCCTCAGCTGTGCCGTCCTCCAGGAGGTCGATCCCGAGGCCACCGTCGGCATCTTCACCGCTGACCAGCTCATCGAGCCCGTCGACACCTTCTGCGAAGTCGCCAGCGCCGGCTATGACACAGCCGAAGCCGCCGACGACCTGCTCGTCACCTTCGGCGTCCAGCCCACCCACCCCGCCACCGGCTACGGCTACCTCGAACTCACCTCGCAGCTCCCCGAATCCGACCGCGCTCGGAACGTCGGTACCTTCAAGGAAAAACCCGACCTCGCCACCGCCGAGTCCTACCTCCAGGCCGGCGCCGATCGCTTCCTCTGGAACTCCGGCATGTTCGTCTGGCAGGCCAAAACCCTGCTCAATGCGACCAAACAGTTCGCCCCCGACAACCACACCGAGATCCTCAAACTCGCCCAGACCTGGAACACCCCGGACTGGTCCGCCAAAGCCGCAGAGATCTATCCCAATCTCAAGAAGATCAGCATCGACTTCGCCGTCATGGAGCCCGCCTCCGAAGCCGACAACTTCCGCGTCGCCGCGCTGCCCATGCCCGTCCGCTGGCTCGATGTCGGCTCCTGGCCAAGCTACCAGCAGACCCTAGACCCCGACGACCACGAGAACACCTCCTCAGGCTGCAAGCACCTGCTGCTCGACTGCAAGAACACGCTTGCCGCTTCCGACGATCCCAACCACCTCATCGCCGCCATCGGCGTCAAAGACCTCATCATCATCCGCACCGACAAGGCCACCCTTGTCTGCCGTGCCGAAGACGCCGAACGCATCAAGCAACTCCACGCCGCCATCGGTACCGAGCACGGCGACAGCTACCTCTAGCCATGCGCTACCTCGCCATTGATCCCGGTGCCAAGCGAACCGGCCTCGCCATCGCCGATGACCAGACCGCCATCGCCACCCCCCTCGAAGTGATCGAAACCGGTTCCGAAACCGAACGCCTCCGCCGCATCCAGCAGGCCATCACCCGCGAGCAACCCGATGCCTTGGTCCTCGGCCTCCCGATGAACATGGACGACACCGAAGGCCCCGCCGCCAAACTGTCACGCGCATTCGCCAAACAGCTTGAAGAAGCCACCGGCCTCACCGTCCACCTCACCGACGAACGACTCACCTCCGACGCCGCCGACGCCCAGATGGCTCAGTCCGGCCTGACGCACAAACAGAAGAAGCAGCGCAGAGATGCGCTCGCCGCCGCCGTCCTGCTCCAGAACTTTCTCAGCAACCCCGGCCAAACGGAATCACACTAAAACAGGATGGCGTACACCATCAGGACCATCGCCGAGAACAGATTCACCAGCCCGATGTAGCCAAGCGTCTGACGCACCTCCGACGGCAGCCCCCGCAACGGATAACTGACTGCCGCACACCCCGCACGCACCACAGCCAGCAGCTGCGCAAGCCGATTGGTCGAGGAACCCTCCACATCTTCCGAAACCGAAGCCTGCCTCGGAGGCCTCGCAGCCACAGCCGCGTCGGCATCCAATTCCGCCGCCACCTTGGCCGAATCGTCATCCAGCCCCATCGCCGCCAGAGCCGCCTCTTCCTCCTGCTTCTGGTCCCGCGTCGCCACCGCCGCCCCGTCGCTCGTGGCCTGCTCAACGCTCTCAAAGTCCCCTTCCAACTCGGCCTCATCCGCCGCTTCCGCACGATCCGAGGTGGCCTGTTCAACGCTCTCAAAATCCCCATCCAGCTCGTCTTCATCCGCCGGAGCCTCGGCCGTGGCCTCTGCGACTGTCACAAAACCACCAGCGACCTCGTCTTGATCCGGCGTTTTATTTTCATGCCCCTCGGCCCGTGAGGCCTGACGCACATCGTCACGCTTCACTGGACCCGGCTCGCGCGGAACAATCGGCGGCAGGTCCGCCATCGCCTCGCCGGTGATATCCGCCACGCTCTCGAACTCGCCTTCCAGCTCGGCTTCGACCTGCTCAGCCAACGCCGCGTCCAGTTCGTCCAGAACTTGAGCCTCCTCCGCAGCAACCTCCGGCTCGTCCTCGGCTCCTACCCGCTCCTTCGAATCGGAAGATGTCTGTGCTTGGCCGCCTTCGGCTTCCAGTTCAGCCACCAGATCATCGAGTTGCTCAGTCAGCGACGCCGCAGGATCTGCCGGTGCCTCCGACGCCCCCTTCTTCTCATTAGGTTTAGGTGCTTCGGTAGCCGCCGCCGCCTCGTCTGCCACCGCCTGTGTTTGAGCGGTGACTTTCTCCACCAGATCGGTCACATCCTCGAGGCCCTCCGCCTCCTGCATGACCTCATCTAGGGCTTCACTAACCTCGGGGTCCGCACGGCTGACCCCTGCATCCGGAATCGAAACTGCTGCCGATTCGTCCGGTGATTGTTCTTCCTCTGTCGTCTTCGACGCCTCGGTCTGCATCTCATCGAGAACCGACTCAAGCTCCGCCACCCAGCCCGGCGAGTCCTCTCCTTCAGACCCCATCGCCTCCGCTTCGGCTTCCCCCACAGCGTCAGCGATCGCATCCACCGCCGACGCCGCCGCCTCGATGTGTTCGTCCACCGCATCGTCGACGAGCGCCGAATCCGCTTCGTTCGCTTTGGCCGGTGCATCCTCCGCTGACTCTGGCTCCGCCTCCAAGGTCTCAACAGCCTGCGCCGTCGCCGTCGTCTGCTTGGCGTTGGGCCGCAGCTTCGCCGCAACCGTGCCCGGCACTTCACTCTCGATACGGTCAAGCAACGCATCCAGCTGCCGGTCCAGCTCAAAGGGATCCAGCGCGGGGCTGGGGCCGTCGTTCGGCGATGGGCTGGCCGGCTGGTTCAAGACGCTTCCTCGACACAACACGAACACGCGTACACAATCACGATACGAGCGCACGCCCGGCACGCTCCGCTTTTCTGACGATCGACCCTCTCCAACAAGCCACTAGAGTGACCAGACACGACGCCCGAGAAGATCAGTCACCCCAGCCCTCAACGGGCGATCCTCCCAAACACCGATTCTACGCGCACGCGCTCCCCAAGCCGAACGCCGATCATCGACTGCCGCTCGAAATCACCCTTGACCCCGAAGAATCCCGCCACGCCCGACGCGCGCTCAGGCTACAGCCAGGCGACCGGATCGAACTCATCGATGGCTCCGGTACCCTCGCCACCGCCACCCTGACAGACACCAGCCAGCACGAAGTCACGGCCCGGATCGACAAGGTGATCGACGTTCAAAAGTCGGCTCCATCCATTTGCATCGCCTCGGCAGTGCCCAAAGGCCCCCGCGTCGAGGCCATGATCGATCAACTCGTCCAGGTCGGTGCCGACAGCTGGACGCCCCTCACCACCGAGCACGCCGTCGTCCAGCCCACCGCCAAACCCCGGCCCCGCCACGAGCGCCGAGCCCTCGCCGCCCTCAAACAGTCGCGCAGAACCCACGCCCTCGCCATCCACGCCCCCGCCACCACCGCCGACCTCTGCCACTGGACCCAGCCCCTCCGCCTCCTCGCCGACACCACAGACGCAGAGCCCGGTCCCACGTCCGCAGACCTCACCCGCATGGCCGACATCGCCGTCGCCATCGGCCCCGAAGCCGGCTGGTCCGACCGCGAACGCCAGCAACTCATCGACGCCGGCTGGCAACCCTGGTCGCTCGGACCCCACGTCATGCGCATCGAAACCGCCGCACCCGCCGCCGCAGCCATCCTCCGCTACCTGTCAGGCTGAAGACCCAAGACCTGCCCCAGCACCACCACGCACGATCCCGGGCCTGCACACAAAGCCCCCCGATGGCTTTAACCTGTCACCATGAGTGACACCCGACCCGCCCGCGACATCGCTTTCGAACCCGTCGTGCTGACCGAAAGAGGCGCGAAAGACGTCACCTCCGACCGACGCCTCTTCGTCCAGTTCTTTGCCTTCACCGGACCCCGGCCTCTCAGCCAAGATGCCATCCAGTCCCTGCTGCCAACCCTCCAAACCGACGGCCTCAGCGCAGCCCTCTACGACGACGCCCGCGATCCCCGCGGCCACGCCGTCGCCATCGCCCACGAAGACCCCGGCAAACTCATCCACACCAACCGACAACTCTTCGAACAAACTGCGCTACAGGACGCTCGCATCCGAGATGACTACACCATGATGGGCCGCACCTACAGCCTCGGCTACGAAGCCGACCTCGAAGACACCCTGCTCAACCGGCCCCGCAGGCATCTGCTCGACCCCGAATGGCCCTGGGCCATCTGGTACCCCCTCCGCCGCGCCGGGGCCTTCGAAACCCTCGAACACCAGCAGCAACGCGAGATCCTCGGCGAGCACGCCAAAATCGGCATGACCTGGACCCGTTCCGGCCTCGCCAGAGACATCCGCCTCGCCGGACACGGTCTCTCAGGCGAAGACAATGACTTCATCCTCGGCCTCTTCGCCAAAGAACTCTTTCCCCTCTCAGCCCTCGTTGCACGCATGCGATCCACCGTCCAGACCTCCCGTTACCTCGAAAAACTCGGGCCTTTCTTCGTCGGCCGGGCCATCTGGCAATCCAAAGCACCCGATGCCTGAGTAGAATCGAACTGGCTAAATCAACGACCAGATAACCTTCGGCGAATCCCATGACGCAGACCACCACCAAGCAGCACGAGCTGGCCCTCGAAACCCTCACCGCCGTCGGCCAGCAGCACGTCCTCGCCTACTTCGACCAGCTCACACCCGATGAGCAGCAGGCCCTCCTCGCCGAAGTCCACTCCGTCGACTGGCACGAAGTCAACAACCTGATCGAATCCCACGTCCGTAACAAACCGAAGTTCACCCTCCCCACCGACATCGAGCCCGCCCCCTGGTACCCCAACGTCCCCTCCCCCGACCAGAAAGCCCTCTACGGCACCGCCTTCGAGGTCGGCTCCGAGATGGTCCGCACCGGCAAGGTCTGCGCTTTCACCGTCGCCGGCGGCCAGGGCACCCGGCTCGGCTGGGACGCCCCCAAAGGCACCTTCCCCGCCTCACCCATCCGCAAGCTCCCGCTCTTCGGCTGCCTCGCCGAGTACATCCGTGCGATCGAGGCCCGCTTCGGCGTCCAGATCCGCTGGTACATCATGACCTCCCCCGCCAACGACGCCGACACCCGCGCGTTCCTCAAACACCAGGACTACTTCGGCCTCGCCGAAGACCAGGTCATGATCTTTCCCCAAGGCATGATGCCCGCCATCGACCCCGCCACCGGCAAGGTCCTCATGGCCTCCAAAGGCTCCATCGCCCTCTCGCCCAACGGCCACGGCGGCTCACTCAAAGCCCTCGAAACCTCCGGCGCCCTCGACGACATGCGCAAGCACGGCATCGAGCACATCTCCTACACCCAGATCGACAACCCCATCGTCCGCGTCATCGATCCCCTCTTCCTCGGACTCCACGCCATCTCAGGCAGCCAGATGTCCTCCAAGATGCTGCCCAAGGCCTACCCCACCGAGAAACTCGGCAACTTCTGCCTCGTCGATGGCCGCATGACCGTCATCGAATACTCCGACCTCCCCGACGAACTCTCCTACGAAACCCTCGAAAACGGCGAACTCCGCTTCCGCGCCGGGTCCATCGCCATCCACGCCATCCGTCGCGACTTTGTCGAAGCCCTCAACCGCTCCGCCACCGGCTTCGCCCTCCCCTTCCACCGTGCCGACAAAAAAGTCCCCTACTTCGACTCGGCGACCGGCGAAACCGTCAACCCCGCCGAACCCAACGCCGTCAAGCTCGAAACCTTCGTCTTCGACGCCCTGCCCATCTGCTCCACCTCGATCGTCTACGAAACCGAACGCACCGACGAGTTCGCCCCCATCAAGAACGCCGACACCCCCGACGGCCAGGATCCCGCCAACGACTCACCCGAGACCAGCAAGCAGATCCAGACCCTCCGCTCCGCTCGCTGGCTCTCTGAACTCGGCATCAAAGTTCCCTTCACCACCGATGGTAAGGTCGACGCGACCATCGAGATCTCACAGATCACCGCTATCTACAAGGAAGACCTCGACCCAGCCACACTCCCCGCCGAAATCACACCCGGCCAGGAACTGCTGCTCTAAAAGGACCGACGGTCCATCCTGCTCTTATGTCGTGCCCGCCCGAACCCATCCCCCTGCCTCCTCATGTCCACCTCAAGCTTTCCTATCAGCTTCATCACACCCGTCACCTGACGAGCCGCGACAACCCCACGCTTGACCAGACCCTCACCGACTCGCCACACATCCTCGCGATCGTTGACGACGGCCTCGCCGCTGCTCAGCCCACCTTCGCCACCGACCTCAAACAGAAACTCGCCGCCCACCCCGGCATGACCGGCCTCCACATCCTCCCCGCCGGTGAGGCCTCGAAGAACACACCCGAAACCCTCCACCAGATTCTCGACCTCGCCATCGACGCCAACCTCTGCCGACACTCCACCCTCGTCGTCGCCGCAGGCGGGGCACTCCTCGACGTCGCCGGCTACGCCGCCGCCACCCTCCACCGTGGCCTACGACTCGTCCGCATCCCCTCCACCACCCTCGCCCAGGCCGACTCAGGCGTCGCCGTCAAGAATGCCATCAACCATCGCGGCCTCAAAAACCTTCTCGGCACCTTCCACGTCCCCCACGCCGTCATCAACGACCCCACCCTCCTGGCCTCGCTCAAACCCCGTGACTTCCACGCCGGCCTCAGCGAAGTCATCAAGGTCGCCCTGCTCAAAGACGCCAACCTTTTCCAACAGGTCGAGCAGCTCGCCGCCGAAGGCCACATCACCCAGGAAACCACCGAGCCTCTATGGCAACGATCCGCTCATCTCCACGCCCGGCACATCCTTACATCAGGCGATCCCTTCGAAACCACCACCGCCCGACCCCTTGACCTCGGCCACTGGTCCGCTCACCAACTCGAAACCCTCTCCAACCACCGACTCAACCATGGTGAAGCCGTCGCCATCGGACTCGCCCTCGACGCCCACATCAGCCACCAACTAGGTTGGCTCACTGAATACGACCTCCAACGTATCTCCCGCACCCTTGCCGCCTGCCAACTCCCCACTACCGATCCGCTCCTCGCTCAAACCGACAGCCTCCTCGCAGGCCTCGAAACCTTCCGCCAACACCTGGGCGGCCAACTCCGCATCCCCCTGCTCGCCGGCATCGGCAAACCCAGAGACGCATACGAACTCACAGCCCACACCCTCCGTAACGCCATCGACCAACTCACTGCCGCAGAGCCAAGCCATGCCAGCTAAAACCTACGAGCAATCGCACCCGCTCACGCAAGAGCAGGTCCTCGACCGCGACTTTCTCGAACACCGCGCCCGGCTCCTCGATGTCGCCGCCTTCCTCGACCGCCTCGACCGAGCCCGGCCCGATCCGTCTCAAGACAACTCCGCCGACCCCCGCGTCACCGCCATCCAAAAGGCACTCGCCATCCTTGCCGACAACCAGCCGCACCGCGCCCGCCGACTGCTCGAGTCGATGAGTGACCTCACCACCGAACCCATCGCGACACCCGCCAGTCAGTCCGCCCTAGGCGTTCCACCGACCACCGCCCAGCCATGAACTACATCGACCCCCACATTCACATGGTCAGCCGCACCACGGACGACTACGTGCGCATGGCTCACGCCGGCTGCGTCGCCATCACCGAGCCCGCCTTCTGGGCCGGCTTCGACCGCGGCTCCGCCGAAGGCTTCGCCGACTACTTCCACCAACTCACCCACGTCGAACCCCAGCGAGCCGCCCGCTACCACATCGCCCACCACGCCTGGCTCTGCATCAACCCCAAAGAAGCCAACGACCTCGGCCTCGCCCGCGAAGTCATCCAACTTATCCCCGGCTTCCTCAACGCCCCCAACGTCCTGGGCATCGGCGAGATCGGCCTCAACAAGAACACCCGCAACGAACTCACCATCCTCGAAGAACAGATCGGCCTCGCCGCCGAACACAACCTTCCCATCCTCGTCCACACCCCTCACCTCGAGGACAAACGCAAAGGCACTCTCCTCATCATGGACGCCATCGAACGCAACGGCTCCATCAACCCGCAACACATCCTCATCGACCACGTCGAGGAACACACCGTCGACCTCGTCCTCGACCGCGGCTACTGGGCCGGCATGACCCTCTACCCCGACACCAAGTGCACACCCCAGCGCGCCGCCGACATCATCGAGACTTACGGCAGCGAGCGCCTTTGGGTCAACTCGGCCGGCGATTGGGGACCCTGCGACCCGCTCTCCGTCCCCCGCTTCCGCGCCGAGATGAAGGCCCGCCAGCACCCCGACGACCTCATCCATCGCATCACCTACGACAACCCATTCGCTTTCCTCAGCCAGTGCACCAACTTCAAAACCCATGTCTGATCCAACCAACCCGCCGCCCATCCTCGGCTACGGCACCAACGTCCACCCCGCCACCAGCCTCGACGAGCTCAAACACAACCTCCGCACCCACGGCACCGCCGTCCGCGAACAACTCCGACAACCCACACTCCCCATCGGCCTCTGGCTGCCCGAACCCGTCGCCCTGGAACTCTCTGAGAACGACAACGCCAAACACTTCCGCGAATGGCTGACCAATCACCACCTCGAAGCCTTCACCCTTAACGGCTTCCCCCAATACAACTTCCACCAGCCCGTCGTCAAGCACGCCGTCTACAGCCCCGCCTGGTGGGAACCCGCCCGACTCAGACACACCAAAACCCTCGCCACCCTCCTCGTCCGACTCGCCCCCGAGTACATCGACGCCCTCAGCATCTCCACCCTCCCGATCGGCTGGCGCGCCCAAGCCAACGACGACCGGATCGACCAAGCCATCAAGCACCTCATCCAACTCTCGGAGTATCTCGAACAACTAGAGAGCCAAACCAACCGCCGCATCACCGTCGACCTCGAACCCGAACCCGGCTGCTGCCTCGACCTCGCCCAACACCCCGTCGATCTCTTTGATCGCCTCCGCACAAATGGCAACCCCGAACGCATCCATCGCTACCTGGGCGTCACCCACGACACCTGCCACGCCGCCATGATGAACGAAAACCAGACCACCGTCCTCAACAAATATCGCGACCACCAAATCGCAGTCAACAAAATCCAGATCTCATCCGCCCTCATCGCCAACCAAGAATCCTTCGCACACCTACAGCACATCCACGAACCCCGCTACCTCCACCAAACCCTCATCCGTTCGGGCGCGCAAAGCACCTTCTACGACGACCTGCCCGAAGCCCTGACCCACAAAGCGCCCATCGACGAAGCCCGCGTCCACTTCCACGTCCCCATCTTCCTCGACCACGTCGGCCAACTCACCACCACCAGCCACACCATACCCGACGCCATCACCACCGCTCTCAGCAACGGCACCACCGCCTTCGAAGTAGAAACCTACGCCTGGCCGCAGCTCCCTAAAGACATCTGGACCCACACCCTCGCCGCCGGGATCGCCGAAGAACTCCGCTGGGCGCGGAACCACTTCGCTACGATCACCTCCCCATGATCGGCATGCCCCTCGACTATCTCCGTCTCACCCGCGCCAGCAACCTCCCCACCATCGCCACCAACATCCTCGCCACCAGCACCACCGCCGGCCTCGCCGCCGCCGCCATCGGCCACCGCTGGTGGCTCTGCTTCCTCGCCATCGCCTGCGTCTACGCAGCCGGCATGATCCTCAACGACCTCACCGATCGATTCATCGACCGATACGAACGACCCGACCGCCCCATTCCCTCCGGCCGCATCGCCCTCTTTCTCGCCAGACTCCTCGCCGTCATCCTCATCGGCCTCGCCGTCGCACTCGCCGGCATCCACGCCCGATCCGCGCTCCCCTGGTTGTTCCTGCTGATCATCCTCGTCGGCCTCTACAACGCCCTCCCACGCAAGTCCTTCCTCGGCGCTCGCGTCATGTCCGCCTGTCGCGCTTTGATCCCCATCATCACCTGCGCCTGGCTGGGCCTGGCAATCACGCCTGTTGTCCAGATACTTGTCATCACCACCTTCCTCTACACCGAAATCATCACTCAACTCGCCCGCCACGAAGCCAACATCCCCGGCCGCCCCCAGCTGGTCCAGCTCGCCATTGCCGGCTTCTGCCTCCACGATGCCATCTGGATCTTCTTCGCCGGCGAACCCACCGCCACAGTCATCGCCGTCCTCTGCGCCCTCCTCACCCTGCTCCTGCACAGGCTCATCCCCGGCAGCTGATCCCCGTAGCACGCATCATCGAACCATGCCTGCATCATCCAGAAAACTCGCCGTCCTCAACCTCGTCGCCCTCACGCAGGACCTTCTGCAGCACGCGCCCTGCCTCACCCGCTTCGCCGAATCCGGATCGGTCACACCCCTCCAACCCGTCTTCCCCGCCGTCACCTCCACCGTCCAGAGCTCCATCCTTACCGGCACCCCGCCCAGCACCCATGGCGTCGTCGCCAACGGCTGGTACGAACGCGATCAGTCCGAAGTCCGCTTCTGGAAACAGTCCAACCGACTCGTCCAGGCACCTAGCCTCTGGGACACCCTCAAACAACAAGACCCCGCCTTCACCTGTGCCAACCTCTTCTGGTGGTTCAACATGGCCACCACCGCCAACATCACAGTCACCCCCCGACCCATCTACAAGGCCGATGGCCGCAAACTCCCCGATTGCTACACCCAGCCCCTCACCCTCCGCGACGAACTCCAAGCCAGGCTCGGCACCTTCCCCCTCTTCAAGTTCTGGGGCCCCGCCGCCAACATCAGATCCTCCAACTGGATCGCCAACGCCGCCAAACACATCGTCACCCAGTACCAGCCCAACCTCCTCCTCGTCTACCTCCCCCACCTCGACTACCCCCTCCAGAAACTCGGCCCCAACCACGCCAACATCCCCGCCGAAGTCCAAGCCATCGACACCACCGCCGGCAGCCTCATCAACCACCTCCAGTCGCTCGACTACGACATCCTCATTCTCAGCGAATACGCCATCGAGACCGCCACTGCTGCCATCACCCCCAACCGCACCCTCCGCGAACACGGCTATCTCCAGGTCCGCTCCGAAGACGGCCTCGACGAAATCGACACCCACGGCTCCCGCGCTCTCGCCATTGCCGACCACCAGATCGCCCACATATACATCCACGATCCGAACGACATCGAACCCATCCGCCACCTTTTCGAGAACACGCCCGGCATCCAACAGACGCTGAACAGCCATACTCTCGCCACCCACCACCTCAACCACCCCCGCTCAGGCGACATCGTCCTCATCCCGGAACCCGGCCACTGGTTCGCCTACGACTTCTGGCTCGACGACCACCGCGCGCCCGACTACGCCCGCACCGTCAACATCCACCGCAAACCCGGCTATGACCCCCGTGAACTCTTCCTCGACCCCAACCTCCGCTTCCCCCAGCTCCACATCGCCCGCCGGCTTCTCGCACGCAAACTCGGCTTCCGCAACCTCCTTGACGTCATCCCCCTCGACAACAGCCTCGTCCGCGGTACCCACGGTCGCCCATCCGAACCACACACCACCAACGCACCCCTCCTCATCACACCCACCCACCTCCAGCCATCACGATCACCCCTCCCCAGCAGCGCCATCCACAACCTCATCCTCGATCACTTCAGCAGCTAGAACGTTCGCTTGAACAACGCCCTCAGATTCCCCGCCTGCCGATCACACAAATCCTCCAGATCCGCCACCGGCTTCTCACTGAAAGGCAGCGTGTGCAGATAAGGCGGCGGGCCGAACTCAGGCGTCACCGTGGTGACCGAATCGCCTCGCTCACGCTGCTTGTCCCAAATCTGCCGCCACCATCCCTCATGCGCCGCACGCTGCTCCGCAAACTCGGGCGCATCCGGATCCGTCACCTGAGGGCCCTCCGCATAACCAATCCGAGCATGAAGATGCTCACAACGATCTGCACACAACTCAAAGATCTCCGGCTCATCCGGAATCCGCTCGCACACACAAACCCAGTGGCTGTAATCACAAAGCACCTTCACCTCAGGCACCTCCTGCAGCACATCACGCGTCGTCCACGGGTTGTAAAAAACCCGCCCGCGATGCGTCTCATGCGCAACCGTAATCCCCAGATCCTGCTCGATCTTCACGATCTCCCGGTAGAAACCGATCGCATCTTTCACCGAGAACCAATCCGCCCCACTATGACAAGCCAACCTCGCCGGCTTGAATGGCAGCACGAGATCCAATTCCTCCCGAAACGATCGCACATGCTCCGCCACCGTCGTGCCCGCCGTGAAAGTCTGCAACGAACTCATCAGCCCATGCGTTTCCAGCGCCCCGCGCAACGTTTCTGCCGTTACATCCTGCGTCATCTTGTCAGCCGACGGGAACTCCACTCCGTCGTACCCCTTCGCCTTGAACCGCGCAAAGCAATCCTCGACAGGGTCCGTAACGCCCCACATATGACGGAAAACCTTCAGCTCCACAGCTTATCCCTTCATTGATGAAAGCCGACTCACACCCCACACCTTATCGACTCACTCCCCAAACACCCCACGCAGCACATCCACAAACGTGATCCGCTCGATCGCCCGATCGGCCTCCTCCACCGGCTCAAACTCCCGCACTTCCACCGAAGACACCAGCGCGTCTTCATCACCCTCGCCCTCAATCCGCCGAAGCGTCAACGCCCCATCCCCCGAAACCGCCAGCCGCCAACGCCCAGGCGACAAAGCGCGATAAGCCGCTTTCCCGTGATCCACCTCCGGATCCGTCCAGTCGATCTCCGCCAACGCCGGATCAATCACCACCCCACGGTTAGGCGGGGTGTGCTCATCGAACACCCGACGAATCCACAACCTCCCACCCACCACCACATAATCCAGAAATACCTCGCCCGATGGGTCATAAGGCGTCGCCACCGTCTTCAACACCCCCTCCGCTGTCCGCACCGTCACCGAAACCGACTCCCGCGTTACATCCAGCTCCGTCACCGCCGTCCGCTTCACCGCACGGTTGTACTGCTCAATCAACGCCCCATGTTCACCCTGCAACGCCACCAATCGATCCCGATACACCTCCGCTGCCAGCCGATCCTTACCCAACCGATACGAAAACGCGCCAACCACCACCATCAGCACCAGAGCCAGAACCGTACTCGGATAAAACCACTTAATCACACCCTGAATATCGACCACACCCCGCTCAGGACATCACCCACCCCCGGCAGCTTGCCTATTCCGCCATCCGCACGAACAAGGCTTGTTTCCGCCCATCTCCGGTGTAGGCTTATAGATACGAGGCATCGACGTAACCGCCTCCCTAAAAATCATCGCCGACGAGAGAGCCCGCCATGAAGACGACGATCGCCGCATTCGCCGCCACCCTCGCCCTCACCGCCGCCAGCCACGCCATCACCCTCGATGCCGACTTCGATCACGGCTCCCTCGAATCCTGGTCCGTCACCGGCAGCACCGTCAGCCTCGTCGGACGTGACAACTACTACGGCGGCGACCGCTGGCGCTGGCTCCACTTCAAAGCCTCCGATGTCCAGTCCGTCCGACCCGACTTCCGTATCTCCTCCAACTTCGCCGGCGGAGCCTCTCGACTCGACGGCCACTCGATGGTCTACTCCTACGATCAGGAGAACTGGCACTACTTCGATAACGGCTTCCGCAGCCGAGGCGGCGGCTACACCTTCTTTAACGACAACCCCTTCACCCAGAACGACGTCTACGTCGCCTACGCCTTCCCCTACTCGTACGGCCGCTCCCAGGCCCACAGCCAGAAAGTCCTCGAAAGCCCCTGGGCCGAACCCACCCTCTCCGCCGACGAGAACGGCGTCCTCGGCCTCTCACCCGGCGGCATCGACGACCTCGGCCGCACCATCAACCCCCGCGAAATCTACGCCTACCGCATCACCAACCCCGCCACCGACAGCCGACGCGTACCCAAGAAGAAAATCGTCGTCATGACCGGCATGCACGCCGGCGAAACCCTCGGCCGACTCACCTACGAAGCCTTCATCGACTGGATGATCTCCGACGACCCCGTCGCCGCCAAGCTCCGCGACATCGCTGAAGTCTTCGCCTACCCCACCACCAACCCCGATGGCGTCTTCGCCGGCAACAACCGCGCGACGGTCCAGAACCCCAACACCGAACCCAACGGCCGCTGGAGCCCCGACAACTGGATCGGTCACGACGACATCCGCATCAACGGCGAAGCCATGCAGGTCGATATCACCGCCACCCCAGGCGAAACCGTCGACTACTTCATCGACTTCCACTCCACCATCCCCGCCTTCCCAGGCGACGACTTCGGCTTCATCGAAGAAGACCAGGGCGACGACCTCAGCCCCTTCTGGCAATCCCTCCTGACCATCCAGCCCAACATCCTCCAGACCGACTCCTCCAGCACCAACTGGACCTCCGCCAACTTCGCCGAGTTCTTCCTTAACGCCGAAGTCGACGTCACCTTCGAAACCATGTTCGGCTTTGAACGCCCCATCGCCTACTACGAAGAAATGGGCAAGAACTTCGGCCTCGCCTTCGCCCAAGGCTACGGCATCGAAATCCCCGAACCCACCTCCGCCCTCCTCCTCGCAGGTCTCCTGGCCGTCAGTCGTCGAAGCAGCCCAACAAGCCTCCTGACCGCCGACAACGAGCAGGGAAAGCAGAAGAACATCTAACACCCTGCTTAGGGGTGGGAAAACCCGCGCCTTGGAGCTATCTTATGGAGGATCCAGTTTGATCTAAACAGAGAAATTCAACATCACGGAGAAGAGAACCATGCCGCGATCCCGCGCCTTCACCACCGGATCACTCCTCGCCGCCACACTCTGCCTCACAAGCCCTCAAGTGCAAGCACAAGTTGCGTACTTCTCCCTGACCGGCGAGATCACAACCGTTGCAGGTTCGCAGTTTATTGAACTGGAACTGACTGACCCCGCCACCACCGCCAACACGCTCCGCATCGAAACCTGGGGGTCAGCCGGTGGCACCAACGCAGCAGGCGATTTGATTCTCCCCTCAAACGTCGATTCGGTCCTCACGCTCTCTGAAACAACCCAATCTCTCAACGTCGTCAACGACGACGGAGCACCCGGCCCCACCCGCGCACTCGATTCACTTATCAGCTGGCCCGGCTTCGCCGACACAGGCGACACCCTCCCTACCTCCGGCCTCAACGCGACCCCCGGTTATGAGCTGAATCTTCGAGACTTCTCAAACAACGACACAGGCACCTGGGCCATCGACATCGTCGCAGATGCCAACATCCTTCGGGTGACAGACTTCTTCTCCAATCCAATAGGCACGGGCATCAGCCAACTCGAAGACTTCAAAATCGGTACCGATAGCCTCGGGCCATTCACAGCACAGTTCGTCTACGACAACCCGAGCAGCACGCGCACCATCAATGGCGATCTCGTCGTCGCACAAACCGGTTCAGGCAGAGTCCTGATTCTCGACGGGGCGATGAGAGTCAACGGCCAGACACTCATCAGAAGTAACGGGGATATACAGATTGATGACGGTGTTTTTACCGCCACAGACGTCACAGTCGAATCCGGAGGCCTACTCCGTCTCCTCGATGGCGAACTTCGTTTTCGTGATCTATTCGTCTCGGGACTCGTCGAATGGCTACGCGGCTCACTTGACCTCGACCCAACAAGCGGAATCACCCTGGCAAGTGGTGGTCATCTCGACAGCCGAATCCCCGTCGGCATTCTCCCGGACCAACGCATCCTCGGGCTGACCGGCTCTACAGCCGGATTCGTAGATAACCTCGCTATCGAGGGCGAGGTCGATTTCCGTGGAACCGCCACCGTGGACTTTGCCACTGGCGTCGAACTCTCCGTCGAAGACGAAGGCCTCTTCCGACAGGAGGCACTCTTCGAGCCAGAAGGAACCACCATCCGTGTCGATGGCACCAGATTCACACCCAACGTCCAACTACCCGGCGGCACAAGATTCTTCGGTTCCAGTCTCGAAGTCATCGGCGGCACCGTCGATCTCGAGAACGCCACCATGCAACTCGGTACCTACTTCGCGCAAACCGATAACGTCCTCATCGATGGCGAGCTCTCCAGACTCACCAGAGCCGAACTTACGATGGGAGCCAACGGCGGAACCGCCCTCGTTACCATTACAAACAAAGCCGAAGCCAGCTTTACAAACATCAACATCAACGACAACAGCGCCGCCGAAACCAACCAGATCAAGCTCGAAGTCCTCGCCGGCGCATTCGTCTCAGCCGACAACATCTACCTCTCCAATGGCCTCTCCAATAGCACCGGCGAGATCCTCGTCAGCGGGATCGACACAGAACTCCAGCAATCCGGCTCGAGCGAACTCATCGTCGGCAGCACAGGCACCACAGGCGCGCAACTCAACATCGACGATAACGCGCGATTCGTCACAGGCTCTGCCGGAATCATCGTTCAGAAGGGCGGCCAGATCAACATCAACAACCTCGCCGACTTCCGTGCCGAAGGCGATATCAACATCGATGGCGGCCAGGTCAATATCGATGCCTCAGGCTTCCTCGACGTAGCCATGGGCCGCAAAACCACCATCCAGAACCAGGGCTCACTCACCAGCGCAGGAAGCTACACAATTAATGGGATGAATACGATCGAAGTACTCTCAGGCGGAACGCTCTCGATCGACGGGCTCTTCGACGTAGGCGACTCCAGCGACGGCTTCCTGATCGTGGATGGAGCCGGCTCATCCGTAAAAACGCACCTCACCAACAACGGCGCTATGGCCGTCGGCACAGGCGGCAGCCTCGGTGACATCGTTGTCCGCAACGGAGCCACCGCTGACTTTCAGGCATCTAGCATCGATCTCGCCACATTCGTAGTCCTCTTTGGCGTGACGCCAGGAGGCAACCTGGTTGTTGAGTCAGGTGGTAGTGTCACGGCTAATGGTCTGAACGTCGGCACCGATATCGCCGGCTCCGCTCTCGTCGAAGTCATCAACCCCGGCTCCGAGTTCACACAAAGAGGCAATGCAGCCCTGAGGGTTGGCGGGGCATCAGCTGTCGACGCCACAGTCCGCGTCGCCGACGGCGCAGTCTTTAACACCGGAACGGGTGACGTCGATATCCGCCAAAGCGGACGCCTCGAAATACAAGCCGGCGCGACCTTCAACGCCAACGGCACACTCACCATCGAGCAAGGCGGCATCCTCACTGGCGACGCCCTCATCGATGCCAGCAACAGCCTGCCAGTGTTCAACGACGGCACCATCATCGCCAACAGCTCCAACACCCCGCAGGGCATTCACGATCTCACCATCATCGGCGACTACACCCAGACCATCGATGGCGTCCTCGACATCGGCAAAATCCCAAACATCAACAGCCTAGACCGCCTCGTCATCTTGAACGCCACCTCCATCCAACTCGACGGCGAACTCGGCCTCATCCCCGATCCAGGCGACGACTTCCTCTTCCTCACAACCTACGCACCAGAGGTCATCGTCGACGGCTCCACACCGATCACCGGGACCTTCGACCGCATCCTCAACATCGACCTAGGCGACGGCACCGCGCTCGCCGTCACCTACGATGTCGACGACGTACTAGTCACCCGAGCCCTCATCGGCGACGCCAACCTCGACATGAATGTCGACCTCATCGACCTCTCCCTCCTCGCCTCCAACTTCAACGACCCCGATAAAACCTGGTCCCAAGGTGACTTCAACGGCGACGGCCTCATCGACCTCATCGACCTCTCCTTGCTCGCCTCCAACTTCGGCGCTTCCGCCATCCCCATCCCCGAACCCACCCTCGCCCTCGCGCTTGCCGCCCCCTTCATCACCCGCCGCAGAACCCGCCAAACCCCCTGAACCACCCCACCCACAAGTATTTCCCTGTGTAACACCCATGTAACTAGACAAGGTCACATTTGGCCCTATTCTTTCTCTGCGCCTGACTCGGCCTCAGTAACACCGTTACATCATCGGAGCCCGCCCATGTCGTCCGGACGGACCCAAGCCCTCGCCCCCACTCTCGCATCCTGCCTGCTTTTTCTGGGAGCCACCAGCCTGCACGCCGATCCCCTCGATCGACCCGGCTTCAACTTCGCTTGGGAAGAAACCTTCTCCGGCACTGCCATCAACACCGACCTCTGGAACGTCCTCAACCGACGCGACAGCTTCAACAACGAAAAACAGTACTACCTCCCCGAGCAGGTCGCCGTCGCCGATGGCAATCTCGTCATCACCGCCACCGACGAACCCTTCGCCGGCAAGGCCTACCGCTCCGGACTCGTCCGCACCAAATTCGAACAGACCTATGGCCGCTGGGAAGTCCGCGCCAAACTCCCAACCTCACAGGGCATGTGGCCCGCCATCTGGCTCCTCCCCGATGAGATCGCCCATCCCTGGCCCACAGGCGGCGAGATCGACATCATGGAGAACCGCGGCTCCAATCCCTTCACCACCTCCTCCGCCTACCACTGGGGACCCTCCTGGCCATCGAACTTCCTCTACGGTGAGTACCAGGAGATCAATGCCCAGGGACAGGCCGTCAACTTCCACGAAACCTTCAACACATACGCCGTCGAGTGGGAACCCGAAGAGATCCGCTTCTACGTCAACGACAACCACCACTTCACCGTCCACGAAAGCGCCGCGCCCATCTCCGACGCCCCCATGTCCCTCATCATCAACCTCGCCATAGGCGGTGACTTCGGGGGCGACCCCGATGCCTCTTCCTCCTTCCCCCAACAGATGGAAGTCGACTACGTCCGCGTCTGGGAACTCGACCAGACCCCCCAGCCTCCATCACTCCGAGGCCCCAACCAGATCGCCAACGCTGCCTTCGAAGACAACCTCAACGGCTGGAACCGCTTCGGCGGCGGAGCCAACGTCGCCCTCTCCACCCAGCAAGCCTTCACCGGCGACGACGCCCTGAAATTATCCGGCAACTTCTCCAACGCCCTTAATTACTCCGGCGTGGCCCAAGGCTTCACGGTCACGCCAGGCGAACGCATCGAGCTCTCCGCCAGCGCCTTCGTCGAAGAACTCGACGCCCTCGGCGGCACCGACAGCTTCGCCACCATGAAACTCGAGTTCTACTCCACTTTCGGCGGCGGCTTCGGCTCACCCGCCATGATCTCCGTCCTCGAAACCACCATCGCCGACGACCAGACCATCCCAAACGATTGGCTCCTCCACACCCTCGAAGCCGTCGTCCCCCCTAACGCCGTCGAAGCCCGCATCGCCTTCGTCTTCGGTCAGGCCAACTTCGCACCAGGCTCCGTCTACATCGATAACGTCGCGCTCCGCACGCTCATCGACGCACTCCCAGGCGACGCCAACACCGACGGCAACGTCAACCTCATCGACCTCTCCATCCTTGCCGCCCACTTCAACCAACCCGGCCCCTGGACCGATGGCGACTTCAACGCCGACAAGACCATCAACCTCATCGACCTCTCCCTCCTCGCCGCCAACTTCGGCCAGTCCGCACTCCCCATCCCCGAGCCCGCTGCAACTTCACTCATCCTTGTACTTTTCGCCGGCAAGCGACGCCGGATGAGACCACGCCCCGAACAGCATCAAGCAGAGCACGCCCGTTGCCACGCTCACTGAACACGCACGGCAAGCGAGAGACTGAATCAATAACCAAAAAACCGCGCACCCAATCAGAATGCGCGGTCGCTGCAAGACACATCAAGGCTTTCACCCTGGTTCAACGACGACGAAGCAGGCCCACACAACCAACAACCAGCAGACCAGCGACCGCAGGCTCGGGAACGCTCGCCACAGCCCCGAAGTTGGAGGCCAGCAATGAAAGATCGATGAGGTCGACCACGGTGTCGGTGTTGAAATTGCCGCCCGCCCAACCAGACGCGCCATTGAAACTGGAAGCAAGCGTCGATAGATCAATCAGGTCAACAAACGAGTCGAGGTTCGCATCGCCCGGGAGTGTTCCCAATACCCCACCGACCATCTCGCTCAGATCCGCATCATCCACCACGCCAGAACCATCCACGTCGTAAAGCAGATCAGCAGACCCATCACGAATCGCCCCTGTCAGCAGATCGATATCGGCCGCATCCACGTCGCTATCACCATCAAAATCACCCAGCAACCCCGAAAACACAGGGGCAATCATGATGTTGTCAATGCCATAGCCCGTGCCATAGCCACCAAAGCCAAGCACCAGACCATCCGTGGGATCGGTGAGCGTGAACGCCTGCGTCAACGTGGCCGTCGTCTGACCGTCAATCTCCACATTCACCAGGTCCGTTACGGTGGCATTACCAACGCCGGTGGCTCCAAAGCCAGCCGCCAGGCCATTCGTCGCCAGATCGATGGAAATACCATCGGAATCCTGCTTGGTGCCAAAATCATTCGCCGCCGCAATGTACAAACGCTCGCCACCATTTGTCGGGCTCGCAAGGACTGGCCTGCCCCCCTCAATCTGATCCGTTTCTTAGACTTAGTTCTGAGGCATGGATCAAGGAGGATCAGGCATGGGACGCAAGCGTCATTCGGCGGAGGAGATCGTCAACAAGCTTCGTGAGGCGGAGGTGTTGATGAGTCAGGGGGCCTCGGTGGCTTCGGTCTGCAAGCAGATCGGGGTCCACGAGCAGACGTTCTACAAGTGGCGTCGCGAGTACGGGGGTCTGAAGACTGACCAGGCCAAGCGGTTCAAGGAACTGGAGCAGGAGAACGCCCGGCTGAAGAAGCTGGTGGCGGAGCTGAGTCTGGACAAGCAGATCCTTGAGGAGGTGGCTCGGGGAAACTTCTGAGCCCGCGCAAGACGCGTCAGGCGGTCACGGCGGTTCGTGACCGCCTGGGCGTGTCCGAGAGGCGGGCTTGTCAGGTTCTCAAGCAACCTCGTTCGACGCAGCGTTATGCGCCGAGCGAGCGTGATGATGAGAAGCCGCTGACGCGTCGGATCATCGATCTGGCAGCGGCGTTCGGGCGTTACGGGTATCGGCGGATCACGGCGTTGCTCAGACGCGAGGGCTGGGATGTGAATCACAAGCGTGTCGAGCGGATCTGGCGTTGGGCAGGGCTCAAAGTCCCGAAAAGACAGCCTAAACGCGGTCGGTTGTGGCTCAACGATGGTTCCTGCGTACGCCTTCGACCGACGCAAAGGGATCACGTCTGGGCGTACGACTTCGTTGAGGACCGGACCCGGGACGGCAGGAAGATCCGGATGCTGGTGGTGGTCGACGAGTTCACGCGGGAATGCCTGAGCCTTGACGTGGCGAGGAGGCTGCGGCACGACGACGTGCTCGAAAGGCTGGCGAAGGTGGGCGTGAAGACGCTCTTCATCGAGCCGGGGAGCCCTTGGGAGAACGGGTACGTCGAGAGCTTCAATGGGAAGCTCAGAGATGAGCTGCTGGCACGAGAACAGTTCGACACGCTCAGAGAGGCGAAGGTGCTCATCGAGCGTTGGCGGGTTCACTACAACACGATCCGGCCTCATTCGTCGCTGGGCTACCGCCCGCCGACGCCGGAGGCCTTGGTTCCAGAGCCGCCCTCCGCTACGCTAAGGGCGGCTCTGGAACCCCTGGAGTTCAGCCAGTGGTAAGCGTTACGACTGGCACAAGCACCGGGGGCAGGTCACGCTGACGAACGTTGTACCACTCGATCATCTGATCAATCAGCTGCTGACTCGGATTGCTCTGCGGCCCCTCACCCTTCAGCAGGTGCCAGTCCCCCTCCCAGTTACCCAGATAGAATCGCTTCCCCGAACCACTGTAGGTCGTCAGAAAATACTGCGTTAAATCATAGAAAGACTGATAGTCAGTCAGCTGCTCGGCCTGCGTGTAGTCTCCGTTGTTCCACCCGTTCCGCGCCTCGCTGTAAGCCCAGAAGTGATAATGAGAAAAATCCATGTCCAGCACCTGCTTGAACTGACCCGTCTGAACTAGCTCAGTCAGATTGTTGGACAGCCCATCCATGTCCGCATACTTGTCGTCGTTCAGCGACAGCTTGATCAGATTCGAACCCATCTCGCGGATACGCTTGGCCGTCTCGACCAGCAAACCTTCATCCGTAAAACTGTAAGTCGGCTGGATCGTGTGAGTCCCCAGAAGCGTGTTGTAAGCCGCGAAGGGATCAGGCGACGATGCAGAGGCCATGCCGCCACCAAAACAACCCAACGCCACGGATAAACACGCCAAACGCAGCGACAAACCACTTGTAGGAACCATGAGAAAATCCTGAAAGCTCCCCAAAAAGGATAACACCGCCCCAACCAATGACCGGCCGCTAATACGACAACTCCACGCCGTTTCAGGACATCTCGACGCCCAGCACGCGAAACCGTGTCATCATCCAACAAAACCCTGCTACCTTCCTCCCAGCAACCGTGACTCAGTCAGATTCCCACCAGACCATCACGAAACACCGTCAGTGACCGCACGGAGTCGTAAACCATGACCTCAGGAAGCCACCGGTCCCTAAACAGCCTCGCCCGCCTGACCGGCCTGATCTGCCTGCTGACAATACTCACCGCCTGCGGAGAACAAGCCGAACAACGCACCGCAGACGGCCGAATCATCCTCAACTACTGGGAAAAATGGAACACCTTCGAAGCCGAAGCCATGCGACGCGTTGTCGATGACTACAACGCCTCCCAGGACCGTGTCCTCGTCAAATTCCTCTCCGTCAGCTCCATCGATCAGAAAGTCCTGCTCGCCACCGCAGGCGGCAACCCCCCAGACATCGCAGGGCTCTGGAGCTACCTGATCCCCAGCTACGCCGAGAAAAATGCACTCACCCCACTCGATGGATACGTCCAGCAGGCTGGTATCCAGCCAGACGACTACTACCCCACACTATGGGATGCCGTCACCCATCGCGGGTTCGTCTGGGCCCTGCCCTCCACACCCGCCACCGTCGCGCTCCACTACAACAAGCAAAGCTTCCGTGAAGCCGGTCTCGACCCCGAACAGCCACCCACCTCCATCGCCGAACTCGACGCCATGGCCGAAAAGCTCACCATCGTCGAACTGACCCGTGACGGCCAGAAAGTGCAGGTCCGCTACACGGATATGACCGACCAGGAAAAAAGCGACCTCGCCGACGACCGTAAATCCTCCCAGTTCCGCATTATGCAACTCGGACACTCACCCACCTACCCCGGCTGGTGGCTGCCCATGTGGGGCTACTGGTGGGATGCCTCACTTGTCAACGAAGAAGGCACCCGGGTCACACCCGATTCCCAAGCCAACATCGAAGCCATGCAATGGATCGCCAGCTACACCAGAAAGTACGGCAGAAACAACATCCTCGCCTTCGGAAGCTCCTTCGGTAACTTCGGATCACCCCAGGAACCCTTCCTCACAGGACAGATCGCCATGGTCATCCAGGGCGTGTGGATGTACAACTTTGTCGATCAGTTCGCGCCCCGACTCGAATGGGGAGTCGCTCCCTTCCCCTCTGCCGATCCTGAGAACATCCCCAACGTCACCGTCATCGATTGCGATGTCCTTGTCGTACCAAAAGGTGCACGATATCCCGATGAAGCCTTCGCCTTCATCCGGTACGTCAACACACAGGGGCCCATGGAGAAACTCTGCCTCGGTCACCGAAAGTTCAGCCCTCTCGTTGATACCAGCGAACGATTCCTACAGGACCACCCCAACCCCTACATACAGACCTTCATCGACCTCGCCGCCAGCCCCAACGCACGCACCACCCCGCTCATCCCCCTCTGGCTCGAATACAACACCGAAATGAACGTCAACATCAACTCGATCTACCGCGGGTCAGTCGAACCACACGAAGGAATGGCCCGCGTCCGAGACCGAATACAGAAAAAACTCGACCGCGCAGTCCGACGCTGGAACCTCACCAGCGAAGCCCGCCTCGCCGAATGGCAGCAGTACCGCAATAACCACTGACCCCTCACCCAGCCACCTCACCGAAGAAACGCCTCCACTCACACACAAACCTCCCCCCAACCCATCCACAGCCAGAACCCCTCCCCCGAGCATCAACGCATCAGACGAAGACTCAACAGAACCACACCGCACCCCGCCAAAAACAACCAAAGCGGGCGAAGGGACTCGAACCCTCAACATTCAGCTTGGAAGGCTACCAGCCCGCCGCAGAAGTACTAGTAAACACAAGCACTTATATCCAAGCAGCCTCCACCCCCACCCATACTCCCACCTCATCCACCCGTTTTGACCCCATGGCGACGCCCGCCGACAGCGACCTCGGGGAGATAGCCGCCGCATGGCCCAGCCTGCCCGAGGCCATCCGTCTGGGCATCCTCGCCACCGTCAGGGCCGCCGCTGAAACGTCCCGCTAGGTGCGCGTTCACTGACGCTGCCCTTGCGTTTTTGTCTTGTTCCACCCGTCAGCATCAACATCAGAGGAGACCGCCATGCTGCCAGTGACCCCCCGCCCCGAAGATCAGGCCAAGCCCATGATTCCCGAACGCTCAGAGCAGCTCATCGCCCAGCTCGACGCCTTGGTGCCCGAGAGCACCGCGCAGTCCAGCGTACAAGGCGAATTCGGTGTAAGGGCCATCGCCGACTACATACAGTCAAAGCGGATCTCTGCATGGGGAATGAACTCAAGCGGACCGCAGATCTAAGCGACAGATACAACCAGACTCAGCAACCCTCCGCCTCACGAAGCTTGTTCAAAATCTCCTCCGCCGAATGACGCTTGCGTCCCATGCCCGCTCCTCCTTGATCCCTCACTCAGAACTAAGTCTAAGAAACGGATCAGATTGAGGGGGGGGCAGGTCACTACCTCCAAAGCATCCCCGATACACCCCGGCGAAAGATCAAGCGGTTGTATCGGGAGAGATGTGGCGGAAGTGCTCTTTCGTTGAACGATGTCAGACGGGAATGGCTGGCTGATGCGATCTTTGCGGTAGAGGACGAACTGGAGTCAAAGAACGGTGGCGTCAGCCGCACCCGAGATGGTGAAGAGACCCTCAACGCCGACTCCCCAGCCGTAGTCGCTATGAGGACGGCTAGGAATCGGCTTTACGATGAGCTTGGGTGGAATGAGTAGGGCTCTTCAATCCGCTAGATGATTCTTACGCAGAGCGACCTCAATAGAAGCGTAAGCAAAACGGCTTCTGCTCCGCAGCGATAGAGCAGCAAGCAAACTCATTCCCATTAACTGGCCTGGCTCAGGTATGGATGCAACCCACCCTGCGACTTGGCCTTGAGGATTCATGCCGTAGCCAGAGATCACCGTGCCGTCATCCGATACGCCCGTTGCTACCTGTAGAGACCAGCCTTGAAGATCGATACCTTCATCAATCAGGGCATCTGAGAGTGCTCTCATGCCGCTATCTGCGGTCCAAATGAAGGCGCTCAGGCCGCTCCGACCCACGATCGTTTCACCATCGCCACTGATATCCAATGCTTCACTTGCACTGTCGCCCTCTAAGAACCCCAGTGATTGAAAGCCCTCTGATTCAGTCCAGCGGTATGCCAGGGGGTCACCAGTTACGGTTCTGCGATCAAGCGTGTAGTCACCGAAACCGACCATAACTTGGCCATCATCACTCATGGCTGTCGCTCGACTGAACTCTGAAACAGGTGTAAAGCCTTGGAGGTACCGTTCATTGCCCGATGGCGGCAGGATGTAACTGTAGACCGGGCCTGAGCTGCCAAACGTAAATGACCCAACTAGCGTTGTTCCATCCTCGTTCATGCCATAGATACGTCGTGGATTTATGAGCGGGCTGAACTGACTCAGCTCCGTAAGTCCAGTGTCACGCGTCCAGCGAAAGCCGTCTTCACGTGCCTCTGAAGCTCCCGTGCGCAGGATATCTGCATAGCCCCCAATGACCGAGCCATCATCGCTGACGGACGTAGCGAAGCTGAAGTTCACACCATCTGATAATTGCCCTAGGCCTTCGTAGCCCTCTGTTGATGTCCAGCGAAATGCTTCTGCACCCGAGCTTTTGCTGAAGAAGAAATCGTTGCCAAGCGTGCCGACCACAACAGAACCATCCTGATTCGTAGCAGTAGCAGCCGCGCTAGATTCTCCAGTCGGCAGTTGCCCGAGTAGCTGTACGCCTTCATGAGCAGTCCAGATGATCGCCTGTGTTGAGAACTCATTACTCCCGGTTGGGCTCCATGCCTGGAAGCCAACAACGGTAGAACCGTCACCGCTTACGCCCAGTGCACGAGCAAAAGGGAGGCCTTCATCAAGAAAGTCAATCCCGACAAAACTTGGCGATACTGCGTACAGGCAAGTCGTCGAGTACAGCAGAAAGCTAAAAGCAAACAAGATCCCTGGACGAGTACTCATCTTTCTTTCTCCTTTTGAACAAAATCGTACCACAGACATGTGCTGCTTTGGATTCACTTATTGAGTGGCGTTAGGCGAATGACAAACAGTGAAGATATGGAGATCAGAAGGAAATGCTGTTACGATCTTGCAATCTAGAGGCGTTTTTTTCACAGTCGTGAATAAGCCAAATCGCTCGCAAGGAGGTCGTTGTGCCGCGTGTATCTCTATTCTCACTATCCGAGGCCTGTTTGACGGCTTGCCTAGTTGTAGCCCTCTTCTTCGCTACGCCTGTTTCCGCCAGCGTGTTCAACCTGCCAAGCGATACGCTTCCCGAAGTCCTACCAGCTGATGCTGTGATCAATATCTACGCTGAAGGCAACATGCCAGATGTTGGGCCGCTCGGTCACATTAAGCGGGTCAACCTTATCGGAGGGAGCTTGTCGCTGTCGAATAACATGAGCTGGTCTTACGATGAGTTAGGGGTGTACTCGGGACAGATAATTCTTCCGTTAAACGGTGCGCCGGATGAGCTAGTTGTACGACAATCCGGTAGGTTTGAACTCTGGGGCGGTGAGCTTATTGATAATGTAGATGGCGGATTACTTCTTGTCGATAGTATAGTAGATTATCACGCGCGTCTTAGTAAGAGCTTGGTCAATGTGCAGGGCGGAACCGTTAATGTTTATGGGAAATCCGAACCGAATTTAAGGAGTTTCCCTTTTGCAGATGAGGTAATCATACTCGGGGGTAGTACGCAAAGTGCTCCATCAAAGAATCTAGGCGAGGGGCTAACATTCATGTACGATGGATATTTGGGCAATGCCTACGACACTAACCTTACCATTTATGATGGTATATTGGGTGATTACAGTGTTGATGGTCCTGCTCTAGAGCAATCATTTCTTACTATGTACGGAGGCGAGGTGCGGGGTGATGTCATCATGGCTTTTCAGCACATCGCCGATCTATATGGTGGGGTTATTGACGGTGAGATGAGAGCGACAGCAGGATCAATTGTTAACATACGCGGCGGCACTGTGGCAGGCAATATTACGGCATCTGAATTTAGTGAAGTCAATGTGTATGTCACGCACGCTGAAATTGATGGCGTACCCATTGACTTGATGTCGAATCCTGTAACCACTCTATCAGTAGACGATGGTGATATGTTAAATGCTATACTTAGTGATGACAGTATCTTTGATTTTGCGCTTAGTGATGACTACAGCGAATCAACCGATATGCTTCTTACGTCTAACTTTCGGGTAATTAATGGCGCGTTCAATGCAGATACCAATGGTGATGGTTCTATTGACGTATTCGATATCGATACTAGTGAGGATCACGATTCCTATATTGCTTTCATGGGCTATGAAAGGGGCGATGTAGACGTATCAGGCGAAGTAGATCTCATTGATCTGTCTTTCTTGGCGAGCAGTTTTGGACGTAGTGTCGGAGTACGCTGGATCGATGGTGATTTCAATAACGATGGTGTCGTCGATCTCGCTGACCTGCCCATCTTGGCAACCAACTTCAACACAACGCCTATGCCAGTGCCTTCGCCAGCACCTGCCCCTTTGCTTGTTGCGATATGGGCTATGTCTGGTGTGTCGAAGCGCTCGCGAGCTAACAGGTGAAGCCTAGTCCTCGAATAGCGAGCTCTGCTTAACCGGCAACTCTCTTGGCAGGTCAGTCGCTTCGCCATCCGCATCAAGAAGACTCGGCCCCTCAGCACCCCGCTTGCTGATTCGACGGGTGAGCGGAGTCGCGAGTAGCTCTGATGCCTGACTCGCATCAATCAACCCCGGCATTTCCTCGAAATCAAAGTCATCGCCAGACATCCACTCCTCTTGCCTCTCAGTCGGGACAATCAAAGGCATGCAGTGCTTCCTGGGCCCGTGGTTATGCACCCATGCCATGAGGCCATTGGCCGGGTGTGTGAGGATGAGCGCTCCTCCTCCGTCCTGCCATGAATCCCACAACCCACCGAAGGCGAAGGGTTGGCCAGATTTCAATGTCAGCGAGTAGGGTTTCTTTGAGCCGTCTGCCAGCTCCTGCCACTCGTAGAAGTTGTCTGCGGGTACGAGGCAGCGTCGAGTACGAAGGAGCTTCCTGTAGACCGGACCTGGATACTGATCGTTCTCAAGCTGTTCAACTCGACCGTTGAACCACGGCTTTCGATCAGGCCGCTTCGACAGGTTCCAGCTCATCAGCTCAGCGCGAGGCTTCTTGCCGCTCTCTCCGGCAAGGACCGCAATCGGCATGGTTGGAGCGATGTTCCAACGAGGAGCCAGCCCAAAGTCATCAAGAATCGACTCGATCCCAAAGGCAGCTGCCAGCTCTAAGAACTCACCGAACTGTCCGAGACGTCCGCACATGGGTTAAGAGTAGGCCGAGCAGAGGTAGGGTGGATGCTGGTTCAGGCACCTTCGGCGAGCCTGCACTAAAGTTCGATGCGAGCAGCGATAGGTCTGTGAGATCCACGGCGCCCGAGCCATCTGCATCGCCTTCACTCCAAGTCGCTGAATCTCCAAAGGAAGAAGCCAAGACGCTTAGATCCCTTAGATCAACGCGATCGTCATGGTTGAAGTCACCGCTCAGAATGATGTCTAGGGCATCGATATTGTCATCCGCAATACGTACTGGTGGACCAGAACCTGAGTTAACAGCCACCCCAAGAGATTCAGCGGTCGCATAGATCGCAAACGAGCCATTGAAGTCGGTGAAGAAGATATCGGCTTTGCGGGGATCTATAAGATCCTTGTCATTCGTTCCATAAAAGCCGTTCGGGGAGAGTGAGAATAGCGCAAAGTCGATACCCGGTTCCATGACGCCACGCGTTCCGTTATCCCAGATCGTTAGCGCATCGATACTCGGATAGTTCTTGAGGACTTGAACAAGGAAATTATCGATTGGCTCAATGGGTCGAATTGGAAGACTGCTTGTTATCGACTCAGCAGATGCAAACACCGAAATCTGACCGGCGGCATCTCTGAGGTAGATGTCCATTGAATGAAGTAAATCTCTTTGCGTTGCTGTGTTCTGCCTCACCGCTTCATCAGGCGAAATGGTGAAGTAAATGTCTTCGACAAGTTCACCTTCATTAGTTGCCAATCCCCTAAGGATCATGCTATCGATATTGTCGCCAGTGGCATCCAGTGAAGGGCTAGTGTCTTTGTGATCACCGGCTTTGCGCAGCCCCAGCTTTTCGTACCCATCAACTAAAAGCCGATTGCCTGTGAACGTATCTTTATGGCCGACAACACTCGCGATATACCCCTGATCTGGAGGTAACGTGCCACGAAGCGTAAATGGGTCCGTGTATGTAGAGGTAGTCCTAAACACATCGGTAGAAACACTACTCCAGGGACGTGTATAGCCGCGTTCATGTACATCGCCTGTCGCACTAGATTCGCTCGAACGGAAATATTCTTGTCCCTGATAGCGATTAACGCTAAAGGCCAGGTTGAGTGCGCCACCTGATGGCCCATGGTCCGCTAGGTTCTTCGACAGCGAGTCAATGTAGGAGAACGACCTTGAATCATCTGTAAGCGTGTTTGTAAACGCTTGAAAGACCACACCGACTCTTCTCTCGCTATCTGTCCGGAATCCCCAAGCATCTCCGTCTGGCGTGAAAGCCGCTAGGGTCGGAGAGCCTGTGGCAAAGCTGGGCGTGTAGTAGGGCGAGTCCGCTGATCCACCCGGAAGGATGCCGAAGGCAGAGGAGCGTGGATTAGACGGGTTGTCGTCTAGGCCGAAAACTAAGCTCGAAGGCTGATAAGCATTAGCAGCATTAACTAATAGAACAAAGATGCATAAGGCCACACGCAGCATCCATACTCGGGCTAGACACATTGCACGTTCCTCCGTCTTGACTGGTTCGTGATACATGTACCAGTACGTCGCATACTGCTGCACGGTCTCTCAGGATTCCAGCAACTACAGGATACATGGGTAAATCCTCTGCAGGGATGTTCAGCGACATAGACAGCTGTTACAGCAGCGAGTTATTCAGCCACGCCACTGGATCGCCAACTACATACAGGCCAAGGCCGAGCGACGCATGGTGAACAAGCTCAAGCGGCTGGCAGAGCGGGGTTATGTGGAAATGAGCTAGAGCAGACGCCTATCTCGACGACGCATCCCCCCAATCGCAAGGACACCGGCTGTCATCAGGCCTCCTACAGAGGCCTCCGGGATGCTTGCTGAATATCCGAAGTTGCTCGCAAGGATCGACAGATCAGTCAAGTTGACCTCACCCGAGCCATTGAAATCGCCGTGCTCCCAAGTGCGGGGGAACTCGCCGAAGTTAGCGGCCAGTATCGAAAGGTCGATCAGGTCTACCTCTAGATCGAGGTTGGCATCACCATATGCCGTACCGATGATGGATGTCAGCATGAAATCAAAATCGGTCAGACCAACACTCCCTGATCCATCAAGATCAAGTGAATTGTCAGTTGACCCGCTAGCAATACCTGTCAAAAGAGAATTGGTGTCGTCTATATCAATGTCAGCATCGCGATCTAAGTCGCCTGGAAGTGCGAAATCATAGACGTAGGCACTACCTGAAGAATCTCCATCGTCATCATCGCTTCGGCTTCCGACCAAAGTAAATGCGCCTTCGATGGCAACAGCATGCCCGAACTGGTCTTGAGATGCCCCACCTTCGGGTGCAAGCTTAGCAATCTGATTGCCAGTTGTGATATCGAACAGGTAAACGACGCCGGAGTTAATACCAGACTCGGATTCACCCGATAGCGCCCCGACAACTGCTATGTCTCCACTTAGACCCACGGAGTATCCAAAGTTGTCGCCGGGAGTACTGTTCTCAGGTATAAGCCTGCCGGTCTGTAGGCCAGTAGCCAAATCAAACATATAGACGACACCCGAGGCCGTGTAGACACCCGAGGGTTGACTCTTGCTGAAGGTCCGGTTGCCTACAAGTGCAGTGTGGCTATTCAACGCGACCGACCGGCCGAACTCGTTCTGAGGGATGTCATCGTCTGGCAACAGCTTGGCGACCTGAACGCCGGTTGCAATATTGAACAGATAGGCGCTACCCGCATTATTCCCGTTTTCATTATCATTATTCTCACTTCCAATAAGAGCGGTGTTCCCGTACAGCGCGACTGACTGCCCAAACCAATCATTAAAACCTGGATCCTCGGGATACAACTTCCCAACCTGATTGCCACTAGCAACATCGAAGAGATACGCACTGCCGGTTCCGTCGTCACCAAACGCCCCGACAAGTGCCACACCACCGCTGATAGAGACCGAGTAGCCGAAGGAATCCTGTGCAGCCCCGTCGTCTGGCAACAGCTTGGATATCTGATGACCAGTAGTGACATCAAAGAGATAGGCGCTGCCGGATCGATCGCCATTGTCGTCATCCCCGAAGGCCCCGACGATTGCGGTGTTGCCGCTGAGTCCAACAGAGATGCCAAAAGTATCGCCAGTCGCACCGTCATTAGGCAGGAGCTTGAAAAGCTGAGCGCCCGTAGCTAAATCAAACAAATAGGCACTGCCCTTGCTGTCGTCACCAATGCTGCCCACAAGCGCAAGGCCTCCGCTGATCGCGACTGATGAGCCAAAGGAATCGCGAGCTGCGCCATCGTCCGGCGTCATTTTGAAGGACTGCTCCCAATCAGCATGCGCAACTCCGGGCGAGAGCATGGCTAACGCTAAGTAGTACAAGGCTGGAAGGGAACGGCGCCGAGACTTGCGCTTCCTCGACCTTTGGCCTATGGATATGTCCTCAACAGCCCCTGGTCGCTTCTGAAGCAAGCTACGACCGCGACCCGCCCCCGCAAGCCCTGTCCATCGGAAGCTCATGGCGACTCCTCTCTAGAATTTAAAAAGACTTCATGCTCCCATATGCGAGTGCTTGCGTCAAGAGGACACTGAGACAAACCAAGCGAGCTTGCTCTTGCCAGCCATACTCACAGACCACCCGAACGCGCCCCCCCCCCGATCTAGAGCAAGTCATGAGTGCAGACTACATGACTTGCTAGCAGATTATTGCTTTACGGAAGGTGCTATGAACGGAACGCGACCCCACGCCAGCCCACGCACCGAACCGCCCCTGAGAGCCTCAGAACGCGGCTCTGTGGCAAGCTAGCGAATCATTGCTCTAGTATGGGTGATATGAAGGACCCCCTCCGCGAGCCGCACCCGGCCCATGGCCATCACGCAGAGTGAACGATGTTCTTGTCATGGCCGAGATTTCTTGCTTTACCGACCAGAATATGAACGCAACGCAGCCCCACGCCAGCCAGCACCCCAGAGGGGCGGCAGGTGGGCACCCTTGCAGCTTCTTGCTCTGGTTCACGGGTTATGAACGCAGCGCACACCCACGCCATCCGACACCGCAGAGCAGCAGCTAGCGGTACCGAAGGGATCACCTTTGCGGCTTCTTGCTTTGGTTCTACTGCTATGAAGGGAAGCTCTCCCGAGCCGCCCAAGCCCTCCACCGCCGTGCCTCATGCCCCCCGCCCAGCATGGCGTCACCCAGCCCCTGTAGCAACGTCTGTGCTTCCGAACGCGGCAGCTTGCTGAGGTGGACGGGATATGAAGCAAGTGCGATCCAGTTGCCGCATGACTGACCTGCCCCGGATTTTTTCCGAGGGGCACGCGCGGCCTCTCAAGACCTAAGGCATCCCGCGAGGAGCCCCCCTTCCCCCCTCGCCCTAGCTGAGCCCTGAGGGTCGCCGCCCCAAGGGCACCCCCACCCCCACAAACCTCAAGCGTTGGCCGCGTCGGCCACCGTGCTCTACCCCCCCCCATTGGAGATGCTTCCATGAATGAGCAGGCTATCACTGCGCCCGAACCGACCCCACCCATCAACCTCAGACCGAAGGACGCCGCCAGAGCCCTAGGCATCAGCCGCCGGAAACTCTGGGAACTGACTGCCGACCAAGGCAGCGGTATCCCCCACCTCCGCCTCGGCCGTGCAGTCTTGTACCCCGTCGATGCCCTCAAGGCCTGGGTGGCCGCTCGCACCGAAGGGGGTGTGAAGTGAAGGATACCACACAAACTCCGGAAGTGAACAGTGTTCCTGGCAAGTCTGAGACCCCGCGACGAGGCGTTGTCCTCATCCCAATGAGCCAGATCGAGCCACGCGCCGTGCAATGGCTCTGGCCCCGACGCCTGCCTCTGGGCCGCATCAGCATGCTGGTGGGACGCCCCGGCGAGGGCAAGTCGTTCCTCACGGCAGACATAGCCGCTAGGGTCGCAGCCGGCCGCGACTGGCCCGATGGATCACCCTGCCCTCAGGGGTCAGTCATCATGCTCTCCGGCGAGGATGACCCCCACGACACCATCCGGCCACGCCTCGATGCTCATGGGTTCGACAAGGACCGAGACGGTGACCGAATCGCCGTGCTCAAGGCGTCCTACATCACCGACGAGACGGGCAAACGCACCGAGCACCCCATCAACCTCTCCGACATCGACAACGTGAGAGGCGCCCTCGATCGGATGCCCGACTGCAAGCTGCTCATCGTCGACCCCATCGGCACCTACATGGGCGGCAAGACCGACACCTACCGCGACAACGAAGTCAGAGCCATCCTCACCCCGCTGGCCACCCTCGCACAGGAGCGAGGCGTCGCCGTCCTGGTGGTGGCTCACCGCCGCAAGTCGGCTGGCAGCAACGCCGACGAGATGGCCATGGGCTCCAGAGCCTTCACCGGCATCGCCCGAGCCGTCTGGCACCTCAGCCGCGACGCCGACCACAAGGACCGCAGGCTGCTTCTGCCCGGCAAGAGCAACCTCGCGGCACGCAGCACCGGCCTGGCCTTCACCATCGGCGGCAACCCCGCCTGCCTCTCATGGGAGCCCAAGGCCATCGATATGACCGCCGATGAGAAGATGTGCGAGGAACTCAAGGCCGAACGATCAGCGGGCAACCAGAAGCGAGGCCCCGAACCCTTCGCCGTCACGGCTGCGAAGAACTTCCTGGAGCAGGAACTCAGCGACGGGCCCCTGCCTGTGAAGGAACTCAAGAGCAGAGCCGCCGCCGCAGGAGAGTCATGGGCCAGTGTCACAAGGGCGAAGGCAGACATCGGCATCCAGCCTGTCAAACGCAGCGACGGGTGGTGGTGGAGCCTGCCCAAGGCTCGATCCGAGGCCCCGGAATATCAAGGTGCGCAGGTTTCTGGAAACTTGAGCATCTTGCGCACCTTAGGTTCTGAGCCTCTCAGGGAGGATTCTGTCAGTAACTTGAGCACCTTAGAAAGCCAAGATGCTCAAGATGCTCAAGATGCGCAGGTTTCTGAAGAACTTGAGCACCTTGCCCCGGAGGCGGACCCATGGCACGAGATGAACGACGATCAGGCCCCCAGTCCAGCCGAACCGCGGCTCGATCATACTGGCCACGGCTACTCGGCCTCGTTCCTCGACTTCCTCGATCACCTCGCCTCGGCCCTCGACGCGGGCACCATCCTCCACCTCGACCCTAGCGACCCCACAAGCAGGCCCCGTATCCGCCACAACGATGAGCGGCTGCTTCGCGGGCTGCGAGAGCACTGGAGCCAACTCAAACGCTTCTGGGAAGGTGACGGTCTGCCCGACCCCAGTGCTGGCACCGACGCCGGAGACCTGCTCTGGGAGAGGATGGCCCTCATGGAAGCGGACGACATCGACACCACCACCGGCAGCCCCGGCTGGATACGGGCTCACACCGAGGCCCTTAGAGCTTTCCCCACGTCCTGATACTTGCATTCATGCAATTATCTGCTATCCTTGGGGCATGCCGAGCCTCACCGACGCCATCAGGCGGGCCATCACCACCAGCGCAGAGACGCGGTATCGCATCGCTCAGGGCTCTGGCGTCTCTCAGGCCCACCTCTCGCGGCTGGTTCGGCATGAGTCGGGCACCTCCATCGAGAATGCCGAGCGGATCGCAGACTATCTCGGGTACGACATCAAGCTCATCCCCCGCCCCCACAAAGCCAGACGAAAGCCTCAAGCATGAACCGACGACCCAGAAGCAAGGGCTCCGGCTCCCTCCACAAACGCGGCCGCACCTGGATTGCCCGCTGGTACGACCACGACGGCAAGCGACGCGAACGATCCACTCGCACCCACGACAAGACCGCCGCCGAGCGTATCCTCGCCAAGCTGGTGGCCGATGCCGCACTCCGCCGCGAAGGGGTGATCGACGCCCATCAAGACAGGGTGATCCATGAGGGGCGACGCCCCATCACCGAAGTCATCGCCGCCTACGTCACCCACTGCGAGCATATCCGGCAGGCCCCGAGGAACGTCAGCCAGAAGCAGCGTCACCTCACCCGCCTCGCCCGCGATAAGTCACTGGCCCGCCTCTCTGACCTCACCTCCGATGCCCTGGAGCAGCACCTCTCTCAGCTTGCCGAGCAGGGCCTCTCAGCCCGGACCCTTAACCACGTCCGCCAGAACGCCGTCGCCTTCTACTCATGGGCCGTCAAGACCGGCAAGGCCGAGCGCAACCCCCTCAAGGTGGTGCCGCGTCAGGATGAGAGCCGTGACCGCCGCCGCGTCCGACGCCCGCTCACCGATGACGAGCTGGCCCGGTTGCTGCAAGTCGCCCGCAACCATGGCAGAGAGGCCTGGTATCTCGCGGCTGCTCTGGCTGGCCTCCGCAAGGGTGACCTCCAGCGGCTCACCTGGGCCGATATCGACTTCGAGCAGGGCACCCTCACCGTCAGAGGCGGTAAGGCACGCCGAGAGGACACCCTGCCCCTACACCCACGCCTCGCTGCCGCCCTTAAAGCCCTCCAGCCTGAGCGACGCCTGAGCCTCAGGGGGCTCGGTGCCGAGAGGGTGTTCCGCCAGACCGTGACCGACCGCACCCGTATGAACGACTTCTACCGGGCAGGCCTCGCCGAGAGGGTGGTGGTCTGTGATGAGCAAGGGCAGCCCGAACGCATCGGTAAGGGACGCCATCGCCGCGACAAGACCCGGCTCCAACTCAAAGCCGATGAGCAGGGCCGAGTCGCCGACCTCCATGCACTGAGGACAACGCTGGGAACCAACCTCGCCCGTGCCGGAGTGAGCCCGCAGGTTGCTCAGAAGATCATGCGCCACAGCGACTATCGCACCACCCTCAGCCACTACACCGTCCTCGGTCTCAGCGATACATCCAAAGCCGTGGAAGCCCTGCCACTACCCGACGAGCAAGAGCAAACCATGGCGACGGGCACCGACCATGCCACCTCAGACTCCCACCCCAACTCCCACCTCATCCAGTGCGATTCAGTGCAAGATGCAGCAACACAACGCATCACCGAAGCGCACGGCACCGCATGCTCTAGTGAGCGTAAACCCCTGAATCATGCTGCTATTAGCGACACTATGCGAGTCGATGCATCAAAGCGGGCGAAGGGACTCGAACCCTCAACATTCAGCTTGGAAGGCTGACACTCTACCAATTGAGTTACGCCCGCAGAGCCTCCAGAGTGTACCAATCAACACCAACAAGGCCACCCAAGACACGCTGACCAACCAGGTTCACATCTAATAATCCCATTATTTTTTTGATGCCACAAGCCCCCTCAGGGATTACGCTTACACCTCCGGAATAAGAAGTCCGCAATCGCACATCGCACGCCCATGGAGAAAGACCCCATGCGTCACCCCGTGACCCTCAGCACCCGCTCCGCCCTCGCCGCAACCCTCGCCCTCACCCTTGCCCAGACCACCCAGGCCGTCGATACCACCTGGATCGACATCGCCGGCGGCTTCTACGACACCGGCAGCAACTGGGATACCGGATCCGCGCCCACCACCGGCGACCTCGCCATCTTCGACCTCCCGAACACCTACACCGTCCGCTGGGACAGCCTCACAGGCAACACCAACTCCACCGGGCTCCGCGTAGAAAACGGCGATGTCGCATTCGAGAGCTCAGGCGGGACGTTCGAACACACCTCGGGCGCCTCCGTCTTTGTTCAGGACGACGGCAGCCTCTTCCTCCGCAGCAACCACATCCTCGATATCAACGCACCACTCACAATCGTCCGAGGCGGATTCCTCGAGACCTCCGGCTCCGCCCGACTCGAGGTCGCAGGCACGATCAACGTTGGAACCGCCAGCGGCGCATCCGCCGTCCTCGACATCGACGGAGCATCAACCCTGGACGCACCCAGTTCGAGCGTGTTCCTGGGTACGAACGGCGCAACCGGCAGCCTCAATGTCTTCAACGGTTCGACTGCCACCGTCGGCGCCATCGGCGCAGCCATCTCAAGCTTCACCAACTCATCAGCATTCATCAACGTCGAGTTTGGCGGGCAACTCGAAGTGGCCAACAACATCGATCTCAGGGGTGGCGGCCTCTCAGGCCAGACCGTCGAGCTCAACGTCGAAAACAACGGAACCGTCGATGCCTCGGCCGGCGCCGGCGAGACCCTCGTCGGCACGAACAGCTTCAATGGCACATCGATCATCAACGTCGGCACCGACGGCAACGGCGGTGACCTCCTCACCGGCACCGGCGGCATGTCGATCAACCGCAACGGCACCGTCAACCTCGCTAGTAATTCAGGGTCCCTTTCAAACCTTCAGGTCAACGGCAACCTCGACATGAACGCCGGAACCCTCAACATCAACGCCTTCGGAACCCTACGCCTCCGGAACAACGGCGTCATCACCGCCACAAACGACGCCGCCATCAACATCCCCAGCGGCTTCGCCTACGCATGGAACGACCAAGGCGGGACCCACCGCTTCTTCTCCGGCTCGCAACTCAACGCCGCCGGCTCGTTCAACGTCAGCAACGGATCAGGTGTATCCAGAAACTTCATCTTCGATGGGGCCGACACCCTGCTCGATGTCTCCACCCTCAACTTCTTCGCCGGCGCAGGCACAGGCGTCGAAGCCAGAATCCAACTCCAGAACAACGCGACCGCAAACCTGGGAACCGTCCAGATGCGCAACGGCCTCGCCGGCAACAGCAGCCGCGGCCTCTTCATCGTCGGATCAGGCGCAACCGCCAACATTAGCAACGCCCTGCGCATCGGCTCGCTCGCAGACGGCGTCGCCACCTTCGAAGCCATCGCCGAGATCGAAGGCGACGGCTCCCGCGTCACCGTCCAGGGCCAGACCACCGTCGGCAGCAGCTTCGCCAACGGCACCGGCACCCTCAACGTCGGGGCCTTCACAACCGGCGCCAACACACCCGCCACCCTCGAAGCCATAGGCGGACTCTTCGTCGAAGCCGAAGGCGAAGCCCAGATCGGCAGCGATCCCAATACCAACAACGGCCAGATCATCGTCGGCAACACCTTGACCATCAACGGCGGCACGCTCTTCGCAAGAGGCACCCAGCCCATCGTCTTCAACCCCAACACCAGCCTGGTGATCAACGGTGGAGAGATGACGCTCACCAGCGATGCCCAAACCTTCAACACCAACGGCATCAGCAGCATCAACGTCAGCAACGACGGCGAACTCAACATCAACCGAGACTTCGAGCTCACCGCATCAGGCTCAAATATCGATGCCGTCGTCACCGGCGTCGGCTCCAGCCTCAACGCCTTCGGCAACACCCGCATCGGCACCGGCGACGGCTCCGGCACCATAACGATCGATCAGTTCGCCAGCGCGCGCTTCAACAACATCGACATCGGTGCCTCGCTCGACCCGGCCTCCTCAGGCCGTGTCATCCTCGATGGACCCTTCGCCTTCGGAAGCGGCATCGCCACCATGTCTGTCGACAACGACATCACGGTCGGAACCACCGGCACCCTCGGCACCCTCGACATCTTCGCGCAAGGCGGAGCAATCCAGGTCACCGGCAACATGACCGTCGGCAGCGCCGCCGGCACCACCGGCATCGTCAACATCCAGGGAAGCACAAGCGCCCTCGTGTTCGCAGAACTCGCTGTCCAGGGACAACTCACCATTAACCCGACAGGCACCATCAACATCGGCGGGCCAAGACCCGGCCAACTCACCACCACCGGCATTCTCAGAACCGGCAACCTCATCGTCGACGGCGGAACCATCAAAGCTGATGCCACCAGCTTCGGACTCAACATCGATCCAAACGGATCACTCCTCGCCCGCTCCAACGCAACCGTCAACCTGCAGCACCAAATCGAAACCTCCTCCAACACCACCTACACCTTCGAAACCGGAGCCCAACTCCTCGCCCGCGACTTCAACGCAGCCACCGTCGGACCCACCGACCTCATCTTCGACACCAACGCCAACGCCGACTTCACCGGCCTCTTCCAACTCGCCTCCGATACCGGCTTCGCCGGCGCAAAGGGCTCCCTCAGCATCCAAAGCGGCGCGACCGTCACCATCAACGGCGAAACACGACTCGGAACAGCCCCCGAAGCCGACCGCGGAGCCGAAGTCCTCATCACCGGCCAGGGTTCCACCTTCACCAACACCCAGCTCACCACCATCGGCACCACAGCCGGCGGCCCCGAAACCACCATCACCATCGGCCCGGGAGCCACCTACGAAGCACACACCGTCCGCTTCAATCCCACAGGCACCATCATCGTGTCCGGCGGCATCTTCAAAGCAAATGCCATCGACAGCCTGAGTAACTTGGGCCCCATGCCTTTTGACTTCCGCTGGGGAACCATCGAGTTTGACTCATCTGTATCCGTCTCCGTTGCCGACCTCATGCCATCGACAGGCGTCCTCGAACTCGGACCCGCTCAACAGTTCAACGCCAACTTCCTCAACATTGACCCGCTTTCAGCCGTGGTACTCAACGGCGGCACCCTTCAGGCAGTCGTCGTCAATGCCGCAGGCCAACTCGACTTCCGCTCCGGCACCTTCCAAACCGGCCTGCTCGCCATCACCGAGAACGGACGCCTGGGCCGAAACCTCACCCTCAACAGCACCCAATCGCTAGAAGTCACCTCCGAACTTACCGTCGAAACCGACGGCATCCTCAACCTCGACAACACCACCATCACCACACCCACCTTCATCAACCGTGGACTCACCCGTGGCGACGGACTCATCAAGAACGCCGTCTTCACCAACGACATCACCGGCGAAGTCAGAGCCGAAGCCGGCAAACTCCTCAGCTTCGTCCAGGCCGCTCAAACACAAACCAACAACGGCCGCATCACACTCCTCGGCGGCACCCTCGAGTTCTCCGATCAGCTACAGAACAACGAAGACATCCTCGGCCAGGGCACCCTCAAAACCGCCGGACTCACCAACAACAACCGCATCATCCTCTCCGGCGGGCCCACCCAGTTCTTCGGCGACACCACCAACAACGACACCATCCGCATCTCCGGCAACAGCCAGGTCACCTTCTGGGACGACGTCGACAACGTCTCCGGCAACGAGTTCCGCATCTCCGAAGGCTCCTCCGCCACCTTCTTCGGCACCTTCGCCCCTGGACCCGGCACCGTCGGCACCGGCGACGTCTTCATCGAAGCCGACCTCACCCCGGGAGCCTCCCCGGGCATCTCCAACTTCGGCGGCGCACTCACCTTCTCAAACGCAGCCGCCCTCGAAATCGAACTCTCCGAAACACTGGGCGACCAGGTCAACGTCGCCGAAACCCTTGAACTCAACGGCACCCTCAACATCCTCCTCTTCAACGGCTACACCCCCAACCCGCTCGACACCTTCACCATCCTCACCGCCGACGAAATCACCGGCACCTTCGATCAGATCAACGGCCTCGCCCCCGCCGGCAACCTCGCTTGGGCTTACGTCCAGACCGACACCGAAGTCACCCTCACCGCCACCCTCCCAGGCGACGCCAACCTCGACGGCAACGTCGACCTCATCGACCTCTCCATCCTCGCCAGCAACTTCGGCAACCCAGGCGGCTGGACCCAGGCCAACTTCAACAACGACACCAACATCGACCTCATCGACCTCTCCGCCCTCGCCACCAACTTCGGCCAATCCATCAACCCCATCCCCGAACCCGCCTCACTAGCACTCCTAAGCCTCGGCCTCCTCGCCAGCAGAAGAAGAATCACAACCTAATACACCCACTTTCCAACGGAAACCTTGCGATCAGCGCCAGCACCCCTACGCTGGCCCCATGCACACGATCGACTACCTCATCGTCGCCGCCTACCTGCTCATCCTCATCACCAAATCCCTCTTCCTCGCCAAACGCGCCGCCGCCGGCGCGTCCGACTACTTCCTCGCCGGTCGAAAAATGCCCTGGTGGGCTCTCGGTGCCTCAGGCATGAGCTCCAACCTCGACGCCGCCGGCACCATGACCATCATCAGCCTCATCTACCTCTACGGCCTCCATGGCTTCTTCATCGAGATGCGAGGTGGCGTCGTCCTCCCCATCGCCGTTTTCCTCGCCTTCATGGGCAAATGGCACCAACGCTCCCACGTCGTCACAACCGGCGAATGGATGCTCCTCCGCTTCGGCAACACCTGGCAGGGACGCGCCGCCCGCTACACCGCCGCCTTCACCTACCTCATCATCACTATCGGCATGGTCGTCTTCTTCCTCGCCGCCGCCGGCAAGTTCCTCGCCGTCTTCCTCCCCTTCGACGCCACCACCTGCGCCGTCGCCATGGCCATCATCGCCCTCCTCTACACCATGATCTCCGGGCTCTATGGCGTCATCTGGACCGACGTTCTCCAGGCCGCACTCATCGCCTTCGCCGCCATCTACATCGCCATCACCGCCGCCGGCTACGTCACCCCCGAGCTCCTCGCCCAATGGCCCGGCGACGCCTACAACCAACCCACACCCATCATCACCACCGGCCTCACACCCAACCCCTCCGAAACCACCACCCTCTACGAGCCCTTCATCCTCTTCCTCCTCTTCTGGGCAGGCAAAGGCATCCTCGAAGGCCTCGGCGGGTCAGGCGGCTCCGCCTACATGGCCCAACGCTTCTACGCCTCACAGGACATCCCCACCGTCAAAAAACTCTGCATGCTCTGGACCATCCTCTTCGCCTTCCGATGGCCCATGGTCCTCGGCTTCGCCATCCTCGCCATCCACCTCGGTATCGGTCAGGACGACCCCGAACAGATCCTCCCAGGCGTTCTCCTCTCTGACATCTTCCCGCCCGGCATCCGCGGCCTCCTCGTCACCGCCATCTTCGCCGCCTCCATGTCCACCTTCGACTCCACCATCAACGCCGGCGCCTCCTACGTCGTCCGCGACCTCTACCTCCCCTTCGCCCAACGAAACAACCAGCCCGCACCCTCCCAACGCGCCCAGGTCATCGCCGGCTACCTCGCCTCCGCCGCCATCGTCGCCGCCGGACTCACCCTCGCCCTGCTCTTCGCCGATGGCGTCGTCGACGTCTGGGTTACCATCGTCATCCAACTCTTCCCCGCCTTCCTCATCCCCTTCGCCCTCCGCTGGTTCTGGGCGCGCTTCAACGGCGCGGGCTTCACCCTCGGCGTCATCACCGGCTTCGCCGCCGCCTTCGCCTGGACCTTCCTCCCCCCACCCGACCAACTCAGCCTTCCCCAATCCCTCTCAATCCTCATCCAGAACAACACCTTCACCGACATCACCACCCTCTCCGCCATCTCACTCGCCTCCCTGCTTGGCTGCCTCATCGGCACCTACGCCACACAACCCACCAGCACCACCCAGCTCACCACCTTCTACCGACAGATCCGACCACTCGGCCTCTGGCCAGCCGAACTCAAAACCAACGACCGCACCGAACACACCGCCGACCTCGTCCGCCTTGCACTCGCCCTCACCTGGCAGCTCACCACCTTCCTCCTCCCCATGTTCGCCATGCTCCGCATGACCGCCCCCACCCTCATCGCCGCCGTCATCTGGACCATCACCGGCTACGCCCTCTTCCGCGACGCCAACCAACCCAAAACCACCACCGCCTGAACAACACAAAAAAGGCCCGACCTGCTCACACGCAGACCGGGCCCGACTTAATCAACGAAAACCCAACAGATCAAAAGCGGGGGTGGTGCAGGGGGGTCACTCCCCCTGCCCCAGCGAGTACTGCAAATCCCCATCAAACCGACACAGATGCTCGGTCTTGATGAAGTCCAGACCCGCCGCCGACAGCCGCTGCAGCAACCCGATCACCTTCTCATGCGAGATCACACTCGGGTGCTCAGGGTGCACAAACCGGCAACGCCAGTGATCCGTGCAGAACGTCTCCGGCAGACCCTCCGGATACACCTTTACCCCCCGATTGCTGATCATCTTCAGCTTCAGATCAGGCCCGGCGATCGCCTCCAATTTCTTCCCCAACACCTCAGGCGACCGATCCGCCTCATCCCAATCCAGAAACACATCCACACCCACCAGTTCCTTCACCGGCTTCTCGCCCCGCTTCGCCTTGTACATCTCCATCCCGCCCGACCGCGCGTGATGCACCTGCTCCGGCAGCCGCTCCGGCCGCTGACCCAGCCGATCAATGATCGCCTGCGCAAACGCCTCAGTCCCCACCGCCTCACGATCTCCAGGCATGTCGCCCGTCCGCACCCCCTCCTCAATCGCACGCAGCCACGCGTTCTCAATCTTCTGAGCCACCTCCGGCTGCCCCACGTGATCCAGCATCATCACCGCCGCATGCAGCAGACCCGAAGGATTCGCGATCCCCTTGCCAGCAATGTCCGGTGCCGACCCGTGAATCGCCTCGAACATCGAAGCCACCTCACCAATATTCGCCGACCCACCCAGCCCCACCGAACCCGTCAGCTCCGCCGCGACATCCGACACAATGTCACCATAAAGATTCAGCGTCACAATCACGTCATACTTCGTCGGATCCTTCGCCAGCCGCGCCGTCGCAATGTCAATGATCTGCGAGTCCGCCTCGATCTCCGGATACTCCGCCGCAATCCGATCGAAGACCCGATGGAATAACCCATCGGTGATCTTCATGATGTTGTCCTTGATGAAACACGTCACCCGCTTCCGCCCCTGCTGCTTCGCATACTCAAACGCGTACCGAACAATCTTCTCCGTCCCCGGCCGCGTGATCAGCTTCAGACACTGCGTCACCTCCGCCGTCTGACGATGCTCGATCCCCGCATACGTGTCCTCCTCGTTCTCACGAACAATCACCACATCCGTCCCCGGATGCCGCGTCGCGATGAAAGGGTCATAACTCCGGCAAGGCCGCACGTTCGCAAACAACCCAAGACTCTTCCGAAGCGTCACGTTCAGCGACTTGAACCCCTTGCCCTGTGGCGTCGTGATCGGTGCCTTCAGCATCACCCCCGTCCGACGCAGCGACTCCCAAGTCGCCTGCTCAATCCCCGCCGACACCCCCTTCAGATACACCTTCTCCCCGATCTCCACCGTCTCGTAATCCAGCCGCGCCCCCGCCGCATCCAGAACCCGCAGCACCGCACCCATGATCTCCGGACCAATCCCATCCCCATGCGCCACGGTCACCGGCACCCGCACCCCCGGGTCATCCCCCGCCTCAACCGAACCCTGCGAACCGGTAACAAAGTTATCCATGATGGCAGTCATATATAGCTCCATAAGCCCGTGAGTGTCGTTTTCCGCAGGCCAACCCAGGCAGCACAACCCGCCCAAACGGCCAGATGATAGAAACTATACACATGAATCTTGATTCGTCAATCATGTATCGTATAATTCGACCACCGACCGATCTATCTCAACCCCGACCACGTCGCCATCACCAAAAAACCTGCCCCAATGCTTCCCTAACCCGCCCAACCGACGCCGCAGGAGCCCCACACATGGCCTCCCCAACCCAAGCCCAGCCAGCCCCGCCCCGCGAGCCCCACGAGCCCCAAGCCTCCCAGCAGCCCGCCGCCAACCACCACACCTGGACCTTCCTCAGCAACCACGCCCACGTCCTCGTCTGCCTCGCCGAAGACCCCCAAGCCCGACTCCGCGACCTCGCCCAACGCGTCAACATCACCGAACGCGCCGTCCAGAACATCATCGTCGACCTCGAAACAGCAGGCGTCATCCAACGCTTCAAACAAGGCCGCCGCAACCACTACACCCTCAAAACCAACCAGCCCCTCCGACACCCCGTCGAAGCCCACCGAACCATCGCCGACCTCCTCAACGCCCTCAAACCCTGATTTCCCAAAACCCTCGACAACCGGCCCTCTCCAAGTCAACATAGGTGCACAGCAGTCAGCCATTGGAGAAAGCCGCCGTGAGACGCCTCGCCGCCATCATCCTGTCATTCACCCTTACAGCACCCGCTCACGCCAGCCTCATCGTCAACCTCGTCGGCGACATGGACAACTTCGGCTTCGACGGCCCCCTCCGCGTCGACTTCTTCGACAACCGCGAGCCCGACGACCTCCCCGTCTTCGACGCCGTCATCAACGACGACGGCACCACGCCCAGAGCCTGGCAGCACGACTTCACCGACCAGCTCGATCAGCTCGCCAACGCCCCCCAACTCGAAGTCCACGTTGACATCCTCGAAGTCTTCTCAGTCGACATCGGCGTCCAGCCCACCATCAGCATCGACGGCATCCTCCTCCCTTTCGGCAACCGCGACCGCGACCCCGTCCGCCCCGAACTCCAACGCTGCACCTTCACCGGCCCCGAAGCCGAATTCGTCCGCGACGGCATCGTCCAACTCGAACTCTTCGAAAACGGCGACAACCTAGCCATCGACTTCTCCAGAATCACCATCAACCAAATCCCCGAACCCGCGAGCTTGTTTGGTCTCAGCCCACTCCTATTCTTGATACACCGATTCAAACAGCAGCCTGTCTAACAAGATATCTGTGGCATAATGGAGGCGTTGGTGTATCGTGACTAAATTGTGTAATGCTGTCTTTACTTCTCGAACCGAGCTTTAGCCCCACCCGCCGGAATTAAGATCTAGATCATGGCTCACAGGATTCGACGATACGGGCCCGTCGTCACTCTCGAAGAGTATCGAGTTAGAACAGAGACCTATCTGTCAGGCCGGGAGTTGAAGGGATTGAACGGATCGCCATTTTATGTGTGTTCTGAATGGGATAGCCATGAGTACACAAAAGTAAACCTGCAAATACGATGGCAGCATTGGGTGTGGTATCGATTGTGTATTGTGCTAATGCCACTATTTACCTTGGTATCCATATTTCTACTGTGCCTGTGGTTTTTTTGGGACACACTAAAGCAAGCGGGGCTGGCCTCTGGGCCTAGCTTGCCAGCTAGCGGCCCTTTAGCTGCTATTGGTCTGACAGTGATTCAAGCTCTTGCGTATTGGGGCGTAAACCGTCAGCTAGCTAGTCTGAGAACGGGCTTACAAGATGACCTGAGAAGTGAAATCACGCTTTCCTAGATGAGTCATCAGCACTAGCTGCATGCCTGAAGAGCATCACTCTTCCTTCTGTCTGACCCGGAGATCGGCGCCTGCCAAGCGTTTGGCTCATGGGTACACGACCCTACTCGCTTTCATCATTAGCAATGCGTAAGGCGTTACCATCTCCCCATGCCCGACCTAACCAGCCTCCACCGCGTCCCAGGCGACCGGCCCCTCCGCCGCGACATCCGCCTCCTCACCTGGCTCCTCCGAGAAGTCATCATCGACCACGAAGGCCACGACCTCTGGTCCACCGCCATCACCCTCCGTGACCTCGCCGCCGAACGCGACACCGCCGACAACCCCAAAGCCCTCGAACAGCAGATCATCCAGACCATCCGCGCCATCCCCGACGACCAGCTCATCGAAGTCGTCCGCTCCCTCGGCCTCTTCTTCGACCTCGCCAACCTCGCCGAAGACCGCCACCGCATCCGCGTCCTCCGCGAACGCTCCGGCCGGGGCATCGTCAAAGGCTCCATCGCCGCCGCCGTCACCCACCTCCGCGAAGAGCGCCAGGCCAACGACAAAAACAACCTCCACGACCTCCTCGCCGGCCTCGACATCGAACTCGTCTTCACCGCCCACCCCACCGAAGCCAAGAGAAAAACGAGCCGCCGCATCCTCGCCCGCCTCCGCCGAACCCTCCACCAGCTCGACCGCGAAGACCTGCTCCGTGCGCAACGCCGCAAGCTCATGGACCGCCTCCACCTCGACATGGTCTGCCTCTGGTGCACCGACACCCTCCGCCCCCGAAGGCCCAACGTCGCCGATGAACTCGGCCGCGCCCTCTACGCCGTCCGCACCGTCTGGAACGTCGTCCCCGACCTCCACCAGCAGATCGAACGCGAACTCGCCACCGAACGACCCGCCGTCGACGCCACCGGCCACCGACCCGTCCAGTCCGTCCTCCACTTCGGCAACTGGATAGGCGGCGACCGCGACGGCAACCCCTTCGTCACCGTCGACGTCACCGCCGGCAGCCTCCTGCGCCTGCACCGCGCCGCGATCCAGCTCCACCTCCGCGCCTGCCGGCAGCTTGCCGCCCGCCTCACCCTCGCCCGACATCGGACCAATGAGGCCACGCCCGAAGCCGCCCGGCTCGAAACCGCCATCGCCCGCGCTGGCGCCCGCTGGCCCCGGCTCGGCACCCGGCTCGACCGCGTCCATCGCGAAGAGCTGCTCCGACAATGGCTTGCGGTGATCCGCTACCGGCTCAACCGCACCACCGACTCCGAACGCGGGGCCTACGGCTCCAGCACCGAACTCGCCGACGACCTCACCCTCGCCGAGCAGTACCTCCGGTCGCTGGGTTATGACGACCTCGCCGACGCCGAATTACGTGACTGGCAGATCCGCGTCGCCAGCTTCGGCCTGCATCTGCTCCGGCTCGACGTCCGCGACAACGCCCAGACCCTCCGCGCTGCGGCCGGCGAGCTGATGGCCATCGAGCAGGGCCAGCCACAAACCATCGATCTGAACCTCCTGAGCGAAGCCGACCGGATCGCCTGGTTGACACAACCCCTGACAAAAGAACGCGTTAAGAAAATGCGATCTGTCGCGTTGTCGGAAACCACCCACGATCTGCTCGAGACGTTCCGGCTCCTCCAGCGGACCGCCCGGACCCGGGGGGCCGACCCGCTCGGGATGCTGATCATCAGCATGACCCAGCAGCCGAGCGATGCGATGATCATGCTGTTCCTCAGCCGGCTCGGTGCGGCGCTGGATACCGGGAGCGCCGATCGGCTCTACCCGCAGCCGATTGTCCCGCTGCTGGAGACGGTGGACGACCTGGAGAACGGGCCCGAGATCCTTCGTAAACTCCTGTCAGATAAGGCCTACCGCGAGCACGTGAAGGCGACCGGCGGGGAGCAGGTCGTGATGGTCGGCTACTCCGATTCGGCGAAGGATGGCGGGTATCTGAGTTCGAACTGGGCCCTGCAGAAGGCTCAGGAGAAGCTCGCGGCGGTGGCGGATCAGCACGGCGTCCGATTGCGGATCTTCCACGGGCGTGGCGGGGCACTCGGACGGGGTGGCGGGCCGGCGGCGAGGGCGATCCAATCCCTTCCCTCATCAGCACTTAGGGGCCGGCTGCGGATGACCGAGCAGGGGGAGGTGCTGGCCGAGCGGTACGACGATCCGGCGATCGGGTCGCGGCATCTGGAGCAGGTCTTGTCGGCGACGCTCCTGGCCTCGGCGGAGCCGGACCAGGCGGTGCCCGGGGCGTGGGCGGAGGTAGTGGAGAAGATGGCCGAGGCGAGCCGACGGGCGTATCGGCAACTCATTGAGAGAGAAGGGTTTGTGGGCTATTTTCGGGCGGCGACGCCTATTGAGGCGATCGAGCAGATGCCGATCGGCTCGCGGCCGAGCCGGCGGACCCGGCAGCAGACGCTGGATGACCTGCGGGCGATTCCGTACACGTTCGCCTGGACGCAGAGCCGGCAGCTGCTGAATGCTTTTTATGGGTTTGGCAGTGGCGTTAAAGCCTTGTTGGACAAGGAGAAAGCGTTGCTCGCTGAAATGTACGAGCGGTGGCCTTTCTTCAAGGCGGTGGTGGATAATGCGGAGCTGGCGCTGGCGAAGTGTGACCCGGAGATCGCTCGGCTGTACGCGGAGCTGGCGGAGGAGGGGGGTGAGACGGGGTCGCTGGCGATCTGGGAGGCGATGCGGGATGAGGTGCAACTATCCGTGAATGCAGTGCTTACGATCACAGGTCGGGAGGAGTTGCTGGGGGGTGTGGCGTGGCTGGGGCGGATGATCCGGGTGCGGAGCCCGTTTGTGGACGCGATCAACTGCATCCAGGTGGAGCTATTGAGGCGGTCGCGGAATTTCGTGCAAGTGGAGTCCGTGGAAGGGGATACGGGGGGTGGGGATGCGGTGTCGGCGAAGGCGGCGAGTCTCGAGCAGTCGCTCCGGCTGTCGATCCAGGCCATCGCGGCGGGCCTGCGGAACACGGGCTAGCCTGTTTGGCCTTAAGTTGGTGTGTGGCTGGTCGTAATTAATTCTGAAGTAGTGGCTTAAAGAATTTTGAAGGGGGTGCTGGCCGGGTGGTTTAATCGCGGGGTTGTGGGGCGGTTTTTGTGTGGTTTGGGCTTGTTTTGACTCGAAATCAGCTGATTTGGGTCGGTTTTGGGTGGTTCTGGTGGTAAGGGAAAATCGGTAGGTGGTTGGGTGGAGAAATCGCGGTTCAGGGTGTGATGGGTGTGCGCTGGCGCGCACGGGGTGTGTGCGCAACGGCGCACGGTTTGGACAGTCGCTAGTTCTGTGGCTCCGGCGTGGCGGGACCACAGCTACCCGTTATTGGTGGTGGTCTTGGTACACGTGCCTAGTCGCCGAATTTCTTTTTCAGAAACTCATATACCTCTATTTGGATATTGCGCGGCTGTTTACGTACCACGCTCATCAAGCTTATTGCTTCTCTCGAAGCTTTTACTTTTAGGTTTGCTTTACCTTTATTGAAACCTGCGCAAACGGCCTGAAGGTTATATTTGCTGTCTGTACCACCATGGCTTATTGGTTGTATGTGGTCTATCTGAAGCCTGCATTTCTTGCCCGGCTCACACCCAGATTCTTCGCCAGCACCGGCACCACAGGCTTGGCAAGTGAAGCCGTTTCTATCGAGTATTTCTTGTCTTAATTTTGAAGAGATAGCTCGAGCGATGACTGGCTTGGGCTCAAGTGTCTCTAATAGATACTCTCCGGGTTTCAACGAATCTCTATCATTGTGGGTGAGTATTTGTAAGCCTTCTTCGTTTCTAAGTTCTCTGATTCTTCGGGCCCACTCACTTATTTGCGCGACTTCTCTCAGCTGCTCTGAAGTAAGCACGATTCCCACGTTGTCGAAGAAGAAATCTCGCAGCTTGTTCCGTGCGCCTTTGGCCTTGCTCATTCGCTGACCTTACACAGACTTGGACGCAACATTGTCACACTGTTCAGTTAGCATGCATGAAACGTGTAACGCAATACGATGAGCCAATAAAGGCGGTACGGCATTTCCGATCTGCACGCCGACGCTAATCTTGCGGCCAATAAACTTGAAATTCTCCGGGAATGATTGAAGCAGAGCGGCTTCATGATGTGTGATGGGGCGATTGGCCACGGGGTGGAGATATCGTCCCTTCTCTGGCTTGTAAAACTCTGTGCGGATTGTGACTGAGGGTCGGTCCCACCAGAGTCTGCCGAATAAATCAGTTCCCCCTTTGGTCTTCCTTATCCAGCAGTCGGGTGTTAGTTCTTTTGGAAGATCCCAGCGATTGCCTCCTGGCGGGATGCATTTGTATCGGCGCAGCGATTTTTCAGTCGGATTGCGGCCAATATGCCAATTCTTTTCAGTGGGTTCTAGAGGCACGTGTCCAATGGCATCTCTAACCGTTCTCCAGACTGGCAGGTTGTGGTTAATAAGATTATGTTTGTTTGGATCCCGGTGTGTGGGCTCTGGGAATGAAGGTTTGCCGATCCTGGAGCCGATTAGTATTGCGCGTCGCCTTGTTTGAGGCACGCCATAATCAGCGGAATTCAATACCCGTCCTTCCACTGTGTAACCCAATCTTTCAGCCATACGCGTCATTTCAACGTGTTCGGCGGATTTCAATAGCGGAGGGACGTTCTCTAGTACAAAAATCTTAGGCAAGACCTGTTCGACGCATCGAAAGTAGTGACGCCAGAGTTGATTGCGCGGGTCATTAGGAACTTTCTCGCCGAGGTTGCTAAAACCTTGGCAGGGTGGTCCGCCAGCCACTACGTCGGCGTCGGGGAAGCTCTTTATTTCTTGAATCGCACAGTTCAACACTCGTTCGGAGACATTTTCGCGAAGGGTATCACAAGCCTCGCGATCCCATTCATTGGCGAGAACTGTTCTGAAGCCAGCTTGCTTGAAACCCAGGGCCATGCCGCCACATCCGGCAAAGAGCTCAATCACGCGTGGCCCGTTGCCCTTTGGCTCGCTTTCAAACAAGAAAGATGATGGACAGTCGCGTGTGTCTTTAGATTCAAAGGTGCTGACTCTGAAGTCTCTATCGCTTATCGCTTCTATGGAGACCGTGTCTCCGGCCTGAATCGTGTGTTTCTCAAAGAATTCTCGTACCCAGCTACGGCGACGGAAAAAATTTCTGGGCTTCCCCGTCCGGGAGTCTGTAGGTATGTCTGTCTCGATCGGTTCATCGAGCCCCTCTACGTGTAGACGGATAGGCTTTCCAAGCTCTGATTTTGCGGAAGGCCCTCCAAACGCATCGGCAGGAAAGAAATCTGTGTGTCCGGTGAGGTAGAGATGGTTAGAGCGGAGGTTGGAGGCTGTTACACAGACTAGTCTTTTGCGATGTCCTGCTCGTCCACTCATTATCTAGCTACCTTTAATCGCTTCAAATCCGAATAATTGATTTAGCCAATCATATCGCGTCATGCGTGAATGGCTATGGAGGCGTTCAGAATCTGCCGCGTTTCGCCGTGGTTGCCTTGGTAGTAGGCGAGTTTGGCGGGGAGGCAGCCGAGGAGGGTGCCGCCTGCGATGTTGACTTCGGAGAGGGCGATGGCTTCGGCGAGGGGGAGGGTCTGGCCTTCGAGGTCGGGGTCGGTGCTGAGGACGTGGCAGGTGGGCGGGGCTCCGTGGCGGGTGAGGGTTTCGAGGATGTCGGTGGTGGAGGGGAGGTCGGTGATGCAGCGAGGGTCGAAGTCGTCGCAGTGGGAGAGGCGGTCGAGGATTATTTGTCGTTTGTTGGGTTTGTGGAGGAGGGCGAGGTAGCGGTCGCGTCGGGCGGGGAGGATGAAGGTTTGGATGAGGGTGGTTTAGAGGTCTCGGAGGTTGGGTGGGGGGTCGGGTCGCATGGGTCTTAGTGGATCTTATAACTAGTTGGTTTTTTGGGTATCGCGGTGGTGGAGTTGTGTGTGCTGTGTCTGTTGGGAAGTCTTTGTTTGTGAGCCCGGTCGCGTCGCGACCGGGTTAGGAGTGGGTTGATGTTTGGTACTGTGGGCACGTGACGTGCCCACAGCCACCCTTGGTTGATGGTGGTCGGCACACCTTGCTCTGACTTTGTCAGGACAAGGTGTGGCACCCGGCGTCGCGGTCGGGTTAGGGGTGGGTGTTCCTTGTGGGCGGGGGTGTCTGGTAGGCTTTGGGGATGAGTAAGTCGCCACTATCTGGGAAGCGTGTGTTGGTGTTTGTGGGGGATGACTATGAGGACCTGGAGTTGCAGGTGCCGAAGTATCGGTTGATGGAGGCGGGGGCGGAGGTAGTGATTGCGGGGTTGGAGGCGGGGGTTATGCACAAGGGGAAGCATGGGTACCCGCAGGTGGCGGAGGCAGCGGTTCGGGATCAGGTGGCGTCTTCGTTTGATGGGTTGCTGGTGCCGGGGGGTTGGATGCCGGACAAGCTGCGTCGTTATGACGAGGTGAAGACGATCACGCGTGAGATTGCGGAGGCGGGGAAGTGTGTGGCGTCGATTTGTCACGGGCCGTGGATCGAGATTTCGGCGGGGATTGTGGAGGGTGTGAATTACACGTCGACGCCTGGGATCAAGGATGACCTGGTGAATGCGGGGGCGATCTGGCATGACCAGGCGGTGGTGGTGGATGGCAAGCGTGTGAGCAGTCGGCGGCCTGACGATCTGGCGGCGTTCTGTGCGGCGATGATTGAGGTGATGGCGGCGGGTTAGGTTCGGGTTCTCATGGTTCGGTGGTCTTCGGGAACGGAGCTGGCTATGCGGTGGATGTTGATGGGTCTGCTGTTGGTGGTGGTGGGTTGCGGGTCGGTGGCGGTCATGGAAGAACGGGTGCCGGGGAGATCTCAAGATGCTGTGTCTTCGCCAGCGTCGTTTACGGCGATGAGTTTCAACATCCGGTTTGGGACGGCGAACGATGGGGCGAATGCGTGGGAGCATCGTCGGGAGGCGGTGATGGGGATGATTCGGCGTCATGATCCGGATCTGCTGGGGGTTCAGGAGGCTCTGACGTTTCAGGTGGAGGAGATCAAGGCAGCGTTCCCGGGGTATGCGTTCTGGGGGGTGGGTCGGGATGATGGTTTGGAGGCGGGTGAGTACTGCGGGATCTTTGTGAAGCGGGAGCGGTTCGGGATTGAGGAAGGGGGGCACTTGTGGTTGAGTGAGGATCCGGAGAGGCCTGGCTCGGTGGGCTGGGATGCCTCGATGACGCGGATGGCGTCGTGGGTGTTGGTTCGGGCTCGTCGATCGGGTCGGGCGGTGGTGTTTGGGAACACGCACTTCGATCACATCGGGGCTGAGTCGCGGTTGGCGTCGGCGAGGTTGATTCGGGATCGGTTGGTGGAGGTGCCCTCGGGTACGGCGTTTGTGCTGGTGGGTGATTTCAATGCGGGTGAAGGTTCGCCGCCTTATCTGGCGCTAACGACTGGGGATCTGCCTGGGAATCCGGCGTTGGTGGATGCGTATCGTCAAGCGCATCCGGAGCGGCGTGAGGGTGAGGGGACGTACAGCGCGTTTCGGGCGGAGGCGGTTCGGGATCGGCGGATCGACTGGGTGTTGCACAACCCGGTCTTGGAGACAGTGGACTGTGTGATTGATTACGGGTTGGTGGATGGGGTGTTGGCGTCGGATCACGATCCGGTGGTGGCGGAGCTTCGGTGGGCGGAGTGATTCAACAAAAAAAGACACGGCGCTAGGCCGTGTCTTTGGGGGAGGTTCATTTAATTTTGGTGGGTCAGTGGACGGAGGTTCGTTTGACGTTCCAGGCGAGTCCGGTGACTTCCATGGCTTTGATGACCCAGTTGGTGGGGTCGATTTCGAACCAGCGCATGCCGTGTTGGGCGGAGCGTGGGTGGGCGTGGTGGTTGTTGTGCCAGCCTTCGCCGAAGGAGAGGATGGCGACCCACCAGAGGTTGGTGGAGTGCTCGGTGGTTTTGAAGTTGCGGTAGCCCCAGGTGTGGGTGGCGGAGTTGACGAACCAGGTGATGTGCCAGACCCAGACGGTTCGTAGGGCGACGCCCCAGACGAACCATGAGATGGCGAGGGGCCAGCCGCCCAGGGCGTAACCGAGTCCGATGAGGATGGCGGCGATGACGATCTGGGGAACGACGAAGTAGCGGTCGAACCAGCGCTGACCGGCGTCACGCTGGAGGTCTTTGGCGAAGTCGTCGGCCTTCATGCCTTCGGGCTCTTTGAAGAGCGTCCAGAACATGTGTGACCAGGTGAAGCCGTGTTGTGGGGTGTGGGGGTCGCCTTCTTCGTCGGAGTGTTTGTGGTGGATGCGGTGGGTGCCGACCCACTGGGAGGGGCGGCCTTGCCATGCGGCACAGGCGAGAAAGGTGAGTGTGTATTCGACCCACTTGGGGCAGGCGAAGGAGCGATGGGTGAGGAGTCGGTGGTAGCAGAGGACGATGCCGAGTCCGCCGGTGAGGTACCAGAGGAGGATGAGGATGGCGAGTCCGGACCAGGTGAAGGTCCAGGGGGCGGCGATGGCGACGACGTGGAGGAAAGCGAGTCCGAGGATGACGGACCAGTCGAGCCCGCCTCGGAGTGAGGGGTGGGTGGAGTTTTTGGCGGAGAGGGGCCAGCGGAAGCTGGGGAACTTGTTGAGGAGTGCGTTGATCACGTTTGGTTGGCTCCGTCGTTGTCTTTGGCATCTGGTCGAGGAGATGGACTCCGGGTCAGATCGCCGTGGGGACAGTGGACGCTTGTGGTTGTAGGGGTACGTATGTTTGGCGTTATAGCCCGTTTGGGGGTTGGCATCATAGCACTGCCGCGTGGCAGGGTATTCCCTTCTTTGGGAATCGGCGAACCTTTTCTCTTTTGTTGAGGGATCGTAGCAGGATGCTGAGTGGATCGCGGCTGGCTTTGGAGGTTCCGCGGGGGTTTCGGCTGGGGCGGGCGGTGTGCTCGTACGGGTATTTTCTGTTGGCTCCGAATCACTGGGATCCGAAGGCGAAGGCGTTTGAGACGGTGCTGCGTGTGGGAGGTGAGGGTCGGGTGGGGGTGCGGGTGACGGAGGCGGGGTCGGGGAGGGGGCTGTTGATTCGGTGTGGGGAGAGATTGAACAGGGATCATCAGGGGGAGGTGAAGGGGCAGGTGGGGCGGATGCTGCGGGTGGATGAGGATCTGCGGGACTGGTGGCGGCTGAATCCGGAGGCGAAGAAGAGGGGGTTTGGTCGGCTGTTTCGGTCGGCGACGATGTGGGAGGATCTGGTGAAGACGGTGACGGGGTGCAACACGACGTGGACGAGCACGATTCGGATGAACAAGCTGCTGGTGGAGCATGTGGGGAAGGGGGGCTTTCCGACGGCGGGGGAGGTGGCTCGGTTTGGGGCGAAGCGGCTGAAGGAGGTGTGCAAGGTGGGGTATCGGGCGGAGCGGATTGAGGGGCTGGCGCGGGGGGTGTTGGCGGGTGAGATCGATGCGGGGTGGTATGAATCGGATGAGCGGACGGAGGAAGAGGTGCTGGCTGAGCTGCGGAAGCTGCATGGGATCGGGCCGTATGCGGCGGCGAACATGGCGCAGCTGCTGGGGCACTACGACACGCTGGCGATCGATACGGAGACGTATCGGCACTTTTGTCTGACGCAGGGGGTGGAGCGGCCGAAGAACCCGAAGCTGCTGGAGCCGATGATCGAGGCGTATTACGAGCCGATGCGGCCTTACCGGTTTCTGGCGTACTGGTTTGAGTTGTGGCGGGATTACGAGCGTCGGGTGGGGCCGGCGGAGGGGTGGGATCGTGAGCGTGATGGAGGGAGTTTTACGGCGTCACTTCTGAGCTGAGGTGTCGGCGTCGGCGGTTTGGGGGGTGTCGGTGGATTCGGACTCGGCGACTTCGGCCTGGACTTCGGCGGTGGGGGTGAGTTCTTCGGGGATGTCGGGGAGGGGTTCGGCGGGGATGGCGTATTTGGCGAGGGTTTCGATGGGGAGGCCGGAGTCTTCGACGGGTTCGATGCCGACGATGACGATGTTGGCGGCGTCGGCGGCGTCGATGACGTCCTGTTTGTCGATCATGATGACGTTGTGGGCGGTAAGGACGAGGCAGGAGGCTTTGGCGGCCTTGAGGTTCTCGATGGTGGAGAGGCCGATGGTGGGGACGTCGAAGCGGAGGTCTTTGGAGGGTTTGGCGCCTTTGATGAGGGTCCATCCGCCTGCCCGGCAGAGTTCGCCGGCGCGTTTGATCATCTTGTCGGTGCCTTCGATGGCTTCGACGGCGATGACGTCGCGTTCCTTGATGGCGATGGCCTGGCCGATGTCGAGGTCGTTCATGCGGGCGAGGATGGGGCTGGCGAACTCGATATCGAGCTGCTGTTCGGAGGAGGGCTGGGTTTTGGTCATGACGCCCAGCTCGGCGAGGTGGTCTTTGATGAAGGCGGTGGTGTCGATGAGTTCGACTCCGTCTTGGCGCAGGTCGTCGGCGATGGCGCCGAGCATCTGCTGCGAGCGCTTGTCGTTGCGTAGTACACGATACCAGAGGCGGATGGCGCGGCTGTCGGGGAGGTTGGAGACGATTCGTAAGGGCTGGTACATGCGGGTTTTGCGGACGTAGCCGACCATGATGGCCTGCTGGACGTTCCAGCGGTGCATGAGTTTGAGCCAGCGGTTGAGTCGGACGATGCCTGCGGTTTCGAAGTGGTCGCAGTAGTCGGGGAGGTCTTTGTCGTACTGGCCGGTGAAGCCGACGCAGGCGACCTTTCGTCCGGCGGCGCGGATGCCCTGGGCTTCGATGATGGGTAGTCGGCCGCCTCCTGCGAGGAGTCCGATGGGTGGGTCTTCCATGGGAGGGGCATGATAGGGGATGGGGGTGGGGAGGGGTGTAAATTAGAAAGGGCCGGAGCTTTGACTCCGGCCCGAGTTGCGAGGGTTTGATGGCTGCTTTTTAGCGGCGGCGGGTGAGGAGGGCGCAGAGAGCGAGGAGGGAGAGGCTGGCGGGTTCGGGGACGGTGGCGGCTTGAGGCAGGCCGAAGCCGAAGAACTGGGCGAGGATGGAGAGGTCGATGAGGTCGACGTCGCCGGAGGCGTTGAAGTCGCCGCCCCAGGCTTGTGCGGGGGTGAGGCCGCCGAAGTTCTGGGCGAGGATGGAGAGGTCCTGCATGTCGACGAAGCCGTCGGCGTTGGCGTCGCCGGGGGCGTCTGCAAGCCTGCGGATCTCGCTATCGCTGAGTAGTTCGCTGGAGAAGAACATCTCATCGAGTTCGCCAAGGAATCCTGTGTCGAAGTTGGATGGGCTGCCCAGTTCCCAGGGGCCGATGTTCATGGCTGTGGAGGCCGTGAGGTCGTTGAAGATGCCGGTGTAGACGGCGTCGAGCACGCCATCGATGAAAATTTCGAGGGTGCCTGCGGCCTGATCGCGACGGAAGGCGACGTGGTGCCAGCCATCATTAAGAATGGCAGTGTTTGAATCGTAGCCGACGTTGTTGATACTGAAACGAAGGACACCTGTGCTCTCGATGACAGTGACCCAATCACGATTGCTGCTGCCGATGATGTCGTGATCCTGAATAATGCCCCAATGGGTGGGATTGATCCAGAAGGCGGTGGTGAACTGGTTGCCCATCTGGTCGAACTCGTCCTGCTGACCGAGTGCGATGCGGGTGGTGGAGCGGTCGGTGAAGCTGGCGGCCTCGCCTTTGCCCGGCATGCTCGGAACGAGCTGCATTTCGGCGGTGGGTGTGCCGTCGAGGCCGTTGGGTCCGGCGTCGGTGTAGTTGCCATCGAAGTAGTAGCCAGCGATCACGCCGTCCGGGAGGACACGGTCGAGGTTGAGGGCGATGTTGTCGATGTAGCCGGTGAGGCTTGAGTCATCGATGTTGCCGGCGTGGATGACGATGCGTGAAGGTCGAGAGGAACCGCCTATTGGGGAGTTGTGTGCGATGAGTTCGTTGTCGAGATAGTAATCGACCATGCCTTTTGCAGGATCGACTCTCATCTTCAGCCCGTACCACCGGTCCTGACTCAGCACGATGCCTGTGTCACCAACGCTGGAGATAGAGAGTGTGAAGTCGCCGTCATCGGTCCGTAGAAAACCGCCTGTGACAGTGAAGTCTTCGGATTCGTACCTGACGTAGAGATCACCTTTGTCGTTTGAAGCGCTGTCTAAGTAGAGGTCATAAGAGAGGGTAAAGGGAGTTCGGAGCTGGGGGATGGAGACGAAGCTCTCTACAGCACCGAATGCCAGTGCATCCATTTTCGCGGATTGCGTGCCCTGCGAGGCGAGATTCTGGGAGATGTTCTGGCGATTAGCGCCGAACCGAACGGACCATCCGTCGGGGTAGGTACCCGGGGTGCCCAGTTCGAAGCTTTCGTAGAAGGCACTTCGCGTAGGAACTGGCAGACTTTCGCGTTCGATGACAGCGTTCCATGGAAAACCACCCGCTGCAACACTACGGTCGAAGCCGTTGCGGTGGATCCAAGTGCCGTCGTCGTTGTAAATCCCTCGATGCTCGGGTGTTGAAGGCAGCCAAGGTGGGCTGGGGTAATTGGGGTTCCAGTTGGTGTAATCGAGTGGCTCACTTGTTACCCAACGCCATTCACCAGGTGTGGGTTCTCTTTCGAGACCGAACCAGTAGTTCGAGTTGAGGGCACCAACGCCGAATGTGGATTGAAGCCAGTTGTCTTCTTCGGCACTGGTTACCGTCGCCAAGTAAGCATCCTGGTTGGCGGCGATGGCCTGTGCCTCGCCCCAGGTGACAGGTCCTTCAACAATGGCATACCAATGATCGTTGCCCGGGTATTGCTTCCAGTCGAGGTCAGTCGCGTGTACCGGTAACGATAGAGTGAGCCCTAAGGGGATAGTTAGTGTTGCGGCTGTCGTTAGAGTTGGGTGGGTAGTTGCCATGATTCGTTTTCCCTTCGGAAGCGCCGGGTTGTTTTTCAGTTAGCTCTATGGCGCCGAGTAGAGTGCTGAGGTTGGCTTGTTGTTGCTTGGGTACGAAGCACAAAAAAGAAGGCTGCGCGTAAAAAGATATTTTAGTTACAAATATCCGAAATAAAGTTGGCAACCTCGTTTTAACCACCAAGTCATTATTTGTTGTTAATCGCGTTCACATTAGTACTTGGTTAATGATTGACTTGAGTTTCTTGATGGCTGCTAAGGACAAACAAAAACACAGACCGTCTGGCCTGTGCTATCTCTAGGTCTATCTGCCGGAGCTGAGGACTATCAGTACGCCCGGACGACGCCTATGACGACGCCTTGGATTTGGACGGATCCGGCTTCGATGATGATGGGTTCGTACTTGTCGTTGGCGGGTTGGAGTCGGATGCGGCCGTTGGATCTGCGGTGAAGTGGCTTAGGGCGGCGTGGGAGGAAGGTTCTGAGCGTGAGTTGGAGAAGTCGTCGCTTCAGATTGAGCTAGCTGGTCTGCGAGTCGTTCACGAAGTGAATCAGCGGCTAAACCTTGTCGCTTCTTGGTGGGAACCAGAGATTCAACTGATTTGTGGTTGTTTCAGAAGGACAGGTCTGCTTTACAGCTCAGCGGCGGCTGACACCCGATGCCTGGTACCCATCCCAAGCAGACCGGCCAGCAGTAACGCGCTCGCCGGCTCCGGTACTGGATCGGGGAAAGCATCCTCTGTGCCATCGAAGCCAAAGTTAGATGCGAGGAGTGACAGGTCGATCAGATCCACGATGCCGTCTGCATTGAAGTCCCCGCCAGCCCAGCCAGCGTCAATGGCACCGAACGATGAGGCCAGTGACGACAGATCGATCAGGTCCACGACTCGGTCCAGATTGGCGTCGCCCTGAATCGTTCCGAACAACAACTCAACCCAGAAGAACAGATCGATCTCATCGACGACGGGGTCGCCGACCAGATCGAAGAATCCGTCCGCCGTGCCAAGTGCGTCCACGAGCAAGTCCAGGTCATCGATCGTCAGGACGCTGTCAAGATTGAAGTCTCCGAGAATCTCGACTGCTGGCGTCGCAGAGTACATGAACAACTCATACGACCCACCATCCAGCCCGGTCTTAGGCGGGCCCGAAAAGAACTCATCCGCCACGATGATCTCGATCCTGTAGAAGCCTGTCACTGGTAGGATCACATCGAACACTGTGGCTCCCAATTCCCCGTCATCATCGTCATCATTCGCGGCGCCGAACGGGTCGCCGTAGTACGGCACCACGGCTCCGGTCGGGTCGAGGATGACCACCGCTGGATCCGCGGTGTCCGCATACCGATCGCCACCCTCCAGAATCTTCGACATCACCTCGAACGTCCACATCTCATCAGCGATACCGAAGAACGAGTAGTAGTCTCCGAAGAACTTGTCGCTTTCAGGTGCCGGCTTCGAGTCAAACGATCCGGTGACCACCTTCGCAAAGCCTGTCAACGCCACAGGAATCTCTGGCGCGGGTGTTGTCCCCGGCGTCGAACGATCTGGTTCGGGCAACGGTCGCATCGGATAGCCGACATCGAACCCGCCCGAGTCCACGTCAATGAACTGTGCCGTCTCAAAGGTGTTGTTTCCGCCCAGTTCGGCGTCGACGAATCCATCCGAGAAGGGCTTGGCCACCTCCAGTCTGATGGTGCTTCGTTCAGAGACAAACTTCGGCGTGAACAAGCCCAAGCCGAATCCTGCCCCACCCGCGTGTATCGACATGAAGTTCTCCGGCGTGAACGGTGCACCCACGGGGGCTGAGGAGACTGGTAGAAAGTCGGTCGGGAAGGTACCGATCCCCGTCCCGATTGGCCCGTACGCATCGTGATGACGCGTTCCCATGAGGTGCATCGCTTCATGTCCGATCGTGTTGGCTGTCGACATCGCCACGTCCATGAGTGATAGCGTCTCAAGCGGGTAACTCAGGAACTTATAGATGCTCAGCATGTTCACTGATGCGCTGTCGTCATCATCGAGGTTTCGGAAGTCGACCCCTTCTGCCCCGGCACCGAAACCCTTGTTCATCTGAATCACCGAGCCAGCGCCTGCGATTGCTGGCAGACCATCCACAAAAACCATCCCGTGTTGCTCGAAATTCATGTTCAGGTAGTCGACCACGAAACTCCGCTGCTCGCTGTCGTAGTCATAGATTTCATCGATCGGTGGTACGCCGGGGGTCACACCGGGTACCAGGGAGCCGTCATCCACCCCCTCGATAATCGTGTCAAAATCCAGATAGAAGGTCTGCGTTGCTTCCGCAGAGCCAATCGACATGCCCAGGACGCCAACTAACACCCATGCCTGACCAGCACGTTGAAGACCAACCATGCCTCTTCCCTTCTAGTTAATCGAAACCGTGAATCCAGACCAACAGCGCCGCTTCATGCCAGTATGTACCAAGGAATAATCTATGTCAAGGTTTAATCTGCGCAAACTTTCACGATTGTCCCCTGGATAGCCTCCTCAGCGGCGTGAGGCACGCTTCTGGTTCTGGAACTTTCGCCTTGTGCAAGAAGTCGGATGGTTTGGTCTTCTATGGGCGGGCATGATGGCGATGGGGGTGGGGAGGGGTGTGGATGAGAAAGGGCCGGAGCGAGTGGCGTCTCTACGCTAATGCAGCGCTCGCTTCCAGGTCTGTAGCTGGCCGTGGTGGGTGGCTTCGTGCGTACACAGCAGGTAGAGCGTGGCGTGGCCGATCGTCGGGAAGAAAACGCGGAATGACTCGATCGGCATCGTTTGCGACATCATCTCGGGGTCGGCTGCGCGCACGGCGGCCGTGACTGCGGCCTGCCCTTCGCGGTAGGCCGTCCACAGCGCCTCGCAGGTGGGGTAGAGGTTCCGATCCGATACCGGCTGGGTGCCCATGTCCATGTGCTGCTTCCATTCGGCGGGACATCTGGGCTTATCGCCTAGCAGCGAGAGCAGGACGTTGTGTGCGAGGCACAGGTGACCCATGGTCCAGGCGGCGTGGTTTGGGAGACCTGCTGGCTGCTCTGCCCAGCGGGTTTCGGGCACGTCCTGAAGCAGCTTTGAGAGCAGTGGTTCACGACTGACGAACAAGTCCAAGGCGGTTCTTAACACGGGGTTGCTCCTTTATCGGGTCCCGAGGCTTCGGGTGACCCTCGGCGTGCTTGGGGGCTCATGGCCTGTGCGAGCCGTGAGAAGGGGCATGATCTACATTATTTTAGACAGGATGTAAATCATAATTGACATCGACAATGATTAATCTTACATTATGTCGTATGGCATTCACACCAACCCGATCTAACGTCGACTTTGAGGACCCCGGTCCCATGACTCCCGAACAGCGCAACTGCGTAATCGCTCTGGCCGTCGGCCTGCTCGTGAATGGGGCTGCTGCCATCCGGATCGCTCAGCTGTACGCCAACGGCTCGCTCGCGGCGCCTGATGCCGTCAACGTGTGGGCCAGGAATGTTGTCTGGGTGATTCCTGCGGCCATCGGGCTCAACGTGGCGCTGATGCTGCTGGTCAGGATCTTCGGCTCCGATCGTCACCGGCCCCACCTGATTGATGAGCGGGACCGGAAGTTCCAGCTGTATGGCATGGGTGTCACGCTCGTCGCGGCTGGTGTCGGGTTCATGGCCCTGCTCATCACACTGGCTGTGGGTGTTGACACGATTATCGCGCTGAATGTGTTGTTCTTCTGCTTCGCTGCAGGGGACCTACTGGGCAACACGATCCGCTTGGCGAGTTACCGGTTTGGCGATCTTTGCCAGAGCGTGGGTGGGTGTCGTGCATGAAGAAGGCCAAGCTCCGGATTACCAACACGATCCGCCGGCTGCGCTTTGACGCTGACGAGATGACTCAGCAGGACCTCGCCGACCGGGCGGGCTGTACCCGGCAGACGATCGCTGCGATTGAGAAAGCCAAGTACGCGCCGAGCCTCGAACTGGCGATCCTGATTGCGCACGCGTTGGGTCAGCCTCTCGCTGCGGTCTTCCAGGCCGAGCTTGATGGCCAGTCTGTCCCGCTGTCTTCCATTTCAGGTGGAACCGGTCTTACTCCCGGTACGCCCAATGATCCTCCCGCGTGATCCCAGAGCTTGTGACCTGGGACGCATCCAACCCTTGACTCGATTTCTCTTAGGAAACTCAGACGATGTACGCCACCACCTTGGCTGCCGCTGCGGCCGTGCTTGTTGCCGCTGGTCTCGCTGGCTGCAGCGACCGCAACTACGACTTCACCTCCGCCGCCGTGAATAGCCCAAGCTCATCGAGTCATGCACTGGCCGATTCCGTTACCCGGGCTGCGAAGCTTGCTGGTGATCTTGAGCAGCTCACCGCTGTGCACCCTGACGACGAGAGCCTTTACGATCTGAAGGTGCTCCCGTTGCTGCACTCTGAGTTGCATGTCTTCGGTGAGGAGGCGGATGAGACTTCTGGCGCTGCTTATGTCGAGGCCGATATAGCCTCGTGCCTGCCGCTCTTTGCCTTTGTGAATGCGGAGGTGCGACAGTACGACGCGGACTATCGGTTACTGACCGAGCACCGATTCGATTCCAGTCTCTGGGGCATGTTCCGCACGCACCGCGAGATCCTGATGCTCGATGCTGGTCCGGAAGAGACCACGAAGCAGACCTATTTCTGGATCTTTACGCGTCAGACACAGTGAAGGGTTATCTCGCCAGCCGGTTCGATGCGTTTGACTTCCATCTCGCGCGTGGAGCCCGACTTCTCTATTCTTGCACGTCAGGGATGTCGCTTTCCGGGCGATTGACAGTGACCTGTTGTCGCCGAACGGGTGAGAATCAATACCTGCGCTGAGACTCAAGATCAGATCGAATGGCTGGCAGACGTACCGGTTAACAGCCGTTCAATAGGCTCGGACGACGCCTATGACCACGCCTTGGATTTGGACGGAACCGGCTTCGACGATGATGGGTTCGTATTTGTCGTTGGCGGGTTGGAGTCGGATGCGGCCGTTGGGTTCGTGGTAGAGCTTTTTGAGGGTGGCTTCGCCGGTGTCGATGAGGGCGACGACGGTTTGTCCGGATCGGGCGGCGTTTCTTCGTTCGCAGATAACGTAGTCGCCTTGGGCGATGTGCTCGTCGATCATGGAGTCGCCTCGGACGCGGAGGACGAAGGTGTCGGCGGCGGATCCTGGGGGGGTGAACATGGACTCGAGGTCGAGGTGTTCCCGTTCTTCGACGGCTTCGATGGGTGAGCCGGCGGCGATGGTGCCGACGAGGGGGAGTCGGAGGCCGGTTTCCTCATCGGGGAGGTTGACGTCTTCAGTGAGCTCCAAAGAGCGCGCCTTGTTCGGCTGTCGCCGCAAGGCTCCCTTCTTGATGAGTGCTTCGACGTGTTCGAAGACCGTGACCTTGCTGACGCCCAGTTCGTCGGCGAGTTCCTGCATGGTGGGTGAGTAGCCCCGAGCCAAGCGGATGTCGCGGACGCGGCTGAGGATGTGCAGCTGTTTGGGTGTGAGGTTCATGGTGGTTCTCCGTGACGCCGGCGAGGGCCGGCAGGATGGTTTGTGGGTTTCGGCTCTGGTCGTGGATGAGGTGGTTGCGGAGCCGGTGGAGGGACGCGGAGGCGTCGGCGAGTCGGTTCATCTGTTCGGTGAGCCAGGCGGAGGCGGCGGCGAGGAGGGTGGATTCCTCGATGGCGTCGTGGCTGGTGGTGTAGGCGGGTTGTTGGCCGGAGGCCTCGAAGCGGTCCTGGCGGGGCTGGCGGGCGGGGCGGTTTTGACGGGGTTGGCGGTGGTAGCCGGGCTGGTTGCCGTCGCCTTCGGTGCTGGTGGATGTTTGGGTGGCGCGTGAGAGGCGTCCGGCGGGGCCGGGGTTGTAGGTGGCGGTGTAGTCGCCTTGGCCGAGCATGAGGAGGGGGGTGGTCATGGTTGATCCTATCTAGCGTTCGCCGGGGTGCGGGTCCCCAGATGTTGGGGTATCCGGCGGTTGCTGGATGAGATGTCGACGGTGTTGGGGTGGTTGCTTGAAGTTTGGGGCGTATATCTGTTTGGGTTACGTTACCCAAATCAACGCCGAACGTCAAGTGTGGATGCAAGGGGTGGTGTTGGTTGGGGTTACGGGGTGTTAGGGTACTTGGTGGAGTTGAACGGGGGGTGGGTTATCGGGCGGGGGTGTGAATGGTGATCGTCACGGCTTTTGCCGACTTCGTCGTCAAGAAACCGTGGCACCCGGAGAGGTGTGGTTATGTGCGTCAGGGGGTGAGGGTGGTGTAGAGGTCTTCGCACTTGGTGGCGGCGCCGTCCCAGGTGAGCTTGCGGACTTCGAGGGTGGCGTGGGTGCGGAGGGTGGTGGCGAGGGGTGGGTGTCGGAGGATGGCGATGATCTTGTTGGCCATCTCTTCGGTGTCCCAGAAGTCGACTTTGAGGACGTGGGTGAGGACTTCGGAGACGCCTGAGGTCTTGGAGACGATGACGGGGACGTCGTGGGAGATGGCTTCGAGGGTGGCGATGCCGAAGGGTTCGGAGACGGAAGGCATGACGTAGACGGAGGCCATCTGGTAGATGCGGTCGACCTCTTCGCCTCGGAGGAAGCCGGTGAAGAGGCAGCGGTGTCCGATGCTGAGTTCGGCGGAGAGTTCGATGAGGTTGCGGATCTGGTCGCCTGTGCCGGCGATGACGAAGCGGACGCCATCGACGACGTCGAGGACGCGTTTGGCGGCTCGGACGAAGTACTCGGGGCCCTTCTGCATGGTGACGCGGCCGAGGAAGAGGACGATCTTTTCGTCGGATCGGATGGCGTCGTGTTCGGGGTCGGGCTGGGCGGGTGGTTTGCCGTTGTGGTCGATGCCGTTGTAGACGACGGTGATCTTGTCGGCTGGGGCGTCGTAGCGGTTCTGGAGGATGTCTTTGGTGAGGTGGCTGACGGCGATGACTTTGGAGGCGGCGTGGATGCCTTCGCGTTCCATCTGGTAGATGGCGAGGTTGATGTTCTCGCCCGAGCGGTCGAACTCGGTGGAGTGGATGTGAGCGATCATCGGCTTGCCGGTTTTGTCGGCGATGGCCTGGGCGGCTGGGAAGGTGAGCCAGTCGTGGGCGTGGATGATGTCGAAGTCGTTGTCGGCGGCGAGGTCGAGGCAGAGGTCGGCGTAGCGGCGGGCCTCGGCGATGATGTCGCCGTGGTAGCTGGGTCCAGTGGCGGGCTCGGGGGGTGTGCCGTCGGTGGTGGCGGCGGGGTCCATCGGCTGGGGACGGGCGTTGGGGTCGATGTAACCGATGCCCTCTTTGGGACCCTCGTAGAACTCGTGGCCCTGGGGGTAGGGGGATCGGAGTCGGGAGGGGACGGCTTTGAAGGTGACGTTTTCGAGGCCTTCGGTGCCGAATGCGGGCTCGGTGGTGTCTGACGTTGTTGAGGTGGACGCGGGTGCGGGGTCGGCCTTGAAGGTGGAGGCGACGGATTCGGGGCTGCGGTCGCCTTGGGCGGCCTTGCGGTCCTGGGGTGTGAGGAGTCGGACGTGGTTGGCGATTTCTTCGCTGACGGCCTTGGGCAGGACGAAGGTGATGTCGTGGTTTTTACGGCTGAGCGCGCGCGTCAGCCCGTAGCAGGCGGTGCCGAGTCCACCGGTGATGTAGGGCGGGAACTCCCAGCCCAGCATGAGCACGCGCATGTGCGACTTCCCTCGTGGTAGCAGGAACGGGCAGGCGTCAGTGGCTGGATCCGTTGTGGCGGGGTGAGTCGGGGGAAGGACTCGTCCCGATCGGATCGGTGTTCAAGATAGCAGGGCTTGGTGGGGTGTCCAATCCGGGGGGGATGGGGGCTTACCCGGGGAGACGGAGGGGGTTTAGTCTTCGTCTGGTTCCATGTCGCCTAGTTGACGGAAGGCGGCTTCCCAGGCGAGGAGGGTGCGGGTGAACTCGTCGGGTGAGGCGAAGGTGGGGCAGGTGGCGCGGAAGACGTACCGTTTGTCGTCGTCGCGGAAGTGGTCGAGGTTGGGGAAGCGGTGAGGGATGTTCAGTTCGACGAGTTCTTCTTCGATGAGTTCGGAGAGGTCGTCGCCGGTGTGCATGAGGTCGGCTTCGATGGATTCGGAGAGCCAGCGGTCTTTGGTGTACCAGCCGAGGGTGATGGTTCCCTGGTCGTCGGCGGCGGCGATGTAGAAGGCGTCTTCTTCGGGGCCGTCGGCTTTGGCGGTGAGGGTTTGGCCGTCGAGGGTGACTTCGGCGAACTGGCCGGAGGCTTTGAGGGGTTCGAGGGCTGCGGCGAAGAGGTCGGTGGCTGTGGTGGTGGTCATGGCGTCAGTTTAGGCGATGAGGGGCGGGTTGTTCAGGGGTTGGGGGTGGGGTTTGGCTGGTCGATTTCGGTCTGGATTTCGGGGAGGATGTCGAGTTGGGGGTTGAGGGAGCGTGCGCGGTCGAGCCAGGTCTGGGCGTTTCGGGTGTCGCCAGCACGGGCGAGCCATCGGGCGGTTTCGGCGGCGAGGGTGGCGTCTTCGGGGAGGACGAGGGCGAGCTGCTGGAAGTGGCGGGCGGCGTCGGCGGGGGAGCCGGCGTCGGCGAGGGCGAGGGCGTATTCGCGGGAGGCCTCGTGGTGGGCGAGTTGGTCGACGGGGAGCTGGCGGAGTTCGGCGGCTGCGTCGGCGGGGCGGCCGAGGGAGCGGAGGATTCGGGCTTTGCGGATGGTGTAGGCGCGCCAGGTTTGGGGTTCGGCGAGGTCGTCGGTGAGGTCCATGGCGGTGCGGAGGTGTCGGAGGGCGGCGGCGGGGTCGTCCTGTTCGAGGGCGACGGCGGAGCGTCCGCCATGGCCGCGATGGTTGGTGGGGTCGAGGGCGATGGCCTGGAGGTAGGCGTTGTCGGCCTGGCTGAGTTGGCCGAGGCGGAGGCTGGCGGTGCCGTAGAGGAGGAGGGTTTTGGTGTCTTCCGGGCGTTGGTTGAGCACGAGTTGGAGGTCGTCGAGGGCGAGCTGGTTTTTGTTGAGTTCGAGGGCGATGGTGGCGACGAGGAGTCGTAGTTCGGCCTGGTCGGGGGCGAGTTCGAGGGATTTGAGGGCGGCGGCGTAGGCGCGTTGGGCGCGGCCGGCGGCGAGGTGCATGCGGGCGACGAGGGACTGGGCGGAGGGGTCGTCGGGGAGGCGGTTGGCGAGTTGGTGGATGTCTTTCTGGAGCTGGGCGGTGAGGGTGCCCTGGTTGATGGCGTCGAGGAGGCGTTGTTCCTGGGTGGCGATGGAGATGACGGCTTCTTCTTCGGTGAGTTGGGGCTGGGCGGGGGTGGTTTGGGGGTCGGGGGTGTCTTCGCTGCAGCCGGGGAGGGCGAGGCAGGCGGCGAGTGTGAGGGCGAGGATGGCTTGTGCGGCGGGGCGGGGCATGGGGGACCTAGGATGGAACTGAGTGGCGGGTATTTTGTAAGGATAGCTGTGGTTGAGTTGACTCGGACGGTGCGGCTTTGTGTGAACGATCCTGTGGAGGAAGCGGGGCGGGTGCCGTCGTCGGAGAGTGCGGTGGCGAATGCTTACAGTTCGTGGCCGGCGGTGCGGGGGTTGGGGCGGTATTACGAGGTGACGGTGGGGTACGAGGGGACGCCGGATGCGGCGACGGGGTATCTGGTGGATATTCGGCTGATCGATCGGGTGGTGCGGGAGCGGGGGATGGCGGTGATGGGGGCGGCTTTGGCTTCGGGTGAGGCGGTGGGAATGGGGCGGCTGATGGGTGATCTGTTGCGGGCGGTGGGTCCTGAGGTGGGTGATGGGGTTCGGTTTCTGGAGATGCGGTTGACGCCTTGGGTGAGCCTGAGGATGGAGGTTGATGCGATGGAACGGGTGTTGATGACGCAGAGTTACGAGTTTTCTTCGGCGCATCGGTTGGCGTTGGCGGGCAAGAGCGATGCGGAGAACCGGGAGATCTTCGGGAAGTGCTCGAATCCGGCGGGTCATGGGCATAACTACCGGCTGGATGTGACGGTGGGGTGTCCGGTGGATGGGGCGGGGCACGTGCTGATGGTGGAGGTGCTGGATGAATGGGTGGATCGGCGGGTCATTGAGGTGCTGGATCATCAGCATCTGAATGAGGACGTGGCGGCGTTTGCGGCGTTGAATCCGTCGGTGGAGCATATTGCGCAGGTGATCTGGGGGATGCTGGCGGGGCATACGGGGGAGCTGGGTGAGGGGGTGGTGCTGGATGAGGTGCGGGTGTGGGAGACGGGGAAGACGGCGTGTCGTTATCGCGGGGGGTGAGGGTGGATGGGATTCGGGGGTGGTCGTGATAGGCTGTGGGGGTGAGCTGGCCAGAAGCCTTACAGCGGATTGATCTGGGTTTGAGCACGGCGGTGTATGTGCTGCTGATTGCGGGGGTGTTGGCGCCCCTGGTGTTTGTGGTGTCGGGGTTGTTTTCGTCGTGGCGTCATCAGATCGCGGGGGATCGGAAGCGGCGGGCGACGGATGACCGGGATGCGTGGTCGCTGGCGGGGGAGCGGGCGGAAACGCCCCCGGAAACGACCCCGGAAGTGTCCCCGGATGAGGCTGATGATTCGGATGATGAGGACGAGGGTGAGCCTGGGCAGAACGGGTCTTTGCGGCGGGGTGATGATTGAGGTTGGGCTAAAGGGGGACTGGTTTGTGGTGAGGTTACGGGTGGTTGATCACGGCTTGTCCTTTGGACAAAGTCGTGGCACGCGGCGGAGAGTTGGGGTTATTGGGGGTCGGCACACCTTGCCCTTTGGGACAAGGTGTGGCACCCGGCTGGGGTGTGAGGGTGATAGAGGGGTCCGGGCCGACACGGCCCGGCTCACTGGGGCGGGACTTGTATGGCGTTTTCAGGTGGGGCCTGGGTCGCGTCGCGACCCGGCTCAGGGAGTGAGGTTTCTGGTTCTGTGGCCCCTCCTTCGGCGGGTCTTCGACATGACCACAGCCACCCGTGGTTGTAGGTGATTGGGCACGACCCTGTAGGGTCGCTGCACTGGGAGGGGGGTGTTTAGGCGGTGATGGTGGCCTGAAGCAGGGCCGGGGTGATACGCCGCGGCTCGATCGAGCCACGCATAAAAAAAAGCCCCGAGATGGTCGGGGCTTTGGGAGGGGTCTTTGTGGTTGTGGGGGTCAGGCGGAGATCTTGGTGATTTTGACTTCGAGGTAGTGCTGGCGGTGCCCGTTGCGGCGGCGGTAGGTTTTGCGTCGCTTGACCTTGACGATCTCGATCTTGTCGCTGGTGTGATCGATGATGTCGGCCTCGACGGAGGCACCCTGGATGTAGGGCTCGCCGAGCTTGGAGGTGACGCCTTCGCCGACGAAGAGGACGTTGTCGAAGGTGAGGGTTTTGGCGTCTTCCGGGAGGTCGCGGATGTCGACACGGATGGTGTCGCCTTCGGCGACTTTGATCTGGGTTCCGGAGTCTTCGATGACTGCGTACATGGGTCTATCCTCGGTTGGGGCCGGGTTGGCCGAGCCACGTAGTTTAGCAGGTGGTGGGGGGGTGTCCAGCGAGCGGGGGGTGGGGGGCCTGGGTCGCGTCGCGACCCGGCTTGGGGAGTGGGGTGGGTGGGCGGATTTCTGGTTCTGTGGCCAGCGGAGCTGACCACAGCCACCCATGTTTGTTGGTAGTCGATCACGACTTGTCCTTCGGACAAAGTCGTGGCACTAGGAGCTGGAAAAAAGCAGTTTGAGGGGATTAGAAGGGGTTTTCGAGGCCGAGGGGGTTGAGGGGGCTTCTTCGTGAGCCATCGTCGGTGGGTCGGATTTCGAGGTTCCAGTCGGCGGCGAAGAAGTCGACGGAGGAGCCGGTGAGGTATTCCTGGACGTTGGGGTCGAGGACGGCGGTTCGCCAGGCGGCTTCGTGGTCGACGGGGGCACCGTTGCTGAGGAAGAAGGAGAAGCGGTATTGGATGGGTACGGGTTTGGAGCCGCGGGTGAGGCGGATGGGGACGGTGACTTCGAGGGGCTTGTCGGCGGAGGAGGGGGTGACGATGGGCTTGCCGGAGCGGAGTTTGTTGCGGAGGTCGGCATCGGAGGCGATGACCTGGGAGGTTTCTTCGCCTGCGACCCAGCCGGCTTTGATGCCTGGGTCGGTTTGGCAGCCGGTGGAGGCGATGAGGGTAAGGGCGGCGAGGAGGGTGAGGCCGGTACGGATCATGGCGTGGCTCCTAGGGGTGATGAGGGTCATTGTAGGGTTGGGAGGGGTTGGGCCCAAGGGTGGGGTTTGCGGCATGCGGGGGCGGGTTGGTGGCTGTGGGTGCTCGGGCACGACGCTGAAGGGTCGTGGCACCCGGCTGAGAGTTGGGGTTATTGGGGGTCGGCACACCTTGCCCTTCGGGACAAGGTGTGGCACCCGGCTCATGATTTTGGATTATTGGTTCTGTGGCGCCGCCTTAGGCGGGTCTTCGACATGACCACAGCCACCCGAGATTTGTGGTGGTCGATCGCGGCTTGTCCTTCGGACATGGTCGTGGCACCCGTGCTTGGGATTGGGTCGTTAGGGGGCGGGGTAGCGTTGTTCGTTGCTGGTCATTTTGGCTTCGAAGGCCTGGGTGATGTCGATGTCCATTTTGTTGGCGAGGCTGAGGAGGTAGGCGAGGGTGTCGGCGAGTTCTTCGCGGACGCGTTGCTTGTGGGCTTCGGGGGTGAGGGGTTTGACGGGGTTGTCGTGGGGGTCCCACTGGAAGAGTTCCATGAGTTCGGCGGCTTCGATGGCGATGGACATGGCGAGGTTTTTGGGTTGGTGGTAGCGGTCCCAGTCGCGTTCGGTGACGAAGTGGGCGACGCGGTCTTTGAGCTGCTGGAGGGTGGCGGTGTGGTCGTCGGGTGGGGTCATGGGGTGCTTTCGGGGAGCGCGGTGGCGTTAAGGGAAAAGGCAGAAAATATCTGAATGTGGGGGATTTGTGCTCGCGGCTTGGGAGCAGGTCTCTAGCATGGTCGGCTTCTACAGGCGGCATGGCCGCCCGGAGGCGCTTGTGCAGAGGCCAGCAGCGGGATTGGGTAGTGATCGTGGGCGTGCGGCGGAGCTTAATCGTCAGCTTCGTTGGGTGCTTGTGGCGTGGTTGTTTGGGTCGTGGTGGTTGTGGACGATTCAGGGTTCGGCGATCACGATTTTCGGGTTGGCGCTGGGGATGCCGGACTGGGCGTTCGGGGTTTGCGGGGCGTTGGTGTTTCTGGGGCCGTTGGCGCAGCTGCCTGCGAGTCTGTTCATCGAGACGGTGGGTCATCGGCGGCTGTTTTTTCTGGTGTCGCTGACGGTGGGTCGGGCGATGTGGGTGCTGATCGGGCTGCTGCCCTGGATTCTTCCGGGTCTGGAGGAGTGGTGGTGGCCGATCTATCTGGTGCTGTTCGGGATCTCGCGGTTGACGATGGATGCGGGGGTGCCGGCGTGGATGAACTGGATGTCGGATGTGATCCCGCGTCGGATTCGCGGGACGTATTTCGGTCAGCGTCAGCGTTGGGCGCTGGTGCCTGCGATCGCGGCGACGTTTCTGGTGGGTTGGCTGCTGGAGTGGACAGAATCGAATGCGGCGGATTATCTGCTGGCGGTGACGTCGGGTGTGATTGTGTTTGCGGGGGTGATGGGCGTGTTGGACATTCTGTGTTTTCTGCCGGTGCCGGATCCTGGGCCGAAGCATCGCGAGGCGAATCCGACGCCTGTGCGGTCGTTGTTTTTGCCGTTGCTGGACCCGCAGTTTCGGTATTACCTGGGGTTCAGTTTCTTTTTCAACATCGGGATGGGTTTGATGGGGGGGTATGCGTTCCACTACGGGATCGAGATTCTGGGCTGGTCGGCGTTGAAGCTGAACATTCTGATTCTGGGGATTCCGTTTATTTTGAAGTTCTGGATCATGCACCTGTGGGGCCCGGTGGTGGATCGGATGGGCAACAAGCCGGTGATGGTGATCGGGATGATTCTGTTGCTGCCTGGGTCGTTGAACTGGCTGCTGATGACGCCTGAGTCGATCTGGCCGGGTTACGTGCTGGTGCTGCTGGTGAACGTGGGATGGACGGCGTTGGAGGTGGCGAGTTTCAATTTTCTGGTGGACATGTCGGGGAACCGGAAGCAGCGGGACGGTCAGCCGAGGCAGCGGGCGGGTTCGGCGTATCCGGCGATCAATGCGTTGTGTGTGTCGCTGGGTGGGATGATTGGGGGCTTTCTGGGTGCGTTTTATGCGTATGAGTACGCGGATCTGTACTGGGTGGCTCCGGTGACGGGGTCGATCATCACCTTCCATGCGGTGGTGTTTTTGATGGTGCTGCTAACGCGGGTGATCGGGTTGCTGTTCGTGATGCAGTTGAAGGAGCCGAGGGCGAAGGGGACGCGGGAGGCGATGGTTTTCACGAGTTCGGTGTTTTATTCGAACATTCGGGCGGGAGTGATGGCGCCGACGCGGATTGCGGGTCGGATTCTGAGTGCGAGTTACAAGCAGCGGCGATAGGTGTGTTCGCGAGCGATCCCGGGGATTAGAATCTGCGTATTGGAACGACAGGCCTTTTTCAGGCAGGAGACCGATTATGAAGCTGTTGACCGTGTTGTCGCTGATGGTGTTGCTGGTTGCGGGTTGCGGGGAGCGGACGGGGTTTTTCGATCTGGGTGAGACGACGGAGGGTGAGCGTCGGTCGGCGCAGGTACAGCTGACGGAGCTGGAGGTGTTTGCGGACGAGGCGGCGACGGAGCTGATCCGGGATCTGGCGGAGTTGCCTGTGCTGGGCCTGCAGACGCGGAACACGCCTGAGCTTGGTGGGGCGTCTTCGGAGAAGCCGACGATTTTCATCGGTGATCTGTCGAACGACACGGATATTGTGTCGACGCGAGACTTTGAGATCGTGGCCCGGAAGATCACGGGGACGCTGATCAACTCGCGGGTGGGTCGTCAGCAGATCCGGTTTATCGAGCGGTCGGCGCGGGTGAATGCGATCGCGGCTTCCGAAGGGATTCTGCGTGACAATCCGGATCTGGATCCGGAGATGACGTACGCGTTGTCGGGGAACTTCTACCGGACGACGCGGGGCGGGACGAACCTTTATTACCTGGAGTTCAATCTGATTCAGTTGGGCAGCGGGCAGATCGTCTTCAACAACAGTTATGAGTCGAAGCGTGTGGTGGACCGCTGAGGGCTGTGGTCGGTTTGTCTGCGAGCTGTGATGACTGGCGCGTGCGGCGGGTTGGCTGTCTGTTGGTGTCGGTGATGGTGTTGGGTGCGCTGGGTTGTGAAGGGCCGGCGCGGACGACGCGGACCGAGGCGGATGATCTGGTGAACGCGAGTGCTTCGATGGCGGAGGCGCTGCTGGCTTCGGCGGTGGTGGCGGAGCGTCGGTCGGATTCGGAGCGGTGGGTGATCGTGGCGGATCGGATGCAGAATCTGTCGAGCGAGGTGATCACGGCGTCGGAGCAGCGGGCGACGGTGCGTCGGATTGTGTCGGCGTCGCCATTAGCGCAGCTGGAGGCGATGAAGAATATTGTCTTCGTGGTGCCGATGTCGGACGTGCGGCGGTCGCGAGAGACGGGTTTGATCGAGCTGGATCAGTTCGCGGCGGATCGACGGCCGACGCACACGTTGAGCGCGACGTTCAACTCTGCGACGCGTTTGTCGGCGAAGCGGCGGACGGATGCTTATTACGTGACGTTCGAGATCATCGATCTGCAGACGGGCCAGCGGATCTGGCAGAACGACGCGGGGTTCAAGCGTGCGGCGGTCGGTCACATCTGGGATTAGGCCGGCGGCTTTCTACGACGGGTGAGCGCGATGATGGAGTTGATGCAACGCGTGGCGGGTCGGGTGCTGAGTGGTGGGGCGCTGCTGGCGGGGTTGTTGTTGCTGGTGGGGTGCGAGGCTGCGTATAAGCCGGACATTGCTGGGGCGCTCTACAGCGGGAATTACGGGCGGGTGCGGGTGGAGCTGCATGACCGGCTGGCGGAGGACAGGGGGGATCGTGATTACGTCCTGACGCGGATGCGGGCTGCGGTGATGACGATGGCGGACGGGTACCCGCATGCGGCGAACGTGCTATTTGAGGAGTTGTACGACACGCTTCGGATTCAGGGGCTCAATGCGGATCGGACGGTGGCGTCGATCGTGGTGAATGAGAACGTGAAGATCTGGAAGGGCGAGCCGTTCGAACAGGCGCTGGCGTTTACGTATTACGGGTTGCAGCAGGCGTCGCTGGGGTCGTGGGATAATGCGCGAGCGGCGTTGGACAACGCTCTGTTTTATCTGCGGGACTTTCGGACGGAGGATGACGAGGGGCAGCAGCTGGATATCACGGCGATCGCTGAGCGTGCGACGGCGGAGGATGCGGAGGAAGATTATCTGGATGCGGGGTATGTGGCGGAGCGATCGGATTATGCGCTCGGGTACTTGCTGGCGGGGATTGCGAATCAGCAGCTGGCTCGGGAGGAGGAGGCGAACGAGAACCTGGCGCTGGCGGATCGGCTGGTGGTGGGTCTGGACGAGACGGTGAAGACGCTACGGGCGCGGGCGTATAACACGGTGCTGGTGGTGGGTTGGGGGCTGGGTCCGGCGAAGCGGGCGGAGGGGCTGGATGGGGCGTTGGCGGTGTTTCGGGCGCGGACGGGTTCGGGGTTGGAGAAGCTGCGGGTGTCGGTGGGGGGCGAGGGGGTTGGATCGTTTCCGGTGGTGACGAATGTGAATCGAATGGCGACGGACCACCGGTGGAACAACCTGGAGGATGTGCGGACGTTCAAGGCGATTGCGGGGACGGGGTTGCTCTACGGGGGGCTGGCGGCGACGCAGGCGGGGCTGAATAACGACGATAACACGCTGGTGCTGGCGGGGGTGATTGCGGCGGCGAGCGGGGCGCTGTTGAAGGCGTCGGCGCGTGCGGACACGCGTTACTGCGAGGCTTTTGCGCAGCGTTATTACGTGGTGCCCTTGATGCTTGAGAAGGGGCAGACGATTGAGTTGGCGTTGGAGGGCAAGCCAGGGTCGCGGCTGGTGTTGGCGGGATTGGGGCCGCCTGGGGAGACGGAGCTGGCGCAGCTGCGTTACGTGCGTTTGCCGACGGGTCCGGGGCTGGAGCAGCGGCGGTGGGCGACGTCGGGTGAGGTGTGTTACGAGACGGACTGGGCGGCGGCGACGTTGTCGCTCCACGGTGAGGCGGGGTGGCCGTTGCCTTTGGGGGGGCGGGATGCTCGGACGCCTGACGAGGCGATGCTGCAGGAGCTGTTGGATCGTGGTGTGCTGCCCGGGATCACGTATGGGCAGTTGCTGGGGGCGTATCGTGATGAGGGTTGGCGGTTGACGGTGCAGGATCAGTATGGGCGGGCGGGGTTGCATGTGCTGGAGGGTGGGAGGTCTCTGGTGGCTCCGTTGGCGGGGACGACGGGGTTTGTGCGGTTGTTTGGTCGGATTCATCCGGCTTATGCGGGGGAGTGAAAGTTCATCTGATCTCGTGGGTGGTCTCATGCAGAGCCGCGGCGATAAACCGCGGCTCGCGAGCTCGTGAGACTTTTGGTTCTGTGGCCAGCAGAGCTGACCACAGCCACCCAGGGTGTTATTGATGGAAGGATTTAAAGAACAACGCCCGCTCGGGTGTGAGCGGGCGTTGCGTGTGGTGTGCTGTATTGGTTTTGCGTTAGCGTCGTTTGGCAACGACGAGGCCCATGAGGGCGAGGCCGGCGGCGAAGCCTGCGGGGGTGGGGATGATGGGGGGCGGGGGGATGAAGGTGTCGAAGGTGATGTTGTCGATGGCGGCTGAGCCTCCCAGGGTGATGCGGACGCGGTCGATGCCCTCGGTGAAGGTGGGGCGGCTGGTGCCGTTGGCGAGGTTGTTGGCGTCGATCACGTCGTTGAGGAGGCTGATATCGAAGGCGGGGATTTCGTTGGCGTAGTTGTCGCCGAACTCCAGGCCGGGGACGTAGAAGGGTGAGGTGTCGTCGACGAACTCGGTGAAGGGGATATCGAGTCGGACGTTACGTGAGCCTTCGACGCGTTCGATGGTGAGGATGTTGCTGCCGTTGGCCTCGGCGCCGTTTTCGAGGTCGATGATGTCGAAGCCGAAGGAGCTGATGGGGTCGTCGAAGCGGATGTTGATGGTGCCGGCGGGTCGTCGGCCTTCGTCGTCGGGGGTGCTGGGTGAGACGCCGGCTTCCTGGATGATGAGCATGTTGCCGAGGATGGTTGAGGCGGGGAGGTTGCCGCCTTCCCAGGGGTCTTCGAGGTCGTCGTCGCGGGTGACGGTGAGGGTGGAGTCGAAGATGACGCCGGGGTCGTTGAAGGCGTTGGGGTTGTTGGCGTTGAGCGTCTGGTGGAAGTTGTCGACGTTGAAGCGGACGCCGTAGGTTTCGCGGAGTGCCGAGCGGAGGGCGCCGGAGGTGATGACGTCGCCATGGGCGAGGTCGTAGTTGACGACGCCTGAGCCGGTGGTGCGGCTGATGGTGTCGTCGAAGGTGATGGTGACGGCTTGGGCCGACGTAGTGACGGCCATGCTCGCGGCTACGAGCGCGTAGGTGCGACGGTGCATCGTGGTTTTCCTCTCGTTCCCTGTCGTTGGCAGGCTGTGATCGATCCCCTCCCAGAGATCGACTATTGCAAGCGTAACCGATGATTTGATGTTGTGTGTTGGGGTTTACAACTATCTAACGTGTTTTTCTTTGGTGTTTTCCGGTTCTGACGCGGGTTGGTGTGAAGCTGGGAAGGCTGAGGTGGCTGGCTTGAGATGGGGGCGGTTCGATTCACGGGTTGGGCGGGGGCGTGTCGATGGCCAGGCGGATGTCGTTGGCGGCCTGGGCGGGGAGGAGGCCTTCCTGGTCGACGCGGAGGTTGATGGCGCGCATCAGGTCGGCGGAGATGGCCCCGATGAGTGGTTGGAGCCGGGCTTTGATGTCGGGGTTCTGGCCGGCGTTGGGGGCGAGGAGGATGAGGGCTTCGTAGGGGGGGAAGGCGGCTTTGGGGTCTTCGAGGAGGACGAGGTCGTGGCTGACGATCCGGCCGTCGGTGGTGTAGGCGGTAATGACGTCGACCTCGGCGGAGCGGGCGGCCTCGTAGAGGAGGGTGGACTGCATCGAGAGTCGCTGGCCGAAGTTGAGGTTGTAGATGGCCTGGACGCGTTGCCATTCGGCACGGCCATAGAACTCGGGGTCGGCGGCGATGCTGAGCTGGGGCGCGTGTCGGGCGAGGTCTTCGAGGGTTTGGAGGTTGTGTTCTTCGGCGAGTGATCGGCGGACGGCGAGGGCGTAGGCGTTCTCGAAGCCGAGGCTGCCGAGCGAGATGACGTTGTGCTCGGCTTCGAGCCAGACGCGGACCTGGTCGCGGAGTTCGGCGGCGGGCAGGGCTTCGGTGCGGTTCATGAGGGTGGCCCAGATGGTGCCGGAGTAGTCGACGTAGGCGTCGATCTCGTTGTTGCGGAGGGCTTCGAAGGCGACGGTGGAGCCGAGGCCGGTGCGGTGCTCGATGGTGTGGGTGGCTTCGAGTTGCTGGCCGAGGAGGTGGCCGAGGACGTAGGACTCGTTGAAGGTTTTGGCTCCGACGATGAAGGTGGGGCGTGAGGTGTCGGTGGCGGCGGGCATAAGGGTGATGGCGGCGGCGACGGCGGAGGCGAGCAGGCATCCTGTGAAGGCGAGGGCGCGGGCTGTCTTTCGGTTGGCCACGGCGTGTTCGAGTCCGGCGAGGAGGCCGTCTAGGATGATGGCGAGTCCGGCGGCGAGGAGGCAGCCGAGGATCACCTGCTGTTCGTTGAGGGTTTGGAGGCCGGCGATGATGGGGTCGCCGAGGGAGGGCTGGCCGATGAGGGTGGAGAGGGTGGCGATGCCGACGGTCCAGACGGTGGCGGTGCGGATGCCGGCGAGGATGGCGGGGGCGGCGAGGGGGAGTTCGAGCCAGCGGCGGCGCTGGTTGAGGGTGAGGCCCATGCCGTCGGCGGCTTCGAGGAGTTTGGGGTCGATGGCGCGGATGCCGACGATGGTGTTGCGGAGGATCGGGAGGATGGCGTAGAGGGTGAGGGCGATGAGTGCGGGGAGGAGTCCAATGGCTCGGAAGGTGGTTTCGTCGCTGCCGGTGAGGTTGGAGATGCCCTGGTTGAGAGCGACGATCAGCATGAAGATGAGGGCGAGGAAGGCGAGGCCGGGGATGGTCTGGAGGACGGAGGCGGCGGCGAGGGCGAGGGCGCGGAGGCGGTCGTGGCCTCTGGCGAGGTAGATACCTAGCGGGACACTGAGCGCTGAGGCGATGGCGATGGCGATGAGCACGAGGAGCAGGTGCCAGGCGAGGAGTCGGCCGGTGCCTTCCAGGAGCGGGGCCCAGTCGGTCATGGGTTGGCTCCGTTGTCTGTTTGGATGAGGGTGGCGAGTTTGGCGGCGTGTTCGAGGGGGCCGTGGATGAGCTGGCGGGCGGTGTCGGTGCCTGGGTCTTTGGCGATGGCCTTTGGGGTATCGATGCGGAGGATTTTGCCGGCGGCCATGATGGCGATGCGGTCGCCCAGGAGCAGGGCCTCGCCGATGTCGTGGGTGACGATGACGGTGGTGAGATCGAGGCGTTGGTGGATGGCGAGGAACTCGTCCTGGAGGGCGGCGCGGTTGATGGGGTCGACGGCGCCGAAGGGCTCGTCCATGAGCATGATGCGGGGTTCGGCGGCGAGGGCTCGTGCGAGTCCGACGCGTTGGCGTTGCCCGCCAGACATCTGAGCGGGCAGCCGGTCGGCAAACTGGGCGGGGTCGAGGTTGACAAGTTCGAGGAGTTCGCGGGAGCGGTCGCGGATGCGTTTGGGGTTCCAGCCGAGGATGCGTGGGACGAGGCCGATGTTTTCGGTGGCGGAGAGGTGGGGGAAGAGCCCGACTTCCTGGATAACGTAGCCGATGGATCGGCGGAGCTGGACGGGGTTTCGGGTGGCGAGGTCGACGCCATCGATCAGCACGGAGCCGTGATCGGGGTCGATGAGGCGGTTGATGAGGCGGAGGGTGGTGGTTTTTCCGCAGCCGGACTCGCCGACGAGGACCAGTTTTTCGCCGGGTTGGATGGCGAGGTTGATCTGGTCGGCGGCGAGGGCGTGGTCGGCGAAGCGTTTGGTGACGTCTCGCAGCTCGATCCGTGGCGGCGGGTGCTCCTGCGGGGCCATGATGGCATCCTAACGGCTGGGATGGCTTCCGCAGGGAAACGTGCCATAATGTCGGGCTCGCTATGGCGTTCACTCTGCTGGGGTGGATGGGCCGATGATGTTGACAGGCGGCGAGACGCTTTCGATTGTGAACCCGCACGCCGGCTGGCGTTGCAGCAGGAGCGACTTGTGAAGGCCAACGAAGTACGAACGGGCATGGCACTTGAGATGGATGGCCAGGTCTGGATGGTGGTGAATCTGGAGCACGTGAAGCCGGGTAAGGGGCCGGCCTACTCGCAGGTGAAGCTGAAGAACCTGCAGACGGGCAACCATATCGAGAAGCGCCTGCGTTCTTCGGAGGAAGTGACGCAGGCGACGCTCGACAAGCGTGACATGGAGTATCTGTACTCGGATGGTTCGGGTGCGGTGTTCATGGACAACGAGACGTATGACCAGTTGACGGTGTCGGAGGACGTGCTTGGCGATGTGCTTTCGTACGTGAAGCCGAACACGGTTATCACGGCGTTGGTGTATCAGGGCAATGTGATGAGCGTGCAGCCGCCTTCGACGGTGGATCTTGAGGTGACGGATACGCCGCCTGGGATCAAGGGCGCGACGGCGACGAATCAATTGAAGGAGGCGGTGCTAGAGACGGGTCTAAAGACGCGGGTGCCGCCATTTATCAATAACGGTGATGTGGTGCGTGTGTCGACGGATACGGGCGAGTACCTGAGTCGTCAGAACGGCTGATGATGGGTTGCTGCGTGGCTGTCGGGTTGCGCGGAGGTCGTGTGTTTGTTTGGGGGCTGTGGGTCTGGTTGGTTCTCGTGGGCCTGCCGGGGTCGGTTAGTGCTCAGCCTGAAGGGCTGGATGAGTTGCCGGCGGCGCGGGCGTATCTGGAGGAGATCGAGGCGGGGATTGAGCGGTTGCGTGAGCAGATGCCTGCGGTGACCGAGGCGGCGGACCTTGTGGCTGAGGTGTTGGTTGAGCGGGCGTTGTCGCTGGGCGTGATGGGGTCGGAGGGGTTGGCGGCGGAGCTGAGTCGGTCGGCGGGGTCGTTGGCGCTGGTGTCGGGTGAGCCGGGGCGGACGGGTGAGCCGGTGCTGTATGTATTTGGTGTGCGGCCGATTAGTGATTTGGATAAAGCGGCTTTTTTGCGGGGGCAGATTGAGGAGGCGCGCGGGCTGAAGGGGTCGGGGGTGCTGATCGGTTTGGGATCGCATCGGCGGTTTGAACGGCATGGGTTGTTGGAAGAGGCGCGGGGTGTGGTGGATGTGCTGCTGGATAGCGGGGAGGATCCGGAGGCGGAGGTGGGAGCGCCGACGCAGACGGTGATGCACACGCTGGCGGCGTGGGCCTTTCAGGCGGAGTTGTTTTCTGCGTGTGTCAGGCGGGAGCGGATCCCTGTGATCCGGGTGGCGGAGGAGGTGGATCGGGTGCGGCGGCGGTCGGTTCGGTATGCGGGTCAGCGGTTTGTGCACGATCGGTGGCTCGATCCGATCCCCGGAGGCGTGTTGGGTGAGGCTTATCTGGATGCGGCGGGTGAGCTTCTGCGGGACATCGGCACGGCGAGTTGGCCTTCGGTGTCGGCGGCGGCTCGACGGGGCGGGCGGGTGATGGCCGATGGCGGGTCGGTGTACGTCATGCCTGGCGGGGCTCAGCCGGTCTGGCATCTGGGGGGGCGGTTGGCGGGTGATCCGGGTGTGCTGAGGCCGCTTCATCATCGGGGGCGGCCGGTGCGTGCGGGGCGGGGCGACATGGTGGTGGCGGTGGGGACGCACCTGCCGCCTGGCGATCCGTGGTGGGGTGAGGCGGGGCGGTATCGGTCGGCGGGTCAGGGGGTGGTGTGGGTGTATGCGAGGCTGGGGCTGGCGAATCGTCGGGGGCGGGCGGATCTGGTGATCGATACCTGGGTGCCGTTTGGCGAGGCGATCCTGAAGATTGAGGGGCATGAGACGAGGCTGGGTGCAGGGTCGGGGCTCGCGGGTGAGGTGGTGGCGTGGCTGTTAACGGCACAGATCCCGGCAGAGGTTGAGTTTTTGAGCAGGCGGCGGGTGCCGGATGGGGAGGATGATTGATGGGCGGTGTGAACGAGCCGGCGCTGCCGAGGCTGTATGGGGATCTGTCTGAGCTGTGGCCGAAGCTGTCGCCTGCCGAGGATTACGGGCCGGAGGCGGCGATCATCCGGGGGCTGATTGGTCGGACGTTTGGAGCGGGGAGCAAGCGGGTCCTGGAACTCGGTGCGGGGGGCGGGCACACGCTTTATCACCTGAAGCGGGGGCATCGGTGTGTGGCTTCGGACTTGTCTGCGTCGATGCTGGCTGCGTGCCGGGCGTTGAATCCGGAGGTGGAGACGATCGTGGCGGACATGCGCGGGGTGCGGCTCGAGCGGGTGTTCGATGTGGTGCTGATCCATGACGCGATCGACTATCTGCTGACGGAGGCGGACCTGCTGGCGACGTTTCGGTCGGCGGGTGAGCACCTGGAGCCGGGCGGTCTGCTGATCACGGCGCCGGACAACACGGCGGAGACGTTCGATGCGTCGGAGCGGGCGACGGATGAGCGGGAGGAGGAGGGGCGGGTGTATCGGCTGACGTCGACGGTGTCGGAGCTGGATGAGCGGTTCAATTACGGCATGCTGCTGGAGATCGAGGTGGAGGATCTGGAGACGGGTGAGCGGCGGACGTATCGGGATGAGCATCGGTGTGCGGCGTTTCCGCTGGCGACCTGGCTGCGGCTGTTCGAGGAGGCGGGGTTTGAGGCCGAACTGGCGGAGACGGAGCTGCCGTGGTCGCTGTTTACGGCCGTGAAACGGTGAGGGATTGGGCGGGCTGGGTGGTTTGCTGCGAGGGGTGGCGGCTTTGGGCACGGGTTCTGGTTTCAGGCGGTACCATGCCTGACCGGTTTGAGCCGGTGGAGTCGTTTTCAGATGTGTTTGTCGGTCCCCGAAGCGCGCACGGTACGCCAAGCGTGTGTGGCAGGAGTTTGTGATGAGTGAGGTCGCTGCGACGTTGAGCCCGGAACAGAAGTCGATGGAGGAGATCGTGGCGCTGTGCAAGCGTCGCGGGTTTGTCTATCCGGCCTCAGACATTTATGGCGGGATCAACGGGTTCTGGGATTACGGCCCGCTGGGGATTGCGCTGAAGAACAACATCCGGGATCACTGGTGGAAGCAGACGGTCGAGTGCCCGCCAATCGGGCCGGATGGCGACCCGCTATCGATCGTGGGGCTGGACTCGGCGATCATTCAGAACCCGAAGACGTGGGAGGCTTCGGGGCATGTGGGTGGGTTTAATGATCCGATGGTGGACTGCACGGCTTCGAAGCGGCGGTACCGCGCGGATCACCTGATGGTTGGCGAGGTGCTGGTCGAGCGTAAGGGCGAGCGGCAGAGTCTGGGGCACCTGTCTGTGCTGGAGGGGGACGCGCACGCGGAGGTCTGGCGCAAGCGCGCGGAGAAGCTGGTGAAGAAGACGGGTGGCGGGGAGCTCATCACTCAGGAGCCGGATCGGGTGTACACCGATTTGTCGCGAGACGAGCAATTGGCGGTGGTGGGTCCGGATGTGGATGAGGCGGGGACGCTGACGGAGCCTCGCGAGTTCAATCTGATGTTCGATACGTACACGGGTGCGATACGGAACGAAGACGCGAAGGCGTATCTGCGGCCGGAGACGGCTCAGGGGATCTTCCTGAACTACAAAAACGTGCTGGACACGATGCGCGTCAAGGTGCCGTTCGGGATTGCGCAGGTGGGCAAGTCGTTCCGAAACGAGGTGACGCCCCGGAACTTTATCTTCCGGTCGCGTGAGTTCGAGCAGATGGAGCTGGAGTGGTTCTGTGCGCCTGATGATTCGCCGAAGTGGTACGACTTCTGGAAGCACGAGCGGATGCGGTGGTGGGAGTCGCTGGGCATCGAGAAGTCGAACCTGCGGTTCCGGGATCACGATCAGGACGAACTGGCGCACTACTCGAAGATGTGCGTGGACGTGGAGTACAAGTATCCGTTTACGGCTCCCAGTTTTGGTGAGCTGGAGGGGGTGGCGCACCGCGGGTGTTTCGACCTGACGCAGCATCAGGAGCACTCGGGCGCGAAGATGGAGTACTTCGATCAGGCCGAGCCGGACAAGGCGAAGCAGCGGTACATCCCGAACGTGATCGAGCCGGCGTCGGGTCTGACGCGGGCGGTGCTGGTTTTGCTGTGTGAGGCGTTCACGCCTGATGACTCGCGGGCCTCGAAGCTGTTCATGAAGTTCAAGCCGAAGTTCGCGCCGATCAAGGCGGCGGTGTTCCCGCTGGTGAACAAGGACGGGATGCCGGAGATCGCGCAGAAGCTGTACCTGGATCTGCGGCAGAAGTATGCGGTGCAGATGGACGCGAAGCAGTCGATCGGCAAGCGGTATGCCCGGATGGATGAGGCGGGTACGCCTTTCTGTTTCACGGTCGATGGCGATACGGCGAGCGATCAGGCGGTGACGGTGCGTCATCGGGATACGCAGGCGCAGGAGCGCGTGAGCCTGGACAAGGTGGATGAGTTCCTAGGCGAGCGGCTTGAGGACTAAGCCTCGGCGTTGGGTTTGAAGCGTTCGAGGGTGGCGTCGGGGACGTCGTTTTTCATGATCTCGCGGAGGATCATGGTGGCGAAGGCGCCGCGGGGAAGTTCGAAGGCGACCTTGACGAAGGGCCCGTGTTCGTCGGCGCCGCCTTCGAGCTCGGTGTCTTTGATGAAGATGCGCAGGGGCCGCCGCTGGCCGGGGACATCGAGTTTTCCGGCTGCTTCCAGGTGCTGTTCGGTGAGGCCCTGGGCTTCGAGCGCCCGTTGTTCGGCTTCGGCGGTTTGACCTGAGGCTTTGAGCATGGAGGGCCCCCACATCGGGCCGGAGGGTGAGATCAGGAGTTGGCGGATGCGGCCGTTGGCTGCGTTCTCTTTGTCGGCGGTGGGTTGATCGACGGCGAAGACGGAGCCGTTGTCGTGTTTCCAGGCGAGGTCGCCGGGCAGGAGCTGGTCGAACGTGCCGGCCTGGATGCGCTGGTTGAGGATGTCGTTGAAGATCGCGCCCTGGAGGGCGCTGAGGTAGAGCTGCCGCTGGGTGAGGTCGATGGCGTTGACGGCTTTGTCGGCGCTCGCGCCCTGGCGGAGGGCTTCGAGGGCCTGGCGGTCGTTGCGAAGGGACTTGGGGCAGAGCTGGAGGGCTTTGTCGTAATCGGCCTGCTCGTAGGCTCTGCGGGCTTCCTGGAGTTTGGGGGTTTCGTGGTCGAGGGGGTTGCCGAGGAGGAGGTCGAGTACTTGCTGGTATTCGTTGAGCAGGAGGGCCTTGCCGATGAGGTGGGCGTTGTCGCGGTAGCCGAAGCGTTGCTGGCCGAGGTAGTTGGGGGCGCCTTGTTGTTCGAGGCGTTGGAGGATGGGTTTGGCGCGGACAACGGCGGTGGGTTCGACGCGTCGAATGCGGATGACGAAGCGGTTGCCGGCGTGGTGGCCGCGGCGGAGCTTGTTGGTGTGGCGGTCGTGCCAGAGGACCTTGAGCCGGGGCGGCATCTCGACCTTGGCGAGGCGTTCGTCCTGATGTTGCGGGCTGGGCAGACGGACGGAGATGAGTTGGCGGGTGACGGCGTGCTTGTCCTTGAGACCGGCATAGCCGATCTCTCTGCGGCTGACGCGGAAGGCCTTGGCGATGCGACGCACGGCGTCGGCCGTGGTCATCTCTCGTTTTTCGATGTACAGGTAGAGGTGTTCGCCTTCGCCGGAGGGTTCGTAGAGCGGCTGTTCTTCGACGAGGAAGTCTTCGGGGCGTTCTTTGATGACGCCTTGGATGCCAGGCAGGTCTTTGGTGAGTCTGGCGAGGTTGGCGGTGAGTGACATGCCGTGAGGGTATGCGAAGCGGCGGTGGTTGTCTGGCTAATCGTAGGGTTCGCGCGCGATCGCTAATGCGCCACATGTCTACCCATGATGCGCGGCTGAAAGGTGAGCTTGTGGGTTTAGTCTTCGGGCGCGTCTTTGGCGACGAGTTTGTGGAAGTCGTCGATGAGTCGGCGGGTGACGGGCCCGGGTTTGCCGTCGCCGATGGTGCGGCCGTCGATGTGCGTCGAGGGGATGACCTCTGCGGCGGTGCCGGTGAGGAAGACCTCGTCGGCGGTGTAGAGGTCGTAGCGCGTGAGGTCGATGGCTTCGACGCGGTAGCCGGCTTTGTGTGCGAGGATCTCGACGGTCTGCTTGGTGATGCCGTCGAGGATGCCGGCGTGTAGCGGGGGCGTGCGGATGACGGTCTCGCCTGAGGCGATGGTCTTGACGATGAAGATGTTGTCGCCGGTGCACTCGGCGACGTAGCCCTGATGGTTGAGCATCACGGCTTCCATGACGCCGGCGTCGATGGCTTCGATCTTGGCGAGGATGTTGTTGAGGTAGTTGAGGCTCTTGATGCGTGGAGAGAGCGCGGCGGGGTGGTTGCGGATGGTGGCGGCGGTGACGATGGCCATGCCGTCGCGGTACATCTCTTCGGGGTAGAGCTTGATGGCGTCGGTGATGATGAAGACCACCGGCCGGGGGCAGCGGAAGGGGTTGAGGCCCAGGGTGCCGGAGCCGCGGGTCACGCAGAGCCGGACGTAGCCGTCGGTCTGGTTGTTGGCGGCGGCGGTCTGCTTCACGGCATCGAACAGCTCATCGATGGTGTAGGTCAGTTCCATGCGGATCGCGCGGGCGGATTCCTCGAGTCTTTGGAGGTGGCTACGGAGCTTGAAGACCCGGCCGTTGTAGATGCGGATGCCTTCGAAGACGCCGTCGCCATAGAGCACGCCGTGGTCGTAGACGCTGACGGCGGCTTTCTCAGAGGGGACGAGTTGACCGTCGATCCAGACCGATCGCCCGACCGGGATGGACTCGGCGTTGGGCAAAGCACCTGGAGAGGCGTCGGTCTGTGACACGGCGGTGTCCTTAGGGTTTAGCCGCCCACCTGGTAGCGGACGAACTTCTTGATCGTCGAGCCCTTGGGCAGGAGGTCCTGGATCTGCTTCTTATCGTCCTTGACGAAAGGCTGGCGGAGGAGGACGACGGTGTCGAGGTACTTGCGCATCTTGCCTTCGACCATCTTCTCGGCGATTTCCTTGGGCTTGCCGGATTCCATGGCCTGGCCGATGGCTATTTCGCGTTCCTTGTCGATGGCTTCCTGGGGGACGTCTTCGGGGTTGACGCCGAGCGGAGCCGGAACGATGGCGGTAACGTGCATGCAGAGGTCGGAGAGGAGCTCGTCGGAGGCCTCGCCTTCGACCTCGATGAGAACGCCGACCTTGCCGTTGTGGTGGAGGTAAGAGCCGATCTTCGTGGACCCGCCGCCGAGGACTTCGCCCTTGTCGTACTGGACGTTCTCCTTGGTGGTGAGTCGGACGTTGTCGATGAGGCCCTGCATGGTGTCGTTCTTCTCGACGGGGCCGGCGGCTCCCTTGAGGGCTTCGTCGGCGACGCCCTGGACCATGGCGACGTAGTCGGGGTTCTTGGCGGTGAAGTCGGTCTCGGTGTGAACGGCGACGATGGCGGCCTTGGTCTTGTCGTCGCTGACGGCGATGCCGACGCGGCCTTCGGACGACTCGCGATCGGTGCGGGTGTCCATCTTGGCGAGGCCCTTCTTGCGCACGAGTTCGACAGCGGCGTCGAAGTCGCCTCCGGCTTCTTCGAGGGCGGCCTTGGATTCCATCATGCCGAGGCCCGTTGCTTTGCGAAGGGCCATCACGTCCTTGGCGGTAATCGCCATGGTTCACACTCCCAATTCGGGGTTGGAAATAAGTTGGATTTTGGCCGGCCGTTGGGGCCGGTCGACGGGGTTTGCTGAGGGATCAGGAGGCGGGCGTCGAGCTTTCGGCGTCGGCCGTGGAGGCGGCGACGGGCTCGGCGTTGTCGTCCTGAGGGGTCGGGGCATCGGCGCTGAACTGCGAGCGCTTGCTGCGTCGGCGGGGGGCTTCTTCGCCACCTGCTTCGGCGGCCTGAGCCTTGGCCTGCTCGGCGACCTGCTGGCGGTTGTGCTTGCCTTCGGCGATGGCCTTGGTCAGGTTGGAGACCACGACCTCGATGGCTCGCATGGCGTCGTCATTGCCCGGAATGGGGATGTCTGCGAACTCAGGATCGGAATCGGTATCGATCAGGCAGACAGTCGGGATACCCAGCTTGCGGGCTTCCTTGACGGCGTTGAGCTCGGCATTGACGTCGATGACGACCATGGCTCCGGGGAGCTTGGTCATGTTGCGGATGCCTTCGAGGTTGCGAAGGATCTTGGTTTTCTCACGATTGAGCTGCGACTCCATCTTCTTGGAGTAGTTGTCGATCTCGCCGGACTCTTCGAGTCGTTCGAGTTCTTCGAGTCGCTTGAGGCGTTCGCGGATGGTGCGAAAGTTGGTGAGCGTGCCGCCTAGCCAGCGTTCGGTGACGTAGTGCATCTCGACTTCGCTGACGTACTTCTCGACGATGGAGCGAGCCTGACGCTTGGTGGCGACGAAGAGGACGTCTTTGCCTCCCGCGACGGTCTGGGTCAGGAACTTGCGGGCGAGGAGGAGGCCTTTGATGGTCTCCTTGACATCGATGATGTGCATCTTCTGCCGTTTACCGAAGATGTAGGGAGCCATCTTCGGGTTCCAGTGGGTCGAGCGGCTGCCGAAGTGGATTCCGGCTTCCACAAGATCCTTGACGAGTGACGCCATGTTTCGCTCCTGGGCCGGTGGCCCTGATCGATTCGGATGAACCTGTCCGCCTTGGACAGGGTTGTGCCGCATCTCGGGGTTGACCCCCACTGCCTACCGGTGCGGCACCGGTTTCAGATCGGGTTTCGTGCTGTTTCCGTCGTGGAAGCGGGGCGGAGGATAGCATCCCGGCCCCGACTGCGAGTCCATTCGCGGGATCGATTATCCTAAACCGAGCAGGCACAGGCTGCAAGCGGGATTGTGAGGGGATCGTCAGAGGATTGGGTGGGGTGAACTGCCAGGCTAGGCCGATGATCGTTGTTCACGCACTGGGCTGCTGGGGACCGTCCTGATCCTGATCGTTGTCGGCCTTCATTTTCTCCAGCAGCCACTGGTGCTCGCCGTACTTGTAGGCCATGACCATGATGAAGCTGTAGAGGACGATGAAGGCGGCCAGGGCGTAGCGCCAGCGGAGCTCGACGGCGACCATCGCACAGCCGATGGCGGCGAAGGAGGCGGCGGCGAGGTACATGGTGAGGACCGCGGCTTTGACCGAGAGTCCGGCCCGGCGGAGCAGGTGGTGGATGTGCTGGCTGTCGGGGCTGAAAAGCGGCTGGCCCCGCATCTTTCGGCGGAAGATGGCCAGGGAGGTGTCGGTGATGGGGACGGCGAAGGCGATCAGCGACGCCGTGACCAGTAGCAGGGCCTTGCCGGGGACGGCGGCGAACATCAGCACGGTGGCGATGCAGAGATAGCCGAGCAGCAGCGAGCCGGCGTCGCCCATGAAGATCGTCGCTGGGTTGAAGTTGTAGGGCAGGAAACCGAGCACGGCGCCAATGATGGCCAGGCACATCACCAGCCGTATCGGGTGACTGAGTGTGCCTTCGGCGAGCAGGACGGCATCCTGGGTCTGGACCGTGACCAAAGCGGCGATGACGAGGAAACCGGTCGCAGAGATGGCGGTGACTCCGCCGGCGAGGCCGTCGAGGCCGTCGATCAGGTTCAGGGCGTTGCAGGCCCCGATCACGAGGAAGGCGATGAGGGCGGTGCCGAGCCAGTATTCGAGGCCGAGGTATTCCTGGCCGTAGGCTCCGGCCATGAGCCAGTCGGGCAGGGGGTTCATGACGCCGGTGGCCTGCTCCATCGCGACGATCAGCTCGTTGATGATCTGCGGGCCGACGTTCTCGTGGGCCAGCATGGCGGCGGCGAAGAGCTGGCCGGCGACCTTGAGGCGCGGGCTCAGGCCGTAGACATCGTCGATCAGGCCGGTCAGGCAGATGAGACCGGCACCGACGATGACCCAGATCGGGAAGTGGATCTGTGAGAGGCCGGTCGGGAGGTGGGCGTCGTGGGGTTCGGTGAAGTAGCCCATGATGACGCCGGCGAGCCAGCCGAGGAAGATCGCGACCCCGCCGAGGTAGGCGATGGCCTGGATGTGGTTCTTCCGGATGAGGTCGGGCTTGTCGACGATGTTGTTGTGGGTGGCGATCGACCGCATGATCGGGGTGATGATCAGCGACGCCAGGAAGGCCACGAAGAAGACCGGCATGTAGGGCGCGATGACTTCCGAGACGGTCATGGCGGTTTGGGCGGTTTCGTTCACGTGGCTTGCTCGGCGGTGCGGGTCGGGGGGGACTGGGAGGTCTGGCTTCTGGCTTTATCGATCAATTCGGTGAGGGTTTGTTCGAGGCTGGTTATCGGCCGGAAGCCGATGGCTTCGCGGATGCGTTCGAGGCTGGGCACGCGGTCGGGTGTTTCCTCGAAGCCTTGCGGGTAGGCCCGATCGTACGGGACCCTGGTGATCGTGGCGTTTGTCCCGGCGAGCCGGATGACGATTTCCGCGAGCTCGAGGATCGAGAGCTGGCGGTCGCTGCCGAGGTTGTAGACCCGGCCGTGTGCTGAGGGGGTGTCGATGAGGGTCTGCATGGCGGCGGCGACGTCGCGGACATCGCAGAAGGCGCGGGTCTGGCTGCCGTCGCCGTAGACCTGCAGCGGCTTGCCGGCGACGGCCTGCTCGACGAAGCGTGGCACGACCATCCCGTACTGACCGACCTGCCGGGGACCGATGGTGTTGAACAGCCGGACGATCACGCCGCTGAGTCTCTGCTGGCGGATGGCGTCTAGGACAAGTTGTTCGTCGAGGGCCTTGGCCATGCCGTAGGCCCAGCGTGCGGAGGTGGTGGGTCCGTAAACCAGATCGCCCTGCTCGCGGAGTGGGAGGTCGGTGCTGCGGCCGTAGACCTCGGAGGAGGAAGCGATGAGCAGGGTGGCGCGGTGGCGGGCTGCGGCATCGACCACGGCGTCGGTCTGCTCGACGTTGTTGCGGATCATCGCGGTCGGGTCTTCGAGGATCATCTGGACGCCGACCGACGCAGCGAGGTGATAAAGGGTGCCGACCCCTTCCCAGATGTCCGGCTGCTGCTGGAGTACTTCGGCGGCGGAGCCTTCGGTGAAGGTGTAGGCGTCGCGGGGCAGGTGGCTGAGGTTGTCGGCGGAGCCGGTGGAGAGGTTGTCGACGATATGGACCCGCTGACCGGCCTTGATCAGGCTTTCAGCCAGGTGCGAGCCGATGAAGCCGGCCCCTCCTGTGATGATCACCTTGGGCGTCACCGCTTGGTCTCCTCCGCGGAGTGGTCCGGCGTTGGCCGGACGGGGTCTGCTCACGCGGAGAGCCGCTGCGACTCATCAGCGCTCTGGTAGTCGTAGTAGGCCTGGTAGCTCTTGCGGAAGTACCCACCGGCCGACGACTGGACCCAGTTGAGGATGACGCCGAGGACTTCGGCCTTGTCGCCATCGAGCTGGCGGAGCATGCGGTCGGCCATGCCACGCTTGTCGGTGCCGGCTTTGACGACTGCGGCAACGGCATCCACCGACTTGGCCATCAACTGGCTGTCGGAGCTGAGAAGGGCGGGCGGGCCGTCGAGGATGACGAAGTCGTAGCGGTTCGACAGCTGCTCGACGAGGTTCGAGAAGGCGACGGTGTCGAACAGATCGGAGATCACGCCGGTGTTGCGGCCTGCCGTGACCACGGACAGGGGCGAGTCGTCCATCGGGGTGATGACCTGATCGATGCTGGTTTCGCCACGGAGCACATCGGCGAGGCCGCGGTCATTGCTGAGCCCGAGGAGGGCGGCGAGCCGGGGTCGGCGGAAGTTGGCGTCGAGCAGGATCACCTTGCGGTGGTTCTGGGCGAGGCTGGCGGCGAGGTTGTGGGCGATCGTCGTGGTGCCACAACCGGGCTGGGCCGAGGTCAGCAGCAGGCTCTTGTGTCCGGAGCCCTGCATCCTGCGGAGGATGGCGGTGCGGACCTGGCGGAACTGCTCGGCGATGAGGCCGTTGGCGTCGCGTTCGACGACGCGGTCGATGGTGCCCGAGCCCGAGGGGTCCTCGGTGGCGTCGGGGAGGATGCCGAGCAGGGTGCCCCGGCTGAGCATCCGGATATCGGTGGGCGAGATCACCCGCTGGTCGAGCAGCTCGCGGACAAAGATGATGCCGGTGACCAGCCCGAGCAGGGCGACGGTGATGCCGGGCACGATGACGATGAAGCTCGGGAAGGTCATGCTGGCTTCGGTGGGCTGGGTGATCTGGCGGATGGTCAGGCGGGCCTCACGCAGATCGCCACGGGCGGTGATCTGGTTGAGCTGGCCCCGGATGACCTCCTGTTGCCGCTGAAAGCGGAGCAGGTCGTTCTCGAGCTGCGAGTACTGGGCCAGCCGTTCGGTCAGGTCGACCATCTTGCGTGAGGCTTCTTCCATGCGGGGCTGCATGGCGGCGAGGGTGGCACGGAGCTGCTCGACGATCTTGCCAGCGGTTTCGAGTCGGCCGGCCTGGGTTTCGCGGGCGATACGCCGCATCTCGGAGCTTTTTTCCTGCTCGACGGCGGCGATCTGGGCATCGATGTTGATTATCTGCTGATGTTCGTCGCCAAAGCGGGCCAGCAGAGCGCGCTTGGATTCGCGGAGGGACCTGAGGGTTTCGTCGCGTCGGGCGATGCCGGGCATCATCGACAGCTCGGCTTCGAGGTCGGGGGTGACCTGCACGTCGCCCTGGGCCTGCTGTTCGGCGAGCTGCTGATACTGAGCCGTGGCCTGTTCCAGCGACAGGCGGAGTTCCGCCGCCTGTGCGTTGAGGATCTCGAACTCCTGAGCGGCGGCGTTGCCTTGCCGCTGGAGGGACTCGATGCCCTCGTTCTGGAGGAAGTTGCGGAGCGATCGGCGGATACGCTCGATGTCCTCGTCGAGGCGGCGGTCCTGGTTGGTGAGGGAGGCGAGGGCCTGCTCGTCGCCGGCGAGGGCGGCGTTGCTGAGGATGCCCTGGTAGGCCTGGGCGACGGCGTTAACGATGCGGGGGGCTTCGCTGGGGTCTTGTGTCCAGACGCCCAACTCGATGAGCAGGGAGTTTCGCTGGGTACGGACGACGAGGTGGTCTTCGCGCAGGGCGTCTCGGGCCTGATCGGGGGTCTCGAACTGGGCGAACCAGGCGGTGTTCTGGACGTCGGGCTGGGCGATCGCGCGTTCGATGACCTGCTGGCTGCGGATACGCTGGACTTCGGAGAAGATTCGGAGCTGGACGGCATCGGTGCCGCGGAAGTTCTCAGCGCCCATCTGCTCGGGTGTCATCGCAGGGGTCTGGTAGGTCAGGAGCACCGTCGAGGTGAACTGTGGCGAGGTGGTGCGCAGCGTGAACCAGACACCGAGACCGATCAGCACGCCGATCACCCCGGTGATGATCAAAGGGATGATGTGGCCGCGCAGGACCTTGATGGGGTCGATGGGGCGGAACCTGCTGGGACCCTGCATGGGGTCCGGTCCGGTTGGCGGGGTGCTTGCACCGAGTGGGTTGGCTGTCATGTGATGCTTTCCTGAGTGTTAACCCTGTGCGAGCGTGCGCAGACGTTCGCGTGCCTTCTCGAGTGTCTCCTGATCGCCAGACGCTTCGGCGTCTTCGATGGCCTGCTCCAGCAGGTCACGGGCTGCGGCAACCGACCCCTGATCGGCCAGCACCACGGCGAGATGATACTGATTCACGGGGAGTCGTCCGAAGGAGATGCTGAGTTCAAGGGTTCGCCGGGCCTCATCCACGAGGCCGGCCTGGTACTGGACCCAGCCGAGCGTGTCGAGGGTGTTGGGGTTCTGTGGGGCGAGATTGACGGCCCGCTGGGCATATTCCACGGCCAGTTCGGGTTCGCCGAGGTTGTTGCCGAGCAGGAAGGCGAGGTTGTTGAGGGTCAGCAGGTCGCTGGGCTGGATCTTCAGGACTTCCTCGTAGGCCACCCGGGCATCGACGAAGGCGTCCGAGAGCTGGAGGGCCCGGCCGAGGAGCGTGAGCATCTGGAACCGCAAGGCGTCGGGTTCGCCCTCGATCCGGCCTTCGAGGGCCCGGAGCCGGGAGACGGCCTCGTCGTAGCGTCCGTCGTTGGTTTCCAGCCGGGCGGCGGCGAGTTCCGACCAGAGCGGTTCGCGGCCACGCGTGGTGTTCACGAGCAGGTCAATCGCGGTTTCGATATCGAAGGATCGCTGGACGCGGTCGGCGATGGCGTTCATCTCGGGGTAGTTGCTGGCGCGTTCGAGCGCACGGGTGAAGACCCGCTGCGAGGCCTCTCTCGAGCCGGTCATGGCCAGGGCCTGGGCACGGATCGCCTGGATGGTCGGCTCCGCGGCGGTGAGTTCGGGGTTCTGGTCGATGAGATTGAGGGCGAGGTCGGGTCGATCGTTGTCGGCCAGCAGTGCGAGCAGTGCGCCGAGGTTGGCGGCATTGGGCTGGATGGCGAACGCCTCGCGGAGGTTCTGGACCGCATCGGAAGCACGTCCCTGCGTCACGGCCACACGAGCGGCCAGGCGGTGCCAGAGGGTGTTCTGCGGCTGGAGCTGCAGGCCTTCCTGGGCCACGGCGCGGGCCAGTTGCGGCTCGCCGGTGCGCAGGTGCAGGTCGATCAGCTTCTGGCGTGCCTGGGTCTGCAGAGGCTCGCGATTCAGGATGTTCTGGAGTTCGCGGACCGCATCGATGTAGTTGCCCGACCGGCGGTGCACGTCGGATAGCAGCAGGCGTGCAGCGGTCTGACTCGGGTCCAGGGTCAGTGCCCGGTCGAGATCGATGAGGGCCTGATCGGGATCATCGAAAGCCACGAGGTTGGCCCGGCGGATCAACGCGGGTACCGAGTCGGGGTTGAGCTGCAGCGACTGCTGAACCAGTTCGAGTGAGCCGTCGCGATCCCCTTCCTGCAGCACGAGCTGGCTGCGGAGCAGCAGCGTGGTTGCGTCCTGTGTGGTCTGTTCATCGAGGAACGTCCGAGCGTCATCAAGGCGGTTGGCACGCAGCAGCGACTCGACCAGCCGGAGCGTCACGAACTCCTCTTCCGGGAAGCGCTGGTTGAGCTTCTGATAAAGGGTGGTCGCCAGGTCGGATTCACCCCGCTGGAAGAGGAGACCGGCGAGTTCGCGGGTCAGAGGCAGGCTCTCGTCTTCCCGGGTGATGCCTTCGCGGTAGGCCTGCACGGCCCCGTTCAAGTTGTTGGCCTGCAGCCGGTAGCGAGCGAGCAACCGGTAGTCGTTGGCGGTTGCTTCGTCGCCACGGGACGCGATGTACCGCCGGATCTCACGTTCGCCTTCCTCACCACGGCCCAGTGTCAGAAGGGTGCTGGCCTGGGTGGCGATGTTGGCGAGGATGGCACCTTCGTCTTCGAGCAGACTCTCGACCAGAGCCAGGGCCTCGTCGGCCCGTCCGGCTTCGGCGAGCATCGCGGTGAGTGCACGCTTGTTGGCGTAGTCGGTCGGCTCTTCGTTCGCCAGACGCTCGCGAGCGGCGAGGGCCAGCTCGGCCTGGCCGTGTCGGGTTTCGTAGAGCAGATAGAGGTTGCGGATACCGGCGTTGTCCGGCTGCAGCTGGTAGGCACGGCGGAGAGCGTCGAGCGCTTCGCCCGAGCGTCCCTGGTCATCCCGGATACCGGCCAGCAGCCGGAGGGCATCGAGGTTGTTGGCTCGCTGAGAGAGCGCGAGGTCGATGGCGTCGGCGGCCTGATCGAGTAGGCCCTGTCGGCGGTAGATCTCGCCGAGCAGTGTCCAGCTCTCGGGGTTGATACGGTTGATGTCGAGGCCACGCAGCAGCGTCGCGGTCGCTTCTTCGTAGCGCTGCTCTGCGGCAAACACGCGCGCCTCGTAGAAAGCACCGTTGACCCGGTCGAGGTTGCGCTGGCGGGCGATCTCGGCCACCTGTCTGGCCCCGGCGTAGTCCTGCTGGATCATCGCCAGGTCGAACTTCAGCTCGACGATCTGGTCGTTCTCGGGTTCGAGTTCCTCGGCTTCGGCGATGGCTTCTTCAGCGGCTTCGATGTTGCGGACGCGCAAGGCGGCCTGGGCCCGGGCACGGGCCAGGGCGAAGGGCGTGGAACGCTCGCGCACGATGCCCTGCACGATGTCCTGGACGTCGCCACCTTCTGCGACGGTCCGGAGCAGCTCAATGGCCTGCTCGTCTGCGCCTTCGGCTTCGGCCGTGGCGATCAGGGCGAGCTTCTGCTCCTGGTCGTCGATCCGATCCATCAGCTGCGCGATGACCTGGGTGTTGCCGGGGTTCAGGGCGTTGAGTTCGATGAGTAGGTCGCGGGCTTCTTCGTCCCGGTTGAGGTCGTCGAGCAGGCGGACGGCGAGCAGCTTGGTGCGGATGTCGACGCTCGGGTCTTCTGTATCGATCGCCTCGAAGACCCGTTCCTTCTCGGCGTCGGTGCCGAAGTTCACGACCAGCTGGGCCAGGGCCTGGTTGGCGAAGGCGTCGTTCGGGTCGGCCGTGAGCAGGGTGCTGATGTGCCGGCGGGCATCGTTGGGCCGCTGCTCCGAGAGGTAGACCTGGATGAGCTCGCGACGGGCTTCGACCATGTTGGGGCGAGAGGCCAGGACCGATTCGTACCGCTCAGCAGCGGCCCCCCACTGCTGCTGGAACCGACGTGTACGCGCTGAGAGCATGAGCGTTTCGATGTTGGATTCGCCGTACTGAGCCGAGGCTTCATCGAAGAGGATGCCGGCCTGCCGGAAGTCTCGGCGGGCAAAAGCGAGCTTGCCGGAGAGCAGCGTGACCTCGGCGGCGTCGGGGAAGGAGATCTCCAGCTCACTCGCGATCTCGTCGATGCGCGCGAGGATCGGCTCGCGGCCTTCGGCGTCCTGCTGATCGGCGAGCAGGAAGAGCGCGTTGGTCATCTCCAGGCTGGCACGCAGGCGAACGAGCCGCGCCCGCAGGGTTTCGAGGGGCGGCGCTTTGGTGGCGGTCAGCTGGCGGACCTCCTCAGCCGTGGCGACGGCCTTCGCGGGCTCGCCCTGGGCTCTGTAGAGCGAGGCCAGACGCAGGCGGATCGAGGCGTCTTGCGGGTCCAGTTCGGCCATGCGTTCGGCGAATTGCACCGCTCGCTGGCGATCGGCTTCGGCGGCGGCGGCCTGCCCGCCAGCGTCATCGGGGTTGGCGATGGTCGGCCGCCACCCGATCCCCTGCCGAGGATGTTCAGGACCGTGAGGGCGTTGCTGCGTGAGCCACCGGCGTTGAGCAGTTGCTGTTCGACTTCATTGAACACTTCGACGGCGTTGCTGCGTCGCTGGGCCTCCGGCAGGATGGCCAGTGAGACGTAATCGAGCTTGAGACCGATGTCGTCGCCGGCGGCCTCGATCAACCGGTCGAGGACGGTGCCGGCTTCGCTGCGCAGGCGTTCGATCTCGGGGTCGGCTGCGGCGACACGTGCGATGCGCTCGGCTTCCAGCATGAGCCAGGTCGCGAGGGCGTGGAGGCTCTCGCCATCGTTGGGGTCGGCCTCGAGGGCGGCGTTGAGGTCCACCCGAGCCTGCTGCCGCTCATCGGCATCGGCGACGCCACGCGCAAAACGCAGGACGCTGGCGATACCGCGGTACTTCAGTGCGACCGTGTCTGATTCGACCGACTGCAGCCGCTCGTTGGCCTCGTTGTACATGACGTTGACAAAGCCGGGATCCAGATCACGCCGGAGCTCGTTGAGGAAGGCGTAGTGGGCTCGCTGGGCCTCGGGGTCCGAGAGCCTGAGGGTCGCGACGTTCCGCCGGATGGTGCGCAGCTCGCCGAGACGCTTGTTGGCCTGAGGGATGTCCGCGACAGGTGAGGCCCGAAGCGCGTCGAACAGCAGGTTCTGATACTCGATGTTGGTCGGCTCGGCCTTGGTGGCGGCGACCAGTTGCTCGATGGCGAGTCGGTAGTCGCCGTTGTCGAGGTGCTGGCGCGCTTCGACCACACGGCTGGCGGGGTCCTGGTAGACGGCGAGGAAGTAGAAGGCGGACGCGCCGCCTATCACCAGCACCAGGGCGCCGACGAGCATGAGAACGAACGGGGTGTTGATACGCTGCTTGGGCATCGAAACGGTCTTTCTTGCTTAAATCACGTCCAGATTCAGCGATGGCTGAAGTGGTTCCTCTAGTGTCTTAATCGGACTCGAGCGGCCATCGGCCCTCGGTCACCTCGACCCAGTCCGGGAGTGCTGCCATGATCTGTGGCAGCATGTCATTCATGGCGTTTTCCACGGTCTCAATCACTGCGTCGTGGTCGGCGACGCCAAGCGGCTGGATCTCGATCTTGCAGTAGTAGCTGTAGCGATCGGTGGCGTTGAAGGCCTGAAGCCGGACTTCCTCCGCGGTGGTCGCAAACTCGCCGTTGGCGGCAAAGACGTAGAGCACGTGCATGTCGCGGGTCGGGTCGAGTTCAGACCCGAAGGTGAACTGACGCATCGGGAACGAGGCTTCGGGGATGCGCACCTGTGTCGGTTGTCCGTTCACGGTGGCGGTGCCCAGGAAGACGCCGTGCTCGGGCTCTTCGGTCAGCCGTGAGGGATCGAGGTTGATCACCGGGAAGCCCGAGCCGGGTCGCGGGACCAGGCCGCCGGCGACAAAACAGGTCTCGGGCACGTGCGGGACGGTATCGACCGTGCCGGTGTAGTAGGCCACGTGCAGGCGAACGACCGAGCCGAGCGGGGCTTCCGCGAGGTAATCGGCGACTTCGCGTTCGTTGCGGATATTGATGCCGGGGTTCGGGTGCAGGTCGGTGTTGACGTAGATTCGGCTCACGTACTGTTCGGTGCCGAGTTCATCGACGACGTCCTTGGGCAGCACGGTGTCGTGCACCTTGATCCACGGGCCGATCGTGAAGGGGATCTGCGGGATGGGCGTCCTGAGCGGGACGGCTTCCTTGAACAGCACGGTTTCGGTGAAGGCCACGGCGCGATTGAGGCCCGCGGTGGCCGTCACGACGCCGCCGATGACCACGAGGATCGCGAGTTGCCTGGCTGTCCCGCCAACCAGCCCCTCGGGCAGACTCCTGAAGAAGCCGGGCAGGACCTTGAGGATCGCCACCAGCAGCAGCAACACACTCACGACGAGGCCGGCGACACCGGCCCAGGCCGGGAAGCTCTCGCTGATCACGTCGGGTCTGGCGCTGGCCAGCAGGCTGAAGTAAGCCAGACCGGCCAGAGCCGTCACGCCCACACCAGCCAGCAGGGCCGTCACAATGCGCGCCGGGCTGGCCCAGTCGGTCGGCACGGCGGCCTGCTCGCTCAGGGTGATCTGCTCGACAGAGGCCCGGGCGCTCTTGGGTTTGCCTTCGTCGTCTTCGGTGACGACGAGGTTGTCAAGGATCCAGGTCACGATCATGAACAGGATGGCGGCGGGGATCAGCATGAGCATCCCGACGAACACGTGGAAGTCGCCGGTCGCCATGTCCTTGTTGTAGATGTAGAGCACGCCGATGACGGACACGCGTGCGACGTTCACCAGCACGGCGATCGGGATCGTCAGCGAGATCAGCGTGATCCGCTGCCACCAGCGCAGGTTCTGGATGAAGGCAAAGGCCACCCCGAGCGCGATGAAGGCCATCAGCATCCGCAGGCCCGAGCAGGCCTCAGCGACGTTGATGCTCTCGGTCACGACCAACCCGGCACTGTTGAAGAACGTCAGGTCGATCGTGATCCCGCGGTTGTTGACCGACTGCAGGTTCGGATCCAGCACGGCCCAGCACTCGAGCACCACCACCGCGGCGTTCGCGGCGATCCCCTGGAGAAAGTTGGCGATGATCTCCCAGATCCGGTCCGAGACCTTCACGGCGAAGACGAGATAGGCCACCGGGAACCAGAGCCAGCGCATCGCCGAGGGGCCCATGATGAACCAGACCAGCCCGAAGAGCGCCAGGATCATCGAGTAGCCCTGGGCCATGTCGTTGCGGATCGGGTAGATGCCCAGGCCATAGCCGATGAAGCCGGCGAGCATGATCAGGAGCCCGAACGGGCTGACCCGGGGCATGGCCCGGAAGATGTTCTGCTGGTGGATCCGGATGTAATAGAGCGAGATCAGCGGGATGATGAGGGCGTGCGACCAGTCGGAATCGGTGGTGGCGAAGATCCAGGTTCGGCGGAGGAACACGTAGTGCAGCAGCCCGAAGGTGAGGGTCAACAGGGCCACCAGGCCCCACCCGCCGGGGGAGAGGAAGGGGCCGGGGCGGGTCTCGCCCAGGGGTTTTTGCAGGCTCACGGTGGTCATCTCTTAACACCCGTAGAAGAGCCGGTTGGTCCGGCTCAGGCGAAATCGATATCGACGGAATCACCGCCCATGCTGAGGCGGGTCCGGGCTCTACGTCCTGTGCCCATCGAGAGTTCGCCAATCCTTCGGCTGCCGAGAAAATGGCTGAGGCGCAAAAGCAGCCGGCCACCACCCGGTGGCTGGCAAGATACCAGAGCTTGGCAGGCTGGGGGATTTAAACCGTCTGCAGGTCCGATAACGAAACCGCGGGTCAGTTGGCGTTCTGACGCGGGCCGAAGACGCTCTCGTCGAAGTTCCGGTCCAGCACGAAGCCGAAGCCGTAGCTCATCCGGAAGCCGTTGCGGATCACGGCCAGCGGGGCGGCCACGAAGTTTGTGCCGAAGTTGATGACATCGTTGGGCTTTAGATAGATGTCGGGCTCGGTCATGTCGAAGATCGCCCGGGCATTGAGCCGGATCGAGGCCTCCTGGTTGTCACCCACGCGTCGGATCAGGTCGACACGCTCGGGCACCGCGATCGGCGAGAGGTTGCCCGCCGAAGCGATGATCTGCTTGAGGGTCAGGTCCCGTTCGCCCGGGATCTGGTAGGCACCCGGCCGGTTGATGGCGCCCATCACGTAGACGAAGCCGCCGGTCTGTTCGGGCACGCGGATCACGTCACCCGGGCGAATGATGATGTTGAAACGCATGTCGCCCTGCAGCAGACCGTCCCGGTAGGGGATCTCGATGATCCGCTGGGTGATCAGCTGGCCGAGCGGGTCGTCCGTCTGGGCCGATTCTTCGCCTGGCAGCGACACCGGTGCCTGCGGACGGCCGGAGCGGACCCAGCGACCGTTGACGTAGATCCACTGGGCCGCACCCTCTTCGGGGTCGAGGCCGCGTTCCAGGGCCGAGGGGGCCGCGCCGCCGGTCGCGGGCGGGTCGGCGATGCCGAGCTCACCCAGCGGGTCGGCGTCGGCGTCCACCCCCGAGGAACTGGGCTCGTCGCCAAGGCCTTCGAAGAGGTCGTCGATCAACTCGTTGGGCTGTTCGGGCTCAGCCGGCTGGTTTTCATCGAGTCCGGGGATCCCGAAGTCGGATTCATCCGTAAGTCTCGCCTGGCGAAGAATTTGCAGTCGCTTGGTCCGGCCGGGGACACCACGGGCCAGCGCCAGCGCATCGAGCAGCCGGAACTCCGGCTTCGGGATGACATAGGTGCCGATGTTCACGCCGCCGAGCGTCGGCTCGCCGTAAACGGTGAAGGTGTTCTGCCGGGATTCCTGGATGATGACGCTGACCGTCGCGTCCCGGAGGATGCCCCGGGATTCGAGGACGTCCACGATCTGCCGCTCGAGCTGGCTGGGCGTCGTGCCCGCCGCCCGCACCGGGCCGACGATCTGCAGCCGGACGGTGCCGGTCTCATCCACACGCCGTGTCTGCACCGATTCCACGCCCGGCACCACCAGCTCGAAGACCGTGATGGTCACGAGGTCGCCGGAGCCGATCACGTACTCCTGCACGTCGGGGATCAGGTCGCTGGGCTGCACCTCGGTGACCGGGAGGATGTTGTCGTCCTGGGCTTCGATGATGTCGATGCGGTCGAGAATGGGTGCTTCACCCGGGGTTCTCTCCCACCGGCCGACGACCGAGGGGTCCAGGTAGGAATCGAGTTCGCAGCCAACGGGTCCGGTAAGGACGGCGAGGCCGAGGGCCAGAACGGTCCACGGCTTGGCGATGGATCGACGGTTGCGTTGCGTCTGCTCGCTGCTCACGCCTGTAGCTCCTGCTTTCGGGTACCTGTTGTCTCGATGCATGCGTTCTAAACCTCGGTCCGGCACCCTGGTTCCACCCCGATACGGGATGCTCGCATCCTAATCAAAGGCAGGCTCGGTCGCACCTTGTGGATGCATCATCGGCGAGTCCTGGGGTGGGAGGTTATTTCGGGTTGACTCAAAGGTACATCGGCGGCCTGACTTTTCCACGGTCAAGCCCACGATTAGCGGACGTTGCCGAGGGCCTGTTGGTTCGGTCGATTGGCTGGATGCCCCTGCGTTCCCCGTCAACGTGGTGTCCGCCTCCGATCTGGGTTATGAAAGAGCCATGAATATCACTATCATCGGCAACGGTGCGATGGCGACGGTCTGTGCCCTCATCCTCGCACCCGCCCACCGGGTGCACATCTGGGGGGCCAACGCCCGTAAGCTCGCGCAGATCGCCCGAGCCCGCGAGAACGTGCTCTACCTCCCCGGGCCGAAGTTCCCGGATGGCATCCTGCTCACCAGCGACGCCCGGGAGGCCCTCGACGGCGCCGAACTCATCATCAATGCCATCCCGACCCAGTACATCCGGGAGGTCTGGGACCGGCTCGCCCCCCTCACGCCCGCGGGCGTGCCGGTCGCTTCGGTCTCCAAAGGCATCGAGCAGAAAACCGTTCTCCGGCCGACCCAGGTCATCGCCGAGGTCCTGCAGTCGTCGACCGGCAGCGATCACCCGGACCGCAGCCCGCGGCCCCTCGCCACACTCTCGGGCCCGACCGTCGCCGAGGAACTGGCCCACTGCCTGCCCGCCACCCTCTGCGCCGCTTCCGAAGACACCGGCTTCACCGAGCAGCTCCAGGCCCTCTTCTCGACCCACTGGCTCCGGGTCTACACCAACAACGATCTGCTTGGCGTCGAACTCGCCGGCGCGACCAAGAACGTCATCGCCCTCGCCGCAGGCATCCTCGACGGCCTGAAGGCCGGCATCAACGCCAAGAGCGCCCTGCTCGCACGCGGGCTCGCCGAGATCACCCGGCTCGGCGTCGCGATGGGCGCCAGGCAGGAAACCTTCTTCGGCATCGCCGGCGTCGGCGACCTCGCCACGACCTGCTTCTCGCCCACCGGCCGCAACCGCACCTGCGGCGAGATGCTCGGCCGCGGCAACAAACTCGCCCAGGTCCTCGAAGACATCCCCGGCATCGTCGAAGGCGTCCCCACCACCCGGGGCGTCGTCGAACTGGCCAAGCGCTACCGCGTCGAGATGCCCATCACCACCGCCATCTACCGGGTCCTCTTCGAAGACCTCGACCCCATCGACGGCATCGCCACCCTCATGACCCGCGAACTCAAACCCGAACGCGTCAATTGACGCCGTAGATCGAGAGCCTGAAAGCCGGCTAGTTCGCCGTAAACCCGTCGGTATCCACGAAGCCATCAGGCGAGCCGAAGTCGATCTGACCGTTGATGGTCGTCGCCGTGTCGTTGACGACCGGGTTGGCTGGCTCCAGTCCGGTGGTCGGATTGAACAGCAGGTGCGTGTTGCCATTGCCGTCGAGATTGATCGTCGCGCCCGTGAACACAAACGTATCCACCGCGGGGTCACCCTCTTCCTGCTGGCGCGTGATCAGCGTGTTGTTGTTGAACGTCAGGTTGCTGTTGTCGATCGCAAACAGCACGGCATCGGCAGCCTCACCCAGCGCGTCGGTGTTCAGCGACGTATCGAACGTGTAGCCCTCGAAGATGATGTCGTTGGTCGCGCCCGAATCCTCGATCCGAACCAGGGCCCCGGTGATCTGGGCGCTCGTCTGCAGCGTCGGCACGTCCCCGGCGAAGGCGGGCACGCTGTTGAAGGTGATGTCGTCCGAGTTCCGGATCACCAGCAGGCCGCTGAAGCCGTTCGCCCCTGTCGAGGTCACGGTGACCGGCGCGAGGTCGAGGTTGGTGATGGTGTTGGTGTCGCTGACATCTGTGTTGGTCACGTTGTCGAGCAGGAAGATGTCACCGTTGTCGAAGCCACCTGCGGGGCCGGTGCCGAAAGCGAAGCCTACCGCCGAGAAACCATTGATATCGAGGTTGTCGACGGTGTTCGCGTTCATCAGCCGGTTCCCGAGCGTCGGGCCCTGGACAAACACGTTCTCCAGGCTCACATCGGCGGCGTTCGTGATCCGGAAAACATCCGTCGTCGTGCCCGAACCGGTGACGGTGACGTTCGAGACCGCGACACTGCTGGCGTTGTTCTCGATGACGATGCCGGCCACTGCCGGGCCGGTGACCACCAGGTTGTTCAGGGTCACGTTGCTCGTGGCCCCGCCGTTGATGCGGACAGAGGCGTTTGAAGTGGCCTGCTGATCTCGTATAGCCACATTGTCAATCAGCACGTTGGTTGCGCCGTTGACAATCTGGATGGGATCACCGGTCTGACCCACAAAGACTGTGTCGCTCTCGCCAAAGAAGGGGTTGAAGAAGCCACGGACCTCCACATTGTCGACGCCATCAATCACCACGGCGCTGCGACCATTCACCAGAGCGATCTGATCGATCACGGTGTCGTTGGCGGCCCGCACCACGTCGGTTAGCGTGTCATCCTGGCTGATCACGGCTCGGGAGCCGGGCACCCTGAAGAAAGCGGTTTCCGTACCCGACGCATCGGCGATCTGGACCACCGAACCGCCGCCCAGCAACGACTGACCGTCCTGAAGATTGATCGTGGAGGCCAGATCGAACCGTGTCTGGCTGCCCAGCACAAAGATGTTCGGCGTCCCGAGATTGACGGCAGCGATCAGGTCGCCGGTCGGGTCAGCGACGGTGCCGGCCCCCGCTGCAGCGTCTCCGTTGAGCTGCACCACATCCACCGCCCCAAACGCCTGCGCCCCCGCCGTGCCCGGCACGGTCGCCGGCTCGGTCGAGATGATGACCGACCGCTGACCGGTCACGACGTCGATGTCGCGCTCGACCTTCCGCGTCATCCGGGCCGGCTGCCAGTCGGGCAATGGCGTCGAGATTGCGCCCGGCCGTCCGCCCAGACCTAGCGGGATCCGAAACGCCAAAGTGAGGAACGTCTGGTTCCCCCGCACATCGTCGTCCTGCCACTGAACGCCTGTTGTGATCTTCGCACCGGGGTAGATGGCCTCGGCGTCGATGTTCCACTCGGCCCGGAGGCGCGGCCCGGCGACCGTCTCGAAGTCCGAATCATCGAAGTGGAAGTAGGCCGCGTAGAACCACGCATCGATGTCCTTCACGGGCGAGCGGATGCCGGCTTCCAGATCGAAACCCGGCAGCGGCTTCTCCACGCCCCGTGCCCGCGCAAAGTTGATCGTGTTCCCATCGAGGATGCCGCCCGTGCTCACCGGCCCGAACTGACTCTCCTTGTCCTCAGGCAGATAGATGTTCGCCCGGAACTCGTAAGACTCCAGCAGCGCCTCGGCCCCGATCGTCAGCTGCCAGAAGCTGTTGTCGTTGCCCGAGATCAGGTGGTCGTAAAACCCGTACCCGCCAAGGATGAGGTTGTTGGTCACCAGCCGGCGATAGCCCAAGCCGAGGTTGTATTCCTGGGACTCATCGTCGTCGAACCGGAAGCGAAAGTCGGCAAAAAGCAGCTGATCCTGAAGCTGCGTCAGCGGGATCAGCACATCCGTCTCGCCGATGTTCCGGTCCGAGCCGAGTTTGCCCTCGAACGAAAAGAAGGCGTCCCAGTACTGAGGCGACAGTATCCCGTCACGCTCTGGCGGGCCGTCCTGAGCCAGGGAGACGCCGGGCAGAGACGCCGAGAGGGCCAGGCTGGCGGCGAGGCAGGCGGCCGTTGAGCAGGATTGACGCATAGAACACCACACTCCGGGCGCCAGTGGTTCATCCACCAGCCGATTTTTTCGAAGCTATCAGACCCTCTGAGGGGGGTCAAAGGCTTGATCGATCTGAATTTGTGTCAAACGGCTAACCCAAAATCAGCGTTAGCGTCTTGCCCAAGCTAAATCCGCGACTGCCGTTACGGGATGGTTTCAGTACACCGCTGAGGCGAACGATATGAACGACTCGAGCGGAAGGCGTTGATTCCCGACAAAAAGGTACGGAGGTTAGCCGTGACACTTTCTCATCGATTCGGCTTGCTGGTTGGCTTCTCGACACTTGTCAGCGTCGCCCTACTCCTGGGGCTCGTGGGCTGGCTGTTCAGCGGGATGACCGGCAAGATCACCACCGGGATCACCCGCGATGGCCAGAGCGCCGTCACCGGCATCGTCTCGATGCTCGAAACCGTCTGCACGACCCAGGACGACCTGCTCAAGATCAAGCTCGAAGGCGATCTCGCCGTCGCCAGAAATCATCTGCAGAAACTGGGTGGCATTCGCTTGGACAACCAATCTGAGTCCTGGAGCGTGATGAACCAGTTCACACGCTCCGTCTCCGAGGTCGATCTGCCCCGCCTGCTGGTCGGCCAGGACTGGCTCGGGCAGATCAAGGACCCGGCCACGACCGTCCAGGCCGTCGATGGCGTCCAGGCGCTGGTCGGCGGCACCTGCACGATATTCCAACGCATCAACGACCGGGGCGACATGCTCCGCGTCGCCACCAACGTCAGGAAGAACGACGGCACCCGTGCCATCGGCACCTACATCCCCGCCAACAACCCCGACGGCCAGCCGAACCCCGTCGTCGCCACGCTGCTCCGGGGCGAGACCTTCCGCGGCCGAGCCTACGTCGTCAACGACTGGTTCCTCACGACCTACGAGCCCATCTTCGACGACAACCAGCAGGTGATCGGAGCCCTCTACGTCGGCGTCAAGATCGAAAGCATCGACAGCGTCAGAACGGCCCTCTCCGAGAAGGTCATGGGGAAGACCGGCGAGTTGTTTGTCGTGCTTGGTAACGAGTTCCTGATCCCGCCCGCCTGGGGTGAGATCCACGGCCCGATCGCCGACGTCAAGGATGCCGAGGGCAACGCACGCTACGAAACCCTCATCGAACGCGCCCGGACCTCGGGCGAGGTCGAAACCGCCTCGCTCACCACCGCCAACGGCGAGGTCGTGCTGGTCGGTGCCTACCACTACAAGCCCTGGGACTGGGTCCTCATGGCCGAGATGCCCGAGGCCGACATCGCCTCCTCCCTCGAAGTCACCGAAGCCGCGGGCGCCAACCTGCTGTTCTGGCTGCCCGTCATCGGCCTCGGCGTCGTGGCCATCTCTGGAACCCTTGGATTCGTTGTCGCCTCACGCGTCTCACGACCCATCCGCGAAGCCGCCGCCTCGCTGGCAGAAATCTCCGAAGGCGAAGGCGACCTCACCCAGCGGCTCAACGTCTCGGGCGGCGCCGAAGAACGCGCGCTCGCCGAAGCCTTCAACCGCTTCGTCTCCATGATCCATGACATCCTGGTGCAGGTCTCCCGGGCCAGCGTCTCGGTCCGCGAAGGTACCTCCGGGATCGCCGAAACCTCTCGGAACATGGTCTCGACCATGAACGACCAGACCGGCCTGATCGTCTCCACCTCCGCCGCCGTCGAAGAACTGGCCCAGAGCGCCGATTCCATCGCCGGCCGAACCGGTGAAGCCGCAGGGCTGGCCGCTACCTCCGGTGAAGTCGCTAACGCCGGCGGCGAGACGCTTGGCCGAACCATCTCCGGCCTCGAAACCATCCGCGAAAGCGTCGATCGCGCCGCCGAAGCCGTCACCCGTCTCGGTGAACGTGGTCAGGAAATCGGCGGGATCATCCAGGTCATCGACGACATCGCCGACCAGACCAACCTCCTCGCGCTCAACGCCGCCATCGAAGCCGCCCGAGCCGGCGAGCACGGCCGCGGCTTCGCCGTCGTCGCCGATGAGGTCCGCAAGCTCGCCGACCGAACCACCAAAGCCACCGCACAGATCACCGAATCCATCGAACGGATGCAGGAAGAAACCTCCCGGTCCGTGACCCGGATCTCGGAAGGCTCGGAGCAGGCCGCCCGGGGCGCTCAGGAAGCCAGCGAAGCCCGTGGCTCCCTCGAGCAGATCGTCTCCTCGGCCACAGGCGTCAGCGGCCTCGTCACCGATATCGCCGCCTCCGCCGAAGAGCAGTCCGCCGCCTCCCGCGAGATCTCCACGAGCGTCGACTCGATCGCCAAAACCTCCCAGGAGACCTCCGCCTCGGCCGAGGGCATGCTCGAAACCTCCAACCACCTGGCCGAAGAATCCCAACGACTCGCGACGCTTGTCGGCCGCTTCAAGCTCGACCTGTCGGCCGGGCAGAAGGGGTAGGGGGGCTGGGAGTCGGGCGGTCAGTAACGACGGAGGATGAGCGTGTCGTTCTGACCGCCGAAGCCGAAGCTGTTCGACAGGCAGACCTCAACCTCCGTGCGTCGGGCCTCGTTGGCGACGTAGTCCAGGTCGCAGTCCGGGTCGGGGTTCTGCAGGTTGATCGTCGGCGGCAGCACCTGATCCCGGATCGCCAGCACGCACGCGATCGCCTCGATCGCCCCGGCCGCCGCAATCAAATGCCCGAGCATGCTCTTGATCGAGCTCATCGGCACGTTCGGCGCGTGCTCGCCGAACACCGCCTTGACCGCCTTGGTCTCGATCGCGTCGTTCTCCTTGGTCGAGGTCCCGTGCGCCGAGATGTAATCGATGTCGGTCGTCTCCACACCGGCCCCCTTCATCGCCAGCCGCATCGCCTGGGCCGCCCCCCGGCCCTCGGGATGGATATCCGTGATCCGATACGCATCCGCCGTCGACCCGTACCCCGCCACTTCCGCGAGGATCGGCGCCTGCCGAGCCTTGGCGTGTGCCTCGGTTTCCAGCATCAGAATCCCGGCCCCCTCGCCCATCACAAACCCATCACGGTCCCGCGAAAACGGCCGCGACGCCGTCGCCGGGCTGTCGTTGCGATTCGATAGCGCCGTCAGTCGGTTGAACCCCGTCACGCCGAGCGGGTGGATCATCGTGTGTGCCCCGCCGGTCATCATCACATCGGCATCGCCCCGCCGGAGGATCTGCATCGCCTCGCCGATCGCCTGCGTCGACGCCGCGCACGCCGTCAGACAGTTGTACGCAGGCCCGCGCGCATCGAACTCCAGCGCCAGGTGCGCCAACGGCATGTTCGGCTCCTGCTCCAGCTCCCGGGCCGCGCTCATGCCTTGCTTGGCCGCCTCGGTCCAGGGCCGGCCGTCGATCGCCTGCGCCTCCTCGTTCCACCCCGCCAGATGCGCCGCCACGTAGTTGTCGAAATCCAGAATCCCCTCACCCGAACCCAGGTAGATCCCCAGCCGGTCGTGATCCAGCTTCCCGGTCTCGTCAAAGGCATCCAGCCCCGCCGAACGCCAGGCCAGTGCCGCCGCACCCAGCGCAAAACCGATGTTCCGACCGATCTCCGCGTGATGCTCGGGATGACGCACCAGCTTCAACGGATCGAAATCCAGCACCTGCGACGCGAACGTCGTCGGGTACGTCGAGGCATCGAAGTGCTGGATAGGACCGACCCCCGATGCCCCCGCCAGCAACCGCTGCCAGACGCTCTCGATCTCATAACCCAGGGGCGTGACCCAGCCGATGCCGGTAACAACAACTTTGGTGGTCATGGGAGTTCTCTCACTGGCTCAGCCATTAGGCCCCTCGTAACGCTTGAGCACGATGGCCGCGTTCTGCCCGCCCACGCTCGACCCGAAAACAAGCACATGCCTCAAGCCGGTTTCAGACGCCGATCGGTTGCCCCCGATCCCGGCCAGCGGCTTGTCGCGATTCACCACCGCCGGCACCTTCTGCGACCGCAGCGCCTGAGCCGCCACCGCCAGGTCGATCGCCCCGCCGCCAGCGAAGCAGTCGCCCGCGATCGCCTTGATCGCCACCACCGGGATGTCTATTAGCCGTTCGCCGAACACGGCCCGCATCGCCGCCGCCTCAGCCCGGTCGTAAGCCGGCACGCCCGACCCGCCCGGCACAATCAGATCGATATCATCAGGCGTCAGCCCCGCCTCCACCAGCGCTTTGCTGATGGCCCGCTCGGCCCCCTTGCCTCTAGGATCGGGCGTCCGGTTTACGGTCGCCGGATGCACCGTCTGACTCGCCGCAAAACCCACGACTTCCGCATACGCCCCGGTCCCGCCACGAGCGCCGAACGTCTCTGCCGCTTCCAGCGTCAGAATCGCGCCCCCCTCACCAATCACCACCCCGGTCGCCCCTTCATCGAAGGGCCGCACCACCTCATCGGCCGCACGGTCCTTCGGGTCGGCCACCAACTCGGCGAACTCCTGACGGAGCATCCCCATCGGGTTGATCTTCGACTCCGCCCCGCCGCAGAAACAGAGATCGGCATCCTCCCGCTGGAGCACACGCAGCGACTCCCCAGCCGACAGCAACCCGCTCGCCTGCGCACAGGTGATCGTATTCGACGGCCCGTGCGCATCGTGGATGATCGTCACGTGACAGGCCAGCATGTTCGGCAGGTATTTCAGCAGCCACAGAGGCGTCAGCTGCTGCATCCCCTCACGCCCCCAGGCATGCATGTCAAAGCTGCCGTCCGCCTTCCGCGAGCTCACCATCGCCGTCGTCAGCTCGTCGATGTCCGCGGCGATCAGCCCCGCGCCGATGTGAGCGCCCATCCGGTCCGAGGCGTACGTCGGCTCGTCATCCGGCGCCGAGCCCTTGGTCTTCAGCCCGGCATCCTTCGCCGCCAGGTCCGCGCACGCCACCGCAAACTCGATGTCACGCGCCATCACCTTCGTCGCCTTGCGGTACGACTTCGGCACGTAGTTGCGGACCTTGAAATCAGAGGCTTCCGCCCCGTAAGCACACCGCATCGCCGAAGCATCGAACCGCTCGATCGTCCTGACCGCCGACCTGCCCTCGCAGGCGGCTTGCCAGTGAGCCTCGATGCCGTCGCCGAGCCCGGAGACGGGCCCCAGCCCGGTGATCAGGACCTTTCGCGTCATCGCAATCTTTCAGGTGTCTGGAGGGTCATCATCGTCATGGTTGGCACGTGAGTCTATCCCTCTACGGGGTGGACTCCAACCAACCGCCGGCCTGACAGTAAGATGGCCTGTTAGTACGCGAATCTTTGTTCAGCCATGGAGACCGCTGTCATGCGTGGAAATCGACGGGTTGCGCCGCTTGGGGTTTGTCTGTTGAGTCTGGCCCTGCTGGCCACCGGATGCCAGTCGGACGGAACCGCATCCGCTCCCGAAGACCGGCCGACATCGGCCAGAACTGTCGAACGCACGTCGTCCTCCACCACGGCCCAGCGAACCAGCCGACCGACCCCCACGTTCGCCGGTGCCCCGCTCGCGATGCTCCAGGAAGAGATCGCCATGTGCCGTGCCCTGGGCCTCGACCCCATCGAGGTCGCCCGGCTCCGCCAGCTCCCGCTCTACCAGATGAACGAGGCCCAGGTCCACAAGTTCCTGCGTTTCCTCCACGCCGTCGAACCCGACCTCCGCACCCGCATCGGCATCCTCGCCCGCAAAAACCTCGGCCAGCCCTACAACATCTACCTCCTCGGCGAAGCCCCCTTCGAGACCTTCGACCCCCAGCCCCTCTACTCCCTGCGTGAAAGCGACTGCGTCGTCTTCGCCGAACACACCCTCGCCATGGGCCTCGGCGGCGACTGGACCCGATTCTTCGGCATGCTCCAGCGCATCCGCTACCGCGACGGCCAGATCGGCGTCGCCACCCGCAACCACTACACCGAGTCCGACTGGGTCCCCGCCAACGCCTGGCTCTACACCGACGTCACCGATGACCTCGGCGGCGACGCCGTCGTCCGGTTCGAGCAACGCGTCGACCGCGCCCGCTTCCTCAAAAACACCTTCGGTCTCGAAACCGACATCCTCGTCCAGCAGCACGTCGATACCTACCTCCCCTTCAGCGAAACCGGCCGGGCCATCCCCGAACTCCAGACCGGCGACCTCGCCCTCATCGTCCGCGGCACCAGCCCCACCGATGTCTACGTCGGCCACGTCACCATGGTCATCCGCACCGAAGACGACGCCATCAACCTCATCCACTCCGCCAGACCCGTTGTCCGCGAAGAATCCATTCAGGGCTACATCCAGTCCGAGCTCCGCCGCGCCGACCGCCGAAGAGCCGAGGGCAAAGCCTACTTCCAGGGCTTCAAGTTCCTCCGCCTCAACGACAACCCCCTCGAACGCCTCGTCGAACTGGACGGCCCGGATGCTCCGAGCATCAAGCTCCCGCTCGGCGCTCTGGTCCGCACGATCCCCGATGTCCCGGTGCTCGAACAACCCGAGTAAGCGCCCAACTCACCGAAGCTCGGCGTCGCCGTACCCGTTGTAGTAGCCGTTATCCAGCTGACCATCGCTGTCGCTGTCGTCCAGCGCCTCTGTTGTCATCGCCTCGGCGTGCCCGTCGGCAAACACGAACTCCCCGGTATCCCCGCCCCGAGCCGTCGGCTCCGCCCGGGTGTTGCCGTAATAGCCCGAAGCCTTCCCCGAGCCCCGCTCCGACGTGTAAGGCGGGTCGATCGCGTACTGCCCCGATGTCCCCTCGTCGGCCCCGGCCGTATCCCCCAGCACCAGCGTCCGCGTCGGAGCGTAGACGCTCTCTACCGGCCGCCGAAACTCGACCGAACTCCTTGCGTTCCCCAGATACTGATAGTTGTAGCCATACCCGCCCCACCGGTTCCAGTCGGTCCGCGACGGATCGCCATAGCCGCTGTAGTCCACCGTTGGTGCCTGCGCCGCCTTCAACGCCGGGATGCTGCAGGCCTCGTGCCACCAGGGCTTGGAGAGGATCGACTCATCCAGGTCGAGGTGCGGGTTGATGAAGATGTCCGTGTTCTGCACAAAGGGATACAGGTAGTCGGCCCAGCGCGGCTTCGCCCCGTTCGCAGGACGGTTGCCGGATGAGATCGTCGACGAGTGCCAGGGGAACCGGCCATCCTGCTCCACCAGCAACGATGCCAACGCGATCGATCCGATCTGCCGGCCGTTCGACAAGCTTTGCGCATCCTTGGCCATCACCCGGGCCGCCCCGAGCGCCGGCAGCAGGATCCCGATCAGCAGCGCGATGATCGAGATCACCACCAGGAGTTCGATCAGCGTGAAGGCCCGTCGCGAAGAAGTCACCATGACAAATCCTTTATCGTTAATGAGAATCAATCTCAGATAATCAGTGCGTCTGAGGATCGTATTATCCTTGAGACTCATTCGCAAGTCTGGCTTCCTGCGTGTGGAAAACCCGCCAGCAACCCCACCCAGCCGTTCCTTTACGATGCCCCCATGCTCAGCCACCGCATCATCGCCTGCCTCGACGTCAAGGCTGGCCGGGTCGTGAAAGGCGTCAACTTCGTCGACCTCGTCGACGCCGGCGATCCCGTCGCCGTCGCCCGCGCCTACGACGAGCAGGGCGTCGATGAACTCGTCTTCCTCGATATCACCGCCAGCCACGAGGGCCGCGGCATCATCCACGAGGTCGTCCGCCAGGTCGCCGAGCAGTGCTTCATGCCCTTCACCGTCGGCGGGGGCATCCGCACCATCGACGATGTCACCGCCCTCATCCAGGCCGGCGCCGAGAAGGTCAGCATCAACACCGCCGCCGTCGTCACCCCCGAGATTGTCAGCCAGACCGCCCAACGCTTCGGCACCTGCGCCACCGTCGTGAACATCGATCCCAAACGCGTCCCTATCGACGACTACCGCCAGCGAGCCGGCGAAGACGCCCCCATCACCCTCTCCCAGGTGCGCCCCGGCACGTGCTTCGAGGTCCACACCCACGGCGGCCGGACGCCCGTCGCCCTCGACCCCGTCGACTGGGCCAAGCGTGTTGTCGCCCTCGGTGCCGGCGAAATCGTCCTCACCTCTATGGACGCCGACGGCACCAAAAACGGCTACGACCTCGAGATCACACGCATGATCGCCGAGGCCGTCGACGTCCCCGTCGTCGCCTCAGGCGGCTGCGGCAATCCCGAACACATGGCCGATGTCCTCGCCGAGGGCAAAGCCGACGCCGCCCTCGCCGCCAGCATCTTCCACTTCGGCGAGTACACCATCGCCGAGACCAAGCAACGCGTCGCCGCTCGAGGCCTCCCCGTCAGGCAACTCGCCTGAGCCCACCCAACAGTCTCCCTTGACCATCAGCGGCTGTCGGGCGACGATGGGAGGTCTGTCGCCGGTGCAGGGATGCCCGGTTCAGGCGATCAGGGAAGTCCTTCGCCGGACGCTTGTTGCTCGGTTTAGCGAGGTCATCGAAGTGGCTCATTCGTCACCGTCGTCGTCACATGGCAGTTCTCACGGCACGTCGTTTGGCGATCCCGTCCCCGTCGATCACGTCGACCAGAAGCGATCCCTCAGCGACACCCCCCTCAAGAAGTTCTTCAAGGCCGCCATCCAGTTCGAATCCTCCGACGTCATCATGCGCGCCGGCCAGGTCCCCAAGCTCCGCGTCAAGGGCTCCCTCAAGGCCCTCGACCACCCGCCCATCGCCGAAACCCAGTTCGAACGCTGGGTCGAGCAGGGACTCTCCGAAGCCCAGTGGCAGTACTACGGCGAGCACGGCTCCATCGACCTCGGTATCGATGTCGAGACCGGCGGCAAGAGCCACCGCTTCCGCGTCAACCTCTTCCGGACCCGGGGTCGCTCCGCCATCGCCGCCCGCCGGGTCAGCAGCGACATCCTCAGCTTCGATCAGCTCCACCTCCCGCCCGCCATCGAGAAGGTCTGCGACGTCCACCAGGGACTCGTCCTGCTCTGTGGCGTCACCGGCTCGGGCAAGTCCACCACCATCGCCTCCATGCTCGATCACGTCGCCAAACAGCGCGCCTGCCACATCCTCACCATCGAAGACCCCATCGAATACATCTTCTCCGACGAAGACTGCAAGGCCACGATCAACCAGCGCGAAGTCGGCATCGACGTCCCCGACTTCCCCTACGCCCTCCGCGCCATGGTCCGCGAGAACCCCGACGTTGTGCTCATCGGCGAGATGCGCGACCGCGAAACCTTCGAGGCTGCCCTCCAGGCCGCCGAGACCGGCCACCTCGTCTTCGGCACCATCCACGCCTCGTCCGCGTCCCAGGCCTTCGGCCGCATCTACGACCTCTTCCCCCAGGAAGAACGCGAAGCCATCCGCGGCCTCCTCGCCTTCCAGCTCCAGGCCTTCGTCTACCAGAAGCTCCTGCCCACGATCAAGCCCGAAATGCAACGCGTCCCCGCCGTCGAGATCCTCCTCCAGTCGCCGCCCGTCCGAAAGTTCATCCTCGAAGGCCGCGAAGACGAGCTGCCCGAAGTCATCAAGTCCAGCCGCGAAGCCGGCATGCAGACCTTCACCGATTCCCTTGTTGACCTGGTGGAGACCAACTACATTCATCCACGCGTAGCCCAGAGCGCCGCACCCTCGGCCGAGGAACTCAAGATGCGCCTACGCGGCATCACCGCCTAATCCAACCAACGATCACCTGACCGGAGTCCGACCGTGGGCTTCTATCCGAGATGAGCATGACCCTCGCGACGTTAGCCCAGGCTGAAACCGTCTTCCTCCTAAGCTGGTTCAAACCCCTCCTCGTCCTCGCCGTCCTCGTCGGCTGGGCACGGCTGGTCACCGTCCTCGACAAGGACATGGCCTACTTCCGCATGCCACGCATGCTCTGGAATGGCGGGCAACTGCTCGCCGCGCTCGTCGCCTTCGGCGCCATCTTTCTCATCCCCATCTTCTGGGTCGGTCTGCCCATCGGCATCGCCATCCTCTTCGGCGTGCCCTACGCCTACGCCACCTTCCGCAACCACCGCGTCCCCATCGATGCCCGCTGGGACCTCTCCCTCGCCGGACTCCAGGAACAACTCACCAACTGGCAGAAAGACCAGGCCGAGAAACGCGCCAGCCTCCGCATCATCAATCAGGACGGCGACCAGCTCGAAGTCCCCGTTGGCAACGACCCCAATGTCCCTAGCCACGCCACCCTCTCCGAGATCCTCAACTTCGCCGTGCCTCGCAACGCCGACCGCATCGAACTCACCATCGATACCACCGCCGGCAAGGTCGTTGCCCGCATCGATGGCGTCCACTATCCCCAGCCCGAGCTGGCCTCAAAAGAGGCCATGGCCCTGCTCGAATACATCAAAGCCTCCGCCGGCATGGACCTCTCCAACCACCGCAAACGCGAGCAGGCCATCATGAGCGTCGACCTCGGCGAGTTCGGCACCCACCGGCTCGCCCTCGACGCCGCCGGCTCCACCAAAGGCGTCCGCCTCGTGATGGACGTCAACCCCGCCAAGCAGGCCAACATCCCCCTCGGCGACATCGGCCTCACCGAATCACAGCACGACAAACTCGTCGAGCTCATCGGCGAGCCCGGCGGCACCATCCTCGTCACCGCTCCGCTCCAGCAGGGCGTCACCACGACCCTCTACAGCATCATCCAGACCCACGACCCCTACACCTCCAGCGTCATCACCATCGAACGCTCAAAGCCCTTCGAAGTCGAAGGCGTCAACCACCAGGAGTTCGGCGACGCCGCCACCCCCGAGCAGATCAACGACCGACTCCAGGTCATCCTCCGATCCGATCCCAACATCGTCATGCTCAGCGAACTCTTCGACGAGCGCACACCCAAGCTCTGCGCACCGATGGCCGAAGAATGCCGCTTCTATCTGCCCATGCGGGTCGAGAGCACCTTCGAAGCCTCCAAACGCTGGATGAGAACCGTCGGTGACCCCAAGCTCGCCAGCCAGAGCCTGCTCGCCGTCATGCACCAGCGACTCGTCCGACGACTCTGCACCACCTGCCGAACCCCCTACAAGCCCGATCCGGCTGCACTCAAGAAACTCAATATCCCCGCCGGCAAAGTCGAAACCCTCTACCAGAGCTCCGGACAGGTCGAGGTCAAAGGCAAGCCACGAACCTGCCCCGCCTGCATGGGCATCGGCTACCGCGGACGCATCGGCGTCTTCGAACTCATGGTGCTCGACGACACCGCACGCTCCTACCTCCGAAAGGGAGACATGGACGCGATGCGCACCCACCTCCGCAAGCAGAAAATGCAGTACCTCCAGGAAGCCGCGCTCGCCAAAGTCGTCGAGGGCGTGACCGACATCAAGGAAATCACCCGAGCCCTGGGCACCGGCAAGTCGTCAAGCTGAGTCCCTCCACGGCTGGAGCATCGATATGTACCTGAGCATCGGCATCATCCTCTACCTTCTCCTGATGGCGGTCGTCTGGTCGGCCCAGGGACTCTTCTCAGCGGTGCTCCAACTGCTGGTCGTCCTCCTCGCCGGAACCCTGGCGTTCGCCTTCTGGGAACCCATCGCCGTCGGCCTGCTCATGCCCTTCGTCCCCCACCTCGCCTGGGGCCTCGCCCTCCTCGTACCCTTCGCCCTGCTGGTCGTCGGCATCCGCGTCCTGCTCGATACCCTCGTGCCCGGCAACCTCCGCCTGCCCAGCCTCGTCAACTCCATCCTCGGCGCCGCCTTCGGCGCGATGTCCGGAGCCCTCACCGCCGGGATCGCCGTCATCGGCATCGGCTTCCTCCCCCTCGGCCCCAGCCTCCTCGGACACCAGCCCTACGCCATCAATGGCGACGGCTCGATCGCCCCCATCGCCGACCTCTGGGTCCCCGTCGATCAATACGCCGACACCACCTTCCAGATCCTCTCCGCCGGAGCGATGTCCTCCGGCAGCCCGATGTCCCTCTACCAGCCCGACCTCCGCGAGCAGAGCAACCTCTACCGGATGCGCTACGACGAGAACGCCTCACTCGTCATCGGCCCAGACGCCCTCGAGATCGAACGCATGGTCGTCTCCCCACTGCCAGTCGACGGCCTGCCCCTGCCCGTGACAGGCGCGCTCCCGCAAATCACCGAGGCCAACGCCGGACAGCTCGTCCTGATCGATCTCAAAGTCACGAAGGGCACCGGCGCCTTCGACCGCGACGCCACCTTCCGCCTGCCGCCGACGCAGATCCGGCTGCTCGCCGGCCCGCGCGACGGCACCGAAGCCCAGGCCATTGCGCCAGTCGCCTTCTCCCGCCTCACCAACCCCAGCACCGGCCAGCGGACCCTCTACCCCGTCGATGACGACCGCATCTCCGCCGACTCAGCCCAGCCCGAGCAGAACCTCACCTGGGCCTTCGTCATCCCCGAAAGAGACGCACCCCGTTACCTCATGGTCCGCAACCTCCGCCTCAACCTGCCCTCTGGCGACGAAGGCGTCGCCGCCATGGCCGGCCTCATGGGCCTCCCCGAAGCCGAAGTCCCCGAAGAAGGCCTCTCACCGACCCAGCCCAATCCCAACATGGCCGCCGCCAGCGACCGCGAAGGCGTCCGCGCCGGCCACGTCGCCGACATCGCCGAACTCACCAACCGGCTGCCACGCGGCATCAGCCGCAACGCCGCCGCCGGCCTCAGCCTCCGACCCGATGGCGACGACACCGTCATCGTCTCAGGCGAGGCCTCTATCAACCGACCCACCGTCAGCCTCTCCGCACGCACCCGCGTTGACGGCTTCTTCCAGCCCGGCCACATGGCCATGATCCGTGTCCTGCTCGAAGCAGACCAGGCACGATCCACCTTCGGCCGGGCCCGCGCCGCCGCCGCCGCACTCCAGGGCGTCTGGCTCCAGGACGACCGCGGCAACCTCTACCAGCCCTTCGCCTACACACTGCTCAAAGAAAATGGCACCCAGATCATCCGCGCCGACCCCGAGCTCGTGATCCGCTCCGCCACCGAACTGCCCATCCAGCAGATGAGCGATGAGGACGAACTCTACCTCTACTTCCTCGTCCCCAAGGGCACCCAGATCCTGACCTACCACATCGGTAACTCCACCACGCAGGACCTCGTCCTCCTGGCCGAGTGACCCCGACCCTCCGAGTCCCGGCATGACCGAGCTCCGCGGCAAACGCATCACCGTCATGGGCCTCGGCCGCTTCGGCGGGGGCACAGGCGTCACCCGCTTCCTCATCCAGCAGGGAGCCCGAGTCCTCCTCACCGACCAGCAACCCGCCGAGCAACTCACCGACTCACTCCGCCAAATCGCCGACCTCACCCAGACCGGCGCGCTCACCCTCCGCCTCGGCGAGCACCGCGAAGAAGACTTCACCGACACCGACCTCGTCGTCGTCAGCCCCGCCGTCCACCCCGCAACCAACCCCTACACCCAGGCCGCTGCCGCCGCCGACATCCCCCTCACCTCCGAGATCCGCCTACTCATCGAACGACTCCCCACCCGCCGGGTCATCGGCGTCACCGGCACCGCCGGCAAGTCCACCACCGCCTCCATGATCCACCACGCCCTCACCCACCTCGCCAAAGACCGCGTCTGGCTAGGCGGCAACCTCGGCGGGTCACTCCTCAACCAACTTCCGGAGATCCAACCGACCGACGCCGTCGTCCTCGAACTCTCCTCCTTCATGCTCGACGGCCTCCGCGCCGACCGCTGGTCGCCACACATCTCCGTCGTCACCAACCTCCACCCCAACCACCTCGACTGGCACGGCAGCTTCCAGCACTACGCCAACAGCAAACAACAGATCCTCGAACACCAGACCGCCAGAGACCACGCCATCCTAGGACCCAGCTGCACCCCACACCTCCAGCCCCGCACCACCCAACTCGCCTGGCTCGATTCCGTCGACGTCATCGACCACCCGCTGCCACCACTCCGCATCCTCGGCAAGCACAATCGCGACAACGCCCGACTCGCCATCGAAGCCATCGGCCGCCTCGGCTACGACCGGACCCAGGCAGCCCAGGCCCTCGCCGACTTCCAGAGCCTCCCGCACCGCCTCTGTCTTATCGCTGAGAGTCAGGGCGTCCAGTTCATCGACGACTCTAAATCCACCACGCCCGAAGCCGCCATCCTCGCCATCGACGCCATCCTCACCGACCGTCCCGACACCGGTCTCCACCTCATCCTTGGCGGGTACGACAAAGCCATCGACCTCGCGATCCTCGCCCAGGCCGCCAGCCAACGCTGCAAAGCTGTCTACACCATCGGCCAGACCGCCCCCGCCCTCATGGCTCTCCAAACCGGCCCCGCTATCTGGCACCAGGCCGACACCATCGACAACGCCCTCGCCAAGGCCACCCAAACCGCCACCCCAGGCGACGCCCTCCTCCTCTCCCCCGGCTGCGCCTCCTGGGACCAGTTCACCAACTACGAACAACGCGGCCAGGCCTTCGCCCAGGCCATCCAAACCCTCACAAACCCTAGAAGCGCATAAAAAACCCCGACAACGAGTCGGGGCTTCGGAGGAGAGAATCACGATGTCCACCTTTCATACGACGCCGGAGCCCGAGGGTTCGGTGTTTGAGGCGAGGTTTCGTGAGTTTGTAGCCAAAACCCAGTTTCTGAGCCTTCAGGGCCGCTAAACCTGCCAGAAATGGCGATAAAAGCAGCAGTTTCGTCAGATCTGGGCGGCCAGCCAGCCCCGGCATGTTTCAAGGATCCCGCTTAAGAACCCCCAGCGACAAGCAGCAGGCCTGTACAGCCCCAGGCAGGGCTGTCATCGTAAAGCCGCCGTGTCACTCATCTCCAACGCTCAAACTCAGGATCATCCATGAAGCTCCAACACTGGTTCGTCCTTATGCTGACCGCTGCTGTTCAGTGGATCAGCCCCCCACCCTCACTCGCCCAGATCCGCCCGCCCAACATCCTCTTCATCTTCACCGACGACCACGCCGCTCACGCCATCTCCGCCTACGGCTCCACCCGCAACGTCACACCCCACCTCGACCGCCTCGCCGCCGAAGGCATCCTGTTGGAGAACATGTTCTGCGGGAACGCGATCTGCGCACCCTCCCGCGCCACAATCCTCACAGGCGTTCACACCCACATCAGCGGCCAGCGAACCAACCAGGACACCTTCGACGGCTCACAACCGACCCTGCCCAAGCACCTCCAGAGTGCCAACTACGAGACCGCCATCATCGGAAAGTGGCACCTCAAATCCACCCCAACCGGTTTCGACCACTACGAGGTCCTCCCCGGGCAGGGAGCCTATTACAACCCCGACTACATCCACCACACCGAGGGTCGCAGACGATCCACCGGCTACAGCACCGACCTCACCACCGACAAAGCCCTCGACTGGCTCACCAAACGAAACGACACCGAACGCCCCTTCCTGCTGATGCTCCAGTACAAGGCCCCCCACCGACCCTGGCAGCCAGGCCCCAGGGAACTCGAACTCTTCCGAGACCCCGTCCCCGCCCCACCCACCCTCGACGACGACCACGACGGACGCTCAGGCGTCCAGCGATTCGCCGACATGTCCATCGCCCACGACCTCGAATGGGGCTACGACCTCGCCATCGATCACCCCAACGACCAGCAACGCGTCACCTACGCCCAATCACTCGCCCGCATGACCGACGAGCAGAGGGCGACCTACGAGGCCGCCTTCGCCGACGAAAACGCCTGGTACCTGCAGAACGAAGCCAGCCTCACCGAGACCCAGCGCCTCCGCTGGCGTTACCAGCGCTACATCAGCAACTACCTGCGCTGCGTCGCCGGCGTCGACCGCAACATCGGCCGCGTGCTCGATCACCTCGAACAACTCAACCTCGACGACAACACCCTTGTCATCTACAGCTCGGATCAGGGCTTCTACCTCGGCGAGCACGGCTGGTTCGACAAACGCTGGATGTACGAGGAATCACTACGCATGCCCTTCATCGCCCGATGGCCCGGACACATCCCCGCCGGAACACGCAGCAGCCAACTCACACAGAACATCGACATCGCCCCCACCCTGCTGGACGCAGCCGGTCTCCCCATCCCCGACCGCATGCAAGGTCTCTCGATCCTCCCCGTCCTCAAAGGCCAGCAGAAGACCGGGCTCCGCGACGCCGTTTACTACCACTTCTTCGCCTCCGAAGCCTGGCACCACGTCCCCGCCCACTACGGCATCAGAACCCGAACCCACAAACTCATGTACTTCTACGAGCACGACCAGATCGAACTCTACGACCTCTCCCTCGACCCCGACGAAAACCACTCGGTCCACAACGACCCCGCCTACGCCAGCACACTCAGCCAACTCACCACCCAACTAAATGGTCTCCGCAAGCACTACGCCGACAACGAAGGCGAACCATTTAACCCATTCAAATCACCAGATCTGCCTTGAGGATGACTACGTTCGCAGCACAAGTCACATCATCCCAAAGCCGTCTCTAGCTGTTCAACTCGGTATGACTCAATCGCATCCACAGATGACTGACACCCGGCCGTGTCGAGTTACGAGGGCCGAACGACTCGACCCGACCCGTCACCGCGATCTGCTCTCCCAACTCGCAGGTATCCAGGGCCTCAAGCAACACCATGGGAAAGCAGGCCTCGACGTCGAGCAGGCAGACACGGCCGCCCACCAGAAATGACTGTCGTTCCCCTAAGACGCGGATGACCGAACGTGTGCGGTCAATATCTACCCGCTTGATCTTTAGTAGGAGCGATGTTTCTGTGCCATAGGTTTGCTCTTGAAACCACTGCTCAGCCGCTAACTCTCTGGCCTGATGGCCGTTGTCCGGAGTGAGATATCTTGGCGGGATCCCGGCAAGCAGTTCCGGCAACGACACCACAGGTGCTTCAAGTCGTGTCTGGAGCTGCTTCGAAATCGTACGTATCTGGTGACGCAGTTCCTGCAAATCCTGCTGCAGGTGATCAGTGTTTGCGGTGATAGGCAACTCCGAGAAGCCCTGAGAGTTCACCGTCACGGGGGCCAGGATAAGCCCGCCAAGGGTAACACCCAGGCCAAAAAACAGGATCACGAGATGCCTGCGACTCAGCATGAATCGGCCCACGCCTTTCCATCGATGCGGCTTTGTCACCCATGTCTGACGCGAGCGCGACCAGACCTGACCACCATATATTCTCTGTCGAAATCGATGCAGGATCATCGGACACCCCACTTCCGTAGCCCTCTTTCGTACGTCCTCGACGCTCGCCGCCATCTGGATCGCTGCAGCACGAGTCCAAGCAGAATCACACCACCACCAATCATGGCCGGCGGCGTAGGCACAACCACTGCCTCGGGCAAAGATGTGATGTTCTTCTGGCCAATCTCGATGACGGCTACCAGATCGTTGTAATCAAGATCACCACCACCCGGAAGATCCTCGAACCCCAGAAGAAGCTGACCACTGTGACCCGTTCCCAACGCTACGACATGCTGCAATCCGTCTGAATTCTGAGAGACATCCGACGTGTACACCTCGCTGTTGCCGTTGGCGCCATTCGGTATCAGAAACGGGAGCAACGCAGAACCTGCAGGGTAGAGCCCAAGATCAACGTAATCGCCGGGCAGCAACGGCGCTTGTGAAGTACGCCTGCCGGATAGCTGCTGATCGAAGTAGCTTGCGCTGGTCGATGCATCCGGAAAAACCAGAAAACCGTTGTCAGGTCCAAGAGACACCGCATCACCGGGCATGACATCGGGTTTGAAGAAACCAAAGCTGTTCCGGTAGCCCGCGCCCTCTCCAAGAAAATAAACACGCACCCGTGTCTCGTGCTCCAGCACGAGCCGCGAGGGATCGAAACGCATGAGTGGCGCATCCTCAAGCGCCACGCCCTCGGCTAAGCGCTCGTCGACCAGACTCTCCAGGGTTGGTAAGTCGTTTATCAGGAAAGAACGAGACGCCTCATCCGTGCCCCGCAGCATCACCGGTGCAATGGGCTCAAGCCCAAGCGGCCGAGCCTCTGACTGGAAGGGCGACACCTGGCCAGCGGCGGTTGGGGCCGCCAACAGCCAGACAGCAGCTATCGCCAGGATGGGATGCGGGATCGTTTTCATGACAGACTTCTTCCAACAGCGACGAGAAACATAGCCCCCGGCACGCCCGTCCCGTGTAAGAAAAAGTCGTACACCCCCTGTGATAAAGTCTCACCCAAGCGCCGGCTCAGTCAAAGTCGTGTCAAGCCGACGCGAATAGCGAACTTGGTCAAGGCAGGAAGCGTGTGCAGATCCAGCTTATCCATCAGCCGTCCGCGGAACGTGTGTACCGTCTTGGCGCTGATTCCCAGCTTCAACCCTATCTCCTTGGCGTTATGCCCTTCGGCCAGAAGCTGCAGAATCTCCCGCTCGCGGTCCGAAAGAAGCCTGAGACGATCCCGCTCATGCTCGGGGCGGCCATGGATCAGCCCCTGCAGAACATCCCCGGAAATCGCCTCGCTCAGGTAAGTCCGCCCGCTAACCACCGCCTTGACGGCTTCAACCAGTTCGGTCAATGCCGAAACCTTCAACACATAGCCAGAAGCCCCGGCTCTCAACGCTTCTGTCACGAACTCAGGCTCCTCGTGCATCGAAAGCACCAGCACGCGTGTCACGCCATCGGTGGCGTCGATGATTCGCTGCGTCGCTTCGATCCCGTTCATCTCAGGCATCGAGATATCCACGATGGCCACCTGAGGCAATCTCTGCCTGGCAATCTCTACCGCAGACCGCCCCTCACTGGCTTCAGCCACCACCTCCCACCCCATTTCCTGCTCCAGGCAGTGCCGCAGCCCATCCCTCATCAGCTGATGGTCATCAACAAGAAGAATCCTCACGCACACCCCTCCTCCGAAGCATGATCAGCATCTTCTGACAGCGCGAGCTTTAGCACCGCACGGGTTCCCTGTCCTGGCTTCGAATCGAGATCCAGCACCCCGTGCATCGCTTCCATCCGTTCCTTGACGCTGAACAGACCAAAGCCCGCATTCTCCAGCCGATGCGAGGCATCATCAGGATCAAATCCCAACCCGTCATCGGCCACCGTAATGGACAGCCTCACTGCTTGTATCTCAACAATGACACTGATGTGTTCCGGCTGAGCATGTCGTATCGCGTTATAGATCAGCTCCCTTGTCGATCGGTAAAGAACAATCTCCTGCTCACGCGCCAGACGCTTCATCTGTCCAAAGACATCAATGCTCACCTGCCTGCCATGAATTTCTGAAAGCCGGCGAACCAGTGAATGGAGGGCAGGGATCAACCCGAGTTCATAAAGAGCAGCGGGAGAGAGATCCTGTGTCAGCCCGCGTACCTGACGGATCGAGTGCTCCAGAAGTCGCTTGGCCGTCTGCAGGTCCTCGCGGTTGCTGTCCGATGCAGCGGCCTGCACATGCTGGCAGGCGATGGCAAGTGTCTGCCCAATCCCATCGTGCAGCGCCTGGGCCATCTCACGACGCTGATTCTCCTCAACCACCGTCAACTGTGAGGCCAGACGCTGCAGCGCCTGGCTGTGCTCTGCGACGAGCTTTTCTGACTCTCGCCGCCTGGTGACGTCGCGCGCAATGGCCAGAACAAGCGGCCGCTCCTCCAGACTGAGCAGACCCAGACGTATCTCAGCGGGATAAGTGGAGCCATCGGCTCGGGTATGTTCGCCCTCAAGAGCCACGATGTCCTTCTGGTCGAGTCCTCGCCAAACCGACAGCAGCTCCGAAGTCGGGACGCCCCGCTCAATATCCTGAACGGACATGTGAAGGAGTTCATCTCGGGAATAGCCGAGGCTCTCACAAGCCCTGGCGTTGACCTCAACAATCATGCCCGCCGCATCGTGCACAAAGACGGCATCCGACATCTGCTCCACCAGACTCCGGTAACGCGCTTCGCTGCGTCGGAGGGCTTCGAGGGCCAGTTCACGCTCGGACACATCCCTGAGCATGGCCGTGAAATACTGCTCATCCCCACTCTTCCATGCCGAGACCGTCAACTCTGCAGGAAACTCCTCGCCATTCGACCTCACAGCCGAGAGCTGAAGCACCTTGTCCAGCACTTTGGCCTTCCCGGTCGACAGATACCTCGCCATCCCCGCCTCGTGAGCCTCGTGAAAACGCTCGGGCATGATGAAAGTCAGAGAGCGTCCGACAGCATCTGTTGGCGTAACACCGAACATCCGTGTCGCACCCTGGTTCCATTCGACAACCTTGCCAGAAGCATCTGCGGTGATGACCGCGTCGTGAATCGAATCCACCAGCGTGGCCATCCGCAACGTGTCGAAGACGCGACTGTTCGTCGGCGAGTCACTTCTGTTCGGATGCTTGTCTTCCACACCCCCAATCTATCTGATTCTTCTAAAAAGCACCCCCGCCACGAGGGCGGGGGCACCGGAGAAGGGACTGAGGAGATGGGTCGCAGGCAGCATCGGTTGGGCTGGCTGGGGTTCTAAGAGATCTACGCTGCGTAGAGGTCCGAGGTTCGCAGTTGTTCGAGGGCCTGGATCCGCTTTTCGGTCGCGGGGTGGGTGGAGAACAGGCTCGAGAAGCCGCCACCCGAGAGCGGCTGGACGATGAACATGTGGCTTTGGGTCTCCGAAGCGCCCTGCAGCGGGACCCGCTTGGCGTACCCGTCGAGTTTGCGCAGGGCTCCGATCAATCCGTTGGGCGTCCCGGCGATGTGGGCGGCATCGGCGTCGGCGATGAACTCCCGCGAACGGCTGATCGCCATCTGGATCAGCGCCGCGGCGATCGGGGCCCCCACGATCATCAGCAGCACCATGATCGGGTGCACGCCCTGCCGGTTCCCGCCAAAGATCAGCAGCCACTGCGCGGCGTTGAGCGTACCGGCGATCACCGCGGCGATCGTGCTGATCAGTGTGTCCCGGTTCTTGATGTGCGCGAGTTCGTGGGCAATCACGCCCTCGAGTTCGTCGAAGCTGAGTAGTTGCAGCGCCCCGTGGGTAACAGCCACCGCGGCGTTTTTCGGGTTCCGGCCGGTGGCGAAGGCGTTGGGGGCCTCCTGCGGGCAGATGTAGACCTTCGGCATCGGCAGGTTGGCGTTCCGGGCCAGACGCTCGACCATCGTGATGAGTTCGGGGGCGTGTTTCTCGGCGGGCTGCCCGCGCATCGCCGAGATGGCGATCTTGTCGCTGAAGTAGAACGAGATCACGGCCCCGAGCCCGCCGAAGAGGGCGGCGATGATCACGCCCCGCGGCCCGCCGATGACGGCGCCGAGGGCGATGATGAGGCCGAACATGAGGCCGAGGAGGATGGCGGTTTTGAAGTGGTTCCAGGTGGCGGTCATCGCGGGTCGTCCTTGTGAACGGCGGTTGGGCGGGGAGCCGCTGCGACTCGGATGGTCGCCCAACCCTGGTGCTTCTTGCAGCAATCAATATGCCGTATGGGGCTTTTCGGTTCGTAGGGGCACGCAGGGCTGGGTTTTGGGGTTTTTGGCGGCGCAGAGATGGGACAGAATCGGGCCTGAATTGGTCTGAGCCGGCTCGAAACGGGTCGGATTCGTCGACTTTGAGGGTTCAAAGAGCGGCCATTCGCCAGGCTGAGACGGCGAGGATGAGAATGAGCGCGATTCTGACCTGCCTGATTGGCAGTTTGTGGGTGAGTCCTGCTCCGAGGCGGCCGCCGATGGCGGCGGTGGGTGCGAGGAGGGCGGCGAGGAGGAGGCCGTCGGTGGTGGCGAGTCCGTGCTGGCTGAGGGTGGCGTTTTTGGCGACGGCTCCGATGGTGGCGGAGAGGCAGATGACGGTGGCGGAGTTGGCGATGGCGTTGCGGAGGGGGATCGAGAGGAGGGCCTGTTGCATGGGGACGGCGACGGCCCCGCCGCCGATGCCCAGGAGTCCGGCGATGAGGCCCATCGCGCCGCCTGTTGCGGAGGCTTTGGTGGGTGTGATGCGGGAGGAGATGGCTTCGATCTGGGTGGTTTTGGGTTGGCGGAGGCGGTGGATGTTGAGGGCGATGACGTAGATCTGGAAGAGGGCGAGGAGTCGTCCGAGCCAGATGCCGCCTTGCTGGCCTTCGAAGACGGGGAGGTTGCTGAGGGCCACGCCGGCGAGGACGGCGATGGCTGCGGTGGGGAGCATCCAGCGGAGCATGTCTGGCATGGTGGCTCCGGCTTTGTGGTGCCGGAGGGCGCTGGGGACGGCGACGGCGACGTTCACGGCCATGGCGGCGGCCTGGTAGAGGTGCTGATCGGGTCCGTAGGCGAAGGTGAGGACGGGGATGAGGATGAGAGAGCCGCCGACGCCCAAGAGCCCGCCGCTGATGCCGGCGATGAAGCCGAGGGCGGCGACGACGAGGAGTCCGATGGAGGTGGTTTCGATCCAGGGCTCGGCCATGTGGGCTTTCGGTGGGTTGGGGTGTCGCGAAGTTGCGGCAAAGAATGTTGGAGGGTGTGATTAGGGGGGTATGATTGCTAACGGGAAGCCATCTTGCACAGGACAGCCTTGCGGAGCCGATCTAGGTGAGAAAGCCGGCGGCTGATCGTCGTCTGGCGGAGAGCGAATTCATGGCATCAGCGACAGCATCGGATTCGGACCAGCCCCTGCCCTCTTCTTCTGGTTCGGGCGGGGGTTCGGGGGCGTTGGATGGCGGGAGTCTGGCTTACGCGGAGGCGTTGTACGAACAGTATCTGGTGGATCCGGGGTCGGTGCCTGCGGACTGGGCGGCGGAGTTCGCGAGCTGGCAGACCAATGGTTTGGCGGAGCGGGAGACGTTGTCGCCGCGGTTCAAGCCGGCGAGCATTTTTCACGGTGGGCCGAGCGGTTCGGGGCCGGGTGCGGCGGTCGCGGCGGCGGACTCGTCGAGTGTGGGGCTGCAGCACCATGTGGACAGGCTGATCCGCAACTACCGGGTGCGTGGCCACATCATTGCGAAGATCGATCCCTTGGGTGAGGAGAACGCACGGCCGGATGAATTGACGCTGGACTTCTATGGGTTGTCGGAGGCGGATCTGAATCGTCGGATCACGAGCACGTCGCTGCCGGGGAAGAACACGTGGCTGGTGCGTGAGGTGCTTGAGCTGCTGGAGCAGACGTACACGCGGGCGGTGGGTGCGCAGTTCATGCACATCGACAATCTCGAGGTGCGTCAGTGGCTGCAGAACCGGATGGAGTCGACGCAGAACACGGTGAAACTGTCTCGCAAGGAGCAGCTTCGGATTCTGTCGCGGCTGACGGATGCGGTGATTTTTGAGGAGTTCATCCAGAAGAAGTTTCTGGGGGCGAAGAGTTTTTCGCTGGAGGGTTCGGAGAGTCTGATTCCGTTGTTGGATCTGACGCTAGAGAAGGCGGGCGAGCAGGGGATCGTGGAGGTGGTGCTGGGGATGGCGCACCGGGGGCGACTGAACGTGCTGCACAACATCGTGGGCAAGAGTGCGCATCGGATCTTCCGTGAATTTGAGGATTTGGATCCGAAGCTGTACCTGGGTGGCGGGGATGTGAAGTATCACCTGGGTTATTCGGGTCGTTGGCGGACGCGGGCGGGTCAGACGGTGCATGTGTCGCTTTGCTTCAACCCGTCGCACCTGGAGTTTGTGAATCCGGTGGCGCTGGGTCGTTTGCGGGCGAAGCAGGATCGTTCGGATCTGGGGACGCGTGGCGAGAAGAGCATGTGTCTGCAGATTCATGGGGATGCATCGTTCGCGGGTGAGGGCGTTGTGCAGGAGACTCTCAACCTGTGCAACCTGGAGGGGTATTCGACGGGCGGGACGCTGCACGTGGTGCTGAACAACCAGATCGGGTTTACGACGAGTCCGGGTGAGGGGCGGTCGACGCGATATGCGACGGATGTGGCGAAGATGCTGCAGATCCCGATTTTCCATGTGAACGGTGAGAATCCCGAGGCGGTGGCGGCGGCGGTTCGTCTGGCGATGGATTTCCGGATGGCGTTCAAGCGGGATGTGGTGATCGATCTGTACAGCTATCGGCGGCGGGGTCACAACGAGGCGGACGAGCCGGCGTATACGCAGCCGAAGATGTACCGGGCGATCCGGTCGCGGCCGTCGATTCTCAAGAGCTACACCGAGGAGCTGGTAAAGCTCAACGGGGTGTCGGCGGAGGATGCGGAGCGGATCTCGAAGCGGCGGACACAGATGCTGGAGAAGGACCTTGATGCGTCCCATGCGGAGAGTTATTCGCTGACGCATGAGTTCGAGCTGAATGGTTTCTGGCAGGGGTATGTGGGCGGGACCGAGAAGACGGTGGCGGATGTGGACACCGGGCTGCCGGTGAAGGAGCTCAAGAAGCTGCTGAAGGGGATCAACACGTTCCCGGAGAGTTTCCAGACGCATCCGAAGCTCAAGCGTTTCCTGGCGGCTCGGGACGAGATGGCGGCTGGCAAGAAGCCGGTGGACTGGGCGACGGCGGAGGCGTTGGCGTTCGGGTCGCTGGCGGTCGCGGGTCACCACGTGCGGCTGTCGGGTCAGGATTGTCAGCGGGGGACGTTCTCGCATCGTCATGCGGTGCTGCACGATGCGGAGACGGACGCGACGTATATGCCGCTTAATCACCTGGCGGAGGATCAGGCGCAGGTGGATATCTACAACAGCCCGCTGTCTGAGGTAGCGGTGCTGGCGTTTGATTACGGGTATTCGCTGGACTCGCCGTCGTCGCTGGTGTGCTGGGAGGCTCAGTTCGGTGACTTCGTGAACGTGGCGCAGGTCATCATCGACCAGTTCATCACGTCGGCGGAGGACAAGTGGCGGCGGTTATCGAACCTGACGTTGTTGTTGCCTCATGGTTTTGAGGGGCAGGGTCCGGAGCACTCATCGGCGCGGCTGGAGCGTTTGCTGGTGCTGACGGCGGAGCACAACATCCAGGTGGCTTATCCGTCGACGCCGGCGCAGTATTTCCATCTGCTTCGTCGTCAGGTGGTTCGTCCGTGGCGGAAGCCTTTGTTTGTGATGACGCCTAAGAGCCTGCTGAGGAATCCGGCGTGTGTGAGCCCGCTGGAGGACCTGGCGGAGGGGACGTATCGGCGGTTTATTCCGGATACGGAGGAACTGGAGCCGGGCAAGGTGCGGCGGGTGCTGCTGTGCACGGGCAAGATTTATTATGAGTTGATGGAGCGTCGGGAGGCGGAGGGACATGACGACGTGGCGATCTGCCGGGTGGAGCAGTTCTACCCGTTCAAGGACCTGATGTTCATGGAGATGCTGGAGGCGTATCCCGAGGGCACGGAGGTGGTGTGGGTGCAGGAGGAGCCGGAGAACATGGGGGCGTGGCCGTTTATGAAGAACCGGTTCCCGGGTTCGATTCGGGGTCGGCATCCGTTTAGGCATATCAGTCGGTTGGCGTCGGCGAGTCCGGCATCGGGGTCGAAGGCGGCGCACCAGCTGGAGCAGGAGGAGGTGTTGTCGCTGGCGTTTGCGGAGGCGGTGGTGCCGACGGCATGAGTTGGCCGGGGTGGGTAGGATTGATGGTGTGACCGGTGGTTGGATTGCTGAACCCAGAGGAGCCCTCGCCGACGAGGGATGCGACCATGTCCGTTGAACTGATCGTCCCGGAAGTGGGCGAGTCGATCACCGAGGTTGAGATCGGTCAGTGGCTCAAGCAGGAGGGCGATGTTGTCAGCAAGGATGACACGCTTTGTGAAATCGAGACGGACAAGGTGACGTTGGAGTTGCCGGCGCCGGCGGATGGGGTGGTGGGGAAGCTGCTCAAGAAGCAGGGTGAGACGGCGAGTGTGGGGGATGTGATTGGCTATCTCGAAGAGGGGGGTGTTTCGGGGAACGGGGCGGCGAAGGCCGAGACGAAACCCGCGGAGACGAAAAAGGAGAAGCCCGCTGAGGCCAAGCAGGAAGCGAAGGCTGCGTCTTCTTCCAAGCCGGCGGCTGAGCGGGAGGCGGCGCAGAAGGTGGGGGACAAGCTGGTGATGCCGGCGGCGGCGGTGCTGCTGGAGAAGCACGGGCTGAGCGCGGCGGACGTGGAGGCAACGGGGCCGGGCGGGCGGCTGCTGAAGGAAGACGTGCTGGCGCATGTGGCGGGTGGGTCGAAGCCAGCGGCGTCGGAGGCTCCGGGGGCGAAGAGCGAGAAGGTGGCGGCTCCGGTGCCGGTGGCGACGTCGGGGGATGCGGCGGAGCTGGAAGAGGTGGTGCCGATGACGCCTTTGCGGCGTCGGGTGGCTGAGCACCTAAAAAACGCGCAGAACACGGCGGCGTTGCTGACGACGTTCAACGAGATCGATATGTCGGCGGTGATGGACCTGCGGGCGAAGTACAAGGATGGGTTTGAGAAGAAGCACGGGGTGAAGCTAGGCTTCATGTCGTTTTTTGTGAAGGCATCGATCGATGCGCTGAAGCAGATCCCGGCGGTGAACGCGGAGATCCGGGGGACGGACATCGTCTACAAGAATCACTATGACATCGGGATAGCGGTGTCGGCTCCGAAGGGGCTGGTGGTGCCGGTGCTGAGGCACGCGGAGCGGATGAGCTTTGCGGAGGTGGAGAGCGGGATCGGGGATTTTGTGACGCGGATCAAGTCGAACCAGCTGCGGCTGGAGGAGATGCAGGGCGGGACGTTCACGATCACGAATGGCGGGATCTTCGGGAGTCTGCTCTCGACGCCTATTGTGAACGCGCCGCAGTCGGCGGTTTTGGGGATGCACGCGATCCAGCAGCGGCCGGTGGCGGTGGATGGGGAGGTGGTGATCCGGCCGATGATGTACACGGCTCTGACTTACGATCACCGGCTGATCGATGGGCGGGAGGCGGTGACGTTCCTGGTGCGGTTGAAGCAGGCGTTGGAGGATCCGTCGCGGATGTTGTTGGAGGCTTGAGGTGGGGGAGGAGCTGGCTGATTCAGGGGGCGATGCTGGTTGTGAGCGTGATGCTCATACCGTTGGTGTCACTTTGCGGAAGCGATTGTTGTCATACGTTCGGATGATCGTCTGTTTCTCGGCCGGGGCCGCTACACTTCCTTTGTATTGGTTTTTGGAAGAACCTATCAATAACGGACAAGTGCTTCAGCATCTCATCACTTTCCCGTTGGGTGTCATCTGTGGTTTGTGCTATTTCAAGCCTACCCGTTGGCTACTAGCCTTGGGCTTGTGGTACCTGGGATACATGTGCCTCTTAGTGGCAGTTTTAATTGATGCTGCGTATGAATTAGCTCTGATCATCATGATGCCTTTGGTTTTAGTGCAAGCGATTGGAGTTGGTTTCATCTGGGGCCTGTTCTGGTTTTTCCCGGGTGCCTTGTTGGGCGTGCTTGCGGTAGGCGGCGCTATGATGGTTGTTCGTAGATTTACGACTTCGAGCTGGTTTTAGGCGTGAATGGAGTTTGTTGTTATGTCAGACAAGAAGCATGATTTGCTGGTGATTGGTGCGGGGCCGGGTGGGTATGTGGCGGCGATTCGGGGGGCGCAGCTGGGGTTGGATGTGGCTTGTGTGGATGAGCATGAGGCGCTGGGGGGGACGTGCCTGCGGGTGGGGTGTATTCCTTCGAAGGCGCTGCTGGAATCGTCGGAGCAGTATGAGCAGGCGGCGCATCATCTGAAGGATCACGGGGTGTTGGCGTCGGAGGTGGGGTTTGATCTGGGGGTGATGATGGCTCGGAAGGACAAGGTGGTGGGGAACCTGACGAAGGGGATCGCGGGTTTGTTCAAGAAGAACAAGGTGACGCGTTATCACGGGCGGGGTGTGTTCAACGAGGATCGTTCGGTGTCGGTCAAGGGGGGCAAGGATGACGGGACGCGGGTCGAGGCGGAGCATGTGGTGATTGCGACGGGGTCGACGCCTGTGTCGTTGCCGGGGGTAGACCTGGAGCATCCGCGGATTGATACGTCGACGGAGTCGATTGCTTACGAGGAGGTGCCGGAGACGCTGGCGGTGATCGGTGCGGGGGCGATCGGTTTGGAGTTGGGGTCGGTGTGGCGTCGGCTGGGGGCGAAGGTGACGGTGATCGAGTATCTGGATCACATCCTCCCGGGGATGGATCGGGAGATCGCGGATGAGGCGCACAAGGTGTTCAAGAAGCAGGGGCTCGAGTTTGTGTTGGGGGCGCGGGTGAGTGGGGCGACGGGCAAGCCTCATAACGTGACGGTGGAGATCGAGGATCGGGACCCGATGACGTTTGATCGGGTGCTGGTGGCGGTGGGTCGGAAGGCGAACACGGCGGGTTTGGATCTGGAGGCGATCGGGGTGGAGGTGGATGAGCGGGGTCGGGTGAAGACGGATGCGCACTTCGAGACGAGTGTGGAGGGGGTGTATGCGATTGGGGACGTGATCGCGGGGCCGATGCTGGCTCACAAGGCGGAGGAGGAGGGGGTGGCTTGCGTGGAGCACATCGTGACGGGTGCTTCGCATATGGATTACAACGCGATTCCGGCGATTGTATATACGGAGCCGGAGATTGCTTCGGTGGGCAAGACGGAGCAGCAGCTGAAGGATGCGGGGGTTGACTACCGGAAGGGGGCTTTTCCGTTTCTGGGCAATGGTCGGGCGCAGGCGATTGCGGCGTCGGGCGGGAAGGTGAAGGTGCTGGCGGATGCGGCGACGGATCGGATTCTCGGGGTGCACATCATCGGTCGGTCGGCGGGCGATCTGATCGCGGAGGCGGCGGTGGCGATGACGATGCATGCTTCGGCGGAGGACCTGGCGCGGGCGCCTCATGCGCATCCGACGCTGGCGGAGACGCTGAAGGAGGCGGCGATGGGTGTGGATGGTCGGACGATCCACATCTGAGTTTGGTGGGTTGTCGGGGTGGTTGGTGGGATGGGTATACTGCTGGCTATGGAAGCAAGCACGCGTGAGCCGGGACGGACCCTTTTCTTTTCACTTCTCTTAGCGGTGGTGGTGGCTTTGCCATTGGGGCTGGCGGGTTGTGCGGGTGGGGCGGTGGGGAATGATCCGTTGCCGCGGCTGGTGCCTGAGGGTCCGATTCCGATCCTGCGGCGGACGAATGCGGAGGTGGGTGGTCCGGCGTCGGCGGGTTTGTACGTGATCACTTCGCAGCGGGGTTTGAACAATGCGGGTTTGCTGCGGCCGGATCAGTACGAGGTGGATTTTCAGACCGAGATGGTGCTGCTTTACGCGGTGGGTGACCAGCGGAAGCGGGGTTACTGGGCGATGATCCGATCGATCGATGCGCGTGATGGTCAGTATCGGGTGCGGGTTCGGTACAACACGCCTGGAGGTGTGCCGGCGGATGGTCGGTATCGGCCGTTTTCGATTGTTGTGATCCCGCGGAGCGATATCACGGAGGCTCGTCCGATTCTGCTGACGAGCAAGGGGGCTCCGACGCCTGTGGATTACTGAGTTGTGCGGTTGAGCGGTTTAGGGAGCGTCCCGCCAGAGGTTGTCGGGGAGGTCGGCTCCGAGGGGGAGTTCGGCGACGATGCGGAAGCCGAGTTGTTCGAGTCGTGAGGTGGGTGCTGGTGTTCGGCGGTCGCCTAGGCGGCTGTCGAGGACGGAGCAGGCCCACGACCCGCCTTTGACGATGGGCTGGCCGTCGTCGGCGGTGGCCCATTCGGCGACGTTGCCATGGATGTTGTAGAGGCCCCAGTCGTTGGCGGGGAAGGGTTCGACGCCTGTGCCGACTTCGGCGGTGAAGGTGTGTCCGTCTTCTTCTTCCCACTGGTAGCGGGCGGGGCCGTCGCCGGTGGGGATGCCGTTGACGGGTGAGAGTCCGGTGACGCGGTCGCCCCAGTGGAAGGGGGCGTCGGCGGGGGCGTCGGCTCGGGCGACGTATTCCCATTCGGCTTCGGTGGGGAGGCGGTAGGTGATGCCTTCGCGTTCGGAGAGCCAGCGGCAGAAGTCGGCGGCGTCTTTGGCGGAGACGAAGACGACGGGGTGGTTGTCGTTCTGGGTGAACGTGCGGCCGTCGGTGGCGATTTCGGTGGGGTTTTTCCAGGGCGGGGCATCGGCGATGGCCTGGTCGGCGTCGGGTCCGGTGAGTCCCTGATCGATGAGTCGGTCGCGGATGTATTCGGCGTATTGCCCGCGGGTGACTTCGAAGCGGCTGATGAGCAGGGGCTGATCGACGGTTCCGCTTCGGCGGAGTTCCTCGGGTCCGATGCCGAGAGAGGGGTCGGATCGTCGGGTGGCGTGTCCCATGACGACGGGCCCGCCTTGGACGGCGATGAAGGTCATGCCGGTGGTGTTGCGTTTGCCGGCGGCGAGTCGGGTGATGGCGGCTTCGTTGGCGGCGAGGTCGAGGGCGCTGTCGACGGCCAGCCAGCCAGCGATGGCCTGTTCGGTCAGTTGTTCGTAGGCGAGGACCTGCTCGGGGAGTTCGTTGATCCAGTTCTCGAAGTTGCTGTCGGTCGGTTCGGGGATGTTGGACTCGATGGCTGCGAGTCGTTGGCCGGCTTCTTCGTAGGTGTTGTTGGCCTGTGTGCGCTGTTCCCGGGCGAGTCTCCAGGTGGGTCCGGCGAAGTCGGCGAGGAAGTCGCCGGTTTCGTTGTAGGTCTGGTTGAGGTTTTCGACGGTGCGTTGGATGCGCTGGTTGAGTCGGGTCTGGGTGGTAGTGGCGGTCTGGGCCTGTTCCTGGATGAGGGTGATGGCGCGGCTGAGGTTTTCGAGGTGCTGGGCGAAGCTGATGGCTTGGGTGTAGTTGCGGGTGTCGGGGTGGATGGCCTGCTGAGCGGCGGTTTGGAGTTGGTTCGCGGTGGCGGTGAGTGCGGGGGCGACGGGGCTGGTTGGTTGCTGGTCTGTCCAGAGGCGGGTTGCCCGTGTCACGGCGTCGGTCGTGGTGGCTCGCTGCTCGATGGCCTGGGCGACTTGCGAGCGGGCATCCTTGAGGGCTTCGAGAGCGCTCAGGTAGTTCTGTTCGGCGTTGGCGTAGCTGGTTGCCCGCTGGGGGAGGGGCGTCTGGGGTGCGGTGGCTTTGTCGATGTTCTGTTGGGCTGCATCGATCAGCGACTGGGCCTCGCGGCCGGCTGAGGTGAAGGGGAGGAAGCCTTCGGGGTCGTCGATCTGATCGCGTGTCTGGTTGTAGTTCTGACGGGCCATGAGCGCGGTGCGGCGGGCCTCGGCGGCTGCGAGGATCTGGGTTTCGATGCCGGCGACAGCGTCGGGTCCGAGGAGGTTGGCGGCGAGGAGCAGCACGTTCTGGCCGTCGTCGTAGCGCTGCTCGGCGGCGAGTTGGATGGCCCGTTCGATGAGGGTGTTGGCGGTGTCTTCCGGGGGGTTGGCGGTGTTGGTCAGGGCGTGGTTGTCGGCGAAGGCGAGGGAGTCGCGGAGGGTGGTTTCGGCGGCGGTGAGGTTTTCGTTCTGGAGTTGGGCGGCGGCGCTGGCGAGCAACAGGTCGTAGGTGGCCTGGTTGAGGCGGAGGGTGCGTTGCTCTCGCCAGGCGGGAACCAGGCTGAGGGGGTGGTCAGAGATTGCGCGGGCGTTGTCGAGGGTGTTGAGTCCGACGGTTGGACCTTCGGATTGCCTGGCGATGGCGATGGCGTCATCGACCTGCTGGTCGATGGTTTGTTCGTAGACGTAGAGTCCAGCGGGAACTCCAGCACCGATGATGAGGAGGGTGGCGGCGACGAGGAGGTTGCGGCGGTTGCGTTTGCCCTGTCGGGCTTTCTGTTCCTGGCGAGCGTCGGTGGCGCGCTGAAGGCCTTCGAGCGACTCGGCGTCGTTGCGGAGGATGGTGAGGGCCTGGTTCCAACTGGCGATGGCGAGCTTGGGTTTGTCGTCGGCTTCGAGGCGTTTGGCTTCCTCGCGGTGAGGCGCGAGTTTGGCTTCGAGGGCTTCCCAGGCTTCGGCATCGATGTTGATGTTGCGGTCCCAGGCGTAGTCCTTCTTGAGGCTGCGGATGCCGGTGATGGCGGCGGCCATGCGGCCGGCCTTGCGGTCGGCGGCGGCTTCCTGGTAGCGGCGGCGGTGGTCTTCTTCCTGGGCTTTGATGGCGGCGCGGAGCTTGGGGGCGCTGGGATGTTCGGTATCGATCTGGACGAGTCGTGTCCAGGCTTTGGCGGCTTCGGGGTAGCGTTTCTGGTCGAGTGCTTGTTGGGTGGCTTTCTCGGCGGCCTCGATTTCGGTGCGGTGCAGGGCGTTCTGGATGCGTGATTTTGCGAGGCGGAGTTCTCGGCTGGCGGGCGCGATCTTCAGTGCTTCATCGACGGCGGTCGCTGCCTCGCGGTACTGCTTCGATTTGAAGGTCTGATCGACTCTGCTCTTGAGGCGGGCGATGCGGGTTTTGCGTTCGGCGGCGTCGGTTTCGATCTCTTCGAACTCGGCCTGGAGGTAGCTGGTCTCCATGCCGGTTTTGGCCCAGCTGGTGGCTTCGTCGTAGTCGGCCTGTTCGAGGTAGCCGCGGGCTTTGCGGAGGGCTTCTTCGGCGGCGTGGTATTTCTCGATGCTGATGCCGCAGGCGAGGCAGAACTTGGCGCCGACGCGGTTCTCGACCGAGCAGGAGGGGCACTCTTCGAACATGCCGGCGCCGCAGTTGTGGCAGAAGGCGGCGTCCATCTTGTTGTGGGCGTCGCAGTTCGGGCAGATGGTGGCGCTGGAGGTGGTGCCGGGGGTGTTGGTGCCTTCGAGGGTGGCGGGGGCGAGGACATCGATCTCGGCGATGAACTCGTCCATGGAGGCCTGGCGTTTGTCGGGGTCTCTTTGGAGGGCGCGTTCGAAGGCGGGCCGGACGTCGGTATCGAGTTCGTCGAAGTAGACGGTGTCGGGGAGCTCGCCGGTGATCATCTGGTAGGCGGTTTTGGCGAGGGCGAAGATATCGCTTCGGTGGTCGACGCGTTTGGAGTCGGTGCGCTGCTCGGGGGCCATGTAGGCGGGTGTGCCGATGCCCTGGCCGGTGAGGGAGAGGTCGAGGTGGTCGTCGCGTCGGGCGATGCCGAAGTCGACGATCTTGGGGGTGCCGTCTTCGTCGAGGATGATGTTGGAAGGTTTGATGTCGCGATGGACGATGCCCTTGCTGTGGGCGTAGGCGAGGCCTTTGGCGACGGGTTTGAGGACGGCGAGGGTCTGTTCGAGGGAGAACTTTTCCTGGCTGGCGATCTTCTTTTCGAGGTCGCCGCCTGGGAGGTACTCCATGACGATGTAGGGGCCCTGCTCGTCGGAGCCGAGTTCGTAGATGCTGACGATGTTGCGGTGGTTGAGTGCGGCAACGGATCGGGCTTCGCGGAAGAAGCGGTCGATACCGGTTCTTGAGCGGAGCGCCATGTCGTTGAGGCGCTTGATGGTGACTTCCCGCTGGAGGTGGATGTCGATGGCTTTGACGACGACGCCCATGCCGCCCTGGCCGATGGTGTCGGTGACTTTGTATTTGCCGGAGATGGTGGTGCCGACGAGGTTGTCGTTGGGGTTGGTTTCTTCTTCGGGGAGCATGCTGATATCGGGCATGCCCGGGAGTGCGTCGGCGGTTGGGGTGTCAGATGCGGGTGTGTGTGGGGGGCTGTCGGTGGTGGGTGTGGTGGAGGGATCGGCGGCTCGGGGACCGTCGGTCTGCGGGTTGGGCTGATCGGGTTTGGGTGTGTCGGGTCGTTCGGTCATGTGGATGTGTTCCCGCCCCTGTGGGGTGTCCAGGCGGTGTGGCCGTGGGCACTGGTGGGCAAACTCCCTCTGCTGTCAAGGTAGTTAGCGCAGGGGGGCGGGGCAAGGAATTAACAGGGGTGGCGTGAGGCTTACATCATACCTATGCGGATGATGCCGTCTGGGTCGGGTCCGTCCATCCAGGCGGAGGGTCGGGGGTCGATCCAGCCGCGTTTTGAGACTTCGACACGGATGCGGCGGCCGGCGGCGACGGTGGTTTCGATGGGCTTGTCGGGGCCTTCGTAGGCGACCCAGGGACCGGCATTGACGCGGACTCGGGCACCGGCGAGGGGTTCGCGGGTGAGTTGGGCTTCGACGTGGACGCGGATGGGGATGGTGCGATGGCTGGGGGTGATCGCAGAGATGGCCGCTTCGAACAGGTTGTACATCGCTTCTTCTCCCAAGGCAGGGAACACCCGACTCCACGGCTCATCACGTATCAGGCCTGAACGTGAGGTTTGGGAGGGCGGTCTCGTGAGGGTCTGGGGCGTGCGGGGGCTCCAGGCGGTCCTCGTGAGGGGTGCTCCGCTCTCTTTACGCGGCACAGGTGGTTATCCTGCGCTAGCTGCTCACATTATGGCACCCAGGTGCGGTGCTGGCCAGCATCCAAGCGTTCGTGCGTAAAAAATAAATCAAAATGATCCGTGTTCACTCTTTTGGTCTTTGAGGTCAGGTTATTGGGGTCTTTTCTGGTAGACTTTGCGTCTCGGGCGTGACCCGTATCGCGTTTCTTTCGCTCGCAGGGCGGTTTTCGCCCGAGCATCAGGATTCACCCTCCCGGTGGCTGCCGGATCAGAGAGGATTGTTCCGTGGCTGAAGTTGTGCTGACTCAGGTCGAGAAGGTTTATCCGGGTGGGTTCAAGGCGGTGAAGGGGATCGATCTGCATATCAACGATGCGGAGTTCATCGTGCTGGTGGGGCCGTCGGGGTGTGGGAAGTCGACGACCCTGCGGATGGTGGCGGGGCTGGAGGAGATCACGGGCGGGACGATCGCGATCGGGGATCGGGTGGTGAATGATGTACCGCCTAAGGATAGGGATATCGCGATGGTGTTTCAGAACTATGCGTTGTATCCGCACATGAGTGTTTACAAGAACATGGCCTTTGGTCTGAAGCTGCGGAAGTTCCCGAAGGCGGAGATTGATCGGCGGGTGCAGGACGCGGCGAAGATTCTGGGCATCGATCATCTGCTGGAGCGGAAGCCGAAGGCGCTGTCGGGTGGTCAGCGTCAGCGTGTGGCGGTGGGGCGCGCGATTGTTCGCGATCCCGCGTGCTTTTTGTTTGATGAGCCGCTTTCGAACCTGGACGCGAAGCTGCGGGTGGAGACGCGTGCGGAGCTTAAGCGGCTGCACAAGCGGCTGAACACGACGACGATCTACGTGACGCACGATCAGGAAGAGGCGATGACGCTTGGCGATCGTGTGGTGGTGATGTCGGATGGATTAATTCAGCAGTGCGATTCGCCGTTGGAGGTTTACAACCATCCGGCGAATCGTTTTGTGGCGGGTTTTCTGGGTACGCCGCCTATGAACTTTATCGAGGGTGAGTTGTCGGAGGCGGACGGGGCGGTGGTCTTCGAGGGCGAGGGTCTGCGGTTCCCGCTGGACCCGGAGCAGGCGGATCGTTGTCGTGGGAAGGTGGGCCAGGCGATGGTGCTGGGGTTGCGGCCGGAGGGGATGTTCCTGCATCCGCATGACACGGCGAACAACGAGGCGCAGACCGGCAGGTTCAAGGTGGATGTGATTGAGCCCCTGGGCAACACGATGGATGTGTATTTATCGACGAGCACGGGCCTGCGGCTGACGGCACGGGTGGCGGCGGAGGTGCTGGAGGAAGGCGCGGATGTGACCTGCTACTTCAATCTGGAGAAGGCGCACGTGTTCGAGCCGGGTGAGTACGGGGTGAATCTGACGCTGCCGGAGATGGTGGGGGTTTGATCAGGCAGGTCTGGAGCTATCGCCCGATGATTAGCTCGCTTCATCGAGCCTGACGGCTTTGGCTTTAAGCAATGACGGGTTGCGTTGGTGGTTGTCGGCGTCGTTTTCGGGGCGGTGGGCGATGGCGATGGCGCTGAGACCGACGCCGAGGTTGAAGGTGTTTTCGATTTTTCGGTACCAGAAATGCAGGAAGCTGATGGCGGCTTTCTGGAGGGGGCCTTTGGCGTTTTCGGTTCGGATGTCGCCATCGAGTTCGCGGCGGAGGATGCGTTCGGCGATGAAGTAGGGGATGACGCCGATGGCGTTCCAGTAGCGGGTGTCGTCGACGATCATGCCGGCGCGTTCGACGCGGCGGCGGAGTCTTCCGGCGGAGTAGCGGCGGAAGTGGCCGTTGCGGACATCACGTTTGCCGAAGAGGCACTGGTAGGCGGGGACGAGGACGACGAGGCGGCCGCCCGGCTTGAGCGCGCGGCGGATCTTGTGGAGCTGTTCGATGTCGTCTTCGATGTGTTCGAGGACGTCGATGATGGTGATGCAGTCGAAGGTTTGGTTGAGCTGGTCGGCGATGGAGCCGTCGCCGGTGTGGATGGTCATCCGGTTGTCGCGGAGGCGTGCGGCTTCGGCGAGGTCGGGGTTGGGCTCGAGGCCGGTGACCTTCATGCCGAGGCGTGTCATGATCTGGGTGAGGACGCCTGATCCGCAGCCGATGTCGAGGACGGCGAGGTTGCGCCCCTGATTCGGCTGGTCCTGGATGACCATGGCGGCGATGAGGCGGTTGAGGTTGTAGTTGCGGAAATCGTTTCGTTGGGAGCCGAGGCCGGTGTAGAGGTCGGAGAGAAATTCGGAGGAGCCGGCGGTGTTGCCGCAGGCGATGTCGGGCGTGGGGGCCGGGGTGGCGATAGCGGCGGTGGAAGCTGGTTTCACGGTAGATTCCAGGGGCTTCGAGCCTGCGTGAGCGCTCGTCAGCGGTTTTTTCTGGGGCGGATGGTTACTTGGAGGATACCGTCTTGGCAGTTATCGGGTTTATCCGCCTCGGAGGCCCAGTTCGCAGAGGAGTTTCATGCTGACGGGGAGGGCGTGGTCGTTGAAATCGAATTCGGGGGTATGCAGGCCGGGGTAGGTGTCCTGGCCAGGGGGTCGGAGGCCGACGAAGGCGAAGCAGGCGGGGATGCGTTGGGCGTAGAAGGAGAAGTCTTCGGCGCCCATGACGGGGTCGTCGAGGAGGGCGACGTGGTCGGGGCCGAAGGCATCGGCGGCTGTATCGATGAGGGTTTGGGTGGCTTCGGGGTCGTTGATGGTGGGTGGGTAGCCGTCGACGGTGGTAAGAGAGGCGGTGCAGGCGTGGGCGGCGGCGGTGTGTTCGATGATCTGTTGCATCTTCAGGCGGATCTGGTCGCGGAGGTCGAGGTCGAAGGTGCGGACGGTGCCGTTGAGGGTGGCGGTGTGGGGGATGATGTTGACGGCCCCTTCGCCGGCGTGGAGGTTGGCGATGGTGAGGACGACGGGGGTGGTGGGTTTGGTGAAGCGCGAGGCGATCGTTTGAAGGTTTGATACGAGGTTGGCGGCGGCGGGAATGGGGTCGATGGTTTCGTGGGGGGCGGCGGCGTGGCCGCCCTGGCCGCGGAGTTCGATCTGGAAGCTGAGGGTGGCGGCCATCATGGGGCCGGGGAGGGTGCGGATCTGGCCGACATCGAGGCTGCTCCAGCCGTGAAGGCCGTAGATGCGTTCGACCGGGAGGTCGAGGGTGGTCTGGTCGAGGGCGCCGTCTTCGATCATGCGTTTGGCGCCGGCGCCGGCTTCCTCGGCGGGCTGGAAGATGAGCTTGATGGGTTTGGGCAGGGCCTCGGGGTGTTCGCGGGCGAGGCTGGCGAGGATCTCTGCGGCCCCGAGGAGGGCGGCGGTGTGGCCGTCGTGCCCGCAGGCGTGCATGAGGCCGGGGTTTTGGGAGGCGTAGGGGAGGTTGGTGTTTTCGGTGATGGGCAGGGCGTCGATATCGGCGCGGAGGGCGATGGCTTGGGCTTGGGGGTCGTGATGGTCGCAGCGGATGGCGGCGACGACGCCTGTTTCGGCGAGCCCGGCCTGGAAGGGGACGTTGGCGTCGGTCAGGTGCTGCTGGATGAGCTGGGAGGCGTAGGTTTCGGTGTAGGCAAGCTGGGGGTGGGCGTGGAGGTCGTGGCGGATGCTGGTGATCTCCGGAAGTAGGCGATCGATCTGTCCGGTGATTTGCGAATCGAGTTCTTGATGGGCCTTTTTGACCATGTGTGGTGGATCAGCCGGCGGCGGCTGGACTTTTGTGGCTCGCAGGAATAGAAAGCAGGCACAGGAAGTCGATACTTATATCACCTATGACCTTCGTTCTTGCACGCATCCTGATTGTGATTGGTCTGCTGGCTAGCGGCAGCGTGATTGCGTGTCCGCAGGTGCCTGCGGCGAAGGCGGCGGTTCAGGCCTGCTGCTGTGCCGTCAGCTGTGGATGTGCGGCGCCGTGTTCGGCTGAAGAGGCGCCGGCTCATCAGCCGGTGGATGATCAAGTGCCGGCGACGGTTCCGGTGGTTGAGACCGGGCTCGTCCCGCCTGTGTTGGTGACGGGGCGCGTTGGCTTTGGCGAATCGATGAACTGGCCGGGCATTACCGGTGATTCATGTCTTTCTCTGGCTGCGGTCTCGCGCAGCACTTTGGGTATCTGGCGGCATTAGTTTTCACTTCGGCGCGATCTTTGCGCGCTGAATCTATTGCTGACTGACCTCCTAACCCAGTTTCAGTTTTTTTTCTGGCCTTGCCTGATGCTGTTATCAGGTGGCTCAGACTTCCCTGTTTACTTTTTCATTTTTTCTTTGAGGAGTTGTTCTGATGAACACGATCACGACCCTGCTATCTGTTTCGGCTTTGGCTTTGATGCTCAGCTTTACCGCTGGCTGTAAGACCAACGGTGATTCGATGCTTCTTTCCAGCGAAGCGAAGTCTTGCTGCGGTTCCTGTGGTTCCTGCAGTGGTGGCGAAGCGAAGTCCTGCTGCGGTTCATGCGGCGGTGAGGCCAAAGCTGGCGGCGAGAAGGCGAAGTCCTGCTGTGGCTCTTGCGGTGGCGGAGCTCACACGCATAGCGACGGCACCACGCACTCTCACTGAGTGTTTGCGGTCCATGAAAGGAAAAACCCATGAAGCGGAGTTTTCTGCTTCTGAATCTGACGTTGGTCGTCGCGCTGCTTTCGGGATGTGCGGCGTTGTCGGGTTCTTCTGCTAAGAGCATGCCTGATGCGGCGGAGGCCGCTGAGGTTATCGATGCTCCGGAGTTTGTGCTTTATGCGCGTGGGCTGAGTTGCCCGCTTTGCTCGCACAACCTGGACAAGTCGATGCTTGAGGTGGAGGCGATCGAGTCGGTCGAGGTCAATCTGGCGGACGGTTCGGTGAAGGTTTGGCTGAAGCCGGGCCAGAGCGTAACCGTGGGTCAGTTGGCGGACGTGGTCGCGGGTAGCGGCTTCACGTTCGATCGGGTTGAGGTGCCGGGTGATTCCTGATGCCGGTTCATGCGGCCGCTGGGTGAAAGCCTGGCGGCCGTTTTATGCGTCGACTTGCTGCAGAGGATTGAACATGAAACGTGTGGTGCTAGCGAGTCTTGCGTTACTGATGGGCTTGCCTTGTTTGGTGTTTGCTCAGGAAGCGGCGTACATGCCGGCGGCGACGCAGCCGGGGATGGGTCGTCTGGTCGTGCGTGAGCGGGTGTTTGGGTACGCGCTCGAAGGCGATCGGGACCTGCTGCACAGCCACACCGATATCACGTATGGGTTGACGCCCGATTTGTCGGTGAACCTGCACGTGCCTGTTGTTTTTGAGTTTGATGAAGTGGGTGATGACGATCAGGGGATTTCCGATCTGCACATCATGGGCAAGTATCGGTTTCTGCTGGTGAACCCGGGGCCGGTGGACACGCTGCGGGCGTCGGTGTTGTTCGGGATTGACATCCCGACGTATGACGATGATATGTCGACGGATGCGTTCAACCCGATGCTGGGTGTGGTGGCGACGCGGATCGCGGGCCGACACGGGACGAACGCGGCGGTTCGGTACAAGCTGAATTATGACGGCCAGCCGGATCCGGACCTACCTGGGATGGGGCTAGCGGACACGCTCTGGACGGAGGGGTCGTATCTGTATCGGTTGACGCCTGAGCGTTACTCGGCGGAGACGACATCGAGTACGTACGCGGTGATCGAGGCGAGCCTGGTCTATGAGACGAATGGGGATGCTCATCTGTGGTTGGCGCCCGGCTTTTTGTATGAGGCTCAGACCTGGGCTTTGGGGGCGTCGGTGACGCTTCCGGCGTGGCAAGACCTGGATGAGCGTCCTGACCTGGAGGTGGGGTTTGCGATCGATCTGCGTTTTCTGTTTTAGGGCCGGGCGATTTGTTGGATAATCAGGGCATCGCCAGGACCCCCACGATCTCTGATGCTTTGTTTGAAGGGCTTGCGCTCGATGTCGAGCGTGATGCACCGATTGGTTCGCTGACCTGGTATCGGGTCGGCGGGTCGGCGGAGGCGCTGGTGGACCCGGAGGATGAGGCGTCGCTGGGGACGCTGCTTAGCCGGTGTGCTGAGTCGAGTGTGCCGGTGCGGGTGCTGGGCAGCGGGGCCAATCTGCTGGTGTCGGAAGCCGGGGTGCCGGGGGTGGTGATACGGTTGACGCACAAGTCGTTCCGGATGCTGCGGGGTTTGGAGGATCGGAGCGGTCGTCTGGTGGTGGGATCGGGGTACGACCTGATGCGTCTGGTGAACGAGACGGCGCGGGAGGGTTTGTCGGGGCTTGAGGGTTTGGCGGGTGTGCCGGCGACGGTGGGTGGGGCGATTCGGATGAATGCCGGCGGGGCGTATGGGCAGATCGCGGATGTGGTGCGTTCGGTGCGGGTGATGGATCTGGATGGGACGACAACCACGCTGGAGCGTGAGCAGATTCCTTTTGGCTATCGGCGGTCGGGCATCGAGCAGCCGCTGATTCTCGAAGCGGTGTTGCAGCTGGAGTGTGTGGGAGGTGAGGCCGTTTATCTGCGGAAGAAGGAGATCTTCGCGAAGAAGACGACCGAACAGCCGTTTGCCGATGCGACGGCGGGCTGTGCGTTTAAGAATCCGGTGGATGAAGCAGGTCGGCAGGTTGATTCGGCGGGTCGGCTGATCGATGCGTGCGGGCTCAAGGGGGCTCGTGTGGGAGGGGCTTATGTGTCGGAGGTGCACGCGAATTTCATCGCGGCGGGCGCGGGTGCGACGGCGGATGATGTGATCCAGCTCTTTCGTCAGGTGCAGGAGCGCGTGGAGGCGGCGACGGGGGTCCGGCTGGTGCGCGAGGTGGTGGTCTGGCCTTAACTACCCGGGACGGGCGGGTCGCTGGGTTGTTCGAGGAGCTTGTAGAGGACGTTGTCGGAGAAGGCTTTGCTCTTGGTGAGGCCGATGTGGTCGCTGAAGAGGAAGGTGACGCTGGTCCAGTCGATGGGGGAGCGGAGTTGGGGTGTCCAGTTGCCGTTGAGGCGTTCGTCCATCAGGGCTGAGGTGCGGAGAACGGTGGTGTCGCCCGGCGCTGTGCCGGTGATGTGGGTGCGGCCGGTTTCCTGGTTGATGGCGAGGATGGCTCCGGTTTCGCGGGAGTCGGCGGCGAAGAGGTGGAGTTCGAGGTGTTCGGGTCGGTTGGCGGGGATGTCGAGGGCTTCGTGGAACAGGCGGGCGCGGTGGAGGGCTTTGGCGGTGTGGTCGCGGGCGATGACCAGGCGGTGTTCTCGGGTCGTGGCGTTGGGCAGGAGTTGCTGGAGGATGTCGTCCTGATCGGGGTCGAGGAGGCTCCAGCCCATTTCTTCCCAGTAGTGGGCGTCGTAGATGCTGTTGATGGGCTGGCGGGTGGTTTCGTCGATGTAGCCGCCGTGGCGGGGTCGGGGCAGGAGCTGGTAGATGGCGGGCATGGTGCCGAGCAGGGCGGGTTCGTAGTCGGGCCAGAATATCGGGAGCTTGGCGCCTTCCTGGAGTTGGAGCATGGAATAGACCGAGCCGGCGCTGGGGGTAGCGACGAGGATGACCTGGTCGATGTGCTCGGCGCCGGCCCAGGTGACCTCGGGGGTGCTGCCATCTGTGGGGAGGTCGGCGCGGCCGTAGCGGAGGGCGTAGCGGGTGAGGAGGCCTCCCATCGAGTGGGCGACGATGTCGAATTTCACGTCGGCGTTTGCGATGCCGTAGTCCCGGAGGTAAGCGTCCTGGACGAGCTTTCGTTTCTCATCGATGAAGTCCAGGAGGGCGTGGGCGTTCTCGACGTTATCGCGTCGCCAGTCGTAGGCGAACTGGAAGCAGGTGAAGTGGTCGGTGCCGTAGTCGACGGTGCCGGCCTGGGCGAACTGTTCGTCGCGGTAGCCGCCGGCGCCGAGGGTTTCGAGGATCTGGACGTAGGCCCCGAGTTCGAAGGGGAGCCAGAAGATCGAGACGTTGACGGTGTCGAGGGCGCCATCGGGGACGAGTCGGGAGTGGAGCTGGTTGAGGGGTTTACCTTGTTCCATTGGCAGGGCGATGAGTCGGGCGCCTTCTGCGGAGGTGGGGCGGATGTACTCGTTGTCGAAGGCACCCCAGACGAGGCGGCCGGTCTGTGGGTCCTTGAGGCGAGAGCCGAGGATGCCCGGGATCACGATGACGGGGTTGCGGTCGGGTCCGTAGTGCTGGGCGGCGCGGTTGTAGATGGCGTCGAGTCGGGGGTTGTCTTTGGCGGCACAGCCGACGAGGGGGGTGAGGAGCAGGATCAGGGCGATCAGGGCTTGAGGCATGGTGGGACTCCGTCGCGTGTAGCCCCTGGCAGGCTGGCTTGATTCCGGGGACTGGTTGTGTCAGACTACACGGCTCGGAAATTTTGTCCCAGTTTTAGATGACCCCCTGACGAGGAACGCCCGCATGGCGATTCGTATCAAAGCACGCAACGGTGAGACCGCGGAGCAGATGCTCCGTCGCTTCAAGAAGCTCTGTGAAAAGGAAGGCCTGACCAAGGAGATCAAGCGGCGTGCTTACTACGAGAAGCCCAGCGAGCGTAAGCAGCGAGCGCTGCGTAAGTCCGTCAAGCGGAACGCTCCGGGCGGGCAGTCGAACAAGCGGCAATAAACTCCGCATTCACAGACACTTCTGTGTTTTTGTCTGTGAAGTCTGATCAAATCATCTTATCCACCCCAACCCTGCTGCCTCAGAATTGAGAAAAGCAGGGTTTTTTGTTGATCCTTTAACAAGACAAGTCGATCTGATGATATGATGACTAGTGATCTGAGCGAGTGCTCGGGTCTCACCCGCCTGGAGGCCTACGGGTCTCACCCCGCGGGATTCCTTCCTGCGGACCGTTCCTTATCGAGGATGTTGAGATGACTCTTTGGACCGCCCTGACGATTGCTGCGACCGATCCGGCTCTGGTTTCGGCTTCGCTGCCAGCTGCTTACTACCTCGCCCCTGCGGCGGGGGTTCTTGCGCTCCTGTTTGCCTGGCGTTTTTACGCGGGGATCATGGCTCAGAGCGAGGGCGATCCGGCGATGGTCAAGGTGGCGGCGGCGGTGCGTGCCGGTGCGTATGCCTACCTGGCTCAGCAGCGCAATGTCGTGATGATTGTGTTTGCGGCGTTGATCGTGCTGCTGGTGCTGATGTCGGCTTTTCTGGATACGCCTCAGTGGACGCCTCTGGGTGTCGCGGTGGCGGGTTTGTTCTCGGGGTTGTGTGGTTACTTCGGGATGAAGACGGCGACGAATGCTTCAGCGCGGACGGCGGCGGCGGCGCGTGAGTCGCTGAATCAGGGTTTGCAGGTGGCGTTTCGAGCCGGTGCGGTCATGGGTTTGTGTGTGACCGGGTTTGCGCTGATTGATATCGCGGTCTGGTTCGCGGTGCTCTACATGCTCTTTGGGGCTGAGGGTCCGATCGGGCTGGTCCATCTGACGACGATCACGCTGAGTTTCGCGATGGGGGCTTCGCTGCAGGCGCTGTTTGCCCGCGTGGGTGGGGGCATCTACACGAAGGCAGCGGATGTGGGTGCCGACCTCGTCGGCAAGGTTGAGGCGGGGATTCCTGAGGATGACGCGCGCAACCCGGCGACGATCGCGGACAACGTGGGCGACAACGTCGGCGATGTCGCGGGCATGGGCGCGGACCTTTACGAGAGCTATTACGGATCGATTCTGGCGGCGATGGCCTTGGCTTCGGCGGCAGCGATGCGGCTGGAGTTCAGTCTGGACGCGGCGCTCGCGCTGGTCGTGGCGGCTCCGGCGGTGGCGGGTCTTGGGATTGTGTGTTCGATCCTGGCGATCCACCTCGTGCGGGCGCGTGAGGGTGCCGGTTTTGCCGAGTTGCTGCGCTCGCTTCATGCGGGCGTGTTTGCCAGCTCTGCGATGATCGTGGTGGGGTCGCTGGGCGTGCTCTACTGGCTGCTTGGCGGGATCGAGCAGATCAGCGTGCTGGGTATCTGGGGTGCGATTGTTGCGGGTCTGGTCGCCGGTCTGGTGATCGCCCGTGGCACCGAGTTCTATACGTCCTACGAGCACAGCCCGACCCGTCGGATCAGCAAGCAGGCCGAGACCGGTCCGGCAACGGTGATCATCGCGGGCATCGCTGAAGGCATGACCTCGACGTGGGTCCCGCTACTGACGGTGGTGGTGGCGATCATGTCGGCCTTCACACTGGCCGGTGGGGGCGATGAGTTCCTGATGGGTGTGTTCGGGGTAGGGATTGCGGCGGTCGGGATGCTGGCAACGCTCGGTATCACCCTGGCGACGGATGCTTACGGGCCGATCGCGGACAACGCCGGCGGGAATGCGGAGATGACGCATCAGCCGCCTCATGTGCGTGAGCGGACCGATATGCTCGACAGCCTCGGGAACACGACGGCGGCGACGGGCAAAGGGTTTGCGATTGGTTCGGCGGCGCTGACGGCGCTGGCGTTGCTGGCGGCCTATGTCATTACGGTGCAGGCGTCGCTGACGCAGCAGGTGGTGGCGATGGAGGACGCCGGTCCGTTCACCAGCCTGATGGCCAGTGCCGATGGCACGATCCCGGAGGGGGTGCTCCGGCTGGAAGGCGACTATGTAGGCCACGGGCTGTTTCGGATCACCGACCCGGGTACCGGGTCGATCGATGCGGGTCTGTTGATGTCTCATCAGGATCGGAACCTGATCGAGCGGACGCTGGCGGCTGGTGATGCCGATCTGACCGTGCTGCAGCACGGGTCCAGGCGTTTTTACGATGCCCAGCTTCGGGTTGGAGCCGAGAGCTACAACTTCGAGGTGGTTCCGGCGGGCGCGGCCGACCTGACGCAGCTGCTCGAGTTCTATCAGGTGTCGCTGATGAACCCGCAGGTGCTTTGTGGGCTGTTCATCGGGGTGATGCTGGTGATGGTGTTCTGCGCGATGACGATGAACGCGGTGGGTCGCGCGGCCTACAGCATGATGCTGGAGTGTCGTCGGCAGTTCGTGATTATGAAGCAGGGCTTCGTAGCCAGCGGGATGACCGAGGCGCAGATCAGCGATCCCCGCCAGTGGCCGGACGAGACCCACGTCGATGGCAAGCAGTACCCGGATTATGCGAGCTGTGTCGCGATCTCCACGACCGGCGCGCTGCGTGAGATGGTGCTGCCGTCGATGCTCGCCGTGGTGGTTCCGATTCTCACGGGGTTGATCCTGGGTGTGCCCGGGACGATGGGCCTGCTGGCGGGCACGCTGGTCTGCGGCTTTGCGGTAGCGATCTTCATGGCGAACGCGGGCGGTGCCTGGGACAACGCCAAGAAATACATCGAGACCGGCGAGCAGGGCGGCAAGGGTTCTGCCGATCACAAAGCGACCGTGGTCGGCGACACAGTAGGCGATCCCTTCAAGGACACCTCTGGCCCGTCGCTAAACATCCTGATCAAGCTGGTTTCGATCGTTTCGGTGGTGTTTGCGGGCGTGATCGTGCGTTTCAGCCCGGAAATCGGTTCCTGGATCGGTCTGTAGCCGGCGGCTTGCTTTAAGGCTATCCCTTCTACAATGGAGACCCGGACCTGTTCGGTCCGGGTTTTCCTTTGGAGTGCTGCCTGCTTATGACCTGCCCGCCGCCTGCGTCGTCTGGATTGCCCGAGCCTGATTCTGAAGCGTCCAACAGGGATGAGGTGCGCCGCGTGGAGGATGCCGAAGCTGCTGTCGATCCGCCCGCGCACGATTCGGACGGGCCGACGCCACCCGTGAGGCAGATGTATCCGGATGGTCCGAGCCGGCAGTTTGCGTGTGATGCGGCGCGGCTGCTGACCGACCTGCACTGCGAGGACGTGCTGGTGTTTGATGTGCGCGAGGTGAGTCAGATCACGGACTACCTGGTGCTGGGCAGCGGGACGTCGGAGCGTCAGCTGATGGGTGTGGCGAGTCGTGTCATCGAGCTGGCCAAGGAGCGGGGGATCGAGCGTTACGGCGGGGAGAATGATGCGGCCTCGACCTGGCGGGTGATCGATTTCTCGTCGATCATGTTCCACCTCTTCGAGCCGCTGACGCGCGCTCACTACGACCTGGAAATGCTCTGGGGCGACGCTCCGCGGGTTAATTGGCGGGACGAGGAACAGATCGGTCGGGACCAGAGCGCATCGTGATCCGCAGTGAACGGTGATCGAGTGTCACTGTGATGTCGTTGGCCAGGTGCCAGTGTCTGGGTTGGCTGGAGCGATCACGGATGGCCGGGACGAGCCGCTGGAGGGTCTTGGTTTTGAGCCGATCGGAGGGGACGCCAGCCTGGAGGAGTTCGGCTCGGAGGGCGGTGGCGAGCAGCGGGTCGGGCGATGCTGCGAGCTTGTCCCTCTGGGCGATGGGGCCGGTGGGGGTTTCCTGGAAGTGATCGCGGACGTGCCGGGCCTGGGCGTCGATGAAACGGGCCCATTGCCGGAGTTGATCGGCGGCATCGAGCGCGCGCTCGTGACCGTTGGGCCAGCTTTCGCGGAGGGTGGGCAGGACGCCGGCGCGGAGGCGATTGCGGCGGACATTGGGTTTGCTGTTGAGCGGGTCTTCCAGCCAGGGGATCTCGTGACGTTGCAGGAAATCGAGGGCCTGAGCGTGGGTCACGGCGAGCATGGGCCGGATGAGCTGGAGCCCGGAGCGTGTTGACTGGCGGGTCCAGGCCATGCCGGCGAGTCCGGCGGGGGAGGCCCCGCGGAGCAGGCGCATGAGCATGGTTTCGAGCTGGTCATCGGCGTGGTGGGCGAGGGCGATGGCCGAGGCGTCGTGTTCATGTGCGATGGAGCGGAGGGCGGCGTGTCGTTGCTTGCGGGCGGTGTTTTCGAGGTTCCCGCCGTGGTGGTGGGGGTGGATGCTGCGATGGGCGTAAGTGATGCCGAGTCGGTCGGCCTGCTCGCGGAGGAGGGCTTCGGCCTCGTCGGACTGTTCGGTGAGGTGGTGGTTGACGTGCGCGAGGATGACTTTGAAGGGCCAGCTTCGGCGTCCGCTGAGCCAACACAGGGCGTGGAGGAGGGCCTGGGAGTCCCCGCCGGCCGAGCAGCCGACGACGATCGAGCGGTGCGGCCGGGGCTGGTACCCGCATCGGTGGCGCAGGGCGTGCGCGATCTCGCGGACGAGAGGGTCGTGCACAACCTTTGCGGATGCTGCCTGCATGGGCCCGATAATAAGGTGTCGATGTGTTCCCATGACAGGAGTCTGTTGTCTGTGAGTGCCAGGACCGTCAGCCAGCTTGCGGAAGGCGGCACCGTGACCGGTGTGGTGGAGCTGGCTGTGAACCTCGACGACACGACCGGCGAGACGATCGGGCACACGGTGTCGGCTCTCATGGATGCTGGGGCTCTGGATGCCTGGTGGACGTCTATCGGGATGAAGAAGGGGCGTTCGGCGGTGATGCTGAGCCTGCTGGTGGTTCCCGATCAGCAGCAGGCGATGGCCGAGTTGGTGCTCCGTCTGACCGGTAGCTTCGGGGTGCGGGCACGGGCCTGGGACCGGGTGGTTCTGGATCGGCGGATCGAGCGGGTCACCACGGCGTATGGGGAGGCGCGGGTGAAAGTGGGGTCGATGGGCGGTCGGGACATCGTTGCACGAGCCGAGTTTGAGGATGCGGCGGAGTTGGCCGAGTCGGCGGGTGAGCCTTTGCGACTGGTGCAGGCGGCGATCGATGCCGTTGCGACGCGTCGTTTTCTGGTGGATGACAAGCGGGGGGAAGCCTGATGGAGATGCTCAAGAATCTGCTGCCGGTCGTCGGCATCCTGTTCATCATCATGTCGCTTTACAGCTTCAGCCGTCGTCGGCAGAAGCAGGGGCCGGCGGTGAGTGCCCGGGATCAGCTTGAGGGTCTCAAGGAGCGCAAGCGGCTCCGGGATGATCTCGGGACGCTGATGCTAGAGGTGGAGGAGCTGACTAGGCGGTTCAGCGCTCAGATCGACGCCAAGACGCTAAGGCTGGAGCGGATGATTCAGGAAGCCGAGATCAGGATCGATCAGCTGCAGCGGCTGGAGAAGCAACTGGGGCAGCCGCCTGCGAATCTGTCCCTGGCTGAGACTGACCAAGAGGCGACCGGTGTTCAAGCGTCGGCTGCGACGGCGTCTGAAAGTGGGCCATCGGCATCGGGTGAGACGCCGATGCAGACTCTCACCCGATCGGTCCATGAACTGGCGGATGACGGGCTGGATGCCCGGCAGATCGCTGAGAAGCTCGATGAACACCTCGGCAAGATCGAGTTGATCCTCAATCTGCGGACCACGGCGTCACGCTGATTCTGAGGCAAGCGGTCAGCGGCCTTCGATCCAGGATCGGATGGCGGCTTTTCGGCGGCCCCAGCCCTGGTCGATGCGTTCGGCAAGGAAGCCGGCAAAACAGCGGTCGATCCAGGCAGCGAGTTCGAGGATGAGCTCGAATCGGCGGTTGATGAGCTGGCGCTCGTCCTCCACGTCTTCGATCTCGGGTAGCAGAGCAGAGGAAATACCCAGGGATTCGGCCTGGAGCGTCATCTCCCAGTGATGCTCGCCATCGGAGACGAGCAGGCCTGCCTTGCGCGGCCACTTGCCCTTCTTCAAAGCCTCGCCGGCCTCGGCGAGACGTGTGGGGGCATCGGCGCGGAGCATCTGTTTGCCGGTGAGACCCCAGGCGCACTCCATGTCGAGGCTCTTGGTGAGTCCGACAAATCCGTTGTCAGAGGGAGCGACCTTGTCGCCCGGCCGCTGACCGAGAGGGATCGCGCCCTGGGCCGTCTCGAAGCGGTGCCAGAGCCAGATCAGCCATTCGTCGCCGAGGAAGTCTCGGAGGTCGTGGGCTTTGCTGACCCAGGGCAGGGGCGGGCCGGCTCGTTTGGGGCCGGTGGCTGCGTTCTCGCTGCCGGTTGGCGGGGCGGTGAAGGCGGAGGCCTGGGCGTCTTCGAGGTCGCGCTTGGCTCCGGCTTTCTTGAGCAGGTGTTCGGCGAGCGACCCCGCTGAGAGCGGGATGGCCCGGATGGCGAAGGCGTTGGTGATGAAGGCGATGGCCCGGTCGCAGGCGCCTTGTGCGTTGGTGCCGAGCAACAGTTCGCCGCGTTGGAGGTCCCAGAGGAAGGGGATGACCTTGGACTTGCGGAACTTGCCCTCGGCCCGTTCCTGGCTGATCTGGTGCTCGGCCAGCTCGTCGGCGGAGGCCGGGGCGGGGCCGGCACCCGCGGAGGCGGCGTTGAGCCTTTCGTAGGCTTTGCGGAGTTCGCTCGGAGGCTGATGCGTATCGATGCGGACGGCGGCCAGCAGCAGCGGGCGTCCGGGCTCGCCGTAGCCGACTTTTTCGAGGGTGAACTGGGTGTCCAGCAGGTGCTCGTTGGTGACGAAGCCGACTTCGGGCTCGCGGTCGTCGGGGACCGCGGAGGCCACGAAGGCGTGTTCGGATAAGACCGACAGGGCGGTTTCATCCACCGTGGATGGGGCATCGCCTTCGACGAGATAGCGACAGAACGTGGCGCGTCCGGAGGTTAGGGACATCGATCAGCCGTCCTTGGAGCCGAACCGGTCGAGGAAGGACCTGGTTGCGGCGAGGAATCTTTCGGTGCTCGGGCGCACTTCTCCGAGCAGGTGCTGATCCAGTCTAAGCAATTCGTTCTCGAGGACATTGGCGCAGGTGGGATGGGTGTCGGAGAAATCGACATCGACGCCTTCGACGTGGAGAACCGGTGTACTGGCTTGCTCCATGGCCTCGGTCAGCCGTGGGACGTGACCCTGCGACTCGTCGGTGACGTCTCTGAGGTAGGCGAGGTAGTGAAGCCGCCAGGCGACGGCCTGCGGCTTGCCCTGATGCAGCCTCAGGTAGCTGCTGCAGAGGTTCTTGACGTGGCAGGCATCTGAACCGACGAGGCCTTCGCCCAGCTCGCGGGTGGCTCCCCGGATCTGGATCGCACTGAGGGGATCGAGCCGGACCTACTGGCGGCCATCGGGCAGGTCCATCCGGCGGTGGAGCACCTCGTGGGCGCGGTGGTTGGCGCAGAGCCGCTCGACGTTGATGGCCAGGCCCCAGGTGCCGATGACCCGGTCTTCGGCCGTGAGCGCGTTGAATTCGGTGAACTCGAAGCCGGAAAAATCGAGGTGCTTGTCGAGGATGTTGGCGGCGATGGCTTCGAAGAAATCAGCCTTCAGCGGGTAGAGGTCAAAGTCGTGGAGGATGAGGCATTTTGAGCGGTTGGCACGCAGGGCGGTGAGGATGTTCGCCCCGTTGAAGAAGGTCGAGACGCCAACCTTCTCCACAAGCCTGCCGATCAGGGGCGGGTGCCAGTGGACCCGGATCGGCAGCTGCGGCCAGCGTGCCCCGAGCCGGTCGGCAAACTCGCGCATGCCGGGTTTCTGGGGTCGATCGAAGACGACGTGGATGTCACGCAGCCGATCGAGCCTGCACTGAGAGATGGCCTTGAGGTTGACGTCGGTGAGGTCGTGGAGTGCCCAGGGCACGCCCAGCAGGATGCTGTACGTGCTATCCAGGGGTCTCTGGCGATCGAGCGGCCAGGCCAGACCCATGAGGTGCCGCATGACGGATCGACCGAGCTGTCCGAGTCGTTCTTTGATCAACGGTTTTCCTGCGACTATTGTAGAATACTTAACAAAACTAATTCACTTTCCGTACATAGTCTCCTAGATCACGATATGCTTAACATGTCAAGTGAACAAAGCTGCGTAGCAGCATACAGAAAAAGGCCCCACGGGAGGATGTGTTCATACGTTCAACAGAAGAGCATCAGGCCAAGGTTTGGATCTACCGTGAGAATATAAGAAAATTATACACTCCATGTCAACATCTCATTATTTTCAGCAATGTATATGTCGCCACGTGTACCCTTAGTCCATACAGTTAGTTCTTTGCACATTTCGTCTATTGAAAGTGGATGATGGTAGTACATCGAACCGTCATCCATATTGGTTACATTGCAGCTGTACATACCGAGAGACTGGCAGTGTTTGAGGCATCTGATAGCTCGCTTTGCCTCTTCAGTGTGAAACTCGAAGCTGATCAGTGACACCTTCTGGGACAGGCCTTGCGGGACTGATTCTTCTAGCTTCAACATCAATCTTTATGTAGTAAGGCTTGCCATATTGTTCAATCATCGAATCAAGGGTATCTATTTCAACCTCAATGGTATAAGAAGATGAAGTCCAGTCATCACGAAAGCTAGTCATAGATAGATTGCGGCCGACATGTAGATCTCGCTTTCCCTTGGTGTCGGCGATCCCTTTTTTTACAAGGGTAAAATGATTTGAGAATCGGAATTCGTGCTCAAGCATGCGTTGGCTGAGCGGTTCTGGTTCGATGCCGATGACGCGCGCCTTTGCTTTGAGCATGGCCCCTGCTTTTCGTCCTAGATGACAGCCGACATCGAAGCAGAGCGCACTCGGAGGTAGCAGCTTCTGATACAGCAACTTCTCCTGCTGGTCTTGGTCTCTTGCAGTAGGCGAACTCAACCTGTACGCCTTGCGTAAAGCCCAATAAATAGAGACTAGTGTGTGGTTCTTGATAAGTTGCTTGATCGTTCTCGCAGGCGCTCCATTGAAGCGTGGGTACAGTATAGTTTACTTATCGGCAGGTCTGCTAGCAGTGTGAAATCCCGCATGCTGCAGCCCCATGAACAAATACAAACACACCGTTCGCGGGTTTTATGACTAATTATCCCTTTCGCGGCTAACGGCTTCACTCAAATAAATTGGTACTAACGTTTTGGGCATCCACGTGAGACCCATTCGGCCCAGCCCGATCATGCCCAGGGCACCCAGGCACCACCAGGGGTTGGAGCCTCCGACGAAGCCGAGGTAGGCCATCGGGCCGGCGAGCAGGACAGTGACCAGGCAGGCCCGCCAGGCGACCCGCAGCTCGACGCCCCGGCGGTTCGGGATCATGCAGATCACGACGTAAGCCGGGAAGAGCAGGCCGTAGGCCAGGAGGAAGAAGCGATAGCCGGTTTCGATGCGCGCTCCGGCCTCGGCTTCGGGAGCGCCGTAGACCCAAAGGCCTCCGGCGGCGGCCACGATGGAGAAGACGATGACACGGAAGACCCCATGCCCGCCACGGTGGGTCGTGATTTCATGCAGGTGCAGGCCGACGGTGTACCCGGTCTGCAGAACGAAGTGGATGCCCAGCCAGAGCCAGATCGCCTGCGACCTGTCTGCGGGCAGCCCTTCGCCAAACAGGCCGATGATCTGCGGGGCGTACCAGAGCGAGAGCAGGATCATGCCCATGAAGACCCCGGCGAAACCGAGTGAGAAGGCGAGTCGACCTGTCGCCGCGGTGGTGTTCTGCCGGGCACGATGGAAGGTCATGTCCAGGTAGGGGCAGAGCAAAAAACCACCCGCGAGCACGGGGACCAGCCAGATCAGATCGGCGGTGGCCTGCGGGCTGATGCTCAGGTCCAGAGGCTCGGCGGGTTTGACGGCTTCCATGAACCGGTAGACCACCGCGGCGGAGACCAGAACGCTGATGAGGCCCAGCAGCGCCGTGACCCGGAGGTATCTGGCATTGATGGCCCAGACCAGCAAAGCAATCACGACCGCGGCTACGACGCCGGGCCAGCCGAGCAACGGCGAGACCAGGCAGGTCAGCCCGAAGGCGTGGAACATGATCGTGACGTCTGAGAAACCGAGGGCTGCCCGGCGGTGCACGCCCACGATATGGATGCTGGCTTCACGGTTGGCCACCCACCAGGCCATCGCGGCGGCACCCAGCACGTTCGGGATGGCGAACGCCAGGAAACCCAGGATGCCGTGGTCTCGAAGCAGGAGCGCCGGGAAGAACATCCCGATCACCCAGGTCCATGAGGCACCGAGGTAACCGGCCCAGGCCAGCGTCATCCAGAGCGAACTCGGCGGCGCGGTCTCGTTCTCGGGCACCCTTCCCATGGCTTCAGTCTGTTTCACGCGTCCGGCTCGGTCTGACGCTTGGTGACCAGCTTGAGCTTCTGGCTGTGCTTGCGGGCCTGCGACTTGGGCGTCACGTGGAAAGTCGCCGTGCTCTGGCCGACACGGCGTTCCTTATGCTCACCCGATGCGACCATCTGGAGGATCTGCATATCGACGGTGAGGTTGAACTCGCTTCCGGTCGCGACCAGTTCGTCGATGTTCTGACGGGGGGTGATCCGGTAGACCGCCGGTCCGAAGCAGGGTCGGCGGAAGGTGTATTCGAGATGCTTGCAGACGACGGTGTAGTCGGCCCCGCACTTCTCGAAGACGTACATCCCACCAGCGACTTCGGCGTTGCCGAGAAGGGCCCCCCCGGCCATGGCGTTGTACCAGTTCCGGTTGAAGCGACGGAAGGGCAGGATGGCGGAGAAGCTGCTCTCGTCACCCTTGATGAAGCGGATGCCGCTTCGGTACGCCAGAGGCAGGAAGACCATTGAGAACAGCTTCTGCCAGAAGCGATTGCGGGTAGACAGCCGAGACAGCCTGGCTTCCCAACGCTCGTAGCACCGCGACCACCAGCTCCCGCTACCTGCGTCCGGAGCGATGGTGGTCGCATGCGCTTGTGCCTGGCTGGTGGGGAAATCGGTCATGGCCTGAGTTTAGTTCATCGGCTCGATGGATGAACCTTCCGCGGGTTTAGCGGAAGGGGTTGTTGGGCTTGTAGGAAGGGCCGTCGTCGTCATCGGCGTCGGCTTCCTCTTTCTCCTCGATCCAGGTGGACTGGATGGCCTCCAGGATCTGCTCGTTGACCCGATGCTCCGGGTCGGCGACGAAGCCGTCGAGGGATTCAACCAGCTGCCGGAGCTGCGGGAAGCCGATAGCGGTCGGGTCCCGATCGGGGTGCTGCTCGACGAGGGCGAGGGCGATGTCTTCGATGTCGGTCCAGCCGAAGGTCTCGTCCATGGCGGGCTCAATTCAGGCTGACGGGCATCACGACGTAGAGGAAGTGCTGGTCGGTCCGGATGATGCCGGGTTTGTTGGCGGCTTTCATCTCCAGCGTGACCTCCTCGCTATCGACCACCTTGAGGGCGTCAAGGATGTAGGCGGGGTTGAAGCCGATCTCGATGGCTTCGCCGGCATAGCTGTTGAGCTCGCTCTTGATCTCGGCCTCGCCCATCTCGGGAGCCCGGCTGGTCAGGGTGAGGCCGTCGTTGTCGAAGGCCAACCGGACGCCTTTGGATTCCTCGTTAGTCAACAAGGCAGCTCGGCGAACAGCCGAGACCAGCAGATCGGTGCTGACCTGGGCCTTCTTGTCTCCGTCCTTGGGCACCACGTCCTGGTAGGGCGGGAAGTTGCCTTCGACCAGGTTGGAGACGAGCACGGCCTGGTCGGTCGCGAAGAAGATCTGGTTGTCGGCGATCTTGCATCGCACCGACTGCTCCGTGTCATCGAACAGCTTCAGCAGCAGGTTCAGGGCTTTGGTCGGGACGATGGCGGTCTTGGATTCGTCCGACCCGCCTTTGCAGGAGCCCTTGGCCAGAGCCAGCCGGTGGCCGTCGGTGGCGACGACCGAGAGCTTGTTGCCGGTTCGTTCCAAGAGCACGCCGTTGATGGCGTAGCGGCTGTTCTCGCGGGCCGTGGCGAAAATCGTCATCGAGATCAGCCGGTGCAGGTCGCCGGCGGCGATCTCGAACTCGGCATCGCCTTCAAACCCCGGGACCGAAGCAAAATCCGACACCGGATAGCCGAAGACCTTGAACCGCGAGTCCTTGCCGGTGATGACGGCGGATTCCTCGTCCGTGGCGATCTCGATGGTGGGATCGATGGACTCGCGGACGATCTGCCCGAGCTTATCAGCGGGGATCAGGGCCTCACCGGCTTCGGCGACCTCGATACGCTCGGTCTTGAGGGTGACCGTGACTTCGGTGTCGGTGCCGATCAGCGTCAGGGTTGGCGGGCTGGTCTCGGCGGCCAGCTTGACGCAGCGCAGCACCGGTTTGGGCGTGCGTGCCAGCACAACGCCAGAGACCGTGTTCAGTGCTTCGACCAGGGCTCCCCGATCGCAGATGACTTTCATGCCCGTTACCTCGCTAAACGTGTAGAACCCAAGAATTTAGCCGGTATCGGGCAGTCGGGCAAACCCGCCCGGATGGCCGAGCGTATCTGATCTTTACCGCCCGATGCGTCGATAATGCCATGGGCAGTGCCTATTCGGTGCCCTCATCCACATGGCCGATAACCCTGTCCAACCCGAACTCCCCGCTCAGCCGGACACCTCCTTCTCCAGGCGGCTCAAAGACCGGATCACGGCCCTGCCGGGTCTGCGGGTCATCAAAGGCGGGGGACTCAAAGCGATGGCGCTTAAGGGGTCGGCCTGGACCGTCGCGGGCTATGGAGCCTCACAGGTTTTGCGGCTGGGGTCGAATCTCATCCTCACAAGGTTGCTGTTTCCTGAGGCGTTCGGACTGATGGCGCTGGTATCGGTCTTCATGACCGGCCTCCAGATGTTTTCCGATGTCGGTATCGGGCCATCGATCATTCAGAATGCTCGAGGGGATGACCCCAAATTTCTCAACACCGCGTGGACGATACAGATCGTGCGGGGCTTTGTGCTCTGGTTATTCGCGTGCTTAATTGCGTGGCCGGTCTCCTTGCTCTACGGCGAGCCCGAGCTCGCACTACTGCTGCCCGTGGTCGGTGTTACCGCGACGATAAGTGGTTTTCAGACGACAGCGGTCCATACAACAAACCGTCAACTACAGCTGGGGAGAGTAACACTGTTACAGCTGATCGGTCAGCTTGTCACCATCGTGGTGATGGTGGCATGGGCGTGGGTGTCACCAACAGTCTGGTCACTTATAGCGGGCGGTATATTGGGTTCGACAACAAGTGTAGTCATAGGACACTGGCTGCTCCCCAGTCATCAACATCGGCTGAGCATTGAGAAGGAGTCCCTGAAATCTTTACTTGGGTATGGTAAGTGGATAGCAATATCAACAGTAGCAACATATGCTGGCGGCCAGGGGCTTCAGCTAATAAGAGGTCTATTTGTTGCGATCGATCTTCTGGGGCAGATCACAATCGCGATGATGCTATGTACAGTTATACGAACTATTGTTGAGTTATTGCAAGCTAAAATATTTTTTCCAGTACTATCAAAAGTACAGAATGATAGCCAAAGATATATTCATAGCACACGGCTAGGAAGGTATACAGCAACAGCCATCTCTCTACCAATACTGGGCATGACCGCCTTCTTGGGAGATACTATAACTGACTTCTTATATGACCCTAGATATATCTTGATAGGTGACTTTATAGCACCGGCTGCTGCTGCTAGCATATTAGATATTGTGTGTGGAACCTATTTGACAGCGTTGCTTGCCGCAGGAGACTCTCGAGCAGTTGCTATGGCCCAGATACTGCGATCTCTCTTTAGAGTGGTTGCAACATGTATAGGGTATGCTATGGCGGGACCAATAGGTATGATCTGGGGACTGGCAGCAGGCTCCATCGCACTGTACCCCTATGTTCTACTGCACGCGATATCTATCAAGGTAGATGATCGTCTGTTAGATATCTTGTCAATTTGTACTGTAGTGTGTATTCTATTTCTAGCCTGAGTGGTACGCCAATATGAATGTGAGAAAATTACTTAGTAGATGTAAGACAGAAATCGGAGACAAGCTTACACTCTATGGTCTAAGAGAGCGCGGGGTGACACTGAAGTATGGATATAAAAAATCTGGCTACCATAACTTTGGTGATTACCTAGCTGAATACTACTATAAAAACTTTATCTCTCGCACGAAACATGAGCTCAATAGAAGCTATATATATTTAATAGGGAGTGTAATACACGAAGAGTATATGCAAGATGCCTATCGCCGCGGGGTGCCTATACACTATTGGTCGTGTGGCGCGAGAAAATCTACAGATATCTCTCGAATGCTTCTCGATATATGCACATTTCATGGTGTACGTGGACCGCTAACCTCAGCTGTGCTTGGAGGTGATGTAGAGGTGGTGGGTGACAGTGCTCTCCTACTCCCACTGCTGTATTCACCTCGAGTGAGTAATAATTATCTGAACAAAAAACTATTCATACCTCATCTCAATACGCCGTGTAATGAATCAGTGTTATCGAGCACTGGTTGTGATTTAATAATGAGTCCTAGTATTCAGGGCAGTAGCCGTTCAGTCGAGTTATGGATAGATCGGGTAGCGTCGTCAAAATTTATTTTATCAGCATCATTGCATGGTGCAATAGTTGCCTATGCGTATGGTGTTCCATTCGCATTCTATTCAAAAGGGCATATTGACTGCCCTTTTAAATGGCATGACTTTTCAGCATACTTGGGAGTAACAGCTAGTTTTGTAGATAGCGTAGAAAGGGGCGAAAGATGGTACTTAAATAGTAAGATAGAGGATATAAAAAAACAAGTTGCAAGATTAATTGATACCTGTCCATATGAGTTCACTGAAAGTCTTGGTTTAAGAAGCGCGTCTGGAAGTGTATACGTATAAATATATGAGGTAGACATGTGTCTTGGTATACTGGTACTAGCAACAAGATTTGACTGGCATAAAGCAATTGCACTATCGCTCAGTCTTCGAACAACAAGCAAAGAATTGCCCCTAGCGTGCGTAGCTGCGCCCGATGTAATCTGCAAGCTAGAAGGTTATTACGAGACTCTTATTCCTGAACGGTGTGATATAAAGGGTTTCGAGCATAAACTATATTTAGACGAGTATTCACCCTTCCAAAATACACTCTTCCTTGATGCTGATATGCTTTCATTTAAAGACGTAAGACAGATAACAGAGTCATGGAGAGGTTGTGCTTACATGGCACGTGGACGCGTTCTCTCAGGTGGTATCAGTGCCTTCGGCCTTGATCGCATAGCTCAGCTTGAGAGAATAGGAGTTAGTCATTTCTCTGAGATCGGAGGCGCTGGCCACGCTTATTTCGAGAAGCCAGGTTGTTTCAAAGTCTTCCACCGTGCAAGAGAAATAGGGAATAACTATCACGAGATCGCACCCGGCGCGAGCCTGGCGGATGAAGACGTCCTTGGAATAACAATGACCGAGCAAGGCATTCTACCTGCTCGTGATAAGCAGGTAGTAGGATTCCTAGGCGGCGTCAACAGGTCAACCCTATCCCTTGATGTTCTTAAACCTCGCTGTACATACATCGACCAAGAGAACGATGTAATAGAGCCAGCGCTGCTCCATTTTCCTAGAAGGATGACTCCGCTGCTGTATCATAGTCTTATGAAGGAGATTTGTGACCACCACAGGGCACCTATCAATATCCCCTGGCGACGGCTGGCAATACAGGAATGGTTTCAGCACTCACTCTTATTCGATGTTAAACAGAGATTGAAAGCATTTAGATTTAAAGAAATAACATGCCCTATAGTAGAAAATAAGTAATATATAGATATGCATAAAATATAGGTATGATTAACGTAGTCTATAAATAGGCTGTAAAACATAATTCTGGACATGACGCATGATGCAGTCTCCGTCAACTGAGTGCATGTAGCTCTTGTATTGAGATGCCTCAACCTATAAATCTATAATAAGTAGCTCATAAAGTAATCATAGCCGTAAATGATTCGGCGGCGACAGCAATTCATCTACGACTCGGCCAGCAGCCATGTCTAACCGATTCAGATCATAGTCTTCTCGCCAATCTAGTTTGATAACTGGGCTATTGAACATGTAAGACTTCATCTTCTGAATATCAGAATAACGAAGGACTTTCCTTAGTAGATTTCTTGGAAAAGTCTTGTTTCTCTTCTCGTAGTATTGAAGATTCGTACAGGCATGCCCATCTACCTTATGGAGCCTCTTCCAGTTTGCTCGGAATTCGTCGTCAATGCTAACTAGCTTCTCGAAGATAAGTTGTGACCAATGATACAGATGCCTATCGCCGATCACGCTATCACACATGGTTAAATCCAGTATTGCAAGTGGGTTGTATCCATTCTCCTGGTTAAGAGACAGCCTGTCTAGCTCTTGCTCATCAATAAAGACTCTGTTCTTAGTCCAATAATCGCATATGTGATCGAACCAGATACGAAATGGCTTTGATCCTTCATCCGCGTACACCAACCAATTGTCCATCCTGCGGTAATTATATGAAAATTCGAAGCAGAATAACGTTGACTTCCCTAAAACATGTGGTAGCCAGCGGTCAAGCGATACTACTGGATACGTAGTTGAATCGACCCATAAACCACCATGCCGATGTAAAAGTGCATACCGGAGTAAATCAGATCGTGTCTGAGGTATAAGGTGGTTGCAATTACACTTGTAAATGGCAAGATACTCATTCACAGAGGTATTATCTAAGACAGACAGGGACCATTCAGGATGCAGGGCGCGCCATCGCTCTACCCCATGCCGAACAACCGAAGGTGCCTGATCGATACCTTGATCCCAATAAGTAAAGATGCGCTTAATTATTTACAAGCCTAAGACAAGGAAGTCAATATAGAACATATCTGCCTACCCTTGGCAATAATGCCGGTGAGTGATGAGTATCAGATAACCTCCGCGAACCCGGACGTCAAGCCCACTGGGCAGATCAAGTTGACAGACAGTAAGTGATGAACTATATTTAGAAATAAATTGGGCAAGGTGTAACATTAGTCTCAATTAAGCTGGCTATGAATCATGCTGTTGCATGCTAAGTAATAAAAGATAACTGGTCCTCATGCTCATATGTAAATGCAGTATATCATATAGTGATAAAGTACCTTTCGGAAGTCGTTGAATTTTTATCCAAGCAGGAGATGGATTTTGTGGCTAGCATCAATTGTATACAAAAATTCTTTGTTATCCAGAGGAATTACCAGAAGAATCTTTTCTTTCACTCGGCGGGCTATGGTCCGGTGTTTAGGCGATCCCGCATGCATCCTGTCAGTACACGGCAAAGAATTGTCGATGCCTATGTCTCATCAGCTTCCGCAATATATAGCATGGGCACCCAATTACGATCGGCTACCGGGTAGAGTTAGTCACTATCTGCATCAGTATCGTGACTACATTAGGTGTATCGATGTTGGAGCGAATATTGGGGATACCATTGCTGCATTAATGAAATCAGACAGAGACACGTTCCTCGCAATTGAGCCCAATCCAATATTTGCGAAGTATCTCGCCATGAACTGGCAATCAAATCCAAATGTAATAATTTCCAATAGTATGTGCTCGGCGATAAGTCGACAGAGCAAAGTAGACATTAATACACAAGGCGGAACAGCGCAGATATATCTATCTAATGACGGTAGGCCTGCCCGAAGCCAAACGCTCGACGACATGATTAATAGAGTGCCATATAATGAGCAAATACACTTGGTTAAAATCGATACGGATGGGTTTGACTTCGAGGTGATATATGGAGCAGAAAAACTCTTAGAAGAGCACAAGCCCGTAGTACTCTTTGAATGTGATGCCTGCGGTAATGAGAATTATGTGGACGACTGCCTTAGGGCTCTAGTAATATTCAATAAGTATGGCTACAACCAATGTCTTGTTTACGATAATACTGGTTATTTGATGGGGAAGTATAGTCTTTCAGACCTGTGCTGCTTTAGGAATCTACTGTTCTACCAGTTGACATCAAAATTTCGCTATTATGACATCTTAGTTATGCAAGACGATGACATAGCCCCTTTCTACAAGGATGAACTGCGCTATTTTACGCAAACAATGGCTGATGCGTCGTTAAGTGATACAGCTATTGCCGCTGTTGAACCATTATTATAGAGTTATGATTTGACTTTTATCTCCACCTGTTCGCGGATGCGCACCTTCGGGCAGGCCGATCCGCTTCAGGGCCAATCACTGCCAACGGGTATCGATCACGAAATCGCCCCAGCCCAAGCGAGAATCCCCGAGGTCTACGCCTCCTGCGATGCCTGGCTGTTCGGCAGTTCGGTCGAGGGCTTCGGCCTGCCCATCCTCGAGGCCATGGCCTGTCGGACGCCGGTCATCGGAACGCCCGCCGGTGCCGCACCTGAACTCATCGGGCAGGGGGGCGGGATCCTGGTACCCCACGACGACCCCCAGGCCATGGCCGAGGCCATCCTCAAAATCTGCATGATGCCTGAAAACGACTGGCAAGCCATGTCCGATGCGGCTTACCGCACCGCCACCTCCTACACCTGGGACGACGCCACGGACCGGTTTGAAGCCGCTCTATTCCGAGCCGCAGGCAGAGCATTGCCTTCCTGGTTGTCCGACGAGGGGTTATGAACAGGCTTTCCGGGCTCCGGCAAGGTGCCTCGGCGGGCCTTGCATGGCCCATCGGGCCCAGCTACACTACGCGGCTCGAAACTGAGCAAGAGATACCGGTATGCCCAAGCAGAAAACGCACAAAGGCCTGCTCAAGCGGGTGAAAATCACGGCCAAGGGCCGGGCCAAGTTCCGCAAGGTCGGCACCAGCCACCTCAACAGCGGACTCACGGGTAAGAAGATGCGCCATCTTCGCCAGCCCGCCTACGCCAAAAAAGGCGACGTCAAGCGTCTCTCCCAGATGCTCAACGTGCCCGTCCGCTCCATCGAGTACATCGAGCAGGCCGAAGCCGACCGTGCCCGCGAGAAGGCTCAGGCCGCCGAGTCCTAACTAAGTCAGACGAAGAGATTTACGCGTGACCAAGCACGCGATTTGACGGAGATACGCCATGCCACGTGCAGTCAAGGGTGCCGCCCGCCGCCAATCTAAGGTCCGCTGGTTCAAGAAGACCAAGGGCAACCGCGGTGCACGCCGTAACCAGTGGGGCCGTATCAAGGAAACCGTCTACCGGGCGGGTGCCTACGCCTACGAGCACCGTCGGCTCGTCAAACGCGATTACCGCCAGCTCTGGATCCTCCGCATCAACGCCGCCTGCCAGACGCGCGGCATCAACTACAGCCGCTTCGCCCACGGCCTCAAGCTCGCGAATATCGTCCTCAATCGGAAGATGCTCAGCGAGATTGCGATCGCCGATCCCCAGAGCTTCGATCTGATCGTCGAGAAGGCCAAGGCCGCTCTCGAAGCAGACAGCAAGCAGGCCGCCTGACATTCATAGTAGCGGCAGGCAACGCCCAGGCTCACGCATCACAAGTCTGTCCGGGGTGTTCAGAGGCGAGCTACGCATCAGGCTGTGTTATGGGCCTGTCCCACGCAGCCGGAAAGTGATTCACGATGAACGGTGAAGACCCTCGCAGCATTGGTTTCCACGCGGACACCTGGCGCATGTTCCGCATCATCTCGGAGTTCGTCGATGGCTTCGAGGTCATGTCCGCCGTCGGCCCCGCGGTCACCGTGTTCGGCTCGGCCCGAACCCCCGAAACCGACCCGATGTACGTCAAGGCCGTCGCCTGTGGCCAGAAGATCTGCGAGCAGGGCCTGGCCGTCATCACCGGCGGCGGCCCCGGCATCATGGAAGCCGCCAACCGCGGCGCTAAAGGCTGTGACGGCATCTCCGTCGGTCTCAACATCGTGTTGCCGCACGAGCAGGACCCCAACCCCTACCAGACCCACGAGCTTAACTTCCGCTACTTCTTCGTCCGCAAGGTCATGTTCGTGAAGTACGCCTGCGGGTTCATCCTGTTCCCGGGCGGCTTCGGCACCATGGACGAGTTCTTCGAGGCTCTCACCCTTATCCAGACCGAGAAGATCGACAATTTCCCGATCGTCTGCGTCGGCACCGAGTTCTGGCAAGGCCTCATCGACTGGATGAAGAGCACCATGCTCGAGAAGCACGCCACCATCAGCCCGCAGGACCTCGACCTGTTCCACCTCACCGATGACGTCGATGAGGCCGTCGAGATCGTCATGAAACGCTACAACCACGACGAGTGGATGATCCGCAACGAACGCCGTCTGCCGACCGAGCTGTCGGACAAGCGCCGTCCCGGCCGCAAGTAACCGGCGTTTTAGCTCCACACGTCTTCACGTCTGCCAGTCAGTAAGGTGTCGACCATGGCAGAACCAATCGACCAAGCCAGACGCGCCGCCATCGACATCGTGCTCTCCGATGTCGATGGCTGTCTGATCTCCGAACACGCGGACGCCCTGGACCTGCCCAGGCTGCTCCACGTTGCCGAGCAAAATCGCCTTGCGATCGAGCAGCAGGACCGCCCCCGGCTCACCCTCTGCACAGGCCGCCCCCAGCCTTTTGCCGAGTGCATGACCCGGCTGCTCGGCAATCTGGAACTGCCCATCATCTGCGAGAACGGGGTCTACCTCTATTACCCCGGCGACAACCACTACGACATGGACCCGGCCATCACCGACACGCACCTCGCCGCCATGGCTGAAGCGCGTGCGTGGACCATGCAGCGCTTTGCCAACACCGGGCTCGCTCTCCAACCAGGCAAGATGGCGTCGTTCTCTCCCTACCACGATTCACCCACGGCCCTCGACCCGATGATGCCCGTCATCGCCGAAGAGGCCGAGAAACGCGGCTGGCCGATCCGTATCTCCAGATCATGGAACTACATCAACTGCGACCTGAAGCACATCTCCAAAGCCACCGGGATTACCAGGTTCTTCGAGGCCACGGGCTTCACCCGCGAACAGGCGGCCGGCATCGGCGACACGATGGGTGACCTGGCGATACGCGAGTCGGTCAACTGGTTCGCCTGTCCGGCCAACGCCGACCCCACACTCAAGAAGAGCGCCGACTTCGTCTCATCCGCCGCTCTCACGCAAGGCGTTTTGGAGATCCTCGAACGCCTGACGGATAGCCGGTCGACTCAGTAAGCCCGCTGAATCTCGGCTTGCGGGTAATAGAACGCCAGAATCTCATCATGGTCGTAACCCCGCTCGGCCATGTCCTGCGCCCCCCACTGCGACAGCCCGACGCCGTGACCGAACCCTCTGCCGTTGGTAAAAGCAACCCGATTCCCACGCACCGTGACCTCGACGAAGCTGCTCTTAAGACGCTCATCCGAGCGCAGATCAGGCAAATCGGGCCTGGCATAGTTAGCTGCCTGCCGGAACTGCTCGGCCCGGAGCGTGTAGGCCGTGCCCTGAAGATCAACCACCGTGAATTCGGAGGCACGCCCGCCCACCCCGCGATCGGTCACCGCGATCCTGACGATGCCCTGCATCCGTCCGATGGCGTGGTCCTGCGCAATCCCCCAACCCTTGATCCTCGCCGCGATCTGCTGCAGGCTCCGGTCGATCGGGCCCCACCTGGCATGCGGGCTCGAAGCCCCGATGTCGTAGTGAAGCCGGCCCTGTAGCGGCGCGATCGGCTCGACATCCCCGAAAGCATCCCAGGCACTCTGCGCCACCCCGCCCGAGTCAGCAGAATAAAACGCCGGGACCACCCGACCCCGATACACCAGGACCTGCCCGCGCGTCGCAGCCACGGCTTCCAGCGGCCTCTCACGGCTGGTCTGTCCGGTATACACCTGACTCGCCGTCGTCGACTCGAGATCGTAAGTCCGGTGCGCCGTCGTCGAGGCACCGAAGATCGCGTAGCTGCGCGCGGCAATCGCCTGCGCACGGAAAGTCGCCTGCTCCCAGTTGCCATAGAGCTCACCCACCAGCACGCCCGGCAGGTAGGTCTCCATCGGCACGTGGTTGATGGCATCCAGCCGGTCGCTGCTCGGCTCCGAACGCCAGGCATGAGCAATCGTCATCAGCCCCGGATAGCTCCGGGTCCCCAGCGTCACCGGCTGTCCGTTGGCAGACCGCACACCGATCTTGCTGCCCATCAACCCGGTACTCAGACCAGAACCATCAACAACCGTGATCCCCTGCGACGACCGCCGAATCACAAGCGGGCCCGTTAGCACACGACTGACACGCAGCGACCCCCCACCATCCACCATGCCTACCTCGAAGCCGACCCGATCCGGCAGACGGATGCTCTCAGCGCCGCGCACCACCCGAACCCGCAGAACAGGCTCCCGCACCAGCGCACCCACCTGCGGGCCATGCCGCTGCTGCGGGACAGCAAGCGCCCGGTTAGGGGCTACAGGCTCGGCATGCGTCGGCTCCAGCGGCCGCATGTCCTCCGGACTCAGCGGCTCCCAACCCTCACAGCCGGCGGCCAACATCACAAGGACCATGCCCAACAGGCTCATTCCGGCGACGGCGAGCGTCGGCCGATTCATCCACAGGCTCCAATTCATCCAGAGACCTTTCGTCCTGCTGACTCGAAAAAGCGGCTTGAGGCACTCAGCTACAGGGCATTATCGGCCGTCAACAACTTTCTTCGCCAGCCGATCGAGTACGCTGACACCATGACCACAGCCATCCTCGACGCACGGAAGCGTTGGCGATATCGCACCCGGGAAGCCAATCACCCCGATCTGGAGCAGGAACTGATCCGGCAGGCCGGCCTGCACCCGCTGGTGGCGAGCCTTCTGGTCCGCCGAGGCGTCGAGAACGCCGAGCAGGCCAACCGATTCCTCCACCCACGCCTGACGGACCTCCACGATCCAGCCCTGCTCGCCGGGGCCGAAGAGGCCGCCGACCGATTAAGCCGCGCTATACGCGACCACCGTTCCATCGTGATCTATGGCGACTATGACGTCGATGGCGTCACCGCCAGCGCCATTCTCTGGCACATGATCCGCCAACTCGGCGGCCAGGCCCACACCTATATCCCCCACCGACTCGAAGAGGGCTACGGACTCAACGCCGAAGCCCTGGCCGGCTTGGCCCGATCGCACGCATCCGACGCCGGCCCGCCGCTGATTGTCTCCGTCGACTGCGGGATCACCGCCGTCGAAGCCGTCGCCGCCGGCAAACAGGCCGGAGCCGAAATCATCATCACCGATCACCACGGCTTCGATGAGCAGGCCCTGCCCGATGCCGACACCCTGGTTCACCCCGGACTCCCGAATTTGCAGGGCAAACCCTATCCCTGGCGAGACCTCTGCGGCGCCGGCGTGGCCCTCAAGGTCGCCTGGGCCCTGGCACGCACGCACACGGCCCAGCCCAGGCTCCAACCCGAGCTGCGTGAACTGATGCTCGACCTCGTCAGCCTGGCAGCCCTGGGCACGGTCGCCGATGTCGTACCCCTGCTCGATGAAAACCGGGTCCTGACCTCCATCGGTCTCCGCCACATCAAACGCACACGCTTCGACGGTCTCACCGCGATGATCCGCGCCGCCGGCCTCGACAAGGACAACGTCAACACCCACCACGTCGGCTTTGTGCTCGGGCCCCGGCTCAACGCCTGCGGGCGCATGGGCCACGCAGGCGACGCGCTCCGCTTGCTGACCGACGCAGAGCAAAACGAAGTCGAAGTGATCGCCGAGCAACTCACCGCCGTCAACAACCAGCGACGCACCACCGAGAAACAGATCCTCGAACAGGCCAAAGCCCAGATCAAAACCGAGAACTGGGCCAGCGACGACAAACGCGCACTCGTCATCCTTGGCGACGACTGGCATCCAGGCGTGCTCGGCATCGTTGCCAGCCGATTGGTCGAAACCTACGGCCGACCCACCATCGTCCTGACCAAAGACGCCGAAGGCCACGCCACGGGCTCAGCCCGCTCGGTCGATGGCGTCTCGATACTCGACGGCCTCCACGCCTGCGCCGACTGCTTCGTGCGATTCGGCGGTCACGACATGGCCGCTGGCATGACCCTCAACGCAGACAGGGTGCCCGAACTACGTGAACGGCTGGTGGCCTTCGTCAACGAACACCTGCAAACCGACGAGCTCAAGCCAACCCTGAGCATCGACCAGACCCTCGAACTAACAGCCTGCCAGCAAACGATCTGCGAACAGATCGACCAACTCGCACCCTTCGGCCGTGGCAACCCGACTCCCCGATGGACCTTCGAGAACCTAGTCATCGATGACGCCCCGCGTCAGATCGGCCGCGACGGCAGCCACCTCGCACTGCGACTGGCCGACCTCGCCAGCAGGCAACGCATCCGAGCCGTCGCCTGGCGCATGGGCGATCTGGCCAATCACCTCGCAACAGGCGTGCGGGTCGATATCGCCGGCGTTCCCAAACTCTCGACCTGGCAAGGCGTCACCCGCGTTGAGATCGAGATCGACGACCTGCGTGTCCGCGCCGCCGATGACACCGCCGCGATCTAGCCAGCCTTCCGCAAGCCAGCCGGCGACTTCTTCAGAGCAGGCAGATACCGTCCCGGGCTGATGATGTCATCCGGGTCCAGCGTGCGCTTGATCTGCTCCGCAAGCTCCCAATACGGATCACCCGGCTGCCTGAGCTTGGCATACCCGCTCGGCCCGCTCCGATACGGGATAAAGCCTGCGTCCATCAGCGCGGCCATGAGTTCCTCGTAGCACGCCTTGGCTCGCTTAGCCTCCTCGGCATCCCGCTTGTCGAAGGCCACGTTCGTCACACAAACCATCGCGCGCTCGGTAATCATCGTGAAGGTCGCCAGCGTCTCAAAGCCATGCTGGCGGTAGATCGGATCGATCAGATTCATCAGGTCCCGGGCGTCCGTTCCGCGATTCGGCACGACCGGCGAAACCCAGGCCAGCCCCGCATGAATATCCAACGGGTTCGTAGGCGCCTCAGGCTCAGGATCACGAACCCGCCAGGCCGCCCCACGCAGCGGCTCGTCCGAGGGAACACCCTTGAGCAAACCATACACCGGCTTCAGGATCGCAAGCATCTCGCCCAGCCAGCCCCCAAGCCCGACGCAGGCCAGGCCCTGCTGGATGCGCTCGGCCAGTGCCAGCCGCTGATCGTTGATGAACTTCACCTTGTAGGGACGCAGAACTTTTGCGAGCTCTTTCCGCACCGCCTTCACCGTGCCCTTGCTGCCATAGATGGCTCCACAGCCGTTCCAGGCACCGATGCCGCCTTCCTTCCGAAGCTGCGCTCGCACATCCTCGGGAAGGGGGGTCTCGCCGTTGGTTCGGTCGAACGGATAACGGGTCCGCGCCGACAGCACACGCAGATCATTCGCGATATGAATCGTGCTCTGCAGCAGGCCCTGCATACGCAGCGGCGCCAGACGATCGACAATGTCCTCAAGCGCGCTGTCATCTTCAGCAAAGAAGAAGTACGCGCAGAAGTCCTCCGGCTTGGGCATCAGCCAGGTCGTGATCCGCGTCACAATCCCCATGTTCGACTGCACAAACAGGCCATCAAGCATCGGCCCGACGCCATAGGGATAAACCTTGTCACTCCGGGCCTTGTCAAAATGACCATACCCCGTCTGAATCACACGCCCGTCAGGCAGCACCACCTCCATCCCGCAACAGGTCAGGAAGTGATCACCGTAGCGGGTGTGCCCGAAACCACGATCCAGCGTGTTCCCAACAAGGCTCGCATCACGTCCGGCACCCGTCGCATCCACCCACAACTCTGGTGCATGCTCGGCGAGATGGTCGCTGAGCTGTCCCTGCGAAACCCCAGGCTCGATCACCGCATAAGCCAACTCGCGATTCAGTTCGACCACCCGGTTCATCTTCGACAGGTCGAGCAGCACCTGCCCGCTCGACACAGGGCCCGCATCACCGTAACCCCAGTTCTTCCCGCGTGAGATCGTGTGAAGCGACACGCCATGACGACCCGCCGCCTTCACAATCGCAACCACCTCCTCCGTCGAGGTCGGGTACAGCACAGCCCCCGGCTTCCGCGCTCGGCCCAGCGTCGACCGCCCGTAACGATCGCGTGCCGACTGACCGGCATCGATCCGCTCCGCGTCCAGACAACCCGTGATCTGCTCGATAAACGCCGCCAGACCAGCTTCAGAACTGCTCATCATCACTGCCTCCACCCGGCCCGCCAGCCCGGCGAGCCTTCTCTAGGGGAATATCGGCTCTTCCCAACAAGGCCTGAAAGTAAAAAGAGACTAAATCCCCCTTAGCTGGCACGACTTCACACGATTCAAGTCGCCGCGTCATCGACCGATAGCTAGGTGGGACACTCGAAAGGAGTGGGTGGATATGCCTGAGCTAGAGAAAGCCACAGGGAACGCTCAAATCGAAGAACTAGAGGCTTCGATGTCTGTCTCGGGGCTCAATTTCGACATCGCCGAAACCATCGATGATGTGATCGAGTCGTGGTCACTGGTCTATCAATGCTACCGCCGTGCCGGACTGATCGAAGCCAATCCCGAGGAGATCCACAGCGTTCGTCAAGCGGTCAATGAGCAAACGCTAGTCGTGCTCGGCAGAATCAGAGAGACAGCTGTCAGCACCATGAGTGTCTATATCGACGGACCTCAGGGCTTACCACTCGATACAGTCTACCGGGATAAACTCAATCAGCTCCGAGACGAGGGGAGAACACTCGTCGAACTCGGGCTGTTTGCCGACAGGCGCGAGCACTTGTTCCGCTCGATCGATGCGATTCTGGAACTCATGCGGCACTGCTGCCACTACGCCGTGAACAATGAGGCAGTCGATGCCGTCGTAGGCGTCAATCCACGGCACGTAGCCTTTTACACCCGCCTACTCGGTTTCGAGGTTATCGCCGAAGAGAAAAGCTATGAAACCGTCAACGGCTTCCCTGTGATGCTGCTGCACCTCGACTGGCGGCTGAAGACCTCGGCCGACAAGCTCCCGCGTGGACTGGCTCACCTGGCCTCACCCGCCATCGGACCGGACTTCTATGCCAATCGTGTATGCATGACGCCACAAGCCATCAACGGAACACCCATCCAGCGCTATCTCGACCGCAACCTGGCCGCCGTCTCCTCCATGTGAGACAGTGCTGATGTCAGCATCAAAGCGCATCCTGATCTTCGGCGAGGGCATCAGCCTGGCGCACGTGACCCGGCCGCTGCTCCTGGCGAAAGAGCTGAGGATCCGGGGCCATCAGGTGCTTTTCGCGACCGGCCCGAAGTATGCCAGCTGGGTCAGGGATCGAGGGTTTCAGCCCGTGGTGGTCGCCACGTCAGACCCGCACGGTCTTTACGAAAGACTCAGACAGCTCAAGCCCATGTACCTGGCCGACGAACTCCGCGAGAGCGTCCGCGATGATCTAGACCTCATTCGTGAGTTCCAGCCAGACCTAGTCCTGGGCGACTGCCGCAACAGCCTGCGCATCGCAACCGAAATCACCAGAACACGCTACGCTGCCATCACCAACGGCAACTGCGGCCCATGGCTCGACGCCCCCATCCGCAGCCCGCAAGGTTTCCCGCTCAATGCACTCATCGGTCGCGAGCGTGTCGATCGTTACCTCATGCCCTGGATCGGACCTTTGGGAGAGAAGCTGGTCTGCAAGCGGCTGGCCGGTCCCTTTGCGACCGTCCAGGCCGAGTATGGCCTGAGCACCAGAACACGTGATCTTCGTGAAGTGTTTATCTCCCCCGACATCAATCTGATCGCCGACCTGCCGGAGTTCATGCCGACTAGCAACCTGCCCCCAGCGGCGGCTTACACAGGCCCGCTGTTCTGGCCCGACGACCTCAACCATGAAGCTACAACGCGAAAGGTCTTGGAGAAGATACCCAGCGGTCAACCGCTGATCTACGTGACCCTTGGAAGCACCGGCATCAATGACCCCGATCTGATGACGAGCCTCGGCACCCTTAACAGCCAGGTGCTGATCTCGGGCACGGAGGCATCAACCGGTGACTTGCCGCCCAACGTCCACTGCACCCCCTTCGTCTCCGCCTCGCACGTACTCGAACGAGCCAGCCTGGTGCTCTGCCATGGCGGCAACGGCAGCATCTATCAGGCCCTCTCGCACGGCCTGCCCGTTCTCACCATGCCGACCTTCTTCGACCAGGAAATCCAGACCGATCAACTGGAACGGCTCCGGCTAGGCGAATGCGTGTCGGCAGCCGGGGATCTGCCGCAAGCCATCAAACGATGGCTTGCCCTCCTCAGTTCAGAAGACCTCGCAGGCCGCCTGAATCACATCAGCAGCAGAATCAACCTGCAAGCCAGTGTGACCGCGGCCTGCGATGCTATCGAGTCACAAATCCAGGGAGCACAAGCCAGCCTGGCCGCATAATAAAACCGGCGAGCCCAAGGGCTCGCCGGTCAACAGTTAAAAGCAGAGTCAGCGAATTAGCTGGTCACCCGACGCCGACGGGCGATAGCCAGGCTTCCGAGCAGCAGACCGCCAAGAGCAGCGGTTGGGGTGGGAAGAACGACGGCTTCGACAGTCACGGTAGTTGTGTCAGTGCCTAGGCCAACCGGGATCAGAGTATCGGTGAGCAGACCATCTTGGAAGCCATCACTTGGGTTCGCGTCTGCAGGACCAACGATCGTGTTGCTGACGCTAACTAGCTCTGGGAAGATGTTAAGCAGCGAAAGATAAGGATCAACGGTCGCCGAACCACCACTGATGAGCAGGTTTTCAAAGTTCGCGGTTAGCTGTTGTGCTGGATCCCCGTCACCAGCATCGACACCAGTATCTGCCGTCGTAAAGCTAAGCCCTGTCACGTCCTCGGACAGTTCAACAAAGAGAGAGCCTAAACCGTAGTCCTCAAAATCATGAATAGACTGAACGCCGTCATTGGGCAGTCCAGTTGTTTCATAAACTTCGATGAGCGTCCCGGCACTCGCAAAATTCAAATCGGTACCCAGTAGAGAAGTGCCACCATTGAAAGTAAATGTTTCGAGAGCATCGAAATCATTACTGGTCAGTGCATCAACTTCAAAAGATGAAACTGTGCCATCGATGTCCGTTGTAACGTTGGCGACCTTAAAAGCACTGCGTCCAACAACTGTTACGTCCACACTACCGGGCAGCGTATCAATACCAGCCGTACCAACAGCACGCAGGACGTTGAGCTGGAAAACACTGATGATGATGTCGCCTGCGGTGATGGTGTTGACCGAGCCTGTCGCAGAAGACTGATCAAGGTCGATCAGCGCACCATCGCTGAACCCTGTGAATTCATAGTCGGCAGGGAGACCGATCCTGTTTGCGTCTGTGGCCACGCTAACGAAAGCGTCACCGATGGTGCCTGCACCAGCCGACCCGGCAAACGCCAGCCCAGCAACCATCGCTCCAGTCAAAAGCTTCGTCGTCTTCATCAAACCTCTCCTCTATCGAGATGCGTTATCTGCCAAGTCAGTGCAGGCCAGCACCAGCTTGCAGGCAGTCGGTTTCCTCAAATCCCATCCGGGCGGCATGTCACGTCGACAAACCTCTCCACAGAAGATGCAACGGGTCTTGCGAACCCGATCGCCTCTTGTTGCATCTATAAAGTACTCTTCAGACGCCCCCTGTCAAGCTCCCAATGTCCCCAGATCTAATTTTAATGGCTAGCTCACATAAGCAATGGGATTGAGATCGATATCCTGTTAATGGATTGCAAATAAAACACTTGCAGCACTATTGGCTGTGCCCGGATCCGGCTGTCACTCAGCCGGATCCCAGCAACTACGGGAAAAACACAGGGCACATCTGGCGCTCCATGCCTTGTCTTCACCGACTCAACCGCAAAATCGGGCAATCTGCCCAATCTGGGTTGACCACGAGCCTTTAACACGCACCCGCCACCCGTCTGGCGTCCCTGACCCACGTAGACGACCAGTTGCTAAGAAAAATAAAGGTTGCCCCCAATCAAATCAATCCGAACGGCCAGTGAAGGACCCACCAAAACACAAAACGGCCCCACCAAAGCTGCGGTCGGTTTCTCCGGACCGACCGCAGCCATAAAAGACACAACACACCCAGCGGGTCCAGCCGCTGAGCAACGATCATCATGCCGGACGACGCCGACGGGCGTAGGCCAACGCCGCCAGAACCAGTCCACCGGCCGCAGCGGTTGGGTTGGGAACCACCGTGGCGTTGAACGAGAAGCTGGCCCGGTCGGTGAACTCACCCGGCACCGACGTGGCACTGACCGTGCCTGTCCCACCAACGCGACCTGTCACACCCAGGATCGGGTTGAGCACCGGACCCCCTGCGACATCCAGGTTGGGAAGGATCGATAGGTCACCGTTGGGAAGCGGAACGAAGCTGTAGGACCCGCCAGATAGGATATCCAGCGACGCGAACAGCGAACCCCCCTGAACGCTGGCGCCGATCCCTGCCCCACCGCCCCATGACGTGCTGTTGTAGCCAACACTGCCAGTCAGGCCGCTGGGCACCGTTACACTGCGAACGCCATCGGCGCGATCGTCCTCAAACACCTCGAAGTTGGCGACCGTCGTGGTCCAAAGCGTCGGGCTGACAGTCCCAATGGTCAGAGTGAAGCGCCCGAACACCTCGACATCACGGGTGGACAGATCGATCGAATCGACGAACGACATACCAGTAGTCTCCAGCGAGATCGATCCGATCGTGAAGATGCCCTCGATCACGTCGCCCGGGAGCACAGGCGTCAAGGGCGTCACATCGCTGGAGATGCTGATGTCGTTGAAGTCGTAGATCGCTGGCACACCCAGGTAGCCGTTGTTGGCCGCCAGGGTATACATCACGTCGGTGACCGAATCCGCTCGTACAGTTCCACCAAAGGCCAGACATCCAGCCGCCGAGGCCAACAGAAATCTCTGCATGATCATGACTTACCTCTCCTCGAACACCAAGTTCGAATACGTGGGCGACCGTGCGGTCACGCCCGCATCAGCGGCCTTCCCACCATGATGTGATTCCCTAAGCAAATCTCCCCCTTTCCACCTATCCCCCGTAGATTCACGCCCCGGTTCATAGAGAATAAGACCTCTCCGCCCGCAAACCAGACCTATTTCCCCCTAAGCATCTTGCCGATGGCGACCAACCCCTAACGATGCCGCGCAAAAAAACACCGCCCCATCAGATCGACGAGGCGGCGCTTCAAAGTTTCAGATTCTCGCAACGACGCTAGCGCTTACCGCGGGGCCTTCACCTCACACCCGCCCCCCGAGCCGTCCGCCGGACCAAGCACCATGTCATCCACCGTCTTGCCCGCCGGCACCATCGGATACACGTGCTCGTGCTTCTCGACCAACGCATCCAGCACCGCCGGCCCATCGTGCGCCAAAAAGGCCTCCATCACCCGGGGCAGGTCTTCGAGCTTGGTCACCCGGAAGCCCTTGCAGTTCATTGCATCGGTGAGAGCCACAAAATCCGGGTTGTGCATCTCGGTATGGCTGTAACGCTCCTCGTAGAACAGGTCCTGCCACTGCTTCACCATGCCCTGAAAGTCGTTGTTCAGGATGATCGTCTTCGCAGGGATGTCGTACTGCGCCGCCGTCACCATCTCCATCGCCGTCATCGAGAACGAACCGTCCCCGTCGATGTTGATCGTCGGACGCGCCGGACGCCCCTCCTTCTCGGCCAGCAACTTCTCCGCCAAAGCAGCACCCACCGACGAAGGCACACCAAAGCCCATCGTTCCTAGGCCGCCCGATGTCAGCCACTGCCGAGGCGTCCGGTACTTGTAAAACTGAGCCGCCCACATCTGATGCTGACCCACACCCGTCGTGACAATCGCGTTGCCATCCGTCTGCTTGTTCAGCTCCTCGATCACCGCCTGCGGCTTGAGGTGAAACTCGCGCTCATCGTGCCCGTAAGCAAACGGGTGATCCCTCTTCCAGGCCTGCAGCTGGTCGAGCCACGGCTTGCGATCCACGCTCTCAAGGTGAGGGAGCAGCAGCTCAAGGTTCTTCCGCGCATCCCCCTCCACGCCGATCGTCACACTCACCGCCTTGTTGATCTGCTCCGGCGCGATATCGAAGTGGATGATCCCGCCCCGCCCCTCGGCCTCCGCCGCACGGGCACCCGGCGCAAACGCACTGATCTTCCCGGTCACCCGATCATCAAACCTAGCCCCGACCGAGATAATCAGGTCCGCATCACGCATCGCCCAGTTGGCATAAGCAGCCCCATGCATCCCCAGCATGTGAAGCGACAAATCGTGGTTCTCATCAAACGCCCCCAAACCCTGAAGCGTCGTCGTCACCGGGATGCTCGCCTTCTCCGCACACTGCTTCAAAATCTCGGTCGCACCCGACAGAATCGCCCCCTGGCCGGCATAAAACACCGGCTTCTTCGCCTTGTTGATCAGCGCCGCCGCCCGCTCGATCTCCGACGACGTCCCCGCCTCACGGATCGCATAACCCGGCAGATACGGGTCCGGATGACAGCTGCCAGCCATGATCGACGCCGTCACATCCTTGGGCAGGTCCACAAACACCGGCCCCGGCCGCCCGCTCATCGCCACATGGAAAGCCGTGTTGATCGCACGCGGAATGTCCTCCACCCGCTTCACCAGCGTGTTCCACTTGGTGCACGGACGCGTGATGCCCGTCATGTCCGCTTCCTGAAACGCATCGGTGCCAATGGCACCCGTCGCCACCTGCCCCGCGAACACCACCAGCGGCGTACCGTCCATCAGCGCGTCCTGCAGAGGCGTCACCGTGTTCGTCGCACCCGGCCCCGAAGTCACCAGCACCACACCCGGCTTGCCGGTCACCCGGGCATAACCCTCGGCCATGTGCCCGGCTCCCTGCTCGTGACGCGTCAGGATGAACTTGAACCTCTCACTCTCGAAGATCGCATCAAACACCGGCAGGATCGCCCCGCCCGGATAACCAAAAATCACCTCGACACCATGCTCAACCATCATGTCATGGAAAATCTGAGCACCGGTCTTTCCGGCGAAACGATCGGTCGTCGGTCCATGCTGGCCAAAATGGGTGATGTTCGAGGCACTGAGGTGGGCTGGACTGCTGCTGCTCATCACAAAAACTCCGGGTCAGAAAGTCAACGCGGCGGCAAGGCTCGCGGACGGATAACGGGTCAGAAACAAGACTTCTCGTAAACGATTGAAGAAACACCGGGTAACGAAGAAGAGCCTGCGGGCTCGTTGGCAGGGCGGTCGCGGGTCGTCCGCTCAGCTAACGACGACGCTCATGCGGGTCGCTGAATAAGCCTGAATGCAGGGATACCCTTGGTTCATGACCGGAAGTATACATCCCGGATCGCCCTGAGTTCAAGGTTTTTTGCCCAAATAGATCGGGCCAAGTGATGCACCCACTGGCATTTAAGGGGCAAAACCTATTTTGACGCCGGCGCACACGGGCTGAGAATCTGGGCAGCCTTCCGCACAGTCTCCGTCTCATCACCCACCAGGAAGTAATTCAACCCGTTCTGACGCCAGACAAACACCGGCTTGCCCGTGCTCGTGGTCGCCGAAAACAGCCGATCAGCAGGCAGCGAGGCCGCCACCGGCCCCGGATCCTGACTGATCCACAGACTCAGGCCACCCTCCCGCTCACTGCCATCCACCGGCTTGTAAAGCACGTGGATCGCCCCCTCAGAGGGCAGCCGGCAGTTACCCGCTTGCACAAACGCGTACCCCAGCACGTCCAGGCTCATCGGCAGCGTCTGGTCAAACGACTCCCCGAAGTAGTCCGCCAGCGCCCCCGGAAGCTCCGTCAACCGATTCGGCAGCTTCACGTTCTTCACCATCGCCGTGGTGTCCCGCGAACACTGCACGTGACGACCCCCAAACGGATCAAACGCATCAGCCACATGCGCCACCGCCGCCGAACCCGACCCCGCCAGCACCAATCCCCCGGGATTCACACCCGCCGACCCTCCCCCCGTATTCAGTGCCGTGGTCCAGACCGCCAGCGACCCGATCAGAAAAGCCGCCGCCAATGCAGCAGGCGACCACCGCCCAATCACGGCGAGCACCCCGGTTGTCTCAGCTCTCTGACGCTCCCCCACCTCCCCGCTCGCATCCCTGTCAAACGAATCAAAGGCCTCTTCAATACAGGCCCGCAACTCAGCCGGAGCCAAAGGCTGCCCCTTGGGACACAAACAGTCCGAGCACGCCCGACGCACCTGGGCGTGCTCCCTGAGCAGCCGTTTCTCAGCCTCCGTCAGATCGGCCGAACCCAGCAGCCGAATCGTCTGTTCAACATCAAGCTCACCATCCGCGTGAGCCATCAGCGATAGCTGTCGTTCCATATCAGTCTTCATACCAATGAACCTATCCGGCGCTTTGCTCGTAAAGCCATCAAACTAGGGCGGGAAGCGATCGCACCGCAGACCTGTCACGGCTTCCCAGTCAGAACAACCTCATCCGGGCTGTTTTCCTTCCTGCCAATCGGCAAAAAGAACCAGATTTCATCCTGCCTATCTTCACTAGTCCTCGTCCTGCTTACCGGGACGGATGCCGTGCTCGCTCGCCAGCTCCGTCAGCGACTCACTCAGGATCCCCCGTGCCCGATAAAGCCGACTCATCACCGTCCCAAGCGGGACTTCCAGAATCTCAGCAATCTCCCGATACTTCAGCCCCTCCACCGCCCAGTACAGCAGCACCTCCCGGTAGTGCTCGGGCAACTCCGCGATCGCGTGCTTAAGCCGGTCGTCCACCTGCTCCCAGTCCAGATGCTCAAGGTCCCAGGCCGGCGTCTCCCCCACCACCTCGCCATCCGACTGCTGCGGCATCAGGTCATCCGCGATCGTCGGTTCCCGCTTCCGCTTCCCAACCCGCGTGTAGAAATTGTTGTGCAGGATCTTGAACAGCCACGGCCGGATCCCCTGCTCCCGAAGCTCAAACCGATCCTCAGCCTTCAACGCCTTCAGATATGTTTCCTGAACCAGATCCGACGCCTCATCCGGATGACGGCTCAGGTGCATCGCCATCCGATACAGCGAATCCATCTCGTCAAGAGCCAGCTGTCGGAATGCTTCACGGTCCAAAACACACTCACTCAATGTCACGCGGGAACAGGTCTCACAACTATATAAGGAATCACCCGCCGCAAGAGCCGGCTCCGAACAGGTAGCATCTCAGCCATGAGCCAGACACCCCCCATCAAACTCGCAGTCATCGGCGGTTCAGGCCTGGGCGACGCCCTCGCCGGCGAAAACGGCCGCAGCCACAACATCGATACCCCCTTCGGACCACCCTCCGGTCCCATCATCGAAACCGAATGGTCCGGCACACCCGTCTACCTCATCCAGCGACACGGCCCCGGCCACCGTTTCAACCCCACCGCCGTCCCCTACCGAGCCAACATCTACGCCCTCAAATCCCTCGGCGTCACCCACATCATCGCCTCCGGGGCCGTCGGCTCCCTCCGTGAATCCGTCGCGCCAGGCGACCTCATGATCCCCGACCAGATCATCGACAAAACCCACAAACGACCCAACACCTTCTACGAAAACGCCGCCGTCCACGTCGAGATGGCCGACCCCTTCTGCCCCGTCATGCGCAGCTGGCTCATCCAGACCGCCGAAAGACTCACCGACATCCGCGTCGTCCAGTCCGGCACCTACGTCTGCATGGAAGGCCCAGCCTTCTCCACCCGCGCCGAGTCACACCTCCACCGCCAGTGGGGCGGCGACCTCATCGGCATGACCGTCATGCCCGAAGCCAAACTCGCCCGTGAAGCCGAGATCGCCTACGCCCTCGTCGCCCTCCCCACCGACTTCGACGCCTGGCGTCCCCACCTCCCCGGCCACAGCCCCAACGACCTCCTCCAGGAAATCATCGGCAACCTCCAGAAAGCCACCGCCTCCAGCCTCACCCTCATCCGCGAAGCCCTTTACGACCCCGCCTACCTCACCCACAACCCCAGCCCCGCCCACAACGCCCTCGCCCTCGGCATCTGGTCCGACAAAACCAAAATCGACCCCGAAGAAGTCCAACGCCTAAGCACCCTCTGGGGCCGCCACTTCGAGAAGTAATCGGGATTTAAACGATGGTTTGAATCTTTCAGGACTGAACGCAAAAAACTGAGTGCTTCCGGATCTGTCCTCCCCTCAACCCTTCCCCTCATCCCCCCGTGCCTTCTGCTCCGCCAACTCCCGACGGTTCACCTGCGTCTCACGAGGAAAATCAAACGCCAGTCGCACCTTGTCCCCATGAATGTCCACCACCCGAATCACCCCCAACGGGTTCTTCGGATCGCCGATAACCACCTCTTCGCCAGCGCGTCGTGTTAATGCAAGCATGGCCTGGACTCCGTGTGGCGGCCTTAAGACCGGTCCCACCGACTCGCGGGACCCGTTCCTTCGTCCATCTCCTATCGGGTGTATACCCTCGCCACGCCTAGATCAAGCACCCATAGCCTTACGGGACCTGGTTCACCGCCGTGATCCCCGGAATATGCTGCTTCAGATTGGTCTCAATGCCCATCTTCAGCGTCATCGAGCTCGAAGGGCACCCCACACACGCCCCATGCAGCCGCACCCGTACCTCGCCCGCCTCCGACACCCCCACCAGCTCCACATCACCCCCGTCCGACTGAATCGCCGGACGGATCTGATCCAGAACCTCAGACACACGCTCAAACAAGGCTGTTTCAGAAGTAGAAGCCAAGAAAAGTTCCTGAAGTCATGGGTTTCTGACGGCCACCTATCCTAGACACATCAGCCCGATTGACCACCCCGACGACGCCCACAAAGCAAACCCAGGCCCAGACCCGCCAACCCAGCCCCCGTCCCCGGCTCCGGGTTGACCCGATGCGGGATCGGATTCGCCACACCCGGCGACGCCTTCAGACCCCACGCCGCCGTCTCCACCAGACCCCCAACCACAGGGCCAACCCCCCAGTCATCCAGCGTCCCCGCAGCCAGCGACCACGGCCGAATCCCCAGCTCACCCGAAACCATCTCCAGCATCGCACCCTCAGCGAAGGGCACCACCCCCTCAAGATCGGCCCCAAACGTGACCGCATCCACCAACGGGTAAGACCAGCCCGGGTCCGATAACGATCCATCAGGAATCACCGAGCCAAGCGTCCACAGCCCCTCACCTTCAAGCAGCAGGGCGGTCACGGCCTCAGGCAGCCTTGGCAGCATCCGCAACAACAGCTCCGGTGCATCCGGCCCCCGATCCGCACCCAGCACCCGCCAGTCCTCATCCCAGCCCGAAGCCGCCAACAGCCGCGTCGTCGAGGCATTACTCGCCGCAATCTGCCCGTACCCCACCACCATCCCCCGATCGATCACGTTCTGCCCGCTGTGAACCAGCACCAACTGATACGCCTTCCCAACCGCCAGCTGATCCACCTCGAAAGCCAGCCGCCACGACACCGACCGCCCCGTATGGGCAGGAATGATCTCCGACAACACCGGCGAAGCCGCCGCCGGAGCCCCAAAAAAACAGGTCACGGCAAAATACAGCCCCGCACACACCCCAACCCCATGAATGCCCAAAGATCGCAGTAAACCAGACATGAGCCCGCAATCATAACACAGGACTTGAGAATCTGTTGACACAATCCGACCGCCAACGCCTACTTCACCGCCTGTGCACACCCCCACCGCACCGAAAGTTTGACGCCTCCGTGAGCCTTGGTTACCTTTTCGCGTTCCGATACGCAGAGAGACGGCACGCATCGACCGGTTATACCGATCGACCACCGCCAAAAAACAGGTCTCAAACGCGGATCAGTCGAGCCCGAAACGGCTCGGGCCGATGCCAACGTCCAGCGACCCAAACAGTCGCCCCGGCGGCAGACGCCACCCTAGCTCAGTTGGTAGAGCACACCCTTGGTAAGGGTGAGGTCGTGGGTTCGAGTCCCATGGGTGGCTTCACCGGAGAGACGGTCAGGCCCGGCTCAACGGATAGACACAAAAACGGATAAACTAACCAACCCGGCAGCGTGCCGGGGAGGCCGAGGCCACCCGAAACCTCAGGCCTTCATAACGTAAACAGGATTCGGGACCCGATTCGTTCCCAGGCCACGGGCAAGTGGCGGAGGTTAATTAGCGATGGCCAAGGGTGTTTTCGAGCGTACAAAGCCACACGTCAACGTCGGCACGATCGGTCACGTCGACCACGGCAAAACCACCACAACCGCGGCGATCACCGCCGTCCAGGCTGCCAAGGGACTCGCAGAGTTCACGTCCTACGACGACGTCGCCAAGGCGTCCGCCGCCGACGGCCGTCGTGACGCCACCAAGATCGTCACGATCGCCACGTCACACGTCGAATACGAAACCGAGAATCGCCACTACGCCCACGTCGACTGCCCCGGGCACGCCGACTTCGTCAAGAACATGATCACCGGGGCCGCCCAGATGGACGGCGCCATCCTCGTCGTCTCCGCCGCCGACGGCCCGATGCCCCAGACCCGTGAGCACGTGCTGCTCGCCCGTCAGGTGAACGTGCCCAAGCTCGTCGTCTTCCTCAACAAGGTCGACCTCGTCGACGACGAAGAGCTCCTCGACCTCGTCGAACTCGAAGTCCAGGAACTCCTCACCAAGTACGACTTCGAGGAAGACACCCCCATCGTCCGCGGTGCCGCTTTCCCCGCCCTCCAGAAGCCGGATGACGCCGAAGCCTCCAAGTGCATCGGCGACCTCATGGAAGCCATCGACACCTGGATCCCCGAGCCCGAACGCGAAACCGACAAGCCCGTCCTCATGTCCATCGAAGACGTCTTCTCCATCAAGGGCCGCGGCACCGTCGCCACCGGCCGTATCGAGCGTGGCGTCATGAAGGTCGGCGACGAAGTCGAAATCATCGGCCTCGGCGACACCCAGAAGACCACCGTCACCGGCGTCGAAATGTTCAACAAGACCCTCGACCAGGGACAGGCCGGCGACAACGTCGGGGCCCTCCTCCGTGGCGTCGAAAAAGACCAGATCCAGCGCGGTCAGGTCCTCGCCGCGCCCAAGTCCATCACCCCCCACGTCAAGTTCGACGCCGAGGTCTACGTCCTCACCAAGGAAGAAGGCGGCCGCCACTCGCCGTTCTTTAACGGCTACAAGCCGCAGTTCTACTTCCGCACCACCGACGTCACCGGCGGCATCACCCTCAAGGGTGGCGCCGAAATGTGCATGCCCGGCGACAACATCGAGATGACCGTCGACCTCGGCGAAAAACCCATCGCCATGGAAGAAGGCCTCCGATTCGCCGTCCGTGAAGGCGGACGAACCGTCGGCGCAGGCGTCGTCACCAAGATCCTCGAGTAGGAATCTCCACATAACGGGCAACATACACTTCGCCCGGACGACCCTCTGATGTATCCTGATCGGGCGGCGGACAACCTCCGCCGCCCGTTTTTTCTGGCAGACAACGCCAACCAAACCAAACCACGAAACGGATCAAAACCATGGCCAAGTCAAAAGACGCCGTCGAATACGTCTGGCTCCAGTGCACCGAGACCAACGATCTCAACTACCGCACCCCCGTCAACGTCAAAGGCGGACTCCCCGAAAAACTCAAAGAGGGCCTCAAAAAATACAGCCCCCGTCTCCGCAAACACACCCTCCACAAGATCAAGCGCAAGTAAAACAGCGCCCACCTACGCCAGTAGCTCAATTGGCAGAGCAGCGGATTCCAAATCCGCAGGTTGGGGGTTCGAGTCCTCCCTGGCGTGTTGATTCATCCCCCCTCGACGTATCTGCTGCTTACCGATACAAACATTCTGTACTAGGCAGCTATCCTCAGGCCGCTCGCCCGATAGCATCCTCCTGACCCTGACGCTTAACCAGCGCCTCAGCCTCCTCTGCCGAGACCCCCTTGGAGAACAGGTGGCCCTGCGCCTTGTCGCAATCCAACGCCTGGAGTTGCGCGAGTTGTCCCTGAGTCTCAACACCCTCGGCGACTAGCCTCAGGTCGAGCACATGAGCCAGGCCGATGATCGCCGAGACCACCGCCGTGAACTCTCTCTGCAACTCCATCCCCATTGTGAAGCTCCGATCGATCTTCAGGATATCGATCGGGTACTGGTTCAGGCAGCTCAGCGACGAGTAGCCCGTACCGAAGTCGTCCATCGCGAGCTGGTAGCCCATCGACCGGATCCGCCGGAGTGTCGGCACGATATCGACCCGCTCATCCATGATCGCCGTCTCGGTGATCTCGATGATCACTCGACCCGCCCGTTGCCGATGATCCGAGGCGTACTCGGCAAGCCTGTTTGTGAACTCGTCCCGGAGTACCTGCTTGCGTGAGACGTTCACCGCGATGGTCAGGTCTTCCCGACCGAACGCTCGATCCCATGCTTCCAGCTGCCGCGTCACCTCGTCGAACAACCACGCCCCGAGCTCGACGATGGCACCAGATTCCTCCGCGATTGGGATGAATGCCTCCGGACTCACGACGCCACGCTGCGGATGCTGCCAACGGATCAGAGCCTCAAAGCCGCTGATCGTTCCGTCAGCCAGAGAGACGATTGGCTGATACACCAGCTGCATCTGGTCGGTCACGTCCGGCTGCCGCAGCTCACGATCGAGGTCCTGACGCTGGATCGCCTGCTCCCGCATCGCCAGATCGAAGTGCGTGACACGGCAGCGACCGTGAGACTTGGCTTCGTACATCGCGGTGTCTGCGTCTCGCAGCATCTCGTCGGCCTCGACATACTCCTCACTGCTGCACACCACGCCGATGCTCGCCGTGGAGACGATGCTGTGAACCCCCAGTTGATGCGGCGCCGCCAGGCTGTCAAGCAACCCATCGCAGACTGATGCGACATCCTCATGCGATCCCCGAAGCAGGACAGCGAACTCGTCACCACCAAAGCGTGCTGCCTGGGCGCTCTTCGGAAGCACATCCTCCAGCCGCCGGGAGATGCTGATCAACAACTGATCCCCGACGCCGTGACCCAGACTGTCATTGATCAGCTTGAAACGGTCGAAGTCCAGAAACAGCACCGCGAAGGCCTCACCCACACCACGACGATGGCGTGTGATCGCCAGATCGAGTCGATCGGTGAAGAACTTGCGATTCGCCAATCCGGTCAGCCCGTCACGCTCGGCGATGCGCTTCAGCTCGACCTGAGTCTGCTTGAACGCCGTGATGTCCGTTAGCGATCCCGACAGACGCACCGCACGACCCTCATCATCACGCGCCTCGGCCGCACGACAGAGGAACCAACGCGTCGAACCATCGACGTGGTTCATCGTGATCTCAGTCTCCAACGACCTTGACGCATCATGGAGCACCCGCGTCAGCTCCGCCTGGAATCCCGGCAGATGACTCGATGCGATACGCCGAAACAGATCGTCCGACGCCCCAGTCAATTGATCACTCGACTCACCGAGGATCTCCAGCAGCCGTGGCGAAAGATACATCCGATCCGCAGCCAGGTCCCAGTCCCAGATCACGTCCCGCGATCCCAGCGTCGCCAGGCGGAAACGCTCCTCCTCTCCGGCGAGCGCCTGCCAACTCCGCTGCAACTGGCGCGACAGAGGCTCGAAGATCAGGAAGGCCTCCAGCAGGAGAATCACCAGCGTCGCCAGACCCGCCACCAACTCCAGTCGCTGCAGCAGCTTGACGTGCGCCTGACCCATATCTGACTTCGCATAAACGATCGCGTTCATCTTCCGCAGATACTCGCCCTCGGATGCGAGCAGGACCGCCAGCGCCGCGTCTCGATCTGAGGCCACTTCCGCGTTGAGCAACCGTAGCGCGGCTCCGAGCATCGCCTCGTACGCCGGCCCGATCCCCTCGTACAGCTTCAGGATCGCGTCATCCCGTGTTGCAGGGAGACCCAACTCCTCGCTCCCGTGAATCAGGCCGTCGTGCGCCGCCGACCAGGTCACGACAGTCTCGCGAAGCCCCTCGTCATCCCTCGCCAGCGCCTCCTTGGCGATCTTCTGACTCAGCATCCGCTGACGGCCGGCGAGATTGATGATGTGTGATCGCTTCGATTCACTCAGAATCAGCGTCTGAATTAGGCCATGCGTTGTGAGCGTCAGCAGTGCAATACATGCCAGACCCAGGATGTACCGTGCCCGGAACCACCGCAGAGGATTCTTGCCACGCACAACATTCTCCCTAACGAAGCCAACTCATATCGCGCTGCCACACAAGATATCGGTGCCTTGTTAGGTCAGATTCCCCAAGAACCGACCAGCCCATGGATATCGACAAGCTATCACACGCACAGGCTAGCTCGGCCCTGAGCAAGAGATCACAAGGACCGTGATTATCGGTCGCATCTGACGCAGACCTGGCTTCTTGACGGGGTCTTCTCTTCGTGAGCGCAGGATGGATCGCCGCCTGAGTCTGCACAATCGTATCAGCGACGCGCGGCCACCCCATCTTCACATTCACACGCCAGATCCTTGACACCAGCGAGCCACGCCGCGAAGGTGCAAGCAGCCCTTCGGTTTCACCCTCACTCACGCTCGTCCAGGAGAGGCCAGATGTCTTGCAAGTGCTTCGCGTTCGCCGCGATCGTGTCTTCCCTGGTCGCTCCGTCGCTGAGCCACGCCCAGCCCTACTTCGATCCAAACAACTACAACCCCATCGACCTCTCCACCGTCGATCCCTTCGCCATCAACAGCATCCTCGACCCCAACCAGTCCGCCTTCGGCTCCAACATCGGCGGCTACGAGTTCAACACCACCACCGGCTCCCTCACCGTCCTCAACACCGGCCTGGCGCCCATCGCGATCTACAACAACGTCGCCGCCACCGTCACCACCCAGCAGTCCTCATCCGGCTTTCCCAGCTTCACCGGCGTCCGACCCGTCAAGGTCTTTACTTTCAACCACATCAACCTCCGCAGCCGCCAGCTCCGCGTCGTTGGTGATAACCCCCTCGCCATCCTTTCGTATGGTGACGCCGATCTCTCGAACGTAACGGTCAACGTCATCGGCGGCAACGGCGGCATCAACAACCGAGGAACAGGCGGCACAGGCATCGCAGGCGGCGGCAACGGCAGCTCCGACATCAACCAGAGCTACGAGATCGTCGTCTCGCCTTCCGGCTTCGTCGCATCAGGTAGCAACGAAGCCCAGCCCCACTTCTTCCTCGCCGGCGGCACCGGCGGACTGAGAGGTCGCGTCGGCTCCAACACCGGCGGCGGCGGGGCAGGTGGTGGAGCCATCGAAATCGGTGCCCTCGGCCACCTCTCGATCGCCAACGTCATCGCCAATGGCGGCCACGGACGCGACGGCGAAGACAACCCCTTCATCGACAACAGCGAGGGGGGAGATGGCGGCGCAGGCGGCACCATCCGACTCCACGCCAACACCCTCAACCTCCAGGGATCACTCTTCGCCGAAGGCGGCAACGGCGGCGGCTTCACCCAAGCCGATCCCTCCCCGGGCATGGCCGGCGACGGCGGCAAAATCACCATCCGACTCAACGACTACCGCGGACAACAACTCTCCACCACCGTCCAGGCAGGCCTCGGCGACACCGAAGACCAGTTCCACAACCCAGCCTCCAACGGCAGCGCCACACTCGAGTTCAACACCTACACCATCCCCGCTGGCCAGTTCCAAACCCTCCGCGCCAACACCACCGGCTTCGGCGGGGTCCCCCTCAAAGACAACCTCAGCTACGAAGTCACCCTCCAAAACGACGCAAACCTCTTCCTCGAAAAACCACTCCCCGAAAACCCAACCCGCATCAACCTCGAAACCAACGCCACACTCTGGCTCGACGCCAACACCAACACCGAGTTCGACACCAGAATCACCGGCTCCGGCGCCGTCCACATCGCCGGCAACGCCGACCACCGCATCACAGGCATCGGCAACAACTACACCGGTGGAACCTTCATCGAGAACGGCACACTCGTCACCAACAGCAGCTTCGGACTCGGTGCTGGCCCCGTCGTCATCGACGGCGGAACCCTCGCCGTCGAACCCATCTTCTCCTTCACCTCAAGCGGACTCATCAACGGCGGCCCCACTTTCACCGACAAAGGCGGCGGCATCGACGTCAGAAACAACAACCAGATCTTCCGCTGGAGCCAGCAACTGACCCACAACGGCCCGCTCTACAAGTACGGCCCCGGCAATCTTCAACTCGACGACGCTAACAACAGCCATGCCGGCCCCACACGCCTCGTAGAGGGCACCATCCAAGTAAGTCAAGAGTCCGCCCTTGGCAACGGCATGCTCATCACCACCGATGGCAGACTCGAAATCAGAAACGACGACACCACCACCCGCCACTACCACATCCATGAGTCACTCGACATCAACATCAGCAACCAGTTCTGGCAACTCACCCACGACGGCCCCATCACCGGCGACGGCGAACTCATCAAATCCGGCAACGGCACCCTTAAACTCACCGACAACAACACCTACTTGGGCGGGACCCGCATCACCAACGGCACCCTCATCGTCAGCAACACCACAGGTTCCGCCACCGGCTCAGCCGACGTCAACCTCGAACCCGGCACCACCCTGGGCGGCAACGGCTCCATCGCCGGCTCCGTCTCCATCGACGCCGCCACCATCAGCCCCGGCGAATCCATCGGCCAACTCACCCTCAACAAAGCCAACTTCCGCACCGGCAGCAAACTCATCATCGAAGTCGGCGACACCACCCTCGGACCCGGCCTCGGCTTCGACCAACTCGTCATCCTCGATAATCTCGAAATCGCCAACGCGACGCTACAGATCGATACGCTCCCTGCTTTCAACCCTCTCTTAGACCAAACCATCACCGTCCTCGCCGCCGCCCGCCTCAATCCAGGCAACGAGTTTACCCTCCTACCCCCACCCGATCAGAACTGGTCCATCCTCCACGACACCACTAGCGACATAATCCAACTCTTCTTCTCCGCCGAAGCCGCCATCCCAGGCGACGTCGACCTCTCAGGCGATCTCACCCTCAACGACCTCGACCTCCTCCACACCGCCATCGCCACCAACGACACCACCCTCGACCTCAACAACGACACCCTCATCAACACCGCCGACGCCATCTTCTGGCTCGAAACCCTCTACGGCACCGCCCCAGGCGACACCAACCTCGACCTCACCGTCGACCTCATCGACCTCTCCAACCTCGCCACCAACTTCAACACCCCCGCCACCAGCAACGCCCAAGGCGACTTCAACGCCGACGCCACCGTCGACCTCATCGACCTCTCCCTCCTAGCCACCAACTTCGGCTTCAACGCCAACCCCATCCCCGAACCTACCAGCAGCTTCTTGCTTGCCACCATGGGAGCCTTACTCAGAAGAGCTTCTTAAAACGAATAGCCAAACCAAACAGAAGAACACTTGTGTTGAAAGAAACCTGTACTATGCTCGGCAATAACAGGACCCACAATTCTCTTGTGAGGAGAAACTCGATGCATCGATGTTTTGCACGCGCTGTAAGCATCAATCTGGTCGCCATCAGTTCCCTCCAAGCCGGCATTACCTACGTCGACCTCGACCCCGATTACAGCTTCTACTCCACGAGCAGCATCACACGCTCGCTGGACCTTTCCGCGATCACCGGTGACCCTGCCGGCATCAACATGTCGTATACCAATCAACTCGTGCTCTACGATTTCGGCGAAGGCAGCCGCCGATATGTCAACATCGTCGATGTCGACTTCACGCCCATCGGTGACAACCTCCGATTTGCAGTCAGTGATTACACCGGGCAGTTCCCGGATTATCCGAACGTGGCTGGTATACAGGAAGGTCAACTCCCCGAAATCTACGGACTCGACGACATCCCCTTCAGGCCGGAATTCCCAACGGTGCTCCGCAACCACCGGGGCGTCGTATTTGGAACGGTCTTTAACGGCGAGAACTCCATGAACGCCGATTACCTCGGCTTCACGATCGATCCGAACGGCCCCCACGACGAGGATCTATCAGATGATCTGCATGGCTGGATACGCATAGAAGCCGCACTCTTCAAGGACAGTGAGGAAGAGTCTTTCTACGTTCGCATCGAGGACTACGCCTTCGAAACCATACCCGGCAAACCACTGCCAGCTGGATACATCCCCGAACCCACCAGCCTCCTGCCACTCGCACTCGGCCTCTCCTTCGTCAAGCGCAGAACGCAAAAGCATTGACACCAAGCGCACGCCCATCGACTCACCAAAACCCAACCATCGACACCTTCAAATAACTCGGCGGCTTTACCAAACCCTCACAAGAACCTCGCACCAGCCTTGCAATCAAACCCGTCGGGAACGGTAACGTTCCCGCCATGAAAACCAACCAACTCATCGTCGCCGCCCTCGGACTCGCCCTCATCCCCGCCACGGCCCAGGCCCAACAGGCCAAGAACATCATCCTGATGATCTCCGACGGCGCAGGCGACACCACCTGGCGCGCAGCCAACCAGTGGCAGTTCGGCACCGATGCCAACACCGCACTCCAGTACCAGCAGACCTGGGAGAACGAATTCACCCAGCACTGGATGACCACCTACCCCGGTCACACTCAGCCCATCGCCCCCGTGCTCACCGGCGGACTCCTGCCATCACTCTACAACGAAATCCCCAACTTCCCCGGCTTCGGCTCATACGACCCCATCGCCGCCAACGACAACACACCAGGTACCGTCCGCCTCATCGATAACAACGGCCTCCTCGGCCGCGGCACCCCGGTCACCCTCACACCCAACCCCGCCCTCCCCGCACCCCTCCAGGGACTCGCCATCGACTTCGCCAACTCCCTCGACATCGTCGAGACCCAGGGCTTCGCCGCTTACGACTACCTCGTCACCAACAGCATCACCGACTCCGCCGCCGCAGGCACCGCTCTCGCCACAGGCGTCAAAACCTACAACTCAGCCATCTCCGTCGACCTCAACATGAACCCGCTCGATCTCATCACCGAGCAGGCCGCCAAACTCGGAAAGAAGACCGGCGTCGTCTCCACCAAACCCTTCACCGACGCCACGCCCGCCGCCTTCGGCACCAACAACATCGACCGCAACGACGAGGCCAACATCAGCCACGACATGATCCACAACGGCCTTCTCGACGTCATCATCAGCCCCGGACACCCCGAATTCGGCTCAGCAGGCGTCCCCCGAACACCCAGCTACGACACCGTCAGCCAGGCCAACCTCCAGGCCCTCCGCGACGGCTCCGCCGGCTGGTCGTTCGTCGACAACACCACCCAACTCGCCAACATCGCCGCAGGCTCCGAGCCCGCACCCGAACGCCTCTTCGGCCTCGTCCCCGTCAGTTCCAGCCTCCACAGCCGCGACACGACAGGCCGTACCAATGCCTACGACCCCACCGTCTACGACGCCTCCAACCCCAACGGCGCCGTCCCCTTCGTCATGCCAGACCTCGACGAACTCAGCCAGGCCGCCATCAACACCCTCAAAACCGACGAAGACGGCTTCTTCCTCATGATCGAAGGAGCCAGCGTCGACTCAGCCGCCCACGCCAACGACCTCCCGCGACTCATCGAAGAACAACTCTCCTTCAACCGAGCCATCGACGCCGTCATCGACTGGGTCGAAACCGAAAGCTCCTGGGACGAAACCCTCCTCATCATCACCACCGATCACGCCAACGCCCTCCTCCTCGGACCCGACTCCGAAACCATCTACATGCAGGACCCCATCGCCCAGGCCCCAGGCGAACTCCCCGAAGCCATCTGGTGGTCCACCAACCACACCAACGAACTCGTCCCTCTCTGGACCCAGGGCGTCGGTAGCGACCTCTTCGCCAACCTCACCGACGGCATCGACCCACGCCGCGGAGCCTACATCGACAACACAGACGTCTACACCGTCATGAGCACCGTCGTCCCCGAGCCCGCCTCCGCCACACTTCTCCTCGGACTACTCGCCGTCGTAAGACGACGCTGATCGTCATCGTGAATCAGGCGCTAAGGGGCTAAGGACAACAGGCTACTCCACCCCCACCGCCAACCCACCCCGCCGGTAATCCGCCACACCCGTCCGCAAACCCGTCTCGGGATCAATCGCGATCCCATGCGCCGCTCCCTGCGATCCCTCCCGCACACGCACCTCGTGCCCCTTCGCCTCGAGCGCCTCAATCACCTCCGCCTCATACCCCTCCTCCAGCGTGATCCGATCCGGGAACCACGCATGATGCATCCGCGGCGCATCAATCGCCTCCCACAACGGCATCCCGTGATCCACCGTGCTCACCACAATCCCCAGCACCGTGTTGATGATCGTCCGCCCGCCAGGCGACCCGATCACCAGCACCGCCTCACCATCCTTCTTCACGATCGTTGGCGACATCGAACTCAACATCCGCTTGCCCGGCGCAATCACGTTCGCCTCCGTACCGATCCGACCCCGCCGATCCGTATACCCCGGCTTCCAGTTGAAATCCCCCATCTCGTTGTTCAGCACAAACCCCAGCCCCTCAGGAATCACCCGGCTCCCCCACGCCTGCTCAAGCGTCGTCGTATTCGAAACCGCCATCCCCTCCGCATCAATCACCGAAAAATGCGTCGTGCTCGGCCCTTCATCCGCCAACGCAATAGGCGGCGCTAACGACTCACTACTGGTCGCCATCGGCCCGATCCCCGCCGCCAACTCATGCGCATACAGCTTCGAGGTCAGCCGCTCCATCGGCACCTCCACAAAATCCGTATCACCCAGATAAGCAGCCCGATCCCGAAAACCTCGTTTCATCGTTTCAGCCATCAGGTGAACCAGCTCGCCTCCAAACCGATCCATCGCACCCACCTCAAACGTCTCCAGCACGTTGAGCATCAAACCGATCGTGATCCCACCCGAACTCGCAGGCGGCGCACCATAAACGTCATACCCCCGATACGACGTCCGCACCCCCAGCCGAGCCTTCGCCTGATACAGCGCCAGATCATCCTCCGTGATCAGCCCGCCGTGACGCCTCATACTCGCCGCCAACTGCTCCGCCACCTCACCCCGATAAAACCCCATCGCCCCCATCTCCGCGATCACCTCCAGCGTCCCCGCCAGATCAGGCAGCACCATCACATCCCCATCCACCCAGTCGCCCCCACCCGGCTTGCCATAAACCCGCCGCAGCTCGGCCAGATTATCCGCTGCTTTCGTCTTCGGATCATTCAACACCCGATTCAACGAAGCCGCCAGATGACCATCCACCTCAAATCCATCCCGAGCCAGAGCCATCGCAGGCAACACCAACTCCCGCCACGGCAGCCGCCCATACCGGCCATGCGCCATCGCCATCCCCGCCACCGTCCCCGGCACACCTACATGCCGATGATGATGCCGATTCTCGCCAAACGCATACATATCCACCGTCGCTGCGCCCGGCGCCACCTCCCGATAGTCAATGCACACCGCGTCCATGCCCGGCTGCGCCACCAGCATGAAACCCCCACCCCCGATGTTCCCCGCCTCCGGCCACGTCACCGCCATCGCAAACTGCACCGCGATCGCCGCATCCACCGCATTCCCGCCCCGTCCCAGAATCGCCGCACCAATCTCCGAAGCATCGCTGCTGTTGCTGACAACCATCCCGCCCGTGGACTGATCCACATGCGACCTCGCACCCGCGCCGGCCAACTCCGCTGTCGAGGAACAACCACCCACCACCACCGCGCACACCACGAGACACAACGCCATCCAACGCATCACACCAACTCCTTCTCGTAAATCACACAAACAACAACACCACCGCCGTCCAGCACACCGTCGCCAGCCCCATCGCGACCGAAGCCGGATAAATCTGCGTCCACACGTGGTCCATCAGGTCCGCCCCCGAAACCGTCGCGCTCAGCACCGTCGTGTCCGAGATCGGCGAGCACTGATCCCCGTAAAGAGAACCATTCAGGATCGTCGCGAAGCACACCATCATGTACAGCTCCTGATTCCCAAGCTCCTGACCCTGCGCAATCGCCCACGCCAACGGCATCCCCAGCGGGAACGCCACCGCATACGTCCCCCAACTCGTCCCCGTCGAGAACGAGATGATCATCGTCAGAAACAACAACGCCACCGGCAGCAACGCGTAGTGAACCCGATCACCCAGCAGCGAAACCAGATAAGCCGCCCCGCCCGCATCTTTCGACAGATTCCCCACCATGATTGCCGTCACCAGAATCAGCGCAGCCACCACCACCGCCTTGATCCCCAGACCAATCCCCTCCACCACCTCGTGCACCGTCATCCCCCGAATCATCTCCATCACGATCGCCACCACAAACGCAATCAGAAACGCCAGGGTCACGTTCGGTGAACCCGTCTGCACGTACGTCCCGATCGCCGTCGTGATCAGCAAACCCAGCGGAATCACAAAGCTCCATAGACTCGGCACAAACCCAACGGGCGGCTCCGACTCCTCCAACTCCTTCGAAGACAAAGGCGTCGAACCCGGCCGGTTCAACTCACCCGTCGTCCGCGCCCGAACCATCGCCGCTTTGAACTTCCGACCAATGAACGGCAGCTTGTCAAAACAAAGCAAGAGCGTCCCGATCACCGCGAACAACGCATAAAAACTCAGAAAGATCGACGAGAAATAGAACCCCAGCCGATCCTCAGGCGTCGCCAGAAAAGCCACGCCCGGCACAAAAATCAAAGCCTGCACATAAGCCGGCCACGCATTCAGCGGGATCAATGCCGCAATAGGCGACGCTGTCGAATCCACCACGTAACTCAGCTCCTCATGACTCACCTTCTCGCGATCATTGATCGGCCGCGACGTCGCACCCACCATCACCGTCGACACCGTCCCACCCTGGAAGAAACTCACCCCCAGCAACCAGGTCAGAAACTTCGCCGACCGCGGACCCGTCACGATATGACTCGCCGCCCAGTGCGCAAACGCCAGCGCCGCCCCACCACGCTGCCAGATACCCACCAGCCCGCCAAGCAAACCGCAGTAAAGCAGAATCACCTCCGCCACCGACTCCGAACTGATCGTCGGCATCAACACCTCATCGATCAGGTTGTACTGACCCAGAAGCAACACCCCGGCGATCGCCCCACCCGCCAGCGACGTCAACGGCTCCTGCGTCGCGATACACAACAGAATCGCCGTAAACGCCGGCAGCAACGACCACAGGAACCAGTGCTTGTAGACCCGCACCTCCTTGAACCGCAAGCCCTCCTCGGTCTCCTCGTAAACAAGCTGGCTCGTGATCGCCGGCTGCGCCCCGTCCGCTGTTGTCGCCGCCAGATTCGCCTCCGCAATCGGCGAGTCCTCAATCGGCACCGCCCCCGCCAGCGACACCTCGTTCCCACGGAACACATACACCCACTCGCCACCCTCCTTCTGGAAAGCATCCAGCACCGTGCTCTGGCTGATCCAGCTAGGCGGGACCGCACTCCCCACCCAGTAAGCACTGACAATGCAGATCAGGAACAACCAGAACCCCGGACGCATCAGACGCTTCGCGAGCGAACGGGACACTTGCACATCAGAGTCGGGCATCAAACGCCCTCCCGATAGAGGGTGAAATGGACAGGCCAGAAGCAAGCAGACCCGACAGAGCCACGGGACCCCCACAGACTAGCCGATCACGCCCCGCTCGCCAGAACAAAGATGACCAGTGCCCCCAGACCCACCATCCGGCTCGTCATGTCCCGCAGCGCAAACACCAGCGGGTCATCGTGCAATTCATCCCGATGCGCAATCAGCCACACCCGCGCCACCCAGTAAAGCAGCAGCACACAATTCAGATACAGCAGACTCGGCCGCTGATACCAGATCGGACTCGCGTCCGCGATGAACATCGCCAGCACCAAGACCGATAAAAAACCCGTCGATGGCCCCATCGCCCGGATCAGCGCGATGTCCGGCCGCTTGTAACCCCGCCCGCTCACATCCGCGTCCGCATCGTTCTCCAGCCGCAGCACCTCCGTATACCGCTTCGCGAATGCCAGCGATAAAAAGAAGAACATCGAAAACGCCAGCAGCCACTTCGACGGCTCGTGATCAAACGACCACGCCCCCACCAGCACCCGCAACGTATAAAGCGACGCCAAAACCAGCACATCCACCATCGGCTTGCGCTTCAGCCAGAAACTATAGAGGTGCGTCAGCACCAGATACGTCAGCAACGCACCCACCGCCGCCCACGGCAAAAACGCCACCGCCAGACCCAACCCAAGCACACCCAGCAACCCCGCGATCCACGACCCCGCCGCCAACGGCACCGTCCCCGCCGCAAACGGCCGCTCCTTCTTCGATCGATGATGACGATCCGCCTCCACGTCCAGCAGGTCGTTCACCACATATACCGCCGACGCCAACAGCGACATCGCCACAAACGCCACCGTCACCGCCAGCAGCACGTCCCAATCCATGAAGTCGTGCGCGATCACCGCCGGCAGAAACACCAGCACGTTCTTCGACCACTGATAAGGCCGAATCAGCTTCCACACCTCCGACCACCGCAGCCGACCATCCCCGATCACCCTCGGCCGCAAACCCTCCCGCGCCATCGCCTGCTTCAGTCGCCCGGACGGCGCCACCGCAATCACCTCATGACACCCCGGCCACACCGCCAGGTCCGCGTGCGCATCCCCCGCATACGCAAACCGCTCGTACCCTCGCTCCGCACACCATGCCCGAATCGCCGCGAGCTTCTTCTCCGATTTCAGATTCACCCCATCCGCCGAAGCCAGAACGTCATCAAACAACCCCAGATGATCCGCCACCGCCCGCACCACATCCCGATGCGAAGCCGACGCCAGCACCACCGGCCGCCCCGCCTCCCGCGCCTGCCGAATCAGATCAAGCGTCTCCGGCCGGTAAGGCAGCGTCGCCACGTCCAGCCCCGAGATCTCCGCCGCCAACCGCTTCAGCTCCGGCCGCCCCTCCGCCCGCCACGCCCGCACCACCTCCGGCACCCGCCGAGGCGACTTCCGCACCACCCCGATCAGACTCTCCGCCATGCAATCCGTCGTAATCAGCGTCCCGTCCAGATCCACAAACAACGGCGTCATCGCCGGCGCAGCCGACGACGAACGGAAAGCCTGGGATGAGGTCGAAGATTCGGTCATATCTAAGGAGGGCCGCATGCCGCTTGAGATTTATCGCATATCGGCTCACCACCCGCTCCGCACACAGGTTTAATCACCCCTAAAACGGTCAGGAATCGACCCTTTTTCGACCATTTCAGCCCAAATCGCCTCGTTTCCGACCACCCCTAGGTACACTGAAATCGCAAGATTCCGGCCTGACAGCCTCTCAGCCGGGAAAACGCCCCGCTTGCCGGGATCAGGGACAGGATTCGCCATGCCATCACTTCCGCGGGACAACCAGTCGCCCAACAACACCCCCAGCCAACCCCGGCTCGAACCCCTCGAACCGCGCCTGCTCCTCTCCGGCACCCCCTGGGCCGACGAGCTCACCGCCGCCTTCTACGACGACAACCCCGCCGACGCCACCATCACCATCGACCACGACGCCAAGCTCGTCACCATCGATGCCCCCGGCGACCTCACGCTCGACGACGACTTTGTCTCCGCCTTCCCCGTCGAGTACTCACTCATGATTTCTGAGACAGCCCTTGGAGGAGGATCTGCTTCTATTGCTTCTGGAGCTGTTCAGCACGCGAGTTCTGGATCGGCTGCAACCTCGAATACAGGCGTTTCGATAACTGCGACTAGTGTTACAAATACCAACACCAACACGAAGCCGCGTAAGCCTGCGCCGCCGCCGTTTAGGGCGGGATATATTCATCCCGTGATTAATGACGATCGGCTCGCCGAGTCGTTGGTGCTGACGCCGGATGCCGAGCTGGAGCTGCGGCTTCGTATGGCCTACAGCAACACGCCCAACAGCGGCGCAGGTAAAGCCGGGTATCACTCGGATCTCGAGTATTTCCTGACGACCCAAAGATCATCGAACTTGAATACGGCGATCCCTATCGGGACACCGGAAGAGATCGGTCTGCGTGGCGTCCGACCGGGCGGTGGAAAGAACGTCAACACCAAGATCGACCTGCCGGATGATCTGACGCCCGGCAGTTACTACGTCGCTGTACGGAGCAAAACCTCGGGGCACGTGAGGGAGGATGTCTCCCTTCAGCCCATCACGATCGAAGCGGCGCATCATGAGATGACCGGGACGGTGACGCGGAATACGTTGCCGGCGGAGACGGTGGCGGGGCAGCAGGTTCGGGGGCGGGTGTCGGTGGCGGTGACGAACGCGGGGAATCTGAATCTGGATCCGCGGGAGCGGCACAGCTTTGTCCTTCTGGCGACGGCCGATGGGACGGGTGAGACGGTTGTGCTCGCTGAGCGTCAGCAGCGGCTGGGCGCGCTTAAGCCCGGGCAGACGCGGAACGTGAACTTCAACGTCCGCACCGACCTGCCCGACGATCCGGCGACCTACACCCTCTCGGTCGCGATCAACCCGGCGGACGAGGCCGACCCGGCCGGGACAGCGCAGTACACCCTGACCAATTTCACGGACAACGTCCCGAACACCCTGAACGCAACGCCGATCCACCGCGACCTGGCGCTGGCGATCCGGCACGAGCGGTTCCGGCTGCCAGCGGGCGTGATCCAGGGGCAGACGCCCCGGGTGAACATCCCCATCATCGTGACGCATCAGGGCAACGTGGCCTACGACCGGGGCCAGCGTGTGGAGGTCGCGATCAATCTCGTCGGCCCGACCGGCACGACGACGATCGAGACCCGGACGCTGAACATCAGCAACCTCAAGCCCGGCAAGGCCAAGCGGTTCCAGCTGCGTGTCGAGCTGCCGGCGAACGCCGAAGCGGGCAACAACCGGCTAGCGGTTGAGCTCCAGCCGACCGGCCCGATCGCCGAGGCTCCCGGTGATGCGGCCAACGACGCCGACCGATCTTTCCTGTTCAGGATCGATGCCCGGGACATCGACCTCCACGCGCACATCACCCGTGTGCAGCTGCCGACCCGGGTGGCGCACGACGATTCTGGCATGGTCGAGGCCAAAGGGCGGGTTCACCTGACGCTGACAAACGACGGCAACCTCAAGTTCGATCGCGACGATACGGCGACGGTGGACCTGATCGCGATCGCGCAGGATGGCAGCACGCACGTGTCGCTCGGCTCCGAGCAGGTGAAGTTGCGGAACCTGGGCGTTGATCGTTCGAGGAACGCCCGGCTGCAGATCGACGCCGATCTGACGCAGGTGACCTCGGGCTACACGATCGCGGCGCGGGTGCGGCTAGACGGGCTGCAGGACAATGACGTGAGCAACAATGTTGCGGCATCGAGATTCGGTGACCTTAGTGGCTACCTGGCGAAGCAAGCGGAGCGCGTTGTAATCTCCAACAGCTCTGAGTCGGGTGTGGTGATCGTGCAGTCGGTTCAGTCAGCTAGCTCCGTGTTTGGCATTCAGTCGTCGCCTGGCTGGGCGCCTGACAACATCAGCCGTGAGGAGCTCTACTTCGAATCGGCACCGGGTCAGACGTTCTACACGGATGCTCCGCGGCATGACATCGCGTTTGGTCGCCAGAGCGGCAACCGGCCGGGGACGTATCGGGTGTTCCTGCCCGGCGCACCCGACGAGACGGTGACGGCGGGGCTGTACGTGTACGAGAAGACCTCGGAGAACGTCGGCGAGATCCGGATGATCGACTACTACGCGGCGCCGTGGGACCTGACGCTGACGCACACGAGTTCTGAGACGTTTGACTACAGCAGTCGGATCATGGGCAACATCTGGACCGGTACGGGCATCCAGCCGGACACCGGTCAGCCCGGGCAGGTGGTGGTCACGCAGCCCGGTAACGGCCAGAACACGCAGGGCGGGACGATCGATACGGGTTCGGGCCTGCTGCAGATCGTCGGCCATCCGGTCAACAACCCGAATTTCCCGACGTACATTCCTGCTAGTGAGTTGCCTGGTAACAACGGTAACAACGGCGGCAACCCGCCGAGTGTTGGTAGCTCTGGTTCGGTGATGGCCTATCTAGAGAGCGGTTCGGGGACCCTTCTCACTGAAGGTAGGCTTCTGTTGCGACAGCCGACTGTGCTGGGTGACATTCATCTCGGTGGAAGGCTGGAGGTCACTGCCATCGATGAGCTTGGAGCTCTGGATGGCCGGGTCACCATGGAGCCCGAAGCGACGCTGGTGCTTGACGGTGTCACTTTGACTGCTGAGATCGTCGCGCTTGCCGGGCTTGATCCGAGTGATGTGTCCTGGGGCGAGCTGCAAACGCTTGCGGGTTTGCTGTCAGCCAGCGAGCCATCAGACTTAACGACGCCGAGTGACCTCAACGGCGACGGGGTGGTGGATCTGGTGGATTTGTCGTTGTTGGCGACGGGTTAAGCCCGCATCTCACTACCAGAAGTGGCGTTTGGCGAAGGCGTGGCCGGAGCCGGATTTGAGGTATCGCTCAAAGGATTGGGCTTTGTTGTCGTCTTCGAAGCGGACGACGACTTCGGGTTGCCAGGGGGTGAAGCGGGAGGTGTGGGTTGAATCGCCGTCGTTGTGTTGTTTGAGGCGGTTCTGGAAGTCTTGGGTGCAGCCGATGTAGGTTTTGTTGGGGTGGGACTGGCTGCGTAGGAGGTAGACGTATTTCATGGGCGTTTGCCCTATGTTGGAGGGAGTTCGCCCTTCGTAGCTCTCCTTCGCTAAAGCTTCGGAGAGCTACGAAGGGCGATTCTTCTCCGCTCGCCGAGTTGACACTCGACGAGCTACGAAGAATCGGGGCGACACGATTTGAACGTGCGACCTCGGCCACCCAAAGACCGCGCTCTACCAAGCTGAGCTACGCCCCGTAGCGTGCTAGCAGTATACCCGGTTCGGGCGGGGGCTCGTGGGCTGGTTAATCGAGGGCGAGGACGCGGATTTCGTAGGGGGTGAGGGTGACCTGTCGGGTGACTTGGTGGTTTTTGCCGGTCAGGAGGTCGCGGGCGGGTTGTGGCCAGGGCAGGGTGAGGCTGGCGGGGTGGTTGCGGACGTTGACGAGGATGAGGAGGGTGTTGTGGTCGTCGTAGCGGAGGAAGGCGGCGACGTCGTCGTTGCTGAGGTCGGCGAGGCGGCCGGAGCGGAGGGCGGGGTTTTGGTGGTAGACCCGCATGAGTTGTTGGTAGCGGGCGGTGACTTCGGGACCTTGGGACCAGTCCAGGGGTTGCTGGCTGAAGAAGGGGATGCGTTCAGGGTGGGCGAGTTCCTGGCCGTTGTAGATGAGGGGGACCCCGCCTTGGTAGAGGGCGATGGCGTAGGCGGCGAGGGAGGCGTCGACGCTGCCGAAGAGTTCGATGAGGGAGCCGTCCCAGGCGTACTGGTCGTGGTTGGTGATCCAGCGGAGCCAGTGCTGATCGGGGCGGAGGTCGCGGTAGTTCTCGAGATGTCGGAGGTGGAGGCTGGAGGCGGTCTCGTTCTGGGTGAAGGTTCGTTTGAGTCCGTCGTAGAAGGACCAGTCGAAGTTGATGTCGAAGCCGGCTTCGGTGAGGTTCTCTTTGCGGGCGCCTTCGGCGAGCATGAGGATAGGGCGGTTGACGGCGGCGCGGATGGCGGCGTTGGCCTCGGCCCAGAAGTCGACGGGGACGCCATCGGCGTAATCGCAGCGGAAGCCATCGACGCCTACGTCCCGGACCCAGAAGATCATGGCGTCGATCATGGCCTGGCGGAGTTCGGGGTTGTCGAAGTCGAGGTCGGCGACGTCGAGCCAGTTGGTGCCAGGCGGGTGGGTGATGTCGCCTGCGTCGTTGCGGGTGTACCAGTCGGGCTGGGTGTTGATCCAGGGGTGGTCCCAGGCGGTGTGGTTGGCGACCCAGTCGAGGATGACGGCCATGTCGCGGCGGTGGGCTTCGGCGATGAGTTCGCGGAGGTCTTCGAGGGTTCCGAGTTCGGGTCGGACGGCTCGGTAGTCGCGGACGGCGTAGGGCGAGCCGAGGTCGCCGACGGAGCGCTCGACGCCGATGGGGTGGATGGGCATGAGCCAGATGACGTTGACGTGGAGGCGTTCGAGCCGGTCGAGGTTGGCGGTGATGCTGTCGAGGTCGCCTTGCTCGGAGAACGCGCGGGGGTTGATCTCGTACATGACGACGTCGTCGGTGGCGGGGAGGGCGCCGGCAATCGGTGCGATCGCGAGGGCGATGATCGCTGCGGCGAATGTGCGGAGCCAGCCGGTTGTCATGGGTTGATCCTTTGTTGTGTGCAAGGAATCAGGCGGTCTCGAAGTAGGCGGTGAGGAGGGCGATGGCGGCTTCGACATCGTCGAGGTGGACCATTTCGGTGACGGTGTGGATGTAGCGTGTGGGTGTGAGGAGGGTCATGACGGGGATGCCCTCGCCGGCGCGTTGGATGGTTCCGGCGTCGGTTCCGCCTCGGTGGAGGAGGGTTCGCTGGGCTTTGATTTTGCGTTTTTTGGCGAGGGACTCGAACTGCTCGTAGAGGTCGAGGTCGGTGATGGCTGCGCCGTCCATGACGTTGAGGCCGACGCCTTTGCCCTGCTCGGTGACCCGTTCGGTGTCGGGGACGCCAGGCGTGTCGCAGCAGAGGGTGGTGTCGAGGGCGATGCCGACATCGGGTTTGAGTCCGTAGGCGGCGGGTCCTGCGCCGCGGAGGCCGACTTCTTCCTGGACGGTGAAGACGACGTTGATTTCGGCTTCGTGTTTCTGGAGTCGTCGGAGGGCTTCGATGGCGATGTAGCAGGCGACGCGGTTGTCCATGCACTGTGAGACGACGGAGCCGCCGATGGTTCGGACGGGAGCGTCGAGGACGACCATGTCGCCGATGCGGACGCGTTTGTTGACTTCTTCGGCGGGGAGTCCGAGGTCGACGGTGAGTTCGTCGATCTCGGGGACTTTCTTGCGTTCTTCGGGGGTGGCGATGTGGACGGGTTTGCCGCCTGGGTTGAGGACGCCGGGGAGGTCTTTCTTCGGGTCGCGGACATCGGGGCAGACGGTGACGAGTCTTGCGAAGAGGTTACGGGTGTCGAAGCCGCCGACGGCGTTGAGTCGGAGGAAGCCTTTGGTGTCGATGTGTTTGACGACGAAGCCGATCTGGTCCATGTGGGCGGCGACCATGATGCGGGTGGGGTCGGCGATGGCCTTGCCGGATCGTCGCTTGGGTTTTTTGGTGGCGATAAGCGAGCCGAGGCGGTCGGTTCGCAGGTCGTCGACGAGGGGTTTGACTTCTCTGGTGATGAGTTCGCGGACCCGATGCTCGCGGCCGGGGACGCCTGGCGTGGTGGCGAGGGCGGCGAGGAGTTTGGGGGGTGTCGAGGTGTTTGGGGTTTTGGCTTTCCCGGATGGGGCTGGCTGTTTTTTGGCCATTTGGCGTTCTTTCTGGTGGAGGGGGCGACGTAATAGAGGCCCGCACTATAACGCTGTCGTTGTCGTTGAACGGTGGTGGGTCCCCGGAGGTGGTGGCTGAATCAGCTGGCGGTGCGGTCTTTGATGGTGGTTTCGAAGGCGGCCCAGGTATCGAAGAGGTGGAGGTTTTCGGGGAGGGGGCGATCGATGTGGGGCAGGTCGTGGCCGAGGATGGCGGCGGTGGTGGAGCGGCCCTGAATGGCAGTCGCGAGGGTGTTGATCCAACTGTTGAGTTCGTCGGTGGTGCAGGTGCGTGAGACGATCATCCAGACGAGATCGACCTGTTCGAGAGCGACGGCGGAGGCGAGGACTTCTGCGGGGGTGGCGGCCCCGAGGTTGAGGACATCCCAGCCGAGGTCGCCAAGGAGTGTGGCGGCCATGACGGTGCCGACTTCCGAGCGGTCGTCGGGTGCGGCGCCGCCGACGGCTCGGGGGGCTCCGGCCGGGGCGCTGGGTTGGAGTTGTCGGATGTGGCTGAGTCCCTGGACGCAGAGGTCGGCGTCGCGGTGGCCGTGGGCGACGTGTTCGCTGGGTTTGGTGGTGTTGTTGGTGGGGCGTTGGGGGTTGAGCAGGTTGGCGAGTGGGCCGTCGCAGATGGTGGCGACGGAGGTACCTCGGAGGTAGAGGTCGAGGAGGACGCCGCGGAAGCGTACGACGTCGCCTTGGGCGAGGGCTTCGGCGAGCGGGTGTGTGGTTGGGGGTTGGGTTTCGGCATCTTCGGCGGGGAAGTGCTCGAAGGCGGCGAAGCGGTCGCGTAGGCCGGCGGCGAGTTCGGGCAGTCCCATGGCGGCGGGGTCGCGGACGGGCATGCCGCTGGTGCGGATGAAGCGGACGGCTTCATCGAGGGGGATGCGTCGGTGGCCGCCGGCGGTTCTTGGAGCGCGGATGGTGCCGAGATCGACCCATCGTTTCATGGTGGATGGGCTGACGTCGATGGCTCGGGCCATTTCTCGGGTTGTCAGGTAGGTCTTTGGCATGCTGAAACCTCTGGTGCAACCGTAGGCGCTTTATCGAAGCCAGATTAGGCCTAAATGGGGCAAAAACCACCCAGATTTACCCTAAAACGGTCAAAAGGGGCAGAAAGTTGGTTTGGAGGGTAGACAATTCTAGGGGAAAGTACTAAGTTGTCGATGACCGTTATGGACTTTTTAGACGATTTTCGTTCAGGCACCCTCAAGGATAGAGAGGCCCACTGTGGTAGGAAACATCAGCAACGCGTCCGAGCGTCCGTCATCGCAGTCCTCCTGGTCGCTGCCGAGCGACCTTAGTGAAGCGCGAGTTGAGCGTCTTCTTGAGTTGCTGGAAGGCCCGATCGACTTCATGGCAAGCGATCTTTTTAATGATGAGCTGGCGATGGAGGAGATGTTGGCTGAGGCGGAAGCGATCAAGCGGCCGTCGGTTGACTGGTATTACCACCTCGAGCGGGAGACCCCGGTTCTCCAGCTTGCCCAGTCCAACAGCCCGCAGTTGCTGACGGCGGCGCAGGAGCGGGTGATCTTCACGTCGTACAACTACTGTCGTTTTCAGGCGGAGGAGGCTCGTTCGGCGATTCAGACGCGTCGGGTGGGTATCCGTCAGGCGGAGCGGTTGCTGGCGTGGGATGCGCGGGCGCTTGAGCTGCGTGAGATGATCGCGGAGTACAACGTGGCGCTGGTGCTGGCGATGGCTCGGAAGTTTGAGCGGAGTCGGCTGGAGTTCACGGAGATGATCGCGGAGGGCAACCTGGCGCTGGTGCGGTCGATTGAGAAGTTTGATGCGGGGCGTGGGTTCAAGTTTTCGACGTATGCGTGTCGTTCGATCCTGAAGGCGTTCAGCCGTCTGGGTGAGAAGACGACGCGGTATCGGAAGCTGTTTCCTGTTGAAGCCAACCCGGACTTTGAGCGGTCGGACCATGCTCAGCGGAAGGCCGCGGAGCAGGAACAGGATTGTGCCGAGCACGCGGCGCAGCTGCTGGATCACCACGCGGCGGGTCTGACGGACCTCGAGCGCACGGTGATTCGGGAGCGGTTTGGTCTGGGAGAGGATGACCCGGACGACAAGGCGCGGACGTTGCTGCAGGTGGGGCAGCGGATCGGGCTGACCAAGGAGCGTGTGCGGCAGATCCAAAACCGGGCGCTTCGGAAGCTGCGCAAGGGGCTGGAGGACACGCTGCTGGACAGTTCGATGAATCTGGAGAAGGCGGCCGAGGAGCTCGAAGAGCTGGCTCTTTGAATCTGGTTGAAAACAGAGACCGTTGTGAGCCCGTGGCGACACATGCCGCGGGCTTTTTCTATGATCGCTGCTCTTAAGAAGGAGTCGCGATATGTCTGCTGAGAAGCATCCCAAGAAGATTGTGCTGGCCTACTCGGGTGGGCTGGATACCTCGGTCATTCTGCCCTGGTTGAAGGACCGTTATCCGGGTGTGAAGCTGGTGGCGTTCGCGGCGGAGCTGGGGCAGGGGGATGAGCTGAAGGGGATCGAGAAGAAGGCTTACGCCTCGGGCGCGGATGAGGTGGTGGTGAAGGATCTTCGTAAGGAGTTCGCGGAGGAATACTGCTTCCCGATGCTGCGGGCGCACGCGGTGTATGAGTCGGACTATCTGCTGGGGACGAGCATTGCGCGGCCTTTGATTGCGAAGCATCAGGTGATGGTGGCGAAGCAGACGAAGGCGGACGCGGTGGGGCATGGGGCGACGGGCAAGGGGAACGATCAGGTTCGGTTCGAGCTGACGTACAAGGCGCTGAATCCGAAGCTGAAGATTGTGTCGCCCTGGAAGGACCCGCGTTTTCTTGTGTCGGGTCTGACGGATCGTGAGACGGCGATCGACTATGCGAAGAAGCACAAGATTCCGATTGATCAGAGCAAGAAGAAGATCTATTCGCGGGACCGGAACCTGTGGCACATCTCGCATGAGGGTGCGGAGATCGAGTCGCCTGGGTCGGAGCCGAAGTGGAACGATTGTCTGGTGATGGCGACGACGCCTGAGAAGGCGCCGAACAAGGCGGCGACGGTGACGATCACTTTTAAGAAGGGTGATCCGGTCGCGATCAACGGGAAGAAGCTGGCCGGGCACGAGATCATCGCGCAGCTTAATGCGCTTGGTGGGAAGCACGCGGTGGGGACGACGCTTCTGGTTGAGAACCGGCTGGTGGGGATGAAGTCGCGTGGTGTGTATGAGACGCCTGGCGGGACGATTCTGTATGAGGCGCATAAGGCGCTGGAGCAGATCTGTCTGGAGCGGGATCTGTTCCACGAGAAGCTGCGGCTGGCGTCGCGGTATGCGGAGCTGGTTTACAACGGCCAGTGGTTCCACCCGCTTCGTTATGCGATGCAGGCGTTCATCGACCAGTCGAATCAGGTGTTGAGTGGCGAGGTGAAGGTGAAGCTGTACAAGGGCTCGGCAATGGCGGTGGAGGCGACGAGCCCGAACTCGCTTTACGACGAGGACCTGGCGAGCTTCGCGATGCACGGGTACGACATCACGGCGGCGCGTGGGTTTATTGATCTGTATGGCCTGCCCATGACGGTGGCGGGTCAGAAACAGCCTCTCCGTAAGGACCGTTAATCGTTCGTATCGCGGCGTGAGTTTTGTTGGGCATGACGGGGGTGATGGGCTGGCTGTCGGTCTGTCTGCCTGGGGTGTGTTTCGGCGGCTGATTGGCGGGTGTGTGAAGCTGCGTGGGGTTTGTGGGTTGTGGGGTTTCGGGGTTTGCGAGATGGGCTTCCGGATGCGCGGTCGGTTGCTTTTTGATTCTGGTGATTTTCGGACGGTGGGGCTTTGAATCGTTGGCGTGAATGGCATCTTTCCCGGGTGCTGGCCGCGGGCTGGCCATTCTTCTGAACGCTACGTGATTGGGGAGATGATGACTCGTTTGTCGATGACTACTGCCGCCGCTGTGGCGGCCGCACTGACGACCGGCTTTACCAGCCAGGCCCAGGCGACCAGCATTGTGACGCTGGACTACGAGAGCTACGTCGGTGGTTCGATCAAGACGAACTTTGGCAACCGTAGTGCTGGTCTGATTCGTTGGACACAGGATGCGGGGGCCGTTCCCGATGTTCACTTCACGGACATCACCAAGGGTAACGGCACGGTTTCGGGCTTCCTGGCGTTCTGCATCGAGGCTTTCGAGAGCGTGAACACGGCACCGAGCCAGTACGCGGTGCTCGAAGCTGAGCAGATGCCGAACAACAATGTTGGCGGTCCGAACCCGAACCCGATGGGTGCGATCCGTGCTGATAACCTGGGCAAGCTGTTCGCTGTGGGCTTCCTGGGAACGGATGAGGATGACTGGAAGGTCAATGGCAGCTTCGATGTGAACTACATCAAGGCTTTCCAGCTGGCCGTTTGGGAGGTTGTCAACGAGGCGGTGGTGCAGGGCATGCAGACCCTGAACATCATGCAGAGCAACACCTCGGATCGTGGCGATTTCTACTCGCGGTATGGCAGCAGCCATGTGATCGCGACGACGGCTCAGAACCTGCTGGATCAGGCGATGGTGGCTGATGCTGGTGTGGAGCTGATCGGTTTCGGTTCGCCTTTCGAGTCGCTGACGGCTCGGATCCAGGACCAGATCACGGTGCGTAAGCCTTCTGGCCCGCCTCCCGTGGTTCCGACGCCGACGGCTGCGGGTGCCGGCCTGCTGGGTCTGGGTGCTCTTGTGGCTCGTCGTCGGGCCAAGGCCTGAGTTTCGGTTCGATTCTAATTTTCGTGAGACCGCCGGCCTGTTCTAGGCCGGCGGTTTTCTTTGCATGGTTGTTAAGCTGGGCTGTTAACAAGCTAGGATTTTCCTGTAATTCAGTTTATTGTCGTTTAGATAGGCTTGCCTTGTTATGGGACGTGGGTTACTTTTGTGGCTGGGAGTACACACAACCGTTCGGAGAGGAACTCATGAACACCCACGTCACTGGAACTTTGTGCGCTGCGGCGATGCTGCTTGGCGCTGGTGCGATCGCGGCTCAGGCGGGCACGATTGCCCTGCACCGGGAGAGCTTTTCGGGTCAGGCGGTCAGCATCTCGACCAATAGCGGCTCTTCCTATCAGAGCGTTACGGGCGGCCGGTTCACCTGGTCGGATCGTGCGGCGAGCGACACGCTTGATATTGCCGATCTGGGTGCGGTGACGACCCCGGCCTCGGACCTGATCACGTTCTGCATCGAGGCGTTCGAGACGGTGGGCAGCAACGCGACTTACGACGTTGTGGATATCTGGGACGCACCGAAGGACAACGGCGGGACGAACCCGAGCCCGATGGGCATCGCTCGTGCGACGCTGCTGACCAAGCTGGCCAACCACGCGATCGATACGTTTGGTGCGGCGATCGGCAGCTGGACGACGGCTCAGATCGTTCCTTTCCAGATCGCGATCTGGGAGGTTGTGAACGAGCAGGTGACCCCGCTGGCCGGTGTGGATATCGACACGGGTAATTTCCGTGTGACCTCCGGTAACGCGACCTGGCTTAGCGACGCGGACAGTCTGCTGTCGGCGGCGGTCGGTTTCGCAGGTCCTCTGGATTACAGCCTCGGCGGTCTTTCGTCGCCGAGTGGCGGTCTGACGGCTGTACGTCAGGACCAGATGTACTTCATGCAGTCGCCGCCTCCGCCTCCCATCATCCCGACGCCGACGGCTGCTGCTGCTGGTCTGCTCGGCCTGGGTCTGCTGGCTGCCCGTCGTCAGGCGAAGGCCTGATTGACCTGTTGGTTTAGAAAACAAAGCCACGCCGTCCCTCGAGTGGGCGGCGTGGTTTTTTTTGGTTGTACGAGGTGGTGATCAGGCGGCTTCGCTGATGTCGGACTGCTGCGGTGTGGGCCTGGCTGGTTCGGGTCTGGCTGCGACGAGTTTGCCTTTGGCGATTTCGTCGCAGCGGAGGATGACGGAGCCAGGCATGCCGCGTTTGAGGATGTGTTCGGCGTTTCGCTGGTCGCGGCCGATGACTCTGAGTCTTCGGCGCATGACGCCTTGGCCGTCGATGACATCGAATTCGAACTGGCGGACGACTTCGGTCATGGTGCCTCTCCGAGAGCCTGGAAAAGGCGACGAACCCTGACGATCCGCCGCCCGGAGGGAAAAGAGATCGTTAGCCGGATCAGGCCTTCATGAGGGCGGAGGCTTCGTTGACGGCGTCGGGCAGGGCCTCTTCGATCCGGTTGATTTGTTCCTGGGTGAGTCCGAGTGACTCGAGCCATTCGGGTTTGGGTTCGGTTCGTTCTTCGCCTCGGGTGTAGCCGAAGCCGGCCTTGGCGGCGAGGGTGTCGGCGACGGCGACGATGGTGGGCAGGACGGCTTCTTCGCCGTCGTACTTTTCGGGTTCGTGGTGTCCGCCGACGACGTTGACGAGGGCTGGCGGGAACTTCCAGTTTCGGGCGAGAACGCGGCCAAAGTCTTCGTGGGTGGCCTTGAAGACCTCGCGTTCGACGTCTCGGAGGAGGAGGCCGTTGTTGGCTTCGACCTTCTCGATGCACTTGACGAACTTGGGTCGGCGGGACTGGATTTCGACCATGAGGCCGAGGTCGTGGATGAGTCCGGCGAGGAAGGCTTCGTCGAGGTAGCCCATGGAGAGTTCGTTGACGATGAGCTTGGAGGCGGCAGCGGTGGCGGTGCTGTGCAGCCAGAGGTCTTTGGCGTTGAAGCCTTTGACGATTTTTCCGCCTCGGAAGAGTTTGGTGAGGCTCGCGGCGATGGCGATGTTCTTGATGGCGTTGAGGCCGAGGAGGACGATGGCGCGGTTGATGGAGGCGACCTGTCCGGGCACGCCATAGAAGGCGGAGTTGACGACCTTGAGGATTCGGGCGCCGAGGGCGGGGTCGCCTTCGATCAGCTGGTTGAGGTCCTGCGCGGTGGCGTCGGGGTCATCGATCAGGTCCATGATTTTGATGGTGATTTCCGGGAGGGTGGCGATGTGGCCGATCTCGCGGATGGCTGGTTCGACGACCTTCTCGGCGTCGCTGATGGATCCCTGGGCCTGCTGACTGGTTGACGTGCTGCTCGCGATTCCCATCTCGTTCCCCTTACTGAACATGAGGTCTGTCAGGGCATCGACGGTTGGGGCGGTGTTCTCCAGCGTTTCTTTTGGTCGTTTTCGTTGCACGGGTTGCTGAGGCCATCTAGCATGATCTGATGATTTGGGGGTTTGAGGACAATCAGGCAGGCGGTCGGGGCTTCACGCATGTGTGGGCCCGGCGCGATGCGTGGGGTCGTAACGCTCGGGCAAACTGGGCGCTGTCGGTGGCGATCCTGCTGGCGGTTCTGGTGATTTTGCTGCCGTTGTTGGCGTTGCTGCTGCTGGCCGTGGTGGTGGGCCTGGTGAGTTATGTGGTGTTCTCGCTCATTGCGTTGGTTCTGGATACGCTTTCAGGCCTGCTCGGGACCCAGCACCCAGGTCGGCCCGGTGAGAAGACCGACGATGATGGCCGCCGCAACGTCCGAATCATTCGATGACCACTTTTCTCTACCGTCTGTTCATTGCTGCCTGCGTGATACTCGCTGTGGTGGGGTTTGTGGGGCTGGCCATTCAGAACAGCACTTCTGTGCCGGAGAGCGCGGGAGCTCAGACGGAGGGTGTCGAAGCTGGCGGTTCTACTGGCGGGTCGGCCACGAAGGAGGCGCTTGCGCAGCTGACCGGCGTGCCGGTGCAGATGGGGGTTGCGGAGCCGTCGGCGAAGGAGGCTCAGGCTGGTGGGGCGTCAGGGGGTGGGCTGGCGATTGAGATTGATGGTCCGCCTAGCGATCCGCGTTACCAGGTCGTGCAGGACTGGATCGAGACGTTCGCGCCGGCTTATCTGGTGCAGCAGGATCTGTTGGGTCTGGCTTACTGGCAGTGGATCGCGCTGTTTCTGTTTATCTTCATTGCGGTGCTGATTGATTTCAGCGTGCAGACGCTGCTTCGGCTGATCATTCACCGTCAGATACGTGAGCAGGGGGCCAAGACCAGGCGGGAGGAGCTTCGGCGGACGACGCGTCCGTTTGGTTTGTATGCGGCGGCGATCTTCTGCCAGTTGGCGTTGGATTTTCTGCAGTTTGAGGGGGTGGTGTATGAGGTGGCGAAGGGTGCGTTGGCGGTCTTCTCGGTGCTGGCGGGCGTGGTTTCGGCGCTGCGGCTGATTGACCTGGTGGGGAGTGTGTTAACGCGTCATGCTGAGGCAACGACGACGCGGGTGGATGACATTGTGATCCCGCTGGTGCGTAAGACGCTGAAGATTTTTGTGATCGCGATTGGTTTGCTTTACGGGGCGAACACTTTGGGGATCGAGGTTTGGCCGCTGATTGCTTCGCTGGGTATCGGGGGTGTGGCGTTTGCGTTTGCGGCGAAGGACACGGTGGAGAACTTCTTTGGTTCGGTGGCGGTGCTGGTGGATCGTCCGTTTGATATTGGCGACTGGGTGGTGGTGGACCAGCACGAGGGGATGGTGGAGTCGGTGGGTTTTCGGTCGACGCGGATCCGGACGTTTTACAACTCGCAGATCACGGTGCCGAATGCCAACCTGGTGCGGGCGATCGTGGACAACTACGGTCGGCGGAAGTATCGGCGATGGAAGTCGACGTTGAGCCTTCAGTACGACACGCCGCCTGACAAGCTGCTGGCTTTTGCGGAGGGTGTGCGGGAGCTGATTCGTCATCATCCGTATACGCGGAAGGACTACTACCAGGTCTGGGTGAACGAGTTCAACAGTTCGAGCATTGACACGCTGCTTTACCTGTTTTTCGAGGTGCCGGACTGGTCGACGGAGCTTCGGGAGCGTGAGCGGTTGCTGGTGGACATTGTTCGGCTGGCGGACACGATCGGGGTGTCGTTTGCGTTTCCGACGACGACGGTGCACTTGTACAAGGAGGAGGGCCCGCCTGGGTATGGCCAGCACGAGGCTCCGGGTCGGATGTCGGATCGTCGTGCGATGATTACGGGGATGCGTGCGGCGCGGCAGCTGATAGCGGATCAGCCGTGGCGGAGCGAGGTGCCGCCGCCGGTTGATTACGGGCATAACGATCTTGAGGGTGAGCTGGACGCTGCGGGTAATCCGATTGAGAAGCCGAAGGTCCGGGATAAAACCGGTCAGGAATCGGTGGGGGATGGATCCGAGGAAGCGACACGGGATGAACCACCGGCCGAACCAAACCCCTCTGCTCAGCGAACCGATAACGATGGAGGCTCCAAATCCACCACCTAGGAGGGGTGTCGGATCGCCGCGTCGTTATCTATCCCAGTCAAGCTTCCGAGCACGCTCGCGGACCTGCTGCGAGGGCTCGTCTGGCCGTGGTTGTTTCTGGCGAGGCAGACGCGACGGGGTCTGATTGTGTTTTCGGTGGTGGGGGCGACGTTGTCGCTGGTTGTTCGTCCGTCGACCTGGACGCGGCCGGTTCGCGAGGCGCTGGCGCAGCAGATTCTGCAGACGGCGATTTATGCGATTCCGTTTACGTTGCTGACGGCGCTGGCGATCGCGGTGTTTGTGGTGTTGCAGGCGCAGCAGTGGCTGGATCGTTTGGGGCATACCTCGCTGCTGGGGCCTCTGCTGGTGGTGGCGGTGGTGCGTGAGCTGGGTCCGCTGATTACGAATCTGCTGGTTATCGGGCGATCGGGTTCGGGGATGACGTCGGAGTTGGCGTCGATGAAGGCTTCGGGTGAGGTGAATCTGCTGGATGCTCAGGGGGTGGACCCGTTTGTGTATCTGGTGGTGCCTCGGGTGTTGGGGACGGGGATCGCGGTGTTGTGTCTGACGGTGATTCTGCTGCTGACGAGTTTTGTGGCGGGGCGTTTGCTGATGGTGATGATCAGCAGTGATCCGACGCCTCTGGTGACGTTTGCCGATCAGGTGCTGAAATCGCTGGAGGTGGTTGACCTGTTTAACTTCCTGGCGAAGACGTTGCTGACCGGGATGCTGACGGGGGCGATCTGTTGTGTGACGGGGCTGCATGCGGTGGGGCAGGCGAGTGCGGTCACTTCGGCGCCTCGGGCGGCGTTTGTGCGGAGTATCGCGGCGCTGCTGATCGTGTCGGTGTTTGTGTCGGCGGTGATTTATCTGGGGGGTGGCTGATGGTGGTGGAACCTCTGGATCGGGACTGCTGCGTGGCTGATGAGGTGTCGGAGGCCACGGTGTATCGGCTGGAGATGTGTGGGGCGGATCTGCCGGCGACGATTCATCACGACACGCCGTTGTATGACGTGAACCTGTCGCTGGTGCCCGGGCAGTTGACGCTGATTCAGACCGAGCCGGATCAGCCGCGGTTGCCGATCGCGGATGCTTTGGCTGGGATCATCGAGCCGAGGTGGGGGAGCGTGCGGGTGGATGGTCATCGGTGGGCGGATTTGTCGCCTCAGGCGGCGAGTCGTTTGCGGAGTCAGATCGGTCGTGTGTTCGAGGCGGACCGGTGGGTTCATCGGTTGTCGATGGAAGAGAATCTGTTTCTGGCCCCGCGTCATCATCGGCAGATGCGGGAGCACCAGCTGCGGGATGAGGCGCAGCGGCTGTGTCGGCTGTTTGGGATTCCCCGGATTCCGGCGACGGCGGTTGCGCAGGTGTCGCGGCCGCTTCGTCAGAAGCTGGCTTGGGTGCGAGCGTTGCTGGGCACGCGTCGGTTGTTGATTCTGGAGCGGCCGCTTCGTCATCTGCCGATGGGTGAGGCGGCGGTGCTGGGCAGGGCGGTGGGGCAGTTTCGCGAGCAGGGTGCGTCGGTGCTGTGGATCACGGATACGCCTGTTCCGATTGATCGTCCGGGTCTGATGCCTGACAACCTGGCGCGTGTTGAGGGGACGCGGCTGGTGGTTGAGCCGGGGCCTCGTCAGTTGGGAGTTGTGCGATGAATCATGCCCTGATGCAGCGATACGCCGGGCCGATCACGGGCGCGTTCGTGGTGGGGATCCTGCTGACGCTGTTTGCGATCGTGCTGGTGGCGGGGAGTCGGGGTGGCTGGCTGGCGGCGACGGTGCCGATCACGATCACGCTGCCTGAGGAGGGAGCGTTCGGTTTGCGGCAGGGGGCTGAGATTCAGGCGCTGGGCATCGTGATCGGGAACGTGACCTCGATCCAGGTGGTGGAGGATCGGATCGTGGCGCACGGCTGGGTTCGGGAGGACCTCGCGCAGATGGTGGCGGTGCGTGCGCCGGTTCGCATCAAGAAGACTTTGTTGATTGGTGGGGACACGTATCTGGAGATTGGTCGGGCATCGGGGGTGACGTTCGGGGCTGACGAGCCGATCAAGCTGACGGCGACGACCGACCCGCCAATTGAGAATCTGCCGGCGGAGCTTCAGAACACGCTTGCGACGATCACGGCGACGGCGCGGGCGTATGAGCAGATCGCCAAGGACCTTCAGGACCCGGGTGGTCGGTATCAGCGGATTCTGGCGGCGGCGGACACGGTGGCTCAGGACCTGCAGACGCTGTCTTCGGCGCTTGAGGAGACGGATGCGGCGAACGTACTGGTGGACCTGCGTGGCCGGGTGACGCGGATGGTGAGCGGGCTGGATGAGTTGCTGGCGGTGGCGACCGAGGGGGCGCGGACCGCGACGGCGACGATGCGGGGGATCGACGATCAACTGGCGTATCTGCCGGAGCTGGCTGAGGATTCGGCGGAGACGATCGAGCTGGTTCAGGGGAATCTGACGGAGCTGAAGGATGTGATTCGGTCGTTGCAGTCGATCACGCACACGTTGAGCGACGAGTTGCAGGATGCGCCTGGGGCGTTGCTGCAGGTTCGTTCGACGCTACGGGAGGTGGAGGACCTGAGTCGGGCGCTGCGTCAGAGCTGGCTGGTGAATGGGCCGGATGGTTCGGCGTCTCGTCGTGTGGTTACGGCCGAGGAGGCGCTGCGTGCGGTTGATCTGGTGGGGCCGCGGCCATGACTAGTTACCCGTTCTCCTTGTCTCTGGTTTCTGCTCGCGCGAGGTGGTTTGGTGCGTGGTTGCTTGTGGTGCCGTTGTGTCTGATCGGGTGTCGGTCGCAGCCAGATGTTGAGGTTCGTGAGACGGCGGTGTATCGGCAGGCGGTTCAGATCGGGCAGCTGGCTGACGAGTCGATGGCGGTGGGTGAGCCGGGGCGTGCGGCGGATCTTTACCTGCGTGCGCTGGAGCATGCGCGTCGGCTGGATGATCCGGGGCTTCAGGTGATGATGGCGGAGCGTGCGGCGCGGGCGTTACTGGCGTCGGGTCGGGCGCGGGAGGTGTTGCTGATCCTTGATGAAGCGGAGATCGCGGCGGCGCGGACGGGCCAATCGGCGGCGGAGCTGGTTCTGCTTCGTGCGGCGACGGCGCTTAGAGATGGTCAGGCGGAGGTGGTGCTGGAGCGGCTGGCGTTTCTGATCGGGAACGGGTCGTCGGTGACGGCGGGTCAGAGGCTGGATGCGTTGACGCTGGCTGCGCACGCAGAGCTTGATCTCGGTCGGATCGAGCGGGCCGATGGGTTGTGGCGGGTGGCGATCGGGGAGGCTTCGTTGATCGGGACGCCTTCTGCGGCGGCGCGGACGCTTCGGCTGGAGGGCCGTTTGGCTTACGCGACCTCGCAGCTGTCGCTGGCAGCTGAGGCTTATGACCTCGAAGCCGAGCGGTGGCGGGAGGCTCAGGCGCATCTGCCGATGGCGCAGGCGCTGGCACGGGCGGCGAACGTGTATGCGGAGCTGGGAGCGTCGGACCGGGCGGCGGATCGGGCGCTTCGGGCGGGTTTGAGTCTGCGGGCACAGCGGCAGGACGGGGCGGCGGCGGAATCGCTGCATCTGGCTCTGGCGGCGGCGCATCAGTCGGCGGACCGGACGCGGGAGCGGCTTGCCCGGCAGGCTCTGGCGGAGGTTCGGGAGCGTTTGCACGGGCCGGTGCGGGTGTCGGCCGAGATGGATTCGGCGGGTGCTTCGGGCGGGGTTGAGGCCGAGCGGGCTGAGGATCAGTCGGTCAGGGCCGAGTAGGCTGGCTGTCTGCCTTCGAGGACGGCCCAGACGTCGTGGACGACCCAGGACATGTTGGCCATGGCTTCTTCGGTGCGTGAGGCGAGGTGGGGGAGGATGCGGATGTTGGGCTGGCTGCGGATCGGGTCGTCGGCGGCAGGGGGTTCTGGGTCGAGTACGTCGAGGATGATGGCGGCTTTGGGGTGGGCCCGGGCCCAGTCGGCGAGGGCGGGCTGATCGACGAGCATGCCGCGGGCTGCGTTGATGAGCAGGGTGTCGTCGCGGAGGGATTGGAGGGTTTGGGCGTTGAGCAGGTGGCGGTTCTCGGGCCGGCCATCGACGTGGACGGTGACGATGTCGGCGTCGGCGAGCAGGTGATGGAGGTCGACATAGAGGAAGGGGTAATCGACGGCGCGGCGGACTTCGGCTTCGGGCAGGAGGTCGCAGACGTGGAGGTTCATGCCGATGGCGTGGGCGACGGCGCCGAGTCGGCGGCCGATGCGGCCGAAGCCGAGGATGCCGAGGGTCAGTCGGTCGAGCTGTTGGCCGACGTGCTGCTTGCGCATGAGGTGGTAAGTTTCGTCGGTGGCTTCGGGGGGGAGGTCGGTGCGGGGGCGGAGGGCGTCGAGGATGAGGCCGAGGACGTACTCGACGACGGCCTGGCTGTTGGCGTCCGGGGTGTAGACGACTTCGATGCCCCGTGCCCGGCAGGCTTCTCGGTCGATGTTGTCGAGGCCGACGCCTGCTCTGCCGACGACCTTGAGTTGCGGGGCTTTGTCGAGCAGTTTGGCGTTGACCCGGGTGTAGGTGCGGACGATGAGTGCATCGGCGTCGGCGAGGGCGTGGTCGAAGTCTGGTGCGTCGTGGGGGTAGCGGAGGACTTCGCAGCGTTCGGCGAGCCAGGCGGCGGGTTCTTCGCTGAGGGTTTCGCTGATGATGGCTTTCATGGCAGCAGCTTATCGCGGGCAAAAAAACAAGGCCGGGGATGGACCCGGCCTTGCGGCTGTTCTTGGTTGTGTGTTTCGCTGGATGCGGGTGCGATCAGGCGAAGTATTCGGCGTTCTTCTCGATGAAGGCGGACCACTCATCGGGAAGGTCTTCTTCGGGGAAGATGGCTTTGACGGGGCACTCGTCGACGCAGAGGCCGCAGTCGATGCAGGTGTCGGGTTCGATGTAGAGCTGGGTGGCGGACTCGAACTCCGGTTCATCGGAGGTGGGGTGGATGCAATCGACCGGGCAGACGGCGACGCATGCGGTGTCCTTGGTTCCGATGCAGGGTTCGGCGATGATGTGCGGCATAATCAAAACTCCCAGACGTCCTTTGCGGCCGTGGCTATCAGGCGTTCCGGCACGTCGGACTTAGTGTGATTCCGAAGTATAGGTACGTTTTGGTTGTCGGCAATGCCAATCAGATCGGTACGGTTTGGCCCATGACTTAAAAGCAGTCGTTACGATCCCTGCACCATGCCCAAAGCCCCTTCAACGCCGCCAAACCGACAGCTGATCCAGGGCGATTGTCTGGAGGTGATGTCTTCGTGGTCGGCGGCATCGCTGGACCTGATTTTTGCCGACCCGCCTTACAACATCGGTTTCGATTACGACGGCCAGTATCACGACAAACTGAGCGATGAGGCGTATCTCGACTGGACGTATCGCTGGATTGATGGATGTGCGCATCTGTTGAAGCCCACCGGCTCTTTTTACGTGCTGATCGGGGATGAGTACGCGGCGGAAGTGAGACTGCATCTCAAGAAGCTGCAGGCTGCGGGTCGATTGTTGTTTCGGAACTGGATTGTGTGGCATTACACATTTGGTCAGCGGTGCAAGCTGAAGTTCAATCGATCGCATGCTCATTTGTTTTACGCGGTGGGTTCGGCGTCGGTGAATGCGAAGGGTCAGCCGCTTGCGAATCTGGGCAAGAAGCGGACGTTCACGTTCAATGGGGATGCGATCGCGGTGCCTTCGGCGCGACAGACGACGTATGCGGACAAGCGGGCGAATCCGCGGGGGAAGCTGCCAGACGACACCTGGTATCTGAAGCGTTATCCGGATACGCAGCACTGGTACACCCGTCCGCAGGAGGCGGTGGCGGACCCGGAGGGGGGGTACCTGGCGGCGGATGCGGACACGTGGTTCGAGTCGCGGCTGTGCGGGACGTTCAAGGAGCGGACGGGGTTTCATCCGTGTCAGCTGCCTGAGGCGCTTCTGGAGCGGATCATCAAGGTGTCGTCGGATCCGGGGGATCTGGTGTTTGATCCGTTTGCGGGTTCGGGGACGACGCTGGCGGTAGCTCACCGGCTGGGGCGGGCGTATCTGGGGTGTGAGCAGAGTTCGGCGTATGCGAAGCAAGCTCGGAAGAGGATCGAGGCGGCGGGTGTGGAGGCTCCGAAGAAGGGCGCGGTGGCGTCGGTTTGAGGATTTGGGTCGTTCTTTGGTTGGGTTAGGACGGGTGGTAAGCTGGTGGTTTCCTCCCTTTGTTGAAAGGCCCGCCAGGGATGGCTGACGCCCCGATCACTGAGTCCAACAGTTTTGTTCATCTGCATCTGCACAGCCAGTACTCGCTGCTGGACGGGGGGAATCGGCTGGATCGGCTGGTGAAGCGGGTGGCGGAGTTGGGGATGCCGGCGGTGGCGGTGACGGATCACGGGAATCTGTTTGGGGCGGTGGAGTTTTATGCACGGGCGAAGGAGGTGGGGGTCAAGCCGATTCTGGGGATCGAGGCTTATGTCGCGCCGGATGTGGACGGGCCTTCGGACCGGACGTCGCGGACGTTCACGGGGGTGTCGGATGGCGGGTTCCACCTGGTGATGCTGGCCGAGGATCAGACCGGTTGGCACAACCTGCTGAAGCTGTCATCGGATGCGTTCATCAACGGTTTTTACTTCAAGCCGCGGATGGACAAGTCGACGCTTGAGGAGCGGGCCGAGGGGATTATCGCGATCAACGGGCACCTGGGATCGTCGATTGCGCACTGGCTGGTGAAGCATCACCAGACCAAGGAGAAGGCTCACTTCGATCGTGCGATGAAAGAGGCCGAGTGGCACAAGAAGGTGTTTGGTGTCAACGGGAAGGGGGAACCGCGTTTTTATCTGGAGCTTCAGCGGCACGAGGAGAAGCTGCAGGACGACATCAATCCGTACACGATCAAGATTGCTCGGAAGCTGGATATCCCGTTGGTGTGCGACAACGATGCGCACTTCCTGCTGGACTCAGACTACGACGCCCACGACACGCTTTGCTGTATCTCGATGGGCAAGATCAAGAACGATGAGAACCGGCTGCACTATCCGAAGGGGCTTTACGTCAAGAGTCCTGCGGAGATGCGGGCGCTGTTTGAGGATGTGCCGGAGGCGCTGGACAACACGCTGGCGATTGCGGAACGGTGCAATGTTGACCTGGATTTCGATGCGAATCATGCGCCGGTGGTGCATATCGATCGGAAGGTGGACAAGGGCCTGAAGGCGAAGGGGGCGCCGCCGGTTGGGTCGAGCGCTTGGTTCAAGCAGTTTTGTGCGCAGTACGAGTTGCTGCCTTTTGATGCGACACGGGACGCGAAGCTGTCGGCGGATGATCTGAAGGCGCAGTGTGATGAAGCTTTGCGGGAGTTGTGCGAGGCGGGGCTGCTCTGGCGGTATGGGGAGGACGGGATCACAACGGAGATCCGGGAGCGACTGGATCGTGAGCTTCGGATTCTGGCGGACAAGTCGATCTCGGCGTACTTCCTGATCGTCTGGGACTTCGTGAACTACGCGCGGGCGAATGGGATTCCCTCGAACGCGAGGGGCTCGGGTGTCGGGACGATGGTGGGGTATGTGCTGGGTCTGTCGAATGCGTGTCCGGTTGAATACGGGCTGCTTTTTGAGCGGTTTACCGATCCGGATCGGTCGGAGTATCCGGATATCGATATCGACATGTGCCAGGATGGTCGGCAGGCGGTCATCGATTACGTGCGGAACAAGTACGGGCATGTGGCGCAGATCATCACGTTCGGGACGCTGAAGGCGCGTGCGGCGATCCGGGATGTGGGGCGGGTGCTGGATATCTCGCTGGCCGAGGTGGACAAGGTCTGCAAGCTGGTGGGTGACGGGTTGGGGACGACGCTGGACAAGGCGCTGGATCAGGAGCCTGACCTTCGGAAGCTGTACGACGAATCGCCTCAGCACAAGAAGATGATCGACACGGCGCGGCGGCTGGAAGGGATGGCGCGTCATGCGGGTGTCCATGCGGCGGGGGTGGTGCTGGCGACGCGGCCGCTGGATGACATCGTGCCGTTGTACAAGCCCTCGAATACCGATCAGATCGTGACGCAGTGGGACGGGCCGACGTGCGAGAAGGTCGGACTGCTGAAGATGGACTTTCTGGGTCTGCGGACGCTGTCGATCATCGAGCGGGCGAAGCTGCTGATCACGCAGTGTTTCTCGGAGGAGCAGATCCGGGCGGCGACACTACGTCCTGACAGGCCGGAGCAGGCGGAGGACCCGGCGTGGGACCCGTTGGACCTGGAGCGTCTGGATTACGACGATAAGCGGGTGCTTGATCTGTTTTCGCGGGGCGAGACGGCGGCAGTGTTCCAGTTTGAATCGGGTGGGATGCGCAACCTGCTGATGTCGATGAAGCCCGACCGGCTGGAGGATTTGATCGCGGCGAACGCGTTGTACCGGCCGGGTCCGATGGAGCTGATCCCGAACTACAACCACCGTAAGCATGGTCGGGAGGAGGTGCCGAAGCAGCACGAGATCGTCGAGAAGTTCACGGATGAGACCTACGGCATCATGGTCTATCAGGAGCAGGTGATGCAGATCGTCCACGAGCTGGGCGGTATTCCCCTGCGTCAGGCTTACTCGCTGATCAAGGCGATCTCGAAGAAGAAAGAGAAGATCATCAACGCCAACCGGGAATCCTTCCTGGAGGGTGCTGAGAAGAAGGGGCTGCCGAAGCCGAAGGCGGCGGAGCTGTTCGATCTGATCCTGAAGTTTGCGGGTTACGGCTTCAACAAGTCGCACTCGACCGGGTACGCGATCGTGGCGTACCAGACGGCGTATTTGAAGACGTTCTTCCCGATTCAGTACATGGCGGCGGTGCTGACATATGAATCGGTAAGCACGGACAAGGTGGTCGAGTACATCGATGCTTGTCGGCGGTTGTCGCTGCCTGACGGTCGGCGCGGGGTGGAGGTGAAGCAGCCGGACATCCAGCGGTCGGAGATCGGCTTCACGGTGGTGTACGACGAGAACGAGCCGGGTCCCGAAGCGCGGACGGGGGCGCACGGGCACATTCGCTTCGGCTTGTCGGCGGTGAAGGGGGTGGGTGAGAAGGCGATCCGGGCGATTCTTGAGGCGCGCGAGAAGGGTGGGCTGTTCAAGTCGCTGCATGATTTCTGCGAGCGCGTGCCGTTGGATGCGGTGAACAAGACGTGCATCGAGGCGCTGATCAAGTGCGGGGCGTTTGATGAGGTTCACGGGATCGAGCAGCGGGCGGCGATGCTGGAGGCGCTGCCTGATGCGGTGCAGGCGGGCAAGCGTGTGGCGGCGGATCTGGCTTCGGGTCAGATGAACTTCTTTGGCGGGGCGGCGGCGGCGATCCCGGACGAGTTGGCGGCTCCGGTGTTGCCGAAGACGACGGCCTGGAATCGTCGGGAGACCCTGAACTTCGAGAAGGAAGTGCTGGGGTTTTATGTGTCGAGTCACCCGCTTGATGAGCACCGGGAGGCGATTGCGCGGTACGGGACGGTGACGGCGGCGGACATCGCCGATCTGGCGGAAGGGGTGGAGGTGACGCTTGGCGGGATGCTCACCCGGGTGCGTACGACGGTGACGCGGGCCAAGCAGGAGAAGATGGCGATGCTGACGATCGAGGACCACACCGGCCCTATCGATGCGGTCTGCTTCCCGAGGACGTATGACCTGGCGGCCCCGCTTTTGGAGACGGATGAGATCGTCTACCTGATCGGCAAGGTTGATCGGCGGCGGGAGGAGCCGAACATCGTGGTGGATAAGGTGGTCCCGGCGAATCTGGCCGAAGCGACTCTGACCCGGACGGTTCGGATCACCCTGCGGCCGGAAGCATCGATCAGCAACGGGCAGGCGGGGAATTACAAGCGCACGCTAGCGGAGCTGCGTGAGGCGCTGCGTCAGGCGGGGCAGCGTGCCAACGGCCAAGCGGCTGAGGTGCAGTTCCACCTGATCGAGGGTGGCAAGGCGGTTGCGTTGCGGCTGCCGGGGCTGCGGGTGTCGGTGGATGAGCACCTGACGGGTGCCCTGCACGGGATCCTCCATCGTTGTCCGTGTGCGACCGGTTCGGTTCAGTTGCTGGGCGGGAGCAAGCTCAGGGCTAGTTCGGTGGAGCAGGATCTGCGCTATGACGCGGAGCGGGATGACGGCCCGAAGCTGGCGATGACTTCGGCGGTTCAGGACGCAGCCTGCGCGAGCATTGACCGGTATTGATTCGTCAGGCTGTCTGCCCATTTAGGGCCTGTTCCAGGCGGCCTGAATCGGGTCCGCGGGGTCAGCTTGGTTAACCCTGCTCGTCTTCGACGCGGATGATGTTCTTGCGCTCTTTGTCGTAGACGTAGAGCTTGCCGGTTTCTTCTTCGATCTGTCGGCAAATCTTGTGGGAGCCGTCACAGGTTGGCATCGACTGGCTGAGGCCGCAGGCGCATATCCAGACGCTTTTGTCAGAGGGTTTGATTTCGACGGGTCCTGTGGCTTCGTGTCGGACGAGTCGTGCCATGTGTTTGCCTTTCCTCGAGGGTGACGCATGTTCAATAAAAACAGGGGTAAATCAAAGTCGCGAGCGCGCGACAGATTCTCACGGCTCTGTATAGTACGCCTCTTCCCGGAGCTGTTTTTTTGCGTCGAAGCCGTAAGCCCATTGTGATTGCCTCCCGCCGTAGTGACCTGGCGCGCGCTCAGGCGGAGCGGGTAGGTGCGGCGCTGGGCAAGCTCCATCCGACGCTGAACGTGCAGTTCCGTTGGATCGAGTCGCAGGGTGACCGTTTGATGGACCGGCCGCTTCACGATGTGGGTGGCAAGGGTTTGTTCACGCGTGAAGTCGACAGGGTGCTGCTGGATCAGAAGGCCGATCTGGCGGTGCACAGCCTGAAGGACCTGCCGGCGGGGGATACGCCCGGGTTAGCGATCGCGGCGATTCCCAAGCGTCATGATCCGCGTGACGTGCTGGTCTCTGCTGAGCGTTTTGCCTCGATCCATGATCTGCCCGAGGGCGCGGTGGTCGGCACGAGCAGTCCCCGGCGCAAAGCGCAACTGCTTCGGTTGCGTCCCGATCTTCAGATCGAGTTGCTGCGTGGCAACGTGCCGACGCGGATCGAGCGGGTGCTCGATCCCGAGAGCGCGTATCAGGCGACGCTCATGGCGGCGGCGGGGCTCAAGCGGCTGAAGCTGCAGGAGCATCTCGATCATCCGGTTGCGACGGACACGGTTCTGCCAGCGGCCTGTCAGGGGGCGCTGGCGTTGGTCTGTCGGTCAGACGATCACGTGACGTTGACGCGTTGCCTGCCGTTGAATCACAGCGTGTCGGCGGCGGAGGTGCACGCTGAGCGTCAACTGCTTCGGATCCTGCGAGCTGACTGTCACACGCCTGTGGCGGTTTTTGCGGAGCAGACCGAGCCTGATCGCTTCCGGCTGCGTGCGGAAGTGCTTTCGGCGGATGGCGGTCGGCACATCGCCATCGATGAGACCGCGACGGCGCGTTCGCTGCGGAAGGTGGTGCGGGCGGCTGGGCAGAAGCTGCTGGATCAGGGGGCCGACGAGATCCTGGGGCATCGGCCGAATCTGGACGACCCTGCTTACCGGGTGGACTGAGACCGGTCCCGGCTCGGGCTGCGGGGCAAAAAAAGCCCGAGCAATCCGATAGACTCTGGTCGCGGGCAGCTTGCCCGCTCATCATTCCAACCCATCACAGGAGCAAGGCCGTGGCATCACGCACGCCGACGATTGGCGGTAACTGGAAAATGAACCTCCACCTGCAGGAGGCCACCGAGTTAGCGGGGGCGCTGGCTGCTCGAGCCGGTGAGTATGCCCACGCACAGGTGACGGTGTTTCCAGCGTTTCCGTATCTGGCGGCCGTGGCCAAGGCGCTCGAGCCGGCCGGGGGGAAGATCGAACTCGGGGCTCAGGATGCTTACACCCAGCCCAACGGCGCCTTCACGGGTGAGGTTTCGCTGTCGATGCTCAAGGATCTGGGTGTGGGGACGCTGCTGGTTGGGCACTCCGAGCGTCGGCACGTGATCGGCGAGTCCGATGTGCTGGTGAACGAGAAGGTGCTGGCGGGGCTGGAAGCCGGGCTTCAAGTCGTGCTGTGCATCGGCGAGAAGCTGGAAGAGCGGGAAATCGGGAAGACCGATGCGATCAACGCCGGTCAGCTGGCGTATGGGCTGGCGGGTGTCTCGGCCGGGCAGATGGCCAAGGTGACGATCGCTTACGAGCCGGTCTGGGCGATTGGGACCGGCAAGACGGCGACGCCTGAGGACGCTCAGAAGGCTCATCAGGCGATCCGCGAGACGCTTGGGTTCCTGTACGACAGCGGTGTGGCGGAAGCCACGCGGATTCAGTACGGCGGGTCCATGAAGCCGGGCAACGCCGGTGAGTTGATTGCTCAGCCGGACATCGATGGCGGGCTGATTGGCGGGGCTGCCCTCAAGGCCGAGGATTTCTCGGGGATCATCGCCGCGGCGAAGTAGGCTGGCTGGGCGGACATTGCCAATCTAAAGCTGTTAGGACGCCTGACGGCAAGAGCCGGCCGTTAGAAGCTATACTCTCGTGATCGCCTTATGGAGCCCACGCGATGGTTTTGCTAGTCGCCAATTTCCTCACGACGACGCTGATGACTGCCTTTGTGCTCATCGGCATCGTGATGACCATGGTTGTTCTTATTCAGCGTCCGAAGGGGGGCGGTCTGGCTGGTGCGTTTGGCGGTTCGTCGACCGATGCTTCGGCTGTGTTTGGTGCCTCTGTCGGCGATGTGCTGACCTGGGTGACGGTGGCGTTTTTTGTGGTCTGGATTTTCCTGGCGATGGGCATGCAGTGGGCGATTGCGGCGGAGCTTGCGGCGGTGACCGATCCCCCGCCCGCGGTGAGTGCTCCTGCGGCTTCACCCGAGCCTGCGGCGATGCCCGAGCAGCCCGCGGCGACTCCGCCCGCTTCCACTGACCCGACGGCGACCGAATGATCCGATCGATGACCGGTTTCGGCGGAGCCTCTGAAGAGGCAGACGGTGTGCATTACGCCGTGGAAGTCCGTTCGGTCAACAATCGTTACTTCAAATCGCTGATCCGTTTGCCTGAGGAACTGGTCTCGCTGGAGGGCGATCTCGAGTCGGGGCTTCGGCAGCGGTTCACGCGCGGATCGCTGACGCTGACGGTGAAGCACCGCATTTCTGAAGCCGGTGAGATGTCGCGGATCAACGATGAGGCACTGCTGGGTTACATCCAGCATCTCGAAACGCTGCGCAGCAAGGTGGATGGGTTGGCGGTGCAGGTGGATCTGACGCAACTGCTGACGCTGCCTGGTGTGCTGCAGCCTTCGGAGCTGGAGGAGCAGTTGGTTGAGCGTTCGAAGCCGGTGGTGGATCGGCTGCTTGGACAGGCGGCGGATCGGTTGGAAGCCATGCGGCAGACCGAGGGGGAGGCGTTGGCTCGCGAGCTGCTGGAGCTGCGTCAGCAGATCAATCAGCACCTCGAAACCGTGAAGAACCGGGCCCCGCTGGTGATTGACGAGTATCACGAGCGGCTGCGGGGGCGTGTGGCTCAGCTGATGGCCAAGGCCGAGCTGGAGGTGGCTCAGGCCGATCTGATTCGTGAGGTGGCGGTGTACGCCGATCGGATCGATATCACCGAGGAGATCACCCGGATCAACGGGCACCTCGAACAATTTGAGGCGATTGTTCGTTCAGATCAGGGCGAGCCCGCGGGTCGTCGTCTCGATTTTCTTGCCCAGGAGCTCCTCCGTGAGGCCAACACCATCGGCAGTAAGTCCAACGACGCGACCATCGCCCGGGCGGTGGTGGAGATCAAGAGCGCGATCGATCGGATCAAGGAACAGGTTCAGAACGTCGAGTAGTGCGCTCGGGCTGGCTGGCGTGTTCGTGGCTTTGCTGGCGAGCACGGCGGGGGCTCAGGGCGAGGCCTCGTCGATCCTCGAACAGCTCAACGATCCTGACTATGCGACCCGTGAAGCGGCTTCCGGGCAGCTTCTGACTGACCCGGCGATCGATCTGGAGGTGATTGCCGAGCTGCTTTCGGAGGCGCCGCATCTGGAGCAGCAGGAGCGGCTGCTGGCGGCGGCCAGGCATCGGTTTGTGGCACAGCTGATCCGGGAAAATTATCCGTGGCAGGGGCCGGGTTCGATCGGCATCATTCAGCGGCCTGCCGATCCGATCGAGGTGGATGGGGTGGTGCGTCCGGCGATTCTGGTGATCCAGACGTTGCCGGGCTTTCCGGCACATCAGCGGCTGCGTCCGGGTGATCGGCTGATTGCGATTGATGGAGAGCCGCTGACGGCGGCGAATCCGGTTGAGCAGTTTCAGACTGTGACGCAGGCCACGCCGCCGGGCGGGCGCCTCGGTATCAGGCTGTGGCGGGCGGGGCGGACGCTGGATGTCGCGATCGAGACCGCGCCGCTTGAGGCTTTGCGGCTCACCTATGCAGGTCCTCAGTACACGCTGACGGAGGGGCCGGCGTTGCTCTGGCAGGGCAAGCGGGCCGAGCTGGTGGCGTTGACCGGCCCGGCGGCTGGGCCGGAGATCAGCGTGACGCCTTTGGCGGCTGAGGAGTAGCCTGCGGCTTATCGGGCTAGCCGGGCTAACTTAAATCAGGACAAATACTTAGAAGAAAGGTGGCTCTGTTCAGGTGTTTGGGCTGGACAGCCGATGATCTTAATCGTATGTTATTTCTGTCAAGACAGAAAGGACTGCAAGTTTTGGACCTGACACCTGCCACCGAGCGATTCATCCTGCATTGGGGCGAAATGGGCTCGCGTTGGGGCATCAACCGGACGGTGGCCCAGATCCACGCCCTTTTGTTCGTCTCGGAGCACCCGCTTGCGGCGGATGAGATCGCCGCGACGCTGAAGGTGGCTCGCTCGAACGTGAGTAACTCGCTGAAGGAGCTTCAGGGCTGGGACGTGGTCAAGGTGGTCCACGTGATGGGCGACCGGCGGGATCACTTCATCGCCGTGCAGGATGTCTGGGCGATGTGTCTGGCGATCATGGACGAACGCAAGAAGCGTGAACTCGACCCGACGCTTGCCGCCTTGCGTGACTGCGTCGAAGAGGCTCGGATTGCGGGGCGTGAGTCGTCGCACACTCAGGATCAGCTGGAGTCGTTGTTGGGGATGGTCGAGTCGATGAACGACTGGTACACCCGGCTGCGCAAGCTCCCGCTGCAGGGCGTTCGCAGGATGTTCCAGGTGGGGGATCAGGTCAGCCGATGGCTGACGCCCGCAGGCACCGACCCGAAAGGGAGAGACCGATGATTAAGCAAGCTACACAGATCCCGACACCCATCGATGGCGGCCGTCACTACGCCCGGACGCTCTGGATCGGGACGGCTCCGTTTGAGGCGCTGACGGGGATCTTGGAAAAGGGGCTCGAATTGGTGCGTCTCGGCGGCCGGGGCTTCTGGGCGATTGAGACGGGCAAAGCCGGTCCCGGGCTGCTGCTGCTCACACAGGCGATGACGCGTGACGCGGACGTTATCCGGGGGATGTGTCCCGTTGCAGAAGCGTCAGGGCTGGAAGAGGACGTGACCGATCACCTGCAGTCTTCGCTGCTGGGTCCTGAGCGGCCGGCGCAGACTGTGTTTGCGACCGCGACCGATTTACGGGAATGGCTTAGCACGCCGGTGTGGAGCCGTGTGCTCTCGATCCGTGATGAGCACCTGATCGCCAAGCGGTCGCTGCCCGCTCCCGATTACGCGACGGGCAGCTGGTCGCACCAGCCCCCGGAACTGGCTGAACGGTTGAGCCGTTCGGTGGCACAGGGGGCGCGGCTGGAAGCCTGCCTGACGCTGGAGGGCATCAGCCGGACGCAGGAGATTATCCGGAAGCCGCTGTTGGGGGCTGCTGCGGAAACGCCGAGCATGGCGATGTTCGCCTGAGTTGATCGTGCTACTTACTGCACGGCCTGCGCGACCGGTTCGCCTCGGGGCGTGGCGATATCGGGACGGAGCGACTGGAACTGCTCTTCGGTGATCCAGAGCAATCGGCCGGACGCGAGGAGGACGAGGCGTGTGCGGTCGCCGAGCGGACGCCAGAGCGACCATGCGGGCTGATAGAAGGGTTCTGGGGTGTAGGCGACCCACTGGTAGTCGTTGGAGCTGCCGCGGAAGTTCTTGACCTCGACGTAGGTGTAGGGTCTTTCGGTGATGCCACCATCGAACATGGGTTCCATCCCGCCGCCGACCCAGCGGGCCGGGATGACTTCGCCGGGGTTGTTCCGGGCGTAGGTCTCGACTTCGGGCAGAACTCTGGAGACCAGTTCGGCCTGGGTTCGCCAGTAGGCCCGGACGGTTTGCGAAGCGACCCAGCAGGCGGCGAAGTTCAGACCGAAGGCGACGAAGAGCGCGACCGATAAGGCGCGTGCAGCCGGGCGCATGCCTTGATGCCAGCCGTGGAGTGGGTGGAAGCCAAGAAACACCCCGCCGGTGAACGTCACCAGCGCGACCGTGAAGACCAGGATGAGCCACAAGAGCAGCATGCGGGCTATTGCCTTATCACCCACCTGCTGCAGCTCTGATCACGACTTTCAAAGCGACCGCTTCGGCGGGGAATCCTCTTCGGCATCGTCCGTGTCGTCCTCGTCGACGGCCTCTTCGGACCATGCCTCTTCATCCTCGGTATCGGCGTCGTCTTCTTCCTCGCTATCGTCCTCTTCCCAATAACCCTCTTCGGACGCTGCGTCGTCGTCGTCTTCTTCGTCCTCGACGTCGGCCTCATCGGCCTCCAGGGCCAGGGCCTGTTCTTCGGCGGCGGCATCGGCGGCGGCCTGGGCGGTCATGGCTTCCCATTCTTCGAGGGAGATATTGACCTCGCGGGCCTGGGCGGTCTTGTGCTCGCCGAGGATGCCAGCGGCCTCCATCTCCTCGATGAGCCGGGAGGCCCGCCCATAACCAATGCCCAGACGGCGCTGGAGCAGGGATACCGACCCGCGGTGGCTCTCGATCACGACGCGGACGGCCTCATCGAACATCTCGTCGCGTTGCGAGAGGTCGGCGTCGATTTCCTCGCTCCTGAGCTGGACGAGGGAGGGCTCGAAGTTCTGCTGGGCCTGGGTCTTGATGAACTTGCAGGCAGCGCGGACCTCGCTGTCGTCGACGAGGGACCCCTGAGCCCGGGTTAGCTTGCTGGATCGGGGCGAGAGGAACAGCATGTCGCCATGGCCCAATAACAACTCGCCACCCTTCTGGTCGAGGACGATCCGGCTGTCCATGCCGGAGGCGACCTTGAAGGCGATGCGCGAGGGCATGTTCGATTTGATGAGGCCGGTCACGACGTTGGCCTGGGGTCGTTGGGTCGCGAGGATGAGGTGGATGCCGACGGCCCGGGCTTTCTGGGCGATGCGGACGATGGAGCCTTCGACTTCCTTGTTGGTCATCATCAGGTCGGCGAGTTCGTCGATTACGAAGACGATGTAGGGCAGCTTCTTCGGGATCCGGGCTTCTTCCGACTCGTTGGCCGGCTCCATGCGTTCCTTGATCTCTTCCCAGCCGAGCTCGTTGTAGCTGTTGATGTCGCGGACGCCGGCCTCGGCGAGCAGCTCGTAGCGCTCGTCCATCTTGGTGACGGCCCACTCGAGGATGGAGGCGGCCTTGGGCATCTCGGTGACGACCGGACACATGAGGTGTGGGATGTCGCGGTACATCGACATTTCGACCATCTTGGGATCGACCAGCACGAGCTTGAGCTCGTCCGGCTTCTTGGTGTAGAGGAACGACATGATGATGGCGTTCATGCAGACCGACTTGCCGGAGCCGGTGGTGCCGGCGATGAGCAGGTGGGGCATGGTGGCGAGGTCGGAGACCAGGGGGGTGCCCGAGGCGTCCTTGCCCAGGAACATCGGGAGCTTCATCTTCCGGGTCGATTCCTCGGAGCCCTGCATGAGTTCCTTGAGGCGGACGCGTTCCTTCTTGAGGTTGGGGACCTCGACGCCAACGGTGTCCTTGCCGGCCATGTTGGCGACGACGCGGATGTTCTGGGCTTTAAGGGCGCGGGCGAGGTCGGAGTCGACGGCCTGGATGCGCGAGACCTTGGTGCCGGGTGCCAGCCGGACCTCGAAGAGCGTGATAACCGGGCCGGAGTCGATCCCGACGACCTCGCCCTTGATCCGGTACTGCTGGAGGGCTTTTTCGAGCTCGACGGCCTGGTCGCGGACGATGCGCTCCTGCTCGGCGGTGAAGTCGCCTTCGGGTTCCATGAGCAGGTCCATCGTCGGGAACTGGTAGCCCGAGAGGTCGATCTCTCGAGGCGGCGCGGTGCTCTTTTTCTGCTTGGGGGCGAAGTTGATGGGCAGCTGGGCCATCTTGGCCCGGAGCTGGTCGGGGTCGAACTTCTGCTTGCTCGACAGGTAGGCTTCGGCGACTTCGGCCTCGTCTTCGAGTTCGGCGTCGTCCTCATCCTCATCGGTGTCATCGTCGGCATCGACTTCCTCATAGCCGTCGGTGTCGTCTTCATCGACCTCTTCGTATTCGTACTCGTACTCGCCGTCTTCGCTATCTGGATCGAAGGACTCGGTGCCGGCGAAGCCGCCTGCGTCTTCGTCGATCGGCTCGACGTCGTTGTAACCCCTGGCCTTGCGGGCCCTGGCTTGCTCCTGGCGTTTCTTGCTGGCCCCGGCGACACGGGCGAAGGGCGAGGGCGATTTGGCTCGCGGCTTGGGCTTGGCCATCTCGCCAAGCGTGCCGATGGCCCCCATGGCCAGGGGGACGCCAGCCCGGGCGCCACGCCAGCCCAGACCGAGGAGCCGGAGCGGCCATTCGATGGCGAGTTTTTCTTCGGTCAGAATGGCTCCGACCCAGAAGGCCAGGCCGAGGATGAGCAGGGTGCCGGCGACGGCGAAGCGTTCGGTGAGTTCGAGTTCGATGACGGCGGCGAGCAGGCCGCCGACGCCCGGCGACGAGGCCGAGCCGGCGACCGAGGCCGGCATGGCGGCGGCGACGAGGGCGCTGCCGGTGATGGCCATGAGGACGACGCCGAGGGTGCGCACGGCGAGCTGCGGGACCTCGCGGCCGAAGGCCCGGATGCCGAGATAGACGCCGAAGCCGATCAGCAGCAGCCAGACGCCCGGACCGAGCATGAGGTAGGCCTTGTCGGCGAGATAGGCACCGATCGGTCCGGCGAGGTTGCTGACTTCGGCGTTCTGCACGCCCTCTGCGGCGGCGGGGGGGTCCATCGGGTCGTAGCTGCCCAGCGACACGACCAGCAGCACGAGCAGGCCGGCCCCGACCAGCCAGAGGATCACGCCCCAGGGGATCGACCCGGCGGTCGAGGTCGCATCGGATTTTGTCTTACGCTTCGCAGCCATCAGCAGTTACGTCCTTCGAGGTAAAACGGGAACACACCCACCGGTTATCGGCACCCGGTGGGAATGAACGCCATACATGGATACGCGGGGTTAGGGGTGATTGGGCAGCGGTCTGCCCCAGTCGTCACCCGTGCCAAGCTGTCCATCCGGTCCAGGCGAGGTGAAGGTGCCGTCACCATTCGATTGGATCGGATGACCCCAGCCATCCGAGAAGGTGTTTTTGGAGGATTCACTCATGTACGGCCTCAGTACATCCTGCCAATTTTCTTCTGGCAACGGAACCTGATGCTGCTCGTAGTAGGCGGCTGTTGCTTGATGTATCTCGCTCAACCGGTGAGTCGTTACCTGAGAGGGCCGTATGCCGCCATGAGGTGGTAGGGACCCAGACGATACCAGCACGGCTTCAAGCCCCGCGAGTACAGCCAGACCTGTCACACAGACGAGAACAAGCTGAATGATCCGTAGGGTGTTCTTGTGAATCAGCCGGATCAACTCCATGCACGTATTCTAATCCGCTGTCTTTGTGATCCCAGCTATTCCCTTAACCAGTCGTAGACCCACAGCAAGAAGCTGAGGACTATCAGTCCCCAGAGCAAGCCGTAGAACAGAAGGTGGAAGCGGTCGAGAAGCTTCATGGTTCTATGGAATCGATGGCAAGGTGCTGGTCGTCCCAGGTATCGAAGGTGCCATCCCAGCCAGCCGACGTGACGGTCCGAGACTCACGATCTAAGCGAAGCGGCTGACCCCAGATATCTTCCATCACGACTTCGTCATCCAGACCGAGATCGTGCGGCAGAACGCCGTGTGATGTCTCATGAATCAGAGCGATCTCCGCTCCCAGTTCCAAAAGCAAATGATTGGCGGCATAGTCGTACCAGCGATTGGTAATCGTGGCGAAAGCGCAGAAAAAGAGAAATGCCGCGGCCAGATAAAAGATGGCCTTATTGATCCTCCCGGGTCGTGAGGATTCAGCCTTCATCCTAAACCCCCGTATGCCCAAACCCCCCGCCGCCGCGGGCGGTGTTGTCGAGGTCTTCGACGACCTGCCAGGCGACTCTGGGGACCGGCAGGATGAGCATCTGGGCGATGCGCATCGCGCGTTCGACGACGAAGGGTTTGCCGCCGTGGTTGATGAGTGGGACGCGGACCTCGCCGCGGTAGTCGGCGTCGATGGTGCCGGGGGCGTTGGGCATGGAGATGCCGAACTTGGTCGCGAGGCCGGAGCGCGGGCGCACCTGGGCTTCGAAGCCGATGGGCACGGCCATCGCGAACCCGCAGGGGATCAACGCGATCCGGCCGGGCTCGATGGTGACGGGTTCATCGGCGGGTAGGGCGGCGTGGAGGTCCATGCCGGCGGCGTGCTCGCTGCCGTAGCCGGGCGTGTCGAGGCCGACGCCGTGGGCCAGCCAGCGGAGGGGCACTTGTAAGACCTGCTGGTTTGAGCTTGTGATCGCTGTGTCGGGTTGCATGCAGGCAGAATACGGCATCCGGTCGCTAATCGGGGTTGCCCAGCGTCATGCCGGCCAGCAAAGAGCGTGGGTGGTCTTTGACCAGCCAGTCGATGGCGGTTTCGGTTAAGCCGACCTGCTGACGGAGGACTTCTATCGCGCCCCGGAGTGGCAGGGCCGATCCGGCGAGTTGGCCGGTGCCCGGGAGTCGGACGGTGAGGTCGTCGCCGACGTCCAGAGAGAGACGGCCGAGGCTGTAACGGCCCGGGCCCATCCCGGCGGGGGCGCTGGCATCACTTACGACGAAGCAACGCTCGTGGCCGGCTGCGGCGAGGTAGTTCTTGAGGGCGAACCCCGGGACGTGGATGCCATCGGCGATGAAGCCGAAGACGAGGTGGTCGGCGCGGGCGAGCAGCCGCTGGATGATGTTGTCGTGTCGGGGCAGTTCGGTCGGGCAGCCGTTGCCGAGGTGGGTGACCATCGACAGGCCGGCGTCGATGGCTCGGTCGAGGTCGTCATTCGAGGCATCCGTGTGTCCGGCGGAGACCATGACGTTCTGGTCGGCGAGCCAACGGGTGACGGTGCCATCCGGGTCCTGCTCGGGGGCGAGGGTGAAGATACGTAGCAAGCCGTTGGCTGCATCGAAGAGCTGTTTGGCCTCGTCGAGGTTGGCTGTCTTAACGGCTGCCAAAGGGTGAGCGCCCCGGTAGCCATCTGCTGGACTGATGAAGGGGCCTTCGATGTGTATGCCGGCGATGATCGATGTGGCGAGTGCATCGTGCTCCCGGAGTTCTGTGATGCGTTGGATCTTGCGCCCCATCGCGGGCACGTCGTCGGTGATGATTGTGGCGAGCATCGCTGTCATGCCGTCGCGCTGCAGCGTCTCGCAGGCCCGATGCAGGTCTTCGGCGGACAGCGTCTCGGCGTTGAAATCGACGCCGGCGTACCCGTTGACCTGGAGGTCGCTCAGGCCGTTCATCCGACACCCGCTCCGGTCAGTCGGGAGGCCGCGGGTGGATCGAGGTAGAGCCTGCAGGCGCCGTGCTGCTGGAGGATCGACGCCGGCACGGTTTCGGTGACCGGGCCTTCGACGGCGGCGGCCACCGCCTGGGCTTTGCGCTCATCGGGCACCGAGCAGATGATGTGTCGGCTGCGCATGATCTCGGGCACGGTCATCGTGATCGCCTGCTTGGGCACGTCTTCGAGGGTCTCGAACCAGCCTTCGCCGAGTTGCTGCTTCCGGCAGGCCTCGTCGAGATCGACCTGCATGAAAGCGGCTTGGGTCTGGAGGTCGGCAGGGGGGTCGTTGAAGGCCAAGTGCGCGTTTTCGCCGATGCCGACGAAGGCGACGTCGATGGTGTGCTCCGCGATGATCCGGCCGAGCCGATCAACCTCCGCCGCGGGGTTGGCGTTGCCGTCGATGGCGTGGAAGGCACGGACCGGCATCGGTAGCTGTCTCAGGAAGCGATCCCAGAGGTAGAGCCGGAAGGACGCTGGATGGGTGATGGGCAGGCCCAGGTACTCATCCAGGTGAAAGACCGTCACCCGCGACCAGTCGAGGCTTTCGGTTCGGACGAGGGCTTCGAGGGTCGCGAACTGGCTGGCGCCGGTCGCGACGATGATGCTCGCCTGGCCACGTTCACGCAGAGCGGTCTGGATCACTGCAGCGCCATCGTCGGCGGCATCCCGGCCGAGTGTGGCTTTGTCCTCACGGATCAGTACGTCCATCGCGGTTTCCTGCTTGAGTGTCATCGACTTGCGGCCGGTCGGCCTGCGCCTGTCCCAGGTGTTCGGTGACGGTTCCGTCGTCATCGGCGTTGCGTTCGATCGAGGCGAGCAACTGGAACATCTTCCGCCAGTCGAAGATCCCGCCGATGATGAACCAGACCGTGCAGATGCCGCCGGCGACGCCGATGAAGATCACCTGGAACTGCCACCAATTGACCCAGCTCTGGTCTTCCCAGGGCGACCAGAGATTCCAGACGGTGAAGATCACGAAGCTGAGGAAGAAGAAGAGCACCCAGGCCAGGTGCATGCAGTAGATCACCTTGTCGCCAGGGGTGAATTCATGGGTGAAGCCGAGGGCTCGCCAGCCGCGTGCCGGCGGGGCGATGTGGTCGGCACCTTCGGCGGCCTGGGCCTGGTAGTCGCCGCGGTGCAGGAGCTTGTCCATGTTCAGCTCGGGATCTTTGGACATGAGCGAGCCGACGACATAGGCCGCGACGGCGGCGACCGAGGCGGCGAAGGCCATCTGGATGCCGTTGAGCCAGAAGGTGTCGGGCAGTGCCTGGATCCAGGCCGTGTCCGTGAACGATTCTTTGAGCAGCGGGATGCCTTCCGGCCAGAAGAAGTTCACGGTGAGCGCACCGGTTGTCGCTAGGCCGCAGCCGACGAACATGGCGGCCCAGGCGCCGGTGACGGTCCCGCGTGCCCAGTAGAGCCCGCCGATGAGCACGGCTCCGGCCCCGCCGGTGAAGATCGCGCCGGTGACGGCGAAGTACATGAAGATGTACTCGCGGAGCGGGAAGACCATGCTGAAGCACCAGGCGAAGACGGCGATGCCGATGATGCTGCGGCGGAGCAGCTTGAGGTGACGCTCGGTCTCCAGCCGGGCGTCGCGGCCCTCGCGCAGCTGGTGGTAGGGCATGTAGACGTCCTGGACGAAGATCGATCCCCAGGAGTGCAGGTAGGTCGAGTCCGTGCTGAGGGCGGCCATGAGCATCACCGCGGCGAGCATGCCCATCATCCCGACAGGAAGTACCTCGGCGAGCGCGACCGTGGTCGTCATCTGCTTGGCGATCTGCGGGTCGCCGATGGCGTCGAGCGTCGTTTGGGCGGATGCCGCCGCTGCTTCATACGCCGGGGCGTGCATGAGGACGTAGGCACAGATCGCGGCCAGCGGGATCAGCATGAAGGTCACCCCGGCACGGAACTGGCCGAGGATGCCGGCCATCTTGGCCTCATGCGGCGATCGCGCCGAGCTGTTGTAGCCCTGGCTGCCCTGCCAGACCATGAACGTGTAGATGTAGAGGTAGCCCTGGATGAAGAAGAAGAAGGGGTTGAAGTCGGGCAGCTCGCCCTGATCGAACGGGTTGATCTTGCTCTCGCCCTTCGGTGCCTGCGAGAGTGTTTCGATGATGACCGACCACGGGAAGAGGTAGAGCATCACCCCCAGCAGGATCAGGAACACGATGTTGCTGGCCTGCGCCTGGATGAAGTCGCTGGCCATCACGGCGATCTGCCCGCCGTTGAGCGTGACCAGCAGCGCCATGCCGAGCACGACAGCCATCACGAGCCCGAGGGTGAGGTTGAGTTCGAGACCGATGCCCGGCACCTCGACGATGTAGTTCGGCAGTCCGAGGAAGTAGATGAGGAATCGGCCGGTGACCGCGGGGAAGATGCCGTAGTTCAGGACGCCGGCGACCCAGGCCAGGGTGCCGGCGAAGACACGGAACCGACGCGAGTAGCGCCTCTCCAGGAACTGCGCCAGCGTCAGCGCTCGGGTTTCGCGATACCGGTAGATCACCCAGCCCGAGAGCGCGAGAATGAGTCCGAGCGGGGCGAGCATCGAGCCCCAGTGCAGCCCGGCGAAGCCGGCCTGGTAGTACTGCTCCCACATGGCCACGATCGTGATGGCACCGAGCCCGGCGATCCCGCCTGCCAGCGTCAGCATGTAGCGTCCGGCGCACCGGTTGGCCGAGAGGAAGTCGGCGACGCTGCGCGTGTAGCGTCGGGTGTAGAGCGCTGCGCCCAGCACAAGGGCCATCAGGCCGAAGATAATCAGCAGATCGAGCGGGTGCAGATTCAAGTCGAACCTCTCGTCATGGTGGCTAGCGCCTCTCGAAGCTTCTGTGTGCCGTGCTCGAAAGCAATGAGCAGATGATCATCACGGTCGAATGGGAACACAGGCTCCCACTTCCGCGGGTCGTCGGCAAAACGATCGCTATCCCAGCGTACCGAGAGCCGTTCGACAAGCGACTCGCTCGCAGCCAGCAAGGATGCGTTGACCTGGGATGTCTGCGTTGCTTCGGCGCGCTCCCAGACGTGAGCATGGAGCTCGGCTATGAGCAGGACGGATCGGCAGCAGCGGTCGTCACGCCATGTATCCGGTCGGTGATCTAGCAGGTCCTGATAGATCCTTCGAGCCTTCTGCGCGGCTTTGTAAAGGTTCAGGTCATCGGGCAGGTCCCCGAGTTCCAGACGGAGCGCGGCGACCCAGGGCTTGCGCATAGGGATCACGCGGTGCAACTCCCTTAGTGAACTGACCCATCCTGGGGATACTTCAGAGCCTAAACGCTTCTCGAAGAAGCCTTGAACAGCATCAGCCATCGATGCGTCGGGACCATCGACCATCAACGCAGCCGCATAGGCCGCTGCGGGCCAGAGGGAGTCGGGCATGAACCGCTGGGGCGTCCAGATCGTCGTGATGATGCCGCTGCTCTTGTGTGCCCGCGCATGCCTGGCCGTGTCACGCAGGTTCGCCAGCGCGAAGCTCTCACCGGGCGCGAGGGGCTGGTCGTAGGAAATCATCGCGGGGCAGTTCACGACCTCGTAGCCGTAGCCCTGCAGTGTCGGCGTGGTCTCATCCGGCAGCCTGGCCGTGTACTGCCAGTTGGCCACGAGAATGTCTTTGGGGATGGCTTCGGCGATCGCTGGATCCTTGAGCAGGTGATCGCCCCACATCATCATCCGCTTGCCGTGTTGCGCGAGTCTGTCATGAACAAACGCGATGTAATCGATGAACAGCTGGCTGGCGGTTGAGGTTTTCAGCGCGGCCTGCGTCATCGGGTGCCCGCCAAAGTTCACCTCGTCCAGGCCGGCGTGAACGAGTTCACTCTCGAACAGTTCACAGACCTCATCGATCAGGCTTCCAACGATCTCTCGTGATTGCGGATGCACCGGGCACAGCGATGTGAACACTTCATCATTCTCGGACAGCTCGGCCAGATCGGCACGCGCCCGGGTGATATAGCGAGTGTGCCCGAGCGTCTCCAACTCGGGGATGACTTTGATCCCACGCGCCGTTGCGTGCGCCAGCAGCTCGCTCAGTTGCTGTTTGCTGTAGGCGTTTCTGGAGGCCGCTTCGGGAAGCGAATCAAAACGCAGTGAACAGCCTTGATCGTCCGTGAAATGCCAGAGCAGCGTATCGCAGCCCGACTCGGCCATGAAGTCGATGAAGCGCGTGTAATAGCTGCGTGATTCCAGCAGCCTGGCGCTATCGAGCATGAAGCCGATCATGGAAACTCACTCACGCTGGAGCGTCTGGCAGAGACGGGCCCAATCCCTGGTGGCAGCGACCGTCGGGCGGACCTTCGGTGACTGAACTCAGTGTTGCCGTTGGAACGGGCTCATGCCGTGGAGGTCACGCATGCCCCGGTAGCTGTGTGAGAGCATCCCGCCGAATCCGGGCCGGCCTTCAAGCGTGCGCACCACCTCGTGATGCGTGTTCCAGAACGCCTCCGGACTCATGCCGTAGAACGTGATCTGAGGCGTGTCCGTCAATTCGACGGTCTCCAGCGAGGCGAGGATGAACTTGCCGATTTCTTCGGCGTAAGCAAGCTCGTTTTCGACCACCGAGGTCACGCTGTTCGGGCCGACGGCACGCTGCCGGTAGGACATGATCCCGATGTAGTCGCAGATATCCTGGATGTGCTTGTGGAGGTTCTTGGTTTCGCCGCGATAGGTGATGATGCAGCTGTCGCCTTCCTCGGTCTTGCTGTCGTACCAGAAGGGGATGTCCGCGGCGAGGGTCAGGTTCTGCTGCGAGGCCTCGATGCGCGCCTTGGCCTGGTCGAAGTAGGCCAGCAGGTCGAGCATGATCTGGTCGCGCACGGCCTGGCTCTCCCGCCACTCGGGTTTGATGTAAGGCTCGATGTCGTAGTGGATGCCCGCGAGTTTCGAGCCCTCGGGGAGGGAGGCGTTGAAGTCGAGGATCAGGTCGAGGATGGCGAAGGTCCGCGGCCAGTTCCGCTGCATCGCCATGTCCTTCTCGCCATCGAGCGCTTCGACCGAGATGCCCAACTCGGCCGCTTCGATGATCAGCGTCCGGAACTCGTTTGGGTAGGCCAGCTCGGGTCTGCCGCTGGATTCATCGAGGTGCACCTGCACCATCAGCAGGTTGTAGCCGTGCTCCTGCGCGAACCGGAACATCTCGGCCCGGTAGGCGTCATCCACGTACCACTCGTGATGCCAGACCCAGAGCCCTTGAATCGGTCGTTGCACGGGTTCTGCCTTCGTCACGGCTAAGGGTGTCAGACACACAAGAACCAGCAGGAGCGCCGCGGTGAGAGCGAGGGATGTCGTTTTCATGCAGGCAGGGTAGCGTCCGAGCCCAGCAGCGCCAAGAAAAAACTCATCAAATGAGTCAATTATTTGGATCGTCACTTGTCCAGCAGAATCATGGCTTTACATCACGGCACTTAAGGCGAGTGAGCTAATGTCAGCCCATTATTTCATTGACTTGAGTAATGAGCGCATTACCTTGTATCTGTCAACATTCTCTAAGGTACCAAGCCAATGTGTGCCGGTGAACCCTTGTAGGCGGGCCGATCATCACCAACCCACCCGACTGACCGACCGATTCGTGCCCGATGGCAGAGGCGAATGACCTTGAAGAACAGCATGCAGGGACTCAAGAAGATCAACCAGGCCTCGGCGGCGGCCATGAACCGCGCCCTGGTCCTGGGGCTGATCCGCGAGAACGGCCCGATGTCCCGCCGACAGCTCACCGAGAAAACCGGCCTCCGCAGCTCCAGCGTCACCTACATCACCCGCGACCTGATCGAAGGCCAGATCATCCGCGAGCGGGGCAAGCTCGACAGCAACAGCGTCGGCAAGAAACAGGTCCTGCTTGATATCAACCCGGACTACGGCTGGGTCATCGGCGTCGGGGTCGATGGCGACTGGCTCTCGATGGTGATGCTCGATGCCCAGGGCGGGGTGATCGATCGCGACCACGTCGCCATGATCGAGCCCTTCGAGCTGCTGCCCGAACGGCTCAAGCAGCGCATCGACAGCTGGATCGATCGGCGCGGACAACCCGCGGGCAGCCTCCTCGGCCTAGGCATCGGGATGCCCGGCGTCATCGATCCCCACCGCGGGGTCGTCCTGCGCTCTTCCGTCTTCGGCCTCACGAGTTGGCCGATGGCCGAACGCTTCCAGGAGCGATTCAAGGTGCCGGTCATCGTCGACAACGACTCGAACTTCGCCGCGCTCGCCGAAGCCAGACAGGGGCACGGCAAGGACGCCGGCGACTTCCTCTACTTCCTCATCAACGCTCGAGAAGAAGGCGACCGATACACCCTCGAGGGTCTGGGGTCGTCGCTGTTCCTTGGCGGGCAGCTCTACCGGGGTGCTCACTTCGCCGCTGGGGAGATCGACAAACTCATCCAGCATGGCGACATCGAGAGCCTGTCTGCCAGGCAGATCCTGACGCTGGGTTCACCCGATGCCCCACTCGACGACAAGCTCCAAGGCACGCTCCGCCAGCTAAGCCTGATTCTCGTGGCCACCACCGACCTGCTCGACCTTCCCGCCGTGCTCCTGGGCGGCAACGTCAACATCACCAACCCGGCCGCGATCACGTACCTCCAGGACCTCATCAACGAGGCCATCGTGCCGGTGCCCGACCGCAGCGTGACCGTGTACCCCTCCATGCTGGTCGAGCAGGGCGTTTCGACCGGGGCCGCGCTGGCCGCCACGGAGGCCGCCTTCCGCCAGAGCAGCCGGGTGATGACCGCCCTGAAGAACTGACCGCGTGCAGATGATGATCCCCTACCTCCCGATCGTTCCGCAGGTCGCCACGTTCGAGCCCGAGGACGGTGTCTGCAGACTGGCAGGGGGGCTCGACTGGCCAACCAGCAGCGATGTCCGACTGCCCGGTCATCTCCCCGCGCAAATCGAAGACTGGTTACCGAGATTCCGCTCGAGCCCCGATGCACAGGCGTCGCCGGTGGTGTTGCGGTTTTCGAGGGTCGAGCGACCGGTCGGCAACGGCAAGAACGCGGTCGATGAGTCGTACCGTCTCAGCATTACCTCAGACAGCATCACCGCCGAAGCCGCCAGCGACGCCGGGCTGTTCTACGCCTTCCAGAGCATCCGGCAAGCCGTCGAAGCCGTCTGGCAGCAGCCCCGCCCCGATCTGCCGACCGGCACGATCGAAGACCACCCACGCTTTCCCTGGCGCGGGGCCATGCTCGACTCGGCCCGGCATCTCCAGAGCATCGACTGGATCAAGGGCTTTCTCGACCGGATGGCGGCGCTCAAGCTCAACCGGTTCCACTGGCACCTGACCGACGATGAGGGCTGGCGCGCCGAGATTCGCAGGCACCCGGAGCTCACCGACATCGGTGCCTGGCGCGGGCAGGGGGCTTCTCGCTATGGCGGGTACTTCACTCAGCAGCAGATGCGCGAGATCGTGGCGTATGCCAAGGCCCGTCACATCCAGGTGATCCCCGAGATCGAGATGCCCGGCCACTGCAACGCCGCCCTCGCCGCCAACCCCGGGCTCGCCTGCACCGACGAGGCCATCACCATCCTCTCGCCCCTCGAACGCCTGCCCATGAGTGAGCGTCCCGATCGACGCGCCTTCTGCGCCGCCAACGAGAACGTCTACCGGCTCATCACCGATGTGCTCACCGAACTCGCCGACATCTTTGAGGCGCCCTACCTGCACATCGGCGGGGACGAAACCCCGCGCGTCGCCTGGCAGAAGTGCCCGCGTTGTCAGGAACTCATGAAGCAGCAGGGGTACACCACCACCGATGAGCTGCGCACCCACTTTCTCCGCAGGGTGCACGAGATCGCCGGCACGAAGCTCAACCGGACCACGATCGCCTGGACCGAGAAAGTCCGCGACGACCTGCCGAAGGACCAGCTCACCCACGCCTGGTTCCCGGGCGAAGCCGCGGCCGCCGCACGTCTGGGCCGTGCCACGATCAACTCCAACCACGAGTGGACCTACCTCGACTACCCCATCAGCAGCGAGGCGGCCCGCTACCGCCCGGACTGGATGATCGTCCTGCCGCTGGAAAAGGTCTACCACTTCGACCCGCTGCCCGAAGGCCTCGAAGCGAACCTGCACCACCTCGTTCTCGGCAGCGAGGCCCCGATGTGGACCGAGTACACGCCCGATGAGGCCTCGCTTGAGAAGCAGATCATGCCCCGGCTGGCCGCCTTCGCCGAAGCCGTCTGGTCGCCCCGGCTGGGCCGCTCGTTCGACGGCTTCCTGGCCCGCTGGGCAGAGGTCAGTCCGCTCACCCACACCTGCCAGCCCGCGAAAACACCCATCCCTGCGACCACAACCGTCTAAGCCGGATTTGTCCCTCAGCTGCTGTTTACTCAGAATCGCATGAGACGCTGTCGATTGTGGTGTGGGCTCATAAAACATTTTAAAATAATGACATAAGTGATTAATGATGTAAGCCGCGATATGCTGGCCACCCGAATTTATTTAATTATCTTTTAGAGTGAACTATTGACGCGGCGGTTTTCCGCGTTAGTCTTGACCCAGACCTATGGATCACCCGACCCCTCAGCCATCCTCTCCCGCACGCACGCCGAAGGAATCCGCCATGCGCCAGAACCGAGGTTTCACGCTCATCGAACTGCTGGTCGTCATCTCGATCATCGCCCTGCTCATCGGCATCCTCCTCCCCGCCCTCGGCGCCGCCCGAGAAACCGCCAGGCAGATGGCCTGCCTCAGCAACCTCCGCCAGGTCGGTGTGGTCATGAGCGTCTACGCCTTGGAATACGATGACACCGTCATTTCTCCCAGCTCTTTCAATGTTCGTTGGAGCACGTTCCTAAGCGATAACGGCTATATCGCTGATGACGAAGAATCCATTATTTTCTGTCCCGCAGATCTCTCCGAACTGCATCCTGACATGGTTTCGCAGGGTGTAACCAGAACGGATTTCGGCGGTAGCTTCGCCTACAACGGTGATCTATTTCTTAACGGTAACCGAGAAGAAGACCACGTATCTTTGATCCCTGGGGCTCCTAGCTCAGCCGATTTGCTGGCCCGAGCCCCGTATGGACGAAGCTGGTCTCAGATCCGTAACCCCTCGCAGTATGCCCAGCTATGGGATTCTGCAGCCCCGCTTATTCATAGAAGTACTCAGGGCTGGTTTCTCCAGCGAATCAATTACTACCTCCCGATCACTCAGACAGATTTCCAGCCCGCCAGGGACAACCTCAAGCCAGACCCCGAACGCCATCGGGGCTCCGGAAACCTTCTCTTTGCTGACGGTCACGCCTCGTCCTACCAGCCCGACCAGATCACCGACAGAATCGTCCGCTGGGACAACGTCAACAGCGACTTCGAGAATCGCATCTTCGGTCCGCAGTAATCCGTCATTCACGCAGCCCCATGACCACCCCCCAAGGCAAAGCCAATCACTCGAGCACCGCGATCCACAATCGCCGGCTCACCATCCAGCTCCTCCGGGAGTATGGCCAGCTCTCGCGCCGTCAGCTGGGTGAGCTCACCGGCCTCCGCAGCTCCACGCTCACCTACATCATGCGTGACCTCCTCGAACACGAGGTCGTCCGCACCGTCGGCAAGCGGGCCTCCAAGTCGGTCGGCAAGAAGCAGGTGCTCCTGGAGATCAATCCGCACGTCGGCTGGTCCGTCGGCATCGGCGTCGAGACCGAAGCGCTGCTCGCCGTCGTCATGGATGCCGCTGGCAATGTCACGCTGAAGGACCGCATCCCCTGCGATACCCGGGAAGACCGCCTCGAAGACCGCATGGCCGACCTCGTCCAGAGTCTCTGCAACGAAGACCGCCCGATCGATCGACTGCTTGGCGTCGGCCTCGGCGTGCCCGGCGTCGTCAACCCCGACGAGGGACTGGTCCTCCAGTCCACCATGCTCAAACGCAAGATGTTCCCCATCGGCAAGATGCTAGCCGCCAAACTCGACGCCCCGGTCCACGTCGACAACGACGTCAACTGCGCCGCTATCGCCGAAGCCCGCGACGGTCACGGCACCGACCTCAACAGCTTCGTCTTCTTCATCATCAACGCCATCGAAAGTGGTGACCGCTTCGCCCTCACCGGCGTCGGCTCCGCCCTCTATCTCGCCGGCAAGATGTACCGCGGCCAGCACTTCGCATCGGGCGAGATCGATGCCCTGCTCGACAACGACCCGCTCGAAGCGGTGACGGCCAGCCAACTCCTGCAACTCGCCGACGCCAAGGCCCCGCTGACCCCCGAGCTGGAAACCATCGCCGCCCGTCTGGCCCGCACCATGTCGATCGTCGTCGACTTGCTCGACCCGCAGGCGCTGATCATCGGCGGCAACGTCGACCTCGCCAACCAGGTCGTGATCGAACGCATCGCCGAGTCGATCAACACCGGCATCATCCCGATCAAAGGCCGCGACATCGTTGTCCGAGGCTCCCGCTACACCACGCACGGCGTCCCGGTCGGTGCCTCCTGCCGGGTGCTCGATGCCGTCATGCTCGGCGTCGGCCACCAGATGCCGAGCGACCGGCTGTTCATGCCCCGCTAACCCGCATCGTTGAGACCCCTGATGAAACCAACGATGCCACCCGCCACACACACCGGCACAGTCCCAGCCCCGACGGCCAGGCCGCAAGCAGATAGGCATAGCGACGCACTCATCCAGCAGGCCAAGCGGTTCATCGCCGCCGCGAACCGCATCGAACTCGACGCCGACGACGCCAACCATCAGCGCTTCCACGACACCACCTACCGCATCGACGAGACCCACGTCCTCGAGTTCCCCCGCGAGCGTGGCGACAGCCGCTACGCCCTCGGCCGAGAGGGCTTCAATCTCTGGCTCTACGCCTCGGGACAGGTTCACGCCAACAAGGGCCTGTTCTCCTACTTCCTCAAGCCCGCCGAGGGTGGCGAGCCCTTCGCCGCCTGTTTCCTCGGCCTGCTCAATAAGGACGGCTCGCCGCGGCAGACCGTCCGGCTGCTGCCGCTCGAACCCGAACCCGGTCCACAGGTACGCCAGTTCGCCGTGCTGGCGCCCGAAGCCGCCTGGTACATCACCCGTATCGCCGGCATCTGCGCCGTCGTCCGCGTCTCACTCTCGCCGGATGAGGAAATGCGCTGGAGCACCGCCGTCTGGAACGAGACGGACGACGATCACGAGGTCGTGCTCTCGACCTACCTCAACCCCTTCCTCCGGCACGGCCTGCATCCCAGCTCCGAGGATGTCTGGTTCCGTCGCGGCGAGATTATCACCGATGAGGAAGGCAGCCGGCATGTCCTCATCCGGGTCAACGAGGACATCGATCGCGAAACCTCTGTCGTCAACCATGGCGTCATCGGACGAACCATCGAAGCGAGCCGTGGTGCCGCGCTACTGAGCGAGTCACTCACCACCTCAAGACTCAACTACCTCGGCGGCTCACAGCACTCCGCGCGCTCACCCAGATCGGTGAGTACCGGGTCGCTCGATCAAACCGCCGCCATCACCGAGTTCACCGACACCGCCGTCTCGGCCGACCTGCTCAAGCTGGCTCTGCCCTCGGGCAGCCTGATCCGTCAGGAAACCACGCTCAACGTCGCCCAGAACGACACCCAGCCCGAACGCTGGCTCAAGCACAGGCTGAGTCCCGTCGAGGCCGACCGGCAACTCGAGCAATCCCGGGCAGCAGAAGCCGCCCGCCACGACACCCTCGGCCTGACAACCCAAGGCTTCGAAGCGAGCTTTGGCGATGAGGTCTTCGCCGCCTTCTTCGAGCACCTCAAAAGACAGGTCGATGTCTGCGCCGAACTCCGCGGCTACATGCAGGTCAGCGCCAGCTCGCTCATCGGCGTCCGCGACGTCTGCCAGGCCATCGAAGCCCAGCTGCTCTGGCGTCCGCAGGCCGCACGCAGCAAACTCCTCGAAGTCCTCGCCTACACCGGCCCCGATGGCCGCTGCCTCCGCCAGTACGCCCTGCCAGACAAAGCCGGCCGACCCGGCCGTGTCGACAGCCGACCCTTCATCGACCAGGGCGTCTGGGTGATCTCCACCCTCGCTACCTACCTGCGCGCCACCGGCGACCGGCAGATCCTCAGTGAACTCGTTGGCTACCACCGCCTGGTCGAAAGCGACCCCCCCTACGCCGTCAAAACTGACGCGGTCGACACCGTCCTCGACCACCTCATCCGTATCGCCGAGTACCTCCTCGACCACCGCGACCCCAACACCGGCTGTCTCCGCGCGATGTATGGCGACTGGAACGACGCCATCGACGGTCTCGGACTCACCGACGAACCCGGACAGGCGTACGGCAACGGCGTCAGCGTCATGGCCACCCTGCAGCTCTATCAGAACTGCCTCGAAATGGAAGAGCTGCTCGCCCTTGGCGATCACCCGCAGAGCGATCAGCACCGCTCCCGCTACCGACAGGCCACCGGCCAGCTCGCCGCTGCACTCAGGCAGCACGCCATCACCACCGCCGATGATCGGTCACGCCGAATCCTCCACGGCTGGGGACACAACCAGCACTACGAAGTCGGGGGCTTCTGCGATCTCGACGGCCAGGCCCGCGACGGACTCGCCGCCAACGCCATGTGGGTCCTCTCCGGCATGGCCCAGCGCGATCCTACATTTAATGATGACATCCTCCGGGCCTTCGACCGCCTCGATGGCCCCTTCGGCCTCAAGACCTTCGCCCCGGGTTTCGGCAGAGACACCCGCCAGGCAGGGCGTATCGGCAACCTCCCGCTCGGCACCGCTGAGAACGGGGCGTGCTACGTCCACGCTACAGCCTTCGGCATCATGGCTCTCTTCCGACTCGGCCAACCCCGGCGAGCCTGGCAGCAACTGCTCAAAATCCTGCCCTTCGCCATGCCCGAGCGCCACGTCTCCCACTCGCCCTTCGTCATGCCCAACTCCTACAGCCTGATCGACGAGGCCGGAGCCTTTGGCGAGAGCATGAACGACTGGCAGACCGGCAGCTCCAACGTCGTCCTCAAGACCCTCGTGCACGATGCCGCCGGCATCCAGCCCGCCCACGACGGAATCTGGGTCAACCCGGCAACCTGGGCACCCTGCTCGGAGATCAGACTCCACCTGTTGCTCCGAGACCGGCCCATCGAGCTCGTCTGGCGACGAGGCAGCGGCACAGCCCGCACCTTCATCGTCAACGGCAGGGTCCAGACGGGCGAGCCCCATCCGCTCACCGGCGTCCGCCGGCTCTGGCTCCCCTACGATCAGCTTAAGACCACCACGAACACCATCTGCGTCCTCGATGACCCCCAAAATGACATCGAAAAATTATTAGCTCATTGATGGAGAAAATAGTTGCCAAGCCGCTCACCCTGCGTCACAATGCATCAGTCATCGAAGCAATCGCTGGCCTGCGAGAGCCACCATGACGAGCCTTTGACTCATTTCATGAAGCCTTGAGACGATTCACGACCCACTTACACGCTGAGGAGGCGAGACCCATGAAGACTTGTGACACGAACGACCAACAGAGACTGATGGCCTACCTGGCCGCCGCCGGGCTGGGAGCCTTCGCTTTCGGCCAGGACGCATCCGCGGGGATCGTCTACACCCCCGTCGATCCGGCGGTCACCCTGGTGCAGTACCCCGGTACGCCCTCATACTTCAACCTCGATTTCAACAATGATGGCACCATCGAGAGCGCCATCCTCAACACCGGCGTCAACATGCAGGCCCGGTCCTTCCCGCCCGCACGCACCCTCACCTCGACCGGCAGCTACTACGTCTTCTCCTTCGCTGCAGGAGAACTCATCGATGGCAACGCTGCTTTCTCAGGCGGCGCCAATCTGATGATCAATCCCACCTACGGCTACAACTTCGTCGGCACGGGTGGCTACATCGGCTTCCAGTTCGATATCGACGGCAGCACCCACTACGGCTGGGCCCAGGTCGATGTCACGCTTACGCCTCAGGAAGCCGTTATCACCGGCTACGCCTACGAGTCGACCCCCAACACCGGGATCGTCGCCGGCGCGATCCCCGAGCCCACCTCGCTCGCGCTGCTCGCAGCCGGTGCCGGTGCCCTCGGTCTCCGTCGCCGTAGCGCTGCCTGATACGAGAAACCTGCACCCTTCTCCGGCTTCAACGGGCCGGCGAAGGCTTTTCCACAGAAACAAAGCAACAGCCCAACCAGAAACTGCAACAAGGCGGAGCCAATACCATGAAGGCAGATACCAGCAAGCGACTCCTCGGATACACCACCGCCGCCGGTCTCGGAGCCTTCGGCACCGGCCAGGCGGCCCAGTCCGCCGTCATCTACACCGATCTCGTCCCCGACATCACGGTGGGAACCGTTCCCGGGGAGAGCGATGACTTTGCCATCGACTTCAACGCCGACGGCGTGGACGACGCCCTCGCCCTACGCATCATCATCAACAGCTTCTCCAACAACGTCCAGTTCCGAGCCTTCGGCTACGACCGCATCGATGACCCCACAGCCCCGGATATCCTCCCCTCCGACATCCCCGGCGAGTGGGTCGAGCAGAACTGGGTCCTCTCCAATGGTCCCGCGACGGCCGGACCCAATGTCACCTACTACGCACAGTCGTTCCCCAGCGGAACAGTCATCGATGGCACCCTGAACCGCACCGGCTTCAAGGACCCCAAGCCCCCCTCAGGCGGCTACGGCATCGCCGCACGGGCCCTCTTCGGCACGCCCTACAACTTCATCAACACCGGCGGCTTCCTCGGTTTCCAGTTCGAGATCCCCGACAACCCCCTCGATGTCCTCGATAACGATGGCGTCGGCCAGGACCTGCCCGTCGGCGCGAGCACCACCCACTACGCATGGCTCGAAGTCGACATCGTCTTCGACACCAATGCCGAACCCCAGGTCATCCTCAAGAGTTGGGCCTACGAGTCCACGCCCGACACGCCCATCGTCGCGGGCGATATCCCTGTCGGTATCCCCGGTGACTTCAACGGCGATTCCGTCGTCGACGCCGCCGACATCGACATCCTCTTCGCCGACCTGGGCGACCCCGCCCTTGACCTCGACGGCGATTCCGACTCCGACCAGGACGACATCGACTTCCTGCTCGGCGACATCCTTGGCACCGTCGCCGGTGACGCCAATCTCGACCAGGCCGTCGATCTCATCGACCTCAGCGCCCTCGCCTCCAGCTTCAACGCCACCGGCGTCGGCTGGGCATCCGGCGATTACAACGGCGACACCACCGTCGATCTCATCGACCTCAGCATCCTCGCCACCAATTTCGGCTTCGCCGCACCGGTTCCCGAGCCCACCTCGCTGGCGCTGCTCGCCGCCGGTGCCGGCGCACTCGCCGCACGCAAGCGCCGGCGCTAACCGCCTCGGCACGGCCATCACCACCGATAAGGTCGCATCCGTATGAGTGACACGCCTGCGACGAAGAAGAAGGTCCTGCTCATCGGCTGGGATGCCGCCGACTGGCAGATGATCGATCCGCTCCTCCAAGCGGGAGCCATGCCGAATCTCAAGGCGCTCATCGATCGCGGCGTCCGTGGCAACCTGGCCACCATCCGCCCCATCCTCTCGCCGATGCTCTGGACCTCCATCGCCACCGGCAAGCGTGCCGACAAGCACGGGATCTGCGGCTTCACCGAACCCCGACCCGACGGCACCGGCATCCGCCCGGTTACCAGCACCAGCAGATCCACCAAGGCCATCTGGAACATCCTCCACCAGAAGGGCTACACCAGCGCCGTCTGCTCCTGGTTTGCTTCCCATCCCGCCGAACCCATCCGCGGTTCGATCGTTACCGACCAGTACGCCCGCCTGCTCGCCGTGCTCGACCACGAGATCGATCCCGGCCCCGGCACCTTTCACCCGCCCGAACTCGGCGAGAAGCTCAACCCCTACCGCGTCGATCCCCGCATGCTCGACGCCCAGGCACTCCTGCCCTTCATCCCGGCCGCCGCCGAGATCGATCAGGACAACGACGATCGCCTGATGACCCTCGCCCACCTCATCGCCAAGGCCTCTACCATCCATGCCGCCGGCTGCCACCTGCTCCGGGAAACCGACTGGGACTTCGCCGCGATCTACTACGACGCTATCGATCACTTCGGCCACCAGTTCATGCCCTACCACCCGCCGGCCGTCCCGGGCATCAGCGACCGTGACGCCCGCATCTACGGGCCGGTCATGGAAGGCTGCTACCGCTTCCACGACATGATGCTCGGCACCCTCGTCCAACTCGCCGGACCCGACACCGACATCCTCCTGGTCAGCGACCATGGCTTCTTCAACGACCAGGACCGGCTCGGCACCGACGCCACCGAAGACCCCGAGCAGTGGCACCGGCCCTTCGGCATCGCCGTCGCCGCCGGCCCCAGCTTCAAGCAGAACGAAACCCTCTACGGCGCGACGCTCCTCGACGTCACCCCAACCATCCTCTCGCTCTTCGACCTCCCGCTAGGCGGAGACATGGACGGCCGACCCTGGATCGAAATCTTCAGCCAACCGGTCACGCCCGACCGCGTCTTCAGTTGGGACAAGATCGAAGGCGACGCCGGCCTCCACCCGTCCAACACCGAAGAGGACGACCCCGTCGCCAGCGCCGAAGCCGTCGCCCAGCTCGTGGCGCTCGGCTACATCGACGACCCCGGCGAAGACGCCACCGCCGCCGTCCGCAACGCCACCCGCGACCTCCTCACCAACCGCGCCTCGGCCCTCGCCGACAGCCGCCGCGCCGCCCAGGCCCTCCCGCTCTGGCAGCAGCTGATCGATGAAAACCCCGACGAAGAGGCCTATCGCCTCCAACTCGCCAGAACAGCGCTGGTCGTGGGTGAACTCGATCTCTGCCAGCAGCAACTCGAAGCCCTTAAGCCCGAGCACGCCAACGCGCCCACCATCCTGCTGTTGGAGGCCGAGATCCATCTCGTCCGCAATCAGACGGAGCCCGCCCTCGAATGCGTGCGCAGAGCCAACGAAGCCGAGCCCGATTCCCTCCGTATCCTCAACGCCCTCGGACGCATCTATCTTCGGGCCGACCAACATGACAACGCCCGCAAGGCCTTCGAACAAAGCCTCAGGCTCGATCCCGAGAGCCCGGTCGTCCACAACGGTCTTGCCCAGGCGCACCTTAAGCTCCAGCAGTACGACCAGGCCATCGAACACGCCCTCGAGACCATCGGCTACGCCCACCACTACCCCTCCGCCCACCTCAACCTTGGGATCGCCCTCGCCGAAACCGGCAGAAACGACGCCGCCATCCAGGCCCTTGAAGTCTGTCTTGGAATGTCACCGCAGAACAAGATCGCCCACCAGTGGCTGGCTAAGCTCTACGCCAGAGACAACCGCGACCAGGCCAAAGCCCGGGAACACGATCTCATGGGGCGCACCGTCCTCACCCGTGGAAGCAACCTATGAAAACCATCACCCGTCTCATCCTCGTCGCCACACTCACGCTCTTCGCGTCTCCACTTCAGGCCGCGCAGACCATCGTTGACGGCTTCAACGGCACCAGCATCAACCCCGGCATCTGGGAGATCCAACTCGCACAATGGGGCGGGCCGGGTCGCAACGGCGGGGTCATCCCAGAAAACGTCTCCATCGCCAACGGCATCGTCTCGATCGATGGCAACGGCGACCTCTATACCGGACCCAAACGCGGCTGGAACGCCAACGGCTACCGCGAAGACCACGGCCGCCGATCGGGCGGCGCCATCCGAACCCGAGAACCCCAAGGACCGGGACGCTTCGAAGTCCGCATGAAGCCCGTCTACGAAGACGGCGTTGTCACCGCCATGTGGACTTTCTTCTACGACTTCAACGGCGGCGATGTCATCAATCACGAAATCGACATCGAGCTCATCAACCGGCAGACCCCCTCACCCACCGGATTCCGCTCCGATTACGGACTGATGAACACATGGCTCGGCGAAATCCCGTCACGCGCCAACATCCAGCGCCTGAGCATCGTCGACATCAACGATGACCCCGCCCCACAGGACACCGGCACCTTCCACACCTATCGCTTCGACTGGTTCGCCGGCGAAGGCGTCGCCCACCCACGCGTCGAGTTCTATGTCGATGGCGTCCACCACTACACCAGCCGCGAGTTCGTCCCCACCATCCCCGGCCGCTTCACCGTCGGACTCTGGTTCCCCTTCAACTGGGCCGGACAGCCCGACTTCGTCACCCGAACCCTCGAGATCGACCGCGTCGCCATCACACCCCTCGCCAACATCCTCCCCGGCGACACCAACGCCGACGGCAACGTCAACCTCACCGACCTCTCCCTCCTCGCCACCAACTTCGGCTCCAACGAGGCCGCCTGGTCCTTAGGCGACTTCTCAGGCGAAGGCACCGTCGACCTCATCGACCTCTCCCTCCTCGCCTCCAACTTCGGCCAGTCTGCCGCCACCCCCGAACCCGGCACCGCGGCCCTCGCCTTGATCGCACTCAGCGTCGTATCGCGTCGCCTCCGATAGCTGACATCATCCCCCAGTGACTCATACACTGGTGAATCCTAGCTCCCGGCTTCACCTACTTCTGTTGGGCACCAGTCTGCTGGTAACCCGGGTGTGTGTGAATCCTGAACAATGCCGGCAGCTGGATTCGAACCAGCGACCTAGGGCTTATGAATCCCTCGCTCTAACCAACTGAGCTATGCCGGCGGCCGCCCGATCGTCATCCAACCGGGCCGAGCTCCACATCATAAACACCCCCACCACGCCAGCAACCCGGCACCGCCGCAGAATCCGCCCATCCTTCGCCCAAACGGTGTTCATAGGGCGGGCTAACCAAATCGGCCTCTTTTTGCTCCGCCCCCCGCCATCTACCCGATATAAGACTGCCCTCTGTACCAGGGGTGTCTAAGTTGTTCCCCACCCTTGGAGAGAGAAGATGAGCCATACCTTGACTGCGCCCACCACACCCCCCAAACACCGTATTCCGGCGACAGCCCGCCCCCAAACGACCCCGGTCCGCCCAGGCGACCCCCTCGCCACCCCCCAGAAACCGCAAAAACCCGTTTCCGCCTTCGAAACCCCTGTCAAAGGCTTCCTCAGCTACTGCAAAGTCGAATGCGGCTTCGCACCCGCCACCGTCGCCGCCTACGCCGCCGACCTCCGCGACCTCTGGGTCTGGATGGTCGAGAAAAACAAGCAGATCGCCGCCGAAGCAGCCCAGAACCTGCCAGCCTCCAAGATGCTGGCAGGGGGAGCAGGGGGGGTGGGGGGGACAGGGGGGAGCAGGGGGTGGGCCGACCTCAGCGACGCCCGCATCCGCGAACACCTCCAGACCCTCTCCCAACGCGGCCTCGCCGCCACCTCCATCGCCCGTCACCTCGCCACCATCCGCGTCTTCTGCCGCTACCTCCTCTCGATCGACTTCTTCGAGAAAGACCCGACCGAGTCCCTCATCCAGCCGAAGCTGGGCCGCAAGCTCCCCTACGCCCCCTCCTTCGAGGTCGTCGACCGACTCCTCCGCACACCCCTCCCCTCCGAGCCCCTCGGCCTCCGCGACCGAGCCCTCCTCGAACTCCTCTACGCCTGCGGGCTCCGCGCCTCCGAACTCGCCAACCTCGACCTCAAAGCCGTCCAGGGCACCAACCGGCACCTCGGCGTCATCCGCGTCATGGGCAAAGGCAGCAAGGAACGCATCGTCCCCGTCGCCAAAGCCGCCCTCGATCACCTCGACACCTACCTCAGCGACGTCCGCCCGACCCTGGTCCGAGCCGACAAGCCCACCCAACGGGTGTTCCTCTCACGCACCGGCCTGCCCATCACCCGCATCGTCGTCTGGCAGGTCGTCAAACGCCACGCCGCCCGCGCCGGCATCCGACGCGTCCACCCCCACGTCCTCCGGCACGCCTTCGCCACCCACCTCCTCGCCGGCGGGGCCGACCTCCGCGTCGTCCAGGAACTCCTCGGCCACGCCGACCTCAACACCACCCAGATCTACACCCACGTCGACCGCAGCCGACTCAAAGACGTCATCACCTCCTTCCACCCCCGACCCTGAGCCGCTAATCCCAAAGAACAAGGGTGAACGCAGTCCCACCGTGGCCCCACAGAACCAAACAGCGATGACTTAACCCGGTCGCGACGCGGCCGGGCGTAGGGGCCTGGGCTTCTGACTCGTCCCACACAACCAACCCCCTCCCCTTCGGGTGCCTCGCGCCTTCAGAGGGCGGGATCCTCCGACTCCCAGTAACAACCCGCTGGAGCCCGGCCGCGACGCGGCCGAGGCCCCAACACCAGCCTGACCAACAGAACAGCAGCACGCTCCCTCAACAAATACCCACTAAACCCCTAAAAAAACTTCCGCCACAAACTCCTCCAAAAACGTCACTTACAGGCAATCCCTGAAAAATCACCCCCCCAAACCCAAAACCCCGCGCAGACCCCCCAGCACCCCCGCGTATCCAAGCGCGCACCAGAGAAAGCGCTCTCAGACGCTCTCCCCGTGCCCAATACCGTCCTCTCCCTCCCCGGAGCCCATCCACAACGTGTGGGTGGGCTTCACTTTTTTCCGAACCAAACGCGCCCCGACCCACCAGAAACCCCGAGAACCATTTTTCCGCGGGCAAGAGTGGGGTTTTGGTTTGTCTTTCAGAACCTTTTGGTTATGGTTTTATAAGGCCTGTCGCAGAAGACCAGAAATCCGCCATCGGACCGCTCCCATGCTTCTCTGTCCGCTGGCTGTTCGTGACCCACTGACACCCGGAGCCATCCTATGCACCACCACCCGACCATGAACCAACCACGAACCGTCCCGGGAGCCGTCAAGGGCTTCACCCTCATCGAGCTCCTCGTCGTCATCTCCATCATCGCCCTGCTCATCGGCATCCTCCTCCCCGCCCTCGGCGCAGCCCGCGAAACCGCCCGCGGCCTAGGCGGCATGACCAACGCACGCAGCATCGGTCAGGGCGTCGCCACCTACACCGTCGACAACAAAGACAACTTCATCAACTACCAGTCCCACGGCTTCGGCGGCTGGGATGTCGGCATCTCCAGCTACAGCAACGTCGCCACCTGGTGGACCGCCAGCCTCGTCCGCATCGGCTACCTCTCAGGCGGCGAAGTCTTCACCGATCCGCTCTTCGAGGAAATCAACCAGAACAACCCCATCCTCGACGCCGCGACCGGTGACATCGATGACTTCCAGGACGTCGCTTACAAGTACCCCCACTTCGGCATGAACACCTCCAACATGGGGACCTACCAGCGCGTCACCGGCTTCACCGCCTACGGCGCCGACCCGGATCAGCCCCTGCCCTCGCCACGCATCTCCCAGGCACGCCGGGCCTCCGAAACCATCTGGTTCCTCCCGGCACGCCAGGACGTCCCGGGCGGCGGCGGGCAACGCGGCGGCGGCGAGCCCAGCGTCTACGGCAGCCTCTTCTGCTGGGACTACGACCGAGGCGTCGACAACGGTATCCCCGACCCACGCTTCCGCGGATCCATGCCCATCGTCTACGCCGACGGCCACGCCAGCTACTTCCAGTTCGCCGAACCCGAAGCCGGCACCTCACGCCTCTACGGCCCCGCAGGCTCCACCGGCGGCGGTCAGCGTGGCGGCGGCGGCAGCAGCAGCTTCGGCCCAGGCGACTACGACGGTTACCTCACCGATGCCCGCTTCCACGATCAGAACCGCTGGACCCTCTCAGGCAACGCCATCCCAGGCACCTACCGCGGTCCAACGGCCAACTTCACGCCAGACGCCATCATCGATTAATCCCCACCCATCGATACTTTCATCCCCTGATCCCCAGCCACGGGCCACCACCGGCGCGTGGCTTCTTTTTGCGCCCCAAACCCACATTTCTCACACCCAAATCCATTGTCTTACAGAACCATGACCGTTATGATCCTTTAGGTTGTCTGCGTATCACGCGTCCGGGAAGACGCACGACTCACATTTAAGCACGAACCCAACGCTGAGCCCCCTCGCGCTCACGCCATAGACACGACCCAACCAGTCTTTATCAGGAGACTTATCTGATGTTCCAGTCCACCAAAACACCAAACCGCCGAAGCGGGTTCACGCTGATCGAGCTCCTCGTCGTCATCTCGATCATCGCCCTGCTCATCGGTATTCTCCTCCCCGCCCTCGGCGCCGCCCGCAACAGCGCTCGAGCCATGGGTGCCCTCGCCAACGCCCGCAGCCTAGGCCAGGCCATCTGGCTCTACACCCTCGACAACCGCGACCACTACATCCCCTATCACAGCATCGGCTTTGGCGACTGGGGAACCGGGCTGGGTGCAAGCGACCCGGAACGGCTGTCCCCCGGTCAATGGTGGACCGCCAACTTGGTGTCCAGCGGCTATGTCGGAACACCGGAAGTCTTCACGGACCCGCTCCTCGAAGAAATCGGACAGGTTGCGCCCATCATCGACGCACCCTCATCCAGCCCCGAAGACTTCCGCAAGCTCTACTGGATGTTCCCCCACTTCTCGATGAACACGTCCAACATCGGGTCCATGCAGCGAGCCACAGGTTTCTCTGCCTACGCCCCGCCATCACCCAATGAAACGGCCTATACCCCTCGGAGCACTGATGTCCGTAATCCTTCGGGCATGATCGCCTACACCACCGCCGTGACTGAAACAGGTCCTGCTGGCAATCCCGATCGCAGACGCGGCAACATCTTCGTCTGGGACTACGGCCAGCCACCCAGCGCCGTCATCCCCGATGCCCGTAACAACGGCAGCATCGCCATGGTCTACGCCGATGGCCACGCGAGTTACATGGCGCTCAAGGGTGCCAACATCGATCCGGGTGAATCACGCAGCACCACACAAGCCTTCCGAGGCTACTACGGCGACCCGGGCTCCGCGTCTCAAGGCGGTCAACGAGGTGGTGGTAGCAGTGGCGGTAGCTCAGGCCTCCAGCCCGATGAGTACGAAGGCTTCCTGACCGATGCCCGCACCCACGTCAACAACCGCTGGACCATCACCGGCCAGCCCGCCAGCGGGATCTATCAGGATCCGGGCACGCCCTTCGAAGCAGGCGAAACAGAGCTCCGGTTCTGAGGTATCCAAAGCAGCGAACAAAAAACCGCGAGCCCAAAAGCTCGCGGTTTTTTCATGCCTGCTTTTCGTCGCTAGCCCTAAAAGTGAATCATCCGATTCTGCGCCCCCAGCGCCGCCTCGTGCGTCGCCTCCGACATCGTCGGGTGAGCGTGAATCGTGCCGATCACCTCGTCCGCCGTCGCCTCCAGCCGCATCGCCAGGCCGATCTCCGCGATCAGCTCCGTCACGCCCTCGCCCACCATGTGCGCCCCCAGAATCTCGCCATGCTTCTTGCCGGTGATCAGCTTGCAGAAGCCCTCCGTCGCCCCCAGCGCCTGCGCTTTCCCCGACGCCTGGAACGGGAACTTGCTCGCGACATAATCCAGCCCCGCGTCCCTCGCCGCCTGCTCCGTCATCCCGACCGAAGCCACCTGTGGCTGGCAATACGTGCACCCGGGAATCCCGGTGTAATCAATGTCCTCGACGTCATGCCCCGCCATCCGCTCCACGCACACGATCCCCTCTTCCGACGACACGTGCGCTAACCAAGGCGGGCCGATCACATCACCGATCGCATAGACCCCCGGCACCGACGTCTGGTAGTCCGCCCCCGCCTTCCGGTAGTCCACCTTGATGTGATCCTTGAAGAGCTCCAGCCCCAGCGAGTCATCGAACAACCCGTCGTAACGCCCCATCACCCCGATCGCGACCAGCGCCACGTCCGCCTCGATCGTCTCGGTCTTCGATTCATCATCCACCGGCGCAATCACCGCCTTCACCCCATCGCCCGTCTTCTCAAGCGACAACGTCTTGTGCGCCTTCCGAATCGCCACCCCGTTCTTCGCGAACGACCGCTCCACCGCCTGCGACACCTCCGCGTCCTCAATCGGCAGCAGCCGATCCTGCATCTCGATCACCGTGCACTCGGTCCCGAACGCGTTGTAGAAATACGCAAACTCCATCCCGATCGCCCCCGCCCCCACAATCACCATCCGCTTCGGCTGCTCGCTGAGCGTCATCGCCTCCTTCGCCGCAATGATCCGCTCGCCATCAAAGTCCGCCCCGGGCAACGGCCGCGGTCGCGCCCCCGTTGAAATCAGAATCTTCCCCGCCTCCAGCACCTGCTTCACCGCACCCTTCCGCTCGGTGTCCCCCGCCTCATACACCTCAACCCGACCCGCCTTCGGGATAAACGCATGACCCTCGACGTGCGTCACCTTGTTCTTCTTAAACAGAAACCCCACCCCCTTGTTCAACTGTCCCGCCACGCCCCGCGAACGCCCGATCACCTTCTCCCAGTCATGACCGATCCCTTCGGCACGGATCCCCCAGTCGTCCGCCTCGTGCTTGAGCCGGTGATAAAACTCCGCCCCCGCCAGCAACGCCTTCGTCGGGATACAACCCCAGTTCAGGCACACCCCGCCCAGCTTGTCTCGCTCCACGCAGGCCACCTTCATCCCCAGCTGCGCCGCACGGATTGCCGCCACGTAACCCCCAGGGCCACCACCCACCACCACCAGATCAAACGACGCCGTATCAGCCATTGCACCTGTCCATCCAAGAAGATCGGGTTCTGTCAGGCCACCCGGCCCAAAGCCGGCCAGCCCCTGCACCGATAATTGTAGTAGCCCCCACACAACGCGTCGGCGACTCCCTCACGACGTATCATGTCCCGCCCAAACGATCCAAAGACCGAGAATCAACCCATGCCCGAAATCAAAGCCGTTATCTCCGTCATCGGCCAGGACCAGAAAGGCGTTGTCGCCCGCTTCGCCACCTACCTCGCCGACCTCGGCATCAACATCCTCGATCTCGAGCAGCAGGTCGTCCACGGCCAGTTCATCATGGACATGCTCGTCGACCTCGCCGAGATGAAGCCCACCCTCGACGAGCTCATCCCCGGCCTCCTCGACCTCGGCCGCGAGATCCAGATGGAGGTCCGCGTCGCCCTCCACGACACCCGACCCAAACGCGTCGCCGTCCTCGTCTCCAAAGAAGCCCACTGCCTCCAGATCCTCATCGACGACTGGAAAGCCGGCAAGTACCGCGGCGACCTCGTCACCGTCCTCGGCAACCACCCCGACCTCGAACCCATCGCCCGCGAAGCCGGCCTCCCCTTCGCCCACTTCCCCGCCAAACCCGACAAGGCCGCCCACTTCGACTGGCTCATGCAACAGCTCGCCGAGGTCCAGCCCGACCTCATCGTCCTCGCCCGCTACATGCAGATCGTCCCGCCCGAGATGGTCCAGGCCTACCGCCACAAGATCATCAACATCCACCCCTCGCTCCTGCCCCACTTCCCCGGCGCCCGACCCTACCACGCCGCCTGGGAAGCAGGCGTCCGTGTCGCCGGCTGCACCGCCCACTTCGTCACCGAAGACCTCGACGAAGGCCCCATCATCCTCCAGGACGTCTTCCACATCGACGTCGGCCGCGACACCGCCGAAAACGTCCGCTCCAACGGCCAGAAACTCGAAGGCCGCATCCTCGCCGACGCCGTCCAGATGTACCTCGACCAGAAACTCGTCGTCGTCGACGACAAAGTCGTCTTCCGCCCCGGCCTCAGCTCCATGCTCGACAAGACCTGAACTGTTTCTCAGCGACCAGTAACCAAGGATGGCTGTGGGCACGCCCCGTGCCCACAGAACCAAAAAACACGCACTTGAGCCCGGTCGCGACGCGGCCGGGACCACCACCAACGATCATCATTAAAGAACAACAACCATCCAACAACGCGAGCCTCGGTGTATCACCGCGGCTGCGCGACAGGTCACCTATTCGTCAACGGCACCCTCACGCCGCCCCCGAAACCGACCGCCCCCGACCCCCACGCTTCGCCGCATACAGCCGCTCATCCGCCAGCGCAAGCAATCCTTTGAAGTCCTCCACCCCGTCCGCCACCCGCTCCGCGATCCCCACCGACAGGCCCACCTCCGGACCACCCTTCGTCAGCAGCGCCGTCTGCTGCGTAAACAGCGCCCGCAGCTGCGTCGCATAACTCACGCCACGCTCCGCCGGCGCCCCGGGCATCAGAATCAAAAACTCATCCCCGCCCGTCCGCACCGCCATGTCGCTATCCCGAAGCGTCGCCCGAATCAGCGACCCCAGAAACACCAGCACGTCATCACCCGCCGCATGACCCATCGTGTCATTGAGTTGCTTGAAGTGATCCAGGTCCAGCGCCAGACACAACAGCCGCGTCTCACCCGAAGCCGTCGCCTCAAACAGGGTCGGGCCCTGCTCATCCAGGAACCGCCGATTCCCCAGGTCCGTCATCGGGTCCCGGAGCGTCTGCTTCTGCAAACGGTTCGTCGCCTTCCGCGTCGCCGTCCGCACCCGCTGATCCATCGTCCGCCGAAGCTGCTGCGCCTCGTTGCCCTTGCGAATCGCATTCCGACACACCCGCGCCATCGCCCGCGACAACTCCCCGAGCTCATCCCGACGATCCAGCGGCAACCGCTCCACCAACTCAGGCGTCGGATTGCACGCCGTCAACTCCAGCCGATCAATCAGCCGCTCCAACGGCCTTACCGCCCACCGCGACACCGCCAGCGAAGCCAGACCACCCCCAACCAGCACGCCCCCAACCCCCGCCAACGGCCCCCACAGCCCGCCCAGCACCAACCCGCCAACCCCCGACAGCAGCGCCGCCCCAGCCACACAGGCCCGTATGGATAACCCCAACCCCAGCGCCGGCCACGCCCGCTCTGTCAGCAGCCGCTCGCCCTCCGACCGACCCTCCGCATCACAGCCTCTAGCCCCAGCATCGCTCTCGCTAGCGATAGCCGAATCCAGCCCATGAACCACATCACCCACCATGCCAAGGCCGCGTGTCTCGTACATGTCGATGTTATCGGGCCCCAGCACCCGGCGAGAGCCCACAGCCCAGCCGACACAGACCCAAAACCCGCAGCCACCCACTACAACCCCTACGGCCTCACCAGCTTGAACCCTTCCCACCTCCAGCGATGCCCTAAGGTGCCCCACGAAGGACCTCACCCATGATCAATCACCACCTCCGCACCGGCCACCTACTCCTTCTCACGAGCCTGCTGCTGAGCCTCCTGCTCTGCTCCAATCTCACCGCCCAGCAAGCCCGCTTCGCCATCGACCTCAACCACGACACCGGACCGCTGCCTCACTTCTGGCGCAGCACCGGCTTCAGCCCCGCCACGCTGATCGAAGACCCACGCATGCACCTCACCCTCGCCCACCTCGACGGCGTCCCCCACAGAGGCATCGCCTGGGCCCGCGTCCACTTCCTCCTCGAACTCGTCACCGTCACCGACCTCGACACCGAAACACCCACCTACGACTGGTCCCGACTCGATCGTGCACTCGACCAAATGCTCCAACGCAACATCCGGCCCTTCTTCGAACTCATGGGCAGCCCGCAAGGCTTCACCTTCACCGACATGCACGACGACGCACAGGTCAACGCCTGGCGTCGGTTCGTCCGCGACCTCGCCCGACACCTCATCGACCGCTACGGAGCCGAAGAAGTCCGCTCCTGGTACTTCGAGGTCTGGAACGAACCCGAGTGGCCCAAATACTTCCGACACCCCTGGCAAGCCGACGACCCCGCCGGCCTCATCCGCTACTACGACGCCAGTTCCGCAGGCCTCATGGACGCCGATCCCCAACTCATCTTCGGCGGGCCCGGCACAGCCCTCACCCTGTCCGACATGTTCACGCACCTCATGCGCCACCTCGACACCGGCACCAACCACCTGACCGGCCAGTCACCGCCACGCTGCGACTTCATCTCCATCCACGAGAAGGGGGGCACTCCCCAGAGCCTCTACCCCGATACCAACCTCATCTTCGAACGACAGAACACCACAATCGCCTACCTCCGCGAGCACCACCCCAGGCTCGCGACGCTCCCCTTCATCAACAACGAGTGCGACCCCATCGTCGGCTGGCGGGAACCCCGCGACTGGCGAGGCAATGCCTTCTACGCCTCCTGGCTCGCCTACATGGTCACGCGACAACTCGATGAAACCATCCGACGCCAGCAGGCCGACCTCACCCTCGTCAGCCACGACTACGCCTTCCTGGGCGACTGGACGCACCGCTCCGTGCTCGTCCCCTTCGCCGCCGACCCCAATCAGCCGGACACCAACCTCTCGATGGTCAAAAAGCCCGTGCTCGAAGCAACCACCGCCCTCGCCCTGCTAGGCGACCGCACGCTCCAGATCACGTCCGAGACAGCAACCGACACCATCCACGCCCTCGCCACCAGAAGCCCCGCCGGCGACATCGTCATCCTCCTCGCGAACCATCACGACGACCCCGAGGCACAGACCTCCGCATCCGTCGAGCTCCAACTAAACGACTTACCGGAAGCGCCATGGAAGATGGCCACCCGCCGGATCGATCCCGACCACACCAACCCCATGGCGGTCTGGCTCGCCGCCGGATCACCCGACCAGCCCACGCCCACCCAGCTCGACGCCATGCGCGAAGCCGCCGAGATCCACACCACCATCGCCGACCTCACCACCGATCGGATCCAACTGGATCTCCCCACGCACAGCCTCGTTCTCATCACCCTCACCACCGACACCGGCCGTCAGCCACAACCCGTGACGCAACCACGCCTCACCATCACGCCAGGTCTCCACGGTCCCGAAGCCCTCGTCACCTGGTCCGAAGCCAGCAACCCCAGACAACTCGCCGGCTACCAGGTCGAAGCCCTCACACCCACCGGATGGACCCCGCTCCACGAGACAAAACCCATCGCGACCACCCTCCTCCGTCCGCTCCCCGACCAGACCGAAGCCATCCGCATCACAGCGATCGATCTCTGGGGACGCACCAGCGAATCCGTCATCGCCGCATCGACCCCCTGAGACAGCCCTCGTTCATCCAAACCAAGCCTCACGCCGAAAAAGGCGGCTTGCTCAGGTCCGCCTTAATCACCAACGGCTCGATCCCTACCGACCGACCCGTCTTCGGATCGACCTCCACAATCACCCCACGCACCTCCGGGTTGCCCTCCGCCACATCAAACGCCGCCGGCATCCCGGTCGTCATCTGACTCACCACCCGATCCACCCGCCGACCCAACACCGAATCCTGCGGGCCACTCATCCCCAGATCCGTGATGTACCCCGTCCCCCCGGGCCCCAGCCCCAACACCGTCGCCGAACTCCGCGGGCCCGCCACATCCCCGGGCAGCACCCGAGCATCCGCCGTCTGGATATGCGTGTGCGTCCCAAACACCGCCGTCACCCGCTCATTCAGATACCACCCCATCGCGACCTTCTCACTCGTCGCTTCCGCATGCACCTCCACAAAGATCGCCGCCGGCCGCTCGTGAATCTGCGACAGCAGCCCATCCGCCACCCCAAACGGGTCCGTCCCCTGCATCGTGTTCATGAACAACCGACCCACCACCGTGAACACATACACCGGCAGCGACACCCCGCCCTCACCCTCCGCCACCAGCCGCATGCACACCTTCCCCTTCGCCTTCGCCGACAGATTCGCCGGCCGGATCAGCGTCCCCTCGCGCTCCAGCACGCTCACGATCTGCTTCTTCCGATACGCATGATCCCCAAGCGTCATCCCGTCCACCCCCGCCTTGATCAGCTTCCCGTGCAGCTCAGGCGTCAAACCCGACCCGTTCGCCGCGTTCTCCGCATTCGCGATCACCAGCGACACCCCCATCTCGCCCCGCAGCACCCCCACCGCCTGCGTCACCGCCTGACGCCCCACCGTCCCCACCACATCACCCAGCAACGCAATCCGTATCGACATGCAAAAGCCTCTAAGCCCTTTCCCGGTCGGCAGCATCCGCCGTCCCCGTGCATAATAGCCCTTCCATGAAATGCCCTTTCTGCGAGGCCAACAAAGACCGCGTCATCGACTCCCGTCCCACCGAGGACGGACGAGCCATCCGCCGACGCCGCGAGTGCGAAGCCTGCTCCAAACGCTTCACCACCTACGAGACCATCGAAGAAACCACCAAGCTCGTCGTCGTCAAACGCGACGGCTCCCGCGTCCCCTTCGATAAAGACAAGATGCGCTCCGGCCTCGAAGCCGCCTGCTACAAACGACCCGTCCCCACCGCCAAACTCCAGGCCGCCGTCGACCAGGTCACCGAAGACCTCCGCCGCACCGGACAACGAGAAGTCGACGCCATGGAGATCGGCCACCGCCTCGCCGACCATCTTCGCGCCATCGACCAGGTCGCCTACGTCCGCTTCGCCTCCGTCTACAAACAGTTCCGCGACCTCGACGACCTCCTCGACGAAGTCCGTGTCGTCCTCGAAACCTCCGACCGCCTCTCCCCAGGCCAGGGCAAACTCTTCCGCTGATTCCCGACTCACTCACATAAACCGCTGACCCGCAACACCAGCCCGACCGCCACCAACAATCATGGGTGGCTGTGGTCAGCTCTGCTGGCCACAGAACCTACAGCTTCAGGGTGCCTCCCCTCAAGAGACGTGAGATCACCCACCCACATAAACCGCCTCCAACCCCACCCCAAAGCCCCATAAAAACCCAGCTTCAAACTTATAGAACGCACCCACCCAAACCCGCGACAAAACCGCTTTTTTTCCTTGGGAATCCGCCCCATCCGGTGGTAGCCTTAAGCGGTACTGCGTCTCTGTCTCACGCCTCGAAATCAACTCTGACCCCACCGCCAGGAGGCCGCCGATGTCCACCGTCCAGCAGATCCTCGACCGCAAAGGCAACCAAGTCTACACCGTCTCGCCCGACACCACCATCGACCGGGCCGCCCAGGCCATGACCGAGCACAACATCGGCTCCCTCCTCTGCGTCGGCCGCAACGGACTCCTCGGCATCATCACCGAACGAGACACCCTCCGAAAAGTCATCGCCCAGCAACTCGACCCCGCCACCACCACCGTCCGCGAAGCCATGACCGCCAACGTCTGGACCTGCACCCCCGACACCTCCCTCGAAGACCTCTCCGACGTCTTCAAAGACCGACGCATCCGACACCTCCCCGTCATCGGCAACGAAGGACAACTCCTGGGCGTCGTCTCCCTAGGCGACCTCAACGCCTTCCGACTCGAAGGCCAAGCCGTCATGATCGAATACCTCCACCAATACCTCCACGGCGTCGGCTAAACCCCCAACCACCCATCCGCCTAATCCCAACCAACGAGCCCCGGACGGAAGTCCGGGGTGCTTCTTGTGCCACATTTAATCCGACAGCCAGCTACTCGTCATCCGGCTCTCTCACGAGCTTCTTGATCATCGCACTACACTCATCCTCATTATCAAAGTAGACCTGATAGATGATGCTCTTGATATGACTGTCGAATTTAAAACCTTCGCTATGCAGTAATTCATCATCGATCTGAGACACCGTCTCTAGAAACTCGCTGTACTTCACCTCCAAAAAATACTTGTGTATTTGAAGATGAATTCCTGCTCGGCCAACGATGCCCGGAATGTTGTGCAGCATCTCAATCTCAGCCAAGGCCCACGCATGATTACCACTCTCTAGTGCCGCTCTTGCTCTTATGATCCCGTGTTCAAGAATCCACATGTAGTGTTGTGTAACCTCAAGCATCAACATACTCCTCAGTAAACCACCCCCCCCCCCCATCCTAATCCCCAGCCCCCACCCCACACATCCCCTACCCTTTTCCCGCGCACCCCACCCCGGACCCACCCTTGCTCACCACCCTCCTCTACCTCTGGACCGCCGCCCTCGCCGGGGCCACCCTCCTCTGGGGCTGGATCAACATCGCCGCCACCCACCGCTCCACCCTCAAGCACCCCCTCGAACCCGACACCAACCCCTCCACCGCCAACCTCCCGCCCGTTGCCCTCCTCGCGCCAGGCCGCAACGAAGCCGAACACCTCCCCCAAACCCTCCCCTCCCTCGCCAGCCAGAACTACCCCGACTACCGCTGCCTCTTCATCGACGACGACTCCACCGACGACACCCGCGCCATCACCGCCCGCCTCACCGACGAACACCCCAACCTCCACGTCCTCCACAACACCACCCCGCCCCCCGAAGGCTGGGTCGGCAAACCCCACGCCATCTATCGCGGCTACCAGCACCTCCTCCAGCTCGAACAGGCCACCAACCAACGCGACGAATGGCTCTGCTTCACCGACGCCGACATCCACTGGCACCCCGATTGCCTCCGCTCCGCCATGCGCCTCGGCCAACAGCACAACGCCGACCTCATCGCCCTCTACCCCGGCCTCCGCTTCGGCTCCGTCGCCGAAGCCATCGTCCAGGTCCAGCTCGTCCTCGCCCTAGGCGTCCTCTACCCCTTCGACAAAGCCATGGACCCCAAACACCCCGACACCCTCACAGGCGGGGCCTTCATGCTCGTCCGACGCTCCCACTACGACGCCATCCACGGACACGAATCCGTCAAAAACCTCGTCGTCGAAGACCTCGCCCTCGGCAAGAAGCTCAAGAAAAACGGCGCCCGCGTCCGCCTCGCCGTCGCCCGCGACCTCCTTTGGTGTCGCATGTACAACGGCTGGCAGGACCAGTGGGAAGGCCTCACCAAAAACGCCTACGGCGGGCTCCGCTACAACCCCATCCGCGCCACCCTGGTCCTCTCCGCCACCCTCCTCTTCAACATCCTCCCCGCCCTCAGCCTCCCCCTCTTCGCCACCGCCTGGGCCCTCACCGCCAACCCCATCTACACCTGGCCCACCCTCCTCGCCCTCGCCGCCACACTCCTGGGCGTCCGCGCCATGAACGCCTCCCGCAAATTCGCCGAACTCCCCTGGCCCTACGCCCTCTCCCTCGCCCCCGGCTCCATCCTCTACCTCGCCATCATCCTCGCCTCCATCCGCGACTACTACACCGCCGGCAACACCTGGAAAGGCCGAACCTACGGCACCGAAACCAAACCCCGCGGATAGCGAGTGTCCCTCGTTAACGTGAATCCATCACGAGCCCTGGGCGCAAGCCCAGGGTGCCCAAATCAAAAAACGCCCGATCAACTCACAACGCCCCCAAAACCATCTCCCCAATCTCCTTCGTCCCATACCCCGAACGATCCAGCTTCTTCCCCGTGAACTTAGGCGTCACCGCCAGCACCGCCGCACTCACGCGATCACCCGCCGTCACCAGCTCCGGCTTGCCCTGCGTCCGCCCCGTCTCCCGAAGCAGCATCGCCATCGAATCAATACACGCCAACGGGTTCGCCTTGTCCTGACCCGCAATGTCAGGCGACGACCCGTGCACCGGCTCGAACATCGAAGGATTAGGCGACGCCGGATCCGGATTCAGATTCCCCGACGCCGCAATCCCCATCCCCCCAGCGATCGCCGCACCCAGGTCCGTGATGATGTCACCAAACATGTTCGGCACCACGACGACATCATAGATCTCCGGCTTCGTCGCCAGATACATGCAACACGCATCCACATGGTGATATACCCGCTCGATCTCCGCGTAATCCGCCTGCCCGATCTCCTCGAACGCCCGGAACCACGTCCCCCCGCAATGCGTCAGCACGTTCGTCTTGTGCACCAGCGTCAACTGACCCGGATACCCCGCCGCCTTCCGGCTCCTCGCCAACTCAAACGCATAACGCACACACCGCTCCACCCCGAACCGCGTCGCGATCATCTCCTGCGTCGAGATCTCCTGCGCCGTCCCGACCCGCGCGACCCCGCCATTCCCGCAATACAGATCCTCGGTATTCTCACGCACCACCACCATGTCGATGTCATCCGGCCCCTTGCCCGCCAGTGGCGTCTCGATCCCCGGATACAGCTTCACCGGCCGCAGGTTGATGTACTGATCCAACGCAAAACGCAGTTTCAACAGAATCCCCTTCTCCAACACACCCGGCGCCACCTCCGGATGACCCACCGCCCCCAGCAGGATCGCATCGAACTGCTTCAGACCCTCCACCTCCTCATCCGTCAGCACCGTCCCCGTCTTCAGGTATCGATCCCCGCCGTAAGGCAGCTCCGTCACCTTCACCTCAAACCCCGCATCCCCCGCCACCCGATCCAGCACCCGCAGCGCCTCCGCACACACCTCAGGTCCCGTCCCGTCACCACCGATCACAGCCAGATTCAGCGACATCGCATCAACTCCGCAAAAAGAACGTCAATCACAACCAGCCCCGTAGTTTCACGCCCCCCGACACCCCGGTCAAGCACACCGTAAAACCAGAAAAATCCTAAATTTACAACGACAAACCCACGCCAGACCTCATCCCACTCTCCCTGCTCGCCACCAACTCGGCCGCTCCGCCACCATCCCCGAACCCACCGTAGCCACAACCCTCCTAGTCATTGCCCACACCACCCGAAGATATAGCTGCTAGCACCCAAGTCGGATGCCTCCAGAAGCTGAACTGTCTGTGACAATCCCCCTTCCACTCGCCTCGCTCATCGCTTCCTTGGCGACCGAGGGGTTTCCAAGCTATTGACGCAGGCTTATTGACGTTGCAAGCGACCTTAATGTGGATTCCGAGTGAGATCTAACAAAAAAGCCCGCGTGAAGCGGGCTCTCAGGAATCATGCTGTCACTCGGTTTAGCGAGATCGGCGGCCGAGGAGGGTGGCCATGCCGAGGAGCCCAGCGACGAAGGCTGCGGGGGTCGGGATAATCTCCGGCCGTGATGTCTGCACGGTGACGAAGTCGTCCGTGGCGAGCGACGCCGAGTTGGTTCCAATGTTCCCCGCGGAGAAGCTGCCCGAAGCGACGCCAATGAACTCATTGGAGCGGAACGCGCCACCTCCATCATCTGGGTTTGGGTTCAGGTAGGTCATGACGAAGTCGAAGGATTCGCCAAGCGTCAGCCCGATGTCGGATAGATGAAATGCGATGCTGAAGCTGGAATCCAAAGCGTCACGAGTACCATCCGTACTGACCGCGGCAACGAAGCCGTGACTGGAGGAGTCCAGGCTAAAGAGGCCTGAGAAGGCGGTCTCGAATGTCACGGCGAAGTCGGCGCTGAAGCCGGGCGCAAAAGTCAGGTCGGCTGAACCAGCGGCGTTTGTGCCGCTGATGGCTCGCCGTCCGGGATCGCCGGTGTCGTTCATCCCAGAGGTCGAGGTGAAGCCGCCTCCGATGGAATCGAAGTAGATCACGGCAGCATCGAAGAGCCCGCCGGCACCGCGATTGAGAGTCATGCTGACAAGCCCAGTGGCGTCGACGTTGACATTGAGGGTGGCACCTTGCCCGATGACGTCGCCGAAACCGGTATTGATGCCAGCGACAGAGCCATTGGGCGTGAGAACAGGGCCTGCAAGGGCTGCATGTGCCGTACAGAAACCGATAAATGCAGACATCATTAAACGGTTAAACATTTATCCTCTCCCTAAGTGAGTCATGAATCTCTGAAGCGATACTAGCTTAGTCTTTGTTCTGGTCCTGAGCAAGGCAAATCTCAAAAATGGTGAACTTTGCCCATTTTGACATCGGGGTTCTCAGCGGACGCCTGCCACACGGGATATGCCGCACACCCGTTACAAACAGGACGATTCAGCCGCCCTTATCGCCGCAAGCCCCCTCCCTCCTAGACGCCGCCGTCCTCATGCAGACCCCTGAAATTGTCAGCCATGGCGTCTGGAACATACGCCCCAAAGCCCCCAGAGCCCGATTCACCGATACGCCCTCCACCAGGACGCCCAATGCTTCCCGCCCCAGGCCCCCACAGGCTCCGCAGAGGTCGACGAAAACCGCAGTTGCCTCGAAGTCTCACCCTGCTTCACCGAGGACAAACTCTTCGCCGCTGGCCTCCTCGGACTCGCCACGCTTTCCCTCCGTCGTCGCTGACCAATCCTCGAAACCGCAACCCACAAACCGCCCCTCACCGGGCGGTTTTTTTGTGCCCGTTCAGCCACACGCACCGACAAACCCGACCACACGCCCCCGGCTGATCTCAACGCCTAAACTTGCACCATGACCACCGACACCCAAACCGAAACCCTCGGCATCGTCATCGTTGACCACGGCTCCCGCCGCGAAGCCTCCAACAAGATGCTCGAGGCCTTCGTCGCCAACTTCGAGACCGAAGCCGAGTTCCCCATCATCGAGCCCGCTCACATGGAACTCGCCGAGCCCTCCATCGGCACCGCCTTCGACCGCTGCGTCACCCGTGGAGCCACCAAAGTCCTCATCTGCCCCTACTTCCTCCTCCCCGGCAAACACTGGGACCAGGACATCCCCGAACTCGCCGCCGAAGCCGCCGCCCGACACCCAGGTGTTCCCTTCGTCGTCACCGCCCCCATCGGCCTCCACCCCATGATGAAGAAGGTCATCGAAAACCGCATCGAACACTGCCTCTCCCACATGGCCGGCAACGCCGAAGAATGCGAGTCCTGCGCCGGCACCGGCCGCTGCCAATTCAAAAACCCCGACCCCACCGCCACCACCACTTCATCCCACCACTAAGCGCAGCCTCAATCAACGATCACCAGCAATCCCAGGTGACTGTGGTCCCGCTGTGGCGGGGCCACAGGAACAACAGATCCTCTGACCTAACCCGGTCGCGACGCGGCCGGGCTCTGCGTCTCAAGCCACCCGAGAATCAGAACAACCCCCAGTCACCGCCGGGTGCCACGGTTTCTTTCTGACGCAGTCAGAAAGAGCCGTGACCACAACCCCCACATGCACCAGAAACCTTCACTCCTCCCCCTCCCCACGCAACCGATCCAGCCACATCTCGTACCCCACCACCGCCAGCAACGCCTCCGCCAAAGCCTCCAACTCCATCTCGTGATCGACCACCGACCGCCGCACCCCCCCGATCGCCCCCTCCGGGTACGGCGCGAAGTACGCCGCCGGCTCTGTCATCGATAAATAAGCCACATAGCGCGCCGCCAGCGAAGCAAACACCTGACGATCAATCCGACGATCCGGCACATCCGCCACCCCCGCCAACGCCGACACAAAACGCAGCCCGTACACCGAGCGCCAGTCAGGCACCTCACCCCCCGACCCGCCACGAGCCCCGCCACGCGCCAGCGCCAGCGACCCGATCACATCCCCCGGACCAGGACCCACCGACTCCACACGCTGCAGACGCTGCAACTCATCCACCAACGCATCCAGCCGATTCCGTAGCGACATCCGCTCCACCGGATCCTCAACCGCCGGCACCAGCTCCGCCGCCCAAGGCAGACGAGCCAGACCCGGACGCGCCAGCACCGCCTCGATCGCCGCCACCGTTCGCAACGACAAATCACCCGCTACCGCCCGCCCCGTCCGCTCACCCGCTCGCCACAACGCCTGCAAGGCCATCAGCTCCGTCCGCCCATCCACGCCCTCGCCCGAAGCCTCCACCCACATCGACAACCGATCCATCAACCGATCCCGCAGCCGCAGACGAACCTCCGCCTCCGACGACGACACCATCACCAACAGCGCCAACGATCCGGCACGCACATCGAAGCCTTCCCCAGCCTCCTCGCCCGCCAGCACCAACTCGCCCACACGCTGCGCCAAAGCCAACCCATCCCTCGCCGCACGCGACGGCAGCACACGTTCACCCCCAAGACGCCAACGCTCCCACCGCGTCGCCGCCAACGCAGCCAACCCACTCGCCTCCAACGTCGCCTCATCCTCGAACCGATTCGCCGCCGGCAGATAAACAGCCGCCGGCAACCCACGCTCACCCTCTATCCGACGCCCAAGCTGACGTGACAGCCGCTGCGTCAAAAGCGATACCGTCGCCTCCGTCAGACTTCCCAACGGCAGCACCGTCTGACCCCGAACCAGCTCCGCCCGACCACCCCCGCGATGCTGCGTCACCACATGCGTGATCGTAAAACGCTCCACACCCAGCCCCACCAACTGCACCGCATCAAAACGTCCCAATCCCCGACCCGCATCCCGCAACACCCTCCCCAACTGACCTTCCACCGTCAGGTTCTGCGCCAGCGCCGTGCCCGGCCACAACCATCCCACCTCCTTCGATTCCGGATTCGTCACCCTGAGACCGTGATACCCAGGCGACCAAACCTCAAACAGACTCGCGCCCGGCCGCGTCGCCCGGATCGCCACCCCCTCCATCCCATGCGCGATCTGAAGATCCACCTGCAAACCCGACAAACCCTCCGCCGCCGTCAGACCCTCCGGGTCCACACCCGCCACGCCACCCAGTTCATCCCGACGCGACTGAGCCTGATGCGCCTGCCGAATCCGCGCCCGACCGATCGCCAGCTCCGTCGCCCGTGCCAGCAACGCCGCCAGATTCACCGACCCCACCTCATCCGCCAGCGTATCCGCCGCCGTCACCTCCGCCATCCCATACGCCACCGCGTAACCACGATCGCGAAGCGTCACCCGCACCGCCAACACCCCACGCGCCCGCAGCACCGGCACTTCCGTGATTTCACCCCGAAACACCCAGGTCCCCACCATCCGGTGCGCCTCGAAACCCGTGATCCACCCCAGCCTCTGATCGTCACCCTCACCATCCATCGACTGAGCCGCCGCCACCGCCGGCCCCAGGCCCCCACCCACCAGACCCCCACTCAACCCAGACCCCCCAAGCCCACAAACCAGCCACACCACAGCGCCCCCCAAAAACCACACCAGCCCGCGACACCTGTCGCCCACGAGAGACACGCCCGCACCACCCGAACACCTGCCCGGCCGCAAAAAACGACGTAAGTCCATAATAAACATTAATTTAACACCTTATCCAAAAACCAGTGGCCACTGGCACACCCCTTGAGGGTACCTTGGTGAACCCGGACAGGAGGACCCACCATGATCGCAGCCGCCACACTCTTCGGATGGAACGCCCAGCAGATCGCCTACCGCAAGAAGATCCTCCTTCTCACCGCCCTCACCTTCGCCGCCCTCTGCTAGGCCAACCAAGCGACCGCCATCCCCGCTCATCACAAAAAAAAACGCCGGACCCCAACAGGTCCGGCGTTGTTCATTCACTGGCGCCCGCTGGTGCTCATGCCAGCTCGGGGAACATCTTCTTCACCACACCCACCAGCTCGCCCACATGGCTCGCCGATTCATCCATCAGCTTCTGCTCATCCGCATTCAGATCAATCTCAACCACCTTCTCAACACCACCCGCACCCAGCAGCGTCGGCACACCCACAAACAGATCCTTGATGCCAAACTCCCCGCTGCAGAAAGACGCACAAGGCAGAATCCGCTTCTTGTCCTTCACGATCGCTTCCACCATCTGAACCACACCCGCCGCCGGCGCGTAGTAAGCCGACGTCCCCATCAGCTTCACGATCTCACCACCACCCACCTTCGCGCGATCCACCAATTCCTGAAGACGCGCCTCCGAAATAAACTGCGTCACCGGAATACCCGCGATGTTCGTGAAACGCGGCAACGGCACCATGTCGTCACCATGCCCGCCAAGCAGCAGCGCATTGATGTCCTCCACCGAGAAGCCCGTCTCCATCGCAATGAACGTCTTGTAGCGGGCCACGTCCAGACAGCCCGCCTGACCGACAATCTGATTCGTCGGGAAACCCGTCACCTTCCACGCCGTGTAAACCATCGCGTCCAGCGGGTTCGACACCACGATCACCACCGCTCCCGGCGCATGCTCCTTGATGTTCTTGCTCACGTCACTCACGATCTTCACGTTCGTCTCGATCAGATCATCCCGCGACATCCCCGGCTTACGCGGCAACCCCGCCGTCACGACCACCACCTCCGCACCCGCGATGTCCGCGTAGTCCGTCGTCCCCGTGATCTTCGCGTCGAACAACTCAATCGGCGAACACTGCGCCAGGTCCAGCATCTTCCCCTTCACCATCCCCTCCGCCTGCGGAATGTCCAACACCACCACATCCCCAAGCTCCTTCGAAGCCGTCCACAACGCACACGAAGCGCCAACGTTCCCGCCACCAATCACCGCAATCTTTGGACGCTGAGCCATAACAGATCCTTCCGCTTGAATACCACTTGCAACCAATCAAGCCCCTGCTCAGACAGATCGAGCACATATCACGGGACTCCAAAATCTTTACATCGGCATCCTAAACCCACGCCCAAAGCGCCGCAACCACCCCCTGCGGCCACCACCTCAGACACCACGCCAAACCGCAAACGGTTAACACAGACCCGCGTCCCGCCCACAGCGGGTTAACGTTCTGAACGTTTTTTCGCCCGTGTCACTGAAACCCATCCCAACGCCTGCCGATGCTCACAACAAGCAAATCCATGAAACAGGCACTTCGGGAACCAGCAACATGTCCATCAAGCAACGCCTACTGCTCCTCGCCCTCATCCCCACACTCGCCATCCTGACCGTCGCTGGCCTCGGCTGGCAGAGCCTCGCCCGGATCAACGCCGAGCAGACCCGTCTCGCCGACGAACTCAAACCCCTCATCGAGGAAGACTTCGTCCAGCTCGGCCAGTTCACCAAAGCCATCGAGCTCCTCCTCAACGCCGATCGCGACGGCTACCAGGCCATCCTCGCCGAAGCCGATGCCCTCAAAACCAACGACCCCGATACTCTGCAGCAGGCCCTCGACACCGCCCGTGAAAACCGCGACCAGGTCCGCGAGCGGGCCACCCAGGCCATCGACGCCTTCGACCAGCAATCCATCGAAACCCTCGATCAGGCCATCGCCGCCTTCGAAATCTGGTCCGCCCAGTCCGAACAACTCTTCGAAGCCAGAAGCAACGGTCAGACCCCACAGCAACTCGCCGACCTCCGCGTCGCCTCGCGAACCAGCTTCCAGGCCTTCCGTGACCAGCTCGACCAGGCCGTCGGCGTCCTCGAAACCAAACTCGAAGCCAACCGCCATCACATTGCCGAAGCCAAAGCCGTCGCGCTCAGCAGCACACTCAGCATCCGCGGGCTCAGCAGCCAGGCCATTACCTGGTTCGCCATCACCGCCGCCGCTGCCTCGGTCATCGTCATCACGCTCGGCTTCTTCACAGCCCGATCAATCACCAGCCCCATCCAGAAGCTCGTCGCAGAGTTCCGCGACATCGCCAACGGCAAGGGTGATCTCACCCGAAAGATCAAGGACAGTCGAAACGACGAGATCGGACAACTCAGCCAGGCCTTCAACAGGTTCATCGAAACCATGAGATCCACCCTCATCGATGCCAGAGCCTGCATCGAGGGCTTTGACCAAACCGCCCAAGAAATCGAGTCCCGGTCCGAGCAGACCACCCGCGACAGCCGTGATCAATCAACCAAGGCCGCCCAGGTCGCCGCCGCCGTCGAAGAGTTCGCCGCCTCCGTCTCCGAAGTCGCCGACAAAACCGGACAGGCCGCCAGGGCCAGCCAGTCCGCCTCCTCCACCGCTTCCCAGGGCGGCGAAGTCGTCGGCCAGACCATCACGGGCATGCGCGCCATCGCCTCCGCCGTCGAATCCGCCGGCACCGTCATCGCCAAGCTCGGCCAACGCGGACAGGAAATCGGCGAACTCGTCGAAGTCATCAACGACATCGCCGACCAGACCAACCTCCTCGCACTCAACGCAGCCATCGAAGCCGCCCGCGCCGGCGAACACGGCCGCGGCTTCGCCGTCGTCGCCGATGAAGTCCGCAAACTCGCCGACCGAACCACCAAAGCCACCGAGGAAATCGCCAAGTCCATCGAAGGCATCCAGATCGAAACCCAGCAGGCCGTCGAAAGCATGAACGAGGGAACCGCCAGCGTCGAAGCAGGCGTCGACCAGGCCAGCGAGGCCGGAACCAGCCTCCAGAAAATCGTCGCCGGCACCGACGACCTCTCCAACATGATCCAGTCCATCTCCGCCACCATCGAACAGCAGGCCGGCGTCACCGAAACCATGGCCAAAGATATCGCCGAGATCGGACAAATCTCCGAACAGACCGCCGGCTCCTTCGAGGCCATGGCCGCCACCGTCTCAGGACTCACCCAGCAGTCCGCCACCGCACGCCAGACCATCGCACGCTTCAAACTCGACTAAACCAGCCCAAACCCCACGCCCACAGCACCCGCGGCCACAATCCCGCGGGTGCTGTCCTACGCGCCCCACACCCACTAACATCCACTCCCCCAACAACCCCACGAGACCGCCATGCGACCCAAGGACATCACCGGAAAACTCACGCCAGGCGACCACCACATAGCCATCGTCGTCGCACGCTTCAACGAGTACATCACCGAACACCTCCTCACAGCCGCCCTCCACACATGGGAGCAGCTGGGCGGCCACCCCGACAACGTCACCATCGCCCGCGTCCCAGGCGCCTTCGAACTCGCCGTCACCGCCCGCAAACTCGCCGAAGACCCGAACAACGCCGCCGTCGTCTGTCTCGGCTGCGTCATCAAAGGCGAAACCGACCACTACGACCACGTCGTCGAACAGACCGCCCAAGGCGTCCAGCAGGCCGGCACCCTCACCGGCAAACCCTGTATCTTCGGCGTCCTCACCTGCGAAACCCTCGAGCAGGCCATCCACCGCGCCGGCGCCAAGATGGGCAACGCCGGACGATCCGCCATGCTCACCGCCGTCGAGATGGCCAACCTCATCCGAACCCTCGATGCAGAACCCAAAGACTGATCCCCGCAACCATCGACTAAACTAAACCCATGAAGCAACAGGCCCGCCTCATCCGTCGCCTCGCGATGCAACTGCTCTACCAGATCGACGTCACCAGCACGCTCGACCCCGAAGCCCTCTACGAAGGCATCGCCGACACCGAACTCTGCGCCGACGAGAAACACACCGCCGTCGACCTCGCCGTCGCCGCCTGGAACAACAAACAAACCGCCGACGAACAGTTCACAAAGCTCGCCCCAGACTGGCCCACCCACCGACAACCACCCGTCGACCGCGCCATCCTCCGACTCGCCCACCACGAAATCACCACCGCCCGCGTCTCCGACCGCATCGCCATCAACGAAGCCGTCGAACTCGCCAAAGACTTCTGCACCGAAGAATCCCCCGCCTTCATCAACGCCCTACTCGACAAAGCCACCCACAACAAAACCACGCCAACCGCAGACTCCAAGCCCCGCTCAACCCCAGACCCCGCTTCATCGACAGACCCCACCACCCCAACACCCGACACCAACCCCAACCCACCCTCCGAATCCGCCTGGCTCGAGGACGCCCTCAACCCCAAGTCTTGAACGCCATGATCAGACATCGGCGGCTGTGGTCAGCTCGACTGGCCACAGGACCAACAATCACGCGCCTCCATTCCTTACCATAACCCCATGCCCGCAACCCCCGCCGATCTTGCCGCGCAGGTCCTCGCCGCCGAAGCCGATGCCATCCGCGCCATACCCCTCAACAAAGCCACCTTCTCCCGCGCCGTCGAACTCATCGCCGGCCGATGCCACACCCTCTCCGGACAAACCCAACGAGCCAACACCGCCAGCGGGGGGGCCCTGGTCATCTCCGGACTCGGCAAGTCCGGACTCATCGCCCAGAAACTCTCCGCCACCTTCGCCTCCACCGGCACACCCTCCCACTTCCTCCACCCCGCCGAAGCCATGCATGGCGACCTCGGCCGCGTCCGTGCCAACGACGCTGTCCTCCTCCTCTCCTACTCCGGCAACACCGACGAAGTCGTCTCCCTCGCCGCCATCCTCAAACAGGACCGCGTCCCCACACTCGCCCTCGTCGGGCCCACCGGCTCCGACCTCGAACGACTCTGCGACATCACACTCCACGTCGGCGACATCAACGAAGCCTGCCCCAACGGACTCGCACCCACCGCCTCAACCACCGCCATGCTCGCCTTGGGCGACGCCCTCGCCCTCGCCGTCAGCCAACGCAGAGACTTCTCCACCGAAGACTTCCACCGCGTCCACCCAGGCGGCGGGCTCGGCCGCCAACTCATGCCCGTCCACGAAGCGATGCGCTTCACCGCCGGGCCCAAAGGCAACCTCCCAGCCCTCCCCGAAACCACCACCCTCGCCGACGCCTTCCACAAAACCGCCGCCGCCGCCGCCAAAGCCGGCGTCCGCCGCGCCGGAGCCCTCCTCGCCGTCGACAACGAAGGACGACTCACCGGCATCTTCACCGACGGCGACCTTCGACGACTCCTCTCCGAACGCTCAGGCGAAAACCTACTCAACCTCCCCCTCGGCCAGGTCATCACCCGCGACCCCCGAACCCTCCACCGCGACGAACCCGTCCGAAACGCCGTCCGCATCATGCGCGAACTGAGAATCGACGAGATCCCCGTCATCGACGAAGCCAGAATCCCCCTGGGCATGATCGACGTCCAGGACCTCGTCGCCCTCAAAGTCATCGAAGGCTAGAACCGGCATCCGGAATGCCCAAAGAACATCCGCTCCGGGTGTCAGGGTTTCGAAGTCAATCCGCCGAAGGAAGACGGAAGACCGAAAACCCTGCCAGCCTGAACAACATCACCCACCCACCCCCAAAAACACCCCAAACAACACCAGCGACACCAACGCCGCCACCGTCCGCACGTGATTCCAAAACACCCAATCCCTCAGGTAACGCTGCCAATACGCCTCCGCCTCAGCCGTCGTCGCCTCCAACCGAGCCAGCGCCTCGTTCATCGGCACGTTGCACACGACCGTCACACCAAAAGTCCCAATCACATAGAAGCCACCCGCCCCAACCAACGCCACCGAACGCGCACCATCCATCCACCACAACCCGACCGCCACACACGCCAGACCGACCCCCGCCGTCCCCATAAACACCCCCAGAAACCAGGGATTCAGCACCGTCACGTTGATCCGCTGCATCGCCCGAATCCCCTCCGACGCCGGCACCTCCGCCAGCCCCCGCATCACAAACGTCGAGAACGCAAAGAACGTCCCCGCCATCAGGCCCGATCCCACCAGCCCGCCATAAACAAGCACGCTCGTCAACTCAATCACGACGCCACCGCCTCTCCCCAGGCGCCTTCAGCCGCCACCCGCTTCACGTAATCCTCAAACCGACCCGGCCCACGACCCAAAGCCTCCCGCACGCCATGAGCCACCGAGGCATTCCGACCATCCAGCACCTCGGTAAACAAAAATTCCAGCAACCCGATCATCCCACTCGGCACCCGCTGCGCCTCCAACCCTTCACGAAACGCCTCGCCGCTGATCTCCACAAACCCAACGTCCCGACCCGTCACCTCCGCAATCACCGCCACCGCCTCCGCAAACGTCAGCAGCTCCGGACCGGTCACCTCGTACACCTTCCCCGCATGTCCATCCTCGGTCAGCGCCGCCACCGCCACATCCGCGATGTCATCCACATCGATAAAAGGCTCACGCACATCACCCACCGGCAGCGCCACCGTCCCGCCCAGCACCTGCTCCACAAACGCCCCCTCGCTGAAGTTCTGGTTGAACCAGCTCGCCCGCACCACCGTCCATTCGGGCCCCGCCTCAGCGATGATCCGCTCCGACTTCTGCGCCTCGGCCTCCCCCCGACCCGAAAGCAGCACCAGCCGACGAACCCCCGCCTCCGCCGCCATCCGACCAAACAGCCGCATCGCTTCCGGAGCCTCGGGCACCGCCAGATCAGGCGAATACACCACATACGCCGCATCCATCCCCGCCAACGCCGCCGCCCACGTCCCCGAGTCCTGCCAGTCAAACGCCACCCCCGCCCGACGCGACCCCCGCCGCACCTCATACCCCATCTCCTCCAACCGATCCGCCACCCGACGACCCGTCTTCCCCGTCGCCGCCGTCACCAGAATCCGCTCAATCGCTCCTGCATCCATCATGGGCCTCGCTTCCGTTAGCTCCGCGTCTCACATCAACGCCATAAGGCACACGCCCGATGACAACGAAAGCAGTATGGGCTCATTCGAATGGACAAACAATGATAAATATGCCTTATTAGTTGATCAAAAATCTAATTATGTGGACGATCAGCAGAGATCGGCTACGCTGACAACATGACTCAGACCCAAACCAAGACCCAGACCGGACCGCCCCCAGACGCCTGGACCGACACCGACCCCCTGGGCCAAACCCTCCACGCCCTCCGCATGACCGCCGTCGTCTACGCCCGCTCCCACCTCCACGCTCCCTGGGGCTTCAGCCTCCCACCCATGGACCACTGCCTCCTCTACCACGTCGTCACCGCCGGACAATGCTGGCTCGACCTCCCAGGCAGCCAGCCCACCCAACTCGTCCCAGGCGAGTTCGCACTCGTCCCCCACGGTCAGGGCCACGCCCTCCTCTCCCAGCCCGGCCAGCCCGCCCCCAACTACTTCGACCTCCCCGTCCAACGCCTCACCCCCCACTACGAAACCCTCGACCTCACCGCCCACAACCCCACAGGCCAAAGAACCACCCTCATCTGCGGGGCCGTCCGCTTCGAACACCCCGCCGCCCGCGAACTCATCGCCATGCTCCCGCCCCTCCTCCACCTCCAGACCTGGGGCAACCACCAAACCGACTGGATGCACAACACCCTCCGACTCATGGCCGCCGAACTCCAGTCCGAAAAGCCAGGCGGCGAAACCATCGTCACTCGACTCGCCGACATCCTCGTCATCCAGGCCATCCGCTCATGGATCGAGAACAACTGCCACGCCCACACCGGCTGGCTCGCCGGACTCCACGACGACAAAATCGGCCCCGCCATCCGCGCCATCCACAAAGACCCCACCCACCCCTGGACCCTCGCCTCCCTCGCCGACGCCGCCTGCATGTCCCGCTCAGCCTTCGCCGCACGCTTCAACCAGATCGTCGGCGAAACCCCCATGCACCACCTTACCCGCTGGCGCATGCACCTCGCCTCCGGCTGGCTCCACGACACCGACATCACCATCTCCCAATGCGCCCAACAACTCGGCTACACCTCCGAAGCCGCCTTCAACCGAGCCTTCAAACGCATCCTCAAAACCACCCCGGGCAACTACCGCAAGACATCAAGACAACAGGCAATCACCTGAAATTCATAACGACTAGCCGAAATCTCAGCCACAGCATCAATCCCTCAGGAAAATTGGTCCAACGGAGGATGCTGAGCTTCCTGAAGTGCACGCGACGCAGCAAACAAAATCTTGAATCACACACCCCGCCGCAACACGGCCAAAGCCCCGATACAACCAAGCACCAGCGAACTCGGCTCAGGAATAGCAACATTCGCGAGATACAACTCAAGCCCCGCAACATCACCGCTGAAGCTATCAAACGTGAACGTCAGCTCGTGCTCGCCGCCGAGCAGAGAAGGATGATTGACCACAACCTGACGCACCTGAAACACATCGGTGAGATCCGAAGCCTGCAGATAATCCAAGACGATGTCCCCAAGGGTTACCGTAAGAACCCCGTCTTCCTGCCCAAACAGATATTCGTACTCAAGCAGAAACGGTTCGTCGGGCACCACAAGACTCTGAGACATCGATGAAGGCGAAGAGGTCACCAGCAACATCGTCGGATCCACCGGCGAACCGCTCGGCCGCTGCGTCGCTCCACCCTTGCCGCTGATCGTCCAGCAGTTCTGCTCCCACTGCTGAGTCAACGCATTAAAGAAAAACGAATTGCAAAGCGGAATCGGAATCAACGTAGGCGTCTTCGGCTCCGAGACAACCACCGCCTCACGCCCATCCGCCAACGCGATCGCATAAACAATCTGATCATTGTCGTTGAAACCAGACCGACGACCGTCACTATTCGAGACAAACGGAACGTCACCACCCTGGAAGAAGATCTCAGTGATCGGGCTCGTCACGCCATTTAACTCAAACGGCATCCCGACGTAAGCAACCAGCGTCAGATTCCGATTGTTCTGCCCGTCATAAAAATAGAGCGCCTCGGTATTCGTCGCCTGCCCGCCTCCCGCTGCAACCGTCGCCACAAATGCCACGTTATCCTTGTTGTTCAAAACCGCCGAGCGACCACCGACACCAATACCCGCTGCCGAAATCGTCGCACCCGCAGGCAGACCCACTGCTGGCGTCCCAGCCCGGACAATCTGGTGCAGCGCACCCGACGAATCATCCATCCACAAGCTCGCGGCGTTCTCATTGCCCGCCGTGATGATCCCAGGCCCGCGAAGATCATCCGCCACGAAGGCCGTCGTCCCTCGGTCGTTGATCACCGGGAAACGCACATTCAAACCATTGAAATCATTGCCAAAAATCACCCCGGGCATACCCGGCACCGGGTCTCCCTCACGCACCACAATGCCCAGGTCAGTATCCGCCAAGCCGTTCGGACTAGCCGACGAAATCAACGCCTCGTTCCGATCAGCCGGCAGCGTCCCCGTGAAGATCGGCATCGTGCTCGGCCCGTTGTAAGGCAGCAGCCCACCATAAAAAGCAACCTGCCCACTGTTGTTCACCCCACCGAGATAGTCGACGCCACGCACCCCAACACCCGGGATCACCGGGTCAAGGGCCTTTGCAGCAATCTGGAACGATCCCGACTGCCCCACATAAATCACGCTCCCATTAAAGGCGCCACCGGTCGGAATGATGTCCTGGACGATCGTACGCACCGCGATCTGACCCGCATCATTAATGTAGTTCTGCACCGGATCGATGGAGGTCACGCGATGATCCTCATTAAGGATCGGTACGAAGTTGGGCGCCTGCTGTCCAACCTGCAGGTGCTTCACACCCGTGCCACCACCACCGGAAGTAAACACCGCCAGGGCGTCCGCCGAATCAAGCACACCCGTGAACAAAACATCACCAGCGTTGTTCAGCCGCGGCACGGCGGTCGTCACTCGATAAGCATCCCCACCAATTGCCGGATCCGACTTCCGCGCGATCAATTCAAGACCACTGGCCGAGTCATACTTCCAAACGCCATCGAAATTCCCACCGTTGATGCCCGGTCCCTGAAGCTGCTGGTAAAAAACCAGATCGCCCCCATCGTTCAAAACAGCCGGAATGTTGAACCCCCGGAACAGCCCCGCCGGCTGAGTTGAGCCCACGTTGGGCGCAGGCTGCTGACCCGCCGCGATCGCCGGACCGTAGCTGTAACCGGCACTCCCGGGCGAAGCCGACCACAGACCCGACCCAGCACCAACAGGCGTGCTCGCGCTGGGGAAGACCACATCGCCACCAGCATTGATCGTCGTGAAACCAAACCCCACAAAGTCGCCCGAAGGCGAAACCCCACTCGCCGGGTCCGCGGTATCTACGACAACCTGGTGCTCAAAAGTTAAAGCGTGAGCCGACCCCCCCGACGCCACCACACAAACGGCGAAACCCAGCACGAAAGCACGTGATAAAGCCAACAGTCCTCTCCTTCTCCAATAGCGTCCGACCAACTCGCATCTGCGTTATCGATTCGATAAACACTTTAAAGCCAAGGAGCCGCGGCCTGCAAGCAAAATCTCACACAAACGCCCATCGATCCCGCCAGGCGAACCCAATACGACGCGACTGGATCGCTCCTCAAGGGACCTGACCCAAACAAGTTCATGCCCCAACGCCCTAAAACAACCTTTCGAGAAAACAACGGCATCTCGGCCTTCACTTCTCCGCTGAAAAATCCCGCTCAGCCTTCGCCGCCCGCTTCAACCAGATCGTCGGCGAAACCCCCATGCACCACCTCACCCGCTGGCGCATGCACCTCGCCTCCGGCTGGCTCCACGACACCGATATCACCGTCTTCCAATGCGCCCACCAACTCGGCTACACCTCTGAAGACGCCTTCAACCGAGCCTTCAAACGCGTCTTAAAACCACCCCCGGCCAATGGCGCAAAGCCAAGCAAACCCAAACTCCCTGAGACTAAGCTCACGACCGAGTGCCTTGGTCACCCAAAGCAGACCCTCGCGAATCAAGCCTTGACGTCAAAGTTACTGCATGTCAATATGGGACAATCTGATATCAGTGATATCAATAATTCCCAGAGGTCATCAATGCCACAACTGTTGCTCCGCGACATCCCCGAAGATCTCAAAGATTGGATCGATAATCGCAGCCACGGGCTGCGAACTTCTCAGAAGGAGTTTGTCCTGTCGGTCCTTCTGGATGCATGGAAGTCTGGAAACACAAAACTTCCGCTCTTTGACGGTGTTGTGGATAAGCGCGTAATTGATCCGCCTTCGATCCCCTTCACGTTCATTGATTTATTCGCAGGTGTTGGCGGCATGCGCATCGGCTTGGAACGAAACGGCGGCCGCTGTCTCTTTACGAGTGAATGGGACAAGTATGCCCAGAAAACCTACCATGCATGGCACGGGGACATGCCCGAAGGCGATATCCGGACGATTGATCCTGAAGCTATCCCCGATCACGATGTGCTGGCTGCTGGCTTCCCGTGCCAGCCGTTTTCGATCGCTGGGGTATCGAAGAAGAATAGCCTTGGCCGCGAGCACGGCTTCAAGGATGTGACCCAGGGAACGCTATTCTTTCACGTGGCTGAGATCATCGAGGCTAAGCGCCCCCCAGTGGTGCTGCTGGAGAACGTCAAGAACCTGCGCTCTCACGACAAAGGCAAGACTTGGGGCGTGATACGCCAGACCCTCGAAAACCTGGGCTACGTGGTCCACGACCGGATTATCGACGCGGCTCCTTGGGTACCCCAGCATCGCGAGCGGATCTTTATCGTCTGCTTCGACACCACAGTTTTCGGCTCCTCGCCGGGCTTTAAGTTCCCCGAGCCACCCGCCAACAAGTCCCCACGATTCCGAGATATTCTCGATCCCGACACCCCTGCGAAATACACACTGACTGACCATCTCTGGTCCTACCTTCAAGCCTATGCCGCCAAGCATAAAGCTGCGGGTAACGGGTTTGGCTTCGGCATGACCGATCTGGACGGGGTCAGTCGCACATTAAGCGCACGTTATTATAAAGATGGCTCGGAAGTACTGATTCCGCAGAAGAAAGGCCAGAACCCAAGACGGCTTTCCCCGCGCGAGGCTGCCAGGCTGATGGGATTCCCAGACGATCTGCCGATCGTGGTCTCCGACACCCAGGCCTACAAGCAGTTCGGCAACGCCGTCGTGCCGCTGGTAGTCGAAGCCATCGGCCGACAGATCATCAAGGTCATCGGCGAGCATCTGACCCGCCGCCCCAATGGCTGCCTGATCAAGACTACCTCACGCGGCCGCAGGTCGGCCTGATCTGCCGGAGAAGCCCCGATGCGCCTGACTCAGTTCTTCACGGGTGTAGCCGCCAAACAACTGCGCGCGGTCGAGGCAGATACCAATACCTCCAACCAGCACGAATTCAACGGCATCAACCTGTTCCGCCAGATTCTCGGTGACCGGGACCGCTCTTTTGAGACAGTGTTTCTTTATCTAGACGACGAGGGCGAGCCCCTGTCGTCCCACGGTCACACGACTTGGTACGACTCCCGCCGAAACCAGCCCCGCCGCTCGGCGGAGTATCGGCTTTACTTCCCTTCGACAGAGGTCTCCTCGCTCTACACGCCAGGCGATTTGCTCATCGTCGCGCAACGTCCCGATGACACACTGCTGATCATTGCTGCCCCGGCGGGTTCCAGCGTTGGAGACCAGCTTCTTTGGCTTTTTGGTCTCGAGTCCCCCAACGGTTCGTCTGAAGTCCGTCATGCAGCTGAAATCGATCGCGAGGTTGATTACGTTGTCCGGTGGGTGCTCGAATCCATCGGCATAGAGCCACCCACGCCCGAGACAGATACGAATTTGCTTCTCGAACAGTTCGGCCGTTCGATGCCCAACACACGCGTGTTCTCGGATTTCGCTAGAGAGCAAGCCGTTGCCTGTAACCCGCTCGATGATCCTGACCACGCTCTGATCACATGGCTGGAGAGCGAGGAGCGGTACTTTCGCGCCTTCGAACGGCTGCTATTGGAAGAGCGCCTGCGTAACGGTTTTATTACCGACGAGGATCAGGTTGATGTAGACGGGTTTATCGCGTTCTCTCTCAGCGTACAGAACAGGCGTAAATCTAGGGCTGGCTACGCCTTGGAGAATCATCTCGAACATGTATTCGAGGCTTGGCAGCTTCGTTTCGACCGTGGTGCCACGACCGAAGGGAAGGCCAAACCAGATTTTTTGTTTCCCAGCAGGGCTGCATACCTAGACGCAAGCTTCGCGGCCAATCGGCTTGCGATTCTTGGAGCCAAGGCCTCCTGTAAGGATCGTTGGCGTCAGGTCCTTGGCGAAGCTGATCGCATTCATGTCAAACACTTGGTGACCTTAGAGCCGAGCATCTCCGTCACGCAGACCGAAGAGATGAAGAGCCGCAATGTGCAGTTGGTATTGCCAGCCGGGATCCACAGCTCTTATTCAAAAAATCAGCAGTCCTGGCTCTGGACGGTAAAGGGATTCATCGCACACATACGCGATCTGCAACAGCCGTGACAGACGTACTGACCCCTAATCAGCGTCGCCGAAACATGCAGGCGATCCGTAGTGCAGATACCAAGCCCGAGATGTTGGTCCGCTCTTTGGTCCACCGCATGGGCTACCGGTTCCGACTCCACCACCGTGATCTGCCAGGCCGTCCTGACCTTGTTTTTCCAAGCCGGCGCAAGGTGATCTTCGTGCACGGATGCTTCTGGCATCAACACCCCGGCTGCCGCTATGCCACCCGACCTGCCACACGGCCAGAGTTCTGGGCCACCAAGCTTGACGGCAATCGTGAGCGTGACCAAAAGGTGCTCCGCGAACTCCACCAGTTGGGGTGGGACGTCGCCGTGATATGGGAATGTCAGACAAAGAATCTGGACCAGCTCAGGAACACACTTCGAGGCTTTCTTCGAGCCTGATGTCGCGTCTGGTCAGTGATCTCCCGCTAAACGAAATTACAAGCCCCTACACCGACCTTGGTCACCTTCGTGCGCGCGCCAGAACTGCCGAAAACGCCCCGAAACCGATCAAAACCGCACGAAAACAGCGCGTTTCGAGCCGATAACGGCTCGCAACTACCCCCGAATGACTCTAATCAAGCACCTCAAGATTAGACAGAAGCTCACCCAGCTCGCCCGCCGCCTTCTCGTCCCCCGCCGCCCGGGCCCGCTCGAAACCCTCCCGCGCCGCCGCCTTGGCTTCCTCTTCCTCCCCCAGCTCACTCAGCGCCTTGGCCTTCTGGAAGTAGGCGTAAAAGTAGTTCTGGTCAAGACCTAGCGTCTTGTCCAGCCAGATCACCGCGTCCGCCGGCTCGTCCGCCTTCGCGTGCTCCAACGCGATCCCATACGTCAGAAACGCGTCAAACGGGTCCAACTCGTGGAGCTTCTGCAGTTGGGCCATCCGGTCGCTCATGCCCGCAGCTTAACGACCCGCCGACATCCCACAAGTCCCTGATTTTGTTGGGTTTGCCGCCGGCTTCGCCGTCACGAACGACAGGTGCGGCTCGGCGATCGCCCAGATCAACAGCGCCCCCAGACCCGCCGAAACCAGGCTCAGCGACACATCCACCGCCGATCCAAACCCCTCCGCCCGCCAGAGAATCGCCAGCGACAACAGAAACAGCCCCGGCGCCAGCAACGCCACATAGCTCGGAACGGGCAGCAGACTTCGCTTCATCGTCCTTCCTTCGTCGCAGACCATGTCTGACTGTACCGGCGATCGGGGGTTCTGGCGAAGGTTTTTTGCGAGAAAGCGCAGCTTTTGCGCTCGTAGCCCGGGTTTGGAGGCGTTGGGTTGGCGACGTCGTTTGAGGGACGTGGGTTTTACCTGGTGCGGTGAACGTGATTTATGCTCGCTGGCGGGGCGGTCCGATAACCGCAGCATGCGTGTTGGCGTGATCAGCGATACCCATGACCGGCTGCCGACCTTTCGGCGGGCGATGGCGCTGTTTCGCCAGCTGCGGGTCGATGCGGTGTTCCACGCCGGGGACTTTGTGGCCCCTTTTGCGGCGAAGCTGCTGTTGCCCGAGCACAGTCAGCTGGGCGGGGTGCCGGTTCATTGCGTGCTGGGGAACAATGACGGCGAGGTGGCGGGGCTCAAGGCGATGCTGCCGCAGCTGGTGGAGGGGCCGCTGCGCGTGGAGATCGGCGGGCGGGTGATTGTGATGCATCACTTCGTCGACTGGCTCAAGCCGGCCGATGTGCGGGGGGCCGATATCGTGATCACCGGGCATACGCACGAGGTGGTGAACGAGACGGTGACGGCGGACGGCAGGCCGCGTCTGATGCTGAATCCGGGCGAGTGCTGTGGCTGGGTGAACGATCGGTGCACGGTCGCGCTGCTGGACACGGAGAAGCTCGAAGCGGAGATCGTCGAGGTTCATCCTTAGGTTCCTGAAGGATCGGTTTGGCAGGGGTCCCGGGGGCTTCGGATTTGTCTGTAGGGTTTGTGCCGATTTTGCGGGCCGGTATCGCGTCGTGGCGAAGGTGGGGGTGGATCTGGTCGATGCAGTGTCTGGTGGTGGGTAAGAAGGGTTTTTCGTGTGACGCGTCCGTCCGAAGAAGAACAGTTTCTGGATACGTTGCGCTTGCCGCCGGTGACGGTGGACAAGATTCTCGCGAAGCTCAAGGAGCGCGAGAAGATGCACGCCGGGAACGAGCAGCGGCGTCACTCGCGTCAGCCGCTTCGCGACTGCGGGTCGGTGCTGATGCGGATTGTGCATCCCGGGGGATCGACGGCGCAGTGCACGGTGCTGCCGAGGGACGTGAGTGTGGGCGGGATGAGCGTGCTGCACGGGAGCTTTCTGCACACGGGAACGAGGGTTCACGTGGGGCTGTTGAACGTCCAAGGAGACCGGCAGTGGTTTTCGGGGGTGGCGGTCCGGTGCAGCTACTTCGAGTCGCGGGTGCACGAGCTGGGTATCAAGTTCGACATGTCGGTGCCGATCCACGATTTTTTGCGGGCGGATGCCGATGGCGGTTCGGTTCGTCGGGAACTGGTGGGGAAGGTTCTGTACGTGGAGCCGTCGGTGGATTTCCGGGAGCTGCTTCGTTTTCAGTGTGCCAGGATGGGGGTGAACATCACGACCACGGAGTCGGGGGAAGAGGCCGTGGAGATGGTGGATCAGATCGATTTTGATGCGGTGCTCGTCGAGATGAAGCTGCCGGACCTGCCGGGCGAGGCGGTGATCGAGAGGCTGTCGCAGATCAGGCCGAAGCCGACGATCGTGGCGATGACGATGGATGACGATGATGGGATTGGGAGTGCGTTGCCGCCTGGGTGTGAGGCGATGATCCAGAAGCCGGTTCAGGAGGGTGATCTGTATCAGTTGATGGCGACGTTTCTGCCGACGGCGGACAGCATCAACTCGGGGGCGCCGTTGTGTTCGACGTACTGGTCGGACACGCAGCTTCGTCCGGTCATCTCCGCGTTTGTGGAGCGGCTGCCTGAGAGTCTGGATCTGATTCGTGATGGGTTGTCGGACCCGGACCCGGAGGAGCTTCTGGCCGAGGCTTTGCGGGTGAAGAACGCGGCGGGTGGGTATGGGTTCCCGTCGCTTGGCGAGGCGTTGGGCAAGCTGATCAAGGTGTTGCAGGTGGATGGGGAGCCGAGTGACCAGGCGCTTCGGAGTGCGTGGATGGAGGTAGAGCAGCTGGCTCGGTTGGCGGAGCAGTTTATGCAGGCTCAGGGCGGGGGTGAGGGCGCGGCGGGTGACGAAGGGGCGGTGGCGGCATGAGCGAGCAGGGCACCAGTGTGGGTCGGAAGTTGGCGGCGGATGGTCTGGCGGGGCGGACGGCGGTGCTGGACGGTCACGATCGGCTGGTGGGTTATGAGGTTGATGTGCGCGTGGAGGGGTCGGGGGTTGAGGCGCGAGCGCTGGCGTTGGTCAAGTGGTTTGAGGGCGCGGGCCGTGGGGGTTCGCGTCCGATTTTTGTGCGTATGAGTCGGCGCGAGCTGCTGGCGGGGATGCATCTGAAGCTGCCGGCGGATCGTGTGACGGTGTGTCTGCCGGGTGCGGGCAGCGGCTGCGATGAGGTGCTTGAGGCGTGTGAGACGCTGAAGGCGAAGGGGTATCGGCTGGGTTTCGATGGGTTTGTCGACAGTGCTTCGGCACAGACGGTGCAGCTGTTGGAGCTGGCTGATTTTGTGCGTCTGGATCTGGGGACGGCGACGAAGGAGGAGCGGCTGAGTTCGGTCGTGAGTGCTTTGAGCAAGTCGGGCGTGCGGGTGATTGCGCTCGGGGTGGAGGATCACAAGCAGCGGGCGCTGGCGCTGCGTGCGGGTGTGGAGCTCTGCCAGGGCTATTTCTTTTTGAAGCCGAAGCTGCTGCCGCGTGCCGAGGTGGAGACGGTGACGTTCAGCTACATGGAGCTGATTGCAAAGCTGAATGAGAAGGAGCTGGATTTCGACGAGCTGGCGGCGGTGATCAAGAGTGATGTGAGTCTGTCAACGCAGCTGCTGAAGTATCTGAACTCGCCGGCGGTGGGTTTGCGGGAGCATGTGGCGTCGCTGCATCAGGCGCTGGTGCTGCTGGGTGAGAAGGAGGTTCGGAAGTGGGCGTCGTCGCTGGTGCTGGACACGATGGCGAGTGGGCGGCCGAAGTATCTGTCGACGTTGTCGCTGGTGCGGGGTCGGTTCTGTGAGGGGCTGGCGGGGTTGCTGGGTGAGGGTGAGCGGAAGCTGGACTTCTATCTGGTGGGTTTGTTGTCGCTGTTGGATGTGATCACGCATCAGTCGATCGATGAGCTGATGATGGGGCTGCCGGTGTCGCGGTCGGTGCGGCTGGCGCTGCTGGGCAGTCGGAAGCCCATGGGTCAGGTGCTGGCGCTGACGCGGGCGTGTGAGCGTGGGGATGGGGTGGCGGCGTCGGGGCTGGCGGAGCGTCTGGGGGTGGACCCGGATCGGGCGCTGGCGTTGTATGGGTCGTGTCTGGCGTGGGGTGAGGGGTTGGATCCGGGGGTGGAGGCGAGTCGAGCGGCGTAGGGGATTAAGCCCTTCGGCGGATCAGTGCGAGGCTGGTGAGGCTCAGTAGGGCGGCGGTGGTGGGTTCGGGGATGGCGATGGTGATGGCTGAGGGGTCGAAGGTGAGGTTGGTGCTGTATTCGTCGCCGGCATCCAAGGAAATGTTGTTGGGGTTGCCCGAGTCAATGTAGACAGGGGTGTTATCAGCGTTGTGAATAGTACCGGAACCAGCCCTGAAACTAATAATTGGCGGATGAAAGCGACCGGTATTGAATTCTCGTGCATCAAACCGTAAGTGTGGACCCCAGTTTCCTCTCTGCCCACCAGTACGCGTTAGCTCATCGAACAGGAGACCGTCTGTGAGGTCAGCTGATCCAATCCGCATGCTAAAGCTACTGCCTTGCGCATAGAACTCCTCGCCGGTGATGTTGCGTTCGAGGCGGAAGGCGGGGAGGCCGGAGGGTGTGCCGGGTTCGAGGGTGCCTTCGACGAGGTAGGTGACGCGTTGGAGGGTGGGGTTGACGTAGAGGCGATTGGCTTCGAGGCGGGCGTCTACGACGATCTCGATCTGGAAGGTTTGGACGTCGCTGAAGCTGGGGGTGGTGGTGAAGTCGTCGGAGTTGAGGGTAATGGTGAAGGCGGCGTGGGCGGAGGAGGTGAGGGCGAGGGTGGTGAGCAGGGCGGGGGTGAGGCGGGTCATGGGTGGGTTCCGGAAGGGGGTGGGAAACTTTCATTGTAGGGGGTGATGCGGTGGGGCCAAGGGTTTTTGGGTGGTGCGGTGGCGGGTGAGGGTCGGGATGGCTACCTTGGGGCAGATTTGCGCGGCTGGTGCGCGGATGACCCCTGATTTTCCACCTTAGAGAGCGTTAGACCGCCATGCCGAAGCGGACAGACTTGAAGACCACCCTGCTGATTGGTTCGGGGCCGATTGTGATCGGTCAGGGGTGTGAGTTTGATTACTCGGGGACGCAGGCGTGCAAGTCGCTTCGGGAGGAGGGGTACCGGATCGTGCTGGTGAACTCGAATCCGGCGACGATCATGACGGACCCGGAGTTTTCGGATCGGACGTACATCGAGCCGATCACGGCGGAGGCGGTGGTTCGGATCATTGAGAAGGAGGCGTCGCTGGGGACACCTGTGGATGCGTTGCTGCCGACGCTTGGGGGTCAGACGGCGCTGAATGTGGCGTGCGAGTTGCACGACTCGGGGGAGCTCAAGCGGCTGGGGGTGGAGATGATCGGCGCTGACCGGGAGGTGATCTACCGGGCGGAGGATCGGCAGCTGTTCAAGGAGATTGTGGAGGGGATCGGCCTGAAGATGCCGAAGGCGGGGATCGCGCACACGATGGCGGAGGCGCGGGCGGTGCTGGAGGAGACGGGGCTGCCGGCGATCATCCGGCCGGCGTTCACGCTTGGCGGGTCGGGTGGCGGGATTGCTTACAACCTGGAGGAGTTTGAGGACATCGCGCGGCGGGGGTTGGATGCGTCGATGAACTCGCAGATCCTGATCGACCAGAGCGTGCTGGGCTGGAAAGAGTACGAGCTGGAGGTGATGCGGGATCGGGATGACAACGTGGTGATCGTGTGTTCGATCGAGAACTTTGATCCGATGGGGGTGCACACGGGGGATTCGATCACGGTGGCGCCGGCGCAGACGCTGTCGGACAAGGAATATCAGCGGATGCGCGATGCGGCGCAGGCGATCATCCGGGCGGTGGGCGTGGAGACGGGCGGGTCGAACATTCAGTTCGGGATCAACCCGGCGGATGGCGAGATGGTGGTGATCGAGATGAACCCGCGGGTGTCGCGGTCGTCGGCGCTGGCGTCGAAGGCGACGGGGTTCCCGATCGCGAAGCTGGCGGCGAAGCTGGCGGTGGGTTACACGCTTTGGGAGTTGCCGAACGACATCACGGGTCAGACGGTGGCGTGTTTCGAGCCGTCGATCGATTACGTGGTGACGAAGATTCCGCGCTGGACGTTCGAGAAGTTCCCGGAGTCGGATGAGACGCTGACGACGCAGATGAAGTCGGTGGGCGAGGCGATGTCGATCGGGCGGACGTTCAAGGAGAGCCTGCAGAAGGGCATCCGGTCGATGGAGGTGAAGCGATTCGGCTTCGGGCTGGACGCGAACGACAAGTGGCTGGCGGGGAGTCGTGGGAGCGAGGAAACGGCGGACGGGTCGGATGTGATCTGGCCGATCAGCGAGAGCAAGCTGCGGCGGAAGCTGTCGGTGCCTTCGCAGGGGCGGCTGTATTACGTGCGGTATGCGCTCAAGCTGGGTTGGGGGATCGAGAAGGTGCACGAGCTGTCGAAGATCGATCCGTGGTTCCTGGATCAGCTGGAGCAGTTGGTCCGGTTTGAGGATGTGTTGGCGGGTTATGAAGCGCTGGAGGATGTATCGAAGGATGTGATGTTCGAGGCGAAGCGGCTGGGGTATTCGGATGCGCAGCTGGCGAACCTGTTTTTCGGGGCGATCACGACGAGCAACATCACGGCGGTGCGTCGGGTTCGGGAGGTGCTCGGGGTGAAGCCGGTTTACAAGCTGGTGGATACGTGTGCGGCGGAGTTCGAGGCGGTGACGCCTTATTACTACTCGACGTATGAGCGGCCGATCAAGCATGTGGATGGCGAGGCGGAGGCGGAGGATGAGGCTCGGGTGACTGAGCGTCCGAAGGTGGTGATTCTGGGTGGCGGGCCGAACCGGATCGGTCAGGGGATCGAGTTTGATTACTGCTGCGTGCAGGCGGCGTTCGCGGCGCGGGAGCTTGGGTTTGAGGCGGTGATGGTGAATTCGAACCCGGAGACGGTGTCGACGGACTATGACACGTCGGATTTGTTGTTCTTCGAGCCGTTGACGCTAGAGGACGTGTTGAATGTGATCGAGCGGATCAATGGGGGACGCTGTGGGGATGAGGCGGCGGGTGATTTTGTGAAGGGGGTGATTGTTCAGTTTGGGGGGCAGACGCCTCTGAACCTGGCGAATGGTTTGCGGGCGTCGGGGGTTCCGATCATCGGGACGTCGGTGGACTCGATTGATCTGGCGGAGGATCGGAAGCGTTTTGCTGCGTTGTGCCGGGAGTTGGACATCAAGCAGCCGGACAACGGGATTGCGTTTGATGCGAAGGAGGCGGTGGAGATCGCCAATCGGATCGGGTATCCGGTGCTGGTGCGGCCGAGTTTTGTGCTGGGTGGTCGAGCGATGGAGACGGTGTTTGATGACGAGCAGCTGCGTTACTACATGCAGATCGCGATGGGGGCGTCGGATGTGGAGGGTCAGCCGATTCTGATCGATCGTTTCCTGGCGGATGCGATCGAGTGTGATGTGGATGTGGTGGCGGATTTTGAGCCGGAGGGTGAAAGCGATGCGGGTCGAGCGGTGGTATGCGGGGTGATGGAGCATATTGAGGAGGCGGGGGTGCATTCGGGGGATTCGGCTTGTGCGATTCCGCCTCACTCGCTGCCTGAGCGGGTGGTGGAGGCGCTGAAGGCGAAGTCGCGGGCGCTGGCGAAGGCGCTGCGGGTGCGTGGGCTGATGAATGTTCAGTGGGCGATTCGCCGGCCGGTGGAGGCTTCGGATGATTACGAGTTGTTCATCCTTGAGGTAAACCCGCGGGCGTCGCGGACGGTGCCTTTTGTGTCGAAGGCGACGGGTGCTCCGTGGGCGCGGATTGCGGCGAAGGTGATGATGGGCAAGAGCCTGGATGAGCTCGGGGTTAGGGAGATTCCGGAGCCGGCGCATACGGCGGTGAAGGAGTCAGTTTTCCCGTTTGCGAAGTTCCCGGGTGTGGATGTGATTCTTGGTCCGGAGATGCGTTCGACGGGTGAGGTGATGGGGATTGACGGGAGCTTCCCGCTGGCATTTGCGAAGGGGCAGATGGGGGCGGGGACGTTTTTGCCGACGGAAGGGAAGGTGTTTTTGTCGGTGCGTGCGGGTGATCGTCCGGCGGCGGCCCCGATTGCGCGGGCGCTGGTGGACTTAGGGTTCGAGGTTTATTCGACGAGTGGGACGGGGCGTTATCTGGCGGAGGCGGGGATCGGGGTGAAGGTGCTGAATAAGATTTCGGAGGGGCGGCCGAATGCGCTGGACCTGATTAAGAATGGGGAGTTGTCGCTGATTATCAATACGCCGACGCGCAAGGGTTTGAAGACGGATGAGGGGAAGCTGCGTTCGACGGCGGTTCGTTTCGGGGTGCCGATGATCACGACGGTGACGGCGGGGGCGTCGGCGGTGCAGGCGATTGGCGCGATGAAGGAAGGGAAGTGGGGGGTGGCGGCGCTGCAGGACTACTTCCCTGAAGGTGGCGGGTTTGCGGTGGGAGCCGGGGCTCAGAAGGTGTTGGAGTCGTCCTGACTTGTTGTAGAGATAGATGCGGGTTATTCGGGCTGGAAGTCACCTTGGGATTCTATGTATTCGGCATCTCCGAAGTCGAGTCCTGTGGGGTCGACGCCGAGGATCGATAACAACCCTGAATGGATGACGAACTGGCCGCCTGTGAGATAGAGGCCATCCTGTACTTCCTGCTGGTGGCGGATGATGAGGCCCTGTTTACAGACGGCGTAGCCGTTGTGGAAGAGGATGACGCGCCAGTCTGAGCCTGATTCGAGCTTGTGGGTTGTGATGAATCCGAGCCCACCGCGGCTGATATCCCGGTACTTGATCTCCATGGGATTGGGGTTGGTGTGGACCCGACAATTGGGGAGGAGGTGGGCGTCGCCACGTAGAACGACTCTCTGGAAGCTGCGGCGGGAAAAGACGTGATCGCCCTGATTGGCCTCGAGCTTCTCCAGGGCGTTGATGATCTTCTGGGAGCGGCTGTCTGCTGCCATGGGGTGCAAACCTCTTTCACTAACGAGGAAGGATCTCAGTTAGTCTTTTTATCGACACAGGCGCTCCAACAGGCAGTGTGCACTGCCAAATAACAGGAAAAACGTTGAGGCAGATTAATCTGTTGGCGGTCATGGCCTACAGCCGAACGTGTACGCATAAAAAAACCCGACGCGGAGCGTCGGGTGTGTGTTATTGCCAGGTCGACCTTTATTGGAACCAATGTAGATTCGGTTCTGTTTAATAGACCGGGGTGCCGGTGAGCCCGCTGGGGTTGGTGAGCATGAAGGCTCGGAGGAAGTCGTCGCGGAGCATGCGGATGTCCATATCCATGGTGCGGACGATGTTGTTGAAGTCCTGCTCGTCGGTGGTGGCGGTGGAGTCGAGGGTGGGGGAGATGTTCCGGCGGATGTCGGCGGAGGTGACGGGGGCTTCGAGGGTTTTGGGGCCGCCACAGCCGACGGTGAGTCCGGTGGTGGCGATGACGAGGGCCAGGAGGATTGCACGCATGATCGATCCTTACATGGTAAAGCCGAGGCCGACCGCCTCTTGCGAGCAGTCTACCGGGTTGGGGGCGGTTCTGACAAGGCTGGGGGCTGGCCGGCGGCCGGGGCTGGCTGGGCCGGGGTTATCCGGACCCTGACGGGGGTGCCTGGGGGTGGGATCAGCGGGAGATTGGGCTGGTAGGCCTGCTGGTCGTCGGCGGAGGTGGTGGCGGTGGGGCGGACGATGAGGTCGTCCCGGAAATTGACGAGGGAGATGAGGCTGCCCGAGAGGTTGGCGAGGTAGAGGGTTTCGCCGTTGTGTTCGATGGTTCGGGAGCCGGTGAAGAGCCAGCGGGTGTGTTCGAGGGTCTGGCTGGTGGGTTCGTGGATGATCCAGCGGCCGGCGGGGGTTCGGGTGGGTTGGGCGTCGGGGTTGTCGGGGTCGGGTGGGGTCAGGAGGGTGATGGTGAGGTCGGGTCCGGAGGGCGGGGTGGTGGTCCATTCGCCGGCATCGGTCTGGGTGAGGGTGGCGGGCTGGCCGGGTTCGAGGTTGAGCAGGAGGAGGGCTGCGTGGAGGTCGGAGGGTTTGACGTGGGTGGCGAGGAGGGATTCGTGCTCGCGGGTGTTGTGGGTGCAGGCGAGGAGTTCGAGCCATTCGCCGAAGGTGTAGAGGACCTCGCCTTCGTCGTTGGTGACCTGGCGTTGCTCGAAGACGACTTCGGCGTCGAACTCGACGATGGCGGCTTCACGGTCGATGCGGATGTGATCGGTGAGGGGGGTGAAGTCGGCGTGGAGGTTGGCGTATGCTCCGGTGAGGAGGATGCAGGTGAGACTGAGCGTTTTTGAAGCGTGCATGTTGAGGATGGTATGACGGATCAGGCGGGATCATCGGAGTCAGTGCCGGAGGGATCGGCGGAGCCGTTGCCGGTGGATGGGCTGACGTGGTCGGTCTTGCTGGGTGAGTGGGTGGCTTATGCGCAGGCGGCGGTGGGGCTGCCTGATGATTCGGAGGGCGGGCGTTGGCGGGCGTCGGTGCCGGAGGTGATTGGGTTGCAGGCGGTGTGGTTTGCGCTGGGGCAGTTGGATCGGCTGGCGGCGGATGAGCGGGCGCTGGGGGTGGATCGGGCGGGGGTGTTGATTGCGAGGCATCGTGAGCGGCTGGTGGCGGTCTGGGGTGAGGAGGGTTTGCCGGAGGGAATGAGGGAGCTGTTGGCGGATGCGGAGGGCGTTTGGCGTGAGCGGGATGGTGAGGTTCGGGGTGGGAGGTAGTTTGCTGTTGGTGGGTCAGGGGTTGAGGGCGGCGAGGTAGTGTTTGACGGTTTGGGTCATGCCGTGTTTGAGGGCGTCGGCGGTGAGCGCGTGGCCGATGGAGACTTCGGCGAGGGGTCGGACGTGTTTGGCGAGGTCGGGGAGGTTGTTGAGGTCGAGGTCGTGGCCGGCGTTGACGCCTAGGCCGAGGGCGTCGGCGATGTGGGCGGCGGCGGCGTAGCTGGCGAGCATGCGTTCTTTTTCGGATCCGCCTTTGAGGAAGCCATCGGCGTAGGGTTCGGTGTAGAGCTCGATGCGGTCGGCGCCGACGGCGGGTGCGGCTTCGATCTGCGCGGCGACCGGGTCGAGGAAGAGGCTGACGCGGATGCCTTCTTCCTTGAGTTGTTTGACGATGGGGATGAGTTTTTCGCCTTGCTTGCGGAGGTCCCAGCCGTGGTCGGAGGTTTTCTGGCCGGGTTCGTCGGGGACAAGGGTGGCCTGGTGGGGTCGGGCCTGGAGGACGAGCTGGAGGAAGTCGCCCTCGAAGGGGTTGCCCTCGACGTTGAGTTCCTTGCCCTGGTAGGCATCTTCGGAGCAGACGGCTTTGAGGAGGTGGACGTCGACGGGACGGGTGTGCCGTTGATCGGGTCTTGGGTGGACGGTGACGCCATGGGCTCCGGCATCGAGGGCGATGCGGGCAAACTCGGCGAGGTCGGGGACGTTGCGGTCGCGTTGGTTGCGGAGGAGGGCGACGCGGTTGAGGTTGACGCTGAGGCTGGTGGTCTGGCTCATGGTGGTCAGAGGGTTTCGTTCTGGAAGAGTTCGATGGACTCGCCTTCGGGTCCGGTGAAGAAGGCGATTCGGATGGGTACGGATTCGTCGGTGTTGGTGGCTTCGATGTTGAGGGAGCGTGGTTCCATGGTGATGGGGAATCCGGCGTTGCGGACTTTCTGGATGACGTCGTCGAGGTTGGCGCAGCGGAGGGCGATGTGGAACCAGGCGTCCTTGGTGGGTTCGGCGGGTTGGGGCTTGTCGGTTTTCTCGAAGAGTTCGATGTAGTTGCCGTCGCCGGTGTCGAGCATGGCGGCGCGGTTGGGGGCGTCCTGCCAGGTGATGCGAAGGCTCATGCCGAGGAGGCCGGTGTAGAAATCGACGGCCTTGTCGAAGTCGCGGGCGAAGATGGCGACGTGGTGGAAGCCGCAGTTGCTGATGGTGGGGTTGGTGTGTTCGGGCATGGGATTCTCTATGGCTCCGTGGGTTGGAGGGTGATCGTACACTGGGCGGTATGTCAGAGGATGCTGGAGATCGGCCGAAGGTTTCGCTGGTGATGGCGGTGTACAACCGGCGTGACTATGTGGCGGAGGCGCTGGATTCGATTCTGGCCCAGACGTTTGAGGATTGGGAGCTGATTGTCTGGGACGACGGGTCGACGGATGGGTCGAGCGAGATCGCGAGGGGGTATGCGGAGCGGGATGAGCGGGTGCGGTACGAGCGGTGGGAGAATCGGGGGATGTATTTCGTGCTGGAGCGGGCGTTGGCGGAGGCGAGGGGTGCTTATCTGGGGTGGGTGGACTCGGATGATCGGTTGCTTCCTGAGGCGCTGGCGCGGACGGCAGCGGTGCTGGATGGGCGGTCGGAGGTGGGGATGGTCTATACGGATCACGTGGAGATCAACGAGGCCGGGGCGGTGCTGGGCAAGGGCCGGCGGTGCGGGATTCCGTATTCGGCGAATCGGCTTCTGCGGGATTTCATGACGTTTCATTTCCGGCTGATTCGGCGGGAGGCTTTCGAGTCGGCGGGCGGGATCGATACGAGTTTTAACTACGCGGAGGACTACGACCTGTGCCTGCGGTTGTCGGAGGTGGCGGAGGTGGTGCATCTGGCGGAGGACCACTATGCGTATCGGGTGCATGGTGACAGTATTTCGCAGGGGATGCGGCTGGGTCAGATCGAGGGGTCGGCGACGGCGGTGCGGAAGGCTCTGCGGCGGCGGGGTCTGGAGGATCGGTATGCGTTGGACGTAGAGTTGGTGCCACGGTTTCATATTCGGAAGCGGTCGTGATGGTCGTGGGGGGCTGGGATCGGCTAAGCTGGAGATTCTTGCAGGAGGTTTGCGATGTCGTTGCTTGCAGAGACCTTGCAGAATCTGATTGACCGGCAGCGGACCTCGGTGTCGGAGATTGGTGAGTTGGCGGGGGTGTCGCCTTCGACGGTCTATCGCTGGCTGGGCGGGCAGAGTCGGCCGGATTTTGATTCGATCCGGTTGCTGCTTCGGCATCTGCCGAGCAAGGATGCGCAGGAGGCGTTGCTGTCGGTGTTCGCTGGCGGGACGCAGTGGCAGTTTCTGCGGGTGGATCAGGAATTGGATTACAACCAGGATGGGCGGGTGGATGTAAAGGATGCGGTGGATGCGGCGATCGCGAGTGTTCGTGATGCGGCGGACACGCTGGCGAGGCTGAGCACGTCGGGGACGGAGTTGCCGCCTAATGAGGAAGTGGTGGCGGTTGTGGCGCGGCTGCAGGCGGTGGTGGGGAGCTGCACGATTGCTCAGCGGGTGTTGACGGAGCTTGCGGACCAGCGGGCGAGGTCGCGGCCTGGGGGGTGATCGTTCAGGCTGGGACCGGTTCGGTCTGGCGGGTGGCGGCTTGTTCGAGGATGGCTTTGCCCGTGACGAGGAAGCCGGAGATGGCGACGTAGAAGTAGCCGGCGGCGAAGAGGATGAGGAAGGGCAGGCCCATCCAGGCGTTCTCGAGGGTGAGGAGTTTGGTGATGCAGGCAAGCATGTAGAGGGCCATCGCTAGTTCGATGAGGCTCATCACGGGGATGAAGCTCGGGAGGTCGGCGGGGCGGAGGTTGCGGAGGGCGAGGCCGAGGTTGAGGGATTGGTCGGGGTTGTCGCCGTATTTTTTGGTGCGGACGAAGGGAGAATCTTTGCCGGCAAGGGCTTCGAGGACGCCGAGGGCGTTGTAGAGGGAGATGCCGACGCCGACGGCCATGAGGACGGGGACCATGAGGGCGGTCTGGATGACGGAGCGCCGCTGGGCCCATTGGGAGGCGAGGTAGAAGAGGCCGGCGGAGGCGGTGCCCATGCCGAACATGGAGAGGCCGAGGAGGGCTCCGGAGAGGGGGGTGTCGCCGAAGGGATTGACGTTGATGAGCAGGGTGGGGTAGATGAGCAGGGCGAAGAGGGTGATGAAGAGGTAGACGACGGGGCTGGTGAGGTGGAAGAAGGCCTCGGATTTGATGAGGAGGGGGAGGTCGGAGCGGAAGATTCTGGGGAGGAGTTTGATGGCGACCTGGATGGAGCCCTTGGTCCAGCGGAACTGCTGGCTCTTGAAGGCGGTGATGTTGGGGGGGAGTTCGGCTGGGCAGGTGATGGCGGGTAGGTACTGGAACTTCCAGCCTTTGGATTGGGCTCGGTAGGAGAGGTCGACGTCTTCGGTGAGGGTGTCGTGCTCCCAGCCGCCGGCCTCCTCAATGGCGGCTCTGCGCCAGATGCCGGCGGTGCCGTTGAAGTTGATCCAGGCCCCGCCACGGTTGCGGGCGGTGTGCTCGATGACGAAGTGGCCATCTATAAAGACGGCCTGGCTGCGGGTGAGGAGGGAGGCTTGGCGGTTGAGGTGGGCCCAGCGGGTCTGGACGAGGCCGATCTGGGGATCGGCGAAGTAGTGGATGGTTCGTTGGAGGAAGGAGGGATGGGGGACGAAGTCGGCGTCGAAGATGGCGATGAGTTCGCCGGTGGCGGTCTTCATGCCGTACTCGAGGGCTCCGGCTTTGAAGCCGACGCGCTGCGGTCGTCGGATGTGGGAGATGTTGATGCCTTGGGCGTGGTGGTGCTGGACGATCTGGGCGACGAGGTCTTCGGAGCCGTCGTTGGAGTCGTCGAGGACCTGGATCTGGAGGAGGTCGGCGGGGTGTTTGAGTTGGCAGGCGGCGTCGATGATGCGTTTGGCGACGGCGCCTTCGTTAAAGAGGGGGATCTGGATGGTGACGGGTGGGAGGGTTTGGAGTCGTCCGGCGGGGCGGTTGTTTTTGGTTCGGTGGCGGGCGAAGAGGATGACCATCCAGTAGCGGTGCAGGCCGTAGAAGCAGATCACGGCGATGACGAGGAGGTAGATCGTCATGAGTGAGGTGGCGACGAGGGTGGATGGGGCGTCGGCGGCGGAGGCGGCCTGGGCGGTGAGGGGCATGGGGTCTCGCAGGGGTTGGGTCCAGATATTGCGGTGGTGGTGTGTTTGTCAGCGACATGGTGTGCCCATGCGTGGATGGGTTGGGCCTTGTCTGTTTGGGTGGGGCATCATGGCATAAGGCTGAACTGGATTCCATGTGGCAGGTAGGTGATTGATGGTTTGGGGCGTGTCAAGCGTTTTCCGTAAGGCGTCCGATAAAGCCTTTTGTTGCCGTCGTCGAGTGTCTGGCCGGAGGCCTCCCGATAACGGTGCAACGGCGAGGCCGTAGTGGCCGGCTCTGAATGCCGTTGAATGAGGTTGCACCATGACTCGACTGAACCGCTGGACCGTGCTCACCGGATGCGTCGCGATGCTGGCGATGGGTGGATGCACGCAGCATTACAACGGTGCGCTGACGTTTGGTGTTCCCGATCGGGCTCAGAACGACTACGACGAGTTCAGCCAGGCTCACCGGAACATGCTGGCGGAGGAGCGTTCGCCGGCGCGGCGGGGTGATCGGGCTGCGATCTTCGAGGAGAACCCTCGGCAGCAGACGATTCGGCCGGTTTCGCGGCCGGTGGTGGTGCCTTCGGCGGGTGAGTCGGAGGGTGGGGCGGGCTTTGAATTGATCAGTGATCGGGGCCAGACGGCTCCTGCGGTTCGTGCTTCCCGGCTCTTTGGTGAGCTTGGCAGCAGCGGGGCGGGTCAGGGTTCGGGGGTGGCGGGAACGGGGAATCTGGTTCGTGTGACGTTCACGTCGGAGGGCGGGGATTTTGACCCGGCCATCGATGTGGCGGGCCAAGCGATGGTGTTTGCGTCGACGCGTCACAGTCAGAACCCGGACCTGTACTACATGGAGTCGGGTTCGAGCGCGGTGACGCAGCTGACGACGGATCCGGCGAACGATGAGATGCCTGACATCAGTCCTGACGGGACGAAGGTGGTGTTCACGTCGGATCGTTCGGGCTCTTGGGATCTGTACATCAAGGAGATTAAGGGTCAGACGGCGATGCGTCTGACGGATGACGCGGCGGTGGACATTCATCCGAGTTTCTCGCCTGATGGCCGTCGGGTGGTGTTTTCGAGTCTGAACCAGCGGACGGGTGACTGGGAGCTGGTACTGATTGATGTTGAGAACCCGGCGAACAAGATTTTCCTGGGGCCTGGCTTGTTCCCGAGCTGGTCGCCTGTGGATAACCGGATCGTTTATCAGCGTGCCCGTCAGCGTGGTGATCGTCGGTTCGGGATCTGGGTGATTTCGGTGGAGGGTGATCAGGCGACGCAGCCGACGGAGTTGGCGGCGAGCAGCAATGCCGCGGCGATCACGCCCGACTGGAGCCCGGATGGTGAGCACATCGTGTTCTGCACGGTCGTCGAGCCGGGCGGTCTCGAAGTGGACGAGACGGGTCCGAAGGACATCTGGCTGATGCGTGCGGACGGCAGTGGTCGGACGCAGCTGACGGGTGGGCAGTATGAGAATCTGCTGCCGGCGTGGGGCAGTGATGGTCTGGTGTATTTCGTGTCGGACCGTGCGGGCTTGGGCACACAGAACATTTGGGGTGTTCGTCCGGATCAGGCGCTTCGTCTGGCTCCGGTGCCGGAGACCCAGTTGGGTGACGCGAGCCAGGGTGGCTCGGGTGGACCCGGCACGCCTTAGTTGGCGCTGGTTTGAGCGAGTTGGTTCGCGGCCGTCGGAGACGCGCCGCCTAGCGGGCAGGATGCCATGACAAGTAAACAGGTTCAGTTGACCCTGGTGTCTCTGGTGCTGGTGCTGAGTGGCTGTTCGCTGTTCGGTCCGCAGCGGTCGCCTGTGCTGGTCTCTCCTTACGCCGAGCCGCGGATTGTCGCGGTGGTTCCGTTTCTGAATGAATCGGGCACGGGTGTGGCGAACGGCGAGCGTGTGGCTGATGCGTTGACCAAGCATCTGGATGGGGCCGAAGGTCTGGTGGCATTGCCGGTGAATCGTGTGCTGGCGGGTCTGGTGGCGTTAGAGACGTCGCGGATCACGTCGGCGGGTGAGGCCCGTGCGTTGATGCGTTGGCTGGGTGCGGATCAGGTGATTGTGGGAACGATCACGTCTTACGATCCTTACGACCCGCCAACGATCGGTTTGGCGCTGGAGTCTTACGAGGAGCCGGTGGTGACGGTGGGTCCGGTTGACCTTCGTGATCTGACGCGTGCCGGTACGGGCACGGCGGCGGGGAGCGTGTCGACGGGTCCGGCGGCGGATGACGGTGCGACGGTGTCGCTGAGTGCGGTGCTCGATGCGTCGGATCCTCGTGTTCGGGATGCGTTGAAGGCTTATGCGGTTGACCGCGGGCCTGCGGATGCGGACCCGGATGCGTGGCTTCACCACCAGCGGAACATGAACCTGTACATCGAGTTTGCATGCCATGAGATGGCAAGGCGGCTCCTGGCTGCTGAGGCACAACGCCTTGGCGTGACGGACGCCGCGGCTGGATCTGGCAGACAGGCATGGCCGGCACTTGGAGCTGGTCGCCCTTAGACGCGTCGCTGGCCGTTTCGGTCCGACGCACGGACCGGAGCGACATGAACGTGACCCCCTCCGACAACCCGAACCCCGCCTCCTCGGCCGAGGCTTCTGCGCCGGCGGTGGGTGTACCTGGCGAGGGTGCCGGTCCGGTGTGGGACAACGATCGCGAGTTGGTATTTGTGAAGCGTGGCCAGCGTCACGTGTTTCGCTGCGAGCCCGGGGAGGAGTCGGCGTTGCTGAATCAGCTGGCCGTCGTGGTGGATGATCCGGGAAACAATCTTGATTGGTTTGACGCGGCGGTGTTGTCCCATCACATGGGGCTTCGTCTGCGTCAGAGGATGCAGGGGCTTTCCGGCTCCTGAATTTGTTGCTGTGCACGCCTGTTTCTCAAGGCGTTAGAAACCTTTTTTAGAAGGATGAACAACGATGCCCGCTCTGCACCCCCTGCTTGAACGCTTCGCGAATTACCTTCGTCACGAGCGGCACTTCAGCCCTTACACGGCTCGGTGTTACGGCGCGGACCTTCGTCAGTTTCTCGAGCATCTGACGGACTCGGCTCCGGATGAAGCGTCGGGTCAGAGCGAGGGTTACCTGGAAGGAAAGCTGCGTACGGCGGACCCGGTGTTGATCCGCGATTTCCTCGCGAAGCTGGACACGTTTGGTTACAGCTCGGCGACGATGGCGCGGAAGATCGCGACGCTGCGTAGTTTCTACAAGTGGATGCTGAAGGTGGAGCTGGTGGAATCGAATCCGATGCTGCTGATCCGGACGCCTAAGCAGACCAAGCGGCTGCCGCGTGCGATCACGGTGGAGCAGATCGAGAAGCTGCTGGCAGCGCCTGACAATCGGGAGACGTTGGGCGCCCGGGATCGTGCGATCCTAGAGACGCTTTACTCGACCGGCGTTCGTGTGTCGGAGCTGGTGGACCTGAATCGGAATGATCTGGATCTGGACAGTCAGACACTGCTGGTTCGGGGCAAGGGCAAGAAGGAGCGGATCGTGCCGCTGGGCTCGCATGCGATGGCGGCCATCCGTCACTATCTGATGCTGCTGGAGCCGGACCCCCGGTTTGCGAAGCTGCGTCAGGACTCGCTGAGCGAGCCGACGACGCCACTGTTTGTGAACAAGAACGGTGGTCGGCTGTCGAGCCGTTCGGTTCGGCGGAAGCTGGACAAGTACCTGCTGGAGATCGGGCTGGACCCGTCGATCAGCCCGCACACGCTGCGGCACAGCTTTGCGACGCACCTGCTGGACAACGGGGCGGACCTGCGGAGCGTGCAGGAGTTGTTGGGGCATCAGTCGCTGTCGACGACGCAGGTGTACACGCACCTGTCGAGTCAGCGGATGCGGACGGCGTATGACGAGGCTCATCCCCGGGCGGTGTGAGTGAACCAGGTTTATTCCATCGACACGGACGTCGATCGGCTTGTTGCCCGCGAACCGGGGAGGTTCGCGGGCTTTTTTGTGGTTGTTGCTGGCGGCCTGTGCTCGACGGCTTCCGTTGTGGGCTCGTGATGGGTTTCAGTCGTTTCTTTGAAGGGTGGGGCGCGTGCTGGGGCGGGGTGGCGTATGCTCGGGCATGGCCAAGAAAGAGGTTGCAGCGCCGGTGAAGGGTGAGGGGCCGGCGTCGTTGTTGGAACATTTTTGGGGTTTGGGGTTGTCGGCGGTGCTGCTGGGCGTGATCTACCCGGTGCTTGGCTGGTGGTGGCTGGCGTATGTGGCGTTGGTGCCTGGGGCGCTGGTGGTGAGTCGGTCGGCGTCGTTTTGGCGGGTGCTGTGGGTGTCGGTGGTGGTGTTCTGGGTGTGGTGGGTGGTGATGCTCAACTGGGTGATGCCGGTCACGGTGGGGGGGACGATCGCGATGGGGCTTGTGCTAAGTGTGTTTCCGGCGGTAGGGTTTTTGCTCATTCGGCGGTTGTCGGTGGGGGGTGGGGGTCGGCTCGCATTGACTTGGGCGGTACCGATCGCGTGGGTGCTGGTGGAGTTTTTGCGGTCGCGGCTGCCATTTGGCGGGTTGTCCTGGTTCTTCCTCGGTCACAGTCAGGGGCCGTGGCTGCCGGAGCATTCGGCGGTGCTGATTCAGACGGCCGATCTGTTTGGCGAGTTGACCGTCACGGCGTTTGTGGCGTTGTTGAATGGTTTCGCGGCTGATGTGATCCGGCGGTCGTTCACGGCGCCGGATCCGGAGGTGGTTCAGGAGCGGCTGCGGAAGCGGTTTGTGGCGCGGGTGGTGTCGGTGGGTGTGGTGGTGGCGTTGGTGGTGGGGCACGGCTGGCTATGGACGGATCACGCGCGGTACGGGCTTGCGTCAACGACGGGCGTGGTGGTTATTCAGACGAATGAGCCGCAGAGCAATCGTCAGAGTCCGTCGCTGGAGGATCGGATCGGTTACTGGCATGCGTTGCTGGATGAGACGCGTTTGGCGGTGGAGGGGCAGCGGGATGAGTCGGGGCGGCTGGTGGTGATCTGGCCGGAGTCGGCGGTGCCGATGCCGATTGATGCGGGGACGCTGGCGATGGCGGAGCAGGAGGGGTGGGCGGCGATCACGGCTATCGAGGGGCAGATCCGGGATCTGGCTGTGAGCTATGGCGTCGATCTGCTGGTCGGGGCCCCCTCATATGGGACTTGGGAAACCGTGGATCTGGATGGGGTTGCGCGTTGGCTGCCTGGGGAGGGCGCGAACTCGGTGTTTCACTACCGGTCGGATGGGAGCCGTGCGGCGGAGCGGTATGACAAGATGCATCGGGTGCCGTTTGGGGAGTATCTGCCTTTGGTGGATGGCTGGCCGTGGCTGAAGGGGCTGGTGCTGAAGTATTTGACGCCTTATGAGACGAGCTACACGATCGAGGCGGGGGATGCGCCGGTGGTGTTTGAGGTGGCGGGGTGGTCGGTGGTGACGCCAATTTGTTTTGAGGACACAGTGGGGCGTGTGGTTCGGGAGATGGTTCGGGTGGCGAGGGAGGCTTTGGATCGGCCGGCGCTGCTGGTGAATGTGACGAATGATGGGTGGTTTGGCTCGGCGTCGCAGGGGTTTCAGCACCTGCAGGTGGCGGCGTTTCGGTGTGTGGAGAACCGGGTGCCGATGGCCAAGGCGGCGAACACGGGGGTGAGCGGATTCATCTCGTCATTGGGTGAGGTCGTCTCGATCGTGGAGGTGGATGGCGAGAGTAAGGGGGTTCAGGGGCATGCGTCGATGTCGCTTGGGCCGCGGTTGAATCCGCCGCATGTGTCCACCTGGCATGGGCTTTATGAGGTTTGGGGTGAGACGCCGCTGGTTCTGCTGGCGGTGGTGGTGGGTTGGCTGGGGAGCGGCGGTCGGCGGGGAGCGTCGTCAGAAAGTTGAATCGGGTGGGGGTGGTTGGCGTAGGGCTTCGAGATTCATGCTGGGTGGTTTAGAATGATTGGATGAAGATGAACAAGCTGAGTCGTCGCGTGGTGTTGTTAGGTGTGCTCGTGTTGGCGGCGCTGCCTGGTGTGGTGTTCGGGCAGCTATTTGGAGGGGTGAATCGGCTGGCGCCTGAGGAGGTGGCCGAGCTTCGGGAGCGGGCGATCGCGGCGGTTCGGGCGGCGTCGGCGTCGGAGAATCCGGCGCTGCGGATGAACGCGATCGAGGCGTCGCATGCGGTGCCGGGGTTGTCGTCGGAGCTGGTCGGGCCGCTTTTGCTGGACGAGGTGGTGCCGGTTCGATTTGCGGCGCTGGTGACGGTGGGGCAGCTGAAACTGGAGGAGCACGCGTTGGCGGCTTCGGACCTGGCGATCGATCCCGATCCATCGGTGCGGATGGCGGCGATTTTTGCGGCTTCGGAGAACGGGGTGGAGATCGATCGGAGCCCGCTGGCTCGGCTGGTGCGGTCGCCTGAGCCTGGCGTGCGGGGCAATGCTGCGTTGATTCTGGGGATGATGGACGATCCGACGGCGGCCGAGATGCTGCGTGAGGCGGCGAGTGTGCCCTATGACCGTCGGGTGGTGGTGGTTCAGCGGGAGATCGTGAAGCTGCAGTTCGCGGAGGCGCTGGTGAAGCTGGGGGACGATGAGGCGTTAGGGCCGATTCGGGCGGCGGCGTACTCGCAGAGCGATGAGATCCGGGTGTTTGCGGTGGGGATGCTGGGCCCGCTGGAGGACCGGCGGATGATCAAGTTGCTGATCGCGATGCTGGAGCAGCCGCCCGTGGAGCTTCAGCTGGCGGCGGCGCGGTCACTGCTGCAGATGGATGTGCCTGACGGGCTGCCGATCGTGCTTCGGGCGCTGGATTCGGCGATCCCGACGGTCCGGGCCCAGGCTGCGTATGCCCTTGGTGACAGCGACGATATGGTGAGTCTGGTGGGTCTTTCGGAGGCTCTTTCGGACGAATCGGCGTTGGTTCGGTTGTCTGCGGCGGCGGGCGTGCTGCGTCGGCTGCCGACGGAGGCCTCGGTGGAGGCGGTGGCGCAGCGGTAGGGGGTGGGGCCTCTGCTGTTGACAGGGGTTGGGGGCTCTGCGATAACCCGTTTCTGGATATTTTTCGCCGCTTATGTGAGCGGGACGATTCGTATCGAGAGGGTCTGCCTTGAGCTTCCTCACTAAGTTGTTTGTGGTCCTCGTGGCCTTGCTTTCTATCCTGCTGGTGGCTCTGACGGTGCCTTTTGTGGCAACGATGGAGGATGTGCAGGGCGATCTCGAAGAAGCCCGGAGTGCTCGGGAGGTGGCTGAGGCCAAGGCTCGGAGTGCTCAGGCCGAGATCAACGCGGCGTTGGCCGATGAGGGTGCCAAGGCGGCTGCGTTGCAGGCGAGCATCGAGCAGTTGACCGGCGAGGTGGCGGATGCCCGCTCGGAGCTGGCCCAGGCCCGTGCCGAGCTGATCGATGCCCAGTCGCGGCTGCAGCAGCGGGAAGCGGACTTCTCCAGTCTCTCGGCGACGGCTCGTCAGAATGCCGAGTTGATTACGGAGCTGACCAATCGGATCGCGACCACCGAGCAGCGTCGTGTGGATGCGGAGGCCAAGCGGGTTGAGCTGCAGGACGAGGTGTCCGAGCTGGCGAGTCTGCGGGACAGCCTGGAGCGGACGGTTCGGCGTCTGCAGGAGGGTCTGGCTCAGGCCGAGCGTGACAACACGCAGCTGGTGGCATCGATCGGGCGTCTGCCTGAGGAGATGCGTGCGGTGGTGCTGGGCGAGTCGACGGCGGAAGCCATGACGCTTGATATCGAGCCGGACACGCTGATTCGGGGTTCGGTAACGGGCATTCAGCAGGTCGATCAGGTGACGCTGGTGCAGGTCAACGTGGGCGAGGTGGACGGCGTTGAGAAGAACATGTTGTTCCGGGTGCACCGGGATGGTCGCTTCCTCGGCAAGCTGCGGATCACGACGGTGGATACCGACAGCGCTGCGGGGAGCATCGATCTGGCGACCGGTGTGATCGAGGTGGGCGACAGCGCCCTGGCCGGGCTGGCCCAGTAACCTCCCCCCGGTACCCCGCCTGGCTCCCCGATTTCGGCGAGGTTTGTTTCGTCATGTGATGAAGGCTGGGTTGTAATGGCCCGGTGGTTTTGAGGAGTTTTGCACGATGGCCCAGCAGGATGATGGCGACGGCGTTTACTCGGTGCTGCTGCTGGTGGCGGTCTTGATGCTGCTGGCTGGGGTGGGTGTGGTCTGGTACCGGAGTGCTCAGTTGACGGGTGGTTTCCTGCCTGTGTTCATCGTGGGCGGCTGATTCCCAAGTTGTCTGACGGGGTGGACCGATAACCTGCTTAGCGGGCGGATGTTCTGCGCCGTGGTTATGATGCGGGCTGCCTGTGGCGACCTGTTCCAGTGTGAAGGCGAAATGGTTTGATCTTCGACGGCCTCTACGATCATTTTCTGAGCTGGTTCAGCGTCGATATGGGGATCGACCTGGGCACGTGCAACACGTTGGTCTGTGTGCGTGGCGAGGGGATCGTGCTGAACGAGCCGTCGGTGGTGGCGGTGAAGAAGAACACGACGCAGGTGCTGCGTAACGGCAGCGAGCTGGCGGTGGGCTGGGTGGCGAAGGAGATGCTGGGCAAGACGCCCGGCTCGATCACGGCGATCCGGCCGCTCAAGGACGGGGTGATCAGCGATTTTGAGATCACCGAGGCGATGCTGAGCTATTTCATCCGGAAGGTGAATGGGCGGCACCCGCTGGTGCGTCCCCGGGTGGTGATCGCGGTGCCTTCGGGGATCACGGCGGTCGAGCGGCGGGCGGTGCTGGATTCGGCGGAGAAGGCGGGGGCTCGGAAGGTCTACCTGGTCGAAGAGCCGATGGCGGCGGGGATCGGGGCGAGCCTGCCGATTGTGGAGGCGACGGCTTCGATGATCGTGGACATCGGCGGAGGGACGACCGAGGTGGCGATCATGTCGCTGGCGGACATCGCGCAGTGCGAGTCGGTGCGGGTGGCGGGCGACGACATGGATGAGGCGATCATCAATCATATGAAGAAGGCTTACAACCTGATGATTGGTGAGCAGACGGCGGAGCGGATCAAGATCGAGATCGGTTCGGCGGCGCCCGAGGGGGACGAGCGGACGATGGAGGTTCGGGGTCGGGATATGATTTCGGGGTTGCCGAGGAAGACGGTCATCACCTCGGAGGAGATTCGGGAAGCGCTGCAGGAGCCCTTGTCGGCGATCATCGAGACGGTGACGCGGACGCTTGAGCGGGCCGAGCCGGAACTTGCTGCGGATCTGGTGGACAATGGGATCGTGCTGGCGGGTGGTGGGGCGCTGCTGCGTGGCATCGACATCGTGGTGTCGAACGCGACGGGGCTGGAGTGTCGGACGGCTGAGGACCCGTTGACGTGTGTCGCACGGGGTACGGCGATCTACCTCGAGCATCTCGAGGAGTGGAAGGGGACGATGGAGAGCGACTCGGACGACTACTAGGCTGTCCGTGGCCGGGGCGCGTGGTGTGTGCCGGCCTTTGAGCTTTTTCCGATTGACCTGTGTGGGCCTTGGTGCGGGGCCGGGCCCGATGGAGCCTGAGCATCGCACGATCGGGTTCTCTGCTTCCGAGTCTGCAGGCCGTGGTGGTGTTTGCCTGCGCCGTCTTGATTCTGGTGCCGGGCGAGATGGTGACGGCGTTGGCGTCGTGGCCGAGGGGTCTGTTGGTGTCGTCGCTGGCTCCGGTGAGTCAGCTGGTGGGACGCAGCGGGTTGTTGGCAGGGGAGGAAGGCGGGGACGGTTTGGGCGGTGTGCGCGCGCCGTTGGCGGAGGGGCCGGCGCTGGATTACCTGCGGGCGCTCGAGGATGAGAATGCGCGGCTGCGGACGCTGGTGGATGAGCTGGCGGTCTCGACGTCGATGCTGACGCGGCCGGGGGCCACGCAGGTGCTGGCGCGGGTGCTGTCGGTGTACGAGGATGATGCGGGGCTGGCGATCGGTGCAGGTGAGCGGAGCGGGCTGCGGGCCGGGGATGTGGTGGTGGTGGGTGAGCACCTGGTGGGGAGCCTGTCGGGGGTGGCCCCGCTGACGAGTGACGTGGACCTGGTGGCCCGGGATGGGGTGCGGGTTCAGGTGCGGCTGGTGCCGGCAACGGATCTGCGGCCGGAGCGGGAATCAGTGGAGTGGTTTGATTACGACGAGGGCCTCGGGGCGTTTGTGGCGGAGTTGAGTCTGGACGCGCCGGTACAGGTCGAGGACGTGGCGCATCTGGTGGATGACCGGTGGCCGCTGCTGGCGCGGGGTCGGGTGGTGGGCCGGGTGGTGACGATCGATGATCGGACGAGCAAGCCCTTGCTGCTGAAGCGGGTGATCGTGGAACCGGGGTACGCGGTCGATCGGCTGCGTCGGGTGGTGGTGTTGACCGAGCGTGCTGCGGAGACTGGCAGCGGGGGTGGTTCATGAACTGGCCGGTTTTCAGCTTGCTGGTTTACGTGCTGCTGGCGCTGACCTTCGCGTTGGGATCGGCGCTGGAGTTGGGCGGGGTGCGTCCCGAGCCGGTGCTGGTGCTGGTGGCGTATGTGGCGCTCATGGCGGACTGGCGGCGGACGGGTTGGGCGGCGTTGTCGGTGGGGTTGTGTCTGGACCTGCTGCATCCGTATGCGGGAGGCGTGGTGCTGGTGGGGCCGTATGCGCTGGGGTTGCTGGTGGGGGCGTTTGTGGTGCATCAGCTGCGGAACGTCGTGTTCCGGCATTCGCTGTTGACGGTGGTGATTCTGACGGTGATCTGCGGGCTGTTTGCGGAGGTGTTTTCGACGTCGCTGGTGGCGGTGCGGACGCTGCCGTGGCCGCTCGGTGAGGCGCTGGTGGGGTGGGGCGCGGCGGATGCGTTGTTTGGTGGGTTCCTGTCAGTCTTGTATACGGCGGTGTTCGCGGTGCCGGTGGGGCTGGGGTTGCTGGCGTTGGAGCGGTGGATGCGGTTTGGGGAGGGGCGTGGGTAGGGGGAGGTACTTTTCGTAGGGAGTTTCTTAGCGGTCGAGCACGGCTTTTCCCGACGTTCGTCGGGAAGAAACCGTGGCACTCGAGTTGAAAGCGCCTTAGCCCATCTGGATTGGGAGAGATGCGTGGTGGCTGTGGCCCCGCCACGGCGGGACCACAGCCACCCATGGTTACCTGGGTCAGCGGGAAGGATTTACTTCGGGTAGCCGTGGGTGTGGTCTTTGAACCAGTTCCAGGCGGATTCGATCATGTCGTGGACGTCGGTGATGGCGGCTTTCCAGCCGAGTTCGCGTTCGATCTTGGAGGCGTCGGCGTAGAGCATGGGGGGGTCACCCGGGCGTCGGTCGCCAGTGTCGACCTTGAAGTCGATGCCGGTGACTTTCTTGGCGGCGTCGATGAGCTGCTTGACGGAGAGGCCGTTGCCGATGCCGAGGTTGTAGAAGCGCTGGTCGCCGGGATCGAGTGCGTCCATCACGGTGGCGTGGGCATCGATGAGGTCCTCGACGTGGATGTAGTCGCGGATGCAGGTGCCATCGGGGGTGTCGTAGTCGGTGCCGAAGATGGTCATCTTCTCGCGTTGGCCGAGGGCGGTGAGGAGCATGACGGGGATGAGGTGGGTTTCGGGGGTGTGATCCTCGCCGATGGAGCCGTCGCGGGCCGAGCCGGCGACGTTGAAGTAGCGGAGGGCGGCGAAGGCGAAGTCTGGGTTGGCGTTGGCGTAGTCGATGAGCATGCGTTCGACGAAGAGCTTGGACCAGCCGTACGGGTTGATGGGTGACTGGGGTGTGTCTTCGGTGATGGGGACGGTTTCGGGCTCGCCATAGGTGGCGCAGGTGGAGCTATGGACCATCCTGCGGACGCCTGCTCGGTCCATCGCGGTCATCAGGCTGAGGACACCTGCGGTGTTGTTGGCGTAGTACTCGAGGGGCTCGGTGACCGATTCGCCGACGTAGGCGAGGGCTGCGAAGTTCATGACGCAGTCGATCTGTCGGTCTTTGAGGAGGGTTTCGATGCCGTCGGTGTCGCGGAGGTCGAGCTCGGCGAGGGTCACGTTATCGGGGACGGCGGGCTGGTGGCCGCGGTAGAGGTTGTCGAGGGCGACGACGTCGTGGCCGTCGGCGTGGAGTCTTTTCACGGCGTGCGAGCCGATGTAGCCGGCTCCGCCTGTGACGAGGATGTTCATGACTGCGTCTCTGGGTTGGGGGTTGAACGGCTTTGTGGTGGTATCGGTTTTTCGCGGCCGAAGCGGTCGATGGCGGTGGTGGCTGCGAGTCCGAGAAGGATCAGGCCGAGGCTGCTGAAGATCTGGATGGGTGTTGGGGTGAAGGTGGCGGTGGGGAAGTCGTCGGGTTCAACGGGGCGGCCGGTCTGCTCGAAGATGAGTTGGTTGGTGGCATCGGCGGTGGGGTCGAGGATGACGGTCTGGTTCTTGAGCCTGTCGCCTGGCTTGGGCGGGACGGGTTCGACGAAGGGGTAGAGGCCGACGACGGCTCCGAGCAGCAGGCCGAGGAGGACGCCGAGCGTGGCTTTCTCGTAGTGGTTCAAGAGGTAGCGGAGCAGGTTGGAGACGGCGGCGATACCCAGGAGGACGCCGATGGCGACGGGAAGGAGGGTGGCGAAGCCGATGCTGAGGAGGGTGCCCGTATCGAAGGTCTTGAGGGCGTCGACGAAGGCGGAGATGGCGGCGAGGATGGGGACGTAGACGCCGAGGACGAGGAAGAGGTACCCGCCTGAGATGCCGGGGAGGATCATGGCCGAGGCACCGGCGACGCCTGCGAGGAGCATGAAGAGCGGGCCGTCGTTCTGGGCGGCAGTCGGGTTGTTGGCCTGGGCCATGGCGAGGGCGGCCATGGCGACGAAGCCGATCACGGCGGCGATGTAGACGGCGGGGCTGGCTTTGCCGATGAGTCTCCAGATGACGGGCACCCCGCCGAGGGTGAGGCCGATGAAGAGGCTGTACATGATCCAGCGATGGTGGACCACGAGGTCTTTGACGGGTCCGGCGAGCAGGGCGATGGCGAGGATGGCGGCAAGGGCGACGGCGGCGACCGTGAGTAGGGGGTCACGTTTGAGTTTGAGGGTGGAGAGTCGGCCGATGGCGTTGATGAAGCGCGGGTAGACGCCTGCGGCGAGAAGCATGGTTCCGCCGGAGATGCCGGGCACGAGGTTGGCCAGGCCCATCAATGTGCCGCCGAGCGCGCAGCGGACGGCGGTGAGGCTGTTGAAGGGTGGATCGGCTTTAGATGTCGGCTCCATCGGCGGTCTCATCTTCGCTGGTCTTGAAGTGTCCGTTCTGGAGTCGTTCCCAGTAGTGGGTGACTTCTCTGCGGACGACGGCTGCGAGAAGGATACCGCCAAGGATGTTGGGGAGGGCCATGGAGAGGATGGAGAGGTCGGCGGTGTCGAGGACGTTGCCGAGGCTGATGACAGAACCGATCCAGACGAAGACCACAAAGAGGAGGCGGAAGATGAAGACGTAGCGCATGCCGAAGAGGTAGCCCCAGGCGCGTTCGCCGTAGTAGCACCAGGAGATCATCGTCGAGAAGGCGAAGAGGATGATGGAGACGGTGAGGACGTAGGGGAACCAGCTGGCGAGCATGTTGACGGACTGGAAGGCGGTGAGGGTAATGGTGACGCCATCGCCATCGGAGAGGTAGGCGCCGGTGATGAGCACGACCAGGCCGGTCATGAAGCAGATGACGACGGTGTCGATGAAGGGTTCGAGGGAGGCGACGAAGCCTTCGCGGGCTGGCTCATCGGTTCGGGCGGCGGCGTGGGCGATGGCGGAGGAACCGAGGCCGGCTTCGGAGGAGAAGGCGGCTCGCTGGAAGCCGACGATGAGGACGCCGACGAGGCCGCCGAAGGCCGATTCCCAGACGAAGGCTTCGGCGATGATGCGTCCGACAAGGCCGGGCACCTCGCTGATGTTGGCGAGGATGATGGCCAGGCAGGCGGCGATATAGATGACGGCCATCGCCGGAACGAGCTTGGAGGTGGCGGCACCGATGCGGGTGATGCCGCCGAGGACGACGACGGCGACGACGGTGGCCATGAGGGCACCGAAGCCGGCGTTGACCCAGGTGCGGATGTAGGCGATCTGTTCGTCGGTGGTTTCGGGGTTGGCCGAGTAGACGGCGGGCTGGACGAAGGTGTCGAAGAAGGCCTGGGCGGACTGGTTGGCCTGGAACATGTTGCCGCCGCCGATGGCCCCGAACATGCAGGCAAGGGCGAAGAAAGCGCCGAGGATGGCCCCGACGGGCGCGAGGGAGGGGTAGTTCTCCTTGATGCCCCGGCTGACGTAGTACATGGGCCCGCCGGAGTAGGTGCCGTCGGCGTGGCGGACGCGGTAGAGCTGGGAGAGGGTGGAGGAGTGGAACTTGGAGGCCATGCCGAAGAAGCCGAGGAACATCATCCAGAAGAGAGCCCCGGCCCCGCCCATCTTCATGGCGATGGCGACGCCGGCGATGTTGCCGAGGCCGACGGTGGCCGACAAGGCGGAGGTGAGGGCGCGGAACGGGGAGACGTCGCCGTGGTCGTCGGAGGAGGTGTACTTGCCGCGGAGGACAGCGATGGCGTGCCCGAAGCCGCGGAGGGTCATGAAGCGGTGGTAGAAGGTGAAGAAAAGGGCACCGAGGGCCAGCCAGACGACGAGGAAGGGCATGGTCGGGCCTTCGGGCTCGCCGGAATCGGGGTTGATCTTCTGGAAACTGCCGAAGCTGACGTCGAAGAAGAGCACGGTGGCGATGGCGCCGTTGACGTGGCCGATGGTCTCGTCGAGGCGTTCGCCAATGGGGGCGGGCTGGGGTTCCGGAGCGGGGGCGAGGGTCGGTTCGGTTTCCTGGGCGAGGGCTTGGGCAGGGAGGAGGGTGATCAGTGCGAGGAGGAGGGTGGCGAGGTGGCCGAAGCGCATGGAGGAACCCTTCTACGAGTGCAGAGATGACGCAGAACCTTGGCGGGGCGTAGGTTATCAGATGGCGGGTGGGGTTTGGTCGGCGATGACGAGTCGGGGGTATTCGAGGGTTTGGGAGATGGTGTGGCGGAGTTTGGTGAGGGTTTCGCGGACGGCCTGGTCGTCGCGTTGGAGTTGGATGCGTCCGGTGAGGTTGGTGCGGCCGAGACGGTCGCGGAAGCCGAGGGACTGGTCGCGGAGGAGGAGGTCGGCGTCCCAGACTTCGCCCTGGATGAGGCGCTCGCCGGGCTGGTCGCGGAGGTAGACGTAGCCCGCGCCGGCGTAGAGGCCGAGCTCGCGGGGGCCGGGGGCCGGGCGGTCGGCGAAGACCATCACCTCGATGGCGGTGTTGGTGGCCTGGCGGGAGACGGGGGTGCGGCCGGCGCGGGGGGTCCAGAAGACACGGAGGGTGACAACCCGTTCGGGTTGGGCGGTCGGGCCGGCGATGAGCAGGGCGGTGATGGACTGGTTGTCGTTGAGGGCGTAGATGGCGCGGTCGAAGCCGGCGTCAAGGCGGACGTCGGGGTTGTCGTGGCTGGTGGCGGTGAGGGAGCCGGCTTCGCCGATGCGGAAGAAGCCGCAGCCGGGGAGGAGGAGGGTGAGGGTTAGAAGGATGCAGAAGAGGGGGAATCGCATGAGGGCAGTTTAGCCGGAGAGGTGGAGAGGGAGGCCTGCTAGGCACGCACCTGGAAAGTGTGTGGCACCCGGACAGGGGTCGTGGGGGGGTTACTGGGCGTTTTTGTCGTAATCGGTGGCGGAGAGGAGGTTTTGGAGGTCGTCGGGGTTGTTGGGTTTGAGTTTGATCATCCAGGCGTTGTAGGGGTCTTCGTTGATGAGGGCGGGGTTGTCGATGACCTCGGGGTTGGTTTCGACGATGTCGCCCGGGATGCCGGCGTAGAGGTCGGAGGTGGCTTTGACGGACTCGATCTCGCCGAAGGTGTCGCCGGCGGCGATGGGGCCGGACTCTTTGGTGAATTCGAGGTAGGTCACATCGGCGAGTTCGTCGACGGCGAACTTGGAGAGGCCGATGACGACGAGGTCGCCTTCGGCTTTGTGCCATTCGTGAGTGTCGAGGTAGCGGCGGTCGTCGGGGGAGGGCATGTAGGTTTCCTCGGAGGTTGGGTGAGCGGGCCATGCTAAGGAGGGGGGTGGATGCGGGCAAGAAAAAACCCCGCCAGGTGGCGGGGTCGGGGGGCGATCGGGGTTGGTTTGGTTTAGTAGGCGTCGCCTGACAGAAGGTCCCATTTGTTGTCCGGGTTGCCCACGGGGGTGCTGTTTGAGTAAGCACCGAAAACTTCGATCCAGTCATAAACTGTCACGGCGCTGTTGTTGGTCAGCGTTTGGTTGACCGGGATGGGTTCTGAGCTTGAGTGGCCATCGGCCCAGGCAACATTGACCGCTCCGCTGCCATGGCGAGCATGGACTGTTTCAGAGTTTGCGTTTGTGGCACTTGCAAAAAAGACGCCATAGGTAGGATCGCCTGCGGCTGCGAGGCCAGCGAAATAAGTGTCCGCGGCAAAAATGGTTTCGCCAGCTGCCTGAACATCCGAGATGCGAGACGAGATTTCGTACTCCTTACCCGACGTGCCTCGGCCGCCACCAGGGACCAAATTGTTGATATTTGGTGTGCGACGAAGCGCAGTTAGCCAAGCGATGTTGACACCGTAATCAACGTTACGCCAGCCTTGTTCAATGCTGCCGTTTGTGTCCTTTTCTACGGAAGCATCGCGAATGTTGAAGGAGCCAGCGCCAGTGCTGAATTCTTCGGCTTCCGTAAAGCTTGGGCACTCGTACAACTCTTTACTGGCGTAGCCTCCATTGACGAAGGTCCAAGTCCATGCGTGGCTAGCATTGCCTGTGAGGAAGCCGCCTAGATCGGTGCTGCCCAGCGTGGTCGGCTTCCCAGCTCGCCCGGGCTGCACGGCCATGTCACAGAACCTGACGAAGTATTCAGAGTTGTCGGTGGCATAGGAGTAGCTTGCAATCGACAGCTGCCGTGTACTGCTCAGGCAACTGATATCCCGCGCGGTGGCTCTGGCTGCACCCAGGGCTGGCAGGAGGATGCCGATGAGCAGGGCGATGATGGAGATGACGACGAGGAGTTCGATGAGGGTGAAGGCTCGACGCTTGGGGGCGGCGTGGGGGGTCATCGTGGGCTCTCCGTGCGGGGTGAAGGGATGATGCATAAGACAGTCTTTTAGAAATTATAGATCGATTTTCAGGAGACGCAAGTGTATTTTACCCGGGCTGTGCCGGATTCCCAGCTTCTTTACGGCTGAGAAGTCATCGGGGTTCTGGGGTTGGGGGGAGCATAAGAATTGGAATTTTCGGGTTTTCGGGCCGCCTCGGGGGGTTATTGTGTGTCATGCTGTAGGCAGGGGAGGGGTATAGGTGGGGGCCTCTGTGTTTGTCTACGCGTTTTTTGGCTGGATCTGCCCCCTGCCTGTTCTGAGCTCGAAGGAGTCTGCTGTGACGGATTGGCGTGTTGCTCGTGGTGGTTGGTGTGTGGCGGGGTGTCTGCTGGTGGGGTCGCTCGGGCTGGGGGGCGGGATGGCGGCGGGGGCTCACCCGGTCATCAATTCGAGCATGGCGTATGAGGACTACGCGGGGATCTGGGTGACACGATTTGATTATTCGAGTGAAGCGCAGGTGCGGTCGATCATCGCGGACGCGGCGTCGCTCGGCTTCACGGACATCCAGTTCCAGGTGCGGGGTCAGGGTGATGCGCGGTACGAGAGCAATTTCGAGGTCTGGCCGCAGCAGTCGCCTTACTTCAGCAGCAACCCGGGCTGGGACCCTTTGGCGGTGGCGGTGGACGAGGCGCAGAAGAACGGCGTGAGGCTGCACGCCTGGCTGAACACGATCCCGATGTGGAACGGCAGCAGCGCGCCGGTCAATCCGGATCACCTGTGGAACGCGCATCCCGAGTGGCGGCTCAAGGATTTCAACGGGAACGACCAGCCGCTTTTCAACGGGTATGTGGGGATCAATCCGACGGTCGAGGCGGCGCAGGATCACATCGCGAATGTGGCGGCGGACATCGTCGCGAACTACGACGTCGATGGGATTCATCTCGACTACGTGCGGATGATCAGCGGCGCGGGGAGCACCTACGTGCAGGACCCGGCGTCGCGGGCGCACTTCACGGCGGACACGGGGCTGGCTTTCAGCGGCGGCAGCAGTGCGCATAAGCAGTGGATCGCGGATCACATCACCGAGCTGGTGGTGAAGGTGCGGGATCAGATCAAGGCGATCGATCAGGATCAGATTCTCTCGGCGGCGATCTGGCGTGATTTCAACATCGCGCTCAACAGCCATCAGCAGCACGCCGAGCGGTGGATCGAGGAGGAGATCCTCGACCTGGCGCTGCCGATGACGTACCTGAGCGATCAGTTCGATTATCTGCTGGAGTCGAACGTGCAGATGTACGCGGGGATCGGCGGGAGCACGGCGGTGGTGACGGGGTTGGGGCCGTACCTGCACGGGACTGACACGGCGCTGACGATGAGTCAGATCGAGCGGGCGCGCGACAACGGTTCGCACGGTTTTCAGATTTACGCGTACTCAACCATTCGGAATGCTGGCCCGATGCGGACGGCGATCGCGGATTACCTGGCGAGCCTCGGGCCGGCACCCGAGTTCGGGGTGATCGCCGACTTTGAGGGCGGGGCCGCGCCGTTTGGCGGGGATGCGGAGGATTCGATCTACACCTGGCAGGTGAACAACTCGACGAACATGGCGAGCACGCAGAGCGCGATCGATGGGACGCAATCGCTCCGGCTGGACGTGGATGGCGGGACGCAGGAGGAGGGCGGCTGGGTGGTTGATCTGCTGGCCGATGAGACCGATCCGTTCGCGGCGACGGGTTGGGTCGGTTTCTGGGTCAAGACGGCGTCGGAGAACGCGACGGTCGCGCTGACGGTGAATGATTCGAACGGGTTTGAGGTGAGCGTCGAGCAGGCGCTGACCGGCGATGGGGTCTGGCGGCTGGTGCAGTGGGACCTGGATGATCCGGACAGCTGGTACGCGCAGTCGCCTCGGAGCGGCACCGGCCAGATCGATGGGTCGGAGGCGTCGCTACGGAGCCTGCGGGTGACGGGCGAGGGGGTGTCGTGGCTGTTGTTCGACCGGTTTGCTCACGACCCCGAGGGGATGCTTGATCCCTGGCTGGGGGATTTCAACGGCAACGGCGGGTACTCACTGGTGGACCTGAACATGATCGCGAGCGGCATGGGCACGCCGGACTACGACCTGACCGGCGACGGCACGACGACGGCGGACGACCTGCGGTTCTGGGTGGAGGAGTTGTTCGGCAGCCGGTTGGGGGATACGAATCTGGACGGCTCGGTGGACCTGCTGGACCTGTCCCTGCTGGCGGCGTCGTTCGGGCAGTCGGGCAAGACCTGGGCCAATGGCGATTTCGATGGTAACGGCAGTGTCGATCTGATCGATCTGAGTCTGATGGCGGGTTCGTTCGGCTTCGGGCAGGCGGTGCCCGAGCCGGTGACGGCGCTGGGTCTGGCGGGCGGTCTGGTGCTGATGCGTCGCCGCGGTTGAGCTTGCTGATGTGATGCGGTTAGATGGGATTCGGGACGGAGCAGGACAACGTGGTGGAGCCGATCAAGCATCTTCGGGTGAGGGTTTACGGGACGCAGGGCAGCTGCTCGGTGTTCCCGTCGCTGGCCGAACGCCGGGCCTGGCAGGATGTGTCGGATGCGAGGCTGCTCGAAGCGGTGTTTCGCGATCTGGCCGAGCGCGAGGCCACGGGTGAGCCGGTGACGGTGGAAGCGTTGCTCGGGGGCGAGGTCACGCGCGAGCGATTGCTGGCGTATCGGGCTGGCTTTGGTTTGCGGTCGCCTAGGGTCTACGACGGCTGGACGACGTGCATCCATGCCGAGACGGCGGACGGGCATGACCTGGTGTTCGACGCTGGGTCGGGCTTTCGGAATTGTGCGCGCGACCTCCAGTCGAAGTGGGGCGATCGCGGGGAGCGCGAGCTGCACCTGTTTGGCAGTCATTCGCACAACGATCACACAGCGGGGTTCGATCAGGCGCCGGTCTGTTTCGATGCGCGCAACACGCTGCGGATCTACGGCAACCGGCAGTTTCTGCACGCGCTGGACAGCTACCTTGGGATCTTCTCCCGGCGGGCGACGACGAGTCTTTACGGCGTGCAGACGCCTATTTCCTACAGCGTGATGCCGGCGACGTTCCTTGCAGCGGAGATCACCGGTCTTGAGGCCGGGTCGGAGGTAGAGGCGGACCTGGCGGAGGATGAGCTGCCGCGGACGGCGCGGTATACGGTGGGCGAGCCGATCGAGATCGGCGAGACACGAGTCACGGCCTTCGAGCTTTATCACCCGGCGCCGTGCCTGGGGTATCGGGTGGAGCACGGGACGAAGGTGTTCGTGTTCTGCACAGACCACGAGCTTCGGCATGGTTCGGATCCGGGGGATGTCCGGCAGGTGCGGTCGCTGGCCGCAGAGGAGCGGCTGATGGATCAGGCGGACGGGGCGGACCTGCTCTATCGGGACGGTCAGTATCTGCGCTCGGACTACGACGGGGTGTCGGCGATCGGGTCGTCATCGGCGGTGCCGCGTATGGATTGGGGGCACTCCTGCGTGGAGGACGTGCAGGAGATGGCGGTGCGTTGTGGCGTCGCGCGGACGCTGATCGGGCACCACGATCCGAACCGGGGATGGGCCGAGCGGAACCGGATCGATGAGGGGTTGCTGCGTTGGTGCGCGAATCGGCCGGAGCGTGTGCAGCTCGCACGGGCCGAGATGACCATCCAGTTGTGAGGGTTTGTAGGATGCCGGGGATGAGAGCCTTGTTGTTATGGCTGCTGATGGGTGCGCTTCTGGTGGGTTGCCACGAGGAGGGCGAGCCGGATCCGAGCCGGGGCGGGGCGCTCACGGGTTGGGACCGCGAGGTGGAGCAGCAAGCGGATGGGGGCTTCGTGTCGGTGGAGGAAGGCGAGGTGCTCGTGCTGGCGGGTGAAGACCTGCTCTGGGGGGCGGAGTTGTATCAGGCGAGCTGCGCAGGCTGTCACGGGGCGGACGGCCAAGGTGCGGGCGGGGCTTATCCGTCGCTGGTCGGGACGGAGGTGGTGACGGGCGATCCCGAGCGGTTGATCCGGATGACCCTTCACGGGGTTGGTGTCGGCCCGCAGGCGTTGCCGGCTTCGGGCGATTACGCGGACATCATGCCGGGTGTCGGGTATCTCTCGGATGAAGAGGTGGCGGGGATCGTGAGTTACGTGCGGGCCTCGTGGGGCAATGCGGCGGGGCTGGTGACCGAGGATGAGGTGGCGGTGCAGCGATGAAAGGTAGGGTCTGATGGCAGAGGTGAATCAACGGTTGGCGGCTTGCAGCTGGAGCTTTCAGGCTCAGACGGTGGAAGGCCTGATCGGCTGTCTGCAGGAGGCCGGGCTGGCGCGGACGCAACTGCGGCTCAACGACCTGGATGAGGACGCGGCCTGGCGTGATGCGGGTGCGAAGCTCAAAGCGGCAGGCATCGAGATCGTGTCCGGGATGTTCACGCCCTTGGGCGAGGACTATTCGACGCTTGAGCGGATCCGCGAGACCGGCGGGATCGTGCCGGACGAAACCTGGGCGCACAACGAGAAGCAGTTCGCACGGCTGGTCGGCATCTGCACCGGGCTGGATCTGGACCTGGTCACGTTTCACGCGGGCTTCATCCCGCACGTACCGAGCGATCCGGTGCGGGTGAAGGTTCGGGATAGGCTCAGGGTGCTCGCCGATCTCTGCGGCGGCGCGGGCATCGGCTTGCTGCTGGAGACCGGGCAGGAGACGGCCGAGGACCTGGAGGGATTTCTCGCTGAGCTGGATCACGATGCAGTGGGGGTGAACTTCGATCCGGCCAACATGATCCTGTACGGCAAGGGTGATCCGCTGAAAGCCGTCGAGCTGTTGTTGCCAAGGGTGCGTCAGGTGCACATCAAGGACGCCCTGCCCACCAGGGAGCCCGAGACCTGGGGCAGCGAGGAACGGGTCGGCAGCGGCGCGGTGGACTGGGAGGCGTTTCTGGGGATTCTGGATCGTGGCGGGTATCGAGGGGACCTGGTCATCGAACGGGAAGCGGGCGACGAGCGGGTGGCGGATATCGGCTACGCGGCGGCTTACATCACTGGGCTGTTGAAGGCGTAGGGGTTATGACGGCTGTAGGGACGGGACGTCGATGACTGCGGTGAGTCTGCGCGGGCGGGGTGTTCCGGGCCTGGGATTGGTTCGAAATTCTTCTGTGGTATCGGACCCAGGAGGCGACCATGATCAGGACAGCTGCAGTGGCGACGTGTGCATCCTTGCTGTTGGTGCTCGGGGGCTGCTCGGCCGATTCAGAAGGCCGTTATCGGTTCGACCCCGGACCGTCGGCGCAGCTCTTCTCCAGCAAGCCCGCTGGGCATCTGGGATCGGGGGATGCGCTGGGTGAGCGGCTGTTCTTCCAGCAGCCCGAGGTGGTGGCGACGCTTGAGTTGAGCGGCGAGATTCCGTTCGAGGCATCGGCGAAGTCGGTGGCCTCGAAGGTGCTGGAGGACTACTACGCGGTGGAGCCGATGACTGCGGCCGATCTCCGCGAGGCGTTCCACCCGGGTATCGAGCCGACGCCTTAGGGCCTGAAAGCGGGCGGCGGACAAGTCTTTCGGTCTTATATTATGCTCCGGATTTGGTAAGATGTCGCTACCGCGAGCCACGGGTGTGGCCTGCGGGTGTTGATGAGCGATCCCTTTGAATCAGGAGCCTGCCGGTGTCATCCGCTTTTGAAATGCAGCTGTCGAGCCGAGAGAAGATCCCGACCCGCGTGCTTTCGGAGCCGTCGGAGGTCAATGTCGCGGTGGCGGGGGAGATCGCGGAACTGATCCGATCCCGCGCGGCGGAGGGCAAGACAGCGGTTCTGGGGCTGGCGACGGGTTCGACACCCACGGGTGTCTACGCCGAGCTGGTTCGGATGCATCAGGAAGAGGGGCTGTCGTTCAAGAACGTGGTGACGTTCAACCTCGATGAATACTTCCCGATGCAGCGGAATGAGCTGCAGAGCTATTTCCGCTTCATGCACGAGCATCTGTTCGACCACGTCGACATCGATCCGAAGAACGTGCACATCCCCGATGGCACGCTGACGATCGAGGAGGTGCCTCACTACTGCCAGTCCTACGAGAAGGCGATCGAGGAGGCGGGCGGGATCGACATCCAGCTGCTCGGGATCGGCCGGACCGGGCACATCGGTTTCAACGAGCCGGGTTCGGGCAAGGACAGCCGGACGCGACTGATCTGGCTCGACCGGAAAACGCGTATCGATGCCGCGAGCGACTTCTTCGGCATCGAGAACGTCCCGACCAAAGCCATCACGATGGGGGTCGGAACCATCCTCGCGGCCAAGCGCATCATCATGATGGCTTTCGGCGAAGGTAAGTCGAAGATCTCGGCTGAAGCGATCGAGGGCGAAGTCACACCCGTGGTCGCGGCGTCGTTCCTTCAGGATCATCCGAACGCACAGGTCATGCTCGACAGCGCCGCAGCGGCGAGCCTGACGCGCACCAATCAGCCCTGGCTGGTCGGCCCCTGCGACTGGGATACTAAGCTGATCCGGCGGGCCGTGATCTGGCTGGCACAGCTTCAGGACAAGCCGGTGCTGAAGCTGACGGACGAGGATTACAATGAGTCCGGCCTTCAGGACCTCATCGCCGAGCACGGGCCGGCCTACAACATCAACCGGAACGTGTTTCGTTACCTCCAGGCGACCATCACCGGCTGGCCCGGCGGCAAGCCGTCGAGTGCCCAGCGGCCGGGCGATCAGCGGCGTGCGACGGATGACCTGTTCCCGAAACGGTGTATCGTGTTCTCGCCGCACCCGGATGACGATGTGATCTCGATGGGCGGGACGCTGATCCGTCTCTGCGATCAGGGTCACGAGGTGCACATCGCTTATCAGGTGTCCGGCAACATCGCCGTGTTTGATGAGGACGCGCTCCGTTTCGCAGACTTCGCCGCTGAGTTCAACAAGCTCTTCGGGGTGCAGGATGACAAGGCCGCCCAGATTGAAGCGCACATCGAGGAGTTCCTGCGTAACAAGCAGCCGGGGCAGGTGGACTCGCCGGAGATCCAGAAGCTCAAGGGCCTGATCCGTCGGGGTGAGGCGCGTGCCGGTGGCCGCTACTGCGGGGTGAAGGATGAGCACCTGCACTTCCTCGACATGCCGTTCTACGAGACGGGCACGATCCGGAAGAAGCCGGTGGGTGAAGAAGACATCCAGATCATTGTCGATCTCTTGGAGAAGGTAAGGCCCCATCAGATTTATGCCGCTGGGGATCTCTCCGACCCGCACGGCACGCACCGGGTGTGTCTGATGGCGATTTTCGAGGCCGTGCACCGGGTGAAGGCGCAGTCCTGGTTCAAGGACACCCAGGTCTGGCTGTATCGGGGTGCCTGGCAGGAGTGGGAGCCGGAGCACATCGAGATGGCGGTGCCCATTTCGCCGCAGGAGTTGCTCCGTAAACGGCAGGCAATCTTCAAGCACGAGTCGCAGAAGGACCGGGCCCTCTTCCCTGGCAGCGACCCGCGTGAGTTCTGGCAGCGTGCCGAGGATCGGAACAAGGGTACGGCGAAGCTGTACGACGACCTGGGGCTTGCCGAGTACGAAGCCATCGAGGCGTTTGTGCAGTGGGTCCCGGATAAGACGGGAACAGGTGGCACCGTGGGTTCCGGCAGGGCGGTCACGCTTCAGCACGTAAAGAGCTGAACGCTGGACGTTCTCAGGCATGACGGCGAGCCGGTCCGGCTCGATCGGTTTTTGGTTGAGCGGCTTTCGGTGACGCGCGGTGAAGCCCGGCGAGCGATCACCGCTGGACGCGTGCTGGTTGATGGGCGCGTGGTCGCGAAGAACGCTGAGTTGATTCAGGCCGGGACAGTCGTCGAAGTGGCGGGCCCCGTGGCCTCAGCTTCGCTGCCGGTCCTGCCGGACGACGGCGAGATCGAGATTCTGCATGAGGGAGATGGCTGGCTGGCGATCAACAAACGCGCCGGCCAACCGGTGCACCCCTTGCGCGAGGGAGAGACCGGCACGGTCCTCAACGCGGTGGTCGGGCTCCGGCCGGAGGTCCAGGGCGTGGGCGAGTCGGGCCTGCGATCGGGCATCGTTCACCGGCTGGATGTCGGCACCTCGGGCGTGCTGCTGGTGGCCTGGAAGCAGCAGGCCTGGGAGCTCCTGCGCGAGGCGTTTAAGACCCGAGCGATCGTGAAGCGCTACCTGGCGTTGGTGGAGGGGGCGCTGGAGGGTGAAGGACGGTGGGAGATGGACCTGCGCGTCGCCGGTCACCAGCCGGCCCGAGTGCTGGCGGAGCCGGTTTCCGAGCGACCTCATCGAGAGAGTCGACGTTGTGATCTGGTTTACAGGTCTCTGGAGGTCGGTCGGCACACGACCCGGGTGGAGGTGGACCTGGGGACCGGCTTCCTCCACCAGATCCGGGCGATGATGTCGGCCAAGCGTCATCCTGTGGTCGGAGACAAGTTGTACGGAGCGCGCCTGATGACGCGTGGCCGGCCGATGCTTCATGCAGCGGTGGTCGAGGTGGATGGCGTCCGGATCGAAGCGTCGCTGCCAGCCGACTACCTCGACGTAATGGATCGCCTGGGCTTTGCAACCCGCTAGCGTTGGGCGGTGAGGTAGGCGATGTAGTCGTGTCTGCTGGGGATGGCGTTGGTCGGCCTGAATCGGTTGTCCGCCTCGTTCCTGCCGGCGTGGTAGCGATCACACCAGAGCGTGACTTCCCTGAAGCCTGCTTCTTCGAGCGCCTCGGGGAGTTCGGCCGGGCTCCAGAGCCGCCAGTCGTACCGGAATGCAGATTTCAGGGTGCTGCCATCGTCGAAGCCGAAATGGATCCGGCAGTCGATGCGCTGCGAGGCGTGGTCGAAAGCGCGCTGCTCCCAGTGATAGGTGAAGGGTGGCGTTGGCTCGCCGGTGGCCCAGTGGGCGGGATGTGCGTGCTCTTGTGATTGCGTCTGGATCAACTGGCTGCCGGGCCCGCCGAAAATATCGAGGATCAGGACGCCATCTTTCTGGAGACAGCGCCTCGCGTGGCGGAGGTAGCCGAGCAGCGCGGGTCGCGTATGAAGTTCGCAGATGCTGAAGTTCAGGACAGCGGTAACCTGCGTGCGCGGGGCGCTGAGCTCGTGAACGTCCGCGCAGACGAGGTGCAGATCATCGACGCGCTGGCCGAGGATCCGACCGGCCTCACGCGCAGCCCAGCGTGTGGTCGGGGCGTGGTGGTCGAGGGCGATCGCCTGGCGCTCGGGGTCGGAAGCCACCCAGGCCGTCGCCAGCGCTGCGGTCCCGGCGAAGTCTTCGCGGAGCAGCAACGGATCGTCGAGATGGTGGTGCCGACAGACCTTCTCAATCAGAGCCACCTCGGCCAGCGGGTTCTGCACGGCGGCGGTGTAGAGCGCGAGTCGATGCGGGCGTTTGGCGTTGGCTGGCATACTCAGGCGAAGTGCAGGTGACCGAAGTACTTCGGCTGGTGGAACCACAGTCGCTCGCCGATGGGCGACCAGGTCAGCCAATGCGGGTGAGAGCTCTTGTCAGCGCACTTGTAGAAGTTGGCCGTCCACCTGATGTCAGGCGCCGGCTTGCGCTCTTTCAGAGGTCCGGCGAGGTCCTCGATCACCGACAACGGCAAGGCCAGCGCGGCGTGCCAGGTGATCGGCTCGATGATTTCTTCCTCGATCGGTCCCGACAAAGAGGTCCATCGTTTGATCGCTTCGATGTGTTTCGGATCGACCACCCCCCCCTCGCGGGGCTCTTCCTGCCAGCTGCCCAGCAGAATGGCACCGATGGCGTTCATCTCGAGGTTGATGTAACGGTTGGGGTGGATCTGGAAGAAGAACTCGACGCAGCTGTCCTCATAGACCGGGCTGTTCGGCTCGGTGTTCCGGGCGATCACGTACCGGTCATCGACATCGAAACGCAGATACAGGTGGGTGTCGTCGTACAGCAGCCTCGCGGTCGTTTGGGGATGGTGCTCGGAGCTCTCGGGATGGGCGTGGGCCACTTCGGCGGGCTCGGCGCGGTGCCAGAGGTCGTCGTGCCCTTCGAGCTCGGGGGCTCGCGGGGCTCGTTGGACGGTGTAGGTGGGGCGATCATCCATCGGTGGGCACGTCCTGACTCGGTCTCATGGGAGGCTGCTTCTGCCGGACGCCAAGCGTCCTAATCGGTCCAATTGTTACAGAAGTCACGGCCCATCGCATCTGGCTCAGGGGTTTGGGGTTGCCGGGCTTTCCGGACTCAACCCCGGGCTGGCGCGGTCCGATGCGTCCCTAAGAGGTCCGCCGGAGCGGCGGGCAAAGTGTGATCTGTCCGAGTGCCTGAAGAAGGTGGAGCGAGTGATGAAGCGACGCAACGAGCGAACGGTGGTGCGGAGTCTGACGATGGCGGGTCTGCTCGCCGCTGGGTTGACTCTCGCTGGGTGTTCGTCGACCGGCCAGAAGGGCCTGCCTTTTGGCAGCCTCAGTGCCGGTCCCTCGGAAACAGTGGCGCCGACACCCAAAGCGGCTTCCGAATCGAGCACCAAGCCGATCTCGGATCGTACGGCGTTTGCGCCGGAGGAAGAAGTCGAGAGCCATCTCGACAAGCTCGTCGTGCGCGTGGCCAGCTTCACCGAGTCACAGCCTTCGGGCGTCGCGGTGTCGGAGCACGGCCGTGTGTTCGTCAGCTTCCCCTACTGGTCGAAGCAGCCGGACGTGGCTCTCGCCGAGGTCTTCGCCGACGGCACCCTGCGGCCCTTTCCACGCCTGAGCTGGAATCGCTGGGATGGCGAATCGGGCCCCTCGGCACTGAACAGCCTGGTGTCCGCCGAAGCGATTCTGGTGGACGAACTGAACTACCTCTGGGTCCTCGACTCCGGCAACCCGCAGGCGGGTGATGGCATCATCACCGCCGGGCCGAAGCTCGTCCGGATCGACCTGACCGACAACAGCGTTGCGCAGGTCTTCTACATCGATCACAAGAGGCAGCTCGGCGAGAAGAGCTTCCTCAGTGATTTCCGCGTCGATCTCGAGAAGCGTGTCGCCTACCTGGCCGACGCCGGGTCGGGTGCGATCATCGTTTACGACCTGACACAGCGCTGGGCCGCCAGCCGTCTGCTGGGGGATCCATCGACGGCACCCGTGCCGGGCACGGCGTTCACCGCCGACCGGACCCGGGCCGCAGGCGCCGGCCGCCTGGGTGTCTGGGGCCTCACGCTCACCGAGGATCGCGAGTGGCTCTACTACCAGCCTCTCGGCTCGCGTGAGCTCTACCGCATTGCCACCGATGATCTGCTCAACGCCGACCTGGGTGACGCTCAGCTGACGCACCGCGTCGAGTCGCTTGGCGACCTCGGCACCGCCGTCGACGGCCTCTGGCTGGACGGCGAGGGCCGGCTGTACGCAGCCGGGCTGGAGAACCACGCCATCATCGCCCGTGAGCCTCACGGCCAGGTAGAGACCGTCGTGGCGGGCCCCGAGCTCCAGTGGCCAGACTCGATCGCGATCGGCCCGGACGGCTACCTCTACTTCACAACGTCGATGCGCGACCTCGCGTCGCCTTACAGCACCAAGACCAAACGTACCGAGCCCTATGCCTTGCTGAGAGTTTCGCTCGACAAGGTGCAGGCCGCTGCCAAGGCGAAGCGACGGGCTGATGAGGCCCGCGAACGTGCCGCTGAAGCACGACTGGACGCCGAGCGTGTCCGCCGTGCGGCGCAGCAGACCCTCCGCGAGGCAGAAGCCAAGCGAGCCGCTGCCGAGCGTGCCGCCCAGCGCGTCGAACTCGAGGCCGAGACGGTTTATCAGGCTCACCTGCTACGGTCGCAGGCTTCACGATCCGTCGCCGAAGTGGCCGTCGCCAAGGAGCAGGCCGCTGTGAACGCACAGGCCGCACTCCGTGTCGCCGAGGCTCGCACCGAAGCCGCTCGCGAGGCCACCGACATCGCAGGTCGTCTGATGAAGCTGGCGCAGGCTCGCGCCAGCGAGGCCCTGGCCTTGCGTGAGAAGGCTTACGACGCCGAGGTCGATGTCGCCCTCGCCGAGGCCGAGGCCGAGGCCGCCACCTATGCCCTTCGCGAGGCGGAGTTGGTGTTCCGCGAATCCGAGAAATTGCTGCGTGCCTCCGAAGAGAGCCTCGCATCGCAGGGCCTCAACGCCGTGCGTGCCTGGGCCGCCGCCGAGCAGGCCACCAAGGCCGCGAAGCTCCGCAGCCAGGAGGTCTACAGCGCCGACGCCGCGGAGCAGCTCGCACGCCGGCTGGCCGAGCAGGCGGCTCAGGAAGCCCTCGCGGCCGAGTTCGCCGAAGTGCCCGGCTTCATCCCGCGTGTCGGCACGGCCTCCGTCCCTGTCGACTGACTCGAACAAACGATAACCCATCCATCTCAGAGCGACGGGCATCGGCTCGTCGCTCTTTCTTTAGGCATGCACCGACGCGATGATCGCCTCGACGATCTGGGCCGGTGTCAGGTGCTCGGTCTGAATCGTGAGGTCGGCGACGCGCTGGTAGGTCGGTTCACGCTCAGCCAGAAGCTGGTGCACTTCCTCCGCGGCCGACCAGCTGCCGGTCAGGCTCGGACGGTCGGCACCCGGTCCAGTGTCCGTGGCAATGCGTTCGGCGAGAAGCTCCGCAGGGGCGGCCAGATACACGCAGGTGCCGTCGGCCCAGTCGGTCAGGGCTTGGGTGACTGCGGGCTGGATAGGGGTTCCACCGCCGAAAGCCGCAACGAAGTCGTTGCCCTGAAGGGCTTTGAGAGCGATCTCGGTCTCAACCTGCCGGAAGCGCGCCTCGCCGTACTCCTCGAAGATCTCGCTGACCTCGGCATGGTTGAAACACGCCCGGACGAGCGTGTCGGTGTCGATCAGGCTGAGGCCGAGTTGCTGGGCCAGCGCAGCCGCGACGGTGGACTTGCCGGACCCGCGATAGCCGATGAGCACGATTTTCATGAGACAGATTGTAGAGGCTCGGGGCCTGCACTAGGGTGACAGCATGGATCGGCGAGCCTCAGTGAACAAGCTGATACTGGACCGGACACAGGCACGTCTCAAGCGCGCCGAGCGCGACCTCTCCCTTGGCTTCATGAAGCAGGCCTTCCGGGCCGAGATCGAACGGCCCTGGAAGAAACTCGAGCAGGTCGTCGAGGCCTGGCGGGAGGTGTTGCCCACGCAAGTCGCCGAACGCACACGTCTCCAGGGCCTCGATCGGGGAACGCTCCGCGTCGGCGTGGCCGACAGCGCGACGCTTTACGAACTGGATCGGCTGCTGCGTAGCGGGGCGCAGCGAGAATTGCTCGCACGAGTGAGAGGGGGCGCTGCCGTCGTGCGCAAGATCAAGCTTTCAGTCGATGTCTTGGCCAGTCGGCACGACGCGACGCCCGAGGAAGACCTATGAAGTTCATCTGTGTGCTGGGGTTGATGGTCTGCGTTCTCAGTGGGTGCGCGGCGACCCGCGGCCACAGCGCTGCGCCATCATCAACCGAAACCATGTCGCTGAGCCAACTCGTTTCGTCGGGTCATGACTCGGCGTTGTTCGAGGTGACGCCGGCTCGCGAGGGGATCGTCGAAACCGAGCGCGAAGCCGTACTGACCGAGACCGACCGCCGGGTCGTTCGGCTCGTGGGCTTGTCCGAACAGGTGTGGGAGAGGGATGAACGCGGCTGGCGACTGATGTCGGAAGTCGATGTCAAGGACGAGGTCCAGCTCGTCTACACCCCCGGGATGCTGCTGCTCCCAGACCGTGCAGCCGGCGCGGAGCCCGTGGTGAGCACCGGGGATGTCGTGGTAAGACGACTGGCCGATGGGTCGCTGCGAGCCTCGGGCCAATACGAGACCCGGGTCACGGCAGAACGCTCGGGCGAGGGCGTGACCGTCATCGAGCGTCGATCGATGGGGCTGACGTTGGCTTCTGTCGATGTGGAGGTCTGGAGCGATTATGACGGTCGGGGGCTTTTGCAGGAGCGTGAGTCCCGCGTCACCACGCGTGTCCTCGGTCTCGTGCCGGATGTCGAGGTCAGAGGACTTCGACGTGTGAAGTGAGCCTTCACCGAGGGTTAATCCCCGTCATGCAATTGGCTTAAGGGCTTGGCTGAAGGGATCGATAATCACCTTATGCCCACGCTGGGTTAAGGGTTTCTGAATGAAGTCGATCCGCATCATCTGTCCGAATCTCAAGTGCCGATCGGTGCTCGCCGTGCCCGAATCGGCACGCGGCAAGAAGGTGCGCTGCAAAGCCTGCAACATGCGCGTCGGCGTGCCCGCGCCGCCGGCCCCTTCAGAAACCGATGGCGAGAAGGCGACGGCCAAGGCATAGCCCCGTCGGACAACGAACGACTACAGCAGCCGCGCGACCACGTCATCGCCCAGAAAAAGGCCTTGTTCAGATAGACGCAGGTGAGTCGGGGATTTTTCGAGCAGCCCGATGGCGATCAGTTCATCAATGACCGGGTAGCGCCAGTCTTCAGCAGGCAGCAGGTTCTCAAGCCAGCCCAGCGGGGCTCCCTCGAGCAGACGCAGCCGGAGCATCAGCAGTTCACCGCGCCGCTGAGGCGGGGCCAGCATTTCTTCGTCCGTGATCGGTGGGTGCGGGCTCTGCTCCAGGTAACGCGTGAGATGGGGCTCGTTCTTCCACCGCCGACCATCAACATGGGACGCCGCCGCCGGCCCGATCCCCAGCCAGTTACGGTTCAGCCAGTAGTTGAGGTTGTGCTCGCAGCGCTGTCCCGGCTTTGCCCAGTTGCTTATTTCGTAGTGCTCATAGCCGGCGTCGGCCAGCCTTTTGAGGACAAGTTCGTACATCGCACGCTCGAGGTCCTCATCGATCTGACGGACCCGGCCGAGGCGAAGCTTCTGCGTCAGGGCCGTGTTGGGCTCAAACGTCAGCCCGTAGCAGGCCAGGTGATCCGGGTCGAGGGCGAGCAGCGCATCGAGATCGTGCTCAAGGTCGTCAAGCGTCTGCCCCGGAATCGCGAAGATCAGATCGAGGTTGAGGCGCTTCAGCCCGGCGTCGCGGAAGACTTTTACAGACTTGCCAACGTTCTCGGGATCATGCCAGCGTTCGAGGGCCTTGAGCAGGTGCGGCTGAAACGTCTGGGCACCGATCGAGACACGATCGACCCCGCCCGCCACGAGGGTCTGGGCAAGCTGGGGCGTCACCGTCTCAGGGTTGGCCTCGACGGTCCATTCTTTGAGGATTTGGCGATCCAGCACACGGTCCAGGCCGTAGAGCAAGTGGTCCCACGCCTCGACAGTCAGCAGCGTGGGCGTGCCGCCGCCGACGAAGATGGTCTCGATCCGCAGGCGGTGGCTCTCGGAAACGGCTTCGAACTCCCGCACGATGGCACGAGCCAGCGGGAGGTGCCGGTCGGTCTTGTTCTCTGGCTCGGCGAGGCTGTAGAAATCGCAGTAATGGCACTTATGGAAGCAGAAGGGAACATGCAGGTAGAGCCCGGCGATCTCAGGCCTGTTTTCGGTATGGGGTGAGGGCGTAGGGCTCATGGCGGGTATGATGTCACGTACGGATGCCAGCGTGTGGTGACTTTAGGTATGCAGATCTCACTTCTCATGTTCAAGGCAGATGGCACCAAGCGGGAGTTCCCGCTGGAGCAGGGGCGCGTGTTCGTCGGCCGTGCCAACGGCTGCGGCCTACGGATCCCGCTGGCAAGCATTTCCCGCAAACACTGCGTGTTCGAGGTGGAATCCGACGGGGTGCTGCTCAGAGACCTCGGGTCGAGCAACGGCACCTTCCATAACGGCGAGCGTGTGGATGAGGTGGCCCTGGCCGCCGGCGATCAGGTCGCCGTGGGCCCGGTCGTCTTCCGGGTCCTGTTCGATGGCGCACCGGCCGACCTCGAGCCCGTAATCACGGTCCTGCCCAAAGCAGACTGCGCACGGGTTGAGGGCGACTGATCCAGCCGATGATTGAACCTGCGGTCTAGCCGGTTTTACCGAGCGGTCTCCGCTAGCGACGACGGCTCATCGACAACAGTCCGAGTGCCAGCAGCGACGCCGTCGCCGGCTCTGGGATGTCCTCGGTGATCACGCGGATGTAGTCGCCGGGCGATCCCGCGGTGAAATCGATGCTGACGGTGTTCGTGCCCGAGATGGCCACCAGGTCGCCTCCCTCTAGCCCGAGGAGGCTGGGGCTGGCGTAGGTCGTCCCGATAGCCCCGAGGAAATTGGAGGCGTCCAGGTTGATGTCCTCGAAGATGATCCCGAGGATCGGGTTGTCGAACGTCACCGTCCCGACCACGTTGTTTCTGGACCCTGACGGATCCACAAAAACATAGTGACTGGAAATGATCGTCCCTGCCGGCAGCACCGTCGGTGAGGTGGCCGCGGGAAGGTCCAGCGTCAGCCCGCTCGTCAGCACCTGCTTCTGCTTCTCGTCGAAAGCAAACAGCGTGTCATTGGTGTTCTGGTTGTTGTTGCCGACATTCGTCGGCGGGGAGATCTGCAAAAACGTATCGCCAGGGCCCGCAGTGCCCGAATCAATGGCAGCCCGGGCCGAAGCGGTCAGAGCGAGGGTTCCGGCGAGCGCGAGACACATCTGGCGGGTCATGGGACTTCTCCTGATGGTTCTAGAGTGTTGCCACATCATGCATCAGCAAAGGCAACTCGGCCAGTTAATCTGGGCTGACTTCCCCCGCTGTGGACCCGTCATCCGACGACAGCACGGCGTCCCACCGGGCCTGCTCGTAACAGCCCGCGGCATACGTGCCAAGAACAAGCCCAGCCACGATGGCGATCAGGCGAAAGCGGATGCGTTTGCGACGGCGCATGCCAGCAGCGTAACGGTTCTAAACGACAGGAGCCCCGGAGGAAGGGTCCGGGGCTCCTGAGCTTCGTCAGGTTGATCGGGTCTGGCGCTTACCGCCGACCCTTGCCCCGCGCCCGCCGCTGCTTGCGGTTCAGCGGCGTCGCCTCGGCGTTGCCGGGCTGATCACGCATCTGTGCGGCACGCTCCTTCAGCCGAGCCTCTGTTTCCGCACTCACGGGAGCCGGCTGGGCCTGGCCCTGTGCCGCAGCGGCCATCGCCGGCTGAGCCGTCGGATGCGAGGCCTGCTGAGAGGCATACACGTTCTTCAATTGCACGTTCGGCGTCAGCTTCGCGCGGAAGATCAACTCGGTCACACGGTCGCGGACGCCGGCCTGCATCTCACGGAACTGACGGGCGCCCTCGCGCTTGTACTCGATCCGTGGGTCCTTCTCGGCGTAACCACGCAGACCGATCGAGTCCTTGAGCTGGTCCATGCCGTAGAGGTGATCTTTCCACGCCTGGTCCAGAATCTGCAACAACACGAAGCGCTCCAGCTGCGTCAGCTCCGAACGCAGCGTCTCCCGACAACGCGGGTTGAGGAACTCGGCGATGCTCTCGGCTTTCTCCAGTTCGTCTGGCACGACCTCCACGGCGAACCGCTCACGAACCCACGCGCAGATGCCGGGCAGGTCGCCTTGCCGCTCGGAGACGTTCTCTTCGAGATACGACTCGAGCTTGCCGTCACGCAGCCAGGCCTGAGCCGTATCCATCAGCGTGTCGTAGATCTGCTGGGCCGTCATCTGCCCGATGGACTCATCGGTCCAGTCGAGCCCGTAGCGCTGGTTGGCCCAGTTCAGCAGACGATCAAGCGCCCACCGCTGGTCCTGCAGAGCGCCCTGGTAAACGGCTTCGAGGTGGAACTCGACCGGATAGACGATCTCGCGCTCCGCGTAGGCGTGCTTGGCCTTCTCCAGGATGTGCTCGAGCACATCCTCGGTTTCCTTCTCGAACAGGTTGTCGACCTCCAGCGTGATCTCGAACTTGTTCTTGGCCCACTGAATGAGCTGCTCGTGACCATACTTCGGGTTGAGGTAGACGCTCAGCTCGGTCAGATCACGCTTGTCCACCTGCTCAGCGGCGGCCTCGCGCAGCGTCTCGCGAACGTCGTCGGCCGTCATGCTGTCGATCCGCGAGATCGGCAGATTCACCGAGAACCGGCTCATGGCCCAGGCCGACAAGCCCTTGGCGTCCCACGTCGAAGGGTCGGTCTCGTCGGCGATGTACTCGCCCACCGTCACCGTGATGGTGCTCTCGGATTCGTCGATGGCCCCCTTGCGGATCGCTTCTTCAAGGTCTTTCTGGGAATCGAGATGGATCCGCGCCGGGTCGAGGCTGAACTCCAGATTCTGCCGGCACCACTCGGCGATCTGACCCCGACGATACTCGGGGTCCAGATACAGCCCGATCGCATCGTCGATCGCATCCTCGAAGTACTCGAAGATCAGCTCCCGGATCTCCTGGCCTTCGAGCACGCGCTGACGCAGGTCGTAGAACGTGTTCCGCTGGTGCTCCATCAGCTCGTCGAACTCGAGCAGCTGCTTGCGGATCTGATAGTTGCGCTCCTCGACCTTCCGCTGAGCACGCTCGACGGACTTGGTGACCCACGAGTGCTCGATCGCGTCGCCTTCCTTCATCCCGAGCTTGGAGAGGGCGGCCATCGTCGTCTTCCCGGCGAAGAGCTTCATCAGATCGTCTTCGAGGCTGATGAAGAAACGCGAAGAACCCTTGTCGCCCTGCCGTCCGGCACGACCGCGAAGCTGGTTGTCGATCCGCCGCGCCTCGTGGCGCTCGGTCCCGACGATGTGCAGACCGCCCATGTTCTCGGCGTGATCCCAGATCTCCAGCCGATGCCGCAGCAGGTCGGGCCCGAGATCGAGCTCGGCAAGACAGCCCTCGGCGTCCAGACGATTGACCTGCTTCTCCTCGAGAGGCGTGTACTGAAGACACCAGTGGCGGAGCAACTGCAGCTTCAATTCGTCATCCGGGAGTTCTTCAACGTCCCGCTTCTTCAGCCCCAGCTCGGTCGCCGCGAGGTGCCGGTAAGCCAGACGGATCAGCTCATCGTCCGACATGTCCGATTGAGCCTGCTTCGGAAGCAGGTTGCGCTTCTTCCAGTGCTGGATCAGGTCTTCCCGGGGAATCGGCCGGAGCTTGATGTCCGTCCCTCGCCCGGCCATGTTGGTCGCGATCATTACGGCACCGAGCGTGCCCGCCGACTCCACAATGTGCGCCTCGCGCTCGTGCTGCTTGGCGTTGAGCACCTCGTGCTTGATCCCGTGTCGCTGCGTCAGCAGCTTCGACAGCATCTCCGACTTCTCAACCGAGGTCGTGCCCACCAGCACCGGCCGCCCGGTGTCGTGCACGCGCTTGATCTCATCGAGGATCGCTTCCCACTTGTCCTTCGCTGAGAGGAAGATCAGGTCCTCCCGATCCTTTCGCGCGATCGGCCGGTTGGTCGGAATGCAGACCACTTCGAGCTCGTAGATCTCACGGAACTCGGTCGCCTCGGTGATCGCCGTACCGGTCATCCCCGCCAGCCGGTTGTAGAGCTTGAAGAAGTTCTGCAGCGTCACCGTCGCCATCGTCTGCGTTTCCTGCTTGACCGTCACGCCTTCCTTGGTCTCGACCGCCTGATGCAGCCCGTCCGACCACTGCCGGCCGACCATCAGACGACCCGTGAACTCATCGACGATCACCACATCGCTGCCCTGGACGACATACTCCTTGTCACGCTCGTAGATGACGTGCGCCCGCAGCGCGTTCTCCAGCAGATGCGGCAGGTCCATGTTGTTGCCGACATAGAACGAACCGATGTTCGCCTGCTTCTGCGCTTCCTCGGTCCCCTCGTGGGTGAGGTAAACCGCTTTGCGCTCACGGTTCACCTCGAAGTACTGCGTGTGCTGATCGCGCTCGGCCTCCAGAATCGGGATCTGCTTCGACAGCTCCTTCATCTCGTTCTTCATCTCCGCCGCCTTGGTCTTGTCCCGGCTGTTGCGGATATCACCCTCGTACCCCTTCACCCGCTTCATCGCCTCCTGAACCTTGTCATCCGCCGCGGTCCATTCCTTCTGGCAGGCAATCAGATGCCGCGCGAGTTGATCGGCCAGCGCATATCGCGGCTGCTGGTCGTGCGCAGGACCCGAGATAATCAGCGGCGTCCGCGCCTCATCGATCAGAATCGAGTCCACCTCGTCCACGATGCAGAAGTCGCGACGCTTCTGCACCTGCTCCTGCGTCGACATCTTCATGTTGTCACGCAGGTAATCAAAACCGAACTCGGAGTTGGTCCCGTAAACCACATCACACTGGTAAGCCTGCGCCTTCACCGGCGGGGGCATCATGTGCTGCGGGTGAATCGCACCCACCGATAGCCCCAGCCGGTAATAAAACGGAAACACCCAGTCGCGGTCACGCTGAACCAGGTAATCGTTGACCGTGATGACGTGGCACCGAAGCCCCTCGATACACGCCGCGTAGCAGGCAAGCGGCGCGACGATGGTTTTGCCCTCACCGGTTTTCATCTCAGCAACCCGACCCTCAGACAGCACAATGCCGCCGATGATCTGAACGTCGAACGGCCGAGCCCGGAAAGGCGGCCGCGACTCGGGATAGAGCTCTCGCACGGCGTTGTAGTACTCGTTGGGCACATCCACCTGTAGATACCCCGGTGCCGGGTCGCCGCCCAGCACCGGATCGGGCTCGAGGGCCGAAGCCTTCTCCACCAGCTCGCGGTGCAGGGCCTGCAGGTGCTCAGGAAGCCTCGATGCGTCAAACCCGGCTTCGGGATCCAGCGTCTTACGCAGACCCACCGCCCGGTCCATTGCCTCGCGAGCAACAGCCATCACCTCGGGCAGAAAACTGCTCAGCGGCGTGCCGTCCTTGACCCGCTGACGGAACTCTGCGGTCTTGTCACGGAGCTGGTCGTCCGTGAGCTGCCGGACCGCCTCCTCGTGGGTGTTGACCTGTTCGACCCTGCGGTGGTAGCTCTTGACCATGCGCTCGTTGCGCGATCCGAAGAGTTTGCTGAAGACCTTGCTGACGGCCTTGGTGACCATGTGTGACCTCGATTGCATCGTTAGCGGACCCCATCGCTGGGTCCGGCGGAAAGGCGGGTGTGATCGCCGTACTCGGCAGAGACGGCTTGTATTTCATCGGTTGTCAGGGGTGTCTGACCGAACGCGGAAAGGCTTGAAGAGCCTGCGTTTCGGGGCCGGCGGCGTCTCAGGCGTTCTGTGCGGGCGGCGGCAGACTGATCAGGTCTTCGCGGTCCGATAAGACCTGCGAGAGAGGCGTGGCCGACGAATCAAGATGAGCGATGTTCGCAGCCGGGATCGTACGGGCAGGGTAGGGCTCCTGTCCCGGGTTGGCGTGCGTCGCGTGGGCCCGTTGCAGGCTCAGTGGAAAAAAGCAGGCCAACTGCCGAGCATCGATCGAAGAACCACTGGCCACAGGCACCGCCACTGCCAGAGCGCACGGCGCCAGCAGGATCAGCGCAAGGATCCCGGAAACGGCCTGCGGGCTCGGATGGCTGGTGGATCGACTCACGCCTTCATTATGGGCACGGGCTGACCAGAGTTCCAGTCGGCCCTGTGTCGGTCGCGTCCAAAGCGGCTAAGATTCGCGTCCGCTTGGCTTTGGCCGGGACGGCTTTGCTTGAGATAAACAGTCTGATGGAAGGCAATCGGCGATGAACATTCACGAGTATCAGGCCCGGGAACTGCTCCAGAAGTACGGGGTCGCGGTGCCGCCAGCGGTCTTGGTCACCAATCCGATGGACGCCGCCAAGGCCTACGAGTCCCTGGCAGCCCGCCATGGCGCCGGCCTCTGCGTCGTCAAGGCCCAGGTCCACGCCGGCGGCAGGGGCAAGGGTGGCGGGGTCAAGCTCGTCCGCAGCGCCGATGAGGCCCGCAAAGCCGCCGCAACCATCCTCAGCAAGCCCCTCATCACCCCCCAGACCCCACCCGAGGGCGTCCCCGTAACCAAACTCCTGGTCGCAGCCGGCGTCGATATCGACAAGGAGTACTACCTCGCCATCGCTGTCGACCGCAAAAGCGGCACCCCCATGCTCATCGCCTCCTCCGAAGGCGGCATGGACATCGAGCAGGTCGCCGAGGAGAGCCCCGACGCCATCATCCGCGAGCCCATCAGCCCGATCGCCGGACTCGCTCCCTACCAGGCTCGCAAGATCGCCTACCGCCTCGGATTCAAGGGCCAGCAGGTCCGCATGGCCGGCAAGATCATGCACCAACTCTCCGAGCTGTTCCTCAAAAGCGACTGCTCCCTCGCCGAGATCAACCCGCTCGTCGTCACCAAAGCCACCGACGAGCACCCCGACGGCATGGTCTACGCCATCGATGCCAAGCTCAACTTCGACGAGAACGCCCTTATGCGGCAGGAAGAAATCAAAGGCTACGAAGACCCCGCCGAGGTCAACGCCGATGAGGCCCACGCCGCTCGCTTCGGCCTCTCCTACATCAAGCTCGATGGCACCATCGGCTGCCTGGTCAACGGCGCCGGCCTGGCCATGGCCACCATGGACATCATCAAGCTCCACGGCGGCGAGCCCGCCAACTTCCTCGACGTCGGCGGCTCGGCCTCCGAAGAAGCCGTCACCGAGGCCTTCCGCATCATCCTCAAAGACCCCAAGGTCAACGGCGTGCTCGTGAACATCTTCGGCGGCATCGCCAAGTGCGACACCATCGCCAAGGCCATCGTCGTCGCCGCCAAGGAAGTCGGCTTCAAGGTCCCCCTCGTCGTCCGCCTCGAAGGCACCAACGTCGAGCCGGCCCGCGAGATCCTCGAACAGGCCAAGGCCGACATCCCGACCATGCAGATCGGCGGCGACCTGACCGAAGCCGCCAAGAAGATCACCGAAGCCGTCGCGGCCTGAAGCCCCGCCCGACAAGATTTTTAAGAGATCTCAGGCCTTTTCGACAAAAAGCCTTGCGATCCGCTGCGCATCCGGCTAAATTAGGTCTTCATTGTCTTTTGTGTGCCTGTTGATCCGAATCGATGGTTCGTCTTCCTGAAGGGGCTCAGTGATGTTGAGAGGCTTGATCGCAATGGTTCTGGCAGGGGTTGCGGGTGCCGCCATGTGGGGAGGCATCGCCTACGCCACCGGCTACGAGGCCGCCATCATCGCCTGGCTCATCGGTCTGCTCGTTGGCGGGGTCACGGCCTACGCCGCTGGCGGTTCAGCCAACGCCGTCACCGGCCTGCTGGCCATGGTCGTCACGGCCATCTCCATCGCAGGCGGGAAATACGCGGTCGTCGAGATCTACCTCCAGGACGAACTCGCAACCATGGAAGCCAATGGCGGATTCATGGTCCAGATGTAAAAGGAAGCCTGGACCTACGCCAACGACGACGACTACATGATCACCGTGCTTGCCGCTGAGGTCGTCGAAGAATGCCGCGCCGAGGGAATCGAACTCGCCTGGCCAGGCGGGTCAGAACCCGAAGAGTTCGAGTCGCAGGCTGATTTCCCCGCAGGCGTCTGGGACGAAGCCTCAGCCCGATGGGAATACATGCCCGAGCCCGAACGCAAGCAAGCCCGGCAGGGCATCGTCGATCTTATGATGGTGTTTGCCAACATGCAGGCCGATGAACTCGAAGCCTCTGTCTTGCAGGAAGCACGAAGCATCGGCTTCTTCTCCACCTTCGGCGTCATGGACCTCCTCTTCTTCGGCCTCGCCGTCACCTCCGCCTTCAAACTCGGCTCCGGCATGGGCGGTGAAGTCACCTGATCCAACCCTGTGAAGCCACGCACCGACTCGCCTAGACTGCCGGCATGAAACACGAGCCCCTGCTAGCGGAACTGGATCGACTGCGCAAAGACCTCGACAAGGACCCGACGGACATCGAGTGGCTGACCCTTCACCACGCCTTCGTCTTCATCAGCTATCAGACCAGCGAGTTCGCCAAGTACGTCGCCGAAGCCTCCGAGCGCGGCGAGTTCGACGAATGGGAAGCCGAGAACGGATAGCCCCTTGCCTGCCGTCGTCACCACAGTGCCCGTCGCAGAGACAGACTCCGAGCTGGCCAGGCAAGGCACAGCCCTCTGCCTGCGCACCTGGCCCAGCAACCCGCCGCTCGACCCTACAGCCGAGTCCCAACGCGTCATCGCCGAGGGTGCCGCCTACGACGGCCCCGCGAAAAAACGGCCCATGCTCCACATGGTCATCGAGCAGGGCACCGTGATCGCCCTGGCCAGAACCTTCGAGCGCATCATCGGCACCCAGGCCGGCAAACTCTCCATCCTCGCGCTGTCAGGCGTCGTTGTCGAAGAAAACCGCAGGGGCCAGGGCCTAGGCAGGGCGGTGGTCCAGGCGGCCATGGAACGGGTCGACCATGACGTATTCAGCTTCAGCCTCTTCCAGACCGAGCATAAAAACCAGGGCTTCTACGAAGGCCTCGGGGCCATGGTCGTCAACAACCCGGTCATCAACTCACTGGCACAGCCAGGCGACCGCATGCCCAGCTTCAACCCTGGCGAACTCGCCGTCGTCTACCCCAACAAGCCCGGCTGGCCGAGCGGTACCATCGATCTGCTGGGTTCTGGCTACTGACCCATAGACGGGCTTAAGCCAGCTTCTTCTCCGCGGTCGTACCGTCCTTCGTCGTCTGCACGAGATACCCCATCGCCTGCAGCTCGGCACGCGCCGCATCCGCCGCCGCAAAGTCCTTGCTCGCCCGCGCCGCGTCGATGCTCTCGCAAAGCCGCCGGACCTCACCATCCCCCTCATCGCTGGCCGACGCCTCGCAAACGATCACCCCCAGCACCGCATCCATCGCTGCCAGCACCGCCGCTGCCTCCCCCGGATCCTCAGTGGGCTCTGCGATGAACTCGAACGCCGCCGCGAGAGCCCCCGCCAGATTCAGGTCATCCGCCAGCGCGTCCACGAACGGCTTGAGCCTCGGATGATCCACCGGTGCCGGCGTCGTCTCCGCCGTCAGCCCGAAACGCGTCGCCGCATCACGCAGCTTCCGGATCGCCGACGCCGATTCCTCCAGCCCCTTCAGCCGAAAGTCCGTGTTCTTCCGGTAGTGGCCACGCATCAGCTCCAGACGCACCACCGCCGGGTCGATCCCGCGATCCTCCGTCAGATCCCGGAGCGTGTAGAAGTTGCCCAGCGACTTCGACATCTTCTGCCCATCCACCAGCAGAAAACGCGTGTGAAGCCAGTAATTCGCAAACCGATCCCTGCCCGAAGCCCCACGCGACTGCGCAATCTCGCACTCGTGATGCGGGAAGATGTTGTCCTCGCCACCCGTGTGAATATCGATCGTCTCCCGGCGCAGCGTCGCCTTCGCCATCGCCGAACACTCAATATGCCAGCCCGGATACCCGGTGCCCCAGGGTGACGGCCACTTCATCAGGTGATGCGCATCCGGCTTCCACAGCAGAAAGTCAGCCGGGTGCTTCTTGGCCTGCTGATGCGTCTCTTCCACACGCCCGCCCGCACCGCCCCGCAACTGTTCCAGCGTGTTGCCCGACAGCTGCCCGTAATCCGGGAACGACTGGACATCAAAATAGACAGCGCCATCCTCAGCCGTATACGCGTGCCCTGTCTCGATCAGCTTTTGAATCATCGGGATCATCGAAGCCGTCACATGATCGGTCGCCCGCGGCCGCTGCTCCGCAGGGTCATCCGCGATCTTCAGCCGCAGGGTCTTCGCATCCTCTAAAAACGCCTGCTCGAAATACCGAGCCACCTGATAGGGATCGTTCGGATCCGCCACCTCCGCCCGCCCTTGCTTCTTCGAAGCCTTCAACCGCTGAGACGCCAGCGCCATCTTGTCCTCGCCGCCGCCATCGGCGTGCCGGTCATCGGTCATGTGCCCGACATCCGTGATGTTCATCACCTGCCGGACCTCATACCCGAACAGCTCCAGCGACCGTCTCAGCAGATCCGCAAACAGAAACGCCCGGAAATTACCAATCTGCGCATAGTCGTAGACCGTCGGCCCGCAGTTGTACATCGTGACCCTGCCGGGCTCGATCGGCTCGAACGTCTCAAGACGATGGGTCAGCGTGTTGTAGAACTGCGGCTGAATCATGCCAGAGAGTGTACCGGGACCGATGCCAAAAACGATGCCGCCAGGGCTCACAACCGGTTGGTCGGATGAGGCCTAGGCGCTGTCCTGAATCGGTGCGTCATCCGTCAGCTTCTCGACCCGGACCCGCACCACCCGGGTTTTCTCCGCCTCGGTCACCGTGTAGCGGACGCCCTCGTAATCGAATCGGTCGTTCGTCTGCGGGATGCGTCCGAACTGACTCAGCACAAAACCGCCCAGCGTGTCAAAGTCGTCATCCTCAGGAAGTTCGAGCTCGAGTTCGTCATTGACCTCATCGATCGAAACACGCGCATCCACATCGGCCGTGTGCTCGTTGACCGGATAGATCGTCGGATCGGGCTCCGCGTCTTCCTCGTACTCGTCCCGGATCTCACCCACAATCTCTTCGAGAATGTCCTCGATCGTGACAAGACCCGCCGTCCCGCCGTACTCATCCAGAACGATCGCCATGTGCTGATTGTTCTTCTGGAACTCGTTCAGCAGGTCCGCTACCGACTTGCTCTCAGGCACGAGATACGGCTCCCGGATGATCTTGCGCAGGTTGAAATCCTCGCCGTCGCCAAGGAACTGAATGAGATCACGCGCATAGAGCAGCCCGATGATCTTGTCCAGATTCTCCTCATACACCGGAATCCGCGAGTAACCGATGTCGCCGATCGCATCCCGCACATCGGTCAGGCTGGAAGCATCGGTCGAATCAATACCCTTGACATCCGTGCGTGGCGTCATGATCTCTTCCGCCGTCGTATTCGGCAGATCAAACACCGCTTCGAGCATGTTCTTCTGACGCTCATCAACCGTATCCGCATGCTCGTGGTCCTCAACCACCGACAGCACATCCTCCGACAGCGTGTCATCGGTCTGATTCAGGTCCACCCCCGACACCCGCCGGACAAGCGGGTCCAACGCATGCAGCGACCGCAGGATCGGAGCCAGCGGCAGATACACCGCGTTGAGCAAAGGCAGCGAAGCACTGATCAATCCCTCAGGTGTGTACCGCCCCCAACTCGTGCCGATCGCAATCGAAAAAATCGACAGAATCGAAGCCGACACCACAAACGCAAGCGTAAAGGCAACCCAGCCATCGTACGCGTACTCAAGCAGATCCAGCACCGCCAGCAGCACCAGCAGACTGAAACCCGTCCGCAGCAGACCCGTCATCACCTGCAGCTTCGGAAGCCGACGCACCAGCGTCTTCATGGCCGCCTGACGACCCTGCTCCTCAAGCTTCTCCTCAAGCCGCCGACGCGAGAAGGTCTTCAACGCCACGTTGCACGCCGACACGTACGTCGCGAGCAGCGTGGCCAGAATCATGATGCCGATCGACAGTTGCAAGTTCAGTATCTCTCGTCCGCGAGCATTCTTCGCTACGCGTGGTGATCTCGATCGTAAACAGCCCCCACACCGATCGCCGTGAGAATCCGGTCTTCCTCAGCGTGCATCCGCTGAGCCTCGTCCGGGTCATGGTCGTCGTAGTCAGCCAGGTGCAAAAGACCGTGCACGGCATACAGGAGCAACTCCTTCTCAACACCGTGCCCTAGCTCCCCCGCCTGCCGCTCGGCTTCATCCACGCAGATCACCAGCTCGCCCTCGATCGGCTGTCCCGTGTCTTCACGCAGATCAAAGGTCAGCACGTCCGTGGTCGAAGGGTCCTGCAAATACTGGTCGTGCAGGGCGCTCATCTTCTCATCGCCGACGAGCACCACACTCAGACTCTCAATCTCAGGCCCGATCTCGTCCCCAGCCGCCCTGATCTGCCGGCCGAGCCACTCGGCATGCGCTGACGCAGCCCCGTGCTCGCACGCCAGAGCCAGCCAGTCCGACGACGACGCGCCCGCCCCCGACGGACTGGAAGAGGTAGAAGACGGGTCGGGATCGTCTTCGGCCTGCGGGGTCGCTTCGGCCTTCAGAGCGGGTGGGTCTGGAACGGACTGGGTCATATGAACAGTGTACCGCAGGGGGGCAATCGAGCCAGCACTAGTCGTTCCGGCTGGGCAGGGTGCAGTCTTTGGATTTGACCAGAGTCACGCAGTTGCCCCGATCGTTGTAGGTCACCTCAGTCATGTAGGCCGCCATCAGCATCACACCCCGACCACACGGCCGCTCCAGGTTCTCGTCAAGCGTTGGGTCCGGGACACCGCCCGGGTCGAATCCCGGCCCCTCATCGCAGATCGTCACCCGGATCTGCTCCTCGCTGATGGCGTAATCGATCGTCACCTGCTTACTCGGGTCCGACCCATTCCCATGCCGAATGGCATTCGTCACCGCCTCATCGAGACAGAGCTTCAGGGCAAAAAGAGCCTTCTCCGAGTAATGAAACGGCCCTGCCGCGCTGAGAATCCGGTCCTGGACACCGGCAACCTCAGACAGCCGACTGGGAATTTTGATCTGATCGGACATGGGCTCGACCTCACCACGCATCGTAGCCCGGCCTCCGTGGACAACGGCTTACTTGAAGCTGGCGATCGCTTTGTCAGTGCTGTCGTGGATCTGGAACAGCTTGTTCAGCTTGGTAATCACAAACACCTCGTAGATCTGCGGATCGATATTCGCCAGCCGCAGCTGACCGGCCTTCTTCCGGATCTTGTTGTTGATCGTGATCAGCGTGCCAAGGGCTGCCGAGGAAAGATGCTCAACCCGCTCAAAGCTGATCAGAATCTTCGGGTTGGTCGACTTCTCGATCAGCAGCGAGATCTCCTCGCCAATCTGCTGAATGTTCGCCTCCTCGAGAATGTTCCGGTCGAGGAACTCGATCTTGGTGATGTCGTTCTGCTCGCTGATGACGAGTCTCGAGTCCTTGGTGGTCATCGACCGCTCTCCTGGATAGGCCAGTCTTGTATCGAGCGCGACGTTAGCTGGCCCTGAATCGGGTGTCAAGCATTCTAAGGCCAGTCACGACGATGGGTTGGATCATGAAAATTGATGCGCCCGACAGCCACGACCACGCACCGCTTGGCGTACACTAGTGGGAGGCTTGCCTGAAGGGTTCTAAGCATCATGAAAGCCCCTTATTACCTCCTCGTTGTCCTCGCGGTGCTCCTCTGCACCGTCGCGATCGGCTATCGATTGATGGTGCCTGTCGATACGGCCGAAACAGCCCCCGATCAGCAACTGAGCCTGACAAATGACACCAGCCTGAAACCAGCGCCCAACGAGACCCAGCCCGCAACCGCTACAACCCCGCCACCCAGACGCGGGCCTCTCATCCCCGTCGAGTCGCAGGCCGGCGGCGAGCAAACCGAAGACCGCCCGGATCCAGCCGAACGCTCCTCCCGTCCGCTCATCATCACCCCCGTCACCACGGACCCCGCCGAGGAGTCGGCCACTACCGAAGACGCCTCCCCGACCGATACCGAACCCGCCTCTGAAACCGCCACCAACGGTCCCGACCAAGCCACGCCAGCCCAACGCGCCGCCACCAACCCCGACCGCGAACCCACTCGCGTCCTCCGCCTGCGGGAACAGGCCGCCGAACCCGGACCACGCACCTACACCGTCCAGGAAGGCGATACCTTCTCCACGATCTCCGAACGCGTCTACGGCGAGAGCCGGCACTGGGTACTCATCGCCAGAGCCAATCCCACCGTCGACCCGATCCGCCTGCCCATCGGACAAGCCATCCTCCTGCCCGAGCTCGACGAAGACGGCGAACCGATCCTCACCGAAGACGAAGAAGGCCTCCGGGCACCCGAACCCGTGCAGCGCCACGTCATCCGTCCAGGCGAAAGCCTCTCCTCCATCTCCGTCCGCTACTACGGCACCGCCTCGCAGTGGCGCACCATCTTCAACGCCAATCGCGGGTCCATCGGCTCCGACCCCAACGCCATCCGCGCCGGCATGTCCATCGTCATCCCATCCGTCCCCGTCCGAGAGCGGGACAGCGAGTGAATCGGCGGCTGGCACATGGCTGAAACACTGCCTGTCGATGTCCTCATCTTCGGCGGGGGGGTGGCAGGTCTCTGGACGCTGGCCACCCTCCGCGATCACGGGGTCGCTGCCCTGCTCGTCGAATCAAACCGGCTCGGCGAAGGCCAGACCGTCAGCGCCCAGGGCATCCTCCACGGCGGCATCAAATACACCCTCTCCGGCGCGATGAACGACTCCGCACGAGCACACCGCGACGCGCCCGCCCTCTGGCACCGATCGCTCCGCGCCGAAGCACAGCCCTCGCTCGCGCAGACAACCGTCCTCACCGAGCACTGTTACCTCTGGCGAACCAGCGCCCTCAGTTCGATCGCCGGCATGGTCGGTGCCCGCGCCGGACTCGCAACCAAACCAATCAAGCTCGCCCCGGGCGAACGCCCCCGAGTCCTCTCGCAGTGCCCTGGCGAAGTCTTCCGCGTTGACGAATGGGTCATCGATCCGGTCTCGATGGTCGCCAACCTCAGCCAGCCGCACGCCGGCGCCATCATCCGCGCCAAAGGGCTACCGCAAGTCGCGATGGATGGCGAGCACATCACGCGCGTCGAACTCACCGACCCGGCAGGACATCATTTAGCCATCCAGCCCCGCCACATCCTGCTGACCGCCGGCCGTGGCAACGCCAGCCTCCGCCAGGCCATGGGCCTCGCCAACGAGGTCACCCAGAAACGCCCGCTCCACATGCTCATGATGCGTGGCGATCTCCCCGACCTCTACGGCCACTGCGTCGACGGCGCCCACACACGGGCCACCATCACCTCCGGCAAGGCCCGCGACGGCCAGACCGTCTGGCAGGTTGGCGGGCAGGTCTCGGAAGACGGCGTCGACATGGATATCAACCAGCTCCTCACACACGGCAAACGCGAGATCGAAGCCGTCCTCCCCGGCATCGACCTGTCGGATATCACATGGAGCGCCTACCGCGTCGACCGCGCAGAAGCCTCCAACCGCTTCGGCCGCAAGCCCGATTCATCCACCCTCCGCCGCGACGGCAACGTCCTCACCGCCTTCCCCACGAAACTGGTCCTCGCCCCCTACCTCGCCGCGATGGTGCTCGAAGCCATCGATCCAACCGACAACGACAAACAACGCTCCGCCGACATGCAGGCCGAACTGGCCTCTGCGCTGGCCGACTGGCAACGACCTGACGTCGCTTGCGCCCCCTGGGATGAGGACGTGCCATGGACCCGGCTCTAACACGCAGACCGCTTGGCAGCACCGGGCTCGAAGTCACACCCGTCGGCTTCGGCGCCTTCAAGATCGGCCGCAACCAGAGCATCAAATACCAGCACGGCTACGCCCTCCCAACCGAAGAAGCCTCCGCCACACTCTTAAGCAGCGTGCTCGACCTGGGCATCAACCACATCGACACCGCGCCCGCCTATGGCCTCAGCGAAGAACGCATCGGCCGCGCGCTCCAGCACCGCCGCGACGAGTTCATACTCTCGACCAAGGTCGGCGAGAATTTCGAAGCCGGCCAATCCACTTACGACTTTTCATACAATGCCGTCACCGCCTCCGTCGAGCGCAGCCTCCAACGCCTCAAGACAGACCGGCTCGACCTCGTCCTCATCCACTCCGACGGCCGCGACCGTGAGATCCTCGAATCATCAGGCGCACCCAAAGCACTCGACGACCTGAAGCAGCGTGGCGACGTGCACGCCGTCGGCCTCTCCGGAAAAACCATCGAAGGCTTCGAACGCGCGATGGATTGGGCAGACGTGCTAATGGTCGAGTACCACGCCGACGACCCATCCATGAGTGACGTCATCCAGCAGGCCCACGATCGCGGCCTCGGCGTCCTCATTAAAAAAGGACTGGCCTCAGGACGTCTCGACCCGGCCTCAGCCATCCGATTCATCCTGCAGCACCCAGCCGTCGACTCACTCACTCTCGGATCACTGAAGATCGAGCACCTCCGGGATAACCTGCAGATCGCTCAGGACGCCCGTGTCAAGAGGGGAAGACCCTGAGGATTGTCACCACGCGCCGCCGCGTTCTGTTTTCTTTCTGTGATATTCAGGCGGCGCACGCCCGTTGGGCGATATAATGCACGCACAAGTGAAGACGACTTGGAGATTGCTGGGGTCGAACTCGTTTCAGACCCACATGCCTCGAACCCTTAAGAACCCCATGGGGGCAGGATCGGGCGCGACGGCCAGGCCGCCTCCGAGCGGAAGGCCCGGATGATCCGGCGACGCTCCCCCTTTGCATCTGGGGTTCGAGCATCGGTCTGGACGACCCCCGCATTCTCTACGCCGTCTTCGCTTCTTCTTTTTTTTGTTTTTGCTTCAACAGCCACAACCGAGACAGATTCACAGCGTCCCGAGCTGACGATCGCCCGCGTCCCCCAGACCCGGCAGGATGTAACCCTGATCGTTGAGCTGCCGATCAAGAGACCCTGTAAAAATCGGAACCCCCGGGTGGCTCGCATGCACTGTCGCCACGCCCTCCGGTGCCGCGATCGCACTCAGCAGATGCAGATGCGTGAAGCCCTGACTCACCAGCAGATCCAAAGCCGCCACCGCCGTCCCGCCCGTCGCCAGCATCGGATCCACCACCAGCGTCAGCCAGTCGTCCTGAGCCGTCGGCAGCTTCTCGTAATACGGAACCGCCTCCAGCGACTGCTCATCCCGGTAAAAACCCAGACAACCCACCACCGCATCAGGCGTCAATCGCAGAATCGGATCCACCATCCCAAGACCCGCACGCAGGATCGGAGCAATCAGAACACGACGCTCAAGCGTGCTCGCCTCGGTCACTTCCAGCGGGGTCTGCACAGACATCATCCGCCTCGGCGCTCCACGCAGCGCCTCGACAGCCAGCAGCATCGTCAGCCGATGCATCGCCTCCCTAAACGTCGGCGGCTCGGTCCGGTGGTCACGCAGCTGCCTGATCGCATCATCAGCAATCGGGTGATCGAGAACGGTCAGTGACGGCGTGTCGTCAGGACTGGGTTGGGCATCGACCATGGTGGCTGCGTTTCCGTGATCGCTGAATCAGCGCATAAAAAAGGGCCGGGCGTACAAAATGGATCGTATGGAACGATAGCGGAATCATAAGTGGCTGCACGCACGGCCTGATCACAATGTCAAAACGTCTGCTTGTCGAGCCACTCCTTTCGCAAAGGTCCGATGCCCTCTGGACCTGTCTAAAGCCTGCCATCCACTCCCCCGGCCGTCAAACTTTTTTTGGCCCCTTCAGCGCCTCGTCACGCAGCCGCGCGAGGGTCTCCATGTTGTGCAGATCCCAGGGCCGCCCATCCTCCGCCTCGGCCTTAGGCGTTTCCAGAATCATCGGCAGCCCGCCCAGCACCGGATCGGCCAGCAGCACGCCAAACGCCTCCGGCGACACATGCCCATGCGCAATGTGCTCATGCCGATCCACCCGCTTCCCACGCTCTACCTTGGAATCATTCACGTGGATCACCTTCACCCGAGCCAGCGTCAGCACCCGCTCGATCTCATCGATCACTGATCGCATGCCCTCCCCCGAAGTCAGGTCGTAACCCGCTGCGATCAGATGCGCCGTATCCAGACAAACCGCCAGACGCTCGGCCTCCTCAACCCGGTCGATGATCTCCGCCAGATGCTCAAGCTTGTACCCGAGGTTCGTGCCCTGGCCCGCGGTCACTTCCAGACAGGTCACCGTCTCCGCATCGGGCAGCTGCCGATGCACACGATCAAGCCCGTCCGCGATCCGCTGCAGACCAACCTCCTCCCCATCCCCCAGGTGCGCCCCCGGATGCATCACGAGATGTGGAATACCCAGCGCATCACAGTTCTCGATCTCCTGAATCAGCAGCCCGATCGATTTCTCGACCGTCTCCTCTTTGTTCGAAGCCAGGTTGATCAGGTAGCTGTCATGACTCACCGTGCTTGTCAGCCCGGCGTCCGCCACCGCCTGCTTCCACGCCTCGATCGTCTCATCCGTCAGCGGCTTGGTCTTCCATTGCCGCTGATTCTTCGTGAAAACCTGCACGCACGACATGCCAAGCTCACGCGCCTGCTCAGCCGCCAGATGCATCCCGCCCGCTATGGAAAGATGGCTGCCAAAGTTCGTCTTCATGGTTGACTTCATTCGTTGGATGTCTCAATCGAAGGGACCCGGTAAAGCGTAGCCACCCCCAGATCCTCCACCACCGGCCAACCCGAAGTCAGCCGCCGAAGAAACGACGCGGTCACATCACCATCAAAACCATAGGTGCTGTGCAGCCGATCAAGCTCGCCCCAGTGCACCCACAGATGCGTGATCCCCTCAGCCCGCAACCGCTCATGCGTCCCCGCCAATACCCCATCAGCCTCACGAATCCAATCCCCCAGCCGAGATCGATCAAACGCCGAGTTATAAACAAACGGACGACTCAGATACAGCAGCCTCGAGTTGTCCGCGATCAGATACGTCCTGCTCTCAGGCGGCAGGTTGTTGATCGGATGCTCGGTAAAACCGGCACTTGCCAGCGACCCCACCAACAGCACCGGCGGCGCCGGCACCGCCTGCGCCTGCCCCTCTACCCGAATCGGCAACGTCTGCCGCCAAAACGCACCAAACCCGATCCCTGCCAGCACCAGCACCCACACACTCAGCACCCCCGCCGCCAGCCACCGCCTGCTCCCAAGCCATCCAACCAACGCCTCAACCGCCAGCCCCGCCAACAGCAACCCTGGCAGCAACGTCGGAATCAGAAACCGACTCTGCAGATGAGTCTTCGTTACCCAGAAGAAAATCTGCCAGCCAAGCATCGCGACCAGCGCAAACGCCAGCGGCCGTGTCGATCTGGCTCGCAAACCGAGAACCACCCCAGCCAGCGTCACCGGCCACAGCAACGGAAACCCGCCCTCGTGGGTGAAACGCGCGATGTTCCGCGTCTCGATCGCCACCGGCCGCCCACCAACCGCGCCATACCCCGTGTTCCGCAGCCACTGACGATCAAACGCGACAAGAATCGACTCATCCGTCGAACCGTCCAGATGGGCCCGATCCCACCGATCGATCTCCTCCCCCGTCCAGTGCCCAGACCCCAACACCGACGCCGCAAACGGAAACACAGGATTACCCGTCTGTAATCCGTTGCGCGCCAAATAAGGCGTCAGCACCACCGTCCCCGCCAACGTGATAGCCACCGCCACCCGCAGCGTTTGACGCACGGGTTGCTTCCCGCCCCCAGACCACACCTTGCATAAAGCAATCGCCACGATCGGAACAGCAAGCATCGGACCCGCCGTCAGCTTGCTCGCCGTCGCCAGCCCCAGCAAGAAGCCAATCAGCACCGCGTCCTCCAGCGACAACGCCCTCTCCCGAGTCACGCGATCCAACGCCACCGCCGCAAAAGCCAGCACAGCCATCTCGTTGTACGCCATCGACCCCGTGATCAGCGACCACGGCATCGCCAGAAAAGCCGCCGCCACCACCCAACCAGTCACAGCAGAACGACGCCTCGCCATCCGCCCGACCGCCAGCGCCGCCGCGACCGTGAACGAAGCATGAAGCAGCTGGCTCGTCTCGATCATCGCGATCGTGTCGCGACCGGCCAGCACATACAGCAGGCTGTACCCCGCCTCGATGAGACTTGGGAAGAAGCTGTAAACGTTGTGCTCGAACCCCTCCAGGCTGCTCGCCTCGGCCCACTCTCGTGGCAACTGAAGGTGATACGACAACACGTCGTAACCAAACGCCTCAATCCGCCACACCGACCCGGGCGGGCACGCCGCCGCCGTCAACAAGACACCAAGCGGTAAACCCACAAGTGCCACCGACCACATCGGCCCACGAAGCTCAACACCGGTCTCCCAGGGCCTCGCCCGGTAGATATGCCAGCAGCCCAGCAGCACCAGCGGGCCAACCAGCAGCCACACCACCCAGCCCGCCATCCCGATCGTGATGCTGTTGACCCAGTGCCCGAGAAAGATCGCACCAACCCCCACCACCGACGCTGTCAAAGCATCCGGATGACCTTTCCGATCTGGATCGAGCGCCCGCGCCCCCTCCACACCCAGCCCATAACCAGCGATCCAGATCAGCACCACCCAGAACCCACTCGTCAGCAACACCAGCAGATGCTGGATCGACGCCAGCACATCCACAGGCAGCAGGTTCTGCTGCGTCGCAATCCAGGCCGACAGGGCCGTGGTCCCCAATAGCGCCGCCACAGCCGTCGCGGGCTTCGTACCTGTTGCCTGATTGGGGGAAGTCACGCCGGACACCCACGCACTCTAACGAGCCCGCCGCTCAGCCGTGGACTCTAACGACAACGACCCCTCGGGCTCCGACACCCCCGCGCCCTCCCCAGGCACAGAGCCTCTCGCCGCATCGCCCTCGTCCAACTGAAACGCATCCTCCAGCATCTCGATCTGACTCAGCAGATTCACACGATCCGACGTTCCCAACCGCGAAACCGGCAGGTGCAGGATCTTGTTCAGCAGCCGCCTCGTGTGCTCCTCAAGAATCGTCTCCGCATCGTCCGCATGGCTGTTGAGACTCGCCTGAATCCGCTGCCGCGTCCGATCAAGCTCGGCCTGCGCCAGCTTGTGAATCCGCTGACGCAGCCGCCGAATCACCTGCCCAGCCTCCTGCCGAGCCAGGGTCTGCAGCAGCGCATCCGCCTCGCTCGCAATCAGCTTCTCGCAATCCGACACACTGTCCGCACGCTGCCCAAGCGTCTTCGCCGCCGCCGTCTGAAGCTGATCCACATTCGCCAGAAACACGTTCGGCAGATCCGCAACCGCAGGGTCCACGTCTCGCGGCACCGCCACATCCACAATCACCTGTGGACGCTGCCGCCGCTTCTGCATCGCCGCCTTGCACCGCTCGGGATCAAGCACCGGCTCACTCGAACCCGTCCCGCACAACACCACATCCGCAGCCGACAACGCCTCGTCAATCCGATCCCATGGCCACGCCTCCGCCGTCGGCCCCAGCGACTCAGCCAGCAGCCGCGCCCGCTCGGCCGACCGATTCGTAATCAGCACCCGCGCCGGCCGATCCGTCTCCAGACTCCGCAGCATCGCCTTGCACATATGCCCAGCACCCACGCTCAGGATCGTCTTCCCCGCCAGATGGTCGAACACCCCACGCACATGAGCCACCGCAATGCTCGCCACCGACACACGCCCCTCCCCAATCCCCGTCGACTGCCTCGCCATCTTGCCGACAGCCAGCGCCCGCTGAAACGCCGCATGCAGAATCGTCCCCGCCGTCCCCGCCTCCCTCGCGTCGTGATAAGCACAACGAACCTGACCCAGAATCTGAGGCTCACCCAGCACCATCGACTCGATCCCCGAAGCCACCCGCATCAGATGAGCAATCGCCTCACGCCCCTCAAGCCGCTGCCAGCCCTCAGGCTCGCGATCGGGCTCAAGCCACCGCGCAACCGCCTCAGCATCAAAACGGCCATGACCCACCCCATACACCTCCACCCGGTTGCAGGTCGAGATCAGCGCACACTCCTGCAAGCCCCCGGCCGCCCGAATTTCAGTCAGTGGCGACTCCGTCCGCGCGATCCGCCGCGCAATCCCCTCCCGCCGATCCACACCGGCCTGACGGTAATCAAGCGTCAGCACGCCAAGGCTCATGGCCGAGCCTCCCGCGACTGCTCCACTGGCACGACCGTCTCTTCAACGGGTTTCGGATCCGGCCACGACGTCACCAGTCCATGCACGCCCAGCAGCAACACCAGCCCCGTGATCGCCAGCCACGCCGCCCTCGGCCCGCGAAACAGACTCAAAGTCCGTACGTTCATCGCCAGCGCAAAAGCCAGCCACGAAGCCGTCGCCAAGACCACCTTAGGCGACAACCACCACTCCGAACCCAGCCGGCCAGGCGTATCAGCCACCACCACAACACCCGAAATCAAACCGATTGTCAGCGTCACAAAGCCAAGCGTCGTAAACCGAATCACCGCCGACTCCGTCCACTCCAGACTCGGCAGTCCCGGCTGCGGACTCGCCAGATCGTGACGCTTCACCGCCCGATACACGAACAGATACAACCCACCAAAAATCGCCGCCAGCACCGCGAAAAGCGTCCCCGCATACACCCCACCCAGGTGAACCACACGCCAGACATGCTCCAGCGAGTCCAACTTGAACGGCCGATACGTCCACGCCGAAGCACACAACGCCCACGCCAGCAGAAACGCCAGCACCGGCCAGATCACCAGCCCGATCCGACCCAGCCGCGGCTTCGATCGCAGATACAACTGCGACGCACCCAGCATCAAGCCGATCAACAACAAGCCATCCAGATGACTGTGAAGCGGCTGCCATCCCTCCGCATCGAGCCAGCGCATCAGCACCAACAGCCCGATCAGCACCACCGTCAACCACCCGAACAACCGACTCGGCGTCCGCTCAACCGGCCGGAAGTAGTGACGCAACTCCACCGCCCACGTCACGAGCGCCAGAAGCGTCAACCCAATCAGACCAGGCGTCATCAACACCTCACTCACGATGCACCCTCCCCACGATGAGCCTCAAACGCCCGCTCGATCAACCGATCGTGATGAGCTGCCAGAGCCGCCAACCCCTCCTGAGCCGCCGCCTGCGCCGCATCATCCACCAGGGACCGCAGCAAAGCCTGCCGACCCGGCCCCGCAGGTAACTCCTTCTGAATCATCTCTCGCCGCCTCGCCGCCTCACTCAGCAGCCCGATCCAGTGATCCTCGATCGACGACACCGCCTGCTCCGCCAGCACCGTCGCCGCAGACGCCGAAGCACCCCCCGTGCTCACAGCCAGCGTCACCGGACCTCGGCTCCGCGTCGCCAGAAACCGCAGGTCCCCGGCATCCGCGTCGTCCGCCCGATTCGTCGGAATACCCAGCTGCCTCGCCCGCTCGGCCAGACGCTGATTGAACCCGGGGTCGTTCGTCGCCAGCACCAGCAGTTGCCGGTTCGGCAGGTCCGTCGGGCTCGCCTGCCGCCGATGGAACACACACCCCGTCGGGATGTCCGTAGCCCCAGCCTCCGGGGCAATCAGCGTCACAGCCGCCCCGTGCTCGATCAGCGTCCGGGCCCGGCGCAGCCCGGTCGCACCGGCACCGACGACCAGACAATTCAGACCCCGGATGTCCCACTCGCAGATCAAGGCAGGCATCACGCTAGTGTAGCTCAGTCCATGACCGAAGTAGGGCTCCCACCAACCCCCTATTCAATCTTGAACCGGCTCACAAGCTCCAGAAGCTGCTCGGAACGGGTCGAAAGCTGGGTCGCCGCCTCCGCCGGCTGGCTCGTGCCCTCGCTGGTCTGCTGGCACACCGCCGCGATCCCATCGATGTTCTGACTCACCTCACGGCTCGCCGAAGACTGCTGCTCCGCCGCCGCCGCGATCGACTGGATCATCATCGCCACCTCCTTCGCCGACGACACGATCGTCCGCAGGCTGTCGCCCGCCTGACTGACCGTCTGGCTCCCGGCCTCCACCTGCTCGGTGCCCTGATTCATCCGGGCAACCGCCTCACCGGTCTCGCTCTGGATCGCCGCGATCGACTGCGCGATCTCCTCCGTCGCCTTCGTGGTCCGATCCGCGAGCTTGCGAACCTCATCAGCCACCACCGCGAACCCGCGACCGTGCTCACCCGCACGGGCCGCCTCGATCGCCGCATTCAGCGCGAGCAGGTTGGTCTGGTCCGCGATGTCATTGATCACATTCACCACCTCACCGATCTGCTGACTCCGCTCACCCAGCGACGCAACACTCCTGGCCGACGTGCTTACCGCCTCGGAGATCTGAATCATCTGCTCGATACTCTGATCCACCACCTCCCCGCCCTTGGCCGCCGCACTGCCCGACGCTTCAGCGTTACGAGCCGCATCCACCGACTTCTCAGCGACCTCCGTCGCACTCGCCGACACCTCCTCCACAGCCGCGCTGATCCGCTCCACCTGACTCGATTGATCCTTCACACCCACCGCGATCTCATCGGACGAAGCCGCGATCTCCGTCGCACTCGCCGCCACCTCCGTGCTCGCACGACGTACGTTGCCGATCAGCTCCTGCAGCCGTTCCGCAAACGCATTGAACGTGCTCCCCAACACCCCGATCTCATCCTTCGATCGCACATCTACCCGCTGGGTCAGATCACCATCAGCGATCCGCGTGAAACCCCGCACCAGACCCGCGATCGGCAGTGCCAGGCTGTACCGCAGCACAAAGTAGATCAGGAGCGCCGCCCCAATCGCCATCGGAACTGTGAACAGCATACCGGACCCAATAAACCCGGCCACCTGCTCATCCACCGGCGCCATCGGCATCACCACATGGAAGGCACCATGCATGTCGCCGACCTTCCAGTTCTCCATCGTAAACCCAAGCGGGACCTTCCCATCCCCCGTCTTCGACGTCGCCGGGTCGCCGTGACAAGTCATACAGTCCCGCGTCAGCCTGATCGCACGCAGGTAGTGCAACTGATTCGTCGCCTCATCGATGCGATAGATCGCCTCCTGCCCCTCCGCCGCAAACCCGCTCTCCAGATCCGCAAAGATCTCGTACTCAAACGTACCGGGGTCCGGCTGGTTCTCAGGATTCCGCGCCTCGAAAGCCGTCACCCGGAACTCGATCCCCTCCTTGCTCGCAGCCTCCTCAGCCGCCTTCCACCCCGCCACCACCGGAATCGTGTTGAACACCTTGGTCTCCGTGTACGACTTGCCCGCCGCGATGTCCGCTTCCAACTCGGCCCGCAACGCCTCACGATCGAACGCCCCCTCCGCCGCCATCACCGACGTGTGATTCTTCGCCGCATCCGCCACCGCCGTAAAGGCAGCCGCCTTCTCAACCATCGCCTGCTGAGCCGAAGCCTGGTACTTCACCGCGACCAACGCGTAGTTCACCGCAACCACGGTCAACAAAATGGCCACGGTCATCGCGAGAATGCGAACGCTCAGCTTGAGATCACGAAACCATTGAAGCATCGATGGGACTCCCTGAGAGACTCGGAGGACCGCCAAAGAGGCGGCCAATCAGGGAGGAAGATCGTGCGATAAGCTAACCCGTATTCACCGGCAACCGGCAAAATACCGGTTTCCTTGCCTCCGGAGCAGGTCTGGCACATCTGCAACGTGCTGACTTGTTTGGATGCTTGCACGCCTGGAACGTTACGAACGTTCTTCGACGCGCGTAACGCCCCGCACACAAGGTCCTCAGTTGCCTCAATGGCTACTCATGAGCCACCCGTTGATGCAAGGCCTCACTCGGGCCCACAATGTCCAGACGCTGGTCCTGAATGTGCTTGGGCACCGGACCCTCATTGTGACGCCGGTCCTGAGCCGCCAGCTTGAAACGCTCAATCAGAGCATTCAGCTGCTCAGCCTTCATAGAGAGAAGCGTCACGGCCTCCGCAGCCTGCTTCGAGCCCTCAGCAGACTCAGAGATCACGGCCGTCATACAACTGATCGACTCCGTCACACTCTGGGACGCCGAGGCCTGTTCCTTGCTCGAAGTCGCAATCGATGACACGATCTGCTCCACCTCCCGCGAGCCGGAGGCAATGGCCGTCAGACTCCTGCCCGCGGTGCTCGCCCTCTCAACCCCCTGGTCAACCCGCTGGCTGCCCGTCTGCATCCGCTCCACAGCCTCACCAGTGCCCTGTTGAATGGCGTCGATCGACTGCGCAATCTCTTCGGTCGCCTTGGTGGTCCTGTCAGCAAGTTTTCGAACCTCGTCAGCCACCACCGCAAAACCTCGGCCATGCTCGCCGGCTCGAGCCGCCTCGATGGCCGCGTTCAGTGCCAGCAGATTGGTCTGATCAGCAATGTCATTGATGACCTCCACAATCTCACCAATCTGCTCGCTCCGTCTGCCAAGATCCTCAATACAACTTCCCGCCGATTTCACCGCTTCTGCGATCTCACGCATGTCCTCAATGGTCTGCTCAACCACCGAGACACCCTCCGATGCATTGGTGTCGGCCTGCTGAACCTTGGCGAGACCGTCCGACGCATGATCGGCCACCGCCGCCACGGAAACCGACATCTGCTCCGCCGCCGCCGAAATCTGCGTCACCTGCTTCTGCTGACCGAGCAGTCCCTGCGAGATCTCCTCCGATGAAGCCGCGATCTCCGTCGATGCCGCCGCAACCTCCTGAGAAGCACCCTGCACCGAGGCAACCAGATCGTGAATCTTCTGAACGAACTTGTTGAAGGACTTGCCAAGCCTGCCAAGCTCGTCGCCACGGTTCTCATCCACACGCTTGGTCAGATCGCCATCACCCTCCGCAATGTCTTCCAAGCGCTCAACCAGACCCAGGACCGGCCTGGCAAAGGTGTATCGCAGCAGCAAAGCCAGCGCAAGACATGCACCCACAAGCAACGGAACCGTAAACAGAAGCCCCCTCCCCACAAAGGCGTTCACATTCGCCTCCACCGGCTCCAGCGGCATCACCACGTGATAAGCACCATGCATGTCGCCGACCTGCCAGTCCTCCATGGCAAAACCCAGCGGGTCCTTCCCATCCCCCGTCCTCGACGTCGCCGGATCGCCATGGCAACTCATGCAGTCCTGCGTCAGCTCGATCGCCCGCAGGTAGTGCAGCGTGTTGGTCGCCTCATCGATCCGATGAATCGTCCGCTGATCCACCGATACATAACCCTCGGTCAGATCAGCCAGAAGCTCGTGCTCAAAACTACCCGCCGAAGGCTCATTGCTAGAGTTCCTCGCATTAAAAGCCTTCACATGGAACTCGATGTCCTCCTTGGCAGCAGCCTCCTGCGCCGCCTTCCACCCGGCAACCACTGGAATCGTGTTGAACGCCCGTGATTCTGAATAGTCCCCGCCCGATGCGAGATCACGCTGCAACTCTGCCGAAAGCTCTTCACGGTTGAAAACCTCCTGGTCAGACAGCAGCGAGGCATGATTCTTCGCCGCATCCGCCGCCGCCGTGAAAGCCGCCGCCTTCTCAACCAGGGCATCCTCCGCCGCATCACGGTAGCTCATCACAATGAGCAGGTAGTTGATCGCCAGAATGCTGACCATGATCGCCGTCGCCGCCGCGATGATCTTGAAGCTGAGACTGAGCCGTTTCATCATGCTGAGCATTGCCTGTCCCTGTGCGTAAACTGAGAACGAACCGTTCGACAGCACACGAATCGGTCCTCAGTTACGAGCGATGCAGTGGATGACGGCAACTTTGGATAAAACGGCCAACTCGTCCGGTTAACCCGGTCGCAGGCTAACTCTCGAATGATTTGAAGGTTTTGAGTGAAGATCGCTCCGGATACGAGTATGCCTAACGATCTCTGGTCAGATAGACGCGCTAGAAGACGCCAGGCCGCCCAACCCCTCGCAGCCCGCATGCGCCCCCGAAACCTCGACGAGTTCGTCGGACAGCAGCACTTCCTCGGACCGGGCAAACTCCTCCGACGCCTCCTCGAAGCCGACCGCCTCGCCTCCGCCCTCTTCTGCGGCCCGCCCGGCACCGGCAAGACCAGCCTCGCCACCCTCCTCGCCGCCCACACCGCCCGCCGCTTCGAGCAGGCCAACGCCACGACCATCGGCGTCAAACAGGTCCGCGAAATCCTCGACCGCGCCCGCAGCCACCTCGAACTCCACGAACAGCGCACCATCCTCTTCCTCGACGAGATCCACCGCTTCAACCGCGCCCAGCAGGACGTCCTCCTAGGCGACGTCGAGTCAGGCATCATCACCCTCATCGGCGCCACCACCGAAAACCCCTTCTTCGCCGTCAACGCACCCCTCGTCAGCCGCTCCCACGTGTTCGAGTTCCAGCCCCTCGACGAAGCCGAGATCCAAACCCTCCTCACCCGAGCCCTCCAAGACACCGACCGCGGCTTCGGCCAACTCCCCATCGAACTCACACCCGAAGCCGTCGAACACTGGGCCATGGCCAGCGATGGCGACGGCCGCCGAGCCCTCACCGCCCTCGAAGTCGCCGTCCTCAGCGAAAAGCCCGAACCCAACGGCCAACCCCTCGTCATCGACCTCGCCCTCGCCGAACAATCCATCCAGCAGAAAGCCGTCGTCTACGACGGCACCGGCGACGAGCACTACGACACCATCTCCGCCTTCATCAAAGCCATGCGCGGCTCCGACCCCGACGCCGCCATCTACTGGCTCGCACGCATGCTCACCGCCGGCGAAGACCCCATGTTCATCGCTCGACGCATCGCCATCCTCGCCTCCGAAGACATCGGCAACGCCGACCCCCAGGCCATCCAGGTCGCCGCCGCCGCCTACGACATCACCCACCGCATCGGCATGCCCGAGTGCCAGCTCACCCTCGGACAGGCCGCCATCTACATGGCCACCGCCCCCAAATCCAACGCCTCCGCCGTCGCCATCTGGTCCGCCATGTCCGACGCCAAACACCAACGCACCCAGCCCGTCCCCAAACACCTCAAAGACGGCCACTACGCCGTCGCCAAACAGCTCGGCAGGGGGGTTGGTTATCGGTACGCCCACAACGACCCCGACGGCCACGTCGCTCAGCAATACCTCGGCGTCGACAAAACCTACTACACCCCCACCCAACGCGGCCACGAGCAGCGCATCAGCCGATTTCTCGCCTGGATCGCCGACCGACAAGCCCAAAACCTCTCCGAAAACCCCGATCAGGGTGCTACGCTGTCAGAGACAGACCACCCGGCGGATGGCGTAGGAAGCCCCAATTCGCCGAATCAGGAATAGCGGGCAAGGAACACCGCTAACCCGGAAACACCCCGGTCAGCGAGCATGGAGGTCGCACCATGGTTTTGGGATCACAATCACCACGCCCGGGGATGGACAGGCTCTACCGCGTCTCCGGCCGCCGACGCCGCGGGGCCAAACGCTCCTGGCTCGTCCTGATCCTCCTCCTCGCCGTTGTCGGCATCCTCATCTACGCCCTCACCGGATTCGGCACCGACGACACCCCCCAACAGGCCGACGCCTCCGCCACACCCGATACCACCACCCAAACCACCCCGCCCTCACCCCCGGTTAACACCCTCCGCCTCGACGGACGACCCGTCGTCATCCCTGAGCCCGAGCCAACCGAACCGCCCGCCCCGTCGTCGAACACCCAGATCACCACGCTCGTCGCCACCGACGGCGAGCCCCTCATTGCCTCCGTCCCCGAAGCCTCCGCCCCCTGGCAGCCCCAGATCGACCCCCAGACCGAGCCCGCCATCGCCCAGGCCGCCGAGCTGATGGAAGCCAACAACCTCCTCGAAGCCCGCCGCGTACTCAGCCGAGCGCTCTACACCGAAGAAGTCCCCGCCAAGCCCATCGCCGACGTCCTCCGCGGACAACTCGCCGACATCAACGCCGAACTCGTCTTCACCGACCGCGTCACACCAGGCGACGACCTCGCCGAACGCTACCGCATCCAGCCGGGCGACTTCCTCTCGCGCATCGGCCCCCGCTACGACATCCCCTACCAGCTCATCGAACGCATCAACGGCATCGAAGCCAACCGCATCCGCGCCGGCCAATACCTCAAAGTCCTCCGCGGACCCCTCCACGTCCGCGTCGTCCGCAGCCAGTACGTTATGGACGTCTTCGGCCGCGACCCCCAGGGCGAACCCGTCCACGTCATCTCCTTCCCCGTCGGCCTCGGCGAAAACGACTCCACCCCCGACGGCATGTGGCTCGTCGAGCCCGGCCGCAAAGTCATCAACCCCGACTGGCGCAACCCCCGAACCGGCGAGTACTACAGCCGCGACGACCCCGCCAACCCCATCGGCAACTACTGGATCGCCCTCGAAGGCATGGACGCCCAGACCGCCGGCCAACGCGGCTATGGCATCCACGGCACCATCGAACCCGACTCCATCGGCTCCCAGGCCTCCATGGGCTGCGTCCGCCTCCGCGACGAAGACATCGAACTCCTCTACTTCATGCTCGCCAGCGGCGACAGCACCGTCGAAATCCGCGAATAAACCCACCAAACCGCAACTCTCCCTTGGAGTCAACCACATATCGGAGTAACCTATCTTCTGGACCGCCACGGTCCGGAGGAGCGGTCTCATGCGTGCAGGCTCTGCGATTTGTGCATTTTGGGGGATATGTGTGTTGGGCTCTGGAGTTGCAGATGCTGATTGGCTTTCTCCTGTAAAGCAGTTTCTGCCACCCGAAGCAGTGGCAGTTCAATCTGGATACGGCTATAGCCTCGATTGGTACGGAGATTACCTACTAGTAGGTGGCTCTGACGCTTATAACCCCGATGCTCCTACACCACAACTGGCAATATTATTCAATTATCAAACAGCTGAAGTGCTTCAAATTTTTATGCCGCCAACTGGTGAATCTACTTCACGCTACGGGCAGCAGGTCGCGATAGGAGAAAGTGGAGTTGCGATTTCGGCACATCAAGAAGTATTTTTCTATGGGTTTGATGTAGCTAATGGCAGCTGGATAAATACAGGCAGCCAAGCGTTCAGCAATAAATTCTACAGTGCGATTGGTGAACATATAAGTATAGACGGTAACCTCTTAGTAGTCGGTTCAGACCACGAGGAGGAATCCGGTGTATTGCATATAATTAATCTTGAGAATGATGCGCCGTCACAGATAGTTAGGCCGTCCGAGCTCGTCCCAAAGCAGTGCCGTGGCTGTGCCGGTGAGTTAGTCCCCGCTGAGCAGAGATTTGGATGGGGTCTTGATATAGACGGTAATCAGATGCTTGTAGCAGGTATCGATTTAAATCAAGATAGACACTTCACTAGTAGAGGATCTGTCTATTTGTACGATATAACTACTATGGAAAGACAATTTAAGTGGCAACCTGCAACGCAGTACTCCAACGAAGATCTGTACCTAGGGTCGCGTGTTGCCATAAACGGCAATCGTTCGGTGGCTTCAGAATTCGGCCGTGCATATCTTTTTGATAACGATAATGGTGATTTAATAGCTGATTTATATCCTTTCCCCGATGATATACACCAGATGTCCGGCACGTCAACGACAGGTTATTATGGCCGCTCAGTAGCTATAGGTGAAAAATATGTAGCTGTGATGGGTAGTACCCTCTACGACCCCCGGTCGCAGTTTGCTGTGCCTGGGTATCGTACCCCTACCTTACTCGGGCCAGTAGGAATATACCTCTTTGATCGCGAAGACGGCTAGCTGCTGGCATGGCTCCCTGTACTAGGTATCGGTGACATGGATTTTCGGGTGAATGATTTGATCATCAGCAATGCGGAGGGCGTGTCTGTCTACGACCTCAGCTACCTACCTGGTGACTTCGACCAATCCGACACCCTTGACCACGCCGACCTCGCCTACATCACAGCTCGATTCGGCACCGGCGACGAATCCGCAGACCTCGACGACTCCGGCACCGTCGACGCAGACGACCTCAACCTCTGGCTGAACTGGGTCAAATGGACCCAGCCTGGCGACACCAACCTCGACCGCCGCATCGACCTCATCGACCTCAGCAACCTCGCCACCCACTTTGGCGGCCCCGGAGACTACGCCCAAGGCGACTTCGACGGCTCCGGCACCGTCGACCTCATCGACCTCTCCATCCTCGCCACCCACTTCGGTTTCGACAACAGCAGCCCGCTCGTCCCCGAGCCCGCTGCGCTGCCCCTCCTCACCCTCGCCGCCGCAGCAAGGCTCCGGCCCCGAGCAACACCAACCCGCTAGCCGGCTCCGGCACACTCCCCGAAAACCCGAAGTTCGTCGCCAGCGTCGACAGATCAATCAGATCGACCACCCCATCCGCGTTGAAGTCCGCCTGCGCATACGCCGTCGCCGCACCGCCAAAGTTCGTGGCCAGCGTCGACAGATCGATCAGGTCCACATTCAGATCCAGGTTCGCATCGCCCGGCGTCGTGCCGAACAGGTTTAGCCAGAACGCGATATCCCCCGCATCAAAAAACGAACTGCCATCCAGATCAAACGCGTTGTCAAACGTCCCGAACCGCACCGCGTCATATAGCATTTCCAGATCGGCAGAAGTCAGATCGCCGGAATCATCGAAGTCACCCAGCAGGATCACCTCCAAAATCTCGAACTGATGCTCCGCAGACCCAATCCCCGCCACCAGCGGCGCGCCCGCCGGCCACGCCACCCCGCTCGCCTCAGGCGGCAGCACCCAATCAACCGCCGGACCGCTCAGGTTGCTGATCGCCGACAACCCGATGTCCACCGGATCCAGAAAACGGATGTACTCCACCGCCGCGTCATAGAACCCGGGAGCCAGCGGACCCGGGATCGCCACACTCTCCAGATTCGAACCGGGGTTCAGCACCAGCGAGCCATCCAACGTGTTCGCGTCCAGCACATCCGCAAACCCGGCATCCGGAACAAAGCCCTCCACCCGGGCAAGCACCAGATCGGCCAACGCCGCATCCGCCGGCTCGTTCCAGATCAGCGACGCCGGTCCCTCCGTGAGAAACGCCCCATCAGGCGGGCTCAGGATCAACCCGGGATCCGGCAGGTCCGAAGCCATCACCGACGACTGTAGCTGCGCCTGAAAGCTGTAGGTCCCCGTCACCGACCCCGGATAAACCACGCTGATCGACCACGTGTCACTGCCCGGCACACCCGTCCCATCGAGCAGATCAGCAAGCAGCGCCTCAGGATCAGACTCCGCAAAAAACTCACCATCCCCCTCAGCCGTCAGCGGGACCAGCGACCCGTCCGGCAGCGTCACGCTCGCCGCGACCGCATCCTCCACATTCAAGATGAGTTCAGCGCCCCAAGGCTCGGAACCGCCCTGATTACCCAGCAGCACGATAAACGAGCCCTCCTTGGGCACCTCCAACGCCATCGCTGACGAACTCAAAGCCAACGCAGCAAACAGAGCAAACTGGGTCGTCAACGCCTTCGACATCTTTCATACCTCCTGGAAGAAATCCCTCAGACACCCAATCTAGCCATTCCGCTCGAACTGGCCAGCATTTTCTGCCCAGCTTGATCGAAAGCCGCTAGGCCCGACAGTTCTCAGACATCCCCGATCGTCAGCGTCACAGGCGTCTGCGGGCTCGCCGGCTGAGGCGATCCCTCCGACTCCACATGCAGCTTCGATTCACGCTGCGTCGACCAGTCCGTCACCAGCTGGTCCGGTGCCTGCCCATCTTCACCCGGATGCGTCTTGAGGATCCGATATGTGTTGTCACGCTGCGCCGGCGTGAACCCCGCCGTCCGGATCAGATGGCACAGGTAAGGCTCCGTCAGGCAATACGTCGTGCCCGCCGCCGACACCACGTTCTCCTCCATCATCACCGAGCCCATGTCGTTCGCCCCGTAATACAAAGCAAGCTGCCCGATCTTGGGCCCCATCGTCACCCACGACGACCCGATCGAATGGATGTTGTCCAGGAACAACCGGCTGATCGCCTGCATACGCAGGTACTCCGAAGCCCCCGCCATCCGCACCACCTTCCCCGCCTCAGGTACCGCCGCGTCGCACGCCTTCTTGTCGTTCGGGTCGAGCTCCCCGCTGTAAACCAGATCGGCCAGCACGTCCCCCGGGAACGGCTCGCCCGCCTCCCGGTCGTAATCCGGCACCCGACCCAGGGGCGTGTTCTCCCGCTGGAACGGCCACGCGATGAAACTCAAGTAATGCCCCGGCCAGTTCCCCGCCAGCGCCAGGTCCTGACGCTCCCGCACCCGAGCCATGTGATCGATCCGATCCGCCACGCCCTCGATGTGCCCGAACATCATCGTCGCCGAGGTCTTCATCCCCAGCCGATGAGCACACGACATCACATCTAGCCACTGCGTATCCGTCGCCTTGCCCAACCCGATCCGCCGACGAACATGCGGCGCAAAGATCTCCCCGCCCCCACCCGGCAGCGAGTCCAGACCCGCGTCCATTAGACGACGCAGCACCGCTTCCAACTTGGCCTGCCAGACCTCATCCGACAACTCATGGCTCTTCTTCGGATCGGTGGTCGGATAGCCCTCCAGCTCCAGCACCGCCACGAACTCCACCACCTCAGGCGGCGAAAACCCGTGCACATGCACCTGCGGAAACTCCGCCTTGATCCCGTGCAGCAGCTCCTCGTACCAGGCCAGATTCAGCCCGGGGTGCATCCCACCCTGCATCAGGATCTGCGTCCCGCCGATGTCCACCAGCTCCCGAATCTTCTCGTGAAGCTGCTCCGTCGTCAGGATATAGCTGTCCTCGTCCCCCTCATCTCTGCGGAACGCGCAGAACGTGCAATGAGCCGAGCACACATTTGTGTAGTTGATGTTCCGATCGATCACATACGTCCGCAGCCCGCGCGAGCCGTCCGGCTGAGTCATCGGCCCGTGGATCCGATCGCAGACCGCACTGGCCCACTGCCCCAGATCATGAAGCGACGCCTCGTGATACAGCCGCAGGGCGTCCTCCCGCGACAGCCGGTGCTCGCCGGCGATCACAGCGTCCATCTTCAGTTCATCACCAAGTTGCGGATTCGAGCGGATCATGCCCACATCGTAGGGTCGATCACCCCCCGGAGCACGGCCTCATCTCACCCGTGAATCTGGAGAATCAGGAGGCCATCTGGCGGGAAACCAGCGGGCTGATCGCGGTGGCGAATAGGCAGAGGGAACGCCGGGATCGGGAAGGGGGGTTGCGGGGGGCTGGGGGAGTGGGGGGTGGGGGGGGTCAGACTTCCTGGACTTCTTTGGTCTTCTTGGCGATTTCTTCCTCGACCGTCGTCTCGTGCTTCTTGAGCAGGGCCTGGATGTCCTCCTTGGCGCTCTCGATCTCGTCTTCGCTGATGTGCTGGGTCTTGTCTTTGGCGAGCTGATCGATGTGCTTGTTGGCGTCCCGCCGGGCGTTGCGCATCGCGACCTTGGCCTGCTCGCCCATCTGTTTCACCGAGGCCGCCAGCTGCTTGCGCCGGTCGCCCGACAGCGGCGGGATCGTGATCCGGATCTGCTTGCCGTCCACCACCGGGTTCAGCCCCAGCCCGGCCGCACCGATGCCCTTGGCGATCTCCTGAACGGTCGAGCCGTCGTACGGCTTGACCAGGATCTGCGTCGGCTCGGGTGTGCTGATCAGCGCCACGCTCCGCAGATCGGTCTCCGATCCGTAGACCTGAACCTTCACGAACTCGACCAGCCCGGTCGACGCCCGGCCGGTGCGGACCCCCTTCAGCTCGTTGCGCATGTAATCGAGCGATTTATCCATCGTCTCTTCGGCGTGCATCTGGATTTCATCGAGGTCCATCGGAACATCCTTTCAAACATCCGGGCGAGCCGCCCAGTCTAGCGTGCTCCCGGCGGATCCGGAGCCATCCATCGTCGCAGCTCAGGGCGTCACCAGCGTCCCCCGGCTCTCGCCCGAGACCACCGCGGCGATGTTGCCCGGGGTCTTCATGTCGAACACCGTGATCGGGATGCTGTTCTGCTGGCACATCGTGAACGCAGCCAGGTCCATCACGGCCAGCCGCTCGTCGATCGCCTGATCGAACGTCAGCTTCTCGTACCGTTTGGCGTCGGCGTGCTTGACCGGGTCCTTGTCGTAGACGCCATCGACCTTGGTGGCCTTGAGCACGAGGTCGGCCCCGATCTCCGCGGCCCGCAGCGCCGCCGCCGAGTCGGTCGTGAAAAACGGGTTGCCCGTCCCCGCCGCGAAAATGACCACCCGGCCTTTTTCGAGGTGCCGGATCGCGCGCGCACGGATGAAGGTCTCTGCGACGGACGAAAGATTGATGGCACTCAGCACACGAGCCGGCTGCCCGAGCCGTTCAAGAGCCTCCTTGAGGGCCAGGGCGTTGATGACGGTCCCGAGCATGCCCATCTGGTCGGCGGTGGCCTGATCGATCTGGCCCTCGGTCGCCAGCGAGGCCCCGCGGATCATGTTTCCGCCCCCGACCACCACGGCCAGCTGAGTGCCGACTTTGGCGGCCTTGACGATCTCCGAGCCGATCAGCGACAGCTCCTCGGGGTCGATCCCGGAGGCCCCGGGCTTGCACAGCGACTCCCCGGAGAGCTTCAGGAGCACCCGCTGATACTGCGGTTTGGCGGCGTTTTCCGGGCTTTTTTGGACGGAATCAGTCATAAAGGGTCAACTTTGAGGGTTCAAAGAGCGGGTTTTCGGGCCGATTTCCGGCATTGGAGCCGTCCCGGGCCCCGGGGTCAACCCGGTCAGGCGGGCTTCTTCGAACCCGCCTAAAGCGGGCAAGCCTACTGCCCGCAACAGGTTAGCGACATCTCGAGCTGATCCGAGTAGCCTTGCCTATCCGCAAAACAGCGTGTTTGTCGGGTCATTCGAGCGGATCTCGGAGAGGTCTCGGGCTTATGTGGCGTACTTTCGGACAGGTTTGTGTGGAGGTGGGTCAGTTGATGGCGACCGGGGGGCCGGTCGTGGACAGGGCGTTGTCGGGGCTTTGTGCGTGTCTGCATGCCGACTGGATTTCGGCTTTGTGGATCGAATCGACGACCCATACGAGCGGGTATGTCATCAAGGATCGTTGTCGCCACATCGTCGATGATTACGACGAGGAGCGGGTGCTGGCCGCCTGGGGTAATGGTCAGGCTGATGACTCGGCTCACCCCGGCCATCCGGGCTCGATGGTGCATGAGTTCGCTGATGAGCGCGCGGTTGAGGTGCTGGAGGGGATGCTGGGGCGCGTGGTGGTGGCTGAGCAGCATGCGATTCTTGAGCACCTCGGGCTGACCGAGTATCCCGGGTCGATGGAGTCGGTGCTTTATGGCCTTCATCGTGGGCGTGATCGTGCGCGTGTGCTGATTCGTGTGGGTCGGTCTGTGGGTCGGCGCGCGTTTGCCGATGCGGATCGGCTGCTGCTGGAGGCCGCGTTGGGTTGTCTGCCGATTTTTGATCCGGAGTCTCAGTGGGAGGAGCCGAAGGTTCAGCGGGTGGATCCCCGGCTGGTGGCGCAGCTGACCAAGCGTCAGCGTCAGACCCTTCGTTATCTGTTGGAGGGGGATTCGGAGAAGCGGGTTGCGGAGCGTCTGGGGATCAGCCCGCATACGGTGCACAATTATGTGAAGCGGCTTTATCGTTTGTTCGATGTGAGCAGCCGTGCGGCGTTGCTCGCTCGTTTTATTCATGAATCGACTGAGTTGCTGCGAGACCCGAGCGAAGTCGGGGATGGCGTTGCGGTGGTCTGAGCATCCAGTTGCGTGGTTTGCCAGCTTTCTTCGGGATTTTTAACCTGCTGCCTGTTTGGCCCGGCGGTGCGTTATCCTGTTGGGCGGTTGTTTCAGACGGATCGGATTTGAACACGCTGATCATTGAGGAGCGTTGTGATGGCTCAGACGGGCTCGTCGGGCGAAGCGGAATCCATGGAATCGGTCATGCACGAGGAGCGGAAGTTTCCGCCCCCTGCGGCGTTTGCGTCGCAGGCGCATGTCAAGAGCCTTGAGGACTACGAGGCTCAGCACAAGGCGTCGGTTGAGAATCCTGAAAAATTCTGGGCTGAGGAGGCGGCTGATCTTCACTGGTTTGAGAAGTGGGATCGGGTGCTGGAGTGGGATCTTCCTGACGCCAAGTGGTTTGTGGGTGCCAAGACGAACGTGAGCTACAACTGCATCGATCGGCAGGTTGAGGCGGGGCTGGGCGATCGGACGGCGATCATCTGGGAGGGCGAGCCGACGCCTGGTGGCGAGCCGGAGATTCGTCAGATCACCTATAAGCAGCTGCTGGGGGAAGTGAGCCGTTTCGCGAATGTGCTGAAGAATCTGGGCGTGAAGAAGGGCGATGTGGTGACGCTTTACATGCCCATGGTGCCCGAGCTGGCGATCGCGATGCTGGCCTGCGCGCGGATCGGTGCTCCGCACTCGATCATCTTTGGTGGTTTCAGTGCTTCGGCGATCCGTGATCGTGTGGAGGATGGGAAGTCGAAGATCATCGTGACGGCCGATGGCGGCTGGCGGAGGGGCAAGCCGGTTCCGCTCAAGGCCAACGTCGATGAAGCGCTGACGATGACGGACCTGGTCGAGAAGGTTGTTGTGCTTGAGCGTTGCAAGAACGACGTGACGATGGTGGATGGTCGGGATCACTGGTGGCATGACCTCGAGAAAGAGGCTGATGCGGTGTGCCCTGCGGAGGAGATGGATGCGGAGGACCTGCTGTTCATCCTGTACACGTCGGGTTCGACCGGCAAGCCGAAGGGGATCATGCACACGACCGGCGGTTACATGGTTTACACGGCGGCGACGGCGCGGACGACGTTTGATCTGAAGCCGGCCACGGCGGAGGCCGAGTCGCCTGATGTCTACTGGTGCACGGCTGACATTGGTTGGATCACCGGGCACTCGTACATCATCTACGGGCTGCTGCCGAACCGTGTGCCGACGCTGATGTACGAGGGGGCTCCGGATGCGCCGGACAAGGATCGTTTCTGGGACATCATCGAGCGTCACAAGGTGACGAAGTTCTACACGGCGCCGACGGCGATCCGTGCCTTCATGAAGTGGGGCCGGGAGCATGTGGACAAGCACGATCTGTCATCGCTGAAGGTGTTGGGCACGGTGGGCGAGCCGATCAACCCCGAGGCGTGGATGTGGTACCGCGACGTGGTGGGCGCGGAGAAGTGTCCGATCGTGGATACGTGGTGGCAGACGGAGACCGGTGGTCACATGCTGACGCCTATGCCGGGCGCGACGACGACGGTACCGGGTTCGTGTACGCGGCCGTTCTTCGGGATCGATGCGGCGGTGGTGAACTCGGAGGGTGAGGAGATGCCGACGAATGCCGGCGGGATTCTGGTGATCCGGAAGCCGTGGCCGTCGATGCTTCGCGGCATCTATGGTGATCGGCAGCGGTTCATCGACACCTACTGGACCAAGGTGGAGGGGTTTTATACGGCGGGTGATGGTGCGCGGAAGGATGAGGATGGCAACTTCTGGATCATGGGCCGGATCGACGACGTGATCGTCGTGGCGGGACACAACCTCGGGACGATGGAGGTGGAGTCGGCGCTGGTGTCGCATCCGGCGGTGGCGGAGGCGGCGGTGGTGGGTTTCCCGCACGAGATCAAGGGCACCGGGATTGCGAGCTTTGTGACGCTTCGGAGTGGTGTGGACGGGTCTGAGGATCTGATCAAGGAGATCCGGGATCACGTGGCGAAGGAGTTGGGTCCGATCTCGAAGCCTGATCTGGTGCGGTTTACGGATGCGCTGCCGAAGACACGGTCGGGCAAGATCATGCGTCGGTTGCTGCGTGACATTGCGGCGGGCAAGGAGATCACGCAGGACATGACGACGCTTGAGGATGTGAGCATCCTGGCGAAGCTGCAGGGGAAGGGCTAGTTCTCTACTGCTTTAGCGGCGTCTGATTAGCGGCAGGCCTGCGAGGGTCAGTACAGCGAGGGCTGCTGGTTCGGGGACGATGTTATATTGCAGGTGGTCGACGGTGAGGTTGTTGAACCCGCCGGGTGAGCGGATGGTGAAGCTCTCGATGCCGGCTGCGTTGATGGCTCCGAAGAAGTGGTCTTCGGCGGTTCCGCCGGCGAAGGAGTTGTCGCTGATCTTGATGGGGCCGATGACGCCTAGTGAGACGTCGCCGGGGCCAAAGAACTCGACTTGGGTGGAGGCGCTTTGGCTGCCGTCGGTCCAGACGATGCCGGCGTGGGTGGGCAGGCCGCCGAGTGCGGCTGCATCGAAAGTGAAGGTGTATCCGAGGTTGTCGGTGCCGATGTTGTTGCTGGCTTCAGAGAGTGCGAAGCCGTCGCGACCGAAGCCGTCGATCACGCCGTCATCGCCGTCGACGGAGTCGGTGTTGATGGTTCCGCCGTCGACGGCGAGGGTTCCGCCTGCGTTGCTGACCGCGGTGACGCCGGGTGCGTTGAAGAGCTGGTCTTCGAAGTCTTCGAGGAAGATCTGGAGGCCTGATCCATTGAAGGGGCTGTCCGCAAAGGAGAGGTAGGGGGTGGGGCCGAGCAGCGTGGCTGCGTGGAGGCTCGTGGTGGCGGCCAGTGCGGCGGCTGCGGTGACTGCGAGGGTCTGCTGATTGAACACTGAGGTCTCTCCCATGCGATGATTGTTTGCTTAGATATTTAGCCACAAGGTTTTACAGGTTGCAAATCAATCGTTCCGGGTTGTGACTCTGGGCAATTTTGATTCAGTTCGGTGCGGGCCAGCCGTCGAAGACGAAGCGGCCGTCTTTGGAGATGACTTCGCCGTCGACGGTGATGGTGCCGCCTGCGGATTCGACGCCACCGTTTTCGGGTGAGCGGAGGTCGCAGACCATGTCCCAGTGGAGGCCGGATTTGTTGGTGTTGCCGGTTTCGGGGTAGCCCTCGCCGACGGCGGCGTGGAAGGTGCCGCCGATTTTCTCGTCGAAGAGAGTGTTTCGGGAGAACTCGGTGATCGAGTAGTTGGTGCCGATGGCGATTTCGCCGAGGTTACGGGCGCCGTCGTCCTGGTCGAGCATGGCGAGGAGGTAGGCCTCGCCTTTATCGGCGGTGGCTTTGACGACGCGGCCGCGCTCGAAGGTGAGTTCGACGCCTTCGCAGGCTCGGCCGTTGTAGACGGCGGGGAAGGAGTAGCGGACGACGCCGTTGACGCCGCCGTCTGCGGCTTTGAGGTTGGGTCCGGTGAAAACCTCGCCGTCGGGGAAGTTGGATTCGCCGCAGCAGTTGACCCAGGTCATGCCATCGACATCGACGTGGAGGTCGGTGCCGTTGGCGGCCTGGAAGTGGAGGTGTTTCTTGCCGGTGAGGTAGTCGGCGAGTTTTTGCTGGCGGGTCTTGATCTGCTTCCAGACTTCGGCGGGGCTGGGGGCGTCGAGGTGGCCGGCGGAGAAGACGAAGTCTTCGTATTCGGTGAGGGACATCTCGGCGTCCTGGGCGGAGGCGAGCGTGGGGTACTGGGTGCCGACCCAGCGGAGGGGCTTGACGCCTGGGTAGTCCGCGGGTTTGTCGTGGGCGGCGGCGCGGGTGAGGAACTTTTCGAAGACGGGTTTGCGTGCGGAGGAGGCTTTGCCGAGGCGTTTGGGATCGACGCGGCTCTTGGAGCGTGTGTTGGTGTCGGCCCAGAGGCCGATGGAGACGTCGATGGTTTCGATTTCGTGGAGGGCGAGCGGGCTGACGTAGCCGAGCTGTACTTCGGAGGCGTGGGCGAAGAAGAGGTCGTCTATGGAACCGGGTGCGAGTTTGACGTAGGGGTGGGCGCCGGCTTTGAGGCATTGCTCGTAGATGGCTTCGATGAGCGGGAGGCCGACGGGATCGCCTGATATGCGGACGATCTGGCCTGGCTGGACCTCTGTCGAGTAATGGACCATGACTTCGGCGAGTTTGGTGAGGCGGGGGTCGCGCATGGTGGGGTCCTGGGGGGGTTAGCTTCGGTTGATGCGATCGTACACGGCCGGGTGCTGGACTTCCTGCAGTGGGGTCTTGCGAGAGCGTGGGGGTGGGCTTAGGGTGGCGGTTGATGACTGAGTCGCCGGATGCCTCGGACAACGAGCAGGCGCGTCTGGCCGCAGAAGCGGCGCAGAACCCGGCTGGCGTGAGCGGGATGGACTGGCGGCCCCTGGGTTCTGAGCTTGGTCAGCGACTTATCGATCAGTGTGAGCATCGGCTGCGGGATCTTGCGTGGTTCCGGACTGACTGGCAGCGGGGCGGTGCTCTCACGGGTTATGCGAATTGGGTGGAGCCTGACTGTGATCCCGTGCCGGTGGTGGTGAAGCTGCCGGTGCCGCCTCGTGAGCGGTTGTGGATGCGTCGGCTGCAGCGGTACAGCGATATTGCGCCGCGTTTGTATGCCGACGGTGACATGGTGGGTGGTTACGACCTGGCGTGGGTCATTATGGAGCGGCTGGAGCACGGGCCGCTGGGGAGTTCGTGGGGTGGGGCGGAGTTTGATCTGCTGATTGAATCGGCGGCGCGTTTTTATGTGGCGACTTATGACATCGAGGTAGCGGCGTCGCAGGTTGAGCCGGAGCGTGACTGGCTTGATCTGCTGGAGCGGGCTCGGAAGAAGGTCAGGGATGGGGCGATTCCCGAGGCGGATCGGTGGAAGGCTGCGTTGAAGGCTTCACGGAAGCAGGTTGAGACGTGGGGGGCGACCTGGGCGGAGCGGCCGGCGGCGGGGTGGTGTCATGGCGATCTTCATCTGGGCAATGCGATGACGAGGCAGCCGGCGCCGGAGGGGCCGGCGTTGCTGTTTGATTACGCGAGGGTGCATCCGGGTCACTGGTTGCGGGATGCGATCTACTTTGAGCATCTGTACTGGGCTGCTCCCGATCATCTGGGTGGGAGGAAGCTGTGCAATCAGCTGGCGAAGGAGCTGCGGAGCAAGGGTTTTGAGGTGGATGAGCAGTGGTCGGAGTGGGCGGAGGCGTATCGGGCGCTGACGGCGATGGTGGTTCCGCTGCGGTTGAAGGAGGAGGGGAATCCGGCTTACGTGCATGCGGCGCTGGAGTTGCTGGAGCGGCGGGTGTGAGGCTTGGGGGGGCAATCGGCCTAAGCTAGGGCGATGTCGCGAGAGCGTGTGAATCCGACGGCTTTGTTTTTTGTGCGTCAGGTTGCGCGCATGGCGATTTATGGGCCGTCCTATCCGGGAAGGCAGTTGTTCAGCACGCCTGCGCACTGGTTCGCGCGTCGTCGTGGGGCGGAGGTGGCTGTGGTGGAACTTGCGGATGGGGTGAAGACGCAGCTGATGCGGGTGCCGGCGGTTGAGGGTGTTCCCAAGCGGCCGCCGGTGTTGTTGCTGCATGGGTGGATGGAATTGAAGGAGATGCACCTGCCGCATGCGCGGGCGATGGCGCGGCAGGGGCATGACGTGCTGCTGTTGGATCAGAGGGGGCATGGCCGGTCGACGCGGGCGGCCTCGACGATCGGGGCGGTGGAGACGGATGATGTGAGCGTGGTGGTGGCGGAGGCGGAGCGGCGGGGTTGGCTTGGGGATCGGTACTGCTTGTGGGGTTTTTCGATGGGGGGTGCGGTTTCGATTCGTCATGCGGTGCGTGACCCGCGGGTGGTGGCGGTGGTGACGATTGCGCCTTATGCGGATCTGCCGATGGCGATCGAGACGTTTCGTCGGCGGATCCCGGCGATCGGTGCGGAGGTGGCGCGGGCGGCTTTTGAACAGGTGGCGGAGGAGGTTGGTTTCGAGTTGGCGTCTGCGGATCCATCGAAGGTGATTGGGGATCTTTGTGCGCCGCTTCTGATGATTGAGGGTGGGTTGGATAGCGCGCTGCCGGCGGCGTATCACAGCCAGAAGCTTGTCGGGCTGAAGAAGCATGGGCATGTGGAGACGCTGCGGGTGCCGTGGGCGAATCACTTCATGATCAGCCGTCGGATCTGGCCGAGTATTGATAAGCGAATCGCGGCTTTTCTGAGGCACTACACCGAGCCGGTGGCTGGTTAGTTGATGGCGAGTCGGGGGATGACTGGTGAGAGGCGGCAGAGGATCTCGTAGCTGTGGGTGCCGGCGAGTTTGGCCAAGCGGGGTACGGTGTTGGGGGCGTTTTTGTCGGCGGAGATGGCTTCGACGGTGGCACCAAGCAGGTGTTTGGGATTGCCGGTGAAGTCGGTGATGTCGATGACGACCTGGTCCATGTTGACGCGGCCGCGGACGGGGGCGTCGAGGTGTTGGCCGTCGGGCAGGCGGACGCGCATGGAGGCTTTGTTGGAGAGGGCGACGGGGTAGCCGTCGCCGTAGCCGATGGGGACGACGGCGAGTGTGCGGGGGGAGGGGGTGGTCCAGGTGGAGCCGTAGCCGACGGGGGTGTTGGCGGGGTAGGTGGCGACGTGGTGGATGGGTGTGAGCCAGCGGACGACGGGGGTGAGCGGGTCGGTGGTGGTGAGGCGGGGTTGGTCGATGAGGTCGTCGTACCCGCAGCCGCAGAGGCCGAGGCCGGGGCGGATCATGTCGAGGTGGTAGGCGGTGTCGCGGAGGCTGGCGTAAGAATTGGCGACGTGGCGCAGGGTGGTCTCAGGCAGGGGGGTGGTGGCGGCGAGGTGGTCGCAGGCACGGAGGTAGGCATCGAGTTGTTGCCGCGCGAAAGATGGGTCGCCATCGGCGGTGGCGAGGTGGGTGTGGAGTCCGGCGAGTCCGACCGAGAGGCTGGCGAGGACCCGGGTGACGGCGGTTTTGAACCCCTGGGCGTCGAAGCCGGATCGGCTCATGCCGGTGTCGAGGTAGATGTGGACGCGGAGTTTGCGGCCGACGGCTTTGGCGGCCTGCTCCAGATCGGACAGTTGTTCGAGTGTGTGGAGGGTTGGTTCGAGGCGTCCTTGTTGGGCGGCGTGGCGGAGCGCCGAGTCGGCTGGCAGGCGGTCGATGGGTCCGAGGGTGATGATGGGGATGTCGGGGGCTGTGGTCAGGAGGGCTTCGGCTTCGTCGGCCGAGTAGACGGCGAGGGCTTCGACGCCTTGGTCGAGCAGCGTGGGGACGACCTGGTCGATGCCGAGTCCGTAGGCGTCTTTCTTGACGACGGCGGCGATGCGGCCGTTGGGGGCCAGCCGGTCGCGGAAGGCCTTGAGGTTGGCGCGGAGGGCGGCGCGATCGACCTGGATCCGGCTCTGGGTGGGAGCGAGCGTTGGGGGGTCGGGTGTTGGCTGGTGAGGGTCGTCGGGCACGGCCTTCTTGTACCACGGCGGGTGAAACCGCTACGATGTTCGCAGAGGCGTGCTCCCCGTTGCAGCCTTCCCATTGGCAGCAACTCTGGTGTAGTCAGATACTTATGAGTGATTTGTTTGATGAATCGGTACGTTTTGCGGACCTCGGTCTCAGTGACGAGATCCTGGCTGCGCTCAGCCGTAAGGGTTTTGAGCATCCGACGTTGATCCAGGCGCAGCTGATCCCGCCCATTCTCAAGGGCAAGGACGTGATGGGTCAGGCGAAGACGGGCAGCGGGAAGACGGCTGCGTTTGCGTTGCCTGTGATCGAGAAGGCTGATCCTGAGATTCCGATGCAGGCGCTGGTGCTGGCGCCGACGCGGGAGCTGGCGGTGCAGGTGGCGGGTGAGATCGAGAAGCTGGCGGAGGACACGCCGATCAAGGTGTCCTGCATCATCGGCGGGGAGTCGATGCGTAAGCAGCAGCAGTCGATGGAGGCTGGGGGTCACATCATCGTGGGGACGCCCGGGCGGATCATGGACCTGCATGGCCGGCGGCAGCTGCGTTTTGACCGGATCCGGTTTGCGGTGCTGGATGAGGTCGATCGGATGCTGGACATCGGCTTTCGTGATGACATCCGGCAGATCCTGAAGCAGTGCCCTGATGAGCGTCAGACGATTTTTGTTTCGGCGACGATCAGCGAGGACATTGAGCGGCTTGGCCGGCGGTTCATGAAGGAGGACGCTGAGAAGATCGTGACGGTCGGCAGTTCGCTGACCGTGAGCATGGTCGACCAGAAGTACTTCTCGGTGGAGCCGTGGGACAAGCGGACGCTGCTGCTTTACATGATCCGGCAGGAAAAACCGGAAACGACGGTGGTTTTCTGCAAGACCAAGGCGACGGTGCACAAGGTCACGCAGTATCTGCGTGAGAAGGGGGTGGCGGTACGGGAGATTCATGGGGATCTGCATCAGTCGAAGCGGACCAAGGTGATGAATTCGCTTCGGCAGAAGCAGGTGGATGTGCTGATCGCGTCGGACCTGGCGGCTCGGGGGTTGGATATCGATCACATCACGGATGTGGTGAATTATGACCTGCCTGAGGACCCCGAGGTGTATATTCACCGGATCGGGCGGACGGCGCGGGCCGGTCGGCGGGGTCGGGCGTGGAGCTTTGTGACGCCTGAAGAGGGTCAGCGCCTGACGGACATCGAGAAGCTGTCGGGGGCGTTGATTGAGCCGATCAGCTACGAGGGCTTCAAGCCGGGGCCGATTCCTGCGGGTGTTCAGGCGGAGCGGGATCAGGCCAATCGGACGCCTGAGAAGGCGGATCGTGGGCCGGTTGATCCGAATGCGCTGAGTCCTGAGCAGCTGGCGGTGATGTTCCCGGGCGGGGTTGTGCCCAAGGGCAAGCCGGTGGCTCGGCTCGGTTCGCGCCTTCGTCGTCGGGGTCGCTGAGGTCCCGGATCGGGTTGATGTTGGCCGCCGGCCTGTCGGTTCGGCTTTGGCCGTTGCTCGCTGGCCTGCTATCCTCCCCAGCCCATGGCAAACAGCAGAGAACTCAAATCGCGTATGAAGGCGGTCCGCAACATCCAGCGGATCACCAAGACGATGCAGATGATCGCGACGGCGCGCTTCCAGGCGATGCAGCGTCGTGCGACCGAGGCCAAGGCGTACACCCAGCGGATCGAGGCCATGGTTGGCCAGCTGGCCGCGAGTGTGGCGACGTCGGGGGAGATTACGCATCCGCTGCTGGCTGAGCCGAGTGCTCCGGCCGGTCGTGAGCTGCTTCTGATCGTGACTTCCAACCGTGGGCTTTGCGGCGGATATAACGCCAACGTTCTGCGGACGGCCCAGCAGTACCTGCGGGCGGCGACCAAGCCGATCGAGGTGGAGCTGATCGGGAAGAAGGGTCAGGCTTACTGCAAGTTCAACCAGATCGATGTGGCGTCATTTCACGATCAGATCGGGGATACGCCTGAGTATCTGACGGTGGAAGCGCTGGCCAACGACTACATGGAGCGTTACGAGGCGGGGGCGTTTGACCGGATTCTGGTGGCGTCGATGCGTTTTGAGACGATGTCGCGGCAGACGCCTCAGATCTCGCAGTTGCTGCCGATCACAAGTGTCGATGCGGGTGAGGAAGCGGCTGCGGATGCGGCGGCGGGGCCATCGGCGATCTACGAGTATTCGCCCGACCCGGAGGAGCTGCTTGCCGAGTTGCTGCCGGTGACGGTGCGCACGGCGTTGTTCCAGCGGCTGAACGAGGCGGTGGTGAGCGAGCAGCTGGCGCGTATGGTGGCGATGAAGTCGGCGACGGATGCTGCTGGGAAGATGGGCAAGAGCCTGAAGCGGATGTACAACCGCGCCCGGCAGACGCAGATCACGACCGAGCTGACCGAGATCATCAGCGGCGCTGCTGCTCTCGGCTAAACGGCTTTCAGGAGCCCGGCGATGCCCCTTTCTACGGGCTCTGGGTCTGCAGCCACGCGTTACGCGGCCTTCGGCATGGAACTGGCCGGAGGCGTGGTCGTTCCGATTGTTATTGGTTTGTATGTTGATCACGCCTGGGGCACGACGCCCTGGGGCTTGCTGGCGGGTGTGGCGATTGGTGTGATTTCCGGCGGGCTGAGCCTGACCAAGCTCGTCGTCAGGGTGCAGCGGGACAACCGTCGAAGCGAGCAGGACCGGTCATGACACAGCCCCCTTCAGAACAAGCAAGCGAGTCTGGCAGCGCTTCGGCTCCGCCCCCGCTGGCTGTTGGGCTCGAGCATGGGGTTTTCTATCTGTCGCTGACGACGACGCTGGGGGCGGGGGTGTCGGCTCTGATTGGTTATCTGGCGGGACAGCCCGGCTGGCTGCCTAGCCTGCTGAGCGGGTGGGTGGTTTGTGGGGTTGCGGCGGCTCTGGCCTGGGTGCTGATTGCTTTGCCGGACCGTGTGAAACCGGGGTCGGGCGTGCCGATGATGGCCCCGATACTCGCGACGACCGTTCGTCTGCTGGTTTCGGTGACGGGGGTGGCGGTGATTCTCGAGGTGACGGCTTTGCCGCGTTTGCCGCTGATTCTCACGGCCTTGGCGGCCTATCTGGTGCTGATGGCAGCCGAGGCGTACTTGTTGTACCTTACTCGGCCCGTTCCCAGCGAGCGGTGATCCACTCCACGGAGATTGCGACGGCGATGATGGTTACGACGCTGCTTGCGGCATCCAATCCACTTGAGAGTGTTCTGCCGAAGGACATTTTTGAGATCGGTGGTTTCACGATCACCAACCACCTGCTGATGGGCACGTTTGCGGCCGTGCTGGTGGCTCTGGTGGCCTACTGGTTCGCCGGGCGGATGCGTCGGAGCGGGACTGATGCCGAGAGCTACGTGACGAAGGGCTCGATCACGCAGTTGTTCGAGACGATGTGCGAGTTCATTCTTGAGAATGTGGCGCGGCCGAATCTCAAGCATCTGACCGAGAAGTACATCCCGTACATCTGGACGGTGTTTTTCTTCATCCTGACCTGCAATGTGCTGGGGATGGTTCCGATTGGGTACTTCGCCAAGTCGGTGGCTTTGCTGGTGGGTGCCGAGGACCCTTACTTCTGGGGCAAGTTTGGTGGTACGGCGACGAGCAACCTGTCGCTGAACGCCCCGCTGGCGCTCTGTTCGTTCATCGCGATTTTGTACATCGGGATCCGTGAGACGGGCCTCAAGCATTTTCTGGCTCACTTCAACCCGCTCGGCTGGAACGACCCGAAGATGCTGATCGTGGGTATCCCGCTGTTCTTCCTCGAGTGGCTCGGTCTGCTCATCAAGAGTGTCGTGCTGGCCGTTCGTTTGTTCGGGACGATGTTGGCCGGGCACCTCGTGCTGGCGGCGCTGGTCGGGATGATTTTTATTTTCGCTCAGGATTACGACGCGACGGTGGGGTACGGCGTCGGGATCGGGGTGGTGTTCCTGAATTTTGCGCTGTCGCTGCTGGAGCTCTTCATCGCGTTCCTGCAGGCGTTCATCTTCACTTACCTGACGACCTTGTTTATTGCCATGACCGCAGTCACGGATCACGATCACCACGAGGACCCGCTCGAACATGAGCACGAGCTCTCGCGGAGTGAGACCCGGGCGGCGACCCAGGCACTGACCCCTTAAGCACTCAAACCCTGAAGGCCGCCGATCTGGAAACTCGGGGCCGTCCGTAGACAAAGGAGCGATTCGAAGATGCTGGAACAGATTCTTATGCTGGCTCAGGAAGCCGGAAGTGGCCTTTCGACCATGGGGCAGGCCATTGGCATGGGCCTCGCGATCATCGGTGCGGCGATCGGTATTGGTCGGATTGGTGGCAGTGCGGTCGAGTCGATTGCTCGTCAGCCTGAGGCCAAGGGTGACATTTTCACCAACATGATTGTTTCGGCCGCTCTGATCGAAGGTGTGACGGTCATCGCGCTGGTGCTCACCCTCGTTCTGTCCTTTGTTTGATCCTGAAGCGATCGATCTGACGGAGTCCTTATGAACGCTGTTGCGAACCGGATCATCGGCCTGGGGCTGGCGGCTACGGCTTCCATTATGTGGATGCCTTCGGTTGTTCAGGCCGCCAGTGAGTCGGACGACGCGAAGGGCGAGACGCCTTTTCTGTTGAACGTCGATACTGGTTCAGCGGTCTGGAACCTGATCGTCTTCCTGCTGCTGTTTACCTTCCTTTACAAGGTGGTCTGGCCGCAGGTGCTCAACGGGCTGAAGGCTCGTGAGCAGAAGATGCGTGATGATCTTCTGAGTGCCGAGAGCGCGGCGAAGGAAGCGGCGCTCAAGGCCGACGAGCTGAAGCAGCAACTGGCCGAGGCCAACCGTGAGGCTCAGCGGATCATCGATGAGAGCCGGTCGGAAGCTCAGCGGGCTGCCGCAGAGATTAAGGCTTCTGCCGATGCCGAACTGGCGCAGGTGAAGGCCCGTGCCGAGGCGGACATCCGTTCGGCGAAAGAGCAGGCTGTAGCCGAGATCTATGATCGGACCGCGGAGCTTGCCACTCAGGTGGCGGGCAAGATCCTTCAGCGTGAGATTTCCGCTGATGATCAGCGTCAGCTCATCGATGAGTCGTTGACCCGGCTCAAGGATCAGGCGCAGCGTAACTGAAGCATGACGCACGGCCTTGCCGCCGTGGGTTTGGAGAGACTTGTACGTGGCACAGACCACCGACGTAACAATCGACGCCGTAGCCCGGGTCTATGCGCAGTCTCTTCTGGAGATGGCCGAGGCCGCGGGGGAAGCCGCGGGCGTGGTCGAGCAGATGCAGTCGCTGCAAGGGCTGCTGGCCGATCGTGAGGGTCTTGGCAGGCTTCTGGATGGTCATGCGTTGGGAGCACCGGAGCGAGCGGGTGTGATTGAGCGTGTGCTCAAGCCTCACGTGCACGATCTGGTTTACCGGTTCATCCAGGTGCTGAACCGGAAGGATCGGCTTTCGGATCTGCGGGGTGTGATCGCTTCGCTGAGTCAGCAGTACCGGGCGAGCATGGGAATTGAAGATGTGACTGTGACGCTGGCTGTCGAGCCGGATGACCAGTCCCGTCAGTTGCTTGAGCAGAAGTTGGGCGAGGCGCTTGGCAAGCAGATCGCTTTGACCACGAAGGTGGATCCTTCGCTGATTGGGGGGATGGTGACGCGGATCGGCGATCAGCAGATCGATGCGAGCGTTGCGACCCGACTACGAAAAATGTCACACCGGATGATGGATGCCGGACGCGTTCAGGCGCGTCAGACCGCGTAGGTGTAGAGCCACCAGGAAAGCAATCAAGAGATGAAGATCAATACCGACGAGATCACCAGCGTTATCAAGCAGGAAGTCGAGCGTTACGCCACCGAGCTTGAGGTCTCACAGGTTGGGCAGGTTGTGGAAGTCGGCGACGGGATCGCCCGTATCTACGGCCTCTCGCAGGTTCAGGCCGCGGAGATGCTCGAGTTCGACCTTGGTGACGGCACCTCGGTTCGGGGGCAGGCCCTCAACCTTGAGCAGGACATTGTCGGTGCGGTCATCTTCGGGGACTACCTGAAGATCAAGGAGGGGATGACGGTTCGTTCGACCGGTGAACTGCTCTCCGTGCCGGTTGGCCCGGGTCTGCTGGGGCGTGTGGTCAATGGTCTGGGTGAGCCGATCGATGGCAAGGGTCCGCTTCAGAACGTCGAGATGCGGAAGGTCGACATCATCGCGCCGGGCATTGCCGCCCGTCAGCCCGTGACGCAGCCGATGCAGTTCGGTGTCAAGGCGGTGGATGCGATGATTCCCGTGGGTCGTGGCCAGCGTGAGCTGATCATCGGCGACCGCAAGACCGGCAAGACGGCGGTGGCGGTCGACGCCATCATCAATCAGAAGTCGACCCATCAGGAAGGCGCGAAAGACGGGCCGGTTTACTGCGTGTATGTGGCGGTGGGGCAGAAGGAGTCGACGGTGGCCGCAGTCGTTGATGCCCTTCGTGAGAACGGTGCTCTTGAATACTCCGTGGTGGTTTCGGCGGCGGCGTCTGACCCGGCTCCGATGCAGTACATCGCGCCGTATACCGGTTGTGCGATGGGCGAGTACTTCATGTGGAAGGGCGAGCACGCTTTGTGCGTGTACGACGACCTTTCGAAGCAGGCGAATGCCTACCGGCAGCTGTCGCTGCTGCTGCGGCGCCCGCCTGGTCGTGAGGCTTATCCGGGTGACGTGTTCTATCTCCACTCTCGGCTGCTGGAGCGTGCGACCAAGCTCAGCGATGAGAATGGCGGCGGTTCGCTGACGGCGCTGCCGATCATCGAGACGCAGGAGGGCGACGTTTCGGCGTACATCCCGACCAACGTGATCTCGATCACCGATGGTCAGATCTACCTGGAGCCGGAGCTGTTTTTCGCGGGTGTTCGGCCGGCGGTGAACGTGGGTATCTCCGTGTCTCGTGTGGGTGGTAACGCTCAGATCAAGGCTATGAAGGAAGTGGCGGGTTCGCTGCGTCTGGACCTTGCGTCGTACCGTGAGCTTGAGGCGTTTGCGCAACTCGGCACGGATCTCGACAAGGCGACCCAGCGGCAGCTGGATCGCGGGGCGCGGATGGTGGAGCTGCTGAAGCAGCCGCAGTACCAGCCCATCGATGTCATCGATCAGGTCATCCAGATCTTTGCCGGCTCGAAGGGCTTCCTCGACGATCTGACCAACGAGCAGGTCCCGCATTTTGCGGAAGACCTGGTCCGGCACTTTATGGGCCCGGGCAAGGCGCTTCGCGACCGTCTGGTCGAGGAGAACACGTTCAAGAAGGGTCTGGGCGAGGAGTTCAGCTCGGCCATCGAGAGCTTCAAGTCGGGGTGGCAGCCGCGGGGCTGACCTTCAACAGAAGCTAGAGCCATCGCGGAGCCACCTATATGACTCTGCGTTCGATCGTGAAGCCGTTTGAGGCGTTGACACCTCGCGAACTGCACGATGCCTATCGGCTGCGGTGTGAGGTCTTTGTGGTTGAGCAGCGGATCACCGCTGAACCCGAAGTCGATGATTACGACCCCGCTGCGGTCTTCCATCTGATCTATGAGGGTGACCACTGCATGGCGACGGCACGGGTACTGCCGGGCACGTCAGAGCGACCTGCCAAGGTCTGCCGGGTGTGTGTTGCCGGGGCCCAGCGCGGCCGGGGTCTTGGCCGTCGGCTGATGAGCGAGATTGATCGGCGGCTAGCGGGGCAGCCGGCCACGCTGCACGCGCAGGTTCAACTCGAGGGCTGGTATGCCGGTCTCGGGTGGCGGCGAGAGGGGGCTGTGTTCATGGAGGCGGGGATCGAGCATGTCCTGATGTGCAAACCCTGACGGGGCGGGTGTTGTTGGAATCTGGCAGCCGTCAGATTGCCCCCGTACACTGTTCCATACGAAGCACGACGGGATTCAGGGGCTCAAAGAGGAAGACCATGACGACGCAGACCGACGCTCAGCAGACCGCACACATCGAAGTGGGCGGGAAGACCTACAACGCACCGGTGACCATCGGCACCGAGGGCGAGGTCGGGATCGACACCACCAGGCTGCGTTCGCAAACGGGGGCGATCACGCTGGATGAGGGCTATCGCAACACGGGAGCCTGCGAGTCGAACATCACCTTCATCAATCCCGAGAAGGGGGTTCTGCGGTACCGCGGCTATCCGATCGAGGAGATCGCTGAGAAGCTGAGTTTTGTGGAGACCTCCTTGCTGCTGATCGAGGGCGAGGTGCCCAGCCCTGAGAGACTGGCACGCTTTCGGGGACTGCTGACCGAGCACCAGATGCTGCACGAGGGCATGCGTCAGTCTTTCGACGGCTTCCCATCGAACGCGCATCCGATGGCGGTGTTGTCGGCGATGATCAACACGGTGTCCTGCTATCAGGCGGAGGTGACAGCGGAGCACGATGAGAAGAGTTTTGAGCTGACCTCGGCGAAGCTTCTGTCCAAGGTGCGGACCATGGCGGCGGCGGCTTACAAGACCTCGATCGGGCATCCGATCATGTACCCGGACCCGAAGCTCAGCTACTGCGCGAACTTCCTGCACATGATGTTCTCGGTGCCGAAGAAGCCCCACGTGCCTGAGCAGGAGGTGGTGGACGCACTCAATCTGATTTTCATCCTTCACGCCGATCACGAGCAGAACTGCTCGACTTCGACGGTCAGGCTTGTTGGTTCCTCTCAAGCGAATCTGTTCGCCAGTTGTGCTGCGGGTGTGTGTGCTTTGTGGGGCCCGCTTCATGGTGGCGCGAACGTCGCGATCATGAACCAGCTTCAGGAGATCCATGCTTCCAAGACGAACGTCGAAGCGTTCATCGAAGGGGTGAAGCGGAAAGAATACCGGTTGTTCGGATTCGGGCACCCGGTGTACAAGAACTTCGATCCCCGCGCTAAGATTCTCAAGGCCTCTGCGGACAAGGTATTGAACAAGCTGGGTATTAATGACCCGCTGCTCGACCTGGCGCGCAAGCTCGAAGAAACGGCGCTGGCCGACAACTATTTTGTCTCGCGGAATCTGTACCCGAATGTTGATTTCTATTCCGGCATCATCATGCGTGCGATCGGTATTCCGGTGAACATGTTCACCGTAATGTTTGCGATCGGCCGTATGCCCGGCTGGATTGCTCACTGGAAGGAAGTCCGGGACCGCGACAGCAAGATCTACCGCCCGCGGCAGATCTACACGGGTCCTGCCGAGCGACATCTGGCCTGACCGTCCAGGCGGTGGTTCATTCGTTATGCCGGGTTTGTCGGCGTTGCAGGAGGAGCGGGGTGGTTGCTATGACCAGCGAGGCTGGTTCGGGGATGGCGAGCAACGAGCCGCTGCCGAATCGTTGTGCGAGCAGCGAGAGGTCGGCCAGATCGACGAAGCCGGAGCCGTCAAAATCTCCGCCAGCCCAGCCGGCATCGTCGGTGCCGAAGTTGTCGGCGAGTGTTGAGAGGTCGATGAGGTCGACGTCGCCATCCAGGTCGGCGTCGCCGAAATCGGTGGCGAGGATGTTGGTGACCAGTTCGACGATATCCATGAGGTTGGCCTGGTTGTCGCCGGTGAGGTCGTAGCGTGGGTCGCCGATGGTTCCTCGTACGGCGTCGATATTGGCGATTGTGCCGATGCCTTTGCGGTCGAGGAAGGGGTCGCGAAAGTCCTCGTAGAGGAAGTCGATGTCGTTGGCGTCGATGAGACCATCGAGCGTGTAATCGCCGAGTGCTTCGGTTTCGGTGAAGATCGTGTAGCCGATCCAGTCGAGGTGCGGCCAGATGCGGGTGAAGCCCGAGAGGTCGCTGTAGCTGCCGTCCGGCTCGCCGTCGAAGCTGGCGGAGAAGGAGGTGACGCCGGCCAACTGGTAGGTGCCATTGCGTTCGACGAACAGGCCGCCGCCTGAGTCGCCGCCGGTCACGGCGCCTTCGAGTGGCAGGGGGTTGGTGTCGCCGGTGCTGGAAGCGTCCGTGTTGCCGGGTTCGTCGAAGTCGGCGGCGACGATGTTGGCGGACCAGCCGTTGACGAGGATGTGTCCGGGCGGGAAGGGAAAGCCTTCGGCTCCCAGAGCGTCGAGGGCGTTTGTGGCCGCCCGCTTGGTGCCCAGTTCGCCGGCTGAGAATGCTCCTTCGATGCCGTTGCCGGGCACGCCGAAGCCGACAAAGACGGCTTGTTCTCCAGGTTGGGTGCGTTCTTCGAGGAGGGTCGCTGGGGTGACATCTTCGAGCGGAGTCGAGAGCTGCATGAGGCCGATATCGAAGCCGCCGACGAAATCGCCTTCGGTGTCTGCCCAGCCGGGATGGGGGATCCACTGCTTGACGTAGCGGAGTTGTCCATCGATGACCATGCGGAGCTGGTGGAGCCCGCCCCCCTCGAAATCGACGCCATCGATGCAGTGTGCGGCGGTCAGCACCCACTGGTTGTTGATCAGCGTGCCGGAGCAGGCGAGCGTGCCCTGGCCGGCGACGAAGCCGTACATCTGGCCGACCGGATCGAAGGCTGTATCGTTGGCGAGGGCTGCGTAGCCCACCTCGGACTGGTCGTGACGGATGCTCACCGCACCCGCCGTGGCTGCCAGACAGAGGCTGAGTAGCGGGCCAACCAGGCGCGGTGGGTTAAGCAAGAGGATCTCCCAAATCCCCGAAGCCCATGACCTTACAAATGGTCGTATCTACAAAGTACTGATGGAAGCGGTGTGTGCCACTCAAGATTGCGAAAAACTCGCGATCAGGGGTTGACAGCGACAAGGTGGAGCCTTTCGCGGAACCAGGGGTTGTTTTGGATGCCGTCCAGCCGTCCCGGATCGTAGAGATTCAGGCTGACATAGTGGAAGAGCACGAGGATCGGCTGGGCCTCGATCATCATGGCCTCGGCGTCTCGGAGGAGGGCGAGCCGGGCTGTGGGGTCCAATTCCAGCGCGGCGCGGTTCATGAGGGCATCGAAGGGGGGGTGATCCCAGCCGCTGGCGTTGTTGCCGGACTTGCCGACGGGCTTGCGCAGGCGGTCGAGCCAGGTTGTCGGGTCGGGGTAATCCCCATACCAGGAGCCGCGGGCGATGGTGAACTCGCGGTTAACGACCCGCTCGACGACGACGCGGTTTTCGAGTCCGGTGAGGCGGACGGACAGGCCCAGGTGGTCTTCCCACATGCGGCGGATGACCTGAGCGATGCCGTCCTCGCCAGAGTCTGTGCGGTAGAGGATCTCCAGGCCGGTGAGGCCCTGACCGTTTGGATAGCCGGCTTCTGCGAGCAGGGCGGCGGCTGCCTGCGGGTCGAAGCCGAAGCCGGCTTCGGCGGGCGGGTTGTAGCCGGCGACAACGCCGGGCGGGATGAATGTGGAGGCGACGGGTTCTCCCATCTGCGTGACGTTGCGGACGATGAGGCTCCGATCGATCGCCATGGAGAGGGCTTGTCGGACGCGCTCATCGGCCAGCGGGTTCTCGCGGCCATCCCAGAGCTGGGGCTGGCAGTTGAGATTCAGGAAGAAGGTGCCGGCCATCGGTTGCGCGTGGACGTCGCCTCGGTCTGGCTTGGCAGCGAGGTCTGCGGCGATCCGCGAGCCGGTTGGGACGCGGGGCCAGTAGTGCACCTCGCCGGTCTGGTAGGTGAGCAAGGCCGCGCTCGGGTCGGTGATGATGCGTTCGCGGATGCCGCTGTTGCGCACGGAGCCGGCGTCCCAGTACATCGGGTTGGGCCGCAGGTCGTTTCGCTGGCGGAAGACGGATTCCTCCAGCACGTAAGGGCCGTTGACGATCAGTCGGTCGGGGTCCGACCAGTAGCCGGTGTCCATGGTCAGCTGGCCGGTGGCTTCGACGATGCGGGTTTCGGCCGCGACGCTTTCGCGGTGTACGGGCATGAAGGTGGCAAAGGCGGCGAGGTCGAGGAAGTAGGGCGTTGGTTTGGCCAGGTGGACCACGAGCGTGCGGTCGTCGGGGGTCTCGATGCCGACGGTCTGCTCGAAGTGCGTTTGGGCGTCTGCCCAGAGTTCTTCGGCCGAAGGCACGATCTGGCCTTCGGTATCGCGTTGGATGTAATCGGCGATCTGGGCGGAGCGGTAATCGAAGAAGTCGGCGGCGCCTCGGATGACGAACATCAACTGGGCGTACCCGGCGGCGAAGTCGGGGAGCATGGCTCGCTGCCAGGCGTAGGTAAAGTCGTGAGAGGTGACCGGATCGCCGTTGCTCCAGCGGGCGTTCTCGCGGATGTGGAACGTGTAGGTGAGCCCGTCTTCGCTGACTTCCCAGCGTTCGGCGGTGCCGGGGTTCAGTTGCATGCTGACGTAGTCGGCGACCACCAGGGGCTCGAAGAGGCAGTCGGCCAGGCGTATGTCCTGGGTCCAGGTGATCCGCTGGGGGTCGCGGCTGTTGTGTTCCTGATTGGCGATGAAGACGAGTCGCTGCTTGCCTTCGGGCGCAGCGCTGTCGGACGATTCACCCGAACCACAGCCTGTTGCGAAGGCGATCAGGGCGCCCAGGAGACAGGCCAGGAGCTGGTTTGAGCCGCGCATCATCCGTTGCCTCCTGAAACGACGCCGCCGGGCATATCCGTCGACGCCTGCTGTTTGTTGAGGTGAATCCGATCGGCCACGAGCCGTGCTGAGGGTTTGTCGCCAAAGAAGCCGACATCCAAGGTGACGCGTATCATCCGCGAGGTGATGGGCGTCAGCGTGATCTCGGCGATCTCATCGCCTTCCTGGTCGACGACCACCCAGTAGTAGGTTTCTTCCTCGGGGCGGTGTTTGGTCTTTTTGACGCCGAGGTCGAGTCGCTCGAAGGTGTTCTCGACGGCCCAGCGCATCGTGGTGATGTCGGATTCGTCGATGTAGTGGAGTTTGCTTCCGCGCCAGTAGGCAAAGCCCTTGTCGGCGGCTGTCAGAGAGGCGCCAGCGATGGAGGCGATGGACGCCGCTGTCAGGGCTCCGGCTGCGATACAGCCGCTGGAAACCACCGAGAACGTGACCAACATCGCCATAGCGATACTTCTTTGTGTCTTCCGCATAGCTCTATTTTAGCGGTATCCCCAAGCCTCGCAGCCCTGGCTGTGGAGGCTCAGGCGGCCTTAGAACAGTTCGGATTCTGGCTCGTGGAGTTCCGCGATGCGCATCTCCTGGACGCGGAGCGAGGCGCTTTCTGCGTAGAAACCCACAGCGCCTTCGGCGTAGCGTTCGTCGACGAGTGTCAGGAGGACGTAGCCATTGAGTGAGCACTCGAGGTATTGGCCGTAGGCGATGACCTCCAGTTCGGCGGGCTCGCCTGGGCTGGGGACGAAGTAGCCGGCCTGGAGCTGGCGATACTCGAAGGCCGATTCACCCTGCGCGAGCGCGCTGGCTCCCCAAGCGCGGATCTGGGCGACGCCTTTGAACAGATCGAGACTGAGGAAGTAGCCGTTGGCTTCCTCGTCGATACGGAGGACCAGACCGCACTTGCCGGCGCCGTCGAGCTGGATGCGGCAGCGCAGGCGGAAGTCGCGGTGGGTTGATTTGACGACGAAGGCTTCGTAGCCGCTTTGGCAGGACAGCTGGACGCCACCTTCGATCAGCTCGACGCGGCCATAGGTATTGCCGAACAGCCGGCGGTACTGCCCCGGATCGGTGGGCTCGGCGGGTTTGACTTCGAGGTTGTCGAAGTGTTCGTAGGAGCGCAGACACAGGCGTCCCTGTGGGTTGACGTCCAGACGTTTGGGGGGTGGTAGGAAGTTCTTCCGGCCGTCGTCGGGACTGCCGATCGAGAAGAAATTGAAGATCAGCCAGCCGCGGCCGTCGTGGCAGCAGCGGGCTGCGTAGTTGCCCTTGGGCAGCAGCACGTTGTCGGCATAGTTCTCGAAGGGACCGTTTGGCGTGTCGGCGTACCAGTAGTGGACTTTCACGTCTTCGCGGATCGAGCCGAGCAGGAAGAATCGGTCTCCGACTTTGTAGAGCCCCGGGACTTCGACGTCGTCATAGAGGCCGGGCTGGTAGAGGGGCGGGCCGAACTCGAAGACATCGGGAGCGACTTCGCGAGCCTGTCCGACGCAGCCTCGTCGGATGAGCGGTCCCTGGTTGGTGCGGGCGGAGAAGAGCAGTCGTCGCTGGCCTTCGTGTTCGAACAGGAACGGGTCGCGGAAGCTGACCCATTGTCGGCCCTCGTCCGGGCTCGACTCGTACCATTTGCCGGGTGCGGCCAGCGGGTATTCGTTCTTGCCGGGTCGGGGCTCGTGGGTTTCGCAATCGACGCGCTGCCAGTTCATCAGGTCGTCCGACTTGGCAGCGCCGATGCGCTGGACGCGGCCGGCTTCTTTGCGCTGGAGGCCCGTGTAGAGCATCCGCCAGCCTTCTTCCGAGGCCGGGTCTTTTGTGACGTGCATGGTCCAGAGCATGTCGTCGTCCCAGCAGCCCGGGTCGCCGACGAACATAGCATTGGGAACCCGCCGCCACTGCATGCCGTCGCTGCTGATGGCGTGGGCGATGACGTCGTGGTTGGGCAGCACCAGGTGGAACAGGTGGAAAACCCCATCGTGGTAAACGACGTCGACGTCACCGATGTCCGAGCGGATAAAGCCGTTGCTGCTGTACATGGTCTGCTTGTGTTCCAGGTCCTTGGTGTTAAGTTCAATGCATGGACCATAACCCAGATCCATGCGTTGTTCTGACGGTTGGCGAGGCGCTCTTCGATGTTTTCGAGCATCAGGCCGTGTTGGGCGGTGCCCCCGTCAATACCGCTGTGCATGTGCGTCAGATGCTGCCAGCCGACTACCGCGTGCACATGCTAAGCCGTATCGGCGATGACGACCTTGGGCACCGGCTGGCCGAGGAACTGCTGGCCCGAAACCTCCGGCTCGACCTCCTGCAAACCGATCCGACCCGCCCAACCGGCCAGGCGACGGTGCGTCTCGACCAGCAGGGTGATGCGAAGTTCACCATCGAGCCCGATGCGGCGTGGGACTTTATCGAACCCACCCCGCTGGCTCTCGACGCTGCCAGCCGGGCAGACGTGATCCTCTTCGGCTCGCTGGCTCAGCGGTCATCGGTCAGCCGGGGCACCATCCAGGCGATCCTGAAAGCCAGCACCGGTCACCGGCTCTTCGATGTGAACCTGCGGCAGGATTTTTACACGCCCGAGTTGCTGGAGCAGAGTCTTCGGATCGCGACGCATGCCAAGGTGAATCGGGAGGAACTCGAAGAGCTTGACGGGCTTTTTGCCTCGCAACCCCACCAGACCGATGAGGATCGCGCCCGGCATCTTCTTGAGCGTTTCTCGCTGGAGATGTTGTCGCTGACCCGTGGTGCTGATGGCTGCGTGCTGTACACGGCAGATCGGAGCTACACCGGAAGACCTGTGTCGTTCGAGCCCGAGGCCGACAGCGACACGGTTGGCGCGGGCGACGCGACCAATGCGGCCCTGATCGTTGGGCTGGTCCTCGGACAGGAGCCCGAAGCCATCGTGAACCAGATGAATCGGCTTGGGGCCTACGTCGCCACCCGTAGCGGGGCCACGCCGGTTCTCGCGGATGATCTTCTGGACTTACCAGCTGCCTAACACCATGCCTATTTCCAACCACCCACCGGACTGGCTGCTGGTCAGTGATATCGATGACACCTTCCTCGGGGACGACGAAGCCACCCGGCAACTGATTGACCAATGTGCGGCGCACGGCGTGGCCATCGTTCTGAACTCCAGCCGGCCGTGGGCGAGTGTGCGTGAGACGCTGGCTTCACAACTCGAAGGTTGGCAACCCCAAGCGACCATCACTGCGATGGGCACGCAGGTGCGGATCGATGGTGAAGAGGATCCCGGTTGGTCGCAGCGGTTTGGCCAGTGGTCCCGCGAGCCATTCGATCGCTTCGCGGGTGAGCAGGGCTGGCGGGCTCACGAGCCGGTGATGCAGACCCCTCATAAAGCCAGCTTTGCGATTCCGCCAGAGAGTGATCGTGGACTCGTCCGGCGGCAACTTGCCGATTTGTCGGCTTGCGATGTGGTGATCTCGGGCACCTCGGACCTGGATATTCTCCCGCCTGATTCGGGCAAGGGCCCCGCCACGCTGTACCTGTGCGATCGATTCCGGATTCCGACGGATCGGCTTGTGGTTGCCGGGGATTCGGCGAATGACGTGGGGCTGTTCGCGGTCGCCAGCCGGGGTGTTATCGTCGGTAATGCCCGTGCCGAATTGCGCGAGGCGCTAGCCGAAAAAAACTTTCATGAGGCCGTGTCACACTACGCAGCAGGCATCCTCGAGGGCCTCATCGCCTATGGTGCTGTAGGCCTGCAAAACTCCTGAAGAAGTCAATCATGGTTAAACAACAGAAATATGCCGGCTCCATCCTCATGATCTCCGTCCACGGCTACGTCGCTGGGCAGCCTCAACTCGGGAAGCCGGATACGGGCGGGCAGGTCGTCTTTGTGCTCGAACTGGCCAAGCGTTTTCGTCGTCTCGGGTACAAGGTTGATCTCGTCACCCGTCGTTTTGAGCGACAGCCCGCTGTCGACAAGATCAGCGACGGCCTGCGCGTGGTCCGGATCCCGTTTGGTGGGCCGAAGTTCATCCGCAAGGAGGACATGCACGACCACATCGCCGACTTTGTGACGAACACGCTCGCCTACGTCCGTGAGCACAAACTCCAGTACGACGTCGTCAATAGTCACTACTGGGACGCGGGGTGGTCCGGCCAGCGCATCGCTGAAGAACTCGAGATCGCCCACGTTCATACGCCCCACTCGCTCGGCACCTGGAAGCGCAAGGGCATGAAAGATGCCGGGCAGAAGGTCGATGCCGGCTACCGGTTCGACGAGCGAGTCGACAAGGAGTTTCTGGTCTACCGGAACTGCGATCACGTCATCGCGACGACGGATCAGCAGGTAGACATCCTTGCCGAGGACTACGGCGTTCCGAGTAGTCACATGACCATGATCCCGCCTGGCATCGACGAAGGTCGGTTCATGCCGGTGCAGCCAGCTCGTCGGGATGCGATCCGGAAGAAGCTGGGCTTCAACCAACACGATGTCTACGCCGTGGGCCGTGTTGCAACCAACAAAGGTTACGACCTCCTGATCCGCTCACTGCCATATCTGCGGCAGGCGCTTCCCAAAGCCCGGGTGGTGATCGCAGCGGGAGCCAACTCCGAACGCGACAAGAAGAAGGTTGCGCAGCTCAAAGAGATCGCGAAGGAAGAAGGCGTCGCGCGTCATATCAAATGGCGCGGTTATGTCGCCGATGAAGAGCTCGCCGATCATTACCGGGCGGCTTCTGTCTTTGCGATGTGCTCGCGTTACGAGCCGTTCGGGATGACCGCAATCGAAGCGATGGCCTGCGGAACGCCAACCGTTGTCACTGTGCACGGTGGTTTGCACGAGGTCATCAACTACGGGACGCACGCCCTTTACGCCGATCCCAAGCAGCCTTACATGTACGCCTCGGCACTCGCCGCGCCGATGCTCTACCCGCAGCTAGGCGAGCGCCTCTCGATCGAGGGGGCGCGTTTTGCCAGGCGTCAGTTCGGGTGGACCGGTATTGCGCGACGGACACTCTCAATCTTCAACAGTCTGCTGGGTCGTTACGACCGAGCTGAAGCGGATATCGACAGCTAGGGAACCAACTCGCTGTAAGCCGACCTACTGCCTGACAGGCAAATCGGCCGAGGAAGCACGCAAACGGCGTGAGCGATCGGTCATGTCGATGGTTTTGAGAGACACCCTGTGATCCGGCTCCGGCCGGATGCCTGCAAACGCCTCGCGTCATGGCTTGACGCCGGGTGTCTCCAGCTGCGGCCGGGTGAACTCGTTGAGAATTAGATCGCCGATCGATTCGCACCACCCGATCATCCGGAGGCGGAGCCGGTTCCGCTCATCGCTGCAGGCGGGATCACCGATCCGGTTGACCAGTTCCGCGGGGTCGGTGTCGAGGTCATAGAGCTCGTCTTCGGTGGTCAGGTTCCAGACATATTTCCAGCGGCGATCCCTCACCGATCGCGAGGTGAAAAGCCCGAGTTGACAGCCGTGGTACATCGAGAAGCTCGAATCCCGGGGCTGCGGGTCGTTGCCGGTCACCACGTCGATCAGGCTCCTGCCCTCGAACCAGGCGGGCTGTTCGATGCCGGCGGCCTCGCAGATCGTGGCGGCCAGATCGAGCTCATGGGTGACGAAGGCATCGCAGACCTCACCCGCGGGCAGGACACCGGGCCAGCGCAGGGTTAACGGCACACGCAGCACATCGTCATACATCATGAAGTGCTTATCCATCATGCCGTGAGCGCCACAGAGGTCGCCATGGTCGGTCGAGTAGATCACGAGGGTGTTCTCAGCCAGACCGAGCGCTTCCAGCCGATCCAGAACCCGGCCGATGTGTTCATCGAGATGGGTGATCTCTGCGAGGTAGCGGCTGACGACCGGGGACCACTGCTTCCACGACCAATCCGCGGTGCCCCAGGTTCGCCGCTGCTGTGCCTGGATCGCGGGCTTGTCCTCAAGCGGATCCGGGAAGCTCGGCCACGGCTCGATCGTCTCGGGCGGGTAGAGATCGGCCAGCTCGGGGGCGATCATGTTCGGCAGGTGGGGTTCGGAGGGGTCCCAGCGCACCATAAAGGGCTGCCCGGACGCGGCGAAGCGTTCCATCGCCGAGATCGTTTCCCGAGCTCCCCAGGCCACGCGCGACTGCTCTGCCGTGATCCCGGGGTCGATCTCGCCGAACCATCCGTTGGTGCGCACACGCTCGGGCAGGCCCTGTTCCTGCCGCCAGGCGTCGTAGCCCTCTTCTTCGGGCACGTAGATATCGACGCCATAGGCAGGGGGCTCTTCCGCGGTTTCTTTGTGGAACTTGCCGATGTGGGCCTGCTTGTAGCCCGCCTGATGCAGCAGTTCCCAGAGCAGCGGTCCTTCGGCACGGAGCGGCGTGTATCCCTCGAAGGGGGGGATGTTGATGCAGCGATGCTGGCTCGGCCATTGCCCCGTCACCAGCGAGGCCCGGGCCGGGCTGCAGATCGGTGTTGGCGTGAAGGCGTGGGAAAAATCTACGCCTTCAGCAGCCAGGCGATCGAGCCGGGGTGTCTGCAGCTGGCGGTGTCCGTGATACCCCAGGCAGTCGTAGCGGTGCTGATCGCTGTGGATCATCAGGATGTTGACAGGCTTTCGGTCCGCGGTACTCATGAGGACCCTCCTGCGCGTGTCTGCCAGGATTCACGCAGCTTGACCGCTCTGTAATCCGAAGGCGTCATCTGCTGGACACGACGGAAGGCACGGCTGAACGCGGCCTGGGAGCCGAAGCCAAGCTCCATCGCGATGCGTTTGACGGGGTCATCGGTGTGCCGCAGCCGTCTGGCGGCTTCCTGGATGCGCAACTCCAGGGCGTAGCGGTGCGGGGCCTGGCCGTAGGCCCGGGTAAACGCTCGGGTGAGGTGCTCGCGGGTCACGCCGTATTGCTCGGCCAGTTCCAGCACGGTCCAGGGATGAGCCAGGTCGTCGCGGATCGTGTGCTCGACCTGCTCGGCCAGCCGGATCGAGTAGCGATTGGTCTCGACGCCCTCAACGCCTTCCATCAGCGCGACCATCAGATCGCTGAAGAGCCGATAGCCCTCGGTGGAGGTCATCCGGATCGTGTGGCTGGGTTCCTCGACGAGGGCCTGCAGCCGACGCATCATCGGGGAGTCTTTCGGCAGGCTGTAGACGCTGCCGTACTTCTCTCGGAGCTGGAGGATCATGTCGACGGCGATCTGCCCGCTGAAGATAAACCCCATGAACTCATAGGGCCCGCGGTGGTCGGGGTCGTAGCCCTCGTGGATGCGCTGGTCCTCGACCAGCCGGAAAACGCCTTCGCCCGGGCGGAGCGGCCGTCTCTCATCGTTGTCCCAGGCGACCCCACCCTCCGAAAGCGCCAGCTTGAACACCACGTGTTCGGACATCGGTTCCTGGGGAACCAGTCGCGAATCGTAAAGGGAACTCGTTGCGGTCCCCTGGCCCAGATAAAACGGGCAGGGCACACCCCGCACAGGCGCCATCACCGTAAAACGCGTGAAATACCGCATGGTGTAAGACGACGCAGCTTTACTTCGCTGGGGAGATGGAGAAATTGGGACCTTCATAGCGCCTTCGATCACAATCGATCAAGTTTTGTCACAAAATGAGCGTTGCAAGCCTGAATCTTCGGTTTAAACTCTCACATAGTCATAGTCTCATTTGGTCACGTGTCAAGATCAAACAAGCACCGGTTACAGCCAGTCCAGTCAGCCATCGCGTTTCCAAGGCATCACGCACAGCCGTGCACCAGAAAGGGTCGAGAAAACCATGAAGAACGCCTGCACCAGCACACTTATCGCCGCTCTCACGGCCACCGGTTTCGCCGCTGCCGCTCAGGCTCAAACGCCGAAGGTCCTGATCTCCGATCAGTTCGAGCGTGTCAGCGGCAACACGTTGCCCGACAACGGCGACACCTTCTCCGACTGGGGTGCCAACGACAACGCCGATGGCGGCAGCATCGTCCAGACCTACATCACGACCCCAAGCCGGCCACCGACAGATGGTGGCGTCGATCAGACTGTTCAGGAGGGCGATGGCGCCCAGTTTGATGGCGACCCCAACGATAACGAGGGCATCATTCGTTTCGGTGCTGCGATGGTCAATTACGATCTCGCCTCCGATCCCGATGTCCTCTTCGGTGGCGGTTACACCGTTGAGTTCGACTTCCGTCGCTCGGGCGGTTTCCTCAGCTTCTTCTACGGCTACGATCCGTTTGAAGCGGCCAACACCAGCGATGGTGCTGCGTTCCGTCCCATCTTTAATGCGGATCACGCTGCTGAACACCTCTGGATCTTCCAGGATGATGGTCTGGGCACCGGCCGCATGCAGGTGTTCGAAAGCACCGTGAAGCTCGACCCTCCCGGCGACATCAATGGAGCCTTCGGCTTCTCCACCGAGCTGCATCGTGCATCGATCAAGGTGGAAGCGCCCGATGGCTTCGATGTGGGCGATCAGGTGACGGCTTCCATCTCAATCGCCACGCTGACTCCCGGTTTGACGCCGGTCTTCAATCCTGTGTCCGCTGCGACCCACACGGTTGGCTCAGACGGCGAGCACTTCGGCTACATCGGCTGGACGACCAACTCGGGTGACGCTCAGATCGACAACCTCATCATCTCCTCACTCGACACCGCGCCCGATGGCGTCGCGGGTGACTTCAATGGCGACACCATCGTCGATGCCGCTGACATCGACCTGCTGACCGCCGCGATCCGTGCCGGCTCCAGTGACAGCCAGTTCGATCTCGATGGCAGCAGCGCGGTTGATGCCGGTGACCTCGACAACCTCATCAGCAACATCCTCGGCACAGTTCCCGGCGACGCCAACCTTGATAGCAATGTCGATCTGATCGACCTCTCGGCCCTGGCCACCAGCTTCAACAGCACCGCTGGCTGGGCGGGCGGCAACTTCAACACCGATGCCGTCGTTGATCTGATCGACCTCTCGTTGCTTGCCACCAACTTCGGCACGTCTGCCGTACCCGAGCCGGCCAGCCTCGCGCTGCTCGGCCTAGGTGCCCTCGCCGCGGTTCGTCGCCGTTAATCGTTGTCACGCTGAAGCCCGGCCCCGCTCAACGGCGGGCACCGGGCCTTTCAAACCGCCAGGCTCTGGCGAATCGCCTCTGTGGCTCAAGCAACGGCCACCTTCCTTGACTAAGGACGGATCAATGTCAACTCGCACGCTCCGCAACAACCTCTCGCAAACCCGACGCGGCTTCACCCTCATCGAGCTGCTGGTCGTGATCTCCATCATCGCGCTGCTGATCGGTATTCTCCTGCCGGCCCTGGGAGCTGCTCGAAGCACGGCTCGCACGCTTGCCTGTGGCAGCAACGTCCGACAGATCGGCGTTGCCTACTTCACATGGCTCACCGATAACGATTTCGCCGGCTACAACAATTATCCGATGAACCTGCTGACCGATGGTGGCTATCTTGATCTTGAGGACACTGACACGGTCAACATCTGTCCCGAAACAGATTCGATCGAGAATGTGGATGATGCCGTGGCGCAGGGTGCGGTACGCATCAGCAACAATGACTGGGGTGGCACCGCGAAAACCGCTTATCAGCGTGGAGGCTTTGGCGGCTTCGAGACCCGAAGTAGCTACACCTACAACGGATGGTTTGCCACCGAACAGTTTGCCAACAACACGCCCGGTTTTGTTGCCAATGCCCAGGGGCTTCAACACCGCAACGACATACGCTTCCAGGGTTTTGATTCGGTTCGCAATACCAGCAACGTGCCATTTGCCGGCGATGGTTGCTGGATTGCGATCGCTCCGGATGGCGTGCGAGCAACCACTGTTGGTGCTCCCGGGCAACTCGCCGTGCACGACAAGTCGGCTCCCTTCGTCAACACCGTCCCGATGCGTATCTATGGCTACCACGAGATGTACATGGATCGCCACCGTGACATCGTTAACATTGCCTTTGCTGACGGCAGTGCCCGCGCTGTACCGATTAACGGGCTCTGGGACCTCGAATGGCATCAGGACTACGCCAGTCTTGATCCCGCTCCTGCCAAGCCCCCACAACTGGACTGACTCACTCACCCCTCGTGCCCGTATGGCACACAACCCTGTCTGATTCGCTTCACCCTAAGAGAGGAAAGAGAAATGAAGATGCATGACGGAATGAAACTAGGAATCGCAGCCCTCGCCACCACGCTGTTTGTCGGTACCGCCGATGCCGGCGTGATCTACTCGGACTCGTTCGACCGCGTCACCGGCAGCGGCGACGCCAACGGTGATCCCAACGGTGCTGACCCCAACTTCTCGGACTGGGGTACCAACGATAACGCCTTCGGCGGCACCAACGTGCAGGCCTGGATCGCAGGACCCAGCCGTGGCGGCGGCGGCCGTAACGCCGTGACCAACGGCAGCCTCGGTATCCCGTTCGGCACATCCAGCCTTTACGACTTCGATGTCACCACCGTGGCCCCTAATGGCTTCACCGTGGCAATGGACTTTGGCCGCTTCGTGACCCCGCCCGCCAGCGGTCCCGGTGGCGGTGGTTATATCGCGATGGGCCTTGGTGTTGATGCCAGTGCCCCTCTGAGCGACTTCACCGCGATCGGCGCAGCCGACTGGTCGATCCTGTTCCAGCAGGCCAACGCCGGCAATGCCGCCAACGCCGAGGCCTTCATCGACAACGTCTCAGACTCCAACTTTGACTACCTCGATCCCGTGGCGCCGCACACGCTGCTGCTGACTGTGACGCCACAGGTGCCCGGTGCCTATGGCGACACCGACAACATCGACATCAACGTCCTTGTTGACGGCACGATCTCTCAGGATTTCGTGACCACTGGTGGCTCGAACTTCGGTTCTCTCACCATCAGTTCCAACAACTTTGATGCACGCTTCATCGACAACCTCGTCGTCAGCGCGATCCCAGAGCCGGCCTCGGTCGCGCTGCTCGCACTGAGTGCTGCGATGCTCAGGCGTCGTCACGCCTGATCTCACTTGGCCCATACGGGCTGAATGCAGATCCTCCTAGTCTTTGGCGGCCAAACCGCCGTCAAGGGCTTTCACCCAGGCCGCTGTGTCACTGGGCCCAACGCAAACCTCCTCCCAAAGGAACCAACACGCTATGCCATCAACGTCGGCGTCCGCTCATCCTGCCTCCCGATCCGCCTCAGCCTGGAGGTTTCTGCTCGCAGCGATCCTGCTGCTCGTGACTGCTTTCGGCCAGACGGCCCTGGCCCAGTCCGACATCCAGGGCGATCCCGCAGACGCACGCACCGATGAGGACCCGGTCGACGACAACCCCGCGTCGCTCGGCTATGCCAGCTCGGGCGTGAACGCCGAGATCCTCCCCTTCGTCCGGTTGACCCCCCGCGACCTTGACGTCCCGGACCTCGACAACCACCGCATCTCGGTCAACGGCACCTGGCAGTTTGTGCACGCCGTGCCCGACACCTTCGACGGCACCGCCGCCAGCATCAGTGACTGGGCGGAGCTCGAGATCCCGCGTCACTTTGCGCTCCAGGGCTTCCCCCGGATGCACCGGGAGTTTGGCGTGCCTGTTGCTTACACACGCACCCTCGATATCCCGGCCAACTGGGCGGGTCGAACCATCATCCTTCGCTTCGAGGGTGTTGATGGCTACGGCAAGCTCTGGATCAACGGCCAGCAGGTCGGTGGCAATGACATCGCGACCCTCCCCAGCGAGTACGACATCACCGAGTTTGCCAAACCCGGCCAGGCCAACGAACTCGTCCTCACCATCGAGAAATCACTGGTCACCCACTGGTCACGCCGAGAGCTTGGCGGGATCACCCGGGATGTCTACCTCCAGGCTCTGCCCAAGCTCAACCTGGGTCGTCTGCACGTCGACACCGACCTCGACCAGAACAACACCGCCGCCACGATGAACGCCCACGTGCGCGTGGCCAACCACAGCGATCAGTCGATCTCCACCGCGTCGCTCGCCTTCTCCCTCACCACCGCCGACGGCCAGACCGTGGAACTCAACCCGGCCGAGTCGACCACGCTGCTGCCCGCGATTGCCGCGGGGCAGACCCTCGAACTCACGGTCCCGATGAAGGTGTTGGGCTTCAAGACCTGGACCGCTGAGACGCCTCACCTCTACCACATCCACGCCGAGCTGAAAGATGGCGACGGGACCGTCATGTCGGCTCGTCAGCGTTTTGGTTTCCGCGAGGTCTACGTCGAAGGCCACCAGCTCCTGGTCAACGGTTCACCCGTCAAGCTACGCGGCACCAACTACCACATCACCCATCCCGACTACGGCGAGTCCGTCCCGCGTGAGATGATCGAGCGCGATATCAAGCTGTTCCAGGGTGCCAACTTCAACGCCCTGCGTTCACGACCCACGCCGGTTTACGACTACGCCGAACTCTGTGACGAACTCGGTATTTACACGACGGTCGAGGCCATGGTCTCCATCATGATGTACGACCGCGGCCCGCTCGGCGATTTCGGAGCCGATCCGTCCATCGCCGGACCCTACCGCCACCACGTCGCCACGATGATCGAGAGCTACTACTCCAACCCCTCCGTCCTGACCTGGGGTCTTGGCAACGAATGCGCTTATTACGATTACTTCAAGGTCGCCGCCCTCGGCATGAAGAAGCGCGACCCCAGCCGGCCGCTGTTCTTCGGTTCGGATGCCCGACTCGGTGTGTCCATCCCGTACATGGACATCAATGACGACCACTACCCGCGCGATAAAACCGCCGCCGTGGCCGATCTCTCCGATCTCTCACGGGTCCATGACCCGGCGTGGGACTACCCCGAAGACCGGCCGATCTTCTTCACCGAATGGCTGCACGTTCACACGAATAATGTGAAGGAGATCGCGTTCGATCCAGGCGTCGATGAGTACTGGGCCGCCTACGCCGAGATCCACCTGAACCATCTCTACAACGTCCCTCACTTCATGGGTGGTTTCCACTTCAAAGGCGCTCCCTACCGCAACATCGGTGCTCCCGGCATCTGGCGAGGTGTCTTCGATGCACAGCGGCGCATCAACGATCTCTACTGGCACGTCCAGAAGTCGCACTCCCCCGTTCGTATCCACGAAACCGCCGGCACCTATCGCGACGAACTCACGGCTGTCGCCTACACCGTCGAGAACCGCTACGACTTCACCGATCTCTCCGAGGTCACCTTCGCCTGGAAACACGGCGAGACGTCAGGTGAGGCCAAGATTGAAGGCAAGCCCCACAGCCGTTCGACCCTGCTGCTGCCGATCGATCCCGAAGCCGAGCAGCCCGTCGAACTCCGTGTGATCGATCCCAACGGCCACGAGGTCGACCGCTACCACCTGACCGTGCGTAAAGAAGACCTCCCGACCGAGGCCGAAGAGCCTGAAACGTTCGACATCGATGTCACCGAGCGAGGCAACCACTGGATCGCCACGGTAGGCGACACGACCTATCGGATCGACCAGAGCACCGGGCTCATCACCAGTGCTTCCGTCGACAACCGGACCGTTATCAACGGATCACCAACCCTCAACGTCCTCCCTGCTCAGCTCCGCTTCTTCCGCAGGCAGGGGCAACTGACGCTCGTCAACCAGGTGACCGACTGGCAAGCCGAGTCCGTCATGGTCCACAGCACCGACAACCTTCTCCGCATCACCGCCTACGGCGGCTACGCCGACGATGCCATCGGCACCATGACCACCACCATCCACAGCGACGGCAAGGCCACGGTCGCCTACGACTTCACCTGGACCCGCGATCAGGAGTTCAATCTCTTTGCCTCCGGCCTGCAGATCCCGGTCGCCGAAGGCTTCGACCACTTCACCTGGCAGCGTGATGCCTTCTGGTCCGTTTACCCGGATAGCCACATCGGTCGGGCTACGGGCACCGCGCCGGCCACCGGCGACCCGGCCTACGCCGACCAGCGGCACATCGAGCAGGTCGTCGATGGTCACCGCCCCTGGCCCTGGTCGCAGGACAAGATCTCAGGCGTCACCCGCGACTTCCGCGCGACCCGGTTCGACTTCCACCATGGCGGGCTGGTGCACGACAGCGGAACCGCCGCCATCATCCTCGCCAAGGGTCGACAGCACCTCCAGGCCATCCCCGCCAACGACGACCTCGACGACACCATCTTTACCGCCGAGAAGCACGGTCCAAGAACCGATGGTTTCCATCTCAACGTCTACGACTTCCACAATGGCGGCACCGAGCCTCACCTGATGAAGTCGATCAAGTTCGAGGAGATCATCGTCAAGCCCGGAACCCGCTTCACCGGCGAAGCCACCCTCGAACTGAAGACCGATCAGAAAGTACACCCATGATCGCCAACATCCATAACACTGAGCCCCGCGTCGATATCCATGGCGACATCATCGACGCGCACGACGGCTGCCTCCGGCAGTTCGAGGGACGCTTCTACCTCTACGGTACCGGGTACGAAGACACCGACGGCTTCACCCCGGCCAATCGCTACGTCGTCTACAGCTCGCCCGATCTGGAAAACTGGACGCCCCACGGCGACCTCCTGACCAAGACGCTCGAAGGCGTCGGCTACCGGCCCTACGTCGTCTACAACCCCGCCACCGAGAAGTACGTCCTCTGGTTCAACTGGTATCCCGTGCTCTGGGAAGGGCACTTCGGCGTCGCCATCGCCGACAACCCCGAAGGCCCCTTCGAGATGGTCCAGACCGGCGCCGAGGTCGCGATGCCCCAGCCCGGCGACCACAACGTCTTCGTCGATGAAGACGGCACCGGTTACCTCATCTACACCTCCATCATGGAAACGCCAGACGGTCACCACCACATGTCCGTCGATCGACTCGACGAGTCACTGACCGCCTCGACCAAAGAGAACTCAGGCACCTTCGCCGCCTACGTCGAAGCGCCCGCTATGTACCGCCACAACGGCTACGTCTACACCATCTTCGGCAAGACCTGCTGCTTCTGCCCCGCCGGGGCGAACGCCGAGGTCTACCGGGCCGAGACACCCATGGGCCCCTGGCAGCGTGTCGGCGAGATCAACCGTGCCGTCGACGGCCGGATCATCGTGCCCGGCCAGCAGACCGATATCGCCACCATCCAGACACCCGACGGCCCGCAGCACATCTGGATGGCCGACCTCTGGGGCTCCCGACCCGATGGCATCAAAGGCCACGACATCCAGCACTGGGAGCCGCTGATCCTCGACGACACCGGCCTCCCCCGCTCGCTCACCAATGCTTCGAAGTGGTCGATCGAGCTGCCCGACAGTGTCGAAGCCCGCCGCTGAGCCGAATGCCGCCAACAGCCCGTATCAGTCTCGACGCATCACGATCGTGGCGTCGTGCCCGTAGCGGAAATAATCCTGCCGCAGGATGACGTTGCCCCGGGCCTCCCTGGCCGCCCATTCGAGGAGACGGACGGTCGGCAGCCGGGTCGCAGGATAGTCCTGAGGCGGGGCATCCGGGCCCGCCAGGTCTGACAGGAAGTTGAATGCCAGCGTCTCCGAACAGGCCTCCCAGCACGACGCCAGCAAGCGCTGCGCCGTCGGTTCGTCCATCGTGTTCAATGTCCCCGACAGCAGGACGACCTGCGGACGCTGCGCCAGCAGGACCTCCGGTTCTGCCAGGAGATCCGCCGCGACGAACGTCGTATCGGGCAGACCCCGCTTCTCCGCAAACCCGATGACCTCGGCGATCCCGTCCACCCCCACGTAGTGCCCGTACCGCACCTCGTGCTCCAGCAGATAGGCTGCCAGGTCTCCCCGCGAACAACCCGCATCCAGCACCCGCTTGCCCTCCAGAAAAACCATCTCCCGGAAGACCCGGAAGCGCTTTCGCTGCGAGGCCTCGCTGTTCCAGAGGGTCACTCCAAAAGCCGCGCCCTGCTCGGCCTGAGCCTGGCGGTACGGTTCCAGCGGGTCGTCCGTCCATTTCGTCGGCATAACCACGATCCTAGCCGAACCCCGCCACGACACGGACACGCCCCAAAAAAACACCCGTCCACCTACCGCCTGCGAAACCCCCGAACCTTCGCTATCTTCGCCCCATGCCCGCCCACGACCACGCATGGATGCAGCGTCTCCGCAGCCGGTTCCTTGTCTTCGACGGACCCGACGGCTCCGGCAAGTCCACCCAGATCAAGCGCCTCGTGACCGACGCCGAGAACGCCGGCCTCGAGGTCGTCACTGTCCGCGAGCCGGGCGGCACCTACGTCGGCGAGCAGGTCCGCGCCGTCCTGCTCGACCCCGCCAACCACGACGCCATCGACCTCACCGCCGAGATGCTCCTGTTCATGGCCAGCCGCGCCCAACTCCTCGCCGAAGAAGTCCGGCCCGCCATCGACCGCGGGGCCCTCGTCATCGCCGACCGCTTCATCTCATCCACCCTTGCCTATCAGGGCACGGCAGGGGGGTTGGAGCCCGAAGACATCCTCGCCGTCGGCCGCGTCGCCGTCGGTCAGACCTGGCCCGACCTCGTGCTCGTCTTCGATGTGGACGAGCAAACCGCTGCCAAGCGCATGAACCCCCTCGTCCGACAGCAGGAATTCGACGCCGCCAAAGACCGCATCGAACTCCGAGGAGCCGCCTTCCACCGCCGCGTCCGCCAGGGCTACCTCGACCAGGCCGACCGCGACCCCGATCACTACGCTGTCATCGACGCCACCCCCGACCCGCAGACCGTCAGCGCGTCCATGCTCGAGACCCTGGCCGAACGCTCGGTCGACTGGTCCGGCTAAAGGCCCTTTACCCGCCCTCATCCGCAGCAGGCTTCTGGGTCATGAAGGGTGAAGCAGGCAGCCACTCCGTGTTCACCAGATTCGCCCGCACCGGGTTGTCCGCCCAGCCGTACCGAACCGCCACCGGTTCTTCCACCGCGTCCGACCACACCTCCACCCGATCGCCCTCGATCCGGGCTTGCGCCCAGTGCCAGACGCCATCAGGTCCCGCCAACGCGAACCCGCCCAGGTCCCCGCCACCCCGCACGGCTGGCCGCGACCCAAAGAGTGAGAACGTCACCACGACCCGATCTTCCAGAAAGAAAGCCCGGTCAAACATCGGTCCGCTGTATCCGGTCCCCGGCTGTCCATAGGCCTCGGCCATCGCCCAACGGGCCAGCCGACTCCCCACGTCCTGCTTGTTGCGGGGGTGAATATCATCCGCGTCGCCGATATCGATCGTCACCGCCAGTCCCACCCCATCCACCGCCTTTGCCGTCGCCAGCTGGGCATCGCGGAGCTCGGCCCAGCCGCTCTCGACCGGCACTTGGCTGGCTTCCCTGAAATTCGCGAGCTGGACCACACCGAAGGGCAAGGCCTCCCGCTCAAAGACGGCCCGCCAGTCATCGATCATCGCAGGCAGCAGGTCCCGGTAAGCCTCGGCCTCGGCCGCATTCGACTCGCCCTGATACCAGATCGCGCCACGCAGGCCATACGGCACCACCGGATGGATCATGCCCCTGTACAAAGCCGCAGGCGTTCGATGGGTTGCCCCACCGAGCGCAGGCGAGGCCGGTGCCTGAGGCATCGGTCCCACCTCAGCCGCCTCATCGATCCTGACCCGCCAGCTGCCTGCCAACGGAACAGACACGTCCTCCGAGTCGGCCAGTCGAGCCCTGATCAACGCCGCCGACCCGTTGAACCCGCCCGCGTAGTACCAGTCCCCCACACGGATCGCCAGCGTCACCTCTCGCCCATCGATCAGTGCGCCCGGCACCCGATAGACGCGTGGCGTTCGCCAGTGATCCCCAACATCGAAACCCGTCGAGCCGACTTCAACGCCATTGATGTACGTGTCATCGATATCGTCGATCCCGCCCAGTTCAAGCACCAGGTCACGACCGACCCACGACGCAGGCACATCGAACGTCCGTCGATACCAGACCACCCCATCGAATCCGTGCAAAGCCTCGATGCCCGCATCCTCCCAATGCCCGGGTACTTCCAAAATGAGCCAGTCGCTCACATCGTGGCCCGGCTCTGCCCAGCCCTCAGCCAGGCCACGCCCGCCCTCGATCACCATCCGACGACGCTTCGCCACCGCCTGCGAATAGGCGGCCTGCTCGCGCTCGACCTGAGCCCGCGCTTCCTCCTCGGTTCCCGTAAAAGCCATGGCCTTCTCGGTGACGTCAGCCGCCTGCTCCGCTAATCCGGGAAAAGCCTCAAGCCCTGCTGGCGAGATCCACGGCTCGATGCGCGTCCCGCCCCACGTGCTGTTGACTAGGCCCACAGGCACCCCCAACCGATTCCGCAACTCCCGCGCGAAGTAATAGCCCACCGCGGTATAACCACCCACGGTCTCAGGCGATGCCACCGTCCAACTCGCGTCCGTGTCGGTCAAAGCCACCGCCGCCACCGTCCGCGGCACATTGAAGTGCCGAATCAAAGGGTCATTGGCCGCAGCCATCTCCGCCTCGGCGTTGTCCGACAATCGCACCGGCCATTCCATGTTCGATTGCCCGCCGCACAGCCATACCTCGCCCACGTACACATCCATGAACTCAATCAGCGTCCCGCCTCGAACAACCAGCCGGTACGGACCACCGGCCGGCTGGGCCTCGAGGTCCACCCGCCAGGCTCCCGCCTCATCCGCCTCCGTGAACGCCTGCACCAACGGCAGCGGGTCATCGCCCCTGAGCAACTGCACCGTCACCGCCTGACCCGCAGCGGCCTGACCCCACACAGGCATCGGCTGATCGCGCTGCAGCACCATGTGATGACCGAACACCGCTGGCAGCGACAATTCCGCCACCGCCACACCACTCAGAAACATCACCACAAAGAACGACAGAAGGGAGGATCGCTTGTTCATCCCGGCAGTGTCCCCCCAGACAGGCTTGCTCGCAAAAGCAGTGGCCTAAGCCACCAGCCGCGCATCCACCCCGAAGGTCATCAGATCGCCCAGTCCGGGCAGCGCCGCCGCCCAGCCAAGCCCACGCACAGGGATGCGCTCCAGCCGCTCCACGCCCCAGCCGCTGCTCTCAACGGCTCGTGCAAACCGCCCGTAGGTCGCCCGATTCAGCCCCGTCTCTTCCCACGAACGCACCTCGATGGGCGATCGCTTGCGATTTCGGACCTCCATGATCGGTCCCAGCCCGAACACCAGGTGCGCCCAGGGCACCTGCGTCGCCCAGGGCACGTGATACCCCAGCGGGCTGTAGAAAAGCGGCCCAAACCGCGTCAGCAACACCCCACCCGGCCGCAACACGCGCCGAAGCTCGCCCAGCACCGCCGGCAGATCCATCACGTGCTCGAACACGTCTGTCGAGAACACCGCATCGAACGAATCATCCGCGAACGGCAGCCGGATCGGGGAGCAGACCTCGAACCGCACGTTCGCTTCCCGCTTCTGACTGGCGAACGCCCGCGCGTGCTCGATCGCCGATCCACTGATATCACACCCCACCACCCGAGCCCCACGCTCCGCCAGCCAGACACTCTCCCCGCCCCAGCCGCAGCCGAAGTCCAGCACGTCCCGACCCGCGACCGACCCCAACTCATCCACAAACCGCTGATAACTCCCCGCAGCCTTGCCATACTCGTGCTCAGCCTGATCCCCCTCATCTCGCGGGCCCGAGTCCGCCACCGCAAACCATCGCTCCAGGCCAAGCAGCATTCTTGCCCGCAGAGACAACCCACCAACGCCATGCTCCGTTGTCGCTAAAGCCATAGGTTAGCTATCGACCCAAGCCCAGACAGCGACCGACCAATCCAAGCCAGCCCGATAATCGTTTGCGGCTATTTGCACCATTTATGGGTCGGAAAACCAGAAACTTGCGATAAGCTGGGAAGGAAAACCTCCTTCAAATCTCTGCCGATCGGCTTCCACCAACCGGGAACAGAACCATGAACAGCCGCGTCCCCCTTGCCATCGCCACCCTGCTAATTTCCAGTCTCTTGACCCTCCACGCCGAAGCCTTCACCGAGTCCATCGGCCCCATCGATCTCGAAATTCGCGAGCGCCTCATCCCCGAACTGCCCGGTTACACCGAGTACACCTTTAATCTGGGCAGAAACGACAGGGGCTGGCTCAATGCCTTTAGTTTCAATTTTGCCGCCACCGAGCTCTTCCAGATCCAGCCCTATGGCATCAAGACCGTCTTCGAAGAAACCAACGCCTTCATCAACCTCATCGGCCGCAATCCCAGCCACGACTCCCAGATCCTTTTCAGCCGGGAAACCGATCCGCTCTGGGTGGTCGAATCCCATGAGACCAACCAGGGTCTGGCGGCCAGCTTTCTCACACTTGGATACGGTGTAGGTATTTATGGAGCAGCCGATGTAGCACGACTGATCACACCAAGCGACGGTGCTGTTGACTACCGCTTGAGGCTTGCAGGCCAGAACCCTGCCACGCCGCAGGAGATTGTCTTCAAAGGTCGTATCGGCGATCCCCTTCTCTCGGTACCTCCATTCGACGTCACGCAGCCCCCCAAACCCATCATCTATTCGCGGGCCGGCGAACTTGGGCTCGCTCTTGACTCCGTCCAGCCCACGCCCGGCATGCCCGGTTTCTCGACCTACACCCTCCGAATCGATGTCGCCGACAAGGGCATCAAGGCCTTAGAAATCGAACTCGAAGGGGCTTCCCTACAACAGGCCACCGTCGATAACACCTCCGTGGTGACCAGCGACGCCAATGCACTCCTTTTGGCTAACAACATCGATCCGGCTACCGACACGCAGGTGCTGATCTCAAATCAGCAATACACCTCGTTAGGGGTAGGGGCCTCTTCAGAAAGCACAACTCACCTGTCTTACCTCGCTTACTTTCATCATCCGCAGCCGTACTACTATGGCGGCAATTTCCTGCAGGTTGTCCTCGAAGATGGTGACCTCGCAACACTGAATCTTGAAGTCGCCGTCGGCACCTCCGAAACCTTCACCCGCGTCATCGGCCAGATCGGCGGCGAAGCCGAACTCGTCCTCATCCCCGAACCCGCCGCCATTCTGAGCCTGGCCGGACTCGCGCTCGTGACCCGCAGACGCCCAGCCGCCTAACCCGCCCGCCGACGGAGCATCACCGCCAGGCCCAGCAGCCCCGCCGCCGCACCCGGCTCAGGCACGCTGCTGCCTGCGCCGAAATTCGTGGCCAGCGTCGACAGATCGATCAGGTCCACCACGCGGTCGAAATTGAAATCGCCAAACTCGGCACCCACCACATCCGTCGCCCCGAAGTTCGTGGCCAGCGTCGACAGATCAATCAGGTCCACCACCCCGTCAAAGTTCGCATCACCCGGCACCACCACGATCGCTCGCGTCACCAGCACCAGATCCGTAAACAGAATCGTGCCGTTCACGGGCGGGTTCAGCACCGGCAACTCGTTGAACGGACTCCCCGCATTCACCCGCAGCAGATCGGCGATGTCGTCGACGATATCCATGTCATCGCCGAGCACGTTCCCGAACACCGTGAACCCGCCATTCTGGAAATCCAGGTTCTCGCCGTTGTTACCGACGTTGAAGAAAAACTGATTCGTCGCGCTGTTCGGATCGCCGCCGAGTTTGGCCATCGCCACCGTGCCACGCGTGTTCGAGAAAAACGGCTCGTTCAGCACCGGGCCGTTATTCGGCACGTTCCCGATCGGACCCAACTCGGGGTCCGCCAGATTGAACCCGCCGCCCTGAACCACAAAAGGCGTCCCGTCCAAAAGTCGGGCCGAGCGATGAAAAAACATGTTGTCGTAGGCACCCTGCTCGATCAGCGTCTTGAAGTTCGCCGCGGTCAGCGGGGTGTCGTCGTCATAGACCTCGATGTGGATCGGGCCCAGCACCGTTTCAAACCGAGCCACCGAATGACCCGGATTGACCGTCGCCATCACCGCATCCCCGCCCACAAACACACCCGCCAACGCCGCACAGATCAGGGCCCGGTTCATAAGTCCTACTTCCTCTATACCGCCCAGACACACCAGGCGTCACCTCGGGACGCGGGATAGCACAGAACACCCGCTGGCTACTTAATTTTAACCCCTCAGCCCGTATGGCCAACCTTTTCTCAGATAAGCAGCCCCCACCGCCGCCCGGACAGCCCCTCTAGCCGTCCGAACCCGCATCCGCCTCACCCTCGGCCGCTTCCTCGGCGTCGGGATCAACCACACGGATCGAGTCGATCATCACCATCACCTCCGGGCCCAGCACCGGCTCCTCCGGAAGTTCCATCAAAGGCAGCGACGAAAAAGGCCCGCCGGCATTCACAGGCTGCAGCCCATTCATCCGATCCAGCACCTCGAAATCCTCCGCGATCACCCGCCCGAACACCGTGAACCCACCGTTCTGGTTGTCCAGGTTCTCCCGGTTGTCGCCCAGGCTGAAAAAGAACTGGTTCGTCGCCGAGTCGGGATCGCCGCCCAGCTTCGCCATTGCGATCGTCCCCTTCACATTCTCCAGCCCCGGCTCGTTCTTCACCGGCCCGTGATCCTTCACCTCATCGACGGTGAGCTGCCCCTCGTCATCCTCAACCGCTTTGAACCCCCCGCCCTGAATCACAAACCCGGGCACCAGACGATGGAAGAATGATCCGTCATAGGCCTTCTCATCCACGAGCCGCAAAAAGTTCTTCACCGTGCCGGGCGTCCGCTCGTCAAACAGTTCCACATCGATCTGACCCGCCGACGTCTCGAACCGCACCACCGTTCCCACCTCCGGATCGGCCTCCTGAGCCATCACAGGAACCGCCACCAACCCAGCCACCACCACACCTAGACACCAACGCATCATCACAAACTCCAATCATGTCGATCAATGAACTCAACAACTCACTCACCCGGGATGTAAGTGATCACACCCTCCCACGGGCTCGACGCATTCGCGTACAGCTTCCGCGGAATCCGGCCGGCCAGGTAGGCCAACCGACCCGCCACCGTCGCATGACGCATCGCGTGCGCCATCCGCAGCGCATCCTTCGCGTGCGCGATCCCGGTGTTCAACAGCACGCCATCCGCACCCAGCTCGAACGCCTCCGAGACATCCGAAGCCGTCCCCACGCCCGCATCCACGATCACCGGATAATCCGGATCGCCATCCTTGAGCAGCTCCAGAATCAGAGCGATCGCACTCGGATTCAACACCCCCTGACCCGAACCGATAGGCGACCCCGCCGGCATCACGCTCGCCGCACCCGCCTCCTTGATACGCATCGCCATGATCGGATCATCACTCGAATAACACAGCACCTTGAAACCGTCTGCCACCAGCTCCCTCGTCGCCTCAAGCGTCCCCACCGGATCGGGCAGCAACGTCTTCTTGTCGCCCAGCACCTCCAGCTTCACCCAGTCTTTACCGGGGTTGTCGAGCTGATCCAGGATCTCCCGACCCAGCCGGGCCACCCGCACCGCGTCCTCAGCGGTAAAACACCCCGCCGTGTTCGGCAGAATCGTGTACCGATCCGTATCCACGAAATCCAGCAGCGACTTGCCCTCCGCATCGATCAGCCGCTCGCGACGCACCGCCACCGTGATGACCTCGGCACCCGACGCATCCAGACACGCCTCCATCGCCGGATAGCTCTCATATTTCCCGGTCCCCACGATCAGCCGACTCGTCAGCGACCGGCCGCCCACCACCAGAGGTCCATCCAACGCCGACTCATTCTCAATCACACCATTCGCAGCCACGTCACATCTCCGAGCAGGGCGGTTATCCATTGAAAAGCAAACACAACCCCCCAACGCCAACCTCAACCCCCACCCACCAGCGTCACCACCTCCACCCGATCACCCTCTGCCAGCGACGCCTCCCCATGATCCCGCTTGGGCACCACCCGGCCATTCACCTCCACCGCCGCCGGCTGATGGCCGAGCCCCAACGCCTCCAGCAACTCAGCCACGGTCGACGCCGACACCTCCCGATCATCACCGTTGAGAATCAATCGCATCCCGTCATGCTAGCAGCCTGAAAAACGATTGCGAACGCCTACGATGACGAAATGCCGCACCCACCCGTGACGCAGGACAACCCATGAAAACCACCCTCGCCACCCTCTGCCTCGCCGCCACCTTCGCCGCCACTCTGGCTCTCACCGCCTGCGGCGAAGCCCCCACCCCCCCAACCCAGCCCCAGGTAGAGCCCGACCTGCCACCCACGCCAGCCGCCACGGCCGATCCCAGCCTCCCCACCGAACTCCCCCAGCTCGATGCCGACGGCATCGACGCCCTCGTCGCCGAATCCGCCGCCAACGGCCAGATCACCGTGATCGACTTCTGGGCCACTTGGTGCGCCCCCTGCGTCGCCATGTTCCCCAAGCTCCACGAAGGCCTCGTGGCTCTCGGCGACAAGGTTCGCCCCGTCTCCATCACCCTCGACGCCCCCGGCAAATACGAGCAGGCCGCTATCGACTTCCTCGCCGCCCACCACGCCCTCAAAGACGCCTACCTCCTCGCCCCCGACACCGACAAACAATCCGAGGTCGTCGCCCGCATTGGCGACACCTGGCAGGACCTCGTCGTCCCCGCCGTCTTCGTCTACGACGCCTCAGGCACCCTCATCGCCGAGTTCGTCGGCGGCGGCCAGGCCCAGCCCATCCTTCAGTCAGTTAGAGAAAACCTATTAATCAGCGACAATAATTAGACGCTATTGCCTGTCAATCCGTCACGGTCTATCTTTCCCATACCCAACCCCCCCCTCGGAACTCCTGGCCTTAGTTGCCGGGAGTTTCGTTTTACAGGCTCGCAGCGACCGGGTTCAGACCCGGCCCGCCCCTTTAATTGCCACCTTCACCCGGTCCCCGTATCGTGCCCAGCTTGATGCGTTGGCCCTCCATTGTCTCAATCTGCCTCCTGACCGCCTGCCTCGCAGGCCCAGCATCCCTCGCCACCGCCAACACCAGCCCGCTGAGTGTCGTCGGCGAACGTGTCCGAAACTCAGGGCTTAACGATCCTGTGATTCACGCCGACGCCACACTCACCGCCCAGAGCGCGACCACCTGGACCCGCGGAACCACCCGCTACATCCTCCTCGACGAGCAAGCCGGCTTCGCCGTCGGCCTCTACCGCTTCTCCGCCGAACGAGCTCTCGTCCGCATCGAAACCCTCACCCTCGACCACCAACGCGTCCGCCGCCTCACCGCCTACCTCCTCAACGCCACACCCCACACCAGCCCCAACGCCGACCAGCCCCCCATCTCCGGCAGCTCGCCACGGCTCACCGTCACCGCTGCCACCACCGCCGGACTCGCCGTCGAAACCGACCGCATGCTCCGCCCCGATGGCCCACCCGAAGACCCCTTCGTCACCGAAGCCCTCGCCGCCATCGAACGACACGACATCCGCCGAACCACCAGCACCATCGATATCAACCCCACACCCGCCGTCACCACAGAACTGCTCGCCGCCCGCGACCGACGCCGTGCCGACATCGAACAACGCAAAGCCGAGATCCAGCAGGCCACCCCGCAACTCGCCGAGGGCCCGAGCCTCGGATCGCTGATCGACCTGCCCTCGACAGGCCGGGTCACCTTCGCCTCCGGCCGCGCCGTCGGACGCGTCGGCGACGACGAATCCACCCTCACGCTCGTCGGTGGCGTCACCGTCGTCTACGTCGATCCCACCGGCAACCTCACCCTCCGACTCACCGCCGAACGAGCCGTTGTCTTCGCCGAAGGCAGACTCCCGCTCTCCGGCTCCATCAGCTCCGAGCAGATCACAGGCGTCTACCTCGAAGACAACGCCATCGTCTCCGACGGCGTCTACACCGTCCGCGCCCCTCGCGTCTACGTCGACGCCCGCACCCAACGAGCCCTCCTCTTCCAGGCCGTCGCCTACACCTACGACCAGGACCGTGGCGTGCCCCTCTACATCCGAGCCGATGAGATCCGCCAGGTCGCCGATGCCGCCGCCATTGCCAAAAACGTCCGGCTCACCACCAGCAGCTTTGCCGAGCCCCACTTCGCCATCGGCGCCGATGAACTCGCCATCGAAGTCTCTCGCCAGCCCGACGGCTCCGCCACCACTCGCTTCGCCGCTGACGACGCCACCCTACGCGTCAACGACGTCCCCATCTTCTACAGCCCCACGCTCTCCGGCCGCGGACAGAACATCCCCCTCCGCTCCGCCGACGCCGGCTTCTCCAGCCAGAACGGCCTCGAACTCGAAACCGAGTGGGACCTCTTCGCCCTCGCCGGCCGAGACACCCCCGATGGCGTCGACCTCACCGGACGACTCGACATCCAGGGCCAGCACGGCCTCGCACTCGGTGCCGAGATCGAATACGACCGACCCAACGCACTCGGCCGCGCCCAAACCTACCTCCTCCCCTCCGACAACGGCACCGACGAGATCGCCGGGCGCGAAGACATCGATCAGAACGGCGACTTCCGCGGCTTTTTCCACGGTCAGCACCTCCAGCAGATCGCAGGCGGCTGGACCCTCGCTGCCCAGGCCGCCGTCGTCTCCGATGAAACCTTCCTCGAAGAGTTCTTCCCCGATCAGGCCTACGCCGACCTCCCCTTCGAAACCTCTCTCTACCTCGCCAATACCGACCACGACGCCACCTTCTCCTTCTACCTCCGCCGCGACATCAACGAATTCGTCGAAACCCTCCCCGAACTCCAGTCGCCCGGCTTCCGCCTCGACGAACTCCCCACCATCTCCTACTTCCGCCAGGCCACACCCCTCGGCCGAACCGGCATCGTCTGGGCCTCCGAAAACAGTTACAGCCTCCAGAAAATCCGCTACGGAACCGACACACCTGCCGACCGGGGCTTCAGCTTCAACCAGTCAATCGATACCTTCGGCATCCTCGATACCGATAGCTTCGACGTGATCCAGGATTCCTTCACCCTCCCGGAAGGCTTCCGCCACAAACTCAGCACCCGCCAGGAACTCAGCATCTCCCGCACCTACGGCATCTTCGACGTCACCCCCTACGTCGCCGGCCGCATCGTCCTCTACGACGACGCCGCGGAGTTCAATCTCTTCGGCGACCAGGAACCCACCGAACGCTACTGGGGAGCCGTCGGCACCCGCATTCAGACCTCCTTCACCGGCACCAACAACGCCATCACCAGCGACATCCTCGACCTCAACGGCATCCGCCACATCATCGAACCCGGCGTCGACCTCTTCGTCATGGAGACCTCCTACGACACCGGCGAAGTCTGGATCATCGACGACGACACCGACCGACTCGCCGAAGGCGCCGGCGTCCGCTTCGGCCTCCTCCAGACCTGGCAGACCCGACGCGAAGCCCTCGGCCGCTCACGTACCGTCGACTGGATCACCCTCCGCACCGACGCCGTCATCAGATCCGGTGAGAGCGTCACCGGCGATGTCATCCCCCGCTTCTGGAGCCACCGACCCGAGTACGCTCGAGGCGGCGACCACCTCCACGGCGACCTCCGCTGGATGGTCACCGAAGCCCTCGGCGTCGCCGCTGAAGCCACCCAGGACCTCGAGCGCGATCAGACCGCACAGTGGAAGGTCGGCACCACCCTCGAACACAGCACCCGCCTCACCTCCTTCGTCAACTACCAGGCCCTCCACCTCCTCCAGAGCCGGCTCCTCGGCTACGGTGCCGAATACCAGATGACCGCCAAGTACCGACTCGACTTCGAGCACCGACTCGACCTCGACGAAGGCGGCTCCCGCGACATCGCCCTCGCCATCAACCGCCAACTCCCCAGCTGGCTCGTCCGACTCACCGCCGGCTACGACGAAATCGAAGGCGAAACCTCCCTCAGCGTCTCTCTCCGCCCCGAACCACGCCAACGACGCGCAGGCGACGGCCTCCTCCCCTACGACAACATCGACTGACCACGTCTCGCAGCTCTCCCCCGCCAGCGGACGGATGACCGTCTCGACCCCCGCTCGCGGTATACTCGTCCCTCCCAATCAGCAAAACACCCACCCGGAGCGCACGCCACGTGTTCAAGTTCTTCCGCAAGTATCAGACCTACATCGTCGTCGTCGGCATCGTCCTGCTCATGATCGCCTTCCTCCTGCAGGACACCCTCTCCATGTTCACCGCCACGACGCCCAGCGCCATCGTCATCGGCACCGTCGACGGCCGCGAACTCACCGCCGGCGACGAGAACATCGCCCTCCGCGAGATGCAGATCCTCTCCGCCGTCAGCCCCGTCTTCCAGACACTCACGGGCCCCGCCAACGACCGCGAGAACGCCCGACGATGGCTCCTCCTCGGCATCGCCGCCAACCAACTCGGCATCGAAGTCAGCCAGGCCGAAACCTTCAACGCCATGGCCGCCTTCGGACTCGACGAAGCCACCGTCGCCCAACTCGCCCAGCGAATGAACATGAAACGCAGTGAGGTCCAGGTCACCTTCGCAAGATGGCTCGCACGCGAACGCGCGATCGCCTTGCTCCTCGGCCGCTCCCACCTCGACATCGAACTCGACCCCTCACCCGGACTCCGCCGCATCAGCGCACAGATCCAGGGACTCATGGCCCAGCAGGCCGGACAACAGGCCATGGCCAATGGCGACATGGGCACAGCCGACGCACGACTCCGAGAAGCATCCATCTTCCTGGGCATCGCCAACGGCGCTCAACGCATCTCGCGCCCACTGATCGAACAGGTGCTCAGCGACCAGCAGTCCGAGATCAATGCCTCCATGGTCCTCCTCCAACCCGACCGGCTCGGCATCGAAGCCGAACCCTCCGAAGACCTCATCCAGGAACTCTTCGAGACGTACAAAGACGATGACCCAGGCGACGGCGAACCCTACGGCTTCGGCTACAAGTTCCTCGACCGCGTCCGCGTCGAATCCCTGACCATCCCCTTCGACGCCGTCTTCGCACAAACCTCCGTCGAAGAAGCCGACGCCGTCGCCTTCTATCGCGACAACCCTGACTTCTTCAGAGTCGTGAATCCCGCCCAGGAACTCGGCGACGAACCCGCCCCGCCTCGCGACTACCGCGAGGTCCGCCAGGAAATCATCGGCTACCTCCGCCAGCAGGCCGCTCTTGATCGGGTCCGAGCCATCGCCCGCGCCGCCTCCGCCATCCTCACCACCGAACTCCGCGCTGTCCCGCAACGCGAAGGCTACTACGACTTCCCCAACACCTTCGAACCCACCAGCCTCCGCGAAGTCGCTCAGCAGATCGAACTGGATCACGGCATCCGGCCCACCGTCCGCGCCGCACCCAATAACTGGAGCGCCGTCCGCGACCTCGCCTTCGACCCCGTCATCGGGCCTGCCTTCATCGCCGACCGGCCCCAGCGAATCCCCGCCACCGACTACATCGCCAGCATCCGCGAGCTGAATCCACCCATCGATAACCCGCTCCTCGCGATGTACCTCCAGACCAACGTCCCCACAGCCCTCCTCTCCCTGCCCAACGGGTCCATGATGATCCTGCGCGTCGTCGACGCCTCCCCTGCACGCATCCCCGACAGCCTCGATGAAGTCCGCGACCAGGTCGTCGCCGACGCCCGCCAGCTCGCCAACTACCGCGAACTCGCCAGCCGCATCGAAACCTGGCAGCAGCGAGCAACCGACCAGACCCTCGACGACCTCGCCCAGACCGCCGCCGCCGCCGTCATCGACACCGGCCCCTTCTCCAGGCGAACCCGCGACCGCACCGGCCTCTTCGCCGTCCCCATCCTCCCGGGCATCGGCCAGGAACCGCAGCTCGTCGATGCCATCTTCGACACCGCACGCACCCTCCGCGAACAGAACGCCATCGAAGAACTCAACCCAGGCGAGCGCACCATCGTCCAACCCCTCCCCAACGAGCTCGCCCTCGCCGTCGTCCGCATCGACAGCTACAGCCCCATCAACCGCAGCCGCTTCGAAGCCATGCTCCAGGACCCCACCCTCGAACTCCTGGTCAACGACGCCATGCTCGACGGCAACGAACCCAGACCCCTCAACCTCGAAACCCTCCAACTCGCCGTCGGGTTCACCCCCGCCGACGACGAAGACCCCTTCGCTTCCGAACCCACCCAGACCACCAGCACCACCACCGAATCCCCCGAAGACACCGAATCCTGAACCAACCTACAACCGGCTGGTCCAAACCTCGTACCCGGTGAGCCGGGCCGTGTCGGCCCGGGCATCCACCATAGGTGCGACCAACAACCATGGGTGGCTGTGGGCACGTTGCGTGCCCACAGAACCAATCGATCACGGCTCCACAACCCGGTCGCGACGCAGCCGGGCTCTATCCCTTGCACCACCCAACCAGCCACACAAAACCCGAAACCCCCACGAAACTCAGCCCACCACCCGCTTCAACCCCATCGACACCAAGTACACCCCAGCCGCCGCCAGCACAATCGCCGGCTCCGGCGCAATCGACGCCCCCGCGACCTGCAGGTCATACACCACCACTCGCGGCACCGTCGTCACCAACAATCCGATCAGCACCGACACCGGAATCACCGCCGACAAGCGCGTCAACCGGTGCGACGCCGTCGCCGCCGGCAACGTCAACAACGCCAGCACCAGGATCAGCCCCACCACCTGAATCAGCGTGATCACCGTCAACGCCACCAGACACAAAAGCACAATCTGCACCCGAAGCACCGGCACCCCCCGAAGCGCCGCCTGCTGAGCATCCACACACACCGCCAGCAACTGCTTGTAGTACACCGCCGTCACCAGCAGGATCACCGCGTCCACACCCACCAGCAGCCACAGGCTGTCCCAGCTCACATAAGTGATGTTCCCGAACAGATAGCTCATCAGCTCCACGTGATACCCTGGCGTGAACTTGATCAGCATCAGACCTACCGCCATACCCACCGCCCACATCGCCCCGATCAGCGTGTCCATCCGCTCCGCCACCTTCTCGTGCACCAGTCCGAGCACCACCGCCGACACCAGCGACACCACCACCGCACCGTGAAGCGGGCTCATCCACCCGAACCACTCGGGATAGAAGTAACGGAGAAAAATCCCCGCACCTATCCCCGCCAAAGCGATGTGGGCAATCGCCCCGCTCAGAAACACAATCCGTCGCGTAATCACAAACGGACCGATCACCCCGCACGCCACACTCGCCAGCACCCCGGCCAGCAAGCCCGTCAGCAGAAACGGATTGATCGCGATGTCTTCGAAGAACGCGATCAAATCTTCGCCTCACCCTCACCCAACGAATCACCGCCCGCCTCGTGCCCTTGCGGGTGGATCGGACAATCCTCCTCGTGGTGATGCAGCACCGTCACCGGCCCCGCATATGTCCGCTCGATCTGGTCATGCGACAGCTCATCGATGGCATGCACACTCAGCCGACCATTCAGACACGCCACCCGATTCAGCTGACTCGTGACAAACGAGATGTCATGGCTGACCATCACGATCGGCATCCGCTCATGCAACCGATGCAGCAGCTCCGTCAGCCCCCGCTGCGCCCGCGGGTCCACACCCGTCGTCGGCTCGTCAAGCAGCAGCACCTCCGCGTCCGCCACCAACGCCCGCGCAATCAGCACCCGCTGCTTCTGACCACCCGAAAGCGACTGATAAGCCCGACCCGCCAGATCCGCACACCCCACCATCTCCAGACAACCCATCGCCCGCTCCCGATCACCCCGGCCAAACCACATCCCCCATCGCGACACCGCCAACCGACCCATCAACACCAGGTCCAGCACCGACGCCGGCGCCGCCGCATCAATCGTCGCGTGCTGCGGGACATAACCGATCCGCGCCCGACCCTTCACCGCCGCCTCCCCAAACACCCGCACCACCCCCACCTCCGGCTCCAGCAGCCCCAGCACCAGCTTCAAAAGCGTCGTCTTGCCCCCGCCATTCGGCCCGATGATCCCCAGAAAATCACCCCGAAAAACCTCCAGACTCACGTCCTCCAACGCAGCCCGCCCCGCTCCCTCATAACGAAACGTCACCCCCGCCAGCGAAATCACCGCATCCTTCGCAGGTCCCACCATGCTCAGCCACCCCCCTCAGCCGCAGCCACCAACGCCGCCGCCACCGCCCGCAGATTCGCCACCACATCCGCCGCCATCGGATCGATCACCTCCACCCGCCCCCCGATCGCCTCGGCGACCGCCTCCGCACCCGCTCCCGCAATCTGCGGCTGCACAAACACCACCGAAATCCCTTCCGCCCGCGCCCGCTCCTGAAGCTCCGTCAACTCCCGATCCGACGGATCCTGCCCCGCCACCTCGATCGCCACCTGTTCCAACCCATACCGATCCGCGAAATACCCCCAAGACGGATGAAACACAAAAAACGCCGTCCCCCGAAGCCCCGCCAACCCAACCACCAACTCCCGATCCAACGCACTCAGCTCCGCCACCAGCGTCGCATGGTTCGCTCGGTAGGCTTCCGCCCCCGCAGGATCGAGTGCTTCGAGCTTCCTCAGCACCGTCCCCGCCTGCGTGATCAGGTTCACAGGCGACAACCACGTATGCGGATCATCCGCCCCGTGCGCATGCCCGTGATGATGACCGTGATCGTGCGCGTGGTCATGCCCATCTTCCTCGTGATGCGTGTGCGCCTCCATCGTCCGAAGTGCCACCCCCTCCCTCAGATCCACCACCTCAGGCGACCCAAGCGTCTCCATCGCCGTAAACCAGCCCCCGCGCTCAAACGGTACCCCCGCCCGAAAGTACACCGCACTCCCCAGCACCCGACTCACCTGACGATCACTCGGCGCAAACGTCGCATGGCTCGCACCCGCAGGCAGCGTCACCACCATCTCCACCCGCTCCCCTCCGATCCGCTCGATCAACCAGCCATGCGGGATCAGACTCGTCGCCACCCGCACCGACGCCTCCGACGACTCCTCCGCCGCAGGCGCACAACCACCCAACAGACCCACCCCTAGCCCCAAGAGCAGCACGAGCAATATTCGGTGCATGTTGTGATTCTATTCTCAAGCCTCCCCGCTGCCATCCCAACCTTCGCATCAATCACCAGATAAGCCTGCCAGCAAACCCCGGGTTGCCGCTTCCGGATCATCCGCCCCCGAAATCGCCGCGCAAACCGCGATCCCCCGACACCCCGCCTCCCGCAGCTCGCCCACGTTCTCCGCCGTGATCCCCCCGATCGCCAGATGAGCCAACCGCCCACCCGCTACGTATTCCTTCAAATAGCCCGGCCCCGCGATCCGATCCTTCGCCTTCGTTCTCGACACAAACATCGGCCCCAAACCCACATAATCCGCGCCCGCTCGCTCCGCCGCCTCCGCCTCCTCAATCCTGCTCGTACTCACCCCCACCACCAGCCGCCGACCCGCCAGCTTCCTCGCCTCTTCCACGCCCAGATCCCCCTGACCCAGATGCACCCCGTCCGCTCCCGCTAGCAACGCCAGATCCACCCGATCATTCACCACCACCGCCGCCCCAGCCGCATGAACGATCCCCACCACCTCACGCACCCGCTCCAGCAGCCGGCCATCCTCCCATCCCTTCTCCCGAACCTGTACACAGTCCACCCCGCCCGCTAACGCTCCCCGAAGCACCTCCCGCCAATCAAGCCTGCAAGCCGCTTCCGTCAGCAGCAGACACAGCCGCCAGGGCAACCCGACACGCTCACCCGCTCCGAGCGCCTTCACCACATCCCGCGCCAGGTCATACCCCTCATAACGCAGCCTCTCGACCCGCCCAGGCAACCCCTCAGACCCAGGCCGCTCCGCCAGCACCTTCCCAAACTCTTCAATCACCCGCAGCGCCTCCGCCAGCCGATGCCCCGCCGCCTCCGCCACAGCCACCACGCCCCCACGCCTTGCCTCACCCTCCGTCGTGATCCCCGTCCCCACATCGCCCGCCGTGTCACGATGCCAGGCCAGCTCAGGCAGCGCCCCAAGAGCCTCCCTCAGCCCATGCCTCCCCGCCTTCGCACGCGCCGACAAGTCCTCCCGATCCAGCACGAAACGCGCCACGTCCTCAAGCGTCCGAAATGCCTCGCTCGCCCGGTTCGCGTTCGCATCGATCCCACGCAGCAACCCACTCATCACGATCCCCCACCCGACGCCGGCTCACCCGCCCCGACCAACTCCCCCTCCGCCCGCTTGATCATCCAGAGATTCCGCACATAAATCATCCAACCCAGCATCTGCCCCACAAAACCCACCGGCTCGATCCGCCACGCAAAGTAAATCAGCAGCATCGACGACCCGATCAGACTCAGCCACCAGAAGGCCTCAGGCACAATCGAACGCTTCGCCCGCTCCGACACAAACCACTGAATCAGCATCCGGCACATAAACACAAACTGCGCCGCGAAACCAAACCCGATCCACATCAGCCCCGTCCACGACGTGATGTCCAGCGCCCGCACCACCCAGCCACGATCCGCGTTCTTCAGCTGAGCCGCCTTCACCTCCGCAATAAAAACCTGAGGCGAAACCCGCTCGTAGGCACCCTCCCGACGCACCACCACCATCGGTCCCGCATCCGTCTCCTCAATCGCCACATCCGCCAGCCGATCCGAAAGCTCAAAACCCGGCCCGCTCAGTCGCTGCAGGGCCTTCGTCCCAAAAAGCAGACCCAGACCACCCGCCACAATCACCATCCACGCCACCAGCCAGTAACGCCTGCCCGACCGCGACCGAATCACGAGCTCACCTCTTCCACCGACACATCCCGCACCCGCTTGCTCATCCAACGCACCGCCAGACAATCCACAAAACCCGCCAACCCACGCGTGAGCAGCCCCAGCCCATACTTCGTGGTGCCCGAATGACGCGCCCGATGACCCACCGGCACCTCCGCGATCGATCCACCCAGCAACCGAATCGTCGCCGGCACAAACCGATGCATCCCTTTGTACTGAAGCGGCAACCGCTTGGCATAACCAGCCCGCATCACCCGAGCCGAACAACCCGTGTCCCTGGTTCCATCCCCCACAATCGCCCGCCGCGCAAACCGACCCACCCCGCTCGCCCACCGCCGTACCGCATGATCCTGCCGATTCGCCGACCGATCCCCCTGCACCAGATCAAACCCCTCCGCCTTCGCCCTCGCCAGCATCCCCGGCAGGTCCGCAGGATCATTCTGCAGATCCGCATCCAGCGTCGCGATGTACGCACCCCGCGCCACCGCGATCCCCGCCGCCATTGCCGCCGACTGACCCATCGGCTCCGGCCGATGAAGCACACGCAACCACCCATACGCCCCGGCCAGATCGCGAAGCACGGCCAGCGTCCCATCCCCCGAACCATCATCCACCACAATCAGCTCACACCCGATCCCCGTATCCACGATCGATGCCTTCACCTCCGCCACCAACGGACCGACGTTCCCCGCCTCATCCAGCGCAGGCACCACGATCGATAGCTCCGGTGCCGCCGCTCCATCAGCCTGAAAGTGGGGATCGCTCGTCTCTTCCATGAACCATCAGACTAGCAAACCCCAACACCCTCGGTCACAGCCGCGAGCCACCCGAGGCCATCCCCCGTGCCAACGCCGACAGATGAGCACGAACCCGCGCCCGCCGGGCCTCGTCCAGCACCACCCCGCCAAATCGAACCTCATAAAACGCCGCCGTCAGCGACACCACCGGCCCAAACCGCATCGGGTTCGCCTCCGACAGCTCCTCCGCAAACGCCCGGGGCGTCTGCCACGCCGGACGCACAAAACCCTGCCGCTCAAGCAACCGAACCATGCTCAGATAAAACCCTAGCTCCCGACGCCACCGCCGACCCTCACCCCAGCCCCAATCCTCCAGCCCCAGCCGCTCCATCTCCCGACGACGAGCGAGCAGCCACACCGCCAGCCCCGCCGTCCCCAGCCCCATCGCCCCAGCACCCAGACCCGCCCACAAAGCCAGCGACGAGCCCGTCAGCATCGAAAACCAACCCGACACCCGCGCCCACAAACGCCCGAAGAAAGCCGCAATATCACCCGCCGCAACCGGCAGATTCTGCGCCCAGGAAACCAGCAGGTCGCGCGCCTGATAGTCGTAAGACACCACGCTGCCGATCCAGGCAAACTCCAACCGCTCATACCAGCTACGCATCGCGTGAACCCAGCCCTCATCCTCACGATGAAGCGCCTCGATCGACGAATGAGGCGTCGCATCCAGCGACCGCCAACCCCCACCCTGCTCCGTCGCCACCTCCACCCACGCGTGCGCATGCTTCTCCCGAGCCACAAAGTAGTCACCCGCTTCATTGAACTCACTCACCCGATACCCCACCACCAGCCGGGCCTGAATCCCCACACTCCGGCACAACGCAGCCAAACCGCTCGCAAACAACTCACAATGACCCGTCTGGTGATCCAGCAAAAACGCACTCACCGGATCCGTCCCATCCTTCGGCACCGGGTTGTAGCGCAGATACCGATACGTATCACGCAGCCGCTGCGCCAACGCCGTCGCCATGTCCCAGTCGTAAGGATCGAACAACGCTTCCGGATCCCGGAAGTAACCACGCTCCCCAAGAATCTCCTGCGCATACCTACGTATCGCCGCGGTATCCACCGGCCAGCCCCGCGCGTAACGATCTCCCTCCCGATCCGTGAAAAGCGTCGTCGTTGGCGACCGCCGCTCATCAAACCGATCGAAATACGCGCCCGGCATATCCAGCGAACGGAAAAACGGCCAGGTAAACCGATAACGCATCGCCCCGCCCGTCCCGCCCGCCGTCGTCGTCCGGACCACCTGATCCAGCGGGTTGAACTCCACTCGATCCATGTTCGGACTCGAAATCGACACCACGGGCAGCACCGTGAACAACCCCTCGCCCGTTTTCTGGCGAAGCGTCACATCCGCATCGATCAGACTCATCGGCTCACCCAACACCGCCAGCTGTGCGCGACCCATCTCAAGCCGAACCGTCTGATACCGAGCCTGCGCATCAACACCCCGAAGCCACTGACCCGAACCCTCGTCGTACTGATCGAACACCATCCCACGCATCATGAACACCTGACCCGCCCCGCGAAAAGGAGCACCATGCGCCGTCACCCGCAGCCGCAGCACCGCCTGCTGACTCCCCTCAAACTCAGGCGAGCTCTTCACGTCCACTCGCTCGCTGTAACCCGTCGCGCTCTCGCCCAAAGGAGCCGTCAGGTCCTGCAAAACCGTTCCCCGATCCGAACGAGGCACCAGCACGAAACTGACCAGCCCCACCACCAGACACAACGACACAATCACCCCACGCACCAGCCGCAGCGCCAACGGCGCCCCCAGCAACCGAACCCCCGAACGCCGAGGGACCCTTGGCGACGTACCCAGACCCGCATAAGCCGTCTCGAGCTGAAGCCGGCTCAGCGTCCACGTCAGCAACAAGCAGTACAGAATCATCAGCACCCCGAACAACATCGAGATGCTCACCACACACGCCACGATCATCTGGATCAGACTCACCGCCAACAGCGCGATGATCTCCCGCGGCCGCTTATGCCCAAACAGCAACAGCCCCTGAAGCATCAGCGTGAAATGCGACATCGCCACCACCATCCGATGGCCAAGCACCAGGTGCTCCACCAGCAGCCCCGCCAGCGCCAGCACGCCCCCCGCACTCACAACCCACCCGGGCAGACGCTGCTGCATCACCCGCTCGAACCACCACCAGCCCAGCACCCCCACCCCCGCAACCACCATCAGCAGAAACGGATTCTCCAGGGCCAGACACAACGCAATCGCACCGATCATCACCTGAGCAAACAGCAACCGACGACCGTTACGCAGCATCGCGACCCCCGCTCGCCAGAAGCGTCATCGGATCGATCGGCAACCCCGACTGACTCGTGTCCAGCAGACCCGCCGCATCCGACCCGTGCAGCACCACCAGATCAGGCGCCCGTGGAGCCACCCCCCGATCCGAGGCCAGCACCCAAATCGACGGACGAAACGCCGCCGCACGCCCCGCCGTCCCGCCGTCCCCAGGCTTCGCACGCGCCAGCGTCTCAAGAATCCCATCGCGATGAGGCTCACTCAGGTGCGGCCGATGAACCGTCGACGAAGAACCCACCACCACCAGACCCACCGGCATCCCATGACCATGCGCAGCACAAGCCATCGACGCCGTCAGCGTCACCGCCCGCTCAATCGCATCCTCATCAGGGCCCCCCGACATCAGGTCCACACAGATCATCACCCGAGGCGGGACCGGCCGCGTATGCTCGCGAACCATCAGCGTCCCCGCCCGCGCCGTCCGCTTCCAGTCAATCGTCCGCAACGCATCACCCTGCCGGTACTCACGCAGACCCGAAAAATCCCCGTCACCACCCACCGAGGTCCGGTCCGCTCGACCGCTGTCACGCCACACCCCCGACGTCGACTGCAACGACCGCGTCACCCGGTAAACCTCCGGATACACCAGAATCTCCGCCCGCCGCTCATACCACCGCTCGCCCCGCGTCAACCCGAACGGAAAACTCGAACGCACCCGCACCCGCGACAAACCGATCTCGCCCCGACGCTCGGGATACAGCAACGCCTCCGCCGTCCCCCGACCCTTCCGGCCCAGGTAAAGCAGATACCCCGCCGACTGACGAACACCGCCCAGCTCGCCCTCATCGATCACCACCGCACCCATCGGCAGCCAACCGCCCCGCGTCACGATGTAACGCACAGGCGTCGCCTCACCCGCCAACGCCCGCGAAGCCGCCACCCGCCGAATCTCAATCCCCCACAAACCCAACCCCGACCACAACCCGTTCACCACCCACGCACCAACCAGCAAACCCAGCAGGAAAAAAAGCAGATTCGCTTGACTCAGCACCGTGCACAAAGCCACCAGCAACGTCGCCGCCAGAAACGTCCAACCTCCCGCCGTCACCGACCAACGATAAGACGAACGAGCCATCCGCCCAGTCTCCCCCCATCACCCCCATAATTCAATCACCAACCCCTACCGTCGCTCAAACCGCTCTCGGTGCTCGAGCATCTCCTGATACAGATCACTCCCCACACCCGACTCACCCGCCAACGCCGGATCAACCACGGTCAACACCACCCCCCGATCCCCACGCGGGACCACAAACTCAAAACGTTCCGACACCAAACCCGCCGCCGAAACCCCCACCGACGCCTCGATGTCCAGCCAGTTCGAACGCTCCGCAAACCACCGCTCATCCACCTCAAACCGCCCCCGCCCATCCGTCACAATCACCGCCAAAACCTCCCGATCCAGCGTCCCCGGGTCCAGCACCACCTCCACCCGCGCTCCCGACACACCCCCCTTAGGCAGAGCCGCCAAACCCACCACATCCACCCCCGAAAAAGCCCCCGCCGTCACCACCCCAGACAAACGATGCTCCGCACAACCCATCCCCACCACCCCAACAAGAACCACCAACCCAAAACCCCAACGCATCAGCCTTCCCCCTTCACGTCACCAGCCGCCGCCCCATCAGAAGAAACCTCCGCACCACCATCCTCAGCAGGGCGGTCACCCTCCCCAACAACCTCTCCCTTTTCCTCATCGTCCACCGGCTTCTTCGCAGCCGGCCGCTTCGGCACCAACGCCTCCCGATTCGGCAGATCCTTCAGCGACGCCAGCCCAAACACCTCCAGAAACCGCTTCGTCGTCCCGTACAACATCGGCCGCCCCACCTCCTCCGCACGCCCCACCACCTTCACCAACTGCCGCTCCATCAGCTGACGAATCACCTCCCCGCACCCCACACCACGAATCGTCTCCACCTCCGCACGCATCACCGGCTGCCGATACGCAATCACCGACAACGTCTCCAACGCCGTCGCGCTCAGCTTCCCCTGAGCCTTGCTCTTCGCCGCCCGCGCCACCACCTCCGCACAAGCCTCCGTCGTCAGCACCTGCCAACCCGAGGCCACCCGCTCAATCCGAAACACCCGCCCGCTCAGCTCATAAGCCTCATTCAGCCGCTCAATCGCCCCCGTCACCTCCCCCTCCGACGACGCCTCCGTCAGCTCGACCAGCCGCCCCGTCGAGACCGACCGATCCGCCGTCATCAGCACGGCCTCCACCCGCGCCTCCATCGCCACGCTCTCTTCAGAGGATGCCGAACCCGTCTCCACCGTTGTCTCAGATCCTGCCATCCCCGGATTCTAACCACACTTCCCCGCCGCTCCCACGCCTACAGCAGACCCGGATGCTTCCGCAGCGCATCCATTTGCGCCTGAAGCACCTTCCCCGGACACGCCGTCGGGTTCAATTCCTGATGCGTGTAAATCCCGCCTACGCCCACCCGATACCGCGCCCCCAGCCACCGAAGCGTCTGCACCAGCCCCGCAAACTGACGATCCGATGGCCGCTGACGATCAAAATTCCCCAAAACCAGGACCCCCACATTGTGCTCGTTCGCCCCATTCGGACCCGCATGCGCCCCCTGATATACCAGCGGCCGCGCCTCCCAGACCCGACCCGCACGATCCACCACAAAGTGATACCCGATATCCCCCCACCCCCGATCCTTCACATGCACCTTGAGAATCTGCTGCAGCCGATCCCGCGTCGATGACGCATCCTCAAAGTAAACAGGCGTCCACCCCTCGTGATGCACCGTCACCCGACGAATCCCCGACATCGCCCGCACCCGACCCTGAATCGGCCCCGAATCCGTCCAGCTCGAACGACCCACCACCCCAGGCACACCGCTCGCCACCCGAGGCAGCGCCTCCACCCGCCTCGCCGCACCCGGCACCGGAGCCGGCTGCCAGTCGGGCTGCCCCGCCGCCACCGCCTCCCCATCCCCCGCCGCCCGCGGCATGTAATACCCACCCTCCCGCGACTGCACGATCCCGGAACCATTCGACGCCCACCCCTTCGGTCGCCCCGCATCCACACAGCCCGCCAGCAGTAGCCCTACCCCACCCACCAGCACACCCCGGCGCCCAACCGCACGCGCCCGCTCCCCATCCCCCGATCTCATCTGTGCCGGCTCATCACGCATGCTTCACTCGATTCCACAAAGTAGACGCACATCCCTCTACCCCCTCATCGTCACCCCAAACCCTTCCGCTGTAAATCGTACCCGTCAAACGCCCAAGTCCACCCCGCCCACAAAAAAAGAGCGGCGGCCGAGTAGGCCGCCGCCCCGCATCAGTGATCGGTGACCCCTGGGGAGGGAAAACCGATGATCGGAGAACCGATCAATCAACCTCAAAGCCTTATCCCAGCAGGGACAACACGTTCTGAGGCTGACTGTTAGCAATCGAAAGAGACTGCGTCGAAGCCTGAACCAGAATCTGCGACCGCGTCAGCTCAGCCGTCTCAGCCGCAAAATCGGTGTCACGGATCGAACTCTCTGCCGCACTCGTGTTCTCCAGAGCCACACCCAGCGACCGAATCGTCGCACCAATGATGTTCTTCTGGAAAGCACCCAGCCGGCCTCGCAGACTCGAAATCTGAGTGATCGAGTCGTTCGTGATCTTCTGGGCCAGACCCAGGTCACCATCCACCAGGTTCGCCGCTCGCGACGAACCCAGCTCGTCCAGGAACCCGTTGCTGACCGTACCCAGGTTACGGGCCGCCACATTCTGGATACCGACCGACACCTGATTCAGGATGTCCACGTTCGGACCCAGGTTGAACTTCGCGCCGCCACCCGTGATGGTGAACGCATCAATCGCACCAATATTCTGCGTGCCGTCGATGCTCAGCTCGATCTCAACATCCAGGAAGTCGGTATTGATCCGGGCCACGCGACCATCCGAGGTCGCCTGAACACCATTAATGATCGCACCCACATCCTCGCCAGCGTCACGAACCGCATTACTCGATTCGGCCGAAGCAAGCGTCACAAAGCCCGCTGCAATGATCTGGAACTCGTTGTTCGAGTTGAACTGAGCCACACCACCGGCCTGACCGCCGTCGTCTGCAATGTCCAGCGACACAAACTCGTCAGAACCAAATTCGGTGCTCTTGAAGTAAATACCGTTACCCGAAGCCACCGCAGAAACACCCGTGACCGCCTTGAACGTGTTGATGTTCGCAGCCACGCTCGAGTTGGTCGCTCCAGAGGCGAAGGTGAACTCGCGAGAGCCAAGCGAACCGGCCACCTCAAAACGGAACTGAGCCGTGTCCGAAGACAGGTCAAAGGCAGTGCCGCCCAGCGACAGGAACAAACCAGCCCGCTGAGCCGAGTTCGTCACCAGAATCTGAACGTCACGCTGCTCCTCGAACGCCAGCTTCGCCGCGTTCACCTGCAGATCCAGCACCTGGCTGGCCTGGGCGGACACCGTGAAGTCAAACGTACCGTTGAGCAGCTTCGTGCCTTGGAAGCTCGTCGCAGAGGCGATCCGGTCGATCGTCTGCAGAATCGAGTCCACCTGAAGCTGGTTCGCCTCACGCTCTTCACGGCTCAGACCCGCGTCATTCGCCGAAGAGCCCACAAGGCCCTGAACCTCTAGCAGCAGAGCGTTGATCTCTTGGAGACCGCCCTCCGCAATGTTGACCACCTGGTCGGCACGCTCGGCATTGCCGATCGCCGCCGAAATGGCCGCCTTTTCTGAACGAAGATTCTCACTGGCAATCAGGCCAGCGGGGTCGTCGGCACCACGGTTAATCCGCAGACCCGTGCTCAACCGCTCAAGTGAGTTGTTGAGGTTGGTGTTGTTCTGCGTCAAAACGCGTTGCGCCAGCAGCGAGTTAACGTTGGTGTTGATCCGGCTCATCGTTGCTGATCCTCCGTGAACGCCATGCGTGGGTCACGTTGATGCGGTCTGCGGCCTCCAGCCGCGAACTTCCAGGTCTCCGATCCGAGACCGTCGCGTGGTGACGTGAACCGTTCACGCCACCCGACCGGTATTGCACCTACCGGCCCGCTTCCGTGCGGCCCCAAACCGGCTCCAACCGGTCAGGGGGTTCGCCGACGATGCGCTCTCCGTCGGCGGGTGCTCGCATGGTCGGCCCTTAAAATCGGCCGACCCATCCTTGCTTGCCCCAATGATGTCGGGCCTACAAACGGCACAACACCACCCGGGCGTCAACGCAGGTTTATCGGGCCTTCAATCCGCCCAACCCTCAAGGCCGGGCAACCCGTCAAGCTGCGTCCAACAACCCAATCGTCACAACCAACACCCCCCTTAAGCACCACACACACAGAATCTTCAACACCCCCCACAAAGAACCCACAGCTTTCCCGATTCCCCCAGTCACCTCCCCACCCCCACACATCCCAGCACCCCGCGAGCCGGGCCGTGTCGGCCCGGTTGCCTCACCATCAGCGCACAAAAAAAAACCGGGCCACCCCTCAGGGCAGCCCGGCCATCAAAACTCATCTTGTCGAACCCGCCAGCCTTAGAGCAGGGCCAGCACGTTCTGCGGGTTGTTGTTCGCGATCGCCAGCGAGTTCGACGTCGCCTGCACCAGGATCTGCGACCGCGTCAGGTTCGCCGTCTCCTGAGCAAAGTCAGTGTCACGGATGATCGATTCCGCCGCCGTCGTGTTCTCAAGGGTCACACCCAACGCCCGGATCGTCGTCCCGATGACGTTCTTCTGGAATGCACCCAGACGCCCTCGGGTCGTCGAGACCTGCTTGATCGCAGCGTTCACCACTTCCTGAGCCTGGTTCAGGTCGCCGTCCACCAGGTTGTTGGCCTTACCGGCACCCAGTGAGTCCAGATAACCATCCGACACATTACCCAGGTTACGAGCCGCAATGTTACGGATACCGATGCTCACCTGATTGCCAATGTCCACATTCGGACCCAGGTTGAACTTCGCACCACCGCCGGTGATCGTGAAGGCGTTGATCGAGCCCAGCGACGTACCAGAAGACTGGTTCAGCTCCAGCTCAACATCGAGGAACTCATTAGCGATACGGGCCCGCAGACCATCAGAGGTCGCCGCGACACCGTTAATGACCGCACCCACGTCCTGGCCCTCGTCACGCAGGGCGTTGGTCACACTCGCGGCAGCCACGAAGCCGGTCGCCGTGATCTCATTCTGGTCGTTCGAACTCAGACGGGCCACACCACCGGTGATGCCTGCGTCGTCCGTAATATCAATCGAAACAAACTCACGGCTGCCGAACTCAACCGAGTTCAGGAACAGACCCTCAGCCGTACCGTTACCCGAGGCCACCGCCGAAACGCCGGTCACATCGGTGAACGAGTTGATCTGGGCAGCAATATCAGCCGTGGTCGTGCCCGAGCCGAAGCTGAACTCACGCGTGCCCTTGCTGCCGCCAATCTCAAAGCTGAAAGTCGCCGTATCCGAACTCAGGTCCAGAGCCGTCCCGTTGGTTGACAGGAACAACGCCGCGTTCTGAGCCGACTGCGTCACGATGATCTGAACGTCACGGGTGTCACCCTCGTTCAGCTTCGCCGCCTTGATCTCAAAGTCCACAATGTTTGAATCCTGACCGCTGATCGAGAAGTCAAAACTGCCGTTCAGCAGCTTCGTACCCTGGAAGCTCGTCGCCTCCGCAATCCGGTCAATCGTCTGCAGAATCGAGTCCACCTGCAGCTGGTTCGCTTCCTTCTCCTCACGGCTCATCCCGGCGTCGTTCGCCGTCTGACCGATCAGGGACTGAACCTCAAGCAGCATCGTGCTCACTTCTTGAAGACCACCCTCAGCAATATTCACCACCTGGTCGGCACGCTCAGCGTTCGAGATCGCAGCGCTGATGGCCGCCTTCTGCGAACGAAGGTTCTCCGACACGATCAGGCCCGCGGGGTCATCACCACCACGGTTGATCCGCGAACCCGTGCTCAGACGCTCAAGCGTTGTCGTGAGCTGCTGGTTCTGATTCTTCAGAATACGCTGGGCGATCAAAGAACTGACGTTGGTGTTGATTCGACTCATAGCGTGTCTCCCGCTGGTAAATGGGACCTCTCGGCCAACTGCCTGCCAGCTTGTCTTTCTCCGCTCCGCCCCGTTGGCGGATGCTTCTTCGTGCTTTCAACCCACGGCGACGAGCCGCAGAGCCTGTGCTGGCCAAGCCCGGTTGCCTCCTGGCCCCTTACCGCGACCTTCCGCGGTCTCAGCGATCGGCCGGGCCCGATCCGCTCGAGTTCTCAACGCAGTCCTGCCCACACAGGCGTCCGACCCTCCTGGCCGGGGACTCCGTTGAGAGCCGCAATCCCTCGCGGCCTAAGTCGAATCGACCCCCAACACCCACACATTCACCGCCCACACCCACATCCACCCCTCATCCACCCACAGAACGCCATTCAACCCATCCAGCCCCTACAAACCGACACCCAACCCCTCCTACGACCCCCTATCCAGCCAAAACCCACCCCGCAGCCCAGGTCACACCCCCCTAACCCGGTCGCGACGCGACCGGGCTCTACAACAAACGCCGGGTGCCACACCTTGTCCCGAAGGGCAAGGTGTGCCGACCCCCAATAATCAACATTCGTTCGAGCCGTCCGCCGCCACGGGTGCCACCGCCGCCGCACATCGCGTTCCCCTACACCCCAATCAGTCCCAATCACCCCCGCCCCGGCCCACCCAACCGAGCCTCGGCCTGCTCCAACTCCCGCTTCAGATGCCGAACCTTCAGCAGGCTCTTCGCACGCGTCAGCAACTCAACCTTATTGACCGGCTTCGACAGGAAATCGTCCGTCCCGCACTCCACCGCCTTCTCCACATCTCCCACCTCGTGCAGCGCCGTCACCATCATCACCGGGATCGCACGCGTCCGCGGGTCATCCTTGATCTTCCGGCAGACCTCAAACCCCGACATCCGCGGCATCATCACGTCCAATAAAACGAGGTCTGGCAGATCCCCAGACGCCCGCTGCTCCAGCAAGGCCACCGCCTCAATCCCATCCAACGCAGCATCCACCCGGCAGCCAAGCGGCTCCAGATAAGCCTCCAGCAGCTCCACGTTCTGCTGATTGTCATCCACAATCATCACGCGGCAGTTGGAGTAGTCCGGCTCGTCCCGCTCAAGCGTACCTGTCGACAATCCCTGCCCCAGCCCAGCGCCCGTCGATCCATGGCCAGTGGCCAGTTCATGATCCAAAGCAGCACTTGATCCATTTGGCGTCTGCATGAGCCTCTCCAGTTGTTCCTTAAGCCGCACCAGGGCGCTCTCCGGCTCCGCTGCGAGCCGCTTCATCAACCCTTCGAGCCCGGCCAGATCATCCACGTCATGCCAGATCGGGTACTGATTTCGAGCCAGATCCAGCCGTTCCAGGTTCCCCCAGAGCTGCGAAAACACACCTTCGGTACCCCAATCGATGCCATTCCAGAGCGTTTTCGGCGCGTTTTGGGCCAAAAGCGTCCAAAATCCACCATCCTCAGCTGGCCCCACAGCCACCTCAACCCCCTCCAGAAGCTCCCAGAGCCGATTTAAGGCCTCTTCCGGCACATCCGGGCTGTCCACCCCAAAAAAAGCCACCGGCCCCGACCCCGAAGCCTCCCACGCCGCCGTCAGCCGATCCCCCAGATCTCCAGCCGCCTGACCGATCACCTTCCAGCCGATCTCCCGGGCTTCCTCCGCCGTCGCGCGGATCGCCGCGGCCTCCGCCGACTCTGACGAACCCGCCGCCGAGCTATTCGCGGCTTCGGAATAGCCATCCAGAGCCAATATGTGCCGGCCGGGGCAGTGGGATTTGAGCCGATCCAGTACGCAGGTCAGCATGACGCGGTGGACGTCCGCGGCGGCCTCGTCGCCCAGGGTGCTGGCCAGACGGGTTTTGACCCGCCCGGGAACCGGGGGTTTGGCCATCACGATCACTGCGGCATGGTCTGGTGCAGGGGTGCCCGCAAGCATCGAATCATCCTACCCGAGCCCGCCAGTGATTGCATCCGGTTCGGTGTCCTGAGCTTGCCGAAATCGTTGAAGTCGCTATGGTTACTGGGCTCAGACGAGTGCCCTGAAAAGGCCCGCTGAGCCCCGTTCGCCATCCGTGACCCACCCTCGGCCCCGCCGATTTTCGCTCGCTCCAGACCTTCTCGAGGAGAGTGCTGCCCATGAGCCCCGCCGCCGTTGAACCCCTGCTGCCCTGGCAGGACCGCTGGAACATCCCCGAAGCCGAGCAACTGCTCCAGCCCTACAACGAGTTGTCCGGCCAGCTCGCGACCAACATCATGGATGGCGTGCTTGAGCTCGGTCCCGTCGAGCGCACGATCGTCTGGCATGGCGACTCGTGGTTCTGGACGTTTCAGTTCGACCTGCTCGGCGACGAGATCCAGCAGGGGCTCTGTTACCTGGTGCCGAACCCCGAGGCCTTTATGGTCGCCGTTCCGCTGCACCGGGACGTGATCGCGCAGCTGCCGATGCGTCGGCTGAACCGGTACATCCGCGACGTGCTGCGGAGTTCGAAGTGCGCCGTCGACCTGCACTGGGCCATGTGGCGGCCGAGCCTCAAGAGCGAGGGCGAGCACCTGCTCGATCTGATCAAGCGCAAAAAGAAGATTCTGCTCGAGGCCTCGGCGTAAATCGGGCCGACAGCTTGTAGAAACAATGAAAGCGACCGCCAAACAGCGGTCGCTTTTTTTGGATCACTCTTGTTCGGCTCAGTGCTTGGCGCGGATGCGGGCGGACTCGGCGTGGCCGTCGAGGCCTTCGGCTTCGGCCATGTCGGCGATGTGGTTGGCTGTGGTGGGGTCGAGGCCGTTGGGGTAGGCGACGGTGCCGGTGCGTTTGAGGAAGGTGTAGGTGCTGATGCCCGAGGTGAACCGGGCGGTGGTGCCGGTGGGCAGGCAGTGGGAGGGGCCGGCGTAGTAATCGCCTGAGGCGACGGGGGTGTCGCCCAGGAAGATCTCGCCGGCGTGGCGGATGTCCTGCATCATCTGCTGCGGGTTTTCGACGGCGAGGTTGAGGTGCTCGGTGGCGAGCTGGTTGGCGATCTCGACGGCTTCGGCGGGGTTGGCGACGAGGACGGCGCAACTCTCGTCGCGGAGGGAGGCGGTGATGGCCCCGCGTCGCTGGCGCTGGTTGAGCTGGCTGGTGATTTCCCGGGTGATGCTCTCGATGATCCGGGAGGACCAGGAGACGAGGAAGCACTTGCCGGGGTCGTGCTCGGCCTGGGCGATGAGGTCGGCGGCGATGCGTTTGGGGTCGGCGGTGTCGTCGGCGATGGTGACGATTTCGCTGGGTCCGTAGAAGCCGTTGTCGGTGCCGGTGATGCCTGAGACCTGGGCCTTGGCGAGTTGGACGTAGACGTTGCCGGGTCCGGCGATGAGGTCGATGGGTTCGATGGTCTCGGTGCCGTAGGCGAGGGCGGCGACGCCTTGGGCCCCGCCGAGGCGGTAGACCCTGGAGAGGCCGAGCCTTTTGCAGGTGGCGAGGACGATGGGGGAGATGTCGGCGGCGGGCTCGTTGGACTTGCGTGTGGGTGGGGGGTTCATCACGGAGATGGCGTTGGCGGGGACGCCGGCGACGAGGGCGGGGACGGCGAGCATGATGACGGTGGAGAAGAGGACGGCGGTGCCGCCCGGCACGCAGAGGCCGGCGCTATCGACGGGGGTCCAGCGGAGGCCGAGTTCGGCGGCGCCGATGCGGATGGGGTCGGGGGTGTGGGGGAGGATGTGCTGCTGGTAGGTGCGGACGTTGTCGATGGCCTGGTCGATGGCTTCGAGGAGTTGGGGGTTGACCTGGGCGGTGGCGGCGTCGAGTTCTTCTGGGGTGACGATGAGGCGCTTCTGGTTGAAGTCGGGGTCGGTCCATTGGCGCATGTAGTCGACGACGGCGTCGTCGCCTCGTTCCTGGACCTGGCTGAGGATGTCGGCGACGGCCTTGGCGGCCTGCGAGGTGGAGGAGGCGGTGCCGCGGAGTCGGGAGAGGCGGTCTTCGAAGTCGGCTTTGCCCTGTTGCTGGGCGAGGTTGTAGGTGGGGAGCATGGTGGTTCTCGTGGTGTGCCCGGGGTTTGTGGGCGAGATACCACGATAGGCGGGATGGGGGTGGGGTGTTCGAGGCAAGGCTTGGTGGGTTTTAGCGTGGCAGGTTTTGGTGATTGTCCGAAGGCTTGCGCCTTCGGCTCGTGTGCGGGGGTGGGGTGGTTGATGGGGGGGTGTTAGCGGAGTGGTGGTATGGAGCACAGCCGCGGTGACACACCGCGGCTCGATAGGCACTGTGTTTGTTGGGTGTCGGGTGTTTGAGAGCCCGGCCGTGCCACGGCCGGGTTAGGGGAGAGGATGGCTAAGCAGGGCAGGTCGTGAGACGATGTGCGGTCAGATTCGGAGGGAGAGTTGGCCCTGGTTTCTTTGGATGAGGCCTTTGATTTCGAGGCGGGTGAGGGCGGCTTGGAGTTGGCCGATGGGGAGGTCGAGGTGTTCGGCGAGTTGGTCGAGGGTTTTGGGTTGTTGGAGGGCCTGGGCGATGCGTCGGGGTTCGCCTTCGAGGGTGGCGAGGGGGTCGAGTTGGATGGGAGGTTGTGGGGTGGCCGGGTTTGAGGTGGTGTTTGGGGTGCGGCTGGCGAGTATGTGTTCAGGGTTGGTGTGGTGGTTGGTCGGGATGTTTAGGAGGGGGTGTCGGGCGTGCTGGGGTTTGGTGGCTGTGTTTTTGGGGTTGGCCTGGCTGGTTGGGGTGGGGTTGGTCTGGGGTTTGAGGATGGAGTGTTTGGTTTCGGCGAGTTGTTCGAGGACGTCTTCGGGTTGGGTGACAAGGGTGGCCCATTGCTGTCGGATGGCTCGGTGGCATCCGGCGGATTCGGGGCGGTCGATGGGTCCGGGGATGGCCATGAGGTCGCGGCCGTGTTCTTCGACGCAGAGGCGTGCGGTGATGAGTGCTCCGCTTCGCTCGCCGGCTTCGACGACGAGGGTGGCGAGGCTGAGGCCGGAGATGATGCGGTTGCGTCGGGGGAAGTTTTCGGCGGCGGGTGGGGTGAGGAGGGGGAGTTCGCTGATCATGGCGGAGTTGCCGGCGGCGATGATCTGTTGGAAGAGTTGGTGGTGGGCGTCGGGGTAGGGGTTGGCGAGTCCGGAGCCGATGACGGCGAGGGTGCGGCCGTTGGTTTGGAGGGCGGCGCGGTGGGCGACGCCATCGATCCCGAGGGCCCCGCCTGAGACGATGGTGAGGCCGAGGGTGGCGCATCGTGAGGCGAAGCGTTGGGCCTGGGCGCGGCCATAGGCGGTGGCCTGACGGGATCCGACGATGGCGAGCGCGAGTCGGTCGGCGGGGTCGAGGTGGCCCTGGACCCAGAGAAGGGGCGGGGCGTCGGGGATGTCGCCGAGGAGGGCGGGGTAGTCGTCGGTGTTGTGTCGGATCAGGCGGACGTTGGCGTCGTGGCAGCGGTTCCGTTCCTGATCGGGGAGGTTGTCGGCGAGGACTTTGTCGAGGGCTCGGCGGATTTTCTGGGCGCCGGTGGGCGAGATGCCGTTGATCTGGGCGAGGGTTTGCGGGGCAGCGTCGAGGGCGGCGGCGGCGGAGCCGTGTTGTTCGAGGAGCTTGGCGATGCGGCGGACGCCGAGGCCTCGGGTGAGTTGGAGGGCGAGGAGGGCGCGGGTTTCGTGGTCGTCGGTGGTTGGTGGGGGGGTGGGGTTGAGCACGGGGATATGGTAAAGTGTTTATTAAAAATTGTCATGCGGGGTTTGGGTTGGGTTCGTGTACTTTTTGAGGTTTTGGGTTGGTGTTGGGGTGGCGGGGGTTTGAGAGCTCGGTCGCGTCGCACCGGGTTGGGGAGGATGGGTGACCGGGGCCGCGTCGCGGCCCGGGTCGGAGGGTTGCACCCCCGACTTCCGTCGAGGCTCGTGAATGGGGTTGTGGGGCGGAGGGTTAGTGTCGGTAGCGGTTGAGGGTATGGAGGACTTGCTGGTGGACTTCGAGGGGTTGGCTGACCATGGGCCAGGCGGTTTCTTCGAAGGCGGAGCCGGAGGTGGCGAAGGTGAGGGTTCCGAGGGCGAAGAGTCGTTCGCGTAGGGAGAAGATGAGTCGGGTGTGCTGGATTTTTTCGAGGCGGGTTTGGAAGACGTAGACGCGGATGACGCCTGAGAGCGTGATGATGCGTTGGTCGGTGAGGATGTAGACACGTGAGAGCCATTCGAAGAAGGCCCAGAAGAGGGTCATGCCGATGGTGGCGATGGCGAGGAGGAGGAGGTCGCGGGGTCGGATGGGGTTGTTGAACTGCTGGTTGGTGAGGTAGGCGGCGGTGGTGATGGCGAGGATGGCGGCGAGGGTGCTGAGCCGGTTGAGGAGGATGAACCAGAGGCTGGGTTTGAGGAAGAGGATGATGATCTCGCCGGCCTGGAGGAGTTCGGCGGGGATCATGGCGGCGAAGCGGGGGTCGATATCTTCGGCGGAGCTGGCGGTTTCGGCGTGGTGCGGCCGGCTGAGTCGGGGTTTGGCGGGTTTGTGGGGGGCTGGGGTGTGCATCGTTGGCCGGGTGCGGGAGGGGGGTTGTCAGTGGCTGCTGGTGGTGGCGGGCTGGGTGAGGCGTTCGATGACTTCGGGTCGGGGGATGGCGATCATGGGGAGGTTGCGGTAGTAGCCGGCGAGGTCGAGTCCGTAGCCGACGACGAAGCGGTCGGGGATGTCGAAGCCGACGTACTCGGCGGGGACGGTGTTGGCGGCGGGGGTGGGTTTGCGGAGGAGGACGCAGGTTTTGAGGGAGTCGGGGTTGAGGTCTCGTAGCTGCTGCTGGGCCATGGTGAGGGTTTGCCCGCTATCGAGGATGTCATCGACGAGGACGACGTGGCGACCGGAGAGGTCGTCGGGTAGGGAGGTGAGTCCGCGGTCGAGGTGGGCCTGGCCGGGGGTGGTGGCTCCTCGGTAGGAGGAGATGGCGACGGTCTGGAGTCGGAGCATGGTGGGGATGCGTCGGATGAGGTCGGCGACGAAGACCACGGCCCCGGTCATGATGGGTACGAGGGTGAGTTCGGCGGGCTGGCCGTTTTCGTTGGGGAGGTCGGCGACCAGCTGGGCGGCGATGTCGTCGAGCCGTTTGGCGATCTGGTCTTCGGTGATGAGGATGGTTTCGAGGTCGGTCTGCATGGGCAGAGTGTACGGGATCGGGGGCGGGGCCTTGACGGGCCGGTGGGGGGTGGGAGAATGGTGCGATGATGATGCTCAGATCATGGCGAACTTCGTTCGCGCCGGCGAGAGGCGCGGTTTTTGCGCTTCTGGCTGGGTTGGTTGTGCTGGTGGGGGTGCTGCCTGGGTGCAATCGTGACAGCAACCCGAACGTGTTGCCGGTGGCGGTGCCGGTGGAGGCTTTTCGGGGTCCGACGTGGTTGCGGGGGACGGTGGGGAGCATGGCGACGCTGCGGAACGGCGAGCCGTTGTTGGTTTCTGGGTATGCGTTGGCGGTGAACCTGGAGAACGAGAGCGGTTCTTCGGAGGTGCCGGCGTTCATCCGTGGGTTCTTGGTGAACGAGATGCGCAAGCGTCGGGTGCCGAACCCGGAGCAGGTGCTGTTTGATACGAGCACGGCGGTGGTGGCGGTGGAAGGTTTGATTCCGGCTGGCGCGGCGGATGGGGATCGTTTTGATCTGATGGTGACGGCGATCGATCGTCAGACGGTGAGTCTGGAGGGCGGCGACGTGTGGTCGACGCAGCTGTCGCCTGGCCCGCTGGACGCGAGTTTGCGGTTTATTCAGCCGGCGGCGGAGGGTGGCGGGGCGGTGTTTGTGGATCCTTCGGCGGGCGAGGTGGCGGAGGGGGAGATTGATCCGAGGCGTCAGGCGCTGGTGGTGGCGGGTGGGCGTGTGACTGAGGAGCGGGTGCTGGAACTGGTTTTGAATCAGCCGAGCTGGCAGCGGAGTCGGTTGCTGGCGGATCGTATCAACGAGCGTTTTCCGAAGGCGCCCCGTGATCGGTTCGAGACGGCTCGGCCGCTGACCGATGTGCTGGTTCGTTTGCGGGTGCCGTCTTACTGGCGTTCGCGGCCGAATGTTTTTTTAGATCAGGTGATGGTGCTGTTTACGCAGCGGTCGCCTGGGTTTGACACGTCGATGACGCTGAGTCTGGCGGAGCGGTTGGTGCGTTCGCCTGAGGACCGTGATGTGGTGGTGTCGGCGTGGCAGGCGTTGGGGCGGGGGATTCTGCCGGCGCTTCGTGATGTGTATGAGCACGAGGTGGCGGAGGTTCGGCTGGCTGCGTTGGAGGCGGGTGCGGGTCTGGATGATGGGCGTGCGGCGCGTTTGCTGACGGCGATGATCGATGAGGCGGATGATCTGACACGGCTTCGGATTGCGAGTGCGTTGTCGCTGTTGCCTGACAATCTGGAGGCTGCACGGGGGTTGCGGCGGCTGCTGGATGACGAGAGCGAGCTGGTGCGCATCGCGGCTTACGAGGCGATGGCGATGTCGGGTGATCCGGTGCTGGATCGGATCCCGGTGTTTGGTGAGCGTGGGTTGAAGATGGTGATCGATCAGATACCGGCATCGCGGCCGATGATCTACGTGACGTTTGCGAGGGTTCCGCGGCTGGTGTTTTTCGGGGCGCCGATCGGGGTGGAGCCGGACGTGCTGGCGCGGGCGTGGAATGGTCGGTTGATGGTTCGGACGGTGGCGGGTTCGCCGATGTCGGTTTTCTATCAGAGTCGTGAGCGGGGCACGCGGCGGCTGGAGTTACGGCCGAATCTGACGGAGCTGGCTTATGTGCTGGCTCATCGGCCGACGAACGAGCAGCCTGAGGAGGGGTTTGATCTGTCTTACGGTCAGACGGTGGATGCGATTTACGAGCTTCGCGAGGCGGCGGGGTTGGATGCGGCTTTTCGGATGCGGCCGAGCCCGCTTAGCGAGTTGATTGAGTCGATGCGTCCGCAGCAGGAGGCGGTGGGTCGTCCGCGGACGGCGGCGCGTGGGGAGGGGGCATCGGGGATACTGGACGAGGGACGGGTGGCGGGACGATGATGTGTTTATGTCGGCGGAGCCGGCAGCGATTTTGGGCGTGGGCCGGATGCGGCTTGTGCCGGGCCTTTTCAGGCCGAGACATGGAGGTCTGTTGATGAGGCTGCAGAAGGTCACGCTGGCTGGTTTCAAGTCGTTTGCGGATCGGACGGAGATTCGGTTTGATCAGCCGATGGTGGGGGTTGTGGGGCCGAATGGGTGCGGGAAGTCGAACATTGTTGATGCGATCAAGTGGGTGCTGGGGGAGCAGTCGGCGAAGAGCCTGCGTGGCGGGGCGATGCTGGATGTGATTTTCAATGGGGCGGCGGGTCGGAAGCCATCGGGGATGGCGAGTGTGACGCTGACGTTTGAGAATCCGTATCGGGAATTGGGGGAGGCGGAGCGTGAGGAGTTGGCGTTGCTGCGGGCGGTGGAGGCCTCGGCGGAGGCCGAGTCGATGGATGGGGTTGAGGGTCGCGAGGATGCCGAGGCGGAGGGAGCGGATGGTGCTGCCAGCGATGTGGGGGCTGATCGCGCAGAAGAGGTGGAGGTGGGTCCGCGGCGGTGGTTGGGGATTGATACGGAGGTCGTGGATGTGACGCGACAGCTCTATCGGGATGGGACGAGTGAGTATCTGGTGAACAAGAAGCGGGTGCGTCTGCGTGATGTGCGTGAGTTGTTCATGGATACGGGTGTGGGGACGGATGCGTACTCGGTGATCGAGCAGGGCAAGGTGGCGCGGATGCTCGATGCGAATGCGAGTGAGCGTCGGCTGATTTTTGAGGAGGCGGCGGGGATCTCGCGTTTCAAGGCTCGTCGGAAGGAGGCATCGCGGCGGCTGGAGCGGGCGGAGCAGAATCTGGCTTTGTGTCGAACGCGTCTGGAGGAAACGGAGCGTCGTCTTCGGAGCGTGAAGATGCAGGCGGCGCGGGCGCGGAGTTATCAGGGTCTGAAGGCGGAGCTGGATCGGTTGCAGCGTCGGGAGGTGTTGTGCCGGTTCCATGAGCTTCGGGCGGAGCTTGAGGCGGTGCGTGAGCGGGTGGCGGCGGCGGAGGTGGAGCGTCGTCGGGCGGGGGCTGCGCTGGCTGAGACGGAGCAGGTGGTTTCGGATGCGGAGGTGGATCGGGATGCGACGCGTAGCGCTGCGGAGGCGAAGGAGCGTGAGCGGATGGCGGCGGCTTCGGCGGCGAAGCAGGCGCAGGAGCGGGCGAGTTATGCGGAGCGTGCGGCGGAGGGGCTGGTGGGTCGGATCGATGAGGAGCGTGAGCGGCTCAAGGGTTTTGAGCAGGGTCGGGCGGAGGTGCTGGAGCAGATTGAGGCGTCTCGGGGTGCGCTGACGGCGGCGCGGGACGAGTACGAAGGGTTGTCCGGTCGGGCGGAGGCGGCGGACCGTGCGCGGGGTGAGGCGCGGGAGAAGCTGCAGGCGCATCGGGCGGGTCTGGATCGGGCGAAGGCTGAGATTCATGAGCTCTTGCGTGGGGTGTCGCGGCGGGAGAACGAGATCGGCTCTCATGAGCGGTTTGCGGCGAGTCTCGGTCAGTCGATTGAGAAGCTGCGGTCGAAGGAGGCGGATCATCGGGGTCGTCGGTCGGAGCTGGAGCAGCGGCTGGGCGGTCAGCGGAAGGATCTGTCGGAGGCGGAGGGTGAGCGGGCGTCGGTTCGGCAGCTGCTGGCCGGTCTGGAGGCGGACGCGGAGCGGTTTGGTCGGGATATTGCGGGGTTGACCGAGGCGGTGGCGGAGAAGCGTGAGCGGCGGTCGTCGCTGGCTTCGCGTCGCGGGGTGTTGGAGGAGATGCGTGATCGTCGGGAGGGGATTGGTCAGGCGGTGCAGGGGGTGCTGGGTCGTGCGAAGGAGGGGGCGACGGTTCTGGATGCGGGGGTGGTGGGGATTCTGGCTGATCTGATCTCGACGGATCGCCGGTATGCGAAGGCGGTGGATGCGGCGTTGGGTGAGTTGGGTGAGGCGGTGGTGCTGGATCGTGCGCCGGCGACGGCGTCAACGCATGCGGATTGGGCGTGGCTGGGAGCGCTGGAGGGGTCGGTGACGCTGGTTAGTGGTGCGGTGGATGGGGCGAGTTATGGGGAGGGTTCGCCTGGCTTGTGTCTGGCTGATCTGGTGGAGGCGCCGGAGGCGGTGCGTCCGGCGATTCGTCGGCTGCTGGGTCGGACGGTGCTGGTGGAGGATCTCGAGCGGGGCGAGTTGGTGCGTGTGGTGGCGGGCGAGGGCGTTCGTATCGTGACGCCTGACGGTTTGCTGCTTGAGGCGGATGGTTCGTTGAAGCTGGGTCCGGCGGGTCGGGAGGCGGGGCTGGGTCTGCTTGAGCGGAAGACGGAGCTGGCGGAGTTGGTGGAGCAGACGGAGGCGCTGGAGGCTGAGATCGAGGCGGACACGGCGGCTTTGAAGGAGGCTTCGGAGCAGGCGAGTGCGCTGGCGCGTTCTTCGGGTGAGGCGCGGGAGCGGGTGTACGGCCTGGATGCTCGGATCGAGAAGCTGGGTGGTCAGATCGAGGCGGAGGAGCGTCGTCTGGCGGAGCTGGATCAGGAGCTGCCGCGACTGGTTTCGGAGCGGGAGGGTTTGGAGTCGCAGGTGGCGGGGGTTGAGCAGGAGGTGGCGGCGGCTCGTGAGGATCTGGCGCAGCTTCGGGAGAAGGTGCGTGCGGCGGAGGGGGCGTTGGATACGGCGTCGGCGGCGTTGGCGCCGTTGGAGAAGGCGGTGGAGGAGGCTCAGGTGGCGGCGCGGTCGCTTCATGTGGAAGCGGAGCGTGTGAAGGAGCGGATCAAGTCGACGGAGCGATCGCTTCGGGGTGCGGAGCAGCGGGCGGCGGAGCTTGAGCGTGAGGCGTCGCTGACGGGTGATCGTTTGCGGGGTCATGAGGGTCGTTTGGCGGAGGCGCGTCGTGAGGCGGAGCGTTCGCTGGCGTTGTCGAAGGAGCAGGCGGAGGCGGCGTCGTCGATGGAGACGGCGGTGGCTGAGGCGCGGGAGGCGGCTGTTGCGGCGGAGCAGCGGGTGACTGAGGTGAAGGCGGGCGTGGCGGAGCTGCGGTCGGCGGTGGAGGCGGCGGACAAGGGTCTTCATGCGGAGGAGGTTTCGCAGCGTGAGGCCGAGGTGAAGCTGGAGGCGCTGGTGACGCGGGGGCGTGAGCAGCTTGAGCTTGATGTGGAGCTGGCGCACGCGGATGCGGTTCGTCGGGTGATGGCGGGCGCGTCGCCCTGGCCAGCGGAGGAGGATGCGGAGGCAGCGGAGGCTTCCGAGGGGTCTGTTGAGGCCGAGGCGCCGTTGACGGTGGAGGCTGCGTTCTCGCTGGACCGTCCGGTGGTGGAGGGTCGGATCCATGAGCTGAAAGAGCGGATCATGCGGCTGGGGAATGTGAATCTCGAGGCGATTCACGAGCTGGAGCAGCTTGAAGGCCGTCACGATGAGCTGGCGGATCAGGTGAAGGACATCGAGTCGGCTCGTCAGCAGCTGGAATCGCTGATTGAGCGGATCAACGTGGATTCGCGGGTTCGGTTTGAGAAGACGTTCGACACGATCCGGGCGCATTTTGCGGGCCAGGATGGGATGTTCCGGAAGCTGTTTGGCGGTGGTAAGGCGGACCTGTTCCTGGTGCCTGATGAGAACGGTGAGATCGATGTGCTGGATTCGGGCATCGAGATTATGGCCAAGCCCCCCGGAAAGGAGCCAAGGGCGCTCACGCAGCTTTCGGGTGGTGAGAAGACAATGACGGCGGTGGCGCTGTTGATGGCGATTTTCAAGACGCGGCCGTCGCCTTACGCGATTCTGGACGAAGTGGATGCGGCGCTCGACGAGGCGAACGTGGAGCGATTCACGAATGTGGTGAAGGGCTTTTTGGATCGGTCGCACTTCATAGTGATCACGCACCACAAGCGGACGATGCGTGCGTGTGATGCGTTGTACGGCATCACGATGCAGGAACGCGGGGTGAGTAAGCGGGTGGCGGTGACGTTTGATCAGGTGGGTTCGGATGGTGAGATTTCGTCGAAGGCTGTGGCCGAGGCGGAGGTCGCGGAGCGCGCGGCGGCTGAGGTAGCGGCGGTTGAGACGGATGAGGTGGTGGTGGAGGTTCCTGTGGAGCGCGAAGCGGCTCCGGTGGAGCGTGTGCGTCCGGTGATGCCCGGCGGGTCGCGGTTGCGGGAGCGGCTGGCGGCGGCGTTGAAGGAGGAGGGGGCAGAGAAGTAGGGGGGCTGGGTTGCGTGTGTTTGAGAGCCCGGCCGCGTCGCGACAGGGTTATGGGGTTTGATGACCGGGTTATGGGGTGGCTTGGGGTGGTCGATGTTGAGGGTGGGGTGGCGTGTGGGGCTGGTTGTGGGATGATGGGTGGTCTCGGGCTGCTTGATGGTGGTCGGGGATGGATGTTTTTTCAGGAGTTGATTGATGCAGCCTCTTCCGAATCGTTACATGCAGGTGCCGGCGGGGGTGAACCCGCCTGACAAGATCAACGCGATCGTCGAGATTCCGAAGGGGCGTCGTTCGAAGTTCGAGATCGATAAGACGACGGGGATCATCAAGCTGGATCGGTACTTGTATTCGTCGGCACACTACCCGGGCGACTATGGGATCATCCCGCAGACGTTGGCTGAGGATGGCGACCCGTTGGATATTCTGGTGATGGTGAACGAGCCGACGTTCGCGGGGTGTCTGATTGAGGCGCGGCCGTTGGGGTTGTTCAAGATGACGGACAAGGGTGACAACGACTACAAGGTGCTGGCGGTTCCGGACACGGACCCGATTTTTGCGGAGTACAACGGGTTGTGGCGGGTCCCGCCTCACTATCTGCGTGAGGTGGAGCACTTTTTTGCGACGTACAAGCAGCTTGAGGGTGGCGAGGTGAAGACGCTGGGCTGGGAGGGTGAGGACAAGGCACGGGAGGAGATTCTGTCGTGCATCGAGCGTTACAAGCAGGCGGTGCCTGCTGAGAAGCGAGTGAGTTACGAGGCTGAAGACGACGTGGAGACGATGGCGGCTGAGGGTCTCACGGATTCCTAATCGAGGGGTGGGTGTGCGAGTCTGTTGATCGGGGCGTACCTTGTGGCGGATGTCGCGAGGTTTGCGTTTTGATTGGAGGCTTGTGATGAAGCGGTTGCTGCCGTTGGTGCTGTTGTCAGTGGTTGTGGTGGGGGCGTGGTCGGCGGTGGTGATGGCGCAGACGGCGGTGGCTCGGGGGGTGGTGTTTGAGGATGTGAATGGGGATGGGGTTCGTCAGGCCAATGAGCCGGGGGTGGGGGGCGTGGCGGTGTCGGACGGGGACCGGGTGGTGCAGACGGATGCGGCGGGTCGGTATGAACTGCGGATTGATGCGGAGGATGCGATTGTTTTTGTGGTGAAGCCGGCGGGGTATCAGGTAGCGATGGATCACCTGAATCTGCAGCGTGGGTATTACATTCACAAGCCGGCTGGTTCGCCTGACGAGGGTTTTCAGTTTGAGGGTGTGGATCCGACGGGTCTGTTGCCGGCGTCGATTGATTTTCCGCTGACTCGGATTGAGGAGTCGGAGACGTTTACGGCGATCGCTTTTGGTGATCCTCAGCCCTACAACCTGGAGGAGATTGCGTTGTTTCGCCGGGAGGTGGTGGACCCATTGACGGATGAGCACGGGAACACGGTGGGGGCATCACTGGGTATCAGTCTGGGTGATCTGGTGGGTGACAATCTGCATCTGTTTGAGCCGCTAAACGAGGCGCAGGCTTTGTTCGGGGTGCCCTGGTACAACGTGCTCGGGAATCACGACATGAATTTCATGTCGGGTGGGACGGAGGCGACGGCGGGCGATCCGGACAGGTATTCGGATGAGACGTATGAGCGGGTGTATGGGCCGTTGACCTATGCGTTTCAGGTGGGTCGGGTGCATTTCATTATTCTGGATAACGTGAAATACAAGGGTTTTTCGGGGTATCAGGAGGGTGAGAACCCGGACTGGCTGCCGGGGTTGCGGACGCCTAAGACCGGGAATTACGAGGGGCATTTCCGGTCGGATCAGCTGCGGTTTATTGAGAATTATCTGGGGTTTGTGCCGCGGGAGGATCTGGTGGTGCTGGCGTTTCATATTCCGATTGGTTTCCGGGATGGCGAGCCTGGGATTGCGGAGACGCCAAGGTTGCTTCGGATTTTGTCGGGTCATCCGAACACGCTCAGCATCTCGGGTCATACGCATTTTCAGCGGCATTGGCTGATGGGTGAGGAGGAGGGGTATCGGCCGAGCGAGGAGGTGTCGGCGCTGAATCAGCATGTGCTGCATGACCCGGAGCGGTTTGCGCGGGCGCCTCACCATCATGGGAATCTGGTGACGGTGTCGGGGTCGTGGTATCGGGGTGAGCCGGATGAGGAGGGGGTTCCGCATGCGACGATGCGGGATGGAGCTCCGAATGGGTATACGCTTCTGCACTTTGACGGGAACCGGTATCGGACGGAGTTTCGGGCGGCTCGGCGGGCGGCTCATCATCAGATGACGCTGGCGGTGGGAGCGGGCGAGGGTGGTGAGCGTGTGCTGACTGCGAATGTGTTCAATGGTGCGGAGGGCGATCGTGTGGAGGCGCGGGTGCTGGCTGGGGCTGGGATTGAGGCGACGCCTATCGGCTGGTGGGTGATGGATTACTCGGCGGAGCCGGATCCGATGTACGAGGCTTTATCGAAGCGGGAGAACGAGCGGCCGGATCGGTTTCGGGGAGGGCGGGCGTCGCCTGGGGCGAGGGTGAGCTGGCATTTGTGGAAGACCGAACTGCCTGCGGGCTTGCCGGCGGGGACGCATGTGGTGGAGGTGCGTCACACGGATCTGTACGGGCACGTGCATGTGGATCGGTTCAGTTTTCGGGTGGAGTGAGGGGGTAGCCTGAAGTGTGATTCTCGGACGCTGGGTTTGGGGTGTTGAACGGTTTGATTGTAGCGGTCTGAATTTAGTGCGTAGGGCTGACGATTGATTCTGTGGCAACGGCTTGCTGCAGGAGAGATTGAGGATGTCGGGTTCGTCGTTATGGGTGGCAGGTGGGATGGTTTGGCTGCTTCTAGTGGCTACGGGTTGGGCTGCGTTGAATGGTTACATGTCGGAGGCGGGGGATGTGGGGGTGGTGCCCGGGGTTTGGCCGGTGGGGGTGGTTGAGGGGTTGGATGATGGGGGGTTGCGGACGCTGGTGTTTCTGCATCCGCACTGTCCTTGTTCGGTGGCGACGCTGGCGACGGTGAAGGAGGTTTGGGGTGAGGAGGGGGCTGGGGCGCTGGTGATTGTGGTGGTTGATCTGGGGGAGGGTGATCCGGGGTGGCGGGGTACCGGTCTGGTGCGTGATGCGCTTGGGGTGGATGGGGCGGAGGTTGTGTTTGATGAGGGGGCCGAGATCGCTCGGCGGTTTGGGGCGCTGACGAGCGGGCATGTGTTGGTTTATGACGGGGCGGGGGCGTTGGTTTTTAGTGGTGGGGTGACGCCTTGGCGGGGGCATGTGGGTCCGAGCGGGGGGAAGCGGTCGCTGCGGTTGTTGATGGCGGGGGCCGGGGATGGGACTGCGGAGGTGACGGAGGTTGGGGCGTCGGCTGAGGTTTATGGGTGCCCGCTATGTCCGGGGTCGTCGGGCGTGGGTGGGGTTGACTGATCACGTTTTACAGGAGTGTTTTTGATGAGCACTGTGGGTGTTGATGTGGCTGATGGTTTCCGGTCGGTTCCTGAGCGGGTGGCGGGGGCGCTGGTGGATCAGCGGGAGCGGAGCAATCGGTTGTTCTCCTGGCTGCTGCTGGCGCAGTGGTTTGTGATGATCGCGGTGGCGTTGGTGATTTCGCCGGCGACGTGGATTGGGGCGCAGTCGGAAACGCATGTGCATGTGTGGGCGGCGCTGGGTTTGGGTGGGCTGATCTGTCTGCCGGTGGCTGCGTTGGCTCGGTGGCGGAGTCGGTCTTTTCGGACGGCGTTGCTGGTGGGGGTGTGTCAGGGGTTGGCGGGGGCGCTGCTGATTCATCTGGGGGGTGGTCGGATCGAGTGGCACTTCCATGTGTTTGTGTCGCTGGCGATTTTGAGTATCTATCGTGACCCGTTTGTGCTGCTGGCGATCACGCTGGTGGTGGCGGGGGATCACTTTTTGCGGGGGATGTTCTGGCCGGGGTCGATTTATGGGGATCCGACGGCGAGCACGCTGCTTTGGATTGAGCATGCGGTGTGGGTGGTGATTGAGGTGGGGGTGTTGCTTTATGGGATTGCGATTCAGCGGACGGAGATGAAGGTGATTGCGGAGCGTGAGTTGGAATTGGAGGTGAAGGAGGATCGGACCCGTCGTTCGGTGGCCTCGGTGCTGAAGGACCTTGAGTACGTGGAACGGGAACAGGACCTAGCGTATGAGGTGAATGATCGGCTCGACGATCCGGCGACGGCGAAGCTAGCTGGTGGTGTCGGCGGGTTTGTGAAGACGCTTCGATCGGTGATTCAGGAGGTTCGCGGTTCGTCGGATTCGACGGCGGCGGCGACGACGGAGATTTCTGCGAGTACCGAGGAGTTGACGCGTGGTGTGGGTGAGTTGCTGGAGCGTGCGGAGCGTTTGAGCGAGGAGGCCCGGCAGGCTCGGGATACGGCGTCGAAGGGTGGTGAGGTGGTGTCGGAGACGATTGAGGGGATCGATCAGATCAATGATCGGGTGAGGGAGGGCTCAGAGAGTGTGGGGCAGCTGAGTGAGCGGAGTGCTCAGATTATTGGGGTGACGCAGGTGATTCAGGAGATTGCGGAGCAGACGAATCTGTTGGCGCTCAATGCGGCGATTGAGGCGGCGCGTGCGGGTGAGCATGGTCGTGGGTTTGCGGTGGTGGCGGATGAGGTTCGGAAGCTGGCGGATCGGACGGCGACGGCGACGGATGAGATTGAGCAGCTGGTGCAGTCGATCAAGGCTGATACGGATCGGTCGGTGGATCGGATGCGGGCTTCGCGGGAGGCGGCGGAGCTGAATGCTCAGAAGAGTGGTGAGGCCGCGCAGATGCTGGCGCAGATCGTGGATGGTTCGAATCGGCTGGCGGAGGATGTGACGCGGATGACGGCGACTTTGCGGGAGTTTGAGTCGAGCAGTGTGCAGGTGAATTCGGCACTGGATGACCTGACGCATCAGGCGACGGGTCTGAACGGGCTGGTGGGGCGGTTCAAGGCTTAGATCTCATTGGTATTGACTCTGGATGTATGAAAGCCGGCTCGCCTAGGTGGCGAGCCGGCTGCGTTATGGGTTATGTGTGCGGGTTATGCGTCAGGCGGTTGCCTTTCGGCGGCGGAGCATGAGGGCTCCGAGGCCGAGGAGTGCGGCTGAGGCGGGTTCGGGGATGACGATTTCGCCGATGGCCTCGATGGCGTTGATGTCGATGTAGGCGAGGCCGTCATCGGGTACGCCGATGATCTGGAGGTTGTTGAGGGCGTAGTTGTGGTCCCAGGTGTGGCCGCCGTGCTCGAGGTAGGTGGCGAAGCCGGTGCCGTCGAGGACGAAGAGTTCCGAGCCGGTGGCGTAGAAGCCGTCGGGGTCGAAGGGGTCGACGATCTGGCGGATGGAGAAGATGATCGCGTCGATGTTGGCGTTGGTGTCTTCGGTGCGATCGAAGGTGTCGATGTCGCCGACGATGTCGCGGACCATGAGGGCGTCGAGGTTGATGGCTTCGACGCCTGGGAAGTTAGGGGTGTTGCTGGCGGAGGCGGTGCTGGGGACGGGGCCGAGCAGTGACTGGACGGCGTTGACGATCAGGTTGTGATTGATGTAGGGGGTTGAGGTGTTGGTTCCCTGGTTGTAGCTCCAGACGGAGACGTTGCCGGTGGTGATATCGACGTCGAGCGAGTATTTGTCGGCATCTCCGGTGACGGCGGGTTCGGGTCCCCAGACTTCGACGGCGTCGACGTCTTTGGGCGCGGGCATGTTGTTGACGGTGGGCGCGGGCGTCCAGAGTCGCTGGGTGCTGGGCGGGGCGAAGGCGCCGGCTTCCTCGACGGAGATGTCGCCTGAGCCGCCGATGGTGTTGCCGTTGGAGAGCAGCACGGGGCCGGAGGCTGGGATCAGGGGGACGGTTGAGGGTTGTTCGAGGATGCCCAGGGGCGGTCCGCCTGCGGCTGGGACGTAGCGGGCGACGGTATCGTCGATGGAGAAGATGAGGTGGGCGCGATCGGGGAAGGTCCGGTCGGCTGAGTTGTAGAGTTGGCGGAAGAGGGCGTCGTTGTGATTGGCGGTGGCGTCGACTTGTTGTTCACGTGGGAAATTGGGTCCTCGTGAGGCGGTGTAGTCGAGGCCATCGGCGGTGCCGCCTATGCCGTCCCAGGCGATGATCTGTTCGGGGTCGGCGAGCCCTCCTGCGCCGAGGGTGTTGGTGTCGATATCGGAGGAGTATTCCTTGCCGAAGACGAGGTTGGGGGTGATGACCCCAGCGCCGATGCCGGGTGCGGCGTTGGGCGGGATGACGACGGGGGTGTAGGGGGTGGTCGCGAGGGTGGTTAGTGCGGTGGTGCCGAGTGCGAGTGCTGCGATGAGGGTTGTGGTGTTGCGTTGCATGGTGCGTCTCCTTCTCTGTCGGGGCATGAGATAGCTTTGTTCGGCGGGGTGCCCCTCTCCCGTCGACGGGGTTTGACGCCGGTGTCTTCGTGCCGGCTGGTTGAAACTGTTTTACGCGGAGTGTGTGCGGATCCTGCGAACGATTGTTCGGCTGGACCTCTCGATCGGTTTGTGGATAAGTGCGTAAGCGCAGTTTGAGGCCGGGCTAGCGCGAGCAGATAGGGATGGGTTCTTAGGTAAAGAACCCAATGAAAAAAGCGGATCAAGGTTGCTGGTGTTTAGAAGTGGTTGCGGATGACGACTTCGTCGAGGGGGAGTTGTCCGGGCTTGGGCCAGGCGGGTTTGGTGGCTTTGCCGATGGGCAGGAGCATTCCGATGACGTGGTTGTCGGGGAGGTTGATGAGCTTGGCGACTTTGTCGGGGTCGAAGCCGATCATGGGGCAGGAGTCGTAGCCGATGGCTTTGGCGGCGAGCATGAGGGTGGTGGCGGCGATACCAGCTGAGCGCATGGCTTCGTCGCGTTGGAGTTGAGGGTTGTCTTTGTAGAAGGGTTTGATCATGGGGACGAGGATGTCCTGGGCTTCTTTGGGTGCGTTCTTCCAGTATCGCTCGGGGTCGTGATCCCAGGCGTGGAGGTCGGCGGCGACGATGACGAGGATGGAGGCTTCGGAGACCTGGGCCTGTCCCCAGGAGGCCTCTCGGATTTTGAGTCGGAGTTCGGGGTCGCGGACGACGATGAAGCGCCAATTCTGGATGTTGAAGGAGGTGGGGCTTTGGATGGCGGCTTCGAAGAGCTTGAGTTCTTCGGCGTCGGTCATGTCGTGGTTGGGGTCGAAGTGCTTGACGGCGCGGCGTTGGTAGATGGCTTCGAAGGTGTCCATGGTGTCTCCTTGGGAAGGTTAAGCATAGGGCGGGGGCGGGGGTGTTGTTGGTGGCCGGATCACGGCCTGGAAGGGGCGTGGCACCCGGATTTATGGGGTACCCGGGCCGACACGGCCCGGCTCACTGGGGTTTGTTTCTGGCGCGTGTTTTGTTGGTGGGGCCCGGTCGCCTCGCGAGTGGGCTATGGGGTGGCTTCGGCGGTTTGGGGTGTGGCGAGGTTGAAGGTGGAGAAGCCTTCATCGGTGGCGATGAGGAGTGAATCGGGTTGGGTGTTGTCGTTGGCGGGGAGGATGTAGAAGCCGCCGCCATGGGTTGGGCCCGGGATCCATCCGCGGTAGACGATTTCGCCGGTTTCGAAGTTGAAGATGGAGAGGAGTCGGGTGGAGTTGTTGTCGGCGACGGCGGCGTCGACTTCGGGTGTGTGTCGGGCGAGCTCGCCTGAGCGTCGAGCGTCTTCGTAGTCGGCGAGGAAGGCGACGTGGAGGGTGTCGTCGTTGGCGAGTTCGGCGAAGCGGACGGTAAAGACGGGCATGTTCTTGCCGGCGGGCGCGAGGTCGGCTGACCAGGCGGGGCTTGGGCGGTTGTTGAAGGCGATGAGTTGCATGCGGAGGAGGCTGCCGTCGAGGTCGGTTTCTGCGGTAACTGCGGCGACGGCGATGCTCTGGTTGTGTCCGGTGATGGCGAAGTCGGTGGGGTTGGCGTCGATGGGCAGTTCGAGGGGGAGGTTGCTGACGCGGGTGCCTTCGGGTGTTTGGCCGACGAGAACGAGTTCGTTGTTGTCGCCAAAGAGGGCGAGGATTTTTCCGGCGCTGGGGTGTTCGAACCATGTGCCCGGGAGGGGGGCTTCGAACCAGGAGGCCTGGCCGTCGTAGATGGTGGCGGTTTTGACGAGTTTGTCGGTGTTGACGGGTTCGAGGATCTGGGTGCGGGCTTTGGCTGCGTTGGTGGGCTCGGGCTGATTGGGCTGGACGAGTGACTGTCCGGCGAGGAGGGCGTCGATCTCGCGGGCGTACTTGGCGGGGCTGTTGGGTCCGAAGCCGACGTGGACGGCCTGGACGATGCCTTCGCGATCGATGAAGACGGTTTGGGGGATGCCGGAGATGCGGTAGGGTCGGCTGGTTCGGCGTCGTTCATCGAGGACGAAGTCGAAGGTGAGGTTTTTCTGATCGATGAATCGTTGGGCGGTGGCGCGGTCTTCGCCGAGGTTGACGCCGATGATGCGGACGCCTTGGTCGGCGTAGCGTTCGTGGAGTTTCTGGAGTTCGGGCATGGCGGCGACGCAGGGTGGGCACCAAGTGGCCCAGAAGTCGAGGACAACGATCTCGCCTTTGAGTTGGTTGAGTCGGAGGGGTTCGCCATCCATGTTGGGGAGGGTGAAGGGGGGTGCCTGGCGGCCGAGGAGCGGGTGGTTGGCTTCCTGGGCGGCGGCGGGGAGGGCGGTGAGGAGGATAAGGGCGAGGGAGCAGAGGAGGGCGAGGGGGCGGGTCATGGAGTGGCTCCGGTGGGGAGGTTTCTTGTTGTTGAGGGATATCGTATCCGTAGAACCTTGGTTTTCTGAAGCGTATTCCGTGGGATTTCGCGGTTTACATGACTCAGAGCTGTGTCAGTTCAAGAGGGTTTGGGGGTTGGAGGCCGTTAGGCCGTGGGCTTCGGCGACAGGGGTGCAGGTGAGTTTTCCCTGGGTGGTGTTGATGCCGTCCCAGAGTTCGTGTCGTTGTTCGCAGGCGGCGGCGACGCCTTTGTCGGCGAGTAGGAGGGTCCAGGGCCGGGTGGCGTTGGAGAGGGCTTCGGTGGAGGTTCTGGCGTAGGCGCCGGGCATGTTGGCGACACAGTAGTGGACGATGCCTTCTTCGAGGTAGACGGGGTCCTGGTGGGTGGTGGGTCTGGTGGTTTCGCAGCAGCCGCCCTGGTCGACGGCGATATCGACGACGACGGAGCCGGGTTTCATGAGTTTGAGGTGGTGTCGTCGGATGAGTTTGGGGGCGGCGGCACCGGGGACGAGGACGGCGCCGATGACGAGGTCGGTGTCGGGGAGGAGTTCGGCGATGTGTTCGGGGGTGGAGTAGAGGGTTCGGACTTTGGGGAGGGCGATGTCGAGGTAGCGGAGTCTTTCGGTGTTGACGTCGAGGATGGTGACTTCGGCTCCGAGTCCGAGTGCGATTTTGGCGGCGTTGAGTCCTGCGGTTCCGCCGCCTATGACCATGACTTTGCCGGCGGGTACGCCTGGGACGCCGGGGAGCAGGACACCTGATCCGGTGTGGTGTTTGGCGAGCATGGCTGCGCCGTAGATGGCGGACATGCGTCCGGCGACCTCGGACATGGGCTCGAGCATCGGGAGTTTGCCGTTGACGGCGACGGTTTCGTAGGCGATGGCGGTGCAGCCGGTGGCGATGAGTGACTCGGTGAGTTTTTTGTCGGCGGCGAGGTGGAGGTAGGTGAAGAGGATGTGGTCGGGGCGGAGTCGTTGGAGCTCGGGGGGTTGGGGCTCTTTGACCTTGATGATCATGTGGGCGTGGTGGAAGACGGCATCGGCATCGGGGAGGATGGTGGCGCCGGCCTGTTGGTAGTCTTCGTCGAAGAAGCCGCAGCCGGCTCCGGCGTTGTGTTCGACGACGACTTCGTGTCCTCGGCGGACGAGTTCGGCGACGGTCATGGGGACGGTGGAGACGCGGTTTTCCTGGGGTTTTATTTCCTTGGGGATTCCGATACGCATGGCAGGCCTCCTGGATTCATGGGAAACTACGCGGAGCGTACCACCGGGTGAACGGTTTGCGGGGCTATGCGAAGGAGTTTTAAGATGGTTGATCGTGTTAAAAGTGCTTTGGTTTCGCGGCGTGAGTTGTTTGGTCTGGGGGCGGTGAGTCTGGCGGGTTTGGTGGCTTCGCGGCGGGCGATGGGACAGGCGGCGGAGTTGGCTCCAGCGGAAGAGGTGGTTGATGCGGTGACGGAGGGCGCAGTCGATGCGGTGGTGGAGGAGCCGATCGGTTTGCCGCAGGGCGCGGGGTATTACCGGTTTGGCGTGGGGGATCTGGAGGTGGGTTTGCTGGGGGATGGGAACTTTGTGGCACCGGCGGCGACGTTTGCGGTGAATGCACTGAGTGATGAGGTGGCGGCTGAAGCACGGCGGCGGTTTGGGGATCCGGAGGGGATGGTCTGTCATGTGAATGGGTTGGTGGTGAAGTCGGCGGATGAGGTGGTGCTGATCGATACGGGGGCGGGCGGGAATTTTGGGGATACGACGGGCAAGCTGGTTCGGCATCTGACGCACTTTGGTGTGCGTCCTGAGGATGTGACGACGGTGGTGTTCACGCATCTGCATGTGGACCACTGTGGCGGGATTGTGGGGGGTGCGGGTGGGGGTGTGTTTCCGAATGCGGAGTACGTGGTGACGCGGGCGGAGGCTGAGTTCTGGGAGGGCGATGCGGATTTAAGCGGTTCTCCGATTCCAGCAGGGATGCACGGGTTTTTCGTGGATATGGCGAGAAAGGCGTTGGCGTCGGCTGGTGATCGGCTGCGGCTGATTGAGCCTGGGAATGGGATCACGGGTTCGGTGAGCAGTGTGGCGCTTCCGGGTCATACGGCTGGGCATATCGGGGTGATGGTGGATTCGGGGGGAGAGACGCTTTACTTCATCGCGGATGCGATTCACAACGCGAAGATTCAGATGGCGCATCCGGACTGGCATGTGGCGTTTGATGCTGATCCGGTGATGGCGGCGAAGATGCGTCGCCGGGCGCTGGATCGTGCGGCGGCGGAGCGTCTGATGGTGGCGGGGTCGCACTTGCCGTTCCCGGGTGTGGGGCATGTGCGGGCTGAGGGCTCGGGGTATGCGTGGGAGCCGGTGGGTTGGATGTGGTAGGGGGTGGATTCTTCCCGGTAGAAACAAAAAGAGCACCGACCGGTTGGGTCGGTGCTCTTTTTGTTTGTGGTTGTTGTGTTACTTGGTGCGTCGGGCGAGGAGGGCTGTGCCGAGGGCGATGAGCGCGACGCTGGCGGGTTCGGGGACGGGTGTCTGGACGGCGAAGGAGGGTCCTGTGCCGAAGCTGCCTAGCGAGAGCGTTCCGCCCGAGTAGACGCCGAAGTTAGGTGCGCCGTAGGTGCCGTCGGGGACGACTGCGTTGGCGGGGACGTGGTGGGCCTGATCGAGTAGGTAGGGGATGGCGTTGGTGCCGACGACGCCCAGCCAGTCGAAGGAGCCGGCTGACCAGGGTCCGCCGACGGCATCGACGGAGAGTTTGAGGGCGTAGACGGTATCGGCGTCGAGGGCGATGGGATCGAAGTCGAAGTCGAGGATCGTCTTGCCGGTGGTCACTTCGGCGGCGGGGATGACGGACTTGCCGAGGAAGGTGAAGACGTTGGCGGCATCGGGTGCGATGAAGGCGTTGGGGTTGAAGCTGCCGTTGGTGTCGAGGAGTTCGAGGCGCACATCGCGGGCTTGGCGGGCGCGGAGGGCGATGGAGACGCGGCCCATGGTGTCATCGTCATCGGGTGAGAAGAAGATGGTGGTGGTCCAGATGGGCTTGGTGGTGGCGGTGCCGATGGAGTCTTCGTGGGCACCGACGAAGAAAGTGTTGTTGGGCTGGATGGTGGGCATGCTCTGCACGTCGACGTTGTTGGGGTCGAAGTTGGCGGCGATCATGCCAGCGTGGCTGGTGGCGGCGAGTGGGAATGTGGCCAGGGAGGCGGCTAGAAGCGTGTGGCAGCGCATGGTTCTCTCTCTTCTCCAGAGTAAACAGATTCACAGCGGTCGCTCTTGATGAGCGGTGGATGTAAAGGGATAGCACGGGAGTGTTGCGGGGCAACCCTTATGCGGCTTTTCCGGGGTAGTTTATAAGTTGGGTAAGCGCGCGCTGGCTGGTTTAGTTGGTTAGGACGATTCGGTAGCGGGGGGAGCCGTTGCGGAGTTTGTCGAAGGCTTCGTTGATGTCCTTCATGGGGAAGGTTTCGGTGATGGGGGCGATGTTGTGTCGTGCGGCGAAGTCGAGCATGCGTCGGGTGGTGGCGGGGCTGCCGAGGGGTGAGGCGCTGAGGGACTTCTGGCCGACGAGCATGGGGAAGACGGGGAGGGTGATGTCGGGTGCGGCGCCGACGGTGTGGATGCGGCCTTTGGGTGCAAGGGCCATGAGGTAGCTGGTCCAGGCGAGTTCGACGTTGACGGTGGAGATGATGAAGTTGAGGGAGCCTTCGATCTTCTTGAGTTCGTCGGGGTTGCGGGAGTTGATGATGTGGTGGGCGCCGAGTTGTCGGGCTTCATCGGCTTTGGATTCGGAGGAGGTGAAGGCGGTGACTTCGCAGCCCCATTTGCTGAGGAACTGGAGGGCCATGTGTCCGAGTCCGCCGATGCCGATGACGCCGACGCGGTCGGTGGGCTGGACGCCGAACTGCTCGATGGGGTTGTAGACGGTGATGCCGCCGCAGAAGAGGGGTCCTGCTTTGAGGGGGTCGAGTCCGTCGGGTAGGGGGGTGGCCCATGACCAGTGGGAGCGGACTTTGTCGGCGAAGCCGCCGTGGCGGCCGACGATGGTTTGTTCGGCGGAGGCGCAGAGGTTGTGGTCGCCGGCCATGCACTGGTTACAGTGGAGGCAGGATTTGGAGAACCATCCGAGTCCGACGGTCTGTCCGGTTTTGAGGTGGGGGACGTCGTCGGCAATGGCGGTGATCTTGCCGACAACTTCGTGCCCGCCGACGAAGGGGTAGTCAGTCATGCCCCAGTCGTTGTCGGCCATGGAGAGGTCGGAGTGGCAGACGCCACAGGCGGTGATGTCGATCTCGACGTGTCCGGGCTGGAGGTCGCCGGGGTCGTATTCGAAGGGTTCGAAGGGTTGGTCCTGGGCGGGGATGGCGTAGGTTTTGAACATGGGGTGCTCTCTGGCTAATCGTTCAAGATTCATCCGTATCGTAGTTTGCGTTTTAGGTTTCTTCGTTGAGCCGGCATCAAAAAAGGCAGCCCTGTTGCGGGCTGCCTAGCGTGTGTTGAGTTACTTCGTGGCCTTGGCTCAATGCTGATAGAGCAGGACCATGGAGTAGGCGGGGAGGGTTCGTTCGTTGGTGGCGGCGGCGAGGGGTTGGTTGGGGGAGGCTTGTTGCTCGTTGACGGCGACGGACCAGGTGCCTTCGGGGAGGGGGAGGGTGTGGGGGTCGGGTTCGCCGTTGTAGGCGATGAGGATTCGGGACCAGGGGTCGTTGAGGGCGTCGCCATCGATTTCGACGGCGACGAGGTTTTCGAGTTGGAGGAAGCGGACGTGTTCGCGGATGGTCTGGGCGTCGGGGATGCGGAGGGCGGGGTGGGCTTTGCGGATGGCGATGAGGTTGCGGGTGTAGTCGTAGACGTCCTGGTATTCGATTTTGCGGGGCCAGTCGAACTTGTTGACTTCGTCGCCGGCGTTGTAGGAGTTGTGGTTGCCGTTTTTGGTGCGTGCGAAGTCGGAACCGCCGTGGAGGAAGGTGACGCCTTGGGAGGTGAGGACCATGCCGAGGGCGAGCTTCTGCATGGCGCGTTTTTCGGCGTCGGTGGCTTCGGGGAGGGTGTGGACGAGTTTGTCCCAGAGGGTGAGGTTGTCGTGGGCGGAGACGTAGTTGATGGTTTCGGTGGGTTCGTCGGCGAAGTCGTCGATGGCTCCGGCGATGCCGTTGCGGATGGCGGCGATGTTGCCGCCCGGGCCGTTGCCGAAGCCTTTGGTGGTTCCGTCGAGGTCGCCTCGGATGGCGTTTCGGAAGTGGTCGTTGAAGACGGCCATGGCGAGTCCGCGTTGGGCGCCTTTGGGGAAGTGTGTGACGCCGCCGCCTGTCCAGGGTTCGCCGTAGAGGGTGATATCGGGTCGGATCTGGAGGAGGGCTTCGCAGATGGCTTCGACGGTGGCGGGGTAGTGGGTTCCGAGCAGGTCGAAGCGGTAGCCGTCGATGCGGTATTCGTTGGTCCAGAAGATGAGTGAGTCGACGATGTACTTGCGGACCATGAGTCGTTCGTCGGCGATGGAGTTGCCGACGCCGGCGTCGTTCATGAGGAGGCCGTCGTCGGTGGTTCGGAAGTAGTAGTTGGGGACGGTCTGGTGGAAGTGTGAGAACTCGAAGCTGGAGGAGGTGTGGTTGTAGACGACGTCGAGGATGACGCGGATGCCGTTGCGGTGGAGTTCCTGGATGGCCTGCTTGAGTTCGGTGGGTGCGGCGAAGGGGTCTTTGGGGTCGGTGGCGTAGTTGGCTTCGGGGAGATTGAAGAGGGCGGTCCAGTATCCCCAGTTGTACTCGCCGATGGCGGCGGAGAAGTCGTGGATGGGGAGGAGGTGGATGGCGGTGACGCCAAGGTCCAGGAGGTGGTTAATACCGGTGGAGGGTGTTGTGGGTGTGGCGGGGTTTTCGTGGATGAGGCCGAGGTAGGTGCCTCTCAGGTTTTCGGGGACGGTGGGGTCGGCGATGGTGTAATCGCGGACGTGGATCTCGTAGATGATTTCGTCGGTCTGGTTGGGGCGCGGGGGTGTGGGGACGGTGCCCCAGCCTTCGGGGTTGGTTTTGGTGAGGTCGATGACGACGGAGCGGTCGGAGTCGTAGGTGGCTGCGTAGGTGTTGATGTCGGCGGCGGTGCGGGTCTGGCCGTAGGAGCGGAAGCGGTACTGGTAGGCGGTGCCGTGGTGGTCGCCTGGCACGGTGATCTCCCAGATGCCCTTTTCGGTGTGCTGCATCGGGAGGGCCTGGGCGGGCTCGGCGTCGAAGAGCTTGTTGTAGATGAGGAGTTCGGCGGAGGTGGAGACCGGGGACCAGACGCGGAAGGTGGTCTGATCGGGGGTGTGGCGGTGGCCGAGTTCGGCGTCGAGGGGGGTGTAGGCGGGGGCGTCGAGGACGTCGCGGGCGTAGATGGGTCGGGGGTCGAAGCCGGGGATGGTGAGTTGGAGGCGGCCGACGTCTTCGGGTTGGATGCGTCGGGTGAGGTGCAGGTCGTAGACGATGCGGGCGGTGGTGTCGGACTGGGCTCGGGCGACGCGGGAGACGGAGTAGACGGTGGGTGTGTCGTTGGCCTGGTCTGGGTCGTTGTCGTTGGTGATGCGGATGGCGGTTCGCTGGCGTGGGGTGAGCTGGCCGGTGGCGGCGATGCGGATTCGGTCTTCGTCGTCGAGGAAGGCAGCGACGAGCTTGGTGGAGAGGTCGACGCGGGTGGGTGAGGTGTAGATCATGGTGTCGCCTGATACGAGCCAGATTTCCGTGACGTATTGGTTGGGGGACAGGGTAACGAAGCGGTCGCGGCCTACGTCGCGGGCTTCCCAGTTGTTTTTTCGGAGGATGAAGCCGATGCGGGTGTCGGGGTCATCGACGGGGATGGTGAGGTAGGGTCCAAAGGAGGTTTCGCCAGTGAAGTTGAGGGCTTCGCCCGGCTGGTCTTCGGCCCATGCCCAGAGGTTCCAGCCGGTGTAGTCCTCGTCGTGGCGGTGGTAGTGGACGACGAGGAGGTGGTTGGCCTGAGAGGTGGCGCGGTCGAACTGGTCGGCGATGGAGACGGGTGTAGCGGCGGGAGCGATGCTTGTGGTGACTAGGAGGAGGCAGAGGGCGAGGAGGGTTTTGAGGATGTTGTGGCCGTGAATCATGGGTGTGATCCTTGTGGGTGTCGGTGATGCGGGGAGAGTTTAACCGGTTAAGCAGTCTGGGGGTAGGGTTGGTTCGCGGTTTTGGGTTGATGGTGGGTGGTGTTGGCAGGGTTGGGGGCGGCTTAGGGGGTGGGTTGTCTGCGTTCGGCGACGCGTTCGGCGACGCCCAGGACGATGGTGATGGCGGTTTCGGCGACGACGGTGAGCAGGGGGGCGAGGTGGGGGTTGCGGGCGAGGGTTTGTTCGGGGGGTGCGGGGTGGATTTCGACGGCCTGGTCGAGGTAGAGGGCGAAGAGTTGTTTTTGGGTGTCGGAATCGAAGCGGGCGGCGTCGGTGTGTTCGAGCCAGACGGGGTAGCCGGGTATGAGGGTTTCGCCGAAGGCGACGAGCTGGCTGCCGTGTTCGGAGGCCTGGCGGGCGTAGGCGGCGGCTTTGGCGGTGGTGGCGGAGCGGTTGAGGAGGACGGGGGCGATTTGGGCTAGGGAGAGGTGCATGAGTTGAAAAAAGCTATGCTTAGAACAGTGTAGTTAAACTACATTTTGAAGACGGTGTTCGAAAACCAATTTCAACCGCATCAGATTCTCCACAAAAAAATCGATGAGTGACTGTCTTTTTTCATCTTCAACATCAATATCGCCTGTATGAGATATATAGACTCTACAGGCTTTGCGGCCATCTATAGCATCCCAAGTTAGATTGCTTCCAAACTCTTCGTTGATTGCGTCTTCATCTAACATCAAGCTTTCGAAGATATCAGTATTCTTATCTGCGCTTGGGGTTGATATATAAAGCTCTGCTCGAACCATACCTCCGCGATTAAATGAAGCCGAGTAGTTAATACCCGAAAAGCCACTAGCAAAATTATAAAAATTCTGAGCTTGGCCCCTTCTGGCATTTGTAAATTTATGCTGTTCCCTGAGCACATCGATGAGTTCTTGGAAGAAGAGCCTGTATGATTCTGACTTATCTGAAGATGATGCTGATGATTTGCTCCTAATCGCGGATTTTCTCCACTCGTTCGGAGTAACCTCCAACTTAAAGTGTGGAGCTAAAAGAGAATCATCAATCTGGAGGAGTTCAATACTTACAGCGAAAAATTCTAAATCATCGTCGGTGTGCTGGTTAAGCCAGTCTAAAGCTTGTCGATGCTCTGGTCTTAGTTGTTTAACAATCCAGATTACTGTTTCTGCATCAAGTCCAGATGCATATGTCAATAGTTGGCCAAGGTGAATATGATCACTAGCCTCAAGTTGATTTTCAATTACGACGGTGCGGTTCCGGCTTAGATCTCTAGCAAGAATATCTACAGAAAAGTTGCCTACAGGCTGTTCGGTACCTTCGAGTTCTAAATCAAGGCCTAGTGCTTCTGATAGCTGCTCAAGTCTTTGACTTAACCAAGGAGTAAAGGAGGATGCTTCATTTGGCCAAATCGATCGAAGATCGCTTCGCTTTCGGATTGTTCCTAGCCTGTAGTCCTGCTTCATCACTTAACCCATATGACTTGCCACAGCTTCTCCGAACTCCGAGCACCTTAGCAGTTTTGCGCCATCCATTAAGCGTTCGAAGTCGTAGGTGACGGTTTTGGCGGAGATGGCGGCGTTCATGCCTTTGATGATGAGGTCGGCGGCTTCGTTCCAGCCGAGGTGTCGGAGCATCATTTCGCCTGAGAGGATGACGGATCCTGGGTTGACCTTGTCCTGGTTGGCGTATTTGGGTGCGGTTCCGTGGGTGGCTTCGAAGATGGCGTGTCCGGTGAGGTAGTTGATGTTGCCGCCTGGGGCGATGCCGATGCCGCCGACGCAGGCGGCGAGGGCGTCGGAGATGTAGTCGCCGTTGAGGTTCATGGTGGCGACGACGGAGTATTCGGCGGGTCGGGTGAGGATCTGCTGGAGCATGGCGTCGGCGATGACGTCTTTGATGATGATGTCGTGGGGGGCGGTGTCCATGCCGAGGTCTTTGGTGATGAAGTCGGGGAACCTGGTGCCCTTTTTGATGATGTGCCAGGGCCCGCCGTCGAGGGGTTCGGCGTTGAAGCAGGAGGCGGCGAGCTGGTAGCCCCAGTGCATGAAGCTGCCCTCGGTGAACTTCATGATGTTGCCTTTGTGGACGAGGGTGACGGAGTCGCGGCCCTGCTTGATGGCGTATTCGATGGCTGAGTAGACGAGGCGGTCGGTGCCGGGCTGGCTGACGGGCTTGAGACCGATGCCGACGGTGGGCTTGGTCTCGTACATGTTGTCCATGCCGACGAGTTTTTCGAATTCGGTGACCTTGGCGGCGGAGCCGAAGCGGATCTTGTCGAAGCGTTCGGGGTATTCGGCTTCGAGCCAGGCGAGGAGCTTGGCGTTTTCGGGGGTGCCGGCTTCGAACTCGATGCCGGCGTAGATGTCTTCGGAGTTCTCGCGGAAGATGACCATGTCGGTGAGGTCGGGGCGCTTGACGGGTGAGGGGACGCCTTCGAACCAGCGGACGGGTCGGAGGCAGACGTAGAGGTCGAGGATCTGGCGGAGGGCGACGTTGAGGGAGCGGATGCCCCCCCCGGTTGGGGTTGTCAGGGGGCCTTTGATGCCGACGAGATAGGTGCGGAAGGCGTCGAGGGTTTCGTCGGGGAGCCAGTTGCCGGTCTGGTTGTGGGCTTTTTCGCCGGCGAGGACCTCGAGCCAGGCGATCTTTTTGGAGCCGTTGTAGGCCTTTTCGACGGCGCTATCGATGACGAGCTGGGAGGCCCGCCAGATGTCGGGTCCGGTGCCGTCGCCTTCGATGAAGGGGATGATGGGGTTGTCGGGGACGTTGAGGGTGCCGTTGGTGAGGGTGATGGGCTGGCCGTTGGCGGGGGTCATTGTGGGCTCCGTTTTGGAATCTCAGTGGGAAAAAGTAATCTAGCATACGACTCAGCCCGTAGTTTTCGTTGCGGCAGCTGGAAGGAGTAGGCTTTGGCGGCACCTTTGATTGTGAACCTGTCCCGCAGCGGCAAAGCGGGTGAGAAGACGGGTTATTTTGATTTTCGGCTGGGTGAACGCCTTCGGCAGGTGCAGTACACCTGTGATCCCCGCAATGCCATCGAGCGTTTGATCAAGCGTCCGATGCTATCTCGCATTCGAGGGGGGTATGAGGCGGGCGCTAGAGCTGGCCGAGCATCTGCGGCGCTGCTGGTTTCACATGATCCTCGCGTGACGTTTGCGGCGGAGTATTGGGCGCATCGTTTTGGGTATCAAGGGCCACATTTAGCCATGTCCTTCAACTTTCCGGCGTTGCCGACGGGTTTTCGTGCGAAGATGATGCGTCGCGCTTTTGCGAGGATCGATCGTTTTGTGACTTACTCTCGGATGGAGGTGGATCTTTACAGTCGCGAGTATGATTTGCCACCGGAGCGTTTTACTTTTAAGCACTGGGGTGTTCAGCCGCCGGCATCTGTTCCTGAGTCGCAACCGGTTATTTCTGGCGATTATGTCTGTGCGTTGGGAGAGAATGCCAGGGATTATGCCCTGCTAGCCGAGGCAGCGCGTCGGCTTCCGGGTATTAAGTTTGTTTGGGTGGTTCGGCCGTATAACTTAAATGGCATAGATGTGCCAGAGAACGTGACGGTTCGCTTCAATATACCCCGCGGCGAGGCCATGAATATATTGAAATATTCGCGTTTTATGACGCTTGCCTTAAAGCATTCGCGGGTTCCATGCGGGCATGTCACCCTAGTGGCGGCGATGTATTTTTGTAAGACCACGGTTTGCACTGCTTCTGTCGGGGTGGATGATTACCTGGTAGATGGCGAAACCGGCGTGATTACGGAATCGGGTTCTCCCCAGGCAATGGCTGAAGCTATCGAAGATTTATGGGAAAATAGAGAAAAGGCTGATCTTTATGGCGAGCGATCATTGGCGTTTGCCCAGAAGAACTGTACAGAAGACTCTATTTACGAGTGGTATGTCGGCTATCTTCAAGAGAAGAAGATTTTGTAACTCAATTATCTACCGGCTTGAGATGCAGGAACTAATTGGCTGATCCATATTGCTTGGCTATGTGTTTGGCTAAATCACTATTAGATGTGTAGCCGAGTTTGGCTTTAGATTTGGTGAGGTCGGCGAAGGTTCTTTCGACGTCGCCGGGCTGCATGGGTTGTCGGTTGAGGGTGGGGGTTTTGCCGGTGGCTTGGGCGATGGCTTCGATCATCTGGGTGAGGGTGACGGGGTCGGACCCGCCCAGGTTGAAGAGGTCGAAGCAGGGTGCGGTGTCGGGGGTGTCGTTGGCGGTTTGGTTGCGGTGGGTGTTGGATCCGCAGTAGCGGGTGGCGGCGATGACGCCGGCGATGATGTCATCGATGTAGGTGTAATCGCGGGAGGTGGAGCCGTCGCCAAAGACGGGGATGGGCTGGTCGTTGGCGACGAGGCGGAGGAACTTAGCGATGGCGAGGTCGGGTCGTTGGCGGGGTCCGAAGACGGTGAAGAAGCGGAGGCCAACGATGGGCAGTTGGTGGAGGTGGGCGTAGGTGTGGGCGATGATTTCGCAGGCGCGTTTGGTGGCTGCGTATGGGCTGATGGGTCGGTCGACGGGGTCGGATTCGGCGAAGGGGACTTTCTTGTTGTTGCCGTAGACGGAGGAGGAGGAGGCGAAGACGAAGCGTGGTTTCTGTGGGAGGGCAGTGGCGGCGTCGAGGAGGTTGACGGTGCCGTCGACGTTGACGGCCGAGTAGAGGGCCGGGGATTCGATGGAGGGGCGGACGCCGGCCATGGCGGCGAGGTGGATGACGGCGGCGGGCTGGTGTTCGGCGAAGAGGCTGAGGGTGGTTTCGCGGTCGCGGATATCGGCTTCGAGGAGGGTGAAGTTGGGTTGGCTGAGGGCGGGGGTGAGGTTGGCTCGTTTGATGGCGGGGTCGTAGAAGGTGTTGAAATTGTCGAGGCCGAGGACCTGATGGCCATCGGCGAGGAGTCGGTCGGTGAGGTGGGAGCCGATGAAGCCGGCGGCCCCTGTGATGAGGATGGGGCCGTCGCTGGGGAGTTGGGGGAGGTTGGGGGTGGTCATGGAGTTCGTGGGGCCTGCTGGGGTCGAGAATTGTTTCTCTATCGGTCTGGTGATTGACAAGGCTTGGGCGGAGGGTAGTCTTACAGCACGATGAACGCGACAGTTGCCCCGATTTCTGGCCTACTCAACCTTGCCGCGCTGCTTACGGGCAGCGGCCGTGCCGGATAGGGTTCGTTCATCCACAAGGATTGACTTTGACCCCTGTCTGGCAGCGGCCGGACGGGGGTTTTTCTTTAGGTGACCGGTTTTTCGTCGATGGCGGCGGTGTAAGGAGTCTTGTGATGGCGAGTGAAGCGGCTGATGAGAGCAAGCGGGAAGCGACGGCGATACGTGTGTTCGATACGACGCTTCGGGATGGGGAGCAGTCGCCTGGGGCGAGCCTGAATCATCACGAGAAGCTGGAGATCGCTCGACAGTTGGAGCGGTTGGGTGTGGATGTGATCGAGGCGGGTTTTCCGATCACGAGTCAGGGGGATTTTGAAGCGGCGCGTGCGATCGGTCAGGAGGTTTCCGGGTCGATTGTGTGCGGGTTGTCGCGTTGTGTGGAGCGGGACATCGATCGGGCGGGTGAGGCGCTCAAGGGTGCGGCGAAGCCGCGGATTCATGTGTTCTGCGCGACCTCGAAGATCCATCGCGAGCACAAGCTGCGGAAGGCGTTTGATGAGATTGTGAAGCTGTCGGTGGCTTCGGTAGAGCGTGCGCGTGGGCATGTGGCGGATGTAGAGTTTTCGCCTGAGGATGGCAGCCGGACGGAGATGGGTTATCTGGTGGATATCACGTCGGCGGTGATTGAAGCGGGGGCGACGACGGTGAACATTCCGGACACGGTGGGCTATGCGGTTCCTGAGGAGTATGGGGCGATTTTCAGTGAGTTGCGGCGGCAGATTCCTGCGATCGATGAGCGTGGGATTTACCTGTCGTGTCATTGTCATAACGATCTGGGTTTGGCGGTGGCGAACTCGCTGGCGGCGGTGGCGGGTGGGGCTCGTCAGGTGGAGTGCACGATCAACGGGATCGGTGAGCGCGCCGGGAACGCGGCGCTGGAGGAGTTGGTGATGGCGCTTCGGACGCGTCGGGATGTGTTTGGGGGGTATACGACGCGGATCGATACGAAGCGGATCTATCCGACGAGCCGGATGGTTTCGAGTCTGACGGGTTTGCTGGTTCAGCGGAACAAGGCGGTCATCGGTGAGAATGCGTTCGCGCACGAGTCGGGTATCCATCAGGATGGGGTGCTCAAGCATCGCGAGACGTATGAGATCATGGACCCGCGAGATATTGGTGTGCCTGAGAGCAAGCTGGTGCTGGGTAAGCATTCGGGGCGTCATGCGTTGGCAGATCGGTTGACGCAGTTGGGTTACACCATCGACGACGCGATGGTGCAGAAGGTGTATGACAGGTTCAAGGACCTGGCGGACAAGAAGAAGGAGGTTTATGACGAGGATATTGAGGCGATTGTGGATCAGATGATGGAGACGGGGCGGTCGCTTTGGACGCTGAAGCAGTTTCAGGTGATCGCGGGGACTGGGGCGATGCCGACGGCGACGGTGACGCTTGCTGATGCGACGGGTGAGGAGCGGACCGAGGCGGCTGTTGGGGATGGTCCGGTGGATGCGATCTACTCTGCGATTCAGTCGATCACGGGCGTGCGTGTGTCGCTTGAGGATTTTTCGACGCGATCGATCACGAAAGGCAAGGATGCGCAGGGTGAGGTGCAGGTGCGTGTGAATCATCACGGGCAGAAGGCTCGCGGTCGCGGCTTATCGACAGATACGGTTGAGGCGGCGACGCTGGCGTATCTGGCGGCGATCAATCGGATTCGGACGTCGAGTGGTTCGGGGGAGAGGGTGGCGTCGCCATGAGGTTTGATCGGCCTGGCAGGTTCACGCTCAGGGATGGGCGGGAGGTGGCGGTGCGTTCGGCGGAACTCGATGATGCTGAGGGTTTGTTGTCGTATGTGGATGGGGTGCGGCGAGAGACGCGGTACATCCTGATGTCGCCAGAGGACGCGTTGTTCAGCGTGGAGGGTGAGCGTGCGTGGGTGCAGTCGCATCTGGATGATCCTTGTGGCGTGAATCTGGTGGTGGAGGCAGAGGGTGAGATCGTGTCCTGCGCCGGGTTGCAGGGCAACGGTTTTATGCGGCGGCGGCATGCGACGGGGCTGGGGATCGCGATTCGAGAGGCCTGGCGTGGCGTAGGGTTGGGGCGGTATCTGATGCAGACGCTGATCGACTGGGCGGGTCGTCATCCGGAGCTGACGGTGGTTGAGCTTGGGGTGTATGCGGACAACGAGCCGGCTCAGCGGCTGTATCGGAGTGTGGGGTTCGAGGTTGATGGTCGGAAGCGGCGGGCGATCCTTCGGGATGGCGAGCAGTATGTGGATGAACTGATCATGAGTCTGTGGGTGGGGGATGCGGCGGAGGGGTTCGGGGTAAACTGTTTGTCAGCGGTTCGCAGCGTCACGGAGGTCTAAGTGACACAGCTCATCAAGCAGTTGTCCGGTGTGGAGATGGATACGGATATCAAGCATTTTGTGCTGGACACGAATGTGTTGCTGCACAACTCCAATGCGCTCTACATGTTTGATGACAACCACGTGGTGGTGCCTTTTGCGGTGCTGGAGGAGCTGGATAAGTTCAAGAAGGGCAATGACGATGTGGGGCGGTCGGCCCGTGAGGTGATCCGGCAGCTGGATAAGCTGCGGCAGAAGGGGCGGCTGGCTGATGGGGTGGCGTGGAATGACAAGGGTGGGACGATCCGGATCGAGTTTGCGGAGGATGTGCGGCCGAAGGCGTTGGTGGAGAACGCTCCGGACAATCGGATCATCGGGGTGGCGTGGGGGCTGACCGAGCGGGGTCTGCGTACGATTCTGATTACGAAGGACATCAATGTCCGGCTCAAGAGTGACGCGCTGGGGATCGCGACCGAGGATTTCGAGGCGCAGAAGGTTGATATCGATCATCTGTATCCGGGGTACATGTCGCTGGACGTGGCGGGCGAGCTGATTGATCAGCTGTATGAGGAGAAACAGCTGGAGATTGAGGCGATCGAGCCGATGCAAGGCGGCGACGAGGTCGAAGGGGGCTTGTCTGAAGCTGTGGGTGATGATGAGGGCGGTCTGGATCTTTACGCGAACCAGTTTCTGGTGCTGAAGAATGTGGTGGATGATTCGCACACGGGATTGGCACGGCGTTTGGCTGATACGGATCATCTGATTCCGGTGCATGGCCCGCGGAAGCCGGTGGCGGGGATCATGGCGCGTAATGTTCAGCAGACGATGGCGCTGGACCTGCTGCTGGATGACGAGGTGAAGCTGATTACGTTGTTGGGTACGGCGGGGACGGGCAAGACGTTGCTTGCGCTGGCGGCGGGGATGACCAAGGTGTTTGCGGAGCAGCGGTACGACAAGCTGCTGGTGGCGCGGCCGATCATGCCGATGGGTCGGGATATCGGTTATCTGCCTGGGGACAAGGATGAGAAGTTATCGGCGTGGATGCAGCCGATTTTCGACAACCTGCAGTATCTGATTTCGACGCGAGGGGCGGGCTCTCAGCATGCGGAGAGCAAGCAGCCGGAGCAGCGGGTGGAGTATCTGATGTCGACGGGGCAGCTGGTGTTGGAGCCACTAACGTATATTCGGGGTCGTTCGATCCCGCATCAGTTCATGATTATTGATGAGGCTCAGAACCTGACGCCTCATGAGGTGAAGACGATTGTTTCGCGGGTGGGTGAGGGGACGAAGATCGTGCTGACGGGTGATGTGGCGCAGATCGACAACCCGTATCTGGATTCCTCCTCGAACGGGTTGTCGTTCATGGTTGAGCGTCTCAAGGGTGAGGCGCTGGTGGGTCATGTGACGCTGGCGCGGACGGAGCGTTCGGAGTTGGCTTCGTTGGCGGCGGAGAAGCTCTAGGGGCGTGACACCCGGAGGGGGTTGGTCAGGGTGTCGGTGCGGTGAGGTCGGGGGGTGCGAGGGGTAGGGTGGGTCCGGGGACGATGCCGAGTTTGCGGAACCAGGGGTTGATGGTGGGGTTGTCGGGGTCGACGTAGATGGCGTAGCGGAGGTTGAGGGCGGTGTTGGCGGGGTCGCCGATGGACTCGTAGAAGGCGGCGGCTTTGAGGTAGGGGGTGGGGTCGCCGGGTTCGGCGAAGCGGGCGGCGATTTTATAGGCGATGGCGGCCTGGTCGTGGTCGCCGATTTTGACGAGGTAGTCGGCCTGGCGGAGGTAAGCGCGGGAGGTGCCGCGGGCCTCGGCGGTTTCCTCGAGCATCTGGAAGAGGTCGAGGGGGCGGTCCTGCTGGTAGATGGCTTCGGCGAGTCGGTCGAGGACGCGGGGGGTGAGCAGTTCGTCGTTGGGGCGGGCTGCGTAGACGCGCTCGAACTGGAGCTGGGCTTCGAGGGGCTGGTTGGTGGCGAGGTAGGCTTCGCCGAGGTGGAACCTCGCGCGGTGATCGGCGGGGTTTTTTTGGAGGCCTTCGAGGTAGAAGTCGATGGCGGCTTCGTGGTCGCCTCGGGCCTGGGCGGCCTGGCCTTTCTCCCGGAGCATCGTGGAGGTGACACAGCCGGGAAGGGTGGGTGTCAGGGCGAGGAGGGCGGCGAGGCTCAGGTTGCGCAGGGTGCTGAGCTTGGGGAGGGTGCGTGTCATGTTGGTGTTCTCCGTGGCTGGGCTAAAGGCCCTCGGGGAGTGAGATCGGTCTTTGGGTGTGCCTGAGATTACCGGTTGGTCTTGACGGCGGCCAGCGATGGTGCGATTGATGGGGAGATGCAGCGGCTTGGTTATGCGATTCTGGCGCACGCGATGCCTGGGTCACCTCATGTGGATGTGATGGTGGAGCACCCTGTGCTGGTTAGGGATCCGGGGGCGCGAGACGTTGATGCGAGGGTGTTGTGGACGGTGAGGGTGGGGGTGCGGCCGGAGGGTTGGGCTGGTCGTTCCTTGGTGGGTGTGGAGGCCCCGCTTCATCGGCGGGTGTATCTGCGGCGGACGGGTCTGACGGCGAGCGGGCGGGGGTCGGTGCGGGCTCTGGATCGGGGGCAGGTGCGGGTGCGGCTTTGGTGCGGGGATCGGGTGGAGCTTGATTTTGTGGATGGTCGGTTTCCGGGCTCGCTCAGTCTGCGTGGGCTGGGTGGTGGGCGGTGGCGATTTTGGTTTGTACGGGCTGGATAGCTCTTGATTCGGGGGCATGGAGGGGTATCATGGGAGTGTCGTGTCTGTTTCTGTTTCGGTCTGGTTTCTGGTCTGGGAGCTGACGAATGTCTGGCAAGCCGATTGATGACAATGAACTGCTGGAGAATGCGATTCCGATTCCTCATGAAGAAGAGGAAGAGGAGGCGATGAGTCTGGAGCCGATCGAGGTCTCAGCGATGGACGACACGACGGCCCCGAAGAAGATTTCTTCGTTTGCGGAGCGTGAGTCCAAGCAGGTGGTCTGGAAGCGGGCCCCGCTTAAGACGGGAACGGGGGCCTGCCACGTGAAGACGTTCGTGACCAAGCTGCGTCTGGACGCGATCGAGCACATTGATGAGCAGGTGAATCAGTGGCTGGATGAGAATCCTGACTACGAGGTCAAGTTTGTGACGACGTCGATCGGCAAGCTCGTCGGCAAGACGAGCGAGGATGCGCTGTTCATGAGCGTGTGGGTCTGAGCGGGATTGTGACATTTTGCGCGGTGTTGGCGTTGGTCGGGCTCACGCGGTGTGATTGCTGGGGTAAGCTCCGGCGATGCTAGAAGCCAACCCTTTTCCGCAGTTTGATCTTCCGCGTCTGTCTCGTTCTCGTGAGCGTGTGGAGGGGCTGATCTGGCGATCGCTGCCGGATGTGGTTGAGGTTTCGCAGTCGAAGCCGACGAAGGCCCATGTGCCTTATGCGGAGGGAAAGAAGCTGGCGTTCAAGCCGGTCAAGCGGGCTCCGTTTCACTGGGGGAAGACGTTTGACCAGTGCTGGTGGCGGTTGAAGCTGCCGAAGCTTCCGGCTGGGGAGGGGGTGTATCTGGCGTGGCGGGATCAGGCGGAGGCGACGCTTTATGCGGATGGGGAGCCGGTATACGGGTTTGATCCCGGGCATCAGTATGCGCCGCTTCGTCGGGGGGTGAAGTCGTGGGTGATTGAGTCGGCTTGCTGCCGTACGGGCGTGTGGGTGCCTGGTGATCAGACGGCGATGGACGTGCAGGGCAGTCGGTTTGAGGGGGCTTCGCTGGTGGTACGTGATGATGAGGCGTGGGGGGCGTTCCACGACTTTGATGTGCTGTTTCAACTCATGGATATGGCGGTGATTCCTGATTATCCGGAGGGGGTTCGGAAGTATGACGCGGTGGGGTATCGGCCGGAGCTGCATCGGGTGACGCCTGAGTATCGGTGTCTGGTTGAGGGTTTGAGTCGTGCGGTGGATGCGCTGGATCGGGGCGGGGTTAAGGCGATGCGGCGAGCGTTAGCGGAGGTGTACAGGGGGGTTCGGGGTGGCAGCGAGAAGCTGAAGGCGGTTTTGACGGGGCATGCGCACATTGATCTGGTGTGGCTGTGGCCGGAGCGGGTGGGTGATTTCAAGGCGATTCACACGTTCTCGAATGTGCTGAGTCTGCTGGAGCGTTACCCGGAGTTTCGTTTTGGCTACTCGCAGCCGGCAAGTTACCAGGCGGTCGGAAAGCGTGCGCCGGGCTTGCTGGATCGGGCGAAGCGTGACATCGCGGCGGGGCGATGGGAGGCGACGGGGGCGATGTATGTGGAGTCTGACACGCAGCTGGCGTGTGGGGAGGCGCTGGTTCGTTCGGTGGCGTTGGGGCAGCGGGGGTTCCGAGAACTTCGAGGGGTCGACAGCAAGGTGCTGTGGCTGCCGGACGTGTTTGGGTATTCGGGGTGTATCCCGCAGATTCTCAAGGGCTTTGGGGTGCCCTATTTCTTCACGACGAAGCTGCACTGGTCTAATGCCCAGCGGTTCCCGCATACCAGCTTCAAGTGGAAGGGGCAGGATGGCAGCGAGGTGCTGGGGCATGTGATCTGGAATCACTACAACATGGAGGCGAAGCCGGCGGAGATTTCGCGGTTGGCGGAGCAGCATCGTCAGGCGGCGGTGCATGGTGAGATGCTGGTGCCGACGGGTTACGGGGATGGTGGTGGTGGACCGACCGAGGCGATGGCTGAGCGTGTGCGGCGGATGTCGGACCTGCGTGGTCTCCCAGCTGTGGAATGGGGGGGTATCGAGGGGTTCTTCGATCGGATGGCGGAGGTATCGGAGGAACTGCCGTCGTGGCGCGGTGAGATCTATCTGGAGTTTCATCGGGGGGTGCAGACAACGCAGGCGGAGTTGAAGCGGTTGTACCGTCGGGCGGAGCGTTCGCTCCAGGTTCTGGAGGCGGCTCACGCGGTGGGGGGTGAGGGTCCGATTGATCCGGAGCTGTGGCAGCGAGTGGTGTTTGCGCAGTTCCATGACTATCTGCCGGGTAGTTCGGTGCCGGAGGTTTATGAGGAGGCGCTGCCTGAGCTGGCGGGGATTGGTGACCGGGCGATCGGTTTGGCTGAGAAGAAGCTCAAGGGCAAGGGTAAGGCGTGTTTGTTTAATCCGCTGCCGCAGCCGGTGACGGTGCCGGTCAACGGGGCGATGCGGATGCTGCCGGCTCTGGCGGGTCTGGAGGTGTCGTCGCTTGAGGCGGTGGTGGCTTCGGACGTTCGGGCGACGAAGAAGCGGCTGGTGAGTGAGCGGGTGGATGTGCGGTTTGATGCGCGTGGTTGTGTGTCGTCGCTGGTTGTGGATGGCGCGTCGGTGGCGCTGTCGGGTCCGGCGGCGGAGCCGTGGTTGTTTGCGGATCATCCGGCGATGTTTGATGCGTGGGATGTCGATCGACGGGCGTTGTCGCTTGGCGAGCGTGTGGCGTCCAAGGCGAAAGTGGAGGTGGATGAATCGGATGAGCTGCGGCCGGCGGTGCGGTTCACGCGGTCGCTGGGAGAGGCCAGCACGCTGACGATGAGCTACCGGCTCGATCCTGTGCATCCTGTGTTGCATCTGGAGGTGGAGGTGGATTGGCGGGAACGGCAGAAGCTGCTGAAGCTGCTGTTTCCGACGGACTATGTCGGGAAGCAGGCCCGGTACGGTGCGCCTTTTGGGAGTGCGCTACGGGGGCAGTCGGCGGGGCCGTTGGCGCACGAGACGATGTATGAAAATCCGGCGAGCCGGTGGGTCTGTGTGAGTGATGACACGGAGAGCGACGGGTTGATGGTGATCAGCGAGCGGACTTACGGGTTTGGTGCGCGAGAGGGGTTGCTGCATGCGAGTCTGGTGCGTGGGGCGTGGATGCCGAAGACGGGGCCGTTGGATGAGGTGGAGGGTCGTCCTGAACCGCCTTTGTCGGATCAGGGGCGTCATGTGTTTCGGCTGGCGTTCGGGCGGTATTCGGCGGATTTGCTCCTGGAGGATCAGCCGGCTGCGTTGGCGGAGAGGCTGTTCACGGAGCCTTTGGCTTATCGGGGGACGGCGACCGATCCGGTGATTGGGGAGATCGAGGGGTTGTCGTCGGTGGTGCCGTCGTGGGTGAAGCCGGAGCCGGGTGGCGGGTTGACGCTACGGCTACACGAGACGCTGGGGCGTCGGGGGTGGGTGCAGGTGGATCTGGGAGGTCGGCCGTGGCATCTGACGGATCTGGCGGGGACGCCGGTGACGGAGTCGACGACGCATCCGTGTGTGTTTGAGGTCCGTCCGTATCAGCTGGTGAGTCTGCGGGTGGGGTGAGGCTGCGGGACACAACTTATCTGCCTGCGGCGAACAAAGGCGTGGCACCCAGAAAAGAATGCGATTGGATTCGTAGCGTGTTCTGCGGGCGGTTTACTTCTTGCCGATGATGAACCAGAGGATGGTGCCGATGAGGGGGAGGATGATGACGACGAGCGCCCAGATGATTTTCTTGGTGCTGTCCATGCCTGATTTGATGATGTCGACGAGTGCGATGATCCAGGCGACGAGGACGACGAGGCCGATGATGGTTTCGAGCATGGCAGTCTCCTTGCGCGAACGACCTGCGCGTTTTGTGTTAGCAGTGAGGTTAGCGGCGGCGATGGATGGCTGCCAGCGCGAGCAGGGTGAGAGAGGTTGAGGCGGGTTCGGGGATGGTGAGGTTGGTGCCGAAGGCGGAGGCGAGGGTGGAGAGGTCGATGAGGTCGGTGTTGTTGTCGCCGTTGAAATCGCCACCGGTCCAACCGGGGTTGGTGGTGCCAAAGCCTGAGGCGAGGGCGGAGAGGTCGATGAGATCGATGACGCCATCGAGGTTGGCGTCGGCGGCGACGGTGCCGTAGATGCGTTCGACCCAGTGGTTGAGGTCGGCGGTGTCGACGGTGTTGCTGCCATCGATGTCGAAGTCGAGGGAGGGTGAGCCGGTGTGGATGGCGGCGATGAGGAGGTCGAGGTCTTCGGGGTCGAGGTTGGTGTCGTTGTCGAAGTCGAAGCCGTCGGTGCTGGGTTCCCAGCCGATGTCCTGGAGGCCAGCGACATCGAGGCCGGTGATGAGTTTGCGCGTGCCCTGGGTGATGTTGGGGTCCATCGAGGCTTCCTGGGCGAAGATGGAGCCGTAGAGGGTGTCCTGCGTGTCGGCGATCCAGTGGGACTGGTCGGGTGAGGTGGGGACGTTGCCGCCGAAGATGGCGGCGGAGGCCGAGCCGGTGAAGGCCCCGCCGATGACGAGGTTTTCCCAGTCGTTGTTGCCGAAGCCGAGGGCGTGGGCGAGTTCGTGGAGGGCGACGGAGTAGAAGTCGGAGGTTCCGGACTGGGTGGGAGAGGTGTGGTCGTAGGACCAGGTGGTGGAGCTGTCGCTGTCGAAGCTGATGGAGCCACCCCAGCGGCCGAAGCCTGTGGTTTCGCCTCGTGTCTGGACGCTGGTGAAGAAGTCGTCAGTGATCTGGTTGAGCTGGGTGATTTCTGCAGAGGTGAAGCCGCCTGAGGGGTTGGAGCTGAGTCCGAAGCCTCCTGAGCCGCCGACGCCGAGGGTGGTTCCGCCGATGGATCGGGCACCGGCGAAGATGCGGTATTCGTCCTGTGTGATGGTGAGGTTGTCGAGGGAGAAGCTTGCGCCGGTGGCGGGGTGGGTGAAGCGGGCTTCCCAGTTCCAGGTGACCTGGCCGTTGAAGGTTCCGCTGAAGAAGGGGTCGGGTGTCTGGATGGGGTCGAAGGTATCGGTGAAGACGGTGGAGAGATAGTCGGCGGCGGCTTCGAGGGCGGCGCGTGCCTGATTGCCGGCGGTGGGGCCGTCGGGGTTGCCTGCTCCGAAGAAGTCGCTGGTGTCGTAGGTGTAATCGAGGACGATGTTGATGGCTGAGGCGGAGGGTGCGGCGATGAAGGCGCAGGCGAGTGCCGCCGTCAGTTTGGTGCTGAGGGTGTTCACGTTTTTCTCCTCGATCGGTCTCTCTGGCGGATGATCAGCCTCGTCGGCGGATCAGGCTCAAGGCCAGAATACCTGCTGTCAGAGCGGCGGGCTCGGGAATCTGGCTGGGAGAGGCGGAAAACCCGAAGTTTGTGGCCAGAATGGAGAGATCGATGAGGTCGGTGGTCTGGTCGGCGTTGAAATCGGCCTGTGACCAGGTGGTATCGGATTGGCCGAAGTTGGTGGCGAGGATGGATAGGTCGATGAGGTCGACCTGGCGGTCGAGGTTGGCGTCGCCTGGGGAGCTCAGGAAGAGGTTGTTGAGCCAGAAGAGGGTGTCATCGGCGTTGACGGCGAGGTCGTTGTTGAGGTCGAAGTCGGGATCGAAGGGTTGGGCGGCAGCGTTGCTGAGGGCGTCGATGTCGGCGGTGGTGAGTCGGCTGTCGTCGTCGTAGTCGCCGCCGACGACGAAGGTGATGTTGAAGGGGCTGCTAGGGCTGAGGAAGTCGGTGGCGGTGAGGGGCATGAAGCGGAAGGTGCCTTCGACGCGGCCGACGAAGTCCTGGGTGTTGGTGCGGAGGATGTAGGTGGGGTGGAAGTCGAGGCCGTTGCCGGGGGTGTTGAGCACGAGTTGGTCGCCGGGCTGGTCGAGGAGGTCCTGGCCGAAGGCGAAGGCTTCGAAGAGGGGGTCGAGGGTCACGGCTTCGAAAGCGATCTGCGGGTGAGCGATTCCGAATTGTGCGAAGGTCTGGAACCCGCCGGCGTCGGCGCTGGCGGGTGAGGCGGTTCGGAAGGCGATGTCCTGATCCCGGGTGAAGGGCAGGTTGATGAAACCAGAGCCGCCTTCTGGGAGGAAGGTGGTGAAGGTTTTGATGACGATGGCTTCGTCGATGTCGATTTCGTCGAAGGTCACCGCGAGTTGTCCGGAGGGGAAGACGCCGATGTCGATATGTGGACTGAGGTCGCCTGGACCGCCAGGAACGTTGGCTTGGGCAGCGGTGGTGATGAGCAGGCTGGTTGCGGCGAGAGCGAGGGTGCGGTGCATCTTTTTCTCCGGTCCTGTATGTCCCGGGTTTTATCGCGGGTCGTAGAGGTTGGTGGTAGGCTCGAAGGGGCCGGGTACGAAGGTCTCTTCGAAGGCGTGTTGCTTGGCGTGGCCGTCGAGGAAGAGGTAGTTGGCTTTTCCGGCGTGTCGTTCGGGGGCGAGTTGGATGGCGACCTGCGCATCCAGGAAAGGAAGGGGGATGGTGACCCAGTTTTCGGGGTGGAAGTGGTCGGCGACGGCAAACCCGGGGTCCTCTTCGGTCAATTCGGCGGCATAGATCGTTTCAGTGGGGTTTGGGATTTGATTGAGGTTCTGGTAGCGCTCGAAGTTGAAGACATTTCCCGTGATGAGGTTGTTCAGGGCGTAGCTGACCCTGCGCAGGCGGTTGACCGTGGGTGAGGGCTCGTCCCAGTAGATGCTGTTGTCAGAGGGGCAGCGGCCGATGAGTTCGCCATCGGCGTAGTCGGCGAGGGTGAAGAACCAGGAGCCTTGCTCGTCGAGGGCGTCGCTGCCGTGATTCAGTCCGGAGGAGGGCATGAGGCCTTCGTAGTCCAGGCTGTAGGCGTAGACGGCGATGCCCATCTGTCGCTGGTTGGAGAGGCAGGCGGCGGCTCGTGCGGTGTCACGGGCGCTGCCGAGGGCGGGCAGGAGGATGCCGATGAGCAGCGCAATGATGCTGATCACCACCAAGAGTTCGATGAGGGTGAAGGCTTTGGCTCTGAAGCGATAGCGATTATTGGACCACACTTGACTCTACATGATAATGAGACTACATTCTCAGTCAAGGATGCATGAGCTTGCTGGTGTCAGCAAAGCCATCCAGGATCCCCACACCCAAAGGATAGAGGAAGAAACAAGATGACCAATAGTAATCTGCGTATGTTGGCTGCTGCCGGTGTGTTGTGCTTCGTGCAGGGCATGACAACTGAGGTGATGGCTGGCGAAGAAGACAAGGGGCCGCACGTGCTGATCGGTGCTCTGGGCAGCGGGCAGCTTGGTATCGGTTTTGAAGCGACCGAGCCCGTGGATGGCGGGGCGATCATCCCGATCGACACCTTCGAGGCGCCGATTCCGTTTACGGGTCTGACTGGCTTCCGGAACATCCCGTTTGACGAGGTTCAGGACCTGGCTTTTGAGGCCCCTGATGCTGAGGAAGCCGAAGAACTGGCGGAGTTTGGGTTGGTCCCCGTTGCGGATACCGCAAATCTCGCTCTCGAAATCGTGTCGATCAACGATGATTTCGCCCTCTTCCTTCAGGGCATTGGTCTGATCGATGAGGCTGGCGAGCAGTTTGTGTTTGGTGCGCCGGAGTTCGATTTCCACCCGCTGTACATTCTTGAGACGACGGATACGGGTCTGGTGGGTTCGACGACCGGTTCGTTCCGGATTGTCGATCTTTCGGGCGGGCTGACGCCTTCCGATCCGTTCTCGATCACGCTGACGGTGCCGGAGCCGGCTTCGGTGGGCCTGCTGGGTCTGCTGGGCATGGGCCTGCTTCGTCGTCGCTGAACTTGAAGCCAACAGAGAAGTGAGGGGTAGGGAGGCGCCTTCCGGCGTCTCCCTTTTTTTGTTTCAGGTCAGGTAGCTGTAGAGCAGGTAGGTTGGCGGTGTGGCGAGTATCAGCCCGTTGAGCAGGGCGAGTGGGATGGTGAGGGGGTGGAGGTCTGCGAGTGTTCCGCCGCATTTGCGATGGTGGATGAAGATGAGGGGGGTGGCGATGAGGGCGGCGAGCCAGGCGGCGAAGAGGATGGCTACGGCGAACCAGGTGAAGGGGCGGAGGTTGATGGGGTCGAGGTAGCGGATGGAGCCGACAATCAGGCCGATGGCGATGAGCGTGAGGGGCAGGGCCATGCGGGCGGCGGTGGTGCCGGGCGGCGGGAGGTCCGGGATGGGTTGGAGTGCGTCGAGGTGGTAGGGGGAGCCGCATTCGGGGCAGTCGCCATGTTCAGGCAGGCCCTTGAGGCTGTAGCGGCATTTGGGGCAGAGGTATTCGGCGTTGGGATCGCGGGGCGGGGCGTAGTCTTCCTTGGCGAGGGTTGGTAGGGGGGCGACCATGGAACCGAGTTTAGTTGGGTTGGATTCAGGTGATGCAGCGGAGCGGCTAGAATCACAGTTATGAGTGATGGCAAGCGTGAGCGTTCGTCAGGGGTGTCGGCCGGTGGTGGGCGTCGGACGCAGCAGCGGGACACGATCCGTCGTGTGCTGGAGGATGCGGCGCGGCCGATGGCGGTGCAGGAGATTCTGGATGCGGCGGCGGAGGAGGTGCCGAATCTGGGTCAGGCGACGGTGTATCGGGCGATTCACCATTTCGAGGACTTGGGCGTGCTGTCGCCTATTGACCTGCCCGGTGAGCCAACGCGATATGAATGGAAGCGGTCGGATGCTCATGCGCACTTCAAGTGTGAATCCTGCTCACGGACCTACTGCGTGGATGCTGAGCGGATTGAGTTAAGTGCGAAGCTGCCAGATGGTTTCCGGCTGGCGTCGCATGAGTTGTTTCTTCATGGGCTTTGTCCGGAGTGTTCGGGTTCGGCGTAATTCTGTTGGTCCTTATATGCGATGTATCGGGGCCCTGGTTGCCGCGGCGTGGTCTCTTCGCCCGGTGGCGTCAATCGGATGGCTGTTTTATTTCGACGCTTGGAGTCGGGCGTGGAGTGGATGCCAAGCAAGGTTTGAGAGATTGGCTGTGCCTGGTTGGCTACGCGACGACCGGTTGGGTGGGATTCCGAGGGTCGTGGTGAGAGTGTGAGACGGGCTCGGGTGCGTTAGACTCTGGCTGTGCTAGAGGGGGCATTTCTGAGTGATGCCGGGTGCTTGCTGCTTTGGCGAGCCGGGCGTGTTGCGCGGATAACGAAGGGTTTGTGGACCATGACTCAGCAGGGACCGTTAAAGGTTGGATTGATCGGGGCGGGGAATATTTCCGGGGCGTATCTCAATCATGCGGAGACGTTTTCGTCGATGCGGATTGTGGCGTGTTCTGATCTGAATACGTCGCTGGCTCAGGAGCGGGCGAAGGAGCATGGGATCGCAGCGATGTCGGTCGACCAGCTGCTGGGCAGCGATGAGATCGACATTGTTTTGAACCTGACCCCGCCCCAGGGTCACGCACCTGTGAATCTGCAGGCTCTGGAGGCGGGTAAGCATGTGTATTGCGAGAAGCCCTTCGCGCTGAATCTGGAGGATGCGCAGCAGGTGGTGTCCTTGGCGGCATCGAAGGGGCTGCGTGTGGGGTGTGCGCCGGACACGTTTTTGGGTGCGGGTCAGCAGGGTTGTCGGACGCTGGTGGATGACGGAGCGATCGGTCAGCCGATTGCAGGCACGGCGATGATGCTTTCTTCGGGGCCCGAGAGCTGGCATCCGAACCCCGGGTTCTATTTTCTGCAGGGGGGTGGCCCGGTGATGGATATGGGGCCTTACTACGTGACGGCGTTGGTGAACATGCTGGGTCCGGTGGCGGAAGTGCGGGCGATGGCTCACCGGTCGGGAGAGCGGACGTGCACGAGTGAAGCCTTGATGGGTAAGAAGCTGCCGGTCGAGGTGGACACGCACGTGGCGGGGACGCTGCGGTTTGAACAAGGGGCGGTGGTTACGATCGTGATGAGTTTCGATGTGATTTCGGCACAGCACCCGCCCATCGAGGTGTTCGGGACGGAGGGATCGCTGCGTGTGCCGGACCCCAATATGTTTGGTGGCGAGATTCATCTGGCGAAGCGTGGCGGGGACGGACCGGAACTGCTGCCGCTGAAGCACGTGTATTCGGAGAACTACCGGAGCATTGGGGTGGCGGATATGGCGGACGCGATTTTGAAGGGTCGTGAGCACCGTGCGTCGGGGTCGCTGGCGATGCATGTGCTTGAGGTGCTGCTGGGGCTTCATCGAGCGGCGGAGCAGGAGGGCCCGGTGATGATTGCGAGTCGTGTGTCGAGGCCTGAGCCGCTTTCTGCGGATCTGGTCGTGGGTGAGCTTTAGAACGATTGGGCTGTGAGCAGCCGGGAGTGTGTTTGATGGCGACGCGTAAGGCTTTGATCAACTGGGGCGGGTGGGAGGGACATGAGCCCGATCAGTGTGCTGAGACGGTGGCGGGGCTGCTCCGAGCGGAGGGGTTTGAGGTGGCGATCGTCCATGATCTTGGTGTGTATGAAGATGTGGATCGGATGAAGGGTTACAGCCTGGTGGTGCCGATCTGGACGATGGAGGAGATCTCGCCTGAGCAGAGCCAGGGTTTGCGGGATGCCATCAGGAGCGGCGTGGGGCTGGGGGGATTTCATGGGGGGATGGCTGATTCGTTTCGGAAGGACACGGAGTACCAGTACATGGTGGGGGGCCAGTGGGTGGTGCATCCGGGCAACATCATCGACTACACCGTGCAGGTGAAGGCGAAGGACCACGAGATCACCCGGGGTGTGCCTGATTTCGCGATGCATTCGGAGCAGTACTACATGCACGTGGATCCAGCGGTGGAGGTTCTGGCGATGACGACCTTCAACGGGGCGTATGACGAATGGATTGACGGCGTTGAGATGCCGGTTGTTTGGACGAAGCGGTATGGCGCGGGTCGGGTGTTTTACAGTTCGCTGGGGCATGTGAACGCAGACCTGGCGGTGCCCGAGGCTCGTGAGATTCTGCGGCGCGGCTTGCTTTGGGCGGCTCGGGAGGTCTAGGCGAATTTTTTGTTGTGTAGGGACGATCGGATCGGAAGGTGGCCTGATCCGGTTTGTCTTCGATGTAAAGCTGTTTAGGGGGATCTGCCCCTTCATGTAACAAATCGTTACATGGCAGTGTTCCTGGGAAGGACCTGGACAAAGCGAAAATACTGTCTATTACTGATTGACACGGGCGACAGCCCGTGTATCTTTTCGTTGTATCAGTTACAGACTTGTTTCATAAGCATTCGTTTCTCTTCACCCCCGAGAGTTGATGATGGCCTCAGTTCGAGAAATCGCGAAGTTGGCGGGTGTCTCCACGGCGACGGTTTCGCGCGTGCTGAACAATCATCCTCGGGTGAGTGACGAAGCACGGCAAAGGGTGATGGTGGTTGCGAACGAATCCCGTTACGTGCCGACGGTGGGCCGCCGGTCGACCGGTAATATTGCGTTCATGTACACCGACAAGGCCTTTGTTGATTCGCCTTTCGACGCCTCGGTGCTGCAGGGGGTTTTTGAGACGCTTGAGCAGCACGAGTTGGATCTGGTCATGCTTCATCCGTCTCGGGGGAAGCGGGCTCAGGAGTCTTACAGCCAGATGCTGATGCGTAAGGGCGTCCAGGGCGTGATCCTGCGGACGACGTCGTCGACCCGTGAAACCTGCGAGCAGATCGCGAGCGAGGGTTTTCCCGCGGTGGTGGTGGGTGATCGTTTCGAGAACAGCCCGCTCATTTCTGTGGACTGCCCGTCGCGGGATGCGACGCGTGAGGCGGTGGAGCACCTGATCGAGCTGGGCCATCGGCGGATCGCGCTGGCTCGGAACCTTGTCGATGACACTGACCACCAAGACCGTGAGGCGGGTTATCGCGATGCGTTGCGGGCTGCGGGTCTTCAGGATGATGACCGGTTGATCCTGACGGCGCCGGCTTGGCGGGACAGCGGGGCTCAGATGATCCGTCGGATCATGACGATGACGGATCGTCCGACAGCTTTGGTCCTGACCGACCCGATTTCGTGCATTGGTGCGATGAACGAGTGTCGGTCGATCGGTCTTGAGGTTCCTGAGCATCTTTCGATGGTTGGTTTCGACGATTCGGATCTTCGTTACTCGATGTACCCGGTGATGAGCGCTGTGTGCCAGAACGCCACGCGTCTGGGTCGTGAGGCTGTTGAGGTTCTCGCGTCGGTGCTGAACGAGCCGAATCCGGAGAGGCGTCCTGAGCGTACGCCGATTCGTGCCTGGTTCGAGGTGAATGGTTCAACGGGTCCTGCCCCGCAGTCGGTTTAGTTTTCACAGGCGAGGTGTATCTCGCTGTTTCTGTTTCTTGTCTAAAGGGCCAAACGTAGAGGCCCAACTCTTGGGAGGAATTGATCATGAAGAACTTCTTTGCATCAACCTGTCTGGCAACGGCTCTTGCGGCTATCGGGATGGTTCCGATGGGTGCCTCGGCCAACCTGCTCAACAACGCGGGTTTTGAGGATCCCCTGGGCTTTGATTTCGCGGATATCACGAACTGGAACGGTTTCTTTGGCGGTCCTGCGGGCACGATCCTCGCTGCTTCCAATGAGCTGGGTGCTCCGGCTTTTGCTGGCAATCAGGCGCTGTTCCTGCGTATTTCCGGCAATCAGAATGCTGCGGCTGGTCCGATCACCAATGGTCACAACTCGTTCACCGGCCACGTTCAGCGTGCTGGTGGCGTGGTCGCTGGCGAGTTGTACGAGCTCTCGGTCTGGGCGCTCGAGGTGAGCAATGCCGGGAACGTGGCTGAGTACCGCATCGAGTGGCTCGATGCTGGTGGTGCCGAGATCAGCCGAGTCAACATGGTTCTCGACAGCCTGACCGGCAGCTATGAGCAGTACAGCTTCCAGGCGACGGCTCCCGCCGGCGCGACGCAGGCCGGCATCGTTTTCGCGGTTCAGAGCTTCGATAACGATGGCAGTGACGCGAACATCCAGGTGGTCCTGGATAACGCTTCGTTTGATGTGGTTCCTGAGCCGGCTTCGGCTGCTCTGCTGGCTCTTGGTGGGCTGGCGGCGCTTCGTCGTCGCGTGGCTTGATTTGAGACACCTTCTCCGGTGCGTGGTCCTTCGCGGGGCCACGGACCTTTCGGTTTGTTTGTTTTGTGAAACCCAGATCAACCCGCCGAGTTACTCGGCACCCAGGAGGACATGACCATGAGACCCCAAGCCTGCATGATGACTGCTTCATTGATGACCGCCGCTTTGTGCCTGACGAGTCAGGCCGAGGCTCAGAATCTGCTGATTGACGGCAGCTTCGCACCGGATCCCGGTCCGGCGCTGGGTGTGCCTGACAGTAATTTTGTGGGTGGTTGGCAGGCGTTCAGTAACGCATTCCCCAATTCGTCGCCTAGCGTTGAGTTTCCGAACTTTGAGTTCGCTGCCTTTGACGGCGACGACACGGCGGCCAAGATGTTTGGCTCGTTCTTCTCGGGTGGTGACAGCGTTCTGATTCAGCGCGTGACTGAGACTCAGGTTGGCGAGACCTTCGATGGCCAGACTTTTGAGGCGACTGTGCGGATGCTCACGCCTTCTCAGGACACGGTCGTTGGCACTCAGAACGTGGCTCTTTCGGTGATCAACTTCTTCGACAGCGGCTTCAATCTGATTGAAGGAAGCAGTGCGACGAGCGAGATCATCGACGGTCGTATTCCGTCGACGCCGGTGGATACCTGGGTGGAATCGGTGTTTACGGCGACGGCTCCCGCGAACACGTTTGCCGTCGAGCTGGTGCATGTGTTCGTGCAGACCCAGAACAACTTCGACGGCGGTTTTCTTGCCGAGGTTGGTTCGGTCTGGGTGGACGCAAACGAGCTGATTCTGGTGGAAGCTGGCTTCGATCTGGATGCCAACGGCGACAGCCTGGTAAACGCGGACGACATCGATTTTCTTTACGCGAACGGGCAGGAGGCCGATGTCCCGACCTGGTTGAGCGAGTTCGGCACGATCCCGGCGGACGCGAACCTGGATGGCGCGGTGGATCTGATTGACCTGTCCGCGCTAGCGACGAATTTTGGTGCGAGCGTTGGCTGGGCGGGTGGGAACTTCAACGGCGATTCGACGGTTGATCTCATCGACCTTTCTACGCTGGCGACCAACTTCGGTGGCTCGCCTGCCATTCCTGAGCCGGCTAGTGCGGCCTTGCTTGGTTTGGCGGCCTTGTCGCTTGGCCGTCGTCGGTAAGTGACTTTATGAACCTGGTGATTGGATGCTTCGAGCCCTTGATCACGGAGACATGGATATGAAACGACAGAAGAAGGCTTTCACGCTGATTGAGTTGCTCGTGGTGATTTCGATCATCGCGCTGCTGATCGGCATCCTGCTGCCGGCGCTGGGAGCGGCGCGTAATACGGCGCGAGGGATGTCCTGCCTTTCGAACAAGCGTCAGATCGGCATTGGTATCTGGGGCTGGGCGCAAGACAATAAAGATGAGTATCCTCCGGCCTTTTATGGCGGTGCTGACGGCACTGACTGGGGTCTAGAGATCAACGAGTACATTGCAGGCGGTCAGGAAGATTATTCAACAACTGACCTCAGTGAAGACAGCCAGACTGCTTACACCTGTGCCAGTGCCGCCATCGATGGTGGAAGACTCCATTACGGCGCGAACCTGCTCGTGATGCATACCTACAGCGGCAAACTTCACTATGACGCTCGTGGCCGGACCAATGGTAGTGGTACGCAGATCAAGTCACTTCAGCAGACTCTGCCTTACAAGACCATCAACATGCGTCGTCCGACTGAGACTCTGGTGACAGCTGATGCAGGCCAGCTCGAGGTAGAGGCTTTTGGTGGACTCATCCAACCGGGTTCTGTGTATGCAGGTCTCGACCAGCTTGACGGCGGCAATGTTCGGAACGTCGCGAATTATTACGATCGAAGCGACCTTGATAATGAAGATGTGATCGATGAGGGCGCTAACCAAGACGGCTCAAATCAGAGTTTGATTTCTAATCTGAGATGGCGTCATGGTGGCGGTTCTGAAGCGGGTAGTGATAGTGGTAGCGTGAATGTTCTCTATGGCGATGGCCATGCCTCGGCTCAGTCACGCGGGACGATTCTCAAGAAGAATGTGCGTCCTGATGCCCCTCCCGGATCTTGATACCTCCCCTCATGCGGCCTTCGGGCTGCTGTGAACCTCGACGCCAGGGCGGGTTAGACCCCTGCCTGGCGTTTTGTTTTAGGCTCAGCCGGTGTGTGTTCTCCAGGATAAGGATGCTGATCTATGTCGCGATTTGTCTGGCTGGTTGCTGTGTGCTGGTTTGGGGTGTGCGGGCTGGCGGCTGAGGTCGCAGTGGCTTCGAAGGTCTCGCTGGTTGAGCAGGGAGCTGGGTTTCGGTTGCTGGTGGATGGTGAGCCGTATCGGATCTTAGGAGCGGGTGGAAACCATTCGGTGGAGGCGCTGGCGGCGGCGGGTGGGAACACGCTACGGACCTGGGGCATTCACGAGGGGACCCGAGCGGAGTTGGATGCGGCTCATCGTGCCGGGGTGAAGGTGGTGCTCGGGCTCTGGCTGGGGCATCCGCGGCATGGCTTTGATTACTCGGATATCGATTCGGTGGCGGAGCAGCTGGCGATGGTTCGGGGGGCGGTGGAGCGGTACAAGGATCACCCTGCGCTGCTGATGTGGGGGCTGGGCAACGAGATGGAGCATGGGGAGGGTGAGCACGATGCGGCGATGTGGTCGCACATCGAGGCGGCGGCGGCGCTGATCCATCGGTTGGATGGGGATCATCCGGTGATGACGGTGTTTGCGGAGATCAACGAGAAGAAGCTCAGTGCGGTTCGTCGGCTGTGCCCGAGTATTGATGTGATCGGGGTCAACAGTTACGGCGGGGCGCATTCGTTGCCTGAGCGTTATCGCGAGGCGGGGGGTGTGCTGCCTTATGTTGTGACGGAGTTTGGCCCGCTGGGCCCGTGGGAGGTGCTATCGGATGAGCATGAGATGGTCCTGGAGCCGACGAGCACGCAGAAGGCGGCGATCTATGAGCGGTCTTACAGGGCTCTTGATGCCGACAGGGAGCTGGGGCTGGGCTCGTTTGCGTTTTTGTGGGGACACAAGCAGGAGGCGACGCACACATGGTTCGGGATGTGGCTGGACGATGGCAGCAAGGTGGCCACGGTGGACACGATGACGCGGTTGTGGTCGGGCCGTGAGCCCGCGAATCTCTGTCCGGTGATCGAGCCTCTGGAGGCCGTGGACGGGGCGGAGGGCCTGCCTGGTGAGCGGCTGTCGTTTGCGTTGCGTGTCTCGGATCCCGATGGCGATCGGCTGCGGGCGACCTGGCTGTTCAAGCACGAGGATGACCAGTATTTCACGGGCGGGGATGCTCGTGACCGTCCGGGTGTGGTTTCCGGAGCGATCGTCGAGCAGGGGCTTGATGGGGCGGTGCTGGTGCTTCCGGAGCGGACGGGGAAGTATCGGCTGCACGTCGCGGTGCAAGACGGGCGGGGCGGGGCGGCGACGGCGAACCTGCCGGTGTTTGTTGCTGGCGGTGAGTAAGGCTAGTGGAGGATCTGTCCGCCGTCGGACGGCTGGGTGATGAAGCCTTTGGTCTGGATGCCGGTTTCAGCAAGGTACTGATCGGTGATTCGTTGAGCGGTTTCGGTGGCGGTGTCGGCTTTGACGAGGCTGACCGTCGCGCCGCCGAAGCCGCCGCCTGTCATGCGTGAGCCGTGGACGTGTTCTGGGCCGCAGGCTGTGGCCAATTCGACGAGGCGGTCGAGTTCGGGGGTTGTGATCTCGAAGTCATCTCGCATGGAGGCGTGGCTCTGGAGCATGAGCTGGCCGAAGCTGGCCCAGTCGTTCTTGTCGGCGAGGTCGGCGGCAGCGCGTGTTCGCTGATTCTCGGTGATGACGTGGCGGGCGCGTCGGAAGGTGGTCTCGTCGAGTCGGTTTTTGGCCTGATCGAGGTCGTTCATGGTGGCGTCGCGGAGGGCGTCCACGTTTAGTGCCTTGGCTGCCTGCTCGCAGGCCTGTCGTCGCTGGGCGTACTCGCCATCGACGAGGGCGTGCTTGGCTTTGGAGTCGATGATGAGCACGGCGAGGTCGGGGTCGTCGAGTTTGACCTGGCGGGTGGTATGGGAGCGGCAATCGATGAGCAGCGCGTGGTCGGCCTGGCCCATCGTGCTGATGAACTGGTCCATGATTCCGCAGGGCATGCCGGCGAAGGTGTGTTCGGCCTGCTGGCAGAGCAGGGCCTTTTCGACGGGATCGATCGGGTGGTTGGTCAGTGCTTCGACGAGGGTGGCGGTGGCGACCTCGAGAGCGGCCGAGGAGGAGAGGCCTGCTCCGGTGGGGACGTTGGAGGTGATGATGGCGTCGAACCCGGGTATGTCGATGGCGCGTTCGATCATGAGCGAAAGAACGCCTCGGACGTAGTTGGACCAGCTGGGTTCGCCTGGGGTGATGGGCTGGTCGAGGTCGATGGTTGCTATGCCCGGAAAGCCGTCGGCATGGATGACGGCGGTGTTCGAGCTGTTCGGATTAGCGACGATGCAGGTGTGGCGACCGATCGCCATCGGGAGGACGAAGCCGTCGTTGTAGTCTGTGTGCTCGCCGATGAGGTTGACGCGGCCGGGCGCGGCTGCGATCACGGCGGGAGCGGCTGCGAAGGTGTTTCTGAAGGCAGCGCTTGCTTTGGCCGCGAGGTCTTTGGGGTGTGACAAGTCGGTCTCTCCAGCAGGGGGCCGACAGCCTAGCGGACCGAATCGGTTTTTACACGCCGGGCACCGGGGGCTTGCGGATGAAGGCGATCGCGAAGCGGATGCTCATCGGGATCTCCAGGATCAGGGCGAAGGGTGTCCATGCGAGGCGGCGGAGACTGGGCAGTCCGGTGCGGATCTCTCTGGAGAGTTGTCGCCACTGCCGGGTTAGTTTTTGTCTGCGAGCGAGGTCTTTGCAGACCAGTTTCTCGTAGGTCAGGACGGCTCGTTCGCGGAATTGTGCTGCGTCTTCGGGAAGGTGGGCGAGTGCCAAGCGCCAGGCGCGGAGTTGCCTGGCAAGTTGGAGGGCGTGGCGGCGTTGACGGCCAGAGAGGCGGCCTCCGAGTGCCTGCAGGTCGCTGACACTCTGGCGCAGGGTGCTGAGGACGGGGTCGGTGGCGTTCGTGAACTGTCTGGAGGCCTGGGCCAGCCGGTAGCGCAGGTCGGCGGCGGTGCGGCGAGCGGGATCGTTCCGCTTGCGTGTGAGCATCCAGACCTCCTGGAACTCGAGGTAGAGCCGGATGGATCTGCGGACGCCTCGGCAGGTGTCGGCGATGCGTCTGCCCATGAAGCGGAGTCGGCTTTCGATGGGCATGCCGGGCCTGCGTTCGGTGCGGGATTTGAAGCGGCCGTACCCGCTGAACATCGGGTGTTCGCGGCTGAGCATGGCGTGTCGATACCAGACGAGCATCCAGAAGAGGCTCCAATAGGCTCGCTTCGGGGCGCGGAGCAGGATGCGTGTGATGTTCTCGATGCTGTAGAAGCTGGCCCAGGCATCGTCGTAGGCGCTGTCCCACTGTTCACCGGTCATGCGTTCGTGCTTGCGTGCCGTGTGGAGGCTGTCGTAGTTGTTGAGGTCGGCGTCGAGTGGGGTGCGCAGCTGGACCAGTTCGCGGTGGTCGACGGAGCCCGGCAGGGGGGTGAGCTTGAAGAAGGAGGCAAGATCGATACCGACTTCTTCGGTGAGGGTCTGCACGGCGTGACCGATGGATTCGGGCGTGTCGTTGGGCATCCCGGTGATGTAGCCGACGTGGATGATGATGCCGGCCTGCCGCCAGGTGTCGGTCATTCTTCGATAGTCATCGGTGCGGTTCTGGCGTTTGCCGACGGCCTTGAGGTTGACGGGGTCGATGCTTTCCATGCCGATGAAGACGGAGGAGCAGCCTGCGTCGCGGGCTTTATCGACGAAGTTGGGGATCTTGTAGGCTAGGGTATCGACCTGCATCAGGAATCCGATATCGCGTCCCTGCTGGCGCATCTCGATGAGGCCGTCGAAGACTTCCTCCCAGATCGGGCTGCGTGCCATGTTGTCGTCGACGAAGAAGTAGGTGCGGACGCCCTGGTCGTAGCCCTTTCGGACGGTTTCGAGGATTCGCTCGGTCTTGCGGTGGCGCATTTTGTGGCCGAGGACGTTGATGACGGTGCAGAAGGAGCAGTTGAACGGGCAGCCGCGGCTGGTGTCGAGAGGCGCGAGCCGGCCGGAGAAGAAGCGTTTGCGATAGGTGTCTGTGAGGTCGGGCAGGGGTGCTTCAGCCAGGTGTGGCGTTGCGGGCATGGTGTAGATGGGCTTTAGTTGGTTGCTCAGGGCGTCTCGGAAGATCCCTGCGAGGGCCTCGGGTGTTTCGGCTTCGCCCCGGATGAGTGAGACGCCGAGGTCGATGAGGTATTGCAACTCGGGCGGGGTCTCGGGAAGCATGGCGAGTGACCCGCTGACGTGGAAGCCGCCGACCAGTACCGGGATGTTCTGTGCACGGAAGCGCTCGGCGAGGTTGGTTGCTCGGACGAACTGGCCTGTCTGTACGCCGGCCAGGCCGACGAGGACGGTGGTGTTGGCGTCGGCCTCGCGAGCGATGGCCTTGAAGGGGATGCGGTCGATGGTGTCGTCGTAGGTTCGGACTTCGAGCTCGAGGTCGGGGTCGATCAATACTGAGCCTTTGAGAGACTCGGTGAGGGTTCTGAGGCAGCCGAGGGTGTTGGAGGGGAAGATGCCCCGCCAGTAACGGCGTGGGTAGCCGTCGTCGTCGTAAGACGAGCAGAGGATGTAATTTACAATGAGCTTGCGTGAAGCCATAGGGGGTATTCCAATCGGATTATCTTTAGATACCACCCTAGCGCGTGCGCGAGGTTGCGTCAATCGACTGGATGGCGGGATTCCCGGAACTGCGAAAGTGGTGAATCGGAAGTTGGGGCTGCGACCAGGACGTTGACGCTGAGCTTTGTGCCGCCACCTCTGGCGTAGATCGTGCCAGAGTTGCAACCTAGCCTGCCCTGCATCGACGAGATGATGCTGTGGCTGGCTGCGGAGGTGCCGGGGCTGCGGAAGGGTTGGAGGGGGTATCCCGGCGAAGAGGTCGTGTCGAACGAAAGCTCAAGCATTGGGTAGGTTTGGTCGCGACGAAGACAATCTAAGTCCTGGCCGGGAGATCGTGGTCGGGTGTGACTCTGGCGAAGTAGCGGGCTTCGATCGCGCTGCCGATGGCTGCGATACCGTTGACGATGTTGGTCAATTCGGTATGCAGTCTGTCGCGGTCCAGGCTGACACCGCGCTGCGCGATGACGTGGTCTCTGAGGTCTTCGATCAAACGGAATGGGTTGGGCTCGGCTTCCTGCGAAGCGCCGAATCCTTTGAGGCGATGAAGAATGGTCCAGGCTCGTTCCAGGTTGTGGACGACGGATCGGGGGAAAGCGGGTTCGAGTAGGAGAAAGTCGAGGACGCCTGTTCCTGAGAGCTTGCTGCTATGGCGTCGGTAGGCCTCGTAGGCGGAGCAGCCGTGCAGGAGTTCGAGAGAGACGGCTGCCTCGAGTGGACGCTGGGTGGGGGAGTCGGCGGTTGGCGAGAGCATGTGGTGCTTGACGTCCATCAGCCTGGCGGTCTGCCCGGCTCTTTCGAGGTGCAGTCCGAGTTGCATGTAGTCGAAGGCTTCATCCCGATAGAGGGTGCTGAGTGCGATGCCATAAAATTCGTGCGGCCAGTCGCGGACCCAGCGGTAAAAATCATCGGCGTTTGAGGCGTATCTTTGTCTGCCTTCGCCTTGGCGTAGCCAGTGCCAGAAGCCGTTGAGCGATTCCCACATATCGACGCTGATGACTTCGCGGATGGTTCTTGCGTTCTCGCGTGCCTGGCGCATGGACGACAGGATCGATACCGGGCAGGCCTCGTCCCAGACCAAGAAGTGGTGAACGCGGTGGCCGCTTTCGGCGGCTTCGGGTCCGAGCAGGGTGTCGAAGTTGGCCTCTTCTCCGGCCACGATGATGAGTGGTCGATAGCGCTCGATGTTGGGCATGCCGGCATCAAGGGCGAAGCTCCGGTTCACTCTGAGGAGTCTGGAGATGCTCTCGACGCGCTCCACGTAGCGGTAGAGCCAGTAGCAGCTTTCTGCGACGCGGGCGATCATGCCGGATCTCCCTGAAGGACCCAAGTGTCCTTGGAGCCGCCGCCCTGGCTGGAATTGACGACGAATGAGCCTTTCTGGAGGGCAACGCGGGTCAGGCCGCCGGGCAAGACCCAGCTTGATTTTCCTGTGATCACGAAGGGTCTTAAGTCAACCCGTCTGGGTTCTACCTGGTCGCCGATGAGCGTTGGGCAGGCTGATAGCTGCAGCAGGGGTTGAGCGATGTAGCGTTCTGGTGTTTCGCTGAGAACTGCGGCGAATGCTTCGCGTTCTTTGTTACTCGCCATCGGACCCATCAGCATGCCGTAGCCGCCTGAGCCGTCGACCTTCTTGACGACAAACTTGTCGAGATTCTCCAGCACGTGTTTGTAGTTTTTCTCTTCGGCGCAGATCAGTGTTTCGACCTGATCGATCAGGGCGTCCTGGCCGAGATAGAACTTGATGAGTCTCGGGATGTAGGGATAGATACCCTTGTCGTCAGCGACGCCGTTGCCGATGGCATTGATGAGCGTGACATTGCCCCTGGCGTAGGCCTGATAGAGGCCGGGCACGCCCAAGAGGCTTTCGGATCGGAAGACGAGGGGGTCGAGGAAGTCGTCATCGACACGCTTGTAGATGACGTGCACCTGCTGCGGTCCGTGTGTGGTGTGCATGTAGACACGGTCGTCCTGAACGAACAGGTCGGAGTTCTCGACCAGTTCGATCCCCATCTGCCGTGCGAGGTAGCTGTGTTCGAAGTAGGCGGAATTAAAAGGACCGGGTGTGAGGACAACCTTGGTTGGCTCGGCGACGCCATTTGGTGCCACTTCCCGCATGGCGTCTCTGAGTCTTTGCGGGTAATCGCTGACAGCGCGCACCCTGGAGGCGGCGAAGACACGTGGCAGCGCACGCTTCATGAGTTCGCGGTTCTCGAGCACGTAGGAGACGCCGGAGGGTGTGCGCAGATTGTCTTCGAGCACTCGGAAGTCGCCCTGGTCGTCGCGAATCAGGTCGATACCGGCGATGTGCACGCGTGTTTCGCCCGGCGGTGTCAGGTTCATCGCCTGGGGCAGGTAAGCGGGGCATTGTTCGATGGCCTGCCTAGGAATGATGCCTTCTTCGATGCACTTCTGATCGCTATAGATGTCTGCCAGAAACTGGTTCAGGGCTTCGACGCGTTGCAGCAGTCCCTTCTCGATCTTCTGCCAGTCGGTGGCTGAGATGACGCGTGGGATGGCGTCGAAGGGGAAGATCTTCTCCTGTCCTGCTCCATCGCTGTAGACGGAGAAGGTCACGCCGCTGCGCATCATCATGAGATTGATGAGGCTCTGGCGTTCACAAAGTTCGCTCTTTCCCAGTTGCTCAAGGAGTTGGCAGACGTCGCCTGTCTCTGAACGTGGCGCTTCGGTGTCGAAGAGTTCGTCGAAGCATCCGGTTGCAGGCTTGTAATCTCTGAAAACGTTCTGGGTTGCGGCATCCTGTGATTGTGTGGACAGCATTGACTTGGGAGGTTGTGTCATGGTGTGAATATCAACTACCTCAGGCTGATGAGGTGTTTGGCAGGCATAACGACTTTAGTATTGTTCTTTCAAATTATCAAAGCATTTGCGGCTTAGAATCCTCAAAGCAGGTTTTCCTTCGGTCATTTATGCCCTTCGTTCTGGCCTGGCGTGACGGCGAGACCTGACGCCAAGTCCTCGCGGATCTGGCTGTGCAGGCTCGTTTCACTCAGTCCTTCAATGATCCTCTCGACGCGCTTAAGTTGTCCCTGCCTTGGGAAGGCCAGGTGGTAGACGGGATCGCCGGGTGAGACCGATGGGATGGTGGTCATACCAAGCACGACGCCGGATCTTGGTGCGGTGATCTGGCTGTGCTCTTCGCCGGTGAGGCTGGTGTTGGTTGCCAGCGGGTCGCCTTCGTTCACGATGTCTCCCGGGGCCACGTGAAATTCCAGGAAGCCTCCGCGTTTGGCGCGGACCCACTTGGTGGCATCTGTCTCGATGCGGTAGGGCGGTTGACGGAGGGGTTGATCGATCATGTTGAGAAAGGCAAGGCAGTTGGTGATACCGTTGAGGCCGTAGGTGAGAACGCTGGGTTCGACTTTCCAGACTTCACCCGCTTCCAGAATGAGCGTCGGGATGCCGGACGTGCAGGCGGCGTGTCGCAACGAGCCCTCCGGGCCTTGGCCGCTGACGATCAGTTCCGCTCCGAAGGCTCTAGCGAAGGCGGCGAGCTTTGAGTCGGTCATATTGGCCCGGACGTTGGGGAAGTTGGTTCGACGGACGGCGGCGGTGTGGAGGTCGATGCCGTAGTCGCAGCGCTTGACGACCTGGTGAAAGAAGGCGTGAGCCAGTCTGCTGGCGAGGCTGCCGTCGGTGCTGCCCGGGAAGGAGCGGTTGAGGTCGCGTCGGTCGGGCAGATAACGAGAGTGCCTCTCGAATCCGAACATATTGACGACGGGGACCAGGATCAGAGTGCCTGCCCGGAGTTCAAACGGGGCATCGCGTAGGAGGTTGCGGATGGTGCCGGTGCCGTTGATCTCATCGCCGTGTACCGCTGCGGTGATGAAGACTGTTGGGCCGTCGTGTTTGCCCCGCCAGACGACCATCGGAATCTTGACATCGGCTCCGGAGTAGCTTTCCGAGATGGTGAGTGAGACGGTGGCTTTCTCGCCAGGGCCTACTTTGCCATCGCCCCATGTAGTCTCGCTGGTCTGATTCATGGGTTCTGGGCCATCTCTTCGATCACCTGTGGGTCGAGTTTCTGGATTTTTACTCTGCGTCGACGTTTACGGCGTTCGGGGACGAGATCGCGCATGGCTTCCAGCTTGCCGTAGCAGAGCAAACGGTCGCCGGCTTCGAGTTCTCGGGAACTTCTAGGGTTCGAGATGATGCTCGTTCCTCTGTGCAGGTTGAGCACGACGATGTCTTTGTCTCGGAGTCCTGACTCATCGATGGTCTGTCCGACCATGGGCGACCCTTCGGGGATGAGCAGATCGGCGACGCCATAGGCGCTGGAGATAGTGAGCCGTTGGCGCACATCGAGTTCGGGGAAGGAGACCTGTGCGGCGATGAAATCGATCACGGCACCGGCTACGTCCAAACCGGTGGCGGACTCGATACCTTCGAGCCCGGGCGACGAGTTCACCTCCATGACCTGAGGGCCCTGGTTGGTTTCGAGCATATCGACGCCGGCGATCTTCAGGCCCATGATCTGAGCGGCGCGGACGGCGGTGGCTTCGTACTCGGGTTCGAGCTTGACGGGCTCTGCCTTGCCGCCTCGGTGGACATTGCTGCGAAATTCGTCGCCTTGGGCCACGCGTCGCATCGCTGCCACAACACGGTCGCCCACGACAAAGGCCCGAATATCCTTGCCCTTGCTCTCGCTGACAAAACTCTGGATCAGCACGTTCTGCCTGGCGCTTTGCATTGTTTCGATGATGGCTTCTGCGACTTTGGTGGTTTCGGCGAGAATGACGCCTATTCCCTGTGTGCCTTCGAGGATTTTGATCACGACGGGTGCTCCGCCGATACGCTCGATGGCGGGCAGCACATCGGAGCGGTCACGGACGAAGGTGGTGTGCGGGATTCCGACATCGTGACGGCTGAGGATCTGGAGCGAGCGTAGTTTGTCGCGCGAGTTGGTGATACCGTTGGCGGTGTTCGGGGTGTAGACGTCCATCTGTTCAAACTGTCGAACAACAGCGGTGCCAAAGTAAGTGATCGAAGCGCCGATGCGTGGCAGGATTGCGTCGTAATCACCCAGCGCCTTGGAGCGGAAGTAGAGGTCCGGCTCGCCATGCTGGAGGTCGATAGCAAAGCGGAGTGTGTTGAGTACACGGACCTTGTGACCGCGATCGAGGGCTGCTTGTTTGAGTCGGCGCGTGCTATAGGCACGCAGCGACATGGAGAGGATGCCGAGTTTCATGGATCAGGCTTTCTTCGCGGGGTTGTGGAGATAACGCGCGGCTGGATCGACGGCAAACAGGCCTTCCAGAGCCGTACGGCCGACGAGCATCCTGCAGAGCATGCCCTTTCGGCAGACCAGGCTGATTTCGATCTCGCGTTCGATGCCTGCCAGAACCATTGGGGTTCTGCAGACGAGGCGTTCCTGACGTTCGCCACTGCTGGGCTTGATGATGCTGGTGCGAGCGACCTCGGATTCGACCCAACGTACTTTGCGGGTCGGGTCGTGGCTGACAACGACCTTGAAGCGCACACGGCCGTCGGGTAGTTCGATGATCTCGGGAACGTCGATCGCGCTGGTGCGCGCACCGGTATCTATCTTGGCGCGGAGGCTGCGGATTCCCCACTGGGGCAGGGCGATACGCTCTCGCCAGCCGATCAGGGTTGGGCTGCTTTCTGGTTCCGTCATCGCAAGATTCTATCGTGGTGCGGTTCTTCAGGCCTTTGGGTTGCGGATGACGAGGTTGCGGATCTCGGTCATGTCCTCGATGGCAAAGCGGATACCTTCGCGGCCGAGGCCGCTGTCTTTGACCCCGCCGTAAGGCATGTTGTCGACGCGCCAGGAAGGCACGTCGCCGATGATGACCCCGCCGACGTCCAACTGCTGCCAGGCTTTCTGGGCCTTGTAGATATCACGGGTGAAGATGCCCGCCTGCAGCCCGAACTTGCTGTCGTTGACGATACGAAGAGCTTCATCGAAATCCTTGTAGCGGCTGAGTACGGCGACGGGGCCGAACGCTTCTTCCGCACAGACCTCGGCCTGTCGGGGGGCATCTTCCAGCAAAGTTGCCTTGAGCATCGCGCCCTCACGTTCGCCGCCGCAGAGGAGCCTGGCCCCTTGCTGAACTGCGGTATCGATCCACCCCTTGAGCCGTTCGGCTTCCTTCTCTGAGATCATGGGGCCGATGAAGGTGTTCTCGTCCTTGGGATCACCAGCGACCAGATCTTTTGTCTTCTCGATGAGTTTGGCCTTCAGTGTTTCGTAGACAGTGTCATGGATCAGGATGCGCTGGACGCCGATGCAACTCTGACCGGACTGATAGAAGGCGCCGAAGACGATGCGTGTCACGGCGTCATCGAGGTCGGCATCTTCATCGACGATACAGGCCGCGTTTCCGCCGAGTTCCAGCACGACTTTCTTCTTGCCCGCTTTGGCTTTGAGGGCCCAGCCGACATCGGGCGAGCCTGTGAAGCTCAGGAGCTTGAGGCGTTCATCGGTTGTGAACAGGTCGGCTCCGTCGCGGTGGCAGGGGAGAATCGAGAAGGCGCCTTCGGGCAGATCGGTTTCGGCGAGAACCTCGCCAATGATCAGCGCCCCGATCGGTGTCCGGCTGGCGGGCTTGAGGACGAACGGGCACCCTGCGGCAATGGCGGGGGCGACTTTGTGAGCGGCGAGGTTGAGCGGGAAGTTGAAGGGTGAGATGAATGAGCAGGGGCCGATCGGTACTCTTCGCCACATGCCGGTGTAGCCACGAGCGCGGGCGGAGATCTGGAGTTCCTGGACCTCACCGTTGAGCCTGACGGATTCTTCTGCGGCGATGCGGAAGGTATCGATCAGACGGTAGACCTCGCCCTTTGAGTCCTTGATCGGTTTACCGGCTTCGATGCAGAGGGCTTGCGCCAATTCGTCACTACGCTGGGAGAAGCGATCGACGCAGTGATTGAGAATGGCCTGGCGCTCGTAAGGCGCAAGATTTGCCATCGGTTCAGAGGCGCTTACGGCCTCTGCGATCCCGCGGTCGATGGTCGCGGCATCGGCCAGTGCGACACGCGTTGCGACATCGCCGTTGTACTTGTCGGTGACCTCGAGGTCCGTGTTGGGGCTCTCTGGTTTGTTGGCCAGGTAGTAGGGATAGGTTGGCTTTAGCATCGGGCTGCTTCTCTCTGTTACCAGTCTTGCAGCGCAGCCTCGGCGTTAGATGGCTGCACTTCGTTCTTTAATTTCGTGATTGAGGATCCGATCGTTGTCGGCGTAATCGACCTGGGCGTCGATCAGATGAACGCCCGGTTCACTATGGCAACGCTCCATGAGAGGCTTGAGCTGGTCTGCGTTCTCGACGCGATAGCCCCTGGCTCCGTAGCTTTCGGCGTACTTCACGAAGTCGGGGTTGTCGTAGTCGAGTCCGTAACTGGCCAAGCCCATGTTGGACTGCTTCCACTTAATCATGCCGTAGGCGTTGTCTCGCAGGAGCAGGATGACGAGCTGCATCTTCAGGCGCACCGCGGTTTCCAATTCCTGAGAGTTCATCATGAAGCCGCCGTCGCCACAGATGGCCATAACCTTGCGGTCGGGATAGACGAGTCTGGCGGCCATGGCCGATGGCAGGCCGGCACCCATGGTGGCGAGCGCGTTGTCGAGCAGGACGGTGTTGGGCTGGTGGGCTTTGTAGTTGCGTGAGAACCAGATCTTGTAGATGCCGTTATCCAGCGCGATGATGCCATCCGAGGGCATCACGGCGCGGACATCCGCCACGAGCCTTTGGGGGTAGATCGGGAAGCGGCTGTCGGTGGTTCCTTCCTGGACGTGTTTCTCGCCGGCTTCTCTGACGGTCATGAATCGGTCGAAGTCCCAGTGATTCTGTGGTTCTACTTTCTCGGTCAGCTGCCAGATGCTGTTGGCGATGTCGCCGACCACCTCCACCTGCGGGAAGTAGACCGGGTCGACCGCTGCGGAACTGAAGTTGATATGGATGACCTTGACGCCATCTGCGTGCATAAAGAAGGGGGGCTTCTCGACGACATCGTGGCCGACATTGATGATCAGGTCGGCGGCGTCCAGAGCGCGGTGGACGAAGTCGCCTGCTGAGAGGGTGGCGTTGCCGAGGAAGAGCGGGCTGCGTTCATCGACCACACCTTTGCCCATCTGCGTGGTGACGAACGGGATCTGCAGTTTGTCCACCATTTTCCGGAGCATCCGACAGGTGAGCTTTCGGTTGGCACCGGCACCGATCAACAGTAGGGGCGACTTCGCCATCTCGATCAGGTCCAGTGCGGCGGCGATGGCTTTGTCTTCGGCGACTGGGCGGCGCACGAGGCTGGCTGGGATGGTGGGTTCATCGGTCTCTTCGGCGGCGATGTCCTCGGGTAACTCGATGTGAGCTGCACCCGGCTTCTCTTCCTGAGCTAGTCGGAAGGCCTCACGGACTCTGGAGGGGATGTTGGCGGCGCTGACAAGCTGGCGGGTGTACTTGGTCAACGGGCGCATCATGTCGACAATGTCGACGATCTGGAACTGGCCCTGCTTGCTGGTTTTTACCGGTTTCTGGCCCGTGATCATCACCATGGGCATGCCGCCGAGCTGGGCATAAGCCGCTGCGGTCACGAAGTTGGTGGCACCCGGTCCGAGTGTCGAGAGACAGACGCCGGCTCTGCCGGTCAGCCGACCGTAGGTGGTGGCCATGAAGCCGGCTGCCTGTTCGTGGCGTGTCAGGACGAGCTCGATTTTCGATCGCGAGAGTGAATCCAGAAAGTCCAGATTTTCCTCTCCCGGTATGCCGAAGATGTGCGTAACACCCTCCGCTTCGAGGGCTTTGATGAACAGGTCAGATGCTTTCATGACTTTCCTAATCTAGAAGTCTGGTGTGAAAGAATCATCACACGGCACCGTAGGCCAGCATGGCCTCGGCGACTTTCTCGAAGCCGGCAATATTCGCGCCTTTGACGTAGTTCACGGGCCCATCTTTCTTGTCGCCGTAGTCTACGCACTTCTTGTGTATATCCTTCATGATGGTTTGCAGGCGAGAGTCGATCTCCTCACGGCTCCAGGACAATCGCAGAGCGTTCTGGCTTTGCTCAAGACCTGAAACCGCGACGCCCCCTGCATTGGCGGCCTTCGCAGGGCCGAAGAGAACATCGGCTTCGAGGAAGGCGTGCACGCCGTCGTATTCGGTGGGCATGTTCGCGCCTTCGCTCACAGCCTGTACGCCATTCTTGATGAGTGTCCTGGCCTCATCCGGGCTGATCTCGTTCTGGGTGGCACAGGGCATGGCGATGTCCGCAGTGACCGACCAGGGGCGGGCGTCGGCGGTAAACGTCGCTTTCTTGTACTTGTCCGGGTATTCGCTGATGCGGCCTCGGCGGACTTCCTTGAGATCTTTGATGAAGGAGAGCTTGTCTTCATCGATACCATCCGGGTCGTGGATGAACCCGCCCGAATCGGAGAGCGTCAGCACCTTGGCACCGAGTTGCATGGCTTTCTCTGCGGCATAGATAGCGACGTTGCCAGATCCTGAGATCGCGACGGTTTTGTCTTTGAGCCCGTCGCCTGCCTGTTCGAGCATGTTCTGGCAGAAGTAGACGCAGCCATAACCGGTGGCTTCCGTGCGCACGAGGCTGCCACCGAAGGCGAGACCCTTGCCGGTCAGGATGCCGGTGAATCGGTTCTCGAGCCGTTTGTACTGGCCAAAGAGATAGCTGATCTCGCGCGAGCCGACGCCTATGTCCCCCGCGGGCACATCGGTGTCTTCGCCGATGTGTCGGTGAAGTTCGATCATCATCGACTGGCAGAATCGCATCACCTCGTTATCGCTTTTACCCTTGGGGTTGAAGTTGGAACCGCCCTTGGCTCCACCCATCGGTAGACCGGTCAGGCTGTTCTTGAAGGTCTGTTCGAAGCCAAGAAATTTGAGGACGCTGAGCGTCACACTGGGGTGAAACCGCAGCCCACCCTTGTAGGGGCCGATGGCGTTGTTGAACTGCACCCGCCAGGCTCGGTTGGCACGGATGTGTCCCTCGTCGTCTTCCCAGGTCACACGGAAGATGACGATCCGATCGGGTTCGGTCATGCGTTCGAGGATCTGCGCCTCGCGGTACTTCGCGTGGTCGAGAACGTAGGGCACCAGGCTCTCAGCAACCTCGCGGACGGCCTGGTGAAACTCCGTCTCGTGAGGGTTGCGCTTGATCAGGCCTTCCATGAAGGTCTTGAGATCCGGACAGTTGCTGGTGGGCATGGTTGCTCCTCGTCGGGAGGGAGTAATTAAAGGATGTCCACAACATACCCGCAGATGCGGGCATTCCCAGATACCCCGGATGCCCTAACCAGACCCCTCTTGCGACTCACTACGGGTCGTGATTGGTGGCTACGAATGGCCGGTCTCGTTTTTCTCGCCCGGCCAGCTTGTTGTGGCATACTGGATAGGCTTGGTCGTTCCTCGAGGAGAAGAAGCTTGGCACGTTGGCGTCTACTTATCACCTGCTTGGGGCTGGTAGCCAGCCTGTCCGTGTCGGCGGGGGCAGGGCCCTTGCTGCCGGACCTGACCGCGGTTTCTGACCGCTCGCTCGGGTACATGTACGACGGCGAGTTTGACCTCGAGGTGATCCCGGGGCGGGTGATCTATCGGTTCTCGGCCGCCATCCCGAATCTGGGCGATGGCCCGTTCGAAGTCAGCGAAGTGACGGATGGTGATCTCAACCAAACGGTCTATCAGCGGATTCATCAGGAAGATGGCTCGATTGAGTCACGCGTGCTGGGTGTCTTTCCGGATGCCGATCCCCCCTTCGGTCATCTCTTTCTCGTGGGCCTGGCCGAGTACAACCTTCGAGAAGCCATCCCTGGTGGCGACAACGGCGGGGTGGGCGATGTCGTGGCGACCAACCTCAAGACCAGCCACGCTCTGGTTGATTCGGCACCCTGGAATCTGTCGCTGCCCGGCGCGCCGACCAAGCGCCGCTACAACAGCGTCGATGCCCAGGTCCTTGGCGTTTCAGTGGGCTGGCTGGACCTGTATCACAAGTCGATCCCGACGCAGTGGATCGACGTAACCGGCCTGGCAACAGGCACCTACTGGCTCGAAGTGGTGGTCGACCCTTCGAACTACGTCGAAGAAACCGACGAGACCAACAACACGCACCGCGTGCTGGTCTATCTGGATATGAGCACCGTGCCGGAACCCGGTACGGCGGGGCTTCTCGGGCTGACGCTTCTCTCTGTTCTCACTCGCTGTAGAAGAACTCACTCTTGACGATCTTGCCGTCCTTGACGGTGTAGAGGCAGATTTCTTCCATCATCATTCTCTGGTTGGCCATGGGGCCGACCTTGGGCGTGACGTCGATCTTCATGAGCACGGCGAAGCGATCGTCGTGGGGGAACGGGCCGATCACTTCCCCGCCATGTACCTCGTGATTGGCTTCCCACCACTCGCCGGCTTTCTTGATGTTGTCCAGGCCTGTGGTCGTGCGGTCCTGACCCTCCTGCATGCACATGGCTTCGATCGATATGGCGTCGTCGGCGTAAAGCTTATCCAGAGCCTCCGCGTACTTGCCTTGCTGACACAGGCTGACGAGTTGCTGACCGATGGTTTTCGCTTCGCTGTCCATGACGACCTCCTAGACGGTTGGGGGTTGGGTGAGGGCATCAACGTACAGCAGGGCTGTCATCGGCAGGGCCGGGGGATGACACGCAAACAGAAAACTCACGCCTGCTGGCGGCGGCTTAGGAGAACGCCTCCCAGTCCGAGCAGGATCAGCGATGCGGGCTCGGGGATGCTGTTGCTGAAGCCGAAATTGCTGGCCAGCGTCGATAGATCGATCAGGTCGACGGTGCCATCGGCGTTGAAATCACCCTGGCCATAGGTGCCAGGTCCCCCGAAGTTGCTGGCCAGGGCCGAGAGATCGATCAGATCGACGGCTCCGTCCAGGTTGCTGTCGCCGAGGGCCGATCCGAAGAGGTCGACGATCCAGAAGGCCAAATCGGCGTTGGACAGGCTGCTGGAACCATCCAGGTCGAACTGGCTGTCGCTGGAACCGGCGAGTATGGCTGCTGCGAGCAGGTCAACATCCGCGATGTCGAGGATGCCGCTTTCATCAAAGTCGCCTAGCAGCCCCAGCGGGTCGAGCTGCAGCACGAGCTCATAGATCTGGCTGGTCTGATTGGACTGGCCGAACTCTCGTCCGCTGAACCGAACAATCACCTCGTTGTTCTGGTTGCGGTCGCTGATGATGGCGTTGTTGATGGCATCGATGCTGCCTTCGGAAGCCAGTTCATCGCCGGTGGCAAAGACCACCTCGCCGTTGACGACCAGAACGTCGAGGTTGGTGCCCATCGTGAACACATAATCCCCGTCGCTGTTGAGCATGACAGACTTGGCGTCACTACCGAGAGTGACACTGCTCGCGCCGTCACCGAATCGCGGGAGCACATCGCCCTCGCGGTGGATGATCTCGCCGTCGAGCACGATGAAGTCGCTATCGAGATTGCTGAAGCCGCCGAAGATGTAGCTGCCCTGATCGTTGATATCGACCTGATCGAAGCCGCCGACGAAAAGGCTGGCGGTTCCGATGAACTCGCCCGGCAGCCCACCGGCCGAGGCCGGGATGGGGTCAAACCCTCGGATGACGCTGCTGCTACCGGCCCAGGTCTGGGCGACGCCGTTGATGGTGAGCTCATCGACGAAGATGGGAGAAGTGGTGCCCTCTTCGACATCGACCATGCTCAGAACAAGAGAGCCGTCGGGTGAGGCGGTTCGGTTCGAGAGGTCGCTGACAAAACGATCGTTGTCTTCGGCGAGGGGCACCACGCTGCCGCTGACGCCTAGCGTGTCCCCGGTCTTGAAGAAGGTTTGCCAGCCCGTGCCATCCGGACCGACCGAGAAGATGCCCTGGCCGATGGTGGTTCCGCCGTCGTTGGTGTAGCTGCCGCTGAAGATGACGGTGCCATCGGGTGCCACCCCGGCCGGTGCTGCGCCCTCCCAGACGTATCCGGGCAGGCCGAGCGAGCTGTCCAGCGCATCACCTTCGAGGATCAGCAGCCGGTCATCCAGCCACATCGAGGTGTCGGTGAAGAGGGAACTGGCTTGGGGTGCTCCCGCCACTCTCGTGGTGTAGGCGATCTGACCGAGCTCATTGATGGCAGCCGACCCGATATCGAGGTGCACAAACGAACCACGGCCCCCGTTGTCCACGGTTGCTATGACGTTGTCTTCGGTTCTGAGGATTCCAGCTGGCGCACCACCAAAAGAGCCGTAATAAGACTCCACCTCAACGTTGCTGAAGAAGGTGAAACTGAAAATATCGGCCTTGATCCGGGTGAGATAGCCACCGTCGGGCGTACCCACAAGCGTGGAGATACGTTCGATGGAGGTGCCGCTGAGATAGGGATCACCCGTCTGGAGGAGGACCGTTGGCGTGACAGCCAGTGCTGGTGAAGCCATCGCAGCCATTAGAAGGCTGGTAAAAACGGTCCTCTGGGGGCTATAGGAGCTTTGCGGCATCAGTTTCTCCCGAGCAATTTGGGGGATAAAGCGACCTCAATAGGTGACAACAGGCATTTTCGCCGTATCTTATGGAAAGTTAAATCCATGTTCATACAGCGGCAACATATTCCCATGCAGAATCAGCCGATTCAGGCCAACCCCTGTTTTCGGGCCTTTACGCTCATAGAGCTTCTGGTTGTCATTTCGATCATTGCACTGCTCATAGGCATTCTGCTGCCTGCCCTAGGTCGTGCAAGGCAATCGGCTTATCAGATTTCATGTGCATCGAATTTGCGCCAGCTGTATCTGGGCTCTGCCACTTATGCGGCCGATTACGACGGTTTCTTCCCATGCGGTGGTCTTTGGAACGCCGCCAACGCGAGTCAGTGGCCTAATGCAAGAGGCTGGGCTGGCTTCTCGCCTTATCGTGTGGCTCCCGGTTTCGATGTGGCTAACAACCCTGCCGAGACCTATGCGGGTCAAGGGCCAGAGAACATGGGTTTGGGTGAGGCTTTGGGCTACGGCAATTACGCCCCGGGATCGGGCGATCTATGGGAATGTCCTGCCCAGCGTGACGACATGATCGAGAACGGAAATACGTATCAGTTTTTGAATTCACGTGGACCGAGTATTGCGACGTTCCCAGATGATGTTTTACGCCGTGATGTTGGTTACACCCCCTACGAAGATATAGCTTTCGAGAACCAGCAGGAAGCAGGACAGGCACTCCAGTGGATGCAGGACAATTTCGCGCTTCTGGCAGCGCAACCTGGCTCGGTGAGCCTCTCGGCCGCCGCGACCATACAGAACACCACACGCGATCCTGACGACCAGATCCGCCCACACAGCACCACGGGTCAGGCCGGTGATTCAGGGATTAACGCCGTACTGTTCGATGGAGCGGCTGGTTACAAAGAGAATTTCTCGCAGTTTCAAGAGTGATCGTCGTTCATGTAGATCTGGATGGTCCACTATCGGACACTGCCCCCCAACCACCCGTCCTCTCACCTCATCCTCCGCTTCCGATCGATAGCCCGGATGTCTCCGTGAGCGGTGTGCTCGCGGGCCGCATTGGCGATCGGAAGGTGCTGCGTGTCCAGCCTGTCTCCATCCACAGACCCCGCTCTCGCTTCGGGCCTGAAGGGGCATGATACGGTGATTGCCCCCGGGCAGGCGTTGCGGGGGCTGTCTCCGGCGACCCTCTGGCGGTTCCGTGAGCTCGCCTGGGTGCTCGCCAAGCGGGATTTCAGCGTTCGCTACCGGCAGACCGTGCTCGGCGTCGCCTGGGCCGTGATCCAGCCGCTGGTCAGCATGGTCGTGCTCCACCTGTTCTTCGGGAAGGCCATGGGCCTCGAAGACAAGGTTGGCGGTGCGGCCTACCCGGTCTTCCTGTTCGCCGGCCTCCTGCCGTGGACGCTGTTCACTTCCACGGTCACCTCCGCCACCAACAGCCTGATCGCCAACCGGCACATCCTCACCAAGGTCTACTTCCCGCGGATCCTGCTGCCGGTTTCCGCAGCGGCGGTCCCGCTGGTCGATCTGGCGATTGCCCTCGTGGTGCTCTTTGGCCTGATGGTCACGCTGGGTGTGGCCTTTTCCTGGAGCCTGGTTGCCCTCCCGCTGGCTTTGCTGGGGGCCGTGCTCTCGGCCGTCGGCGTTGGTCTGGGGTTGGCGGCGATGACAGTCTGGTTCAGAGATATCCGGCACCTGCTGCCATTCCTGCTCCAGACCTGGTTCTTCGTCACCCCGGTGATCTATCCCCCGACGATCATCCCCGAGGTCTACCGGGGCTACCTGAATCTGAACCCGATGACAGGCGTCATCGAAGCGTTCCGTGCAGCGATCCTCGGTGGCTCGCTTGACCCCATGACCCTGCTGATGCCGATTGCGATTGGCCTGCTGCTGGTCGTGATCGGGGCGGCCATGTTTGTCCGCACCGAACGCCGGTTCGCCGACGTGATCTGACGCTCCGCTCCAGAGAGACTTCAAACCGTGACCCGACCCGCCATCGAAGCCAGCCACCTCTCGAAGCGCTACCGCCTCGGCGCGATGCAGGCGTTCGATCAGACGCTACGTGACGCGCTGAGCGGCTCGGGGCAGAAGCAGAAGCGCGCCGACTTCTGGGCACTGAAGGACGTGAGCTTCGAGGTCCAGCCAGGTGAGTGTCTTGGCGTCATCGGCCGGAACGGCGCCGGCAAGTCGACGCTCCTGAAGCTGCTCGCGCAGATCACCGAGCCCACCTCCGGGCAGGCTCGGCTCGCTGGCCGTGTCGGTTCGCTCCTAGAAGTCGGTACCGGCTTCCACCCGGAGCTGACGGGTCGAGAGAACATCTACCTCAACGGCGCGATCCTCGGCATGAGCCGGAAGGAGATCGCGCGCCGGTTCGATGAGATTGTGGATTTTTCTGGCGTCGAGCGTTTCCTCGAAACCCCGGTCAAGCGCTACTCATCCGGGATGACCGTGCGGCTGGCTTTCGCCGTCGCAGCTCACCTGGAGCCGGAGATTCTGCTGGTCGACGAGGTGCTCGCCGTCGGCGACGCGGCGTTTCAGAAGCGCTGCCTGGGGAAGATGTCCGATGTCGCGGCTTCTGGTCGGACCATCCTCTTCATCAGCCACAACATGGCCGCCATCGAGAACCTCTGCGACCGCGCGATCGTGCTGCGGGAGGGTCAGACCGTGTTCGACGGCGCGCCCCATGAGGCGGTTGGCGAGTACCTCCGCTCGATGGAGCAGTCGGGCATCGGGACCATCGATGACGAGAATCGCGAGGGGTCGGGCGAGGTGCGCGTGACCCGGATCAGCCTGCGTGACCTCGACGGGCACACGATCGATACGGCCCGCTGCGGGCAGGACATCGAACTCGTCATCGAGTACCAGCGGCCCGACGATCGTCCGCTGCCCGGCCCGGTGGTGGTCGGCATCGGTGCGCGGACCGGTTCGGATATCCCGGTCTTTCTGCACCACAGCCGTCTCGATGATGCCTGTTTCACAGACCTGTCAGCGCATGGGAGCTTTGTGTGCCGTTTGCCGAGGCTCCCGCTGGCTGCTGGCAGCTATCAGCTGGCGGTCAGTGTGAGCGCCGAGGGTTCGGACCAGCCCTACATCGATTTCCTGCCCCGGGCCTACACGCTCACCGTGATCCCGGGTGCCTTCTACACGACCACCGAGTTGCCGCCAGCGAGTCATGGTTCGCTGCTGATCGATGCGAGTTGGTCGGTTGAACCTGCTTTCCAAGCCTCACGGAGTGCGGCCTGATGATCCAGTCCCTGATCGATCGATTCCGTCCTGTCTCACGCCCGGCGCAGCTGGACTGTGCAACGCCCGAAGAGGTAGAAGCCGCTGAGTTCGCGTTCTACAAGGCGTTCCTCAAGCCCTGTATGACGGCGTTTGACGTCGGAGCAAACCGGGGCGAAGTCACGAGACGATTCGCCAAACTGGTAGGAACCGGGGGCTACGTCCACGCCTTCGAGCCCTGTGCGGCCACCTACCAGCGACTCAGGCAACGCTTCGACGGCCCGCCCGTTCAGCTTCACCACATGGCCATCGGCGAGACCGTCGGTCAGGCCAAGCTGAACGTCTACGACGAAGAACACGACACCTGGAACACCCTCGCGAACCGTCCGCTCGAAGACTACGGCATCAACGTCCGCCCGCAGTCGATCGAGGAGGTGCCGGTGACGACACTGGATCGCTTCTGCGAGGAGCACGACATCCAGCGGATCGACCTGCTGAAGATCGATATCGAGGGAGCCGAGTTGCAGGCGCTGCGTGGGGCTCGCGGGCTTATGCAGGAAAAGCGCATTGGGGTGATCCTGTTCGAGTTCGGGCAGACCACCTTCGACATGGGCAACACCCCCGATGAGTTCATTTCGCTGCTCGATGATTGCGGCTATCAGCTCGGCAACCTCGTGAACAACGACCCGGTGTTCCCCGGCGGTGAGTCGGCCAAGACCGCCCAGTTCTCCATGATGGTCGCGGGGCCCCGGTGATGATCAAAGAAACACGATGGATGGTGCAGCGGCAGGCCCGCCGGATCGGCCGTGATATCAGCACGATTCCGGGCACGCTCAAGCAGTGGCAGGCCTTCTGGGGCCAGTATCAGGCTTACCGCAAGCTGGCTCCTGCTGGGCGCAAGCCCAATGCCTACACGCTCTATCCCTGCGTGGAGGACGCCACGTCGACCACGCCGGTCGAGCCCGTGTATTTCTACCAGGACACCTGGGCCTTCGGCCTGATCGCCAAAGACAAGCCCGCTGAGCATATCGACATCGGATCGAGTCACCGGTTCAATGGCTTTCTGAGTCAGATCGTGCCGGTGACGATGGTCGACATCCGTCCGCTGCCCGTCACGCTGCCCGGGCTGAATTTCCGCGAAGGCAGCATCCTGAATCTGCCGATGGCCGACGCCTCGGTGCACTCGCTGTCGTCGATCTGTGTCATCGAGCATATCGGTCTTGGACGCTACGGCGACGACCTCGACCCGGATGGATCGGAGAAGTCGATCGCAGAGATCAAGCGCGTCATCGCACCTGGCGGGAACGTCTACGTCTCCGTCCCGATCGAGAAACGCGAACGCACCTACTTCAATGCTCACAGAGCCTTTACCACCGAGGGTTTTCTGAAGCGATTCGAGCCTTTCACGCTTAAGGAAGTGCGCTACATCGTGGGTAATGATTTTGTTGAGCAGCAACCCGAGGCGAACTGCGTGGGCTGCTTCCACTTTTGTCGAGAAGATGTCTAGGAGTTGTTGTCATGGGTACAACACAGATGGGCCCGCCAAGGGATCTGATCCTGCAACTCAAGCAGGCTTATAAAGTCCAGCACTTCATTGAAACCGGCACTTATCTCGGTCAGACCGCGAGCTGGGCCGCCAGCCAGTTTGCCGATGTGCACACGATCGAAGCCCAGTCGTCGTTGCACGAGGCCGCGAAGCAGCGTTTCCCGGATCAGGGCATCTCCTGGCACCTTGGCGACACACGCACCTGCCTGCCGCGGGTGCTCAAAGAACTCAAGGGACCTGGCATCTTCTGGCTCGATGCGCACTGGTCGGGTGGTATCACCTTTGGTGAAGCCGCGGAGGACGAGTGCCCGCTGCTGGAAGAACTCGCCATCCTCCGCAGCGATCTCAGAGACCACTTCATCCTGATCGACGATGCCCGGCTGTTCCTCTCGCCGCCACAGCAACCACATCGGATCGAAAGCTGGCCTTCGATCGACCGAGTGATCGATGCCCTCCGAACCGCTGCCGATCCCTACATCGTGATTCATGAAGACGTGATCATATCCGTGCCACGCCGGGCTCAATCACTGGTTGCTCGTTACTGCCAGGAGGCCAGCACCCACGCATGGCAGGCACAGCAGTCTAAAGCTCAAGCAGCTCGAAGCAGCTCTCTGCCCAAGCGGCTGATGGGCATGTTCCGCAGTCGTCGATCTGAGCGAGCCGCCGCGTGACATCGCTTCTCCCTGCCTTCAGACGGGAGACACGCTGCCCTTCGGATGGCACGAAACTGGTACAGACGGATTGGGCGATCACAGGCATGCGCAATCTCGCCAGCATGCGCTGCCCCACGTGCGCTGCCGAGTATTACCTCGATCTGCTCGCAGGCAACGGGCTGCTGACGCCGATGACCCTTCAGGCTTCAACGGGTGAGGTGTTTGGACGCGATGAGGCACCGTGGTTCGCCGACTGGCTGGCTGATGGATTCAGGTCGCGTGAAGATACTTGCCCTCAGATCACGGTCGAGTCCTTCAGACCCATCAGGCGACCACTGCTGGTCAACACCCTCGACCGGCTCTACGGTCACGGCCTGCTCAAGCTGCTTAGTGTCCAGCGCGAGCTGGATGAGTCGCCATCCCATGACATCATCCTGATGATCCCCGGGGAACTGCGCTGGCTGGTGCCTGACGGGGTTGCCGAGGTCTGGTCGGTCGATTGGCCGCTGGCCTCGGGAACACGCTGGTCGGATGGACTCGATCGCTGGATTCACCAGCGGCTTTCGGACTTCAAGGAGGTCCGACTCAGCCTGAGCACGCCGCACCCCGCTCCACAGGATGTCAGCATCGATCGCTTCACCGGCGTGCGTCCTTTCGATCCCACGGGCTGGCAGAACGCGACAGAACGGCCCGTGGTCACCTTCATCTGGAGGGATGATCGCGTTTGGCCCGAACCGCTGCCTGCAGGACGATGGCGTCAGAAACTCAAGGCGATACTTGGGCTTGATCAAGCTGGCATGCCAACGGCCACGAAGGCTCAACGACTGGCTGTGAAAACGCTCGCGCAACGACTTCACAAGCGCTATCCACATCTCGATTTTGCGTTGGTCGGTTTGGGTGACCCTGCACCCCGGTCAGGCCCGATACAGGACCTGCGCACCAGAACGATCGATGAAGCCACCGAGAAAGCCTGGTGCCAGCGCTACGCCAGGAGTCACGTGGTTGTGGGTGTCCACGGGTCGAACATGCTGCTGCCATCGGCTCACGCGGGCGCGGTGATCGACCTGATGCCAAGAACACGCTGGCCGAATCTCGGGCAGGACCTCCTGCTTCACGACACCGACCCCAGACGAGAGCTCTACCGCTGCCGGGCGGTTCCGGCCTCCGTCTCGGTGGATGAGATCGTTCGGATGATCGATGACCTGTTAGTCAACACGGCGAGCCACCTCAGTCAGACCAGGCGAGAGATGCCGGCTTTCGAGACGCGTCCGATTACACAGTCTGCCGGCCAACGTATGGCCGCCTGACAAGCCGTGTCGATAACCGAAGCATCGATCGACCCAAGGACCCTTCGATGCACGATTCGGTGAGTGTCTTCATCACGTCCTATAACCACAGGGACTACCTGATCGAGGCGGTCGATTCCGTGCTTGCTCAGACCCGACCGGTCGATCAGATCGTGATCGTCGATGATGCCTCTTCGGACGGGTCTCAGGAACTCATCCGGTCTTACGCGATCCGGTATCCGGGCAGGATCGACTATGCCTTTCACGCTACTAATCGGGGTGTCTCAGCGACCAAGTCTCACGCAGCCTCACTCTGCACAGGGCATTGGATGACCTACCTCGATGGTGACGACAGGATGCTGCCAGCGCGTATCGAGAATGAAATCGCGGTGGCAATCTCGCTACCGAAGCAAGCCATTCTCTTCTCTAACTTTCAGACCATCGATCCCTCCGGGAATATCCTCAATCGTTGGGCGGCTGGCGATGATGTGCCCACGGGAAACGTGCTGCCAGTGTTGCTTGCCCGTGCTTTCCCGCGTGGGATGGTCTTCCGCAATGAACTCCTGCCCAGGCACCTCTTCCACGAAGTCGCCGGATACGACGCCAACATCAATCTCTACGAGGACTGGGAACTCCGGATCCGGCTCGCTGCTGCGGGTGCCGCGTTCCATTACTGTCCAGAGTTGGGCTCCGAATACAGGCTGCACCCCGGCGGTGTCTCACGCCAAGACCCTCGTAAACATCTCGCCGCTGTGACACACATCAGACGCAAGCATCAGGATCTGATCGACCGGCTTGAGGCAGCCGACCGACTTGCCGCCACGAGGTGCTTCGATCAGCTCGAACAGATTTTCGCGAGCAGAGCCGCCCATCGGTCGTTGCGAAGCCTAGATCTGAAAAACGCCGTGAGCTACGGCCTCAAGGCCCTTTACAGAAGGGCGGCATAAGCCATGTCCAGCCAGCTGCCGGATCATGAGGGACGGGGTCTGACCTTCCTGGTTTCACAGCCAAGAGCCGGTTCGACGCTGTTGCAGCGGATGCTCGGGGCTCATCCAGGCATTGCTACCGCGGGTGAGCCCTGGCTGGCGTTGCACGCGGTCCTGCCGTTACGCCCCGACCTCTGGCAGGCTCGTTTCAATGAAGGCACCTTCAAGCTTGCTTTCGAGGCATTGCCGAACAGCCGCGAGGCTTTCCTCGAAGGGTCAAGGCAGAGTCTGCTGCAGCACTACAGGACATGGTGCCTGGAGCAGCATGCCAGCTGTTGTCTCGATAAAACGCCGAGGTACTACTACATCCTCCCCGAGCTTCGCGAACTCTTCCCGCAAGCCAGAATCGTGGTTCTTGTTCGCAATCCGCTGGCTGTCCTAACCTCCATCTGCAACACCTGGATCGGCCAACGCTGGTTTCACCTGTACGACTCCGCAGATGATCTGCAACTGGCACCCGACCTTCTGGCCAACTCAATCAGAGATTCGAGGCTTGTCGATCACGTCATCCACTACGAATCGCTGGTTCGTCACCCGCAGACAGAGCTCTCATCGCTACTAGGCACCCTAAACCTGCCTTGGGACGATAGGCTGCTTCGCTACAACCAGTCGCCCCAGCCGCAATGGACGCTGGGTGATCCCACCCACGCCCATAAGAAGCAACGCCCTGATGCACATCACATCGATCGGTGGGCCGAGTCGCTGACGGACCCACAGCTCTGGCGTTGCGCTTCGGATTACCTCGATCAACTTGGCGAAGAAACACTCAACGCCCTTGGGTACAGCCGTGTCGAGCTTGAGACCATTCTGGACCGCTGCCAGCCATCTCGCACGCAGCTACTAGCCACACATTCACTCGATGAACTAATCCGGGTTCCCCCCGCAGAGCGTCGCTCTGTTGAGTTCGAACGACTTATCTGGCTCAACCGCGTCCGAGAAAAGGGGTGGCTGGGTGCACTCAAAGACGGCGGTCTACGCCTGGCACGCAAGGCCCGACGTCTCATGGTCAGACCCATAAGAACGACCATGCCTGGCGCTGCTCCGCCATCCGGCGAACACCCGATGACATCCTCCGGCGACCCCATGACCGGTCGGAGTAACAAAGCGCATGAGCCAGCCAAACAAGCCATTATCCAGCCGACCGACGATCTCCATCATCATGGTCGACGGCGGGTTCCGAGAGAGGTTCGAGTCGATCGATTACCTCGCGAATCAAGACCTGCCGCGTGAAGACTACGAGCTGATCTGGGTCGAGCATGGCAGCCAGATCCACGACGACCTTCAAGGTCGCCTGGATCATCAACCCAACTTTCGAGCCATCACCCTCGGCCGGTCGGGTACCTACCACGCTTCCTACTGCTTCAACCGCGGCATCACCGAAGCTCGAGGCGACATCCTGGTCATCATCGATGCCGATGTGATCACCGAGCCGTGCTTCCTCTCGCAGATTCTCGAAGCACACCGGGATCAGCCGCGACTCGCACTCTATTGCTACCGCTACAACGAAGCGAAGGAAGATCATCGGGACGAGGTGGATATCAACCACCTCAAGCGCGTGACCAGCATCACCAACCCATCCAATCACGGAGCCTGCCTGTCGATCCGCAAGACGTGGATCGAGCAGATCAACGGTTACGACCAGCACCCAATCTTCGCCACAGGCTTCCACGCCAACTGCCTGGACGTCTACACCCGTCTCAAGGTTCTGGGTATCCCGGTCAGCTGGCACCCCGAGATCAGGCTTTACCATCCCTGGCACCCATCAACGGCAGAGCATTCTGTCAACTACCAGCCTCAGGTGCATACCTCGGCATGGCGTGCACGGAATCTCAAGCATCTACCCTTCCGCGGGCTGGATGTATCCCACGACACCGATCCGCCAGAGGGCTTGCTGAAGCACCTCGAGTGGGTGCGACAGCAGTGGATGCCCTGGCACCGTCGGATCAAGCACAAGGTCGTACAGCGTCTCCGACTTGCAGCCTGAGAAGCCCATGACTCAGACGCCTACACCAGTCAGCGCGATTGTGATCGCCCGCAATGAACGGGCCCATCTTGAGAAGTGCCTGCCCTCACTCTCCTGGGCAGACGAGTTGATTGTGATCGATATGGGCTCGACCGATGGGTCACTCGAGCTGGCGCGTGCTCATGCCGACCGGCTCTTTCACGTCGACCCTGCACCGATTGCTGAACCCACACGTGCCGCGGCCGCAGCCATCGCCAGGCACGACTGGATCTTGTTGGTTGATCCGGATGAAGCCATCCCGCCCGGCCTTGTCACGCAGATGCGATGCACGCTCAACGCCGAGACCGATCTTGGTGCAATCTCGCTGCCGATGCGTTTCTACTTCAAACACCAGCGACTCGATGGCACCGTCTGGGGCACATTGACCTACAAGCAGCGTCTGGTTCATCGCCAGCGATGTCGGATCCTCCCGTGGGCCAATCGGCTGACACGGCTGGATGAGGGCCAACGCGAAGTCCGTATCCCGTGGGACGGCGATAATCACATGCGCCATTACTGGTCGAACAGCTACGCGGAGCTGCTGAGACGACACCTCACCCGCTACGCCCATACCGAGGCCAGGGCGCTGGCAGGCAACGGCCTGAAGTTTACCTGGCGTCGTGCCCTGTCCCGACCTTTCATCGAACTCTATCGAAGCCTCCGTGACTTCGACGGCTGGCGTCTGGGAGCCAGGGGTTTTCTGCTTTCGGGTATCTATTTTGCCTACACCCTCGCCAGCGAATGGCTGGTGCTGACCTATCAGGGACGCACGTCACCCTCGGAAGCCCTCGAAGTCCAGTCCCTGCCTGTGCTGCGTGAAGATGATCTGAAAACACGTACTCCCCTGGAACAAGCCGCTTAGGAGTACGCATGTCCCTGCCTCGCCTCAGCATCGTGGTCCCCAGTTTTAACCAGTGTGCTTACCTGCCCATGACGCTGGACAGCATCCTGGATCAGCGATACCCGGATCTCGAACTTATTGTCATTGACGGTAAATCCACGGATAAGACCTCAGACGTACTTGCGCAGTATCGATCGGCCATCGACGTTCTTGTTTGCGAGGAAGACGATGGTCAGACTCAGGCGATCAACAAAGGCCTGAAGCTGGCAAGCGGTGACTATGTGACCTGGTTGTGCTCGGACGACACGCTCTTACGTAATGCTTTGAGTACAGTCGCCAGCCACATCAAGACGCACCCCAGCACACAGTGGTTCGGCGGATGGGTACAGCACATCGACGCCGACGGCGCAGTCCTCAAGCTCGAAAAGCGAACGCAAGCTATCACTCTTGCATCCACGCTGCTGCGCTCAGCCAGTCAGCCATTCTGCTTCCCGCAGCCAGGCGTCTGGTGGAATCGCAACCTGCACGAGCAGCTGGGCTTCCTCGATGAACGCCTCCACTACTGCATGGACTTCGAGTGGTGGCTCAGACTGTTGTCGGCCGGCCTCAAACCAGATGTCATCGATCAGCCCATCGCCACTTACCGCATGCACGAAACGAGCAAGACCTGCGCTCAGCCAGAGGGCTTCATCCACGAGCACGTGCTCGTCGAGCGAGCTTACGCACGCAATCTGCCTATCCGTGACCGCTGGTCGGTGTACCGAAGAACCGCCTACCAGCACCGCGCAGCGACGCTCGCTCAAATCGGCCACCGTCCCTGGTCTCAGGTCATCAGACATCCCTGGTGGCTCTTGTCCCAGCAGGTACGCCATCAGCTTTGGCATGGGCAGCCACAGGCCGCCTGAGCGGAATCAGTTTCCGGCTACGCCCGGTAAGTCTCACCCCTTGCCGGATGACCAGCGACTAGCCGATGCCTCTACCAGCATGGAACAGCACAAACCCAAAGCCCGTCGCCGTCAGGCACTCAACCCCGCACGCAAGCTCAGCCAGTCGGGCAGGCCCAGGGTTACGCTTATTATCCCCTGCTTCCATGCGGGCGATACGCTCGAAAGCACCCTCTGCTCGGTCCTCGACCAAGGCTACGCTGAGACCGAACTGCTGGTCGTCGATGGCGGGTCCCGGGACCAGACGCTCGACATCCTTGACCGCTACGAAGCTCACATCAACTGGTTCGACGCCCACACCGACACCGGTCCGGCAGAAGCCATCAACCGCGCACTCGAGGTCGCGACCGGTTCTATTGTCGGATTCCTGGACGCCGATGCGCTGCTCATGCCCCAGGTCCTAGGAGACGTTGCCCGCAGGATGTCTGACCGCGACGGCCCCGACTGGCTGGTGGGCCAGGCCGTCGCACTGGATGAAACCGGACAACTCGCAGAGCCCCTGGCCCCGATCCGGCAGCTGAGTCTGGCCCCGTTCCTCCGGCACGTTCAGGGCGAGCCCGCCCGTGGAGCCGCCTTCTATCGACGATCGCTTCTGGAGGAGGCCGGCCCGGCCGACCCCAAGCTGCGTTTCGCCTGGTGCTACGACCTCTGTGCCCGCCTGCTCGCGCAGGGGCACGAGCCACAGATCCTTACGAGGGCCATCGCCGCGATTCGTATCAATGAGATGAGCTCGATCATGCGGTCGGTTCGCAAGGGGCAGGAACGTGTCGCCGTCGCAAGGCGTTTCCTCGACGAGGTCGATCCCCGGGAACGCTATGGCGTCTGGAAGAGCTGCGACGAACGATCGAGAATCTACGCCATGGCGCTCGCAGAACTCGATCCGGCCAGCGCAGGCCGCTATCTCTGGGACGAAGTCCGCCGACAGCCCTGGTGGATCACCGATGCGGCCTTCCGCGAGCAGGTCATCGCGTCTGCCGGAGCCCCCGAACCCAGCGCAAGCTACCGCCTCGCCGCCTGAAGCCGATCACAGAAGCATCGGATAAACAGGAAGCCACGGCTTGCGTCGTGGCTTCCTGTTTCTTTGCGATGTCAATAGGCAGGTGCCTGCCCAGCGAACTACTCGAGTAGATCATCCTCGGTGCCCGAGAGAAAGCCGACAAGCTTCCTGCTCCGAACCGGGTGCTGGAGCTTGCGGATCGCCTTGGCTTCGACCTGGCGTACACGCTCGCGGGTGACCTTGAAGATCCGACCCACCTCCTCAAGCGTGTAGGTGTAACCGTCACCAATACCGTACCGGAGCTTGATGATCTCTCGCTCCCGGTAGGTCAGCGTCTTGAGCACCTGCTCGATCCGACCACGCAGCATGTCGCTGGTCGCGGTCTCCGACGGGTTCGCCGCGTGCTCGTCCTCGATAAAGTCGCCGAAGTAGGAATCCTCGCTCTCGCCAACGGGCCGGTCGAGGCTGATCGGGTGCCGGCTGATCTTCATCACCCGGCGGGCTTCCGCGATCGGCATCTTCGCCGCCTCGGCGATCTCCTCCACGGTCGGCTCACGCTTGAGTTCCTGAAGCAGATTCTTGGCGATGTTCCGCAGCTTGCTCATCGTCTCGATCATGTGCACCGGGATACGGATCGTCCGGGCATGATCGGCGATCGCACGGGTGATCGCCTGACGAATCCACCACGTCGCGTACGTCGAGAACTTGTAGCCACGCTTGTATTCGTACTTGTCGACCGCACGCATCAGACCGGTGTTGCCCTCCTGGATGATGTCCAGGAACGACAGCCCGCGGTTGCGGTATTTCTTGGCGATCGAGACCACCAGGCGGAGGTTGCCGCCTGAGAGATCGCGCTTGGCCTGCTCGTATTCGTCGAAGACACAGCGGATCTCGGTGACGCGAGCCGCCAACTCCTCCGGGTCTTCCAGCACCAGCGACCGCAGGCCCGCGAGTTCCTCGGTCATCACCATGACGTCCTCGGGGTCGTAGCGGTCGGGATGCTTCTCGGAATCCGCGAGCGTCCGAACCAGGTGGTTCATCTTGTTCGAGATCGAGGTCAGCTTCTTGAGCAGGGGCTGGATCTTCGAGGTACGAAGCGACAGCTCTTCAATCAGCCGGGCCATCTTCATCCGCCGAGTCTCGATCTGAGCGTTCAGACGGAGCACCTCGGTCTTGCTCTTACGTCCAGGTTTCTCGAGCTCTTCCCAGTCCTGCCGGTTCAGGTCCAGCAGACGCTTGATCGTCTTGAGATTGAAGGGAATCCGCGCAGCGATCTTGCCCTTGGCGTCGTCTTCCGCCGTCGAGATCTTCATGGTGCGATCAAATGGCAGATCGCCGGCATCCACCATCTCAAGCACTTCAACGGATTGCGCGACCGAGTAGTCGTTCTCGAGCACCAGACGCCGGAAGATCATCCGCGTCGTCTCGATCTTCTTGGCCAGCCGGATCTCCTCGTCTCGCGTCAGCAGGCTGATCTCGCCCATCTGCGTGAGGTACATCCGCACCGGATCGTCAATACGCTTGCCGCCAGCTTCACTCAGGGCTTTTTCGAGCTCAGCCTTGGTGTTCTCGTCGAGCTCCTCGACCTGCTCCGATGCTTCGCCAGACTCCGAACTGGCCGGTGCCGGGCCCTCGGTCGCTGTCGCGACGGGTGCTTCTTCTTCCTGAGGCATCATGTCAATGCCCGCAGGTCCCGGTGCATCCTGAGGTGGGGCCACCAGCCCGGGCGTCCCACGGAAGCTCGCAGGGATCTGCGCCTCATCAATCAGCCGCAGACCGTCCTGACGCATCCGCTGAAGCAAATCAGCCAGTTTGTTCTGGTCGACGTACTCATCGGGTAGCAGGGCGTTGAGCTGATCAAAGGTGACAAAACCACGCTCACGGCCGCACGCCATGAGCTCTGTCACTGCGGGATGTAAATGCGGGTTCAGCATCGTTGTTCAGTGTCCTTGTTCAATCGTCCTTGTTCAGTCGTCCGTGGCAACCGGCTCTTGCCAGCCCCCTCCCCGTGAGTTCCAGTCATCGCGGGACAAACTTCCCAACCTCAGGTGCGGTCGGGGACGCCACGATGACCGCTGATCCGACTCGGCCCGGCACCGGCTCGCAGCCGTTCCAGAGCGTCACGCAGGTTCTGATCAGCATTCGAACTCTCCTCCTCCATCCCCGGCAGGCGATCTGAAACCGCCGTACGCCAGGACCTGATCGCGGCTCCGAGCACACGCTCCGCCGCTTCCGGGTCATCCAGACCCAGATCCCCGGTTTCTCGGCCGAGCTGAGCCAGCAAGCCTGCCAACTCGTACTCCTCGGCCTCAGCAGCCCCGCCAAGCAATCGATCAAGGCTCACCGCCTCGCCACTGCTCAACTGCCGGTACACCCGGCCGTAGAGCCTCGCGTTCACAGGACCGACAAGATCACCGGGCATCAGCGATTCGTCGATCGCCCAGCCTTGGTCTAAGGTCTTGGTGAACAGTTGGTTGTGGCGAATCAGGCAAGCTATGACCTGTCGCTCGGCCGCTAGGGCTAGAGAAAGTTTACGCCCTACAGGCGCGCCGTCCACTCTTTTAGCATCATCCTGTGCAAACGATCGCAATTTCTCTGGGTTACCCTGTTCCTCAAGACCATAAGACTGAGGGTTTACCCCAAATTCTCCAGCCGAAGATGGCCCAGCAGGCCCTTTCTGGCTATTCAGCAGCTTGATGCGTGCCTGCTTGAGCAACGCTTCCGTGCTCGGCAGGTCCATCCTGAGCAACTGAGCCACCCGGTTGACGATCAGCGACCGCCGTGTCCCGGTCGCTCGATCAAGACCCAGTTTCACCAATTTCTCAGCGTAAGCCTCCGCCAGCCGCTGCCTGCCCGTGATTGTCGAGGCTCCCGACAGATCCTCCGCCATCCGAGCCAGCCCGAAATCCAGAGCATCCGGCGCCTCAGCCACCAGTCGATCCCAGATTTCGACCCCCTCCGTCGTGCTCAGCAGGTCCGCCGGATCCTGGCCCCCAGGCAGAATCGCCACCGCTGTATCCACTTCCTCCGTTAAGAACGCTTCTACCGCCCGATCCGCGGCCCGCCGACCCGCTTCGTCCCCATCGAAAACCAGCACGATCCGCTCGGCGAACCGCCGCAGCCCCTTGACGTGCTCGGCCGTCAGGGCCGTGCCAAGCGTCGCCACCACGTTCTCCCGCTCGGCCTGGTGGGCCGCGATCACATCCGTGTAACCCTCCACAATCACTGCGGTTTTGGTCCCGATGATCGCCCGCTTGGCCAGATGCAGCCCGAACAACGTCGAACTCTTGTGAAAAAGCTCCGTCTCCGGGCTGTTCCAGTACTTCGGATTGTCTTCTTCCCGCAGACGCCGCCCGCCAAACGCCACCGGCCGCCCGAGGGCATCACCGATCGGAAACACCAACCGGTGACGCAGCCGGTCGAAGTAACCCTCACCTCGATCACGCTTCGCGATCAATCCCGCAGCCACGAACGCCTCACGATCGAGACCCTTGGCCGCCACGGCCTTCGACATCACGTCCCAGTCGTCCGGTGCATAGCCCATCTCGAACCGCTCGATCATCTCGTGACTGATCCCACGCCCGGCCAGGTAAGCCCTCGCTTCGGCCCCGGTCTGCTCATCACGCAATCGACTCCGGAAGAACCTCAGCGCCAGGTCGTTAGCCTCGGCGATCCGTTGCCGCAGAGCTTTCTGTCCGTCGTTACGTTGCTGACGCCGGCCGGTCAGTTCGATACCCGCCCGTTCTGCCAGATGCTTGAGCGCCTCGGGAAAACTGAGTCGGTGATAACGCATCACAAAGCTGAAAACGTCCCCGCCCGCCCCGCAGACAAAGCAGTGAAAAATCTGCTTCTCAGGCACCACGCACATCGACGGGTTCCGGTCGTCGTGAAACGGACAGAGCCCGACAAACTCGCGCCCCTTCGGTTTGAGCGCTAGTTGCTCCCCCACGACACCAACAATGTCGCTCGCGTCGAGTACCCGCTGTTTGTCGTCATCGCCTGTGTGGGGCATCCAGCATCCGGTATCCGTCGCGACTCCCCTCCGAGGAAGTGCAACCCATCCGTGAACCGGCCGTCATCCGTGAGGGTCAAAAAGTCGAAGCCGCCAGCGACCTACCAGACGAGAACGACTGCGCCGATGCAAACCAGAGGTCAGGGCAGTCGGGGTGGCAGGGGGGGGATTAGGGGTTTAGGCCGCTTGGTGCTTGTAAGCGTACTTCCGCTTCACAGGCTTCACGACCAGGCCGGACTTGATCGCCTTGGTCGAGACCTTCACCTTCTGGGGCACACCATCGATGATCGCGGTCACCTTCTGGATGTTCGGCTTGAAGGTCCGCTTGGTCTTGCCAGTGACCTTCGTGCCCACGCCGCCGAGGTACTTGGCCTTACCACGCAGGGTGTACTTGTTGCCTCGGGTGGTACGCTTGCCGGTAAAGTGGCAGACTCGTGACATATCACTGCTCCCGTTTACATCCGGACGGGCCGGGTCAGGGGTGGAATTGACGATCAGAGGAGGGACGCCTGCCGTCCCTTGGTTCAGCCCGTCGAGCCCAGTAAGATAACACCAAAGGCCGCCCGGGGCGAACCCTATTCGCCCAGCTTGTAACCATGCAGGACCTCAAACGCGAACAACTCGCCGTCGATTCGGAGAAAGCCATCCTTGCCGGCTGTCTGCTGCCCGGGATGCAGGTCAATCCCCACGACCCGCTGGATGAATTGCGCTCACTAGCCCAGACTGCCGGGGCCGTCGTTGTCGATGAACTGCTCCAGAAACGCCTCAAGCCCGATCCAGCCACCTTCATGGGCAAGGGCAAGGTCGAAGAGCTCAAGCAGATGGCCGACGCCCACGGCGCCCAGGTCATCCTCTTCGAGAACGACCTCTCGCCCTCCCAGATCGGCAAGATAGAGAAGGCCACCGAACGCAAGGTCCTCGACCGCTCCGAGCTCATCCTCGACATCTTCGCCACCCGGGCTCAGACCCTCGAGGCCCGGATCCAGGTCGAACTCGCCCAGCTCGAATACACCTACCCCCGCCTCCGCGCCATGTGGACCCACCTCGAACGCATCGCAGGCGGGGCCCCCGCAGGCATCGGCACCCGCGGGCCAGGCGAGCAGCAGCTCGAAATCGACCGCCGGATCGTCCAACGCAAAAAATCCCAGCTCCGCCGCGAGATCGCCGAGGTCCACGCCCGCAAGCAGCGGCAGGTCGCCGCCCGCAAGCTCGACCACTTCACCGTCGGCCTCGTCGGCTACACCAACGCCGGCAAGTCCACCCTCTTCAACACCGTCACCGAAGGCGGGGCCTACGCCGACGACAAACTCTTCGCCACCCTCTCCACCCGCACCCGCCGATGGGACTTAGGCGACGGCGACCAGGTCATGCTCTCCGACACCGTCGGCTTCGTCCGCGACCTGCCCCACCACCTCGTCGCCTCCTTCCGCGCGACCCTCGAAGAAGCCATCCACGCCGACATCCTCCTCGTCGTGCTCGATGCCGCCGACCCCCGCGCCAACGAACAGCACGACACCGTCATGGAAGTCCTCGACGCCATCGGAGCCACCCACTCCGAGCGCATCCTCCTGCTCAACAAGATCGACAAGCTCAGCCACAACGCCGAACTCCTGATCCAGCAGGCCGCCCACCCCGATGCGATGGCCATCTCCGCCCGCACCGGCGAAGGCATGGAGCCTGTCATCGAACGCCTCCGCGCCGCCGTCCGAGGCCGCCAGTCCACCACCACCCTAGACCTCCCCGTCACCGACGGCCGCGCCCTCTCCATCCTCGAAACCAAAGCCACCATCCTCGACCGCCGCTACGAAGGCGACCGCGTCCATCTCGACACCCGCCTCGGCGACCGCCTCCTCGCCGAACTCCGAGCCGTCAGCCCGGATTTACGCGTTCTCGATGAAGACGGAGCCGTGATCCCCGCAAACACGTCGGACGCTTGGCGACGATAATTTAGAACAGAGAGTTATCTATGTTTTTCTGGGTATCTGTATGGCTAGTAGTTACGTATCTAGCCGGCTGCTTGAGCGGTGTTTTGATGCACCTGCTCATGCTCATCATAAAATTAAAACCTATTGAGGGTAGCGACGCCAATAGTCTCAAGAAGTCTGCTGATAGCCTAATTAATGAATCTAGTATGTCAGAAGGCATGTACAAATTTGTAGATTGTGCTGAGATTAATGTAGGTATTCTAGCTTTCAGGCTCGTGATATATAGTAGCATGGAGTATCAAACATCTTTAGTGTTTTATTTCATGCCGGGGCGTAATAGTGGTCCCAACTCAGTGCCTGAAAACCTGGGTGCAGATCTGTTCTCTAAATTTGATGATGATTCTTCTCTCGTAACTACTTCACTTCGCAATAGGCAATCAAACCCAAAGCCGCCAAGTTATCACCATCAACAATTTCCTGGAAGTGGCTTGGATCAGCTGCATAGTAACCACATGAATGCACTTGAACATATCTCGCAGGTAAAAGAAGTCATGCCGACTGACCCACCAGTAGATATTATTAAAGTGATTAATGAATCAGTGCAGGAGGAATTGAGTTTTATCCGAACAAAACGATTTTGGTATCTTCGTTACACATACTGGTTCTTTGCCGGACTCTTCAAACCTGTAAATAATCCGCTAAATCTAGACATCTCGTAGTTCCATCGCTTCATTCTTGCTTGTATATCCCCTTCCGCTAACCTCTCCCCCATGCCTGAAACCTCCTGCGACATCCTCATCGTCGGCGCCGGCCTAGGCGGCTGCGCCGCCGCCCTCGCCGCCTGCGAAGCCGGCCACTCCGTCATCCTCACCGAGCCCACCGTCTGGACCGGCGGGCAGCTCACCGCCCAGGCCGTCCCGCCCGATGAGCACCCCTGGATCGAGTCTCAGGGCTGCACCGGCCGCTACCGCACCCTCCGCGAGGCCATCCGCTCGCTCTACCGCAGGCACTACCCGCTCAACCAGGACGCCATGCTCGACCCCGAGCTCAACCCCGGTTCCGGCTTCGTCTCCCGGCTCTGCTGCGAGCCCCGTGCCGCCGTCACGGCCCTGCGCGGGATGCTCATGCCCTACGAATCCTCGGCCCGCCTGCGCATCTGGCGCAACACCTTCCCCCGCGCCGTCGATGTCGAGAACGATCAGGTCCGCTCAGTCACCGTCTACCGCCGACGACTCGACACCGAAATCACCATCCACCCCCGATTCGTCCTCGATGCCTCCGAACTGGGCGATCTCCTGCCCCTCGCCGGCGTCGAATACGTCACCGGCTGCGAAGCCCAGCGAGACACCGGCGAGATGCACGCCAAGCCCGAAGCCCAGCCCCTCAACGAGCAGGCCTGCACCTGGGTCGTCGCCCTTGGCTACGACCGCGACCCCGCCGCCAATCACACCATCGACAAGCCCGAGCACTACGACCACTGGAGGTCGTTTCGTCCCGATGTCACCCCGCCCTGGCCCGGGCCCCAGCTCTCCTGGCGTGAACCGCTAGGCGACAAGCCCGCCGAGTCCCGCGTCTCCTACCTCCGGCCCGAACACAAAGGCCGCAAGCAGGTCGGCGGCATCCCCTACTTCGACTACCGCAAGGTCATCGACGCCTCCCGCTGGCGCAACCCCGACCACCTCGACGACGTCACCCTCGTCAACTGGATCATGAACGACTACACCGGCGGGTCTATCATCGACGTCCCCTCAGAAACCCGCCGGCAGCGCCTCGACGAAGCCAAGGAACTCACGCGCTGCCTCGTTTACTGGCTCCAGACCGAAGCCGAAGACTTTGCCAACGACCGCCGAGGCATCCCCCGCCTCTACCCCCGACCCGACATCATGGGCACCGACGACGGCCTCGCCCTCGCCGTCTACATCCGCGAAGCCCGCCGGATCAAAGCCCTCAAAACCGTGACCGAAGGCGACATTGGCGTCCTCCAACGCTGCGGCGAAAACCCCGGCTGGGGCGACCCCGGCTCCGAAAACGTCCTCCGAAATCGACCCCTCCCCGTCCACGATTCCGTTGGCGTCGGCGCCTACCGCATCGACCTCCACATCACGACCGAAGGCGATCACTGCCTCGACCTCGCCGCCTACCCCTTCCAGATACCTCTCGGCGCCCTCATCCCCGTCCGCCTCCGCAACCTGCTCCCCGCCTGCAAAAACATCGGCACCACCCACATCTCGAACGGCGCCTTCCGCCTCCACCCGGTCGAATGGAACATCGGCGAGTCCGCCGGCCTCCTCGCCAGCTTCTGCCTCGAACGAACAACCGAACCCCACAAGGTCCACGCCTCCCGCACCCTCCTCTCCGACTACCAAAAACGCCTCGCCGACGACCACATCCAACTCGAATGGCATGGTCACGTCCATGCGATCTAGCTATCTGGTTGACCAAAGGTAGTAGACAGACGGCTTTTGGTAGACCGTTGCTGCAATCTGATCTTCTTCAATGGCAAAACGCAGACTGCTGTTCCCAGATGGTTCTGGAGGATTCCACCATGCTGGCGCATCATTGACCTCGAAGTCTACAACGTAATCACTGTTGGGATCTTCATGTAAACCCAGTCGTGAGATGTAAGAGTCATAGTCATCTGCTGGTATGGCCGCTCGCATGATGTACATGTGGTCGACGAACATATCTATGTGGTGATCTCTTACATCGCCTGCGGACCATGGCAGGGCATGGCGAGCCGACGAGAACGAGCAACGATACGCCAGAAGGCAAAACGTTAGGGTCAATGCAATACCGATGAGGCGACGTACAGACAGTCTGCATTGCCTGATAGCCACGTCCTACCTCATCCCCGAATCCAAGAAGAACTCCATCAACTCATGTCCGTGCGCGATCTTCAGGTCCGCACCGTTCGCCGCTTCTTCCGTAAACGGCCGCTCCACGATTCCGTTCATCTTGTGCCCGGCGATCAGAAACGGCACAGGCGTCGGGTCGTGCTTCCGCGTCTCCACGCTCGTGTAGTGATCCGGCATGATCAGCATCCGCCAGTTCTCACCACGGGCTTCCAGCGATTCGTGAATCGGCCCCACCACATGCTTGTCGATCGCCTCGATCGCCGCCACCTTCGTCGCCGCATCCCCGGCGTGCGACGCCTCATCCGGCGCCTCGATATGCACACAGACCACGTCGTAGTCATTGAGTGCTGCGATCCCGTGCCTGCCCGCCGCCTCGTAGTCGTTGTCGTGGTAGCTCGTCTGCCCCGGCACATCCAGCCTGTCCCAGCCGATCAACTCTGATATCCCAGCCAGCAAATCAACCGCCGTGATCATCGCCCCACGTCGGCCATACACCTCAGAGAAGGGGGGTAGCTGCGGTTTCAAGCCCTGCCCCCACGGCCACACATGTGTTGCCGCCGCCTCACCCATCTCCTGCCGGGTCAGATTCACATCGTGCTCAGCAAACACGATCTCGCTTGTCGCAATGAGGTCCTGCAGAAGCTCGGCATCCTTCGCGCCTTTGGGCAGATGCTTGCGGATCGGCTCGCCCGGCACATCATGAGGCGGGACCGTCACCAGCTTGCTCCAGTCCCGTGACCCCGACCGATCCACCATGATGTTCCGGTAGCTCACGCCCGGATGAAACGTCATGCCCTCGATCGCCGCCGCCGCTTCGATGGCCTCCAGCAACTGCCGTCCTTCATCCGAACGGATCGCCCCCGCCGAGTGATCCTGCATCAGCCCCTCAACCACCGTCACCAGATTCACCCGGAAGATCCAGTCGGTATCCGACAACGCGATGCCCAGCGCCGCCGCCTCCAGCGGGGCCCGGCCCGTGTGATACTTCGCCGGGTCATACCCAAGCAAACACATCGAACACGTGTCCGACCCGCAGGGCATCCCGCTAGGCGTCGTCACCGCCGTCCCCAGACGGCCGCTCGCCGCCAGCCTGTCCATATTCGGGATCGCCGCTGCCTCAAAAGGCGTCTTGCCGTCCAGGTCCTCCAGCGGCATATCCGCCGCCCCATCAGGAATGATGATCACGTATCGCATGCCGCGATCTTAGAGATTTACGACGACCCCCGCCCTCATGGAATCCTCAAAGCGACGACAGCACGCCCTCGGCCTGGATCTTCTCAACCAGCAGCCGCACCTCGAGCATCACCGCCTTCAGCCGCTCCGCGGCATCGTTGAGGTTGTCATACAGAGCCGGGTCATTGAGCATCTTCCCGACCGTTCCGCCACCCTCATTCACCCGGCTGAGCAACTCGGATGCCGTCGCGATCGTGCCCGACAGATCATCCGCCACGGCCACCAACCGGCGTTCGAGGCTCTCGATCGTCCCGCTGACCGTCTCCTCCAGACTCTGAATCGTTGTCTCCGCCCGCTCCGTCAGCGTTCGAGCATTGCTCGCCGTCTGCTTCAGGTCTTCTCGGAAGACCTCGTCATCTACCAACTCCCGGAACGCAGCCAGTGTCTGCTCGGCCTCCATCAGACTCGATTCTGTCCGTTGCAGCACCGTCGCCAGATTGCTGGTCGACAGCCCCGCCTCCACATCCGCCGCATCGCGCGGTTCCACCAGCAGATTCAGATTCTCACCCAAGTCCGCCCACTCATTCAGCACCCTTGTCAGGTCATCACTGATGGCGTCGAAACGAGCCATCGGCTCGTCCAGCAACCCCGCAAGGGCATCCGTCGGACTGGCGATCCGTGCGTCAATGATCTCCGAGCCATCAAACGGCAGAAACACCGTCGGTTCGTCCGGCGTCGGTTCATACGTGAAATTGATCACCGACCCGCCACCCAGCAGCGACGTCGCCTTCACCTCCGCCTCCACGCCACGCGGCAGCTTCTCCGAGATCAGAATGATCGCCTCGACACCCGAGCCGAACGCATCCCGGAAATGCACGTCCGTCACTTTCCCGACATCCAGCCCGGAGATGGTCACACGGCTGTCTTCATACAGCCCGGCCGCTTCATCCACGTAAACCCGGTACTGGTACCCCGACTCGAAAAACCCCGGCACGTACCCGAACAGCATGAGCAGGGCCACGAGGCCAATGAGCCCCGCGCCCGCCGTCAGGCCCACAGCCAGGTCACGTTGATTCGTTGCTTCAGACATATCCAACCTCTCGACCGTTCAACCCGTAACACATCTTCTCAGATCCCCGATGCCACATCACGTGACACAGATCGCTCCCGCTCATCTTCCTCGGTGTCATCCAGACCTTCCTGGATCAGCGCCAGATCGACGGCATCCGCCTGGCCGTGCACAAACCGTTTCACCAACTCATTATCCGACTTCCAGAACGACTCAGGCGGCCCATCGTGAATAATGCTCCCGTCATAGATCAGCAGCATCCGATCCGCGATCTTGCAGGCACTGTTCATATCATGTGTGACCACCACCGACGTGATCCCCAGCCGCGTCGACAGCCCGACAATCAACTCATTGATCAGGTCAGACCGAATCGGGTCCAGACCCGTCGTCGGCTCGTCGTAAAGCACCATCTCCGGCTCCAACACGATCGACCGCGCCAGCGACACCCGCTTTTTCTGACCACCCGACAACTCGGAGGGCATCTGCGATTGCAAGCCCGACAGGCCCACCATCCGCAGCACACGGTCCACCCGCTCGTCTCGCTCGGCTTTATCCAGATCCGTGTGCTCAACCAGCGGAAACGCAACGTTGTCTCCCACATTCAGCGAGTCGAACAACGCGGCCATCTGAAACAGAAATCCGATCTTCTTACGAACCTCCACCAACTCCGCCGCATCGAGTTGATCCACACGCTCCCCGCGGTAATACACCTCGCCCTCATCCGGCGTCAGCAACCCCACAATGTGTTTGATCAGCACGCTCTTGCCCGTCCCCGACGGACCGATGATCACCGTCGACTGGCCCTCAAGAATGTCCAGCGACAGATTTCGCAGCACATGCTGAGACCCGAAACGCTTCGAGACATTCACCAGACGTACCAGAGGCTCTCCACCCGGCCGGCGAATCCGATGCCCACCCTCCGTCCGTGTGACACCAACCACCTCCGTCGGCGGTCCCATCCAGGGCGCACTCGACGCCTCCTTCAGACCGGCCGACACGGGTTCGGACCTTGATTCGCTCATGCCCTGTCGCTCCGGACGCCCCGAATCATTCCGCTCGGCAGAAATCACGGATCGCGTCGATCACCTGCTGCTGCTCGTCGTGCGTCAGCTCGGGGAACACAGGCAGGCTCAGAACTTCCTGGGCCGCTTCCTCGGCCGCAGGCAAACTCCCCTCACCCTGACCCAGATCAGCGTAGCACGGCTGCAGGTGAAGCGGACGGCTGTAGTAAATCCGATTCCCGATCCCGCAAGCCGTCAGATGATGCCGAAGCGGTTCCCGCGCGCCACCATGCACCCGGATGGTGTACTGGTTGTAGACGTGGTACCGCGTCTCCGCCTCAAAAGGCGTCCCAATCGGCAGCGACTCCAACTGCTGCCCATACCGATCCGCATGCGCCCGCCGACGCCGGGCATAGCCGTCGAGTAGGGGCAACTTAAACGCCAGAATCGCCGCTTTGAGTGAATCCAGCCGGAAGTTCCCGCCCACTTCCGAAAAATGATCCACATCATCCATGCCGTGCACACGCAGCCGGCGCAGACGGCAGGCCAGTTCGCCGTCATTGGTCACCAGCGCACCCGCATCACCCATCGCCGCGAGGTTCTTGGTCGGGTAGAAGCTGTAACAGCCGATATCCCCGATCGACCCGACCATCCGATCATCAAACTTCGCACCCAACGCCTGCGCCGCATCCTCGATCACTTTCAGATCGTGACGCTTCGCGATCTCCATGATCTTGTCCATCTGCGCCGAAAGCCCAAACAGGTGCACCGGCATGATCGCCTTGGTCTTCTCGGTGATCGCCCCCTCGATCAACTCCCACCGCAGGTTGTAAGTCCGCGGATTGATGTCCACGAACACCGGTTTCGCCCCCACCCGGCTGATCGCGCCCGCCGTCGAGAAGAACGTGAAAGGTGACGTAATCACCTCATCGCCCGGCCCAATATCCAGAGCCATCAGCGCCATCAACAACGCATCAGTGCCCGAAGTCACACCAATGGCGAACTTGGTCCCCGCGTAGGCCGCCAACTGCTCCTCGAACCGGTCCACCTCCTCGCCAAGGATGAAGGAACTGGTACGCACAATCCGATCGAAAATCTCACGAATCTCGTCGGCCAGGGGCTCGTGCTGACGGCCCAGATCGATCAACGGAACGGACAAAGCAAACTCCTTAAAGACCAGCGGCCATCAGCCGCCGGCACGAGAATAGCCACCCCCCGCCAGCCCGGCCAGCGACCCCGCCCCGAGCCTCCTACGAGGCACTCTCACGCTTCACCTTCTCCCCGCCCATCAGTTGCAGGGCCTCACGCAGCATCTCCGGTACCGCCGCCGCCACCGGACAGCCTGAACACGCCTCAATCAATTCCTCGTCCTTGATCGTCGGCAGCGCCTCGGCCGGCCGATACCCCGGGAACCAGGCCCCACCGCTGCCAAACAGGTTGAAACGCATCTTGCCGTACTCGATCAGGTCCCAACCCACCGCCAGATTCCGCAGCCACAAAAGAATCGGCAGATTCAGCCCGCTAGGCGACGTCCGGTCGTCGGGCACCAGCTTCGTCCAGGCATCCGGCCGCCGCACGCCCACCGTCTCCGCCATCGCATCTTCCAGACGCTTCACAATCGGCGGCAGCAACTCATCCGCCCGATCCAACAGAGCCAGCGTCTCCATGTGCTTGTCGTAATCGCTCGGCCGAGCCGCACCCAGGCTCAGCGTGTGCACCTCCGAGTGCGACAGGCAGAAAAGATCATTGAACACCATCGGGTCCAACGGCTCACACAGCTCACGCAGCTTGTCAGGCGGGTCATACAGCTTCCCGCCCTTATCCGAGGGACTGATGATGAACACCCCCATGTCCCTCGCTCTTGCTGCTTCAACAGCCGCCCAGTTGTGCTGGAAGATGTAATACCAGTGCAGGTTCACGTAATCGAAGCCGCCGTAGCAATCCGTATCGATCGCTCGGCATATCACATCGGTATACCCGTGCGTCGAGAAACCGACCCACTTCACCTTCCCCTCGCTCTGCAGCTTCCTCGCCGCCTGCAGGCACCCACCCGCCTTCAGCGACTTCACGATGTCCTTGCTGTCATTGATGCCATGTAGTGACAGCAGATCCACATAATCCACCCCCAACCGCTCCAGCGACTCTTCAAAGTGCACCAGAAACTCATCCCCCTCTTCCGTCGGCCCGATCTTTGTCTGCAGGATCAGCTTCTCACGATCCAACTCAGGCAGCACCACACCCAACTGACGTTCGCTCGGACCGTAACCCCTCGCCGTCTCGATGTGCGTGATCCCAAGCTCCCATCCGCGCCGAATCGTGTTGTTCAGGTTCTCCTGAATCTCAGCTGGAATCTCGTCCAGCGGCTTGTCTTTCCAACCATCCTGATACCGCATCCCGCCTGTCGAGAACACCGGCATCGGCAATCCAGTCTGCCCAAACCGCCTGTAAACCATCTCAGTGCTTGTCCTTGTCGAAGTCGTCATCGCCGCTCCTGCTTGATTGCCCGTTGAATCTCAGACCAACCCATCATTCCCCACCATCCGGCACCAGGACCAGCTTGCCCAGATGCTCCCCGCGTTCCATATACGTATGAGCCTCACGCACCTCACTCAGCCCAAAAACCCGTGCGATGTGCTGCAGGTAGACCCCCGATGCAAAACCCGAAAGCACCGCCTCACACCCCTCCCGCCAGGCCGATTCACCCGCCGCGACCAACTCCGTCAGCCCCCAACCACGGATCGCCGCACGCTTGCGAATCAGAGGCGTCACATCCACCGCCCCCGTTGTCCCCAGCAGCCCGTAGACCCAAATACAGCCGTCATTCGCCAGGGATCGGATCTCAGTATTCAGATAATCACCCGACGCCACCGGATCAAAAAATACGTCGACACCCCGCCCGTTCGTGAGACCTTTGAGATCGCGATGCCAGGGCCGCATCTCACCCTTCTCATCGTTCGTCACGATCACATGCTCGTACACCGCCGTTTCCAGCGACCGGACCTGCTCCGCCTTGCCCTCACTCCGCGTGAAGCCGATCGGCACCGCCCCCGACTGTCTCACCACCTGTGCCGCCGCCAGCGCCACCGAACTCGACGCCGCAGGCAACCCCACCACCTGCCCCGCTTGCAGCCCCTGTTTCCAGATCAGGCACCCCCACGCCGTCAGGTAAGGCAGCCAGACGGCTCCCAGTTGCTCGTCACTCAAAACATCCGGCGCCTTGAGAGCCTGAGCCGCATCCACCACATAATGGCTCCGGTACGTCCCGCCATAGCCACCATCCCCGATCCGCGGCGCACCCGGTCCGATGACCACCCGCTCGCCTACACGATCCTCCGAAACCCCCACGCCCACCGCATCGATCACACCACCCGCTTCCAGCCCCGGCGTAAAAGGTGGGTCACCCGTCGAAAGCCGGTACTCCCCACGACGCCCCATCAGCTCCGCATGATTCATCCCGATCGACGTCACCCGCACCAACACCTCACCCGCCCCCGGCGCAGGCGTTGGCCGCTCCTCTACCTCAAGGTTCTCAACCCCGCCAAACGACTTCACCATCACGATCTGCACAGCGAACTCCTGTCTTCACCCCCGCCCGCCCGATGAACCATCCTAAGCACCTGCGCGTTCGATGCTCGCCACAACCCCAAGTAAACTTGCAGACATGAAAATGACCGATCGGAGCACCGGCCGATGAACATCGTCATATGCGGCGGAGGCGAGGTCGGCAGATATGCCGCCGAAGTCCTTACCGCCCGTAAACACTCGGTTACGCTGATCGATCAGTCCGCCGACGTCCTCGACGAGCTCGAAGACGCTCTCGACACCCGCATGCTCATCGGCAGCGGCACCCGCGCCGACACCCTCGCCGAAGCCGGCGTCGCCACCGCCGACCTTTTTATCGCCGCCACCAACATCGATGAGATCAACCTCCTCTCCAGCTCCATCGCCAAGGCCGTAGGCGTCAAACGCTGCATCGCCCGCGTCCATCACTCGCCCTACTTCGAGAAAAAAGGCCTCGACTACGCCAGACACCTCGGCATCAACCATCTCGTCTGCCCCGAGCACGCCACCGCCCAGGCTATCGCCGCTGTCCTCCGCTCACCTGGAGCCGTCGCCGTCGAACGCTTCGCCCGTGGCGAAATCGAGATGCAGTCCATCGTCGTCGATAAAGACGCCAAAGCCGCCAATACCACCCTCCGCGACCTCAAAATCACCACCCCCGCTCGTATCGTCAGCATCGAACGCAAAGGCGACACCTTCCTACCCACCGGCACCAGCACCATTCTCCCCTCCGACATCATCACGCTCATCGGCGAGTCCGAAGGCCTCACGCAGACACGCAAACTCTTCGACACCTCCGCCGGCTCACGCCGATCCATCATCATCATGGGCGGGTCCACCCAGGCCGTCTGGATCTGTCGCGAACTCCGCAACCGACGCTTCTCCGTCCGCCTCTTCGAGCCCGACCGCCAGCGCGCCGAAGAACTCGCCGAAAAGCTCGACTGGGTCACCGTCCTCAACGACGACCCCATCCGCTCCGACGCCCTGAAGGAAGAACGCGTCGATCTCGCCGATGCCTTCGTCGCCGTCACCGATGACGACGAGAACAACATCCTCGCCGCAGCCCAGGCCAAATCACTAGGCGTCAAATCCGCCATCGCCGTTCAGCAGCGTCCGATCTATCTCCACCTACTGCGCCACGTCGGCATCGACCGCGCCTTCTCACCCCGCGGCAACGCCGTCGAGGAAATCCTACGCCTCATCGACACCAGCCCCATGAGACCGCTCGCCCAGATCGCAGGAGACGTCGCCTCGGTCTTCGAAATCCACGTCTCCACACGCTCGCGCAAGGTGCTCGACAGACCCCTGAGCCAACTCAAACTCCCATCAGGCAGCATCGTCGCCGCGATCCAGCGCGATGATCGTGTCTTCGTTCCCGGCGCCTCCGACGAGCTCAAAGCCGGCGATACCGCCGTCGTCATCACACCAACGCCCAAAGAAAAAGAACTCAGAGGCATTTTCCTCGGCTAATCAGACCAGCCGGCAGCCCATGGAAACGCTAGCCGATCCAGAGCACACCGCATGAACCTCCTCGCTGTCGTCCGGCAACTCGGCCTCGTCCTGATGATCCTCACCGCGAGCATGATCTTCCCGCTGCTCATGGAGATCTATCCGCTGATCACAGGCGGCACCGGCAATCGCGCCGCACTCCTCGCCATCGCCACCACCATGGCCATCGGCGGGCTGATCTCCGCCACCGCCTACGCCCTTGGCCGCGGCCTCTCCATCGAGAACTTCGGCCGCCGAGACGCCATGCTCCTCACCGCACTCAGCTGGCTGCTCGGGGCTATCCTCGCCGGCATCCCCTTCTACGCATGGGTCCAGTTCGGCGGGATCGATACCGATCACGTCTTCAGCTCACCCGCCGCCGCCTACTTCGAGGCCATGTCCGGCCTTACCACCACCGGCGCTACCGTCCTGAGCGAGATCCAGGCCCTGCCTGCTTCCCTTCTGCTCTGGCGCGCGATCACCCACTGGCTGGGCGGTCTCGGCATCGTCGTTCTCTTCGTCGCCGTCCTGCCCAACCTCGGCTCAGGCGGCCGCAAACTCTTCTTCGCCGAAGCCCCAGGACCCCAACAGCAAGGCGTCCGCCCACGAATCCGGGAAACCGCCAGAACCCTCTGGATCCTCTACCTCGGCGTCACCGCCTTCGCCCTCTTCGCCTTCAAATCAACAGGCGTCATCTCCTGGTTCGACAGCCTCTGCCACGCCCTCTCAGTCATGTCCACCGGCGGCCTCTCCACCCGTGATGCCTCCATCGGCCATTACGACTCCGTCGCCCTCGACCTCTGGACCATCCTCTTCATGCTCCTGGCCGGCGTGAACTTCGCCATCTTCTACCTGCTCATCCAACGCCGATGGTCCATTCTCTGGACCGATGTCGAACTCCGCTTCTACCTCGCCCTCAAACTCATCGCGACCCTGGTCATAACCTTCGAACTCTACGGCGGCTCCATCGTCACCACCGCAGGACACATCGTCGACGCCACCCTCGGACAGTCCCTCCGCTACGGAGGCTTCCAGGCTGTTGCCCTTCAGACCGGCACCGGCTTCTGTACCGCCGACTTCGAACTCTGGCCCATCGCCTCCAAAACCCTCCTCTTCGCCATGTTTCTCATCGGCGGCTGCGCCGGCTCCACGGCAGGGGGGCTTAAGGTCATCCGCGTCTGGATCGTCATCAAGATCATCGGCGAAGCCATCGAACGAGCCTACCGACCCGCCGTCGTCCGCCCCCTCCGCATGGGCTCCACCGTCGTCGATGCCGACATGAAGCTCGGCGCTCTCATCTACTGCCTCCTGTTCATCACCTTCCTGGGGGTCGGTGCCAGCCTCCTGATGGTCCTGGAACCCGAGGGTAGCCCCTGCGACATGCTCACCGCCGCCTCCGCCGCCGTCTCGACCCTCGCCAACGTTGGCCCCGGTTTCCACGCTGTTGGCCCCACCGACAACTACGGCTGGTTCTCAGACCCATCCCTCCTCGTCCTCAGCGCCCTGATGGCCCTCGGCCGACTGGAACTCTTCGCCCTGCTCGTCCTTGTCTGGCCGAAATTCTGGTCCAGAGACTGACCCCATCCCCGAACGGCAGGCCAGACCTACGGCTTGACCCGGCCCTTCACAACGCGAACAATCTGACTTTTCCCCGACACCCACCGGAGCCCACGATGCCCATCGCCGAAAAGGACATCATCAACGTCGACCTGCCGCCACTGAGCGCTGCAGAGGGCTTCTACCTTCCGGAAGTCTTCAAAGGCCTCGGCACCACCCTGCGACACTTCTTCGGCTCCGTCGGCGGCGGCAAGTCCAACCGCGCCATGCAGTACCCCGAAGAACGCCGTGAAGACCTGCCCGTCGAAGAAGGGGGGCTCCACGTCCCAAACTTCCGGGGTGTCCACCGTCTCAACCGCGATGAACAGGGACGCGTCCGCTGTGTCGCCTGCTTCATGTGCGCCACCGCCTGCCCAGCCAACTGCATCCACATCGTCGGCGAAGAATCCCCCTGGGACGACCGCGAGAAATACCCCATCAAGTTCGAGATCGACGAGCTCCGCTGCATCTACTGCGGCATGTGCGAAGAAGCCTGCCCTGTCGACGCCATCGAACTCACCCAGACCTACGACATCGTCGGCCTCTCTCGCCAAGAAATGATCTTCGACAAGCAGAAACTCCTCTCCGTCTACGACGCCACGATCGATAAAAAGCCGATGTGAACCACCTGGATAGGTTATCCAGCCGCCTTAACAGGACCTGAGGCCTGTTTAGGTGGACGACTTGGACGTTTTTGACGCTATCATCTGGGCTGATTCGATGAACCAGCCCAACGCCCCCGAGCCTCGGTTTGCATCTGCGCTCACACGAGCCAGTGATCCTCAGCGCGCCGGGATCGAGCTGATCGATCAGATCGCCGCCGCCGAACTCCCCGAGGTCCACCTCCTCGTCATCTTCTTCACCCAGCACCACGTCGCCCAGATCGACACCATCCGGGACCGGATCCGAGACGCACTGGAACCTCAAAGCCTCTTGGGAATGTCCGTCTGTGGCGTGGTCTTCGGTGCCCAGGAAATCGAAGAAGAACCCGCCATCACGGTCCTCGCCGCCAACCTGCCCGGCTGCCGGCTGCAGCCCTTCAGCTTCCAGCAAATCGGCTGGGGCGACGACCAAGGCGATCCCGAAGTCCTCGCCGAAGAACTCAATCTCGAAATCGACGGCTCACAGCAGCTATCCCTGCTGATGGCCGACCCCTTCAGCACCCCCCTCATCAAGACACTGCCCGCACTCCAGAAACTCATCAGCCCCGCCGAAGTCGTTGGCGGACTCGCCAGCGGCGCACGCAGACCCCGAAAAAACCGCCTCCTCATAGACGATCAGGTCCTCAACGAGGGAGCCATCGGCTGCATCCTAAGCGGTCACGTCGCCGCCAAAACCACCGTCAGCCAGGGCTGCCGTCCCGTTGGCAAGCCCTACATCATCACCAAATCCAAACGCCACATCGTCCAGGAACTAGGCGGCCAGAACGCCCTCGACGCCATCAAGGGCATGGTCGGCGAACTCGAACCCGATGACCAGCAGCTCGTCGAAGGCAATGGGCTGCTCATCGGAAGGGTTGTCAACGAATACAAGAAGCGCTTCGGGCCCGGCGATTTCGTCATCCGTGGACTCGTAGGCGTCGATCAGGACGCCGGTTACGTCGCCGTCGGCGATCCCCAGGTCACGGTCGGCCAGACCGTCCAGTTCCACGTCCGCGACCAGAAAGCCGCCTCCGACGACTTCGATCTCCTCCTCGAAACGCAAAGACTCTACGGCCCGGCAGCAGGGGGGCTGATGTTCACCTGCACCGGGCGTGGCATCAATCTGTACGACCAGCCCGATGTCGATGCACAACTCGCCTACGCCGCCCTGGAGGAGCCCCCACTCGTCGGCTGCTTCGCAGCTGGAGAAATCGGCCCCGTTGGCGGCAGAGCCCTCGTCCACGGCCATACCGTGGTGCTAACCGCGTTCCGCGCGTTCGAGAGCCTCTAACCCAGCCATCGACGCAGCCCTGAGAAGGTCCGTCTGCGGGTTATCGATCCCGAAGAAATGCTTGGACGTAAACCGGGGACATGCGATACTGCTACCGACAGCCTGCGTCTCTGTCCGTTTCATCATGTCAGTTTCTTAAACCCCCTAAGCGAGGCCCACAAATGAATGTAGATGTCCATGCGCTCAACATCGACCGTAGCGAGACCCTCGTACAGCACGCCCGCGACCGCATCTCAGCAGCACTTGAACGCTTTAGCCGCCGGGTCAGCCGCGTCCGCGTCCGCCTGTCCGACAAGAACGGCCCCCGAGGCGGCAGCGATATGCACTGCCAGATGCAGGTCGACGTCATGGGCTGTGGACTCGTCATCGTCGAACAGACCGACACCGACGTCTACCAGGCCGTGGACCAGGCCGCCGAACGCATGAAACGAACCGTCCGCAGAGCCATCAACAAAAAACGCGACCACGCCACCCGCCAGAACGCCCGTTCAGGCACCTATCCAACCTTATAACCGACGTTTTTTTCATCGCTATAGCACCCACGAACCGCCCTCCAGCAGGGCGGTTCTTTATATGGGGTTCAGCAGGCACAAAAAAACCCACCTCAACAGGTGGGTTCCGTAGATCTGATGATCCAATGCCAGGTCACTGGCAAGCGAACAGTCGGATGCTCTTCGCAACAGGTCGCCCTGCTGCTATCTCTTCTGGCCAAAACCAGAACAGGCGAGGTAACGTTGACGGTCGTGGGCAGATCTCTCTGCCGCCGGCAAACCGGCTTGCCGGACTCGCTCCAACGAGTCCAACACCACGTTCTAAGTCAATCCCTTAGAAAGGAGGTGATCCAGCCGCAGGTTCCCCTACGGCTACCTTGTTACGACTTCGTCCCAGTCACCGAACTCACCGTAGGCACGGATGAATCTCCGCGACTTCGGGTGCTCCCGGCTTCCATGACGTGACGGGCGGTGTGTACAAGGCTCAGGAACTTATTCACCGCGTCATTGCTGATACGCGATTACTAGCGATTCCACCTTCATGTGGTCGAGTTGCAGACCACAATCCGAACTGGGGTATGCTTTCTGCGATTTGCTCCACCTTACGGTATCGCGTCGCTCTGTACATACCATTGTAGCACGTGTGCAGCCCTGGGCATAAAGGCCATGAGGACTTGACGTCATCCCCACCTTCCTCCGGTTTGACACCGGCGGTCCCGTTAGAGTCCCCGACTTTACTCGCTGGCAACTAACGGCAGGGGTTTCGCTCGTTAAGGGACTTAACCCGACACTTCACAGCACGAGCTGACGACAGCCATGCAGCACCTGTGTATGTTCCACGGAAACCGCGTCACTCACCTTTCGGCAAGCTAATCCATACATGTCAAGCCCAGGATAAGGTTCTTCGCGTTGCTTCGAATTAAGCCACATGCTCCACCGCTTGTGTGAGCCCCCGTCAATTCCTTTGAGTTTTAGCCTTGCGACCGTACTCCCCAGGCGGTGTACTTAACGCTTTAGCTGCGACCGAGATGGCGTCAAAACCTCCTCGATCTAGTACACATCGTTTAGGGCGTGGACTACCGGGGTATCTAATCCCGTTCGCTACCCACGCTTTCGTGCCTCAGCGTCAGCTCCGACCCAGTCGCCTGTCTTCACCTTTGGCGTTCCCCTAGATATCTACGCATTTCACCGCTCCACCTAGAGTTCCGACGACCTCTGTCGGGCTCAAGCTCTGCAGTCTACCGAGCAATTCCACGGTTGAGCCGTGGGCTTTCACAAGATACTTGCAGAGCCGCCTACGCACGCTTTAAGCCCAGTGATTCCGATTAACGCTCGAACCCTCTGTATTACCGCGGCTGCTGGCACAGAGTTAGCCGGTTCTTCCTCTGGGGCTGGTCAAATTTCCTAACCCCTGACAGCAGTTTACACCCCGAGGGGATTCATCCTGCACGCGGCATTGCTCCGTCACGCTTTCGCGCATTGCGGAATATTCGTTACTGCAGCCTCCCGTAGGAGTCCGGGCAGTGTCTCAGTCCCGATGCGGCGGGTCATGCTCTCACACCCGCTACCCGTCTTAGCCTTGGTGAGCTCTTACCTCACCAACAAGCTGATAGGACGTATCCCGAGCCCCAGGTGGCAAGCCTTTGCCCAACAAAACATACGATTCGTTGGGATTATGAGGTATTACCCCGGATTTCTCCGAGCTATCCCTCGCCTGGGGGTACGTTAGATACGCATTACTCGCCCTTTCGCCACTTTATGCACCCCGAAGGGCTTTAATCGTTCGACTTGCATGTTTTAGCCATGCCGCCAGCGTTCAATCTGAGCCAGGATCAAACTCTTCAATTGAGTTATCGTTGACCGACGAGCAAGCTCGCCGTAAGTCTTCGAACTTGATCCGGCACCCGATCACACTCCGCCGAAGCAAAGTGCATCGAGCCGGTCACACGAACCAGACCGAAGTCCAATCCGCGCCATGATCAGAGGCTAATCTGATTTCATGGATTTTTGGAATTGATGGCTCACGTCCTGCTTTTCAGATGGGCAAGCCCACCTGAATCACATGACAAGGATGCGAACCAACCGCACAACCTTGGAGGGTCAACGGCCATTTGGTTCCTCACTCGATACGAATGTCACACCCGTACCGGCAAGGCGCATCCTCGCGACGTATCCGACTGTTCACTTGCCAAAGACCTGGCCCAAAGGCCGTTACAAACTTCCGGGGAAGGCTGTAACCCGCTCCGCTGCCGACTGCTGCCTGCCGCGTGGCGAGCCGCATACTGTAGCCCGAGGAAATCGCCTGTCAAGCCAGCCAGCCGCGTGATCCGCCTAAAATCTGTCCCAATCCCTCAGAACACACTTTACTGTTTCTGAACATTCACCTTATGAGACCCTGACGCCCTCAGAACTGCGTATCCGTCACCAATTCACACGGTTTCCACAGCCCGCGACGCCGCATATCCGCCCGGCTACGCTTCCCACACATCCATCAACACTCCCCGGAGACTTCCATGACCAGCCGCCTGCTCGCCACCGCCTCCCTCCTCGTCGCCATCAGCTTCCTGCCCGGCTGTGGCGAATCCACAGACGCACCCGCTCCCGAGGCCCCCGCCGTCACCGACCGGGTCGACACCTACACCGTCCGTGGGCAGGTCGTCGCCCTCCCGACACCCGGCAACGCCAACATGCAGATCGCCCACGAGGCCATCCCCGACTTCAAGAACAAAGCAGGGGAGGCCGTCGGCATGGCCACCATGACCATGCCCTTCCCGGTCCCCGCCGATCTCCCGCTCGAAGGCGTCGAGCCAGGCGACCCCGTCGAAGTCGACTTCTCAGTCTCCTGGAACCCCGTGGCCTACGTCATCACCCGCATCACCGAACTCCCCGCCGATACTGAACTCAACCTCACCCCCGCCCACGATCACGCAGGGCACGACCACAGCGGTCACGACCACGACCACACAGGCCACGGCCATTCGAGCCATGACCACAGCGAACACGACCACGCCGGCCACGATCATGATCACGCCGATCACGCAGGTCACAACCACGACTGATCCCCTCCACATCAAACCTAAACCAAAAGACCGGACCCTCAGGGTCCGGTCTTTTCAATAGATCCGAAGTGTTCCGAAGTCCAACTACTGCGAAGCCGCCCACGACTCCAGCCTCGGCAGCACCTCTTCCGTCAGCAGCACCCGCACGCACGCCGCCACCGGGATCGCAATCAGCATCCCCACCACCCCGCCTAACGAAGCCCCCACCAGCACCACCAGCATGATCGTCAGCGGCCCCAGATTCGTCGCCGAACCCTGCACCCACGGCTCCACCAGCCAGCTGTCAATAAACACAGCCAGCAGGTACACCAGCGTCGGCCAGACCAACGCCCCGATCCACCAGCCCTCCGCGCTCCCGCCATCCGCCATCGCCAGCAGCAACGCGATCGGCCACACCACCGCCCCCAGAAACGGCACCAGATTCAGAATCCCACCCGCAACGCCCAGCAGCAACCAGTAAGGCACGCCCGACAACGCCCAGCCGAGCGACAACACCGAGCCATAGATCAGCGACTGCAAGAGCCGCCCGCGGATCACCGCCGCCACCGCCTTGTCCATCTTGTGCATCAAGCCCAGAAAACGATCACGCGACGACGCGGGCACCAGCGGCGGAACCACCGCCAGAACCTGATCAAAACGCCACAAAAACACAAAAAGGCTGAACAAACACACACCCGCCGCCACAATCAGATAACTCAGCAGACCGATCGTCGTCCCGATCACTTCAAACCCCACGCCCGCTGTCTGCAACAAGCCCCAGATAACCGCCCCAACATCGATTACCCCATCCTCGCCCCCCTCACTCACACCCGTCTTCAGCGAGTCGATCGCCTCCCGCACCCCGGTCACCACCCGCTGCTCCAGCGAGGCCGCATCTGTATTCAGACGCTCGGCCACCCAGCCCACCACACGCTCCGCATAGCTTGGCAACGCGCCCAGCAGATCGGCCGCCTGCTTCAGCACCACCGGCGTCGCATACAACACCGCCGAGATGCTCAGGACCGCCACCACCCCCAGGAGCCCCAGCACGATTAGCATCCGCGACACGCTCGTCCGCCGATCCACCCAAGAAACCGCCGGATTCAGAACATAAGCCAGCGCCAGTGCCAGCACCACCGGCACCAACACCGGCTGCAAGGCCGCAAACAACCAACCCACAGGCCCCGAAAGCAGCGCAATCAACGCAGCCAGCGCCAGCAACGCCACCAGCAATCCAACCCACGGATCACGCCAGATGTCACGACCATCGGAGTCTCGACTCATCCCCAAACGATAACGACAACCCGCCCGGCTAGCGATGCTCAGTCCCGAGTCGCCGACCCCGAGAGCTCAAGCGTCGGAGCGAACGCCTCATTGAAGCGATACACCTCGACAAAGTCCTCGATCGAATCCTCATCGGTCTTGTGCATGTTCCCGGATTCAACCATCTCAAAAACAATCCGCCCGAAATCCTCAGTGCCCGTCACCCCCCACTGACGCAGCACCGTCTTCGCCATCAAGCCGTATTCACGGATTGCAAAATCCCGCAACCCCAGACAAAGCTGCCGACCCGTGACATGACGTGTCGACTCCGTGGGGTCGATGAGTGTCTCGTCCTGCTCAGCGTCACCGTGGTGACGACGCACGGTGTAGTCCAAACCTCGCTGCACAAACACAAACGCTTCGAGGCTGTACCTCGACGTTCGCGCCAGCGAAGCTAGATCGGTTGTTGGCATACACACACCTGTTTCAGCTAAGAGCAAAGGGCCTCAAACGCCGAGGGCCCAACGGCCGCCCACCGCAGATCACACAGTATAGCCTCACTCTCCCTTTAGCCACGAAACATTCAGGAAATCCCGCACACCGCAACCCAAAGCAACATCCCAAACCTCCTCACCTATCATCCGCCCATGACCGCCGCCAAAACCACCTGCACGATAACCACCCTGGAACCGATCGATCCCAGGCTACGTGAACGCCGCGAAAGAACTTTCCTGCTCCTCGCAGGTCTCTTCCTCGGCACGCTCACCATGCTCAACCTTCTCGGGATTACCCGGTTTATCGTCCTCGCCTCCTACACCCCCGAAGCCGGCTTCGCATGGGGCACCCTAGGTACCTACACCTTCGCTGTCGCAGCCGGCGTCCTACCCTATCCCCTCACGTTCCTCTGCACCGATCTCATCAGCGAGTTCTACGGCCGCGCACGCGCCAACGCCGTGGTCCTCGTCGGCCTCATTCTGAACGTCTGGGTCCTGGTCATTCTCGGACTCGGCACTACCCTCCCCGGTTTTACGACCGTCGATCCCGCCACAGGCTACCCGCCGCCACCCGAATGGAACGCCGACACCCAGTCCTTCAGCGACCCTGGTGGCTGGACACTCTTCCACCTCACCGCCCTCACCTACGGTGCCGTCCTAGCCTCCATGATCGCCTACATGGCCGCCCAGTTCGTCGATGTCTATCTCTTCCACTTCTGGAAACGACTCACCAAAGGCCGACATCTCTGGCTCCGTAACAACGCCTCGACTATGGTTTCCCAGTTCGTCGATACCTTCGCCGTGATCACAATCACCCATTTTGTCGCACGCGCCTTACCCATCGATGACGCACAATCCATCTGGCCCCAACTCTGGCTATTCATCGCCACGGGCTATGTCTTCAAGTTCGTCATCGCCGCACTCGATACCCCCATCATCTACCTCGTCAGGCACCTCCTAAGCAGGTACCTCAAGCTCGACCCCACCGTTGAGCACCATGGCCAGGTCGATTAGCCCGATCACCTGATCGGCACATTCCGAGCGACCCGCACCACCCGAAAAGACACAAGGGGCTACCTTCTTGAGCACCATGACCCCGCCAGCCTCCAAAGCCAAGGCCCGTGAGCAAGCCCGAGACCGCCTCCAGGCCCTCGACCCACTCGCCAGGATCGACGCCTCCGCCGCCATCCGAAAACGCCTGCTTGACCTCCCCGAAATCGCCGAGGCCGACACCATCTTCGCCTACGTCTCTGTCCACGAGGAAGTCGCTACCCACAAACTCCTCGATCAGCTCCTCGAACGCGGCAAAACCGTCGCCGTCCCCGTCGTCGTCGGCGAAGAGATGGTGCCCCACCTCCTCAATGACCTCGAAGACCTCTACCCCGACCGCTACGACATACCCGCACCCCAGACCCGCATCCCCCTCGAAACCACCCCCGACCTCACCCTCGTCCCCGGACTCGCCTTCACCCCGCAAGGGCACCGACTAGGCCGAGGCGGCGGCTTCTACGACCGCTTCCTCCAGCAGCACCCCGACACCCTCCCCATCGGCCTCGCCTTCCAGACCCAGGTCACAGACACCCTCCCCGAGGAGACCCACGACCACCCGGTCAGAATCCTTATCACCGAGTCCAACCTCATCCGAGTCTGAACGCATCTACGATCTACAAAGCCCAGTCGCCCGAATAGCTCGCAGCCAGATTTGGAATGTAGTCCGGGTGCTCGTGAATCCGAGGCACCGACTTGTCTTCACCATCGCCATCTGGGTCCTCAAGCGGAACACGATTCTGACCGTTGTGCCACATGCAATCATCAAGCAGCGTGTCCCTGAAATTCATCCGAAAACCCGAGCCATCCACCCGCATCCAGTTGCCCTGACCGCCGTGCCAATACCCGAACGGCCCGACGTCCCCTTCAAAATCACGCTCACCGTTCTCGTTCGCGCGGTAGTCATGCATCCAGATACCCAAATCCGGAAACCGCATCTGTGTCTCTAAAAGCATGATCAGGTGCGACGGTCGCTCGATCTGCGAGATCGATTTGTCCGTCCCCGGACTCGATGACTTGGTGCCCCAGAACGCCGTGCCGTTGTAGCCGTAGTTCGCCGTCACATCATTGACGCAGGTCGTGACCGGAATGTCCGCATTCGGCACACCATCACTATTTCCGATCTCATTAAACGCCCCCAGCGGCGCGGGCATCGGACACTCCCAAGCGTCCTCCGTGCTCGCGTATCCCAAACGTACCATCCAGTGACGCCAGGTCACGTGCTCGCCCGAACCCGTCACCACCCGGTTGGCAGGCAGCTTGTCCCGGTAGTCCACCGCAAACACGTTCACCATCACCGCCAACTGACGCATATCACTCATGCAGGTGATCGCCTTGGCCGAGTCCCTCGCGCTACCCAGGGCCGGCAGCAGCATCCCCATCAGCACCGCAATGATCGAAATCACCACCAGCAACTCAATCAGCGTAAACCCCCACCGCACACGTATTTGCTCAGCCATGACGCAATCCTCTCATGTGATACCCCTTACCCTAACGTCTGGCGGTCGATCCACCCAGCCTTTTCTTGCACCGAAACCGATTCATCTCCCACTTTCGGTGTCTGCATCAACGCCAGCCCACGGAAGCACCACCACCATCGAGGTCCCCACTCCCTCGGTCGAACTCACCTCCACCCGCCCATCCATCTCCTGAACCAGACCAAACACCACCGAGAGCCCCAGCCCCGTCCCCTTCCCACGCTGTCTGGTCGTGAAAAACGGGTCGAACACACGACGCTGCGTCGCTCCCGGCATCCCTACTCCCTCATCACGAACCATCAACCACACCTCGCCACAAACGCGATACGCAGAAACCTCGATCGCCCCATCATCCGACAACGCATCCCGCGCATTGATCAGCAGATTGTTCAGCACCCGCAACAGATCATCACGCCCCGCCCGCACCTCCAAAGCTTCCTCCGACAGCTGCAACCGCAGCGTACACCGCTTCCCGAGCAGCGGCTCCATCACCTCGCATCCTTCACGGACCACCTCCCCCAGGTCCACCACCTCCGACACCGCCTCAGCCTCCACGGGGTCCTGACGCGCAAACGTCATCAACGACTCGATCAGCGTCTGCGTGCTCGTCGTCGCATCCCCCAGACCGGTCAACGCCTTCTGAATCCGCTCATCACCACCCGGAACCAGCTTCCGCAGCGAGGAGTGATAAGCCCGGATCGCCAGAACCAGATTGCCAAAATCATGTCCGATCCCCGCCGCCATCGTTCCCAACGCCTCAACCCGATCCAGACGCCTCATCCGACGCTCCGTCTCGATCTCACGTAGGTAAGCACGATTCCTGTCCGCCGCAATCACCGCAATCAGCAGCACGGTTAACGCAGCCGGCAGCAGGAAACCTTGCGCTACCAACGTATAAACCGCTGAGATGCCCAGACACGAGGCCACCCGCCACAGCCTGCTAAGCCCACCAGCCACTTGCCAGCCTGTATCCCAGGATTCGCCTGTTAATTTGGGCGAAAAACTCAATGGTTTTTCCTTCACGCGATCTATGATGGTGACAGGCTACCCTCGGAGAGTCGACGTTGTGCCGAAAACCATCCCCATCCTGGTCGTCGACGACCACAAACTCGTCGCCGAAGGCATCACCTCCCTGCTCGACACCGTCACCAGACTCGTCGCGCAGGGACTCACCAGCACCGAGATTGCCAGCGCCGTCTTCCGCTCACCCAAAACCGTCGAAAAGCAGATCGCCTCGGCCATGGAAAAAACCAACAGCGCCAACCGCATCGACCTCTCACACTGGGCCATCCGCGAGGGCCTGGTTCAGCCCTGAAGATGCTTACACACCCTCAATCCATGAATGAACATCCCAAACATCCCCGTCATTAGGCACAACACAAGGACTACACCGCCCGCTGCGAGTTAACCAATTGGGAAGAAACACCCATCGACGAAACCGTTTGAGCAAACGATAGTTTCCCCACAAAGGTTAAGCATCGGCAAAGGGGTGACCCACCATGCCAAGCTCCCTTCCCGCCCCAACACCCGTCCGCGTCTTAGACGCGACGGCCATAAACCTTTCACCCCATTTGTTTCGGTGGTCATTGCAGAGCGATCTGCCAGTGTGACACATCAGAATCCAACCCCGGGCCAGAGAGGACCCTCATGGATGCGTCAATGCAAAGCCGACTCGATTCCGAGTTCGAAGCCCACCTCCTCCACACCATGGAAATCACCAGGCAGGTCCTCCAAGCCGAAATGGCCTACGCCTACACGCCCGCTAACGCGCTGACCGAGGGGCGACGATGCCTCACGACCGGCCTCTCTCCCAGACAGGCAAGCACCCTTAACCTGGACCAATGGCACACCGATGAAGCCTCCCTCCCGCTCCAACTCCAGCAGGCAAACCTCGAACCCGGCAGGGTCTACCACGTCCTAGACCTGCCCTTGCTATCCAGGCGGCAATGCGTTTCCGCGGTCAAAAGACTGAACGCCTATCGAGAACTCACCGATCTCGTCGCCTGCGACATACCATCCGTCCACGGTTCACTCATCCTCGCCTACACCCGCTGGGCCGAATCCGAGAAGTTCCAACCCGATCAACTCGTCGAACTCGAACTCCTCCTCAGAAGCCTCCCCGAAAGACTCAAGAAGCAGGTGCCCCGAGCCCTCCCGGCTGCAGCGAAGAAGACCCCCAAAGCCATAGCCAAACTCAGCCCGACCGAGAAAGTCGTCCTCACCCACCTGCTCGAAAACCGCACCCAGAAAGAAATTGCCGAGATCCTCGAACGCTCAACCCACACCGTTCACGTCCACATCAAGAACATCTACCTAAAGCACGGCGTCCACTCGAGGTACGACCTGCTCAAACGCCTCAATTCCTCCTGACGCCACCCCCACCACGAGCAACCATCCATCGCTACGATACGAGGCCCAGCACACGCCAATCCCGCCACTGAAAAAGCAGAGGCAGGACCCCGGAGCCTCACGATGTTCGAAAACATCCAGCCTGCCCCACCCGACCCCATCCTCGGTCTGACCGACGCCTACAAGGCAGACACAAACCCCCACAAAATCAACCTGGGCGTAGGCGTCTTCCAGGACGCCTCCGGCAAAACCCCCATCCTCGCCTCCGTCAAAGCCGCCGAGAAGGCCCTCCTCGAAACCGAGCAGACAAAGTCCTACCTCCCCATCGACGGCTCACCCGCCTACGCAGCCGCCGTCAAACGACTCCTCTTCCCGGAAGCCGGGCCCATCCTCACCGATCGCCGCGCCGCCTCCCTCCACACCCCAGGCGGCACCGGCGCACTCCGCGTCGCCGGCGAATACCTCCGCGCCCACCATCCAGAAGCCAACCTCTGGCTCAGCGCCCCCACCTGGCCCAACCACACCCCCATCTTCGAAGCCGCTCGCCTTCACCTCCAGACCTACCCCTACTACGACCCCACCGCCCAAAGGCTCGACCTCGACGCCATGCTCGATGCCATCGATCAGGCCAGGCCCGGCGACGCCGTCCTCCTCCACGGCTGCTGCCACAACCCGACAGGGGTCGACCCCACGCCCGATCAGTGGAAGGCCATTGCTAAAAAACTCGCCGACAAGAAACTCCTGCCCATCCTCGACTTCGCCTACCAGGGTTTCGGCGAAGGCCTCCAGCAGGACACCAACGGTCTGCACACGCTCGCCGAGCACAACCCCGAAATCCTGATCTGCACCAGCTACTCCAAGAACTTCGGTCTCTACAACGAACGCGTCGGCGCCCTCACCGTCGTCGCCGCCAGCGAGAAGGCCGTGAAAGCCGTCCTCTCTCAGATCAAGACCGTCGTCCGCAGGATGTACTCCAACCCCCCAGGCCACGGCGCCGCCATCGTCAGCACCATCCTTTCCGATACCGGACTCCGCAGCCAGTGGGAACGCGAACTCGCCGCCATGCGCGACCGCATCCACCAGATGCGCCAACGCCTCAGTCATGGCCTCAGCGACCGCAAGGTCCAGCTATCCCCGCAGGGCAACGACTTCCTCACACACCAAAAGGGCATGTTCTCCTTCTCCGGCCTCAACAAAGAACAGGTCGAGAAGCTACGCTCAGAACACGCCATCTACATCGTCGGCTCAGGACGCATCAACGTCGCCGGCATCACAGAAAACAACGTGGACCGGCTCTGCGACGCCATCGCCGCCGTCAACGCCTAGGACGACAACGACGTGCAGCACGACAACATCCCCGGCATCATCCAGACCTTCCGCGAACGCATCGCCGCCGTCAGAGACTCTCTCAACGCCGACGCCAAAACCACACGCCTCGCCGAACTCGAACAACTCATGAACGCCACCGACTTCTGGGACAAGCCCGACAAGGCCAACGAAGTCGTCACCGAACTCAAAACCATCAAAGCACAGATCGAACCTCTCAACAAAGCCAATCACGATATCGAAGAACTCGCCCTCCTCTGGGACATGGCCGCCGACGAAGACGACGCAGACACCCGCGATGAAGTCGACGCCCAGATCGATCCCATGACCCAGAGGCTCGATAAGCTCGAACTCACCTCCCTTCTCTCAGGCAAGCATGACGCCCGAAACTGCTACCTCAGCATCTACGCCCGCGAAGGCGGCACCGAAGCCCAGGACTGGACCGAGATGCTCATGCGCATGTACCTCTACTACGCCGAGCAGCAGGGCTGGGACGTCTCCGAAGTCGGTAAGACCCATGGCGAAGAAGCCGGCCTCAAAGATGTCACCCTCTACATCAAAGGACCGCTTGCCTACGGCTACCTCTCCGCCGAACGCGGGACCCACCGCCTCGCCCGCGTCTCCCCCTTCAACGCCCAGGGCAAGCGCCAGACGAGCTTCGCCGCCGTCGACATCATCCCCGAGTTCCCCGACACCGGTGGCGTCGAAATCCCCGAGAACGACCTCGAAATCACCCCCTTCGCACGCTCATCCGGACCGGGCGGCCAGAACGTCAACAAACTCGCCACCGCCGTACGCCTCGTTCACAAACCCACCGGCATCATGATCGTCACCTCCGCCGAGCGCAAACTCGAGCAGAACAAGAAGCAGGCTCTCTCCATCCTCCGCGGCAAGCTCGAAATCCTCGCCGAGGAAAAACGCCAGGCCGAACTCGACAAGGCCACCGGCGGCTCACTCGACATGGGCTGGGGCACCCAGATCCGCAGCTACGTCTTCTACGACAACCGCGTTAAAGACCACCGCACCAGCTACGAAGAGCCCAACCCCCAGCAGGTGCTCGACGGCCGCCTACAGGGCTTCATCGACGCAGAACTCCAGCGGCGAGCCAAATCAGCCGCCTCCTGACCAGGCACCAGCTCGAAACGCCCATCACCCTTCCTCAAGCCGTCCCCATGAAAGACCGATAACCCTCAGTGACCCGCAACGCCCCCGGTGCGCGATCAGGCCACGCCAACATGCCCGACTACGACGACCAATCCGATTTCATCGATGAGCCGCAGGAAGAAGCCGCTCCGTCCGAACCCGAGCAGGGGAGTACCGCCACCGAAGAGCAAGCGACCGCAGTTCCCGAAGGCAGCTGGGCCACCATCTGGCAACTCCCCGCACTCCTCCTCGGCATGGGCATGCTCGCCCTGGGCGTCTACCTCTCACTCCCACAGCCCGTCGTCCACGACCTCGACGGCGCTCTGGACTCCGCTCGCGACTTCCTCGTCGCCGAAAACCTCGACGACGCCGAACAGACCCTCGCCAACGTCCAGGCTCAACGCGAGATAGCCACCACGCCCCAGCGAGCACGCCTCGAACTCCTCCTCGGACACCTGCTCTACCAGGACCTCGAACTGCGATCACCCGTCCAGATCGACACCGAGCAGGCCCGCCAGACCCTCCGCAATATCATCGGCCACTACCGCGAGGCCGAACAACTCGGCCTCCCACTCAACAACGCCACCAAACGAAGACTCGCAGAGGCCTACGGCCGACTCGGCCGCGAAACCGAAGCCCTCGCCACCGTCGATCGCATGCAGGAGGCCGCCGCCGAACAACGCCTCCGACAACTACGCCAACTCATCGAGATCAGGCTCGCCAGCGAAACCGGCCGCCGCGAAGACGCCATGATCGCCCTGATCAACCGCTATCGCGAAGAAACCAGAACCGAACTCGACCCCGCCGCCAGACGCGCCCAGGAAATCTGGATCACCAGCGTCGAAGCCGAACTCCTGCTCGAAACCGGCGACGCCTCCGCCGCCGTCGACTTCCTCCTCCGACACCACCAACGTCTCGTCGCCTCAGGCGGCAACGACGACCTCCCCCCCATCATCGTCAAGCTCGCCCGCGCCTACCAGAGCAAATCGCCACCCGAGTTCGAACGAGCCGACCAGCTCTACCGTTTTGCCCAACAACGACTCTCCGACAGCGATCCGCTCAACGCCGAAATCTACCTCCGGCTTGGCGAAATCGCGCTCCTTGATCCCGATGTCGACGGCCTCCAGCAGGCCATGGCCTCCTTCGAAACCGTCATCCAGCGGTTCCCCTCCGAACCCCTCTACATCGACGCCCTCATCGGCAAAGGCGATGTCGATGCCCGCCAGGGTGCCTACCCCGAATCCCTCGAAACCCTGACCCAGGCCGTCGCATGGCTCGTCGAACGCGGCCGCCCCGACGACCCCCGAAGAGCCCAGCTCGCCGACGTCGTCCGCACCCACGTCGATTACCTCTCAGATATCGAAGACTTCGATCGTGTGCTCGACTTCCTCATGATCCTCCTCCCGCTCTACGGCCAGGACCTCCCCGCGCCCGTCGTCCTCGACCTCGCCGTTACCCACGAACGCATAGCCCAGCAGCAACGCGACTACGCCGACTCCCTCGATCCCTACGCCACCGCACCCGGTGCCGGGCCGACACCCGACGCCGTCCGCCTCGCCAACCAGAAAGCCGCCCAGCACTTCGCCGACGCCGGAGCCAACTACCTCCGCCACGCCGGCCTCGTCACCATTATGGACAACGAAGCCCACGGCCTCAGCCTCTGGCGAGCAGGCGTCTGCTTCGATCAGGCCCAGCTCTGGGACGACGCCATCTCCGTCTACGTCGAGTTCGTCGAAACCCGCCAGGAGGACGCCCGCCGACACCAGGCCATGGCCCGACTCGGCCGCTCGCTCATGGCCGCCAACGAGTACGAAGCCGCCATCGCCCAGTTCATCGAGCTCTCCGAGCAGCACCCCACCGGGTTCCAGACCTTTGGCGTCCTCGTCCCCCTCGCCCGCGCCTACACCGCCATCGGCAACAACGACGCCGCCCTCCGAACCCTCACCTCCGTCCTCGAAGACCACGACGCCATCACGCCCGAAAGCGAGCAGTACCGCGAAGCACTCATCGAACTCGGCAGCCTCTACTACCGCCTCGGCAGCGACGAACCCCGCTACTTCACCGACGCCATCGAACGACTCGAAGCCGCCGTCGAACGCTACGGACAGGACCTCGAAGGCGCAAGACTCCGATACCTCCTCGCCGACGCCTACCGCAAGTCCGTCGCCGCCCTCGAGGCCACCGCCGACGGGCCCACCACCCAGCGCACCCGCGTCGCCCAGCAGGCCGAACGCAACCGAAGACTCGAACGCGCTCAGAACCTCTACAACATGGTCATCGAAGACCTCGAGTCACGCATCGACCAGGTCCTCTCACCCACCGAACGCCTCTACCTCCGCAACGCCTACTTCTACCAGGCCGACGCCGCCTTCGACCGCCGCCAGTACGAAACCGCCATCGCGCTCTATGGCGAAGCCGCCCGTCGCTGGGAAAACCACCCCGCCTCTCTCGTCGCTCTCGTCCAGATCTTCAACGCCCGCTGCGAACTCGGCCAGTTCCAGGAAGCCCGCGTCGCCAATGACCAGGCACGCTGGCAACTCGAACGCATGCCCGATGATGCCTTCGACGACCCAACCCTCCCGATGACACGCGAGCACTGGGAAGACTGGCTCCGCTGGACCTCCGAACTCGAACTCCTTGGCGACCAGGCCTCCGCCGCCCGCTGACCAATTCAATTCATGCATACAAAATGACCGAGGCGCAAATTGTGCGCGATCGCTCGCCGAGCGCAAGACCTGCCCACGAAATCTTCAGACAACAACCCCGCGCAACCGACAACCCACGTAGGCATGGATGCCCGATAACCAACGAAAGCGGTCAAGGATGACCACCACAACAGCACAATCAGAAGCCCTTGATCCACAACAACTACTGGATCTTGTGGTTCGTCAGCGTGACCTCTACAAAACCTTGGGGCAGCTCGCCACCCAGCAGCACGATCTCATCGAGTCGGGAGAGACTCCCAAGCTCCTCAGCCTGCTCACCCGCAGGCAGACGCTCCTCGACCAGCTCAAAACCATCGCCGAGGCCATCCGACCCTACCGGGCCGCATGGGACGACGTCCGCGCGAAACTCAGCCAGCCCCATCGCGACGAACTCCGCGCCCTCCTCGATGAAACCGACAACCTGATGCGCGACATCATGGCACGCGACCGCGCCGATGGCGACAGCCTCCAGCAGGCACGCGGCAAAGTCACCGCCAAACTCGGCCGCTCAGGCATCGCCAGCCAGGCAGCACGCGCTTACCAGGGCGCAGCCGCCGCACAGCCACCCTCATCCACCCTTCCACCGTCAAGCCGTTTCACCGACAGGCAGGGATAACGCATGCACCAACAAGCCATCCTCGAAACCAGCAACGGCAGCCCGCCCGCCGTCAGACCCGACGAACTCGCCGACATCATCCGCGCCTACAACGAAGTCACCGACAAAGTCGCGCTCTCACACGCCAGGCTCGAATCCGAAGTCACCCGCCTCCGCAAAGAACTCGTCAGCACCAACGCCCAGCTTCAGCGAAGCCGACGCCTCTCCGCCCTCGGTGAGATCGCCGCCGGCATCGCCCACGAAATCCGAAACCCCCTAGGCGGCATCGCCCTCTACGCCCAGATGGCCCTCGAAGACCTCAAAGCCGAAAACACCGCCGAACGCACCGACAACGTCGCCAACCACCTCACCAAAATCGCCGAAGCCGTCCGCGGCCTCGATGGCATCGTCTACGACGTCCTCCACTTCGCCAGGGACATGCAGCCCCGCAAAGACTGGGTCGATATCCGAACCCTCTTCGATCAGGCCATCAACGCCCACCGCCCAGAGATCGAAGCCGCCAACGTCCAGGTCACCATCGACTGCGACCAGCCCTGCGACGGCCAGGTCCACGCCGACCCCGGCCTCCTCCACCAGGCCATCCTCAACCTCGTCCGCAACGCCACCGAGGCCATGGCCAAATCAGAAGGCGAGCGCCACCTCCTCATCAAAACCCGCACGATCGCAGGCGACGACCGCATCGTCATCCGCGACACCGGCCCGGGTATCGACCGCGAACTGATCGACCGCATCTTCAACCCCTTCTTCACCACCCGACACACCGGCACCGGCCTCGGCCTCGCCATCGTCCACCGCATCATCGATGCCCACAACGGCTCCATCGCCGTCCACTCCGACAACGGAGCCGTCTTCACCTGCACCCTCCCGAGACCCAGCAACGCCTCCAACGGCCTGAAAGCGGAGGCAGCATGAGCGCCCAGAAAATCCTCGTTGTTGATGACAAACAAATCATGCGCGACTCCGTCGCCGCCACCCTCCAACGCGCTGGCTACACCGTCGTCACCGCAGCAGACGGCCAGGCCGCCATCCAGCAGGCCTCCAAACACCGCCCCAGTGCCGTCGTCACCGACCTCAAGATGCCCGAGATGGACGGACTCGCTCTCCTCGGCGAACTCCGCCGCATCGACCCGTCCCTCCCCGTCGTCCTGATGACCGCCTACGGCACCGTCGCCGACGCCGTCGCTGCCATGCAGGACGGAGCCTTCGACTTCATCCAGAAGCCCTTCGAAGGCGATCAACTCGTCATGGTCGTCCGCCGAGCCGTCGAACACCGCCAGCTCGTCAGCGAAAACGAAGCCCTCCGCTCCGACAACGCTTCCCGCGCCGACGTCGCCCCCTCACTCGTCGGCAAATCCCCCGAGATGAGGCGTCTCGCCCAGCAGATCCATCAGGTCGCCAACTCCAACGGCACCGTCCTCATCTGCGGTGAATCCGGCACCGGCAAGGAAGTCGTCGCCCGAACCGTCCACGCCCACAGCCCGCGACGCGATCGCGTCATGCTCTGCGTCAACTGCGCCGCACTCTCCACCAGCCTCCTCGAAAGCGAACTCTTCGGACACGAAAAAGGCGCCTTCACCGGTGCCGACCAGCTCCGCAAAGGCCGCTTCGAACTCGCCGATGGCGGAACCATCCTCCTCGACGAAATCTCCGAAATCAGCCCGACCCTACAGGCCAAGCTCCTCCGCGTCCTCCAGGAAGGCCAGTTCGAGCGCGTCGGCTCAAGCACCACCCTCACCGTCGATGTCCGCGTGCTCGCTACCACCAACCGCGACCTCCGCTTCGCCGTCGCTTCCGGCCACTTCCGCCAGGACCTCTACTACCGGCTCAACGTCCTACCCATCGAACTCCCCTCCCTAAGGCTCCGTGAGGCCGACATCCCTCTCCTCGCCGAACACTTCCTCTCGCAGGTCGCCCTCCGCGAAGGCCGCGAACCCAAAAAACTCGACGCCGCCGCCCTCAAACTCCTCCGCGCCTACCCCTGGCCCGGCAATGTCCGCGAGCTCCAGAACATCTGCGAAAGAGCCTCCGTCCTCACCCGAGGCGGGCTCATCAAAGCAGACCTCATCGAACCCTGGCTCACCACGCCCGGCCCATCGGCCCCACTAGCCTCACCCTTGCCCGCACAAACCGAACACGCCGCAAATCACGAAACGCCCCCGCTCGTCGTCACGCCAGGCCGCGTCACCGCACCCCCTTCGATCGGCCCCGTCCGCTCACTCGAAGAAGTCGAGCGCGAGCAGATCGTCCAGGCACTCGGCTACTTCGGCGGCAACCGACAGAAAACCGCCAAGGCCCTCGGCATCGGCGTACGCACCCTCGGACTCAAACTCAAGAAGTGGAAGGAGCAGCGGCTCATCGCCCAAACCGCCTGATAGTCAACGCGCAACAAACGCCCACCAGGGCGCAACCTTTGCGCGTCATACGCTGAAATCGGTCTTCAACCCCCGAGTTTCACAGGCCAATCAAAAGGGCACGCCAGTTGCAGAAAAACACCCCATGGCCATGAAAACCATGATCCAAGGTGTCCTCGACCACGGAGCGCTACCCGCCCTGCAGCGGATGGCCACCTTCACCGCGCAACGACACAAAGTCCTCACCAACAACATCGCCAACCTTTCGACCCCCTACTTCAAGCCAGGCGATCTCAACCCCGAACTATTCCAGCAGCAACTCGGCCAGGCCATCGACCAGCGCCGCCGCTCAAGAAGACCCCTCGATGGAGACCTCCGCCTCACGCCCACACGCCAGATCTCCGAGCGCGACGGCAGGATGTCCTTCGACACAGCTCAGGCCAACGAAGGCATCCTCTACCACGACCAGAACAACCGCGACCTCGAGCGAACCATGCAGGCCCTCGCCGAGAACACCCTCGCCCACAACGCCACCATCGACTTTCTTAAGGGCCAGTTCGACCTCCTCCGTTCCGCCATCCGCGAACGACCGTAACCCGGAGCTTGATCCATGTTTGGTTCACTGAACATCTCGGCCTCCGCACTCGTCGCTCAGCGAACGCGCCTCGAGGTCATCTCCGCCAACATCGCCAACTCCTCCTCCATTTACAACGCCCAAGGCGAGTACGACCCCTACCGACGACGCATCGCCGTCTTCGCGCCCGGCGACCCGTCCACCGGCTCCAACAAAGGCGTCCACGTCCGCGAGATCCTCCTCGACGATGCGCCCTTCCGAGCTAGACACCAGCCAAACCACCCCAACGCCGACTCCGAAGGCTACGTCTACTACCCAAACATCAACTCGTCCATCGAGCAGGTGAACGCCCTCGAAGCCAGCCGCGCTTACGAAGCCAACATCACCGCCGCCGAAGCCACCAAAACCATGATGCGTAACACCCTTAAACTCCTCGCCTGAAACAATCCCAGGCGTAAACCACGACAGCCATGACCGACCCACTCGGACTCATCCAGAATGCACCCAACGCCGCCAACCCCGCGGCCCAGCGATCAACGTCTGCGTCCACCGAACGAGGCAGCAGCTTCCGCGACGCGCTCATGAAGGAAATCGAACAGGTCAACCGGCTCCAGAAAGACGCCGAGATGGCCATCGAAGACCTCGCCGCCGGAAGACGTGACGACATCGACGGCGTCGCCATGGCCAAGAACCAGGCAGACATCGCCTTCCAACTCCTGCTCCAGGTCCGTAACAAGATGATGGACGCCTACGAGGAAGTGAAACAGATCCGAGTCTGACCCAGACACAACACCGTCGAGGCGGAGCCCCGGCGACGAGTAGCAACCATCGATGCCAGGAGGGCATCGATCAGAAGGGCCGGGAAAGGGCCCGAGGCATGGAGGCCCGAACGTGGATTTCATCAAGCAATACTGGCTACAGATCCGCGCGCAATCCGAAGGCATGACTGCCAGCCAGAAATGGCTCATCGCCACCGTGCTGACCCTCGGTCTGCTCGTCAGCGGCATGCTCGTCATCGTCGCCAGCGCCCCCGAACAGTACGCCCTCGACTTCGCACCCGGACAAACCGAATCCGTCTTCCGCTCCCTCCGGGCAGCCGGCATCAACGCCGAAGTCGAAGGCGATCAGGTCCTCGTCCCCAAAGCCGACGTCGACCGCGCTATGGCCGTCATCATCGAGAACGACCTCACCTCAGACGATGCCTCCGCCGCCTTCGACCAGCTCATCGCCGAACAGTCGCCTTGGGTCACCGATAAACAAGGCGAACGAGCCTTCAACATCGCTAGGCAACGCGTCGCCTCCAACATCATCGGCAAGATGGCCGGCGTCCAGCGCGCCTCCGTCGTGATCTCCGTCCCCGACCGCCGTGGATTCGACCAGACCTTCGACGAACCCTCCGCCGCCGTCACCGTCTGGATGCAGGCAGGACGAGCCGTCAACAAAGAGATCGTCGGAGCCATCGCCGGCTTCGTCTCCGGAACCCTCGCCGAACTCGACCCAGAATCCGTCGTCGTCGTCGATGGCAACAACCTCAAACGCTGGCGCGTCCCCGCCGATGACGAAGCTCTCGCTACCGACGCCCTCGAAATCCGCCAGGTACACACCAGGGACTTCCGCCAGAAAATCGAACGAACCCTCCGCTACATCTCAGGCGTCATCGTCGAGGTCAGCGTCGAAACCTCCAACGTCCACCGCGGTCGACGCCTCCAGCAGCAGTACGACACCACCGAGCCCCTCCGCGTCCAGGAAACCCAAGAGGAAAACACCCGCAATGTCGCCAACGCAGGCGAGCCCGGACCACGCTCCAACGTCGGACTCGATATCGATGGCGGCGCGAGTACCGGCACTGAAACCAGCCGGAACTTCCAACGATCTGAGTTCGGCGACAAACCCCTCCTCCAAACCCTCGACGAACAACTCACCGGCTACGAAGTCGAACAGGTCAACGTCGCCATAGGTGTTCCCTACGGCTACTTCGTCAACCTCCACCGCAGCCAAAACCCGCCCGCTGAAGGCGAGCAAGCCACCGTCCCGGCGCCCGAAGCCATCCAGGGCCTCATCGACGAACACCTCACACGCATCGAAGAGCAGGTCCGGCCGCTCATCGAAGCAACCCAGCCCCCGCTCCTCAACGTCACCTGGGTCCCCGACGCCACCCTCATCCCGACTGACCAGTTCAACACCGCCGACACCGGCCTCACCCTCGCCTCCACCGCCGCGCAATGGGCAGGCCCCATCGGCATCGTCGGCCTCTCCGGCGCCGCCCTCCTGATGATGCTCATGATGGTTCGCAAGGCCACCCAGCCCGAAAAGCTGCCCTCCGTCGAAGAACTCGCCGGCGTCCCGCCGTCACTGCCCGACGACGACGAACTCGTCGGCGAGGTCGACGAAGTCGAAGACACGCTCTCAGGCGTCGAACTCGACGAAGAAGAACTCAACAGCCGACGCATCGCCCAGCAGATCTCTGAAATGATCAAGGCCAACCCCACCGAAGCCGGACACCTCATCGGTAAGTGGGTCCAGACCGACGAGTAACCAACCTTAAGAACACCAATCACACATGCCCCTACAACAGCAGGCTCCCATCACCAGCATCGAGGAACTCGACGGCTTCAAAAAAGCCGCCATCCTCCTCCTCGCGCTCGATGAGGAAGCCTCCAGCATCCTGCTTAGCCAGCTCTCGCCCAAAGGCGTCGAGGAAGTCACGCGCGAACTGGCCAGCATGCTCGATATCCCCGGGAAAATCCGCGACGCCGTCCTCAAAGAGTTCTACGACATCGCCGTCGCCAACACCTGGGCCCGCGAGGGCGGACTCGATTACGCCCGCAACCTCCTCCTCAAATCGCTCGACCCCGCCGAAGCCAACCGCATCATCCAGCAGATCAGCCAGCAGGTCCGAAAGACCCCCTTCGCCTTCCTCCAGAAAGCCGAATCCCAGAACCTCCTCACCTTCATCCAGGACGAACACCCCCAGACCATCGCCCTGATCGTCTCCCACCTCCACTACAACAAAGCCTCCGAAATCCTCGCCGGCCTGCCCACCGCCAAGCAGATCGAAGTCGTCAAACGCGTCGCCAACATGGAGCAGACCAACCCAGAAGTCATCTCCGAGGTCGAAGCCGGACTCGAAGCGCGGCTTGCTAACCTACTTAACCAGTCCTTCGCCAAGATCGGCGGCGTCGACACCGTCGCTGAGATGCTCAACCTCGTAGACCGCACCACCGAGAAGGGCATCATGGAAGGCCTCGAAGCCGAAGACCCCGACCTCGTCGAAGAAATCCGACGACTCATGTTCGTCTTCGAAGACATCCTCCACGTCGACGACAAAGGTATCCAAGCCGTCCTCAAGGAAGTCGACAACGACGAACTCGCCCTCGCCCTCCGCACCGGCAGCGACGGACTCAAGGAGAAGATCTTCGGCAACATGTCCGCCCGCGCCGCCGCTCTCATCAAGGAAGACATGGAATACATGGGCCCCGTCCGTATCACCGATGTCGAAACCGCCCAGCAGCGCATCGTCGACATCGTCCGCAGACTCGAGGACGCCGGCGAAATCATCATCTCCGGCCGAGGCGGAGACAAAGACCTCATCGTCTAAACCCCAACCACCGGCCCCAGGCCGTCCAGGATCAACCCGATGCCAGTGGTCAGAAAAACACAATCCGCTCCCGCCATCAAAGAGGCCATCGTCCTCGACTTCGGCGACATCGGAGCCCAGGCCGCACGGCTCCGACAGGCCGCCGAAGCCAAAGCCGCACAGATCATCCGACAGGCCGAACTCCAGGCCGCCGACCTCCAGCGCGGCGCCGAAGAACAGGGCGTCGAAGCCGGCTACCAGGACGGACTCGAAAAAGGACACGCCCAGGGACTCAAACAGGGACGCCAGGAAGCCTTCGACGCAGCCAGCGAACAGCTCGCCCACATCCAGGAAGCCTGGCTCGACCTCAGCACCCGCTGGGAAACCGAATTCGACCGCCTCACCACCGAAGCCCGCGAAGGCCTCATGGGCTTCGCTCTCCGATTCGCCGAAAGACTCGTCCACCGCGTCATCGAAGTCGATCGCGAGATCATCGTCGACCAACTCGCCGAGGCCCTCGGCCATATCCTCCGACCCCTCAAAGTCTCCGTCCGCATCAACCCCGACGACCGCCCCATCCTCGAAAAAGCCCTCCCCGAGCTCCTGCAGCGATTCTCTCACCTCAAACAGGTCGAGCTCGTCGACGACGACCAGATCACGCCAGGCGGGTGCATCGCCCGCTTCGGGCAGGGACAGGTCGACGCCACCATCGACACCCAGGTCCAGCGCATGGTCGAAGCCATCCTGCCACCGCTCCACGACGAAGCTCCCCCCGAGTCGCTTGAGCCCCAGTCCGAGCCTGCCGAAATGGACACCACCGCTCAACCCAGCGACGACGATCCCAACCCCAACGCATAACCAACACGGCCATCCGCCCGACAGGCACGCCATTCGCAGGGAGATCAGGCGATGACGCTACTCGCTGAGCAATTCAAGCTCGTAGAAGAAGCCAGCCCGCTGGAATTGCGCGGCACGGTGTCAGAATTGCGCGGCCTGACCCTGCGCATCGAAGACATCGCCGCCCCCATCGGCACCCTCGTCTCCATACAGCCCCGAACCCTCTCCAGCCGACCCATCCCCGCCGAGATCATCGGTTTCGAACGATCCACCGCCCTCGCCATGCCCCTCGCCGAAGCCAGCGGGATCCGCGCCGGCGACCACGCCATCGCCGTCCAGCACCGACCCACCGTCCGCGTCGGACACGCCCTCCTCGGTCGTGTCATCAACGCCCTTGGCGAACCCATCGACGGCCAGGGACCCATCGAAGCCTCCGCCACCTGGCCCCTCCGCCGCCAGCCCGATCAGGCCATGTCCCGCCCACGCATCGAACACCCTATCGCCACCGGCGTCCGCGCCGTCGATGCCATGCTCCCCCTCGGCCGAGGACAACGCATCGGCGTCTTCGCCCCACCCGGACTCGGCAAATCCACCCTCCTCGGCACCATGGCCCGCAACACCGCCGCCGAGGTCTCCGTCATCGCACTCGTCGGCGAACGCGGCCGCGAAGTCAAGGACTACGTCGAAGCCGTCCTCGGCCCCGACGGCCTCGCACGATCCGTCGTCGTCGTTGCAACCGGCGACGAGCCGCCACCCCTACGCGTCCGCGCCGCCGAAACCGCCACCGCCATCGCCGAATGGTTCCGCGCCGACCACAACGACGTCCTCCTCATCATGGACTCCGTCACCCGCTACTGCCAGGCACTCCGCCAGATCGGACTCGCCGCCGGCGAACCGCCCGCCACCAAGGGTTTCCCGCCCTCCGTCTTCGCCAACCTCCCCAAGCTCCTCGAACGCTCCGGCCGCTCGCCCGCAGGCTCCATCACCGGCATCTACTCCGTCCTCATCGAAGGCGACGAACTCGACGACCCCGTCTCCGAAGCCTGCCGTGGCGTCCTCGACGGACACCTCATCCTCTCCCGGAAACTCGCCGAACGTGCCCACTACCCCGCCATCGACGTCCTCAAGTCCATCAGCCGTGTCGCCACCGACATCGTCACCAAAGAACACGAATCCGCCCGTCGCGAAGTCGTCAAGCTCCTCGCCGCTTATGAGCAGGTCGAAGACCTCCTCACCATCGGTGCCTACACCGCCGGTAACAACCCCGACTTCGACCTCGCCATCGAACTCAAACCCAACATCGATGCCCTCCTCCAGCAGGGCCAGCAGGAATCCCGCGGCCTCAGCGACTTCCGTCAGACACAGGCCCAGATCATCGCCCTCGCCAAACTCATCGAACAGGCCCGCCTCCGCAAGCAACGCCCAGGCGTCACCCCCAACCCACCCATCCGACGCTAACCCCAAACCAGATCAACCATGGCACGATTCCAATTCCGCTACCAGTCACTGCTAGATGAGCGCCGCCGAGTAGAGCAGCGCGCCCAGCGGAATCTCGCCAACATCCTCGCCAACCAGCAACAACTCCGCGACCAACTCCTCCAGACACAAAACAGAATCACCACCGGCAAGCGACAACTCCGCGACAGCCTGACCGGAAAGATCGACCTCAACGCCGTCACCCAGTTCGGCCGCCACAACAGCCACACGCTCCTCTCCGGCCAGGGCATCGTCAACAAACTCGCCGCCCTCGAACCCCACATCGAAACCGCGCGACGACAACTCGCCGAAGCCGCCCGCAAACGCAAAGCCATGGAGCTCCTCCACGACCGCGACCTCGCCGACTGGAAACACACAGAGCGACGCCGCGAAAACAACCTCCTCGAAGAAGCCGCCCTCCAGACCACCCTCGCCAACCTCTCCCACCCCGCACGCGAGGGCCACCAGCTATGAGATCACTCTGGTTCGGATTCGTCCTGCTGCTGCTCATCCACCTCACCGCCGCCGGTGCCGGCGTTGGCTGGCTCTACGCCACCGACCGCATCAACGAAGACCGCCTCAACCGCCTCGTCGACCTCTTCACACCGACCATCCCCGAAGAGCAGGCCGCCCTCGCCGAAGCCGAACGCATCGCCGAGGAGAATCGCCAACTCGCCGCCGATGCCGCCCGACTCGAAGCCGTCGCTCAGGGCCCCGTCTCACTCAGCCAGCGACTAGCCTCCCAGCAGCAAGCCGACGAACTCTCCATGCACCGCCTCGAACGCCTGCAATCCGAAACCGCCGACCTCCGCGGCCAGATCAACCGCCTCAAGAGCCTCCTCGCTCGCGAACAATCCAAACTCGCCGCCGAACGCGAGGCCTTCGACCGCTACAAAAACGAGCAACGCAACACCACCGAAGAAGCCGACTTCCAGCAGGCCGTCGCCATGTTCGAGGCCATCCAGGCCCGACAGGCCAAATCCGTCGTCGATCAGATGACCCGCGAAAACCGCCTCGAAGAAGCCATCGATATCCTCGCCGCCATGCAACCCCGCAAGGCCGGCGCCGTACTCCGTGAGTTCAAGGAACCCGCCGACATCCCCCAACTCACCGACATCATCCGCCGCCTCCGCGACCGTGGCGTCAATGACCCCTCCCTCACCAACGCCAACCCACTCGCCGGGAACAACCTCTAAATCATGTCAGCCATCACCACCCTGTTACCGCCCGCCGCGACCGAACGAGCCACGCCACCCGCGCGCTCCGCCAGCAATCCTCCCGAACGCGAAAAATTCACCCTCGATCAAAACACGCCCCAGCGCAAGAAGCCCGACCCCAAAGAACCTGCCGACACCAGGCCCCAAACAGCAGAAACCAAAGCCGAATCCACCAACGAAGAACAACCATCGGCGGAAGACACATCCACCGAGACCACCAGCCAGCCCGCAACCCAGGAACAACCCACAACCCCCAAAGATCTACAGGCTCAGGCACAACCCGCCTCTCCCGACCAGACCGAAGCCGTAGAAACCCGCCAGACAGCCAATCAGGCAGATACCCAAGCTACACAAACCCAAACCCAGCAGAACGCCCCGACGGCTGCCAACGCCCAGTCCACAGCACAAACCGCCCTGCAGGACAACACACCAAAACCTATACAGGCGAGCACCCAGCAGCCCACACCCAGGACCCAGGCCACCACCTCACCACAGGCAGTCAACGACCAGACGGCCACCCAGCCCACCACACAATCACTGAACGCCGCCGCAACCAGCGACCAAAACCAGTCCGAAACCAGCACCGACACCGAATCCAACGAAGGTCAGTTCAAAACCGCCGCCAACGACCGCGACAACAACGCCTTCAAACCCGCCACCACCGCCGAAGCCAACCCCTCCACCAAACCCGCCGGCCAGGAAGCCGACCAACTCCTCCGCAAACTCACAGACGCCCAACCCGCCCGCCAACCCGAAGCCCCCAACCAGCCAAGACTCGGAGCCGAGCCCGACACCATCAACGGCGCACGCCTCAACCGCGCCCTCCGCTCCGCCGTCCAGCAGCAGGGGGGTGCCGTCACCCTGAGACTCACCCCACCCGAACTCGGCACCGTCCGCATCCAGATGGAACTCCGCGGAACCACCGTCTCCGCCACCTTCCACGCCGAAACCGACGCCGGACGCCAAACCCTCAGCCAGGACATCGCCCGGCTCCGCGCCGGCCTCGAATCCCAGGGCCTCTCGGTCGATCGCCTCTCCGTCCAAGCCATGAACGGCTCGTCCAACACCTCACAAACCTCCGACGACCCGCTCAACCAACGCGATCCCAGAGACCCCTCCCAGCAGCAAAACAACTCATCCCGTCAACGTGATCCTCAGCGGGATCAAAACCCGGCCAACGACTTCAACCAACTCTTCAACAAACAACCCGAGCCCACCGCCGCCAACACACGGCGATAGGAGCCCAACATGTCAGCAGCCAGCCTAGGCGGCATCTCAGCCGCCTCAACAACCTCTCAGAACCGATTCGCTGAACTCTCCAGCCAGGACTTCGTCCGCATCATGGTCGAAGAACTCGCCAACCAGGACCCCTTCGAGCCCAACGACTCCGCCGCCATCATCGACCAGCTCTCAGGACTCCAGAACATCGAGTCTCAGAACGAACTCCAGGACAGCCTCGAGGCACTGGTGACGCAAAACAGCTTCGCCTCAGCCACCTCGCTGATCGGCAAGACCGTCACCGGCGTCGCCAACGACGGCCAGGTCGTCACCGGCCGCGTCGCCTCCGTCACCAACCGCGACGGCAAGTCCATCTTCACCCTCGATACCGGCCAGGAAATCCCCGACGACCGACTCCAGGGCATCCAGGACCCGGGCGGCATCGATGAAGCCCTCATCCCATCACTGCTCCTCGACCTCGTAGCCCTCAACGGCGCCGCGCTCGTCGGCCAACGCGTCGGCGGCACCGACGCCGAGGGCAACGACTTCTCCGGCACCGTCGACGCCGTCCTGCTCCAGGAAGGCGGGCTCATGCTCAAGGTCGATGTCGGAGGCGGGGCCACCAAGGAAGTCCCGGCAACTCTCGTGACCCGCTACGGCTAAAACCCGCAGGAAACCAGCGTGACCACCAACGCCAGCGACAACCTGCTCCGACTCCTCGAACCAGCCGTACGACCCGTACAGTCACCCGCTTCCCCTGCGCCAACCAGCAGCTCCACCTTCGAGTCACGACCCTTCGACGACCTCCTCGCCGAAGCCACCCAGGCCCAGCAGCCCGACGCCGAAGCAGCCACCCAGAAAACACCCGCCCAGAACCTGCTGGGCGCACTCGCCAACACCGAGAACGCCTCCGTCAGGCAGCTCATGGAGGCCGCCAAACCACTCGGACACGATCTGAAGCCACAGGACCAGAACAACGGACAACGCTAAACGCCAAGCGGGCCAACGCTCACTTAGAGAGGTTTTGTTATGCCACTGACACACTCGCTGTTCACCGGACTCTCGGGCATGAACGGCTCCTCACAGATGCTCGACGTCGTCGGTAACAACATCGCCAACGTCAACACCACCGCCTTCAAACGCTCTCGCCTCCAGTTCGAGACCCAGATCCTCGACACCATCAAAAACGGCACCTCACCCAACAACGCACGAGGCGGCTCCAACCCCGCGCAGATCGGCCTCGGCGTCCGCGTCGGTGCCATCACCCGAGACTTCAACTCCGGAGCCCTCCAACCCACGGGTGTCGCCACCGACATGGCCATCCAGGGCAACGGCTTCTTCGTCGTCGAACAGGAAGGCCAGCAGCTCTACACCCGAGCCGGCAACTTCACCCTCGACCGCGACTTCAACCTCGTCACCACCACAGGCGGACGCGTCCAGGGCTACCCCGTCGACAACCAGTTCCAGATCGTCGAAGGCCTCCTCTCCAACATCAACATCCCCATCGGCAAACTCACCATCGCCCAGGAAACCGACAGCGTGAAGTTCGCCGGAAACCTCAACGCCGGCGGCGACGTCGCTTCCGCAGGCTCACTCACCACCTCCGAAGCCCTCTTCTCCGACACGCTCGGCACACCGATCACCGCCGCCACCACCCTCGACCAGGTCCACACCGCCTCAAGCGGCGCACCCATCTTCACCCCAGGCGACATCATCACCTTCGAAGGCGCACGCAAAGGCGGCGTCCTCATCGGAGCTAAAACCTTCGAAGTCGCACCCGCAGGCGTCACCACCGCCGACGACTCCGGCACCACCGTCCAGGACCTCCTCGACTTCTTCGAAGACGTCCTAGGCATCGACACCACCCTCCCAGGCGGAGCCCTCGCTATCACCGCCGCAGGCGAAATCCGCATCGATGCCAACCTCGGCGTCGGCAACGCTATCGACCTCCAGCTCGACAACATCATCGTCAATCAGGGCTCGCTCAGCCCAGTCTCGCCCATCAACTTCACCACCGACAACATCAACAACCCCGCCATCGGCGAGTCCGCCCAAACCACCTTCGTTGTCTACGACAGCCTCGGCACACCCGTCACCGTCAACCTCAACATCGTCCTCGAAAACAAGGACAACGCAGGGACCACCTGGCGATTCTTCGCCGAATCCGAAGACGACACCAGCCTCGACCGACGCGTCGGCAACGGCACCCTCCAGTTCGACACGCAGGGACGCTACATCGGAGCCAACAACTCCACCATCACCATCGACCGCGACAACACCGGCGCTGGCACACCCCTCCAGATCGAACTCGACTGGACCGATCCCTTCGGCGCCACCTCCGCTTTCTTCAATGAAGGCATCGGCTCCGAGATCTCCGCCACCAGCCAGGATGGCTTCTCCCTCGGAACCCTCGAAGACTTCCAGGTCTCCTCCGATGGCACTATCGATGGCGTCTTCTCCAACGGTCTCCTACGAACCCTCGGCCGCGTCCCCCTCGCCATGTTCTCCAACAACGAAGGCCTCGAAGAGCTAGGCGGCAACCTCTTCCGAGCCTCCAACAACTCCGGCATCCCCACCATCGTCGCACCCGGTTCAGGCGGCTCCGGCCAGGTCCTCGGACGACAGCTCGAACTCTCCAACGTCGAACTCACCGAGGAATTCATCAACATTATCGCCGCATCCACCGGCTTCAGCGCCAACTCACGGGTCATCACCACCTCCAACCAGCTCATCGACGAACTCCTCACCATTGTCCGATAATCACACGCCTCGCGACACGACAACGAGACGAGCTAGCCCATGATCAAGGTCACCAGACTCAACGACCAGCCCATCATCGTCAACGCCGAGCTCATCCGAACCGTCGAGGCCAAACCCGACACCACCATCAAACTCATCAATGGCGACCACCTCATCGTCAAAGAATCCATGGAACGCGTCGTCGAACTCGCCATCGAGTACGGCCGAAGCCTCCGAAGACTCCTCCCGCCATCCTGACACAATCCAAACCACAACAACTCAACCCCCAAACCGCCGACCGCCGATAACACCGACTGCGAACGCGTAGCGCTGAGGATGTGCCATGGACCTGGGAATCGTATTCGGAGTCATCGGGACATGGCTCCTCATCTTCTGGACGCTCGTCCTCGGCGGGCAGCTCATCACCTACGTCGACATCCCCTCTGTCGTCCTCGTCATCGGGGCCTCCTGCACCATCCTCTTCTTTGTCTCCCCCGCAGGACAGCTCAAACGCATCGTCCCCGCCATCAAGAAAGCCGTCTTCTACAAATCCCTCCCCATCGATGAACTCATCGATCAGATGGTCGCCTTCGCCGAAATCGCCCGACGCGACGGCATCCTCAGCCTCGAAAACTCCATCAAGGAAGTCAACGACCCCTTCATCGTCCGCGGCATCCAGATGGCCGTCGACGGCACCGACCCCGAACTCATCGAACAGATCATGGACAGCGAACTCGAAAGCCTCATGGACCGACACGAGTCCAGCAAGGCCATGTTCGACGCCGTCGGCAAATACGCCCCCGCCATGGGCATGATCGGCACCCTCATCGGCCTCGTCGCCATGCTCAACGACCTCTCCGACCCCGCCTCCATCGGCGCCGGCCTCGCCGTCGCCCTGCTCACCACCCTCTACGGATCCATCATCGCCAACGCCGCCGCGCTCCCCATGGCCGACCGACTCGCCACCAGGTCCAGCGAGGAAGTCCTCTACAAGACCATCATTGTCAAAGGCGTCATGGCCATCCAGTCAGGCGATAACCCCAGAATCGTCGAGCAGAAACTAAAAACCGCTCTCCCACCACACCTCCGAAAGATGACCGACGACGAGGAAGAAAAGGCCGCCTAAACCGCGACCCCGCACCCACGGACCACCGAGATGCCCAAGAAGCGCCAAAAAAAGGGACCCGCCGGTGCACCCGAATGGATGGTGACCTATGGCGACATGGTCACCCTCCTCCTCTGCTTCTTCGTCCTCATCGTCTCCTTCTCCGAAATCAAACGCGAAGACGAGTTCCAGGCCGTCGTCGAGGAAATCAAGAAAGCCTTCGGCATGAAAGGCGGCGGCGGAAAACTGCCCACCGACGACGACCCCGAACTCTCACTCATCCAGAAACTCGAAGAAGTCGAACTCAACCCCACCCCCGTCCAGTCCAAAGCCGACATCGAAGACCCCTCCATCGAAGGCAAAAACCCCGAAGTCAGAACCATCCGCGAAGGCGAACTCTACGCCGTCGGCGGACGACTCATCTTTGAACCCGGTTCCGCCGAACTCACCGACCAGGCCAAACAGCAACTCCAGCCCGTCATCGAACAGGTCCGCGGATTCAACAACATCATCATGATCCGCGGACACGCCGCCCAACTCGAACTCATGGCCGGCCACTCCGACTACCCCGACCTCTGGCAGCTCTCTTTCGCCAGAGCAAAGTCCGTCTTCGATTATCTCACAGACACCGATGTCGGCCTCCGAGCCGACCGATTCCGCCTCACAGGCGTCGCCGACCTCGAACCCGTCATCCAACGCGCCTACACCCTCGAATCCCAGCAATCCAATCGACGGGCCGAAGTCATCGTCAGCGCCTCAATTGTCGATGACTACTTACAGCCAGAGGCCGTAGCAGGCCCGTAACCCGAGGAAACACCGTTCAACAGGTCCAGACATGCCCGAAGAAAACGACAACGCAGCCGAGCAGCCAAAAAAGCTCCCGATGAAGACCATCATCGCCGTGGCCGCCGTCGTCATCATCGAGGCCGTTGTCATCGTCGGCATCTTCATGTTCGCTGGCGGACCCGAAACCGTCGAAGCCGATATCCGCGCCGCCGATGAAGCCGCCCTCGCCGAGATGCCCGCCGAAGTCCTCGTCGTCGCCGAAAAGTTCCAGAACACACGCACCGGACGCGCCTACCTCTACGACACCGAGGTCTACGTCGTCGTCAAAGCCCGTCACCAGGCCATCGTCGAGCAACGCATCGACACCTTCCGAGCCCAGATCAGCAACGCCATGGCCACCATCTTCCGACGAGCCGAACCCTCCTTCCTCCTCGAACCCGACCTCTCCACACTCCGACGACAGATCCACGCCGCCCTCGACGAGCAGTTCGGCCGCGACGAGGAAACCGGAAAGTCCTACATCGATCAGGTCCTCATACCCAAAGCCACCCAATTCCGCTCCGACGGTTAAGCTCTCAATCCCAAACACCCAACCAGGGCAAGGACGCCATGGCTGAAACAAACCCGCCTCAGAACGACCCACCCGTCAACGACGTGCAGGACGCACTCGCCGACGCCCAGGCCTCCGTCGAAGAACTCAAAAACCTCGTCGATACCGAAGGCCAACCCTACGTCGAAGAACCCATCGACCCCGCCACCGGCCACGCCATAGAAATGCTCGGCGATGTCGACCTCGAGTGCTCCATCGAACTCGGACGCACGGAGATGCTCGTCGAAGACGTCCTCCGACTCGCCGAAGGCTCCGTCGTCGAACTCGACAAACTCGCCGGTGACCCCGTCGATGTCTACGTCAACGGCAGACTCGTCGCCCGAGGCGAAGTTCTCGTCCTCAACGACAACTTCTGCATCCGCATCAGCGAAATCGTCGCCAACCTCGCCGAGGAAGCCCAGGAAGCCGCCCTCGAAGCCCAGCAACAGGAACAACCCGAAACCGCCACCACCTAATCAATCGCAACGAGCCCCAGGCGCAAGCCCGGGGTGCCGACAACCAAAACGCCAAACCGCCGGCGGAGCCGACGGACAAAAATGGTCACGGAGGACCACCAAATGCGCCACCATCGCGCACGCAAAACCCAAACGCTATCCCCGGGTGCCAGACCCCTACAGGGCCGTGCCTGTCTCTACGCCTTCGCCTTCCTCGCCTGCTTCCTCATCAACACCGCCTCCGCCGACCGCCTCACCGCCCTCGCGCTCGACATGACCGAGCCCGAGCCACGACACACCACCAATGCCCAAAGCCCGCAAGTAACCATCGACGACGAACGCACCCTCCTCCCACCCACCGCCTCCCTCCGCGACGACCTCCAGCCACTCGGCGCCCCCCAGAACAACGCCGAAACCCAAACCCTCCCCGCCAGCTCCGACCAAACCTCCTACTGGTGGCTCCTCGAAACCGCCGCCGCCCTGGGCGTTGTCATCGCCCTCATCTTCGCCGCCCGCTGGCTCTACCAGAAACTCTCCGGCCACCAGGCCGTCACCGCACGACCCACCGCCGACGTCGAAGTCCTCTCAAGAACCACCGTCGCACCCCGCAGCCAGATCCTCCTCCTACGCGTCGGCCAACGCGTCCTCGTCTGCTCCGACACCGGACAGGCCCTCAGCTGTCTCTCCGAAATCACCCAACCCGAGGAAGTCGCCGCCATCCTCGGCCGCACTTCCACCACAGCCGCCTCCGGCTTCAGCGACGTCCTCCGCCAACTCGAGAACGAACCCGAAGACCTGACGGCCACCACCGAACCCGTCGACCGCGCCCGCGAAGACCTCTCCCAACTCCTCAGCCGCATCCGCAACACAGCCGCCAACACAAACAGCCAACTCGCTTCATCCACGAAGGCCAACAGAACGAAGCCGAAAGTCGCCGCCGTAGCGGGGGGGGCAGGGGGGTGGGTCGGATGAACACAAAACACTGGCCACGGCTCCTGTCTCTCCTGCTGATCCTGTTCGCCCTGACACCCCTCACGGCCGTTGCACAGGAACAATCAGACACACCACCCGGCATCGAGGAGTTCAACCCCCTCTCCCTCCTCGACAACGCCAGCCGCGCGATCCCTCTCAACCCCTCCGACCCCTCCGATGATGCACCCCGAGGCGACCTCTCCGCCTCCCTCTCCATCATCCTCCTCCTCACCCTCATCTCACTCGCGCCCTCCTTCCTGGTCATGTGCACCAGCTTCACGCGCGCCGTCGTCGTCTTCGCCCTCCTCCGCCAGGCACTCGGCACCCAGCAACTCCCGCCATCACAGGTCATCACCGGGCTCGCCCTCTTCTTCACCCTGATGATCATGGCCCCCGTGTTCGAACGCATCTGGACCGACGCCGTCGTCCCCTACCAGCTCGGCGAAATCGACCAATGGCAGGCCTGGGAACGCGGAAAAGCCCCCGTCCGCCAGTTCATGTTCGACCAGATCGAACACGCCGACAACTGGTCCCACGTCTACATGGTCCTCAACTACCGAGGCGTCGATACCTCCGACCCCAGCTCCCTCACCCGCGCCGATGTCGACACCCTCTCCCTCATCCCCGCCTTCATGCTCTCCGAACTCAAGGTCGCCTTCCTCATCGGCTTTCGCCTCTACCTACCGTTCCTCATCATCGACATGGTCGTTTCATCGGTCCTCATCTCGATGGGCATGCTCATGCTCCCGCCCGTCCTGATCTCACTCCCGTTCAAGCTGCTCCTGTTCGTCATGGTCGACGGCTGGATGCTCGTCGCCGGCAGCCTGCTCAACAGCTACAACCTCTCAGGTTTCCTCTAACCCGGAGATAACCCATGACACCCGACTTCGCCATCGACACCGTCCGCGAAGCACTCATGCTCACCCTCCTCGTCAGCCTACCCGTGCTGATCATCGCCCTCGTCGTCGGCCTCTCCATCAGCATCCTCCAGGCCATGACACAGATTCAGGAACAAACCCTCACCTTCGTCCCCAAAATCCTCGCCATGGGCGCCGTCACGATCTTCACCGTCCCCTGGATGGCCATCAAGCTCATGGAGTTCTCCGCCCGCATGTTCTCCGGTCAGGGCTGAAACACCAGAAACCCCAACGCTAGATGGTCGACCTCTCCTGGCTGCTCCCCCACACACCCGCCTTCCTCCTCGTGCTCTCACGCATGACGGGGCTCTTCCTCTTCGCGCCCATGTTCGGCTCCAACGCCATCCCGCGCTTCATCCGCGTGCTCTTCGCCTTCAGCCTCTCACTCGCCATCTACCCCATGCTCCTCGAGCCCACCCGCGACGCCAGCGGCTTCCTCGCGCCCCTCTTCGAGCACGGCCTCATCCTCTGGACACTCCTCCCGCTCATGGCCGTCGAACTCCTCATCGGCTTCGTCATCGGATGGTGCGCCAGCCTCCCGCTCATAGGCGTCCAGATGGCCGGACACACCATGGACCAGCAGATGGGCCTCGGCCTCGCACAGGTCCTTAACCCCGAACTCGGAGAACAGTCAGGCGTCCTCGGCGAATTCCTCTTCGTCCTCGCCCTCGCTCTCTTCCTGCTGATGGGCGGACACCTCATCCTCATCTCCACCCTCATTGCAAGCTTCGATAACTTCCCGCCCGGCGGTTTCACCGGCTTCCAGGCCATCTTCGAACTCGCCGTCGCAGGCGTCACCCTCATCACCGAAATGACCATTCGCGTCGCCGCACCCCTCCTCGCTCTCATCTTCCTCGAAACCATCGCCATGGGCTTCGTCGCCCGAACCGTCCCCCAGATGAACATCCTCAGCATCGGCTTCGCCCTCCGTATCGTCGTCGGCCTCGCCTTCATCGTTCTTATCACCAGCACCATCGCCGCCGTCTACCAGGACACCATGAAAGACATGCTCAAGATGATCATGAGCCTCATCGCCTTCCAGCCCGACCAAGTCATCACGCCCTAAGACAACCCAGGACTCGATCCCATGGCCGAGAGCGCCGCCGAAAAAACCGAACCGGCAACGCCAAAAAAACGCGAAAAAGCCCGCCAGGACGGCAACATCGCCAAAAGCGCCGACCTCACCGCCGCCATCGCACTCCTCATCGGCGTCACCATCCTCTACTTCATGGGGCTCCAGATCTTCGGCGCCCTCAAAATCAACGTCGAACGCGGACTCCGCAACGCCTTCGCACCCAACCCCGCCCAACCCACCGACCTCGTGGCCATGCTCCACGACGCCTCCTACGTTCTCTTCTGGCTCATCGCCCCCTTCATGGTTCTCATGGCCTTCATCGGACTCCTCGCCACCCTCTACCAGGTCGGACTCCTCCTCACCTTCAAACCCATGCAGCCCAAGTTCAGCAAGTTCAACCTCATCAAAGGCGCGCAGCAGATGGTCAACCTCCGCGCCTGGATGCGCCTCGTCCAGAGCCTCGCCAAAGTGGTCGCACTCCTCGGCCTCGGCGGGATCCTCGTCTATCTCGACCTCGAGAAAATCCGCCACCTCGCCGAACTCGAAACCGCACAGGCCTTCTTCGCCGCCTCCGAAATGGTCTTCCTCCTCGCCCTCAAACTCGCCATCATGCTCATCGTTCTCGGCATCCTCGATTACAGCTACCAGAAGTGGCAAAACGAGGAAGAACTCAAGATGTCCAAGCAGGAAGTCAAGGAAGAAATGCGCAACATGGACGGCGACCCCCTCACCAAACAACGCCGATCTCGCATCGCCCGCCAACTCGCCATGCAACGCGTTTCCCAGGCCGTCCCCGGCGCCGACGTCATCGTCACCAACCCCACCCACTACGCCGTCGCCCTCCGATACGACCCCGAAACCATGAAAGCCCCCAAGGTCCTCGCCAAAGGCGCCGACTACCTCGCCATGCGCATCCGACAACTCGCCGCCCTCCACGCCGTCCCCATCGTCGAACGCAAAGAACTCGCACGTGCCCTCTACCGCGACGTCGATCCCGGCCAGGAAGTCCCCGCCGAACACTACGCCGCCGTCGCCGAAATCCTCGCCTACGTCTACCGACTCGCCGACCGCAAATCCGCCTAAGTAACCCGACCACCCACAGAGCCCCAAAACACCTGGTGAGCCGGGCCGTGTCGACACGGCTTGGCTCATACGCACTCGACGCTGATCGGGTGCCACGCTTTCGCTGTTTATCCGCCGAAGGAGGACCGAAGCCGGAAAAACCTTGCAACACAAAGACCCCACCCAAACGCGCAAATTATGCACACCCTATGCACATCGCTGCGCCTCAACCGCGCAAAATCAAACCTTCCACCCCGATCCGCCGATGACCCAGTAAGGTCTCATAACCCGAGCGCAGGAGGCGCTCGCACGCAAAGAGCCAAGGATGGCGAACGCACCAACCGCACAACTCGCGCTACCCGCATGGGTCCAGAAGCTGCAGGCCTACCAGGGACTCATCGTCCCCATCGCCTTCATCTCCATGCTCGCGGTGATCGTCGTTCCGCTGCCCACCGCGGTCATGGACCTCCTCCTCGCCGCCAACCTCGCCCTCGCATCACTCATCCTGATGACGACGATCTTCGTCGAACGACCCCTCGACTTCTCCGTCTTCCCCTCACTCCTTCTCGGCACCACGCTCCTCCGGCTCGTCCTCAACATCGGCACCACCCGGATGATCCTCGGCAGCGACGCCACCTCCGCCGAAGAAGCCACCGGCGCCGCCGGCCGCGTCATCGAGGCCTTCGCCGAATTCGTCGCCGGCGCCTCACCCGTTGTCGGCACCATCCTCTTCGTCATCCTCGTCATCGTGCAGTTCGTCGTCATCACCAAGGGCTCCACACGCATCTCCGAAGTCGCCGCCCGCTTCACCCTCGACGCCATGCCCGGCAAGCAGATGGCCATCGACGCCGACCTCAACGCCGGACTCATCACCGAGCAACAGGCCCGTGACCGTCGCGAAAACATCGCTCAGGAAGCCGACTTCTACGGAGCCATGGACGGTGCCGCCAAGTTCGTCCGAGGCGACGCCATCGCCGGCATCATCATCACCGTCATCAACATCGTCGGCGGGTTCACCATCGGCGTCGCCATCAAAGGCTGGACCATCGCCGAATCCATCGACGTCTACACCCGACTCACCATCGGCGACGGTATCGTCTCCCAGCTTCCCGCCTTCGTCATCGCCATCGCCGCCGGCCTCATCGTCACCCGATCCTCAGGACGCAGAGACCTCGGCACCGACCTCCGCCAGCAACTCACCAACCGCGTCCCCGCCCTCGCCATCACCGCAGGCTTCCTCGCACTCATGGCCCTCACCGGCCTGCCCATGCTCCCGCTCCTCTCGCTCGCCGCCACCTTCACCCTCGTCGCCTTCCTCGTCGGCAGAACCAACAAAAAAGTACAGCAGCAAGCAGAGCAGCAGGCCGCACAACCCAAAACCAAAACCGAAACCCCCGCCATCGAGCAGGCCATCCAGATCGACATGCTCGAGCTCGAAGTCGGCTATGGACTCGTCCGACTCGTCGACGCCTCCCAAGGCGGGGACCTCCTCGATCGCATCACCGCCATCCGCAAACAACTCGCCACCGAAATGGGCATCGTTATGCCCCCCGTCCGCATCCGCGACAACATGCAGCTCCAGCCCAACGACTACCGCGTCAAGATCCGCGGCAACACCATCGCCAACGGACAGGTCTTCCCCGGACAGTTCATGGCCATGGACAACGGTCTCGCCACCGAAAAACTCCCCGGCACCCCCACCCGCGAGCCCGCCTTCGGACTCGAAGCACAATGGGTCGACGCAGGCGTCAAGCAACGCGCCGAAGCCCTCAACTACACCGTTGTCGACGCCACCTCCGTGCTCGCCACCCACATCACCGAACTCATCAAGAACCACGCCGCCGAACTACTCACCCGCGAAGAAACCAACAACCTCATCGCCCAACTCAAAGAACGCGCCCCCAAACTCACCGAAGAAGTCCTCGGCGGCGAACAGCCCCTCGTCAAGCCAGGCGAACTCCAGAAGGTCCTCCAGAACCTCCTCGCCGAACGCGTGCCCGTCCGCGACCTCGAAACCATCACCGAAACCCTTGGCGACCTCGCCACACGCACCAAAGACCTCGACGTCCTCACCGAATACGCACGCAACGCCCTCCGCAGAACCATCTGCCACCAGTACGCCGTCCAGGAACTCGAAACCCTCCCCGCCGACGCCGACTTCAACGCCACCCCCCAAACCGTCACCAAGCTCTACTGCATCTCACTCGACCCCGCCCTCGAAGACCAGATCAACGGCTTCATCGAACGCTCCGCAGAAGGCACCTCCATGGCCATGCCCCCGGCGGTCGCCAACCGCATCGCCGGCGCCATCGTCACTGAACTCGAAAACCTCGTGCAGCTCGGCCGCCAGCCCGTTGTCCTCGCCTCGCCCCAGGTCCGCGCACAGGTCCGCAAGCTCATCGAACCTCACGTGCCCAACGCAGCCATCCTCGGCTACAACGAGGTCTCCAAAGGCGTCGAGGTCGAATCACTCGGACTCGTCAGCCTCACCGAGCCCGCGCAGCGACAAACCAATAACCTCAACCCCGAACCAGAACCCATCGCCGGATGAAACTCAAAACCCTCCAGGCTCCAACACTCAAACAGGCTCTCGCGCTCGTCCACGCCGAGATCGGCCCCGATGCCGTCGTCCTCCACACCCGACACGCCCGACGAAAAGGCATTCTCGGCTGGCTGGGCGGGACCCTCGTCGAGGTCACCGCCGCCGACGGCCGCGACGTCGCCAGAGCCAGAGCCAAACAAAACAAAGCCCGACGCCCGCAACCCACCAGAGCCGCCCGCCCAGCCAGACCGCCCGCACGCAAACCACAACCAGCCACAATCCCGCAGCCCGTAGCCGCCAGCCACGAACAATGGCCGCCCAACGGCTCCACCGCCGAACTCATCAAGCACGCCTACCAGGCCGTCAAAGACGACCTCGCCAAATCCACCCCGCCTCCCCCCGCGCCACTACCCCAGCCGCAGGTCATCCCCCTCCCACCCGAGCCCTCACACCTCTCCCGCGAGATGCGCGAGGTCAAAGCCGTCCTCGCCAAACTCGTCAGCAGACAAACGCCGGCCACCCCCGACAACCTCCCCACCAGCCTCGCCGAACGCTACCTCCAACTCATCCAGCAGGAAGTCGCCGAAGAACTCGCCGCCAAGGCCATCGCCCAGGCCCGCGAAGCCACCACCAACCCCGACTGCGACACCGCCTGCACCCACAGCCTCCGCAAGGCCCTCTCCAGCCTCCTGCCCGTCGCCCCGGAACCCGCGCCCACAACCACCGGCACCCACATCATCGCCCTCATCGGCCCGACGGGCGTAGGGAAAACCACCACCCTCGCCAAGCTCGCCACCCAGCTCACCCTCGAAAAACAACGCAAAGTCGTCCTCATCACGATCGACACCTACCGCATCGCCGCCGTCGACCAGCTCCGAACCTACGCCGAAATACTCAACCTCCAGCTCGAAGTCATCCAGCGGCCCGAGCAGATGGCCGAAACCATCGCCAAACACAAAGACGCCGACACCATCCTCATCGACACCGCCGGACGGTCACCCAAGGACGCCCAACGCATCAGCGAACTCAAACAGTTCATCCAACACGCCAATCCCCACGAAATCCACCTCGTTCTCGCTTCCACCGCCACCGAACGCTCCATGCTCGACACCCATGAACGCTTTTCCCCGTTAAATCCCACACATCTCATCTTTACAAAGATCGACGAAGCGATATGCTTCGGCTCACTGATGAATGTTCTGACGATCACCCAAAAACGTCTGAGCTACATCACGACGGGACAGGAAGTCCCACACGATATTGAGCACGGATCAGCCGAACGCCTGGCCGACCTCATGCTTAACCCAGAGGGATAAACCACCAGGATGCTGACCGACCAGGCCGAAGCACTCAGGCAGATGGTGAGCCTTGCAGGCGAACCAACGCCCCAGCCAGGGCTAACCCGGGCCATCGCGATCGCCTCAGGCAAAGGCGGCGTCGGTAAAACCACCCTCTCCGTCAACCTCGCCGTCGCCCTCTCAAGACTCGGCCGACGCGTCGTCCTCCTCGACGCCGACCTCGGCACCGCCAACGCCGATGTCCTCTGCCAGGTCCCCCCGGGCCCCACCCTCGCCCACGTCGTCGCCGGACGCTGCGAACTCGCCGATGTCCTCGTCGAAGCCCCAGGCGGTTTCCAGCTCATCCCCGGAGCCTCCGGACTCGCTTCCATGGCCAACCTCGGCGAAGCCCAGCGACAACGCATGATCGCCCAACTCCAGGCCATCGAGTCCGAGGCCGATCTCCTCCTCATCGATCTCGGTGCCGGCGTCAGCCCCAACGTCCTCAGCTTCGCCATCGCCTCCGACCAGGTCCTCGTCGTCACCACCCCCGAACCCACCGCCATCACCGACGCCTACGCCCTCGTCAAAACACTCCACCGCGAAAGCCACGACCCCGCCCTCCGACTCGTCGTCAACATGGTCCGCTCGCAGGCCGAAGCCGAAAAGGTCTACGGCCGCATCAGCGAAGTCTCACGCAAGTTCGTCGGCGTCGCCCCCAGTTTCGCAGGACACCTCCTCTACGACCCCAAAGTCGCCCTCTCAGTCATGCGCCGCACCCCCTTCACGCTCGAACGACCCCAGAGCGGACCCTCGATCTGTGTGGATCAACTGGCCCATCGCCTCGATCGCTTCGGCGCAACCCTCCCCGAACAGGGCTTCTTCAGCCGGTTTTCGCGCTGGTGGGCTAGCACTTAAACGAACAACAAGCGAAATAGTCGATTTGAACGTTTATTTCAGCTTGCCCAAACGGCCTAAGTTGGTATTCTTGGCATAGCCCTCATGGATGAAGGCTGATTTTTCAAGGACGAAGGCCAATGCCAGCCCGAATCATGGCAGCTTGTTTCGGCTTAATAGGGTTTTCCGCAACCGCCCTAGTTGGGCTACTTGCCGGAAACGATCACGCCTCCATCATCATCCGATCACTCCTCGTCATGATGGCCTGCTGGGTCGTCGGGCGTATCTGTGGGGCCATCTCTATGGTCGGGGTCCGGGAATATCTCACACAGCACGAATCCACGTTTCCTATCCCCGACGATGTCGATATCAATTCCCAGGACGCCAGTGAAGAAGTCACATCTAACACATCACCGGCCGCATAAGCAGCAGTAGCCCTCCTCCCCCCAACGGAATGGGATGGGGCGAAACAGGTCAAGGAGCAGACCGATGCCAGCAACGAAAAACGCCTCGAAAACAGCAGTGAAAAAGAAGGCAACTGCTTCGGCAAGGGCAGCCCACGACGAGCAGATCCGAGAAGTCTGGCTCGAATACAAGTCCGAGCCCAACGAAGACCTCCGCAACCAGCTCATCGAAGCCTATCTCCACCTCGTCAAGTACAACGCCGAACGCATCCACGCCAAACTCCCCGACGAAGTCGATATCGAAGACCTCATGTCCGTCGGTGTTTTCGGACTCATGGACGCCATCGACCTCTTCGACCTCAACCGGGGCGTCAAGTTCGAGACCTACTGTGCCACCCGCATCCGCGGCGCCATCCTCGACGAACTACGCTCCATGGACTGGGTCCCCAGACTCGTCCGCTCACGAACCAGCCAGGTCCAGAAAGTCACCAACCAGATCCAGAAGGAATTCGGCCGACCCGCCACCCGGTCAGAAATCCGCGAACGCCTGGGCGTCAACGAGGAGGAATACGACAAAATCGAACGCGACGCCGGTGCCACCTCCGTCGTCTCCCTCTCACGCAAATACTTCGAGACCGACTCCAACAAAGACGTCCGCGAGATCGACGTCCTCGAAGACGGCCGCCAGGTCAACCCCTTCCAGATGGTCCAGAAACGAGACCTCAAGAACCTCATCACCAAAGGTCTCTCCCGCGCCGAACGCCTCATCATCATCCTCTACTACTACGAAGAGATGACCATGAAGGAAATCGGCATGACCCTCGATCTCTCCGAATCCCGCGTCTCCCAGATGCACTCCTCCATCCTCGCCCGACTCAAGGCACAGCTCCAGCACCGCTCCGGCGAACTCCAGGCCGAGGCCACTTGACCCAAACCCCTCAAGTTGTGCTATACTGCTAGCACACAAGTCAGCCCCCCCCGCAGCCGGGCGGATGCCGACGCGCAAGCGTTGTCCCGCCCGGCCTTTTTTATGCCCCAACCGAATCATTCCACCCCACGCCATCCGATTTAAGTCCCTGCCAGACTTACACCTCCGACAATCTCACACCCCCTCCGCAAACCCGCCACCAACCGCTATCCTCTCGCCATGACCCTCACCAACACCCTCACCGCCGCCTTCCAGCAGGCCACCTCAAGCGCCTTCGGACCCGAACACGCCAACACCGATCCCATCCTCAAACCCTCCTCCAACCCCAAATTTGGCGACCTCCAGGCCAATCTCGCCATGGCCCTCGGAAAAAAAATCGGTCAGCCACCCCGTAAAGCCGCCGAGCAGATCCTCGAACAACTCGACGCCCCCTGGGCCGACAAACTCGACATCGCCGGCCCCGGCTTCATCAACATCACCCTCAAACCCGACTTCCTCGCCGACCAGCTCGCCGAGCAACGCACCGACCCCCGCCTCGGCATCACGGTCCTCCCCGCCGACCCCGTCGTCGTCGACTACTCCGCCCCCAACGTCGCCAAAGAGATGCACGTCGGCCACCTCCGCTCCACCGTCATAGGCGACGCCCTCGCCCGCATGCTCGATTTCGCCGGACGACAAACCATCCGCCAGAACCACCTCGGCGACTGGGGCACCCAGTTCGGCATGTTGATCGAAAACCTACTGGACCATGAATCGCAAGCAGCGCAGTCGTCTCCGAATGCGGGGGGGGAGGTCGCAGAGCTGGACCAGTTCTACAAACAGGCCAAAGCCCGCTTCGACGCCGAGCCCGACTTCGCCGAACGATCCCGCCAACGCGTCGTCGCCCTCCAGTCAGGCGATCCCGACACCCTTGCCCGCTGGCAGCAACTCATTGACCTCTCCAAGTCCTACTTCGCCGCCGTCTACAGCCGCATGAACGTCCTCCTCACCGAAGACGACATCCGCCCCGAATCCTTCTACAACGACCAGCTCGCCCATACCCTCGAACGCTTCGACCAGGCCGGCCACCTCGCCGAATCCCAGGGCGCCACCGTCATCTACCCCGAAGGCTTCACCGACCGCGATGACAACCCCCTCCCCATGATCGTCCGCAAGTCCGACGGCGGGTACCTCTACGCCACCACCGACCTCGCCGCCGCCCTCTACCGCATCGAACAACTGGGCATCACCCAGGCCATCTACGTCACCGACTCACGCCAGGCACCCCACTTCGCGATGGTCTTCCAGGCCCTCAAACAGGCCGGCTTCCTCCCCGACCACGTCAGCCTTGACCACGTCGCCTTCGGCACCGTCCTCGGCCCCGACCGCAAACCCTTCAAGTCCCGCTCAGGCGACACCATCAAGCTCATCAACCTCATCGACGAAGCCCAGCAACGCGCCCACGACGCCGTCGCCACCAAAAACCCCGACCTCACCGAAGACCAGCGCCAGCACATCGCCGAAGTCGTCGGCATCGCCGCCCTCAAATACGCCGACCTCTCCAACGACCGCATCAAAGACTACGTCTTCGACTGGGACCGCATGCTCGCCCTCGAAGGCAACACCGCCCCCTACCTCATCTACTCCTACGTCCGCATCCAGTCCATCTTCCGCAAAGCCGACCTCGACCCCGCCGCCGTCACCAACGCCCCCTTCCAACTCACCGAGCCCGACGAGAAGAATCTGGCCCTCCACCTCCTCCGCTTCCCCGACACCTTCGACGGCGCCCTCAAAGCCCTCGAACCCCATCGCCTCTGCACCTACGCCTACGAACTCGCCGCCAACTTCCACCGCTTCTTCGAACACTGCCCCGTCCTCAAGGCCCACGACGAACCCACCAAAGCCGCCCGCCTCGCCCTCTGCGCCCACACCGCCAACACCCTCAAAATCACCCTCAACCTCCTCGGCATCCAAACCGTCGAACAGATGTAATTAGGCCGACCACGACGCAACAAGCCCAACATTGAGCCCGGCCGCGACGCGGCCGAGGTCCCTCCAACGAGCCCGGAACGGAAGTTCCGGGGCACCGACCACCAACAAACCCCGACACTGAGCCCGGCCGCAACGCGGCCGTGGCCACCACCAGCAGGCAAACTGCAAGAAAAATCAACCCATACCCGCCCTCAAACGCAACCCGGTGAGCCGGGCCGTGTCGGCCCGGGCCCCGACCACCAACAACCCCCAGTGGCTGTGGGCAGCTCGCTGCCCACAGAACCAAGCACCTCACAAGCCTGATCCGGGTGCCACGTTTTCTTCCGCCAGAGGTGAAAAAGCCGTGCCGATCACAAATACACGGTATCTATTTCTAGCACACAGATGATTCACCAGACTGTGTTAGACACCCGAATTAGACTGTTCGAGATGATCTCGTAAGTGCTGAATACGAGTGGTCTTTTTTCTCAGTTCATCGTCATGATCAAAACCAACAACTACATTCTTGATCATTAGGATCATCAATTCTTCACCGATCTCGCCTTCCACCAAAAAGCTCAGCAGCATCTTGACGTAGCTCTACAGGAAGAACTTCGAAGCAGTCAGATGACAGGTAGACGTCATAGTCATCCTCTCCAAATCTAACCAATGCATAGGTAGCAGTTGATCCATCAAGAACATGTGTGACACCTTCTGAATCTGGCAAAGTGAACCGCTGAAACCATGCTTTTCTGGGTTTTGCGTGACGAAAAATCCAACCATCGACATCGGGCGCAAGTTCGACAATACGTCGAGTCACCGACAGTTTCTCTCGACATCTTCCAGGAGAAAGTGCAAAAAATAAGCACTCAGTACGATCCGAATCTGGACCGATCTCCCAATCAAAATCACCAAGTTGATCTACGCGATCACTGATGAGATGGACTACCTCAGGAAGTTCACTCGCCTGACGCAAGAGCGCCTCTTCACTTGCGAACCAAACCCAGAAATCAGTTATCTCAGTCTGCCAGTTGTAGGACATGGTTACAGTGCTCTTTGACGCTAACAGCGCACTTAAATCTCCCCGCAGGTCATAATAGCTCCCCCCATGCTCACCACCGCCCTCAAAGACTGGTCCGCCATCACCACCCTCCTCGCCCAGGGCCACGTCTGCCTCACCCTCCGCAAAGGCGGGATCCACGAGCCCGCCGGCCCAGGCGTCTTCGAACTCGAACACCCCCAGTTCCTCCTCTACCCCGCCTACGAGCACCAGAAACCCCAAGGCCTCCGCGACGACCTCCGCCCCCTCGTCGACGCCACTCCCATGCCCGAACCCAACGAAATCACCCTCCACGCCTGGGCCGAAGCCGCCGCCATCCTTCACGTCCCCGACCGCGCCCAGCTCGATCCCCTCCGCGACCTCCTCCCCTGGTCCCAGTCGATGATCGACATGCGCTTCGACTACAAACCCGACCGCCCCGTCTACGCTGTCCTCCTCCGCGTGGTGCGCTTGCCCGCCCCGGTGGGGGGGGTCGAGAACCACCCCGAATACCGCGGCTGCCGCTCCTGGGTCCCCCTCCGCCCCGAACACGAAACCATCCCCGCCACCGGCACCCCCGCTCTCAGCGACGACCAACTCACCGAAGCCCGGACCCGCCTCCAAAACGCACTTGCTAGAACGCGAAGCAGAACCAGTCAATAGCCGCTACAGGCTAGGTAACTTTCCTGACTCATCATCGCGACGCCCCTAATCTCATTATGTCTCAACTCTATTCCTGTCTCTCCAATCACACGAGCATTTCATTAGGAGCACGCTCTATGGACGCAATTGTAATAGCCGACATGTCTACAACGATGAGGGCCCTCTCAGCCGGGATGAGCATCGAAGGCATCACGATGTATCTCTTCTGGGTTGGAACCGTCGCCATGGGTGCCGGAGCCGCCTATTTCTTCATGCAACGCAACGCCGTACCTCTCGAATATCAAAACGTCATGACCGTTGCCTCGATCATCTGCGGCGTCGCCTGCTATCACTATCTTCGCATGTCCGGAATTTATGCCGAAGGCGTTGCCAGCCTCTACGACGAGAACGGCCAACGCATCGCCGGTGCGACCATCGCCGCCTTCCCCACGGCCTACCGCTACATCGACTGGCTCATCACAGTCCCGCTGCTGCTGATGGAGTTCCCGCTCCTGCTGAATCTCGGCAAAAAGGCAAGAGGCCTCTTTGTCAACCTGTCTCTCGCCTCCCTGGCCATGCTGATCCTCGCATGGATCGCCGAGGAAAGTCCGATTGGTGGAACCAACTGGTGGGCCTTCTACATCCTCTCCTGCCTCGCCTGGGCCTACATCGTTTTCGTCCTCTACACCCAGGTCAACACCGCCATGCAGTCTGCCCCGCCTTCGATCCAGGACAGCCTCAAAACGCTGAGACTGTTTATCCTTGTCGGCTGGTCGATCTACCCTATCGGCTTCTTAATGGCTCTCTCAGGTGACTCTGGCGAGTCCTACCGCGAAATCCTCTACAACGTCGCCGACGTCATCAACAAGGTCTTCTTCGGCCTCGTCTGCTACCAGGGCATCAAAGTCTTGGCTGAAGCCAGGAACACCAACCAGGAAGCCTGATCCCACAGACCACGACTCAGCCCCAGCCCGCTCAAAAGCGGGCTGGGGTCTTCGATGACCAGCCCGCGTACCACCCAACTCATTTTGCTGATGGCGATCCCGGCCGCATGGCTCAGCCCGACACTGGCCCAGGCCACCGCGTACTGGCTGTTAATCCTCTCGCTTCCACTTCTCGGCATGCCTCACGGCGCGATGGATTGGCCCCTTCTCAAACAACTCAAGCGCCGCGGGGCCATCCGCAGCCTGTCACAAGTAACCGCCTTTTACACCTTCGCCATGGCCTGCTGCCTCGCGGGTGTACTCGCAGCCCCGTGGCTGGCTGCAGTCCTGTTTCTAGTCCTCACCGCCTGGCACTTTGGTTTCGAAGACGCTCACCACCGCGGAACACAGAGTGCCCGGCCAGCGATCGGGATGCACAGCTACGCGCTCGCACGCGGTCTCGTCCTCGTCGCCTCTGTCTGCGTAGCCAACCCAGGACAAGCCACCCGACCCTTCGCGATCATCGCAGGCTCACAAGCTCCCCTATCCGAGTCCATAATCAGCCTGATCGCGTTGGTCATCCTGATCCCGGCCGCGCTCAGCCTGACGATCATGTCCTTCAGACAAACAGTTAGCCGCAGTGCACGAAATCATGAAATCACAGAGCACGCGCTCGTGCTCATCCTCGGACTCACCGCGCCGCCGCTCTTCACCATCGCTGTCTACTTCTTCGCCATCCACAGCCTCCGACACACCAAACGGCTCAGTGAAGAACTCGGAATCTCCTTCTGGCAACTCCACCTCGCGTCACTGCCCTGGCTGATTCCTGCCTTGCTCGCCATCCCCGCTTGCCATCTCCTTCTTCACACCACCACCATCAACCTGGAGACAGTCGCCACAGCCATCATCCTCTCCTTCATGATTGCGACGCCACCGCACCACGCGCTCGACCTGATGACCACGCACAACCTATTCACGACCAAACCTGCCGAGGCTCCCAGCCCGACGACCCCCAGCAGCGGCAAGCTTACGACCCTAAAAGCCTGAAACCGAGAGCAGATCGCACAAAAAGTCTCACCTATCACACTTGGGTAAGCGGTCACGAATTCAAGAGAGTGACTACAACCCCGATGCATCCCGAGACGCCGCTTCTTCCGCGCTCTCGGGTATGTGAATCCCGCATTCCTGCTTGAGGCCGCCGAACCGGCCCGCGCGTTCGTCTTCGCCCGCCGTGATCGGCCGCGTCGAGTGCACGTCGCCGATCGAGGCGTAACCCTTCTCGTACAACGGGTGATAGGGCAGATCGTGGTCCGTCAGGTAGTCGTGCACCTGCTTGGTGGTCCACCGGAGAATCGGGTGCACCTTGATGATCCCATCCTGCTCGCCAAGCGTCGCCAGCGACTTCCGCGTGTCCGACTGCTCCGCCCGCAGACCGGCGAACCAGGCCGTCGCGCCCAGCTCTCGCAGCGCCCGCTGCATTGGCTCGACTTTGAAGACCTTGTGATAGGCATCCAGTCCCTCGACGCCCTGCTCCCAGGTCTTGCCGTGCAGCGCCTCGAACCGGGCCGGCGTCATCGCCGGGCCGTAGACCTTCAGGTTCAGCTTCAGCCGATCCGTCAGCTCCTGCGCGAATGTGTACGTCTCCGGGAACAGATAGCCCGTGTCGATCCAGACCACCGGGATGTCCGGCAGCACCCGGGTTACCAGGTGCAGCATCACCGCCGACTGCGCCCCGAAGCTCGAACTGAGGATCAGCCCGTCGCCGAAGCGCTCGCCGGCCCAGGCCACGATCTGCTCGGCCGACATCGCCTCCACGCGCGGGTTCTCCGCCGCGAGGTCGAAGGTCGCGGTTGTCTGAGCGTTCTCGGGCTGGGTCATGGTCTGGCTCACAGGTGCGATCATACTAGGCCAATGCCCGACCAAGGCGTACCATTCCTTTCTGCACCCCGACCCTGCTTTTTGATCGCCATCAGCCCTTGGAGTGATCGATCGTTGCCTGAGCTTGCCTATCTTGCCCTGGGTTCCAACCTTGGCGACCGCGTGGCCCACCTCCGCGCGGCCCGGGAGGGCATTGAGCGGTGGCCCGAGACCGTGGTGGTCGGCCGGAGCCGGGTCTACGAGACCGCGCCGATCGGTGCTCCCGGGCAGGGGCCGTACCTGAATCAGGTGCTCGCCGTGCGCACAAACCTGTCGCCGAAAACGGTGCTTTTTGAAGCCAAACGGCTCGAAACCGAGCGAAAACGGCCCGCTTTCTCCCCGGTTAAGTGGGATTCGCGCACGCTTGATGTCGACCTGCTTTTTTATGGCGAGCAAGTGATGGATTCGCAGGAGCTTACGGTTCCCCACCCCCGGCTCCACGAGCGTTCTTTTGTTTTGAGCCCCCTTGCCGAGCTCGCCCCCGATCTCAGGCATCCAGTGCTATCTAAAACCATTAAAGAAATGAGTTTAGCGGTCGGATCCGAGGGTTTGATCGGGGTCTTTAACGAGGCTTCTGCCACGGAGGCCCGACGATGAGTGCAGGGGTCGACGCCAAGCTGCCCAGCCTCCGGGTGAACGAGATTTTCTGGTCGATCCAAGGCGAGTCGACCCGGGCCGGGCTGCCCTGTCTGTTCATCCGATTGACCGGCTGCCACCTCCGCTGCACGTACTGCGACACGGAATACGCCTTCCACGAGGGCCAGCGGATGACGCTGGATGAGATCATCGAGCAGGCGGACAGGGTCGTGAATGGCCCCTGGGACCTGGTGGAACTGACCGGCGGCGAGCCGCTTCTGCAGCCGCACGCCAGGACGCTGATGACCCGGCTGGCGGACATGGGCAAGACGGTGCTGGTCGAGACGTCGGGAGCCTGTTCGCTGGCGGGGATCGACCCGCGGGTGATCCGGATTGTGGACCTGAAGACGCCCGGCTCGGGCGAGGTGGATCGGAATCTGTGGGAGAACCTGCCGCTTCTGACCGAGCGGGACGAGATCAAGTTTGTGCTGACCTCGCGGGAGGACTACGAATGGGCGCGAGAGATGATCCGTGAGCACGGGCTGGCCGACCGGGTGAACGCGATCCTGATGAGTGCCGTCGCGGAGATGAAGCCGGGGCTGGAGATTCTGGGTTGTCCGGGGCTGGCGGTCGCCGATCTGGCGGTGTGGATTCTGGAGGATCATCTGCCTGTGCGTTTCCAGACGCAGCTTCACAAGCTGATCTGGGACCCAATGGCCCGGGGCGTCTAGCCCCCCCCTCGCACCCCCGCACCCCCGCACCAGCTCTTTCGCATGGCCCGCTTCATTCGCCAACTGCCGCTGCGTACTTGCTGGGCGTGATTCCGCGTCGTCGTTCGTTGAGATTTAGTAGGTTGCTCGGATGCGTATCAGTCTGACCAAGGTGATTGATTTCGAGTCGGCGCACTGGCTGCCCACGTTTCCGGAGGGGCACAAGTGTCGGCGGCTGCACGGGCACTCGTTCAAGGTGGAGGTGGTGATTTCGGGGGAGGTCGATCCGGCGAAGGGGTATCTGCGGGATTTCGGAGAGGTCAAGGCGGTGCTGGAGCCGATCAAGGAGGCGCTGGATCACCGGCTGCTCAATGAGATTGAGGGGTTGGAGAACCCGACGGCGGAGATGCTGGCGAAGTGGGTTTACGACCGGGTGAAGCCGGACCTGGCGGAGTTGGAGCGGGTGCGGGTGCGGGAGACGTGCACGAGTTCGGCGGAGTACGCGGGGGAGTAGCCGACGTTGTGGCCTTCCGGGTCTCTCGGATTAGTCCATGATGTTCAGGGCGCGGCAGCGGGCGAGGATGTCTTCGGTCTGGGTCTCGGGGTCGGTGCGTCGGCGGGCGCGGCCGGTGGCGGGTTGGGCGAGGCGCCGCTGCCAACGGAGCTGGAGGTAGCGATCGAAGGGGACAGGTTGGAAGGGGTCGTACTGGGCGAGGGCTTCTTCGAGTTCGTCGAGTCCGTGGGTGAGTGAGTCGAGGAGCCCGCGGGAGGCTTCGCGGACGGGTGTGTTGTCATCGACCGCGAGCTGCCTGCGGACGTTGGCGAGCAGCCGGGCGGGCTGGGCTCTGGCGACGAGGGCGAGGCAGCGGTCGGCCCGGTGGAGGAGTTTGTGGATCTCCTTGATGTCGGCGGTTTTGGGTCGGGCGGGGTCGAGTTGCTGGCGTCGGGCATCGGCGGTGGCCCGGAGGCGGTGGGCGTGGGTGAGGCAGGCCTGCTCGCTGGTACTGGTGGCGGCGGGGTGTGAGAAGGGGGGCTTGAGTGCATGGGGCAGGTGGGTGAGGGGTGTGCCGAGCGCCTGGTCGGCGGGCTTGGGGTCGGGCTGCTTGAGGGCCTGGTCGCTTAGCGGTTTGGCGGAGGGGGCGTGGAGGATCGGGAGGTCGCGGAGCTGCTGGACTTTGGCGGTCTGGAGGATGCGGTAGATGGAGGCGCGGCTGCGGCCGAAGCGCCTGGCGATCCTGCCGGCGTCGATCTTTCGGCGGTGGGCGCGGGCGATGATAGCGCGGTCGCGATCGGTGAGGCGGGAGGAGCGGTGGTTGTTGGGGATGCCGGCGCGGAGCAGGGCGCGGCGGAGGGTTTCGGAGGGGATGCCGGTTCTGCGGGCGAGGTGCTGGGCCAGCCGGTTGGGGGTGAGGCTGGTGGGCTGGCGGCAGCGGGCGGCGATTTGTCTGGCGCGGTCGAGGGCGGCATCGCGTTGGGCGCGGGTCCACTGGGCGTAGCCGGCGGCGCGGGCGAGCCGGTCGGCGTGGTGTTGTTCGAAGTGCTCGATCGCCTGGCGTGGGTAGATGAGTCGGGGCTGGCCATCGGGGTTGGCCTGCCAGCGCCAGCGGAGGCCCAGGCGTCGGTAGCGGTCGAGGGTTTTGGTGCTGATCTGCCAGCGTTTGGCGAGGGCGCTGGGGCGGAGGTGGTTGGCGGTTTGCTCGGCGGTCGCGGCTGGCGGGTCGGGGGTGATGTGGGAGAGGGCGTCGATCATGAGCCGGAGGTCGGGCTGGGCGGCTTCGCCGATGAGCAGCGTGGGTTCGGAGGCTTCGGGGCGGTAGCCGGTGATCTGGAAGGCGAGGAAGTCGAGCGGGTAGGTGCGGGCGGGGTCGAGGGTGTCGTGGAGTTTTTCGAGGCGGAGGATCTGTTCGGACCGGCGGGTGGCGGGGGCGCGGAGGAGCTGGCCGAGCAGATCCTGCAGGGGCGAGCAGCGGAAGGTCTGGCTGAGGCGGCGGGGCATGGGGTTAGATGGGGCCTGGTCGCTGGCGACCATTCCTGATGGCGAGGATTTCGACCAGGTGCTGATCGGTTTTGACTCGGTCGTAGATGGCGAGTTCGCGGTGGTTCATGCGTCGGATGGTCTGGGCTTTGTGTTGTGAGACTTTCTCGGCGACGGGATAGGCTTCGGGGACGTTCTGAAGGCTGCTGATGCGATCGAAGAGGCCTTGCATCCATTGGCTGAGGGTGATCTCCGAGACCTTCTCGGAGCGGTAGAAGTCGATGCGTGTTTGGATAGCGCTGAGGGCGCTATGGGTGATCTCGACGCGATAGATCAAGGCTTGATGTCCAAGCCGTTGTCAGAGGCCATCGCTTTGATGGCGTCCAGGGCGTTCTGTGAGCGGCCTTTTGTGAGGTCGGTTTCGCCCTGGTCGATGGCCTTGAGGACGCCTGAGAGGTCGACGAGGTCGAGCAGTTCGTCGAAGACCTGGGGCGTGAGGACGACGGCTTCGGTTTCGCCCTTGTTGGTGACAAAGAGGGGGCGGCCGGTTTCGCGGATGTGATCGTGGTGCTCGCGGAGCCGGTTGCGGTATTCGGTAAAGCTGGTGATGTCGGTGGAACGGACCATGTGGCCTCCTGTACGTTCGAATGTACAGGTCATTATCGTCGTGCGATGGTGGGTTTTCAATGGTTGATATGGGTTGCCGGCTGAATCTGGTGTAGGTCTTTCTGGAAGCGTTCGATGGCGGTGAGGTCGTCGGGGCCGACCGGGTAGTGGAGGATGTCGCGCATGTACTGGAGGGCGAGGTCGGGGGGCCAGTGTTTGTCGGTGGCGGCCTGGGCGGCGAGGGCGGGGAGTCGAGTGAGGTTGTAGGCGAGTTGGGCGGCCATGTGCTGGGGGAGGTCGGCGAGGTTGGTGGTGGGGCGGGCCATCCAGGTGGCGAAGACGAAGGGGAGGCTGGTCCGGTCCCGCCAGGCCTGGCCGAGGTCGAGGGTGTGGGGGTAGGTGTCGGTGGGTGGCGGGGCGGTGATGACTTTGTCGCCTATGAGCAGGGCGGCGTCGGTGTGGAGGGTGTCGGCGGGTGTCTGGTTGAAGTTGGTCGGGATGAGTGCGAGCGGGTGCTGGCTGTGGTGGGGCCAGAGCAGGCGGAGGAGGTTGACGGAGGTGTGGGAGTCGGTGTCGGCGGCGACGGTGCGGCAGTCGGTGAAGGGCTTGCGGGCGAAGACCTTGACGGTGAGGGTGGGGCCGTGGCAGGCGATCCCGCCTGCTTCGGAAACGAGCCGGAGTTGGTTGGGGTGGTGGATGTAGTCGGCGACCGGGCAGAGGGCGAGGTCGTAGCGGCCGGCGAGGAGGTCGTCGGCGAGTCTGGCGGGGACGTCGAAGCTGATGCGGAGCAGGTCGGGGTGTTTTTCCTGGAGCCCGGCGATGAGTGGGATGGCGTTGAGATAGCTGACGCAGCCGAGGTGGTAAGGGGGGGAGGGGGGTATTGGCATGGGTTGCGATATCGTAGGTTCGACATGGAGGTAGGGTGGATCGCTAAGATGCCGAAATGGCAGAAACGAGCGATTACGAGGTCCCGACGGCGCAGGTGCTGTTGGTGGATGACGAGGAGGATCACGCGGAGGTGATGGCCGAGGCGCTGCGGCGGCTGGGCCATGTGTGCACGCTGGTACACGATCGGGCGGCGGCGGAGGAGGAGCTGAAGCACGGGCAGTTCGATCTGATCGTGACCGATCTGGTGATGGATGCGGAGGATGACGGGATGCGGGTGCTGGAGGCGGCGCGGATGAGTCAGCCGCACGCGGAGACGGTGATGGTGACGGCGCACGGGGATGTGCCGACGGCGAAGAAGGCGATCCGTGGTGGGGCGTTTGATTTCATCGAGAAGCCGCTGGATCTGGATGTGTTCCGGACGCTCTGCACGAACGCGCTGCGTACGGTGTTTTTGCGGGCGCAGAACACGGACCTCCAGCAGCGGCTGGACGAGAAGTATGGCTTTGAGGGGATCGTGGGGGATTCGTCGGGGATACGGGGGGTGATCACGCGTTTGCGGCAGGTGGCGCCGACGACGATCCCGGTGCTGATTCTGGGTGAGAGCGGGACGGGGAAGGAGTTGGTGGCGCAGGCGGTGCACAACAACTCGAAGCGGGCACGGAAGCCGTTTGTCCCGCTTAACTGCGCGGGGCTGAGCGAGTCGATCCTGGAGGATGAGCTGTTCGGTCACGTGCGGGGGGCGTTTACCGGTGCGGACAAGGAGCGGCAGGGCCGTTTTGAGTACGCGGATGGCGGGACGCTGTTTCTGGATGAGGTGGGGGACATGCCGCTGGCGATGCAGGCGAAGCTGCTGCGGGTGCTGGAGTCGGGCGAGGTGGTTCGTTTGGGCTCCAACGAGACAAAACATGTCGACGTGCGGCTGGTGTCGGCGACGAACCGGGACCTGGCTGAGCTGGTGAGCAAGGGGGAGTTTCGGGAGGACCTGTATTTCCGGATCAAGGGGGCGGAGGTGACACTGCCGGCGCTGCGTGAGCGGCGGGAGGATATTCCGGTGCTGGTGCGTCACTTTGTGGAGCGTTTCGCAAGGGAGTACGAACGGTCGGTGCCGGAGGTGGCAGAGGATGTGCAGCTGGCGCTGTCGGGCTATGCGTGGCCGGGCAACGTGCGGCAGCTCATCAATGTGGTGCAGAACATGCTGGTGATCACGGAGGGGGATCGGATCGAGCCGCGACACCTGCCGAGCGAGATCCGGCCGGCGGCGAACGAGGATGGGATGTTTGCGGAGGACCCGAACGCGATGAGCCTGGATCAGATCGAGAAGCGTGCGATCCGGGAGGCGCTGCGGGTGACGGCGGGGAACCGGGAGCAGGCGGCGAAGGCGCTTGGTATCGGTGAGCGAACGCTGTACCGCAAGCTGAAGGAGTACGGCCTTAAGTGAGTGTGCAATGATAGTTGTCTGCGTCTTCTGGGCTAAACAGTCTGGGTGATTCGCGGTGCAGCTTTGGTTCGGGTGTTTCGGGATACGCGAGGCGTACAACGGGAAAGAGCGAGAGTTTGAGAAACAAAAAGAGGAACCGCGTTGGATACGGCTTTGACCTTCATCGTTTGGAGGAGGGTCTGCCATTGGTGGTGGGGGGTGAGCGGCTGGTGCATGATCGGGGGTGTGCGGCGCACTCGGATGGAGATGTGGTGTATCACGCGGTGACGGATGCGGTGTTGGGGGCACTGGGGCAGGAGGACATCGGGCAGTTGTTTCCGGACGATCACCCGCGGTGGAAGGGGGCGGATTCGCGGGTGTTCGTGGAGGAGGCGGCGAAGCGGATGCGCGAGGCGGGGTACGTGATCGTGAATCTGGATGTGGCGGTGGTGCTGCAGCGGCCGAAGCTGTCGCCTCACAAGGCGGCGATGCGTCGGAATCTGGCGGGGTTGCTGGGTGCTGCGGTGGAGGATGTGAATCTGAAGGCGAAGACGCACGAGCGGGTGGACGCCATCGGCGAGGGTCGCGCAATCGGGTGCCATGTGGTGGTGTTGTTGGAGGCGGCGGAGGGGGTGGCGTAGTTCACTCGTCGGCGGGTTGCCGGATTTGTGCCGGGACACCGATGGCGGTGGCGTGATCGGGGATGTCTTCGGTGACGACGGCCCCTGCGGCGATGGTGGCATGGCTGCCGATGGTGATGCCGGGGAGGACGCGGGCACCGACGCCGATGAGCGTTTGTTCGCCTACGGTGACACTCCCGGCCAGAACAGCGCCCGGTGCGATGTGGACCGTGTCGGCGAGGGTGCACTCGTGCTCGACGATGGCTCCGGAGTTGATGACGACGGCGGCTCCGAGCCTGGCGTGGGTGTGGACGATGGCGTTGGGTCCGAAGAAACAGCCGGGGCCGAATTCGGCGGAGGGGCTGATGAGGCAGTTGGGGTGGGAGACGAGCAGGAGGTCGAAACCCTTGCTGATAACGTAGTTGCGGATTCTGGTCCGTGCCTGGTTGTCGCCTATGCCTAGGGCGATGGGGACATCGGGGTCGATTTCGTCGCAGGGCTGGATGCGGCGTCCGTCGATGGCGGTGCCGGAGAGATTCTGATCGTAGTAGGCGATATCGGTTTCCGGCCAGCGCAGCTGAGCCGTTTCTGCGACCATGCGGCCATGGCCACCAGCGCCAAAGACGATGATTTTCTTCATTACAGTGCCAACTTGGTTTCCAGTCGGGGGATGCCGCTGGCTGGTGTGGATCATATCGGCGGTTCAGTTAGTCTGTGATGAAAGACCATAAGTATTCTCCCTTATATTGTTTACAATGCGTTAGTTATGACTTCAAAGCCGCCTGGTGTAACGTGATACATTCCTCGGGTTTGACTTTCTTTCTGTCATTTGGGACCTTATGTGACTCGACACAGCGAACCGCGTACCCGAGGAATTGATGATGTCCGATGCGATTGCCCCCGGCACCCAGGTGGTGGTGAAAATCAAGATGCAGCCGACGAACGAGGCGGCTCGCAAGACGCTGGTTCGCGTGCTGAACAAGGATGCGGCGAACGCTGAGCATGTGAAACGGCAGCGTCGGGCCCGTGATCGGCACAACCGTGACACGAATCGTGGCGGGCGGATTTGGGTTGCTCGGATTCCCAAGAAGCAGCACGTGCGTTGTCTGCCGGGTGAGCAGGGCACGGTTCTGGCGACCGTGGATGTGCTGCGTGACCTGGCTTCGGTTTCACGGTTTGTGGATGTGACGCCAGCCTGATCGAAGCCTTCGGGTTCTGTGCCATTTCTGCCCGGGGCTACGTGCTATTCGTGTGTCTGAATTCGGGTGAATGCGATGGAGCTCGTTGTGTTTGTGCGGGCCTGCTCGTCTAGACTGTTGGTATGCGGATCAATCTTTCTGATCAAATACTCAGTCAGGCTCCGGACCCTGCGGATTATGTGCGTCGTAAGAAGCCTTCGTGGCTGCGGGCACCGATGCCGGGTGGGGCGGGGTATCAGCGGGTGAAGTCGCTGGTGGATGAGCACGCGTTGCATACGGTCTGTGAGTCGGCCAAGTGTCCGAACATGGGCGAGTGCTGGGCTCGGGGGACGGCGACGCTGATGATTCTGGGAGATGTGTGCACACGGTCGTGTGGGTTCTGTCATATCAAGACCGGGCGCCCGCCCGAGTACGACGCGGATGAGCCGCGGCGTGTGGGTGAGATGGCGGCGATTCTGCGGCTGAAGCACATCGTGATTACGTCGGTGAACCGGGATGAGCTGCCGGATGGTGGGGCGGCGATCTGGGCGGCGACGATCCGGGAGATCCGTCGGCAGTCGCCCGGGACGCAGGTGGAGGTGTTGATTCCTGACTTTTGCGGGGACTGGGATGCGTTGCAGCTGGTGCTGGATGAGCGGCCGGAGATCCTGAATCACAACCTGGAGACGGTGCCGCGGTTGTATCCGGCGGTGCGTCCGCAGGCGAAGTATGAGCAGTCGCTGGAGGTGCTTCGTCGGGGCAAGGAGCAGGGGCTGACGGTCAAGACGGGGATCATGGTGGGGATCGGTGAGGAGGACGAGGAGGTTCACCAGCTGATCGAGGACGTGGCGGAGCGGGTGGCGGTGCCGGGTGTGGGGGCGATGGATGGGGGGGTTGGTGAGGAAGTGGATCCGATGGCGATTCCTGATCCCTGGCGGGCGTTGCCTTATGACGAGTCGTGGCAGCGCGAGCCGGTTCGGGCGGTGTCGGCTGAGCCACGGGCTGCTGCGAAGCGGTATCCGGCGGCTCGGTATCCGGGGGTGCATGAGACGTGCGATATCCTGACGATCGGGCAGTATCTGCAGCCGACGCGGGATCATCTGCCGATTGCGAGGTGGGTGACGCCTGAGCAGTTCGCGGCTTTCGCTGCTTATGGCAGGGAGCGGGGGCTGCGGCACGTCGAGAGCGGGCCGCTGGTGCGGTCGAGCTATCACGCGGATGAGCAGGCACTGCAGCTGGAGCGTCCGGCTGGGGCCTGAATCGCGTTCTCGGGTTGTCTGGGTGGGCCTGGGCCGGCTTTTTGATGGAAGCTGGGGGATCGGTTATCTTCTTCGATTCGCCACGCGGCCCGGCACTGGACCCAGCTCTGGATGGACTCCGCCAGAGTGACCGGGACGCGGCAGATCAGGAGCTCGATCGATGTCTGATACGTCCAAGGTTTTGTATGAGGGGATGTTCCTTGCCGAGCAGGGAGCGGTGGCCAGCGATTTTGGCGGGGTGGTGGAACATCTCCGCGGTCTGCTGGACCGTGCCGAGGCCGAGATTGTCGTTCTGCGGAAGTGGGAAGAGCGTCGTCTGGCGTACTCGATCAACGGTCAGAAGCGTGGGACGTTTTTCCTGGCGATCTTCAAGGCGCCGCCTCGTAACCTGCAGGGTCTTGAGCGTGACTGCAAGCTGTCGGAGTTGATCCTCCGTCAGATGGTGCTCAAGGCGGATTACATGGGTGAGACCGAGATCGAGCTGGCGATCAAGGAAGCCGAGGGGGCGGCGGAGACCGAAGCCAAGCTGCGTGATCGTCGTGAAGAGGCCCCGCGTAGTTCTGCGGAGTCGCTGGCGGTTCAGGCGAAGCCCGTGGCTGCGGCTGAGAGCGAAGAAGCGGCGACGGCGGTGGCCGAGCCCGAAGCGGCGGCTTCCGACGAAGCGGCCGGCGAGACCAAAGAAGACTAAATCAGCACGTCGCTGAGGGTCGCGAGTCGTGATCCACAGAGACTGGGAGGCCGCAATGCCGAGCTTTAACCGAGTGATTCTGATGGGCAACCTGACTCGGGACCCCGAGATGCGGATGCTGCCCAGCAACACGCCGGTTTGTGAGATCCGTCTGGCGGTCAACGAGCGATACAAGAACAGCCAGACCGGCGAGTTGCTGGATCGGGCGAACTTCGTGGACTGCACGGCGTTTGGTCGGACGGCCGAGAACATCGGCAAGTTCTTCGCCAAGGGTCGGCCGATCATGATCGAGGGCAAGCTGCGTTGGGAGGCATGGGAAGACAAGCAGGGCAACAAGCGCTCGAAGCTGAAGGTGGTGATCGATACGTTTGAATTCGTCGGCCCGCGTGATGGCGGCGGTGGCGGCGGCGGTGGCTACGAGGGTGGCGGGCGTTCGCAGCGTGAGCATGCGGGGTCGCGGAGCGACTCTTACAGCAACGACAGCGGCGGTCGCGGCCACGAGCCGATTCCCGAGGACGACATTCCGTTCTGATTGAACATTTTGATGTGGGCTGCTGTGGCCCGCGCTTGCTGGTGTGCCGGTCGATGTTGTGACGGCCGACGCCTAACTCTTACTGGCCGCGAGATCGTGGCAGGAGGACACCATGAAGCAGATCCAGTTGCTGCTACTTGAGACCGTTGACAACCTTGGTTTGGTGGGTGATGTGGTGAAGGTGAAGCCGGGTTATGCCCGGAATTATCTGCTGCCGCGTGGGTTTGCCGAGCCGCCGACCGAGGAAAAGATTGCTGCGTTGGCCGAGAAGCGGGCGCAGGCGAAGGTGGAGCAGGATCGGATCCGTGGCGAGCAGGAAGCGCTGATCGAGAAGATCACGGGTTACGAGTTGACGCTTGAGCGTGCGGCGAACGACCAGGGTGTGCTCTTTGGCGGGGTCTCGCAGCACGAGATCGCCGAGGCTCTGCGTGAAGCGGGCTTCGCGGTGGAAGACCGCCACATCCGGATCGGCAGTCAGGTCAAGCGGATTGACAGCTACGACATCCCGGTCTGGCTGAACAAGGACCTGAAGACGGAGATCCGGCTTCACATCGTGTCGGACCGCCCGCTGGACCTGGACGAAGAGGTCGAGGCGGCGGAATCGGCTCAGGAGGGTGAGGGCGTGAAGGCTGAGGGGGAAACCGCTGAAGCCGCTGAGGCGGCCGAGGCCTGAGGCTGAGTTAACTACTGATTATGAGAGCACCCCGTCAGTGATGGCGGGGTGTTTTTATGTATCTTGCGGAAGGAGGTCATCTATGAGTGGCGTTACAACCGGACTGTCAGCTTTCCCAGGGTGGTATCAAGTCATAGGTCTTGGGCTGGTGATACTGTTTGCGTGGCTGGTGACCAGAGGATGATGAATTGCTTTTTGATCGGTATTAAGCCCGTGCCACCTTGCCCGTCGTGAGCTTGGGCGAGGCGGGTTGCTGACCCTGTTTTTCGGGGTACTTGATGCGGCCGTGGTACATGGCCTGGAGGGTTTTGGTGATGGACTTCTCGATGGCGGAGAGGTCCTGGAGGGTGAGGGAGCACTCGTCGAACTGGCCGTCGTTGAGGCGCTTGGACGCCATGGTGTGGACGATCTGTTCGAGCCGGATGGGGGTGGGGTCGGGGAGGGCTCTGGCGGCGCCTTCGATGCCGTCGCAGATGAGCATGATGGCGGCTTCTTTGGTCTGCGGTTTGGGGCCGGGGTAGCGGAACTCGAATTCGGAGGTGGTGTTGCCCGAGGCTTCGGACTTCTTCTTGGCGGCGTGGAAGAAGTACTCGACGAGGGTGGTGCCGTGGTGGGATTCGATGAACTGGCGGATCTGCGTGGGCAGGCGGTATTCGCGAGCCATCTCGATGCCGTCTTTGACGTGGCCGACGATGATGAGCAGGGACATGGCGGGCGAGAGCTTGTCGTGTCGGTTGGGGCCGTCGCCCTGGTTCTCGATGAAGTACTGGGGTTTGTGGACCTTGCCGATGTCGTGGTACATCGCACCGACGCGGCAGAGCAGGCCATCGGCTCCGATGGCGTCGGCGGCGGCTTCGGCCATGTCGGCGATGCGCAGCGAGTGCTGGAAGGTGCCGGGGGCTTCGTGGGCGAGGCGTTGGAGCAGGGGGTGCGAGGCGTCGTTGAGCTCTTTGAGCGTCATCGCGGTGGTAACGCGGAAGAGGTGTTCGACCTGGGGCAGGAGGCTCTGGACGACCATGCCCGCGGCGGTGACGGCGAGCCCGCCCCAGAGTGCGGCGAGGCCGATGCGGTTGAGGGCGTTGGGGAGCGCGAGGTCGTTCTGTGCAAGCCCGACGAGGGTGGTCATGGCGGCCATGGCGAGCCCGCCGTAGATCCCGGCGCGGAGGATGGTGGAGCGTTGGCGGACTTCGCGGAGCAGGGCGATGGCGGTGCCGGCGGCGGCAAGCAGGGCGGCGGCTTCGGCGAGGGAGAGTTTGAGGCTCAGGCCGATGAGGGCGGTCTGGACGATGGTGGCGGCGAGGGCGAAGCGCTGGCCGTAGACGAGCGAGAGGATGATCGCGCAGAGCACGGTGCCGAAGGTGGTGGCGATCAGGATGGTGTTGGAGCCGGCATTGAGCTGGACGGAGAGGGCGGGGATGGCCTGGCAGAAGAGCATGAGCGAGACGAGGCCGAGGCCACGGGTCGGGTTTCTGCGGATCTGCGGCTTGAAGGTGTAGACGTAGAACCAGAGGCAGATGGCAATGAAGCCGGCGATGCCGATGACGCCTGCGGGTTGGAGCCAGGTGGCCCAGGTCGGCAGCATGGCGTGGTATTGGCGGCGTTCTTCTCTGAGGAGGGTGACGTCCTGCGTGCTGAGGATCGACCCGCTGGGCACGAGGACCTGCTGGGCGGCGTAGGCGTCGATCTGGGGGCTGGCGGCGAGGCGGGCGGTCTGGCGGCCTTCGGCCGTGGCGGGCTCGTCGTAGAGGTAGTTGGGTCGGAGTCGCTGGAGGACCAGGGCCGTGACCGGTCGTCGGAGGGCGGGGTCGAGGTCGCGGGCGGCGCTGAGGATGGCGGCCTGGATCTGCTCGGTCTGCTCGACGGAGAGGAGGTCGTAGTAGTACCCGCGGATCTCGTCGGGGGTGCCGTTGGACGGGTTGGGGTGTATCAGGGTCAGTCGGCCCTGGTTTTCCTGTTCGAGTTCGTAGCGTTCGGCGGAGACGATGGGTCGGTTGTAGATGCGGGAGAGAAAAGCATCGATGCGGTCTTCCCACTGCTGCTGGCCGTTGGGTCGGGAGGCGTACTCGGCGAGGCGTTCGAGGCCTTCATCGGTGATTTCGTAGGGTCGTGGGGTGTCGGTCTGCTCGGGATCAACGATGGAGGGGAAGCCGGCGAGCTCTTCGCGGAGCTGCTCGAGCCAGTCGAGGTCGGGCTGGTAGACGTTGGGGGCGGCGGCGGCGGCGTTCTGCCGGCGGCGCTCGGTGCCCTGCTGGTTGAGGACCTGGAACTCGACGCGGGCGATGACGGGCTCGGTGGTGCGGGCGCCGGGGTAGAGGCCGATCTGCTGCTGGGCCGAGAGGGCGATGAGTCCGCTGATGAAGCCGAGGGCTATGGCGAAGAAGACCGTGGTCACGATCTCGGTGTTCTGGAAGGCCTGGACGGGGGGATGGCGCTCGCGTGCGACGCTTTTGCGGACTTCTCTTCGTCGGGGTGAGGTCTGCTTGGCCATGGTTGGCTGTAGGCGGTCCGGCCTGTTGGCGGCTCTGGGTCCTGGGGGGTTGCGGCTGAGCCTCTCCTCGGGTGATCAGTTTACCGGACTCTGCTTGCCGGGGTCGTCTTGGGGTACATCGGCGGAAAGATCGAGGGGGTGCTTTGTTTGCTTTTTGTTGGGGTCATAAGCGGCGATAATACGCTGAACGAGGCCGTGGCGCACGATGTCCTGCGGTTCCAGGGTGGTGAGGCCGACCCCAGGGGTTCTGCGGAGCCGGTAGGCGGCATCGACGAGGCCGGAATCGCGGGGGTTGTCGAGGTCGATCTGGGAGGTGTCGCCGGTGATGACCATCTTGGAGCCGTGGCCGAGCCGGGTGAGGAACATGAGCATCTGGCCGCGGGTGGTGTTCTGGGCCTCGTCGAGGATGATCCAGGCGTGGTTGAGGGTGCGGCCGCGCATGAAGGCGAGGGGGATGACTTCGATGAGGTCGTTGGCGATGAACCGCTGAACCTGTTCGAAGGCCATCATGTCCTGAAGGGCGTCGAGGAGGGGTCGGAGGTAGGGGTTGACCTTGTCCTGCATGGTTCCGGGGAGGAAGCCGAGTTTTTCGCCGGCTTCGACGGCGGGTCTGGCGAGGACGAGTTTGCGGACGAGGCCTCTTTTGAGCATGGCGACGGCGGCGGCGACGGCGAGGTAGGTCTTGCCGGTGCCTGCGGGTCCGGTGCAGATGGTGAGGTCGTGCTCGCTCATGGTTTTGAGGTAGCGCCGCTGGCCTTCGGTGATGCCTCGGACGGACTTGTGGCCGAGGTAGACGTCGAGGTGGTCGGTGGCGAAGGTGGGACTGTCGTCTGACAGGGCATCGGTGGGTGGTGCCCAGGCGATGCGTTCGAGCAGGGCCTGGCGTTCCATGGTTTGGCCATCGGCGGCGCGGTCGGTGAGTTCGCGGAGCGCGGCGGCGGCCCGACGGACATTGTCGGGTTCGCCGGTCACGCGGATGGTGTGCGAGCGTGCGACGAGGGTGACGCCGAGGGCTTCGCGGAGCAGCTTGAGGTTGCGCTCTTCGGGTCCGGTGACGAGCAGGCGGTGGTCGGGGCGGGAGGGGAGCTGGATTTCAGCGGTCACGGTTGATTCCGTTGGGTTCGAGGTGTTGGACTTTCTGTCGGAGTTGTTCGGGGGTGACGCGCCTGAGGATCCTGCCGTCTGGCGTTCGGTGTTCTAGGAGCTGGCCGTCGTGGTCATAGATGAGGGCCTGGGCGGCTCGACGGGGTGCCGGGTAGAGCGTGACGGTCCAGCCGTCGCTGGTGGCGGCTGCTTCGGCGAGGGCAAAGCTCATCGAGGCGGTGGGGGCGTAGTAGTGATAGAAGGCGATGGGGCGGCCAAGGGCGTCGAGCCAGCCGGGGCCGAGGGCGAGTTGGTGGGCCATCGGGAGGTAGCCGAGTTCCGGGATGGCGTGCTCGGTCTGGGAGGTGCTGGTGGGTTCTTCGCGGGTGATGATGAGGCTGTCGCCGCTGCGGACGGCGGTGACGGCCGAGCTTTGCGTTTGTGTTTGCAGGGTCCCTGGCTGGCGGAACGTGGTGCGTGCTTCCCAGACTTCGATGGTGCCGTCGGCGGAGGCGAAGGCGCGGATGAGGGCGTCCTGGGTGCCCTGGTTGGAGAAGACTCGGCGCATGCGTTCGACGCTGAGGCCCTGTGTGCCGAAGTCCTCGTTGATGGTCTGGGTGTGGCGTTCGTAGCCGATGACCTCGCCGTCGGCTTCGATGAGGAACCAGTGGTTCTGGGTTCTTTGCCCGGCGCGGGTCATGGCGGGGAGGATGGCTTTGAGCCAGTCGTCGCCTGCGCGGAGTCGGCGGAGGTGTTCTTCGCCGAGTTCATTCTGGTCCTTGACCGACAGGCCTGCGATGGTGGTATCGAAGAGGGCGGCGGCGGCCTCGGCGTCGGCCCAGTCGGCTTCGGACTGGATGACTGCGTAGCGTCTGGGCGAGAGCATGATGAAGGCCTGGGCCAGGTAGAACTCGCCTCGGGTCTCGGAGGTGACGCGCATCTTCCACCAGTGGGCACGGTGGCCGGCGATTTCGGTGCGGTGGGGTGACTCGTCGAGGAGCAGCGGCTGGCTGGCCCCGAACCCGAGTTGTGCGAGAGCGCGCTCGCGGATGTCGGGGAGGGACCAGTCGAGAGATTGCTGTTCGATGTGGAGGCTGGCGACAGCCGAGTCTTCGCCAACGATTTTCAGCAGGGCGCCATCGGTGGTTTGTTCGACGATGCGGAGGCCGGGCGGAGTGTCGATCGACAGGCCGAACATCGGCTCCGACCAGGTCTCGGCGTGCAGCCGGGGAACGCCGAAGAGGCCGATCATCAGACCGATGATGAGGATCGTGGTGAGCGATCGCTTCACGGGGCGTTGGGCTCCGTGCTGACGGACTCGGTGGGGCGGGCGCCGGGGCCGATGATGCTGACGAGTCGGAAGCTCTCGGCCGCGAGTTGGTTGCCGGCGTCGCTGAAGGGCACGAGGTCGGAGACCCAGACGATCCAGAAGGTTCGGCCGTCGTTGTTGATGCTCATGACCGCCATGGCGACGACGCTGCGTGCCGGCGTGCCCGGCTGGGCTTCATCGGTCTGGATCTCGACATCGACGGTGCCGAGGAGGATGGCGCCAGAGTGGGTGCGGCGGTGGAATGGCTGGAGGTTGGTTTCGAGTGGTTCGAAGCGGCTACGGTGCTCGCCAAGGATCTGGAGGTAGACCTCCTCCGTGGTGGTGCCTTCGGGCAGGTTTTCGAGGGTTCCGATCCTGAGTCGACGGGTGGGTCGTGTGGGGTCCTGGAGGGTGATGGATTGGGTGGTGAGTTCGTCCCAGCCGGAGTCGGTTTCCTGGTTTTCGATGGACCAGCTCGGCGGGAGGGCGAAGCTCATGCCGGCGAGATTGACCCAGGGCACGACGCGCGTCGATTGTTGTGGGCGAGCCGTGGGCCTTTGAGCATCGAAGCCGGCGAAGGGGTCACTGGGCTCGTCGGGCGTGACGAGCGAGGCGACGCCGAGCGTGCCGAGGAACAGCAACACCATGACCCCGGAGAGCACGGCGGAGCGGCGAAACGAGAGGTGTTCTTTGCTGTTGGCTGCCACGCCTGCATGCTAGATGCGGTGGTCGGCGGTTGCCAGTAGGAGGGGGGTTCGCTTCAGGCGGCCTGAGCGAGATTCGGGGTGGTCCGTCGGCTGGTGACGACCTGCTGTGAGGTCTGATCGCGCGTCGGGTCCATCTGGTCCAGGAATTCGGGGAGTCTGGCCATGTGCTCATTGGGGATGATGATGGTGCGTCCTGCCCGGGTCAGGTAGGGCTGCGCGTGGGCTCTGGTTCCGACGACGGTGACCTGGCTTCGTTCCGCTGTGGCGCAGGCGTTTCGGAAGTGTTTGCCGCGTTTGGCTCGGTCGAGAAGTCTGCCGCCTTGGTCGAAGCAGGTCTGGGTGTCGGTGGCCAGGTCGCAGACGGTGAGCGTCTGCCTAAACCAGCGTAAGGCGGGCCAGACGGAGCTTCCGAAGGCGATGACTGTTGTGAAGGCTCCGTCCTTCTGCCAGCGGTCGACGGTTCGGGAGATCGGCAGGTCGAGTCTGCGGGCGGCCTCGGGGGGCTCGACGGTTAGCGCGGTGCAGCAGGCCTGGGCCCTCCGCCAGGCCTTGAGATGCAGTCGCTGACTGGCGAGCACGGTGAGGTAGAGGTCGCGGTCGGGTGCCAGTTCCTGGAGCAGAAGGCTCAGCCGGTGCTGGCTGGCCTGGCCGCGCGGGTCGGGCAGGGTGTCGGTGAGGATCAGCAGGCGTGGCCGTGGAGCTGATTCGCCGAAACGTGCCGGCATGTTCGCGGAGCTTGCTTTTGGGGACGATGGAGCCATCGGCCTGTTTCCTGGCATTGGTTGGTGGGTCGATGACTCAGGCTGCTTCGCGGAGCTGTTCGGTATACCGGTAGCGGTATCGATAGCTGTAGGCGTAGCTGTAGCTCTGACCGATCTCTTCCTGGTCTGTCGCGATCACGCCGCCGATGGGCGTCTGGTAGCTCTTCAGCACGCGGGTGGCCTGCTCGATGAGCGGGCGTGGGGTGTGCCGCATCCGAGCAACGAGGAGGACCTCATCGGAGAGCCCGCCAAGGATCCCGGCGTCGGCGAGATCGAGAACCGGCGGGGTGTCGATGATGACGTGGTCGTAGCGTTGGCGGAGGGTGACGAGCAGGTGCTTCATCCGCTGGGAGCCGATGAGGCCGACGGCTTCGCGTCCGGCTCGTCCGCCTGCGGTCATGACGGAGAGGCGGGTGCCCGGCACCCGGGCGATGGCCTGATCGAGTTGGGCTTCGCCACGGAGATAGGCGAGGAGCCCGGTGGTCGCGCCGAGTCGGAGCATGTCCTCGAAGGAGGGCAGGCGGAGGTCGGCCTCGACGACGATGGTGTTGCGCTCGTGCAGTTCGGCAAAGCTGAGGCCGAGGTTGATCGTGGAGATCGTCTTGCCTTCTTTGGGTGTCGCGCTGGTGATGGTGTGGATGAGGTTGCGCCGCTGTTCCCAGCGAGCGAGCATGGAGGTACGGATCAGCCGGTATTCCTCGGAGGCTTTGGCGCTGGGGTTGGTGGCGACGACCACCCGGTCGTCGAACTGATTGGCCTGACGATTGTCCTGAGTGCCGATGCTCCCGAGTGGGCCGTACTGGGCGTCCTCCATGTCCTGGAGCGTGTTGTAGGCGGCCGGAGGCTCTTCCGGGTTTGGGTCGCTGATCGGTTGCGCGGCCTGAGTCTGTCCATCGAGGCCGTCGGTGAGTTCGGGGTCCTCGAGGATGCTGGCAAACGGGCCGGTCCCGCCGAATGGCGTTGGCGCAGCAGTCTGCTCGACGGGCTCGGTGGCCTTTGGAGCTTTGGTGTAAGGCGTTGACCAGGCCTGATCCGGCTTGCGGTTGGTCGCGTCCGGGTTTGGCTCGTGCTGGTCGTCGGACCTGTTTAGAGCGTCAAAGATGTATCCCACGATCGCGTCCCTACTCTCGGTGCGGTCCATTCGCTGCGTGGGCTCACCGGTCGCACGACTGGTTCACCGAAGCTTGGCAGCATGTCATCAATCACGGCCTCAACGGTATCGGCCGTCACCCGGGTGCTTTCCCTGACGAAACTCATCAGCAGCGTGTTATCGCTCACTACGTTGATGAGCCGCGGTGTTCCCCGGGAGAACTGGAAGATGGCGTCCTTGGCTCCGGCATCGAACTCGGGGATGACCCGTTCGGGATCGATGCTGGCGGCCTGGAGGCGGTGTTCGATATAGGCGGCGGTGTCGACGCGGCTCATGGGCTTGAGCTGCTTGGCCAGGACGATCCGCTGGCGGAGCGCGAGCATACGCGGCTGGGCGATGCGCTGGCGGAGCTCCGGCTGGCCGACGAGTACGAGCTGCAGCAGCTTGACGGTGTTGGTGTCGAAGTTGCTGATGAGCCGGAGTTCTTCGAGGGCCTCATCGGTGAGGTTCTGGGCTTCGTCGACGAAGAGCACAACCGGTCGACGCCGTTGGGCGTGCTCGATGAGGACTTCGTGGAGGATCTCCAACAGTCTGGCGTGTTCGGCGCCGGCGGGCGGGGTGACGCCAATAGCTCTGAGCACGTGGGCGATAAGGTCGGCACGATCGGTGTGGGCGTGAACGACCTGAGCGATCGTGGCCTGGTCGCCGCAGCGGGCGAGCATCTTGCGTCCGACGGTGGTCTTGCCGGAGCCGATGTCACCGGTGACGAGCACGATGCCCTTTCGGAGACGGATCGTGTACTCGATCGCGGCGAGGGCTTCGCGGTGCTGTTCGCTGTCGTAGAAGAACCGCGGGTCGGGCGTGTTCTCGAAGGGCAGCTGCTTGAACTGGAAGAATTCTTCGTACATGGCCTTACTCGCCCTGGTTACGGGGTTCTGGCAGTGCGGCGGGTGCCGCTTCTGCGTCGTTGGATTCGATGGCCTCGGTGTCCTGCACGGCGAAGACGTGTGGTCGTTCGAGGTCGAGGTAGAGCAGTGCGCCGACGCCGACGAGCACGGTGGCCATCACGACGGCGTTGGTCGGGTAGAGGATCAGCCTGCGTAGCCGGCGGCTGCGCCGCTGGTCGTGGGTGATGACTTCGCTCACGGACCCGATCAGGGGCAGTCCCAGGTCGTTGGCAAGCGCGTTGCCGTCGTAGTAGGTGGCTTCCATGCGGTGGGCGAAGAAGACGCCGAGGGAACCGGCAATGACGCCGAGCAGACCGCAGGCAAGCAGGACCTGGGTGAGGTCGGGTGAGACGGGCCGCCAGGCGGCTCCGGCGCGCTTGACGAAGGCGAACTGGACGCCACGGTTGCCGTTTTCGGCGGTGAGTGCCAGCTCGATCCGGCGGAGGTTGGTTTCCCAGAACTGCAGGCTGCCGCGGGCTTCGGTGAGCTCCCGTTGGAGTTTTCGGTATTCGCTTCTGACCGGGAACATGCCTGCGGAGCTGGCGCCCAGGGTTTCCAGGCTGGCCTTGATCGAGCTGATCTCGTCGTCGAGGGCGTTGAGTTCGCCTTCGCTGCGGGCAAGGCTCAGTTCCATCTCGGTTCGCTTGGGGTTGGGGATGATGTTCTTGGCCGTCACGACTTCGGCCTCGATCTCGGCGATGCGGGCTTCGACGGTGCTGATCTGCTGGCTGATCGATTGCACGTCGGGGTGCTGCTCACGCATCTTGTAGACGTTGAGGTAGGTGTCGAGCTGCCGGTTGAGTTCGCGTCGTTTGGCGTTGAGTTCGTCGCGGGCCGGGTTCGCGCCCATCACGAGTGACTGCACGGTCGTTGGCTGCTGCTCGATGCCGTCGCGGAGCGTCGAGAGCCTGGCGACGATGGCTTCCCGCTTGGCGACGAGTTCTTCGAGTTCCTGGCGGTTCTCGATGAGCTGGTTCTGGATGTTCAGCGGGTTGTCGGGTAGGAGGACGGCGTTCTCGATCTCGAAGCGCAGCATCCGGTTCTCGATTTCTTCGATGGTCTGCCGGCTGCTGGCGAGTTCGTTGCGGAAGAAGTCGGCGGACTCGTTGAGCCTGGCGTCCATCTGCGCACGGGTGGCGGCGATGTACTGCTCGACGAGGTTGTTGACGACGAGTCGTGTCACGGCGGGGTTCGGGCCGGTGTAAGAGACCCGGATGCGGTCGACCTGGGCGCTGGCCAGGTCCCAGCGGACGGTGACCTTGCGGAGCAGGTCGAGCCGTAGCTGCTGGCGGTCGAAGCTGGTCTGGATGACGCCCATCTCGCGGAGCTCGGGTTCGATCTCGCGGATGAGCCGGTCGATGGCGACTTCGCCGGTGAGTTCTTCGGTGACGGAGTTGCGGGGGACCTGGAAGGCGCCGCTGGCACCGCGTGAGGTCATCTCCTTGAGGACCATGTCGGTGCGGGTCTCGAAGATGGCTTCGGACCGGTACTTCCGGGGCAGCGTGAGGCTGATGATGAGCACGGCGACCATGACGGCGAAGCACGGCAGGACGAAGCGCCACCGGTATCGCCAGACGATGGACCACAACTCGAAGAGGGCGGTCTGTTGATCTTGACTCTGTGTCATCGCGGAATCCTCAAGCCTTTGTGGCTTTAGTTGCTGGAGTTCGTCGAGTCGCCGCCGTAGCGTCCTGCAGCTGATTCGATATTGGCCGGTCCGTTGACGACGGAGGCGGCCGGGGTCAGAGGCAGCAGCAGCTGCTGCAGGCTCAGGCCGATCGAGGCGAGTGTGTTGGGGGGTACGTAGATGACGTCGTTCTCTTCGAGCACGGCGTCGAGGGTCGTGTCGCCTTCCTGGACCATCTTGTTGAAGTCGATGGTCATGGCTCTGCGGAGGGTGCCGTCGGCGTTGGGACGCAGGACTTGGATCTTGCTGGGGTTGGACAGCCGGCTCGGCTGAGCGCGGGCAAGTGTCTCGAAGATGGTGTTGGCGCCGTCGTAGGCGTAGGGTCCGGCGACGGCGACTTCGCCGAAGACGAAGATCTTTTTGGAGGCGAAGGAGGTGACGCGGACGGAGGCGTCGGCGTCTTCGTAGTACTGCTGGGCGAGCTGTTCGAGTTCGGCCCCGAGTTCGAGGGGGGTTTTGCCGGCGGCGTAGACCTCACCGAGCAGCGGGACGGTGATCATGCCGTCCGGGCGGATGGTCTGGTTCAGGCCGTTGATCTCGCGGACCCGCTTGGAGCTGATCGCGATCGAATCGGGGGGTGCCATCCGGTATTCGGTGGCGGTCACGGTCGGTCGCGGGACCCGAACGAAGGCGCTGTAGTCGGTGTGCTCGGGCTGGCAGCCGGTGACGCCGAGGGTGGCGACGGCCGCGAGGGCGATGGCGAGTTTTTGTTTGGTGGTCGTTTTCATGGTTCGGATCGCTTGTGACACCTCAACAGGCGGTGGGGTCCCAGCATCGGGGCACGGTTTGCAGAAGGATGCGGACATCGGCGGCGATGGAACGCCGTCGGAGGTAGCGGAGGTCGAGGGCGAGCTTCCGTCGCATGCCCCTCAGATCGTTGCTGTAACCGTTTCGGACTTGCGCAAGTCCCGTTAATCCCGGAGGTCCGGTAAGTCGCCACTCGATCCGGGGCACCTCTTCGCGGAGTTCCTCGATGATTTCGGGCCGTTCGGGTCGGGGTCCGACCAGGCTCATCTGGCCGGTCAGGATGTTCCAGAGCTGGGGCAGTTCGTCGATGTGGCTCTTGCGCATCCAGCGGCAGCCGGGGAGGATGCGCTGGTCGCCGGTGGTGGCGAGCCTCGCGCCGGCGTCTTCGGCGTCGAGGGTCATGGTGCGGAACTTCCAGAGCCGGAAGAGCCAGCCGTTGCGGCCGACGCGCCACTGCCAGTAGAGCACGGGTCCCCGATCGATGGCCTTGATCCAGAGCGCGACGGCGAGGAGCAAGGGGCTTAGCAGCAGCAGTCCCAGGCCGGCTGCGAAGATATCGATGCATCGCTTGGTCACCTCGTAGCCGTAGCCGGGTGTTTCGAGGCGGCCGAAGGGCACGGCGGGCTCGAGCATCGAGGCTTGGGGCTGGAGGGTGTTTGCGGGCATGGTCGGTCCTCGGGCTTGTGCCGGATCTACCGGCGGTCCTGAGCGACATCGACGGGGGAACTGGCCGACTTAAGCCAGTTGGGCCAGCGGTGACGATTTTTCCGGTGATCGGGTCTGCGGGGAGCCGGTCGGCGGGGTTCTTCGGCGGGTTATCTGGACCCGGAGCAGGCGTGACGACACGCGGATCTAGCGACCGGTGACTGATAGAGATAGACTGGCGTGAACGCGTCTGTAGCTCAATTGGATAGAGCATCGGTCTTCGGAACCGAGGGTTGAGGGTTCGAGTCCTTCCAGGCGCATTCTGATGGTCCTTCAGACGAGCCTCTGGGGGCCCCTGGTGCGGCACGATCTTGGGTGGCGGTGGATTGGGGAGGATGACGCTGTCGCCCGGCGATGTCAGCCTTGCGTGTCCCGATCATTGCTTGATTCATTTTTTTCGGAAACCAGGGGAATACACCGGTGTCAACGACCGTTAACCCCGCATGGTCAACGATCGTTTACATCGTGGAAGCGACGACGAGCAGCCCGCGAGCACCAAGGAGGCGCTCCGGGTGGCCGCTCTGAAGATCGCCCGCACGGAGGGAATGCGTGGAGCCTCAGTCCGGTCGATCACGCGTGAGGCCGGCGTCACCGAGGCCGCGCTCTACCGGCATTTCAAGAGTAAGGACGACCTCTGGCGAGAGATCTACACCCGCATCGTCCAGGAGATGATCCGCGAGAAGGCCGACCTGCTGACCAGTGACGCCCCGCTGGAGCGGAAGATCTACCAATGGGTCGATCTCACTTACGCCTACTACGACGGCAACCGGGATGCGTTTACCTATGTGCTGCTGATGCCCGATCGCTATGCCGACTCACTCGGCGAGGTCTATACGGCTCAGAGCCGGATGCTCCGGGAGTTGCTGATGGAGGGCGTGCGTGCCGGTGACTGTCGGGGGCTCGATCCTGATCTGGCCGTCGCGACCGTATCAGGGATGCTTTTGAACGTGCCGAGGCTGATCAATGAAGGGCTTCTGAAAGGTCCTGCGGTGGGGTACTCGGATGATGTCTCCCGGGCGATCTGGCGGGTGCTGGCGCCCTGGGGTTAGAAGGCTTGATGTGAACTGATTCGCCGGTTGTTCCGGCTGATGCCTGATTCGGTTTGGGACCTGGCTGTCGTGCGGCGCGGCGCTCGGCGGTCACTGCTATCTCCGCGCCTGCACTCTCTTGGAGGAGTCACAGATGATGCATCGCACGATCGGAAGTCTCGCAGTTGGTTCGGTTCTGGTGGTTTCAGCGACCACCGCCACGGCCCAGGACATCACCGTCACCATTGAGAACCTCCAGCCTACGGACGGGTTCGCCTTCACGCCGTTCTGGGTCGGCGTCCACAACGGCGGGTTCGACAGCTACGACGGCGGGGCGACCCTCGCCGGATTCCCGGGCACGGAAGAGCTGGCCGAAGTTGGCGATACCGGGCCGATCTCTGCCGCGTTCGGTACGAGTGCTGCGGGCCTCGCCGGCGGGGTAGACCTAACCATCACCAGCCCGTCGACCACGCCACCCGTGTTCACGCCCGGCGACACGGGCAGCGCGACGTTCAGCGTCGGCGACGCGACGGTGAATCGGTATTTCAGCTACGCCTCGATGGTCATCCCCAGCAATGACCTGTTTGTTGCCAACGGCAACCCGTTCGCGATCGAGCTGTTCGATGCCTTCGGCAACTTCAACGGGCCGGTGGAGATCCTGCTCTTCGGTCGGGACGTGAATGATGCCGGGACCGAAGCGAACGACGCCCTGGATGGTCCGGCGTTCGTTGCCGGCCAGGTCGGTACGGCCGGTACTGTGACCGACGTGGCGGTGTTCAACATCTTCGACGACCCCACCATCCCGGCCCACCTCGACTCATTCATTGGCACGTCCAACCCGCTCTACACCGTCGGCAGTTCGTTCGGCCCGGATGATCTGATCGCTCGTATCACCATCGTTCCCGAGCCGGCCAGCGCGGCGGTGGCGGGCCTGCTCGGTCTGGGCCTGCTTCGGCGTCGCCGGCTGATCTGAACCCCCTGATTGCTCTCTTTCCTTCCTTGTTCAAGACCCCCGGCCAAGTTGTGTGGCCGGGGGTCTTCTGCGTGGGGGACGCCAAGTAATATGGAGGGATGAGTGAGCAGGCGCTATCTGGAGCACAGTGCGCGGGGTGTCGGTATTCGTTGGATGGGTCGCCGGAGGTCGGGGTGTGTCCGGAGTGTGGGCGGGCGTATGACAAGAGTGCGGTGCTGGGTCATGAACTAGCCGTGTACCGTCAGCCCAAGGCTTTCGGACACCAAGTCATGTTTTTACTGGCTTGGTTACCAGTCGTCGCCTTGGTTATCTACCTGTTTACCATGGTCAGCCTTCATACCGCATTCTGGTCCGAGTCACGAAGCGAATTGATTTCTGTTTTTACAGTTGCGACAACATTACTCTGGATCGGTGTGTCCCTACACCACGGTTTCTTTATGCAGAGGTATCTGCAACCCTACAGAGCACCTCTTCAGTTTGTGGGTGTTGGAGTTGAGGCGGGCAGAGATACATCGCGATACCTGTTCATCTATCTGCCAGCTGTTTGTTTTGCCTGTGCAGAGATGATCCTAGCGAGCGTCATTCTGCTGCACCTCGTGCTTTCGTTAGCGGCCTATCTGTTGTTCTAAATCTGCGCATTGTCATCACTGGTCTTGCTTAACACTACTACTCTTTGACCCCCCACCCCCCTCCGGCTACCTTGCGTGGCTCGAATCGCCGAGCGTGGGCTCGGTCCAGACATTCACCTCTTTTGATCAGGGAGATCGCGATGGCGATCGAAACGCTTTACGACAAGGATGGGTCGCTTGACGGCCTGAAGGGCAAGACGATCGCGGTGCTCGGCTACGGCTCGCAGGGCCACGCCCACGCTCAGAACCTCCGGGATTCCGGGCTGAAGGTCATCGTCGCCAACCGCAAAGACTCGGCCAACGGCAAGCTCGCTGCGGAGCATGGGTTCGATCCGCTGCCCGTCGATGAGGCCGTCAAGGCCGCCGACGTGGTCATCCTGACCCTGCCCGATGAGGTGCAGCCGGATGTCTACGAGAAGTCGATCGCCCCGAACCTGACGCCGGGCATGACCCTCGGCTTCACCCACGGCTTCAACGTGCACTTCAAGACGATCACCCCGCCCGAGGATGTCGATGTGGTCATGGTGGCCCCCAAGGGCCCCGGCCACACCGTCCGCTGGGAGTTCGAGAAGGGCGGCGGCGTCCCGGCCCTCATGGCCATCCATCAGGATGCCTCCGGCAAGGCCCGCGACACGGCGATGGCCTGGGCCATCGGCGTCGGCGGTGGCAAGGGCGGCATCCTCGTCACCACCTTCAAGGACGAGTGCGAGACCGACCTCTTCGGCGAGCAGGTCGTCCTCTGTGGTGGCCTGTCCGAGTCCATCAAGAAGGGTTTCGAGGTCCTGACCGAAGCCGGCTACCCGCCCGAGTTGGCCTACTTCGAGGTCTGCCACGAGCTCGAGCTGATCATCAACCTCATCAAGCGTGGCGGTCTCGACTACATGCGGTACTCCATCTCGAACACCGCTGAGTTCGGCGACTACTACACCGGACCGAAGATCTGCGACGACGAGACCAAGCAGCGCATGGCCGCGGCCCTCAAGCACATCCAGGACGGCGGGTTCGCCAAGGCCTTCCGCGAGGACTACGCCAAGGGCTTCCCCTGGTTCAAGAAGCAGCGGGAAGACAACAAGGGCCACGCCGTCGAAAAGGTCGGCAAGGAACTGCGGGCCATGATGCCCTGGCTCGACCCCGTCGACCTCGACAAGGACTAAGGACTTCCATCTTAAGAATGACGAGGCCCCGGACTTCGGTTCGGGGCTTTTTCTATGGCTTAGTGGGTCCGTCGACGGCGTACCGCTAAAGCACCTAGGGCTATCAGCGTTATCCCCGCTGGCTCAGGAATCGCGGTGTTGCCGTCGAAGCCGAAGTTGGCCGCGAGCAGAGAAAGATCGATCAGATCGACGGTGCCGTCGGTGTTGAAGTCGCCGTGCGACCAACCTCCTGACTGACCAAAGCTCGCGGCGAGCGCGGAGAGATCGATGAGGTCCACGCGCTGATCAAGATTGGCGTCGCCGCGTTGTGTGCTGAGCAGGGCGGTGATGAGGTGGTCTAGATCCGCGGCTTCAATCAGCGGGCTTCCGTCGACCATGCCGTAGCGGAGGTCGATCGCTCCCGTGTTGATCGCCGCGGCGAGCTCGTCTATGTCCGATGCGTCCAGCAGGCCGTCGAGATTGACGTCGCCAATCAGCCAGGCCTCATCAACAGTGAGTCGTTGATTCGTCGCGACGTTGTCGAGGGTCTGCGTCAGCCCACTCGGCCAGCGGATCTCGATACGGTCCACTGTTTCCGCGTCGCCGAGGCCGAAGTGCACCAGTATCTCGGACTGGGCTAGGAAGTTGCTCCCGCCATCCATCTCGCGGAGGTAGGAGGTGGTGGGATCACTTAGGTCGGGAGTGACCGTGACCCAGGCACCGACGCCATAGGTGTTGGAGATGACGCCCCGCAGATCGAGTTGGAGGTAGCTGCCGGCGGTCGGGTCGCTGTCGGCGTCGTTGCGGTAGACCGTCGGCGCGCCGGCGTTGTTGACGATGAGGACGTCGAGGTCGCCGTCGCGGTCGTAGTCGAAGGTGAGAAGCCCCTTGCCGGAGCCGTCGTCATCGACGCCGATGGAGACGCCGATCTCGGTGAAGGTGCCGTCGCCATCGTTGTCGAAGAACTGGGTCCGATCGATGGGGCGGCCGGACTGTCCGTTGGTGGCAATGAGGTCGAGGTCGCCGTCGTGATCGTGATCGAGGAAGGCGGTGCCCCATCCCCAGCCGCCGGCGTTGACGCCCGCGGTCTTGCTGACTTCGGTGAACTGCCGGTTGCCGTCGTTGCGGTAGAGCATGTTGCCAGAGCCGACGGTGCCGCCCGAGTCGATGTTGGTGATGTAGACATCGAGATCGCCGTCGCTGTCGTAGTCGCCGACGGTCATGCCCATCTCGGAAAAGCCCTGGTTGAAGCCGGCGGCGTTGGTGCCGTCGAGGAAGGTACCGTCGGCGTTGTTCCAGTAGGTCTTGCTGGTCAGGAAGTCGTTGGCTTCGACGAGGTCGGGCCAGTGGTCGCCATCGAGGTCGGAGAAGCGCGAGGCCCATAGCGTGGCCTGGGGCGTGTTCGGTGCGTGCTCGACGCCTGCGGCGGCGGTGGTGTCCTCGAAGAAGCCGCCGCCGGTGTTACGCAGCAGCCGGGCGTTGTGGTCGGCGTTGGTGGTATTCAGATAGCCCCAACGCCACTCGCCGGTGTGCAGGTCGAGCCAGCCGTCGCGGTCGTAGTCACCAAAAGCGACCGACGTGCCGTAGTGGGTATCGGGCTTGCTGACGGCGGCTCCACGTGGCAGCGCCTGCTCGGTAAAGCTGCCGGTGCCGTCGTTGATAAACAGGTAGTACCGGGTGTCCTCAGTGGCCGTGGCGTAGAGGTCGAGATCGCCATCGTGATCGACATCCCCAAAGCCGAGACCGTTGAGGGTTGCTGGCAATGCAGATACATCGAAGGCGAGGCTGGTGGCCTGGGTGAAGGTGCCGTCCTGGTCGTTGAGATAGAGCAGGGGGGTGTCGCCATAGCGGGAGACCACGACATCCGGGAAGCCGTCGCCGTTGACATCACCAGCCGCGGCTCCGCCGGTCTGACGGCGGATCTCGTCGCCGGTGTCCGGGAATGCCAGGACGTTGCGCTGGAGATAGAAGATGCCGGTTGAGAAGGTGGCGTCGGTGAAGCCGGTGGCTCGGGCAGGTGCGCTCGCGGCGGCGAGGGCCATCGCCGCGGTCGAGCCGATCAGGATGCCTCGGAATAGGTGCACAACAGCTTCCTCTCAACGGTTACTCAAGCCTACACCCGGACCGGCGATCGGCCAGCCAAAAAACAACGCCCGGCGGTGAAGCCGGGCGCTGCGTAGGGTCTGAATCGAGGCTCAGGCTCAGGCCTGACGACGACGCAGGGCGGCGAGACCGCCGAGGCCCAGGAGGGCGGCCGAAGCCGGCTCGGGCACCGCGAAGAAGTAGACGTGACCCGAACCGAGGTCGGACACGGCGAGGACGCGGGTCTCGATGTCGTAAGCGAAGTCGTAGACGATGGCGTCGAACGGATTCACGCCGAAGTCGACGAAGGTCTGAGCGGCCTGGACGAACGGCGAGCCGTCCGGAGCCATCCAGTTGATGGCGACGTCGTTGGCCGAGTCGCTGGCGGGGTTGTCACCCGAGCCGAGCGGGGCGTTGGCGTCGAAGGCTTCCACGATGTCGACGAGGGCCGGGCTGGCCGTCGCCGCGTTACGCGGGTTGTTGACCAGCAGCAGGTCGGTGGGGAGGCCGCCACCGGACTTTGCCGCGTTCACGAACTCAAGGTTCTGATCCTGGTTGAAGTCGGCGTTGCCGAAGTAGGTCAGACCGAGCGAGGCCTGGGTGTACCAGCCCTGCGTGGGGAACGGCGGGTTGGGGTACTGCACGAACGACTGGGCACCGTCACGGGTCATCTTGGAGATGCCTTCGATGGTGAGCAGGTAGTGGTCGCCGGTCTGGTCGTTGTAGGCCACATCGACGCCGCCGGTGGTGGCGACTTCGTTGCGGTACTCAGCGGTGCCGGGATCGCCGGAGAGCAGAGCTCCACCGTTGACATCGTTGGCAATCCGCTGACGCTGAGCGAAGACGACGGAGGAGACGGCAGCCGGGCCCTGGCCGTTGAAGCCGGGATCGAGGGCGACACCAGAGAAACCACGGCCATCGGCACCGTAGTTGGCGGGAGTGGCCAGCGGGGCGTCGGTGATCACGCTGAGGGTCTGAACCCCGCCAATGGTGTGGACCTCGAGGAGGTCATCGGTGGCAGCGTTGATGTCGAAACCAGAGACCGAGGCGACGTACTCAAAATTGGCATCGAGGCTATCCACGCCGCGGGCATGGATGGCGGGGGTGCCGAAGACGTTGGCGACGGTGGCAGAGCCGAGGGGATCGTCGATCCGGACGACCTGGCCGCCAGCGCCGAATTCACCGACGTAGAGGATGCCGCCGGAGAAGCCAACCGACAGCGGCTGGGCGATCGGGCGGCCGGAGGCGTCCTGCAGGGCGGTCACGTCCAGGCGGCCGATCTCCTTGAAGTTCACGGCGCTCGCGACGGTGGTGCCAGCGGCAACCAGGGTGACAGCGGTCAAAAGGGTACGGGTATTCATCTTCTCAAGCCTCCTTCAGGGGGGTGGAATAAGGACAGAAACAGGGTTCAGGCAAGTAGGTCGAGGCCCGACAGGGGCACATCGATCAGGGTCAATCTCTCTCGTTTAGGTTCTACCAATCTCCGCTTACACGAAACTCAGACAGGCACGCGATTCAGCAAGCCTTCCCGGACTTCACTCTTACATAAGATAAAGGCCGAAGGCTGGCTGTCAAGGAATTATGGTCTTTCAAACTTGTTCTGGTCCAAAGATTTACGCCGATTCTCGGATCTGGTGAAGATAGGCGGTTTGTGGTCAATAGCTCCGGCGGGACTCGAACCCGCACTGGATCGATTTTAAGTCGATTGCCTCTGCCAATTGGGCTACGGAGCCATCCAGACAGCTTAACGAGCGTCAGCGGGCGGGTCAGTCTGCCCCCACCCTCCGCCGCCCGGCGTCTCGATGACCAGTTGCTCGCCAGGGTTGAGGGTTCTTTCGACCTTGCCCGAGAGTGTCTCGCGCCGGCCATCGAGATGGATCAGGCTGGCTCGACCGCACGCACCCGGTTCGCCGCCACAAAGCCCGTAAGGCGGGCGCTGATGACGTTCGGCGATCAGCGTGACCTCCGTCGGGACCAGCGCTTCGTAGACCCGAACCATGCCGTCGCCGCCCCGATGCAGCCCCGTTCCGCCCGAATCTGGCCGCACGCTCACCGAGCGGACCCGGAGGGGATAGGCGTGCTCGAGGGCTTCGGTCGGGGTGTTCAGGGTGTTGGTCATGTGGATCTGAATGCACGAGGCGCCCGGCGACGCAGGCCCGGCACCGGCCCCGCCGGCGATGGTCTCGTAGTAGGCGAAGGGTTTCTGATCGGCATGTCGGGGGTCCATCCCCCCCAGCGTCAGGTTGGTCATCGAACCAGCTGACGCTGCGGGCACACGATCGGGCGCGGCCTGTGCCAAAGCTCCGAAGAGCACGTCCACAATCCGCTGTGAAGTTTCCACGTTGCCCGCTGCGACCGCTGCGGGGTAGCGCGCTTCGACGACGGAACCGGGTCGGGTGATCACCTCGAGCGCGTTCAGGACGCCTGCGTTGTCGGGGAGGTCCGCCGGCCCCAGACAACGGAAGCAGTACTGCGTCGCAGCCAGGGTGATGGCGCGTACCGCGTTTAGCGGACCCTGCATCTGGTCGTCACTCTCGGAGAAATCGATCCTGGCATGGTCGCCTTCGATCTCGAGCGCCACACGGATCCAGACCGGTCGGTTCGGGTCCTTGAGCGGGTCATTGTCCAGTGCATCTTCGAACCGATAGCAGCCATCGGGCAGGTCACGGATGACCGCTTGCATCATTCGCTGGCTGTAGGCGATCAACGCATCCCCCGCCTCACTCATCCGGCTGGAGCCCCGTTTCGTACACAAGTCCTTCATCCGCTGGACACCGAGTCGCAGCGCTGCGGCCTGGGCGAACAGGTCCCCGCATCGCTCGCCGGGCGTGCGGGTCTGATTCGCGAACCATTCGATGAAGGCTTTATCGAATGGCATGGGTCCGAAGCGGACGCCTTCTTCTTCAATCGTTGCGATGAGGGACAAGGACCCCGGCCGGCTGCCGCCCACATCAGCATGGTGTGCGCGATTGGCCACGTAAAAAGCAGGCCGCTGGCCCTCTTCAAGTATCACGGGCGCAACGGCCGTGACATCGGGCAGGTGCGTTCCGCCGGCATACGGGTCATTCAGGATGAACATCTGGCCATCGACCATCGAAGCCGGGTCGAAGGCTTCCATCACGGCCGCGACCGACACGGCCGCCGAACCGAGATGGACCGGGATGTGAGCGGCCTGAGCCATCAGCCTGCCCGAGGCGTCGAACAACGCGCAGGAGTGATCGCGTCGTTCCTTGATGTTCGGCGAGTAGGCCGAGCGCATCAGACGGATGCCCATCTCCTCCGCGATCGCGGTCAGCAGGTGTTTGTACAGCTCGATATCGATAGGCGTGAAGGCCTGTGTCACGGCTTGCCTCCAGCGGGCCGGAGGATGGCGTGTCCCTGCTCGGTGAGGCAGGCCCGCCAGCCGTTGCGGACCACCAGGGTTGAAGCGATGTCTCGGATGATGTCGGGCCCGAGGACTTCCCGGGCCCGGCCTTGATCCCGGAACCTCACCCGATGAGACGCCGAAGCCACCTCGTATCGGAGCGTGACCACTTCGATAGCGGCGTCGCTCGGGCAATAGCCATACAGCCGTTCGTGCTCGCGCTGAAAGGACAGGATGGGGTCGTCGGAGGCCAACTCGACAAAGATCTCAAAAGACTGTCCCTGATACCGAAGATCGGCCAGGCAGCGGGTCTGTCGATCCGCATGGGCGATCTCGTGCTGCTCGAACCAGCTGGCGGCTTGACGATCGAGCAAAGCGAAAGCCTCTGGAAACAGCGAGGTCCGCCAGGCACTGGTATGACGTGCTGTTACGAGTTGCTCTGTTCCAAGCAGTCGCATTACCGATCGGGAGAACGTCAGGCTGCGCGGGGCCGTCAGCATGCCCACCGCCGACAGCAGTCCGGCATGCGCCGGGACGATGATCGTATGGATACCCAGTTCTTCGGCGAGTCGGCAGGCATGCAATCCACCGGCTCCGCCAAACGTCACGAGCGCGTGCTCTGCCGGGTCGTGTCCTTGCTCCAGAGACACCTTCCGGATGGCACGGGCCATGGTGGCCTCTGCAACAGCAAGGATGCCGTCGGCTGTTTGCCTGACGCTGAGCTTTAGCTTGTCGGCTAGACTGGCGATCGCCGACTCAGCGGCGTCGAGGTTCAGCGGCATCGATCCGGCCAGCCGGGTGTCCGGGGGGAGGTTGCCGAGCACGGCGTGGGCATCGGTCACGGTCGGCACAAGGTCGCCAGACTGCTGCCCGTAGCACGCTGGCCCCGGACTGGCCCCGCAGGATTGCGGGCCGACACGCAGGGCTCCGCCTTGATCCATCCAGGCGATCGACCCGCCTCCGGCGCCGACCGTGTGCAGGTCAACCATCGGCAGCCGGACCGGCAGGTCGGCCGCCATCCCCTCGGTGGTCAGCTTCGGTCGTTCACGCAGCAGAGCAACGTCGGTGCTGGTTCCGCCCATGTCGAAGGTGATGATGTCCCGGTAGCCGAGTGATCGTGCGACCTCAATGGCCCCGAGTGCCCCGCCTGCCGGACCGGAGAGAATCGTCCGCACCGGTTGCTCGCAGACTTCGCCGACCGAAAGCGTCCCGGCGTGCGAGGCCATGATGCTCAATCGTCGAGGACCGAGCTTGGCAGCCAACCTACCGAGATAGGTTCGCATCTTCGGGGCCACTGCCGCGTTGATGGCGCACGTCGCGGTTCGCTCGTACTCACGCATCTCCGGCAGCAACGCGTGTGAAAGCGTGAGCGGAACATCCGGGAAGCGCTCACGGATCGCCTCGCCCAGCCGCTTCTCATCCTCCGGGTTGGCATAGCTATGGAGCAGGCAGACCGCGATCGCTTCGGGCTGTTGGGCTTTGATCCAATTCAGCGTCGGCTGCAACTCGCCGAGTGGCTCGACCACGCGACCATCCTCAGCGGTCCGCTGCCGTACACCGATGGTCATCTCTCGATCAATCAGCGGCTTCTTCTTCTCGGGAACCAACGCATAGATGTCCGGCCGATGCTGCCGCGCGATCAACAGCACATCTTCAAACCCAGCGGTGGTGATAAGCACCGAACGAGCCGTCTTCCCTTCCAGCAGCGCATTGGTCGCGACCGTCGAGCCATGCACAACGTCGGGTTCATCAACGATGCCGGCCTCAGACAGCAGCGATTCGATACCGGCAAGAACCGCCTCCGCGGGATCGTCCGGCGTCGACAGCCGCTTGTGGCTCGCGATGAGCACGTCCTCACGATCCACCAGCACCAGGTCGGTGAAGGTGCCACCCGTATCCACCCCGATGCGATAGGCCGGTCGCTCGCTCACGCTCATGTGGTGTAGTCGGCGTTCAGCCGGACGTATTCGGCGGAAAGGTCTGTGCCCGACCATGTCGCCGAGGCTTTGCCGCGATCGAGGCTGACATGAAACGTGACCTCGCCCTGCGTCATCAGCCTGTCGATCTTCTGCTGCGAGGCCGCCGACTGCGACACGGGCTGCCCCTTGGCAAGCAGTTGGATCGGCGTCTTGCCCCCGGCGATCGCCAGAGAGACGTCCGCGGGCTTGATGGCCGCACCGCTCTTGCCGACGGCCATGACCAGCCGGCCCCAGTTGGCGTCCCCGCCATGCACCGCTGCTTTCACAAGTGGCGAGTTCACGATCGCCTGGCCGATGGCATCGGCTTCTTTAGTTGTTTTGGCGCCTTCGACGACGGCGTGAAAAACGCGCGTGACGCCTTCGGCATCCCAGAGCAGCTGATGGCAGAGCGACCGGCACACCTTCAGCAGCGCCTCTCGAAATGCCTGATAGCCCGGGCTCGCCTTCGATCGGATCCGGTCCATCCCCGAAGCGCCGTTGGCCAGCAGCAGCACCATGTCCGAGGTCGAGGTATCGGTATCGACGCTGATGCGATTGAAGGTCTGATCCACGGCCTCGGCAAGCAGCGGTTTGATCAGCCTGGCGTCGATGGCCGCATCGGTCATCAGAAAACCGAGCATCGTGGCCATGTTCGGCGCCACCATGGCCGATCCCTTGACGATCCCCAGCAGCGTGAACCGGTCGCTGTCGAGCGTCATCCCGAGCGCCCGTTTCTCGGCGACGCCCTCGGCCGCCGCGGTCTTGATCCGGGTGTCCGTCGTCAGGATGCCCTCCGCCGCACGCTTGATCGCCGCCGGCCCGCTCCGCAGCTGTCGATGAGCCTCGTCGATCCCCGCCTCGATCTTGTCCATCGGCAGCGGATGGCCGATCACGCCGGTCGAAGCCACCAGCACCTCGCTGGCGGGGACTTCCAGACGATCCGCCACCTGCTGCGTCATCGCCTTGGCGTCCTTAAGCCCCCGGTCGCCGTTGGCCACGTTCGAGATGCCCGAGTTCACGACGATCGCTCGCGCCCGAGCGTCTTTGAGGTGGCGTTTCGTAACCGTAACGGGTGCCCCGCAGAACCGGTTCCTGGTCAGCACCCCCGCCGCCGTCGCCGGCCGATCCGAGACGATCAGCGATAAGTCCGGCTTGCCAGAGGGTTTGATGCCGGCGGTCACCCCAGCGAACCGGTAGCCACGCGGGACCTTGAGCGTCGATCGGGGAGGAGTCACAGCCATGACGACACCTTAATCTGAAGCCGAACCCAAGGTGACTCGCCGGCTCCCTCTAAGGACTTTGCCAAAACGGGCCGATTCTGATAGTATAGGACTTGACGATCCTTTGATCGTCGGCGATACCGCCTCTGGCAGGTAACGCCTTCAACCCAAAGCCCTTTTTGCTCTTGAGGAGACACCACCATGCCCGTGGCTGATTATGCGACTTACTGCAAGATGCTCGAGAACGCCTACGACAACCACTTCGCCTATCCGGCGATCAATGTCACCAGCGAAATCACCGCCAACGCGGCCCTCCGAGCCTTCGCCGATCTCAACAGCGACGGCATTCTTCAGGTCTCAACCGGTGGCGGCAAGTTTGCCTCCGGTACCGCCATCGGCGACATGGTGCTCGGTGCCATCTCCATCGCCGAGCACATCCACCGGGCCGCTGAAAAACTCGACATCAACGTCGCCATCCACACCGACCATTGCCCGCCCAAGAACGTCGATGATTTTCTCATCCCGCTGATCGAGGAAAGCGAAAAGCGGGTCGCCGAAGGCAAACTCCCGCTCTACTCCAGCCACATGCTCGACGCCTCGGGCCTGCCCCTCGAAGAAAACATGGCGCTCTCCGTGCCCATCTTCGAGCGCATGGCCAAGATCGGTCAGATCATCGAGGTCGAAGCCGGCGTCGTCGGCGGCGAAGAAGACGGTGCCTCAGGCAGCGAAGACACCCCCGCCGACAAGCTCTACACCACCCCCGAAGACATGGTCTACGTCTACGAAAAGATGGGCCAGGTCGATGGCAAGTACATGTTCGCCGCCACCTTCGGCAACGTCCACGGGGCCTACAAGCCCGGAGCCGTGAAGCTCCGCCCCGACATCCTCAAACAGGGTCAGGACGCTATCAAGGCCAAATTCGGTGCCGACGCCAAGTTCTGGCTCGTCTTCCACGGCGGCTCGGGATCGGCCAAGAGCGAGATCCACGAGACCCTCGACTACGGCGTCGTCAAGATGAATGTCGACACCGACTGCCAGTACGCCTTCACCCGTGCGGTCGCCGATCACATGATGAAAAACTACGACGCGGTGCTGAAGATTGATGGCGAAGTCGGCAACAAGAAGTACTACGACCCTCGCAGCTACCTGAAGGCCGGCGAAGTCGCCATGGCCGAGCGTGTCAAGGAAGCCTGCGAAGACCTCAAAGCCGTTGGCAAGACCCTCAAGCCGGAAGCCGCAAGCGTCTGATAGATGGGTATTTAGATAATCTAGGCAAGATACAGGGTTGCGAAAGCGGCCCTGTATTGTTTCAGGGTGACCGTTAAGACGGGGTAAATTTTGCGGAAAAAACGGCCGTGACAGTTGTACCGCCGTGATCCGTGTGTCATAATCTCGATAAGGCACGACCTGCGTCGATGCTAGCATAGGTGGTGAAAACGCGTAAAGCGTTTAGGGAGCGTGAGATGAGTTGCTCGAGAGTAGGAAGTCTGGGAGTCGCGATGATGTTCTGCGCTAACGCGCAGGCCGCATCCATCACCCAGTACAGCAATGACGAAGCCGGCTGGCTGGCCGCCGTCAGCGGGATGGGACTGGCCGTCGAGACCGAAACTTTCGACGCCGCTTCCGTGGCCGACGATGTGACCGCATTTACCTCCTCGGTGATCGCCAGCTACCAGTCGAATTACTCCGGTCTAAGCTTCGTTGATGACGGCTCGGGCGACATCTCGGTCAGTGACCGAGTCTCAACTTTCCAGGACACCTTGCCCACCTTCGATGGCGAAGGCACCCTGCAGACCCTCATCGTTCTCGCTGATGACACCTACGGCTTCGGTGCCGACTGGACCGCCAGTGGTGGCACCGCCGACCTTGGTGTCGCCGTGCTGATGAACGCCACGCAGGTCGTTGGCGTCATCGCACCTTCAGCCAGCGAATCTTTCTGGGGCTTCGTCTCGGACATGGCCTTTGACCGGGTGCTCCTGACGGCTCAGTATGTGCCAAATCCGACCGAAGCACCGCGACTCAATTTCCTCATCGATGACGTGGTAGTCACCGATGGCGTCGCAGCCCCCCCCAACCCCAGCTACGCACCGACGCCCACCTCGGCCCTCGCTGGCCTGACGCTTTTGGGGCTTGTCGCCCTGCGTCGCCGAGGCTGATTGAATCAAACCACAAGATAAAACCCAAAGACCCGCCGTCCGGCGGGTTCTTTTATGCCATCGATTTTCTTCAACCTAAAGTCTTGGCTCGCCTCAGCCCGCCCCAAGCCCGAAGAGAAAGACAAAAGCCGCCACCAGGAATGCCGACACGAGAAAGACGCCCCCAACCGTTGCCGCCGCCAGCCAGGCCGGCGCTCCGGCCTGCGGCCTCGGGTCCTTGTCATGGATGCCCAGCGTCTCACTCTCGATCTGCGGAACAGACCCGTCCTCATAGTTCTGTTGCTTGATGTCCATACCCAAACCCTAGGCGACGGCTCTGAGAGGTTCTTCACGAATCCGACGATCTGAAAGAGATACAAACAAACACCTATCACGCTCTTGACCGTGACCCGCCTAACCGATAGAGTTAGTGTTGATCTTTGAAAATTGGGGCCGACCGGTATCGACCGGACAGGGAAGGCTTGTGGTGGCGCGTCGAGGTGTACGTTGGCCTCGTTAAACCACGTACAAACACTTAAATGCCAACGATAACATCGCTGGTCGGATCGGCTTCGCGCCGGCCCGCCTCGCTGCCTAATAAGCAGCACATCCTGATGCCCGCTCGCCAGTGGCAGGTTTAGGGTGAATGACTAGCTGGATCGCTTCGCGTGTCAGGCCTCAGGGCACGCGGGTTAAACACTCAGAGGCTGGACCCCGCGTAGGCTGTCGCTTGCCGACAAGGGGTTGAGACCCAAACAAACGACTACACGCGTAGAAGCTGCTCGCTGACTGTCTCGGCACGGGGGTTCGAATCCCCCCGGCTCCATCTACTTGTGGGACAAGGACTTGTAGAAATATCCTGCAAATCCCTGCAAACACCGGAACTAAGCCCGTCGACTCCCTCGGCGGGCTTTTTCTGTTTCTGGGCATTTCCCGCCCTTGCCGACATGTTCTGCTGCGCCTGGCGCTGCGCGCGGCTGGCAGGGGGGTGATGGTCAGCGGCCAGAGCAAATAGCTCGTCAGGCACGTCGTTGGCGTAGTGTCGACCGCTCACTGTGATGCTGTGGCCGATCCACTTGCTGACTGCAAACTGCGGAAAGGTCATTGCCCACTCCTTCTCGCATGATTGACGCAGCGTCTGCCAGAGCCGCTCCCAGCCCTTGACACCAGCCCGCTTCCAGATGGGTCTGACCTTGCGGATGAGTGCCCCTTTGCCGCTGATGGTGACGAGTCGCTGCTCGCCCTCCGGGCAGCTCTCGTAGCGATCGCTGATCAACTCCATAAGTTTTGGTGTAATCGGGACGATCCGCTGTTCGTGGCCAGCGTGGTGCTCCGTCTTCGGGCTCCTCACTGTCAACCTCGAACGCTCAAAATCCACATCGGCCCACGTCAGCAAGTGGGATTCGCTGGGAATCCGGAGCCCCGCCAGTCGGGCAAGGCCGAACAGCAAGCGCCACTCGGAGTCGGGACAAGCCTCTATGACGAGATCGATTTCTTCGGGGGTGATGTAGCGGGTGTACTTGCTGGGTGTGGGGCCAGACTTCAAACCCAGCATAGGATTCTCCACGATCAGCTTGCGACGGACCGCCTCGGCCAGCATCGACTTGGCGTTGCCGCAGTGGGTCTTTATAGCGGCGTCGCTCAGGCCAAGCTGCTTGAGGAAGCGTCGCCATTCGATTGCCTGCTGTGGGGTGATTTTTCTTAGCTCAATCTCATCATCGAAATAGGCCTTGAGCTTGACCTGAGTCTGTCTGAGCTTGCGGATGCTCTCGGGTTTTAGATCGTCCTCCTTTTCACTGACATACTGATCGAGCCAACATGAGAGACTGGTGGAGACTCGAGCAGGAGTCAGGCCGACCTTCGCGAGCTTGTCGTGGAGCTTGTCGTCGATCTCGCTCAGCCAGCGCACGGTGTCATCTTTCGGTGCGTGGTGGCTTGCAAGTGCCGAGGCCAAGTCTTCCACCCGCACCTTGATGGACTCTGCCGACCGCTTCGAGATCGTGCCCAGTGTGATTGTCTTTCGCTGCCGCTGACCATTGAAGAACGTGATGAAGCGGCTGCCGTTCTTGCGGGACGAGATACTTGCCATGATTCATCGCTCCTCATATCCCGGTTGGGGCAGGGGGTTAGTTTGCATCAAGGACCATAGCTCGGCCAGAGCTACCTCAGCTGCCTGGGCCTCGCTCATGAGTCCATCGACGGTGCAGATCGCCAGCCGCTCGTGCCAAGCGTCCCGCATCGCAACGCCTAGATTGAAGCCATGATGGCGCGCGAGACGGATCAGCCCAGCCGCTTCACGACGGTCGCGGTCGCGTTGTAAGTAACTCACGAGCTGTGGTTTATGTCGACTGAGCATGACGAGGCGTTCGTGGGTCAGTACCTCGCGGGGATCCAAGACCCGGATGGTCGGATCTACGTCATCGACAAGCTTGAGTTGAACCCCTTCGGCCCGGAGATCTCGCAGAAGCGCAGCTGTCATAACCGGTACTCCTTCCCGCCCGTGTCCGAAGAACGAGGTTCTGGGGCGACCGGATCATCCGTCTGATCCTCGGGCTTGGACTGACCGTCCTCAGACGCGCCGGACGATCGGACGTTTCGGACATTTGCATCGCCCATGTAGCGGACAATCCAAAGTCGCTTCCTGTGGCTATCCGATTCCTTGTCCTGAGAGACTTCAAGGCTGAGTTCACGCAAGTCGGGTGCGATCCGCTTGAGCCGCTGCCCCATGGCCTGGGGTGTGCCCGGCCATCCCCGTAGCGGGTTGTCGGGCGTCAGCAGCTCCAGCAGTTCACTAGCTGAACCGCGGAACTCACCCTTCTCTTGAACACAGGCCACTAGAGCACTGGCTACTGGATCCGCCTCGACCACTTCTTGAGAGATCCGTCCCCGTTGCTTCATAAAGCTCTCGTAGGCTTGGCCCCCGGTGAGTTCAGGGCACGCCTGATCTAGCGCCGCCAGAACCTGAGCAAAATCAGCCATCCGCGGGTGTTCGTCGAGGCTGACCTGTGGCAAGGCTGCCAAGATTCTGGATACGGCGGTTAGCAGGGCCCCGAGCAGAACCGGCCGGAGTCGCTGATACTGGCGGTTCAACCGGGACTCGGTTTTCCGGGCGTCGGAGTGGATCCGCTCGAGTTCTACCATCAGCAGACGCTCACCCAGGTCACCCCGGAGACTGCCCGGGTCGATGCTGGTGAGCATGATGCACCGGCGATAGGCCATCACCGCGGGCTCTCCGTCGGTGTAGAGCTTGCGTCGAACGTGCCCGTCGCCCGTAACAGCCTTGCACAGGGCGTCGGAGAGCCATGGGCATATCCTGGACAGGTTGTCGAGACAGACAATCCAGGAGTTCGAGGCCGAGACGGCCAGCTCTTCAGGATTCCGAGGCTCGGATCGGAGCGGTGCCGAAGAGGGGTCGATCAGGCCGGCTACGAGTCGTGCCGCCGTCGACTTGCCGGTCCCCTGCTCACCACCCAGCATCAGAATCGGGTGCGGGATGTCGGGTAACAGGCTCGCGACCATCCATCCCACGACAAGCGGCCAGTCCTTCTCAGTCACATTGAGGATCTGCTTGAACTCAAGCAGCCTCGATGAGTCAACATCCTGCTGAGGTAATGGCAATTCGCTCGTGAGAGCAGTTCTCTGGAACAGGAGGGACGATTCACGTCTTAGCTCCCAGCCTTGCGGGTCGATGACCACCACTTGGCCGTCGTCTCTACCCAGATCCAGCACACACACCCCCGGTTCCAGCCCAAGTTGATCGTCCGACATGTCCGAAACGTCCGACATGTCCGAAGCCGCCGGAGACATCGAGCCCACGCGGATCGCGACAGGGACTGCAGTCACCTTCATCGCCAGGCCCTCGAGCACCCTTAAGGCCGATTCAAACATGTCGGACCCACAGGTCTTGCTGTTCTTGACCTTGTATGCAAGGGCTAGGTCAGCCTTGAAGGAGCCGCTGCTTCGGCGGAAGAGTTGCGCAAGCCTTGGACCATCCTTCGAAACTGCAAACACCTCACCGGTTTCGGTCTTGCCAAAGTCATAGAGCTCCATGGCCAGCGACACGAGATCCTCGGGGTCAGCTGCAGGCTTCTTTGGCTTCACGCCTTGTTTACTCGCCTTGAGCTGTCTCAGGAGCTCGCGCCCCACCAGACGTGGGTCCGTGGACCCTAAAACGACGTGCTGCTGGTAGTACGCCCTGATGTCCTTGGCCCCGTCTGGTGGCAACGACCAAGACACCTGCTTACCCCATAGGCCCGCTAGCTTGGAGGCGATGGTTTTCGCCCCTTCCCTCCCGGGCCAGGATCCGTCGGCTTTGCGGTCGTTCTCCCCGACGACCAGGATCTCCTCGCCCTCGAGATAATCGTCGAGGAAGGCGGCCCCGGCTGAGTTGCTGGGCCGCCCCACGGCTCGCAGGCCCATCGAGTTACATGCCGCCACGTCCGAGGCCCCCTCGACCACGAGCGTGGGCCCCGTACCCGATGAATCGGGTACCACCAGGCCACGTTGGGAGCCCTTTGCAGAGCCTTTGAGACCGTCCAAAGTCCTGAAGCTGATGCCGATGATTCGCCCCTTGCCGTCAGACTCGGCGATGGCGAAGGCACCTTCTGGGTTGGACTCGCGCCAGCTACCACTTCCTGCCACATGAAGTCTGTTGAGATCTGATCGAGTAGCCCAGCCGACACGAAGTGGCCGCCAGGATTCTTCGGGTAGGCCTGTAGAGGCAGCGAGACTAGTGAGAAGCTCCGAGGTCATTTGACCCCTGAGGTTCTCCATCTCCTTAGCAAGGGCTCGCACATCGACTTTCGGGGCGGGGTTAGACCTAGACCGTGGCTTGAAATGTGAACTCGTGTCATCGTCCTTGAACGTGTAGAGATGTCCGCCATCACGGTCCTCCTTGAGGTATTTCATATCCGCCGGGGTAGCCCCACCGCGCATGCACCTCAGACGTTTCGCGTCGGGTGTGAATGCACACCAGTGTGATTTGCCGCAGACCGGACAAGGGTTGTTCTCAGTTACGGGGTGCCAGTCACTCATCGGACACCCTCACTTTCCTGCGTCTGGCAACCCCTCTTTGATTGCTGGATATACGACTCGAGATCTGCCGGATCAATCCTGACCGAGTAGCCGATTCTGACAGAGGGGATAACGCGACGGTTGACCAAGGCCCAGACGGTACGTTCGGTGACGCCCAGAACCTCGCCGGCTTGGCGGTAGGTCAGGAGTCTTGGAATGGAAGCCGGCACACAGCGGCTTGGTTCTTTGCAGTTCGACATAACACGGTCTCCTTCGGGGCGACATTGCCCGTGTACTGGAAGACGTGTTGTTCGTGCGAACAGCCCGAAATATCGGTTTTCAGCTGCTGAGAAGGGTTTTTTGGATCGCGAACAACCACACTATGATCGCGAACAGACCCCCAGACCCGACTCGAAGACTAGGCGACCCCCTGACGAATCTTCAACTGGCCAACTGTCTACATCACTGGAGTGAAGCATTTCACTCATCGAATACTGCTGTCTAGGGTCTCCGCTTCAGAACCTTGAAACCTTTATCCGGATCCTCAAGCATCAGCCGAATGGCTTCTCGTTGCTCATCGAGGGGTAAACTCTGAAGCCATTTCTTTTTCTCATCGGAGAGTGTCGCTATGTACTCCCGTATCTTGGCCTCAGACTCTACTGATGCGAGCTCCGTGCTTGGATCCGTCTCTCGAGTCTGCTTGAGTTGATCCTCGATCGCCTCATTAAGACCCATTACAGAGGGCTTGTTCGTGGGAATCACCTTCTTGGCTCGCCAAGCTCTAAGGGTGATAGAGGCTTTAGTCGCGTAGTGCTTTCCTGGCTCATCAAGCTTGGCTAGGCTGCCTTCGGAGGGTTTTATTGCCTTGTTGATTGTCGACACAGAACAGCCGATTTTCTTGGCTAACGTCCTTGTGTCTGAATACGGGATCCCTGAATCGTGCATCTCAACTAGCTGTTTCTGCACTTCGGTCCAAGACTTTTTCACACCAACTTTATCTTTGCTCGAAGATTGCTCTTGGGGTGCGACAGGGGATTGCTCCACCTGGGAGCTGTTGCGCTCCTGCTGCTTATCAAGACTAGTTACTGGGGTAACAGATTCCAGTTCCGCGTTAAGGTAAGCGACCCATGCACCCAGAACTTCACAAACTGCCGTCGCTATTTCACCAGGGTCATAGTCGTCACGATAGTTCAACAGTGGGCCCATTGAACCTTCTGGATAGTTGAAAATACGATGTTCTTCGATGAACGAGTAATCCCTGCCGTCGGCACGAATTCCCGATTTAGATATACCCCTAAGTTCTGTCAATGGCGGCTTGAACTGTAACTTATGCGATAAATGCTCAATTCTATCCCATCGAACTGACTGCTTTACTTCTTCATTCGCGTACAGAACATGTGCCACAGATTGGCAATCGACTCTCAGCACAGTAGAGGATTCCTGAATCATCCTGATGGCTTCTTCAAGTCGTTCAACGAGTCGAAATGCCAGCGATTGATTCAACAAGCTAGGGCCTATGCATGGGCTCGATCAGGATCAAATCTGCTCTTTACTACGCACGAGATCATGGTTCATCGTTCGGTGCTCGTTCAATCCCCGTGACCACGTTAAACGTCACTTGCCCGCCCGGCTCTGACTTCTGTCGCTCCCCAAACTTCTTCGGCAGCATTCGCGCCAGTACCCACTTGCGCGTGTCGATCCGCAGTCTGCTGCGAGCGATGTGCTCGCGGTTGGTCTTGTAGCCCGGGTTCTCAGGGTCGTGACGCTCGACCCAGTCGTTGCGGCCGTCGTCCGCGATGTCCAGGATCTCGTCGGCGAGGAGCTCGTAGCCAATATCACGAGCTCGCGCGTACCGGTCAAAAAACTCCGGGTGCTTATCCAGCCAGGCCATGACAGTTGGGCGGGAGGGCATGTCGGGGGACCGGCAGATCGATCGGAGGGATTCTCCCTCCGCAAGCCGCGCGCAGATCTTCGCCGCCAGCGTCTTGGAGTACGACGACGGGCGGCCGGGGCGTCGGGTTGGGTTCTGTTCGGCCATGACCAAAGGATATCCGCTCACCATAGCGGTTCAAGAACTTGTCACGGTGAGGTCGGCGAGGAAGTCCAACGCCGGGTCGATCCCCGTAATGAGCAGATGATCCCTCGCTCGGGTGCACGCGACGTAGAGGAGGTGCCGCTCGGTGTTGTAGACCTCCTCCAAGTCCGCCTCGTCGGCGACGGCCTCGATCCGCTCCTGCAGGGGGATGACTTCATCGTCACAGGCCATGACGGCCACGGCCCGGAACTCGAGGCCCTTGGCCAAGTGCATGGTGCTCACGGCGATGTGGCCCGGCTCAAGGTCCTTCTGGCCATCGAGATCACAAGCATCGATCCCGGCCGTCTTGATGGCCGCGTGGGCCCGAGGCAGCTGGGCTGATGATCCGACGAAGACGCCAATCTCCTCGGCCGGCAGGCCCGACTCGATCTGGCGGGTCACCCAGCCGGAGACGGTCTCGATCTCGGCGTCCTCGGTCTCTAGGATCTCGATGTCCGGGGCCGGGCCGCTGAAGACCGAAATGGTGCCCTTCCTGATGACGTCCAGATCGCGGGAAGTCTCCCACAACCTCCGGACTCGGTTCAGGGGGAAAGTTCATCTTTGCTGCCGCTTCTCATGCCCTTCGTTGTGCGTCAGGATCGAAGGGTGGTCTATTCGTATGGATGGTGAGAACGAGGTCGCGGTCGAACCTCGCGGCTGCCGACGATGACGCAGGCCGTCACGCGATTCGCGCTCTTCGGGAACCTTGTTGTGCGCATCCAAAGGGTCAGTGCTGCGGAAGCGGTGATAGCAGGCCTTGATCAATGAGAGCCTGGAAGTGTCGTGCGACCGAGGCTGCCAAGGCCCTGTCCCGCGACAGAACACCCAGCTCGAAGTTTCGGTCGAAGGCCGCCTCGGTCATATTTGCAGAGGTGATAAAGACGACCTCGTCATCCGCGACGACTGCCTTGGCGTGCAGAACACCGCGCGTGGTATTCAGCTCAAGCGACCGTGGGTCGAAGTACACCCGGGGCCGAGTCACTCCGGGCCAATCGTGCGTCCAGAACGTATCGGTGAAACGACGGACGACATCTGACGCCATTGACGTATCCCCCTTCGGCCGCTGAATGTTCAGCAGAAGCCACACGTCAAGCGACGGGTCTTCATCCAACCGACGGGCAAGCAACTCAAATGCCTTCGGACCATCAAAAAACGCATAGGTGCTAAGCCATAATGCCGTCTTAAAGGTGCCTTGCAGTTCCTCGTACACCCTCCGTGTATCGCGAGCGTGTACACCCGGAACCTCTGGGCCTGACCAGACAAGATCAGGGCTTGCACTGGCTGATGATGCGGCACTTACGGACCTGAGCCATGCCGCCGCACAGGATGCATCGACTCCATAGCGGGCAACGGCGTTAATGGCTTGAATGGACGCCGGCAGAACTTCCGCGTTACCGAGAGCTGAACGTAGCCCAACGGCAGTGCACGGGTACGGCGCAAGACCGGTCTCAAGGGCTTTAATGAGCCTCTCGCGGATATGCGGGGGTATCTGTAGGACAGCAGCATGGTTCACGGCTGTGCCCCAAAGAACGACGCACCGGAATCGGACAGTGTGTCAACGACAAGGGATCGATCCAGGTAGTCGTTTCGCATTTCACATGAAGTCTCAGCAATCAAGCAGCACCCGTGGCATGAGGCACCATGAAGCCATCGGCCCTCCATGCTCTCGCTCGGGGAATGCTGAGCACAAATGGGATCGTTGGAGCAGAGCGCTCCGATCCGAAGAGCCTGCCGAAGATGCGACTCAAGGTGACGCGCTTGCTGCACGAGTCCACCGAGCGTGCCAGCTGAATCCGCGCTTGCCGTGTAGAGGAGAATCCCTGCGCCCTGTGGCTCCACGAAGATGCGCTCACGGAGTGAGCTGGCAGGGTATCCACACCGAAGCGATATGGACTGAATCAAGAGATGCGACAGCGTATGCAGCAGCAGGTATGGACCACCGGGAAACGGCCGCGCCGTCTTGCGCCCCTCGGCCCAACGGTCGTGCCCACCCGACAGGACCGCCAATCGCGACTTGACTGCATCACGTGCCATCCAAGTCGAAATCGCCTCAGCCCTTAGCTGGATAAAGACTCCCTCGCCACGGTTTTCAACAGCCGGGAACCACGAGGGCTCCAACGCCAACTCGGCCCGGACAACATCCGAGTCGTAGTCGCCGTGGATATCCGGAGTAATCGCCTCGAACCTCGTAAAGCCTGATAGCGCGAGCACCTCTCGGAGACGGTGCACTTGAATGACTGACTGGAGCCCATCCGTGAGAGATGACGACCTCCATGCCGCGTCAGGGAGACGTCTCGCATGGAAATTTGGATCGATCGGCACATCATCCCCGTAGCCTTCGGGAGCAGCGAGCAGTGCCTCGACCTCCACTTGTTTCACAGGCTTGTCCTCGGTGCCCGATGACTTCTTCCGCTCGATTGCATCGAGCACGTCGCCGTCTGAGAAGAGGTCCAGATCCTTCGCGACGTCCGGCTTGCGTTTCATGATCTTCAGCACATCTGCCGAATCCACGATCTGTAGATCTTCCCAATGCGCATCGACGGCGACATCGACCTTTCGCCGTTCGTCCGGTATCGACAACACGCTCAGTACTTGCGGGAAGTACGCATTCGATGCGGTGCGGACGAGAAGACGACTTGGAAGCTTGCAGTCTTCGTTCGCGTTTCGCCCAAGCCACGGTCGAGCCCCGCGGCATGTCCCTAGAGCGTTGAGCTCGATCTGGGCCGCCTCGTACAAGTTGCGGCTCTTCCCACATTCGCACCGGACAACAAGCTCTGCGAGATCACCACTGGTGCCGCGCTCATCGAGCCACAGTTGGCGGCGACAGTCGTCCCCAGGGCCATGGACGAAGAACCACCAATCAAGATCATCGACATGTCCGTTCGGGCACGCCCGAACAAAGCGGGTGGGAATGACGCCGCGGCCGTCGAAGCGACCTCGATCATCAAGGGCTTTGCGAGGGACGAGTCGTCGCGATCGGACTCGGTCTTGATCCTCATCGTCCATCTGAACAACGAACCACTCGGGGAATCGCCACGCCCCAATGCCACGTGCAGGTTCCCGCGGATCTTGTGGGTCGCTGGGAGGCGCGAAGAGCCTCACCGCCGTCATGCCGGTGAGCCGCTCAAGTTTGGCAACCAGACGCGGCTCATTGATTTCCAACAACTCGCTTGTCTTGGGCCAAGTATCTAGTCCGGCGATGATGGCGGCGTCCTGCGGCAAGTCGATCAGCGCACCCGGACCCCAGGTCGTGATCACCTGCCCCTGGCGAACCTGCCCGTGTGCTTTATGGCTCACTGGTCACCCCCAGCGGTGATGCCAACGAGATTCTTCAGGTACAGATTGACCTCCGGCTCGACATCTCGGAGCGAGCGATTGGCACGGAACTTCTCATGATGCTCCGACTCGAACTCGGTGTCGAGTATCTCCCGGAGCAGTGGCTTAGGGTTATCGAGCTCGTACTTCTGGTACTGCACGTCGATCCCAGACGCGGCGTAATCGGTGACGACTTTGATCCATGAATCAAGGAGGTCCCCAACTCGATTCTGGATCGAACGTTCGCATGCAAGACGTTCGTCTTCGTCGTCGAACGGCTGTGCTGCAACACGTGCTCGGAGTACTTGAAGAATGGTTGGCTCGATCGTTGCTCGCAACTGAGCCAGTTGTTCCACACCACGTGCAGGGGTCATCTGTGTATCGATGTGGCGGGTGAGGGCGACGAGTACTGCAGCAAGCCCGCGATCGATCGCGCGAGCAGAAAAAGGCGTGACGCTCGCGACTTCTACTGAGCGGTAGAACGTCTCGTGGTAGTGACGGAATCGCTCATAGTGGGACCGGTCACGCGGCTTGTGAATGTTCAGGAGCGTGAGCACCACACCCGGACGTGTGTCATCACGACCAACACGGCTAGTGGCCTGGATGTACTCAGAGTGTGTCTTAGGCTGACCCAGCACGACCATGGTGCCGAGTCGCGGGATGTCAAGACCAACAGAGATCATGTTTGTCGCAATGGCGCAATCGATGCGACGTTTGATGTCGTGGTAGCCGGACTCGAGTCGGCTGCGTGCTTCTGCGACCTTGTTGGTAGGGACTCGCGATGTGAGCTCTACCACCTCTGAGAAGGTCTTGCGGTCCTGAAATAGGCCGCGCGTCTCCCCAAGTCGCCGCTTCGTACCGATTGCCTTCAGTGTGTTCTGTACCTCTTCCTCGAGAATTCGGCGAGCGCCGCCCAGCTCACGAAGACTATTGAAGTAGCCCAGAATCGTCATGTATGGGTCGACCGGATTGTGCTCGTTCTTATGACCACCACACTCGCGGTACATCCGCTCGGCCGCTCCCATCAAGGCAAGCAAAGATCGCCGCATGATGACCTTTGGGTTACGGCCCTGCGCCGCGATGCCGACATACCGTCGCGCCGGTGTCTGTGACGAGGGCACGATCCGTGCGAAGCATGAGTCACGGCGGTCAGGACCAGGCGGCGGGAAGATCTGGGTGATCGGACGAGCAAAGAGTGCTTGGATCTGGTCTTGAGCCCGCCGGGCGGTGGCTGTCGAGGCAACGATTTTTGGTCTGACTTGCGCACCGTTAACTGATCGAACACAGAGTGTTTCTATTACCGACTCATAGAGACCTGCCATGGAGCCCAGCGGTCCAGAGATCAGATGCAACTCGTCCTGGATGATGAGATCCGGACCTTGGAGCTGGACCGGTAGTCGAGTACCTTGCCCCGGCTCAGCAGGGCCGTAGAACCCACTTGCATCGAAGCGGTCAGCACCACCGAGAATCATCCCTGAAGGGCCCGTCCAAGGCAACGAGGCAAACTTGTCGACGGTCGCGATCAGGAACGCCGGCAGTCTTCGGTAAATCGTCTGGTCGATCGCAACAATCGGGAGCGGGCGGTCTCTGGTGAAGTCGCATTCAAAGTTCGTGCAAACGACACGCAGTTCGCTTGGACGATCATCATTCGGCAGCAATGCGAACGAATCTGGTTCAAAGTGCTGGCCGCACCAAGGACACGACTCAAGCGGAATCGGTGACGGTTTGTACTTGGGGTCGTTCTTGAACTGCCGGACCTTGGATCGAGCCGAATCTGATCTCTTGTCGCCTTTCCGTCCAAGGATATTCGGCGTCGCCGCCTTTCCGACCCACAACCCGATCTCGAAGGGCCACTCGCCATAGCGGTCCACCTGCTCGGTTCGCTCCAGCTCGAGCGCACAAACCAGTCCAGCAGCACGACCGAGTTGGTCAAGTGTGAGCAGGCGGAGTGTGTAGCGCATCATCACGCTGACACCAGCCCCGGCTCGCCCCTGTTCCTCGGGGTGCCGCAGCCGGCGGAGCACCATGGCAAATGCGGCGAGGCCAAGATATGCCTCGGTTTTGCCGCCACCCGTCGGGAAGAAGAGTAGGTCCACCGTCTCTCTATGCACATCCTCGGGATCGACCAGCCCGGGTAGATTAAGCAGAACGAAGGCAAGCTGGAATGCCCGCCATTGCGGCGATTCGATCTCGAGTCGTTTCTTGAGTGCTCGAGAAACCGCCCGATTGCTCATGCGGAACGCGTCAAGGGCATCAGCATCATCCGCGAGTGCCTTGACACCCCGCTCGATGCGGTCTGCCGCGATGCCCGCGAGGCGGAGCAGTTCATCGGCGGTCTCACGTCGCGAACCCTTGAGGTCGCCAATCCGCTTACGCTGCAGCTCAATCCACGAGCGATAGTACTCAACCAACGGCAGGAGCGCTGTACGGGTGGCTTTTCCGTCGGGAAGCGAGCCAAGTACATCCATCGACAACTCAACACCGTCGATCTTCGCCGTCTCGGTCTTCTCGACTTCCGCGGTCGGCATCCAAGCCGTCCGCATCACGCGGCACTGACCGTCAACAACATCCCACTCGGCGGACAGACCGTGCCCCGCCGCGTACTCGGGCGCATCAGAGAAGTGGAGGTCCGCGACCATCTCGTCCCATTCCGTCGCCTGCAATCCACGCAGATCGGGTCTCGGTACAAACGGCTGCTCGCAGGCCACCTCGATCTCCGCCTGGAACGCATACGCCAAGTCGGGCTGGTCAGGGTGTGGCGTCCGCCGATTGACCAGGAACACCGACACCGACCGTGTACCAGCGGGGATCATCTCGCCGAGATCCTTCGAGGCGACATCTCGGACGACCGCGTAGACCTGTAAGCCGTTGGAATTCGGCACATCGCGAGTGATCGGGCCGCCGCCCGAGGCGAGCGTGAGCAACACCGTCTCGTCACGGGCTTTACGATCCCAGGTGTTCACCTTTTTGCCTTCGTCATCCTCGTACTCACCTTGCGTGTAGTCGCCCCACCGGGCGCGCACTGCGATCTGCTGGGCAGACTTCGCTGTGAGGAAGCTCAGGCCCATCGACGACGGGAAGTACGCCTTCTTCGCAGCCTTGCGTTCTTCGTCGCTTTCCTCGAACAACCCGGCCTGCCCGGGCACCTCTGCAAAGTCGTCTTCCTCGTCCGGATCGCTTGCCTTCTCGGGTGGGGTGCCGGTCGGGATCAGGAAGCCGCAGAGGTACCAGTTCGATGGGCGCACCCAGCCAGGGAGCCGCTCGGCATCGAGGTCATGTCCGGGCCGTGGGCCGACAAGGTCGAGTTCGAGGGCTTCGATCAGAAACTCGCGTGCTTCTACACTAGATGGAGCCGCTCGTGTGGTACTCGTGTCCATGGTGCCTCCTTATGCCTTTGCCCCGGCACCCTGCAGGCAACGAGCGATAAACTCATCGGCATCAGATGAGATGGCACCATTGACATACGCTGCCGGTTTCATTTTGGTAGCTGTCTCGGCAATCTCACGATCTATCAGATTCAAATCAATGCATCCTATGTTTCGCAAATCTTTGACGAGAATCTTTGGGAACACCTCTTTGTTCGCTTTGGTGGATGATCTGAGAAGCTCCGTCGTTGCACTGCTGCTATTCAGGTACATCTCTACAAGGTCCAGGTAGATTTCGTATCCGGGCTTTGGCCTAACAACCAAAATGCTTGGGTTGTGCACGAACTTGTCGCTGCACTTGCTAGCGATGATAAGGCCCGGCGGCTTGCCGACGATCTCTCGCACTAGCAGTCGCGGGCCTGTGAACCACTCAAGGTCAACAAATGTCCCAACCCATGGGCCGTACTTAACCCACTGGCCGGACCACGACACTTCTCCGCGACCAACGTCTTTGCCCTGAAGTTCACGAACGTACTCATCTGATTCCTTGGTACGAGAATGCCATGCGCGAGACGAGACGATTGCGTCGGCTTCTTGGGCTCCCAGTCTCTTTTCAAGCGACGTGCGGCGGTAGGGAATGTAGCCTTGCTTAACGTCAAAGAAGGTTCCCAAGGCTACGCTACTTGACTGCTCGCGGGTTTCCGAATCATCGAATGAACTCCATGAATCCTGCTCCCGAAGCAGACTCACGTCGAAGCGGGATACTGCTGCGCCTTGCAGCCCCGGAGTGGTATCGAACACAAAACATGCATTCGTAGGCGCAATAGAGTTAGAGAAGAATAACATTGACTGCCGGACGGTCGCCCCAACGAAAATCTGGTAACTGGAGAGATTGACTATCGCGTATACGTATGCGCCCTCCGCTAGCATTCTCCGAATCGGAATCGACGAGTCATTAAGCAAGAATGAATCCGGCAATAGAAGCCCAACGCTCCCATCACGAGACACAAGGCGATGCGTTTGCTCGATAAATGCCAAAGCGGACTCAAAGTCCCGGAGATAGTTGAACGCTGAGGACAGCCAGTCCTTCTCAATCCGAGTGAAGTCGGCTCCCCATGGTGGATTGCCTACGAATGCATCAAACCCAGGGTCTGGCCGTTCCATGACCTCCGGGAATTCGATGTGCCAGTGGAAGGGTTCCATTCTGTTCGGATCGGCTCTGAGCGCATCAACTGGCTTCTGCGGACGACTGCCTCGCTCATGCGCCAAGAGCCTCATTCCCAATGTCGAGCTGTCGCCCAGGTAGGCCATAAGGGCCTCCAGGTGCTCCTTTCGTGTTTCCTTGCGCTGTCCGGCCTTGTTACCTGCGAAGAAAGCAGAGATGAGTAGGTCGCCAAAAAAACGCACCAGATCTAGTCGTTCGTCTGCGACCGCGAGCTTCTGCTTCTTGGCCTCGGGCGACTTGAAGTCACCTGCGTCGAGAATCTCCCGGCGGGCCGCAAGCGCCGCCTCGATCCGCGGCTCGATGAGCTGGGCCCAGATCTGCTTTTGCTTTCCCCCGCCCGGCTCCCAGGTGAACGAGGCGATCTGTTTCTTGGACAACCCGACGAGCGAATCGCCGACCCGGAACGCGTGGTCGAGGAACGTAAACGCGTGGTCCTTGGCGAGCGTAGTGAGCCAGATCGAGAGCTTGGCGAGGTCGGCCGCCATCGGATTCTTATCCACGCCGTAGAGGCACCGCTGAGCGATGACCCGCCGGGCGTAGAGCAGCTCGTCTTCGTCGGGCGGGATGGTCGGCATCGAGTCGTGCCGCCGCCACGCCTCGACGAGCTCGTCCGCGAGCTGCCGACACGCCTCGACCAGGAACGCCCCGGACCCCATCGCCGGGTCGCACACCTTGAGCTCGAGGATCTGCTCGGGCGTGATTCCATTCTCGCTGGCTTCGTCCGCGAGCCGCTTGAGGATGGGCTCAAAGGTCTTGCGGACGATCGGCTCGGTCAGCGACCGCGGCGTGTAGTGCGAGCCCGACCGCCGGCGGGCATCGGACGGCTGCAGCACCATCGCCCCAGGAGGAACGAGGTCGGGCGTCGCCGCCTTGTCGAGCACGGAATCGAGAGCGAGGTGCAGCTCATCGAGCGTGACTGCTTCCTTGACTACTTTCGTGACCTTCGGCGTGAGCTTGCGGTCGGCCTGATTCTTGATCCACTTTGACCGGTCTTTGGGCGCGACCTCGAGCAGGGCCTCGAGGTTGACCGTGGTCGGTGCGCCGTGCTTCTTCTGGGCCTTCACCGCGATCGACCTACCCTGAGCTGTCTCGAGGCGGAAGCCCATCATTGTCTCGTAGACCGACCCGATCTGTTCGACATCGAGCGCGCGGTACGAGATCCGCTCGCCATCAAGCACAAGCAGCTTCTCGAGCGCCCGGTAGACGGTGCCGTCGGGAACGAGCGGGATCTCGAGCCGCTCGCCGTCCTCCCGCGGCCCGGAGCGCCCCTCGAGGAACGGGAAGCGATCGGGGTCGAAGAGATGGCCGCGACGGGCGGGGATCGCAGCTCCGTCCCACTTCGCCCCGTCGTGAAGCATCCGGGTCAATGCGATGAGCTGAGCCCAGGCCCCATACCGCTGGTCCATCGTGTCGGGGTAGAGGGCCGCATCGTCGCGGAGTCGTTCGTAGAGCCCGCCGATGGAATAGCTGCGGAGGAAGATGGTGTCGTCCGGCAGCATCTCGCGTTCCTCGGCATAGAGCAGGAACACAAGGCGGAGCAGCACCGTGGTGAGCGCGTGGTAGACCTTGTCGGGGTCGTCATCGAGCACTTCACGGAGCAACTCCCCGTTCGATGCGTCGTGAGCGGCCTGGAAGCCGCGGATGAACTCGTAGAGGGCCTGCAGGACCTGCTCGGCGAGTTTCTCCGAGACCTCGTTCTGGAACTTGCGGCTGTCATCGAGAAGCGCTGCGAGCCGCTGGTTCTTGGGAAGTGCGAGCAGCCGGCGCTGGTTGAGGAGCAATCGGAGAGCGGTACAGATGGAACGCCCCGAAGTCTGCACCATGTCCGCAACGCGGAAATCGAGCCAGCCGGAGCTTTCGCCGCGGGGGGCTGACACAAGCCGCAGAACCTTGCCGTTGAAGAGCAGGCCGGCGCTCACACCTGTGCGACGGAGCAGTCGCTCCATGCGACCGTGCGCGGAGACCTCGAGGCCGCCCTTGCCCCGCTTGGCCCGGTCGAGGTCCTCTCCGGGCTCGAGCGTCTGCACGAACAGCTGCCACGGCGCTGCGCCCTCTTGGGGCTCGAGCTCTCGAACAGCGAAGTCCGGCCGGAGCGTTTCGTGATACTCCGGGAGCGCAACCTCGAGTTCCTCCGGGATCGGAGACTCCGATGTCCCGGCATAGCCCTTGGCCGAAAAGCTCCAGCCGAGAACATGCTTGGCGAATGACTCGAAGTCGGGAAGCCAGGGCTCGGGATCCGTGCTGACATCGAATACACGCTGTTCGACGGCCTCGCGGAGCAGTCGCTGCCCCTCGATGTCGTTCCGCTCGAGGATCGCACCCGCACGGACCATCGCCGGTGCAGAGACGACCAAGCCCGTCGGCTGGACGAAGCCAAGCCACTCAAGGTGAGCTCTGATGGCGGGGTCCACCTTTTTGGCCATCAGTTGCTCTCCGGCCAGAGATAGACAAGGCCAACAGGCTCCACCCGCTGAGCCTTCACCTCGTAGAACTCCCGGATGCGATCCGGCTCGGTCTGCAGGTCGCGATCGAACTGTTCGAGCCGAAGCCGCCACGCCTTGACGTCTGATTCGAGCTGCCGCCGTTCCTCCTCGTTGAAGCCCAGCGACATCTGGCCGAAGTCCTTGTCGCTCTTCGCCAGCTCGGCAACGACTCGTTTGCGCTGCTGCTCAAGAGTCTCCTTCAGGCTCTTCGCCTCTTTCTCGCCGCGTACTCCCAGCTGCTCGATCGCTCGCTGCGCGATCTCGCCAGCGCGGGGCTCCAGTTGGGGAAGAAGATCATCGATGTCCTGTTGGGCCGATTCGAGCAGTCGGTTCTCGATCGTTGTCGTGGGCTGCGTTGCGTTCTCTGGCAAGAGGGCGTCTTCGAGCAACTGGATAGTCTTGCTCTCCGCATCGGTCGCGTACGCCGAGAGCGGCCCGGTTCGACGAGATGGTTCGATCCAGCGTGCGGCGATCGGCACAATTTCCTCGTGCAGTCGCTCTGCCGCTGTCCCATACAACGAGAGACGTCCCAGTAGCAAGACGCGAGGGATGGAGTCGCGCACTTGGGTGAGGCAGGCTCGCGAAAGGTCGTTGTAGACGAAGCCCTGGGTTCGGAATCGAGCGAGTAATCGCTGGACAACGCGTTGCTCGAGATGCAGGTGCACAGTGTCCTCGGTGATGACACCAACATCCTCGAAGACGACCGGGCGAATCGGTGCTTCTCGTCGCCACTCAGCGAGTTTCTGGCCGGTCTTACGTGGAGCACGAAGGGTGTCGAGGGTTGCGGCCCAGCTGGCATCCGTCTCGGCTCGTCGGTCGAGTGGAGGGAATGACCATACCTTGCGACCTTCTGAGTCCGCTGTCTCGGCAAGCGGCGAGGTGCCCAAGAGTTCAAGCGAGCATGAGAGGGCATCTCGGAACGGGCCAGCTTCGAATCCGACCCAGTTCCGCGAATTCTCCAACAGGGTCTGGCAGTGCTCAATCTGAGCCTTGAGTTTCTCGCGATGCTCGCGTTGCGTCTCAAGCTCCTCTGCAGCAGTCTGCTTGCGTTCTGCGTCGAGGTCGGCCGCTTCGATCTCGCGGGCCAATCTCTTGGCATCACTGTGCCTGATGCCAGACTTTAGAAGCCTACGTTCGACGTCCTCATCGATCACCTTCGACAGGCTTCCCAACTCGCGCTTGATCGTCTCTGTCTTGCGGACAAGGACGTCCAGCACGTGATCTTCTGCTCGCTGCGGAAGTGAGAAATAGTGGCAGCGGACCTCATCGGCCGGCTGAAGCTTTCGGTCAATACGACCATTCCGCTGTTCGATGCGCCCTGGGTTCCATGGAAGATCGAAGTGAAACAGATCTGTGCAATGTGCCTGGAAGTTGAGACCTTCGCGAGCAGCATCTGTCGCGATGAGAATGCGAAGCGGGTCAATGGAAGGGTGACGATTGAACCTCTTCTGAATCTCCCGGCGACGCCTCGAGCTCGTCAGCCCATCGATGACTTCGATCCGCTCATCTGCCCGATCGGTGCCTTCGATCGCGTGCTCGAGAATCGATCGCAAGTATCTCTTTGTTCCATCGCGGTTCTCGGTGAACACGAGTACTCGGCGGTCGTTCCAGACCGGGGTTGGCTGTGGCTGCTTCTGGCCAAACGGTGCGAGGCGTGGACACATCGACTGGCGAATCCAGTCGAGCAATGCCTCGACTTTGGCATCTGGCTTGTCTCTCGCGCGGTCAGCGATGCGCTGCATGGCCTCGAGCAGCTCCTGCTCCCGAGCCCATATGCTCTTAGCCTCAGCACTGTGAGAAGCGTCAGATTCTGCGGCGCTCGTCGCCGCCTCTACAGCCGCGGAGTCTTGCTTCTCGAGATCATCGTCATTCCACTCTGAAGATTCTTCATCCGATCCTGGCGAAGATGTCAGGAGATTCAGATCGGCGGAAGAAATCGCGGCCAAAGCGCCATGTCCAGCATCCCTGTCCCAATGTCGCTGAACGGTCACTTTGTGGACCTTGAGACTTCTCGCAAATGCCTCAATCGATGAGAGCAATCGCTGCTGCAGGCCAATCACCAGAAGACCAGCAGATGCTCGTGCTCGCTTGCTTGAATTGGCGAAACGCAGTTCACGAAGCTCGCGGTACTGGTTCAGAAGAGTTGAAAGCTGAAGCTCCGGCGCGTCGTCTGGAAGGCTGTCTATGACCACGGGTGTCACCGTGCGCTTGGGAAACCCGCCTTGAATCTCACGGATGTCTTCCTTCAGGCGGCGGACCATTACCTCGTCGAGTGCAGTCTTTCGAACTTTCACGCCGCGCGTAAACCGGTACGGGTCGAGAAGCTCGAGGAGCGTCGAGAAGCTGTTCGAGTGCCCATTGTGCGGAGTTGCAGACAGAAAGAGGCGGTGTTCGAAGCGACCGCAGAGGTCACGGACGGCCCGGGTGAACTTTGACTCGATTCCGTATCGCCCACCGCTGGACGGTGCCGCATGGTGCGCTTCGTCAAGGATTAGGAGGCTTCCTGAGAGAAGGCTGCCAAGCCACTCTCGCATTGGATCGGTGTAGAGCGGGTCGATGAGCAAGCTGTGCGAGATGAGAAAGCGACTGTGTGTTCGCCACGGATTCACTCCGAATCCACGGTCTTGCCTCACCCGGTTCAGGTATGACCTATCAAGAATCTCGAAGACGAGCCCAAACCGTTCTTCGAGTTCGGCCTTCCATTGTTCGAGAACGGAGCTCGGTGCAGACACAACGATTGTCTTCGCTTTTTTGCGAAGCAGGAGTTCGCGGGCAATCAAGCCAGCCTCAATCGTTTTTCCCAAACCAGTATCGTCCGCGATGAACAGGCTGACTCGGGGAAGACGGAGTGCTTTGCGAAGAGGCTCCATCTGATAAGCATCGATTTTGATGCCTGCGCGGAACGGCGATTGGAAGATACTGGGTTCGGTAGCGGTGACACAGCCCCACCGGAGAGTGCGAAGGAAAGAGCCGAAGAGTTGGGGTGAATCAAATCGCTTTGAAGCCAGGTCCGCCCAGCCTTCATCTCGGACTACACAGCGGTCAGGCTCGTGTGTCCACAGGACATCTAGCAGCTGCCCCTGTGCATCGTCGTCGGCGCATGCCATGCGAACAATCGGGGCAGCGTTTGCTGGTCCAGCTTGAATGACCTCATCAACGAGCCAGCGACGCGTTCTCACCATGACGAGATCACCGACGCTGGGTATCTCCGCACTTAGTATGTGGTCCCGATTGGCGATGCCACTGTGAGTCATGCTTCACCACCGCCTCGAGGCGTTTCACGGAGCCAGCCGTCAATCGCAACCTTGCTGAACCTCCAGTGCTTCCCAACCTTTTGGCCGGGAACCTTGCCCTCCTGGGCGAGCTTGTAGAGCGTCGACTTCGCGACCTGGAGGTAGGACGCGAGGTCGTCGATAGTCATGACCTGTGGGGGGCCTGGTGGTGGTCCAGAATGCCGCCGAGAGGTTGCAGCCATTCAAACAGGATAGTGCGGGTTGCTGCCAGTTGCTGGATAAAGATATTGGCCGGCTGCCGTGCCGCGAACAGGCATGATTTCAGACCGTTGCTGGCATCGAGGTCGCTCGAACCGCCCATTCGCCCGCACTACATTTTGGGCGAATCTGCACTACAAATGGCTTTCTGTCGCCCTTTCGATGTAGTGCTTGATTCAGGCGAGCCTCGTAAGCGCTTGATTTATGGAGACTTTTGAAAGCGGGTGACCGGAGTCGAACCGGCGACATTCAGCTTGGGAAGAAGAAATTGACCTTGCCCTACGAACCAGCCCACAGGCTACTGTAGACCGAGGCGCGTTTGCAGAGGCGGGCGGAGTGTAGCGGAGCCCGGCTCTCTAGTGATGGATTCGGGTGCGGGTACCCGATAGCCCAGCGACGAATGAGGCCGGATTGTGTTGTAGTGAACCCGCCGACGCTCGATGAGCACCCTCGCTACATTGAACGTGTCGAATCGCTGCCGGGTCAGCAGCTCATCCCTCAGGTTGCCGTTGAAGCTCTCGACGTAGCCGTTCTCTCAAGGGCTGCCTGGCTCGATGAACAGGGTCTTCACCCACCTTCGCCAGCCAGTCACGTAGACCATCACCCCGCGTGACTAGTTAGACATGGCGTATGACGGGATGGAGATACTGTCCTCGACGTGTTGCGTACTGGTCAAGAAACTCCGTCATCGTTACTCTCACATGTTGCCCTGACGCCAATTTTGAACAATCGCTCTGACCGCAGCCTTAAGTTCGAGCGGCAGATCATGCCAGACCTCAACAAGCTGCTGCAGTTCTGCGTCGTGAGGTGCGCATGGCGCTGCGCGCTCATCAAAATCATCGAAAAACACTGGGATTTCTTCAATAGCACGGGGGTTCGAATCCCCCCGGCTCCATTTCGAATGCAACACGACACCTGCAAACGACACGTCCGCCTCAAGAAGCAAGACTTCTTTGGCAAGCCACGGCCTGCCTTACCACCCCACGCGTGTTATTCATCATCAGGACGTTACCACTCGTTCGGTGTTGATCTCTGCGCAAGATGTCAAGCTTCAGTCGTCTTAAAGCGTCTCCATGTGTCGTCCAATTCCAACCATCCTGCCAGAGCGCGTGTAACGCGACTTGGTTGCTCTTGGCAGGTTTCTTGCGCACCCCGACCTAAACTCTTGGGTAGCTTGTTTGTCGCAACAGTCGCCACCGCAACCATCAACCCAGGATAAACCACCATGCCAAACAACGTCCGCATCAACGAACTGCTCGATTACGTCCGCAATGGCAGGATCATGGAGGCAATGCCCGAGTTCTACGCCGACGACACCGTGATGGAAGAGCCCGCCTATGGCAAAACGATCGGCCTGCAGGCCAACATCGAGCGGGAACAGAAGTTCGTGGATTCCGTCAAGGAATTCAAGAACTTCACTGCGGATCGTGTCGCGGTCGGCGACGACTTCTCGATTTACGAGAACGTGATGGACTGGATCGACGTCAACGGCAACGAAATCCACGTCGAGCAGGTGGTCGTCGCGCAGTGGAAGGACGGCAAGATCGTCCACGAACGCTTCTACTACGACCGTGGCTGATCCAGCCAAGCCATCGTGCAAGCCCGCTTAGCGAACACACCAGAACCAGAAAGCCCCCATGAGCGATCAACTACAGAAAATCACCGAGCAGGCGTGCAGCCTGCCGCCCGCGAAATACGACGATCTCAGCGTCCTGTTCCTAAACTGTACGCTTAGCCGCAACCCGATTATGTCCCACACCGAAGGGCTGATCAAGGTCGCAGAGGGGATCTTCCAGCGGGCAGGCGTCAACCAGACCAAGATCATCAGACCGGTCGACTACGTCATCCCCGCCGGCCTTGGGCTCGACATGTCCCAAACCGATGAATGGGATCGTGACGACTGGCCACAGATCCAGAAAGAAATCGACGCCTGCGACATCCTCATCATCGGCACCAGCGTCTGGCTTGGCGAGAAGAGCTCGGTCTGCTCAAGCACCCTCGAACGCATGTACGGCTATACCCATCAGTTCAACGACAAGGGCCAATACCGCGACTACGGCAAGGTCGGTGCCTGCCTGATCACCGGCAACGAGGATGGCGTCAAGCACTGCGCCATGAACATCCTCTTCTCCCTCTCGCACATCGGCTACACCGTTCCGCCCCAGGCCGACGCCGGCTGGATGGGCGAAGCCGGCCCCGGGCCTTCCTACATGGACCCCGGCTCAGGCGGACCCGAGAACGACTTCACCAACCGCAATACCACTTTCCTCGTCTGGAACTGCCTGCACCTGGCACGCATGATCAAAGATGCCGGCGGCATCCCCGCTCACGGCAACCTGCCCGACGCCTGGGATGCCGGCTGCCAGGCAGGCTTCCACAGCCCGGAGCACCAACGCTGACCTCGCGCCAGCGACGGTCAAGTGCCGGAACCAGAATAGTCAGTCTGCCCCCTCGTCTGTTCACTGCTCACTGCACCCCGGACCGTGCACGGAACGGCACCCCCTGCCCCTCCTCGATCGGCGTGAAGCTGAACTCGAAGCCCATATCCATCGCATGACCACGCATCCGGATGGCCTCGGGGAAAGCATCTGGCCACACGGCCACCGACAGATACTCCCGCGACGGGTCACGGCCAGCCAGCCACTGGACCAAGCGCCGATCCGCTGAATCCCCTTGGCCGATCAGCAGCCCTGCACCGCGCTTCGGGCTGGCACGATTGGCTACAGCGTCGATCTCAAGGTCCCGGGTATTGGCCACCGGCTGCCCGCCGCCACCAGGCAAGGCCAGCACCTCCACCATACGACCGGCTCTGAGCATGATCGGAATCTCACGCTTATCCGTGGGCCGGAACCGTCCCACCCGCCGCCGATCCGGCTCCACAGGATCAATGGTCTTTTCACGTTCTTCAGCCTCCTGAAGCTGTTGAGCCAGTTGCGACATCCGCGCCTCAGCCGAATCCAGATCAGCCCTCGCCTCGCGCACCGCCGCCTGCCTCCGTTCGAGTGAACGCTGCAACTCGGTAAGCTCAACCTCCGCCAGCTCCACTTCGGTCAGCAGCAACGCATACTGCCTGTGGATCAGAGAATCACGCGGCTCCATCTGAACCAACAACACTTCCAGACTCTGGATCTCCTCAGTCAACTGGCTCGTAGTTTGAGAACCGGCAGACGAAAGCTCAGTCGGCTCCACCGACGAAAACTGCAGCAGTATGATGACGGTCAGCGCAATCAGCACAATCCCGCCAAACACATTGCTGATCGCATCCAGAAACAACTCCAGCGCGTCACTGGCATGCTGCGCCGCTCGCCGCCTCCTCATGGCCGACCCCCACTCTCATCCGACAGCGCCAGGTTCCAGCCCACGTCAAAGCCCCTGGCCTCCAGCTCGGCCCGCAACGCATGAAACCGTCTGACGCCACCCGGCTCCACCACCAGCACCAGGGCATCGCTGCCCGCCTGCCTATCACCGACCCACGCCAGAATCTCATCGGTCGACCGACCTAGCTCTACAACACCAGACGAAGCCTCAGCAGGGGTGTCCGATACAGTCGTGGTGACCTCGCCAACCAACGTCGGACCCTCCGTCAGACGGACCCACCACGTTCGCTGATTTGGCGAATCCCCAACCAGCCGTGTGATCGGCTGGCGTACCGCCGCCTGCTCCCGCTGTGTTTCCAACTCAGCCAAGGCCTCGGACAGCCGCTGCGACCGAGCCTCCACGTCACGCACTCGCCGGCGCAGATCCGTAGCGGCGCGATCCTGCACCTGCTGGGCCGCCATGATCTCATACCGCTCCGCCTGCGCCCGCTTTAACCGCTCCATCAGCGCTTCGATCGTCGACGCTGGTTGCACTGCCGCTGTCTCTCGCTCAAGCAGCAACGCCAATTCGCTGCGCAGCTCGTCCCGTACTTGCTGGAGCCGTTGCGCCTCGGTCGCGTCGTAGGTGCTCTCCAGCTCAGCGACCGTTGGCTCCGCCCCGACCGTCCTTGTGACCAGATCAAGAGCCAGCAGCAACGTCGTGATGATCATGACACCGGTCACCGCCGCGATGATGTCCTGGAAGGCAAACAGCGAAAACGGCCCCCCGCGAGATCGACGCCGACGATGTCTCACTGACCGGCCTCAAAAGGGCTGAGCCGCAGCCGACTAACAACGTGCTTCCGGCAGTAATCACTAAACGCATCCAGCAGGTCATCCTCACGCTTGCGCACCGCAGTCAGCAGCATCTGAACACCCAACGCCGCCAGCAGCCCCAACAGGGTCGTATCGAACGCCGTGGCCAGACCCGCCGTGACCTCCTGAAGCGCCGGCTTGAGCTGCTCGAACGTACTCGCATCCTGAAACACGGCCCCGAACGAACCGAGAGAGGCCGACAGCCCCTGAACCGTGCCGATAAAGCCCAGCACAGGAATCGCCCAAACCAGCCCACGCAGCAGCGTGTAGCTCGACTCCGCCGCATCCGCATCGGCATCGGCACTCGAGTTCAGCACCTCATCGACATCACTCACCCGGCCGATGTTGCGGAGGTTCGACAACGCAAACTCTAGGCGACGAAAGAGAATGAAATGACCCGGGTCTACGCACCGCGCATGCAGACGATCCATCACACGCGATACCGTGCCGGGAGACAGCACAAAATCAGGATCCGACGGCACGATGTCCAGCTCACCCAGCGATTCAGCCTGATGACGAACCTTGTGCAACTTCACCAGCAGCATCAGCAGCGACCAGACCGTGAAGACCACGATCGCGTAAGGCACCGGACCCCGCTGCGTGAACAGGTCCACCCACCACGAATCAGGAAGGGCCGAGAGCACGAGGTAAAAAGCCACCGTCACGGCCATCGCCGCAACCAGCCAGACACCCGATGCCACCGAGGTATTCTTCCCACCAGGCAGCCCCAGACGGAACTCAAGATCACGGCTCCGCCAATGCAGCCTGGGTCGTTCATCTCTTAACACCAAAGGCTCACCGCCGGGTGTCAGCGAACGGGAGACATCCTTCGATTCCTGCATCGGCGATGAACTCAAAGTGATGACTCCGTAGTGGTCTCAGTCGAAGGGGTTGCTTGGTCATCCTGCCCGGCCAACGCCGACAGCTTCAGCAGATAGTGCTGCCAGCAAACCAGACACGCCAGCCCCGTCATCCCCGAGGCAAAAATAACACACCTCACCAACTCACCGCCCGCCCGCACCGGATCGCTGGCTGCAACCACCCACACCGCTCCATAACCCGTCAGCAGGCTGGCAACCCACAACAGCAGGATCACGACGGCCAGCGGCCGCACCGATACATGCTCTGTTCGCGTCATTCGTAACCGAACAAACAGCATCGCCACCCCTAGGAGCCAGACGGGTCCAACCACCGCCAGCCCGATCCCGCCAAACACCCCCAGCCATCCCGAGCACCAGACGAGTCCCGACAGACCCCACAAAGCGGCATCCTTCGAGAGCCACCGAAGCCGAAGAACCATCGCGAGCCCGAACGAAGTCACCCCCAGCACCGTCCAGATGCCAAGCAGCCACGCCACCCCCCAGTCACCAGCTTCATCCCGCCACCCCCACCAGCTCACAGCGTCTCCCCCGACAACCGCCACCGGCAACAGCCCGAGCCCAAACAACAACCCGCCAAAAGAAGCCTGAGCCACCCGCAGCTTCGTCTCACGCTCCGCATCCACCCCCGCTGCATCGTCCGTGACCGCCTCCCCGAGCAGAACCAGCCAGGCCGCATCCCCAGAGGCAACCCCACCCGCCTTCGGATGCCTGGTCGGTCCCGCGGTACCCGCATCGACCTCTTCAGCCGCCTGCATGATCTCCCGGATCGACCGCCACGTCCGCCGATCTCGCGACACCTCGTGCCAACGCGAATACAAACCGGCTTCCAGCCGCTGCCGCACCCGGGTGGCCGACATCGGCCCCTGCTCATCCACCCCAAGCCGAACCCACCAGCCCCCAACCCCGTCGGTCGAATCCGATGCAACATCCCGACCCTGCTGAGCCAGCGATCCGCCCGTCATGAACCCCCTCCGCCGACGCGAACCGAGGGCGCAGACGCCGAACCACGCCGATCTGTTAACCGCTCATCGGCCACCGCAGCCGGCCGGGTCAGCCACAACATCGATCCAACCGGCAGCCGCGACGCCATGGAAGCCCTCAGCTCCAGCCGCTGATCCTCGAAACGACCCACCCTCGTCAATCGCGATCCCCGACCCGTCTCCGTTTCCGCAACCACCGCCCAGACGTCGAACGGGCCAGAAGCAGGCACGAGGGTCATCAGCGCCGTAGGCGCCGCCGTCTCATCCCTCATCAGCACCGCTCGATGAGCCACATCCGGGCTGATGCGCCGATGCAGCAGCACCCGCTCAGCATCCATTTCGGCCTTCCATCGATCAACGTCCCGCGGCTCCTCAAAAACCTTCTCCATAAACCGCCGACTGGTCTGCGCCGCCACGTTGTCCGGATTGAGCCAGTTGCCCGCGTGATCACCCTGAATCGCGATCCGGTCACGAAGCTCGGCAAGAAACGGATGCAAACGCCCCGTCCCGTCTTCGAGATTGTTCAGCAGCACCTCGATCAGCACGCCACGCAGCACCGGATCAACATGATCCGCATCAAGCACCGTCTCGATCACCGACACCGGGAAGGTATGCCACCGACCCAGATCAAGCCTTGAAACCAGCAGCAACAGCTCGGACGCAAGCTCAGACTGCGGGGCCGTGACGACAGGCCCCAGCACGCCCGGCGCAAACGCCTTCGCCGTGGTCTGGGTCGTGTCAGGCGACAGAATCACATTGATCCGCGTACCCGCCGAATCATCCCGCCGTCCACCATCGCCCACCACGTAAAACCGCTTGCCCTCTCGGGTCTCCACCATGTTGAGGTCCCGAAACACCGGAGCCCGCAGCAGCGCCGGCAACTGACCCAGCCAGGGCCCATCCTCCGACATCGCCAGCACCGCTGCCCCCCAGTACCCGCGATACGCCTCCAGATCGGCACGCATCGGGGAACTCGGATAAGCCTCCAAGTAAGCAACAATCTCCCGGATGCGCTCCGCCACCATCTGCAACGATCCCGGATCACTCCCACCCTGCCACTGCCGCCTGAGCACCAGCCAGGCCTCCACCGCCGACCAGCCCTCTGCCTCCATCGCCGCCTCGGTGAAGCCAGGGCTCAACGGTGAATCGGGGAAGGTCGCGGCATACCGGGTCAGCTGACCCGCCAACACCGCCGGCCGATACGTGTACCGCGCCAAACCCGCCTCCATCGAAGCCCGCTCCCGCTCAAGCGCGCTCGCATCCAGAACCGCTTGAGACAGATCACGAAGCCTCATCGCATCCACACGCAGCGAACCAAGCACCCGCTCCGTCGTGACCGTCAATCCCGGACGAAGTTGCCACGCATCCAGTTGATCCAGTGCACCCTCCGCCACCTCGAAGACCCGCTCCGCTGACGCCTCCCGATCAAGACCGCCAGCCGCTTCGAGCTCTGCCCGCAACGCCGACGCCTCACGAAGCGTCCGCGCATCATTCGCCTGCTCCACCCGCAGCCGATGAGCCTCAAACCGACCACGAAGCTGCTCGTAACGCGCCCGCTCCTCTGCCAGGCGCGCAAGGCTCGATAAGGCCTCCAGCCGCTCCGACGTCAGAGAATCATCAGGCGATCCCTCAAGCAGATCGGCTTCACGAACAAAAGCCTCCGCCCGCTCACGCTCCGCCTCCAGTGCCTCATCCAACCGCACGCGAACCTCACCGGCCCGCAGCGAATCCAGATGCCTGCCGTACCCAGCCGCAAAAGCCTCCCACTGTGCCCGCGCCTCCTCCGGCTCATTCGCCAGCACCGCACGCTCAATCGCATCAAGCCGGCGCTCAACCTCACGCTCGGTCTGCTCGCGAACAATCACCCAGCCAATAACCACCACGATCCCCACAGCCACCAGCGCCGCCGACCGCTGCCACATCCGCTTCTGACGTTGCTGCAGACCCACCCGCCTGGCCAACTCCGCCCGCGCATCGTTCCCCAGAGAATCCGGCAACGGCAGCTCGAAACGCTCCACCGCCAGCATCGCCTGATGCAGCTCCGCCACACCGCCATCGGCCTCGATCGCACGAGCTAGCGACTGGCAGGCCTCTCTGTGCGCAGCTTCAACAGCCCGCCGCGACGCCTCAGCTTCAACCCACGCAGACACCGGCCCGACGGCCTCTCGCAGGGGCTCAGGCAGATCCGCCAGACCATGCCCAACCGCGGTCAGTGACTGCTGCCAGGGACTCAAAAGCCCCAGACACGCTTCGTAGTCCATAGCGCTGTAAGCCTCACCAAGCTCAGGCAGCATCGCTTCCAGCCACTCATGAACCTGTCTGACCCGGTTCGCTCTGAGCGCTTCAGCCACCGACGCCAGCAAGTGCTGCGGAGCCGGCACCTTCCGACGCTCATCCGCCAACTCCCGGTGCACCGCCTCAACCGTCTCAGGGTCATCACGCATGGATGCAAAACCATCGACGATCTCAGCCAGCCGGTGCTTCTCCAGATCCACCAGCGACTTCGACCAGCCCGGATGATCGCTGTCGTGCTGATCCAGCGCCCGAAGCGCAGCAATCCGGGCCGTCAGTGGCGCGCGCACGGCACACAAAAAACGATACTCGCGCAGCAATGGCGAGACCCGCTGCTCCGCCGCGTAAGCCCGGTTGATCTCCGAAATCACATCGTCTCTGAATACGCACGGCCGAGGCAGATCGTGCTGCTCGCAGAACGCCAGCCAGCCCGAAAAGTCACGCAGCTCCAGCGCACGTATCAGCAAGAGCAGACCCGGCTCAGCATCCGCCTCCTGAACCGCCTCGGTCCTGAGATTCGCCGACAGCAGAAACTGGCAACGCGTCAACCGCTTCTGAGCCTGAAGCGACTGCTGCTGATACTGCGAGGCCAGCGCCGCCGCCTCCTCGAGATCAGGCAACCCCTCACGCTCAAGAAGCTCATCAATACGCTGTGCCAGTCGCCGCGTTTCCTCCATGCTTAAGGCGTCCCCTCTGCAAGGGGCAATCGACCCAGAACGGTCTTCTCATCCTGGCTCATCAGCCGCACCACTGGTATCGCCGCTTCTCCCATCCTATTCTCGGACAAACGATCTCTCACCGCCTCGAGCCGTTGCAGTTGCTCGTCGATGCGCTCGATCTCCGCCCGCACCCGGTTGGCCATGCCGCCAGTCCCGCCACCATTCGCAGCGTCCCGCTGCCAGCGATCCTTCTGCCGTTCGAGCTCCTGAATCCGTCGCTCAATGCCCGAACTCTCCCGCACCCGCACCGACCGACCATCCCGCCCCAAAGTCACCTGCCAGGACCGCTCCAGCGACACCCACTCGATGTGCGTCGCATCCTCCGAAACCAACAGCCAGCCATACCCCGCCGGCTCCGCACCGAGCCTGATCGGCCCAAGGCCCGGCCGCAACACCACCCCCGCAGCCGACGCACCATCCGCAGAATCCATGTCTAATTCCACCGGTCGGAACTGGTACCCGGCCAGCGTGATCCCCGCCCGCCGCGCCTCAAATCGCGAACGTGGCAGCAATCGATCCAGATACGCCAGCGCCTCCGCCGACTGAATCGGCGAGTGAGCCCGCCACGACCAAACAAAATCCGTGCCCTCCACCCACCACTGCGCCAGCAAAAGAGGCGAACCCATCGGCCGCCGAATCTCCAGATGGCCCCGGCCGCCCTCGTTCCGCACATCGGGCCTGAGCAGGCCTTCCCCGGCCTCCAGCCCATCCGGCCAAATCAGCACCATCGACTCGGTCCCTGCCGGCACCGTCCCGATCACCTGCTTGTTCGCCCTAATCATCCCCAATGCATCCACCTCGCGCTCCGGATGATCCAGAAACCGCAGCTCATCATCACCCACCACCGCTTCCATCGATACCGGCTCCGCGACATCCACCGCCACAGATGCCTCACCCGACAACGCCCGAAGCCGTGACGCCAGGCGATCGGCACGCTCCCGCTCAGCCTGTAACTCGTCATGCGTCTTCCCGAGCTTGTCCAGCAACGCCTGCTGCTCCGCCTCGATCTGCTGCCCCGCCTGAATCAACTGAGCCTCGATACGCTTCACCGCCTCCAGATAACGCGCCTCGAAATCATCCAGCGCATCATCCTGAGCCCGCACCGACAAGCCCGTCGCCGCCAGCCAGATCAGCCCGGCGAGACTCGCCAAACACCATCGGCCCGAAGCTCCAAACAACCTCATCACGGGGTCTCCTCAACAACCCACCGTATCTCTTGCACGGCCACACCACTTCTCGCCGCAACCACCGCCACACGCACGCCCGGAAACACCCGCATCTCCTCCAGTTGACGATCGATCGCAGCCACACGCATCTCAAGATCTGTCACCGTCAACCCCACCTCATCCACCGCTACGCCAATCAGCTGCTCCTCGTGGACCGCCATCTCGTCCACCACCCGATCAAACGCCGCGAAGTCTTGAAGATGCGCGAAGGCTTGACGCTTACCCTCATCAATCGAACCATCCTCCCGCTTCGGAAGCACCGCAACCACCCGATCCAACTTCGCCTCCAAACCCCTCCTCGCCTTCAGCCATTCGGCAAGGCCATCCGCCCGTCTCCGCGCCTCCGCACGCTCGCGCTCAAGCTCAAGAGCCTGCACCTCCCAACGCGCCTGGACATCCACCAACGAAGCGCTCATCGAAACCCCAAGCCGCAGCCGCGAACCCTCCGGTCCCTGATACACCAGGGCTCGATCCCCATCCGCCAACGCTTCCCGCCAGGAAGCCGGCAGCCACACCGTCCGCAACGAGGCAGACACCCCCGATCCACCCCACGGCACACCCACGCCACCTCGATGAATCAGCCCCGTGACCTCAGCCGGACGAACCCCACACATCGACGCCATCCGACCACGAGTGTCATCAACAACCTCGATAAGCGAGACCGCTGCATGCCACCACAACAGGTCCTGCGATAGCGCCCACGCCTCAGGCAAGTCCGCATCCAGCCACGACCACATGACCCCTTCCACCGTGAGATCAACCCGACCCAAACGCACCTCGACCGGCAGACCGAGTGAATCGCGAGAACGACAGACCAGCTCAGCCCGACGACCCTCCACCTGCCAGAACAGATCAGACCCAGACATCTCCCACGCCGCTCGCACGGACAGCCGCGCCTCATCCGACAACAGCGACCCGGGTCGCCAAAGCCAAACCGACCGGGCCAACACCCGCGAACCCGTCCCGATACCAGCCGAACCCGTCGACACCGTCTCAACAGCCGGAAGATCAACCACCAGCTCGAGTGCCTCAGCAGCAACCAGGTCGTCGGACACCATCGCAGCTACCGACGCTGGCGAATCCCTCTCGCCCTCAACACTTGCTTCAACCCGAGTAACCGGATCGACGGGCATCGACGCCGCACCGCTCGATAGCGCAGCCTCACCACTGCGGGCCGCCTCTTCCACCTCTGCAAGCCGAGCCTCAAGCTCCACCACCCGCGTCTGCGAAGCAGCCAGCCGATCCTCAAGCAGCGCAACCTCTGATCGCTCATCCGCAGACGATTCACCCTCAGCGACAACCAGCTCGCCACGGTCAGTCATCAGCAGCCAGCCACCAAGGACGATCACACTCACCACCACACCCAGATGAAAGGCACCCACCACACGCCCATCCACACCCGCTTCCGCCGGACGCAGATCTTCCCCGATAACCCTCGAAGCCGAACCCGCCACACCCACCGCCCGGGCTTCCAACCGATCCTCCCCACGCACAGCCCGCTCAGCAATCACGGGCGTAGCCTCAGCCTCATCACCAACAGCTCTCGCCGTCGTTGCCGCTTCGACGCTCGACACCCGCACCGCCTCCCCCCGCTGCGCCGCAAGCACATAAGCACTCTCCGCCGGTACACCCAGCGACGCCGTCAGGTCCAGGCAGTGCGCCGAGTCTCTCGACATCAAGGCCGACTTCGCCGCCGCCGTACCCGCCACCACGAAACGCCAGGCCACGTGATGATCGGCCAGCGGATCCGTGTGATACGTCGAAAACGTCACGTCCCACCGCCGCGAGGCCGGCAGCAAACGGATCGCCTCCCGAATCAGCCGCAGCGGGTCATGCCTCGCCGGGTCATGCACCACATAGATCGCCTGCGCGGGATCGATCAGGAAACGATCCACCAGAAAACCCGCCCAACCCGCATCCCCCGTCGCCTCAGCCCAGGCCGAGCAGACACCAGGCTCCTCCTTTCCCGAAGCAACCGCGATCTCCTTCTCCAGCAGCCTCGGCGAACCCGTCCACGCCTCGCGAAAGAACCCCGACCGACCAGCCATCCACGCCGGCCCCGCGTCCGCACGCTCGCCCGGCAGCACCACCCGATGATCGGCAAGCTTATTCACGCGCCCACTGTGATCCACACCCGAAGACGCCACCCGAGACAGCACCGACAGCGTCTGCCCCGCATGATTCAGCAGCACATGGCTGAAGCGCACAGGCGAGCCCGCCTCCGTCGCCGCCAGCCCGCCGGCCGGCCGATATCCACTTAGCGCCTCAAGCCTCGACTGCAGCGACACCGGCAGACCCTGGCTGTGAGCAACCGTGCAGAACCCGGTCGAGCCCGAGCTGAGCCCGCGAGGAGCCGAGGTATAGACCAGCTCCCACGCCATCAGCCACGCTCTCTCTCACCCGGTGCCGCCTGATCCGGATCCCCGGGAAGCATCTGCCGCGACCACTTGGCCAGCGAATACAGCACCGGCGCCGTCACCCACTTCGGCGCGATCTGCGTCGGACGAATCATCAGCCGGGCCTCCTGACCAACCGACTCCGGCGGACCACCCAGTGCCGAGACAGGCACATAAACCACATGCCGATGCATCGATTCCGCCAGCGATACAAACTCTGGCACGACCGACTTCATCCACGCACGGGTCTTCTGCGACGCCCGATCGATCAGCCTCGTGTCGACCGCCCACGAGCCGTCACCCTCCCGAAACACAGGCTCATCCGCATCACCCCATGCAACACCCGCCAACTCCCGCCAGGCATCCGCCTTGCTCACCAGAATCATCAAAGGCTGCTCAAGCCGCTGCGACTCACTCAGATGGCTGTAACGCCTCACCCGCCGCGCCATCTCATTGAGAATCGTGTCCTGACGCACCTCATGCGCAAAACCCTCACCCAACTGAGGATCGCGACTCGCCTTCTTCATCACCGCGCGACAACGAGCATCCTGCATCGGATCGAAGAGAAACATCAGCACATTGGCATGCGCCACGTGCTGAGTGCCGGGCGTCAACGTCGTATCGTTCCCCGGGATGAAATGCTCGCCCGCGTTGTCGTAGAAATTGAGCACGTGGCCATAGTTCTCGCCCGACGAAGAACCATCAGCCTTCCGATGCCCCTTCGGGGCCGTCAGCAGAAACTGGAACGGACGCGCCAGACTCACCTGATGCTGCCCAAAGCGCACAAAGTCGTAATGCGCTCCCTGCATCTCGGTCTTGTCCAGACTGATCGGGTCATCCGGCCGCGATCGCAGAAACAGCGTCTGCTCATTCTCGATCAGCGAGGCATTACCCACCGGATCCACATCCTGATACCCCCAACCAAAACGATCCGGCAGCAGCGAACGCAGACGCCAGGTCATCGCCGCCGTCAGATACGTCTTCCCGCTCGCTGGCACACCCACCAGCGAAAAATACAACTGCCGCGACTGTAAGAGTGCCCGCGGAATCAGCAGCCGACAAGCCGGGCACGCCAGATCATGACACACCGAACCACGCGCATCGATCGCGTTGCCATGCACGTCGTACTGGCTCGGCAGAAAACGACGCATCACATCCTCACCCGCCACAGGATCGCCCCGAAGACTCGGATGTGCCGCCACCCACAGTAGATCACCCAGATGTATCCGCGCCCAGCAGTGCGGGCAGACCGTCCGCCGAATCGTCCGACCATCCCACTCGGCCGACTGCACGATCAACTCATCCCGACGAAGCGGTTCCGTGTAGTCAAACAGCTGTGTCTGCGTCAGTTCCGGCGGAGACAAATCCTGCCAGGTCTTGTCGTTACCCGACCCAGAAACATCAACTTGAAGAGGCTCGGTCGCCATGGACGCTCCGGAGCATGTGCCCGTTCGTCATGGGAGGGGGCAACGTGGCACGACTGTTTAACCACGTTAAGCTATCGGTAAGATGACGGAAGCAGATGCCTCAGTCAAGCATTTGAACGCCGATTCGTCGGAAGCCGATAACACCGACCCACCCCACAACCCCACCAGCAGGCCCGGTCCACACGTCCGAAGCGATCACTGGAAACCGCCTGCTCTCGCCCTCATCCTCTTCCTGATCGCCTGCGCCTCACTGCTCTTCTGGCTGCCACTTCAAACATCCTCCGCACCCGGCAACGGCCAGGACGGCCGCGGCGCAGGCCTGGGCGACAGCACACAAACAGGCAACCAGGCAGCCACCACACAGCAACCCGGCGACGGCCCGCAAGCCACCGCCAACCAAACAGCCGGCGACGACACCAACGCGCAACCACCCAACGTCGCCACCCAGTCGCTTCATCAGGAAACCCCTGCAACCAGCCCCGACACCAACACGCCCACAACCGAACCCATCCCAGCCCAACAGGCAAACGCCTCGCAGGAGATCGGCTTCGCCACCGACCTCAACGCCGTCCTTCCAGACCCCACACCCATCACCACGACAACCACCCCCCCAAGCCAAACAACGACACCTTCGGGCCCCCAGGGACAGGCATCAGCCGGCTCAGAACCAAGCGACGGCCTCACCAGCTTCTTCGACCAGCCCGGCCACGGCTCGCGCTTCGTCTTCCTCATCGACAAGTCAGGCAGCATGGCCGGCGAAGCCTTCGAAGACGCCCGCTTCGAACTCATCCGCACCCTCCGATCACTCCGCCCCCACGAAACCTTCTACGTCATCTTCTACGACAACGACGCCGAACCCATGCCCGCCAGAGCACCCGTCCGCGCCACACCCCAGAACGTCGAGCGCTACATCCGCTGGATCCGCGAGGTCAGCACCGGAGGCGGCACCGACCCCACCGACGCACTCCGGCTCGCACTCACCCAACTCCGCCCCGACACCATCTGGCTCCTCTCCGATGGCAGCTTCAACGTCGCCGTCACCGACACCATCACCCGCCTCAACCCCAACCGACGCGTCCACATCAACACCCTCGCCTTCCGAAACCGATCCGGCGAAACCATCCTCAGAATTATCGCCGATGAAAACAAAGGCGATTACCGCTTCGTCGGCCCCTGACAACAGCCAACAGCCCATCTCGCCCCACCCGCCAATTCAGCCGATAACCCACACATGACCGACTTATCCAACGACATAGCCATCGTCTCCGGCCTCCCCCGCTCCGGCACCTCCATGCTCATGCAGATGATCGCCGCCGCCGGCATCCCACCCCTCACCGACAACCAACGCACCCAGGACGAGGACAACCCCCGCGGCTATTACGAACTCGAAGCCGTCAAGGCCCTCCGTTCCCCCAACGCCGACCGCACCTGGCTAAGCAATGCCCCCGGCCGCGTCGTCAAGGTCATCCACCTCCTCCTCGAAGCCCTCCCAACCAACCACCACTACCGCATCGTCTTCATCCACCGCGACCTCGACGAAGTCCTCGCCTCCCAGGCCAAAATGCTCGAACGCTCCGGCAAGACCGGCGCCGCCCTCCAACCCGACCGCCTCAAAACCGTCTACCAGTCCCAACTCGACAAAACTCTCGCCGCCATCGCCGCACGCCCGGAGATGTCCCTCCTGGAAGTCCACCACACCGACCTCCTGACCAACCCGGACACACCCGCCCGACAGATCGCCGACTTCCTCCAGCCGCTCCGCCCCGATCACCCCCTCGACACCGCCGCCATGACCGCCGCCATCGACCCCACCCTCCACCGCAACAAAAGAACCTGACTCACGACGACCCCCGCCCCGAATTCAGCAACCCCCACCGCCGAATCAGCCACAACTCCACCCCTGTCAGCACCACCAGCAACCCCACTACCACCCAGAAAGCCAGCGACCAGTCCGTCCCGGGCATCCCCGCCACATTGATGCCCAACAAACCCGTCACAAACCCAAGCGGCAAAAACACCGTCGCCACCATCGACAACAGATACATCGTCTTGTTCATCTGCTGCGACTGCCGAGCCATCAGCTCCTCCTGAATAAACACCGCCCGATCCCGCAGCGCATCCAGATCCTCCGTAAACCGACGCGTCCGATCCGCCGCCTCATTCAGCATCACCCGCGCTTCATCACCAAGCCACCGCGCATCCAGCTCCGCCGACCGATACAGCACCTCGTGCTGCGGGGCCAGATACCGCCGAATCGTGATGATCTGCCGCCGTATCGGCCCCAGCTCCGACTGCACCGAGTCCACATCCCCATCCAGCGCCCGATCTTCAAAATCATCCAGCAACTCCCGGATGTTCCCGATCACCGGCGCCATCCGATCCGCCAACGCCAAAGCCAGCTCCGCCAGCAAACGCCCAGGCGTCGTCGGCACCCGACGCTCATCCACCTGGTTCTTGACATCGTTCACCGCCGCCAACTTCGGAAAACGCATGCTGATCAGCCGATCCCCATCCACCCACATCCGAAGCGAAATCATGTCGTCCGGCTCCGCACCCGGATTCAGATTCACGCCCCGCAGAATCACCACCGCCCCCTCACCCCGCGTCAGCAACCGAGGCCGCGTGTCCTCGGCCAGCATCGCATCAAGCACCGTCGCATCCAGCCCGCTCCTCTCCGCCAGCCACCGCCGGGTCTGATCCGACCGCCGATCGAAATGCGCCCACACCGGCCCCTCCGAAAACGACCACCCATCCAACCCCGACTGATCCAGCAGATTGTCAGGTGCCAGCCGGGAAAGCGCCCGCGCGTGCAGCAAACCCGTCCCAGTTCCGTTGATGCTCGTCTGATTCATCCGCATTTTGTAACCACAACCCCCGCCAACGTCTCCCCGCTAGCATCCCCTTGTGCCCACCAACCCCACCCAGAACCTGATCCAACGCGATGCCAATGGCCTCGCCTGTGCGGCAGGGGGGGCGCGGGGAGGGCTGGGGGCAGGAGGGGTGGGGGGGTTCCACATCGATCCCTGGCGACCCGTCAAAAACGCCGTCATCACCCACGGCCACAGCGACCACGCCCGACGCGGTTCCTCCCTCTACATCGCCACCCCCCAATCCGCACCCATCCTCCGCCACCGCCTCGGCAAAGACATCAACCTCCGAGAGGTCCCCTACGGCGAAACCTTCACCCTCAACGGCATGCAGGTCTCCCTCCACCCCGCCGGCCACCTCCTGGGCTCCGCACAGGTCCGCGTCGAGCACGAAGGCCAGGTCTGGGTCGTCACAGGCGACTACAAACGCGCCCCCGACCCCACCTGCGACCCCTTCGAAGTCGTCCCCTGCGACGTCCTCATCTCCGAGTGCACCTTCGGCCTCCCCATCTACCAATGGCCCGACCCCGCCGAGGTCATCAACGACATCAACGACTGGTGGCGGCACTGCCAAACCAACAACCGCACCGCCATCCTCACCGCCTACTCCCTCGGCAAAGCCCAACGCCTCCTCGCCTCGATCGATGCAACCATCGGCCCCATCGGCCTCCACGGCGCCATCGCTCCCCTCTGCCAGGTCTACCGCGACGCCGGCATCCACCTCCCCGAATGGGTCAAGGTCGACCGCACCAACGCCAAACAGCTCAAAGGCCAGGCCCTCGTCATTGCTCCGCCCTCCGCCCTCGGCACCCCCTGGCCCAAGCAACTGGCTCCCGTCTCTGCAGCCTCCGCCTCCGGATGGATGCGCGTCCGTGGCCGCCGACGCCGCGAAGCCCTCGACCGCGGCTTCGTCCTCTCCGACCACGCCGACTGGCCCGCCCTCATCCGGACCTTTAAGGAAACCGGCGCCAAACGCATCGGCCTCACCCACGGCGCAACCGAAGCCCTCCAACGCTACCTCATCGAAGTCGAAGGCCTCGACGCCTACTCCATCGACACAAGCTACGTCGGCGAAGGCGCCGATGAAGCCACCACCGACGAAGCCGAAACCGATCCGCAGGGCAGCCTCACATGAAGCGCTTCGCCCACCTCTACCAGCAGCTCGACCGCACCACCCGCACCAGCGAGAAACTCGCCGCGCTTGAAGCCTACTTCACCGAAGTACCCCCCGAAGACGCCATCTGGGCCCTCCACTTCCTCACCGGCCGCCGCATCAAACGCGCCCTGCCCTACAAACTCCTCCAGGACGAAGCCGCCACACGAAGCGGGTACCCACCCTGGCTCGTCAGCCAGTGCCGGCAAATGGTCGGCGACCTCAGCGAAACCATCTCCCTCCTCCTGCCCCACACACCGAACGACACCGACCCGCCCAGCCTCCACGAACTGGTCGAAGACTTGCTCCTGCCCCTGCCCATCAGCTATGACCAACAGAAACGCAAGCTCCTGAATGCGGCCTGGGACCGGCTCGACCCCTGGCAGCGCTTCGTCTTCCACAAACTCCTTAGCGGCGCCCTCCGCGTCGGCGTCGCCGAACGACTCGTCATCCGCGGCTTCGCCGCCGCCGTCAACGCCCAACCCGAAGACATCGCCTACCGACTCACCGGCCACTGGGACCCCACCCCCGAGACCTACCGCAGGATCGTCGAAGGCGACACCCAACTCGACGCCCTCCGCCCCTATCCCTTCTGCCTCGCTACCCCGCACGAAGGCACTCCCGAAACCCTCGGTGACCCCGCCGACTTCCAGGCCGAATGGAAATGGGACGGCATCCGCGGACAACTCATCCACCGCCAAAACCAGGTCGGCCTCTGGTCGCGAGGCGACGCAGCTATCCAACAAGCCTTCCCTGAACTCGCCGACGCCGCCCGACAACTCCCCGACGGCACCGTCCTCGACGGCGAAATCCTCGCATGGGATCACGACAACCACAAACCCCAATCCTTCAACGCCCTCCAGAAACGCCTCAACCGCATCGACGTCCGACCCACCCTCTTCGGCCCCGAAATCCCCGTCGTCTTCCGCGCCTACGACCTCCTCGAACACGAAGGCCAGGATCTCCGGCCACAGCCTCTCACCGAACGACGAACAAAGCTCGAAGCCATCATCAACGACGACAATATCAACCCCTCACTCCTCACACTCTCACCCACCATCCCCTTCACCGACTGGTCCGACCTCACCACCCTCCGCGAACAATCCCGCGACCGCGCCGTCGAAGGCCTCATGCTCAAACGCCTCGACTCGCCCTATGGCACCGGCCGCAAAACCGGCCTCTGGTGGAAATGGAAAGTCGCCCCCCACACCGTCGACGCCGTCATGATCTACGCCCAACGCGGGCACGGCGAACGCGCCGGCGTCTTCAGCGACTACACCTTCGCCGTCTGGGACGACAACAACGAACTCGTCCCCGTCACCAAGGCCTACTCCGGACTCACCAACGAAGAGATCGACAAGGTCAGCCGCTGGGTCCGCAAGAACACCCTCGACCGCCGCGGACCCATCCACCGCGTCAACCCCCAACACGTCTTCGAGATCGCCTTCGAAGGCATCCAGGCCTCCGCCCGCCACCGCTCCGGCGTCGCCCTGCGCTTCCCGCGCATGCTCCGCTGGCGCACCGATAAACAGCCCGAAGACGCCGACCGCCTCGCCACCCTCAAGAAACTGCTCGATGCCCAAAGCAGCTCCTGAAACCAACAACCCGCCAGCCCCGCCCACCAAGGCCGCCTGGAAACGCGCCCACGCCAAAGCCCGCGACTGGTTCACCTTACGCGGCTGGCAACCCGCCCCTTATCAGAAGCAGGTCTGGAAAGCCTACGAGCAAGGCCAGTCCGGCCTCGTCCACGCACCCACCGGCACCGGCAAAACCTACGCCGTCTGGTTCGGCCCACTCATCGAAGCCCTCGCCGAAGCCGACCGCACCGGCCCCGTCGAACCACCCACCGCCAAAAAGCGAAACATGGCCGACACCGTCCGCGCCCTCTGGATCACACCCCTCCGCGCCCTCGCCAACGACACCACCGACGCCCTCGCCGAGCCCATCCACGACCTCGGTCTCAACTGGACTGTCGAAAAAAGAACCAGCGACACGTCCTCCAACCTCAAAGCCAAACAACGAAAACGCCTCCCCACCGCCCTCGTCACCACCCCCGAAAGCCTCAGCCTCCTCCTCAGCTTCGCCGACACCGCCGAGCAACTCCGAAGCGTCCGCGCCGTCATCGTCGACGAATGGCACGAACTCATCGCCTCAAAACGAGGCATCCAAACCCAGCTCTGCCTCAGCTACCTCCAGGCCCACAACCCCAATCTCCGCATCTGGGGACTCTCCGCCACGCTCGCCAACCTCGACCAGGCCATGCAGTCCCTCGTCGGCCCCAGCCACGACGGCCAGCTCATCCGCGGGCGCAAACAGAAACAGATCGCCGTCGACTGCCTGATCCCCGAAGCCATCGAACGCTTCCCTTGGTCCGGCCACCTCGGACCCCGCCTCGTCGACGACGTCACCAACCAACTCACCGACGGCTCCACCTCGCTCATCTTCACCAACACCCGCTCCCAGACCGAAGCCTGGTTCCAGGCCATCATCAACGCCAGACCCGATTGGACCGGCGAGGTCGCCATGCACCACGGCAGCATCGACCGCGACGTCCGCGAAGAAGTCGAACAACGCCTCCGCGAAGGCTCACTCCGCTGCGTCGTCTGCACCTCCAGCCTCGACCTGGGTGTCGACTTCTCGCCCGTCGACCGCGTCTTCCAGGTCGGCTCACCCAAAGGCGTCGCACGACTCATCCAACGCGCCGGCCGCAGCGGTCACCGACCCGGAGCACCCAGCCGCGTCACAGGCGTCCCCACCCACGCCTTCGAACTCATCGAATTCGCCGCCGCCCGCCGAGCCGTCAAACAAGGCATGATCGAAAACCGCCCACCACCCGGCATGGCCCTCGACGTCCTCGCCCAACACCTCGTCACCCTCGCCACCGGACCCGGCTTCACTTCTGACGAAGCCCTCCAACAGGTACGCAACACCCACACCTTCGCCAACATCACCGACGCCCAGTGGTCCTGGGTCCTCGACTTCGTCGTCCGAGGCGGCCAGACCCTCCGCGCCTACCCCGAGTTCGCCCGCGTCATCGAGAAAGACGGCCGCTACACCGTTCGCGAGCAAAAACTCGCCCGCACCCACCGCCTCGGCATCGGCACCATCACCGCCGACACCGCCATCGAAGTCCGCTTCGTCTCCGGCAAACGACTCGGCACCATCGAAGAATCCTTCATCGCCAAACTCGAACGCGGACAACGCTTCATCTTCAGCGGCCGCGTCCTCGAACTTGTCCGACTCGACGGCACCACCGCACTCGTCCGCAAAGCCACCCGACCCAGCCGAGCCATCCCCCGCTGGCAAGGCGGCCGCTCACCCCTTTCCACCCAACTCGCCGAAGTCGTTCGCCAACTCCTCGACGAAGCCCGCCAGGGCATCTACCACGACCCCGAAACCAAGGCCCTCCGCGACATCCTCAACCTCCAACAACAACTCTCCATCATTCCAAAGCCGAACCAACTCCTGATCGAAACCGCACAGACCCGACTCGGCCACCATGTCTTCCTCTTCGCCTTTGCCGGCCGCCTCGCCCACGAAGGCCTCTCCAGCCTCCTCGCCCACCGACTCAGCAAACGCCAGCCCCTCTCCATCACCGCCATGGCCAACGACTACGGCCTCGAACTCCTCGCCCCCGACCCCATCAACCTCACCACCGATGATTGGTCTGAAGTCCTGAGCACAAACAACCTCGACGAAGACCTCATCGCCTGCGTCCACGCCACCAAACTCGCCCGCCGACGTTTCCGTCAGATCGCCCAGATCGCAGGTCTCATCCAGCAGGGCTACCCCGGCCAGCGCAAACCCACCCGCCACCTCCAGGCCTCCTCCGAACTCTTCTTCGACGTCTTCGAGCAGTTCGACCCCGACCACCACCTCCTCCACCAGGCCCACCGCGAAGTCCTCGAACAGGAACTCGAACAAACCCGCATCACCCAAACCCTCAGCGGCATCAGCAACCAGCAAATCATCATCCAACCCACCGACTCCCTCTCGCCCCTCGCCTTCCCCCTCTTCGCCGACCGCATCCGCGAAACCCACGTCTCCACCGAAAGCTGGACCGACAAAATGGCCCGCATCGTCCAGGACATGGAAGACCGCCACAGCCGCCAAACCGCCACTGGCAACAAGCCCCGATCTCAACGAAAATCAAGGAAGTGACCCTCACCCACACAACCGCAACAACCACCCTCGACCTCGACTGGGCCAACCACCGCTGGCGCTTCCTGGGCGACCGCGCCCTCCTCCACCTCGAATCCCAGCACCTCTTCGTCGCCGACCTCCACCTCGGCAAGGCCGCCGGCTTCCGCGCCGCAGGCATCGCCGTCCCCGCCGGAACCACCCAATCAACCCTCGCCCGACTCACCCAACTCATCACCACCCACCAACCCCAAACCCTCACCATCCTCGGCGACCTCCTCCACACCCGCACCGGCGTCACCGACGAACTCATCCAAGCCTATCGCCACTGGCATCAGCAAAACCCCCTCCCCGTCAACGTCGTCGCTGGCAACCACGACCGCTCCGCAGGCGGCATCCCCACCACCCTCAACCTCAACCCCATCCCCGCCGGCACCGAGATCCTCCCCGGCATCGCCGCACTCCACGACCCCGCCGACCCCTCACCCCACCCCGCACTCGCCGGACACCTCCACCCCGCCGCCAGCCTCTACGGCCGTGGCCGAACTCGCATCCGCAGTGCCTGCTTCTGGCTCCGACGAACCCGCCTCATCCTCCCCGCCTTCGGCGACTTCACCGGCTGCCTCAACGTCGAACCCCAACCCGATGAACGACTCGTCATGATCAGCGACAACGGCTCACTCTTCGCCGTCGATCACTCAAAACCATCCACCGACCACAGATAACCAAACATCACCGGCGCTCCCACCCCACCCATCGACTCACCCAGATCCACCGACAACAGATTCACCGTCGTCCCACCACCACCCGACGCCTCCGACGCCCCCGCATAAGGCGCCGCCACATAATCCAACGGCCGGTGATAAAGCACCAGATCCGCTGACTCGACCCCCGCCAAACCCTTCGCTCGCTCAAAAGCCAGATACAAATCCCCCGTCTCATCCACCAGCCCCAGCTCCGCCGCCTGACCCCCCGTGTACACCCGCCCATCCGCCAGCCTGTTGATCGTCTCTCGATCCAACCCAGCCCGCCCCGCATCCACCGCCGCCACAAACTGCTCGTGGAACGCCTCGATCATCCCCTCAAAAACCTCACGCTGCTCCGCCGTCAACGTATCCAAAGGCGAACCCGCCCCCTTGATTTCCCCACTCCGAATCGTCGTCGCTGTAATCCCCCACCGATCCAGCGCCGGCTTCAAACTCACCGTCTGCATGATCACCCCGATACTCCCCGTGATCGTCGACGGATATGCCACAATCCGATCCGCCGCACACGCCACGTAATACCCCCCGCTCGCCGCCACATCCATCATCACCACCACCACCGGCTTGCCCGTCCGCTCCCGGAACAGCCGCACCTCGTCATGCATCATCCGACTCGCCGTGACCGACCCGCCAGGCGAATTGATCCGCAGCACCACCCCCTTCACCCGATCATCCGTCGCCGCCCGCGCCAGCTGTTCATGCAACTCCGCCACTGGATTGCTTCCCTGCTGCAGCAGCCCATCCCGCCGAGCATTCACGATCACCCCCGTCACATCGATCATCGCCACCTTCACCCGCCGCGCCGACTCATCCACCACCACCGTCTCCGTCAGCGACCGATCCCCAGGCCCAATCCCCACCACCACCGTCGTCGGACCACAACCCGCCAGCACCAGCACCACCAGCCCAAGCAGCCATCGAGCCATCGCACAACTCCGTAACAGGGTTCCCCTCGACTATACTGCCTCCGCCGGGAGCGTAGCTCAGTGGTTAGAGCAGGCGACTCATAATCGCTCGGTCGCGGGTTCGAATCCTGCCGCTCCCATTCCCCGAAATAATCAGTAAACCAATGCCCCCGAGAGGATTCGAACCTCTGACCTGCGCTTTAGGAAAGCGCTGCTCTATCCAGCTGAGCTACGAGGGCAACTCACCACAGAATAACCCAACCCCTCACTCCCCCTCCACCCAAACCAGCCGAGGCACCCCCTCTTCCAAAATCTCCCGAACCCGCCGCTCAAGCGTCCCATCCTCAATCAGCGCCTGCAGATGGTCGCCCGGACAAGACGTGCTCGCCAGATCACGATGCCCAAAAATCTCGATCGGCTCGATCTCATACTCGGCCACCGCCCACGCCATCAGCCGCGCGATCGTCTCCACCTGCACCTCATTAGGCGTCTGATCGTTGTAGTTGCCATAACAATTAATCAGGAAGTGACCCGCCGTGTCGTAACGCGTGTTCGTATCCCCAAGGTAACGATCGTCACGCCCCTGATACACCGTCCCGTCCAGATCCACGATGTAGTGATACGGCACATCCCACCAGTTCCGCTGCGACGCCCCCCAGCTCTGCATCGCCGCCAGCTTCCTCCCCAGATCATCCTCAGGACCATGAGCCGTTGCGCTGTGGTGAAGCGTCAACCGATCAATCGCATGACGAATCCGAAGCCGCTGCTCCGCTCCACCCGCGTCCGCCGAATCACGTAGATACGCAGGCAGCGAATCCACCGTCGCAACCTCAATCACCGTGAGCCCCCGACCCAACTCACCCTCCTGCGTGTAGATCGCCACGACCGCGATCCGCAGCTCGCCCCGTACCATCGCCTGACCCTCCGCTGCCGTCACGATCGCCTTCCCCGCCGCATCCTCAAGCAGCAGCTTCACCCGATCCACATCCGCCGCCCCCTCCGCTTCTTCCTGCCCCTCCTCCATCGCCTCGCCCACCGCCGCCGTATCGAGCACCGACAGACTCAACCCTTCAAAATCAACCGTGTCACCGATCGCCAGATTCCGACGGATCCCATGCGCCTCCACACCCGCCGGCGGCCGGTCACTCCAAACCTCATGCCGCAGCACCCTGATCGTCATGCCCTCCCCAGCCGCCCGCTCCTCCGCCAACAACACAGGCGTCGAAACCACCATCACCACCACCAACAACGCCAAAGCCATGTAACCAGGCATCACACACTCCGCTGAGGATTGCATCCATCAAAATCACGTTAGCGCTGCATACGTGCTCGTCCGCACACGCTTCACCTGCCGCTTGTTCGCCGCCAGATGATCCAGAATCAGACTCAGATCCTCGATCGCATCCGGCTGCCCGATCGCCTCCGCCAGCGCCTCCACGCTCATCCCCTCACCACCCGACCGCTTCAGGTGATCCACCGCCGCCTTCTGCAGGTCCAGCACCACACCCGCCGCCTTCTTACCAGCCTCCACGCCAGGCTGGTGATACGCATTGATGTTCACCAGCGTCGCGTAAAAACCCACCGCCCGCTCATACAAGGCAATCAGCGCACCCACCGACTTCGCATCCAGCTTGTCCATCACGATCGTCATCGACGGACGACCCGACTCATACAACGCCGTACGCGTACCCATATAAAAACCACGCAAATAATCGCCCGCCGTGATCCCCGGCTCCACCTCCAGCGACTCACGCTTGCCAGGCGTCGCATAATCCTGCATCACCAGAATGAACGTCGCGAAGAAATCATCCAGCCCGTCACGCAGCTGCTGCACATACGCATGCTGGTCCGTCGAACCCTTGTTCCCCAGCACTGTAATCCCCTGCTTCGTCGGCTCGCCATCCAGCGTCTCCGCCTTGCCCAGCGACTCCATCACCAGCTGCTGCAGATACTTCGACATCAGCACCAGCCGATCCTTGTAGGGCAGCATCACCATCTGACGCTCACCCTTCCCGCCCGTCGCAAAATGCCACATCAGCGCCAGCCGCGCCGCCGGGTTCTTCGCCGTGTCATGCACCCGCGTCACCCCATCCATCGCAGCAGCACCCTCAAGAAACTGACGGATGTTGATCCCCTGCAGCGCCATCGGCACCAACCCCACCGCCGACATCAGGCTCGTCCGGCCGCCTACCCAGTCCCACATCGGGAAACGCTTGAGCCACCCCTCCTTCACCGCTACCTGATCCAGCTTCGACCCCTCGCCCGTGATCGCCACCGCATGCGGCGCAAAGTCCAACCCCTGAGCCTCATAAGCAGCCTTCGCCAGCAGCATCCCGTTCCGCGTCTCAGGCGTCCCACCCGATTTTGAAATCACCACCGCCAGCGTCGACTTCAGCTTCGACTTCAAACCCATCAACACCCGCTCGATCCCATCCGGATCCGTGTTATCCAGAAAATGCGGGTTCAGCTTGTTCCGCCGACCCGCCAGCGCATCCGCCACCAGCTGTGGGCCCAGCGCCGACCCGCCAATCCCGATCACCAGCACATCCGTAAACCGCCCATACGTCGCCGGCACCAGCTCCTTCTGATGCACCGCCTCCGCAAACGCAATCACATCGTTGATCGTCGTCTGAATCGCATCCGAGAGCGCCTGCTCCGGCGCCAGATGCGGGGCCCTCAACCAGTAATGCCCCACCATCCGATCCTCATCCGGATTCGCGATCGCTCCCGCCTCCAAACGATCCATCGCCTCATAAGCCCCGCGCATCTCAGCCGACATATCCGTCCAAAGCGTCGCAGGAAACGCCATCCGCGAAACATCCAGCGAGATCCCCGTCCCACGAGCCTTGCACAGATGCTTCTTGTAAAAGCGATACAACGCAGTCTTGTCATCAATGAATGGCACGCCAGACTCCTGCTATCAACCGGTGTTGGACAGTCCTTGTCGATCCTCACGCCGCATCAACCACACACGGTCCATGCAGCCCACAAACCCAACCATAACCAACCCCGCCACCTCGCGTCATCAAGGCACACTCGTCTGCAGCGAACCCGTCTCCCGCTCATCACCGCTCGGACGAACCACCAGCCGATGCTTCACCCGCGTCGATGGGTCATACAACTCCGCAAGCACCACCGGCTCGTTCTTGTCAGGCGACAGCAGCGTCCCCGTCGGGTACGTCTCCCCAAAGTCATTCACAAAACGACGCAGCGACAGCCAGTTCTTCCCGATCTCCAGCCGATCCACCGGCCGCGCATACGCCTGATTCAGCCACAGCTCGACCCGGCGATAGGACCGTGACGACAGATTGATCACCTCGATCTGACGCCCGTCCCGCACCACGTGCACCGGCAGATCGGGACCCACCTGCGCCTCCTCGGGATAAGCCAGCGTCGCCACATCCCGAGCCTGCGTCTCCGCCAACAGGTCCCCCGCGCCACGACAGCCCACCAGAACCAGAGCCAGCACCAACAGCATCCCCACGCCAGCAGAATCAGGCACCCATCGCCTTCTGGCACGCGGAAGGGCGGTCACACACGTCGGTCTATAATCCATATCCATGATGCGCCTCAGCGGACTCCAGATCGATGCACCCTTCTACCAAGCCGGCCTGGCAGGCTACTCAGACGCCGCCATGCGCATCGTCGCACGCGAACACGGCTGCCCCCACTGCGTGACCGAGGCCATGCTCGATCACTTCCTCATCACAGGAGGACGAGGACTCAAAGCCGCCGAACTCCGCGACGACGACCACCCCATCACCGGGCAGCTCATGGGCTCGCACCCACAGGATATCGCCCAGGGAGCGAAGATCCTCGTCGACCTCGGCTACGACGCCATAGACGTGAATCTCGCATGCCCCGTCAAAAAGATCAAAAAGAAAGCCCGAGGCGGACACCTCCTCTCCGACACCGACACCGCCATCGACATCCTCAAAGCCGTCCGCCAGGCCACCCCCGACACCACCCCCATCACCGTCAAACTACGCCGCGGATCCGACGATGAACCCGGATCCGCCGAACGCTTCTACAAAATCTACGAAGCCGCCATCGAGAACGACTATGCCGGGGCCACCGTCCACGGCCGCACCGTCGAACAGAAATACCTCGGACCCGCCAACTGGGCCTTCCTCGCCGACCTCACCAAACGCTACCCCAAACCCGCCAACCGACTCGGCACCTTCTCCCTAGGCGGGTCAGGCGATATCTGGAACGCCAGAGACATCTTTCGCATGATCGAAGCCACCGCCGTCGACTGGGTCAGCGTCGCCCGCGGATGCATCGGCAACCCCTGGCTCTTCCGACAGGCCAGAGCCCTTATGAACAACGACCCCGAAGAAGCCAACCGACCTCCCACCATCCACGAGCAGCGCGCCGTTCTCCTCCGCCACTTCAAGCTCAGCCTCGAACTCCATGGCGAAATCCCCGCCTCAAAAATGATGCGCAAGTTCGGCATCAAGTTCTCCCGACACCACCCCGAGGCCGACGCCATCAAACAAAGCTTCATCGCCGTCAGCTCCCTCGCCGACTGGCACGCCGTCCTCGACCGCTTCTACGACACCGACGGACCAGGCGTGGTTGCAGAAGCCGAGAACCAGATCGACAATACCACCGCCGAGGAGGCGTGCGCCCCTCTAAGTTGAGTCGTTCCAACCGAGGTCTACCATGCCCTACCTGTTCGCCCTCCTCATCCTCGCCACCCTGCTCACCACCGGCTGCAACACCGTCCCCCTCATCGACCCCGAAGAACCCCAAGGCGTCTTCGAACGCTACACCATCATCGGACGCTCACTCGACGGCCGCGGCATCGAGTGCCACGAACTCGGCGACGGCGAAGAGCTCATCGTCTTCGTCGCCGGCATCCACGGCAACGAACCCGCCGGCGTCCCCCTCGTCCGCCAGCTCGGCGCCGTCCTCAAAGCCAACCCCGAACTCCTCGAAGGACGACGCGTCGTCATCGTCGGCAACGCCAACCCCGATGGACTCGCCCTCAACCGACGCTTCAACAACCGCGACATCGACCTCAACCGAAACTTCCCCGCACGCAACCACACCACCGAACGCGACCGCCACGGCCGCCGACCCCTCTCCGAACCCGAAAGCCGCGCCCTCTACAACCTCTTCCAGTCCCTCCCTCGACCCGCCCGCGTCATCACCCTCCACCAGCCCCTCGAATGCGTCGACTACGACGGACCCGAAGAAACCACCCTCCCCCTTGCCGAAGCCCTCGCCGAAACCTCGGGGCTCCCCGTCAAGAAACTCGGCAGCCGACCCGGATCCCTCGGCTCCTGGCTGGGCGTCGACCGCCAGATCCCAACCATCACCATGGAATTCTATAAGTCCGACACCGACCTCTCCGACGACGAGCTCTGGCAGCGCTACGGCGAAATGATGCTCACCGCCGTCGTCTTCCCCGAAAAGCCCGGCCCCCGGCAGGTCCCCGTCTCCACCGAACGCTTCCGCTCACCCTCCTGAGCACGGAGTCCGATTCCCCTAATCCGACGATCCCGCACAACCCGCACAACGTACAGCTCCCTACGCGCTTCCCGCTGGCAACAAACCCCACCCCAACGCCAGCCACGCCCCGCAGTCACCGATAAGACAGGTGTCTGCAAGCCGTCTGTACCAGGAGCTGTCGATGTGTGGAATCGTTGCCTACGTAGGCTCTCAGCAAGCCTCGTCCCTGCTCGTTGAAGGCCTCAAACGACTCGAATACCGCGGCTACGACTCCGCCGGACTCGCCATCGGCACCTCCGATGGCATCAACGTCGTCCGCAGCGTCGGCCGCGTCGCCGTCCTCGAAGACGCACTCGAAAAAGCTGGCGGCCTCCACGGCACCATCGGCATCGCACACACCCGCTGGGCCACCCACGGCGAACCCATCGAACCCAACGCCCACCCCCACACCGGACAGACCGCCGACGGCCACACCATCGCCGTCGTCCACAACGGTATCATCGAAAACTACCGAACCCTCCGCACCTACCTCGAAGGCAAAGGCCACACCTTCACCAGCCAGACCGACACCGAAGTCCTCGCCAAACTCATCGCCGAGGTCTACGAAGACAACCTCGAACAGGCCGTCCAGTCCGCCCTCCGCGAAGTCACCGGAGCCTACGCCATCGCCGTCATCTGCTCCGCCGAACCTCACACCCTCGTCGGCGCACGCAAAGGCTCACCCCTCATCGTTGGCGTCGCCGATCGCAGCTACGTCCTCGCCTCCGACGCCTCCGCCATCGTCGCCCACACCACCCAGGTCGTCACCCTCGACGACTACCAGGTCGTCCGCCTCTGCGCCGGACCCAACGACAAACAGGACCCCGCCTTCGGACCCTGGGCCGTCGACTTCCGCACCACCACCATCGACAACGTCCCCGTCTCCGCCAAGGTCACCGAGCTCGAGATGGACCTCGAACAGATCGAACTCGGACCCTACCCCCACTACATGATCAAAGAGATCATGGAGCAACCCGAAACCCTACGCACCTGCCTCCGCGGACGCATCGACCACCGCGAAGGCCGCGTCGTCCTAGGCGGCCTCGCCGACCACGCACGAACCCTCGTCGCCGCCCATCGCGTCATGCTCGTCGGACAGGGAACCGCCCACAACGCCGGACTCATCGGCGAATACCTCATGGAATCCCTCGCCAAAATCCCCGCCCGAGCCCAGTACGCCTCCGAGTTCCGCTACCGAAACCCCATCATCGAAGAAGGCTCCATCGTCATCCCCATCAGCCAGTCAGGCGAAACCGCCGACACCCTCGCCGCCCTCCGCGAAGCCCGCGACCGCGGAGCCACCGCCATCGGCGTCGTCAACGCCGTCGGCTCCACCATCAGCCGCGAAACCGACGCAGGCGTCTACCTCCACGTCGGTCCCGAAATAGGCGTCGCCTCCACCAAAGCCTTCCTCGGGCAGGTCGCCGTCCTCAGCCTCATCAGCCTCTACCTCGGCCGACGACGCTACCTCTCCGAAGCCGATGTCGCCCACTACCTCGAAGCCCTCGAACAGATCCCCGACCACATCGCCGCCATCACCCAGCAGGCCGACGCCATCAGGACCATCGTCGAGAAGGTCGTCGACCGCGACAACTGGCTCTTCCTCGGCCGCGGCTTCAACTACCCCGTCGCCCTCGAAGGCGCCCTCAAACTCAAGGAAATCTCCTACATCCACGCCGAAGGCATGCCCGCCGCCGAAATGAAACACGGACCCATCGCCCTCATCGATGAAGGCATGCCCGTCGTCTTCATCGCCACCCGTGGCTCCCAGTACGACAAGGTCGTCTCCAACATCGAAGAAGTCCGCGCCCGAGGCGGCCGCATCCTCGCCGTCGCAAGCCAGGGCGATCACAACATCCACAAATACGCCGACTTCGTCGTCGAAGTCCCCGACGTCCCCGAGCCCCTCCAGCCGCTCGTCACCGTCATCCCCCTCCAACTCATCGCCTACCACGCCGCCGTCCTACGCGGCCACGACGTCGATAAACCCCGAAATCTCGCCAAGAGTGTCACCGTAGAATAAGAGACCGTCACGGAAGACCACCTCCACAGGAACCTCGCGATGAGATCAAGAACAAACCACACCATGCCACGATGGATCCGCGGGTCATTCGCCGCCATCCTCCTCGCCGCCGGCTTAGCCGTCGCAACGGGCGTCGCCCAGACCGACCCCCAACCCGCCAACGCCCAGTCCGACTCCGTGCCCGCCAGCACCGTTGTCGAACGCATGCTCGAGCGCCGCGAAGCCTCACCCCGCATCGCACCCACCGGCCGCAACGACAACGAAAACGCCAGCCCCGTCGCCATGCCACTCACCGCCGTCGATATCGATCGATCCGTCCTCGGCCTCGCCCCCGGCGAAGCCGCACCGCCCCTCATGCGCGACGGCTCCTTCATCATCGGACGACGCGGCCACCTACGCCGCTCCAGCGACGCAGCCCACCTGCTCTTCGTCTTCGAAGCCCAGGCTGCCGACAACCCCACGCTCCCCATGATCGTCCAGCCCTGCGCGCTCCGTGAAGACATGGAAGACTACCTCGCCGAACGCGGCAACGAGATCAGCTTCATCGTCTCCGGCCAGGTCTTCACCTACCGCGGCGCCAACTACCTCCTCCCCACCATGATGAAAATCGCCATCGATCGACCCGGCGCCGGACAGTAAACAGCCACCCCCGCTAACCTCCGGGCATGATCACCCTCAACGTCAAAACCCAGCAACGCGACGCCATGGTCGAACTCACCCGCGACGTGCAGGACGTCGTGACCCAGGCCGGCCTCCAGAACGGTGCCGTCACCGTCTACGTCCCCCACACCACCGCCGGCATCACCATCAACGAAAACGCCGACCCCGACGTCGTCCACGACTTCCTCAAACAACTCGACCAGATGGTCCCCTGGTCCCAGCCCTTCTACCGACACGCCGAAGGCAACTCGGCCTCCCACGTCAAAGCCTCCATGATGGGCACCAGCACCCGCGTCCTCGTCGAAGACGGCCGCCTCTGCCTCGGCACCTGGCAGGGCATCTGGTTCTGCGAGTTCGACGGCCCCCGAAACCGCAAAGTCTGGATCCGACTCGAGCCGCTAAACAGCTAAGCCCGAATCCAGAGCCTGTTCACCAGACTTTTCACTCTCCCAAACCGCCCTCATCGCAACGAAAAACCCCGTCGCCGCAAAAGCAGCAACGGGGCGGAGGGGAGAAAGCTGAATTGATAAATTAGTCAAACCTGAACTTGCATTCGCAAATCTAGTGGGTCTGGGCATGTTAAGCAAGCCCTAGATTGCCCCGTTTGACATTTTTTCTCAAAAAGACCTGTTTAGGGGATGTCCCGGGCCAGCAAAGCCGCACCGATCACCCCCGCGTCGTCCCCCAGCTTGCTCGCCATGATCTTGCAGTCACGAAGCTCGTGCGGGAACACATGCCGCTCAAACGCATCCGTGATCCGCTTCATCCACGCATTCCCCAACGCCTCGGTCACCCCGCCACCCACCACCACCTGCGGCAGACTCAAAAGCGTCACCGTGTTCGCGATCGAAATCCCCACGATCTCCGCCGCATGAGACACCACCTCAAGCGTCAACGGGTCCTCCTGCTTCACCGCCTGAGCCAGAATCTTCGATCGGATCTTCGACAGATCGCCACCCGTCGCCTCCACCAGCGACGACGAATGATTCGCACCGATCAGCTTCGCCAGCAGCAGCACCATCGAGTTCCGGCTCGCCAGGTTCTCAACCGTCCGACGCCCAATGCTCGAGTGCGCCGAGATCGTCGTGTGCCCGATCTCGCCCGCCGTCCCGAAATGACCATGCATCAGCTTGCCGTTGAGAATCAGTCCCCCGCCAATCCCCGTCCCCACAAACACCGCCAGCATGTCCTGCCCGGTCTTGCCAGCGCCCGCGTGATACTCGCCCCACGCCCCCACGTTCACATCGTTGTCGATCAGCACCGGCATCCCCACCAGCTCGCCCAGCTTCTTCGCCAGAGGAAAATCACGCCAACGCAGATTCACCGCCTCACGCACCACCCCGTTCTCGATATCCAGCGCTCCCGGCGCCCCGATGCCCAGACCCGCCACGTCCCCCTTCGACACCTTCGCCTCATCAAGGATGCCGTCACACAGCTTCACGATCCGAGACAGCACCTTCTCAGCACCCTCGTCCGCCTTGGTCTTGGTGCTGTCCCGAGTGATCAGCTTGTTGTCAGGCCCAAGCAGCCCCGCCTGAATATTCGTGCCCCCAAGATCCACACCCAGCGTCATCGGTCCCTTAGGCATAGCTCGTTCCTGTTTCTGCAGTAAGAGGTGGATCCAGAGTCATCAGACCATCGCAGGCCGCTGCCGATGGTAATCCGTCCCCCGCTCATACACCCGCGCGTAACGAAGCAGCCGCGCCTCATCAAAAGGCCGACCGATCAGCTGCAACCCGATCGGCAGCTCACGTCCCTCGGAAGTATCCATCCCCGCCGGCACGCTCAAGGCTGGCAACCCGGCCAGCGGCGCGTTCACCGTATAAATGTCATTCAGGTACATCGCCAGCGGGTCATCCGTCTTCGCACCGATCTTGAACGCCGGCCCAGGCGTCGTCGGGCACAGAATCGCATCACACGATTCGAACGCCACATCAAAATCCCGCCGGATCAGCCGCCGCACCTTCAGCGCCCGATTGTAGTAAGCGTCGTAATACCCGCTCGATAACGCATACGTCCCCAGCATGATGCGCCGCTTCACCTCATCCCCGAACCCCTCCGAACGGCTCGCCGCATACAGCTCCACCAGGTCATCCGTCGTCTGGCTCCGGTGCCCGTAGTGGATCCCGTCGTACCGAGCCAGATTCGACGAAGCCTCCGCCGTCGCCACGATGTAGTACACCGGGATGCCGTAATCCGTGTGCGGCAAGTCGATCTCCACCAGCTCCGCGCCCGCCTCCCTGTAGATCGCCTTCGCCGCCTCCACCGCCTTCTGCACATCCTCGGTGTTGCCTGAACCGAAGTACTGACTCGGCAGCCCGATCCGCAGCTTCCCGGGATCCCCATCCACATCCGTCAGATCACCCGGCACCGGCTCGTTCGCACAGGTGCCGTCCATCGGATCGCCACCCGACATCGCCGCCAACAGCAGCGCCGCATCCTTCACCGTATGCGTCAGCGGCCCCGCCTGGTCCAGACTCGAAGCAAACGCGATCATCCCCCACCGAGAAATCCGCCCATACGTCGGCTTCAGACCCACCACGTTGCACAAGGCCGCCGGCTGACGGATCGACCCGCCCGTATCCGTCCCAATCGCCCCGGCACACAGGTCGCCCGCGATCGCCGCCGCACTCCCGCTCGACGACCCGCCCGGCACCCGCTCCACATCCCATGGGTTCTTCGTCACCCCCAACCGCGACGTCTCCCCCGACGATCCCATCGCAAACTCATCCATCCGCGTCTTGCCAATGACAATCGCACCCGCCGCCTCCAGCCGCGCAATCGCCGTCGCCGTAAAAGGCGACCGATACCCCGCCAGCATGTTCGATGACGCCGTGCTCGTCCCCTCCTCCGTACAAAACAGCGCCTTCACCGCGATCGGCACCCCGGCCAGCGACCCCGTCACCTCACCCGCATCCACCGCCGCCGCCCGCTTCAGCGCGCTGTCCGACCAGACCTCCTCGTAAGCCCCGATCGCCCCCTCATGCGCTTCAATCCGCCCGAGGTAAGCACCCACCGCCTCCTGCGCCGACACCCGCTTCTCAGCGATCATCTGCCGCAATTCATCAAGCGTCGTCTGCGTCGGATCAAAACTCATAGGCGTCGTTCACGGTTCTCAGGACCAGGAAAAGCAGGCAGTCAATCCAGGAGCGGGACAGGGGGGACGGGGGGAGGGGGGTATGCAGGTCAGGCGCTCGACCCGTCGCCCAGCACCTTGGGCACCTGAAAATAAGGCGGGTCAGCCGCAGGAGCATTCGCCAGCGCCTGCTCCGTCGTCAGACCCTCGGCCGCCACGTCGTCACGCAGCGAATTCGTCAGGTCCAGCGGGTGCGCCATCGGCTCCACGCCCTGCACGTCCAGCTCGCTCAGCTTCTGGATGTACGAAAGGATCGCACCCAGCTGATCCGTCATCCGATGCACTTCCTCATCCGACAGGCTCAGCCGGCTCAGCTTCGCCACGTGACGGACATCGGCTTCCGAAATCGGCTGCGTCTCGCTCATGGGCCGGAGGATAGCCCGCTCCGACCCGCCTTGCCACGCCCCACGCCCCCCCTCGCCCAGATTCACGACCATCCGCACTCCCCCTGAGCCCGGCCAGCACGCCATAGGCTGGGTATGCTTGGGCCATGGCAGACATCAAACTCCTCGAGTCCTTCCCCAACCCCTCCTCCAACCGCGACTACCTCATCGAGCACGTCGCCGAGGAGTTCACCAGCCTCTGCCCCAAGACCGGCCACCCGGACTTCGGCGTCGTCAGCCTCCGCTACGTCCCCGACAAAACCTGCGTCGAACTCAAGAGCCTCAAGATGTACCTCCAGGCCTTCCGCAACGAGGGCATCTTCTACGAAGCCGTCACCAACAAGATCGCCGACGACCTCAAGAACTTCATGAGCCCACGCTGGATCGAACTCCGAACCGACTGGCACGGCCGAGGCGGCATCCGCTCCAGCATCACCGTCGAGTCCGGCAACCGACCCGGCATGCCCGACGACGACTGGTACGACGAAGACGAAGGCCGACCCCTCGAACGCCCCGGCGACGACAACTGGCGCTGACCCTCACTCCGCCGCACCACAAACAACCCAACGATTTGCAGATCACTCGGCACACCAGCAGCCGGCCTCGTGGTCGTCCACGACGCCGACCGCCTGGAGGTAGGCGTAGATGATGGTCGAGCCGACGAAGCTCATCCCCCGCTTCTTGAGGTCCTTGCTGATCCGGTCGGACAACTCGGTCTTCGCCGGGCAGTCCCGGTAGCTGGCCCAGCGGGTCACGACCGGCTTGCCATCGACCCAGTCCCAGAGGTACTTGGCGAAGCTGCCGCGCTCGGCCTGGATGTCGAGGAAAACGCGCGAGTTCGTGCGCGCGCTCGCGATTTTCAGCCGATTTCGGACGATCCCAGCGTCGTATTTCAGATCATTTAGCGTCGAATCCGAAAAATTTGCGACGATTTCGGGCTCAAACCCGCCGAATACCTGCCGGTATCGCGCGCGTTTGGTCAGGATTGTGCGCCAACTCAGCCCCGCCTGGGCCCCTTCGAGGATCAGCATCTCGAACAGATGCCGGTCGTCCCGCACCGGCCGCCCCCACTCCTCATCGTGGTAGCTGACCTCCGGCTCGACCGCCGCCCAGCCGCACCGAACACGCTCTGGCTTCTTTTGAGACATGGATTTAGGGACCTCTTTTGTCCTGCGCCGGTCCTAAGGGTATCCTCCCTGCCCCATGAGCATTCTTGTTGACAGCAATACGCGTGTGATCTGCCAGGGGATCACGGGTTCCGCCGGTTCCTTCCACACCAAGGGGTGCCTCGACTACGGCACCAAGATGGTGGGCGGCGTCACGCCGAACAAAGGCGGGCAGAAGGACCCGAACGGCCTGCCGATTTTCAACACGGTTTTTGAGGCCGTGGAGGCCACTGAAGCCAACGCGACGATGATCTTCGTGCCGCCACCCTTCGCGGCGGATGCGATTCTGGAGGCCGCGGACGCGGGGATCGGGCTCATTGTCTGCATCACCGAGGGGGTGCCGGTGGTGGACATGATGCGGGTGAAGCGGATCCTGGCTCAGCCGCAGTACCGGCAGATCCGGCTGATCGGCCCGAACTGCCCGGGGGTGATCACGCCCGGCGAGTGCAAGATCGGGATCATGCCCGGCTACATCCACAAGAAGCCCGAAGACGCCGAGGCGAAGCGGAGCGTGGGCATCATATCCCGTTCCGGTACCTTGACTTACGAGGCCGTTTGGCAGACGTCGAGCCTGGGTATCGGGCAGACGACCTGCGTCGGCATCGGCGGCGACCCGGTGCGTGGGATGAACTTCATCGACTGCCTGGTGCAGTTCAACGCCGACAGCGAAACCGACGGCGTGGTGATGATCGGCGAGATCGGTGGCACCGACGAGGAAGCGGCCGCCGAATACATCGGCAACCATTTCTCGAAGCCGGTCACGGCGTTTATCGCGGGTCGTACGGCCCCTCCCGGCCGCCGGATGGGGCACGCCGGGGCGATCATCTCCGGTGGTGAGGGCGGTGCAGAGAGCAAGCTCGACGCGCTGCGTGAAGCCGGGTGTCACGTCGCGGAGTCGCCCGCAGACTTGGGGACGACGATGGCGAAGGCACTGGGGATCTGAGCCAATAGAAGTTAGTTGCGTGAGGACATTTGCTGAACAGACCGCCTAAGTCAGGTCTGAGTGCGGCTATCTAACTAACTGCGTCTTGGGTTTCGACGGGAGGGGCGGGGGCGCTCGGGTTCCTGGTGGTGGGTGGTGGCTTCTGAGGGTTGGTGGGACTCGGGGTTGGTTGGGGCTTCGGGTTGCTCGGGGGTGGGGTCGTCTTCTTCGGCGTGGGCGAAGCGGCCGAAGATCATGCGGCCGGCGGAGGTTTGGAGGGTGGAGGTGACGACGAGGTCGACGTGCTGGCCGAGGTGGGTGCGGCCGTTTTCGACGACGACCATGGTGCCGTCGTCGAGGTAGCCGACGCCCTGTGTGGGGTTTTCGCCGGGCTTGACGAGTTTGACGTGGAGGGGTTCGCCGGGGAGGGCGACGGGGCGGAGGGCTTTGGCGAGGTCGTTGAGGTTGATGACTTCGACACCCCGGAGCTGGGCGATCTGGTTGAGGTTGTAGTCGTTGGTCATGACGCGGGCGCGGAGGGTCTGGGCGAGGCTGATGAGTTTCTGGTCGACGCCAGCGCCTTCGGCGTCGCGGTCTTCGATGATGACGTCGACGGTGTGTTCTTCGCGGAGTTTCTGGAGGGTTTCGAGGCCCCGGCGTCCGCGGGCGCGTTTGAGCTTGTCGGTGGCGTCGGCGATGGTCTGGAGTTCGTTGAGGACGAACTTGGGGACGACGAGGGAGCCCTGGAGGACGTGGGTCTGGAGGATGTCGACGATGCGGCCGTCGACGATGACGGAGGTGTCGAGGAGGGTGGGGCGTGAGCCTCTTTGTTCCTTGGCGAACTCGACGTAGGGGATGATGAAGCGGAAGTCGTCCTTGGTCTGGAGGACGAGGGTGATGCCGAGGTAGCAGAAGATGACGCCCAGGAGGACCTTGACGCCCTGGAGGAGCCGGTTGATGGCTTCGGGCTCTTTGAATTCGACGAGGACGGGGATGAGGTCGACGAGGAAGGTGGCTGCGTAGGTGGCGAGGAGTCCGGTGATGATGCCGAGGAAGACGCCTGAGATGGCGGAGAGGTTTTTCTCTTTGTAGTAGGCGTCGGCGGCGATGATGCCGGCGCAGAGGAGGACAGTGCCGCCTATGAGGAGGATGACGTAGTCGAGCCGGACCTGCTGTTCGGCCTGGAAGGGCAGGACGTAGAGGGCGGTGACGGTGGCGGCGAGGAGGATGAAGAGGCCGCGGAGGATGTAGATAATCATGGGATGTCCGCGAAAGGGGATGGATGCCCGGTCGGAGAATAGATGAATTCAGGATAGGTTATGTGGGGTTGGGGGCAACAGGTTTGCCGGGAGGCGGGTGCTTTCGTAAGGTGGCTAGTTCGCTCGATCCATCGATCGGACAGGCGGTCGGGCCCGATGCACGGGTGGGCTCGTGAACCGGGTCAGGCCTTGACCGGAGCAGCTCTAAGCGTCGTCTGCCCGGTGCCGTTGGTGTCCTGACCGCCTGTCCGGGCGATGGTGTCGGGTTTTTGGGATGGCCCTGGTTTCGTGTGGTCGCTGGAGGCGTTTTGGATGGCGTATACGGTTCTGGCTCGGCGGTATCGCTCTCAGGCTTTCGGCGATGTCGTGGGTCAGGAGGCGGTGGCGCGGACGCTGAGCAACGCCATCGAGCGGGATCGGGTCGCGCATGCGTATCTGTTCTGCGGGACGCGGGGGGTGGGCAAGACCTCGATGGCGCGGTTGCTGGCGCGGGCGCTGAATGCGCCGGCGTCGATGACAGATGCGCCGAAGCTGCAAGGTGTCGAGTACCCGGAGGAGGACGTTCAGGGGCGGATGGCTGAGGCGATCATGCGGGGCGATGACCTGAACGTGATCGAGATCGACGGGGCGTCGAACAACCGGGTGGAGGAGGCGCGGGAGCTGATCGCGGGGGCGGGGCTGGCTCCGACGGGGGCGGCTCGTTTCAAGATCTACATCATCGACGAAGTGCACATGCTGACGCAGGCTGCGTTCAATGCGTTGCTCAAGACGATGGAGGAGCCGCCTGAGCATGTGAAGTTCATTCTGTGCACGACGGAGCCTCACAAGGTGCCGGCGACGATCCAGTCGCGTTGCCAGCGGTTTGATTTTCCGTCGATTCCGGCGATGAAGATCGCGGAGCACCTGAAGGCGGTGGTGGATTCGGAGTCGCTAAAGGCGGACGACGAGTTGATCTGGCGGGTGGCGCGGCTGGGGAATGGGTCGATGCGGGATGCGCTATCGCTTCTGGATCGTGTGATCGCGGCGGCGGGTGACGGGGCGTTGTCGGTGGGGACGCTGGAGGAGTTGCTGGGGCTGCCGGAGTCGGAGCTGATCGATGGGTTGGTGTCGGCGATGGCGGATGGAGATGTGGCGAAGACGTTGGAGGCGGCGTCGACGCTTTTGCATCGGGGGGTGAGTCAGGATCAGGTGGTGGAGGCTTTGGTTGAGCGCTTGCGGCAGCTGATGCTGATCGCGGCGTGCGGGGTGGAGAGTGAGCTGGTGGAGTTGCCGGCGGAGGGGCGTGAGGCGTCGGCTGCGTTGGCTAGTCGGTTTGATACGCAGGGGTTGGTGTATCTGATGATGCTGGGTGAGAACCTCCAGCGTCATGCCAAGAGCAGTGCGAGCCCGCGGGCGCTGCTGGACGCGACGCTGGTGCGGATGGCGCTGGCAGAGAAGATGGCGGATGTGGCGGGGTTGTTGTCGGGCGGGGTGGCGGCCGGCGCGGAAAAAAAAAAGTCGGTCGTGAGGTAGGGACGCCGGGTGCTGAGGTGTCTCGGCCGAAGCCGGCGGCTGGTGCATCGTTGGGGGGTGCTGTTTCGAAGGCTCCGGTCGTCGAGCCGGTGGCGGATGCGGGTGATGCGAAAGCGGTTTGGGCTCGGGTGGAGGAAGCGGCGGCGGCGAGCAGTTCGCTGGCGTGGGTGGACCTGCTCCGGCTGGTATCGATCGGGGATGGGGTGGCGGTGGTGGGGGCGCGGCCCAGCAAGCGTGACGCGGTGCGGTTTCTGTCGATGTCGAATCACCGGCAGCGGCTGACGGATTTGATTTCGGCGGCGGTGGGATCGCGGGTGGAGGTGCGTGTCGAGGCGGGTCGGACGGACCCTGGTGAGAGGCCGGCGGCGGGTCGTTCGGGGCCGGGTCAGGATGATGTGCGGGAGGCTCTGGATGGGCCGGGGGTGAAGATGGTGATGGAGGTGTTCCCGGATGCCTCGATCATGAACATTCGGAAGCTCGACGCTGGGGGTGGTGACGATGAGGAGACGGTTTGATGTTTGAGCAGATGAAGATGATGCAGCAGCTCGGCAAGCTGATGGCGAACAAGGACGAGTTGAAGGCGAAGGCTGAGGCGCTCAAGGAGGAACTGGGTCGGCGGACGGTCGAGGCGGAGGCTGGGGGTGGTGTGGTGCGGGTGGTGGTGAGCGGGCATCTGAAGGTGGTGGAGATCCGGTTTGATCCGGCGGTGCTGGCCGCGTCGGGTGAGGCGGATCAGCGGATGCTGGAAGACCTGACGGCGGAGGCGGTGAATGCGGGGATGGCGAAGGCGCAGGCGATGATTCGCGAGGCGGTGAAGGAAGCGATGGGTGGTTTGGATCTGCCGGGGCTTGAGAATCTGCTGCCTGGGTAGGTCAGGCGTCGGCGGAGCTGGGGTTTGGCGTGGATTTGGTAGGGTCTATGCGGCCGATGACGGCGGGGCCGGCGGGTGGCTGGGTCTCGGTGCTTTCGACGTGTTCGGTGAGCAGGTGGTTGCTGGTCTGTCGGCGGCGGTGGTGTCGGCCGCGGCTTCTTGTTTTGACGGCGATGAGGGGTTTGGGTGGGCTGATGATCTGCACAAGCAGGGCTGCGTTGTAGAGGATCAGGATAAGGATGAGGCCGTGGAGGGCGTACTCTTTGGGTTGGGCGTCGAGGCTGGCATGGAGGAAGAAGAGGTCGCCGACGCTATGGAGATAGCGTTCGAGGTCTTTGGATCCGAGGATGCTGGCGAAGGGCAGGGAGGGGAAGTCTTCGCGGAAGAGTCGGGGCAGGTCGGGGGTGAGGGCCCAGATCCCGCCTGCGGTCATGGTGAGGGGGACCCAGCGCGTGCCGCGGCCGAGCAGCGCGGATGCTGCCATCCCGATGGCTCCGCCGGCGATCATGCCGACAGCGAAATGCATGGTTGTCCAGGCCATGGCGTGCGTCTCCGAGGCTGTGCTGCCTCGTTATGAGCATCGGGAGATTTCTGGACGTGGGTGCGTCCTATACGGTGGAAGTCGTCTGGGTCTTCTGAAAGAGGTGGGTCTGTGCAGGTGTGGCAAGCTAGGCGGCTTGCGTGCGAGTATGAAGCGACGTTTGCGTGAGCTGGTGGTTGGTGGGCGTGCAGTCGTTGATGAGTTGGATGAAGGAGTGTGCGGTGCGGTCCCAGCCTGCGTGTCGGGTGGCCCAGGTGCGGGCGCTGTTGCCGAGTCGGTTAGCGGTGGCGGGGTGCTGCCAGAGTTGCTCGATGGCCTGGGTGAGTTGCTTTGCGGTGGAGCCGAGTCGGACGGGGGGCATGCGGTGGTCGGTGGGCAGTCCGGTTAGGGCGCGTGGGGTGCAGACGACGGGGCGGCCGAGGGCGAGGGCTTCGAGGAGTTTGTTCTTGATGCCCCCGCCGCAGCGCATGGGGAGGATGGTGACGGCGGCGTTGTGGGCGTGGGGCTTGATGTCATCGACAGCGCCGAGCCAGTCGATGCCTGGTGTGGTTTTGAGGGGTGCGAGGCTGGGGTGGTTGCCTCGGCCAATGATGCGCCAGCGAGCGTTGGGGTTGCGGCGGTGGAGGGTTGGCCAGGCTTCGCGGGCGAACCAGCGGAGGCCGTCGATGTTGGGTTCGAAGTCGAGTCGGCCCCAGAAGACGAGGGTTTGGGGCTCGGGGTTGGTGGGGGGTGTGGGTGGGTTGAATTCGGTGAGGTCGACGCCGTTGGGGATGACACGACCGATGCGTGGTCGTCCGAGGGTGTTGAGGAAGCGTTGGTCGGTGTTGGAGACGCCGACGATGCCGTCGAGTTGGCCGAAGGCGGTTTCGAGGGCGGTGTGAAGGGCGGTGCTGTAGAGGCGGGAGGGCCAGCGGGAGAGGGGTTCGCGGCGCATGCAGGAGAGGAGGAAGGCGACGACGTCGTCGGCGGCGTACCAGATGCGGGTGAGGTCGGTGGGGAGTCCGCGGAGCATCATTGGGGCGTGCTGGCCGACGGCGATGACGGCGGCGGGGTTGTGTTGCCGAGACAGCGTGAGAGCGTGGGCGTAGGTGTCGGAGTTGATGCCCTGGTGGCGGGCGAGGCGGTGGCGGAGGGGAGCGAGGGGGCCCTGCCAGTTTTTGAGGAAGGTCTGGGTGGTTGGTGGGTCGGGCTTTGAGGGCCAGGGGAGGGTGAGTTGGTGGATGGCGTCGGGCGCGTCGTTGGGGAGGGGGCCGGGGCTGGCGACGCGGATGCGGAGGCCTTGCTGGTGGAGGTTGAGGGCGAGGTGGTAGACGCGGAGGCGCCCGCCGTGGTCGAGCGGCCAGGGGGCGAGTTCGGAGAGCAGGAGGACGTCGGTTTCGGGCATGTGCGGGGCTGTCAGGCGGCGGCTTTCAGGTGGATGGTTGGGAGGGCGAGTCGGTTTTCGAAGACGGCGGCGAGGCGGAGGGCTGCGTCGTCCCAGCGGAAGTGCTGGGCGCGTTGTTTGCCGGCTTCTGCGAGTTGGTGTCTGCGGTCGGGGTTGGTGAGGAGGGTTTCGAGGCCGTTTCGGATGGCCATGGTGTTGCGGGGATCGACGAGTTCGGCGGCGTTGCCGGCGATTTCGGGCATGGACGTGCGGTTGGAGGTGAGGACGGGGGTCCCGCGGGTGAAGGCTTCGGTGATGGGGAGGCCGAAGCCTTCGCTGAGGGAGGGGTAGGCGAGGAGTCCGGCTTCGCGGATGAGGGCTTCGAGTCGGGGTCGGTCCTGGGGTTCGAGGAGTGTGACGCTGGCGGTGACGCCCAGGCGGTTGACGGCTCGGGTCAGGTCGTTGTGAAGGCTGCCATTAGCGCCGACGAGGACGAGCTTCCAGGTGCTGCGGATATCGGGCGGGAGGAGGGACCAAGCGTCGAGGAGTCGGCGGGTGTTCTTGCGGGGGTCCTGGGCGGCGAAGTGGAGGACGAAGGGCTGATTGATGCCCGTGGGCTCGATGCGGAGGGTGGTGTGCTCGGGGTCGATGCCTGGGACGGGGTCGGCTCCCCAGTGGATGACGTGGATGCGTTTGGCGGCGGTGGGAAGTTTCTGCTGGAGGACGCTGGCGACGTAGACAGAGGGGGTGAGGATGGCGGCGGCTTTGGCAGCGGCCTTGAGGGCGAGCTGGAAGCGGGTGCGTTGCTGGCGGTCGTTGCGGTCGCGGTTTTCGAGGGGGATGGCGTCGTGGAGGGTGACGGCGGTGGGGACGGGTTGCCAGATGGGGCACCAGTTGGCGGGCATGTGGAGGAGGTCGATCTTGTCGCGGAGGGCCTGCCAGGGGAGTCGGATCTGGGTCCATGCGTCGACCCGGTCGCCTGGGACGTCGATGCGTTTCCACTCGATGTTGGGGGCTTCGAGGCGTTCGGGGCCTTCGGCTCGTGGGAGCTGGTGGTAGGCGATGAAGCGCCAGTCGGGTCGGAGGTGGGCGAGTCGGGCGTAGAGGCGGGCGGTGCTGACGCCTATGCCCCGGAGGGAGGCCCGGGTGAGGTTTCGGGCGTCGAAGCCGATGACTGGCTTGGGTTTATGGCGAGATGGGCTCGTGGTGGACGGCACAGGCGGCTCCTGTTTGTTTTATCGGGAGCGGCGCGGGGGTTGGGGCAGGGGTGAGCTATCGGCCTGAGGGATTTTGGGATTAACGGACGTGGATCGGGGGTAGTATGTAGGTATGAGCAGTGTGGTCATCGAGGATCTGAAGCGATTTGGGCCGCAGGGCAGCCCGTCCGTCTCCGTGGCGGAGGCGAATGCCTACGCGCGGGAGCTGGCGGAGACGCATTACGAGAATTTCTCGGTGCTCAGTCGGCTGGTGCCGGAGCGGTTGCGCGATGATTTCGGGCGGATCTATGCGTTCTGCCGTTGGGCGGATGATCTGGGGGACGAGACGGGGAGTCCGGAGCGGTCGCGGGAGTTGCTGGCGTGGTGGCGGGAGGAGCTGGATGCGTGCTATGCGGGGCGGCCGAGGCATCCGGTGTTTGTGGCGCTGGCGGGGACGATCGAGTCCAAGAGGCTGCCGAGGCAGCCATTTGATGATCTGATCGATGCGTTTTTGCAGGATCAGGAGGTCACGCGATACGAGAGCTGGGACCAGCTGTTGGATTACTGCACGCGGAGTGCGAACCCGGTGGGGCGGCTGGTGCTGAGGGTGGCGGGGCATGACGATCCGGAGATGGATCGTTTGTCGGATGCGACGTGTACGGCGTTGCAGCTGGTGAACTTCTGGCAGGATGTGCGGCGGGACATTATTCAGCGGGACCGGGTTTATCTGCCGGCGGATCTGGCGGCGAAGCATGGGGTGGGGATGCCGTTTCTGATCAAGTCGGTGAAGCTCGACGGTCAGGAGCATCATCACGATCACGAGCATGGTGAGGATCACGGGCATCACCACCATCATCATCATGGGGATGACCATGATCCGGTGGATGGTCATGGTCAGCGGTGTGCGTGCAGTGGGGGAGGGCCGAACGCGGGGGTTCGGGCGTGTGTGGGGAACTACCGGAAATTGATGCGTGATCTGATGGAGCGGACGTGGCCGCTATTCAAGGAGGGTCGCCGGCTGTGGCCGATGGTGGGGCGTGATGTGCGGCCGGTGATCAAGCTGTTCACGTATGGGGGTGAGTCGGTGATGAAGCTGATTGAGTTGAACGGCTATGACACGCTGAGTCAGCGGCCGGCGCTGTCGAAGTCGAAGAAGGCGTGGCTGGTGACGCGGGCCGGGATGGAGCGCTGGTTTGCCATTCGTTGAGTGTGGGCGTCCTGTTTTTGACGGGGGTGGATGATGTCGACGGCTGGTTTGGCTTCGGCTGGTTTGGGTTCGTTGGATCCGGGTGTGCGTGCGGCGCTTCGTGATTGTGCGGTGATCACGAAGGAGCATGCGAAGAATTTTTTTTACGGGTTGCGGTTGACGCCTGAGCCGAGGCGGTCGGCGGTGTATGCGGTGTACGCGACGATGCGGGCCTGCGATGACCTGGCGGACGATGCTATGCCTAGCGAGGCTGATTCGCGGCGGACGCGGATCGAGCGTTTTCGGGAGCGGGTGCACGCGATCTTTGAAGATCCATCGGATCGATCGGATGAGGCGACGGTGTGGCGTGGGTTTCGGCACGTGGTGCGGACGTACCCGATTGAGGCGGCTCATCTGGATGCGATGCTGGATGGGCAGTTGGCGGACCTGACGACTAAGCGTTACGAGACGTTCGATGAGCTTTATGGCTACTGCTATCAGGTGGCATCGGTGGTGGGGCTGATCTGCGTGGCGATCTGGGGGCATGACGGGGATGCGCAGGTGCGGCGGCTGGCGGAGTATCGGGGGATTGCTTTTCAGCTGACGAACATTCTTCGTGATCTGGCGGAGGATGCGGGTCGGGGTCGGGTGTATCTGCCGATGGAGGATTTCCGGCGGTTCGGGTGTGATCCCGAAGACCTGGGGCACGGGCTGAGCAGCACGGCGTTCGAGCGGATGATGGTGTTCCAGCTGGAGCGAGCGCGGAATTACTACGAGATCTCGTCACCTCTGGAGGGTCATCTGTCGGCGGACTGCCGGGCGACGAGTTGGGCGATGGCGCGGATTTATCGTGGGTTGCTGGACCGGATCGCGGCGGACCCGAAGCGGGTGCTAACGGGTCGGGTTCGTTTGAGTGGGCTTGAGAAGATCGGGATCGCGGCGCGGGCGCGGTTTTGGTCGTCGTTGCGCGGCTAGACTTCTTGGCTGTGACCTCTTCCCCCCCGCATAGATCTGATCGCTCTACTGTGCACCCGACGGATCGGCGGCCGGTGGTGGTTGTTGGCGCGGGTTTGGCAGGGATGTCGGCGGCGCTGCGGCTGGCGGAGCGTGGGGTGGCGGTGACGTTGTTGGAGACGCGGAAGCGGCTGGGTGGTCGGGCGTCGAGTTTTGTGGATCCGGAGACGGATCGGGTGCTGGATCAGTGTCAGCACGCGGTGATGCCGGCGTGTACGTACATCCTCGATTTTTATGAGCGGCTGGGTTTGCGGGATGTGATTCAGTGGGATCGGACGATTCATTTTTCGGATGGGCGCGGGGGTGTGGATCGGATGCAGGCGGGGGTGCTGCCGGCGCCGTTTCATCTGGCGGGGTCGTTTCTGAGGATGAAGGGGTTGGGCTGGCGGGACAAGCTGGCGGTGGCCTGGGGGATGCAGCGGATGTTGTGGATGGGCAAGGCGGGGCGGCGGACGTATCGCGGGCGGAGCATCGGCGAGGTGTTGGACGGGTGGGGGCAGCCGGCGTCGGCGCGGCGGCGGTTCTGGGATGTGGTGATCGTGAGTGCCTGCAACGATGAGCCGGAGCGGGTGGATGCTGAGCTGGCGATCAAGGTGTTTCAGGAGGGTTTTTTGTCGAGCGGGGCGTCGGTGGGTGTGGGGGTTCCGCGGGTGCCGTTGGTGGCGTTGTACGAGCCTTTGGAGCGGGCGCTGGAGGCGGCGGGTGGTTGCGTGCGGCTGGGGGCGTCGGTGGCGGAGGTGTGTTACGGGGAAGGTCGGGTCAGGGGCGTTCGGCTGAGTGACGGAGAGATCATCTCGGCGGCGGAGGTGGTGGTGACGGTCCCGCCTGACCGTTTGGCGAAGATGACGGGCGGGGCGTTGGCGGGTGCGGATGAGCGGCTGCGTGATCTGGGTGACTGGCGGTTTTCGCCGATAGTGGCGGTGCATCTGTTTTTTGAGATGGGAGCTTCGGGGGTGATGAAGACCCCGCATCTGGTGACGGCGGACCGGCCGATCGACTGGATTTTCAACAAGGGCGAGACGGGGCTGCCTGAGGATGTGGCGGTGAGGGAGGCGGGGGTTCGGGTTCAGCATGTGCATGCGCTCAAGAGCGGGGCGCATGATCTGGTGAAGCGCTCAGCGGCGGAGATTCTGGATCTGGTTGAAGGGGAGGTTCGGGCGGTTCTGCCTGAGGTGGCGGGTCGCCGGCTGCTGCACGGTCGGGTGATCAAGGAGAAGGTGGCGACGTTCTGTGCGAGTCCGGCGATGGCGGGTCGGCGGCCGGGTGTCGGTGGTGGGGTGGCGGGGCTTTATCTGGCGGGTGACTGGGCGGACACGGGTTGGCCGGCGACGATGGAGGGCGCGGTGCGGAGCGGGTACGAGGCTGCGGAGGTGATTATGCAGCGTCGTGGTGGGCCTGGGCTTGAGAAACCCGGGGAACTGCGGGCGGAGGGTTTGAGTCGTTGGTTGCTTGGCTGAGTGGGCGCAAGAAAAAGCCAGCCACGGAAGGCCGTGGCTGGCTGGGTTTCATTGTTGATTTTGGATCAGATCAGGCGGCGCGTCGCTGGGCGTTTTCGAGCTTGTCGGCGGAGGCGCGCTTGATGGAGCAGCCCTTGCTGCGGGTCTGGGTGAAGGGGGGCTCTTCGCCGGCGATGATGGCGTCGAGGACGGGGACGATGTAGTTGTCGTCCATCTTGCCGCAGTCTTCGGGGGTGAGTGGGGCTTTTTCGAGGCCGCCCATGTAGCGGAGGATGCCGTTCTCATCGATCACATAGGTGTGGGGGGTGGTGCGGGCGCCGTAGCGGTCGGCGATTTTGTTGCCCGGGTCTTTGAGGATGGGGTAGGGGATGTTGTGCTCGGTGGCGTAGGACGCGACCTGCTCGACGGTCTCGTTGCTGTTTGAGTTGATGGCGACGAACTGGACGTTGTGGTCGGCGTATTTCTCGGCGAGCGGGGAGAGGTAACGCTGGTAGCCGCCGTTTTCACGCATGCGGTCCCAGGGGCAATGGATGCTCTGGAAGATGACGACGACGATTTTATCCTGGTGGTCGTAGAGGCTGACGGTTTCGCCGGTGACGACGTCCTTGAGATCGAACTGGGGGGCGGCTTTGCCGATGGTCGGGGCGGCGGAGGCGAGGGATGCCAGGCTGAGTGTGAGGGCACAGGCAGCGGCGGCGAGTTTATGGACGAGCTTCATGGAGGGTCTCCTTGTTCCGTGCGGATTTGCGGGCCGTTGAATGAGGTACGTGTGATGATAGCGGTGTGCTACGTGCGGGCACAATGGCTCACTGAGTCGGTTTATTCCCGGGATGTTGAGAAAACGCGCGTGTTTGATTTCAGCTATCTGTTGGTTTGAGTTGGGTTTGGGTGAGGTTCTGGTAGATGTGGCACCGTTGGAGGAGTTCGTAGTGGGTGCCGAGGTCGATGAGCTGGCCCTGGTCCATGACGGCGATCTGGTCTGCGTTGACGACGGTGGACATGCGGTGGGCGATGACGAAGGTGGTGCGATCGCTGGCGAAGTTTTCGATGGCCTGGGTGATGCGGGCTTCGGATTCGGTGTCGATCTGGCTGGTGGCCTCGTCGAGGATAAGGATGGTGGGGTTGCGTAGGATCGCGCGGGCGATGGCGATTCGCTGTGCTTGACCGCCCGAGAGTCCGGATCCGGTTTCACCCAGCGAGGTGTCGTAGCCTTGTGGGAGTGACTGGATGAACTCGTCGGCGAGGGCGGCTTTGGCGGCGGCGACGATGGCGTCGCGGGGGATGTCGCCTCTGGCGTAGGCGATGTTGTCGGCGATGGTTCCCTGGAAGAGTAGGGTTTTCTGTGGGACGTAAGCGATCTGTTTGCGTAGGGAACGGAGTGAAACAGAGGCGATGTCGATGCCGTCGATCAGGACGTGGCCCTGCGCGGGGCTGATGAGTCTGGGGATGAGGCTGACAAGGGTGGATTTACCGGCGCCGTTACCGCCGACGATGGCAGTGGTGCTTCGCGCGGGGACGGTGAGGTTGATGTTTTTGAGGACATCGGTGTCGGTGTTGGGGTAGCGGTAGTTGACGTTCTGGAAAACGATGGACTGGTGGTGTCGGGGCAGGGCGGGGAGGTGTCGGCTGTGCTGGTAGCTGCTGGGTTCGGGCTGGAGTACGAGGGCGTCGAGGATGCGTTGGGCGGCGGGGTCGGCCTGGCGGATAACGTTGTTGAGTTGGGTCACGGGTTTGAGGCTGATGGCGGAGGCGGCGAGGAGGGTGAGGACGCCGACGCTGACTTCGGGGTTGGCTCCGCGTTGGATGATGTACCAGGCGGCGAGCATGGCGGCTGCGATGACGCCGATCATGGAGACGAGCTCGACGAGGGGTGAAGCGAGGGCTCGGACTTTGCGGATGCCCAGGAGTTCGCGGAAGAGATTGCGGTTGACGACACGGAAGCGGCGGCGTTCGAAGCCTTCGGCGTTGTAGATCTTGATGGTCTGGAGGCCGCTCATGCTTTCGTTGAGTTTGCCGACGGCGGCTCCGTAGTGGTGGAGCGCGTCTTTGGAGCGTCTGCGGATGCGTTTGCCCATTTTCTGGATGACGACGGCGGCGGCGGGTGAGGCGATGAGGGCGGCTCCGGTCAGGACCGGGTCGAGGATGAGGGCGAAGGTGAAGGTGCTGAGGCCTCGGACGAGTTCGGCGATGCCCTTGCCGAAGACGGCGACGTGGGCGCTGACAACGACGCGGACGTCGAACCAGATTTTGCTGACGTGATCGGCGGCGCCTTTGCTGAGGAACTGCTCGGTCTGTGCCTGGATGAGGCGGGCGTAGAGCTGGTCGCGGTAGGTGGCGGCCTGGCGTTCGGCGACGGTGGCGATGAGGAGTTGCTGGATGTAGCGCATGACGTTGGCGATGATCGTGAGGAAGAAGATCACGGCCATGACGGCGGCGAAGGCGTAGAGGGGGTCGTCGGGGACAGATTGTGAGAGTTGGAGCAGGGCGTCCTGGATGGGGGTGGGCAGCCAGGTCGTCTGGCTCACGGCTTCGATGCGTTCGGCGAGGGGGTTAGCGCCGGTTTGGGCGGAGCGTTCGCCGCTGAAGAAGAGCCCGAAGACGGGGACGATCATGGAGAGACCTGCGCCGAAGCAGACACCGGCGATGACGGTGGCGACGAGCGAGGTGACGATCGCGCGTCGGAAGCGCAGGAGGTCGTGGGCTGTCTTCCAGAAGGGGCTTTTGAGCAAGCTGGTTCTCACGTGTCTCTGGTGCCGTGGGTGGCGGTCGCCTGGGTGAGTTGATCGATGCGTTCGAAGAAGTCGGGGAGGGTTTTGGCGACGCAGGCGGGGTCGTTGATGGTGATACCCGGGCGGGCAAGGCCGAGGACGGTGAAGGTCATGGCCATGCGGTGGTCGTCATAGGTGTCGATGGTGGCGGGCTGGATTTGGCCGTCTGGGGGTGGGGTGATGTGGAGGTCGTCGGCCTGGATGTCGGCTTTGGCTCCGACTTTGGTAAGTTCGGTCTGCATGGCGTGGAGGCGGTCGGTTTCCTTGACGCGCCAGTTGCCGATGTTTCGGATGGTGGTGGGGCCTTCGAGGATGGGGGCGATGGCGGCGAGTGTCATGGCGGCATCGGGCATGTGGTTGAGGTCGATGTCGATGCCGTGGAGCTTGCCGTCGGTGGGTGCGGCGACGGTGGTGCTGGTTTTGTTCATGGTGACGCGGGCACCGATTTTTTCGAGGACGGTGGCGAAGTGGGTGTCGCCTTGGAGGCTGTTGGTTCCGAGTCCTTCGATGGTGCAGGAACTGCCCGGGATGATGGCGGCGGCGGCCCAGAAGTAGCTGGCGGAGGAGGCGTCGGGTTCGATGAGCAGGTCGTTGCCGCGGACCCATTCGGCTTCGATGTGGAAGCTGGTGAGGTCGGGTGAGGCTTCGATGGGGACTTCGAAGTGTTCGAGGAGTCCGAGGGTCATCTGGATGTAGGGCCTGGAGGTGATGTCGCCTGCGAGGCGGAGGTGGAGGCCTTTTTTGGCGTAAACGCCGATCTGGAGGAGGGCGGTGATGTATTGGGAGGAGAGGGTGGGCTGGAGGGTGAGTTCGCCGCCCTGGAGGCCGGAGGCGTGGATTTTGAGGGGAGGATAGCCGTCGTTGTGGGTGTGTTCGATGTTGGCGCCGAGTTGGCGGAGGGGTTCGACGAGTTGGCCGATGGGGCGTTCGCGCATGCGTTGGATGCCGTCGACGGTGTAGGTACCGTCGCCCAGGCACAGGGCGGCGGTGAGGAATCGGACGGCGGTGCCGGCGTTGCCGAGGTGGAGTTCGGCGGTTTGGGCGGGGATGCGGCCGGCACGTCCTTCGACGAGGACGGCGGCGCGGGGTTCGTCAATGTCGACCTTGAAGCCGAGGGCCTGGAGGCCTTCGAGCATGCGGCGGGTGTCGTCGGCGAAGAGGACGTTGGTGAGGTAGCAGGGGCCGTCGGAGAGGGCGGCGAGGAGGAGGGCGCGGTTTGTGAGGCTTTTGGAGCCGGGGAGGCTGAGCGTGCGCTCGAAGGGCTGAATGGGGGTGATTGCGCGGGTTTTGGGGTAGGTCTGGGTCACGGACACATCATAAGGAATCGGCCTCAGAGGCGGTCTGAGGGGCGTTTGCGTCGGCTGAGTGGGTGTTTGTCGGGGTCAGTCGGCTTTTCGGAAGACGGCGACGATGTTCTCGATGGGGACGACGAAGAGGCGGTTGTCGCCCTCGAAATCGACGGGGATGGCCTCTTTGGGGTGGAAGAGGACGCGGTCGTACTGGGCGATGGGGTAGTTGGGATCGTCCTCGAGTTCGGCGGAGACGGTGACGACGCGGCCGGTGAGGGTGGGGATTTCGATCTTGTCCGGGAGGTGGATGCCGGCCTTGGTGGTTTTTCGGTCCTCGTCCTTGCGGATGAGGACGCGTTTGCCCAGGGGTTCGACTACTTCGAGTTTGGGTGTTGATTTTTTGGAGGAAGTCTCGCTCATGCCAAGACTGTAGCGGGTGAGACGGCCTGAGGGTTATCAGCTGGTGTGGTTGCTGTTTAAGGGCGGTCGCGCGGCTAGTATGTGGTGATGATGTATCTCCGGCGTCTCGGCGTGGCGAGGGGTTTTGTTCTGGCGGCCGTGGTCGTTGTTGGTGGGTGTACGGGGTATGGGTCGCTGGATGCGCTGGATCGTGAGTTGGCGGGGCTGATTGATCGGGAGCGTGATCTGACGCTTGGCGAATCGGCGGCGGTGGGTGGCGACGTGGATGACATCGGGCAGGGTCGGACGATCTGGAGTTCGACGCAGGACGATTATCAGCCGGTCACGACTAATACGGAGGCGGAGGTTCTAGCGACGGAGCCTTCGGGTCGGACGATGCGTCGTGGGGATGCGTTGATTTATGCGGAGGTGGCGTCGCCTTTGGATCCTGAGGAGGGTGCGTTGCGGCTCGATCTGGAGCAGCTGCTGGCTTACGCGATCGAGCACGCGCCGGAGTATCGGCGTCAGAAGGAATCTTTGTTTCTCGAGACGCTGGACCTGATCATCGAGCGTCATCTTTGGGGTCCTCGGTTCTTCAACACGACGACGGCGACGATTTCCGGTACGCCTGAGAGCGGGGACTTTGATCAGGCACTGAGCATCGTGAATGACTTTACGGCTCGTCAGCGCCTGCCATACGGCGGTGAGATTTCCGCGACGGCCTTGGTGAACTACACGAACTTTCTGCGTCAGGCGTCGTCGAACACCGAAGGTCAGCAGACGCAGACCGCTGAGGTGGGCTTGAACATCGACCTTCCTTTGCTGCGTGGGGCGGGTGTGGTGGCGCAGGAGAGTCGGATTCAGGCGGAGCGTGATCTGATTTACGCGGTGCGGGAGTTTGAGCGTTTTCGGCGTGAGTTTCTGGTGGATCTATCGAACACGTACTTCGGGTTGATCTTCCAGCAGCAGCAGATCGAGAACGTGCGTCGTCAGCTGCGATCGAACGAGCGGCTGGCGTCGCGTTTTGCGGCCTTGGCGGAGGCGGGTCGTGAGGCGGTGTTCGAGGCGGAGGACGCGCAGCAGACGGTGCTGAGCAACCGGAGCAGCGTTCTGAATGCGGAGGAGCGTTACGCGACGGAGATCGATCGGTTGAAGCTGCGGATCGGGTATCCGCTGGATGAGCCGTTGGTGCTGGTTCCGGCGGAGGTGCTGGTGCCGGAGCCGGTGCTGGTGGTGGGTGCGTCGATCGATACGGCGATGACGAACCGGCTGGATCTGCAGACGGAGCGTGATCGTGTGGATGATGCCCGGCGGGGAGTTCGGGTGGCGAAGAACCAGGTGCTGCCTGACCTGAATCTGGATGGGTCGGTGAGTGCGGGGACGGACAGCAGTGTTGATTTCGGGGGTGGTGACCTGGAGCTGGATGAGGGGGCGTATTCGGTGGGTATTCGGTTTGGGGCACCGATTGATCGGCGGATCGAGCAGGCCCGGTATCGTCGGTCGCTGGTGGCGCTTGAGCAGTCGGAGCGTGATTTTCGGGTGGAGCGGGATCGGGTGGTGTTGGAGGTGAGGGACACGATTCGGGGGATTGATCAGGCGCGGTTCACGCTGGAGCTGCAGACTCGCGGGGTGGAGTTGAACGAGCGTCGGCTGGAGGGCGTGCGGCTTCGTGAGCGGACGCTTGGGCCGAGGCAGGTGATCGAGGCGGAGGAGGACCTGCTAGATGCTCGTAATGCACGGGACGAGGCGGCCTCGAATCTGAGGACGAGTGTGCTTCAGTATCTGCTGAGCACGGGCCAGATGCGGGTGGCATCGGATGGGACCTGGTTGCCGCCTGGGCAGTTGCGCCCGATTGGTACGTTTGAGGACGAGACGATGGAAGGGGCGGGTGAGCCGGTGGGCTCGGCAGGTTCGGGGTCACAGGACGTTACTGAGAGAGGTTAGAGGTATGGCAGCGACTGATAGTGAGCAAAGCGGATCGTGGTTTTTGCGGATCCTCGTCGTTCTATTGTTGATCTTTGGGGCTACTTTTTTTGGTTTTGATTTTGGAGATGCGCAAGAAGGCGAAGGGGTTTCTGCCGGAGATTGGTTCACGGTGGAGCGGCAGGATCTGGATCTGACTTTTGTGGCGACGGGTGAGCTGGAGTCACGGGATCGGATCGAGATCAAGTGTGAGGTGAACGGGCGGGCGACGATTTCCTACATCATTGACGAGGGGACACGGGTTGAGGCGGGGGAGGTGCTGGTGCGTTTGGACGATCAGGAGATCCGCGAGCGGATCGAGAGTCAGGAGCTGGAGGTTGAGACGGCGACGCTGAATCTGACGACGGCCGAGCGGGAGCTAGAGATCCAGCGTAACGAGGCGGAGAGTGCGCAGAAGAACGCGGAGGTGAAGCTGGCTTCGGCTCGGCTGGATTTTGAGAAGTGGCAGCGGGGCGACGTGCCGCAGCGTCGGCGGACGCTTCAGCTGGAGCTCGACAAAGCGCAGCGGAACGTGGTGCGGACGGCGCGGGATTACGAGTTGAGCCGGGATTTGTATGACCAGAACTTCATCAGTCTCAATGAGCTTGAGGATAGTGAGATCGATGAGATCGAGGCGAGGGAGGCCCTGGACTCGGCGAAGCTCGATATTGAGATTTACGAGAACTACGAGCTGGTGAAGCAGCGGCAGGAGAAGGAGACGGCGGTTGAGCAGGCAGAGGCTGAGCTTGAGCGTGAGATCGCGAAGAACGAGGCGCGTCTGGCGCGGTACGAGAGTGATGTGCGGAGCAAGCGTCGTCAGCTTGAGCTTCGTCAGGAGGCGTTGGCGGAGGCGAAGGCTCAGCTCGAGAAGACGGTGATTGTGGCTCCGTCGCCGGGGCTGGTGGTTTATGCGAGTTCGGTGGGTCCGGACTGGCGTCGGGGCGATCCGATGGCGGTGGGGCGTGAGGTGCGTAACAACGAGTCGTTGATTTTCCTGCCGGATGTTTCGGTGATGGACGCGGTGCTGGATGTGCATGAGGCCTTGCTGACGCGGGTTGAGGTTGGCCAGCGTGCGGTGGTTCGTATCCAGGCTCGGCCGGGTCAGCCGGTTGAGGGCCGTGTGAGTGTGATTGGGGTGACGGCGGATGATGGGGGTTGGTTGAATCGGGACTTGCGGCAGTACAAGGTTCGCGTGCAGCTGCCTGATGGCTTTGATACGACGCTGAAGCCGGCGATGCGTCTGTCGGCGGAGATCTTCACGGATCGTGTGGAGGATGAGGTGGTGGTGCCGATTCAGTCGGTGCTGGTGGAGGGGGACAGGAGTTTTGTGTTTGTCTCGGCTGGCGGGGGTCGGGTGCAGCGTCAGGCGGTTGAGACCGGGCGTTCGAACGACACGATGGTTGAGCTGGTCAGCGGGGTTGAGGAGGGGACGCGGGTGCTGCTGCGGCGGCCACGGCCGGGTGAAGAGCTGCAGGTCGCTACGGAAGAGGCGGAAGATGGTGAGGTTGAGAGCGCGGCTTAGGCAGCGTCAGTCGTCCTGATCGACGGGTGGGCTGACGGTGAAAGACCAAGGGCGATCGATGATCATTTCGATCGGCAGGGTCGCGATGTTGTAGGCGAAGACGGCGGGTCTCTCGATGACGTCCCAAGATTGATCGAGGGTCCAGCCTTTGGGCTTAGCGCTGGCCACGGCCTGGCGGAGGTTTTCCTGGTGTGAGCGGCTGGCGGTGGGGTCGGTTTCGATGTCGCCTATGTGATTGAGGTAGTGGGGCGGGTGGTTGATATTGCCGGCGGGGTAGATGAGACGTGTCGTGGTCCAGTCGTCGCGGAGGCCACCATCGTCGACGCCCAGGGGCAGGGCAGGGCGGGCGGTGGGTAGTGAGCGGGGTGCGTGGGTGGGCTCGGGTTGGCTGTTGCATCCGAGGAGGAGGGCCGTGAGCGCCGCGGCGGTGAGGGTTGTTCTGAAGGTCATGTTGATAGTTTAGCAGGGTGATTGGTGGCGACGCGGGTGTTGGGGGCTTGGGGTTGTGAGGTGGCTTGTGGATTGCTACGTTGATCGATTCCCCTAAGCGGGCCGTTGGCGGTTTTGTGGGGCCGAGTTGGTTTGTGTTTAGTGAGTTGCTGCTGTGGACGATGCGATACGAAAAGCAGAGGTTCTGGTTGAGGCGCACCCGTATATCCGGGCTTTTGCGGGTAAGACGGTGGTGGTGAAGGTGGGGGGCTCGATCATGGACGAGCCGGAGACGCTTGGGCGTCTATTGGATGATGTGAGCTTCATGTGTACGGTCGGGATGCGGCCGGTGCTGGTGCATGGCGGGGGCAAGGGTATCACGGCGGCGATGAAGGAGGCGGGCCTGGAGGCGCAGTTTGTTCAGGGTCGGCGGTATACGGATGAGCGGACGCTGGCGATCGCTGAGCACGTGCTGATCTCGACGATCAACGCGCCGATGATCGAGCGGTTGAAGTCGATGGGGACGCGGTCGCTTGGGTTGCACAGTCTGTCGAGTTGTGTGGTGTTTGCGGAGCGGCTGATGCTGGCGGGGGAAGGGGGTCGGAAGGTGGATATCGGGTTGGTGGGGCAGGTGACGGGGGTGAGCAGTGATGTGTTGCAGGCGCTGGTTGAGGCGGGGACGGTACCGGTGATTGCGCCGATTGCCCGGGATCGTGCGGGTGGGAAGCTGAACATCAACGCGGATTCGGTGGCGGGTCACGTGGCGGCGGCGATGAAGGCGGAGAAGCTGGTGCTGGTGAGTGATACGCATGGGATCCGGCTATCCGAGAAGCCGGAGGACCTGGCGCGTCACTTGTCTCGGAAGCAGATTGAGGAGCTGGTGGATAGCGGGGTGATCACGGCGGGGATGCTTCCGAAGGTGGAGGCGAGTCTGATTGCGCTGGAGGCGGGTGTGCGGAAGGCTCACATCATTGATGGGCGGATCCCGCATGCGTTGCTGTTAGAGGTTTATACGGAGAAGGGGATTGGGACCGAGATTGTTCTCGAGGAAGGCCAGCAGGTATCGGTATGAAGCATTTTCTGACGATTTCGGAGACGCCTTCTGAGCGGTTGACATCCATGCTGGATCGGGCGAAGGCGTTGCGGGGGCGTCGGGGGGTGGACACCGGTGTGCCGATGGCGGAGTTGACGATGGCACTGCTGTTTCAGAAGCCGAGCCTGCGGACACGTGTGAGTTTTGAGCAGGCGGTGCTGGATCTGGGGGGGCATCCGATGGTGCTGGGTCAGCACGAGGTGGGGCTGGGCAAGCGGGAGCCGGTTCAGGATGTGGCGCGGGTGCTTGGCGGGATGGTGGATGTGATCGGTGCGCGGGTGTTTGCGCACGCGGATCTTGAGGGTCTGGCCGAGCACAGCGGGGTGCCGGTGGTCAACATGCTCAGTGATCTATCGCATCCGGCGCAGGCGCTGGCGGATGTGTTGACGATGATGGATGAGTTCGGCGACGACCTGCGGGGGCTTGAGGTTGCTTATGTGGGGGACGGCAACAACGTGGCTCGGAGTCTGGCGGCGGCGTGTGCGAAGCTGGGGCTTGGCTTTCGGCTGGCGAGTCCTTCGGGGTATGGGCTGGACGGGGCGTTTGTGGAGCGGCTGAGGTCAGAGGGGCTGACGGCGGTGCTGACGGCGGATCCTGTGGAGGCGGTGGCCGGTGCGGATGTCGTTTATACAGATACGTTTACGTCGATGGGGCAGGAGGATGAGAAGGAGGCTCGACAGAAGATCTTCGCCGGGTATCAGGTGGATGGGGCGTTGATGGGGAAGGCGGCTGAGCGGGCGATTGTGCTTCATTGCATGCCGGCTTATCGGGGTGAGGAGATCTCGGCGGAGGTGTTTGACGGCCCGCAGAGTCGTGTGATTGCGCAGGCGCACAACCGTCTTCATGCGCAGAAGGGCTTGCTGGCGGAATTGGTCTGCTAGGGTGTAGTCACTGACGGGCGTTTCGTGCTCGTCGGGTTGAGGACGCCATGGACGAGCCGATCGACGAACCGCAAGACGAGCCGCAGGAAGATCCGACGCCTGAGCAGGAGCCGGTGGGCTTTGATCTGTCTCGTGTGGTGTTGATTGTGGTGGGGGCTCATCTGCGTGCGGAGGAGGCGGATCGGACGCTGGCTTATCAGTTGATGAGTGCGGTTGAGACCTGGGTGGAGGAGCATCAGGAGTATCTGGAGGAGGACCTGCGGGCGATGGTCTGCACGGATGCGTTGTATCTGAATGACGAGTCGCTTCATCACCGGGCGACGATCAGCGTGGGTGGGCCGGGTGTGAATGCGTTGTCGGCGTATTTTGCGCAGCAGATGGAAGGGGATTCGGATCTGCGGCCGGATCAGGTGATTATTCAGATGGACCCGGATTTTGCGGATTTACGGGTGGCGATCTGGGGTGTGAATCACGAGACGACGGATCAGGGGGTGGGGCTGTTCATCAGGGACTACCTGGATGGTTTTCTGCGTGCGGTGGCGACACAGGTGGAGCCGCGGGATGGCTGATCGGTCGGTTGCCTGCCTAGAGTCTGCGTCATGGGGACGTCTTTGAGTTCATGCACACGAACGCTGTTGCTGGTTTGCACGGGAAATACGTGTCGGTCGCCTATGGCTGAGGCGATTGCCCGTGATCTGCTGGAGAAGAAGCATGGGGTGCGGGAGCGGGGTCTGGCATCGGTCGGTCTGAGGGTGGCTTCGGCGGGGGTGATGACGTCGGGTGGGAGTCCGGCGAGCGGGGAGGCGGTGGATGTGATGGCTTCGATGGGACTCGACTTGTCGGGTCATGTTTCTCAGCCGGTCACCCGGGAGTTGTTGAGCGAGTCATCGCTGATTCTGGCGATGACGCGAGGGCATCTGGAGACGTTGCTGGCGGCGGCCCCGGATGTTCGGGATCGGGCGGCGTTGTTGGACCCTGAGGGTGATATTGACGATCCGATCGGTCAGCCCGCCGAGGTTTATGAGCGGGTGGCTAAGCGGATGCGGGTGCTGCTGACTGCGGTGATCGAGAACTACGATCTGTAGCCTGGGGCTGGGCTTAGGAAAGTTTGTGGGGGGTTCGGCTTGCCAGCGACGGCGGACTGGGGATGATGCTGACTTGGCAGTCACAGGAGTTCGGCTTTGAGCTATCGCGTGCGAGTTGAGGGTGTGTCCTGGGTTGAGGCGATGCCGCTGTTGAAGCTGGCTCGTGCCTGGGGGGTGGCTCTTCGTCTGGAGGCCTGGTCGGTGGCTTACCTCGGGTTGGGCCTGCATCTGCTTGGGGTGGCGTTGATTGCGATGCTCATGGGTGATCGGGATCGGTTGTGGGCGACTCAGGGCGTGTTGGATTTATTGGGGCAGATGCTGCTGCCGATCGGGTTGTTCCAGGGCAGCGTGGTGGCTTGGGTGTTGTGGGCGTTTCAGGTTTATCTGCTCAAAGCGGTCTTCGGTGGGGTGCTGTGCCGGATTGCGGCGCAGCGGTGGGCTCAGTTGACGAGCCAGGGCATGGTGCCTGCGTTTCGTGTGGTGCTGCGTCGGTTCGGCTGGTACACGCTGACGCCTGCCCTGCCGGTTTTTGTTGGTGTGTGTTTGTTGATTCCGTTGGTGGTAGCGGGGTTGCTGCTTCGGCTGCCGGTTTTTGACTGGCTGGGCATGGCGCTGGCGGGACCTGGGCTGCTGCTGGGTCTGCTTGCGGTGGTGGTGCTGGTGGGTCTGGCTGTGGCGGGGATGCTGTTTTATCCGTCGCTGGCGGTGGAGGGGACGGATGGTTACGACGCGTTAAGCCGGATTTATTCGTTTGCTGTAGGGCGGCCGCTTTCGTATTTGGGGGCGCTGGTGCTGCTGGTGTTCTTCGGGCTGGCGGGGGGCGCGTTGCTGGTTGGCGTGGTGGGTGGTGCGGTGGTTGGTGGTGTGTGGCTGCTGTCGCTGGTTTCCGGGTTGAGGATGGATCTGCTCTGGACGGGCGTGGCTGCGTCTTCGGCGGCGGAGGCGGTGTGGTGGTGGGTGCTGCTGATGGTGCTTCTGATTCCCGCTGCGGTGGTGGCGTATGTGTATGCCGGGCTGACATTGATTTATCTGACGCTCCGTCAGCTGTTTGATGGGACACCAGCGAGTGAGGTGGCTGAGGTCGATGAGCCCGGCACGGGGCCGGCGGCGGGGTCGTAAGGTGCTGAGAGTCTGGCTGATCGGTGCTGCGATCGTGATGGCGGGCTGGGCTTCGCCTGGGTTTGCGGAGCAGCGGGTGGTGAGTCTAGCTCCGGCGTTGTCTCGGATGATTGTGGATCTGGGGGCGGCGGATCGGCTGGTGGGGGTTTCGGAGTACGACACGGCGACAGAGGGTTTGCCGGTGGTTGGGAGCATGGCGGCGATCGACCGGGAGCGTTTGATCGCGGTGCGTCCGACGCTGGTGCTGCACATGGGGCTGATGGCGGCGAGCGGGCAGCGGTTGCCGGCTTTGGCGAGGCGATCGGGTTTTGCGTTGCATGGTTTTCGGTATCCGAATCGGGTGGGTGAGGTCTGGGATTTACTGGCGGTGGATCCGACGGAGACGGACGGTGCGGAGGCTGGGATCACGGTGGGTTCGCTGCTCTCGCTGGAAGCAGAGGCGCGGGCGTTGCGGGCGTCGCTTGAGGCTCGGCTGGAGGAGGTGCGTGCGTTGGTTGCCGATCGCGAGCGGCCTGCTGCGTTGCTGGTGATCGGTGTGGAGCCGGTGGCGGCTTCGGGGCCGGGGACGGTGCTGGATGAGATGCTGGCTTTGGCGGGTGGTCGGAACGCGTTGGGCGAAGCGGGGGGGACGTATCAGACGCTTGACCATGAGTTGTTGCGGGCGGTGTCGCCTGAGGTGGTGTTTCTGTTGTTGCCGGGAGCGCCGGTGTTCACTGAGGATGATCGTCGGCTGGTTCCGTGGGCGCGTGCGGAGACGGCGGCGTGGCGGGATGAGCGTGTGTATCTGATTCGTGATCCTGAGGTGCTGCTGCCATCGACGGGGCTGGTGGATGTGGTGGAGGAGATGGCGGGGTTGCTGCACCCCGGTGTGTTTGAGGATGAGGGCGGATCGGCCGGGGTGGATGATGAGTGATGCGGGTCGTCGGTACGGCTGGGTCTGGCTGCTGGGCGTGCTGTTGCTGGCTGCTGCGGGGCGGCTGTTCGTGGGGTCGGCTTCGCTGGGGCTGCCTGCGTTGCCTGAGATTCTGTCGGCGCGGCTGGATCTTTTATTTGTGGGTCTGGTGGTGGGAGCTGCGTTGGCGCTGAGCGGGGTGGGCTTGCAGGTGCTGCTGAGGAACCCGCTCGCCGAGCCTTATGTGTTGGGGCTGGCGAGCGGGGCGGCGTTGGGCGTGCTGGTTCAGGGTTTGGTTGAGACGCGGTGGGGCTTGCCGCTGGGGCCGCGGGCATTGGCGGCGGCGCTGGGTGCGGCGGCTGCGATGGGTGTGGTGATGCTGGCTGGTCGTCGGCGGGGGATGTTGGACCCGTTGACGCTGCTTCTGGTTGGCGTGGTCGTGTCGACGCTTTGCGGGGCGCTGCTGATGTTGCTGAATCATCTGGCGGGTCCCGGACCGGTCAGGGATGATCTGGCGCGGTGGGTGATGGGTTATCTGGATCCGTGGGTGGCGCGTTCGACGGTGGGGCTGCTGGGGTTGCTGGTGTTTGGTATTGGGGTTCGTTTGTGGTGGCAGGCCGCTCGTCTGGATATCGCGACCCTGAGTGAGGCGGAGGCGCGGTCACTGGGGATCGGTTTGCGTCGCCTGAGGGTAGAGCTGTTTTTGAGTGCGGCGGTGTTGTCGGGTCTGGCGGTGACGCTGGCGGGTCCGATTGCGTTTGTCGGGTTGGTGGCTCCACACGTGGCTCGTTTGCTGGTGGGCTATGGGCATGCCGGTTTGGTGCCGGCGGCGGCGATCCTTGGGGCGTCGCTGGTTCTGCTGGCCGATACGCTGAGTGCGGGCTTGGCCTGGCTTGGCTTGTCGTTTGGCCATGGGATGGGGACGCTTCCGATTGGTATTTTTACGGCGCTGATTGGCGGGCCGGTGTTCATCTGGTTGCTTCGGCGTGATGGTCTTGCGAGAGGAGGCTCGGTGTGAGCGAGCACTTTGCGGATCGTCTTCAGAAGGCGATTGATGTTTGTGGGGCGCCGGTGTGTGTCGGTCTGGACCCGGTTCTTGAGCGGTTGCCGGTGACGGCAGAGGAGCCGTTAGCGGCGATTGAGACGTTTTGTGAGGGTGTTCTGGAAGCCGTGGCTGGGGTGGTGCCGGTGGTAAAGTTTCAGTCGGCCTGCTTTGAGCGATACGGCTGGCGGGGTGTGCGCTTGCTGGAATCGCTGCTGGTGCGGGGTCGTGAGCGGGGCGTGCTTTCGATCAATGATGCGAAGCGCGGTGATATTGCGATCAGCGCTTCGCATTATGCGGAGGCGCTGCTGGGGCAAGCGGATTCTGCCGACGCGTTGACGATTAACGGATACCTGGGGCAGGATTCGATTGAGCCGTTTGTGGAGGTCGCGAAGCGTGAGGGGGCTGGTTTGTTCGTGCTGGTTCGGACGAGCAACCCGGGCGGCGATGCGCTGCAGGCGACAACGCTGGCCGGTGGTGGCACGGTGGCCTCGTGTCTGGCGGAGATTGTGCGTGCGTGCGGGGCGGGCTTGTTAGGCGACCAGACGGGGCTGAGTTGCGTGGGTGCGGTGGTGGGTGCGACCAAGGCGGACGAAGCCGAGCGGCTGCGTGCGGTGATGCCGGAGCAGATTTTTCTGCTGCCGGGGTTTGGGGCGCAGGGCGGGGATGCGAAGGGGCTGAGGCGTTTTGCGACGGCTGAGGGTAGAGGGCTGCTGGTGACGGCGAGCCGTTCGGTGATCTATCCGGGTGGGACGGGATCGGATTGGCGGGGGGCGATTCGGTTGGCGGCGGAGCGGATGCGTGACGAAGTGGCGGCTGCTCTTGGTTGAGCGCTGTCTTGTCAGCGTTTGAGCCAGTCGGCGATGGTGCGGTCGTAGCGGGCGGTGCGGTCGAAGGCGGCTGCGGCGAGTTCCTGCCTGAGTGCCAGGGTGGTGCCGCCGTCGTGCTCGTCGAGCTGGTTGCTGACGGCGTCGTACTGTGAGGGGTTGCAGAGGCAGGCGACGAAGGGGTGGTTCTTGGCGGCGCTTCGGATCATGGATGGCCCGCCGATGTCGATCTGCTCGACGGCTTCGGGTCGGGTGCAGCCGGGTTGTTCGATGGTCTGTTCGAAGGGGTAGAGGTTGATGACGACCATGTCGATGGGCGTGATCTGGTGTGTTTCGAGGGCGGCGGCGTGGTCGGGGTTGTCTCTGAGGGCGAGCAGGCCGCCATGGACCTTGGGGTGGAGGGTTTTGACGCGGCCGTCCATCATCTCGGGGAAGCCTGTGAGTTCTTCGACGAGCATGACTTCGAGGCCGGCTGCTTTGAGGGCTTTGGCGGTGCCGCCGGTTGAGATCAGCTTGACGTTGTGGTTGATGAGCTGATTGGCGAAGGGCACGAGGTCGGTCTTGTCTGAGACGGACAGGAGCGCGCTGCGGACCTTGATGAGGTCGTTCATCGGTGGTCTTTCTGGTTCTTTGGGGGCTGGTGTCAGTTGTGTTCGTTGATGCGGAGGACACGTCCTGAGGGGGAGATCAGGACGAGGTCCTGGTCGTTGAGCATCAGGACCTGCGCGAGGCGTCTGGTGGGTGCCTTTGCGACGGTGTCGCCGTCTTCGGTATCGAGTATCAGGATGGAGGTCTCGGTGTAGGCGAGGAGGCGGTTGTTCTGGACGGCGATGGGCGTGGCGGGTGTGTCGATCTGCCAGAGGGTGTCGCCGGTCGCCGGGTCGATGCTGAAGAGGCCGATCTCATTGACGGGGAGGTAGAGGTTGCCGTCGAGCAGTTCGGCGGGTCGCGTGAGTTGGCGGGTTCCCCGGAAGATCCAGACGTCTTCGCCGGTATGGCGATCAAGGGCGTAGAGCGAGCGATCGTGGGAGGCGAAGGCGACGAAGTCGTTGGCGATGATGGGTCTCGAGGAGACGCGGTCGTAGGAGATCCGTCGCCAGAGCACCTCACCGGTGTCGGCGTTGAGCAGGGCGGAGGTTCCCTTGTCATCGGCGACGGCGACGCGGTTGTCGGTGACTGCGATGGGTGCTGAGATGGAGGCACTCATGCCGTATTCCCAGGCTGGGAAACCGGCGCGGATCTGGTGAGCGTAGATGCGTCCGTTGACGGCTCCGAAGAGCGCGAGATCGCCGTAGAGCGTGGGTTCGCTCTGGACGACGTGTGGGAGGTCGATGCGATCGACGACGAAGCCGCTGTCGGTGGAGATGGTGTAGAGGCTTTTGACGGTGTTGATGAGGATGCGGTCTTCGTAGCGGAGGGGTTTGAAGAGCCGGCCTTCGCCGAGGCCGATGACGCTACGCCAGCGGACAGCACCGGTGCTGGCGTCGAGGGCGGAGACGACGTTGCCGGGGTGTTCGAGGATGAGGATGAGGTCGTCGAGGAGGGCGGCGTCGATGATCTGGTTGCCATCGGGCGTGGCCAGATTCTGGGCCCAGCCGACGCTGTAGCCGACGGTGGCGGCTTCGGAGGGGTCGATGATGAGGCCGATGCGGCGAGGGGGCTCGAAGCTTTGATCGTTAGAGACGCAGCCGGCGAGGCCGGTGAGGCTGATCAGGGCGATGAGGCACAGGCATCCAAACGTAGAGATACGCATCACTCGGGGGTCTCCGCAGCCGTTTTGGGATCTAAGCACGGCTCGGAGCAGTATCAAGGGGTGCCGGAACCCGGTCAAGCCGGGTTTGTGGCTTGTGGTGATGCTCGCGCGTGGCTGAGCTCAGGTGTTGGCGATGGCCGCGCGTTTCTTGCCGATGAGTTCGATCAGGTTTTTGTGAGGGTCCGCGAACTTGGCGGTTCCCTCGTTGAGGAGGGTGGTTTCGAGGTGATCGGGATCGACGAGGGCGTCGATCTGGTCGAGCACGGCCTTAGGGGGCATGTCCTCGATGGTGCGGGTGTAGGTTTTACCCATGTCTTTGACGGCGGCGTTGGTGGCGGGGGGATTGGTCTGGATGTCGGAGCCGACGAGGGCGCCGACGTATTTGTCGGCGGGGTCTTCGGGTTTTTTGGTGCCGGTCGAGGCGAAGATGATTTCCTGGTCGAGCTTGAGGTTTTTGTCGGCCCAGAAGGCCTGGTTGTCCTGCCAGAGGCGTTTGGCGTTGACGATGCCGACCTGTCCCTGCGCTTCGGCGGAGAGATCGGGGAGGTGCTTTTCGGTGTAGACATCGACGCGTGAGATGAAGATGGAGTAGACGCTTTTGAAGGTATCGAGCCCGCCGGGGCGTCGTTGAGCACCGCGCCAGACGGCCTCACGGGCGGCTTCGTACTGTCGCTGGGAGAAGATGAGGGTGACGTTGAGGGCGATGCCTGCGGCGGCGATTTCCTCGAGGGCGCCGAGACCGGCTTCGGTGGCGGGGACCTTGATCATGCGGTTGTCGTGGCCGGCGGCCCACTTTTTGCCGAGTTCGATGTAGCGGCTGATGCGTTCGGGGAGGGCGGGGGCGAGCTCGTGGTCTTCGAGCAAGGGGTCAAGTTCGAAGCTGACCCAGCCGTCGTTGCATTCGGTCTGTTTCCAGGTGTCGTGGAAGCTGGCCTGAGCGTTGCTGACGAGCTTGTCGGTGATGGCCCAGGCGATGTCTTCGTCGGAGAGGTCTTTGTCGAAGTAGCTGCCGAGGTCGTCGTCGAAGCGGCCGGTCTTGATGAGGTCGGCGATGATGATGGGGTTGGAGGTGGCTCCCGATGCTCCAAGGGCTTTGTTGCGTTTGATTTCTTCGGGGTCGATGGAATCGAGCCAGAGTCGGGTTCCCTGATCGACGATGGAGCGGAGCGGTGAGGTCATTTGGGCTCTTTCCTGGTGTGTGCTCTGTGTGTTCGGGACTTCGTTGGTTTGAGCCTACTCGTTTGAGCTGCTGGCTTCCATGGACTTGTTGAACCAGTTGATGAATTGTGTGGTCGTGTGTCCGCCGGTGAATCGGGAGATGGGTTCGCCTTGTGCGCTGACCAGGATGGTGGTGGGGATGGCGTTGACCCGGTACTGGTTGGCGAGTTTCTCGGCGGTTTGCCCTTCGCTGCCTGAGGCGGTGAGATCGACCAGGACGGGTGTGGCCTTGGCTGTGAGCGTTTGTGAGACTTCATCCCGGCTGAGGACGTTCTGCTTGAAGTTCTGGCAGGGCCCGCACCAGTCGGCGGTGAAGAAGAGGACCTGGGGTTTGTCGGTTGTCGCTGCTGCGGCCGGGGTGGACCAGACCGTGGGGTCGAGTTTGGTAGTGGTGTTGGGCGGGAGGGCGAGGAGCAGGCCGGAGACCAGCAGGGCGGCTGCGAGCAGGCCGAAGGTGGTGGGGCTCCATGATCGGTTTTTGGTGTCTTGAGACATGTCTTCGGGCTCCGGGTGTTGGATCGGTCATTTGATCCCCTAAACAACGCTGGAGAGGTGCTGGTTTCTTCCAAGGCCGGCTTGTTGATGAATTGGCTAACCCGTCTGTCGGGCGGAATCAGGCCTGGGAGATGAGCAGGGCCAGGAGCAGTCCGCCTGCGACGGCCCAGCCGACGGCGGCGAGGATGAGGATGGCGTTGATGTTGTTGCCGGACGCGTCTTTGAGTTCGACGAGGGGTGAGTCTTCGACGGTGTCGCCGGCGAGGACGGAGAGCGAGGACATGTCGAAGAGCTTGCGTGCGTGGACGGGGGCTTCTCCCTTGCTGACGGCGGTGAGGTCTTCGAGGAGGTCCTGAGTGGACTCATAGCGTTTGTTGCGGTCCTTGGCCATGCAGACTTCGATGATCTCGCCCAGGCCGGTGGAGATGCGTGGGTTGAGGTGGTCGGGCGGGACGAGTTCGGCCTTGAGGTGCTGGTGCATGACGGCGGAGGGGTTGGGGCCGTCGAAGGGCACCTGTCCGGTGACGGCGTGGTAGAGGGTGGCTCCGAGCCCGTAGATATCGGCCCGGAAATCGACGTTACGTTCGCCCCGGATCTGTTCGGGTGAGATGTAGTAGGGGGTTCCGTAGGCTTTGCCGGCCTCGGCTTCGGCGGCTTCGCGGTCGGAGATGGCCCGAGCCAGGCCCATGTCGGCGAGTTTCACCTTGCCATCGTTGGTGAGCATGATGTTCTTGGGCTTGACGTCGCGGTGGATGAACCCTGCCTCGTGGGCGTGTTCGAGGGCTTTGGCGACGGGGATGGCGATTTCGAGGGCGTCTTCTTCGGAGAGGTGGCCTTTTTCGGAGAGCTCGTCGTAGACGGTGTGTCCCTCGACGTACTCCATGACGAAGTAGTGGTACTCGCCGGCCTTGCCGACGTCGATGGCCTGGACGATGTTGGGGTGGTTGAGTTTGGCGGCGGCGCGTCCTTCGGCGTAGAAGCGCTCGACGAACTGGGGGTTGTTGGTGTGCTTGCGGGGGAGGACTTTGATGGCGACGAGGCGGTCGAGGCTGAGCTGGCGGGCTTTGTGGACGGTGGCCATGGCACCGGCGCCGAGTCGGCCCATGAGTTCGTAGCCGGGGATCTGCTGATCGCCCTTGCTGGCCTCGATTTCGGGGATGAGGCGTTCGACCTGCTTGCGTGTGACGATGCCCTCGGCGACGAGAAAATGGGCAAGGCTGGCGTGGCGTGGGTCGGAGCCGTCGTTGGCGGCCCGCTGCTTCTCCAGGCACCTCTGGACTTCGCTGGACGTTGCGAGACCCCGTTCGACCACGAGTCGTCCGACCATGGAGTCGATGTTTGCTCGCTTGCTTTCGGCCATCTTCTGAGTTCTCGGGAATCTAAGGATGGATGAGACGCGGGCCACCCGTCGCCCATAAGGTACCTATTCTTGCGTGGGAAGCCGAGCTTCCTGCTATCTCTGTTCTTCGGCTGGACCTTTGACAGGGTTCTGTGCAAGTGAGCGCTTTGTGATCACGGCGGACGAATCTGAACTGCGTGTCTGGCTCGAGGACGAGCTGGCGGGTGTCGTGAGCCGGTTTGAGGCCGAGTTGGCGAGCGAGCTGTCGTGTGTGAACTGGCTGTCTGAGTATGTCCAGCGCTATCGGGGCAAGATGCTTCGCCCGACGCTGGTGCTGCTGAGCGGTCACGCGACCGGGCCGGAGGAGGAGGGTGTAAGGGATGCGCACCGGGTGGCTGCGACGGTGGTGGAGATGGTGCACATGGCGACCCTGGTGCATGACGACATTCTTGACGAGGCGGATCTGAGGCGTCGGGGGGCGACGATCAATCGGCTTCGAGGGAATGAAGCGGCTGTTATGCTTGGTGATTATCTGATCAGCCATGCTTATCACCTGTGCTCGTCGCTGGAGCACACCTGGGTGAGTCGGGCGGTGGGTCGTGTGACGAACACGGTGTGCGAGGGGGAGTTGCTGCAGCTTGAGCATCGGCAGGACTGGTCGCTGGATCGGCGGACGTATCTGGAGATTATTCGGCGGAAGACAGGGAGCCTGTGCGGGCTGTGCTGCTGGCTGGGTGCGGCGCTCTGGCGTGATGAGCCGGGTGTGCCGGGTCGTGACGACGAGGGTGAAGCTGGGGCACTCTGGCGGTTTGGAGAAAGTCTTGGGGTGGCGTTTCAGGTCGCTGATGACGTGCTCGATCTCACGGGCGATCAGGAACGTGTGGGCAAGACGCTGGGTGTTGACTTGAGGAAGGGCAAGTTGACGCTGCCTGTGATCATCTACCTGGCGTCGCTGGATGAGGGTGAGCTTGCGGAGACGTTGGGGCTGATTGAGCGTTTGTCGTCGGTGGACGCTGAGGAATCGGCCGGGCTTACCGAGCGGATTCGCGAGGGGGTGGTTGCGTCGGGTGCGTTGTCGGCGGCCAAGGTTGAAGCAGAGACACTGCTCAAACAGGGTGTTTCGGAGGGATTACGCGGTTTATCGGACGGGCCGGCGACGCAAACCCTGCGTGCGATGGCCGAACGTGTGATCGATCGCCAGGCGTAAAACCGATACTTGTCTGCGTGTGATGGAATCAGGCGCTTCCCTGTGGGCGTTGATGGACTAGACTTATGGTTGAGATAAGCCTGCGAGTCTTTGTGTATGAATGAGCCTCGTCCACGCATCATGGTTCTTGGCAGCGGTCTTCCGATCGAGGAGACGGCGCTGCGTGAACTCGATCGGGCTTTTGAGTTATCCCGGATTGATGATGTGAGTCAGGCGATCGAATCGCTCAAGAGCGAGCCGTACGACGCGGTGTTTGCGGCCGTGGGTGATTTTCTTCCGCTTGAGCGGGCGCTGGTTGAAGACCGGGCTTCGCTGGTACTGAACACGATTGGCGAGGGTGTGCTGCTGGTCGATCGTCAGGGGCGGAGTTCGTGGTGCAACAAGAAGATGCGGACGTTCAAGCCCGACGTCTTCGAGCAGGCCAAGCGGATTGGGTTGCAGGCGTTGACGATTTTTTCTTCGCAGGCGTCGCCTGTGGCGGAACACACGGGCCCGAGGTCCAAGAAGTTCACCTTCCAGGTGGGCGAGCAGTACTTCGAGATGATCTGTTCCGGGGTTCCTGATGAAGAGGGGCATGTTCGGCAGATCGTCGGGGTGGTGTGGGACGCGACCAGCGGCCGGCGGATCCAGGGGAAGATCGATGCGATCGATGCGTCGGGGCGTGAGTTGTCGCGAATTGACCGGGAAGCGGTGACGAAGCTGTCGCCGCCTGAGCGGCTGAAGCTGCTGCAGGACAAGATCATCAAGTATTCGAAGGACTTGATGCACTTCGATCATTTTGCGATCCGTCTGTTGGATCGGCGTGCGAACAAGCTGGAAGTGGTGATCTCCGAGGGGCTGCCCACCGATGCGCTGGAGATTGATCTCTATGCCCAGCCCGAGGGCAACGGCATCAGCGGTTACGTGGCGGCGACGGGGCGGAGTTATATCTGTCACGACACCGAGAAGGACCCGCGGTATGTCGTCGGGCTCGAGCATTGCAAGAGTTCGCTGACGGTCCCGCTGATGCTCGATGACCGGGTGATCGGGGTGTACAACGTTGAGTCGGAAACGGTCGGTGCCTTCACCGAGGACGATCGTCAGTTTGCCGAGATCTTTGCCCGGCCGGTGGCGCAGGCGCTGCACCTGCTTGACCTGCTGTTGACCGAGCGGTGTGCGACGTCGGGTCAGGTGGCGGATTCGGTGGTGCAGGGTCTGGCGGCCCCGTTGAATGATGTGGTCTCCGAGGCTCAGTCGTTGATGGAGGAGTACATCGGCGACGACACGATGCGTCAGCGGCTTGGCAGGATCATCGATCAGGTCCAGGTGATGCGAGACTCGATCAAGCAGGCGGCGGCGGGGCCGGGTGTGGTGCTTGGGGGCTCGGGAGGTCGAGAGGTTGATGTCGATCCGAACTTCGCTGGTCGGAAGGTGTTGATTGCTGATGACGAGCGCAACATCCGGGAGACGATCAGGGACATTCTTAAGCGTCAGGGGTGTGAGGTTGAGATCTGCAAGGATGGGTATGAGGCTTGTTGTCGACTCGAGCAAGGCTTTTACGATCTGGTGATCTCCGACATTCGGATGCCGTATCGCAACGGCTACGAGATTTTTGCAGCGGCTCAGCGGAGTCGGGAAGGCACCCCGGTGGTGTTGATGACGGGCTTTGGGTATGACCCTCATCATTCGATCGTGCGGGCGAGTCAGGAAGGCTTGTCGAGCGTGATGTTCAAGCCGTTCAAGGTTGAGCAGCTTTTGGATGAGGTGCGCAAGGCCTGGGGTGTGGTGACGCCGGAGCCAGCGACGAATGGCACGAGTGAGTCGCAGGGTGCCTGATAGCGCGGAGAAGGCGGCTCGTCGGGACCAGAGGGATCGTTCGCGGGCGGGTGTGATCCAGGCTCTGGCGGGGTTATGCGAGCGGTTTCCGGATCTGGACCCGGGTGCGGCTGGAGATGTGACGGATGGGGGTGTCGGAGGGGATGCGACGGCGTATGCGCTGCGACAGGGTGTGCTTCGGCGATGGTTGACGCTTGAGTCGCTGGTTGAGCGGGCTTATGGCAAGCCTGTGCGTCGGCTGGAGCCAGTGATGCACGGCTTGTTGTTGGCGGGCGCGTTTGAGCTGGTTTTTCAGGACGGGACGCCTGGACCGGCGGTGGTCACGGCGTATGTCGATCTGGCGAAGAAGTTGGTGCGTCCGGGTGCCGGTGGGCTTGCCAATGCGTCGTTACGCAAGCTCGCGGGGTGGCGAGAGGATGCGCGGCTTGTTGAGACCCAGGAGGTAGGGCCGGCGATCGTCCCATTGGCTGGTGGACGGTCGCTGGTGTTTCCGGGGCCGGTTCTGCCTGATCCGGCAGTCGATCGGGTGGGCTATGGTTCGGCGGCTTTCAGTCTGAGCCGTGCGTTGGTCAAGCGCTGGTTCGGGCGGTTCAAGGAGGATGCCTGGTCGCTGATGGCGCAGAGTCTGGAGCAGCCGGCCCTGATCGTGTCGGGGCTCGGGTCTGAGGCGGCTTCGGTGGCAGAGGTCGTTCCGCATGATCGCGAGGGTTTCTGGGTGTATCGCGGAGCGATGTCGGAGCTGGCCGGCTTGCTGGCTAGAGGTATGGGGCCGCGTGTTCAGGATCCAACAGCGGCGGAGGCGGTTGCCTCGACGGCGGATTTGAGGCCGGGGCGGATTCTTGATCTCTGTGCGGGGCGTGGCACCAAGAGCGTGCAGGCATTGGCATTGCACCCTGAGGCGGAACTCTTTGCCTACGAGCCTCATGCCGAGCGGGCGGCGTCTTTGCAGGAGTTGGCGGGCGTTGAGCCCAGGCTGAAGGTCGTTCGGGACGAAGAACTAGACGCAGGGTCTTTCGATCTGGTTCTGGCGGATGTGCCGTGTACGAATGCGGGTGTACTCGCGCGGCGACTCGAGGCGAGGTATCGGTTCGGTCACCGATCGCTCGATGATGTGAGGGGGCTGCAGAAGCGGATTCTTGGTCGTGCTTTTGAGCTTGTGACGCCGGGTGGGTGTGTGCTTTACAGCACCTGCAGTCTTGAGCCGGAAGAGAATGAGCAGCAGGTCCAGCGACTGATCCGGAAAAAACCGGCTCGGCTGCTCGACCAGAGGCTGACCCTTCCCGGCGGCCGTGGCGTGTCGTACCACGATGGAGGCTTCATAGCGCGAATCGAGCGGGTATCCTGACCTTTCCTTAGCTGGCTGGACGGCCAGCGCGGCTATACTGAGCTGAGGGTGGGGGGGATAAACGGTGGATTCAACGGCCGTTGGGTCTTGAAGCAATTGGAGGCTGACAGGCATCATGGCTGTTCGTATGGAATTGTCGAAGATTCTGATTCGGGAGACGGCGGACACGCACATCGTCGAACTCCGTGAGGTGGAGGGGGAGCGGGTTTTCGCGATTCTGATCGGTCTGGCCGAGGCCCGGGCGATTGAGCGGCGGTTGATGGATGTGGTTCCGCCTCGGCCTCAGACCCACGAGTTGCTGGCTTCTGTCATCGATTCGGTGGGGTACACGGTGGAGGCTGTGATTCTTAATGATTTAAAAGAAGGGACTTATTTCGCTCGACTGCAGCTTCGCAAGGGTGATGAGCTGGTGGAGGTGGACTCGCGACCGAGTGACGCGTTGGCGATCGGGGTGGCTGGCGATGTGCCGATTTACGTCGAAGAACACGTGCTGGACGAGGCCACGCGGCCGGCCTGAGCCGTTGTTGGGGGGAACCAGGTTTAGTACTGCCTAGATCGAGCTAGCCGGTGGGTACATGAGGGCGATTGGGTCCGGGTGTGGGTGGAGCGTATCTGGTTGACAGGGGTTTTGGTCGGGTTACACTGTGCGGCTCGCCTCATTTGGGAGGCAGTTCCCGAGACCGGAGTGACGTATGACCGCTGGCAAGATCCGAATCCGCATGGAAGCGTATGACCACCAGGCTCTCGATGCTTCGGCGCGTGAGATCGTGGATCATGCCAAGCGGACGAACGCACGCGTCGCCGGCCCGGTTCCCCTGCCGACCCGCATCGAGCGTTACACCGTTCTGCGTGGTCCGCACATCGATAAGAAGAGCCGCGAGCAGTTCGAGATTCGGACGCATAAGCGGATCATTGACATCAGCGAGCCGAATGCACGTACGGTGGAGGCTCTGAACCGTTTGGTGGTTCCGGCTGGTGTGTTCGTGAAGATCAAGGCCTAGGCCGATCTGACTGGTACTTTCCCGCTGGCTAGGGCCGGCGTTCATCAAACAGGGCATGGTCCTCTGGCTTCGGCCACGACCCGCTCGGCGAGCCCCCTGAGAGGTTTGAGGCAGATGCCTACCGCGATCCTTGGCAAAAAAGTCGGCATGACCCGGTATTTTGATGGCGACGGGAACAACATTCCCGTGACGGTCATAGAGGCTGGTCCCTGCTTTGTCAGTCAGATCAAGACTGAAGAGGGTGATGGCTACCACGCCGTACAGATCGCCTATGAGGACCTTCGTCCTCGGCGTTCGACGATGCCTGAGATCGGTCACGATGCGAAGGCGGGGCTGAGCCCCAAGCGGACGCGTCGGGAGATCCGGTTCGATGAGGCCGTTGACGGCTACGAACTGGGACAGGAAATCAGCGTCGAGGCGTTTGAGTCGGTTAAGTACGTCGATGTGACCGGCACCAGCAAAGGCAAGGGCACGGCGGGTGTGATGAAGCGTCACAACTTCCGTGGTCAGGAAGCCAGCCACGGCGTCGAGCGTAAGCACCGGTCGCCAGGTTCGGTGGGCGGCCGATCGAGTAACCTCGGTACCGGTAAGCCCAAGAAGGGCATCCGGATGGCGGGGCGACTGGGCAACGAACGTGTGACGGTCAGGAGTCTGGCTGTTGTTGGCATTGATAAGGAGCGGCGTCTGCTGCTGGTCAAAGGGCCTGTGCCCGGACCCAAGTCGGGTCTGGTGATGGTTCGTGAGGCCAAGCGGCTGTACAAGCAGAAGGCAAGCTAGCAGGGGGCGTCAGTCCTTTATGGATACTGCGTCCTGGCGACATGCCGAGTGATTGAGCCGTGCCGGATGGTGACCTGAGGGTCAGCCGGCGGAACAGGTACGACCCGCGACCGTGATGCGGGTCATAGGTGAAAGCCATGATTGAACTTCCAGTCCATTCCCAGACCGGCGACTCGCTCGGCACCGTGCAGGTGGACGAGGCGTTGCTTGGGGGTGAGGTTCGCCCGGCCCTGCTCAAGCAGGCCTATGTCCGGATTCATGCGAACAAGCGCCAGGGGACGTCCAAGACCAAGGCCCGCGGTGAGGTCGAGGGTTCGACCCGCAAGCTTTACAAGCAGAAGGGCACGGGCAACGCGCGGCGTGGCTCGATTCGGGCCAACATCCTTCGCGGCGGTGGTCATGCCAAGGCTAAGCGTCCCAAGAGCTGGCGTCAGGGGATGCCGGTGAAGATGCGTCGCCTGGCCAATCGGAATGCGATTCTTGCCAAGGCGGTGGATGGGGAGATCAAGCTCGTCGACAAGATCGATTTCGAGAAGCCCAGCACCAAGGCGTTCGCCGGGATGCTCGAAGCCCTCAAGATTGATCGTTCCTGTCTGGTTGCGATGGAATCGACCGTGGGCAACGCCGCCCGTTCGGCAAAGAACCTCAACGATGTCCAGCTGACGCACATCGATCGGCTGAATGTGTTTGATCTGCTGACGAATCGTTACCTGGTGGCCGAGAAGGCTGCGTTCGAGGCTTATCTCGAGCGGGTCAAGACGCAGCTGGCGGGACAGAAAGCGGAGGGTCAGAACGATGCGTGATGCGATCCACATCATCAAGAAGCCGCTGATCACTGAGAAGTCGAGCTGGGAAAGCAACGAGCGGAACCGGTACAGCTTTGAGGTGGCTCGCGAGGCTCGCAAGCCTGAGATCAAGAAGGCGATCGAAGAGCTTTACGACGTCAAGGTGGTCCGGGTGGCGACCCAGATCCGCAAGGGCGAGATCCGGCGGACGCGTTTTGGTTCCGCCCGGCGTCCGGACTGGAAGCGTGCAACCGTTCAACTCGAGGAAGGGCAGCGTATCGAGTTGTTCTGAGTTCACGATCCCTGAATGGGGATCTGAGCCAGTCAGCTTTGCTGAGACACGACCATGGCCATTCGCATTTACAAACCGACGACCAACGGCCGACGCAACGCGTCGGTCAACCTGCTCTCGGAAGTCACCAAGAAGACCCCCGAGAAGAGTCTGCTTTCGCCGAAGCCCAAGAAGGGCGGCCGTAACCATCACGGCAAGATCACGACCCAGTGTCGTGGCGGCGGTCACAAGCAGCGTTACCGCCGGATCGACTTCAAGCGCAGCGGCATGGATGGCATTGAGGCGACCGTCATCGGGATCGAGTATGACCCGAACCGCTCGTCGAACATCGCCCTGCTCGAGTATGCGGATGGGGAGAAGCGTTACATTCTGGCTCCGATCGGGCTGAAGGATGGCGACAAGATCATTTCCTCCGAAGAGGGTGTGGAGCCGAAGGTTGGCAACAACATGCCCATCAGCAAGATTCCAACGGGTCTGCTGATCCACAATGTTGAAATTGTCCGGGGCAAGGGTGCTCAGATCTGCCGTTCGGCGGGGTCTTACGCTCGGCTTTCAAACCGTGAGGGGAGTTGGGCGACGCTGGTGCTGCCTTCGGGCGAAGTCCGGCAGGTTCCGGTTGAGGCTCGTGCCACCATCGGCCAGGTCGGCAATACCGACCACAACCGTGTGGTGCTGGGCAAGGCCGGTCGTGCCCGTCACATGGGCAAGCGTCCCAAGACGCGTGGTGTGGCTCGGAACCACCACGATCACCCGATGGGTGGTGGTGACGGCAAGTCGAAGGGCAACCGTCCTCCGGCGTCAAAGACAGGTGTGCTGGCGAAGGGTGGCGGGACCCGTCAGCGTGGCAAGAACTCGAACAAGCGCATTCTTCGCCGCCGGGTGTCGAAGCGTTACGGACAGCTGAAGCTTCGCTGAGAAGCGATAGCGATACGGAGCCTCAACGATGGCACGATCACTGAAAAAAGGTCCTCACGTGGACTTCAAGCTCTACCGGAAGGTCGAGCAGCAGAACCAGATGGGCAAGCACGAGCCGATCAAGACCTGGGCGCGTGCCTGCACGATCGTTCCCGAGTTTGTGGGCCACACCTTCCAGGTGCACAACGGCAAGGTCTTCAACAGCGTCTTCGTGACCGAGGACATGGTCGGGCACAAGCTCGGCGAGTTCAGCCCGACCCGGACGTTCCGGGCACACGTGGCGGGCACCAAGGCGCAGCGCGCTGCGGGTCGTGTGTAATCCAGGAAACGAGCAAGGCAAGCAAGGCGAAGACAGATGCCCTACACGAACGTACATCGCGGTGCTCGGATCAGCCCCAAGAAGGCGAAGCTGGTCACTGATCTGATCAAGGGTCGCCCGGTCGACGAGGCCCTGACCATTCTTTCCATGTCGCCTAAGCGGGGTTCGGTGATGGTCAAGTCGGCCCTGAACGCGGCGATTGCGAATGCCGATGCGGCCGAGGCTGATACCCGCCGCTTGTTTGTCAAGGTGGCCAAGGTGGATGGTGGTCCGACGATCAAGCGGTTCCGACCGAAGGACCGTGGCCGGGCTCACCCGATCATGAAGCGTACGAGCCACATCACCGTGACTGTTGACGAGAAGGCCGAAGCCTAAGGAGCGCCCGCCGAAGCAGGGCAGCATGACTATGGGACAGAAAGTTCATCCATTTGGGTTTCGTGTCGGGATCACCGAGCCTCACCGCAGCCGCTGGTACGCCCCTAAGGCGTTGTATGGCGAGTTGCTGGTCGAGGATCAGAAGATCCGTCAGTTCTGCGACAAAGCCCTGAACCAGACCCCGCCTTTTGCGGCGGTCAGCGACATTCACATCGAGCGCACCCGTGAAGAGCTGAAGATCGTCATTAAGACGGCTCGGCCGGGTCTGGTCATCGGCCCGAAGGGCAGCGAGATCGAGCGTCTCACCGGCGAGCTTCAGGCTCTGACCGGACGTAATGTTTCGATCAACTGCATCGAGGTCAACAACCCGGACAAGGACGCTCAACTGGTTTCGCTGAGCATCGCCGAGCAGCTGGCCAAGCGTGCCGGCTTCCGTCGTCTGATCAAGATGAAGGGTGAGGCGGCGATCGCGGCGGGTGCCAAGGGCGTGAAGATCAAGCTCGGCGGTCGCCTGGGTGGCCACGAGATGAGCCGGACCGAAGAGATCCGGTTGGGAGCGATCCCGCTGTCGACGCTGCAGTCGAACATCGACTACGGCTTTGCCGAGAGCCGGACGACGTACGGCATTCTTGGCGTCAAGGTGTGGATCTACAACGGACAGTACAGCGAAGTGTCGGAAGACCAGATCGAGTCGAAGGCGGCCGGGGCTCGTCCTCGTGCCCGAGGCCGGCACTAAGCCAGAACAGGAATTAGGGACACGCTATGCCCTTGATGCCCAAAAGAGTGAAGTTTCGCAAGCAGCAGCGCGGCAAGCTGCGTGGCAATGCCTCCCGTGGCAACCACGTGGCCTTCGGCGACTACGGCCTGCAGGTGACCGAAGGCGGCTGGCTGACGGCCCGGCAGATCGAGGCCGGCCGCATCGCGGCTCGTCAGTACGTGAGCCGTGAAGGCAAGCTGTTCGTGCGGGTCTTCCCGGACAAGCCGATCAGCAAGAAGCCTCTGGAAACACGAATGGGTAAGGGCAAGGCCGAGCCCGAGTATTGGGCGGCCTGCGTGAAGCCTGGCACGATCCTCTACGAGATCACCGGTGTGCCCAAGGACCTGGCCCGCTCGGCGTTTACCCGCGTGGCCCACAAGATGCCGTTCCGCTGCCGCTTTGTGGAGCGCCGCCCCTCGGTCTGATGATCGGGTTGAAGCAGAAAGAATGACCATGAAAGCCAGCGATATCCGCGAATTGAGCAACGAGGAGATCACCCACGAGGTGAAGCGTCTGCGGCGTGAGCTGTTTACGCTCCGCACCCAGGCGGTGACCGAGAAGCTCGAAAATCCCCGTAGGTTTGGTGTGATCCGTAAGGACATCGCCAGGCTTTTGACCGAACAGACAGCACGCCAGCAACAGGCCGCCTCGGCCACTGAAGCGTAAGGATGGTTGCCTTGACCACCGCCAGTAAAACAACCAAACGTGAGTTGACCGGCACCAAGATCGGTGTCGTGACCAGCGATAAGCGGGACAAGACGCGCACCGTGGAGGTGGACTTTCAGTTCCGCCATCCGAAGTACGGCAAGTACATCCACCGTCAGCTGCGTTTCCACATCCACGATGAGGAGAACGCCTCGAAGACGGGTGACCGCGTGGAGATTGCGCCGTGTCGTCCTTACAGCAAGACCAAGAGCTGGCGTTTGCTGCGAATTCTGGAATCGGCACCGGACGCCGAGTAAGCAAGACTTTTTTGAAAGCGAGCCCGCGTGGGCTCGGGAGTACTGATCATGATCCAGGCCGAATCACGCGTCGACGTGGCGGACAACACCGGAGCGAAGATCGCTTATGTGATCCGAGTGCTCGGCGGCTCGACGGCCCGGGGTCGTAAGACCCTGAAGACGGCTTCGCTTGGCGACAAGGTAGTCTGCTCGGTGAAGAAGAGCCTTCCCGGCAGCGACATGAAGGACGGCACGATTGTGCGTGGCGTCGTTGTCCGCACCAACTATCCGGTTCGCAGGAGCGACGGCAGTTACATCCGCTTCGACAAGAACGCGATCGTGCTGATCGACGAGAAGGGTGAGCCGAGGGGCACGCGTATTTTCGGTGCCGTTGCTCGTGAGCTCCGTGAGAAGCAGTACATGAAGATCGTCTCCCTCGCCTCCGAGGTTGTCTGAGACGTTTGAGTTAACAACCCGCCAGCGTCGTAAGCGTGGCGGCTGACAGTAAGTAAGGAACCATCCATGGCCAGGCACATCCGCTCAGGAGACATGGTGATCGTGACGGCAGGCGACAGCGCCTGGATCCGCAACCGCGACGCCAGCGGGCGCGTGGTGAGCAAGACCCGTGATCTTCGCCCGAAGAAGGTTCTGCGGGTGATTCCCGACGCCGACCAGGTGGTGGTTGAGGGCGTGAATGTGCGGAAGAAGCACCTGCGTCCGACGCAGGCCAACCCGCGTGGCGGGGTGGTGTCGAAAGAGATGCCGATCCACATCTCGAATGTCTCGCCGGTGGCGGATGGTAAGCCGACCCGCGTGCGTTTTGAGACGAAGGATGACGGCAGCAAGATCCGAGTGGCGGCCCGGACGGGCGAGCAGCTCGGCCCCGAATTGCGAAAGGCCCGGTCCTAACAGGACCCAGGGATAAGGACGATCGCGATGGCGAAGAACAAAGACAAGCAGGCTGCCGACCCCTCGGTGATGAAGGCATCGGCTCCCGAAGGCATGACGCCCCGGCTCAAGGAGCGTTACGCCAAGGAGATCGCGGCGAAGACCCGCGAGCAGTTTGCGATCAAGAACGTGATGGCGACCCCGAAGCTGCAGAAGATCGTGCTCAACGTCGGTCTGGGTAAGCAGCTCGAAGGCACCAAGATCAACGCGAAGGCCAAGGATCAGGTGATCTCTGACCTGACGGTGATTTCCGGTCAGAAGCCGGTCATGCGTAAGGCGAAGAAGTCGGTTTCGAACTTCAAGCTGCGTGCCGGTTACGAGGTGGGAGCGATGGTCACGATGCGTGGCGACCGGATGTGGGAGTTTCTCGACCGTCTGGTGACGCTGGCCATTCCCCGGATCAAGGACTTCCGTGGTTTGAGCCCCAAGAGCTTTGATGGACGTGGGAATTACTCCTTCGGCATCAACGAGCAGGGCATCTTCCCCGAGGTGGACATGACCAGTGCCCAATTCACGCATGGGATGCACATCACGCTGGTGTTTGAGCAGAGCGACGACGAGAAATCCAAGTTCCTGATGGAGCAGATGGGCTGGCCGTTCAAGAAGCCAGCCAAGGACTAAGCAGAGCAGGTAGAGCAAACGATTCCCGGCAGAGTGCCGGGTGGAAGGCAGCAGGCATGGCGTCGAAATCGACGATCGAGCGAAACAAGAAGGTGGCGGCTTTGGTCGCCAAGTATGCCGAGCGGCGTAAGCAGCTCAAGGCCGAGGGTGACTACGCCACCCTCCAGACCCTTCCTCGCGCTTCGAGTGCAACACGTCACCGCAACCTCTGTGCCCTGACGGGCCGCAGTCGCGCGGTGTATCGCAAGTTCCGCATCTCCCGCATCAAGCTCCGCGAGTTGGCGCTTGAGGGGAAGATTCCCGGCATGCGTAAGGCTTCCTGGTAAACGAACGAACCAACGGGCCGACCGGATTGCATCGGTTTGGAGCCCTGGAGAACGACGATGGCCTTGAGCGACCCGATCGCTGACATGTTGACCCGAGTGCGTAACGCGACCCGCGCGCGTCACACCAAGGTGGATTGCCGCAACAGCAACGTCTGTCGTGGCATTGCCCGTGTGCTTCGTGATGAGGGTTACATCACTGGTTTTGATGTGATCGAGGATGGCCGTCAAGGCATCCTTCGCATCGAGCTGAAGTATGGCGACCGCGGCGAGCAGCTGATCCAACTGCTCAAGCGTGAGAGCAAGCCCGGCTGCCGTGTGTACCGCAAGGTTGATGATCTTCCCCGCCCGCTGGCCGGTCTGGGCATCGCGATCCTGACCACGCCGAAGGGTGTGCTGTCGGATCGTGAGGCGAGAACCGAGAACGTTGGCGGCGAGTTGCTTTGTACGGTTGAGTAAATGACGACACCCCGGCGACGCCGGGCTGTTTGGAGAGACGACGATGTCACGCATTGGAAAGAAGCCGGTCGCCATCGAAGGCGGAGCCAAGGTCTCGGTAAACGGCCGCGAGGTCGTGGTGGAGTCCAGCGGCAAGCGTCTTGCCTTCACGCATCGCCCCGAGGTGTCGGTGCGGGTTGACGAAGAAAACAAGCAGGTCGTCGTCGAGCGTGAGAACGACAGCCGGACGGCCAAGTCGATGCACGGTCTGACCCGTGCCCTGATCGCCAACATGATCGAGGGTGTGACCAAGGGCTTCAGCAAGCAGCTTGAGATCGTCGGTGTGGGTTGGAACGCGCAGGTGCAGGGCCGCCAGGTCAATCTGAAGCTGGGTTATGCGGATACCCGGGTCGTCAAGATTCCCGATGGCGTCGAAGTGGCCGTCGATGGGCAGAAGATCAAGGTCAGCGGCCCGGACAAGATGCTGGTGGGGCAGACCGCTGCGGCGATCCGCGACCACCGCAAGCCCGAGCCTTACAACGGCAAGGGCGTTCGGTACAGCGACGAGCACGTGATCCGCAAGGCCGGCAAGGCGTTCGGTAACTAAGACAGCTTTTGACCATGCCGGTGACGGCAGGAGCATGAACGATGAACTCGCGACAGATCAAGATCAAGCGGCAGCGGCAGGCACGGCGAAAGGCTGGCATCCGCAAGCGTGTCCAAGGCACGGCGGAGTTTCCGCGGTTGAGTGTGTTTCGCAGCAGCAAGCACATCTACGCCCAGCTCATCGACGACATGGCCGGCAAGACGCTGGCGGCGGCCAGTACGGTGGCTCAGCGATCGGAGAATGGCGGGAACACCGCCGCGGCTCAGGCCGTCGGCAAAGAGATTGCAGACAAGGCGAAAGCGGCCGGCGTGGCCGCGGTCCAGTTTGACCGCAACGGCTTTCGTTACCATGGCAGGGTGAAAGCTCTGGCCGACAGTGCTCGCGAGGCGGGCCTGAAGTTCTAAACCTTCACAGTCAAGCGCCTCGGCGCGGCAGGGAATGATCAGCGATGGCTGAAGTGATCGAACAAGCAGGACAGACGCTCGAGTCGACGACCGTCGGCATCTTCCGAACCGCTACGGTGGTGAAGGGCGGGCGTCGCTTTAGCTTTGCCGCCCTGGTGGTGGTGGGCGACCGACGAGGCTCGGTCGGCATCGGCTACGGCAAGGCTCCCGGCGTGCCCGCGGCCATCGAGAAGGCCCAGAAGGATGCCCGCAAGAGTCTCTTCAGCGTGCATCTCAAGGGTGGGACGATCCCGCACCCGGTGACGGGCAAGTTCCTGTCGTCGAAGGTTCGTCTGATCCCGGCCGCACCCGGTACCGGTGTTATTGCCGGTGGCACGGTTCGTGCGGTGCTGGAGATGGCCGGCGTGCAGGACTGCCTGACCAAGAGCTTCGGCTCGACCAACAAGAAGAACCTCAGCAAGGCGGTTGTTGAGGGTCTGCGTGAGCTGCGACTGCGTGATGAGATCGCGGACATGCGCGGGGTGACCATCGAGAAGAGCACCGTCGATGAGATGCTCGAAGCCGGCGAGAAGGCGATGGCCAAGGCCGAAGCCAAGGCTCAGGCGGCAGCTGCGAAGATCGCGGCGACCATGCCGGCGAAGGCTCCCGAGCCGGTCAAGGCTGAGGAGCCTAAAGAAGAGGCCAAGCCGGCTGAAGAGCCCAAGGCCGAAGCGGCTGCTCCCGAAGCCGAGTCTTCAGCCGAAGCTCAGAGCGAGACCCCGACCGAAGAGAAGCCCAAAGACGGCGAGTAAGCAATGCTGGCTGATGGCCAGAGAGACGGATAGACAGCCATGATGATTCACGACATAACTGAGAAAGCCGGTGCCTACCGCAATCGTAAGCGTGTGGGCCGTGGCATCGGCTCTGGCAGCGGCAAGACCTGCGGCCGTGGTCACAACGGCGCTGGCAGCCGGAGCGGGGCTTCGAGTCCTGCGTACCGCGAAGGCGGTCAGATGCCTTTCTTCCGGCGTATGGCCAAGCGTGGCTTCACGAACGCGCCGTTCAAGACGCGTTACACCATCGTGAATCTCAGTGCGATTGAGAAGCGTTTTGAGGATGGCGAGACCGTCACCCCTGAAACCCTCGTCAAGGCCGGCCTGATCCGCAGCACCAAGCTGCCGGTCAAGGTGCTCGGTGATGGCGAGATCACCAAGAAGCTCCAGGTCACCGCTGCGAAGTTCACCGCATCGGCTTCGGAGAAGATCTCGAAGGCCGGGGGATCGGCGACGGTGCAGGAACACCGCAGCCGGGGCAAGGTCAGCGACTCGGTGCCGGAAGTGACCGAGGCCAACGCACAGGACTGAGCCACTCGGAGCCCTGAGGGGCTCGCCGAGGCTTTTTCACCAACCTCGGCCCGCTGATCCGGGTTCGAGTTTCCAGGAAGGTCGTCCAGGAACGGATGCTCCGAACCCTCGCCAACATCTGGAAGATTCCTGAACTCCGCTGGAAGATTGCCTTCACCCTCGGGATGCTCGCAATCTACCGGATCGGCTTCTTCATCCCGCTGCCGGGTGTGAATCAGGAAGCACTCAAGGCCTGGGCCGACAACGCTCAGGGCAACGCTGTTGGCAACCTGATCAGCTTTGTTGGGATCTTTACCGGCGGGGCGCTGGGTCAGTCGACTATCTTTGGTCTCGGGATCATGCCGTACATTTCGGCGGCGATTATTTTTCAGCTGCTGACGGCCAGCGTGGAGTCGTTCAAGGAGCTCCAGAAGCAGGGCGTGACCGGCCGGCAGAAGATCCAGGAATACACCCGTTACGCCGCGGTCTGCCTGTGTCTGATCCAGTCCTTCGCTTGGCTGCGGTTCCTCGAAGGCAGCGGGCTGGTTTACGCCGAGTACTCGGGCACCTTCTTGTTCTGGGCTTGCGGTGTCGTCGGTCTGACTTCGGGGACGATGTTTCTGATGTGGCTTGGCGAGCAGATCGACAAGTACGGCATCGGCAACGGTATTTCGTTGATCATCACGGCGGGCATCATCGCGGGTATCCCGGGTGCGGTCGGTCTGATCGCGAGCAACTTCTCGACGACCGGCGACGGCTACGGGTTCGATACGATCGTCTTCCTGCTCGTCTCGTTCGTCGTCGTGGTGGCCGGGGCGATCGTGATCACGCAGGCTCAGCGGCGGATCCCGGTCCAGCAGGCCAAGCACACCCGCGGCCGGAAGGTCTACGGCGGTCAGCGGAGTTACCTGCCGCTTCGTGTAAATCACGGTGGCGTGATGCCGATCATCTTCGCCAGTTCGCTGATGATCTTCCCGACCATTCTGCTGCCACCGATCGAGAATTATCTCATCCCGGCACAGACGGCGGCAGCCCCCGGGCAGACACTCACTACCTGGCAGACGATCGGCAACGTGATCAACCAGGTCTGGTTCCATCTGTCCAGCGACTTCATCTCGCACACGGGTTACCTCTACACGCTGTCCTTCATCGGGCTGATCTTCTTCTTCGCCTACTTCTGGACGACGGTGCAGTTCCAGCCGAAAGAGATGGCCACGCAGCTGCGTGATGGTGGGAGCTTCATCCCCGGCTTGCGACCCGGGCCCCGGACCGCTGAATACCTCGAGACCGTGATGGAACGGATCACTTATGTCGGTGCCGGTTTCCTCGCGGTGATCGCGGTGATTCCGACGGTGGTTGCGGGTTTGTTTGATATCCCCTTCATCGTGACGCAGTACCTGGGCGGCACCGGGCTGCTGATCGTAGTGAGTGTGATGCTCGACTTCGTCCAGCGCATCGAGGCGACGCTCCTCATGCGTAACTACGAGGGCTTCCTTTCGCAGCCGGGTTCGGGCGGCGGTCCGGGCAGCCGTAAGAGTGGTCCCAGGATCCGCGGGACACGCCATACGGCTCGCTGAGGCGAAGTCATCCAGCAGGTATTGATTGTTCTCGCCGGCAGAGCCTGATTGACCCGGCTAAGGTGTGATGGTTCATGGGCATCAGCCTCAAAACACCCGATCAGATCGAACGCATGCGTGCGGCGGGACGCGTGGTGCGCCGGGTGCTCGATCGCTGTCAGGAGGTCTGCCAGCCTGGCGTCACCACCCAGACGATTGACGATGAAGCCCAGAAGATCATCGACGAGGCCGGTGCCAAGGGGTTGTTCCGGGGTTATCCGGGGCCGACGCCTTTCCCGGCGACGCTTTGCATCAGCGTGAATGAGGAAGTGGTCCACGGCATCGCCGGCGACCGGGTGATCGAAGATGGCGACATCGTCGGCGTTGATTGTGGCGTCAATCTGGACGGCTGGTGCGGGGATTCGGCGACGACGATTCTGGTGGGAAACGTCAAGCCAGAGGTCAAGGCGCTCTGTGAGGCGACCCGGCACGTGCTGCAGATCGCCATCGAGAACATCGGCCCGGGCCAGAGCTGGAGCAAGGTGGCGGGGTTGATGCAGGGCTACGCCGAATCGAAGGGGTACGGCGTGGTTCGGGATTTCGTGGGGCACGGCATCGGCCGGAAGCTCCACGAAGACCCCAAGGTGCCTAATTTTGTCAATAACCAGTTGCTGCGTAACGACTTCAAGCTGGAAGTCGGCATGGTGCTCGCCGTCGAGCCGATGTGCAACCTTGGCGTGGCCGATGTCGCGACCCTGGCCGATGGCTGGACCGTCGTGACCGCTGATCGCAAGCCGGCGGCCCATTACGAGCACACCATCGCGGTGACGGAGCAGGGGGCGGACGTGCTCACGGATGGCCGGTAGGGCGGTTCGACTTGCACGTTATTTTTGCTACAGTATGAGGCTCGACTTCTCTCAGGGGATGTCGACAGCGAGCCGGCGTTCGGCTGCTGGTAACCTGAGTTTTGCTGTTAGGCGGGTTTGTGCCCAAGGAAGAAACTATCCAGCTCGAAGGCGAAGTGCTTGACGCGATGCCCAACGCGATGTTTCGCGTGAAGCTGGAGAATGACCACGAGATCATCGCCCATATCTCCGGAAAAATGCGAAAGTTTTACATTCGTATTCTTCCCGGCGACCGGGTAACCGTTGACATCAGCCCCTACGACCTGACCAAGGGTCGCATCACCTACCGGCACTAATCGCCGGCTACACACGCTCGCAAGGACACTGAGATGAAGGTTCGTTCCAGCATCCGCCGCATCTGTGAAAACTGCAAGATCATCCGGCGCAAAGGCGTCATCCGTGTGATCTGCATCAACCCCAAGCACAAGCAGCGTCAGGGCTAAGCCCGACGATTTCTAGGAGCCCGCGATGCCACGACTGGCCGGCACCGATATCCCTGATAACAAACAGATCCGTATCGCCCTGCGATACATTTACGGCATTGGCCCACACTACGCCGAGCTGATTCTCAAGGAATCTGGCATCGACGGCACTGTCAAGGCCAACACCCTCACCGAGGACCAGTTGGCACAGCTCGCCGGCATCATCGAAAATAGCTACGTCGTCGAGGGTGCCCTGAGGCGACAGGTGGCTCAGAACATCGGCCGCCTCCGTGACATACGCGCTTACCGTGGCGAGCGTCACCGACGCGGCCTGCCGGTTCGCGGTCAGCGGACGCAGACCAACGCCCGTACCCGCAAGGGTCGCAAGCGTACGGTTGCCGGCAAGAAGGGCGTTAAGGGCATGAAGTAAGCCGAACGGCTGCCCTTTCATGGCCGGCTCGCGTGAGTTCGGCCGATTTCCAACACACTCGCGAGTGAGTCGCCCGCCGGTCCCATTCCGGAGAGTGGCGACGCTACCAGCTTCGAGGAACAAGCATGGCCAAGAGCAAGAAGATCCGTCGCAATGTCACCCGTGGCATTGCCCATATCAAGGCAACCTTCAACAACACCCTGGTGACCATCACCGATGTCAACGGCGAGACCCTCTGCTGGGGTTCAGCCGGGACGGTCGGTTTCAAGGGTTCTCGTAAGAGCACGCCTTTCGCTGCAACCCGCGCGGCTGAGGAAGCCGCCGCCACCGCCCGGAAGTTCGGGATGGTTGAGGTGGAAGTCCGTGTTCGTGGGGCAGGTTCCGGCCGTGAGTCGGCCATCACGGCGCTCCAGTCGGGTGGTCTGAAGATCACCGCTGTCGAGGACCACACGGCGGTTCCGCACAACGGCTGTCGCCCCCGCAAGAAGCGTCGCGTCTGATTTTCGACGCCGCTTTTTCGAACTGGAATTGATCATCGGGATCGGGAAAGAAGCGAGATCGACGGGCCCAGCAGCCGCGATCGCAGCGTGAACCCGAAACCCTGCCATACCCTGGTCTGCTGCATGCATGGAGCCTCAGATGCGTATTCGCTGGCGTGGACTCGAACTTCCCCACCGTGTGGTCGCCGACCACGAAGTCAACACCGATCGCTACGGCCGGTTCACCATCGAGCCGTTTGAACGTGGTTTTGGTACGACCCTTGGCAACAGCCTCCGGCGTATCCTGCTTTCGACCCTTGAAGGATCTGCGGTCACCGCGGTCAAGATCAAGGGTGCGCCGCACGAGTTCACCTCGCTTGAGGGTGTCCAGGAAGACGTCACCGACGTCATCCTCAACATCAAGGACATCATTGTTTCTCTCGAAGGCGAAGAATCCCGCGCGATGCGGCTTCAGGCCGAGGGCCCGGGCGAAGTCACTTGCGAACTGATCGAGGCCGACCTGAACGTCACGATCCACAACAAGGATCTGGTTCTCGCGACGCTGACCAAGCAGATCGATTTCGACATGGAGCTGCGGGTCGAGAAGGGTCGTGGTTACGTCCCGGCGAGTGAGCAGTACACCGATGTGGATGAGCAGGAAGTCGGCGTGATCCCCGTGGACGCCGTGTTCTCGCCCGTGACCCGTGTGCGTTACAAGGTCGAAGACACCCGTGTCGGACAGAAGACCAACTACGACAAGCTGACCCTGGAGATCTGGACCAACGGCACGGTCACGCCCGAAATGGCGCTGGTCGAAGCCTCCAAGATCCTGCGTAAGCACCTCAACCCGTTTGTGCAGTACTTCGAGATCGGCGAGTCCGTGGCCAGCGAGTCGGCCGCCGCCGCCGCTCGTATCGACGAGGAGCTTGTCCGCAAGCTGCAGATGCCTGTGACTGAGCTTGACCTTTCTGTCCGCGCCAGCAACTGCCTGGAAGCGGCAAAGGTCGAGACCGTGGTCGAGCTGGTTTCTCAGAACGAGAGCGACCTGCTCAAGGTCCGCAGCTTCGGCCGCACCTCGCTCCGCGAAGTGAAGCGGAAGCTGTCAGATCTGGGCCTCGAACTCGGGATGGATATTCCCAGCGAAGTCCAGCAGCAGGTCGCGGGGATTGTCCCGGCCGCGCAGTGATTGATTGATGAGAGACACCCGTTGACCCGGGTGTCTCTTTTTTTTTCTGAGCCCACGACGCTCAGGGTTCCCCGGCGGGAACCACTTGCCTCGCCAGGTTTGGTGAGAGTGGACTGGCCCAGCGAACGTCTCTCGCAACGGCCACCAGATTAGGAGTTCACCATGAGACACCGCGTCGCAGGCCGCAAACTCGGCCGCAACACACCCCACCGCAAGTCGATGTTCCGAAACATGGCCGTCTCGCTGCTGACCCACGGTCAGATCACGACGACGCTGCCGAAGGCCAAGAGCGTGAAGCCGCTGGTTGAGAAGCTCATCTCTGCGGCCAAGAAGGGCGATCTCGCCTCCCGTCGCCGAGTGATCTCGATGCTCGGTAACGACCGCATCATGGTCCGCTCGGAAGAGGACGAGTCTCTAACCCGCAACAAGTATGGCGAACTGGTCGGCGGCCCGAAGGTCGTCAAGACCCTCTTCGATGAGATCGCTCCCCGCTACGCTGACCGTGACGGCGGCTACACCCGGATCGTTCGTCTGGATCGTCATCGCATTGGCGACGGTACCCAGCTCTGTGTGCTCCAACTCGTGGGTGATGAAGAAGGCCCTCAGGTCTCCGGCAGCTATTCGCGTCGCCGTGACAAGGCCAACAAGCGCATGGAGTTCGCCGCTTCTCTCCGCAAGGGCGGCAAAGCAGACGAGGCGGCTGAAGAGGCCAAGCCGGAAGCGGCCACCGAAGTCGCTGAGGCACCCGCTGAAGAAGCTCCGGCGGCAGAAGCCGAGAAGACCGAAGAAGAGAAGTCCTGATCCGGACGGCTCCGATCAACCCCGCAAAGCTCATCAACCCGGCTCTTGCAGCCGGGTTTTTTCATGGCTGGGTTTCGCGTGTAACGCCGTTGTTGATCGAGGTCTATCTGAGGAGACCCCGTGAGCCAAGCCAGCAACACCTTCGGTCCCCAGCAGGTTTTTCAGCTCTTTCAGCAGGCTTTCTATCAGGAGGCGCAGCTCAAGGCCGTGGGGGAAGCACTCCGCAAGGGGTTGCCCGCCAATCAGGAAATCCTCATCGCAGCGAATCCCAAAACAGGCTCGACGCTGCTGTTTAATGCCATCGCTAGGATTCTTGACCGCCCGCAGACGCAGGTCGTCTACAGCTTCGATAACCCCGAACAAGACCTCTACCTCCCGCAACTGGCTAGGGACTGTCTCTTGCGCACTGGGGTCGCCAAACTCCATGTCTGCGCAACGCCTGCCAACCTTGCCCTGCTGCGGGCCTTCCACATCACGCCCGTGGTACAGACACGAAACCTGTTTGATGTGATCGTGAGTGCTCGTGATCACATCGTCAAAGACCTGTCGGACCGCCCGGACAAATCGGGCCTGGCTGAAGGTATTCGAGCCCTCAGCCCCGAAGCTCAGATCGATGCGGTGATCGACCTGCATCTGGCCTGGTATCTGCGTTTCTATGCGAGTTGGCGGGAGGCAGAACGGAGCGGTGAGGTGGCCATCCACTGGCTCGATTACGCGGACCTGACAGCGGACCCGGGCAAAGCTCTGCGGGAAACACTCGATTTTCTAGGCGTTTCGTATGACCCTGAGAAAGTGATACGGGTGTTGGCCGAACTTCAGCCGGGAGATACGCGCTTCAATGTCGGCCGTACCGGGAGAGGCCAAGCGTTGCTGACCATGGAACAGAGAAGCCGTGTCCAGCGAGCTGCCTCGTACTACCGAGGCGTTGATTTCTCTCCCGTTGGTCTTGGTTAGTTTTTAGAGGCACGAGATGTGTCGTCGCTCGCATCGTTTTTTCGGGGCGTGCGCCTGCCAGTTGCCTGCTGCCCGTACAATCGTTGAAGAGGTAAGCCATGGCCGAGACCCCACACCAGCCGGATGCCAGCCGTTCATCGGTCGATGAACTCGAAGCGGTCGATCCAACTATCCAGCTTGCCCGGCTGGTGGAGACTGGGGACGTCGAGGACCTTCAGCGGTTCGTCTACGACCAGCCGGTTGGAGAGATGGCGCGTGCCCTGTCTCGTTTGGATGAAGAGGACCGCTCAAAGCTGATCAACCTCGTGCCTGCGGAGTGCGGGGCTTATCTCGTCGAGGAACTTAACGCGGGACAGGCTTCAGAGTTGCTCCTAGCCGTGTCGCCAGCCAGGGCTGCGGAGATCGTCGAGCCCCTGCCGTCCGATGCTCAGGCCGACCTGATTGGCGAACTCGATGACGAGGATGCTGAAGCCATCCTGGCGAAGCTCGATCCGGAGGAGGCCTCCGAGGTCAGACGCCTTACCAGTTATGACCCGGAAACCGCTGGCGGGCTGATGGCCACCGAGTACCTGGCCTTCTTCCAGAACATGTCGGTCAGCGAGGTGGTCGACGACCTGCGTACCAATGCCGCGCGCTATCAGGAGTACGACGTCCAGTACGTCTACATCATTGGTAAGACCGGCGAGCTCAAGGGTGTGGTTCGTCTGCGAGACCTCGTGCTGACGCCGGGTGATGTCAAGATCGAACAGATCATGATCCAGACCCCGGTGTTCGTTCAGGATGACGCCGACCTGCCATCGCTGGAGCAGTTCTTCGACGCACAGTATTACCAGGCCGCGCCGGTCATCGATGCAGAAGGGCGGTTGGTGGGTGTTGTTCGCCGAGCCGCCGTCGAGGAAGCCATCGGCGAAGCTTCCAGCCAGGCACTGCTGCGTTTCGGCGGCATCATCGCCGGCGAAGAGTCGAGGTCGATGCCGACCTGGTCACGCGCTCTGCGCAGACTGGCTTTTCTGGCACCGAACATCGTCCTCAACCTGATCGCGGCGAGTGTGGTGGCCTTCTATGAACCGACCATCGCCAAAGTCACCGCCCTGGCGATCTTCCTGCCTATCCTGTCCGACATGTCGGGCTGCTCCGGCAATCAGGCGGTGGCGGTCTCGATGCGCGAGTTGGCGCTCGGCCTGGTCAAACCGAGCGAGGTCTTCCGCACCCTCTGGAAGGAGGTGACGGTCGGTGCGATCAACGGCATCCTGCTAGGTACGCTGCTCGGTACGATCGCTTACGTGATGCGCGGTGATCAATTTGTGTGGATCGGTATCGTCGTAGGTGCCGCACTGGCCACCAACAGCGTGATCGCCGTGGCGATTGGCGGGACCGTGCCACTGATCCTCAAGAGTCTCGGCATCGATCCCGCGATGGCTTCGGGCCCGATCCTGACAACCGTCACCGACCTCTGCGGGTTCTTCTTCGCACTGTTCCTCGCGACACAGTTCCTGTCGTAGGCATGACAGATCTCTCCCGGTTACATGACTCATTCTCTAAGGCGCTGTAAAAAAGAAACTTAGGAATGACCCCTACGGGATTCGAACCCGTGTCGCCAGGATGAAAACCTGGTGTCCTAGGCCAACTAGACGAAGGGGCCGCCTTGCGGAGGTGGGAGTTTAGCGTCAGTAGGCGTGGCGGCCAAGCTGGCCCGTCCATTTTCTGGGCCTTAAGGCTGTCTTGATCATTAGTCGCCGTGCGACTGTCAGATAGCCGTCACAACCCCTACCACCGCTATAGGTCCCGCCGTCGGCCGCCTACTGATCGAGGTTAACTCAAAGCAGTCGAAGCACCGCTGGATCTCACCGATGATCATGGTGTGCATGAGCCATATCTTCTGGCACTGTCTGACTGGACACTCCTCGGCCCGGCCGCTGTGGTTGGCGGTCTGTTGATTGGTCTGAGCCTCGCCCTTGGCGTGAAGCGTTGGCTGGCTCATAAGCACCCCGACCGGGATAACGAACAAACCGATCTTCTGATCGAAGCGACCCGTGCGGCCAGCATTGGCAGCTGGTCATGGATGATCGAGAAAGACCTCATGCACTGGGACGCAGCCTGTTGTGAGCAGCTGGGCGTTCACCCGGACCTGGCTTACACGCGGGCTGACTTCCTTGCCTGTATCCATGCCAGCGACCGGCAGCGTGTGGCAGAGGCCCTTGAGGCTTCCGTCGATCACGGGCATCCGATCGACCTGGTTTACAGGGTGGACCTTGCCGATGGGCGCAAACGCTATCTCTCCTGCCAGGCCAGACTCGAACAAGACAGCCGAGGCAACCCTCGTCGACTGCTGGGTGTGGTCTCCGACGTCTCCGCCAAGCATCAGGCCGAACTGAACCTGCGTGAAAGCCAGAAGCTACTCGATCAGGTGGGCAAACTAGCCCGCATCGGCGGCTGGCGGCTCGAACTGAATCCGATCAAGCCCGTCTGGTCGCCCATTGTCCGGGAGATCCACGACGTCCCCGATGATTACGTGCCCGATCTCAGGACAGCCATCGATTTCTACGCACCGGAAGCTCGACCCGTGATCGAACGCTGTGTTGACCGTGCTATCAGGCTCGGCGAGGGCTTTGATGTTGAGCTGCGCATGATGACAGGCAAAGGCGAGTCGATCTGGGTACGGTCCATCGGGATGCCTCAGATGGTCGATGGTGTCTGCGATCATGTGATCGGCGTGTTTCAGGACATCACCCAGCAGGTCCTTCATCGGCAGGAACTCGCTAAAGCCCGCGACCAGGCGCAGTTTGCGAGCCGGAGCAAGAGCCAGTTCCTGGCCAATATGAGCCATGAGATCCGGACGCCGATGACGGCCATCCTCGGCTACGCAGACCTGCTGGATAAACCGTCTAGCGAAGGTACCCAACTCCGTGAGCAAGCCGTGGCCACCATCCGCAAGCATGGTGAGCACCTGATGACGCTCATCGATGACATCCTCGATCTTTCACGCGTGGAAGCCAAGAAGCTCCGACTGGAAACCCAGGACGTGCACCTGCCCAAGCTTCTCTACGAAGCCACCCAGATGATGGCCATCCAGGCCGAAGCCAAAGGCCTGGAACTCCATGTCGATCTCAGCGAGCGCGTGCCCCATCGAATCCACACCGATCCGACCAGGCTCAAGCAGGTGCTGGTGAATCTGCTTGGCAACGCCATCAAGTTTACGGAGCGTGGCAGCATCCTCTTGCGGGTCGATAAGGATGATGCCACCGTCAAGCAGCCGGAGCAGCTAGTCCTCCAGATCACCGACCAGGGCATCGGGATGACCGATGATGAGCAGGCTCGCGTCTTCGATGCGTTCACGCAGGTCGACTTCTCCAGCTCACGAAGAGCCGCAGGAACGGGGCTTGGACTCACCATCTGCAGAGAGTTTGTCACTCTTCTTGGAGGTGTCATCGAAGTGGATTCGGAACCCGGCAGAGGCAGCCGCTTCACGGTCAGACTACCGATCCATCCGCTCCAGACACAGGATCCACCTGTTGCCGGCACCTGCTCAGCGGCCGGGCCCAACGCCAGACAAACCCTGTCCGGTACCCGGGTGCTTCTGGCCGAAGACTGCCTGGACAATCAGAGGCTGCTGCAGCACCATCTTGAAAACGCAGGGATGAAGGTCGAGGTCGCCAATGATGGCGGCCAGGCGCTCAGAGCTTTCGAAGGCTCCAATCACTCTCCCTTCGATCTGATCCTTCTGGACATGCAGATGCCGGGTGTCGATGGCTACGAGGTCGCTGAAAGGCTTCGAGGCGACGGCTTTCGTTTGCCCATCGTTGCTCTGACGGCCCACGCGATGTCTGATGACCGGGATAAATGTCTGCAAGCCGGCTGCACGGCGTACGCCACCAAACCCATCACACGCGACGAGTTACTGGCTATCTGTAGCGAGGTGCTCGCCGAAGCCTCGAAGCAACGAGCTGCTTAATTCCCGCTGGACTTTTCTGGTTGCACCCATGTTTTCAGTCCAGCATGGCCTGGACATCGACAGGCCGACCCGTCTCACAGCTTTCGATGGCCGCGCAGACCATGGCCAGCGACTGAATGTTGTCGCTGGCTACCGACTGGGGCACAACAGCCTCTCGGATGTATCGGATCATCTCCCGCAAGGCGGCCTGCTGCCCTCGGACTTCTGGCTGCGCCGCACGGATATCGATGGCCGTGGGTTCCGGGGTGAATCCGTCGCCATCACTGCGGTAGCCCTTGGCACGCTCGTCGCCTGCGTACTCGATCGAGCCCTCGCTGCCCTGCAGCCGCCAATCGCCATCCCAGGACGTATGCCGTCCGCGTGCGCTCCAGCACCCGCTGTAGACAAAGGTCACGCCGCCTGCCATCTGGAACAAAGCGTGAGCCGCTACGCCATCCGCTGCCCAGGAACCCCTCGGGTTGTCATCGAGCGCGTACACCGTAAGAGCATCAGCCCCGCTCATCTTCCGTGCCAGATCGAAGTGATGGATCGCCATATCACCAAGCAGCACATGTGGCATGGTTGTTCGGAAACCATCGAAGTACCCGCGAAGGTAGAAATCGCAACGCAATGAACTCAGGGTCCCAATCTTCCCTGATGCTACGCCCTCAGACGCATCGAGCACCCCCGCGTTCCAGCGACGCGACTGACTCACCATCAGCATCAAGCCGGTTTCATCCGCGACCCGCACCATCTCCTTGGCGCTATCCAGTCGATCGGACATCGGTTTCTCACCAATCACGTGCCTCCCGGCGCGCAGGGCGCTGACGGTCACATCCCGATGAGCTCCGGGAACTGTCAGGTCCACCACGAAGTCGGAGCCGATGTCAGCCAGTGCCCGCTCCTGGCTATCGAACGCCTTGGCACCAGCCAGCGCGTAGTGGTCGATCGCTCGCTCAGCGAGTGAAAGATCGAGATCCACCACCGAGACCACCCGCACGCCTTCCGCGATCAGGGCCGGAAACCAGGCTTTGGTGATGTTGCCCGCTCCAACAACAGTGGCTCGTAGAGGCTCTGGCATTGCTGGCTCCTCGATCATTCTGGCTCATCCTACGCTCAGGGATGGCGATTTCCCGAGTGTCAGCGATCGCTCTGGTACCCTGTGTCGATGGCCCGTAAGACGAAAGCCAAGGTTGAACTCGATGCCGGGAAGCGCGTGGTGGTCCTCCATGGCAAGGAACGACTCGTCCAGCAGCTACGCCTTCGCGAGCTGACCAGAGCCATCGAAGCAGAGCATGGCGAAACCGATCCCATCGTCCTCGACGGCCGCACCGCCGCCCTGGCTGACGTCTTCGACGAACTCCGGACCTTTGGGCTGATGCAGTCGCACAAGCTGGTCGTCGTTGAGGAAGCGGAGGCCTTTGTCAAAGAGCACCGCTCCGCCCTCGAACGCTACGCAGAAAGCCCCTCCGAGCACGCAACGCTGGTGCTCCGTTCGCCGGTCTGGCGCAAGGGCAAGCTCGACAAACGCATCGAGCAGATCGGTGCGATCGTGGCCTGCGAACCGCCGAGCCCCCGCGAAGCTGCTGCCTGGCTGACCCGCCGAGCCAAGGCCGAACACGGTGCTGAACTGCGCCCCGAGGCCGCCAGCATGCTGGTCGAGCGACTGGGCACCGATCTGGCTCGTCTCGATCAGGAAGTTGGCAAGCTCACGGCGATGGTCGAAAACGATCGCATCACCACCGACGACGTCCTGCGCGTGGTCGGGAAATCCAGTGACGAGCAGGCCTGGATCGCTCAGGACGCCGCCCTCGCCACGCTCTCCAGCCGGCGGGCCAGCCACGCCCTGGAGGCCACGGCAGAGCTGATCGACCTGGCCGGTCAGCCCGAAGTGCTCGTGACCTATTTCGTGGCCGATGGCGTCCGCAAGCTCTCGCTGGCGCAGCGGTACGCCGCAAGGCGTGTGGGGGCCGGCGAAATCGCCAAACGCCTCAAGCTCTGGGGGCCCAAGCAGCGCGTTTTTCTAGATATCGCCACCAGACTCGACCCCGAGGCCACGGCCAGACTGTTCGACCTGGCGGTCGAGTCGGATGCCCGCTCGAAACGCGGGTTCGGCACGGCCAGGTGCAATCTCGAAACCCTTTGCATTCGCTTAGCCGATGTTCCACGGTAAGGCAGGACGCCCTGACGGATCGTGAGTCACCTCAACACGATGCAAGGAGGCATCATGAGAGGACCCCAAACCTCGAAACTGGCCCTGTGCGGGCTGATGATGCTGTTTCTGGCGACCCTGACAGGCTGTCAGGCGCAGCAGCCAACGGCGCGGGACCGGGTCATCCCATCCGACGAAGAGATCGCGCGCCAAAACGAGGCGCTGCAGATGATCCAGCGGCAGCAGGCCTCCCTCCAGCAGCCGGCCGAACCAGACTGGTCCCCGCCGCCACCGGCCGTGAGATGGATCGACCACAAGGCCCTTGGCGGCTCAGCTCCCGAGCAGGCAGCCGATCAGACACAAACCAGTTCACGGCCGCCAGTTCTGGCACCCGCCGAGCGTCCCCTCGCAGACAGCCGTATCCAGCCCGCAGAATCCGCCAGCACCCTCCGCACCCAGCGGCCCATTCCCAACGTCATGCTCGACGCCGTTCGCGATTCCGGCTGGCTCCTGACCGATCCCACCGTTGATCCCGAGCTCTCGATGAGCCTGCTCAGTCGCCAGCAAAGAGAGCAAATCTCCAGACTCAGGCGACTCCTGCTCGCAGCTGAGCGCCAGGCCGCCGAGGAGCACATGCTCGATCTCAACCAGCTCGCCTACGACCTGCGTGGCATCGACGAAGGCCCAGTGAGCATCCAGAAAATCGAGCTCTGCACCTCGGTTTCGGGCTATGGCGTCTACGACACCCTCGACTCCCGCCGGCTCCTCGCTGGACGTGAGCATCCGATGATCGTCTACCTCGAACTAGAAGGCTTCCAGACCGAGATCAGCGACGGCTGGCACCATACCCGCATCACCCAGGAAGTCCGGCTGTACGAACGCCGTGACGGCCTGATGGTCTGGCGCCAGGAGCCGGTCGAGGTGGTTGATCGCTCGAAGAACCGCCGACGCGATTTCTTCATGGTCCAGCTGATCCGGCTGCCATCTAACCTGGGTGTCGGCGAATACCGGCTCAAGGCCCGGGTCAAGGACAACATCGGACAGACCATCTCCGAGGACATGATCGATCTCACCGTCGTCGCCGACCGCTCGCTGGTCGACGGTGAAGAGCGCTCAACCGAACGATCCACGTCGTCACGGACCAGCCTCGCCCGCTAGCCCATCCATCGCCCGTTGCACGGCACCGGCTTGTCCCTAGGATGAGCAGATGCACGGCGTGGCCAACGACTCACAGACCGTCTCAGCGTGGCACAGGCCCCATCTACTGGGTCTGAGAGGCCTGCAGGCGGACGAAATCCGAACGCTGCTCAGCACCGCTCACGGTTTCGGAGAGGTCTCTCGTCGCAGCGTCTGGAAACGCCCCGACCTCAACGGCTGCGTCGTCGCCAACCTCTTTTTCGAAGACTCCACCCGCACGCGAGCCAGCTTCAGCCTCGCGGCCAGCAGGCTGTCGGCCGATGTCCTCGATTTTTCCGCCAAGGGCTCCAGCCTCTCCAAAGGCGAGACCCTCATCGACACGGCACGAAACATCGAGGCCATGGGTGTCGATGTGATCGTCTGCCGACACCCACGCAGCGGGGCCGCCGCCAAAGTCGCCGAGTCCGTCCGCTGTGCCGTGATCAACGCCGGGGATGGCCGCCACGAACACCCGACCCAGGGCCTGCTCGATGCCTTCACCATCGCATCCCGCCTAAACCGGCTGACAGACCTCGATTTCACGGGTCTCACCGTCGCGATCGTCGGCGATATCACCCACAGCCGCGTCGCGAGGTCAAACCTGCATCTGCTCCGCACCCTCGGCGCCCGCGTGGTGCTGGTCGGTCCCCCGACCCTGGTACCTACCGGCCTGGCCGCTGACAGCGTCGAGATCGCCCACAACCTCGACGAGGTGCTGCCGCATGTCGACGCCGTCAACATGCTTCGGGTCCAGTTCGAGCGCATCACGGGCCCTGCGTTCCCTTCGCGTCGGGAATACCACGCGCTCTACGGCCTGACCGCCGAGCGATTGTCCAGAGCCAAACCATCCCTGCTGGTGCTCCACCCGGGCCCGATCAACCGCGGCCTCGAAATCGATGCCGAGGTCGCCGATGGCATCCAGTCGGCCATTCTTGAACAGGTCACCCACGGGCTGGCGGTCCGGATGGCCTGTCTCCTCCACGTCTGTCAAGCCTCCGGAGTCGTTGCCGCATGAGTTCGCCGTCCTCACCCGGTCAGATCGTCATCATCTCCGGCCCCAGCGGCGTTGGGAAAACCACCATCGCACACGAGATGGAGAAACGGCTGAAGGGCGTCTTCAGTGTCTCCATGACCACACGTGAGCAGACCGTTAAAGATGGCCGCGACTACCGCTTCGTGACCCACGAGCAGTTCCAGAAAGAACTGGAACAGGGCAATTTCCTTGAGTGGGCCGAAGTCTTCGGCCAGTGCTACGGCACCCCACAGGGCCCTGTCGATCAGGCGGTTGAAGAAGGCAAAACCATTTTTCTCGAAATCGATGTCCAGGGAGCTATCCAGGTCAAGACCAAACGCCCCGAGGCCCTGGCCATCTTCATCCTCCCGCCCGATGAACCCACGCTGCTCAAACGCCTGCGCGAACGCAAACGCGAGAGCGAAGAGAAGATCCAGAAGCGCTTCGCCGAAGCGACTCGTGAAATCGGCGAGGCCCACGCCTGCGGGGTCTACGACCACTTTGTGACCAACGACGACCTCGCCGCCGCCATGGATCGTGCCGAACAGATCATTCGCGATCGCAAGGGCTGACTCGCTCCCGCACCGGCCTGCGGCCAGCCGTCCTGCTATTCTGGCACCATGCGAGCAGCGGTTTTCCTAGCACGCGACGGCGCCTTGCTCGCCGAAAACAACACCGATGCCATCTCTGCGCCCGTACTCGCCAAGGGCTCTGCCTCCGCGGTCGCCTCGATCTGCGGACTCGGCTACCGCGTGGTGATGCTCGCCCCGCAGACAGGCGACGATGGCCGCCGGGATGCCGAAATCGGCCGACTCATCGAAGAAGCCAGCAACGGCGCGAGGATCGATCAGGTCTGCCGCTACAACACGCTGACACCGACCGGCCGCAAGAAGAAAGCCCGACTGGCCGAGTCCGTCAGCCTCGCGCTCGAACAGATCGCCAGCGACCTCAATATCGACATCCCCCGAAGCTGGCTCATAGGCGTCAACGAGGACCAGATCGAAGCAGGCACCCTGCAGGGCCTGCGCACCATCCTCCTCGACCCCCACGCAGAAGGCATCGTCCCGCCAGCCAGCGAAGGCGGGATCGCACCCGCTTACCTCTCCGGCAACCTCGTCGAAGCCGTCCGCATCGTCGCCCAGCAGCGTAAGCCCGAGGTCCAGGAAGAGATCCACAAGGCCGAACTGGGTGGACGCCGCTGGGACACCGCCGCCGTCGCACGCATCCAACGTGCTCGTGAGGAACCACTGGCACCCAAGGACCTCGCCGCCGCTTCCGCGCAGGCAGTCAGCAACACCCCTGCGACCTCACCCGAGGTGCCTGCCCCCACGACAGCGGCGATCCCGGAAAGCACACCTGCGCCGCAGCCACCACAAATCTCCAAACCGCCGAAGCCAGCCGCGACGCCCGAGCCAAAACCGGTAGCTGCGAAAGCGAGAAACGCCGAGAACTCGCGGTCCAGCGTCGATAGCCCACATACCTCAGAAGCCCGCCTCCTGAAGCAGATCCTCAGCGAGATCCGTAGCCACCGTCCGGTCAGCACGGGAATCGCGCCGCTGCACATGCTCGCCATGATCCTCCAACTCATCGCCGCCATCTGCCTCATCGGCGGCCTCTGGATGGCCGCCAGCGACACCGACCTGCTGCTCCGCTGGGCCTTTGGCGGGATCATGGTCCAACTCGCTGCCATCACCGCCTTGCTGCTCCACGAGCGATCCGCGTGAAGCCCACAACGCCCCCTCGCAAACGCCTGCTTGTCGATTTCCCCACCTGGCTGGGAGATGGCGTCATGGCCACGGCTCTCATCCCCGACCTACGAAGAGCCTTTCCCAGGAGCAACTGGGAGATCACCGCTTCCGTCCCCCGGCCGCTACGACCGCTCTTCTGCCCGCTCGACGGCATCGATCGCTGGCTCGGACGCCCCACCACCCCCGGCCTCGCAGGCATCCGTGCTCAAGCCCGTCTCTACCGCCTCGGCCGCTTCGACACCGTCATCCTGTTGCCCAACAGCTTCCGCAGCGCCGCGGCAGCTCGACTCGCCTGCATCCCCAAGCGCATCGGCTACGCCCGCGACGGCCGTGGCTGGCTGCTCAACCGACGTGTTAAGCCCAGAAAGAACAAGGCTGGCGGCTGGCTGCCCGAGCCCGCCGTCGACTATTACCTCCGCCTCGTCCGCGAAACACAGCAACTACCCGATCACCCCATCCCGCCCATGCGGCTCAAGATCACGCCCCAGCAGCACCGCGAAACCGCTGAACGACTTGCCGAACTCGGTATCAACGCGGGCCAGCAACTCATCCTGCTCAATCCCGGCGCCAGCAAACCCGCCAAACGCTGGCCAGCCGAGCGCTACGCCCGTCTCGCCAACCGACTCGCTTCATCCACCGGCTCCGTGATCGCCGTGACCGGATCCCCCGCCGAGAAGCCGATCCTCAGCGAAGTCGTCGCCAAAGCCCGCACCCATGTCGTCAACCTCGCCGAAGCCGGCTGGCCGATCCGCCTGCTCAAAGCCGTCATAGCTCGAGCCAGCCTGCTGGTGACCAACGACACCGGCCCCCGGCACGTCGCCGCCGCCGTGATAACACCGGTTGTCACGCTCTTCGGGCCGACCGGGCCCGAATGGACCCTCATCCCCTTCAAACACGATCACCACGTGATCGCACCCGATCGCATCCAGACCGCGATCGAGCCTTACCCAACCTTCACGTCCGGCACCATGGAAGCGATCACCGTCGAGCAGGTCGCTGAAACAGCGCTCCGCGTCTTCAAGTCCGCAGGTATCTGAACCATGCGCATTGCCGTCACCATCGAACGTTACGAGTTAGGCAGGGGGGGCGCTGAAAAATCCACCGAGCAGATCATCCAGCAGCTCCAGGCACGCGGTCACCAACCCACCCTCCTCTGCGGAGCCGTCGGCAAAGACTCCAGCATCCCGGATGTGCCCATCGAAGCCGCCAACGCCGATCGCTTCAAAACCGCTGGTCATCTCTGGCGCTACCGGAGCTGGCTCAAACACCGCCTCGCCGGCCCGGACTTCGACACCAGCCTCTCGGTCACGACGCTCGCTCCGGCACGCGTCGTCGAACCCCGCGCAGGCATCTATTACGAACTACACCGCCAGGCTCTGCGCTGGCAGCCCGGTACAACCTCCAGGTTCGCTCGCCGTCTAGGACACCTGCTGAGTTCCAAGCAGCGCGCGATGCGTGACGCCGAACAGCAGACGCTCGCCGATGCCAGCGTCTATCGCTGGGTCGCGATCAGCCGCTACATGCAGCGGCAACTCATCGACCGGGGCGTCCCACCGGAGCGCATCAACCTGATCCCCAACGCCGCAGAAGCTCCAGTCCTCGATGCCAACCTCCGGGACGAACGCCGTCAGCAGACCCGACAGGCCTGGCAACTCGACAATCACCAGATCGCCTTTGTCTTCCCCGCTCACGCACCCCGTCGCAAGGGCGCGGTGCAACTCCTCCACGCCTTTGCTCAAGCCAAAGCCCCAGAGGCTGTCCTTGTGATGGTCTGCCCACGCGATGCCAGCCTCCAACGACTCGCCAAACAGCTCGGCATCGACGCTCGGACCCGCTGGCCCGGATCGACAAGCGATATGGCCAGCGTCTACGCCGCCGCCGATGTCACAATCCTCCCCAGCTTCTACGACCCGGCCAGTAAAATCGTCGCCGAGTCACTCCTCGCCGCGGTCCCTGTCATCACCACCCGAACCAACGGCGCCGCCGACCTCGTCGAACCCGACGCCATCCAAGGCCTGCAGACCCCGGGCTGGCGCGGGCGCCTCATCGACCACGCCGAAGATATCCCCGCCCTGAGCCAGACCATCCGTGACCTCTGCGACCCGGCCACCCGACAAGCCTGCGTCGATGCAGCCCCCGCGATCCAGCATGCCTGCTCGATGAAGCATCACGTCGACCAGCTCGAACAACTGCTCATCGCCGCCGCAGGCTGAAGTGAAGCTCAACCCTGCTTCGACGTTTCGTTCCGATGAACACCATGCTGCACGGCCCACAAGGCCGCGTACTTAAGCTGCGTCGTGACCGCCGTCTTCTGGGCGACCATCAGCCCAAACGTCCCATCCAGTATGGCTCCCTTGAGAATCAGCTGTTTGAACAGCGTAAAACCTGGCCGCAGCATGAGGTCCAGCGACGAGCACCGCTTGCCCTTGGCGTACTGCTGCTCCGCCACCATCAGCAGCCGCGCGTCCAGCCGACGCCCACTGAAGTAATCCTCAAAACCCACCGAACTGGTGCGCTTGTGGAGCAACGCCCCCGTCAGCTTCTTCTGGCGATCCGGAGTGGTTGGCAGTCGATCGTCGTGCAACGCGTCATCGTTCCACCGCGCTCGCCCCCGATGGATCAGACGGCTCTGCCAGTCGGGATCCCAGCCACGTGCATGACGCCCATAGATGTAGTTCTTCCTCCGGCAGTGAAGCACGTCATACCGATCCAGTTCTTCCTCGGACATCTCCTGAATCGCGGCCGCAAGCCTCTCGTCGATCTCCTCATCATGATCGAGAATGAACACCCAGTCGTTCCTCGCCAGCGTCATGCCAAACTTCTTCTGCTCGACATAACCCCGCCACGGCTCCTGCACATACACATCCGCGTGAGCCTCAGCGATCGCCTGCGTGTTGTCCTGCGAACCCGAGTCCACGATGACCAGTTCATCGGCCCACTTCGCCGAAGCACACGCATCAGCCAGCGTGTCCGCCGCGTTAGCGCAACAAATCGTGACACTGATTCTCGCCATGGCCCCAGCATAACCCGCCTGATGACCCCGTGAACCCGGCCTGTTACGCTTCCGACGTGCGGGAAACCAACACCTCTACCCGAAAACTCTTCTGGATCACCCCGACCTGGGGCGGGTCCCCCGCCTGGCGTCTCGGCGATCTCCGCAACGTCGTCGCCGAACTCATCACCCGAGGCCACAACCTCACGATTCTCACCGCCCGAGCAGCCGACGACGCACCTTATCCCGAGCGCACCCGTACCTCCGCTGAGAAACCCCTCCGCCCCGAAACCAGAGCCCTGATCCAGTTCGCCAACTGGGCCAGAGATGAGATCAGCCAAACACCCGATGCCCTCTCTATCTCCCTGAGCCCACTCGTCGCCGCCGACATCATGATCCCGACGCAAGGCCTGCGAGCCGTCACCCTTAAACGCCAGCGGCAACATCTCTCCGCCGCCAGGCGGCGCTTGAGACAACTCCTGCATCACGCTTCACCCCGCCAGGTCAGACTCCGACAGCTCGAACGAAAAGCGATGACGCGTCAGAGCACCCATACACTCATCGCCCTCAATCAGGACATCTGGCAGCAGATCGCCAACGATCCATATGCCCCATCGTCGCCAACACATACCCTGGCTACCCCGCTGTCCCTCCCGGATCTCGACCAAGCAACAGCCAGACAAACCCGGGCCCAACTCCGACACGCCTACCGCATCCCCGAGGGCCATGCGATACTTCTGTACACCTCGATGCGCCCTGATGAAGACCGCTGGCCGCTCATCCTCGATGCCTTCAACCGGTATCACCGAAGCCATCCCGAGTGCGTGCTGTTGGTCGCCACCTGGGTCGGCTACCGCCTGAATCAATCCATCGCCGATCGGGGCTGCCGCGACGCCGTTCGTCTGATCGGTATCCCCTCCAGACTGCCGGAACTCATCGCCGCCGCCGACCTCGTGATCCAGCCCAGCGTCGATCCCGCCGCCGACCTGCTGCCCCCGCTCTCACTTAGTCTGGCCCCCCGTCTCCTGACTTCCAACACGTCTGCCGACGCCTACCCCCTCAAGGACCCGCGGCAGGCCATGGCTGCATTGCCATCGAATGCCACCCCCGAAAGCACCGCCGCAGCCATCAGAAGCCTGCTGGAGACCGATCCCGCAGCATGGCCTCGCACGGCTACAGACGACATCTGTCAAACAGTCTCAGATTTCACATCCCAGCTTGAAGCGCAAATCCATGCCATTAAATGACTAAAGAGCCATCTGCGATGTGCTTTCCAGCCGCGTGAACCCCGGTTTGCGAGTTCCAACCTGCTACGTCTATACTACGTGGCTCGGCCCAGCCTGTTAGCAGGGCCCCAGCGATGAGACCATCCGTATGCCGACGATCAACCAGCTGATCCGCAAACCACGACGCACACCCTCGGTTAAGTCCAAGGTTAAAGACATCGATCAATGCCCTCAGCGGCGCGGTGTCTGCCTGCAGGTCAAGACCGTGACCCCCAAGAAGCCGAACTCAGCCCTCCGCAAGGTCGCTCGTGTTCGCCTTTCTAACGGCAAGGAAATCACCGCTTACATCGGCGGTGAAGGACACAACCTCCAGGAGCACTCCATCGTGCTCGTCCGAGGCGGCCGTGTGCGTGACCTCCCCGGCGTCCGCTACCACATCGTCCGCGGTGCCCTTGACTGCCTAGGCGTCGACGGCCGCAAGCGCGGCCGTTCCAAGTACGGCGTTAAGAAGTCCGGCAAGTAAACAAGACAACCAATCCGCTGGAGACACAGCGGACATTCACGCAACGAGGAATCCATGGGTCGCTTTACCGCCTCCGAAACACAGCTCGCTCCGGACCCCCGCTACGGCGATAAGGTCCTCTCACGCTTCATCAACTGCATCATGCTCGACGGCAAGAAGTCTGTCGCTATGCGTGTCGTCTACGACGCCATGGATGAGATCGAGAAGCAGACCAAAGGCGAGCCCACCGCGATCGAAATCTTCCACCGAGCTCTCAGCAACGTGAAGCCCTCCGTGGAGGTTCGCTCCAAGCGTGTTGGTGGCTCCAACTACCAGGTGCCTATGCAGGTCAACCGCAAGCGTCAGCAGAGCCTCGCCTTCCGCTGGATCATCGAGGCCGCCCGCTCCGGCAGCGGCCGTCCGATGTACATCCGGCTCGGACGCGAGCTCCTCGACGCCTCTCGCAACGAAGGCTCCGCCGTCAACAAACGCGATCAGGTCCACCGCATGGCCGACGCCAACAAAGCCTTCTCCCACTTCGCCTGGTGAGACAGCCCCCAACAAACCTCTTCGAAACCCTCGGCAAGCGTCGAGGGTTTTTTCTTGGTCCTGTGCGTCAACGCAACCGTCTCAGCTAGCATAAACCCGTGACCTCTCAGCCACCGACCAGCCGCTATCACCGCCAGATGCTCCTTCCCGGCATCGGCGAGAGGGGACAGCAACAGCTCGCCGAGAGCCACGCCATCGTCATCGGCTGCGGCGCTCTCGGCTGCGCGAACGCCGACGCTCTGGCCAGAGCCGGAGTGGGTCACCTGACGCTGGTTGATCGCGACATCGTCGAACTCACCAACCTTCAGCGTCAGGTCCTCTTCGACGAGTCGGACGCCAAAGCCGGCCTCCCCAAAGCCCAGGCCGCCAAACAGCGACTCGAGAAGATCAACAGCCAGATCCAGATCGATGCCATTGTCGCCGACGCCACGCCAGCCAACATCGAAGAACTCACAGGCGCTCGTGGCAGCAGAGAGCGTGTTGATGTGATCGTCGATGGTCTCGACAACTTCGAAACCCGCTACCTGCTCAACGACGTCAGCACGGCGCACGCCATCCCGTACGTCTATGGCGGCGCGGTCGCCATGCACGGAGCCGTTTACGCCATCCTGCCCCAGACCCTGTCCGCCGACACGCCCTGGGAAAAGGCAGGCGCCGCAGGCCCCGACCTCGAGCAGATCTTCCCCGAACCCCCGCCACCCGGGTCCACGCCCACCTGTGACACAGCCGGCGTCCTCGGCCCGCTGATCTCGATCGTCGCTGGCTTTCAGGCTGCCGAAGCCCTCCGGATCCTCACCCACCAGTGGCAGGCCATCAACCGTCAACTCCTGCAGATCGATCTCCAGACCCACAAGATCACTGAGATCGACGTCACCACCTTGGTCGAGTCATCTTACCCCCAAAGACTGCATCGCTTCCTCAAAGGCACATCCGCTTCGGAGACCACCTCCCTCTGCGGTCGCCACGCCGTGCAGATCACCCCACCGGTCCGAACGGCCACCCCTTTCGACCTCAAGGCCTGCTCCGATCGTCTCTCCACCTTCGGCCCCGCGCAGCTCTCGCCTTACCTCGTCCGAGGCGAAGTCACCGAAGCCAACAAAACCTTCGAGATCACCGTCTTCCAGGACGGCCGTGCCATCATCAAGGGCACCGAAGACCCCACCCTCGCCCGATCCCTGTATGCTCGCTACGTCGGAAACTAACCCGCTCGGAGAACACGGATGGACCAAGTACTCGCCGCCTTCAGGATGACCCACGAGTTCCTCTCCGGTCTCGCCAGCGACATCCCCGCAGAGCGCTTCGCCGAGATGCCTCAGGGCCTCAATCACCCCGCCTGGATCATCGGCCACTGCTGCTTCGTTCGGGATTCAGCCCTGGAGATGCTCGGCCAGGCCACGCACCTCCCACCAAGCTACAAGAACAGCTTCAATATGGGGTCCAAAATTACAAGCGATCTGGCCAGCTACCCCACGGCCGACCACCTCAACGAAGCCCTGACGGCCACCTACGACAGGCTGACGACCGCCGTAAAAGCCGTCTCCGCCGACCAACTCGCGTCCCCCAATCCGTTCGAAAGCCTGCGGGCAAGCCTGCCAAAGCTCGCCGACATGCTGACCTTCCTCATGACCACGCACGAAGCCATCCACGCCGGCCAACTCTCGGCCTGGCGACGCGCTTCCGGCTACCCGCCTAAGTTCTAAAGGTGCAACACCATGCTCGACGCCTACAAAGCCACTCTCATCGCCGGCTGGAACGCCAATCGCGACTACGCCCAGAAACTCGTCGCCGACCTCAAGCCCGACCAGTGGACCCACCAGCCCGCGCCCGGCATGAATCATCCCGCCTGGATCCTGGCCCACCTCACCCTCTACCACGAAGTCCTCGCGGGTCTGCTCAAAGGCGAAACACCCGCCGACCCCAAGGACCACCCCTTCGGCATGCAGTCGAGCCCCCAGCCCGACCTCGCGACCTATGGCGATCCTGAGCAACTCGTCGCCAGCTTCACAGAAGGCCACGCCAGCGTCCTCGCCGCACTCGAAGCCGCCACCGAGCAGGACATCCTCAGGCCCATGCCCATCGAACGCTGGACCACCCGTTTCCCTCGCGTCGGCGACCTCCTCGGCTACGTCATGCTTCTTCACGAAGCCACGCACCTCGGCCAGCTCTCGGCCTGGCGACGGGTGCAGGGCCTGCCCTCGGTCTGACAGACCCATGCCCGCTTACGACGACAGCCAGAACATCCTCTACCTCGATCACGCAGCCACCAGCTGGCCCAAGTCCGAGACCATGCTCACAGCCATGGCCGACTTCGCCCGCCACGAAGCCGGCAACCCAGGCCGCGCCGGCCATCGACTCTCCACCGCCGCCCAGTCTGTCATGGACCGCACACGAACCGTGCTGGTCCGTCTGATGCGCGTCCCAGACCCCTCGCATGTCGTTTTCACGCACAACGGCACCGACGCCCTCAACCTCACGATCCAAGGCGTCCTTCCCGAAACTCCCGCCGACCCCAAACCCCACGTCGTCACCACCACACTCGAACACAACGCCACCTCGCGCGTGCTCGAAACCCTCCACCAGCAAAACCACATCAGCCTCACCCGCGTGCCCTTCAATCAGTCAGGCGTCGTCGAAGCACCAGCACTCCTCAGCACCTGCACGGACCAAACCAAACTGGTGGTCATCAGCCACGCCTCCAACGTCCTGGGCACCCTCCAGCCTATCGCCGAGATAGGCGAGCAGCTGGCCGCCACCCAAACGCTCCTCTGCGTCGATGCCGCACAGACCGCCGGACTCGTTCCGATCGACATGGACAGTCTCCACATCGATCTCCTCGCCTTCTCCGGCCATAAAAGTCTTGCCGGCCCCACGGGAACCGGCGCCCTCTGCCTCAGCCAGCGAGCCGCAGAAGCCATCCACCCCATCCGCTTTGGCGGGACAGGCGGCGACTCCAAAACCCCTACCCAACCGCACGAACTGCCTCACCGCCTCGAAGCTGGCACACCCAACACCATCGGTCTCGCCGGCCTGCTCGCCGCCATCGAACCCCTGACAGACGACATTCTCACTCAACGCCTCCGAACCGAACGGGCTCTCAGAACACAGCTTCTCGATGGCCTGCAGCGTATCCCCGCCCTCCAACCGCTCGGCTCAGCCGATTCGAGCCAGACCATCGGAATTCTCAGCCTCACGTCATCGCTGCTCGACGCCGCCAGCCTTGCCTCGATCCTCGACGGTTCCTTCCACATCGCCGCCCGTGCCGGGCTCCACTGCTCGCCCCAGGTCCACCGCCAACTCGGTCTCCTGCCAGATGGCGCCCTGCGCATCAGCTTCGGCCCGAGCAACACCCCCGAAGACGTGGATCGCCTGCTGGCAGCGCTAGCAGCCATCCACGCCTGAACCAGCCGAGACCCAACAAAAAAAAAGACCCCGGCCCGAAGGCCGAGGTCTTGATTGTTTCAGATCAGCATGCCGAAGGCATGGCGAAGATCTTAGTAGCTCAGGCTGATGCCGACGGTGCCGATGGGCACCACATCGCCGGAACCGTGAACAACGCCTTCGCCAATATCGCTGGCTGCGTCGCCCATGAACAGCAGGTGGATGCCGGCACTGGCCGACCACTCACCGTACTCAGCAGGGATGAAAGCGAGCGGGGTCGAAGCCACGAGACCAACCTGAATGAAGCCGAAATCTTCATCACCAGCGTTGCCCGACTCGTAGTAGTCAGCGATGCTGAAGCCAACCGCGAACGGAATGGTCAGATCAACGGGGTAATCTTCGGACTGCAGCACGTTTAGGGCAAACTCACCGCCGAGCTCAAGGTAGGTACCGGTGTCGGCACCGCCATCCGCACCGCCGTCAAATTCAAGCGCCAGCAAAGCGTACGGGCTGAAAGCAAACTCGCCCAGCAGTTCACTGTCGTCATAACCGAGAACAAAGGCGAACTCTTCGGCGAAACCAGCACCGCCACGCGGGCTGTAGTAGTTGACGTACGACACGTCGAGCGTCAGACCTTCGGGCAGACCGACGGTTACACCAACAAACACGTCCTGCTCGTACCAGGGATCGTTGCTGGCTGCGTCGTTGTACTGGAAGCTGTTCCAGGTGCCGACGTAACCGGCCACCGTGAAGGTGTCGTCTTCATACAGATCGACGGTCACGGTCGCATAGGGCTGAAGGATCAGGCCCTGGTTTTCCTGGGCAATACCACGGAAGTAGTAGGCGCTGGTCCAGTCGACACCAGCATCGACGCTGATGGCACCCGTGTTGACCGCAGGAGCGTCCTGGGCCATCGCGCTGGTCGAGAGGCCGAAAGCTAGAGCGCTAGCGGCGAGGGTAGCCGTCGTGCAATTCTTGATCAGTGACATTCTTATCACTCCTTCTAAAAGGTATCCAACACCGCGTGGACAAAGGCTTCGGCCGCTTACACAACGGCTCGAAAATCAATCAGCCTCTAACAATGAGGCAAAAGGTCTGGTGTAGATAGCCGGGTTGTTAATGGTTCCATGGTCCAAGGTTGGTTCTGGAGAGCACCTTCTGTAAGCAGATCATAAAGTCGCTTACCAGGCCGCATGGCCTCTCCATCCGTAGAGAGACTAGAGCAACCCATGACGCGTGTCCAATCCTGCGGGCCTCTCCATTCGGCCCTCGTGCTGATAACTAATTGGCAGATCGACGTTACCGGTCAGTTCCCTTGAAGATTCTCATGTCCTAATGCCCGATTCAACCCGGGCTTAACCCGCGATAAAGGTCTTGGACCCGCTGAGCCTGCCGTTGCCGGACGTTGTCGAGCGTCAGCCGCGCAATTTTGAAGTTCTCCTGATCCTCCGGAACCAGCTTGCAGTGCTCCAAAACCACGTTGTAAATAAACTTCAAGGCATCCCGTGGCTGATGCATCTGATCCAGCGCATCGACGATATGAGCGTTGTTCACATCCTCGGCAAACAAATACGCCAAGTAGAAATCTGAACTGCGATCATTCCTGCACGCACGCAAACGACTCGACAGCAAGTCATAAAGCGTCGCGCCAGACCACGACAACCGATCGATCAGACTCTGCTTGTCCAGCCGAGCCTCCTGAAAAAACGCCGGCGACTCCTTGAACAACGCATGCCGAAGCTCGATGGGCAGCAGCAGCTTGACTCCCACCCCAGGCTGCTGGAAGAACTTGTTGTCGAACAATGGCCAAACCAGTGGACGCATCCGCGCCGGGTTCCCGCTGATGATCGTCGGCTCGTCCACCCGATCCATCAGCACCATCATCCCGTCATAGCCCAGCACCTTGAGCACCTTCAGCAGCCGCTGCGTCAGCCGATACCGGCTGTCATCCGCCGCCTTCGGCCCCGTCTCATCCTGATGAGCACCCCGCCCAAGCGGCTGACGTCGAACGTCCATCGAACGTAGACGCCCCAGCATCGCCATCGATTCATCCACCCCCCGCTCCACAGGCCGTAGCTCTCGACGAATCCCCACGCACAACCGCCACAACGACCATCGCTGCCAGCCCCACCAGCCGAGCAGCCCCAACCCCCCCGCGAAACTCAAGCCGCAGGCCGGCACCAGAAACACCGAGGTCCCCAGCTCCAGCCCAAGCACCACCGCCAGAATCCCCGCCACGATGAGCAGCAGCAACGCCGCCTGCAGCAACGCCTGATGAGGCAACCGCCAGCCAACCCGCAGCCGCTTCTTCAGCAGCTGCCAACGCGACACCACACCCCCGTTGACCGGCTGGTCGTACCAACTCGCCAGCACCAGCAGGTCCACCCGCTCATCACGGCTCATCTTCCGCAGACGCTGCCACGCATCCTTGGGAAGCGGCATCCGCCCGTTCGGACCATCCTCAGGCCGCAGCAACCCGTCAACCAACTGCGTCACCGCTACACTCAGGATCGCGTCTTGATGGTCCGCCAGACCCAGATGATCCAGCATCGCCTGCTCATCCCCCCGAAACCGACGCGTCAGCCGGTCCAGCACCGGATTCAGATCGTCGTACGCCACCTGCATCACCCGCCCGCTATCGCGCTCCACGTTGTGCCTCGCCACGTGCCGCTCGATCATCAGCCGGATCGCCGTCTTCCCGCTGCCCTTCTCCCCGAACACCACCGCGCCACTCGGCCGATCCACCCGCCCCAGAATCTTCGTGAAGTCCGGATGCATAGGCGGCCCGTCAATCATCCGATCAAAAACCGGATCCAGACTCGCCTCCTCCGCCGCAAACGGATTCACCGTCACCCCGTGATGACCCAAAAACGTCTCGATATTCATCCCATGGGCTCCAGAAAGGGCCGCCAATCCCAAACCACTGCCCATAGGGTACGCTAGACCAGCTATGAGTGAACCCCCCCAGACAGACCAGACAGCCAGCCTCGAAGGCACACACTTCGAGCCTGCCAACGACACCGAACGCGCAGACGCCATCGATAAAGCCTTCGACTACCGAGGCGATGTCACCCTCCACCTCACCACAGGCAACACCGCCGCGGGCTACCTGTTCGATCGCCGCAAAGACGCCGCCGTACTCCGCCTCATGACGCCCGACGGCCAAACCCAGACCATCCCCTACGACCAGATCAAGTCCATCGCCATGACCGGCAAAGACCCCGCCACCGGCCGCAGCTGGGAAACCTGGGTCAGTAAGTACATCGAGAAGAAACGCGCCGGCCAGGAAGCCTCCATGTACGGCCCGGACACCACCCCATCCGACGACACCGCCGCCTCCCAGTCCCCGCAACCCGCCCCGAAGTGAGCGCACATGGCGCACTCGATCCCCTCCCAACAAGCCTTCCCGGATCTCTTCAGCCAGGCACAGGCCACCGGTAACCGATTCCTGCCCGTCTCACTCCGCGTCCTTAGCGACTGGATGACCCCCGTCCTCGCCTACCGTCGTCTTGTCGCTCCCGATGTCCGCAACGCGCCCAGTTTCCTCTTCGAATCCGTGATCGATGGCGACCGTGTCGGCCGCTTCAGCTACCTCGGCTCACGACCCGCCGCCGAGTTCATCGCTAGACGTAACGAAGTCGAAATCCGCTCCACCCACAACCTCATCCCCACCGGCGCACGCATCGCCGAAGACCCCCTCCACGAAGTCTCCGAGCTCTCCAAACAACTCCAGGCCCATCCGCTCCCCGGCCTGCCGGAGTTCACCGGCGGCTGGGTCGGCTACACCGCCTACGACACCGTCCGCTACGCCGAACCCGAGCGGCTTAACAACCCACCCGAAGACGACCGCCACCTCCCCGACATCCACCTCCAGCTCTACCTCGACCTCGTCGCCTTCGACCACGTCCAGAAAACCGCCACTCTCATCACCCACGTCGACCTCTTCGCCGACCAGTCGCCCGAAACCGCCTACGACAACGCTCTGGAACACCTCCACACCATCGCCCAACAACTCGCCGAGCCCCACCCACAAGGCCTCGACAGCCTTACCCTGGCCGAAGCCGGACTCGACCTTCACTCCGCACCCTCCAGACTCCCTACCTCCAACCTCGGAGAAGGGGGGTACCAGCAGGCCGTCGAACGCGTCAAGGAATACGTCCTCGCTGGCGACGCCTTCCAGGTCGTCCCCAGCCAGCGCTTCACCCGACAGACACCCGTCGATCCCTTCGACATCTACCGATCCCTCCGCGTCGTCAACCCCTCACCCTACATGTTCTATCTCCAGATCGAAGGCGGTATGCTCATTGGCTCCAGCCCAGAGATCCTCTGCAAGGTCAAAGACCGCCAAATCATCAACCGACCCCTCGCCGGCACCCGGCACCGCGGCAATACCCCCGACGAGGACAAAGCTCTCGAGGCCGAACTCCTCGCCGATCCCAAAGACCGAGCTGAACACATCATGCTTGTCGACCTCGGCCGTAACGACGTCGGCCGCGTCGCCCACGCCGGATCCGTCGAACTCACCGCGTTGATGGAAGTCGAACGCTACAGCTACGTCATGCATATCAGCTCCACCGTCGAAGGCACCCTCCTCGACGGTCTGACCGCCTGGGACGCTCTCCGCACCACCCTCCCCGTCGGCACCGTCAGCGGGGCACCCAAGATCCGCGCGATGCAGATCATCGACGAACTCGAACCCACCCGACGCGGTCCCTACGCCGGCGCCGTCGGCTACGCCGACCTCCAGGGCAACATGGACATGGCCATCGCCCTACGAACCATGGTCGTGCAGCCCGCCGAGCAGCAGGGCACATGGAACGTCCACCTCCAGGCCGGTGGCGGCATCGTCGCCGACTCCGATCCCGACGCCGAACACCAGGAAACCGTCAACAAGGCCGCCGCCCTCGCCAAGGCCATCGACGTCGCCGAATCAACCTTCAGGACCTGATACGCACTTTCCAGCCCCGCCGGCCCGCCGGCCGATAACCACACTATGGCGACCGATGTCAAAACCCTCCTCAAACTCCGCGTCCCCTTCATCGTCGAAGTCGGCCGCCAGAAGCTGCCCCTCGACGACATCCTCTCCCTCGGGCCCGGAGCCATCCTCGAATTGAGCAAATCCGCCGACGACCACCTGTCGTTGCTGATCAACAACAAGGTGGTCGGCGACGGATCTGCCGTTAAAGTCGGTGAGAACTTCGGCGTCCGGATCGAGAACCTCGCCACCGCCAGAGAACGGGCCGAGGCACTCGCCGCCGACTAAACCTCATCACTTCTTATCAAACTCAGCCGGATCCAGCCCCTGCTTACGCATCAGCTCGATGCCGTGCGATTTCACATCCAGCCGCTTGTCCCGGATGTCTGGAGGGATCGGCCCCTCGTTCTTCCGCCGATCATCCGCATGCAGCTTGAACTTCGAGATCAGGGCCGACAGCTGCTCCGCCTTCCGCGACAACAACTCGATCGCTTCCGAAGCCTGCTTCGAGCCCTCAGCCGACGAGGAAATCACCGTCGAGATCTCCGTCACGCTGCTCGTCACGCCCTGGCTGGCGGAAGCCTGCTCGCTGCTCGCAGTAGCGATGCTCTCAACCAGCCGGTAAACCTCGTTCGAGCCGGCCACAATCGACTCCAGACTCTCGCCCGCCTCCTCGGCACGAGCCACACCCTGAGACACCCGCGATGTCCCGGACTGCATCCGCTCGACCGCCGTACCTGTCCCTTCCTGAATCGCTTCGATCGATTCAGCGATCTCCTCGGTCGCCTTGGTCGTCCGGTCTGCGAGCTTACGCACCTCATCGGCCACCACCGCGAACCCGCGACCATGCTCACCCGCACGGGCCGCCTCGATCGCCGCGTTCAACGCCAGCAGGTTCGTCTGATCCGCGATGTCGTTGATCACCTCGATAATCGCACCGATCTGCTCGCCGCGCCTTCCAAGGTCCTCCACGCAGTTCGCCGTGGCCTTCACCGCATCAGCGATCTCCTGCATGTCCTCGATGGTCTGCTTCACGACGCTGCCGCCACGACTCGCCATCTCACCCGCCTCGCGGGCACGCTCCAGACCGCTTCCAGCCTGATTCGAAACCTCAGCCACCGATGCAGTCATCTCCTCCGCCGCCGAAGCAATCACGCTCACCTGACGCTGCTGATCAAGGAGACCCTTGGAGATGTGCTCAGACGTCGCCGCAATCTCGGTCGAAGCTGAAGCGACCTCGTGTGAGGCCCCCTGAACCGACGCCACCAGGTCATGCACCTTGCTGGCAAACCGGTTGAAGCCCCTGGCCAGAAGACCCAGCTCATCCTGCCGCTTCTCATCCAGTCGAACAGTCAGATCGCCATCCCCCTCAGCAATGTCCAGCATCGCCGCCGCCGTCCGATTCATCGGAACCGTGATACTGCGCGTGATGAAGAACGCCAGCAAGGCCGCCAAAAGAATGTCAGCGAGGATGGCAATGTTGACGGTCAGAACATTCCGCTCAGCCGTAGCGAGAGCCTCGCCGTTGATCCGACTGGCATCTTCCGCCAGACTTTCGACGATCGTCTGCCAATGCCCATAAATCTGAGGTCCCAAGACATCCAATGAGCCGAGCACCAAGGCATCACGCTGAGCCACCAGTTCCGTTAGCTCAGCCAGGTTCTCTCCGTACTGGTTCGTCAGGGCTTCGAAACGCTCGATAAAATCAACGTCGGATGCACCCGCTGAGGTCCGCAAGCCGGCTATACGCTCTTTAAGAGAAGCCAGCTCAACCTGCGTGCGCTCAAGCCGTTCAGATTCGCCCCCTGCCAGATACATCCGGCCATAAAGCCGGACCAACATCAGGTTCACCGTTGTATCCGCGACCTCCGTCACGCCCTGTAAATCCCCGCGGCCTCGCAAGACGTCTTCATACTCCTTCAAAGCCAAACGCAGGCCTCGGCCAGCCGGTAGCAGTGACTGATCGCGCAGATAGTTGCGTCGCGTGATGACCTGCTTTGCCTCGTAGAAGGCAGCGTCATACGCATCAAATTTCTCCCGGATCTTGACAAGCTCTGCACGCCGCCCGGGGTTCTGGAAGCTGGCATCGCTCGATTCAAGCAGCTCTCGGAATCGCTCTCGAGCCACCGTGTACATCTCGTACTCCGACTCCTTGTTCGTCAGCAGGTAGTCCTTAACCGCAGTCCGCAGTTCCAGAAGCGTCGTCTGCGACTTGCCACCCACCTGACTGTCCGCTGTCATCTCCGCGACTTCCTCAACCTGATTCGACAGGTGATTCAGCGCAACCTGACCCACCACACCCACGCCGATGCCAATCGCCGTGACCACGGTAAAACCAAACGCCAGCTTTCGACCAATGGTTAGTTTCATCTTATGCTCCAGCGGGACCAGATCGCAAAACATGACGGCTATGCCCAAAACATTGCCATCCGGCTAATCGGTGGTTTTCCCTTAGTACTGAAGCCAAAAACGTGCAGAACGATCAACATCCTTGCGTAGGATAAAGAGGCCTGATTATTCAGACCTTGACCGCAGCCACTTTCACCTGAAACGCATCCTCCGACACAACACGCACCCGCGAGCCCGCATCAATCACCCCGCCCTGTGCCAGACACTCGATCCGCTCGCCCCCAATCTCACACATCCCCACAGGCCGCAGATCCTTCAAGGCCACCCCCTCCTGCCCAACCCGCGTCGACTTCTTCGCCGCCGCAGCCTCCTCCGCCTCCTGATTCGATCCGAGCGTCAACATCCGGAAAACAGGCGTGTGCGGAAGGATCCTCAGTCCCGTCCCCACGATCACCGGCAGCAGCACCAACGCAAACAACGTCGCGAACAACCCCAGCGTCGTATCGCTGATAAACAGCATCACGATCCCCACCACCAGGCTCGCCGACGCCGCCAGCGCCAACACCCCCGCCGACGGCACGAAAAATTCCAGCACCACTAGGCCCAGACCCACCGCGATCAGAATCACGCCCCACAGAATCAGCGAGCCACCACTCCCGGCCCCGCTCGCCGCAGGGGCCTGACTCTGAGCCAGCAAACACAACGCCGTCAGCATGAACCCAACCTATCGATCGAACTGACCATCAAACGCCAGATCACTGCTCGGGAAATCCACCGACCGTACGAAGTCGCACGCCTCGGTCGCGCCATGTTCACGATCCATCCGCCCATCCTCCCACTCCACCGACAACGGCCCGCGATACCCCGCATCATTCAAGGCGACAATGATCTCCTCGAAATCAATATCCCCATGCCCAAGCGAACGGAAATCCCAGTACCGCCGCGGATCACAGAAATCCGTATGACCCCCGAACACACCCACCGACCCATCCCCGTGACCCCACCACACATCCTTCATGTGCACGTGATAGATCCGCTCCGCGAACGCCCGTATGAACTTCACGTAGTCCACCCCCTGATACCCTAGGTGCGACGGGTCATAGTTAAACCCGAACCGCTTGTGACCACCCACCGCCTCGATCGCCCGCTCCGACGTCGCCAGATCGAACGCGATCTCCGTCGGGTGCACCTCCAGCGCAAAGTTCACATCCGCCTTCTCAAACGCATCCAGAATCGGCTTCCACCGATCCCCAAAATCCTTGAAACCCGCATCCCAATACGCCTGGCTCGTCGGCGGGAACGCATAGGTCGCATGCCAGATGCTCGACCCCGTAAACCCATTCACCACTGCCGGAAATGCATCCTTACCCTCCGGCTTCTGATCGATAAACCGACGACAAGCCTGCGCCGTCAAAATCATCCGCTCCGCCGCCCGCCGCCGAACCCCCTCCGCATCCCCATCACCCCACACCGACTCAGGAAGAATCGATTGGTGCCTCTCGTCGATCAGATCACACACCGCCTGACCCACCAGATGGTTCGACACAGCAAAAGCTGTCAGGTCGTACTTCCCCAGAATCGCCCACCGCTCCCGACAGTAAGCATCACTCTCCGCCGCCTGCTCCACATCAAAGTGATCTCCCCAGCAAGCCAGCTCCAAACCGTCATAGCCAAACGCCGCCGCCTTCTCGCACATCGTCTCAAATGGCAGATCAGCCCACTGGCCGGTGAACAGCGTGACAGGTCGTGGCATCGCAAACTCCAATCTCAAAATCAGTTCTGACGAATCGGCAAATCCATACAACAGTCTAGCTCACGCACCCGCCCGACCGCGAGCACCAGCCACCTCCACCCAGGACACTACCCATTACAAGGCAGCAGCTTCGCCCCAGCCACCTCCGCCTCAAGCGCTTCCATCCGACACCGAAGCTCCTCCAGAAACGCCTCCGTCGACAGACCCTCCTCCGGCCGCCAAACCTCCCCATAAACCACCGTCACCCGCCCCGGCCAGAAAAAGTGCCACAGCATCGCATGCTTCCTGGGCGTCCCGTCGATCCAGATCGGCTGAATCGGCGCCCCCGACCGCCGCTGAATCATTACGATCCCAGGCTTAAGCGGGGCCAGCACCCGCTCCGTCCGCTGCAGCGACCCCTCCGGAAAGATCCCCACCACGTCCCGATCCTCCTTCAGCACCGTCACCACACGCTTGATCCGACCCGTGTTGTTCTCCCCGTAATCCATCGCGATCGGCTTGATCGACCGCCAAAGCGGCCCCAAAAACCAGAACAGATAACTCGTCAGCATCAGCCACCGCACCCGCCGCAGACACCCAGCCTGCATCACCAGCGGGTCCAGCCCCGTCGTGTGGTTCGCCGCAAAAATCACCGGCCCCTCACTCGGCACCCGATACCGGCCCACCCAACGACAACGGTGATAGATCAGCGTGTACCACCGCACAAAGTGCCAGAAACCATTGGCCACACGATCCGCTTCCATCGGCCCACGACTCATGTGAGTCCAAAGCCCTGCCAGTCCCACCAGCACCATGACCGTCCCCATCACCCCCAACGCAATCACAATGATTGTGTCCGCTTCCGGCACCCGCCAGATGACGAAGTACGTGACCACACTCACCATCGTGTTCGTCAGCGCCGTCAGCCCCATCACCCGCCCCCGGATGTAATTAGGCGTCAGACACTGGATCGTTGTGATCGTCGTCACGATCGCGATGTTCCCGAACACCCCCACCAGAAAACCAAGCATCACCGACAACCCATAAACCGGAACCAGCGACAACGACACCAGCACCGCACCCAGCAGCACCGTCGCCACCATCAGCGTCATCGTCGACTCCCGACGACGCCCCAGCGTCCCAATCACAATCGCCCCAACCAACATCCCCAAACCAACCGCCGCGCTCACAATCGCCTCAAAACTCAACTGCTCATCCCCGGTCAGCCCGAAGTGCGTCCGCGCCAGACCCGGCACCGCACTGAAGACCATCGCCCCCGCCGCCCACAGAAGAATGTTGAACCCCATTAGCACCAGCAGCCGCTTGTGCCTCAGCGCGTAAACCACGCCCGGCCAGAGCGACCGCGACGCAGTCCCCTGAGCCACCCGCTGATGCGGAATCGGACGCAAAAATGCAAAGAACCAGCCCGAGATCAGATAAAAACCCGCGCACAGCCAAAGCCCCGTCTTCACCGATTCGATGCTGTCCGCATCCGTGATCGCATTGAACAGCAGAATCCCACACATCGACGCCACCACGTTGATGCCAAGAATCACCGCATTCGCCGGTTGAAGCTGAGCCCTCGGAATGATCTCCGGCACCACCGCATTCCGAGCCGGGTTAAATGTCGCCGCACAAGCCCCCGCGATCACCACCACGATGATGACCTGCGAATGAAAACGATCAGCGACATGGGCCGAACCCGTCGCCCCAACCAGCCAGTACAAGCCCAGCAGAATCGCTAGCCCTCGCGTCTGATCACACGCCAGCATGATCCACTTCCGTGGCAGCCGATCAGCCAGCCACCCCGCCGGCAAACTCAACAGGATGTAAGGGGCAAAGAACGCAAAGCTGATCCCCGCCTTCAGACTCGTCGAGTCGGTCCCGACCGCCAATCCACCCAGCAGCACCCAGGCCGTCAGCATCAGAATCCGATCCCCAAAACCCGACGCCGCCGTGCTGGTCCACATCAGCGTGAAGTTCAGATTCCGCCACAGCGGACGACGAACCACCTGCTCCGGGATGCCGACACCAGCCTCGCTCATGGACCCACAAGATAGCGACCCCCGCCAACCCAACACGCTTGCGGGAAAACAACCATCCCTGTCTGCAAGGCCGAGAACCCAAACCCGACTACACTCCACAGTTCGCAACGCTGTTCGAGAGGACCCAAACCATGGCCAGAACCCCAGGCGGTTTCGGCAACCAGCCCGACATCGACCCCGCAGAAGTGCTCCAACTCCTCTGGAAACGCTACGGGGCCGGCTTCACACCCATTTTCATCCTGATCGTCCTGGTCGGCGTCGGCATCTGGACCTCCATCTACACCGTCGCCACTGAGGGCCGAGCCGTCGTCAAACGCTTCGGCGAGGTCAGCCGCGTCGCCGACCCCGGCCTCAACTTCAAACTCCCCTTCTTTATCGAGACCGCCACCTTCGTCCCCACCGAGCGCGTCCAGAAAGAGGAATTCGGCTTCACCACCACCAACATCGGCCAACGATCCAGCTTCGAAAAGACCGCCGCCGACCTCGACGTCTCCCTCATGCTCACCGGCGACCTCAACGTCATCGACGTCGAATGGGTCGTCCAGTACCGCATCACCGACCCGGTCAAGTACCTCCACTCCGTCCGGGCACCCGTTGAAACCCTCCGCGACATCTCCGAAGCCGCCATGCGCCGCATCGTCGGCAACCGTATCGGCGCCGACGCCCTCACCGTCGGTCGTGTCTCCATCGCCAACCGCATGCAGGAAGACCTCTCGACAGCCCTCGAAGCCTACGACATCGGCCTCACCATCACCGCCGTCGAACTACAGGACGTCCTCCCACCCGAACGCGTCAAGCCCGCCTTCGACGACGTCAACGCCGCCCAGCAGGAACGCGAACGCTCCATCAACGAAGCCGAACGCTCCCGCAACCAGATCCTCGCCCGTGCAGAAGGCGAAGCCCAGCAGCTCATCGCCCAGGCCGAAGGCTACAAAGCCGAACGCGTCAACGTCGCTCGTGGCGAAACCGACCGTTACCTCGCCCTCCTCGAGGCCTACCAGAGCAACCCCCAGGTCACCCGACAGCGCATGTACCTCGAAATGATCGACCGCGTCCTCCCCGAAGTCGGCAAAATCTTCGTGATCGAATCCGGCCAGGCCGGACCCCTCCCCCTCCTCAACCTCAACCCCGAAGCCGGTAACCCCGTCACGGGAGGAGCCCGCTGATGATCCAGTCCGTCATCGCCATCGTTGTCGTCCTCCTCACGATCCTCGCCGGATCATCCCTCTACACCCTCGATGAAACCGAGCAGGCCGTCATCCTCCGCTTTGGTCGCCCTGTCGGACAACCCATCACCGATGCTGGTCTCCACATCAAAGTCCCCTTCGTCGATCAAGTCCGCCGCTTCGATAAACGACTCCTCGCCTGGGATGGCGACCCCAACCAGATCACCACCCTCGAACGACAGTTCATCCAGATCGACACCACCGCCCGCTGGCGCATCGTCGACCCCCTGCTCTTCCTCCAATCCGTCCGCGACGAAAGCGGCGCCCAGTCTCGCCTCGACGACGTCATCGACTCTGTCGTCCGCGACGCCGTCTCCAGCACCGGACTCGCACAGATCGTCCGCTCATCCAGCTGGTCAGGCATACCTCAATCCGAAGCCGCAGAACAGGTCATGGTCGCCACCGAAATCGACCCCGCCGAGAAGGGCGGCCGCGAAGAACTCGAAGGCCGCATCCTCGCTGAGGCTGGCCGCAGCATGGGACAGTACGGCATCGTCCTCGTCGATGTCCGCATCAAGCGACTCAATTACGTCCCCTCCGTCCAGGCCCGCGTCTTCGACCGCATGATCACCGAACGCCAGCGCGTCGCTCAACAGTTCCGCTCCGAAGGCGAAGGCGAAGCCCTTCGCATCCAGGGCGAAACCCAGCGGGACCTCGCCGAGATCACCTCCAGTGCCAACCGCGACGCCGAAATCATCCGCGGTCAGGCCGACGCCGAAGCCACACGCATCTACGCAGACGCCTTCGGCCAGGACCCCGAGTTCTACGCCTTCCTCCGAACCCTCGAAAGCTATGGCAAGAGCCTCGGCCGAGAAACCACCCTCATGATTTCCGCCGACGCCCCCTACTTCCAGTTCCTCCAGGGACTCGAAAACGATAACTAGGCCCACCGCAACCCGCGCATCAAAAAAGCCCGAGCAAACGCTCGGGCTTTTTCATGGATCAAATTGTTAATGAATCAGCCCCGCTTGTCCCGCTCGATACACGCAAACGCATTGTGGTTGTGGATCGACTCGAAGTTCTCGCTGTTCACCCGGTACCAAACCACCCGCTCCTCCGCTTCCAGACCCAGCGCCAGATCACGCACCGTGTCCTCCACGAACTTCGGGTTGTCATAGGCAGCCTCGGTCACATACTTCTCGTCCGGCCGCTTGAGCACCGAGAACACCTGCGTGCTCGCCGCACGCTCGGCCACCGCCACCACATCCTCCACCCACATCACCTCACCCTCCGCCACACGCACCTCCACCAGCATCTCACAACGCTGGTTGTGCGCCCCGTACTCGGAGATTTCCTTTGAGCACGGACACAGGCTCGTCGCCGGCACCTTCACCCCCAGCACGAAGTCATCCGTTGCCCCACTCGTGCAGGTGAAAGTCACTTCCACGTCCAGCTTGCCCACCTGTCCGGTCACAGGCGCCGCCTTATCGATGAAATACGGAAACGTCAGCTCCAGATGAGCCTCATCCGCCCCCAGCCGCTTCTTCATCTCACGGCACATGGCCATCACATCATCCGATCGGATCGACCGGTGATGCGCATTGAGTACCTCGAGAAAACGGCTCATGTGCGTGCCCTTCTGGTCAGCAGGCAGCCCCACATACATGTTCACCATCGCAACCGTGTGCTGCTCGCCACCCGTCGCCGGATCGACCAGCGTGATCGGATAACGCACACCCTTCACGCCGACCTGGTTGATCGCGATGTTACGCTCGTCAAGACTGCCCTGAACGTCAGGCATCGCGGCCGAAACAGGCACAGAGCGGTCGTGGCCAGATGTCACAAAACTGTCGGTCATGGTCAAGGTTAGGCTCCAGGCTCAAATGGTGGGAACTCATCATCCTAGGCAGCAGCCTCCCCGGGAGCCAGAAGCATACCCACACGCCCCTGACCTCTACCGGCCAGTCCGTTACGATGGGCTAGCTAGGACCACCATGGACGACCTGCCCGAAAATCTCTGGTTCCGTGGCGACGAGGCCTGCTCCTTCGGCTCCTCCTGGTCGCCCCCTATTAACCTGTTCCGCACACCCGGAGCCATCCACGTCTGCCTCGACGTCGCCGGCACCGACCCGGCCTCCATCGAGATCGAGTTCGAAGACGGCTACGCCATCATCAAAGGCGAAAGGCCCTGCCCGGAACCTCAGACGCAGGCACCCTCCGAGCAGACACGCATCGAAACCATGGAAATCGACCACGGACCCTTCCAACGCGTCATCGAGATCGGCCTCCGTATCGACACCCAACGCATCACACAAACCTACCAGCACGGGCTGCTCAAACTGACCCTGCCCCTGCTGCAGAAAACCACAGACCAACCCAAAGCGCAGACCCCCCAAACCCCCAAGACAGTACCGGGCAAGTAACACCGCCCGCACCCCGGAGTAGTTGTGGCCGCCAAGAAGAAGATCACCAAAAAAACCGGCAGGAAGAAAACGCCCGCGCGCCCCAAACGCGCACGCAAGACGCCCGTCTCCCGAAGACAGGCCCGCGTCCTCTCCGACGCCAGCCGCATCAAAGCCGCCAACGAAGCCGGCGACGCCTCTGGCTCCCCGCCCATCCCAGACATCCTCCCCATCCTCCCCCTCCGCGGAACCGTCGTCTTCCCCGGAACCATCACCCCCATTTCCATCGGCCGCGCCTCCTCCCGCCAACTCCTCGACGAGTCCCTCTCCAAGAGCAAGATCATCGGCCTCTTCACCCAGCGCGAAGAAACCGAAGACGAGCCGGGCGTCGACGACCTCTACGAAATGGGCACCGCCGCGATGGTCCTCAAACTCGTCCGCCAGCCCGACGAGAACCTCTCCATCATCGTCCACGGACTCAAACGGGTCCGCATGCTCAAGACCGTCAAGAACAAGCCCTACCTCCGCGCCCGCACCGAAGTCCCCGCCGAGAAACCCGGCACCGGTAAAGCCTTCGACGCCGCCGTCGCCCAGCTCCGCGAGCAGGCCCGCCAGCTCATCGAGCTCTCACCCAACGCAGCCGAGCAGGCCCTCACCGTCCTCCTCAACATCGACGAACCCGGCAACCTCGCCGACTTCCTCGCCGCCAACATCGACCTCTCCGTCGAACAGAAGCAGGACGTCCTCGAACTGACAGACGTCGCCAAGCGCGCCCGCGCGATGCACCACCACGTCTCCTCAAGACTCCAGCTCGCCCAGCTCCAGCAGAAGATCCAGGAAGACGTCGAAACCGCCATCGGCGACAACCAGCGACGCTTCTTCCTCAAAGAACAGATCAAGGCCATGCAGCGGGAACTCGGCGAAGAGGGGGGTGAAGGCGAGCAACTCGTCGACCTCCTCCGCGAACGCATCGTCGAAGCCGATCCGCCCGAGGAAGTCCTCACCGAAGCCACCCGCGAGCTCACCCGACTGGAGGCCATCCCGCCCGCCAGCCCCGAGCACGCCGTCATCACCACGTACCTCGAACTCATCGCCGACCTCCCCTGGAACAAGGCCAGCGAGGAAAACCTCGACCTCACTCAGGCCCGCGACATCCTCGACCGCGACCACTTCGACCTCGACAAGGTCAAACGACGCCTCATCGAGTTCCTCGCCGTCCGCAAACTCAACCCCGTCAGCCGCGGGCCCATCCTCTGCCTCGTCGGCCCGCCAGGCGTCGGCAAAACCTCACTCGGCCAGTCCATCGCCGACGCCATGGGACGACAGTTTGCACGGCTCTCCCTCGGCGGGGTCCGCGACGAAGCCGAAATCCGAGGACACCGACGAACCTACGTCGGCGCCATGCCCGGCCGCATCATCCAGGCCATCCGCCGCGCCGGAACCAACAACCCCGTCCTCATGCTCGACGAAGTCGACAAACTCGGTGCCGACTTCCGAGGCGATCCCGCCTCCGCACTCCTCGAACTCCTCGACCCCAGACAGAACAACGCCTTCGTCGACCGCTACCTCGACGTCCCCTTCGACCTCTCCTCCGTTCTCTTCATCGCCACCGCCAACTACATGGGCAACGTCCCGCCCGCCCTCCACGACCGGCTCGAAGTCATCGACATCCCCGGCTACACCGACCACGACAAGTCCGCCATCGCACGCAAATACCTCATCCCCCGCCAACTCAAAGAACACGGCCTCAAACGCAACCAATGCCGCTGGCAGGCCAGCGCCGTTAAGACAGTCATCGAACACTACACCCGCGAAGCCGGCGTCCGCGAACTCGACCGACAGATCGCCTCAGTCTGCCGATCCGTCGCCGCCGAAGTCGCTGTGCGACCCACCAAAAAACGAGCGCGAAAAACCAAGGCCAACGGCAAACCCGACAGCCGCTCCGTCACCCCCGACCTCGTCCGCGCTGCCCTCGGACCCGAAAAGTACATCCGCGAAATCGACGAACGCACCAAACCACCAGGCATCGTCACCGGCCTCGCCTACACGCCTGTCGGCGGCGAAGTCCTCTACGTCGAAGCCGCCGCCTTCCCCGGCAAAGGCAACCTCCAACTCACCGGCCAGATCGGCGACGTGATGAAAGAGTCCGCCTCCGCCGCGCTCTCCCTCTTCCGCGGCCGAGCCGCCGAACTCGGCTACGACCCCGAAGAGCTCGGCAAGACCGACCTCCACATCCACGTCCCCGCCGGCGCCATCCCCAAAGACGGCCCCTCCGCCGGCACCGCCATGTTCACCGCCATCGCCTCCCTCCTCCTCAACCGCTCCGTCAAACACCGCGTCGCTATGACCGGCGAAATCACCCTCCGCGGCAAGGTACTGCCGGTCGGCGGGATCAAGGAAAAAACCCTCGCCGCCGAACGCGCAGGCGTCAAAACCGTCCTGCTCCCCAAGCAAAACGAACGAGACCTCGAAGAGATCGACCCCCGCGTCCGCAAACGCCTACAGTTCCGCTTCGTGGACAACACCAACCAGGTCCTCGAACACGCACTCGGAACCAGACCCACCCGCGTCTGACCCGTAAGCCAGACACGAGGACCCCATGAAGCTCTACACCCGAACAGGCGACGACGGTTCCACCTCACTCTTTGGCGGCGAACGCGTCCCCAAAGCAGCCCTCCGCGTCGAAACCTATGGCGGGATCGACGAAACCAACGCCTGCCTCGGACTCGTCCTCGCCGCCTGCCCCAAAGATAAACACACCTTCATCACGTCCGAACTCAAACGCATCCAGGCCGAACTCTTCGACCTCGGCGCCCACCTTGCCACCCCACCCAACACCTCCGAAGCCACACAGTCCGCTCTCCCCGCCTTCACCCAGCCCCACATCGACCGCCTCGAAGCCGCCATCGACCACGCCAGCGCCCAGGTCCCCGAACTCAGAACCTTCATCCTCCCGGGCGGGTCCGAAGTCGCCACCCGACTCCACCACGCCCGCACCATCTGCCGACGCGTTGAAAGACTCCTCGTCCAACTCGCCCAGGCAGAAACCATCCATCCCCTCGCCATCATCTACACCAACCGCCTCTCGGACCTCCTCTTCGCCCTCGCCCGCCTCGCCAACCTCGAAGACAACCACCCCGAAACCATCTGGCAACCCAGCCTCAATACGGATTCAGATTAAAGCCCATCACCCTTCCACCGGCACCGCCTCGTCTAAATCAACGTGTGCCCCCCGGCTCACCACCTTCCCCTGAGCCGGCCGCTCCCGGAGCATCCCAATCAACCGCCGCATCGGCTCATGCACCGGCGCCGTAAACCGCATCGGCCGATCCGTCGTCGGCTGACGAATCCCCAGCAGCGTCGCGTGCAGCGCCGGATGACAAATCACCAGATCCTCCCGCTCTGCCGCCTCCGTCTCCATCTTCTGCCCCTCCTCCTTCGGCCGCGCATAGTTCACATAAGGCCGGAACCCCGCCGCTACAGGCGGGGCATCCAACTCCGCCAACCCCACCGGTTCACCCCCATACAGCAGATCCCCCACAATCGGATGCCCCAGATACGACAGATGCACACGAATCTGATGCGTCCGCCCCGTCTTCAACTCCAACTCCACCAGACTGTAACCCTGATAACGCTCCCGCACCCGGTAAAGGGTCAGGCTCGGTTTCCCATGTGGTTCCGCCTGAATGCAATAAGCCTCCTTGATCGTCGGGTGCTTCCCGATCGGATGGTCAATCACACCCGCTTCATGCTCAGGCGATCCATGAACCACCGCCAGATACACCTTCAGATTCGTACGCTTCTCAAACTGCCGCGAGATCAACCAATGCGAGGCATCCCGCTTCGCAAACACAATCACCCCCGTCGTGTTCTTGTCCAGCCGATGTACCACCCCGGGCCGCGCCTCGTGACCGCCCACCGTCGATAGCCCCGGCACCAGCGTCACGTCCTCCTCATCATCGCCCCCAGCCTCACCCGCCTCCACAGTGACTTCCGTCGCCTGCCCCGTCACCAGAAAGTGATGCGCCAGCCCATTCAACAACGTCCCACTCAGATAAGCCCGCGCCGGATGAACCACCACCCCCGCACGCTTGTTCAACACGATCAGATCATCGTCTTCGTACAACACATCCAGATCCATCGCCTGAGGCCTGATCTCCTTCCCCGGCTTAGGCGGGGTCCGAATCTCCACCACGTCCCCCTCCTTCAGCTTCAGGCTCGGCTTCGCCTCCTTCCCGTTCACCGTCACCGCCCCCAGACCAATCAGCTTCTGCACCTGATTCCGACTGAACCCCTTGATCCGATTCTGCACATACAAATCTAGCCGTAGCGCCGCATCTTTCGACAGCCGATAGCTCAGAACCTCACCACCCTCACCCTCCCATGCATCAACATCATGCTCAGGCCGTGAGCCCTCAAGAGCCGGCCGAAGATCACGATCACCCGATGACATAACGTCTCCGCCCGATCAGGGCGTCTCAGCCGCCGGCTCGTCAGAAACCTCAGGAACCACTTCCTCAGCCGCCCCCTCCTCGCCGGCATCCGTCCCGATCCCAAGCTCATCCAGAATCGACGACGCCGCGATCACCACGCCCTCTCGCAGCTGCGGAACCACCGCCAGCCGCTGCTCAGCCATCGTCGTCAGAAACGGAAACCGCTCCCCAGCCAGCGTCTTCACGGCCTCGTACTGACGCACCGCCTCGTCCCACGCCTGACGGCTCTCAGCCACCGAAGCCAGCCCGAGCCGAGCATTGATCTCAACCAAGGGATGCTCCGATGAATCCAACGCCTGCTGATACAAACGCCCCGCCTCCGCCAGCGATCCCTCTACATCCGCACCGGCCTCATCCGCCTGACGCAGACCATTCACCTCTGCCATCAGCAGATCAGCCGCATAAAGAGACGCCAGCGGGGCCACATCCCGATCCGCATGATCCTCCGCCACATTCCGGAAACTCGCCGGACTCGTCGCCGTCGCCAGCCGACCCCATGCATCCTCGCGCACCTGACGCTGTCGCTCGTTGTAAAACGACAGCCCCGCAAAAACCGCCGCCGCAATAAACAGGCCCGCCGCAATCTTGTTCCGGTGCTTCGTGTACAGCACCTGCAGATTGGTCCACCAGATCTCGTGCAGACTCTCAGGTGCTTCAGGCTCGGTCGGTGGGCTCTTGGCCATAAATCAGCGTCTCAACTCAAAAGGTAAACACACAACAATCACACGCCGACAGCAAACTCACGGGGCGTGATATCAATCTGAACCGTCGTTAATCCCAACTCCGTCACGATACGAATCTGCATCGCCTCCGGACCCTTCGTGTAATCCAGGATCTGAACCCCGTCTTCGGTCCTCCCAATCCCCTCAAACACCCAACCCAGCTCCGGATCACGCAGATTCTGCCGATAGAACTTCACCGCATCACTCGTGTGCGTACGACCCTGATACACATGGGTCACCGTCCGCATCACCCCATCGGTCTTGGAAAAACACTGCGAGGTCACAGGCTGAAAACCGATCGGCATCGGCACATCCGGGATCAGCCAGGCATCCTCAAGCCTCGGCACCAAACCGGACCCAGCCTGCTTGGGCAGCAGCACCCCCTCATCCGAATACACGTAAACAGGCTGTCCTCCACAGCCACCCAGCGACGCCATCAGCACCACCAGAACCAGCGGCATACCTAACCATTGAAGCCTCATCGCTCGAATCCTTTCAGGCTCAAAAATCACCCAACCCCTAAACATAGCAGGTCACGCAACAGGCCATCAAAATCAGTCCAGCTGAACCTGCAGACCCGTCTCCGCAGCAATCAGCGGCTCAAGCACGTTCACCATCGCCGCCACACCCTGGTTCTGAAGCGCCTCAACCGTTGGGATCTCAGCCGTCTGTGCCTTCCCATCCACCGTCCAGCCGAAGAAGTACGTCGGCTCGCCACCCGTCGCCGTCCCCGCACCCTTCGACAGCTTGTTGAACGGCAGCCGATCCACCACCGCCCACAGATTCGACGCCTGATCATCTGTCAGCGACCCGAAATCGTAATCCGTCGTCTCACCGTTCATCGTATGTCTCAGCTTGAAGGCACCACCCCGGGTCAGGTCCACCCGCCACGCTCCCAGCCCCTCCAGATTCGCCGCGCCACCGGTATCAAACGTGAATTGCTCCACGTCCTGACCGTGAGCGAAGTTCAACATCTCGTCAAAGGTCACATCCTCCATCGACTCACAACCAGCCACCACCAACACACAAGCCAACATCAGGAATCGCAGCATCTCAGGTCATCTCCAGAAGGGGACAAGGCTCACAGCAGCAGGGGGGCTCGATCGCCCACCCGATCCTATAAAATACCCCATCCCGCCACCCCCCGCCCAACGATTGACCCGCCGCACCACATCCCGCTAAACTCAGCGACCCGCAGGCAACCCTTGCGGAACATGGTGAGCATAGCTCAGTTGGCTAGAGCGCCGCGTTGTGGTCGCGGAGGTCGCGGGTTCGAGCCCCGTTGCTCACCCTTGGCACCCTTGGTTGGTTCCAACCCTATCGCACGGACCGTCTGCCCGAAGCACCCACCCACGGGCCCGCACCCTCCCGCAGGCCCCATCCGAGCCGCAGGAATAAGCCGATGATCAGGCAGCTCGCGGGGTTTGGCGCAGCCATCCAGTACAACATCGCCCAGTTCGGGATCTTCACCCAGTTCTGCCTCGCCGCCACCTGGTGGACCGGACGATGGTTCACAGGCCGTGGCCGACTCGCCCTCCTCATGCCGCAGTTCTACTCCGTCGGCACCAGGTCCATCCCCGTCGTCATGCTCGTCGGACTCTTCGTCGGCGCCGTCTTAGGCGTCGAAGCCTACGACCAGTTCGCCGCCATCGGACAGGAATCCAGACTAGGCGGGATCATCGGCGTCTCCGTCCTCCGACAGATCGGACCCGTCCTCGCCGCCGTCATGATCGCAGGACGCGTAGGCGGAGCCGTCTCCGCCGAACTCGGATCCATGAAAGTCACCGAACAGATCGACGCCATCAGAGTCATGGGCGCAGACCCCATCGACTACCTCGTCGTACCCCGCGTCCTAGCCTGTGTCGTCATGGTCCCCATACTCACTGTCTTCTCGAATCTCCTCGGCGTCTACGGCGGTCACCTCGTCTGTGTCAACGGCTTCGGCGTTGACGCTCGCGAGTATTGGGACTTCGCCAGCCGATTCATCGGCAACTGGGACATCTTCACAGGACTCGGCAAGAGCCTCATCTTCGGCCTCGCCATCGGCATGATCGCCTGCTACAAGGGCTTCCACTGCGGCAGCGGCGCCCAAGGCGTCGGACGAGCCGCCACCGACGCGTTCGTCACTTCCTTCATCGCCATCATCGTCCTCAATTTCTTCCTCGCCAAGTTCTTCAAAGACCTCTACTACATCCTCTTCGGCTACGGTGGCCCAACAGCCTTCGGCTAAACAACCCCCACAACCCACCATCAACCTGCTTTGATCCAACACGAGCCTGAGGCGGGAGCCTCAGGACACATACGGTTGGGCCACAGAACCAAGAATTCACACACCCCACGAGCCCGGTCGCGACGCGACCGAGGCTGTCACCAACAATCTCACCACAAGAACAACACCCCCCGCGAGCCGCCGTGCCAGTCCGGGCACCTCAAGCCGACCGCCGCCGAACCATCCCAAGACCCGCCAACGCCATCACACCCGCCATCGCAGGCTCAGGCACCGCCGCCGTCGCACCAAAGTTGCCCGCCAACAGCGACAGATCAATCAGATCAACCGACTGGTCAAAGTTGAAGTCCGCATCCGTGAACGTAAACGGCCCCGCCTCACCAAAGTTGCTCGCCAGAATCGACAGGTCGATCAGATCCACCGTGCCATCGAGATTCGCATCGCCAACCAACGCATCCAGCGCCACATCAATCGTCGTCGCCGTCTGGATCACCGTCACAAACCCCGCGATCGAGTTGCCACTCGAAACCACATCCGTAAACCCTCCCGTGATCAGATCCGCCGTCACAATCCGATGAGGATCACTCACCGTCCCAGCAAACCCGCCCACAAACGTCAGATCCAGAACACCATCCACAGCCAGCGTCCCATCCACATCCAGCAGGTCAGTCTGGTTGGAAACCCCCTCCTCGCCAAGCGCCAACTCCAACACCGACGTCGAAGCCATCGCCACATCACCCACCACCCGAAGCGTCCCACGCGCATCGTCGCTGTAGCCCGGATCAATCACACCCGCTGTATCCAGCAAGCCATCCGTCAATGTCAACGTCCCGATACCCCCCACACGACTCGTCACCGTGTTCACCAAACCGTTCGCATCGGGATCAATCGTCAGCCCCGTACTCCCACCCACCAGAATCGTCCCCTCATTGATCAGACCACCCTGGTTCTCCAGCAGATTGCCCGTCATCCGAAGCGTATGCCCCACCCCATTCGTGATCACCGAGCCCGCTGTCACACGCAGACGATTCAAGCCGTTATTCGAACTCCTGATCTCCCCATTGCCTGTGATGGCCTGCGTGCCATCGAAAACCAGAGGCGTCACCACGCTGAACGCATTAACGAACAACTCCCCCTTATTCTCTAAGCCATTCCGAACGGTCACGACCTCAGCATTGGTCATCTGAGCAAAGGAACCGTCACCCAGTTCAACCCCATCCAGAACGGTGCCCGACCCAAAATCAATCTGGCTCGAACCAAAGTTAATCAGACGACCATCAGTGATCGTCGTCCCCGTAGAAGTACGCAGCACCGACCCATCGAACACACGGATGGAAGTGCCATTCAGATCAAACAGGCCATCCCCAAGCCTCAGCCCACCCGTCCCCTTCGCATCCACCGTCCCGAAGTTCGAGAAACTCAGACCATCAGGATCAAGCACGAGGGCTTGCGACCCTTCAGCCACGATTGTCCCGAAGTTCGTCATGCCGCCCACATTCCCGAGCAGATTTCCCGCGCCCCGAATCGTATGATTCGCACCCTGCACAAGCACCGCACCACTAGCGATGATGCTGTTGACCGTCACATTGTTCAGCACAAACTCACCCGTGCCCACAAGCTCAGTCGTCGCTCCCGTGAACTGCACCCGCGTCGTCACACTGAAGCCATTCACATTAACCGTACCGTCATTGTCGAGACGATCCACAACCGTCACCGTGACCCCATTCGCCAAACCACCCTGAGTCGACGCAGCCAACGACATCGACTCAAGCGTCGACCCACTCCCAAACACAATGGTCCCCGAGCCATCCGTCTCGATCACCCCATCCGCCACCACCGAGCCATTCAGTAGCGACAGCCGCGACCCGTCCGCCACCTCAACCGTCGTCCCATTCAATTCAAAACGTCCATCCCCCAGCGTCAAACCCCCCGATCCTTCCGCCCGCAACACCCCCAGATTGGAAAACCCATTCCCATCCGGATCGATCGTCAACGCCACCGTCCCCTGCGCCAGAATTGTCCCCTCATTGATCATCCCACCCGCATTCACCAGCAGATTACCCGCCCCACGAATCGTGTGATCCACGCCATGCGTCAACACGCCGTCATTCGACAGCAACTGGTTGACGCTCACATTGGTCATCACAAACTCACCCGTCCCGCCAAGCGTCTGCGCACCCCCATCAAACACCACCCGCGTCGGCACACTGAACCCGCCCACAGCCAACGCCCCGTCATTCGTCAAACCACCATCCACAAACAGCGATACACCATTACCGAACCCAGCCTGACTGTCCTCGGCAAGCGTCATCCCACTCAGCCGACTCCCACTAAAGAAGTTCACCAAACCCGAACCATCCGTCTCCAGCACACCATCCTCAACCACCGCACCCGTCAACAAATCCAGCCGCGAACCCGCAGCAACCTCAACCGATGTGCCATTCAGCGTGAACACACCTTCCCCAAAATCCAGCCCGCCACCCCCCTCAGCCCGAAGCGTCCCCAAGTTTGAAAACCCGAGCTCATTCGGATCGATCAATAACGCAGCAGTACCCTGCGCCAGAATCGTCCCCTGATTCACCATCCCTCCGCCGTTCGCCAGCAGATTCCCCGCCCCTCGGATCGTGTGATCCGCTCCGTGCGTAAGCACCTGACCCGTCGCAAGCAGACGATTCAGCGACACGTTCGTGAGCACCATCTCACCCGTACCACCCAGCGTCGTAATCGCACCCTCAAAACTCACATTCGTGTTGATGCTGAAACCCCCAACATGCCACACCCCATCATTCACCAACCCGTCAACCACCGTGACCGTCGTGTTGTTCGCCTGCTGAAAAGCAGTGCCTGCCGTTAGCGTCACCGCCTCCAGCACACTCCCGGTTTCCCCAATCACGACACCACTCCCAGCCGTCGACAATTGGCCATTCACCACCCGAGCGCCATTGGCAAGCACCAGCCGCGAACCGTCCAACACATCGATCGTCGTTCCATTCAGCCTGAAATCACCAGCTAGAAACCGAAGCCCACCAATGCCTTCCGCCCTCAGCACGCCAAAGTTGTCAAAACCCAGGTCCGACGGATCTACGATCAACGCCGTACTCGCCTGAGCAAGGATCGTCCCCACATTCGACATGCCCGCCGTATTGCTCAGCAAGCTACCCGCGCCTCGAATCGTATGACCCGCCCCATGAGTCACCACCACGTTCGCCAAGGAACGAATCTCATTGAAACTCGAACTCGAGAAGACAATCTCCCCCGTACCCGTGATCGAGGCCGTCCCCGACAAAATCAGATCCGTATCAAGCGAAAACCCGTCCAGACGCCACACACCATCATTCACAAGACCATCAACCACCACCACATCGACGTTGTTGGGCTGAATCACGGTCCCCGAGACGATCTCCGGCCGCACCAACTCACTTAGGTTCTGAACGGTCATCTGACCACTGCCCGCAGCCACCAATTCCAAATCAACCACGCGCGCGCTATTGCGCACCTCCACCTTGGAACCATCCGCAACGTCCAGCGTCGTACCGGTTAGCGTGTGATCACCCGCCTCAAGAACCAGTCCACCACTTCCCGTAGCCCGAAGCACCCCCTGATTCACAAACCCCAAGCCATCCGGATCGATGGTCAAGGTAGCCGTCCCGTCTGCGTCGATCGTCCCGAGATTCACCATCCCTCCGGTGTTGTTCAGCAGCCGTCCTGCACCCCGAATCGTATGCCCCGCCGCCTGCGTCAAAACCGTGCCGTCGGTCAGGACCTGCGCAAACGTCGGACTCTGCAAAACGATCTCCCCCGCCCCCGAAACCGTCTGCGCACCCATGAACCTCAGCTCCGTCGGCAGGCTGAAGGCAGCCAGCGTCCAGGCCCCGTCATTCACAAGCCCGTTCTTCACATCCACGTCATCCCCGTTGGGCTGCGTCACCACCGTCCCCGCAGCCACGGTCATGCCATCAAATACAGTGTTGTTATCCACCTCAATGAAGCCAGTCCCCGTGCTCGAGACCACCCCATCCACCAGTTCAACACCCGCCGATAGCTGCAGCCTCGATCCGTTTCCAACACTCACCGTCGTCCCGTTCAGGTCATAGGTGCCGTCACCCAGCCGCAGCCCGCCCGCCCCCGTCGCCTCGATCGTCGCACCCGGCTGATTCACAAAGCCGTTGCCATCAGGATCGATCAACAGAACCTGAGCACTGTCCGCAAGAATGCTCCCGTGGTTAATGATGCCGCCCGTGTTATCCAGCAGACGCCCGCCCCCCCGGATCGTGTGCCCACTCTCATGCGTCAACACGCTCCCATCAGACTGAATCTTCGCAAACGTCGCAGACCCCAGCAGCACCTCACCCGTCCCGGATAGCGACTGACTCCCCTCAAACAACAGCACGGTATTCAGACTGAACGCATCAAAATCCCAGGTGCCATCGTTGACCAGACCATTCCGCACAGTCACCGTGTCCGCGTTGCGGTGGTCCACCAACGAACCCGCCTCGAACCGCACCCCGTCCAGAACAGACTGCGTCTCCGTCCGCAGCTCACCCGAACCCTCAGTCAGAAACCGACCGCCAATTACTTCAACGCCAACCTGTCCGAACGTCAGATTCGAACCCGAAGCCACCCGTACCGTGCTCTGACCCAGCGTATAGACACCCGTATTGAACGTCAGCCCACCCAGACCCGTCGCCTCAAGCGTTGCCGTGTCCGACTGCACAAACCCGTCCACACTCGGGTCAATCACCATCGCAGCATTCTGATCCGCGATGATCGTCCCAAGGTTGTTCATCCCCGCCGTATTGTTCAGTAAGCGTCCGCCCCCTCGAATCGTGTGCGCCGTGCCATGCAGCATCACGCCCTGACCCACCAGCCGAGCAAACCCATTCGAAAGAAAGATCTCCCCCGTCCCCTGAATCCCAAAGCCCTGCACCTCAAGGACCGAAGTCAGCGAAAAAGGCGACAACTGAATCGAACCGTTGTTGTCCAGCGACGATGCGGACCCCACCACCATGTCGATGCCGTTGTTGAACTCCAAGGTGTCACCAATGGCAATCTGCAGGCTCCGAACCGTCGCATTCACATCCAGCGACACCGTCGAGATCTGAGCCCTGGCATCGATCAGAACATCATCGCTTGCATCAGGAACCAGGCCGGTATCCCAGAGGGTCGCGTTACTCCAAGTCCCCGACGTAGGACCCACGTAAACCTGCCCCATCACCGGGCCGGCAAGCATCATCGAGCAGAAAGCGCAGCAGAGTCCTCGGGTCGTCACGTCTCATCTCCATCCATTGATCTGATTCGAAGGGTCAGCCCATATAAAACCGAATCATCACAGCCTAAACGCACCCCGCCCGGCTGGCTACTACTTTTCGAAAACTAAACTTGCTCGCCACACAGAACCCCCTTCATCAACTGTGGTTACACACACCAAACCGCCTCTGTACCCTAATTTAGCTTGCCCGGGACCTCTTTCCGGCTATCCTCACCCTCAAGGGACGGAGTTAGACCCCATCGAAGTAGGACGAGAATGCAACTGCGCCTGAAGCAGCGACCTGGAGTTCACCAAGGCACGCTTCGGGACAGACGCCTCATCCATCACATCGATACAAGGCGGAGAATCGCCAACCATGGCCACGAAGATCGGCACACGTCGTCTTAGCGCCGTCTCCCAGCCCCATCCCCGCCTCGAAGCACTCGAAGCACGGCAACTCCTGTCCGCTTCACCCACCGAAGCAGCCTTCACCTCCTCACCCATCACTTCCAACGAGCAGCCCGCCACTCTCGCCGCCATGACACCAGGCGACCACCACATGGGCATGCACGCAGAACTCGGTGCGCTGCTTCCCACCCAGAATGCCGACATCACCGCGCAGCACTCCGGCAACTGGACCGATACGCAAACCTGGGGCGGCAGCCTCCCGCAAGCAGGCGACCTCATACACATCCCCGCCAACATCCAGGTCCAGTACAACGCCTTCGCCAACACCAGCTACCAGGGCATCCGCATCGACACCGGTGCGGCACTCACCTTCCAAACCAATATCAACACACGCCTCGTCCTAGACACCCTCGTCGCCATGCCCGGATCAAGCCTTGTCATCGGATCAGACACCAACCCCATCCGTCCCGATGTCACCGCCGAGATCCTCATCGACGCCTCCGCAGGACCCATCACAGACCCAACAAGACTCGGCCGCGGCGTCCTGACCCACGGCTTCACATCCATCGTCGGTGCCGATAAAGCCGACCACCTGCCCCTCCACATCGCACCCCGGGCCGGCGACGACCAGCTCGTGATCCGAGGCGACGCCCAGGGCTGGCGACCCGGAGACCGAATTGTCCTCAACGGCACCCAGCACGACCCCAACGGCAACGACCAAGACAACACACGCTTCCACGACGAAATCCTCGAGATCACCAGCATCGAGAGAACCGGCCAGCGACTCGCCATCGTCACCTTCATCAACCGCACCAACCCATCCGCCGACGGCTCCAGCCAACTCCTCTGGGACCACACACCACCTCAGGGCTTCGACGACCACAACCTCCGCGTCTACGCAGCCAACCTCACACGCAACATCACCATCCAGACCCTCAACGCCGACAACGTGCCCACCCAGGAACGCGGGCACACCATGTTCATGCACGCCGCCGAAGTCACCATCCGCAACGCAGCCTTCTACGACCTCGGCAGAACCGACAAAAACCGCCTCATCGACGACCCCGTCGAGAACGTCAACGGCACCATCGGCAACGCCACCAACCCACGAGGCCGCTACGCCCTCCACCTCCACCTGCTGGGCGGCATCGACAACCCCGCCCCCTCCGCCACAAGAGCCTTCATCACCGGCAACGCAGTCTGGGGCAGCCCCGGCTGGGGCATCGTCCAGCACGGCACCCACGCCGGACTCGAAGACAACGTCGTCTTCGACGTCGTCGGCACCGCCATCGCCTCCGAAGACGGCAACGAAGTCGGCTGGTGGACCAACAACATCACCATCAAAACCACAGGCGACGACAACCCTCTCCAGGACTTCGACGGCTCAGACCGCGTTCCCCTCTTCGACTTCGGCTTCAACGGCGAAGGATTCTGGATCCAGGGTGCCGGCCAGATCCGACTCGATGGCAACATCGCCGCCAGCGCCGCCAGCACAGGCATCATGCTCTTCAGCAACGTCGACGGCATGCGCAACGTCAAAATCCCCGCATCCGTCCTCGACGACCCCAACATCACCCAAGGCCGCGACGAAGTCGATGCCTTCAACGTCCCCGCTCGCGGCATCTTCAACTCAACCGTCATCAACGCCGACTTCGGACTCGTCACATGGGGACACATGCGCAACCAGGACGGCGAACTGGGTTTTACCTTCGGACTCGGCACACCAGCGCACAGACTCCGAACCACCATCGACGGCTTCAACTTCTGGTCCATCTATGGCGAAGGCATCTTCACCCAGTACACCAGCCAGACCGACTTCAGCAACGGCCTCATCCTCGGCAACACCGAAGACCCCGTCGATTTCCGATGGGGGATCAACGGCGAGGGCCGCGGACGTGGCATCGCCGCCAACAACGCAGCGAAGAACCTCACCTACGACAGCATCCACATCGAAGGCTTCGAAATCGGCATCCGCGCCATCGGCGAAGGCGTCAGCTCAGCCGACGACACCACACCCGCACGAGCTTCCGCCTTCAGCCTCACCAACAGCCTGATACGCAACGTCGAAATACCCATCCAACTCTTCGGCGGCTTCAGCAGCTCACAGAACGAAAACCCCGGCTACTACCTCATCGATAACGTCCACTTCGAATCGAACAGCCCTGAAAACAGACAAAACGTCATCGCTGCTTTCAACAGCACCCAACTCACCTCCCACGGCTACGAGTTCAACGCCTCCGACGCCTTCAGTCCCGATCCTCGCGCACCCCAATCCACGGGTGTCGTCAGCTACCTTTGGGATTTCGACAGCGACGGAACCATCGATGACCACGGACGCGTGATCCGCCACAACTTCTCCGAGTTAGGGACGCACGACGTCACCCTCACCATCATCGATTCCGCCGGCGTCGCCACCTCCACCACCGAAACCATCGTCGCCCTGCCCACTCAGTCCTACGACCCCATCCTCAACGGCGACTTCAACAATCCCCAGGCGATCTACACCTACAACGGCTGGCGAAGCGGCAGCATCGTCGACGAAGGTTTCGGATGGATCGACTACGGCTTCAACCTCGAAAATGGCAGGGCAGTCAAGGATGTCGGGTACGAAAACTTCCCCGACATCAGCCGCACCACGAGCCAGGTCGTCCGCGATCAATTCATCACCCACGGCACCAGACAGCTCACCATCCAGGCCGGCTCCATCCAGCAGGTCGGACCCGACAACCAACTCCGTATAGCCATCTACGGCACCAATGCCCAGGACTTCGGCATGAAGACCTGGAGCGCCGACCCGCCGGTACCCACCTACGGCGTGCAGGACCCCGAAACCTTCCTCCTCTTCGAAGCCAGCGACCTCGTCGATGGCACCATGCCAACCACCAGCTTCGACTTCACCGTCGACTTCAATCAGGGTTACGAATTCCTCGTCTTCATCATCGAAGGCTCCAACACCAATGTCTCGGCAGGCGATCAACTCTGGATCGACAGCATCACCCTCACCGACCCCCAGTCCACACTCACCATCCTCACAGACCCACCACCAACCGCCGCCCTCGGCATCCCCTACACACACCAGCTCCAGGCCGACGCCACCGCCGATCTCAGCCTCTGGGCCTCCATCACAGCCCTGCCCCCCGGCCTGAACATGGACAACCAGGGCCTCATCACCGGTACACCCACCGAACCCGGCACCTTCACCTTCGACGTCATCGCCATCGACGCCAACGGCGACGACGCCACCGCCGCCTTCAACCTCACCATCATCAACTCACCCGCCGCCACACAACCCGGCCTCCTCCAGACAGCAACCATCACCAGCCCGCCACCCACCCAGCCTCAGCAGCAGACAGATGCCGCCTTAAGCGATCCGGACTGGATCGAAACCGAAGAAGACAACCAGCCCTGGTGGCTGACCCCCGCCTGAACCGAACCCAAACGCATCAGGGCGAGAACAGGTTCCCGCTAAACAGATCCGCAGTGGTCTTGTCATCCTCCACAGCGACCACCTTCCCGTTCCCATCGAAGTGAACGCTGAATGCCATGTCCCCCGAGAACACATACGGGAAGAAGAACCCGCCGTCCATCGCCTTCCCGCTTGAAACCAGCCCCTTCACATGATCCGCGTCATACCGCGTCTCTAGCCGAGCCGGCATCAGCCCCGGCGTGTCATAATTCATACGCACGCACTTCTTCGGCTCGCGCAAATCCACCACATCCGCCCAGTCCATCCCCACCTGCACTGCATCACGAAAAGCCTGGCCCTGCTCATTCGGATCCACATTCAGACCCGCGAGGTAGTAAACCGCATACATGCCCGCAATGATCGAAAGAAAGACACCAAGAAACACCTTCAACATGACCGCGATCCCTTCACCTGAAAACAGAACCTCCCACAAGATAGCCACACCCCCTGACGAATGCGACCCCCTCAGAAACCCTCCTAAAACCGATCAAGTCCACCTAATCCGGTTAAATCCATCCCCCGTCACAGCCCTTCACTCACCAGATCACCCACCCGGGTATTCTTCTGCCAATGCTCGTTGAACGCATCAAAGCACTGGTCGAATCCGCCGCCTTCAGCCGCGTCATCCTCTTCCTCATCTTCGCCGCCGCCGTCATCGTCGGACTCGAAACCTACCCCGCCGTCATGGACCAGTATGGCCGCATCATCTACGCCCTCGACTGGACCATCGTCTGGCTCTTCACCCTCGAAGCTATCCTTAAGATGGCCTCCCACGGCTGCCACTGGCACCGCTACTTCCGCGACCCTTGGAACTGCTTCGACTTCACCATCGTCGTCGTCTGCCTCCTACCCCTCGACGGCCACGCCGCCGCCGTCCTCCGACTCGCCCGCGTCCTCCGAGCCCTCCGACTCATCTCCGCCATGCCCAAGCTCCAGCTCCTCGTCGAGGCGCTGCTCAAGAGCATCCCATCCATGGGCTACGTCGGCATGCTCCTCTCCATCCTCTTCTACATCTACGCCGTCCTCGGCGTCTTCCTCTTCCGCGACAACGACCCCGTCCACTTCGGAAACCTCCAACTCGCCCTCCTCTCCCTCTTCCGCATCGTCACCCTCGAAGACTGGACCGACATCATGTACATCCAGATGTTCGGCTCCGACGTCTACGCCATCGATAACCCCTTCGCCACCGCAGAAAACCCGCAGGCACAACCCATCGTCGGCGGCCTCTACTTCCTCAGCTTCGTCCTCGTCGGCACGATGATCATGCTCAACCTTTTCATAGGCGTCATCATCAACTCCATGCACGAAGCCCAGGCCGAAGCCGAAGCCCGAAAAGAACACGCCGGAGCCGCCGACGAACTCGTCGCCCTCGAACACGACCTCGACCGACTCAAGGAAAAACTCCGCGTCATCCGCCACCAACTACCCTCAGAGAAAACCCCGAAGACATCCTCTCCCGAAAGCCACCACCCATGAACGAAGCCGACTACAAAGTCCCAACCCTCAAAGCCTGGTTCATCTTCTTCATCGTCGCCACCCTCCTCGGAGCCCTCTGCGGCGCACTCGCCGGCGGGATAGCAGGGGCAGCCGTGGTCGTACTAGGTCTCCAAATCGATCCCGGCACCGCCGGCGCAATCGCCGGCTACGTCGTTGCCATCCCCGTCTCCTTCATCGTCTACAGCTGGACCATTAACAAATACATCGTCCCAAGAGTCATCGACGACATCTACGCTCTCGCCGAAAACGATCAGCCTCAGCCCGAACACTCATTCTAAAACTTAGCCATGAGCCTCATCCTCCGCCTCGTCCAGAACAAAGACCTCCCCGGCCTCCTCGAACTCGCGCAGCAGGCCGGCCACGGACTCACCACCCTGCCCGCCGCCGAACACCTCCTCGCCGAACGCATCACCCACTCACTCAATAACACCACCCGCCTCTTCGTCCTCGAAGACACCACCACCCGCCGCCTCCTCGGCACCGCCAGCATCACCCCCCAGGTCGGCACCGACGAACCCTGGTACGCCTTCCACCTCGAAACCATCACCCACCAGTCCCAGGGCCTGGGCATCAGCCAGAAGCTCAACGTCCTCCACCTCATCGCCGAGAAGAACGGCCCCTCCGAGATCGGCACGCTTTTCCTCAGCCCCAACGCCCGCCGCGCCGGCCGCGGTCGCTTCCTCTCGCTTGCCCGTTTCCTATACATCGCCGAACACCCCGACGACTTCCAGCCCCGCACCATCGCGGAACTCCGAGGCGTCGTCGACGCCCTCGGCCGCAGCCCCTTCTGGGACGCCGTCGGACACCACTTCTTCGCCGTCGACTACACCACCGCCGACTTCCGCTCCGCCTACGACAAGCAGTTCATCGCCGAACTTATGCCCCGCCACCCCATCTACCTCAACCTCCTCTCCGACGAGGCCCGAGCCGTCGTCGGTCGCGTCCACCCCGACACCCTCCCCGCCATGCACCTGCTCCACAAGCAAGGCTTCAAAGCCACCGACCTCATCGATATCTTCGACGCCGGTCCCGTTCTCTCCGCCGAAACCCAAAGCATCAAAACCATCCGCGACAGCCACCGTCTTCCGATCACCCCCGCCAACATCGACCCCCAGGCACCGCAGTGGATGGTCGCCAACACCCAACACGACTTCCGAGCCACCCTCACCCCCGCTACCCATACCGACAACACCCTCCACCTCCCCCAGCAGGCCATTGACCTCCTCCAACTCAACCCCGACGACCACGTCCGCGCCACACACCTCTACACCACGCCATCGGAAACCAAGCCATGAGCGCCGAGCACAAACACTTCATCAACAGCGACTTCGTCAACGGCCAAGGCAAGCCCATCACCGCCCGCGACCCCTGGACCCTCGAGCCCACATGGCTCGGCCACGCCGCCTCCGCCGAACAGGTCGACGAAGCCGTCCGCACCGCCCGCAAAGCCCAGCCCGCCTGGTCCGCCACACCCCTCGAAAACCGCATCGTCATCTGCCAGCGCTTCGCACAGCTCGCCGCCGAACACGCCGAGGCCCTCACCGAAGCCGTCGCCTCCGAAGCCGGCAAACCCCGCTGGGAAGCCGCAGCCGAAGTCGGCCTCATAGGCCCCAAGGTCGAAACCTCCATCGCCGAACACCACCGCCAGCTCACCGAAACCACCTTCGACCTCCCCAACGCCAAAGCCGTCACCCGACACCGGTCCCATGGCGTCCTCGCCGTCATCGGCCCCTTTAACTTCCCCGTCCACCTGCCCAACGGACACATCGTCCCCGCACTCCTCGCCGGCAACACCATCGTCTTCAAACCCAGCGAGCGCACGCCCTCCGCCGGCATCCTCATGGCCAAACTCTGGGCCGATGCCGGACTACCCCCAGGCGTCCTCTCCGCCATCGTCGGCGCCCGCGAGACAGGAGAAGCCCTCGTCGCCCACCCGCAGATCGATGGCGTCCTCTTCACCGGCAGCTACAACGCCGGCCGGGCCATCGCCGCCAAACTCATCGACGAACCCGGCAAGATCGTCGCCCTCGAACTAGGCGGTAACAACGCCATCGTCGTCGACAAGGTCGCCAACCTCGACGCCGCCGCCTACACCGTCGCCGTCTCCGCCTTTTCCACCGCCGGCCAACGCTGCAACTGCGCCCGACGACTCATCCTCACGCCCGCCGTCGATCGCCAGCAATTCCTCAACCGCCTCATCGCCATCACCCAGTCCATCAAAATCGGCCACTTCGACGAAGACCCCCAACCCTTCACCGGCCCCCTCATCTCACCCGAAGCCGGCCAGGCCATCCTCGACGCCCAGGCCTCCCTCGAAAATCAGAACGGCACCATCCTCGAACCCGTCAAGCAAGCCGGCGACCACACCGGCATCCTCCGCCCAGGCATCATCGATGCCGCCAACATCGACGACCTCCCCGATGAAGAACACTTCGGCCCGCTCCTCCGCGTCCTCGACGCCGACAACCTCGACCACGCCATGACGCTCGCCAACCAGACCCGCTACGGCCTCGCCGCCTCACTCCTCACCGACAATGTCGAAGACTTCAACACCTTCGTCCACACCGTCCGCGCCGGCGTCATCAACCTTAATGGACCCACCGTCGGCGCCTCCGGCAAGATGCCCTTCGGCGGCATCGGCCGAAGCGGGAACCATCGACCCTCCGCCGCAGCCGCCGCCGCCTACTGCGCCTTCCCCGTCGCCTCCATGCAGGCCGCCCCCCTCCAGCCCGTCACCCAACCCATGCCCGGAATCAAAGCCTCAGCATGATCGCCGCCACCAAACAAACCACCGAAGTTCAGTTCGACGGTCTCGTCGGACCTACCCACAACTACGCCGGCCTCGCACCCGGCAACCTCGCCTCCCAATCCCACCAGGGCCTCACCTCCTCCCCCAAAATCGCCGCACTCCAGGGCCTCGCCAAAGCCAAGGCCCTCGCCGACCTCGGCATCCCCCAGGCCATCCTCCCACCCCACCCACGCCCGAACCTCAGCCTCCTCCGACGACTCGGGTTCACAGGCGACGACGCCAACATCCTCGCCACCGCCCACCGCCACGCCCCCGACCTCCTCGCCGCAGCCTCTAGCGCCTCCCCCATGTGGACAGCCAACGCAGCCACCATCAGCCCCTCACCCGACACCGCCGACAACCGCCTCCACCTCACCCCCGCCAACCTCACCTCCGCCCTCCACCGCTCCATCGAAGCACCTTTCACCACCCACCTGCTCAAACAGATCTTCACCGACGACAGCCACTTCGCCATCCACGACCCGCTCCCCGCTTCCCTCCCCGACGAAGGCGCCGCCAACCACACCCGCCTCAGCCCCACCCACGATCAGCCCGCCCTCGAACTCTTCGTCTACGGCAGCCAGGCCCCACGCGGGACCCTCCCAAACCAGATCGAACCCAAACGCTTCTCCGCCCGACAACACCTCGCCAGCTCGCAGGCCATCGCCCGCCTCCACCAGCTCAACCCCGACCACGCCCTCTTCATCCAGCAGCATCCCGAAGCCATCGACGCCGGCGTCTTCCACAACGACGTCATCGCCGTAGGCGACACCAACCTCCTCCTCCTCCATGAAAAAGCCTTCCTCAACCAGCAAGACGCCACCGACCAGATCGCCACCGCCTACCAGAACCTCACCAACGACACCCTTACCATCATCATCATCCGCGAAGACCAGGTCTCACTCAAACAAGCCGTCGATGCCTACCTCTTCAACAGCCAACTCCTCCGCACCCCCGATGGCAAACGCCTCATCGTCTGCCCCGACCACTGCCGACAAACACCCGCCGTCGCCAACCTCCTCAACACCTGGCAGCAAAACGGCACCTTCGACGAGGTCCTCTTCTTCGACCTCCACCAATCCATGAGCAACGGCGGCGGACCCGCCTGCCTCCGACTCCGCATCACCCTCACCCCCGAACAACAAAACGCCATCCCCCATTCCCTCTACCTCACACCCACCCTCCACGAACAACTCACCCACTGGATCAACCACCACTACTCCGACCAACTCACCCCCAACGACCTCGCCGACCCCCAACTCATCCGCACCTCCAAAGACGCCCTCGACCAACTCTCCCGAATCCTCAACCTCCCAAACCTCTACAAGTTCTGACACCCCCAAAAACAAACGCCGGGTGCCACACCTTGTCCTGAAGGGCAAGGTGTGTTCGTGCACCAAAACCCACGGGTGGCTGTGGGCACGTCGTAGATCCGCCGAAGGCGGGCCGCGTGCCCACAGATCCAACAACTCCGGCTGCCACGGTTTCGGTGTTTATCTACCGCGGGAGGAACGCACGAAAATAAGCCGTGCCCTACCCCCAGCAACCACGCCAGCTCTGAGCCCGGTCGCGATGCGACCGCGGTCTCCCGGACAACACTACCCCCTCGAGTAAACCACCGGATTCATCTCACTCGCCACCACCTCACCCACACCAACCCCGGGACAGAACGCCTCCCGATCCGCCTTCTGAAAATCATGCTCAGGCGACTTAAGCCTCATCGCCTCATCCATATAAATCACCGTCATCACCTCACGCGCCCGATCCCCCTGATTCGGTCCCGCACGATGCGCCGTCCAACCCAGATGAAACGACACATCCCCGAGCGCATAAGCCGAAGCCTCTAGCGGGCAAGCCGCCGCCTCGATCGACTCTCTTAGCTCTCGCTCGCTGTCATCCGAAATCCCCAGATCACGACCCAGCCCCAGCTTGTGACTCCCCGCCGCAAAACTAAGCGGGCCCATCTCAATCGGCACCTCCACCAACGGAATCCACGCCGTCACCGTCCGGTCCGTTGCCAGCGGCCAGTAAAACTGATCCACATGCCAGGGCGTGATCCCGCCCGTCGCCTCCTTGAAAAGCGCCTGATCGTGATACAGCCGCACCCCCGAAACCCCCAGCAACTCGGCCGCAATCCGCCCCAGCCGCCGGCTCATCACAAACCGCTTCACCGCCTCATTCATCCGCCACAGATTGCAGACCTGAATAAACGCCTTGCCATACGTGTCCTTCTCCTCCAACGGAATATCCGCCTTCGGATCGTTCGCCATCGTTGTCTCGCGAATCGGCTCGCGATACCGAGCCAGCGTCTCCGCAGGCAGCACCCCCGAGAGCTTCGCGTACCCGAATCGCTCGAACCGCTCGATCTGCTCCGCCGTCAACGCGTAAGGCTCATCAAGCACCGCATCCAAGGCCGCCGAATCCATCATGCCCGTACCCTCAAATGATCTGCCAACGGTAGTAAAAGAGCCACAACCCACATCTAAGACCAGCGCCACACTAGCAACAAGCCGCTCGCAACACCGAGAGGCAACCAGAGCGAGACCAGACACCTGATCAGACGTGCAAAACAATATGAATGATGAACTTAAAACAGGATATGGCGAAACACAGGACCCGTTCACACACGAAATAACCCGCCAGAAAACAGCCCGTTTCGAGCCACTTTGAACCAAAATCAGCGAAAATCCGCCGAAATCCTAAGACTTTCGCCCAACCATGATCCATGCTTCCGCAAGCCCCAGACCCGCACCGGACACCCCATGCGCCACCACAAAACACTGTCAATACTGATTTTAGCAACCTGCCTCCTGGCCTCCGAAGCCCACGCCATCACCTTCAACCGCGTGATTTCCTTCGGCGACTCGCTTTCCGACGTCGGCAACATCTCCAGCGCCACCCTCGGCATCCAGCCAGGCGGCAGCTACTTCAACGGCCGCTTCTCCAATGGACCCGTTTGGGTAGAAGCCCTCGCCAACCGGACGGGTATCCCCGCCACCACCCACAGCCGCGCTGGGGGGAATAACTACGCCCACGGCGGAACCACGACAGCCGACGACTTCTTCTCTGTCTCCGTCCTCTTCTTCAGGCTCGACTTCCCGAACGCCGGACGGCAGATCATCGAGTTCCTGGACGACGCGCCAGCCATCCAGCCGGACGATCTGGTGACGCTCTGGGCCGGGGCCAATGATCTCTTCAATATCTCCGGCTCGCTGGGCAGCCAGGGGGCAGCCAGAGTCGACGAGATGCTGGCCAACACGACGACAAGCCTCAACCGTCTCATCAACGCCGGGGCTCGGCACATCGTGGTCCCGAACCTCCCGGCCCTGGGACAGACGCCCGACTTCGGCGGCGGCACGCAGCTCATCGATACCTTTGTCGAGAGCTACAACACCCAACTGACTGACCTCCTGGACGGCTTCAACACCGGCAGCCCCGCGACGATTTATCCGCTGGATGTGTTCGAGATCGGCAACACCTGGGTGGATGATCCCGGCCGCTTCGGGTTCACGAATACCACCGATGCTTACTTGTCGAACCCGGTCGGTGATCCGAACAGCTATGTGTTCTTCGATGGCGTCCATCCGACGGCAAGGGCGCACGCGCACTTCGGGCAGGCGGCCTGGCAGCTGATCCTTGGCGGGGATATGGACGGCAACGGCGTGCTCAACGCCGGCGACCTGCGGACCATCGAGAACGCCATCGGCAGCACCAACCCGCTGTTGATTACGAATGTCAACGCCGATCTGGTGGTCGATGTGCTGGACGCCCAGCACTGGCTCACGGAGCTCTACGGCACCCTGCCCGGCGACTTCAACCTCGACCGCCGGGTCGACCTGATCGACCTGTCGATCCTCGCCACCAACTTCGGCGGGTCGGGCCTGTACACCTTCGGCAACGCCACCTTCGACGACGCCATCGACCTGATCGACCTCTCCCTCCTCGCAACCAACTTCGGAGCGGATCTGAATCCGATCCCCGAGCCGGTCTCGATGCTGTTACTGCTCGGGTTGCTGTGTAGTTACAGAAAAGCCACTGGGGCCGTTCACGACCCAATCGAATCGTGATCGTTCCCGCAACCCGCGGCGGTTGACGCCGTCCTGGTCAGGGGATGCCGATGCGGTTCCAGGCCAGTCGGGCGAGGTGGGTGATGAGAAGGGCGAGGCACATGACGCTGACGGCGGCCTGGCCGGGTGGGAAGTCCCAGAGGTGACCGAGCCAGAGGCCCGTGAAGCTGAGCATGATCGCGAGCAGGGGGGCGAGGAGGAACAGGCTTCGGACTTCGCCGGCGATCTGCTTGGCGATCATGACGGGGATGGCGAGAGCGCCGAAGGCGAAGAGGACGCCGGTTGAGCGGACGGCGAGCCCGACCGAGAGGCCGGCGAGGATAGCGAGGATGACGTTCCAGCGGGTGACCTTCATGCCGATGGCGGCGGCCATGACCGGGTCTGACAGGAGGAGGATGAGGGGGCGCATCAGCCAGATCATCAGCAGGGCGATACCGAGGAAGAGCAGCGCGAAGGTGGCGAGGTCGATCCAGGTGGCGCCGATGACGGAGGAAACCTGGAGGCGGCGGACCTGCTCCATGCCAGCGGGGGCATGGGCGAGGAAGAGAACGCCGAGTGATCCTGCGGTGACGTAGACCCATGCGGTGCGTTCGTCGCCGTCGAGGCTGCCGCCTTGTGCGGACTGGCTGTCGCGGCTGCCGAGCATGGTGATCATGGCGGCGAGAACGGCTGCGAGGATCACGACGGTGTCGCGGAGGCTGGCTTCGAGGGTGCCATCGATGTGGGCGCCGAAGACAAAGGCCATGATGGCGTAGCCCATGAGAGACGTTTGCGCGACGGCTGCGGCCATGAAGAGCTGTCGTCGGGCGGTGGCGACGACGCCGATGACGGCCAGCACGGCGCTTGCGAGGAGCGTGAGGGTGTAGGGTCGGAAGAAGAGGGGCCAGGATTCGAGGAAGTCGATCATGAATGGTGAACCTGAATCCTGCGTTTGCCGTTGCTGTCTGTCTCAACGGGTACGGGGACGCCGAAGGTTTGGCTGAGGGCTTCGGTGTTCAGGACCTCGCTGAGGGTGCCGCTTTGGACTTCGCCTTTCCTGAAGAGGGCTGCGTGTGTGGCGTGTTCGGTGACGATGTGGAGGTCGTGTGTGACAAAGACGATGGTGACGCCATAGGTTGTCCGCATGTCTGCGAGGACGTCGAGGACGGCAGCGGCCGCGGCGAGGTCGAGGCCTGCGGTGGGTTCGTCGACGATGAGGACCTGGGGATCGCGGATAAGGGCTCGTGCGAGCAGAGCGCGCTGTTTCTGTCCGCCTGAGAGTGTCCAGTAATTGCGGTTTCTGGAGGCTCCGAGCCCGACGACTTCGAGGACGCGGTTGAGTCGTTTCTGTCGTTGACCGGCGTGGGTGGGCACGCCTGCGAGTCCTGAGAGGATGAACTCGCGGACGGAGGTTGGGAGGACGGGGTTGAGTTCGAGTCGTTGGGGGACGTAGCTGACGCGTCCTTTGTCGAAGACTTCCTTGTCGCGGAGGATTTTTCCGCGTTTGGGACGGAGGGCTCCGAGGATGCCTTTGATGAGGGTGGTTTTGCCTTCGCCGTTGGGCCCGAGGAAGCACCAGAACTGGCCTTCTTCGATGCACATGGAGACGTCGGAGAGGACGGGGATGCTGCCGTAGCCGAGGTCGACCGAGAAGAGTTCGACGACGGGCGTAATCAGCGGCTCCGGAGCGACGACCTCGGGTTTGGCTGGGGTCTGGGTATCGGCAGTGGTCATATTGGGAATGATCGTCAGGGCTTGAGGAAGAGTGATGGCTACGTGGCGCTACTGCTGCACTGGCGGGTCGCCGACTTTTGTCTGGATGGCTGTGAGGAGTTGTTGAGCGTTGTAGTTGACGAAATCGAGGTAGGTCTCGACGCCGGGGCGACCGCCTGGCTGGTGTGCCATGGGTGCGGCGATGCCGTCGACGGCGTTGGCTACAAAGGCGGCGTGCTGGGGGTCGAAGTAGACGATGCTCAGGATGATGCGTGCGTCGGCCTCGCGCATGTCCAGGATGACCTGCTGGAGATGTGGTGCGGTTGGCGGGACGCCGGGCTCGGGTTCGAGGTAGTTGATGGCTCTGATGCCGTAGCGTCGGGCGAAGTAGGGCCAGAGGTCGTGGTCGCCGACGAAGGGGATGTCGGTGTAGGGCCGGAGTGCACCGAGCCATCCGGCGAGGAGGCTTGGGTCTTCCTGGAGATGTGGGAAGTTGGTGAAGTCGTTGGTTTCGATGGCGATGGCGAGTTCTTCGAAGTTGGCGGGGTCGGTGTGTTCAGCAACGTGTTCTCCGACCATGGCGACGATGATGCTGTTGGCGAAGGCTTCGGCGTTGGCGTTGAATTCGGAGGCGAGGTCGGGGCGGATTTCGCTGAGTTTCTCGGCGATGGCTTTTGCGGCTTTGACGCCTTCGACGGGATCGGCGAGGTAGTGGGGGTTGTCTTCGGGGTGGAAGGAGCCGGGGACGCCTCGGCCTTCGGGGCCGACGATGGTGCGCATGTTGACAGAGAGATCTAGGTGGCCGGGCTGGCCGGGCATGACGTTGTCGTTGCCGGCCTGCGCGAGCATGGACGGCAGATAGGCTTCTTCGAGAGCGAGGCCGACGACGACTAGGAGATCGGCGTTGGCCAGCGCTGTGATCATGGCGGGTGTTGCGTTGACGATGTGGGGATCGTCTCCGCCTCGGACGAAGGTGGTGAGGCTGATCTGGTTTCCGCCGACGGCTTTCACGAGTTCGGCGGCGTCTGTGGCCGTGACGCAGATGTTGATGGTGGTTGCGGTGCCGCTGGTGTCCTCGCTGCTGCAGCCTGTGAGGGTGAGAAGGCTCACGGCGAGGATTGTGGCGATGAGATATCTGACTGTGTTTCGATGTGTTGTCATCCCGGATTCCTTCTCAGGCGGCGGGTTTTGTTGGGGATGCGGCGTGTTGGGTTGTTCAGTCGTTGCCGCAGCCGGTTGGGCAGCCGCATTGTGTGGCTTGGGCTTCGGGTGTTCGGTTGAAGCAGTAGCAGCCGTGCAGATTGATGGCGTGGGCGAGGACGAGGAACAGGCTGCCGATGAGGGTGACGATGCTGGCAGGAGGGACGTCGACGGCGATGGTTCCGGTTTCTGCGTCCTGGGTGACCGTGGGGCAGCAGCTTTCGGTGCATGCGGAGGCGGCGAGGCCGGATTCTTCTCCGTTGGCGGCCATTGCTAGGGGTTCGCCGGTGGGCGGTGGGCTGCCGGCGGCGAGTGAGGGCAAGGCTAGACCGGCGAGGATGAGGGTTACTCCTAGCACCAGGGCGATGGGTGCTGATCGGCGTCGGTGGAGGCGGTAGCCGCGGAGCACGACGAAGAGGGCCAGGGGCAGGACGAGGGCGGCGAGGATCCAGTGGACCGAGGGGTGTGACCAGACGGAGCCGACGGCGGGCAGGAGCATGAAGAGGAAGGGTGCTGCGAGGCAGTGGATTGCGCAGGCGGCTGAGGCGACGATGCCGAGGCGATCCAGATTGGCAGAGCGTGGTAGCTGTGGCGCTGCGGCTGGCAGATCGGGGTTGTTGGGGATCGTTCCGATGGGTGCGGTTGTCATGATGCCTGGACCTCTTCGGGTGTTGGGGCGTCCCAGCTTGGGAGGGGGTCTTCGAAGGTTCGCCAGTGTTCGGGGCCCTGGGCCATTTCCTCGTCGGTGAGGAGGGCGGTGTCGAGCTGGGCTTCGATCTGTTGGCGGTTCATCTGGACGCCTATGAAGACGATTTCCTGTCGGCAGTCGCCTGTTTCGTCGTCCCAGTTGTCTTCGATCCACTGGCGGGTTTCGGGGTCTTCGGGCCAGTTTTCTTTGCCGATGGCGGCGAACCAGTAGCCGGCGGTGTTGATCTGTAGTGAGGAGCCGGCCTGGGACCAGACCCCGCAGTGGTGGGAGCGGGTGGCGACCCAGAGGTAGCCTTTGGATCGGACGGCGCCTGTGATGCCGTTCTGGATGGCGTCCATCAGGCGTTGGGGGTGGAAGGGTTTTCTTCTTCGGTAGACGAAGCTGGCGATGCCGTACTCTTCGGTTTCGGGGGTGTGTTCGCCGTTGAGTTCCTTGATCCAGCCGGGCATCATCGAGGCGGCTTCTTCGTTGTAGAGGCCGGTGCCGATGATCTGGTTGATTTCGATGCGTCCGCGTTCGGAGCGGATGATTTTGGCATCGGGGTTCATGTGGTGGAGGATGCCTTCGAGGCGTTCGATGTCGTGTTGTTCGACGAGGTCGCATTTGTTGATGACGATGACGTTGGCGAACTCGATCTGATCGGTGAGGAGGTCGACGATGGTTCGTTCGTCCTTGTCGCTCATGCCCATGTTGCGGTCGCTCAGGCTTTGGTGGCTGTCGAAGTCGTGGAGGAAGTTCTTGGCGTCGACGAGGGTGACCATGGTGTCGACGGTCGTAACGTCGCTGAGGGACTGGTCGTCTTCGTCTCGGAAAGAGAAGGTGGCGGCGACGGGCATGGGCTCGCCGATGCCGGTGGATTCGATGAGCAGGTGGTCGAAGCGGTTTTCCTCGGCGAGTTTGCGGACTTCGACCATGAGGTCTTCGCGGAGGGTGCAGCAGATGCAGCCGTTGGTCATCTCGACCATTTTTTCTTCGGTGCGTGAGAGGGAGGCCCCGCCATCGCGGACGAGGGAGGCGTCGATGTTGACCTCGGACATGTCGTTGACGATGACGGCGACGCGTAGGCCTTCGCGGTTGTTGAGGACGTGGTTGAGGAGGGTGGTTTTGCCTGCTCCGAGGAATCCGGAGAGGACGGTGACGGGGAGTTTTTGTGTTGGTTTGGAGACCATGGGATCGCTTCCGTGTGGGTGCGGGTGATCCCGGAGAGTATACGCTAATGACAAATCATTATCGATAGCGGATAGTTGGGCGCCGTCAGCGGGTCTGATGGGTTGCTGGCGGGATCTATTCGGGGTCGGGGAGGAAGTGCCAGTCCTGTTCGCCTTGGAGGCGGATGCGGACGTTGGTGAAGTGGAGGCGGAAGTTGTTGGGGCCGTGGTGGTCGAGGGCGAGGCGGATGGGGCCGGCGTCGATGTGGTGTTCCCAGGTGGCGGGTCGGCGGTTGTCGTTTCTGACGAAGGTCCAGGCGGTGATCTGGCCTTCGGGGTTGAGGTCGAGCTCGTAGGTGTCGCCTGGCGTGTAGCCGCCTGTGGTGTGGGTGGCGATGAGGCGGTTGGGGGTGTTGGGGTCATCGAGATTGGCGGGTTGCTCGGTGATCTGGGGCTGGCCCCATTCGAGGTAGAAGGGGTAGAGCAGCCAGTAGGTGTCGTTGATGAAGCGGCCGTGGGCGCGGCGGGTGTCTTCGTCGAATTCGGCTTGGGTGAGGTCGATGGTGATGGCGTCGGGGTCGGCGGGGTTGAGGATGGCGATCTGTTCGTCGACGTGCCAGACCCAGGCGCGTGAGACTTCGCGGCCGTTGGGGAGGGCGACGTTGAAGTCGAAGGCGAGGCCGGTGACCTGGTGCCAGTTGTCGTAGCTGTAGTGGTGGAGGACGCGGTCTTTGAGGGAGGTAGGGGGTTGTGGCTGGGGGGTGGTGGTGCAGGCGGTTAGGAGGATGACGCTAATGATGCAGACGAATTTGTTCATGTTTATCGATGCCCTTGTTGGATGTTTTGTCATGGTTTGAACGCTGAGTGACTTGGTCTTGCCAAGTAAGGGCGGATGGTCTGCTCACCAGCAGTCTTGGGCATGATTTTATGGGCTAGGTAAGTGCCCTATCAAGGGGTGGAGTGTGCTGCACGACATGGATGATCTGGACGCTTTAGTTTCTGCCTACAGGAGACTGTCATGCTCGGACTCATCACTGGCTCGGTTCGTAACAAGCTTATGTTCGTCGTGATCTTGTTGGCTTTTACGGCCATCGGGGTTGGTGGTTTGGCGCTCTCGAAGATGTACGGGATGAACGATCGTCTCAACAGCATCGTGGATGTCTCGGCGGAGCGTGTGCGGCTGGCTTCTCAGGCGCAGTATCACCTGTTGGCGATTCACCGGGCGGAGAAGAATCTGATTCTGGCGGAGACGGACGCGGCGATGGACGAGTTTGCGGCATCGATCGCGGAGAATCGTTCGAAGCTGGAGGAGGACCTCACGGCGTTGGAGGCGATCTCGACGGAGCAGGGCAAGGAGGATCTGGCTCGTTTCCGTGCTTCGTTCGCTCGGTTCTCCGATCTGTCGGAGCAGGTGCGTGTGTTCAGCCGGCAGAACACCAACCAGCAGGCGTTCGAGTTGTCGAGTGAGAAGGGGCGAGAGGCTTTCGATCTCGTGGAGGCTTCACTTCGCCAGGTGGCTCAGAACAACGAGGGAGAGGTTGAGGCTTTGCAGTCGGCGCTTGAAAGCCGGCTGAGTGGGCGGGATGCCGCGGATGTTGACGAGCTTGGCCTTGCTTCGGAGCGGGCGTTGTCGGCAGCGCGTCTGTTGCAGGATCTGATTGCCTTGCAGCGAGCGGAGAAGAATCTGATCCTGGCACGGACCGATGCCGAGATGGATGCTTACGCGGCCACGATCGAGGCGTTGATCGAGACGGTGCGTGAGGGGTACCGGGGGCTGCGTGCGATTGCTACCGCAGAAGGCCAACTGGCACTGGATGCTGCGAGCGAGGAATTTGAGGCGTGGGTCTCGGTTAACGAGCGCGTTCGGGCGTTGTCGCGTCAGGCATCGAATACGCGGGCGCGTCAGCTCTCATCGAACGAGGGCCGGCTGGCTTACGACTCGGCGGCTGCGGCGCTTGATGAGATCGTGGTGCGTAGTGGTGAGGGGATGGAGGCCGACAAGGCTGAGAGTGACAGCACGTTCTATCTGGCTTCGACCCTTGTGATGGCGTCGACCGGTATTGGTGTGGCTGCGGGTATTGTTCTGTCGCTACTGATTGTGAACCCGCTGGTGGGTGCGATTGCTCGTGTCTCGAAGCGGGTTTCGGCCGTGTCGAAGGGTGATCTGACCGGCGATCCGCTGGCGGTGAAGGGTACGGACGAGGTTGCTGAGATGACCGGGGCCTTGAATGAGATGGTTGTGTCGCTGCGTGACATGGTGGGGCGGCTTCAGAGTTCCTCGACGGAGGTGGCTTCTGCCTCGACGGAGGTGGCGAGCCTGAGTGAAGAGATGTCGCGGACGGTGGAGGAGCAGAAGTCTCAGGTGACGCAGGTTTCTGCGGCGGTGGAGGAGTTGTCTTCTTCGGTGACGGAGGTGGCGGAGAACGCGAACCGTTCGGCTGATCAGGCGAAGCGTTCTGGCAGCCAGGCGGAGGAGGGTGGTGCTGTTGTGAGTCAGACCGTCGAGCAGATCCGTGCGTTGTCGGAGACGATGGATCAGACCGGCTCCGCGGTCTCGGCGCTGGGACAGCAGGCTGAGCAGATTGGCACGGTGATTGAGGTGATTGATGACATCGCGGATCAGACCAATCTTCTGGCTCTGAATGCCGCGATCGAAGCGGCACGTGCCGGTGAGCACGGCCGTGGATTCGCGGTGGTTGCGGATGAGGTTCGGAAGCTGGCTGAGCGTACGACTGTTTCGACACAGGAAGTGACGGATTCGATCCGACAGATCCAAGAAGGTACGTCGGAGACGGTGAAGCTGATGGACAAGAGCCGTACGCAGCTTGAGGAGAGTGTGGAATCGGCGACGGGAGCCGGGCAGGCGTTGACGAGCATTGTTGGTGGTACCGAGCAGGTGACATCCGACGTGACCAGCATTGCGGCAGCGGCGGAAGAGCAGGCGGCCGCGAGTCAGCAGATCGCGACAAGTATCAGTCATGTGAGTGCCTCTTCGGATGAAGCGGCGGCGGGTGCACAGCAGGCGGCAGGTGCGGCGACGGAGTTGTCACGCAATGCTGAGGGCCTGCGAGAGATCGCGGAGCGGTTCAAGGTTTAATCGGCTGTTGCATGCAGGCGTGCTCCCTGGAGGGAGCGGGCTTGTGAGCATAGCGGCAGTGATCAACCTGATGAGTATGGTGATTGCCGCCAGATGGCGGATCGGTCCGCCCCTGCGTTTTGGGGTTGGGGCGAGCCAATTCTGCGACAGAGTGCTTGGTTTATCGACGCCGAGATAATGTGAGGGCTGCGGCGGTCAGGAGTAGGGCGGCGGTGGTGGGTTCGGGGATGGTGGGGGTGTAGCGCCACTCGAGGATGTCGTGGTTGGCCCAGGCGGAGCCGGTGCCGGCGGTGAAGCCGACGAAGCCGGTTTGTTGGCCGAGGAGGGCGGGGATGTCGATGGCGCGGGCGAGTTGGGGGGTGGCGGGTCTGGGGATGTTGTTGGTGGACCAGTTGACTTTGAGGTCGTCGCCGTCGTAGTCGATCCAGACGTTGAAGATGTCGCCGTCGTCCCATTCGGGGGAGGACTGGCTGACGGTGAAGGGTGAGCCGGGGCCGTGGTTGACGTCACCGTTGGTGATGATGCCGGCGTGGGATTGGCTGGGGTCGTTGAGGCTGTTGTTGCCCCAGGTGTCGAACTCGACGCCTACGGACTGGCCGATGCCGGCGTAACCGATGCCGCCGCCTGAGCTGCCCTGTGAGTTGCTGATGGACTGGACGACGAAAACGATGCCGTCGGCTCCGGGTTCGTTGTTGTTGTCGAAGGTGGCGCCGCCCGGCTCTGTGATGCGGAACTTGAAGAAGGTGGCAAACTCATCGGCGTCGACGGTGGTTGAGCTGAAGACGGACCCGCCTCGTCCTGAGGCGGCGGGTGTGAGACGGAGGACGGTGCCGTCGGCGGTGTTGGTGGTGGTGGCGCTGCCGTTGAGGGTGAGGCCGGTGGTGTCGGCGAAGTCGTCGAACTGGACGAGGTTGGCGTGGGCGGCTGAGAGGGTGGTGGCTGCCAGGAGGGCGGCGACGGCGGGGATACGGCGGGTTGACATCTCTTTTCCCTTCCTCAGTGCGCGGGCGGGTTGCCCGCATGTTGGTACTGCTACTGAGTTTATCTCATTGTTTGATTGGGTCAAGGGTTTGGTTTGAGGATTGGGATGTCGCAGTTTCTTCGGAGGAGGATGAGGATAGGGACGTAAAGCCGGGTGACGATACTGTAGAAGGCGTCTATTCTGGTGGCGTCGCGGAGGGGTGTTCGTCAGTGTCTGAATCGACATTGTCCTACGCGCGTCTGTCCAGTACGTGGTCCTGCGGGGGCTCAGTCTTTTAGCCAGTTGTTGAGTGCTGCTGCGGTGTCTTCCTTGAGGTTGTCGTAGCCGTTCTGGACGGCTTGCATCGCGTCGTTGAGCTGTTTTTGCAGTTGGTCGGCCTGCTTGCGGTTTTCTTCGCGGCCGTCGGCTTTTAGTTCGTGGATTTTGGCTTCGACGCGCTTGCGTTTGGCGTCTACGCGGTCTTTGATTTCTTTGGTCTGGTCAGACATTGGTTGGCCTTTCGTTGTCTTGCACATCATTGTGCGGCGTCGCCAGGTCGCTAAAGCTGTGGTTGTGCCTATGGCTATGCCTAAGAGAGCAAACGCTACTGGCAATGGTGGTCCCCATCCACCAACCACCAAGTATGTGACCACGCATAGGCTTGCACTCGCAGTCAGCCCTAAGCCAACCCAGGCGATGAAATGCATAAAGCTACTGCGCAAATGCGATTTCGTCGTGAAATGAACGGTAGCTGCAGCTAAGCCAATCGGAATCATCAAGGGTGCGACATCTAGAAATGTCCGATCCCACCTATGGACCTGTTTTATCTCGTATGTTGAGGGTTGTACCAGAGGCAAATCTTCAAACGTGTTGCGAATTACTTCATAGCTTGCTTGGGGTGCGGCTAACCACGCAGGGGATCTCTCGAGATCGACGATGTACGTGATGCGGAAAGTCCTATCTCCTACACGGAGGTGCCCTTCATAGTGACTAAAGGTCAGAGGCGTTAGAATCGCAAGCACGGTTGCCAGTTGAATCAAGTGTTTGGCTAGTTTCAGTTTCATCAACTCGTTGATTCAATTGGCCAGACTAATTCTGGAGCGTCGCATGTTTAAATATCTACGTAGTTGGCATGATGGCGGTAAGTGATTCACGATCTATTTTGATGGTCGTCGTCCGGACCTGATCTATATAACTCATCTTGAGGCGTATTGAACGGTATATTTGTATTAACTTTTAGAACGAGGTCTTCTTCTTTTTGCCGCGTTTGAGGACTCTGGTGCCGGGGGTGCCGGGTTTGGCTTTTCTTGGGGTTTTTTCGTCGGCGGGGAGGCGGGTGAGGTTGGGGGTTTCTTTGATTTGTTTGATTTTGTCGCGGATGTTGGCGGCTTTTTCGAATTCGAGGGATTCGGCGGCGGTGTACATCTGTTTCTGTAGGTCGGCGAGGAGTTCTTCGCGGTCGATTTCTTTTTCTTCGCCGCCATCGGCCATGAGTTGGCGGGCGGTTCGGCGGGCGCGGAGTTCGACTTCGATCCCTTTGCGGATGGCTTTCCTGATGGTTCTGGGGGTGATGTTGTGTTGCTGGTTGTAGGCGAGTTGCTTGGCTCGTCGTCGTTCGGTTTCGTCGATGGCTTCCTGCATGGCGGGGGTGACTTCGTCGCCGTAGAGGACGACGAAGGCGTTTTCGTTTCGGGCGGCTCGGCCGATCTGCTGGATGAGGCTGGTGGGTGATCGGAGGAAGCCGGTTTTGTCGGCGTCCATGATGGCGACGAGTGAGACTTCGGGGAGGTCGAGTCCTTCGCGGAGGAGGTTGACGCCGACGAGGACGTCGAACTCGCCTTCGCGGAGTTCGCGGAGGATGACGACGCGATCGAGGGTGTCGATTTCGGAGTGGAGGTATCGGCAGTTGATGTCCTGTCCGGCGAGGAAGGAGGCGAGGTCTTCGGCGAGTCGTTTGGTGAGGGTGGTGACGATGACTCTCTCGCCGGCGGCTTTGCGCTGCTGGACCATCTCGAGGAGGTCGGGGACCTGTCCGGCGGCGGGTCGGACTTCGATGACGGGGTCGACGAGTCCGGTGGGTCGGATGATCTGTTCGACGACCTGGCCCTGGGTTTTGTCGAGTTCGTAGGGTCCGGGTGTGGCGGAGACGAAGAGGACCTGGTTCCAGGTTTTTTCGATCTCTTCGAATTTGAGGGGTCGGTTGTCGAGGGCGGAGGGGAGTCGGAAGCCGTGGTCGACGAGGACGCGCTTGCGGGCCTGGTCGCCGTTGTACATGGCCTGCATCTGCGGGAGGGTGACGTGGGACTCGTCGATGACCATGAGCCAGTCGTCGGGTGGGAAGTAGTCGAGGAGGGTGTAGGGTTTGGTGCCTGCGGGTCGTCCGTCGAGGTGTCGGGAGTAGTTTTCGACGCCTGAGCAGTAGCCGACTTCCTCCATCATCTCGAGGTCGTACTTGGTACGAGCGAGGAGTCTTTGGGCTTCGAGGAGTTTGCCTTCGGAGCGGAGCTGCATGACGCGGCGGTCGAGTTCTTCCTTGATGGCGTCGAGGGCGGAGGCGAGTTTTTCCTCGGGCATGACGTAGTTGACGGCGGGGAAGACGTGGAGGTGTTGTTCTTCGGCGAGGAGTTCGCCTGAGGTGGGGTGGATGAGGGCGAGTGATTCGATTTCGTCGCCGAAGAGCTCGATGCGGTAGGCGAATTCTTCGGAGGCGGGGATGAGTTCGATGACGTCGCCTCGGACGCGGAATCCGCCACGCTTGAGTTCGTATTCGGAGCGGGTGTACTGGAGGTCGGTGAGGGCGCGGAGGAAGTCCTGGCGGGGGAGCATCTGTCCGACGGAGAGGCTGACGACGGCGTTCTTGAAGGCGTCGGGTGAGCCGAGTCCGAAGATGCAAGAGACGGAGGCGACGACGATGGCGTCGGATCGTGAGACGAGGTTGGAGGAGGCGGCCATGCGGAGGCGGTCGAGGTCGTCGTTTCGGGAGGAGTCTTTTTCTATATAGATGTCGCGTTGGGGGATGTAGGCTTCGGGCTGGTAGTAGTCGTAGTAGGAGACGAAGTAGGAGACGGCGTTGTTGGGGAAGAGTTCCTTCATCTCTTCGTAGAGCTGGGCGGCGAGGGTTTTGTTATGGGAGATGATGAGGGTGGGTTTGTTGGTTCGGGCGATGACGTTGGCCATCGTGAAGGTTTTGCCGGTTCCGGTGGCGCCGAGGAGGGTCTGGTAGGGCTCGCCGGCTTCGACGCCGGCGGTGAGGGCGTCGATGGCGGCGGGCTGGTCGCCCATGGGTTGGAATTCGGAGACGAGTTGGAACGGTTGTTCGCGCATGGGCCCATCTTAGCGCGTGGGGGTGTTGGCTACGGGCGAGATTTTTCGGGGCGGATGGGAATGGGATCGGAATTGGGGGTGTTATTCTCTTCTTAACAGGCCATGCCGCCTGGGTGAGTGTTTGTGATGCGAGAGCTGCGGTTTGGTGTTGTGTGGTTGGCGGTTTGCTTGGTGCTGGTGGGGGTTTGGGGGGTGGCTGGCGGGAGTCCGCTGGGGGCGGCGCGGGGTTTGGCGTCGGAGGCTGGGGGGACGGCGGTGGATCACTCGGCGTTTGATGCGATTCTGAAGGCGTATGTTGATAAGGAGGGGCTGGTGGATTACGGGGGACTGGCTCGGGATGTGGGTGGGCTGGATGCTTACATCAGGATGCTTGGGCGGGTGGATGTGGAGCGGCTGTCGGAGGCGGAGCACCTGGCGCTACTTATTAATGCTTACAACGCGTTCACGCTGAAGCTGATCACGGAGCATTACCGGGGTGGTGAGTTGGGCTCGATCATGGAGATTCCGGAGGGGCGGCGGTGGGATCATGAGCGCTGGGTGGTGGCTGGGGGGACGTATAGCCTGAATCAGATCGAGCATGAGCTGATCCGGCCGGTGTTTAATGATGCGCGGATTCACTTTGTGCTGGTGTGTGCGGCGGAGAGCTGCCCGCTCCTGCGGCGGTTTGCGTATACGGGGGAGGCGTTGGATGAGCAGATGGAGCTGGCGACCCGTTTGAGTCATTCCGATCAGAGGTGGGCCAAGTATGATGATCGTCGGCGTCGCTTGACGCTGACGAAGCTGTACGAGTGGTATGGCGAGGATTTTGTGGCGGAGGCGGGGTCTGTGGAGGCTTATGCGGCGAGGTACATGCCTGATTTGAAGCGGGCGTTGGAGGCGGGCCGGCGGCCTCGGGTGGATTATGTGGACTACAGCTGGGCGTTGAACGCTCAGGAGTGATTTTCGGGGTTTTTTGAGGCGGGAAGGCTGAACTGGGGGTTGTCGAGCGGGGGTGTGCTGCCTGTGGTTTGGTTTTCGCACGTTGGTGCGTGAAGGGTTGGATCGGATGGTTGGACTGGTTTCAGGGTATTACCACTGGCTTCATGGGATGTGGCCCGCGGGGACGGTTGAGAAGCTGCCGGTGGTGCAGCCTGACGGCTCGACGAACGTGGCGGGGTTGTATGTGGTGGGCGATCTGACGGGGATCCCGCTTCTGAAGTTCTCGGCGGATACGGGGACGCGGGCGGTGCGGACGATCGCTGAGGAGAGCGGGTTCAAGGGCCGTGATCTGAGTGATCCGGAGGTGGTGGATGTGGCGATCATCGGTGGGGGGGTGTCGGGGTTCGCGGCGGCGTTGGAGGCTCGGAAGCTGGGTCTGAGTTTCAAGCTGTTTGAGGCGTCGGAGCCGTATTCGACGATCGTGAACTTTCCGAAGGGCAAGCCGATCTTCACGTACCCGACGGAGATGACGCCGGCTGGGGACCTGCAGTTTCACGAGAAGTCGGAGGTGAAGGAGGGGCTGCTGGAGGATCTGCATGAGCAGACGCTGGGTGACGGGGTGGAGCCGATCAAGGCGCGGATTGAGTATGTGAAGCGGAAGGGCAAGGGGTTCGAGCTGGTGATTCCGGGCCAAGATGGGGTGCGGGCGCATCGGGTGATCGTGGGTATCGGGCGGTCGGGGAACTTCCGCAAGCTGGGGGTGCCGGGCGAGAAGAAGGACAAGGTTTACAATCGGCTGCACGACCCGAAGGATTTTTGTGGGCAGAAGGTGCTCATTGTGGGTGGTGGGGATTCGGCGATGGAGGCGGCGATTGCGTTGGGGGCTTGCGGGGCGGATGTGACGCTTAGCTATCGGAAGCCCGAGTTTTCGCGGCCGAAGCCTGAGAACATCGAGAAATTGCAGGCGTTGGCGGAGAACCCGGAGGCGGCGGTGGGGGTGGATCATCCGAGTTCGGAGCGGGTGACGACGGCGGCGGATCACACGATGCGGCCGGAGGGGGCCAAGGGCTCGGTCACGCTTCTGATGGGCAGCCGGGTGAAAGAGATTGCTGACGATGCGGTGGTGATTACGGACTCTGAGGGTCAGGATCGGACGATCGACAACGATGCGGTGTTCCCGATGATTGGGCGAGAGCCGCCGCTGGATTTCTTCAGGAAGTCGGGTGTGAAGGTGGCGGGGGATCGGGGGGCGTGGTGGTGGGTGAGTCTGTTGTTGATGCTGGGGTTGTTCACGTTCTTCTATCAGTGGAAGAAGCCGGGGACGTGGCTGCCGTTGGCGGAGTCTTTTGAGAAGAACGGGTGGTTCCCGCACAACCTGGGGCCTTGGCTGGTGTCGTGGTCGGAGGTGTTTTCGGATCCGACGACGTTGCTGGGGACGTTGAAGCTTTCGGCGGCGGGGGTTGAGGGGGCTACGGGTTCGGCACCGGGTTTCTGGTATTCGCTGCTTTACTGCACGCTGATCGTGATTTTCGGGCTACGCCGGATTGGTCGTCGGAAGACGCCTTACATCACGGTTCAGACGACGAGTCTGATGCTGATTCAGTGTGTTCCGCTGTTTTTGCTGCCTTATCTGATCTTTCCGTGGCTGGGGCACCTGGGTTGGTATGACGGCGGGTTCGGGAAGTGGTTTGCGGACCAGTTGTTCCCGGAGGTGGCTTATGACCCGCATGGTCGGGAGTACTGGCGGGCGTTCGGGCTGATTCTGGCGTGGCCGCTTTTCATCTGGAATGTGTTTACTGAGCAGCCTTTATGGGGCTGGCTGGTCATCAGTCTGGTGCAGACGTTCGTGCTGATCCCGGTGGCGATCTATTTCTATGGGAAGGGTGTTTACTGCGGGTGGGTGTGTTCGTGCGGGGCGATGGCTGAGACGCTAGGCGATACGCACCGTCACAAGATGCCGCACGGCCCGTTCTGGAACAAGATGAACATGATCGGGCAGGTGTTCCTGGTGGTGGCGCTGCTGATTCTGGGTCTGCGGGTGGTTGAGTGGGCGACGGGTGCTTCCTGGGCGGGGGCGTGGTATGCCTTTTTGCTGGGGCCATCGGCGTACAGCTCGGCGTTGCCGGGGCTGAATTACGCGTGGTTTGTGGACCTGCTCTGGGCGGGGATTCTGGGTTTCGGGCTGTATTTTCACTTTTCGGGGCGTGTGTGGTGCCGGTTTGCGTGCCCGCTAGCGGCGTTGATGCATGTTTATGCGAAGTTCAGCCGGTTCGCGATCGTGTCCCATAAGAAGAAGTGTATTTCGTGCAACGTGTGTACCTCTGTGTGCCATCAGGGCATCGACATCATGAATTTCGCGAACAAGGGGCGTCCGATGCAGGACGTGGAGTGCGTGCGTTGTTCGGCGTGTGTGCAGTCGTGTCCGACGGGGGTGTTGAGTTTTGGCCAGGTGGATCGGCAGGGTGAGGTGCTGCATCTGGATCCGGGTTGGCTGGCGGCGAGTCCGGTTCAGATGTCGGAGGTTCGGCTGACGGTCAACGGAAAATGAGCCCCGTTCGCTGATTTTTTTGTGTTTGAAGTTGGTCAAAAGGCCCAAACGGGGGCCCAAAGTCCCTGTTTATTCTAAATTCCGTACGATCTATGGTTCGATATCCTTGCATAGGGCGGATACGTGGCGTATCTTGTCCTAGTCTGGGAGGGAGTGTTCGGAGAAACCGCTTTAGCACCTTTACAGGCGCGGGAGATGCACGAGATGAAGAAGTCCAGCTTGCTTTTCACCCTGGCCCTCGGCTTTGGCACGGCTGCCACGGCTTCGGCTGCCACTCAGAACTACGGCACCTTTGTGGGCACGGACGTGACCTATCACGACGTGACCGAGGGTTCGGACACCGACCCGCTGGCGCTGTTTGATGCCCCGACGGTTCTGGGCAATTCGCTTAATTTCAGCCCGAATTCGTTTGAGTCGTCTACCGACGGTGCTTCGACGCTCTCGGACATTACGGACTCGCAGCTGGCGTTCACGCTGACGGTGAATGATCCGACCCAGAGCCTGAGCACGTTTGAGCTGACGGAGGCTGGTGACTACACGCTGATCGGTGCTCCCGGCTCGTTTGCTTACGCGGCGGTTGCGGCTCCGATTTACTACCAGATCACCGAGGTGGGTGGCGTAGCGGTTGATGGCCCTAGCGGCCAGGACAGCCTCGTATTTACGCCCAGTGGCGGCGAGTTCCTGCTTCCGGCTGCCGGTGGCGTTGTGAACGGTATTTTTACGGGTTCGATCCAGATCGATCTGCTTGGTCTGCTGACGGGTACCGAGTTTGAGGGCCAGGCTGTGACGGCGGCTTACATCACGTTGAACAACACGCTGGCGACGACCTCGCAGGGTGCGTCGTCCTTCATCAAGAAGAAGGACGCCGACGGCGTGGTGATCGAAGTGACCACGATCGACGAGGGTGACATTCCTGAGCCGGCTTCGGCGGCTCTGCTGGGCCTGGGTCTGGCGGCGGTTCTTCGCCGGAAGGCCTGAACGACACCTCTCCGGGCTTCGGCTCGAGGTTATTGATTTTGAGAAGCGTCCTGCTCCGGCGGGACGCTTTTTTTGTGCCGTCGATGGTCTCGCGTGACAGCTACGGTTGTTAATTTAGATAAAATATAAGGATTGGTTAGGGGTGTCCCTCGGTGATTCTGGTGAACTTCGTGAGAAAATCGCAAGACTTGGCTTGTGGACGTTGCACGAACTCGGACTAGCCGTATACTTGGATATGTCTGCGACCAGCGATGGATGGGCTGGTTGTTTAGATGAACCATTAATTCTTCGCCAACTGGCGAGGAGGAGAGACAGTCATGATGAATTTCAAGACCCTGACCGCTGGACTTCTGACGACCACCTTTGCGGTGGCCGCCGTTGACGCTGCTTCGCTGAATTACGGCGACTTCGTCAGCACGAACGTGACCTTTGAGCAGGTCACCGAATCGTCCTCGAGCCCGCTGCCCCTGCTGGGTGCCCCGACCACGGCCGACGACGCTTTGATCTTCACCCCGATCACCTTTGGTGCTGAAGCCAACAACGGCGTTCCCTCGTCGGACATCGTTGATGCCCAGCTTCGTACGCAGGTGACCAGCAATGCCGGTATTGGCATTGACACGATCACCATCAACGAGGCCGGTGACTACACCCTCATCGGTGTTCCCGGTGCCTTCGCACTGGCGAGCGTCTCGGCTCCCGTCTTCATCGATATCATCGAGGTTGATGGTGTGGCGGTTGATGGTCCTGAGCTGATCACCGACCTGTTCATTGCTCCCGGCTCCGGCGTCTATGACCTCGGTACCGACGGCCTGTCGATCGGTGTGGTCTGGACCGGCAATCTGACGGTTGATATCGCCCAGCTGGCTGCCGACAACGGCATCACCGGCAACGTGACGGGCGTTGACATCACCTTTGACAACACGCTCTCGGCTGCCAGCGGTGCTGGTGCCTCGGCGATCATCAAGAAGAAGCAGGCTGAGATTGAAGTGACGCTCGTTCCTGAGCCCGCTTCTGCCGCTCTTCTGGCTCTCGGCCTGGCTGGCCTCGCTCGCCGCCGCGGCTAAATGCCTTCGGCCTGACGGCCGACTCAAGTTTGTCTCTCGCAAGCCCGTGACCCCTGGTCGCGGGCTTGTTTTATGGGTGGGTTTTGTTTTTGTCTGATGGTTGTTGATCTATGCCCGAGCCGACACGTCTCGGCTCGGCGAGTTACTGCATGGGATGGGTCGCCTCGGGCTTGCCTTGCGGGTAAGTGACTTATGATGCGTGGGTGAGTACGGGTTCAGCATCTCGGACGGCGACGGGGCCGCGGTTGTCGATGGCGATTGGTGATGCGCCGTACATGAATGCGACGTTGGCGGCGGGGTATGAGCGGCTGGGGATCCGGTCGGTGGCGGATCTGCTGCGGCATTATCCGAGTCGGTATGAGAAGCGGCCTGATGATGCGTCTATTGAGGGGTTGGTGCCGGGTCAGGCGTGTTCGACGGCGGGGATGGTGGCGAGGTCGCGGTGGGTGAGTGGGGGCTGGGGGCGGAGCAAGGGGCGGTTTGAGGCGGTGCTGGAGGATGAGACGGGGGTGATGCGGGTGATCTGGTTCAACAGCCCTTTTCTGAGGGATCGGATGCCGCCTGGTGTTCGGGTGTCGGTCTCGGGGAAGGTTCGGCGGGTGGATGGGATGATGGAGATGGTGAACCCGCGCTGGAAGGTATTGGCTGAGGATGAAAGGAGTGGTGGGGATGAGGCGACGGGCCCGCTTTGGCGGTCGATCTATCCGACGACGGAGGGGTTGAGCTCGGATCGGATCTGGGGTCATGTGCGGCGGACGCTTGGGTGGGCGGCGGAGCAGCTGGAGGACCCGCTGCCCGAGGAGTTGCGGAAGCGTCAGGCGCTGTCGGGCCTGGCGGAGGCGTTTCGGATGATTCATCTGCCGGCCTCGGAGGATGAGCAGCTGTCGGCGAGGCGGCGGCTGGCATACAACGAGTTGCTGCTGTTGCAGCTGGGGATTCAGCTCAAGAAGGCTTATGTGCGGGAGCACCATGAGGCTCCGGTGCTGGCGATGTCGGAGCGGGTGGATGGGCGGATTCGGGCGCGGCTGCCGTTTACGTTGACGGCTGCTCAGGATGAGGCGGTGTCGGCGTTGGCGGCGGACATGGGGCGTGGGGTGCCGATGAATCGGTTGCTGCAGGGAGACGTGGGGGCGGGTAAGACGCTGGTGGCGGTGTACGCGATGTTGCTGGCGGCTTCGGGTGGGTGGTCGTCGGCGTTGATGGCGCCGACGGAGGTGCTGGCGACGCAGCACTACGGGCATTTGTGCGAGCTGCTGAGGGACGCTGATCTGCCGGTGGACCTGGTGATGGCGGGGGCGGAGACGCCTGTGTTGACGGAGGATCGTCCGCGGTTGCTGGTGGGGACGCAGGCGCTGTTGAACCGTGAGGGTCTGACGGATCGGATGGCGCTAGTGGTGATTGATGAGCAGCACCGGTTTGGGGTGAAGCAGCGTGGGCATCTTCGGCGGGTGGCCTCTGGGGCGTCGAAGGGCGGGGTGCTGAAGAAGCTGCATGTGCCTCATCAGCTGGTGATGACGGCGACGCCTATTCCGAGGACGCTGGCGTTGACGCTATTTGGTGATCTGGAGGTGTCGACGATTGCTGAACGGCCGGCGGGGCGGCGGCCGGTGGAGACGCGGTTGAGCTCGCCTGATCAGATAGGGGCGGTGCTGGCGGATGTGCTGGCTCGGGTGGAGGGCGGCGAGCCGGGGTTTGTGGTGCTGCCGACGATTGATGATCGGGAGGGGGGTGAGGGTCAGGCGGATGTGAAGGGGGTGGAGGCGCGGGCGCGGCAATTGATGAACGGGCCGTTGGGGGCGTATGGCGTGGAGGTGGCGCATGGTCGGATGAGTACGGAGCAGCGGCGTTCGGCGATGGAGCGGTTTGTTGGGGGCAAGAGTCGGGTGCTGGTGGCGACGACGGTGATCGAGGTGGGGGTGGATGTGCCGGATGCGGGTTGGATGGTGATCGAGCAGGCGGAGCGTTTTGGGTTGGCGCAGCTGCATCAGCTGCGGGGTCGGATCGGGCGGAAGCGTGGGGAGACGGCCTGCGTGTGTCATCTGGTGGCGACGACGGGGACGGAGTCGTCGGCGGAGCGTATGGCGGCGATGGTGGCGACGACGGACGGGTTTGAGATAGCGGAGCGTGATCTGGCGATTCGGGGGATGGGTGAGTTTTATGGCACGCGACAGGCGGGGGCGTCCCCGCTGCGGGTGGCACGGCTGCCAGAGGATGAGCCGTTGCTTCGGCTGACGGCTCGGGATGCGAAGGCGATGATCGCGGCGGATCCGAGTCTGCGTCTGCCTGAGCATGCGATGCTTCGGAAGGTGTTGAAGCAGCAGATGGGGGATGCGATCGAGTTGATTGATGTCGGTTAGCGGGGTGGTGCTGGCATGTCGGCTAGGATCCGGGGATGCATGAGTTGTGGCGTGATCGGTTGTTGGGGGCGTTGGCGCGGTGGTCGTTTCGGCATCGGGTGGTGAACCTGGTTGTTTGCGTGTTGCTGGCGGTGGTGTGTGTGGTGGTGGCGGTGTCGGGGCTCGGGTTTCAGCCGGATCGCAATGCGCTGTTGAATCCGGAGCTGGACTGGAATCAGCGGTTTCTGGCTTGGCGGGAGGCGTTCGGGCAGGGGGGTGATCTGCTGGTGGTGGTGGATACGGCTGATGCGGATGGGCGGGTGACGTCGGCTTCGGCGTCGATGGCGCGGGCGGCGATTGATCTGCTGGGGTATCGGCTGCTGGATGATCCATTGACGGCCTCGGCGCAGTGGCGGGTGCGTGCGGGGGAGGCGGATCCGCGGTTGCTACGGATCGCGGGAGAGGAGGCGTGGGAGGAGGGGCTTGCTGGTCTGGATGTCGGGTTGGGGGTGCTGAGGGCTGGGTCGTTGCAAGGGCTCTTGCTGCTTGGGGATGGGGTGGGTGGTGGTGTGGGAGAGGCTGAGGGGTTGCAACTGGCGCGGCTGGTGGAGGCGCTGGCGGATCGGTATGTGATGGCGGCGGATCGGTCGCTTGGGTTGTTTGAGCGGTTGGCTTCGGCGGATGGAGGGTACTTTGCGACGGAGAATGGTCGTTTGCTGTTGATGGCGGTGCGTCCGTTGGCGGAGGCGGGCTCTTTAGCGCCGTACGAGAAGGCGATCGGTTTGATTCGATCGGAGATCGAGGCGGTGCGGGCGGCGCTGCCTGGGGTGCAGATGGGGCTGACGGGGATCGAGGCGATTGAGTCAGACGAGACGGACGCGGCGGTGGCGGATGCGACGCGGTCGAGTGTGTTGGCGGCGGTGCTGGTGGTGGTTGTGTTGGTGGTGGCTTATCGGGGTGTGGTGCTGCCGGGTGCGCTGCTGGTCACGCTTGGCGTGACGATGGCGTGGTCGTTCGGGTTTACGACGGTGGCGATCGGTCATCTGCAGGTGATCAGCGTGGTCTTTGCGGCGATTCTGCTGGGGCTGGGTGCTGATTTCGGGGTTCATCTGATGTCGTCGCTGGCGCGTCGGCTGCCCGGGGATCAGGCGATTGGGGAGAAGCGTTTTGAGCGGGCGCTGGTGTCGGCTTTTCGGTCGGCGGGTCCGGGGCTGGTGACGGGTGGGCTGACGACCTCGCTGGCTTTTGCGACGACGGCGCTGACGGATTTCACGGGTGTGGCGGAGATGGGTTTGATCGCGTGCTCGGGTGTTCTGCTGGCGTTGGTGGCGACGCTGGTTTTGCTGCCAGGGATGTTGTGGTGGTCGCGTCATCATCTGGCGGGGTTGTCGCGGCATCGGTCGGGGTCGATTCGGGAGGGGCAGCGCGGGCTTTCGAGGGTGGCTGGGGTGGTGGCTTTTTTGGGCGGGGTGGTTGTGGTGGGGTCGGCGTATGTGGCTTCCTCGGGGCTTCGCTTTGACTATGACCTGCTGAAGCTGCTGCCGGCCGAGGTGGAGTCGGTGGATTGGCAGCGTCGGATCATCCGGGATGGTGAGCGGACGGTCTGGTATGCGGTGTCGCGGGTCGGGTCGGTGGAGGAGGCAGGGGCTCGGGTGCGGGCGCTTCGGGGAGTGGCAGAGGTGGGTGAGCTTGGCGGGGTGGGGGTGCTGTTTCGGGAGGACGCGGATCGGCGGAAGGCGCAGCTGCTGGCGCGGCGGGTGGTGCTGGATGGGTTGGGTGAGCCGGGGCCGTTGATCTCGGAGGATCCGGAGGCTGGTTTTGCGGAGGTGGATCAGTGGGTGGCGACGGTGGCGACGCTGGCTTCGTTCGATGGTGATTCGGTGTGGGGGCGTGCGGTGCTGTCGGCGGCGGGGAGGTGGTCGGAGGTGACGGGTGGGCTTGATACGGATGAGCGTGCGGTGCGGACGCTGGCGTTGGGTCGTGATCTGAACGATTGGCGGGGGCGGATTGCTCGTGAGATTGAGCGGGCGACGAGCCCGAGGCCCCTGGGGGTGGAGGAATTGCCGGCGGTGTTGCGGGATCGGGCGGTGGCTTTGGATGGGAGCGGGTATGCGATCGAGGTGTATCCGAGGTTGCCGGAGGGGGTGACGAACGCGTTGGATCCTGGGTTTCTGCCTGGGTTCATTGGGGCGGTGCGGGGTGTTGACCCGTCGGCGACGGGTGTGATTGTGCAGGTGTATGAGTCGGGGCGTTTGATTCAGCGGGCTTATGTGTGGGCGGGGTTGGTTTCGCTGGTGGCGGTGTTTGTGGTGGTGGTGCTTGATCTGCGGTCGCTGGTTTATGGGTTGTTGGCGATGCTGCCGGTGATGTTCGGTGCGCTGGTGGGTGGGGCGGTGCTGGTGGTGTTTGATGTCCCGTTGACGCCTGCGAGTGTGATCGGTTTGCCGCTTTTGTTTGGGGTGGGTGTGGACTCGGGTGTGCACTTGTTGCATCGGTACAAGCTGCGGCCGCATGCACGGTACCCGGGGTTGACGGACGGGACGGGGTGGTCGATCGGGGTGACGGGGTTGCTGACTTTGATTGGTTTCGGGTCGTTATTGATCGCAAGCCATCGGGGGATGGTGGGTTTGGGGTTGGTGATGACGCTTGGCTTGGGATTGACGCTGGTGGCTTGTTTTGTGGTAGTGCCGGCGGTGCTGCGGATGTTGTCGCGGGGGTGATGGGGGTTAGCGTCGGGCGCGGAAGAAGGCCTGGAGTTTGTCGATGGCGGGTTGGGCGAGGACGTTGGGGATGACTTCGAGGCGGTGGTTGAAGCGGGGTTCTTCGCAGAGGTTGGCGAGGGTGCGGACGCATCCCATTTTGGGGTCGTCGGCGCCGTAGACGAGGCGTGCGACGCGGGCGTTGACGAGGGCGCCGGCGCACATGGGGCAGGGTTCGAGGGTGACGGCGATGGAGCAGTCGATGAGTCGCCAGTGGCCGATTTTTTGGGCGGCCAGTTGGAGGGCGATGATTTCGGCGTGGGCGGTGGGGTCGTTGTTGGTTTCGCGGAGGTTGTGGGCGGTGGCGAGGATTTCTTCGTTTCGGTAGACAACGGCACCGATGGGGACCTCGCCCATGTCGGCGGCGCGGTCGGCGGCTTCGAGCGCGCGGTGCATCATCTGGATGTCGGTTTCGGTGGGGGTGGCCGTCATGACGCTTCGATGGGCTGCGGTTCGGGCGGCGGGGCGGTGGGTTCGGCAGGTTTGCTGGCGGGTTCTGTTGGTGTTGAGGTGGTTGCTGGGTGAGGGGAGCGGATGGGTTCGGCGATGATGGATTCGGCGGCACGGACTTTGGCGCCGGTTTCGAGGAGGGGGCGGACCTGGTCGGGGTTGGGGAGGTAGCACTCGGCGGTGGAGCCGAGGAGGATGATGCCGAGGCGTTGCCCGCGCTGGAGTGTCTGGCCTTCGGTGACGAAGAGTCGGATGGTGCGGGCGAACTGGCCGGCGATGAGTCGGACGGCGGCGACGGGTTCGTCGCGGGTGGGGTGGTTGAGGATCAGAGTGATGGCCTGGTTTTCTTCGGCGGAGGCGGGGTTGAGGGCGGAGAGGTGCTTGCCGTCGCGGTGGTGGATGGCTGCGATGCGGCCGTAGCAGGGCATGCGGACGACGTGGACGTTGAAGAGGGAGAGGAAGGTGCGGATGCAGAGGGTGGGGGTGTCGAAGGTGTCGAGGTCGGGGGCTTCGTGGATGGAGGCGATGCGTCCGTCGGCGGGGGCGACAACGACGCCTCTTTGTGAGGGAGGCTGGCGGTCGGGGTCGCGGAAGCTTAGGACGCCGGCGAGGCCGATCAGGAGGATGAGCGCGGCGGTGATCCACCAGGTCATGATGGCGGCGGCGGCAGTGAGGAGGAGGGTGGCGGTGGCGAGCGTGAGCCATTCTCGCCGTGCGTGTGCACAGAGCATCGGGGGTCATCCTGACCGGGGCTGGTTGTGGCTGCGGGTGTTTGGGTCAGCGGTTGCCGAGGACCATTCCGATGACGCCAAGGATGATCGTGATGACCGCGAGGGCTCCAAGCCAGATGCCGTAGAACATGGCGTCGGAGGTCATGGAGGCCGTGACGGGGCTGGTGTAGCCGGCCCAGCTTGGGACGACGACGAGCAGTGCAACGGCGAGCGTGATGAGGGTTCCGCAGAGCAGTCCGGTGGAGAAGCCTCCGCCTGATGAGGTGTCGGCGACGGGCTGGAGGGTTTCGAGTGGGGTTGCTTCGACGGCGGAGACTTCGCCGAGGTCGCCGAAGCCGCCTGACTCGGCGGGTCCGATGGCGGAGCCGGAGCCGCTGGCTGAGGATCCGAAGATGCCGCTGTCGGCGGTGGTCTGGATGGAGGTGTCGCCTGGGCCGGTGCCGGGGTAGATCTCGTCGAGGAGTTCGGCACCGAGGGAGGTGTCGTCGCTTTCGTTGGTGAGGTCGAGGAGTCCGGAGCCGGCGGAGGAGCCGGCGGGTTCGAGGTGGAGGTCGTCGTCGTCGAGGTCGGAGCCCGAGACCTGGGTCTGGGCGAGGGGGTCGGCTTCGTTGACTTCGCCGCCTTCGAAGACGCTGATACCAGAGTCGGAGGCACCCGGGTCGTTCATGGCTGGGGGCGTGCCGGTGTCGTCGAGATCGATGGCCCCGGCGGAGGAGTCGGCGAGGGCGATGGGACCGCCTGAGGCGTCGGTGCCCTCGTCGAGGTCGGTTTCGTTGGCCATGGCGTCGACCTGATCGCGCTTGAACATGAGCTTGGTGCCGTCGCGGAACTGCTGGAGCTGTCCGGAGCCGGCGAGCTCTTTGATGCGGTCTTCGTCGACCTTGAGTTTTTCGGCTGCCTCTTCGAGCGTGTAGAACATCTTGGCCATGCGAGGGCGACCTCCAGTGGGATTCCTAACCTGTCAGACCCTATTAGGATAAGTGTTGCCACCCCGGTCCACAACAGGCGATGATGCCTGAGGCGCGTTGGGGGATTGTGCCGATGTGATAGTGTTGGGGTGCTTACGGGAGCTCGTTGGATTGGCGGCGAAGCCTGGCTGGATTGATCCTGTGGAATTGGCGATTCCGACGCTTCCTGAGGCGTTGGACGGGCTGCGGATTGCGCACCTGACCGATCTACACATCCGTCGTCGGCGGGAGCGGTATCGGCAGATCAAGGATCGGCTGAGCCGGATGCGGCTGGATTTTGTGGTTTACACGGGGGACATGATGTCGCATGCGGGGGATGAGCCAGCGGCGGAAGCTGTCATGACGGAGCTGAGCGGGGCGCTGCGGCCTAGGTACGGGCAGTTTGGGGTGTATGGGAATCACGACACGGAGGAGCTGGCTCGGCGGTTGGAGGGGTTGCCTATTGAGTGGCTGCGGAATCGGTCGGTGTTGGTGGCGGAGGTGGGGGTGGAGTTGGTGGGGCTGGACGGGATCACGGCGGCGGGGGTGGATCCGACGGCGGTAGTGCTCGAGCGTGATTCGGGGCTGGAGCCTGGCGTGCGGTTGGCGCTGGTGCACAACCCTTCGCATGCTCCGGCGGCGGCGGACCTGGGTGTGGATGTGGTGTTTTGCGGGCACACGCATGGCGGGCAGTGCCGTCCGCATCCGGGGGTGGCTTTGGCGAACTCGTGTGATCTGCCTAGGCGGTTGACGTCGGGGCTATTGCGTCATCGGGGGACGCAGATTGTGATTTCGCGGGGGCTGGGCGAGATTGCGTTGCCGCTTCGGGTGTTCTGCCCGCCTCAGTTGCCGGTGTACACGCTTCGGAAGCGGTCGATGCCTGGGAAGGCGACGGATGGGATGCAGATGATTCGGTGGTGGTGAGTCAGTATCCAATGACCACAAGCCGATATGGCATCGTGAGGCGTGAATGACCAAACAAGGCTTCTGCGACCATACAAGTATTCTGAAAATCTTTGCTCTCTGTTGACCGCTCGTTGGACTTGTATTTGTACGACATTGGCACGGCTAGAAGCAGATAATCCACATCTGTCATAACCATGGCCTGGATTAGATCTCTGTAAACGGCATTTCCCATCCAAGCTCGACCAGCCTCTACTTCGAGACCACATCGATACTTCGACGAATATGCATCTATTTCGTACCTAAGGGTCGGAACTCCTAAAGGTCCGAAGAAGACGGGTCTCGCAATCTTCTCCTTGGCTGATTTGCTAGCCTCAACTTCAAAACCTAGACGTACTAGGTCTGGACGAAGAATGGCTAAAACGTCATCGCTCTTTAAGCCTTTCTCCAATTCGTGAGTATCAATTGTTGCTCGTACCCTAGAAAAAACATCGAGAATCTCAGGTAGAAAATCAGGAGGTGGTGAAGTTCGCGGAAATGCTTGAAAAAGTGGGTAGTCATTAGTTCCGGGCATTACATCGAAGGCTAGCAGGTCGTTTACATCCATGCATCACCTTCCGGCGTGGACAAGGCCTTTTCGGTCGAGGAGTCGGTATTGGATGGCTTCGGCGATGTGGTGGGATTCGATGTCGGTGGCTTGTTCGAGGTCGGCGACGGTTCGGGCGACGCGGCGGATGCGGTCGTAGGCTCGGGCGGATAGGCCGAGTTCGGTCATGGCTTCTTTGAGGAGGAAGAGGGGTTCGCCGGCGAGGTTGGCGTGCTGGTCGAGTTCTTTGCCAGAGAGTCGTGCGTTGGGTTTGAGGGCGCTGCCGTTGCGTTGGGCTTGGGTCTGCCGGGCGTTTAGGACTTCGGCGCGCATGGCAGCGGTGTTGGTGCCTTTGGCTTTGCCGGTGAGTTCGTTGAAGGGGACGGGCGGGACTTCGACGTGGAGGTCGACACGATCCATGAGGGGTCCTGAGAGGCGGCCGAGGTAGCGGGCCATGGCTTTTTCGCCTGAGGTGGAGTCTGGGGTTCCGCCGGCTGGTGTGGGGTTCATGGCGGCGAGGAGCATGAAGCGTGCGGGGAAGCGGATGGAGGCGTTGACGCGGGTGATGGTGACGTCGCCGTCTTCGAGGGGTTGGCGGAGGGTTTCGAGGACGGGTCTTGGGAACTCGGCGGCTTCGTCGAGGAAGAGGACGCCGTGGTGGGCGAGGGAGATCTCGCCGGGTCGGGGGACGGTTCCGCCGCCGACGACGGCGACGGCGGATGCGGTGTGGTGGGGGGTGCGGACGGGGCGTCGTGTGACGAGGGACTGGCCGGGTGGGATCTGGCCGACGGCGGAGTAGATGCGGGTGACTTCGAGGGCTTCTTCGCGGGTGAGGGGTGGGAGGATGCCGGGGAGGGCTTTTGACATCATGGATTTGCCGGTGCCGGCGGGTCCGAGCATGAGGAGGTTGTGCCCGCCTGCGGCGGCGACGGTGAGGGCGCGTTTGGCGGCTTGTTGTCCGCGGATTTCGCCGAAGTCGACGGCGGGCGTGGCCTGGCCGAGGAGGGCGTCGATGTCGACGCGGGGTTCGGGTTCGATGTCGTGGAGGCCGTTGAGGAAGGAGACGACGGCGGCGAGGGAGTCGGCGGGGTAGACGGGGACGCCACCGGCGGCGGCGGCTTCGCGGGCGTTGGCCTGGGGGACGATGACGCCTTGCATCCCGAGCTTCTCGGCGAGGATGGCGAGGTTGATGGCTCCGGTGATGCGTCGGACGCGGCCGTCGAGGGCGAGTTCGCCGGCGACGAGGAAGTCTTTGTGGCGGTCGGTCTGGATGACGCCTGCGGCGAGGAGGAGTCCGAGGGCCATGGGGAGGTCGTAGGCGGGGCCTTCCTTGCGGATGTCGGCGGGGGCGAGGTTGACGAGGAGTCTGGCGACGGGGAAGGGGTAGCCGGAGTTGGCGATGGCGGCTCGGACGCGTTCGAGGGATTCCTTGACGGCGGCGTCGGGGAGTCCGACGATGATGGTCTTGGGCAGTCCTTCGTCGGCGATGTCGACCTCGACTTCACAGGGTAGGGGGTCGATGCCTTGGAGGACGAAGGAGTGGAGTTGGGCGAGCATGTGAGCAAGTTTACGATAAATCATCCTGCAAGCAAGTGAGGCTGTGATGACTGCGAAGCGAAAGGTGTTGCCGAAGCGGTTTTCGGCTGCGTTGTCGGAGGAGGCTTACGGGCGTCTTCGGTTGCTCAACGAGGCGTATGGATATGGCAACAACTACTTGCTGACGGTGCTGCTTGAGCATCTGGATGAGCTGACAACTGAGAAGAAGCTGGAGAGGGTTTTTGGGCGGTTTGAGGCGGCGTATGGGTCGCCTGCGAAAAGATAGTGATTATTTGGTGTTGGCCGGCCGCGTCGCGACCGGGTTATGGATTCTTGGTTCTGTGGGTCCGCCGCGGCGGGACCACAGCCACCCGTGGTTGTTGGTGGTTGGCACACCTTGCTCCGACTGTCGTCGGGACAAGGTGTGGCACCCCTCCAGAAGCAAGTGGTTGTGGTTAGTCTTGTTCGGCGAGTTTAGTGGCGGTTTGGAGCCAGCTGCCGCCGAAGGCCTGGTAGATGTTGATGATGGTGGTGAGTTGGTTGGCGTTGAGTTCGGTGAGTCGGAGTCGGGCGTCGAAGAGGTCTCTTTCGGCGTCTAGGACTTCGATGTAGCTGGCGTAGCCGTTGTCGTAGCGTTTGCTGGCGAGGTTGGCGTAGTTTTCGAGGGCGGCGACCTGTCGGGTGAGGCTCTGGGCTTCCTGCTGGGTGGTGGTGTGGGTGACCAGGGCGTCTTCGGCTTCCTGGAGCGCGATGAGGAGGGTCTGGAAGTAGGTCTGGATGGCTATCTGTTGTTCGGCTTCGGCGGCGTCGACGCCTGCTTCGATAGCGCCTGCGGTGAAAATGGGGCCGGTTAGTCCGGCGGCGATCTGGTAGAGGACGGCTCCGGAGGTGGGGAGGTTTTCGAGTTGGTCGCTGGCTACGCCCAGTGCGCCGGTTAGGGAGATGCGTGGGTAGTAGGCGGCTTTGGCGACGCCGATACGGGCGTTGGCGGCGATGGCGTTCTGCTCGGCGGCGCGGAGGTCGGGGCGTTGTTCGAGGAGGTCGGCGGGGAGGTTGGCGGGGAGGAGGGGGGGGGCGAGTTGTTCGAGGGGGGCGCCGCGGGTGATGGGTCCGGGTTGGCGGCCGAGGAGGACGGAGAGGGCGTTTTCGAGTTGGGCGATGTTGCGTTCGATGGCGGGGATGGTGGCGGCGGTGCGTTCGAACTCGGAGCGGAGCTGGGCGACTTCGAGTTTGGAGATGATGCCTTCGGCCTGCTGTCGTTCGAAGAGTTTGAGGGAATCGGCGCGGAGGGTGAGGCTGTTGCGGGCGATTTCGAGTTGTTCGTCGAGTGCCCGGAGGTTGATGTAGGTTCGTGCGACGGAGGCGACGAGAGAGAGGATGATGGCCCGGCGGTTTTCTTCAGCGGCGAGGAGGTCGGCCTGGGCGGCCTCGGTGGCTCGGCGGATGCGTCCCCAGAGGTCGATTTCCCATGAGGCCTGAAGGGAGGCGTTGTAGAAGGCGGAGCGGCGGTCGACGCCTGGGGTTTTGCCGGCACCGATTTCGGTGGAGATCTGGTCGTAGCCGGCGTTGGCTGCGTAGCCGACCTGGGGGAAGGCTTCGGCGCGGGTGATGCCGAGTTGGGCGGCGAAGACTTCGACGCGTTGCGCGGCGATGCGGGTGTCGAGGTTGTTGACGAGGGCTTCTTCGATGAGCTGGTTGAGGCGGGGGTCGTTGAACTGCTGCCACCAGAGGATGTCGTTGTGCTCGGGGTTGGCTTCGATGGTGAAGCGGTATTGGTCTGGGGTGGTGGTTTCGGGGCGTTCGTAGTCGGGCCCGACGGTGCAGGCTGAGAGGGTGAGTGTGAGGGTCAGGATGATGAGGAGCCGGGTCATGGCTGGGCTCCTTCTGGTTTGGCGGGCGTGGTTTCGGGGGCGGTTTGTTTGTCGGAGTTGGCGAGGCGGACGATGAGGTAGAAGAACATGGGGACGAAGAAGAGGGCAAGGCTGGTGGCGGCGATCATGCCGCCCAGGACGCCGGTGCCGATGGAGTGTCGGGAGGCGGCACCGGCACCGGAGGCGAGGACGAGGGGGAGGGTTCCGAGGATGAAGGAGAGGGAGGTCATGAGGATGGGGCGGAGTCGGAGTCGGGCGGCTTCGATGGCGGCGTCGAAGGGTTTGAGACCTTCGTGGAGTTTGGCCTGGGCGAACTCGACGATGAGGATGGCGTTCTTGGCGGAGAGTCCGATGAGTGTGACGAGTCCGACCTGGAAGTAAATGTCGTTTTCCATGCCTCGTAGCCAGACGGCGATGAGGGCTCCGAAGATGCCGAAGGGGACGGCGGTGATGATGGCGATGGGGAGGGTCCAGCGTTCGTACTGTCCGGCGAGGATGAGGAAGACCATGACGATGCCGAAGATGAAGGCGACCGCGGAGGTGGAGCCGGCCTGTTTTTCTTCGAAGGCCTGTCCGGACCAGCCGTAGCTCATGCTGGCGGGGAGGGTTTGGCGTGAGAGGGTTTCCATGGCCTGGATGGCCTGTCCGGAGCTGAAGCCGGGGGCGGCGTCGCCGGTGATTTTGGCGGCGGGGAAGCCGTTGAAGCGCGAGACGAGGTCGGGGCCGGTTCGGTAGTCGGCGGTGACGACGGAGGAGAGGGGGAGCATCGCGCCTTCGCGTTGGCGAACAAAGATCTGTTCGATGTCGGCGGGGTCGTCGCGGTACTGGGCGTCGGCCTGGAGGATGACGTTCCAGACGCGGCCGGCTTTGTTGTACTGGCTGACGTAGACGGAGCCGAAGAGGGTCTGGAGGGCCTCGTAGATGCCGTCGACGGGCATGCCGAGGGTTTCGGCTCGGGCGCGGTCGACGAAGACTTCGAGTTGTCGGGTGGAGGGGTTAAAGGTTGAGCTGAGGGGTGTGAGGTCGCCCCGTTCGGCGGCGGCGGCTTTGAGTTGCTGGACGGCCTGAGCGAGGAGGAGCGGGTTGTCGGGTCCGCGGTTTTGGACCCAGAACTCGAACCCGCCTTGGGTGCCGAGCCCGGGGATGGAGGGTGGGTTGATGTTGACGACGAGTCCGTCTCGGAGCTGGTTGAGTTTGGGGGCGGTGTCGGCGAAGACGTCGTTGACGGAGAGGCCGGGTTCGGTGCGCTGGTCGAAGTCGAGGAGTTCGACGAAGACGGTGCCGGCGTTGGTCTTGAGCTGGCCGTCGAGGATACTGTAGCCGGAGAGGGCGGATGCGCGGGCGACGGCGGGGTGTTCGAGGAGGATGTCGGCGGCCCGGGTGGTCATGTCCTGAGTGCGGTCGAGGCTGGCGCCGTCGGGCATGATGATGGCCGTGAGGAAGAAGCCCTGGTCTTCGGCAGGTACGAAGCTGGCGGGGACGGTCTGGAAGAGGAGATAGATGCCGATGAACATGGCGGCGACGAGGGCGATTCCGATGGCCCAGGTTCTGAGGGCGAGGCGGACGCCTACGGCGTAGATGTCTGTGAGTCGGTCGATGAAGGCATTGAAGATCTTGAAGAGTGAGGGGATTTCGCCTCGGGCTTTGAGGAGGATTCCGCAGAGCGCGGGGGTGAGGGTGAGTGCGACGAAGCTGGAGATAGAGACGGAGACGGCGATGGTGACGGCGAACTGTTGGTAGAGGACGCCGGTGGTCCCGCCCAGGAAGGCGATGGGGACGAAGACGGCGATCAGGACGAGCGTGGTGGCGATGACGGGACCGATGACTTCGCCCATGGCTCGGATGGTGGCTTCTTTGGCGCTGAGGCCGAACTCGGCGATGTTGCGCTCGACATTTTCGACGACGACGATGGCGTCGTCGCAGACGATGCCGATGGCGAGGACGAGTCCGAAGAGGGTGAGGAGGTTGAGGCTGAAGCCCAATAGCAGCATGCCGATGAAGGTGCCGATGATGGAGACCAGGATGGCGGCGGTTGGGATGAGGGTGGCGCGGACGCTCTGGAGGAAGATGTAGGTAACGAGGACGACGAGGACGATGGCGATGACGAGGGTGACGAGGACTTCCTCGATGGAGGCCTGGACGACTTTGGTGGTGTCGTAGGAGACCTGGTAGTCGAGTCCTGAGGGGAAGGCGAGCTTGAGTTCGTCCATCATGGTGCGGACGCTGTCGGCAACGGCGAGGGCGTTGGAGCCGGGTTGCTGGTAGACGGCGATGAAGCTGGCGGGCTGGTCGTTGAAGGCGGATCGGAGGAGGTAGAGCTGGGTCCCTACTTCGGCTCGGCCTACGTCGGCGACGCGGACAACGGCGGAGCCGTCTTCTTCGGCGCGGACGATGATGCTTTCGAACTCTTCGGGTTCGGCGTAGCGGCCTTCGGTGACGACGGGGACGGTGAGTGGGACCCTTGTTTGGGTGGGTGCCTGGGCGATGATGCCTGCCCCGAACTGCTGGTTCTGGCGGCTGATGGCCTGGCTGACGTCGGTGGTGGTGATGCCGAGGCTGGCCATTCGCTGGGGGTCGAGCCAGATGCGCATGGCCTGGTCGGGGACGCCTAGGATCTCGGCCTGGTTGGCGCCGGGGACGCGTTTAAGGGCGTCGAGGATGTAGAGGTTGGTGTAGTTGCCGATGTACTGCTCATCGAAGCTGTCGTCGGGTGAGAAGACGGCGATGAGCATGAGGATGTTGGAGGAGCGTTTCTGGACTTTGACGCCTGTGCCGCGGACGGCTTCGGGGATGTTGGGCAGGGCGAGGTTGACGCGGTTCTGGACCTGGACTTCGGCGGTGTCGGGGTCGGTGCCGAGTTGGAAATAGGCGGTAAGGGACATCTGCCCGTTGGCGGCGCTGGTGGAGCGCATGTAGAGGAGGCCGTCGGCGCCGTTGACCTGGGTTTCGATCGGTGCTGCGACGGCGTCGGCGACTGTCTGGGCGTCGGCACCGGGGTAGCTGGCTGTGACGGTGACCTGGACGGGTGTGATTTCGGGGTATTGGTTGATGGGCAGTGCGAGGCCGGCCATGGTTCCGGCGATCACGATGATGATGGAGAGTACGGAGGCGAGGATGGGTCGCTGGACAAAGAGGGTGGTGATCATCGTGTCGTCCTCAGTCTCTGCTGGTCAGGTTGTCTGAGGTGCTGGTGAGGCTGACGACCGATACGGGGGCGCCGGGTGTGAGTCCGACGGTGCCGGCGACGATGACGCGGTCGCCAGGGTTGACCCCGCTGTTGATGACCCAGTTGTCGCCGACCCAGGGGCCGGTGTCGATGGGTCGCTGTTCGGCTTTGTTGTCGTTGGTAACGAGCCAGAGGAAGGGGCCTTTGGGGCTTTGCTGGACGGCCTGTTTGGGGACCACGAGGGCATCTGGGCGGAAGGCGCCTTTGATGATGGCGCGGACGTATTGGCCGGGGCGCAGGCTCTGGTCGGTGTTGGGGATGACGGCTCGGACGAGGAAGGTGCCGGTTTGTTCGTCGATGGAGGCGTCTGCGAAGGAGAGTTGGCCGACCTCTGGGTGTAGGGTGCCGTCGGCCATGACGATTTCCACCTCGAATTCATCGTTTTCGGGATAGACGACTTCGCCGTCGCGGGCGGCTCTTCTGGAGCGGAGGGCCTGGGTTTCGGAGACGCTGAACTCGACCCAGATAGGGTCGATGCGTGCGACGTAGGTGAGTGGCTGGCTGCCCAGGCCGAGGTAGCTGCCTTCGCGTTGGTTGGCCTGTCCGGTGATGCCTGAGAGTGGGGCTTTGATGGTGGCGTAGCCGAGGTCGAGTTCAGCGGCGAAGAGGCTGGCCTGTGCGGCTTCGACGGCGGCGGAGGTTTCGTTGACCTGGCTGCGGGCGTCGTCGAGTTCCTTTTGTGCGACGGCTTCGATTTCCGCAAGCGGTTCGACGCGGGCGAGGAAGGCTTTGGCGTTCTCCATGCGTGCGGTCTGCAGGGCGAGTTCGGCCTTGGCTGCTCGTACCTGAGCTTCGAAGGGCAGGGGGTCGATCTGGAAGAGGATCTGGCCTTCCTCGACGACGGTGCCTTCGGTGTATTCGATGCTGTCGAGGAATCCGTTGACGCGGGAGCGGATTTCGACGCGTTGTGAGCTGGCGGTGCGGCCGACGAACTCGACGGAGACGGGGAGGTCGGCGGGGCGGATCTGGACGGCCTCGACCTCGCGGGGCGGGGGTGCCTGGGGTTCGGGTGTGTCTCGGGAGCAGCCGGATACGGCCAGGAGGATCAGGGCGATCCATCCGCAGGTCAGGTGTGAAGCGTTAATCATGGGTCGCAGAGGCTTATTAGGGTGAACTGGGAGCGTGGTGCAAGCGTGCACCAGCTTAGCCAGATTCACAGCCTGCTGCGTCTCTGCGATTGCCTGTCGCGGCGGCTTATGAATTTTCTCTGTGTGCTGTCCAGACGGGCTCGGAGGTGTGGTCGTCGTTGGTCTGGGTGGTCAGTTGCCAGCGGCCGGCTGTTAGGCTGGTTTCTCCGAGCGGGTGCGTGGGGTTGATGGTTGCGACGTGTCCATCGGGGATCAGGAGTGTGGCGGAGAGGTTTTTGCGGTCGCGGGTGATGGTTGTTCGGATGGGTTCGGGTTCGATGGGGATGGTGGCGGTCACGTGGTTGAGGGAGCCGAGCTGGGGTCGGAATGTGAAGGTTTTCCAGGCGGGTTCGGTGGGTTCGAGGCCGGCGACGAAGCGGCTGAGGAGTTCGAGGGGTCCGCCTGACCAGGCGTGGTTGTAGGTGCCGCCGCCATATTTCTCGGTGTTGAGTTCCCAGCCTTCCCAGAGGGTGGTGATGGGGCTCTCGACCATTTCCCGGTAGCGGCGGTTCATGCGGTGTAGGGCGTCGTCGGTGGCTCCCATTCTGAAGAGGGCTTCGAGGACGTACTTCTCCATGTAGGGGCTGGCGTCGTTGTGGGTGGTGAGGATGTGGTGGATGGCCTGTTGGTGCTCGGGGCTTGTCAGGCCGGCGAGGTAGGCGAGTGCCTGCCCGCGGTCGTCGTGGGGCTCGTTCTGGTGCTCGGGTGATCGGAAGCCTTCGCCATCCCAGTAGACACGAGCGAAGTTGTCCTTGAGGCTCTTGAGGCGGTGCTCGATGAGCGGGAGGTCTTCGTGCTTGCCGATGAGTTTGGCCATGTTGGCCTGGCCATGGAGGGCGAGGGCGTACCAGGCCTGGTCGAGGAGGGGTGCGTCGATGTTGTCGCCCCAGTCGGCCCAGTCCCAATCGCCTTCGCGGTGTTCGGCGAGTCCGTTGTGGTCGAGCGACCAGAGTTGCATGTAGCTGGCGACGGCGGGGTAGACAGGAGCGATGGTTTCGGCGTCGGCGGTGAACCAGTAGTAGGACCAGAAGCCGTACCAGCCGACGCTGGCGAGCATTTGCTGGGGCAGTTCGTCGCGGTAGTTGCCTGCGGGGATGGGAGAGAAGAGGACGTTGTCGTCGCGTTGCCAGGCGGCGAGTTCGAGGATGGCTTTTTGGGAGAGCTTGTCGATGCGGCGGTCGAAGCCGTAGAAGCCCTGTGTCATTTCGAGGACGGTGTCGCCCCACCATTGCGCGCGTTCGCGGTCGGGCGAGTCGAACATGGTGTCGCGGATGTTGACGTATAGGGTTCGGGCGGATTTCTGCCAGAGCTGGTTGAGGCGGTCGTCGTCGCAGTGGAAGAATCCGGTTTGTTCGGTGGCGTAGCCGGTTTCACGGTAGGCGAAGCGGTGGACTTCGATGCCGGCGGGGATGAGGGCGTGGACGGCGTGACCGTTCATCCAGCCGAGGGATTCGTGGGTTTGTCGGCCTTCGCGGGTGATGTACTCGGCGCGGATGTTGGGTTCGCTGCCGCCTATGTAGTTATCCATGCGCAGATCGATGTGTTTGCCGGCGGGTCCGGTGACATCGAGGCAGGGGGTGACCTGGGCGTTGTAGGGCAGGGTGCCGATGTAGAGCTGGGAGCCATCGGGCAGGGGTTGGCATTCGATGTGGGTGAAATCTTCGATGCCGCGGTCGAGCCATTGGGGGATGGTGCGTTCGTAGAGTTTGCCCCAGGGGCCGTGGGGTGGTCTGGCCAGGGTTTGGGCTTGCGGCCAGGCGCTGTCGTCGAAGCCGGGTTGTTCCCAGCCGATGAGGTCGTGGCGGGCGTCGAAGCGGATGTTGGATTCGGGGAGTCGGTAATTGGGGTGTGGGCTGTCGGTGTTCTGGTAGGCGGGGTGGTTGCTGACACGCCAGTTGCTGTCGGAGCGGACGGCTGCGCCCTGGGCGTCGGCGTCGAGTTCGAAGAGCAGAGCGGCTTTGCCGCTGTTGACGTGGCAGTAGCCTTCCTTGCCGAAGTGCCAGACGAGGATGGCGATGGTGTTGTCGCCTTCGCGGAGTTGATCGGTGAGGTCGACGGTGTCGTACCAGGTTCCGGTTGGGGTGGGACCGCGTTTGAGGGCGCCTTCGAAGACGCTGAGCTGGCCGTTGATGTAGAGCCAGTATTTGGAATCGGTGGCGATGCGTGCGACGGTTCGGCGGGGGCGGTTCTGGAGGTTGATGGTTCTTCGGAAGGCGAGCCAGGTGTTGGCGGGGGTGGGGGTGGGATCCTGAAGCAGGCCGATCCACGAGGCGGTCCAATTGATCACTGGTTCGGGGTGAACCTGGGGCCTTTGGCTTAGTCTGGGCGTACTGATAGCGATGGTGGTCATGGCTTGCGCTCACTTCATTCAGCTGCCATGGGTTGCAGTCACCCGGGCGTCGCTGGGGGGAAAGACCCCGACGCGCGGTGTGCGCGTCGGGGCGAAGAGGGTTAGCTTCTGCGTCGGGCGGCGAGGGCTCCGAGTGCGAGGAGTGTGAGGCTCGCGGGTTCGGGGATCGTGGTGGAACCGCCGAAGTTGGTGGCGAGGAGTGAGAGGTCGATGAGGTCGACGACGGTATCGGTGTTGAAGTTGCCGCCTGCCCAGCCGGCGGTACTGTTGAAGTTGGTGGCGAGGGCCGAGAGGTCGATGAGGTCGACGGTGTTATCGAGGTTGGCGTCGCCAAAGAGGCTGCCGATGATGCCGGTGACGAGTTCGTCGACGTCGCCGGCGTCGACGCCGTTCTGGCCGTCGAGGTCGAAGGCGGCGTCGGTGGAGCCGTTGCGGATGGCTTCGGTCAGGAGGTCAATGTCGGCGGCGTCGACGACGGTGTCGTCGTTGAAGTCGCCGGGGATGCCGGGGTCATCGGCGAGGGCTTCGATGAGGAGGTTGTCGAAGAGGTGGGTGGCGGTGTTGCCAACAAAAGCGATGTAAGCGGAACCTGCGGCACCCCATGTAAAGTCAGAGCTATTGATGCCGTTGTTGCGGTTCTGGTCGAGGTCGGCTTCGACGAGGGGCTGGCCGACTTCGCCGATGAAGAGTCGTGCGTTTGAGGCCCCGCCTTCGGAGAAGTCGGAGGTGATCTCTGCGCGGACGCGGTAGGTCTTGGGGTTGACGAAGTCTTCGAGCGGGTCAGCACTCGGGTTGTAGTTGCTTGAGTAATCGTCGAAGACGGGCTGGTCGAAGACGTACTCGCCGATGGAGCCATCGAAAGGGTTGCCGTCGCCAAAGAGTTGATTCTGGCTGGGGCGAAGCAGGAGCGAGCCAGAGTTACGAGGTGCAGCCCCGAAGCGAACACTCTGGTTGTTGAGGTTGGCGATGGCGAGGGGGCCGGCGATGACGGCGAGGTCGTTGGTGTCGCTGAGGACGAAGCCGCCCCAGTCTCGGCCGTTGCCGCCGCCCGGCCCGAGGTCGGCTGGGTTGATGTCGAACTCGATGGCGAAGCCGCCGGCCTGCTGGATTTCGGGGATGGCGGCGAGGTTGACGTCGAGGATGGTGCGGCCATAGCGGAGTTCACCGTTGCGGTCTTCGCCTGGCTCAGCGGTCAGGCCGACGGTTTGTTCGTTGCCGTTGCCGCTAAGGGTGGTCAAGTAATCGGCATTTGAGATGGTGCCGGTCTTACCATCGACTAAACCATTGTCTGCTGTTCCCCAGTTGGAGTCGTTGAACGGTGGCAGGTCGCCATCGATGAGACCGAGGTTGCGTTCGAAAGTATCGGTGATCAGGGTTTGACCGTAGCCCGTGGTTGCCAGACTGATGGCGACTAAAGAAGCGGTCGTGATTGTGTTTGTCTGCAGGCACATGATCTGTTTCTCCTTGGACTCTCGTTCGGTTGCTGCAAATGCTTAATAGGGGTGCTGGGCGAGGGTTAACGAATGCCGGTTGGGATTGACCAGTTTTCGAGGTCATAGTTTGCGTGCCAGATCAACTCGAAGATCTGCGTTCTTGTGACAGGGCGTCCGCTGCCATCGATGAAAGCGAAGTTGACGTTGTTGCCGTGGCGCTCGAGGTAGTGTCCCATGATGTGGACTGGCTGGCCCCAGGCGACGCTTTCGCCGGTTTCGTCAGAAGCGCCATTGCTAGTGACTGGTCGTGTGGTGGAGTGATCGCTCAGGTCGCCGAGTTGGGATTCATAGAAATATTCTCTGGGCGAGCCTACGACCCAACTGCCATCACCAACCAAGGGCGTGTTACTAGCGTTGCGTGCGTTGTCTGAGCCTTCGAAGAGATTGAGGTCGAGCTCGGGGCTATCGACCCTCGGAGCCATCTGTGCCATTACTGAGGCTGCTCGTGTCATCAGCCAAGCGTTGTACTGGTAGCTGCCGTCGCTGCGGAAGGTGTCCCCTGGGAACTGCGGCTTAAACCATCCAGTCGATGCGTCGCCGTACCATGCGGCTCCGCGTGCCATGTCTTGTGGAGCTTGATCGACGATTTCTGTAGCGGGGCAGATCTGGATGCCTTCGTCGTTTTCGCCAAGGTCCAGGTAGCCACCTTCTCCAAGGACAACGGGGTGCCAAGAGGGCATCGGGCCGTAGTTGCTGTCGACTTGCCAGGCTGCAAAGGCTGTTCCGACTTGCCGCAGAGAACTCAAACAGGCGACAGATCGCGCTGTTTCACGGGCGGCGCCCAGAGCGGGGAGGAGTATGCCGATGAGGAGGGCGATGATGGAGATGACGACCAGGAGTTCAATGAGTGTGAAGGCACGATAGCGTGACAGTGGGGACATAGGGCCTCCATGCGTAGGGGCGTTTGACGCCGTGTTCGTTGGCGACGGCACGGGCCGTCGTTGAAGGGCTCGGACCCGGCGTTAACCGGGCTGAGCCGCAGGAGGTTTTATGCACGCCGACGGAAGAGGGCGGCGGTGCCGAGACCGAGCAGGGCCACGGAGGCGGGCTCGGGGACGGCAGAGATCACGAGGTTGTCAAAGCGGTGGTCGCCGCCGTTGGAGACGAACACGAGGTAGGCGTCGTTGACGCCCGGGGTGGTGTCGGTGCCGTTGGAGGCGCTTAGGGTGTTGTTGTCGCCCCAGTTGAACTGCTCCTCGATCTGGGGCGTCTGGGGGATGAAGTCGACGCGGTCGAGCGAGCCACCCTGGAGGCCGATATACAGTTCGGCGAGGTGGGGGGCGTTGGCTTCGAAGAGTGAGAAGCCGGGGGCCGGGGCGACCGTGAGCTTCATGGTGTACCAGCGGTCGTTGTCGAAGGCTTCGACGGGGTCGCCGGCGGGTGTGCCGTCGCCACCGGCCTGCCAGGCGACGTAATCATCAAGAGTGGCCTGGTCGTAGGTGGGCTCGTTGAAGTTGCCGGCGGAGGGGTTGCCTGCGGCACGGATGTTGGCCGGGCCGAGGCGGCTGATGGTGGAGCCGGAGTTGCGGGGGCCGGCGCCGACGCGGGCGTCGGGGTTGCCGCCGGTGAGGGCGAACTGGGCGCCGATGCTGCCGTTGAGCTGGTTGGAGTCGCCGAGGAAGACGCCGAGCCAGTCGCGGCCGTTGAACGAGGGCCCGCCGGTGTTGCCGGGATTGAAGTCGACCTGGACTTCGACGGCGCCCATGCCAAGGATGTCAGCGTTGGTGGCTAGGTTGTAGTCGAGGATGACGCGGCCGAAGTTCAGGATGGCGTCGTCGCCATCGGTGACTTCCATGGTGTCGTTGTTGGGGTCGCTCACGAGCAGGTAGTTGCCCGAGGCCGAGCCGCCGGCTGCGTTGTCGGGGGTGCCCCAGTCGGAGAAGCCCCCGTTTGCGGCGGTATCAAGGATGCCCGTCGTGCGGTCGAAGCTGTCCGAGAGGACGACCTGGCCGTGGGTGGCGGGTGCGGCGACGAGAGCGATGGCGGCCGCTGCGAGTGCCTGGGTTGCGGGGTTGGTTGCTTTCATGAGTCTGAATCTCCTCTTCCTGGGGTGAGTGATCGTGAAGTGCCGAAATCTGATATGGGCTACTGCTTCACGGGTTTGTCGATGCGTCGTGTTCTGGGTTCCTGGGGTGACTGGAGCCCGGTTGGGCTGTTTTAAGTCTGAAGCTTGCTGATTGCGGGAGAATGTCGATGCGTTGTTTAAGACGATTCCTGACTCGTTGACGTGATTATGCAGCGGGTCCAGGCCTGCTTCTATGGGCATTTTGTCAAGAAGTATGCCATTCTGTGATGAAACCATGGGGGATTCGTGAGGATTATGCGTCAGGGTGCGGTTTCGGGTGAATCTGGGCGCTGTTTGCGGGGGTGTTGGAGGGGTGCGGCAGTGGTGTCTCTGTGGCGATGCGAGGGTGGGTTGGGTTGGTCGGTGGTGGGCTGTGTTTGGCAAGCCGCCAACTTGTGATACGTTTTGGGGGTCGGCTTGTGGGGTGTGACTGGGAACTATTCAATGTCTCAATTGCCGGAACAACCGAGCCGCGTGTCGCTGTCGGGTCGGAGCGATGAGTTTTCGCCTGATGCGCCTTTTCGGATGGAGGGGTATGCGTGGTTTCGGATTTCGGGTCAGATTCCGTCGCTGCCGACGCCTTATTACGTAGGCAGGGGGGTGGCGTTTCGGGAGGACTACCGATCGGAGAAGCACCGGCCGATGCCGGGATATGCGGTGATCAAGATCTCGCTGTCGGACGGCGGGCTGATCCGGTATCGGGATCAGAGGCAGCGTCGGCTGAGCGCGGGGCAGGCGACGATCCGTGCTGTTGGAGAGATGGAAGCGAACGACGGGTATGACCCGACCTATCGGGGCGAGTGGTCGTTCCTGGGTTTGATCTTTCGTGGGGATGCGGCGATTTCGACGGTGCGGGGGTTTGTCGGTCGGTATGGGTATGTGAGTGATTTTCCTCTAGAAAGTCCTGTGATGCGGCGGTTGCTGGCGTTGTGCGATCAGCCGAATCACTCGCTGGAGATGAGTGCTTCGGAGGGGATGCATCTGATCAACGAGGTTCTGGCGACGCTGGTACGTCATGCGGAGCGGGACACGGTGACGACGACGCGGTTGAAGGTGGCGCAGTCGGTTGAGCGGACGATCGTGGATCAGCTGGAGCGGAATTTTTCGGTGGATGAACTGTCGGAGATCCATGGGTTATCGCGTGAGCATCTGACGCGTATCTTCACGCAGGAGTACGGGATGCCGCCTCATCAGTACATGCTGGAGATGAAGGTTCGGGAGGCGGGTCGTTTGCTGCGTCACACACGGACGCCGATCAAGTCGGTGATTCGGACGCTTGGTTTTACGCATCGGACGTTCTATCGGGTGTTTCGTCAGGCGACCGGGATGACGCCCAGCGAGTACCGGGCTCGTTCAACCGAGTTGTAGGCTGGCTTTATCATGCCACTTTGTGATGACTAGGGACAGTTTGCAACGGCTTTGTGGATTGTGCTTTTCTTCGGAGCGGGGCGGTGCTATTGCTATGGGGCTTTGGCTGGTGAGTCCTTGTTTCTTGTTCCCTGTTGTGAGTCTCTTCGATGTCCTTACGTGACCGACCGAACATTCTGCTGTTGATGACGGACCAGCAGCGTCATGACACGGTGGGTGCGTTAGGCAATGCGATGATTCGGACGCCTGTGCTGGACCGGCTGGCTCAGGAGGGGACGACATTCAGGCGGGCGTACACGCCTTCGCCGGTCTGTGTGCCTGCGCGTTGTGCGGCGATGACGGGTTTGCCGCCTCATGTGACGGGTTGTGTGGACAATCTGCCTTTGACGTCGGATGCGTCGAGTTTTGCGGAGCATCTTTCGGATGCCGGGTATCAGACGCATGCGGCGGGGAAGATGCATTTCACGCCCGATCCGCTGCGGTCCTGGGGTTTCGAGGGCCGTGATGTCTCGGAGGAAGAGGAGCAGGCGGGGGATCAGGACGATTACCGTCAGTACCTTGCCTCGGCGGGTTATTGGCATGTGATGGAGCCGCATGGGATACGGAGTGAGTTTTACTATATCCCGCAGCCTTCCCAGCTTCCGGCCAAGCATCACCACAGTCACTGGGTGGTTGATCGGAGTCTGGAGTTTCTGGAGCGTCGGGATCGTGATCGGCCGTTCATGCTGATGACGAGTTTCATCAAGCCGCATCCGCCTTTTGAGAGCCCGGAGCCGTGGAGCCGTCTGTATCGGGTGCCCGAGATGTCGTTGCCGTTTGTGCCTGAGGAGAGCCGCGAGCTCTGGACTTACTGGAACCTGGTGCAGAATCGTTACAAGTACACGGACGGGGGTGAGGACCATTACCTCGCCAGATTGCGTCGAGCGGCGTACTACGGGTGTATCAGTTTTATTGATTACCAACTGGGCCGATTGCTGAAGGGGTTGGGTGACGACCTGGATAATACGCTGGTGATTTTCTGCGCCGATCATGGCGAGCTGCTGGGGGATTACGGTTGCTACGGGAAGCGGAGCATGCTTGATTCGGCGGCGCGGATCCCATTGATTGTCCGTTGGCCCGGTGGTCTGCCTGCCGATCACACGGTGGATGATCCGGCGAGTCTGCTTGATCTGTTTCCGACGTTCATGGATGTAGCGGGGATCAAGGATTCGCGTGACACGGATGAGGGTGAGAGTCTGATCCAGCTGGCGGCGGGCAAGTCGGATCGTGAGGTGGTCTACTCGCAGTTCCAGCAGGGGGAGTACGGCCTCTACATGGCGGCTTCGCGGGATGACAAGTACATATACTCTGCGCCTGATGACAAGGCCTATTACCTGAACTTTGAGAGTGATCCTCGAGAGAGCAGGAATGCGATCGACGACCCCGCGTCTTCGGTGCGTGTGTCGACGCTTAGGCAGGGGCTCGTGGATCGCCACACGCTTGCGGGCGATGCTCTGGCGGTTTCGCGTGGTGAGATGCGGCGATACGAGCCTAAGGATCTTCGTCTCAAGGCTGATGAGGCGTTGCTGTTTCAGGACAGCGAGCAGCTTCAGCGTGAGATTGACCGGCTCGATCCTGCTTATGCGAGAAACGTTTCTGTCTCGGATGGGATGGCCGTGCGTTTGCTTTCGGCGCGTCCGACGCAGGATGGCGTAGGATCGCATCTCCCTGAGCCTCCCGAACGGACCTCGATATCCACCTGATGGTTCACAGACCTGGAGTTTGTCCATGCTTTCAGTGATTTTCCGGCGTTTATGTTGCGTTCTTGCTGGCCTGCTGCTCGGGTTGTCTCTGGCGCCTGCTGCGGTGGCGGATGCTCCTCCGAAGGGCGTGTTTACGCCAGTGAGTGATGTGACTTCGCGTATCTCGCTGAAGGGAACGTGGCAGTTCTTCCCGAACGCTCCGGGCGATTTCTACGAGCGACTCGATGAGAACATTGCTGATCAGCTGCAGATACCTGTTCCGAGCGAGATCGAATCGACCTATCCCGACCTGGTTCGCGGAGAGCTTGAGACGACGGGTTTCTCGCGAGACATTCGCCTGCCTTCCGAATGGGCTGGCCAGCGGATCAAGCTGCGTTTCCGTTCGGTTGAGGGCGTGGCGATGGTGTACGTCAACGGCACCTTTGTCGGCAGGTTCGTGGGGCCGTGGATCCCGTTCGAGTTTGACATCACCGAGGCCGCACGTGCTGGTGAGGTGAACACGATCGCGGTGCACATCTCGTCGAACGAGACCGTTCGGCTTTCGCATCGCGGTTTTCTGGGGATCGCCTTCGAGCCGGAGTTGATTGCGGTCCCGTCTGTTTATGTGTCTTCCTTCCACATCAATACGGATCTGGATGAGGCTTACCAGGACGCGGAGTTGCAGCTTCGCTGGGTGGTGACGAATCGGAGTGATGTGCGGCGTGAGGCGGGTGAGATTGTTGTGTCGCTTGAGGATCCGGAAGACGAGGACGTGACTCTGACGCAGACGACGGTGGGTGTTCCTGCGCTGGATGCGGGCGCGACGGCGGAGGTCGTGCTTAATCAGACGATCGCGTCGCCGGCCAAGTGGACGCCCGAGACGCCCAGTCTCTACACGCTTACGACCGAGCTGGTTGGCGATGGCCCGGTCCCTTCGAGCACGCGGAATCGGGTTGGGTTTCGAGAGATCGAGATCACCGATGATCATGTGCTGCTGAATGGTGAGGTGCTGAAGATCCTCTCGGTTGGGTACCACCATGTTCCGAGTTACAAGAATCTGCATGCGGTGACTCGGGAGGAGCTGCGCAAGGACATGGAGCTGATGAAGTATGCGAACTTCGTCATGGTCCGAGCGGCGCCGTATCCGGACCTCATCGAGATCTGCGATGAGATCGGCTTGATGACCGCGGTGGAGAACACCATCAATGCGGTCGGCATGACCTGGATGCCGTGGTCGAAGGAACTCGGTGAGACGCAGGTTTTCTACGATGAGTACATGCAGATGCTGGCGCAGCTGGTTGAGGTGTTTCGGAATCACACCTCGGTCGTTGCCTGGAACCTGGCGAACGAATCGCTTTTCACGATGAAGCCATTTGTGGATGGCGGGTTCATGGTGCAGGAGCTTGATCCGACCCGGATCGTCTGGGCCGAGGCTCACGAGAGTGAGGAGATGGGTAAGAATCTCCCGCAGACGAACGTGGACAACTATCACTACCCGAACTTTGTGAACAAGGGCATGCCCGACAAGCGGCCGATTTTCTATGGCGAGTGGGCGCACGTGCACGAGTACGCGAAGGGTGATTTCAACACCGACCCCGCGGTGCTGGATCAGTGGATCCACGATTACGAGGCGCACATTGATTACATGCATGCCTTCGACAAGGTGCTTGGCGGCCACCTGTTCTATGGCGTTTCGTTCACGATCCGCATGAAGAACCACTGGGGCGGGCTTCAGCGGGACTGGGGTATTCTGGATCGGTACCGCAGGGCCAAGCCGGAGTTCTGGAATGTCAAGAAGGCGAACTCGCCCTTGCGGCTTCAGTCAGCTGGCCTGTCGGAGGATCGTGAGACAGCGTCGTTCACGCTGAAGAATTTCTCGCGGTTTATGCCGACCACCGGCTACACGTGGAAGGCGACGCTGAATGGACAGCCGATGGAAGTGCCTGTGCCTGAGATCGCACCGTTCGAGGTAGGGACGGTTGAGCTTGCGCTTCATCGGGCGATGCAGCCTGGTGATGAGTTGTTGTTGGACGTGATCTCGGCGGAGGGCCGGCTGGTTGATCGGTACGCGGTCCGTGGTCCTTTGGAGATCGAGGCGCCTGCAGCGTTTGCGGTCTTGGAGCATCGTGAAGTCGATGGCCGGTTGGTGGTGAGGAGTGGCGATCGTTTCTGGCAGATCGATCTCGCGACGGGTCTTTTCATCTCGGGTTCGGTCGACGGGATCGACGTGCTTGAGTCGGGTCCATATCTGACCGCGACACGGCAGCACACGCGTGGTTCAACCCTGGCCACGAACTGGACGCTGGAAGAGGTTACCTATGAGGTTGGTGATGAGGGGCTAGTCGTACGGGTCCGTGGCCGGTATGACGAGGCGGAGGGTGGGTACACCTACACCTTCACGCGTGACGGTCAGCTGCGCGTTGGCTATGACTTCAATTGGCTCGTGAAGAATGGACCTGCAACCCGTCCCTGGCACACGCCCCCCGACAGTCAGGAGATGCGTGAGGTCGGGATCAGTTTCGCTCTGTCTCCACGTATGAATCGGTTGCGGTGGGTGCGTGAAGGGTATTGGACCTGGTACCCGGAGGATCATATCGCTCGTCATACGGGTGAAGCGACGGCGGAGCATGTTCGGCTGCCGGGTCATAGCGGTCCCTATGCACGGTTGCCCTGGCACCTGGAAGCGAACGAGTTTGGAACGCGTGACTTCCGATCGACGAAGACGCATGTGCGCAGGAGCGGTCTGCATCACGAGAAGGACGGTGCAGCTTTGACCTTCTATTCGGACGGCTCACAGCACACGCGGGCGTATCTGCATCCGGAGCGACAGCAGATCTTCTTTACACAGGTGGATCGTTACGCGGGTGGTCACGAGCGGTTCCTGCAGGGCAGCCGTATCTACGGGACGCCGAGGATCGTGCTGGACGAGGGCGTGCGTGTCCACGGCGAGGGCCTGTGGGTTCTGGAGTAGTTGGAGGGGGCGTGATAAGCTGTGAATTTGTCTGCGGGTGTAGTTCAGTGGTAGAACGTCAGCTTCCCAAGCTGAATGTCGCCGGTTCGAGTCCGGTCACCCGCTTTGGAAGACAAATCACGTACCGATCGCTAGTTAGCGAACTTGCTCTCGTCGAGTGGAGCGGCTCTGCAAGCCTTAAAAAAAGTAGTAGTTACCACTTTGGCTATGGAGACCGAACGGGACCCGATCAGCATCTACGAATTCTGTTCAATCTGACTTTCCGACCCTTCGTGTCCCGAGCTATCGCCTGCACAAACCCAGCAGCCAGGCGGTTGTTCGGATCAACGGCAAGGACTATTTTCTGGGCCTGTACGGCAGCGACGCGAGCCGCCGGGCTTACGACCGGTGGTCGCCGGATGGTTGGCCGGCCACCGCCACACGCCGAGTCCGACCCGCAAGGCGGCAGCTCAGGAGCTGGCCATCTGCGAACTCGTGCTGGCCTACCTGCGTTTCGCCCAGACCTACTACGCCAAGAACGGCCGCGTGAGACCGGGGGCAGGTCACCTGCTGCTCTTGCAAGGGATCACGCGTGTGGGGTGGTAGGTGCCTGGTATGTTCTCGGCCTACTCGAATAGACCGAAGACGACCTCTGCTTGTGCTTCTTCGGGGTCCTGATTGTGTTGAGCGGGGAAGACATCGTCGTCGCTATTGTCCTGGCTGTTGAGCCAGTTCCATTGAGCGCGTTGTTGCAGGCGCGCTTGTTGCTGGCACGTCTGTGTCTGGGGTTGTTGGCTTTGCTGTGGGGTGCGTTGCCGCTGAGCGAGTGAGGTATCGGATTGCTGTGATGCACCCTCTCTGACGTTGATGCGGAGGCTGGTTGTGGTGGCCGTCCTGGAGACGCCTTGGCTTTGATTCCCTGAGGGCAGGGCTGGTGGTGGTACGGGCACCCCGTCGAAGCCGAAGTTGGTGGCGAGGAAGCTGAGGTCGGCGAGATTAATCTGGCCGTCGCTGGTGGCGTCGCCAGAGGCGTAGGAGCCTGGGTCTCCGAAGGAGAGGGCGAGGACGCTGAGGTCGATGAGATCGATGCGGAAGTCGAGGTTGAAGTCGCCAAGGCGGGTGCCGTAGATCTCTTCGACCCAGGTTCGGACATCGAGGCTAGAGACCGCGCCGTCGTTGTTGAGGTCGTAGGCGGGATCGGTCGCTCCGATGCGTGTTTCGAGGATGGCGAGGTCTTCAGCTGTGAGCGAGCCGGATCCGTTGAAGTCGCCGGTGCGTTTGTTGATGGTCTGGCTGATTCCATCGTCGAGCCGGGCGCCTTCGTCGTTGGTGACGGTGGCCGGGTTGATCACGAAGAGGTACTCGCCATCGGCGAGCGCTTCGTCGGGGGTTAGCATTGCGGTCGTGCGGTCTGGGGACAGCGTGATTGTGACATCGACGGCGTTCGCGTTGTCATCGAGCAGGCGGATGGCGTTGAGGCCGAGGTTGACCGGTTGTGAGAAGGCGACGGTGATCTGCTCGATGGATGATCGCTGTGGATCGCCGTTGTTGATGATCACGTTGTTGACGGCGGGCGCCTGGCCTGCTGAGACCGCGACCATCAGGGTTCGTGTGGTGGTAGCGCCGTCGGCATCGATGACACTGACGGAGACGGCGTAGACACCTGCGATGTCGAAGGCGTGGGATACGTTCGTTAGATCGGTGCCCGACTGGCTTGTGCCGTCGCCGAAATTCCAGTTGTAGGTGAGCGGGGTGTCGCCGGGGTCGGTCGCGGAGGCGGCGAAGGCGAGTGTCTGCTGCGATGAGCCCGAGGTGTCACCCGTGAGGCTGAGGATCTTAGGAGCGACGTTGTTGACTGTGATGGAAGCCGTTTGCGTGCTGGTTGCGTTGTTAGCGTCTGTCACGGTGAGTGTGACGTTGAATTGGCCTGCTTCCTTGTAGGTATGTTGCACATCCGTCAAGGCGGTATCGGTGATGATGGTGCCGTCGCCGAAGTCCCAGGTGAAGGTTAGAGCGTTGTCACCCGGATCGTTGGCTGCTGCAGAGAAGGACTGCGGAATACCTTGCGTGGCTGAGGTTGGGACATCGAGGTCGGTGATGGTTGGCACGACGTTGCTGACGGTGACCTGAAGGGTCTGTGTAGTGGATTCGCCTTGGTCATCGGTGACGGTCAGCGTGACGGTGTAGTTGCCGTTGGTTGCAAAGGTGTGTGTTGGGGACGTGAGATTCTGGCCTTCAATGATGGTGTTGTCGCCAAAGTTCCAGGCGTAGGTCAGCGGTGTTTGTTGGGTGTCTTCGGCGGCGGCGGAGAAGGTGAACGGCTGGCCTTCCTGTCCGGTGGTGTTGCCGGCGAGAGCGGTGATGACGGGTGGGGCGTTGGTTACGGTGACATCGCGCGTTGCCGTGGCGGTTAGGCCGAGTGCATTGGTGATGGTCAGTGTCACCGTGAATTGGCCGAGGTTGTTGAAGGTGTGGCTGGTGTTGGGCTGGCCCGTTGTGCCGTTTCCGTCGCCGAAGTCCCAGGCGTAGGTGTACCCGCCTGCCGCTGTTGTGTCGGTGATGTTCGCGATGAAGCTGGCGGTGCTGCCTTGTTCGGTGCCGGTGCATCCGGAGATGGAGACGGTGAGGCCTCCCAGATCGAATGAACCGATGGTGGCTGCCTGCGCGCCGGTTCCGGTGTTGCTGGTTACGGCGTTGGCGGTTTGGAAGACACGGATGTTGCCGGGGCTGAGTTGGTCGCTGTCATCGGCGTAGTGGTAGCGGTAGACGTTGTTGCCGAGTGCCTGCACTCGATCGATGGTGGCTCCGGTGATGGTTATGTCGTCGATGCCGATCGATGCCGGGTTGATGCCTTCGATGGCGTCCCAGCGGACATCCACGAAGCCTGGGTCGGTTGTTTGTAAAGCGCCGTTGGTTGGCTGGACGAGTGTGGCGGTTGGGGCCTCGGTTGGGCTGACGACGGCGAGTGGTTGTGTGCGTGCAGCGACGCGTTGATCGCCATCGATCAGGCTTAGGGAGACGGTGTAGTTGCCGGGTGTCTGGTAAGCGTATGTGATTCGAGCGCTACCGAGTGCTTGGGCTGTTCGAGTGATGGTGTCGCCGAAGAAGACCTGTGCCTGGCCGAAGTTGTTGCTGCTTGGCGTGGCGGATGCGATGGCGAAATCGGTTTGACCGTCGTTGTTGAAGTCTGCGTTGGCTGATAGCGGCAGGCTTGCGAGCTCGGGGATGCTGGTGGGAGCGGCAAGGACTTCGATCAGTTTCTGACTGCTTGGCTTGTTGCCGCCTAGTGCGAGGTAGGTGCGTGTTCTGCCGTCAGAGGTATTGGACTGTACGAGCAGGTCTGCAAAGCCGTCGGCATTGACATCGCCAGCGCGTTGGATGTCGAAGCCGAAGTTCGTGACGGTCTCCGGGGCGTCGAACGAGAAGGCGGGCTGCTCGTTGATCGACCCGTTGTTGGTTCCCAGGAAGATATCGATGCGGCCGCCACGTTCGGAGTAGCTAGCGACGGCGAGGTCATCGATGCCGTCGGCGTTCATGTCTCCAGCAAAGGCTGCGTTGACGCCGGTTTCGAAGCCGGCGGTTTCCTGGTTGGTGACAATGATGGGTTGTGTGGATGGACCGGTGGGCCCGCCAAGGTAGATATAGCTTTCGTTGGGCGCGTTCGTTGCGAGACTGATGGCGATGTCTGCGTAGCTGTCTGCGTTGAAGTCGTTGCCGGCATCGACATTGACGTTGGTGAAGTCGCCTAGGTCGGCGATATCGATTGACCAGGTTGATTCACTCGAGAGACCGTTTGCGGTGCCGAGTTGGAGTGAGACAACTGGCGGTAGGGCTTGCGTGCCGAACCTGCCTTGGGTGATTTCTTGTGTGATGGTGATGAGGTCATCGAAGCCATCGGCATTGCTGTCGCCGGCGTCTTGGACTTCGATGATGTTTTCAACGATCTGCTGGTCTTCGAAGTTGACCAAGCCATTACCAGAGCCGGTGTAGATGTGGATGGCCCCGAAGACCGAGCGTGAGGTGATGGTGACGGTTCCGTCTGGGTTGACGGTCTGATCGAAGACGAGGCCGGATGCTCCGGGTTCGGTGACGACGACATCGTCGATGTTGTCGCCATCGACATCGAGTACGGCAATGGATGATGCGAAGCCGGCGTCGCCGTTGAAGCTGAGGAAGGTCTGTGATGGGCGTGTTGCGAGGCCTTCAGCGCTGCCTAAGTAGATGGAGAAGCCGGCGGATGCGTCGGTGACGCCTGGCGTGAGGCTGAAGCCGACGATGAGGTCGTCGAAGCCGTCGCCATTGACGTCGCCTGTCGCGATCGACTTAGCGAATTGGTCGTTGGGTGTGGTTGGGGTGATGGATCTATCGGGGCTCAGGCTGTCGAGGCTTTGCGGGTTCTGAGCGAGGTTGAACTGCTCAACGGTGCCGTCGCCGAAGTCGACTTCGAGGATGAGATTGCCAGCGTCACCGGTGAATGTGCGCGTGGTGTCGATGGCGGTGATGTCGAGATCGAAGTTGGTGTTTGGTGTGAGGCCTTGTGGGTTGTTACCGACGACGATATCGAGTTGCGGCTTGAGGTTTTGTGATGCGAGGTTTCCGGAGAGGTTGAGCGGGCTCCAGACGCCGACGACGAGCTGATCGAGGAGTAGGGTGCCCGTGCTGTCGAGGTTGACGCCTGCGTCGTAGCGGTTGCTTTGTAGTTCGAGGTTGCGGGCGACGATATTACCGGTTGCCTTAACGTTGAGGCCGCCATTGGCGAGTAGAACGTTCTTTAGTTCTACGGAGCCGACGTTGTTGATATCGAGGCTGCCGGTGCCGTTGATCGATGCGTTGATCTGTCGGGCTTTGGTGTTGAGGTTGACGCCGTTGAAGGTCTGGAGAGTCAGGAGGTCGGCGGTCAGCAGGGTGTTGTCGCTGTTGATGATGGACGGGGCGTTGAGTAGCAGCTCGAAGGCGCTTATGGCGGGCTGGCCGTTTACTGCTGAGGCGTTGGTTTGATCGGCGTTGGGGAAGATGGGGTTGGATAGGGCTGCGGGCAGCTGGATGGACTGCTCTGCGTTGATATCGAGTTGGCCGGTCGTGGCGAGGGAGGCGTTGTTGCCGAAGATCACGTCGAGCCCGCTGAAGACGAGGTCGGCGGTGGTTGTGAGTGGGCTATCGATGAAAATCATGCCGTCGGTGATGAATTCGGTGATCTCGTTGTTGTCGAGCATCTCCTGCGTGACGAGCAGGTTGCTGTTGGTTTGTGTGACGAGCTCGCCGAGCCAGTTGGAGGTTTCTGCGGTGAGGTTGAGTCCGGCGAAGGCCTGGATGGTCTGGGTATTGATGTTGCTGCCTGTGATGGCTTCGGCGATATCACGGGCCGCGTTGATCGTGACGGTATTGGCCGTGTTGATGCCGGAAACGAGGACGTCGCCGAGGAGGCTTGTTGCATCGACCGTGAGGCCTTCGATGTCGCTGAGTAAGAGATCGCCTTGGGTGGTGAGGTTGACGGTGCCGCCGGCTTGGGTGGCGACATCGACCTGTTTGTTGGCGTTGCCGATGTCGAAAATGGTGATGTCGCCGGAGCCGAAGTCGTTGGCGGTGATGGCTTGGGCGTCGGTGATGATGTTGATACCGCCGTAGGCGTTGGCCAGGATGCTCTGGGCTTGGACGATACCTGAGGTGCCGACGATCTGGCCGAAGTTGGCGAAGAGGTTGACGTTTTGTCCGAAGACGGAGCCGCCTAGCAGTTCGATGCCAAGTTCGGAGGTGAGTGTGATCTCGTTGGAAGCGATCATCTCGCCGGTGGAGCTGATGGTCTCCAGGCTGGTTAGGCGGACATCGGGGGCGATGAGGCGTAGGTTGTCGTTGAGGCCGTCGATGCGGAAGCCTGAGAAGTCGATGAAGTCGCTGGCTGCGTAGCCTTCGGCGACGATGCCAAGGACGCCGGTCTGCTCGATGAGTACGGGCTTGAGGACCTGGCCGTTGTGTTCGTACTCGTTGTATTCATCGGGGAGCACTTCGACGACCTGATCGGTGTAGGTGGTTGGGTCGACGTAGCTGATTGCGTTGGCGGGGACTTCCCGGAAGACCGGGTTGAACTCGAGGAGTCGGACGACGATGTCGCCTTGGGCGAGTTCGGGTGTTGTTTCGCCTTCGAGCAAGACGTAGACGTTGGCGTTGCCGGTGTTGAGTTGGCTTAGTGCTTCGGCGAGTGAGACGACCTCGGCTGTTGCGGGGGTGTCACCGATGGTTGTGAACATCTGCTGTGCGGCGGTCTGTCCGTCTGGCTGGCCTTGGAGGAAGGCGATGGGGTCGTCGGTATCGAGGAGCAGGCGACCGTACTGGTCGGTGACGTCGAAGATCGGGTTGGTGATCTGGGTCTGGTAGGTGGTTCCGTCGTCTGGGCGCGTTTCGGTGCGTGTCTCGGTGGTGGTGCCTGTTAGTTGTGAGATCGAGTAGGCGAAGTTATAGGCGTAGAAGTCGTTGATGACATTGTTCTGCCATCTGTAGGCGTCGTCGGTTTGGCGATCGATGTAGAAGGTCTCTTCGAGTTCGGGGTTGACGAAGACGGTGTCCTGCCAGAGGTAGAAGCGGTCGTTCGAGCGGTCGTCGGTGTCGCCGGCTTCGACGTCGTCGGCGGCGCGGTAGTAGAGCTCGTTGGTGACGGTGTTACGGTAGACCTGGTAGCCGGAGTTGGCTTCACGGACGATGGGATCGCCTTTGGTCTGGGTTTCTTCCTGATCGAAGTCGGTTCCATCGGTGAGTTCGAGGTTGAAGGTCTCTAGGTTGACTTCGCTGAAGAGCTGTCCGGCATCGATGGCGATGCGTGTGGTTCCGCCAGATGCGGTACGTGCTGCGTTTAGTTGCTGCTCGATGTTGGCCTGCTGGGTTTCGAGTGCGTCGAGCTGTGCCTGGAGGGCATCGAGTTCGTCCTGGCTGGTCTTGAGGCGGTCGCGATAGGCGGTGACTGTGCCGGCGAGGACGTTGTTGGACTGGACGATCTGCGTTTCGAAGATCTGCCCGAGGCTGGCTAGTTGTAGGGATTGATCGCCGAAGAGGTTGCCGGCGAGATTGAAGCGATCGGTATCGATCTGGAGGATGTTGGTATCGATCTGCGCCTGGAGTGAGGCTTCCTGGAGGTCGAGTGAGAGCAGGTCGTTGTTGGACTGGTCGATGGTTGTGAAGAGGTTGGTGTTTTGGCCATCGAGGGTGTTGCGTTCGGTGAAGAGCGCATCGCGTAGTCCGGTTTGGACCAGTATCTGGTCTTGCGCGGTTTCGAGTTGGGTCTGGAGGCCTGATCGCGTACCGATGAGATCGGCGTTGATGGCGATGAGGTTTGGACGTTCGTTGAGTTCGAGTTGATCCAGCAGTGTCTGGTAGGTGGCTTCACGCTGGGACTGTGTGCCTTGGAGATCGGCGAGTTGGCCTTGCAAGCCGGAGATGGCGTTATCGAGCAGGTTGAGTTCCTGGTCGCCGAGTGTCTGGGCGTTCTCAAAGATGACGACGTACTGGGAGAGTTCTTCGTCGAGGTTGGCTTGCTGGCTGTTCAGGTTGTTGAGCTGCTGGTTGAGTGCGTTGAGCTCGTCGCTGATGAGTATTTCGCGTGCTGTTTGGAGGTCGTTGATCTGGGCGTTGCGCTGAGCGCTGACCTGGTCTCTTGTAGTTGTCAGGTTGCCTATTTCGGCGTCGAGGCGTTGGGTTTCGTCCTTGATGAGCTGCTGTGCCTGCTCGACGTAACCCGAGCTGCTGTTGTCGTACTCGTCCTGCAGCTGCTGGATCTCTTCCAGCGTTGGGGCGTTGTTGAAGACGAATTGTGCTTCCTGTGGAAGGCGTTCGGGGGCCTGAATAAGGAGGTTTTCCAGTTGCGAGATCTGCGAGATAAGCAGGTTTCGCTGGAAGATCAGGACGGGGTTGGTTCCGCCGCCGACCGGGTTGCCGCCGCCTTCGGCGATGCGTCGTTCGATGTCGGCGAGTTGGATGTTGAGATCAATCAGCGAGTTCGGGCCGAGTTCGGCGAGGTAGTTGGCGAAGTCGCGGCTGATGACTTCGGTGTATTGGTCGCGGATGTTGCGGAGGTCGAGATCGAGCTGCTCCGGGGAGTTGGCACCTCGAGCTTTGTTGATGTCATTGAATGCGGCGATCGAGAGATTGCGTAGGTTGGTGAGCTCATTGATCTGCTGGAGGAGTTCGGGGTCGCCGCCTGGCTCCACGTTGACGATGAAGTCGGTGAACTTCTTGGAGTAGATGCCGGACTCGAGATCGAGTTGTAGGAGGGCGGCCTGGAGTTCAGAAGCGTTGGTGATATCGGGCAGCGGGAGCAGTGCCTCGTAGGCGCTGGTGGTCTGGTCTAGCAGTGTGTTGAGGTCTTGCAGCTGTGTCGTGAGCTGCGACACTGTGGTGTTCGGCAGGCGGTTGACGAACTGAGCGAGTTCGGAGGTGAGGACTTGTGTGAACGGTGCGAGAGCTCGGAAGCTGTCATCGAGCTGTGTGATGGTGCTGGCTTGATCGACAACCTTGACGGCTGTGAGGGCCTCCGAGACCAACTGGATGCTTGCGTTGACTGCGTCGAGGTCTTGCTGGATCTCGTCGATAGGCCGTGCGTCTATGTTCTTGAACTCGACGAGGAGGTCCTGGAACTCTGAGCTGAGGTTGTCGCTGACATCGAGGAGGTTGTTGAGGACGCCGCCGATCTGATCGAACGGGGTGTTGAAGATGGACGCGACGAGGTTGCGTGTGGTCTGGGTTTCTGTGATCTGGGTTTGCAGCTGATCGATCTGGCCGAGGAGGCTGACCCAATCGACGGGGAAGAGGTCTTTGAAGATGGGGGTGAATTCGCTGGCGGTGAGTTGGCTTAGGTTGTCGCCAAGGCCCAGCAGAGCGGTTTCGAGCTGGTCGGTCGTGGCTTCACGGAGTGCGAGTACGGCGTCGATTTCTGTGACCAGGGCTGAGTTGGATGCGATATCGACATCCAGTTGGGCGATTTGCGCGGGTAGCGTGTCGATGGTGATCTGGAGGGTATCGATTTGTGCCTGGAGGATGCCGATCTCGCCGTTGGGCAGATCGAGTTGACGCTGAATGGCGGCTTGCTGGACGCCAAGGGTTTCGATCTGCTGGTCGGCGTTGGATCGCTGGGTGGAGAGTTCGTCGCGTAGGGAGGCCAGCTGGGGATTGGTGAGGGTGGTTAGATCGAGTGCTAGGAGGGCGGCGATATCGAGTGCGAACGTGCCTTCGCCGGCACCCGTGGGCTCGTCGAAGTTGCTGCGGTTGGCGATTTCTTCTGCGACGTTGTTGAGGATGTTGCTGAGGTCGGTGCGGAGCGTCTGCTGCGTCTGGATGTCGCTGATGACGTTGGCGAGGTCAGCGTTTAGCTGATCGATGTTGCCTTCGAGGGTGAGAATGCGGTCGGTGTTGCTTGCGATGGCGTTTTCGGCGTCGCGGATGGTCTGGAGCAGGCCATCTCGTTCGGCGAGCAGGGTGATGTACTCGGGCAGCTGGATCAGGCTGGTTGGGATCGTGGCCTGTTGCGTGAAGAGGGTATCGAAGGAGGCGAGTTGCTCGGTGAGTTGCAGTTGCTGGAGGGCGAGCGGTGTGGCGAGCAGGCTCTGGAGTGCTTGTTGATCGAAGATATCGAGAGCGTCTTGCTGTCCGGTCTGGCGGAGGTCTAGTTGGCTGGTGAGCCGGCTGATCTGGTCGCGGAGTTCGGACTGTTGACGTGTGTTGGCTTCGAGGTCTTGCAGGAGTTGGGCGCGAAGGCTGTTTAGCCTTGGTACGACGTTGATACCCGTACGGTCGGTGCTGCTGTCGAGGATGTTGACGTCGTCGAGGCTGTCGAGGCTGATATCGGATAGGGCGGCCAGGTCGCCGCCGAGGTTGATGGCGAAGGCGGCCGAGATGCGGAGTTGATCGGCGACGATGCTAACGGCTTGACCGAAGGTGTTGATGCCCTGTTCGGCGTTGATTTCGATCAGTCCGGCTGCGTCGACGTTGCCGCTTAGGGTGACGTTGCGGCCGGCGACGTTGATATCTCCTGTGGCTACGAGGGCGTTGTGCTGGCCATTGTTGGTGATAAAGATGTCGCCAGCATTGACGGCGAAGTCGAGATTGGCGGCGGTTGCTGTGCCGACAACGAGCCCGCCAACACTATCGATAAAGGTGGTTGCGAGTGGCGCGTGGATGTTTTGTGCCACGAGTCCGGGGGTTGCGGCGCCGATGCCGTCGATATCACTGATATCGACCATGGTGCCTCGTGCGGAGAAGACGTCGAGCAGGGTATCGACGGCGGTGCTTAGGTTTAGAATGCTTCCGCCGGCTTCGATGGTGAGTGAGCCGCCACGGATATCGGGGTCTGCGTTGCCTTGGCCGGTGACTTGGCCGTCGGCGATGAGCTGGACGGCAGTGAAGGATGTGATCGGCTTGCTGAGCGTGAAGAGCGCGACGGTTTCGTCGATGGCTTCTTGTGTGGTGTCGGTCTCAGCATCGGTTTCGTTGATGGGTAGACCGATTCCCTCGGGGAGATCGGCCTGTCCGGCGGCGTCACCGGTGTAGACGGTATCGATGATTGTGAGGACACGGTTGTAGAGCGTCTGGGCGACGGCGGCGGTCATGTCATCGGCTGCGCCATCGGTGGTGAATCCGCTAAGGACGATCGCGGCGAGTTCTTCGGCTTCGGGCAGTGTGAGCTCGATGAAGCGGGTGGGCTCGGGTGCGCCTTGGAGTGTTTCTTCGGTGATGAACGTTTCGGGGATGCCTGTGGTATCGATCTGTCGAAGAACGGCGTTGAGCATGTCGAGTCGGACGACGTTGGCTTCGGCGTCGGTGCTGGCGTAGGCCCCGCCATTGATAGCGATCACGTTGATATCGCCAGCGGTGCTGGTGAGTGCAATGCTGTTGGGCTTGGATAGGGTTTCGGTTGGGTTCTGGGGATCGGGACCGACGTACCAGTCGGTGATGAGGGTGATGCTTTGGGCGGTGATGTCGCCGGTGTTGGTGATATCGATATCGCCGTTGAGCACCGTGATGTCGGTCAGCGTCAGGATGGCGGAATCGTTGTTGATGATCAGGTTGCCGGGTGCGTTGATACCGAGTGTGAGCGCGTTGAGGCTGGTGTTGAGTTCGACCGAGCCGAGCGCACTGAGCGTGAGGCTGTCGGCGATGAGTTGACCGGCGTTTGTGAGACCGCCTTGCGTGGTGATGACGATATCGCCGGTGGAGGAGGAGCCGATATCGCCGAGTAGGGTTGTGGTCGGTCCGCCGTCTGCCGATGCGATAGTGATGTTGATGGTTCCGGCATTGCCAGCCTCGATATTGTCGAGCGAGGTGTCGCTGGCTGCGATCAGGTCGATGTTTCCGTTGGCGGTTTCGAGGCGGATGACTTCGAGGTCTGTGGTGTTGAATGGGGCGAGCAGGTCGGTGAGTTCGAAGTCCTGGAGGAAGATATCGCCTGTGCTTGTCACGCGGGCGTCGATGCGGGCGATGGCTGTGTTGTTGAGATCGAGGCCGGCGGCAGAGCGTGCGAAGAGGGTGTTGGCGACGATGCGTCCGGCAGAGGTTGGGACCGGAGCAGTGGGGTCGTCGCCTGGCGCGTCGACGTCTGCGCCGTCCTGGGTGATTTGCCCGCTGATGGCGAGGAGGTCGATGTTTGCGGCTTGCAGGGTGCTATCGAAGAGGACGATGTCGCCAGCGGTGCTGCCTGCTTCGAGTGTGATGGTGCCTTCGCTGTCTGCGACTTCGAGGAGTGAGCCGATGGAGGGTGTTCCGGGTTCGGCATCGGCGGGCAAGAGGTTGATGTCGCCTGTTTGTGAGGCGCCTTGGCCTGCGCGGGCTTCGATGGCTTCGCCGGCGGTGAGTAGTGAGGTGATGAGCAGGTCGGTGCCGGCTAGGGCTTGGATGGTTCCTTCGGCGTCGAGGGCTGCATCGATGTTGAGCGTTGTGCCGCTGGTGATGATGACGTTGCCGGTGGTTGTCGGTGAATCTGCCTCGGTGCCTGTAGCGATGATCGTGGCGGTTTCGCCAAGCGTGACGGTGCCGAGGTCTGCGGTGAGGATCACGTCGGATGCTGCGGTGAGTGTTACGACGTCACGGAGTTGTGGGTTGACCGGTGTGTCTTTGCCGACTGTTAGATCGCCTGACGTGCTGGTGATACGGATTTCGCCGTCGTCTTGGGCGGCTGTGATGCTGCCATCGATGAGGGCGTCGCCGCCGGCGTTGATGACGACGTTACCCGAGGCGGTGATCATGTCGAGATCGAAGATGGCGAGATCGACGGGGCCGTCTGGTGTGACAGTTTCGCTGGACCATTGCAGAGTCTGCTGGATGACCGGTTCGTAGCTCCAGTTGGTGATCTGCTCGAGTTTGATGACGGGGACGGTGCTTTCGACGGTGGCGTAGCGTGGGCGTCTGCCTTCGATGTCTTGTGCCTGGGTGAAGACGCGGTAGGTGATGTCGGAGCGGATGTCTTCGACGTCCTTCCAGTCGGTGGTCATCTTGTAGATGGCGTCGCGGAATGTTTCGTTGAAGGTCTGGACGTTGCCCCAGGCGGGTTCACGTTCGTAGACGGCTCTGAGCTCGACGGAGGCGTCGAGGTCGTTCCAGAGCCCGCCATCCCACATGTTGAGGTAGTCCTCGTCGTTGAGGTCGTTGGGCTCGTTGGGTGCGAAGTTGGAGTATCCGCTCCAGGCGCTGGCGCTTCCGCCGGCGATCCAGTCGAGTGTCCAGGCGTTGTGCGAGGTGCCGAGGACGTTGTAGCCGCCTAGCCAGACCGAGAAGTTGATCAGGCTGTCGACGAGTGCGTTTTCCTGGGCGTCGTTGATGGTGACGAGGTGGTAGTCGTTGAGCCAGGAGATCTGGCTGGGCAGGTCTCGGGCTTCGAACCAGGTGTAGGAGCCGTTGGAGACGTAGTAGTCACGGCCTTCGAAGATGCGGCCTTCGGCGGTAGAATTCTGATTTCTTGGTGTGCTTGAGATTTCCTCAAGATTGACGCCGTGTTCGACGGGCAGGAGGTTGTTGCCGACGTTGCGTTGGCCGTAAACGAGTCGGCCGTTGACATCGACGCCGAACTGCCAGTTACCGACGAAGCCGGAGGTATTTCCGGAGGCATTTACGCTGCCTGGGTCGTTGAAGTCCCATTCGACGTCCCAGGGTGCTTTGACAGATCGATCGACGGTGTTGAGGGCAAGCGGGTTGGCGACGATGTCGTTGCTGAAGAAGTTGTCGTAGAGCTGTACGGTTCCGAGGAGTTCGATGGTGTCTGCATCGCCTAGGAGCAGGGCGTTGTTGATTTCGTAGAAGCCCCGGTAGATGTCCTGGACGAAGGGTAGTTCGATGGCGTTGTGTTCGCGGCCGTCGTTGATGCTGAACTGCTGGAAGGCGGTCAGCGGCTCGTCCCAGTTGGCGGAGGGGGTGTCGAGGTAGTCGACGACCCAGCCGCCTGGGATGCTGCCCTCGAGGCTGGTGTTGGCGTCTCGGAGTATGTTGGTGTACCAGCGGTCGCCGTCCTGCGGGTTCGAGGGCTGTCCGGTCTGGTAGGCGGACCATTGCTGGGTGTATTCGATCTGAGCGACGTTTCGGACCTGACCGACGACTTCGTCGTAGGTTTCGACGTTGCCGACGTATTGAAGGGTCTTGTCGTCGGGGCTTGGGTCGGTGTTTCCGAAGGCACTGACAGTGTAGGTGTCCCACCATTCGATGGGGGCTCTGAGTGCGATGGGTGTGCCGTCGTCGAGGGTTTCGTAGCGGAAGTCTCGGGTCTGGCCGGTGGTATCGACCTGCCAGAGGGCGACGGTGGGTGTTCCTTCGAGGTTGCGGTTGATCTGGCCGAAGCCCTTGTTGGTGCTGTACTGTTTTTCGTAGCCGGTATCGAGCAGGATCTGATCCATACGGCCGAAGAGGCTGGCGATGTAGTTGGGGCTGTTGACGTCGCCGTAGCTTGCGTCGTAGTCGACACCGGCGATGAAGGTGTCTGCCTGCAATGCTTCGAGGGCGGGCTGCAGGGTGGCTTGATTGTTGGGGTCGTAGCCGTACTGGATCAGGATTTCTTCGGGCGGGGTGAACTGTTCGAGGTACTGGCTGGTGGTCCCGCCAACGCTTGGTGAATAGGTGGGGTCGAGCCAGAAGTCGAAGTAGGTCTTGGTGACTTCGTAGGTGGTGACTTCCATCCCGAGGAAGGAGGGATCAAAGGGCAGCGGGGTGGCGGTGAAGATGTCGTCGACGAAGGTTCCGGCGATGAAATTGGTTGTGCCGGACTGTTCGATCAGGATGCCGTCGAGGGTTGGTGCGAAGGCGCTAGTGGCCATCGCAGTATTCATCAGGTTGACGGTGTCGGCATCCAGGTTGCCTGCGACGGTGAACTGGAAGGAGGCGTTGTCTGCGATCTGGAAGGTCGCGGGGGATGCGAGCAGGTCGAATCGTGATGTGCCGTCAAAGACATCGGTGAAGAAGAGGTTCGGGCGTGTGGATGTGACGGTGCGTTTGAAGCCGGAGAGCATCGCGACGTCGAAGACGCGGCGTGCGGAGTTTTCTTGTGCGTTGAAGCCGTCGTAATAATCGAGGATGGCGTTGAGGCGTTCGGTGTCGGTGAGATCGGACCAGGCCTTGCCTTCGACGGGCTGAACGACGTCGTCTGCGAGGAAGAAGAGGTCGTTGCGGATGATGTCGAGGGTTTGGGCGACGGTGAGTGAGATACCGACGAGGTCGGCTTCGGAGTTGGCTAAGGAGAAGGCTGTGGGGAGGCTTAGCGGCTGTCCTGTGAGAAGGTCTAGTGGTGTGCTTTGGAGCGCGGCGAGGTAGGTGGATGGCGAAGCGCCTTCGGCGATGGTCAGGATCTCGTTGATGTCCTGGGCAACGAGTTCTTCGACCAGCACGATGTTGTCGTAGAGGCCATCGATCTCGTTGATGGGCGTGAATACGCCGAGTTCTGTCTGGACGAGCAGGTCGCTGGGCCCGAAGCTGCCGGCTTTGCCGTCCCAGGAGAGGTCGGAGACGTTGAAGTCGACACCTTCGATGAATTTCTCGCGAAAGACTTCGTTGCCGTTGCTGTCGATGTAGACGTAGCCGTCCTGGAGGAGTCTGATCTCCATGGAGGCGAATTCGCTGCCGATCTTGACCTTGTCGAAGCCGATCTGTTCGGTCGTGATGGTCGGGATCCAGTAGTAGACGGGGCGGAGGATGAAGCCGTCTTCGACGCGTTGGAATCCGGTGACCTCGTCGACGAAGACGGGCTCGTAGCTAATGAACGGTTCGGCGAATTGCAGATCGTCGTTGGCGTCGTCGTCGTAGGCCTGGAGGGCGACTTCGCCGGGCGCATCGAGCGTGGCATCGCCTGGGAGTGGTGACTCGAATCCGGCCGCGACCTTGCCTTCGGCTGCGACGACGATGGAGCCGGTGATATCGGTGAGGCCGGCGTTGAGGTCTGCGTGGCCGGCAGAGAGGATTTCGCCACGGACCAGGATGTGGCGATCGGCATTAAGTGTTGCGCTCGAGCGGATGGTCTCGGCGAGATCGCTGTGGTCGTCGTCGACGGTGACGGTACCCCAGACGTTGATGTCCTGGCCTGTCAGGTTGACCTGGCCCATGGCTGAGACGAGAGCACGGAAGAAGTAGATCTGGCTGCGAGCGATGAAGAGGTTGCCATCGGTGCCGGAACCTGTCGCGCTGAGGTCGACGGAGCTGGCGGGGTCGCGGGCGATGATCACGCTCTCATCGAGGGCCCAGACGTTTGTGCCTGTGATGGTGATGTTGTTCTGTGCGTTGATCAGTGCATCGGTGCGTGCGTAGATGTCGCCGGCGAGCGAGGTGATGTTGATTGAGCCGGTATCTACGGCGGCTTCGCCGGTATCGGTCATGTAGACACGTCCGACCATGCCGTGGATTTCGACGTCGGAGTTGCCGGTGATAAGGATCTGGCTGCCGTCGGCGGTGGTGTTGATCACGCCGCCGCTTTGTCGGACAGGCAGGTTGACCATGATCGGGCCGGTTGTGGCTTGTGGGGTTGCGCCGGTGACGGGTGCTCCGGTATCGATGGGGCTGCCGCCTGTGACGGGCGATTCGAGTGTGGCTGGATTGACGGTGACGCGAGCTCCACCAAGGACGGGCGTATCGATCGGCGAGAGGGGGGTGCCGTCCTCGTTGATCTGCTGGCCGCGCTCGTTGATGAGGAAGCCGTCGGTATCGATCAGGTTGCCCTGATCATCGATGAGGTTGCCGTACTGATCGGTGAGGTAGTCGGTGCCATCGATGTCGATGCTGCCACGGATCGCGCCGACGCCATTGAGCAGGGTGCCTGAGCCGTTGATTAATAGGCCGTCGCTGTTGACACGGAATCCTGCGCTATTGATGAGGTTACCGGAGGGATTGCCGGAGCCGTCGTCTTCCAGCAGGTTGCCGTTGGCGTCGACACGCTGGCCGAAGAGATTTACGGCCTGGTCGGCGAGGTTGAGGTAGTTGCCGTCGGCATCGACGCGGTAGCCGAAGACGTTGATGCGATCGCCGTTGGCATCGAGACGGACGCCATCGAGATCGACGACGAAGCCCTGGTCGTCGAGTGTCTGGCCGATGTCATCGACGAGGAAGTATTCGCCATTGACCTGGAGCTCGAGCAGGCGGCCATCACGATCGACGGTGACGGTGTTGTTGTCGTCGTCCGTGGTGAGGAAGACTGCACCGCGTCCGAGGATGGGGTTGCCGTTGCTGTCGATGCGTAGTTCGGGCGTGACGTCGTCGCCTTGGAGCTCGACTTCGCCAAGGCCGTTTAGGCGAAGGAGGAATCCATCGGCATCGATCGGCCGTGCCCCGAGGTCGATGGTGTATGCGGCTGATCCGCCATTGTCGGTTGGGAAGACCTGTGTCACGGTGTCGAAGCTGAGCTTTGTAATCAGGACACTGACCGGGTCGGTGGTTGTGCTTTCGAGGGCGACTTCGGCTCCGGCTTCGACGCTGCCAGAGACGAGCAAGAGGCCGTTGGTGGTGGTGAGCGAGGCTGTTGAGGCGTCGTCGGCGAGTTCGATTACACCGGTGATGGTGATGTCGCCATCGGTGTTGAGCGTGAGCTCGCTGAGAGCGCCTGGCGAGGGTGCGGTTACGGCGTTGGCGTCGCCTCGGACGAAGCTGGTCTCACGGATTTCGAAGGTACCGGAGGCGTTGAGGACATCGATATCAACGAGCCCGGTAGCCTGGATCTGGCCTGAGCGCTCGATGGGGTCACCTGCTGAGGTGGCGTTGCCGTTAAAGACATCGAGGCTGTTGGCTGTGTCGCTTCCGCCGAGGATGACAGAGGATTCGGCGGTGATGGTGACACCGGCGTTCTCGCCGATCCAGAGGAGCTCGGGATTGTCGGTGTTTCGTTCTCTGGCCGCACCTGCGTAGATCGCTCCGAGGATGTTGACGTTGTCGGCGGTCAGTTCGACGACGCTATCGGTGCCAAACGCGAGGATCTCGCTGGCGAAGTCGAGGGTGATGTCATCCGTTCCGGCATCGAGGACCACGGCGCCGCTTGCGGAGAGTTGTGAACCCTGGAGGTAGGTCTCCCCGGCGGTGAGATCGGGGATTTCATCGCCTGTGACATCGAAGCCTTCGGAGCCGACTGTGATCAACTGCGAGGCAACGGTGATGCCTGGGGCGTTGACCCGGATTTCTTCATTGGGATTGGTGAGCAGCCCGCGCTGTTCGGTTGGGAAGACGAAGGTTTCGACTTCACCGGCGGAGATGGAACCGAGGAGCTCGAAGGCGATCGGGTTATCGATCAAGACCGAGCCGAAGGCATCGACGTCGCCCGTGATGATGGTGTTGATGGCAGCGTTAAAGACGACTTCGTAGGTATCTGGATTGGCCGGGTCGGGCGTGGAATTATCGAGATCGCCGGCGTTCTTGATGATGCCGAAGATGTTGAGGGTTTGGCCGGTGAGGACGATGCGTCCATCGGTTTCGATCCAGCCGCTTTCTTCGGTGAGGGTTACGTCGGATGTGGCAGATGTGATGAAGACATCGGCGGTAGTCCGTGGGTCGTCGGTCTGGAGAGCACCGATCGGGCCGTCGAGCAGGACTTCGTTGTAGCCATCGATGGTGATGGACTGGGCGTTGGCGGGATCGCCGTGGGTTCTGAGCCATGCGGTCTTGTTGAGGATGACGCTTTGGTCGTGGCCGGCGCCCATCGCAACGAAGCCGGCACCGATATCGATGTTGCGGTCGGCGACGATGATCCCACTGATCTCGAGTGTGTCGTCGGCGGTGATGATGACGTCGCCGTAGTTCGCATCGAACGGGTTGTTGTCACCGGCGATGAGATCTCCGCGTAGGTGACCGTTTTCGCCGAGATCGAGAATGATGGAGCCGTTGGTGGTCTCCATGATTCCGGACCAGTCGAAGTCGAAGGAGGTGAAGTCTCCGCCTGATACGCCTCGCATCACGATCTGGCTGTCGGATCGGACGCCACCTGCGATGTAGAGTTCACCGGCGTTCGATTCGGTCTCGAAAATGACTTGTGAACCGGCTGCGGTGGCGGTGATGTTGTAGGGCCTCTGGGTCTCGGCGACATTGCCTTCTGCGACGGTGTCGAGTCCGAGTAGTTCGATGTTTTGTGACACCAGGGGATCGGCGTCGAAGGGTGGGGTGTTCCAGGTCGGGAGGATCTGGAACTCGTACTGGCTGGTGAAGAGCAGTTTGCCGCGAAGGAGCTTGACCTGGATGATCGGGTCGGCTTTGCCGCCGGTGGTGACCGGGTCATCGGCGAAGTTGGCGGGGTCGAAGGGTGCTCCGGTTTGTGCGTCGAAATAGGTGCCGCCACGGAGCGCATTACGTAGGCCGTCGCCTGGGTCAAAGGTGACAGCGCCGTTGAGGGCATCCTGGATATCGTTGACGAGATCGCCGATGCCTTCGTTGTTGTTGTTTTCGAGGGTGATTTCGGCGGGGATGGTGACTTCGCCGACGATCTTCTGGGTGCCGAGGTTGACCCAGACAGTGAGCGTGACGTCCTCGGGGAGGATGCCGGTGTCTGTGGATCGATTGGCGACGATGCCTTCGTTGGGCATAGGCGCGAAGCCGAGGAGCGATTCGTTCTCGGAGGCGTAGTTGATGCGGAACGGGCGTTCGCCGACGAAGGTGATGCGTCCGTCTTCGGCAAGGGTGGCTTGCACGGTGGTGTCGCCTACGGCGGCGAGTAGCGCTGCGTTGAGATCGGCGATGAGATCGTTGATATCGGTGTTGCCGGTGGTGGCGGCAGCGGCGAGTGAGACGGTGTAGGCGGTCTCGGTGGTTTCGGTGTCTGCGATGAACAGTTGCAGCGTGACGTCGGCGGTTATGCCTCGGCTGGCTGGTAGTGGGTCGGCGACCAGGTGCTGGGTGGGAGGTGTGATGGTGGCTACGGCATCGGTGCCGATAGCAACGGAGGTGAGGCCGAGGAACTGGGCGCCAGTTGATTCGGAGGCATCGATGGTGAAGGTTTCGTCGCTAGAGAGGATGAGTCGGCCGTCGACGATGGTGGCGATGATGAATTGGCTGGCCGAGGAGGCAGTGGGTGTGGCTCCTGTTGTTTCGAAGACTTCGGCTTGCAGCAGGGCGGCTCGGATATCAGCGAGGAGCTCGGTGGGGCTCGCGTTGGTGTTGGTGTCCGAAGCGGTGATGTTGAGCGTGGCTTCAAGCCCACCATCGATGAGCAGCTTGAGGGTGACGTCAGATGGCACCTGGTTAGAAGCTGGGAGCAGGCTGTCTGCGGTGACCTTGTAGCCGGGTGTGTCGAGCGAGGAACCGAGTAGGCCAATGGCGAGGCCGATCTGATCAAGATCATCACCGGCCTGGCTGTCGATGGTAAAGAGGCCGTTGGAAACGAAGGTGATGCTTGGGGGTGGCGGGGTTTCGGTGCTTGAGCCGAGGTCGCCGGATAGGGCGGTGGCGCTGATCAGGTCGGCGAAGTTGAGACCGCTTGGGTGACCGGCAATCACGGTGGCCGCGAGGGCGTTGTTGATATCGATGACGAGGTCGCTGGGCCCGTTGTTGGCGGAGGTGCCGGCGATCTGGCCGTTGGTGGCGACGGCAAGGACGGTGACCGTGCCTGACCATGTGCCGAAGCCGTCGTTCACGGTGAGACGGAGGGTCAGGTCGTCTGTTAGGCGGCCATTGACCATGCTGTCTCGGACTTCGACCTGATGGCTGGGATCGTCACGGACTGCTTCGGTTTCCGGGTCGCCGATGGTGGTGAGGCCGAGAAGGTTGGCGTTCTCGGAAGTGTTCTGGAGGGCGAAGGCCTTGCCGGATGTGAGCACGATGCGATCGCCTCGGACTTCGGCGGTTATGTCACGGAGCTCGAACTGGATGAGGGCTTGATTGATGTCCTCTGCAAGGCCGGCGAGGGAGGTGTTTGTGAGTGTGTCGTCGCGGAAGATGGTGACGCTGGCGGTGGCGACGTTGTCGATGGTGCGCTCGGCGATGATCGGTAGGTCGGGGTTGATCTGTCCTGTGAGGATTTCCCAGCCGTCGTTGTTGTCGAGCGACTCGATGGTTGCCTGATTGGGATTTTCGAGGGCGATGACGATATCTAGGGTTACGTTGTCGGAGAGGACACCTGTGGTTGCGGCGGTTTCCGGGACGATTTCGAAGACGGAGGGTGGTCTTGTTGATGTGACATCGGTGCCTGCTGAAGCGGTGGCGTAACCGACGAGGTCGACGCTGGTGCTTGTGCCGAGGAGCGTGATGTCGAGGGTCTCGCTGACGAGGGTGAGGACGCCTGCTTCGACCTGGGCCTGGACATCGATACCGGCTGCGATCAGAGCGGCGGTGACGTCGGCTGCAAGATCGTCGAGTGTGGTGTTTCTTGTTGTGCCATCGCTGCCGTCGGTGGCGGAGCGGGGCACCGTGACACTGACCTGGTTAGTGATGTCGTCGCTATCGATTGCGGAGATATTGAGAGTGACGTCTTCCGGCAGGACACCTGTGGACCAGAGGTCGTAGGTGGCTGTGAGTTGGTGGATGCTGTCGGCTCGTGTTGCGTCTACATCGGAACCGGCTGCGACGGTGGTGAGGCCGAGTAGGCCGGCGTTGGTCGAATTCTGGCTGATGCTGAAGTCGTATTGGCTAACGAACTCGATGGTGCCGGCGTTGTCGCGGGCGAAGAGGTCGTTGATGCCGAACAGGGTCAGCTGGGTGTTGATGTCGTCAACGAGGTCTTGGGTGCTGACGTTGGTGGCGTCCGGGGCGATGGAGATGGTTTCGAAGCTGAACTCGCCGAGGCGGTTGATCTCCATCTGTAATTCGACGGTTGCTGCGAGGACCGGGCTGGCGGGTGTGGTGTCTGCGGTGAGTACGGCATCGAAGAAGATCTCGGTGGCCTGTTGGTCTTCGATGGCCTCGAAGCCCAGCATGGTCTCGTCTTGCGAGGCGGTGCGAAGGGTAAAGGATTCGGTGCCTGTGATGACGATGCGGCCGTCTTCGAGTGCGGCGGTGAGGTAGTCGCCAAAGGTCAGGCTGCCTTCGTAGCGTGGGATATCGGTGGCCCCGAATTTGGCGTTGAGGTCATCGACGAGGTCTTGCTGGGTGGTGTTGCCTGACGTATCTGCGGGGCCAAAGAGCACTGCGCCGAGGAGTGTGTCGTCGATATCGCCGGCATCGATGCGTATGACCAGCACGAGGTCACGGGGCAAGAGCCCGGTGGTGGGTAGCGGCTGTGATGCGGTTAGGGAAGCGACTTCGCGGAGTTCGGTGGTTTGCCAGTTGCCGCGTAGCCCGAGCTGATTGACGTTAGTGGAGGCGTCGGTGATTTCGAAGTCGAGGTCGTTGGTCTGGAAGACGATACGGCCATCGCGCTCGATGGCGTTGATGGCTGCGAAGGCACTGGCATCGAGGGCGTTGTTAAGGTCTGTCACCAGATCTGCGATGGAGAGATTGTTGGTGGTGTCGGCGGCGAGGAGGACAACGCTGCCGGTGATGGTTCCGCCTAGTCCGTCTTCGAGGACAAGGTCGAGGTTGATGTCTGAGACGAGCTGTCCGGTCGTTGGCAGATCGGTGGTGCCTTCGACCTCGGCGGGTGCGTAGACGACGATAGAGGGGCGTGCCGATTCGAGACCGAGCAGGTCGAGGTTGGTTGAGGTGTTCAGGATTTCGAAGTCGTAGGGTGCTTCGAAGATGAGACTGCGGCCGATCCAGTTGACGTCGACTTCGGTGAAGTTTGTGCTGGCGTTGAAGGCGGCTTGGATATGGCCGAACAGTAGTATGTCGCTGCCGAGATCGACGGCGGGGATGGTCACGGTTTCCGTGATGGCGCTGAGTCCCTTGCCGCGACGCATTTCTAGGACGACATCGGAGCTGAGAACGCCTTGGTTTCGCACTTCGCCGTCGGAGACGATGGTGGCGATGGGGCCCTTGGTCCAGGTGTCGGGTTCGATCTGGTGGAAGTGTGTGGGCGTGAGGACGCTGATGTCCTTGGCTGCGCGGAGGAGGACGGTGCTGTTTTCGCCCCAGGTTTCGAGCTCAGCGGAGCCGAAGATGAGGATGCTGCTGCTTCCGAAGTCGAAGAGGTCGTCCGGATCGTCGATGCCGGGGTCGCCGCCTTCGATCTCGATCAGGCCGCCTGCTCGGATGACGGTGCCGATTCGGACTTGCTCTTCGGCGGTGATCTGGATTTCGGTGTTCTGGGCGTCGGTGCCGAAGTCGATGAGACGGGTGCCGATGAACTGTCCTGTTTGCGCGTCGCGGATGTTTTCGAAGATGCCGCCAGCCAGGAGATGGCCTTCGACAAGTGCGTTGCGCTTGGCCTCAATGTCGATCAGGCTGAAGTCGTCGTGGGTGCTGATCTCGCTGGCTGCCTGGACCCAGACACCTGTGTCTCCACCGGCGTAGGGATGCTCGGGCGTATCGATGTTGGCGAGGTTGACGCCTGTCTTTGCGGCGATGAAGCCACCGGTCGGGATGACGTCGCCGAAGAGAGCGTCGGCGGCGGCGACCTCGTAGGTGCTGGCATCGCGTTGTGAGGCGACGGTTGCTCCGGCGTTTACGGTTGCCAGGCCGAGTTGGTCTGCGTTTTCGGAGCTCAGATCAATCTCGAAGTCGTAGAAGCTGGTGAAGCGGAGAGCGGTGCCGTCGTTGCTGACCTGGATGTCTCTGAGGTCTTCGACGTCGCGGATGGTTTCGCGGACGAGTGTGGCAAACTCTGAGAGCGTGGTCAGGCCGGCTGAAGCGGAGGCTTCGATGGTGACTTCGCCGAGGGCGTCGCCGGTGCCGTCGTTGAATCTCAGAGTGACATCGCTGCCTGCTGAGAAGTCGAAGGCTGGCGGGGCTGCGTCAGCGGTGATTTCCGCGATGGCGATGATTTCGGATGCGTTCAGATTGCCAGCACCGAGGCCGAGTTGTGAAGCATTGACCGATGTGCCTAGCACAGAGAAGGGTGTGGCACTGGTGAAGATGAGTTTGTTGTCTCGGACGGTGACTTCGATCGCACTGCCGAATTCGGCGAAGAGGGCGGCGGCCACATCGTCGCGGAGGTCGGAGATGGAGGTGTTGGTGTCGGTATCAGCGGCAGCGACGGTGAAGACGCCATCGGGCGTGCCATCGTCGTTGGTGTCGATACGGATCGTGACATCGCTGTCGAGGCGGACCTGGCTGTTGAGGTTCTCGGCGTAGCCACCGACGATCACTTCGGCTGGCGATTCGATGTTGACGATGCCGCCGACGGCGCTATCCCAGTCGACGTCTTCACGGACCAGGTTGCCTTGGGTGTCGAAGAAGAGGGAGCGATTGGCTCCGGCGAAGAGTCGGCCCATCATCTCTACGCCGCTCTGGCCGTAGATGTTGATTTCGCCTGGGGTTCCGTCCGAGGTTCGTCCGGCAGCGGTCATTCCGCCAGCGGTTGTCACGACGACGCTGACCTTGCGTTTGTCGACGTCGGCGAGTCCGTTGTTGTCCGGATCAAGACTGGCGTCGTCGAGTCCAGCTTCGCCGCCGATGATGGTGACGGTGTCGCTGGCAAGGACGCCGCTGTCGATGTAGACCTGCTCGCCCGCGGTGATGGTGGCGTGCGAGTCGGGGCCTGACCAGCGGACACCGGTGAGGCCTATCGCCCCGCCTGCGACGACGGTGCCGAGTACGTCGACGTCATTGGCTCCGGTGATGTTGACATTGCTGCCGGCATCGAAGGAGGTGATCACGGCGGTGGGCGCAATGTAGACGCTGCTGGCTTCGCCGGTTTCGAGATCGACGGTCTGTCCTCGACCAAAGATATCGATACCGTCCTGGACTTCGACGAAGGACGTGGCGAACTTCACGCGCTGCTGAGAGTCGATGAGGAGGCCGGAGTTTGCTCCACGGCCAAAGATGCTGCCCTCGATCAGGATGTCATCCGGGCCTTCGAGGCGTAGGAGGCTGTCATCGCCTAGGAAGGTAAGTTGGCCTGTGAGGTGGATGGAGGCGTTTTCGGGATCGCGTTCGTTGTAATCCTGATCGGTGCCTGCGGTGAGTTCGAGAACATCGCTAGATGTGATCGCGCCGAAGATTCTCAATTCGTGCGGGGTTTCGATGATGACATCGGCGCCAACACCGGTCAGACGCTTCACGCCGCCATCGAATGCGGCACCGGCGAGGATCTCGCCGTTGATGTAGACGGCTTCGGGAGCGCTGATCTCGACGAGCGCGTTGGCATCGGGAGCCTGGATGGAGCCGGCGATCTGTACTAGCTCGAAGAAGGTACCCGGGTTGATGGTGATGCGTGAGCCTTCGCCATTGACGAAGCTGCGGCCTTCGAGCACGACCGAGTTTCGCGTGATGACCTCGATGACCCCGCCATCGGCGTTGGTTTCGAGGGTTCCTGCGACGCCTTGGATGAAGTTATTGAGTCGTTTGGGGTCGTTGAAGGCGACATCACTCATCATGGGCGATGCGTAGTCTTCGCCGTCGCCTTGGATGTCGACCATGATGTCACCATCCGTGCGTACCCACCCGTCCACGATCATCCGGTTGCGTACGCCGAAGAGATCGAGCAGGTCACCGGTGATACCCGAGTCGGTGCCGCCGAGCTGATTGTTGATGTTCTTGCTCTTGATGTGGAGCCGGTCGGTGTTGACCGTGAAGAGGATTGGGGGCTGGCCTAGGGGGGCGATCGCTTCGACTTCACCCTCGATGAAGATCCGGTTGGCATTGAGGACCACGTCATCACGGAAGGACGAATCGCGGACACGGTCGAGCCCAGTGGACTTGACGACAGAGGCGTCCATGGCGTCACCGAAGATCATCTCGAAGGTCGGGTTGGCCTCGCCGATGTTGTCGCCGATGGTGATGAGAGAGAAGCCATCGGCGATGGCGGAGAGATCACGTGTTGAGAGGTGGACGGTATCGGTGAAGAGCGAGCCATCTTCGTCGTAGGTCGCTTCGAGACCTTCGCCGGTGAAGTTGCCGCCCACGTGGTCTGGGTAGTTGGTGAAGTCGGGGAACTCGGCCGCGATTAACGTCCAGTCGTTGCCATCGGGGTGCTCTGCGGCCGTGCCTAGGACGAAGCGTGAGGCATTGGTTGCTCGGATGATGAGGTTGCCTGTGCCGATGATGCCACCGATAGCGCGATCGGGTTCGTCGGAACGTTCATCGGGTGCTGGAAGGAAGTCAAAGTCGTCGGCGGAGAGCGAGATGTTCTGGCTGGCGGAGCGGGTGATGATGCTCCCAGAGTCGAGCGTCAGTCTTGCGTCGATACCTGCGAGTTCGACATCGATCACGCCATAGGCAGAAGAGAGGCCGATCGGGTTGAGCGGGCCGGAATCGGCGAGGTTGAGGCCGATGACCGTGAGGCTGTCGGTTTCACGGACGATGATTTCGCTGCCGCTGACCTGGCCTTCGTCACGGGTGTAGACCGTGATGCCGGCGACCGTAGTAACGAGCTCGTTCGCTGAGGCATCGACATTGAAGATGTTGTCTGCGGCGATGATCAGGTGTGAGCCGGCCCCGCGGAACTCTGGCTGGTTACGGAGGATGAAATCACCGGAGGCGATAAAGCTCATCTCGCCGCCGCCGAGCCCGTCCGCGTTGTCTCCGGAGCCCGAGGTGACATCTTGATGGATGGTGATGTTGGCCTCGTTGCCCGAGCCGGTGTCGGGGCTGTCGACGAGGATGCTGATGCGACCGTTGTTGATGGCGTTGAGTCTGGCGAGTGCGTTGACGTCGCTGACTCTGATATGCCAGTCCATGTCATTGGCGTCGATGTCGTAGGCGACGTCACCAACTGTGCTGAGCGTGCCGACGGTATCGGCATTCACATCGAAGTCGCCGAGTGCGTGTACCGTGCCTTCGAGGATGAAGTCTTCTTCGACGTCGAAGACAAAGCCGTCGCCGTCGAGATCTGAGAGAACGGTGAGGTTCTTGGCGTTGACATAGAGATCGGTCAGGCCGGTGAAGGTGCCGTTGACGCTGCTGGAATCGATCGTCAGATCGGCGGCGAGTTTCTCGGTTTCCGCGGTGTCATCGATGGTGGATTCGATGACGTTCATGGTGATTAGTTCGAGTTGATCACCGAAGCGGATGAATTGTCGCCCGCTTTCGATTTCCTGATTGTTGAGAAGGATGACGTCGTCGCCGGCAGCGTTGGGGTTGATGCCGATGAGGTTGTCGAGGGTGATCTGATCGAAGTCGTCATCGGTATCGAGGATCTCGATGATGGCATCGCCACGGTTGGAGGCCTGCGACTCCATCTCGAAGATGTAGCTGTTGGCACCGCCCGTATCTTCGATGGTGAGCGTCCCGACGGCGAGATCGCTTAGCTGAACGGTGTCGTTCCCCGTGCCGAGGATGATGTGGCTGACGTTCGGGCGGTTGATGCGTAGTTCTTCGGTCTCGGTGGTGAAGCGGATCAGGTTCTGTGTGACGCGGACGATCATGTCGTCGGAGACGCCGGAGAAGTCGAGGATGCTCGGGCCGTCGCCATCCTGGAATCGGTCTTCGCCGAAGCCGGTTTCGAAGATGTAAGTTTCGGAACCGTCGCCGCCTGAGAGCGTGTCGACGCCGTTGCCGCCATTGATCAGGTCATCGAGTGGTCCGCCAGTGAGTCGGTCGTCGCCATCGTTGCCAATGAGTGTGTTGACCCCGGACCCGCCGGTCAGGGTGTCATCGCCGGCCCCGCCTGTGAGTTCGACGTTGCCGGTGGCGTTGGAGGCGATAAGTCGGTCATCGCCGTCACCGCCGGTCATGATGGCGGCGGCGTTGGCAGCAGTCAGTCGGTCATCGCCGTCGCCGCCGTGGAACTCGACATCGACGCCGGAGAGCCCGCTCGCATCGAAGACGTCGTTACCGGCACCGCCATCCGCGATGATCTTGCTGAAGCTGCCGTCGTAGGTCTGTGTCCAGTCGTTGAAGGTAACGGTGATGGTGGAGCTGTTGCCGGTGACGGTAAAGTTCTCGCCGCCGTCTTCAGTGTCCAGGTAGAGGCGGTCGGCGGCGCGTTTGCCGGTGTTGAGGATGAGGGTGTCGCCAGAGATGGCGGCCAGGATGGGCTCGACCTTGGGTGCGTTGTATTCGAGTTCGAAGAGCGTGATGTCTGCGATGGTCCAGTCGACGACTCGCGACATGATCTTGCCGACGAAGGGGATGGAGATGCCGACATCGACGAAGGCGTAGGCCTCGAAGAAGGCTCGGGCCGAGAGATTGACGAGGTTGGCGAAGCCGCCGGGCGCACCGTTGCCGGTGTACTCCCACATGGTCGCGAATTCGGAGAATCGGATTCGGCCGTCATCGACGACATCCTGCAGGTCGAGACCTGCTTCGAAGCCGATGACACCGCCGATGCCTGCTTCGACCAGCAGCAGCCAGAGGGCGGCCTCGATGCCGATTTCGGCGCTGAAGCCGAATTCATCCTTCTCCTGTCCCTGGTTGGGGCCGCTGAGTGCGTAGTCGGCAACGAAGAAGCCGTCGAAAGCCTGCCACGGGTTGCCGGTTTCGATAGCTCGTTTGATGCCGAAGGTGTCGTAGCCGAAGCCGAGATCGGCGAAGACCTCAAAGGAGCCGACGGCGGAGACGACGATCTGGATCGGGCCGAGTGGGATCTGAGCGATCTGCTGGCTGAAACGCATGCCCCACGCAAGATATGGCAGCTCGTAGGTGAAGAGGATGGCGTCGCCGCCGGTGAGCAGCGAAGCCCAGTTGCCGATGTCGGTGATGTACTCGATGACCTGGAAGCCGCTGCGATCGGTGACCGTGCTGCCGGAGCTGAAGCCGCTGTTGGCGGGTGTGCCGCCGGCGCCGCCAAGGGCGATGCTGTCGAGCAGCGATTGGAGCCCCGCTGGTATGGCGGATTCCGCTTGTCTCGATTCGACGCGTGTGGTGCCGAGGCCGGTGATATCGCCGAGTAGGATCCGGCCATCGGTGCCGAGCAGGGCGTTGACCTGCGAGACGACGTCGAGCATGGCATCGACGGCGTAGAAGAATTCTGCGGGGATCTCGGGGTTGCCGGTCAGATCGGCGACGAAGTTGATCAGGCCGAGCAGGTTGGGGTCATCGATGAAGAGATCGAGACCGGGGATCGGTTCGAGGAGCACATCGACGACGGGTTCGAAGGGATTGAGGACGTCGGCGATGTTCTGTGTGATCGGTTTGAGGACGTCGCTGACGAACGAGCCGATCTCTATGCCGAAGTTGTAGAGGCCGATCTCAGGATCTGAAGTGCCTTCGGAGAGTGTCCAGCTCCAGTCGAGCACGAAGTCGGCGACGAGTCTTGGCAGGCCTTCAACGCCATCGAGTTCGAGGCCGAGTTCAAGGTTAAGTTCGGCTTCAACACCCATGTCGAGTTCGAAGACCTGATCGATGGGTGAGGAGAGGAGGTGATTGAGGGTGAGCCGGCCGGTGTTGCTGTCGCCCATGGCATCGATGGCGAGGAATCCGAAGACGCCGCTTGGCTGGAACCCTTGTTTGGCTGGGTCGCGATCGGTATCGGTGGCGGTGACCTTGAAGAAGAGCAGCGTGCCGGCGGCGCTGAATGGTGTGACCGTGGTGTTGTCGAGTGGTTTGCCGTCGAGGAAGGCACCGATTTCGACTTCGAGCTCGGGGTCGCCAGCGGCGTTCTTGTCGTTGGTGCTGAGGTAGAAGCCGTCATTGAGGCTGAGGCCCATGCCGAAGTCGAAGCTCCAGTCCATGCCGACAGCGAAGCCGCCATCGACGTCGAGTCCGAAGCCTGGGAGATCGATCTGGAGCGGGATATCGACGCCGGTGCCGAAGACGGTTCCGCCTAGGGCCATGTCGAATTGGATAGCGTCGGTATCGACACCGATGGTGAATCCGCCGGGTGGAACGGCGACGCCGTCGCCCAGGAAGTTGCCGGAGCTGTCGTAGACGAATCCGGATTCGGGTACGGGCTCGCCGAGGATCCAGTCCTTGACGAGGTTGCCATCGATGTCGTACCAGCCGACGGCGATGTCTTCGATAGCGACGGAGCCGTCGTTGTTGTTGTCGAGGAGGATGTTGAGCCCGGATGGCCCGAAGGCATCCCACATTGCTTCACGGATGAAGTCGATGGCCTGGCCGGGACCGTTGAGTCGATCACGCAGGTCCTGGAGAAGGCCGGTGCGTATGTCACGGATGAAGGTGGCGGCTTCGCCGAGTTCATCGCCGATGAGGGGCAGGTCTTGCGAGAAGCCTGAGCCGAGTATTTCCTGAACACCGCCGAGCGCGAGATCGACGCCATCTAGGATGTACGTCGGATCGTTGAGGATGCCGAGCAGTCCGAAGTCGCCGCCGAGGGCGTTGCGGAGATCGGGGAACGTGAGAACGACCGGGTCTTGAGCACCGGCGGCGCTATCGCCTGTGAGGTGGAGGAAGAGCTGTTCGAGACCGTCGCTGCCGTAGAACGGATTGGTGGCGACGGAAAGCGGCTGACCGAGCGAGAGTCCGAAGACTTCGAGGGGTAGTTCGACGGCGAAGCCGCCGACGATGTTGTAATCGAGGTTGTCGCCGAGGTTTTCATCACCGATGACGAAGCGTCCGTCATCGATGGCAGCGCCACCAGTTTGGTCGATGAAGACGCTAAATGAGGCTTCATCATCGGTGAGAGGATCACCGTCGCCATCGAGGACCGCGAAGCCGTCTGCAACCCCGATATCGAACGGGTTGATGGTTAGGTCGAGGTCATCGGCGAGTAGCTTGGTGTTGAACGACAGGCGTGTGCCGGTGTCGTCGGCGGTGTTGCCTGCGGTGCCGTTGTCGTCGTAGTCGACGAGGAAGAATTCGAGGCCGTTGAGGCCTTGGGTATCGACTTCGCTGAAATCAATACCGAACTGCAGCACCGCGTCGACGCCGGCTTGCAGCATGACCTGGCCATTGGCATCGACGAGGCTGTTGATCCCTTCTAGTTCCGATGCTCCGGAGGTGCCGGATAGATCTTTGAACCCTCCAAGATCGAAGGCGAAGGGCAGCATTTCTTCGTAGGCAAGCGGCTGCCAAGCCAGGTCGATCCGGAGGGTTTCGCCATCGAGGAAGAGATCGAGGGCGTTGTCGGGGATACCGAGTGCTTCTTCGAGGAGTGATTCAACGTCCTGTAGAACGCCGGCCGGGTTGTTGGCGGCCTCTTCGAGTCGTTCGGTGATGTCGGAGATGAAGTCGAGACCGTCTTCGAGCGAGCGGTTTACAACGGGGATAGGCTGGCGGTAGAAGGGCACATCGGTCAGTGCCTGATCGACGAGGTCGATGCCTTGTCGGATCATCTGGAGGATGCTGGCAAAGTCGAGATCGGTGAAGTTAAAGGCGTCGCCGAGGTCTGGCAGGACGATGACGACACGGTCGAGGTCCTTGAGGGCGGTTAGCTCGGCCGCGGTCTTTTCTCCGGCCTTGAAGACTTCGGTGCCGGTCTGATTAACGAGGCTGGGGATGCTGATCGAGATTTCCTGGCCCGCGAGGGCGGCCTCGTTGAGGCCTGGGATCGCGCCATCGACCGCGAAGCTCTTGAGGGCTGCTTCGGCGTAGCCGTCGAAGTTGAGTACCAGGTTGTCGAACAGTGAACCCGTGAGCAGGTCCGCGAGTTCGAAGGTGCGGTCATCGGTGGTTTCGAGGTTGCCGTCCTGGTCGAGGGTTGCGCTGGCTTCTGCGAAGAGATGGATCCCGCTTCCGCTGCCGGCTCCGCCAGCGGTCAGGCCGAGGAAGCCGAGCTTGGCGGCCATCTCGAGGTCTTCAACGTCGAACCAGGCGCGGCCGGCAACGTGGGCGTTCTCGACGAGGATCGTCAGGCCTTCGGTCCCGGTGAGTCCATCGAGGTCGATGACCCAGTCGATACCGGCTTCGATCTCTGCGAGCAGGTCGGCGGTGGCGGTCGTGCTGAGTTCGAGGACCCCGCCTAGGTCGATCCCGAGGTCTAGCGGGATGCCTTCGAGGCCGAAACGGTCGTAGACGAAGGTCGAGACGGTGGTCTGATCGATCAGGCCGAGATCGATGAGATCGTGGAGGTCGAAGCCCTCCATCGAGATATCACCGATGCTTAGTGAGCCCAGGGTCATATCGCCGCGGCCAACAAGCCCTTCGCTGATGAGATCGGCGAGGGCGATGGAGACGGGCGAGTCGGCGGCGAGCAGGTCGCCGAGTGTGACTTCACCGGCAATGACGATGGGCTCGCCATCGAGTGCGTTCTCTGCGATGAGTTCAGCTGCTTCGAGCGCAGCGACGGTGATGCTCGTGGCATCGTTGAACTCGCTGCGTCCGACGAAGCCCATTTCGAGAAGCTCGGTGAGCGAGAAACGCGTGAGATCGATGAGGTCTTGGAGATCGACGGTTTCTGCATCGGAAGCGATGGCGGTGATATCGCCGTTGCGGTCGTAGAGCGTGACGCCAAGCGTTTGGAGCTCGTTGATGTTGAGCTGGCGTGAATCAACGAGATCGATGTAAGAGACGCGGCGCTCGATGAGCGGCAGCGTCAGATCGGACGGGACGAGCAGGTCGGCGTCGATGAGATCGAGTAGAGAAACACGGACAACGTCTGTGGCAATCAGGTCCTCAACTGCGATCTGTCCGGCTGTCACCAGCCCCGATCCTGTGAGGGCGCCGGCTTCGATGAGGTTGAGTGTTTCGAGATCGGCGACGGTGATATCGGTGCCGTCGAAGGCATGGCCGGGGACGAGTTCCCAGCGGACGAGCTCGCGGAAACCGATGAGCGTCAGCGACAGCATGTTGTCGAGCAGGACGCCCTTGTCGATCACGGTGGCGGGGTCGAGCGCACCGATGTCCAACAGGTTGGCGAAGGAGGCCTCGCCTTGTTGTTGCAGGTCGCGGAGGCCGAAGTCAGCGAGATTGAAATCGAAGAGCGATGGCAGCCGGAGGGTCTTGGTGACCGGATCGAATTCGATGTTTGCGTCTTCCGGGAGGATGCCGGCCTTAGTGAACTCTTCGATGAAGTCCTGGACGGTACTGATGCGCTCGAAGTCGATCTTGGAGAGGACCTGATCAGCGAAGACGGAAGCGAAGTCGAGCACATCACCGAGCGTCTTGTCGGTAAAGGGGATTTCGGTGGAGAGGAAATCGGCATTGCTGAATTCCTCGAGCCAGTTGATCGTTCCCTGGATCATCGCGATCAGGTGGCCGATGCTGAAATCGCTGAAGTCGACGATCTTGTCCAGGTTTTCAGAGGTGAAACGCAGCGGGTCGGCGCCTGCGGCCGTCGGGAAGATGGCACCCGAAAGGCCAACGCGCGGGATGTCGTTGTTCGAGGTCGATCCGAGATCAACGCCGGCTAGCTGGGCAAAGAGTGGCAGATCGATCTGCAGATTGTTCTTGGCGTCGAGTTCGGGCGTGAGGCGGAAGGCGAGGTCGCCTGCTTCGAAGAGCAGGTCGGTACGTGCGAGCTCGGCCATATTGTTGAATGACAACCGGCCGGCAAGGTCGAGGCTTGCCGAGCCCTTTTCGCCCACGGGGCCTTCCTGGCCGACGGTGAGGTCGAGAGGCCCGAAGGTCGCGCCGGCGAAGATATCGTTGGCATCGGCATCGATGGTGAAGTCGTAGTGATCGAGTACGAAGCTGGCATCCGGGCTGCCTGGCGTGCTCCAGTCGATGGTGAGGGTGGCGAGGAGGTCCTGGAAGATGTTGAGTTCGAGATCGGCTTCTGCTTCAAACTCAAGTCCGAGGTTCTCGGCTTCGGCTCCTAGATCGAGACCGACTGTGCGGGTAAAGGGGGCATCCGCGGCGAAGGTGATCTCAACGGCATCGGTGCCGATGAGTTGCCAGCTGAAGCCGCCGCCGCTGCCGCCAAGCGTTGGCAGCCAGTTATCCTGAAGGTACTGGAGCAGGCCGCCGATGGTGGGTTGCGGGGTGCCGGCATCCTCGCCGTACCAGTTGGTTCTCGGATCGGAGGTCCCGCCGGGGACGTAGCCGAGCGGGATGGTCGGATCGCGGTCGAAGGTGCCGGTGCCGTCTAACTCGGGGCGGAGGTAGTGCTTGATGTACTGCCCGAGGTTGAGCAGGTTGTCGAGTCCCAGGACACGGGCGATCGAGGTATCGGTGCCGGCGATGGATTCGTCGAGGAAGCTCCCTGTTCCCGGTACAGGTTGGCCTTGCGCGTCGTACTGGACAATGAGTTCGTCCCGCAGAGTGTTGATGCCGTCACCGAGTTCATCGAAGGCGATGTAAGCGAGGTTGTTCAGGACACCGGTGAGGCCGCTTAGATCGAAGGTGAAGCCGGGATCGAGTTGGTTGTCATAGAAGTCGGAGTCGGAGAAGTTGACGAAACCGACCGAGGTGCCCAGCAGGGTGAGCGGCAGGTTGATAGAAGCGCTGTTGGTCAGCGGGCTGCCGTCACCACGTTCGGTTGGATCGAACTGGAAATTGCCAGAGCCGTCGGTAAAGACACGCCCGCCGAGATCGATATCAACGGTGCCGTTGTTCACGGCGACGGTGCTTAGGCCATTGTAGTCAAGGGAAGCGCTGAAGCTCGACGTATCGAATGAGCCATCGAAGGTGAACTCATTGAAGTTGAAGTCGACGTCGCCGGTGTTGAGGTTGACGCCGAAATCGAGATCGAGCAACGCGTTGAAGGCTGCATTGAAGTCAAGATCGCCCGTGAGTGCCAGGCCGGTGTTACCCAGCTCCGTGGCGAGATCCCACATGAGGTCCTTGTTGAAGGTGTAGGGTGCGTTGACTTCGAGGCCGAGTTGATCGCCTGAGCTCGTGACGGTGATGAAGCCACCGCCGAGCGAAGCAGCGATGCCCGGTAGGGTTGGGACCCAGTGATTGGTCAGGTAGGTGGCGAGGCCATTGAAGACGTCGTTTGCCGAGATGCTGCCATCGGCGACGGAGCCTGAACCGATCCAGGTGACGGTCTTGAGGTATTCGAGGACGTAGGTATCGATGTCGAGGAAGGCTTCGACACCTTGTTTGGTGGTGACGCCGGCGAGACCGTTGTCGTTGCCCGCGCCGAAGAGGTCGTCGATGGTCTGGTTGGTGCCTGGGATGCTCTGCGTGAAGAGATCTGCGTCGAGCAGTTCTTGCTTGAGGCCGGCGATGAGTGTCGCGAGTTGCTCGAGCAGTGTCCTGATCTGGCTGTTGGCCAGGTCGCCAAGAGCGCCAGCGATATCCGGAGCGTCAACCAGGATTGGTGCATGTGGTCCTGGCGCTGGGTCTGCAAGGTTGGCGATGTGCAGAACGATCTGGCGGAGGCCGTCGTTGCTGATGAGCTCCCCGCCAAGGCCGGTAGTCTTGTAGAGCGGGTTGGTTCTGATGTGGAGCGGTTCGCCGGGGAAGTCAACCACTGCGCCGAAGATGTCGATCTCTAGTGGCATCAGGATTTCGAACCCGCCATTCACCGCGACCAGGACGTTGTCGCCAATCAAGGTTTCGTCGAAGCGGTAGAGGCCGTCGTCGATCACGCCCGTGCCGGGTTGCTGATCGAGCTCGAAGACGACGGTGACAAAGTCAGAGCGGTCGTTCGCGTCGAGCAGTTCCGGGTTGGTGGTGACGTCGCCATCGGCGTCGAGTGTGATGTCGGCGTTGACGGTCGAGACACCTACGGAGTCGAGGACGCCGAAGTTGAGATTGAGGTCTTCGCCTAAGACTTTGAAGCCGGCTTCCAGGCGCGTGCCTTGCTCTAGGCCGTTATCCCAATCGTAAAGGAAGACATCGACGGGCTGGTCGATCGCGCGTGGGCCGAGGTCCACGCCGGCATCGACCTGGAGCTCGGCGAAGCCGGAGAGCGTGATATCGCCGCTGCCCTCGAGTGCCAGGAGTTGATCGATCCCGCCGAGTTCCGTGGTCACACCCGAGAAGACCGATGAGAGGGCTGAGAGGTCGAAATCAAAGGGCAGATTCTGGCTGAAGTCTTCGATGAGATTCAGGCGAAGACGAAGTACGTTACCTTCCATGAAGACGCTGAAGACGTCGCTATCGGCTTCGATGTCGAGTCCCAGAGCCTCCATGACCAGACCGACGAGCTTCTGCACATCGTTTTCGGGGTTGTAGAGTTCGCGTTGGACGTCGGTGACGGCGTCATCGATGTCGTTGATGAGTTCGAGCAGTTCGCCCGGCGACTTGTTGATGACCGGAATCTTGAGGTCTTTGGTGGCTTCGAAGAGCGGGGACTTCGGGTCGGTGGCCCAGAAGGGCAGTTGCGAAAGTCCTTCACTGACGTAGTCCCGAGCACGCAGGAGCATCGACATGAGGTCTTCGATGCGCAGCAGTTCGTGGAAGCGGAAGATGCCCGGGATGTCGTTGAGGGCGAGGGTGTAGTAACCCTCGCCCTTGGCTGCATCCAGATCGGAGACGGTCAGGATGACCGAAGCACCGTGGCCGACGGGTATCCCGCCGATGCCGGTGTTGACCTTGATGCCTCTTAATGCGGCCTCCGCTGAGCCGTTGGTATCACCAACCAGATAGGCATCGATATCAGCGCTTGTCAGATTGTCGAGCGAAACAAGACGGTCATCGGTGGTCGCGGCGTTGCCGTCATTGTCGGCGACGACGGTGCGTGTAATATCAACGCTGATGCGGCTATCAAGACCGGAGACGTCTGCCAGGGTCACGCCGATGAAGCCAAGGCGTGCAGCGACATCAAGATCAATGACATCGAAAACAAGCTGCGCTGAAGCGCTGGCGTCATCGAGTAGCCAGACGACACCGCTGGTGCCGTCGAGTCCATCCAGATCGATGACGATGTCGAAGCCGGCTGATGCGATGGCCTGCAGGTCGGCGACGGCTCGTGTGGCCATTCCGACGAGCTCGAGGCCGAAGTCGCCGGAAAGTTCAATCTCCCGGTCGTTGAGATTGAAGTAGTTGACGTCGTGTCCGTTGACGTCGGTCCAGTCGATGAGTCCGAGTCTTGCGAGGTCAGCAACATCGACGAGGACGCCTCCATCTCCGCCTAAGACCGGAGTGTCGAGCAGGGCGTCGAGATCAACCTCGCCTTGGTCGTCGACAAGATCCGAGGCAAGCAGACGAGCCAGGTCTAGCGGGGAGAGTTCGAGAATGTCGTAATCGACGGCTCGGAGGTCATCTAGTTGGTTGCGGTCGATTAGCGGATCGGTGATCAGCCCGGCGGCATTCATTTCGATGAGGTCGGCGAGGGCTAATGCATCGACCGCTGTGGGATCCACGCTTTTCCACAGCAGGCCGTTATTAATCAGCTGACTCTGGGTCAGCACCACCCCGGCTGCAGCGGCAAAGCCTGGGCTGAGGAGTGTTCGGTAATCGACGGCGGTTGTCAGCAGGCCTTGGATGTCAAGGTCTTCGAAGCTGATCAGGTCCGCGATGACGGCTGCCTGCGCGTTAACGGTTGGGTCCGTAAACCCGGCTGTGGTGAGCTGCGGGTCTGTTACCAGGCCTGTTGCGATCAGGTCGGCACGCGGGATGTCTGCGGTTGCAAAGCCTTGTTTGAGCAGGTCTGCAAGCGTGATCAGGCTGGAGCCTGTGTCGCCTGGGTTCTGCAGGGCTGCGAGTAGTGATGTCAAACCGATGTTGGTGAAGCTGTTGATATCGACCGCGGATTGAGAGACAAGGCCGGCAGCAACCAGCTGGGTGTCTGTGACCAGGTTGAGCTTGAGCAGTTGTTCGGGATCGATGGTCGAGGGCAGGACCCCGCCATCGATCAGGTTCTGAACCGTTACGAGGCTGGCCGTGACAAGATCAGCGAGGTCGACTTCGTGATCGAAAAGACCGTTGTCGATGAGCTGCTGTTCGGTCGGCGCGCCTCCGGGGAGGACTGCATTGACGAGGTCATCGACAAAGATGCTGTCATCGACGAGTTCGAGGAGGGTGATGATCTCTGACCGGAGAAGAGCGTCGAGATCGATATCAGTCTTGGTGAGACCCTCGGATTCAAGCTGCGAAACGGTAACAAGGCCGTTGTCTACGAGGTCCTGGCTCGCGACTCTCCCGCTGCGGTGGTCGATGCTCTGGGTTAATAGCTGATCGATCGTGACCAATCCGGATACAAGCAGTGCATCGAGCTGGATGGTCTCGCCGAGTAATCCTGCGGCGAGAAGCTCTGATTCGGTGGTCAGACCCGAAGCGATCAGATCGGACTTGGGCAGTATGCCGATGCCGTCGAGCTGCTCAGCGGTAACGATGCCCAGATCGAGATATTCATCGAGTGTGTCGAGCTGGGTTAGCGGTAAAGCGCCTGTCTCGCCAAGTGCCTTGAGCGCGATGGTTGTGGGTGTGAGCTCGGAGGCGAGAATCAGATCGGCGTCGATCAGGTCATTCGCGGTGACGAGACCGTTCGTGACGAGGTCGTCTTTATCAACCGATGCAAGTGCATCCAGATGATCGGGTGTTGCGACACCTGCGATGGCGAGTTCCAGCAGGCCGGCGAGGTCTTCGCTGAGGATGCTGTTAAGGCCATTGAGACGTACCAGATCGTCTTCGGCTCCGGTGATGACGCCTGCTGCTTCCAGCAAGGCGCGGTCGAGTGCGTTCTTATCGAGGAAATCATCGACGTCTCGTGAGGTCACCTCGGCGTTGAGGTCAGCGCTTGAGATCACACCGTCGGTGACCAGGGCCTCGAGCGCGACGATGCCGGCATCGACAAGGGCCAGGAGTGAAACGGCCCCGGCATCAACCAGACTGCGGTTATCGAGGTCGATGCTGGTGAGTGCGGTGTTGGACGTGATGGTGGCGACCGGGATGCTGACGTCCTGGAAGTTCTCCTGGCCGATCAGTCCCTGGCCGACAAGATCGGCGAGGCTGCCGAAGTTATTGATGATCAGGTCTGCGGCGGTGACCAAGCCGGCCTGCACTAGCGGCACGAGACTGAAGACCTCAGCAACCTCGTGCAGGAAGACAGACCGTTGGCTGACAAAGTTGAGCAGGTCGCCTTCCTGGAACAGGTCGGAGTGCTCGAGATCAACGATATCCAGCTGCATCGCTGGATCGATGAGGTCGGCATCCGAGAGCAGGCTGTTCTGGATCAGCGAGGCCAGCGAAACCGAAGGCAGCGTCTCCAGGAGGTCGTAGAGCCCGATGGTCGGTCCGCGATCGTCAGGTACATCGACGGCGTAGGTGGCTTCGATGGTGGCGGCATCGAGACTGATGTCATTAAAGTCGAAGCGATCTACGAACTCTGCGGTGACGTACTCGTCGAGCGTTTTGTCGAAGAGGATCGAGCCGAGCAGGCCATCCAGTGCGGTCGTGCCGAGCCGGACGATGTCGTTGAACTCTCCGTCTTCGAAGAGTCGCTCGCCTAGGAGCATGGTGGCTTCTAGAGCGGTCTGTTCGAAACTCTTGTTGATGAAGTCGCGGACGGAGAGCACACCCGTTTCGACCAGGCTGGCCAGGCTGAGATTCGGGTCGGCCAGCATGTCTGAGATCAAGACGCGTTCGGAGACGCCACGCTCGTCGGTGATCAGGCCCTGATCATTGAGGTATTTGAGCCCGACGACGTTCGACGCCATCAGGAAATCGAGCGCTATAGTCTGGTCTGGGGCAAGATCGGCTGCTGTGACCAAACCGGCATCGACCAGGTTTCGCAGTCGGACGATGCTGTCGTCGTAGAGATCGTTGAGGCCGATGAGCTGTGCGTTGACGAGCGCATCGATCGTCACGAAGTTGGCGGCCAGGAGCGGTTCGATATCGACGTTGTTGCCCGCAATTTGACCCGCAGCGGCCAGCGCGTTGTTAGCGAGGATGCTAACGCTCTGGAGCGCCTCTGCCGTTAGCGTGGTGGTGGTGAGCTGGCTATCGGTGACAAGTCCAGCGGCGAGCATGTCCGCGAGTGAGACAAGGCTGAGCTCAAGCAGGTGCAGGGTTTCGACATGCCGTTCTTCGGGGCTCAGACCGTCCTGTAGGAGACTGTGGTCGTCCAACGCCGAGGGTGCAACGAGGCCAGAGGCAAGCAGGTCGTTCTCCGAAACCTGATGGCCCGCGAGGTTGAAGTCGGTGACAGATAGAAGTCCTTCACGGACCAGGTCGGTGAGATCGGCCAGCCCACCGGTCGTCAATGATGTGATTGTGACCAGGCCTTGGCTGTCGATAAGGCCTTCCAGTAGCTGCGTCTCGATGACCTTGCTGTTTAGTAGTTGGATCCGATCGACTTCGCCGAGAAGAAACAGATCATCCAGGAGAACCGGGCCCAGGTCAGCAAGGTCATTGACGGAGACTAGACCTAGATCGACCAGTTTCTTGAGACTGACATCAGCGCGATCGAGCAGGCCCTCGATGGTTGCGCTGCTGCCTGCCACGATGAAGCCGTCGTCGGTGATCTGTTGAACGACTTGATCCGTGAAAGCGAATCCATCGATATCGATGGGCGTGAGATCGTTGAGATTCGCCCGATCGAGCAGGCCAAGATCGTTGACCTGCTGCATGGTTAGCAGGTCTTGATTGATCGTCGTGGGCAGCCCTCGTCGCCTTAGCACACTCTCGTCAATGACCCGGCTGTCGAGCAGGGCGGTTCGGTCAATGGTCCCGAGAGGCGGGAGGATGTCTTGGGTGACCATCTGGAAGTAGACCAGGTCGCTGAGCTCGACGGGGAAGGTTGTCAGCAGGTCATCGAGATCGATGATGGAGCCGGGACCGATGATGCCGCCTGTGGAACTGATGCGGTTGAACAGAACGGTCGCTTCGGTTGCCAGATCGGATGAGCGGATCACATCGAGAGCAACCTGTGCGGGCAGGATGACGTTGTTGTTGGCGAGCGCGAGCAGGTCAGTGAGCCCGCTATCGAGAAGATCCTTGATATCTAGTGCATCGCGGAGGATGTTCTCGGCATCGAGCAAGGCCGCGGAGACGAGCGAGGAGAGGTCTGCGATCCCGTTAGAGAGAACCTGATCGGCACTGGCCCAGAGTCCATCGACTAGGGCTGATGCGTCCAGGATCGCGTCATCTACCAGGCCCCTGAGATCGATCAAGCCTGCGTTTAGTAGGTCACGGACGTCGAGCAGGGTGGTGGTGACGTCGCCGGTGTTGATGAGGCCGGCATCCAGCAGGTCGAGAAGATCAACGAAATCACCTGCAACCAGATCCCGGAGTGCGACCGAGCCCGCATCGGCGAGCTCATTGAAATCGATCTGGAACGCCGTCAGCAGCCCAGCATTGATCAGATCGGCTTCGGGAATGGTTCTGAGTTCATCAAAATCATCAAGCGCGATTAAGCCGGTATCGATGAGCTGTCTGAGAGAGATGCTGGTGCTGGTCAGTATGTCTGAGACTGCGACGGCCGCATCGGTCTGGAAGTCATCGAGATCGATGATGCCAGCATCGAGCAGATCGGTCAGGCTGGCGGTGGTCTGATCGAGCAGGTCGGTGAGGGTGATCCGGACGTTGTCGGTGACGTCGTTGGCTGTGAGTAATCCCTGATCTACGAGTTGTTGAAGCGTGACGACGCCGCTGCTAAGAAGCTGATCGAGGGCGAGTGAATCGATCGCCAGGTCCGCGACGCCAATGAGCTCGGCAGCGATGAGGTCTGTGAAGGCCTGGGCATCTGCGGCAAAGGCGGCTGTTAGATCTACGAGGTCGATGCTCTGAATCAGCGACGAGAGGTCCAGCCCGAAATCGGCGATGTTGGTGGCGAGAAGATTGATCTCCTGGATAAAGCCGAGATTGCCGGCGATCGAGCCGTAGGTAACGAGGTCGGCCTCAACCAGGTCGGCAAGCGTGACGAGCCCGCTATCGATCAGGGCATCGAGGTCAACCTGATCCGAGCCATCCACGAGGTTGTTCGCTGCCAGTCCGGCGGCGCCGATCAGTCCGGCATCGATGATGACCTGCTGATCGATGAGTCCCCAGTCGGCGACATCTTCGGGATCAAGCAGCCCCAGACCGACCATGCCTGCGACATCGATGTAGCCGTTATCTAGGAGGTCATCAGGATCAACGAAATCACCGACCTGGATGAGGCCTTCCTGGATCATGCGATCGATGTTGATCAGGCCGAGCGTGCTCAGATCTGCTAGATCGAGGGTGTGTAGGTCAACGCTGAAGTCGACCGGGATCGTCAATTGTCTTGAGGCCGGATCGAAGCTGACCTGCTCGCCTTCAGCCAGTGCTCCGACGCGCGCGAGTTCGGCAGCGAAGTCTTGCAGCGACTGGATTCGGCTCCAGTCGATCTTCTTCAGGATCGCGGCGTCAAACGCCGGGCCGAGGTCAACTACCTCAGCAAGAGTGGCGTCGATAAAGGGCACTTCGACGTTGAAGGCTTCGGACTGCTTGAGTGCTCCGAGCCAGTCATCACGAAGGGCTTCGAGCTGATCGCGGAGATCGTTAACCGTCAGATCGTTGAACGCGAGCAGGTCGTTGGTGTTCTGAGCAGTGAATGAGATGGCTGGATTGCGTTGTCCGACGATGGTGAAGTAGTTGCCGCCTGCAGTGATCCTGCTGTCGAGACCTTGTGTGACGTCACTCCCGGCCAGCCAGGCATAGAGCGGCAGATCGAGGCTCAGGGTGCTCAATGGTGAGCGAGCCGGATCGTAAACCACCGAAAAATCTGTGCCTTGCTCGACGTCCACATAGATGCCCAGGTCGATCGAACCTCGATCAAAGCGAGGATGACCGGCAGACACTTCGAGGGCACCGACTTTGAAGGGAATAACGACCTCGGTGCTCGAGGCCACCGCATCGAACTCGAGCTGGTTGAGGCTGTAGCTGAAGGACGTGTCGTTTTCTGAGAAATTGAACGTCAGCTGGAGTTCAAAACGTGTCGTGATGTCGACGGGGATATCAACAAAGGCAGGGCCGACGCCCTGAGGGGTTTCGCTGACACCTAATGGCAGGCTCTTCTGGTAGGTCACGCCGGCGCTGGCATCAATCGTCAGAGTGACACCAGTGACCTGTCCATCTTCGGTTGCAAACGCGAGATTGAGTGGGATGCCGGCTGCCTGTCCACCGAGCAGCCTCGGGAACCAGTGATCTTCGAGATGGGTGAGTAGTCCTTGAATCGTCGGTGTCTGATCGATACCGACAGGGCTGGGGTTATCTGAGGGCAGATCGGTGGCCGGATTGAGGAAGGGGTGCAAGTAGGCGTCGATGTAGTCGCCGATGCTGAGATAGGCCGTGAGATCGAACAGCTCATCGAGCGAGACATCAGTGCCAGCAAGCTTCTGGCCGCTAAGCTCCGGCATGCTGGTGAGCAGGTCGTTTTCTAGCCGTTGAGCCTCAGCGGCAAGATTTGCGAGCGAATCGGCCATGCGGTTGGTAACCGCATTGCTATCGAAGGGCGTCTCGATACCGGTATCAGTAAAGATCAGCGCCCCAGAGGTGGAAGCCAGACTGACAAGCGTTGATGCTTCACCCACCGAGCTTGTAAGACGGGTGGCGATGACCTCGGCTACGTCTTCGCCATCAACCTCTACCGAGCGGAAAACAAAATCACCGGTTAGTGTTTCGCCTAGGGCAGTGAGGTCACCCGTGGTGTGAATCTCGACTTCGACCGGGGCCGTACCGAAGAGGTCGGTGGCCGAAACCAAGATGGATGAACCAGCATCGATTTGTGCCGAGAAATCAGGCTGGCTCAGACTACCCGTACCGGGCAACGCCATCGTGACGAAGCCGTCATCTGGAGTGAGGTTGAAGGCCGCATGGATCGGGATGACCCCATTTGCGATGGTGTCGAGGGTGTTTTCGTTGATTCGGCCACCGGTCAAGATGGTCCGGTCAACGCTGGCATCGACAGATGCCAAGGCCTGCAGGCTTCCATTGGTGATGGGCACGCTATCCAGCCCGCCGGTGAAGGTGGTGCCGAAATTAAGGCCGGTCAGATCGGCAGAGGCTTCAACCGTGAAATCATCGATCTCAACGAAAAAGCTGTTGTTGGCCGCCAGACCGAAGACGAAGTCAAGCGCTAGCGTCCCGGTGATATCGGCCTGAGCACCCGGTGCGAAATCAAAGCCGAGCAGTGCCTCGTCGGCCACATCGAGTGCGACGGCATCGGTTCTGGATGCTGTGAGGGATACGTCGAAGAAGAAGCCGTTCGTATAGCTCGCTACGACGCTTAGGCCGAAGTCGAATCCACCAACCGTAACGCCATCGAAGGTGAGCAACTCGCTGGCGATGTCACCTTGCTCAATGGCCAGACTACCTGCTGTGCTCAGCAAGCCATCCAATCCCGTTTCGATCTCAGCGATGGCGCCGCCAAAGTCCGCTAGTTCACCCATCGAGGTTTCGATGAGCGGGATGGTGGTTCCTAATTCACCAGCGGCTTCGAGCAGGTTGAACGTCTGTGTCAGGTCGTCGAGTCCGGACTGGAGGGTGGCCGCCTGCCCGACCGTAATCGTTGTGCTGGCGTCGGCCTCTTCGGTTAGCAGCGACCAGCTAGGCGTGTCGCCGGACAGCAGGAGTCTTGGTTCCAGACTCTCAAATCGAGAACCGGGCACGATCCCGCCGATAGAGGTCGTGGGCGAGCTGATCAGCTGCCTGTCTGTCGCGTCGTTTCGTTGGCTTCCCCAGCGTCGCAGGGAGGCATCGAGGTAGTGTCTCAGCCGTAGGCGCGCACCGCTCTGGAGCTGCGTGATTCGCTGCGCAATCCCGGGCCGGTTGGGCTTAAGACCGAGCATCCTCCTGATCGATCGCAGAACTCTTTTTCTGAACCGACCACCAAAACGCCAGCTTGATCTGAACACAGCCTCTTCTCCGTGCTACCCGTTTGGTCCACGGCAGGCCGTGCCTGTGGAGGTTCACCACGCGGGGTCCATGAATGTGTGGGGTCCCTTCCCACACGAGATATGACAATCCACCTCTCCAGCAATCAATTCAAAACCAAACGTAGTCACTCACGCTCAATGAAAGGACTGTCTAAAACGCGTGATCAACATTCTCCAGATTCACACAACTCGCACGCCTCAAGGATGTAAGCATAACCCATTCTCTGTGGCTGCCAAGCTGTTTTTTTGCCTCAGATTGATATGGCTGTTGCACACAAAGCTGTGCTTGGCAGGGAGTTGCATGGGATTTTGTGGTTCGCCACGGCTAACAGATGTCTTAATTCTTGAAAGGCACCACCCAAGTACTTGCTGAGTCTTGTTCATGCAATCGAGCACCAACAATCACTCTTGGCATCTAAATTTGGCCCGAAGATGAGCGCTAATCTTGTTTCTCCATGCCCTTAGTGAGGTCATCCAAGAACTTCTGGATCTCGGCATCCTGGGTTGCCCATGAGCCGATGATGGCCCTCGCGGATGAAACGATAGAAGACCCAGTCGAGTTCGCGAAGTTGTTTGGCGACTGCTTCGGACCACTGAAGAAAGACCGCGTTGGCCTCGATCGGGTGGACCACAGAGCCAGGTGCGATCATTTCGATACCGCTTGCCAGTCTCTTGGCACAGTCGTTCGCGTGCCTCGCGTGCTTATGCCAGGCTCCATTTTCGGGCATGCCGATCCATGGCGCTGCGACACAGCGCATCTAGCTCGCCAGCTGCCCCGCCTGCTTGCATCTGCGATCGAAGTCTCGGGTTTCCTGCCGGTTGAAGAAGTCCATGGCTTCGCTGTTGAGCATCCCTAACTTGGTTCCGCCAAGGCAGAGCGCATCGACCTACGCCCGCCAAGTCAGATAAGCGGCAGAGCAGCCCGCTGAGGCCACGCCCTGCAAAAAGCCGGGCCCCATCAAGATGGAGCCGCAGGTCAGCGTATGTCAGCCCCCTATGATCGGCCTCGATGTCGTCGTCCTTCTATCTGGTCTATCCACTGATCGCAGCCATTTTGTATGCGCTGAGTGCTTGGTTCATGAAGGCGTCTCAGCGTTGTGGGCTCAACTCGGCACAGGTGACTCTCTGGGCGATGGCTGCGACAGCGGTCAGCTTCATGGCTGTGCATTATCCATGGCTGGATCAGCCCTGGCGTGAAGCGGTGGCTTGGGGACCGATTGTTGCGCTGGCCGTGATGTTCTATTTGGGACTCGCTGCAACGGTCGTCGCTCTCGATCGAGGGGCGGTGTCGCTTGCAACACCGATGCTGGGAACCAAAGTCGTCCTCGTGGCTGTGCTCGACGCGTTTGGTGCGGGTGGTCTCGTGTCGAGCCAGGATTGGATTGCTGCGGTTCTATCTATGGTGGGCGTGATTATCCTGGCCTGCTCCGGCAACCACGGCGAACAAGGCGGGCACGAACAGGGATTATCTCGCGACGCCGTCTGGATTGGTCTCTCGGTGTCCTTTGTTGCAGCCCTGTCGTTCTCGGCCTTTGATGTCGGCGTCAAGCATTGGTCTCTTGTCCACGGTTTTGGTCAGACCGTACCTCTTGCCATGGTGGTGGCTGTCGGCCTCTGCCTGACGCTGCCGAAGGTCACGGGTGAGCCTGTCTTTGTCTGGCCCCCATCGGGTCGGTCGTGGCTTGTGCTCGGGTCCTTGCTCTTTGCGGCACAGGCTTTGATTCTAATCTGGTCGCTCGGAGTGTTTGGCGATCCCACGGGCATCAATGTTGTCTACGGGACCCGGGGCGTCTGGAGTGTTCTACTCGTTGGGGTGCTTGCCACGCTTACACCGTCGGTCGAACGCTTTGGGTCACGCCGCGCTTTTGTGCTGCGACTTTCGGGTTCGCTGGTCATCTCTGCCGCGATCGTGGTGCTTCTTCTCTAGATTTGGTGGTTGCGGAAGCTGCTTTACTAGACAGCGGGCAATATGCGTGTCAGTCATTCGCTTGGGAGATAAGCCCACAGAGCGGGTCTGCCCACATTGCAGTGGACTGCGCGACCCAGCAGCGACAAACCCGCCAGACTCATGTAGACGGTGATGCGAGCCACATCCCATGCGGCGAGCATCGATGAGCCGTGTCCTCCCTGCCGTCGCGATGGGCTTCGGATGGGATGGAAGACGGTCTCCACCATCGCAGGGCGTCGCTGCTCAGCATCCTGGAGTGTATTGATGCTGTTCAGGGCATCATTGATCGATGATTCATCAAGTGTGCCGGACGCAGTCAAGCGGTGATCGATGGTTGTGGCTGCGTTGCGGCTGAGCGTTGGCAGAACAAGCAACCCGAGAAAAGACCACAGGGTGAAAGCGCAGGCGTACTGGATCACTCCGACCGCTGTCGCAAGTCCTTCGGAACCCACGGCTGAAGCGCTGATCGATGAGCCGGTCATGATGAAGACCAGGGCAAACAGTCTTCCACGCGCGAAGAGTCCTGACCGACCGGCTTCGGCTCTCCGTTGGCTGATGGCCTCGATTTGGCTCTTCGGGAAGCTCTCATGCCAGAGTTGAGGCTGAACATCCTGCCGAGGGTAGGTCATCCCGTCGAGCCCGCCGGTGAAGCCCTGATCTTCGGACGCCATCAAGGAGACCCCATCTTTAACGGCCGGAGTCAGTCTTGCCAGCAGTCGAGCGTACGGACGACGCAGCCACAGCAGAATCACGGACAGCGTCATGGTCCAGATCACCGCGCCGCCAGCGCCGAGTTGACTGGACGCAAAGAGCAGACCCATGGCACAGGCGAAGAGACAGATCGAGTGGACCGCCACGCCTCGGGACCAGTTAGCCAGATACCTCCAAAACGTTGGATGTGGCCGGTTGTACCGGTGCGGGAGAAGATAGCCGCCCAGCCAATCCAGGGGCGTGTGGATGAAGGCGTATAGGCCAACGAATGATGCGAGCACATAGGCATCAGGCTGTGACTCGAGCACAGGTTTGGACACATAGAGGAGGAGTAGCCCGGTGGCGGCAAGGAGCACCATGAGGCCAACGCCACTGATACCGAGCCAGAGCCGTGCTCGGCCATAGCCGTTATCCACCGGGGCAGTTGCAGCTGTATCTTGGCTTAAACGCATGCTGTGGATCGCATAGTGAAGGAACGTAGGCGGGATCAGCGGTAGGGGTAATCAAAGCAAATTGATGGGTTTTAGCAGCGACCAGAGGTTCTTCATTGTAGATACACAGTCCGTGCATGATGTCGTCTGTTTCCAGTCCTTCGCTGTTTCTTTCGCTTCGAGCGTTGGTCGGAAAATGCCGCTTGGCTCAACTGGGCTGAGGCATGCCGGGAATCCTATTACGGTTTGGAGGTGTGCCGTCTTTACTGATGCTGGAGAGATTCTCGATAGTTGTTGCCGCAATGGCGTCCAGCGCCTCTCGCGTAAAGAAGGCCTGGTGTGAGGTGACCAGGACATTCGAGAAGGTAAGCAGGCGTGCGAAGGTGTCATCCTGGAGAATCGAAGACGAACGATCCTCGAAGAACAGACCTTGCTCTTCTTCGTACACGTCCAACGCCACACCACTGAAATGATCGTCCTTGAGCGCTTGGATGAGTGCATGCGTATCGACGACCTCTCCACGCGCTGTGTTCACCAAAAGGGTTCCCTTTGGCATCAGAGAAATGGTTTTCTGATTGATCAATCGGTGTGTATGGTCGTTGAGTGGGCAGGTTAGACAAACAATGGTTGAAGACGGCAGAGCCCTCTCAAGGGATCGGTACTCAACGCCAGCAGCCAGCAACTCTTGAGATTGATTTGGATCCACGGCGATGACTTTGCATCCGAATCCCTGGAGGATGCGGAGGAGTACTGCGCCGATGGCACCCGCACCGACAACCGTAGCGGTCTTGCCGTGAAGGTCGGAGCCCAGCAAGCCGTCGAGTGAAAAGTTCTGTTCGCGGACACGCTGATGAGCACGGTGGATCTTTCGGTTGATCGAAAGCAACAGGCCAACGGTGTGCTCGGCCACCGCGTGCGGAGAGTAAGCGGGAACTCGTGCGACGCGAAAGCCGAGCTCTTTGGCCGAATCAATATCCAGATTGTTGTAGCCAGCGCAGCGCAAGACGACCGTCTGGCAACCACCCTCGGCAAGCGCACTGAGTGTCTCACGACTCAGGTCGTCATTGGTGAAGACGCAAGCCGCCTCGTATCCGGAGGCTAGACCCGCTGAACGCGGCGTCAGTCTTGGACCGGTCAGGCTCCCCGAGTCGAGATCATCGAGAAAGTCAAGGCTGTGCGGACGCCCCGCTCGTTCGTTGGCACCATTCAGCGATCTGCGGTCGTAGGGTCTTGCTGAGAAGACGGCGGTTTTCATGCTGTTCTCTGCAGATACGGGAATGCGTCAAGTTACGCGATTAACATGATGGGCTCAGCTTTTTTGGATTGATCAGCTGCGCCCACGCTATTTACTCTTGGGTTTCACGAGGCCCATCAGGTGTACGGGAATCTAGGCGGCATTTCTCGCCGAGTCGGCTCTGCGTCGCATCATCGCCAATAGCCCGCCGAGGCCGAGCAATGAGAGTGAAGCAGGGGTTGGCACCGTGAAGGTGACGAACTGATACGCGACCACCTCACCTGAATAAGGGGCAAGATCAGCCTGCGTGACGGCACCCGAGAAGATATCGTCGAGGGTGTTCGTGCCTAGCTTCCGCACTGCGAATCGCCGTTCTGCAGTAGTCAGTAGACCGTCCACGACAGTGAAGATATTATCGAGGCCCGTCTCCGGTTCACTCCCAAGCGACCCATCGATGGCGAAAAAGATCAGTGGTTCCGTTCCGACGGTGGGCGCAAACATGAAGCTGGGCGACTCGGCCGCCTGCCCCGCATCCTCGCAGACCGTAGCCATAATCACAGGATCCTCGTAATAGACGGTCGAAGGTTCCACGGCGACCCGATCGAGGCTCCCATGCAGAGTCGTGCCCAGAGCAAGCAGATCGACCGGCGGTCCCGGTGTGATCCCGTCAAACCGGATCGGTTCCTCGTCGCCAATGACAAAAGTCACATTTAGAAGGGCGCTGGGTGCCGTTGTTTGGTAGGAGAGGAAAACCCCACCTGCAGGCACCTGCGCGTCAGCTGGTGCGGATAGCCCCAGCAACAAGAACACACCGAAGCAAGAACTTCCAAGTAGACGGTTCGACATGACCAAGTTGCCTCCCAGTTATCGAAAAGCAATGCGCCCTGAAACAGACATGAAACTGCCACAAGCCTCTAAGGTAGTTGATTTTGACTAACAAGCTACCTGCTACACGTCGTCGTTCAATCCTGTTCTCATAAGTTATCTTAGAATACAGTCCTGCCTAAGGGAACTGTGACTCATAATCTAGAACTTGATCCAGGCGATGTTAAAAATCCGGGACGACTCTGGTCAGGGGTTTTCGAAGGAGCCTTAGCCATGAAGAAGCCTAGATGTTTTCGCCTTGCTTGGATCTGGAACTAGCTGCGGGTCATTGATGCTCGAGGCGAGCATCGAGACTGGCATCAAGATAGGGGGACGCGCAGCCCCATCATCATCCGAGATCCGGTTGTACCTAGTGACTGGGGGCGGGTCACTTGCGGCTACCCAATATCGGAAATGTCACCTGTACAAACCTCGGCAGGCCGGGGTATTTTTGAGAAACCTGACCGCAATACGCGACGCGCACCCGCGTTAGCCCTGCCATCAGCGTGCACGGAAGATAATACACCGGACCAAGATCTACCCGATGCCTCGCCACCGGCACCTACTCGTCAGGCTCCTCACCCTATCACTGTACCATTGCCTGGCACAGGCCGAGACCTTGCCGACCCTAACCAACCTCACCGAGGGTGCCCTATGGGTCTCAACGTTAACGAAGCCATCCCGGGCTTTGAGATCTAGGTTCTGCAGGACGGCCAGGCCCTCTATTAGGGGCGCTTGGAGCCTGGCACATGGGCGATATCGCCGCCGCCGACACCTCCATCAAGACCATGAGTGGCGCTCTGATGATGTCGGTGGCCGAGTCGAGTGTTCTGCCCTTTTCACTCGACAGCCGTATCAATGATTTCATACCCGAGTACAACACACCCGACAAACGCGACATCACCATCCGCCAGGCCCTCAGCCACACCTCCGGCCTCCCCGGCCTAGACGCCTCCTCGCTGATCCTCTCCAATCCCAACCTGAGCCTGCAGCCAGGCTGTGGCTCTGGGCGGAGCGTAACAATCTCCCAGACCTCCGCACATGAAGATGAACCCGATCCCAAAGCCTGTTTCTATCATGCTTCCGAGCGTGTTGTATCGCCGTCATGCTGCCTGAAGGTTATCGCTTACTCGGGGCGCGCGAGTTCGAGGACGACCTTGCCGCTGAAACTTTCGCCGGGTCTCAGCTCTTTCTGATCGAACCTGATTGATTTGGTGATGTGAGGGCTGGAACCGCCGCGGTGGAAGTTCAGCACGTGGAGCGTGTAGCCGTCGCCATCTGTACTGGGCAGGGCCTGGGCATGCAGGCCGTGGCCGTCGCCGATGATTCGGACGCCGTGGCCTGCTTCGTCGAAGAGACCGGCGGTGTAGATGTTGAACTTGGTGCTGCGGAAGTCTCTGGTGACCCCATCGGCCGCGAGGATCTGCGACCAGGGGATATCGGGCATCGGTTGGTCCTTCGGCGTCTGCGCAGCGATTATCTGAGCCTCATTCCAGCGTGGGTGGCCGGCGGCCGAGGCAACGCCGGCGGCTCTGCCGATGTGGTGCTCGGGGTAATCGGTCCAGCGTGCTCGGCGGTCCCAGTGCAGGCTGTTGAAGCTCGGGCCGGCTTGCAGGCCCAGGCCCGCGGAGAAGAGCTCCAGGTTGGCGAGGCTGGTCCAGACGAAGGCGTAGTTGATCTCAATGCGGCCGTCGTGGTGCAGGCTGGTGATGAAAGTTCCCTGCGCGCTGGTGTACCCGCCTTGCGCGATGACCGCGATCCGGTCGGGTTGTTCTAGCAGGGTGACGTGGCGTGCCTGCCAGTCAGTGGCCTGGTTGGTCAGAGCCGCCTCTCCCTGATTGCGGAAGTTGCGACGGAGAGACGGGAGCACCAAGAGCGTTGGTGAGCCGTCGAGGATGGTTGCATTCTCTTGGTTCACCTCTATTGAGGCGGATGTGAGAAGTCCGGTTGTCTGATCGATGTGGATTTCGGTTTGACCGGCTTGGATGATCCAGTGGCCGTATCGTTCGGCGTAGGTGGGTGGGGGCTCGATGCTGGCCTCGGCTTTCTTTCGGGCGGCACGTTGCTGCTCGCGGCGCTGTTCTCTGCGGACCTCGTCAGAAGCCGGGATGGTCAGGTTGAGTTCGTCGATGGTTCGGCCGGTCGGATCGATGATCTGCATGTTGACCCGGTGCATCTGGCTGGAAGTCATGGGGATGAAGAGGTGGCCGGTTGTTCGGGCCGGGGCCTCGACGTGAGCCTCCCCTTTCTGGTCGTCAACGTGACGCCAGCGGAAGGTGAGTTGGTTGAGATCTAGGAAGTCGTAGCGGTTGGCGACCTCGAATCTGGCGTGTTGGGAGGTCTCGTCGCGCACGCCTCGGGTGTTGAAGATCCGGACAGGTGCGTGGGTTTTCCTGACGTGCCAGGAGAGGTCATTGAGGTTGCGGTGAGCGTCGAAGACCCCGCCCCAGGAGACTTCTTTGGCGCCGATGTAGGGAGCGCCTTTGAAGTGGAAACCGCCTGCGAAGTGGGGGAACCGATAGAGCGCTTCGATGTGGGTGTCGGCGATGTGAGCCCAGAAGTCGTAGATGCCGGGGTCGAACTCGGTTTCTTTGGTGGGCTCGCCGGGGATTCCCATCCATTCGGTAAAGATGTTCGGGCGGTCGTCGGGGTAGTCCCAGGCGAGACCGCGAATGGTCGTTGGGTCTTCGGTATCGCCGATGCCGTAGTGAGGCCCCTCGGGGTTTTGCTCGTCGCGGGGGTAGTGGTCGTCGTTGAGGTCCATATGGGGGATGCTGACGCCTTCGCGTCGATCGGATCCGAAGAAGAGTGGACGCGTGCGGTCGCGGTGTTTCATGCCCGGGGCGGCGGTGCGGAACCAGTCGTAGTAGGGGCATTCGTTGGCGAGTCCCCAGGCGATGACCGAGGGGTTGGAGTAGTAGTTTTCGATCATGGTGGCGACGTGGTTGCGGTAGCCGGGTGCGATGTCGGGGTTGGCGCCGTGATCGCGGGTGATGCCGCGGGCGTAGATCATGAGGGTGACCATGGCTTCGACGGTGGTGTAGATGCCCATTTCGTCGCAGAGGTCGACGTAGGCGATGTCTGGTGTGGGTCGGGATCGAAGGGCGTTGAAGTTGACGTACTGGAACAGCTCGAGGTCTTTGCGGATGATTTCCTTGGGGACGGCTTCGCCTAGCTCGGGGTAAGTGATGTGGTAGTTCGTGCCCCGGAGTTTGACGGGTCGGTCGTTGAGTCTGAGTTCGTATCCGACGACCTCGATGGTTCTGAAGCCGAATCGCTGGCTGGCGGACATGATTCTGGTTGGTGTGTCGGAGCCGTTGTTGTTCTGGCTGAGCATGGCGGTGATGTGGTAGAGGTGCGGGGTTTCGGCTGTCCACTGCCTGACGTTCTCGGCCTTGAGCGGCACAGTGAGGTGCATCGTCTGGCGGGGCGCGATGGGTGGGAGCATGATCTCAGAGGCGTCGAGGAGTCTCACGGGATTCTTGGAAGCGGTGTCGTCCGTGACGGTGAAGCCGAGGCGGCGTTGTGTGGCGGGTTCATCGGCGTCATTGGTGATCGCGAGGTGGACGTTAAGGGTGGCGGGTTTCCCGTCTTCGACGTCGGCATCGACCTGCAGGCGTGAGAGGTGGGTCTGGGGTAGTGCCTGTAGGTAGACGTTGCGGTTGATGCCGCCTAGCTCTCGGCGTGACCAGTAGGTGACGAGGGAGGTTTCCACCGTCAGTGTGATCTCATTTGGCTGGCCGGGCTTGATCCAGGGGGTGATGTCGAACTCGCTTGGGAGTGTGGCGATGTCGTTTTCACCGACGGGCTGGCCGTTGACCCAGACTCGGGTCAAGCCGTCGACGCTTTCGAATCTGAGGATGACGGTTTGGTCCTGCCAGCCGGCGGGCACATCGAACGACTTTCGATAGGCGACGGGCACGCCAAACTCGGCGTGCATTCTGGGGTGACCCTGGAAGGCGAAGTGCCCGGGTATATTTACTTTCTGCCAGTCGCTGGCTGAATCTCCCGAGCCATCGAAAGTAGCGGGCACTTCATGGATGAAGTCCCAGGTGCCGTTGAGGCTGAGCCGGTTGTTGGCGATCCCGGGTATATCTAGTGTACGGGGCGTGAGACGGATGTACGGCAGGGCTTCGACGGTGTTTGGCCCCATTCGACTGGCGGCTGTTTCCGCACGCTGGTTGGCGGTGGATGTCTGATCGACCGGGTTGTTGAAGTCGAGTTGTTCGACGTCGGGGAGAGTAGCGGGACTAGCGTGTTGGGCGCTGAGTTCTGAAGGTGCGAGGATCAGCAGCAGGACTAACAGGAGGCGAGCGAGATAAGTATGGCTGGCGTCTTGTCCATGTATGAAAGCCGTTACCGACTTGTTTGAGCTGGTATTCATGCACAGATCCTAACTGCGTCTCTCCCAGCACGCTGATCTATCCGGAATGCTGGTTTTTGCACATGATTCGATGTTGTTTTAACGAGGTCGTTTGAATCAAGAAGTCACTGTTCACTGAGGTGCAGATCGCGTTTGCTTCGCATCAGACCGAGGACAACAAGCCGCTACAAGAGAAGAGAATCACGGTTGAAATGACTGGTCTGGGTTCGACACGACCCTCGAGCTATTTTTTCCTAGTCGGCCAATGCTTAGTTGGCCATGACTTCCATGACCCGGTGCACCATGCATTTTTGTTGATGCGTCAGCCGATGCCAGATCGTGACCAGCTGCGACAGCGAAGGCACTGACTGATTCACTACAAACGTGCCAGCACCTACCTGTAAATCTAGTTCTTCGAGTTAGTCGCGGAAGATCCATTTAGGACTGCCCATCCGGAGGTTGCAGGCTGATAAGTAAACCTCGCAAATACTACAAACGATGCGAACCAGTACGAGTTCAAGCGAAACTTGCAAAGAGTGCGAATCGCGCTATCTTCATCCAATACCCAGGCTTATAGGGGCTTTTCGGCGACCTTGGATTTCTTCTTCCCAAGCTGAATGTCGCCGGTTCGAGTCCGGTCACCCGCTTTCACGCATCGGTACAATGGTGAGGGAGGCCCTCATGCTGACGTCGTCGATCCGAGCCGCTCTCATCCTGGTCGTATTAGTCTTTGCCGGTCCTGCCTCGAGAGCGGCGGGAGATCCGTTGCGGGCTAGGGCCGTCGAAGCACTGCGCACAGCCGCGTCGTACTACGTCGAGCACGTTGCGACCCACGGCGGCTACGTCTACCACTACGACCTCGATGACGGAACGAGATGGGGTGAGGGCGAGGCGACCGTAGATCAGATCTGGGTTCAGCCGCCCGGGACGCCGACGGTGGGCATGGCATATCTCGACGCGTACGGAGCCACCGGCGAAAGGTTCTATCTGGATGCCGCCACGGACGCAGCGCTGGCACTGGCCTACGGACAGCTGAAGTCCGGCGGGTGGACAAACAGCATCGATTTCGACCCCGACGGGCAACGGGTGTCCGACTACCGCAACGGGAAGGGGCGGGGCCGCAACGTTTCATCGCTCGATGATGGGCAGTCACAATCCGCACTCATGCTCATGATCCGCGCGGACCGTGCGCATGAGTTCCGTCACGAACAGATCAGCGAGATCGCTCGCATCGGGCTTGATGCGCTGCTTGCCGCGCAGTTTCCAAACGGCGGATTCCCGCAGATCTGGAGGGGGCCGGTCGGTGAACGGCCCGTGATTCCAGCACGTTTTCCCGACGGTGATTGGCAACATGCAAAGCGCATCAAGAACTACTGGGACATGTACACGCTCAACGACAACGTCTGCGGGTACGTCGCGCAGGTGCTTGTGCTCGCCCACGAGACCTACGACGATCCTCGGTACCTTGCGGCATTAAGGAAACTGGGCGACTTCCTCGTCTTGGCTCAGTTGCCAGAGCCTCAGCGCGGGTGGGCCCAGCAATACGACGAGGCGATGCACCCGATCTGGGCGCGTCGGTTCGAGCCGCCCGCGATCGCGAGTGACGAGACGCAGGAGGCGATCGCGACGCTGCTCACTATCGCGTCGGTCACCGGCGATGACAAGTATCTAGAGCCCCTGCCTGCGGCGCTCCGTTATCTTCAGCGTTCCACGCTCGAAGATGGACGACTTGCGCGCTACTACGAGTTGGAGACCAACCGGCCGCTGTACATGCGTCGTCGCGGACGTGACTACGAGCCGACATTCAGCGACGAGAATCTGCCCGGGAACTACGCTTGGAAGGTCGAATCCCGCATTGACGAACTGAGACAGCGACTCCGCCGGGTACAGCGGGGCATCGCTGAACCGCGGCCTCGTGTACCGGTGAGCGATGTCCGACGGGTGCTCCGGGAACTGGACGATCAGGGCCGCTGGGTCAGTATCTACGACGGCGGGCGTCTGGTAGGCCAGCCGATCTTTGAGCCTGGCGACAGGTATCTGTGCAGCCAAAGGTTCAGCGAGAACGTGTCCCTCCTGAGCAGGTTCATCGCCGAGCGAGAAGACTGATGCCATGCCCGGTGAGGGCGGTCAGATGTTCCGGCACACAGTGCGCGATGTAGACCCCCTCTACACCGCGCGACGGCCGCAGATCGGCCGGATCCGCCGCAAGACCCGCATTGCTTGCAATCCAGAACCCTCGGCGATAGCGTCGCTTACGCGTTTCGGATCTGCAGCCTGGGGCATTCCCAAGCTGAATGTCGCCAGTTCAAGTCCGGTCACCCGCTATTGCTTTTGTGGACAGTGCATATAACCGCACGCACTTAGAGGCAATGGTTGTTTGGGGGCAAGTCTCACGGCCTATTCAAATGCCTCGACTTGGGCAAGCGGCGTTCTCCAATGGGCTTGGATTCGTCTTGGGCTCGCAGGTTGACCGTCAGCCGCCCTAGCTGTTGGTCATAGGTCTCAGAGGACGGTCTTTCATCGACAGAGGCGCAGCTAAACAACTTTGCAATTCTGGTTCATCGTGTCAGATTTGCAAGGATCACTCTTGGTCGGATGGCTGGTGTTGCGCTGGCCTCTTGAAGTCACTGACCCGCAGTGGGCAGAGCTGAAAGTCACGGCAAGGGAAAACCTTGGGGATTTCTACGGCGCTTCTACCGTTGGCGACGCTGACCAGCAGACTACTGGTCTCAGAGGGAGAAGTGATCTGCGACAGCAGATCGAGAAAGTTAATTGTTGACAAAACATAAGCAGACATTAAAATCTTCTTAAATCATGAACAGATGACCGCTAGGACGCTCGCGGTAGTTAAGCAGATTTCAACTTAGACACCATTCGCATGCGAATTATAAATGCAATCTGCGTATGGCTTTATCGCACTTACAGAAGGAGAATGACGGATGATCAGGCGTGCGTATTACAGCTCAAGCAGTTATTCGTGCAGGACCACTGATAGCTACAGGTGGCTAACTCGCATTCATTTTGTGCTCTTGTGCCCCCTGATGATTCTGCATTGTGTGCGACCATCCTTCGCCGGGATCGTATTCCCAAGTGACTCACGTGTCGTCGATGTGAGTGCCGCACCCTACAACGCCAATGCAGACGATGGCAGGGATGATACAGCAGCCATTCAAAGAGCTCTGGATGACCACGCAAATGCCAATACGATTATCTACCTTCCTGAAGGTACTTATAACGTATCTAACACGCTGCATTGGCCACTCGGCTCCAGCGGTGGAAATCGATCAAAACGGACAATCCTGCAGGGGGCAGGTTCTGATCTATCGATTATCAAACTTGCCGATGACGCGCCGGGCTTTAATGATGTAACTAATCGTAAGGGTGTGATTAATACAGGAGCAGCGCCCGCACAGAGATTCCGCAACGCAATACACAACCTTACTGTGAATACAGGCTCAGGTAATAGCGGGGCAGCCGGTATCCAGTTTATAGCCAATAACCAGGGAACAGTGAAGGACGTCAAGATTAAGAGTGGCGACGGAGCTGGAGCAGTAGGGCTTGACCTATCCTTCACGGATGAGATTGGCCCTGCAATGATACGCGACATCCATGTGGATGGCTTCGACGTCGGCATCAAGATCGGCTATACAGTTAATAGTACAACATATGAGAATATTACGCTTCAGAACCAGAGAACAGCCGGCATCTACCACAGTGGTCAGTTTGTTGCCATGCGTAATATTAGAAGTAATAATATTGTTCCGGCTATTAACATTGTATCTAATGGGATGGTCACACTCGATGGTGCGTGCTTCGATGTGCCAACTGGGAGTAGTCCACATAGTGCGATCAATCTAAGTAGCCAAGCAGCGCTTGTTGCTCGCGATGTGTATACTGTTGGCTATTCGAAGAGTATCCAGAGTAGTTCCAAGGTTGTGCCGAGCGGATATATCGATCATTTCGTCAGCCATCAGGTCCTGCAACTATTTGATTCACCCAAGCGTTCACTGGGTCTTGAGGTTAGGCCAACACCAGAGCTACCGCTGCCTTCTTTAGACAACTGGATCAGCCCCATAGAGTTCGGGGGCAATGGGGACTCTGGAGATCGAGGCGATGATACCGCAGCGATTCAAAGGGCAATTGATGCTGCTGCGGCGGAAGGGAAAACCACTGTCTACCTGCCTAATGGCCAATGGACCATTAACGGCACATTGCAGCTGCGCGGCACAGTGGAACGCATCATTGGCACAGAGACCCGCATTCGTGGTAATGGTACAATACGAATCAGTGAGGGTACATCCGATACTGTCGTCATTGAGCGAATCACCGAAGCATATGGTACGAACATCAAAATAGATCATCGCGCTAACCGAGACCTTGTTATCCGTAACTACTCCCGACATACAGAGGGCGGCTACTCGAACAGGGGGGGTGGTGATTTATATCTCGAAGACGTTGTTGGTGGCGAGTGGGTTTTTAAAGATATCAATGTATGGGCACGACAGTTTAATGTAGAGAATCAAGGATCTAAGATAATCAATGACGGGGGAAATCTCTGGATACTGGGGCTTAAGACCGAGAGGGGCGGCACGGTTGTGGAGACAGTTAATGGCGGATCAACTGAGATACTTGGTGCTCTAGTCTATGCTACAGGCGCGCCGAAAGTCGAGCCGATGTTTATTAACAATGAGTCGAGTCTGTCGGTATCCATCGGTGAAGCAAACTTCCATAGCCCTCCACGCAACTACAACATCTTAGTAGAAGAGACAAGAGATGGCGTTACGAAGAGACTGTATGCATCAGATGCTTACGTCGGGTATGGCAATGGCAGTCTGATACCACTGTATGTCGGCTACGTCCCCGAGCCTTCAACACTCTGCGTACTTGGGATAGGTGCTTCTGTTGTAGTTCGGTCGCGAAAGCAATCAGGTAAGAGTATGCGATGTGCCAAAGTAGCAGTCCATGATATTATGAATGTATCGCGTGCATGCGTGTCGCGTGGCTCCGTCGAAGAAGTCTCTACCTGAATAGTTTACGCTCGAAGATATGGTGCGGTAGCTAAGAAATGACGGGTTCATGTATCGAATAAGGAGTTGTTAAGTATCTCATCCATGTGACTCTGTGAGATCTTAATAGATAGTGTATGCAGTCGGTGTAATCAATCGATGTACGAGACACATTATACAGCAGGAATATGGTAAAAGATAAACTTGTATAATCAGAATAATAATGCAACATATGAATGTTCTATGCCAAACAGGGCAAGCCAGCTTAGTAAGCTAAGGTATGCACATATAACAAGACAATGCGCTCGAAGTGAAAGCTCGTAACGGATGAACGTCTATCAGATGCATCATGCTAGCTATGGTGCGAAGAAATTCACAGGTACATACATTCACATGTTGACTAGTTGTTTCATGGTGGCAGCTGCAGTTCAAGTTTATGTCTTGAGGCATCCACTATGTCAGAAGTCGTAAGAATTGGTCTTCTGGGAGCGTCGCAAATCGTCAAGAATCGCCACGCTTCTGCTCTGGCTCAGGCGCGAAACGCGGAAGTTATAGGTGTAGCTAGCCGCAGTCAGGATAAGGCTGCAACGTATGCCGAGACTCTTGCGCTTGGCAAGCCATACACCTACGAAGGTATGCTGGCCGATCCTCATATCGATGCCATACTATGTACACTGCCAATGAGCCTGCATTGTGAGTGGATTATTCGTTCACTTGAAGCAGGTAAGCACGTGCTATGCGAGAAGCCCATGGTTCTAAGCGAAGGCGAGGCCATCAATATCAGGCAAGCCTGTCGAAGGAACGGCAAAGTGGCTATGGAGGCATTCAGTCACCTCTTCACCGACCAAATGACCGTCATACCGAAGTTGCTAGCTAGCCGCCGAATAGGCGATATACGTATCATTCGTGCAGAAGTACTCTACCCAACCTATGACTGGGATAACGATACGCGTGCCAAGACGGAGCTCGGCGGTCGAGTTCTTTATGAAGCAGGATGTTATTGCATGAAAAGCATCCGCGACTGGATGGCAGATGAGCCAGATGAGTACAAAGGCATGGCAGTGCATCGAGAAGACGGACTTCTTCAGACGTCGTACGCTGGATTAATGAGTTTTCCAAAGAGTCGTATCGCGTATTTGTGTACCTCTATGGAGACCAAGTTTCGGGCGGTGGCTGACATCATAGGCACAGAGGGGCGCATTGAGGTATGTGATCTATTCGATGGAAAGACTCTCCGCGTCGTACCAACAAATGGTGACCCGGAGGAGATTCAGCTACAGACCCGTGACAGATTCTGTACTATGATTGAGTCCTTCTGTGACAGCGTCATACACGATCTGCCGCCTAGAGTCACAATTGACGATTCATTGGCAAATATTAGAGCGCTCAGTAAATTAGATAGCTCAGCGTATACATGACTATCATAATACGATGAGTAACTATATGCAACTACAGATGGCATAATTCATACTTAATCTGTCATGACCGCCAACTGACTATATGATATCAGTACGCATCCGTCATCGATAGGTACGAAGTATCATTCGGCACTCAACTATACTATGAACCTAGACTATGATATGAGCAGTGACATGCCCTCGCGTATCCTTCAAGACTCCATTCGATCAATCGAGTTTCCGCTGCGTGATAATGTCGGCTGGCGTATTGATGAGCTACCGTCTTGCGAAGCATCACAGGTTCTTATCGAGGTGACGCACTCGGGCATGTCCAACGGCACCGAACGCAGCTTCATGGTCGGTGGACCATATGGAGGCTCGAAGTGGCCATGTCAGTGCGGCTATCAGCTTGTTGGAATAGTACGAACAGTTGGTGAATCGATGGATCATCGGTTGATTGGAAAGCGCGTGTTCTGCGGTCATTTCGGTCGCCATGCCTCACATGTCGTGGTCAATAGGCTTCAGTGCGATGACTCAGACAACCTTACGGTCGAGCTGCCAGAAGACTTGTGCTCCGAGCACGCGTGTATGCTGGGTGTCGCCTCTGTATCATTAAGAGATGTTAAGTTGTGCGATCTCCGTGAAGGTCAGAGAGTTCTAGTAATCGGGGCAGGATTGATTGGGCAGTTTGCCGCACAAGCAGCACGTTCCATGGGGACAGAGGTCACGCTTGCAAGTCGCAGTATTCATCGACTCTCAGTTGCTCAGCAATGTGGTATAAGTACAACGCTTGAAATTCCTGATAACGATAGCTGGCAGCAGTTGCAGGGCGCTGGCTTCGATGTCTGCATCGAAACCAGCGGTGCAGAAATTCTCCAGCCCTTACTTGGTCGCGGCCGAGGGGATCCTGGTGTTCTTCGTTATGGTGGCAGGCTCTTCCTTTCAGGTGGACGACATCTTGTCACCTATGACTGTCTTGCTGCTCAATCTCAGGCGATTCATATACTGCATGCGACACACTTCACACGTGATGACTTGATACAGATGGTCGGACTTATGCAACAGGGTGTCATTACAGTTGCTCCACTGATATCGTCGGTTACGCCAGTCTCGCGAATGCAAGAGGCTTATAAGCAGCTACTAGTCGCTCCAGGGTCTATGCTGGGGACCATTTTTGATTGGCATCACTGAATTGGGCTTGCAATGTAGTCAACATCGTCTACAACGAGAGTCATAGCCTGCCTGCAAAATCAGCGTGTATGCAACTATGCACTTGCGATTAATCAGTGATCACTATGGCTCTTGGGTAGCGTGCATATAAAGTGGGTGATAGACGCAGATTGTCGGCATAGCCACAAGGGTGTCTAATCGAGCCTCTTGCATAGTAGGTCAGCTAAGCATCGACCCATCCGCGCGTGTCCGTCGCGTGTGGGGTGAATCAGATCGGCAGTCAGCCAGGAGTACTCGTGCAGCACGTCGGGCCCCTCGATCAGCGAGAGATTTGGATGAGCTTGCGCTCGGCTGGTGCAGGCGTCCCGCAGAACTTCATCAAACCTGTTCTGGCGCGCGATTACTGCCGGATCGCCAAGCCTCAGATGAGCATGATTCGGCAGTACAGTGATGACAAATACCGGTCGACCCGTGTTGACGAACAGATCGAGCGCGGTATTGACGCGACGCTCAAACTCGTCAGGCTCGATGCGCCCGCGCAGGTTGACTCCCCACTCGAGCGTGGTGAAGTCCCAGTCGCAGTCATCTACCAGATAGCGTGCCGTGCTTTCCTCCAAGCCGCAGCTCCCGCTCATGCCCTTGTTCAAGACATCTATCTTGAGGAGCCGTGCGGCCTCATGGATGTAGCCGTGTGAACTGGCCTCTGTGATCGACGAGCCGTAAGCCAGCCAACGCGTTCTCGGCAGAGACTCCGGACTGGGCTTGCGATACGGCTGCCCGTAGGTATCGATGTCATGAAGGTAAAGCACCCCGTTATCGACCACGAGTCGAATTACGTCGAGCCCGTAGGTACACTGCGCCTGGACATTTCTTGGGAAATCCTTGAGCATCTCCGCTCGAAAAAGCTTTAACTCATAATGGCGGCCAGGCTCGAGGGTCGTGCTCTGCAGCCAAAAGTCGCCTTGGTACGTCTCAACCTGAGCGCCGTCGGGGGAAGATATACGGAAGAGTATCGGGTCCGCGTCCGTACTCAGGCGCACCTCGCACCCGTTAGACATTCGCGCGGCTATCTTCCCCCTCGGTATCAGGTACTTTGTTTCAAGGTGTAGTGGGAAACGGGAGAGATGTACGGCGCCGGGTGATCCCGGCACCGTAACTGCTTCAGCGACATTGAATAGTTCGATACAATCAAGATCCATGATTACGTGTACTTCCAAGGATTATATGGCGAGACACTTTAATGAAATTAGCATATCGAATTACGAATTATATTGCAATATGAACTATCGCGATGGTCTATTGGTACTACATATACGGGGCAAATAGTAATGGCTAAGCTGCAATCGTGATCTTGTGCCTAGCCGGTGCTTGCTTAGGGTGCGAGTGAGGGTTATCAACAGTTCTCAACACACAAACTGTAAGTCCCAAAAACCATCTGCAGCTTACAAGATTCAATCTATGAAAAAATCAAGTGTAGCTATGCCGCCAGTAAGCTCGCTAACAAATGCTCTGCGGTAGTTGGTTATTACCCGAAGACTATGCAGCCCTTGTTTTAAACTTCTTACATCAAAACCCATAGGGCCTCAATAAAAAGCAGAACCATTAAGTTGTAATATAGAATCATCTATGGTGTCGTCTGTGTCAACATAGCCACAGCTTGCAGCAAGTATATCATCTATAAGATACTCAACTCTATTTAGGCGATACTCCTCTGATAATGGGTGGTAGTAAGGGGCGTGTACACGCAGATCAATAACTGACCAGTCATAAACTGCGGCACCCACCGGAAGCCCTGTCACTACACATGCCGGAACCTTACTCGTATGAGGTGGGCATGGACCCGGCGGCAAAGAACCCGTGAGGTGAGCGACCTGTCGGCAAAGATTCCACTTTGCAGGTGTTGTCGGACGCCAGTTAACCGGGACTGACTGATAGCCTTCATTATAATCGTTCACACCCTGATTATAGAGAGCTACCCCAGTGTTCGTTTCGAGTGCCGGTTCAATACAAGCCGCGCCGCTCACTTCCTGACAGAAAAGAAGCGTCTTGAGACCAAATCTCTCTATTGTGTGTCGAAAGCTCTCTGAGTCACGCCTCACGATAGATGGGGACGCGTTCTGCTCGCCATGCGACAAGAAATCGACAGAAGCAAGCACTCTTGCTGATGGTGCACTTGGATTCCAATATCCCGCCGTTAACAAGAAACGTCCATCCGAGATAGCCCTCGCATAATGAATAAACTCGTGTACGTAATCGCCAGTACAAAGGCGATGGGAGTAAACATTATCTGGTTCATGCACGACTTCAAGAATAACATTTGTGTGATTGCCATCTATGAGATGCCTAATGACACTCCCCACGCAAGTGCGAACGAGTTCATCATCTGCGTCTTCGGAGCCTAGCACTGGAAGATGATGATCACCCCGAGGGCAAAAGAGAACTAGAAAGACTATGAGACCCAGTCGATCCGTAGCCTGCAAGACAGAATCCAGCCGAGAGGAAAAGCTAGACTTAAGACTGCCATCCCTGTCATAAGCACAGCAATCCCATGGATAGTCGTGTGGTCTGCCCGTTGGAACGTTCTGCATAAGAGTAGCACTTACCATATTAAAGCCGCAACGAGCATACAGAGCTAGCGAATCGATAAACTCACGAGTATGGCGTGCAGCATCCCATGGACCATCTGGATAGTCCCATGAGACTTCTCCCCAGTATGGATGCTGGCGACTCCCGCAGTATGGGTAGTTCTGATCATCAAACAAACAGTTTGCAGTCTTCAGCATGAGAAGCTTCCCTGAAAGCAGCGGATGTGCATTAGGGAAACCGGCTTCGGCTGTATAGGTACTTCGCTGGTTAATTCTAAACGTACCGTCTACAAGCTCTATTGTCGTATTGCCCATAAGGTACTTCTACCCGTAGTCTGCGGTTTTCTCCAGCTGACCTTCCGGTGTCTGGAACTGGAAGTTGCTAAGCTCGCCGCCGACCTAGTTCAGCTACAGAGCGATCGCTTCAGCCGAGACGCGCCTCCTACTCATTGATCTTTTGTTGTTGCTGACGTCCGCGCTTTAGCCAGTCTTCCGCATCTCGCGGACCGAGTTCAGGAAGAACGTCGGGACATTGGCTCAGAGCCAAAACAGTGCTTTGGCTCAGTCATCAGCTTCTGACACAAGTCAACTCTCTGAACTGGATCTGCTTTACAGGAAGTGCATAAGACCAGTAAAAAAAATGACTTACCAGCCAGAAAAGGTCGAGATGAGTGTTTGGCATAGCCAGCTATTTCAAAAAAAATGCACAATTATCTCTATTGGATTGTTTACAATCGGCGATCACGCTGTATGATTCTGGCAACACTGACATTTGGCAATAATGCCAGCGTTGGTCAGTCTTCGTTTCGCTCGTTTCAGTTATCACTCACCACGCACTCCATACGGCCACAGTCATGGCGTCCACAAGCACTCACCTCTTAGAGCAGATCAGTAGAGAACTCGGTGTGTCTCAGCGTACTGTTTACCGTGTCTTGAACGGTGAGCTTAAGGACAAGCGGCCTTCGATCGTTAAAAGATCTCTTCGGATACGTGGTAGAGCAAAAGAGCTTGGTTACCGTCCCAACGCGGGTGCCAAAGCAATTGCGACAGGCAAATTTGGATCTGTAGCTTTGCTGATGAGTCGCTCGAACGAAGTCAGCCAGTTACCTTGGCGATTTCTTCAGTCGATCAATGATGCACTCGCAGTAGATGACATGCACCTGATCCATGCGTCGCTGCCCGACCAGCAACTCGCTGTTGACGGCTTTGTGCCGCGAGTCTTACGAGAGTTCTCTTGTGATGGCTTCCTCATCAACTACACGCATCGTATACCCGCATCCATGTTGGAGGAGATCGAGAGATGTAAGCCTCCATCTGTCTGGATGAATGTTAAACGCGAGATTGATTCTGTTTACCCCGATGACATCGATGCAGGCCATCGCTTAACGGATACTCTGATCGAGCGTGGGCACCGGAAAATTACCTACGCTGACAACAGTCACCCACAGGATCAATCTGAACCTCATCACTCTAGCATGGATCGTGAAGCTGGCTATCGGAGTGCCATGGCGGCGGCGGGGTTGACCCCTGAAGTGATTCGCCCCGGGAACTATCTACAGCCGGAAGAGCGGATCCCTTACTACCGTCAGTTCATTGCATCACCCGACAGGCCGACTGCCATCATTGGTTATGGCGAAACCACCACCACTCCCATCGCCGTAGCTGCGGCAACCGTTGGCATTACGGTTCCTGAAGATCTTTCACTGGCCGGTTTTGGCGAGAAGAGCACTGGCAGCCTTGGCGTCATGCTGGCCACCATGATTCTTCCTTATGAGCAGATGGGCCGGGAAGCTGTATCAGCCGTCTCCGCCAAGATCGATCAACCCGACAGTGACCAGCCAAGCGTGGCCGTTCCATTTTACTTCGACCCCGGTGGCTCGATCGCCACCCTTCGTCCATGACTCGTGTGTCAATATGTTTGTTTCTAGTGTCTTTTACACCCCTTAAGGAGGAGAATCTCTATGTCACAGCAAGTTAGCAAAGCAATGCCGATCCTCGCCATGACGTTCATGGCGGCGACACCGGCCCTGGCCGCGAATGTCACGGTGATTGACTGGGGCGGGACCGGGAATGTCACGGAGAGTCAGCGACTGAACCGTCTGCCCAACATTGCCCCCTCGGGTGACCCTGTTTTTAATGTGGGTACGCCCACCAATCTCCCCGGTTTTCTCCAGACAAGCCTTTCGTTCAGTGAGGCTGAGTCGATGACGCCATCCCCGGAAGGCTGGGTGGGTGAGCCCGGGACCAATCAGAATCTTTATGGCGGCTTTGAGACGGTTGGCGCAGGCAACCGCGTCCTCGAATTCGCGTCGATTGGGGATAGCGGAGGCGGCGACTTCATCCGCGTTGGGATTCAGACCCCCGATCGCGCGGGCCTGGCTGCTCTTCCTGACATCGGTCCTTTCAACAACGAGTTCAATGGCCTGGGTCTGATCGGACTGATTCCAAAGACAGAGTTTCTGATCGGCTCAGACCCCGCCGACAACGTCGTCCTGAACAATGACTCCATCATCAGGATCATTGCGGGCGGCAACAACAATGCTCAGGACCGACGTTTCCGCTTGGTCGTCAAGCAGGATGACACGTTCTACATCGGCACGGCTCCGAACTTCAGCATTGTCCCGCCCACGAACGTTGGCACGATGACGATCTCCTCTGCTGGAGGAGGCAACACCGCCGCGTCCTTCGACGAGTTTGAGTTCGAGGAGTTCGATCCCTACGCGGGCATCTACTTCAGCGATGCGATGGTCGGTACTGGCACGCCCTTCACGGGTGAGTTCAACGATGTGCAGGCCATCGGCTTCTACATCGGCTCTGATCGACGTGCCGGCAACTCGGGCCTGGCACGTGTGCTGGTCCGCGGATTCTCGGTTGAGACCCCCATCCCCACGCCTTCGACCGCGGCAATCGGACTGCTTGGTCTGGGTGCGGGCCTGATGCGAAGACGCGCGTAACTCGTACGACGACGCGCTCTGCATAGACCATCCTGGTCGCCCGGCTTAACGGCCTGGCGATCACTTCCAGCACGTTCTCGTGTGCCGAGTATGGCACAGCCATCACGACTAGCGATGAGACATAAACCAGTCATGGCTTACAGAGACCTGGCCTTAGTAGGAGAAGGATCGATGCTTACCACTCACCGCAAGTACATGCTGACGACGGCGGCCTTGCTCGCTGTCTCTCTGGCGGCTTCATCAGACGCCCAGGTGGTCGAATGGAATGGCGGGGCGGGCACATCGCTGTGGACCGACGCAGCCAACTGGGATTCTGGCAGCGTGCCCATATCCGGTGCTTCAGGAGACACGGTACGCTTCGGTGGTCTGGCTCCCGGCGTGGTCGACCTTGACGGCGGGACGTTTGTCCATCTCGTCACGGAGTTCGACGGTGGTGCAACCAACGCGGGATACACCCTCACCAACGGAACGCTTCAGGCACGCAGTATTCGTGGTCTCGACGTACCGGTTGGGCCGAGCGTCATTACCTTGCAAACGGGTCTTGAGGGGATTGCCGCCATCCCGATCCCCGGCTTCGAGGCCGTGCTGGAGTTCACCGGTTACGGAACGGGTAGCGAGTACGTCGTAGACGGTGTCAACGGGGGCGTCATCCAGGATGCCAACGGCGGCATCAACGCGACACGACTCGTCGTGGCGCCGGGGGTGGGTGATAAAACAGTCCTCCGCCTCCAAGGTGCCAACACACACACCGGTGGGACAGACATTAACGGCGGAGCTTTGGTTATCTTTGACAACGACGACGCCTTTGGTTCAGGCCGAATTTCGACACCCGGTAATGCTGGCCGCATTGCCCCGATTGGTGACCGGACAATTGCCAACGAGTTTCAGATTGCAGCCAATGCCGGGACAGATCTACGCATAGCATCCGCAGGCGGAGGCAATCTCACTCACACCGGCGATATCGCTATCACGGCCAACGATCGTAATATCTCTGTAGAGTCTGGCGCCACCTACACCTGGTCGGGTGACTTTGTGGATGTGGTGCCAGTGCCTCAGTTCAACTTCCAGGGCGACGGCACCCTCGTCTTCCAGGGGTCGAGAACGACAGGGCTGTCGCTTGTCGGCCTGAGGAACGCGGTGGTCGAGTTCGACGACGACAACTTCCTGGGGACCAACGCCAAGATCCGCTTTGACGGCAGCGTGAACACGACGATCAGACCGATCGGTCCACGCACCTTGTCCAACGAAGTCCAGCTCTTCCCCGCAGGGGACGGATCCGCAACCCTTGATGGCGAGCTGACGGTCACAGGCACCTTCGGCACATTTGCTCCTGCAGTCGCAGGAGGGGTTCCCACGCTAGAAGTGATCAACGGCGGTAGCCTGACCATCGCCGGTACAGTAATCACGCAGGATCTAGATTCCGGACGCTTCCGCGTCGAGGGTGACGGGACGGGCTCGGTTACACTGGCTGCAGCTCAGTCCCACGCTGGTGCTCAGTATCAGATCGGCCAGGGCGGCAACATCCGTATCGCTGCAGCGGGTGTGTTCACCGGCGGATCGGTACGCGGCATGAGCCGTGATGGGAAGCTCTCGCCTGTTGGCAGTGCGACCCTGGGCGTGGATGAAGGCGTCTTCTTCAGCGCCCTGCCTAACGAGGTTGATGGCGGACTCGGGATCAGCGGGGCCGAGGGTACGCTCACGGTGAACGCAGATGTCGAGGCCGGGTTCGAGGCCGTCTTTGCCTCTCCCGGTGGAGACGGAGTCATCAAGCTCCACGATAGCGCCTTGGTAACCTTCACCGGTGCATTCGATGTAGCCGATGATCTCGAACTCCTCTCGGACGGCACCTCCGGCCAGATCGTTCTGGAGGGTGCCGCCCAGGTAGATAATCAGGTCACTGTCGGAACCGGTGTGACGCTTCAGGTCAACGGCAGCCTCTCCGATCTTAACTCGATTGATAACGACGAGCTCTCGATTGAACTGCTCGGCACCCTTGGCGGGACAGGCACGATCAACGCCCCCGTCGCATCTTTCGGCGGTACGGTCACGCCCGGGACGAGTGTTGGTGCGCTCACAATCAACGGCGAACTGAGCCTGGATACAGCCTCGAGCCTCATCATCGAGATCGCGGGCACGAGCGTTTCCGATCACGATGTCCTAAGCCTCGGCAACGATCCGCTGGTTGCTGCAGGTACTTTCCAGATCGAACTCATCGACGGCTTCACGCCATCTCTGGACGATAGCTTCGACGTGCTCGACTTTGGTTCTGCGAGCGGGCAGTTTGACACTCTTGATCTTCCAGCACTCCCGACCGATCTGCAATGGGACACGAGCCTGCTCATCAGCGATGGCATCGTCTCCATTGGCAGCGGCGGGGGCATCCTCGGCGACTTCAACGGCGATGGAGAGATCGATGCCCAAGACATCGATCTGCTCGTCGCGGCGATTCTGGGTGCTTCGTCGGATCCGCAGTTCGACCTGGACGGCGAGAATGCGGTCGACGCCAATGATTTCACGGTCATGATTGATACCGTCATCGGCACTCTCCCCGGCGACGCCAATCTCGATAAGACGGTCAATCTCATCGATCTCTCAGCTCTAGCCACGAGCTTCGATAGTACGGCCGGCTGGGCCGACGGCAACTTCAACATCGACACCCAGGTCAACCTGATCGACCTCTCGCTGCTCGCGACGAACTTCGGGCAAGAAGCCGCTGTGCCAGAGCCGGGGGCAGTCACGCTATTGGCACTTACTGGACTTGCCCTGCGTCGAAGGCAAGGTTCACAGTAACGTCAAAACCCAGTACTGATTTAAGGATGTAGCTATACGGCTAAGGCCGACTCGTGATTGTGGAGTATTTAGATGTTCAAGATCGCTAATCAGATCAGTCATTCGGCACTAGCTATTACGCTTCCGATCTGCCTCTTGACAAGTGCGCTTCACGGGCAAGGCATTACCTTTCCCGACGATGCTGGAGTCATTGATGTCCGAGACTTCGGAGCAATCCCTAACGATGGCATTGACGACTGGGCCGCAATTCAGGCCGCTATGGACTCCGTCAGTTTCAATAGTCGTGGAGTAGCCAATGCTAGTGGAAGTAATAATCACATCATATACTTTCCAGACGGCCGCTATGATCTAGCTGATATGCTGGTCTATCCAGGCCAGCAGAAGAGACTCATTTTACAGGGACAGAGTCGAGATGGCGTTGAGCTACGCTTATTCGATGGCCTTGGCTGGTCATCCCAAGATAGCAAGGCGATTCTTCGTACAGGCAGTGGAACTGCTGACCGATTCCGAAATGCCGTAAGGGACATGACGTTTAACATCGGTAGCAACAACTCACATGCCAGCGGGCTACAGTTCTTTGCATCCAACCAAGGCACTGTCAAGAACGTGAGGATTAAGAGTGAGGATGGTCTTGGAGTCGCAGGTCTTGACATGGCCTGGGACGACGCGATCGGACCATTATTGATTGAGGACGTGACGATTGAGGGGTTTGACGTTGGTGTTGATACCCGTTGGCAGACCGCCAGTCAGACTTTCGAGAATCTTACGGTCCGTAATCAGAATCTATATGGCTTTCGTAACCGCAACAACCAAGCCGTCTTCATTCATGGCTTCACCAGCGAGCAACAGAGCAACAGTGTTATCGCTGCTGCAAATCTGAGTAACAGTACTGAAGCGATGGTCATCACTGATGCGATACTACGCGCTTCTGGTGGGAATTCAGGGAATCCGGCAATACAGACACAGCGTAATCTGTTCGTGGCCGATGTCGCGATCGATGGCTATGCCAAAGCGATCGATAATAATATTAGTGGGAGCCGAGGCAATAAGGATCTAGTGACTGATTATGTTGAAGAGTATTTTGCCATCGGTGAAGGTGGGCCAAACAAAAGCGGTCCGGCACTGACGGCTTTCCCGTCGCCGAACCGCTCTTTACGGCTATTGGTCAAAGATGCTCCGGATGTTCCCTGGGAACAGGATCAGTCTAAGTGGGCTGGGCCTCAGGACTTTGGTGGAAATGCCGATGATAATATTGACGATACGGCAGCTCTACAGGCAGCGATCGACTCAGGAGCGACCACGGTCTATCTACCTAATGGAAAGTGGACCCTTAACGGTACGCTCCATCTGCGCGGTAATGTCGAGCGATTCCTCGGTACAGAAGCAAGGCTGGTGTCTTCAAACGGACAAGGTCTGATCCTTGTCCAAGATGGTGAAAGTGAAGCCATCGTCATCGAACGCATGGAGTCAGGACTCAGGAACAGCAGCGTAGAGCTGCAGCAAAACACCAACCGAACCCTAATTCTCAACAGCCTGCAGAACTTCACCTACCGCACCAATCCTACGGTTTCTGAGCCTGGTGAGCTATTCATCAACGACTACGTAGGTGAACTGGGTGTCTTACGCGATCAGACAGTGTGGGCTCGTCAGCTTAATGTCGAGAAGGAGACCGAGCAAGACCCCGGTGAGCCTGAACCCTCACAGCCTGCACGCATCATTAATGATGGTGGTCGTGTCTGGCTGAACGGCGTTAAAACTGAGCAGGACGGCACCGTGGTGCTCACAATCAATGGTGGAGAGACCGAGCTACTGGGTCATTTCCATGCTGGTTCCGGCAGCACACAAACCGACCCGCGGTTTGAGACAATTGATAGCTCTTTCAGTGCTGCCGTCTGGGTCGATCAGGCTGGTGGCTCGGGACGTTTCGACGTCTTTGCACGAGAAACGCGTAATGGGGTGACCCGTATTATTAACCCTTCAAGACCCGGACCTTTCCCGAATCTCTATACGGCGTTCGCTTTTACCGAGAGCATCGACAAGCCAGAACTGCATCTATCTGCCGATGGCGATGCTCTTGACAGCTCGGGCTTCGGCCATGTCACTCAGCCTGATCCTACGCTTAGCTACACCGAAGGGATTGCCGGAGCTTCAACAGAGGAAGCCTTCTACTTTGATGGTAGTACAGCGATCGATCTGACTACCGGTGTACTTCAGCAACCATTATCCGAGCGTACAATTTCACTGTGGATCAAACCTGATGACACCACTGGGCTATACACGATCTATGATGAAGGGGGTGCGGATGCTGGCCTCGCGATCACGATCAGCAGCGGAATCCTTGTTGCCGGAGGGACCAACGGTGATAGCATAACAGTCGTAACAGCCGTTGCGCCTGTATCTGATATGTGGTCGCATATCGCTCTGATCTTCGAGCACGGTCAGTTGCGTCTGTATGTAAACGGGGTTCTAGCGGATTCCCAAACGGCTACATTCACCACTATTCCATGGCGTATGGACGACCGATCATCCCTCGGTAGCACACTTGACTCGAATGCGATCGCAACTGATCTATTTGGTGGCTTCGACGGAGCGATCGATGAGCTACGTATATGGGGTGTAGCCCTTGATGATGCTCAGATCTTCGAACTATCAAGAGTGATTCCCGAGCCTTCCACTATAGTACTCTTAGTTATTCCAACCCTAATGAGTAGGCGACGCACCTCATTCAAAGAAGGAAGTAAAGAGGCGGCATATTGAATCGAACGCCACGTCCAAACATTCTTCTGATTACTTCTCATGATATAGGCCGGCACCTCGGATGCTACGGCGTCAGTACAGTGGCCACGGACCACATCGACCGTATCGCTGAGGAAGGCGTTCGCTTCGATAATGCCTTCGCCACCGCACCACTCTGTAGTCCCAGCCGTGCATCGATATTTACCGGTCGATGCCCACATAGCACCGGTGTGATGGGGTTAACGCATGGCAGCTTTGGTTTTCGGATGAATGATGACGAGACACATTTAGCCGCTTACCTCACACAAGCAGGATACATCTGCGAGCATTTTGGTGTACTTCATGAGTGTAACCGTTCAGCCACTGAACTCGGCTACGTTGCCGGGCATAATCCGGAGATGTCAGCGAATGCCTCTGCAAGACTGTTCGCCGCCCAAATCGACACGTGGAGTCAAACTAACAGTCCTTGGTACGCACACATCGGCTTCTTCGAGCCCCATACGCCGTTTGACTGGGGGGGCGCTCTGCCTGATGCCTCTCGTGGTGTGACCGTGCCACAATACATCGCATCGAGCGAGGATGCCAAGCGCTCGTTCAGTGAGTTTCAGGGCGCAATCCGTCAACTTGATGAGGCAGTTGGATGCGTTCTCACTGCCCTGGATACATCCGGTGAGGCCGAGAACACGATAGTCATCTTTACCGCAGACCACGGCATCCCCTACCCGCACGCCAAGGGCACACTCTACGACAATGGACTGGAAGTCGCCCTGCTGGTTCGCTGGCCGCAACGAGGTTGGACTGGAGGCCGAGTAGTATCCAACCTGGTATCTCATATTGATCACTTACCGACCCTCTTGGAGATCACAGGCATGAGTATCCCTGATCGGGTGCAGGGACATAGCTACGTTCGTTATCTAGACGAAGGAGAGGCCAGTCGTCATAGTCATGAGGTATTTGGTGAAATCACGTACTTCAACGCCCCAATGTATCAACCTCGCCGCTCAATCCGCACAGAAACTCATCGGCTACTATGCAACTTCACGAATGATCCCCCACTTCCCATTGGAAACTGGCACCGTGGTGTCTGCGTGATCCCCGAACTCGAATCTCGCTGGAGCCATGTCGTACCTTACGGCGCGGTACCGCCTGTCGAGTTATATGATGTTGTAGCAGATCAACACTGCATGCTCGATCTGGCTGATGAGCCAGCATGTGAAACTATTCGGGCCAGACTCACACAGCAGCTGCATGACTGGATGCTGCAGACAGATGACCCGCTATTAACTGGAGTGCCCATGCCCCCATGCCATGAACGCAGCCTCCAGGCCCTCCGAGCATCATCGATAAAGGCTCAAGAGACGGCATGAACCCGCATCTATTAATCTCAGAAGTTTCGCGTGAGACACCAATCGTTGAGCACAAGTATGTTGTCATCTTTGGTGGTGCCACCACCGTAGTTGCCGCAGCCCGTGCCAGAGCCGGCTTTCTAGCCATTGGCAATGCGGCTGCGATGAATGCACCTGCAGGACTGGCCCACGCGTACACAGACGCCAGGGCAAGCTACATCACGAGCCCTTGTGGCCGCTGGTCAGATACCCCACTATGTCCCGTTCGGAACTCGCGTCATGCTGATATCTAACCACGACGGCCTCTCACGTTCGCTGCGTGAAGAGAAGATTGACTGCGATCTCGTTGTTGTCGGCGGCGGACTATCCGGGGTATGTGCAGCCATCACAGCAGCGCGTGGGGGTCTTCGCGTCACGCTAATGCAAGACCGCCCCGTGCTGGGAGGCAACGCCTCCAGTGAGGTACGGCTCTGGGTACTCGGCGCGACAGCTCATATGGAGAACAATAATCGCTGGGCTCGTGAAGGTGGTGTCATCAACGAGCTGCTTCTGGAGAATCTGTATCGCAACCCGGAAGGCAACCCGGTTATCGTAGACACGGTCTTGCTCGATGCAATTCGACAAGAGCCCAATATAACCCTGCTATTGAATACTGCTGTCTACGAGATCAAGCGGCGAAATGACGACAACCCATCAATTGAGGCTGTATTAGGCTTCAACAGCCAGAACAGTACTCGGTACATCGTCCGCGCTCCGTTATTCTGTGATGCCAGCGGCGACGGTATCGTTGGTTTTTTGAGTGGAGCCGCATTCCGTATGGGAGCAGAAGACTCTAGTGAGTTCGACGAGAGATTTGCGCCAGGCCAGACGTACGGAGAGCTGCTCGGGCACTCGATCTACTTCTACACCAAAGACGTCGGCCGGCCCGTTGATTTCAAGGCACCCAAGTACGCGATGTCTAAACCACACAAGACATTGGGACGCTTCAAGCGCTTCTCAACCTCACTCAACGGCTGCCAGCTCTGGTGGATTGAGCATGGAGGTCGTTGTGACACTGTCCACGACACCGAGCAGATCAAGTGGGAGCTCTGGGAGGTTGTTTACGGAATATGGAACCATGTCAAGAACTCAGGAGACTACCCCGAAGCTGAAAATCTAACTCTTGAATGGGTCGGTACAGTTCCCGGTAAGCGAGAGAGCCGCAGATTTGTGGGTGACTACATACTCACCCAAAACGACATTGTCGAGCAGTGCATATTTGACGACGCAGTGTCGTTTGGTGGCTGGTCGATCGACCTTCATCCCAGTGACGGTGTGTTCGGTCATGAAGGCAGAGGATGTGATCAGTGGCATACGCGTGGTGTATACTCAATCCCATACCGATGCCTGTACAGTCACACGGTACCTAATCTGTTCTTAGCTGGGAGGACAATCTCCGCGACCCATGTAGCCTTCGGCTCCACACGGGTCATGGGTACTTCGGCATATAACGCTCAGGCTGCTGGACTCGCCGCAGCGATCTGCCATGAGCACAATTGCCAGCCTCGTGACATAGCCTCAAGACCCGGAATAGAGCAACTTAGGCTGCGACTTGCAAGATCTGGCCAGCACATACCCGGCTACACACGGCAAGACCCTGTGGACCTCGCTCAGAATGCTTGTGTCTCCGCTAGTACAGAATACACCTTGGCACGACTCGATAGTAACATGGAGTCACTCGTTCTTGATCGTGCACGCGGGCAATGGGTACCTCTTGATCAAGGTCCTATCCCCTCTATCGAGTGGGTAGCGGATGTGCACCGGGAAACCTTACTGACCTGTCGCGTACGCAAGCCTGTCAAGCCACAAAGTTTCACGCCGGGCGAGTCAATCGATGAAGTTACGATTCAGCTGACGCCAGGTATGGCTAAGACTGTGCGGTTTGATTTTAGAGCTATGATTGGGCGTAAGGGATACCATTTAGTCTCACTCGACGCCAACGATAACGTATCGATACACCTTTCTGATGATCGAATCACCGGCCTCGTCGCGGTCGATCATCGTCGTACGCAGGCCGATACCTTCTTCTCCGGACGACAGGTCACCGCTGAGGAACTCGGGTTCCATGAGATCGAGATGTGGTGTCCCGACCGTAAGTGGCATGGGCGCAATCTAGCTATTGCGTTCGACCCGCCTCTCAAGCCGTATACGGCTGAGCAGGTCACTAACGGACTTGGCCGCCCTACAGCAACAGTCAATGCTTGGGTCGCTGATCCTCAGGATGCAGATCCTTCAATCACCCTGACTTGGGATCGTCCACAGGAGATCGGTAGGGTCGTGATCCTCTTCGACGCGGACTGGGACCACTCCATGGAAACCGTCCTTATAGAGCATGCTGAGCGAATCGTCCCTTATACCGTCCAAGATGCGCGCTTAGTAGATGCAAGCGGTAACGTTGTCGCACACTTGCAAGCCAATCATCAGGCACGCGTCGAGTTCAAGCTCGACGCACCGATTACCAGTGAAGCACTCACGCTGGTCGTAGAGGCCGTCAACGGCCCCTGCCCGGCTGCTGTTTTTGAGATAATGTGCTATTCGCCGTGAGAGTTTCTTATCCTGATCAAATAAGAGCTGAAGCAGTATGACCAAGGCCATGAACATCCAAGCAGACAAGACTGGCCTGAGCAATGCCGCACCAGATATCCAGCGGGCACTTGACACTGGTGGGCATCTCTACATCGGACCAGGCCGGTACCGTATCGGCCAGACACTACGAATCTCTAGTAACACCTCACTAACCTTAGATCAGAATGCTCATCTTCAATTCGCTGATGGAGCTGGCGTTGGTGTCGATAGCTTTCTCCTGACCAACGCCCATCATGATCAAGGTGATCGGAACATCTCTATCTATGGTGGCATCTGGGACGGTAATAACAAGGCGAATCCACGAACTCCGGGAGCCGTGATCGATCAAGGCAGCTATACGGGTGTCACGATTAATTTCCGAAATGTGCAAGATCTCAGTATTCAGAACTTGACGCTATGCGATGCGGAGTCTTACTTTGTTAGGGCTTCGAAAATCATAGGCTTTTATTTCGGGGATATACGCTTCGACACGACTAAGCCGCGCCCGAATAACGATGGCATCCATCTCGGTGGTTACTGCCGGGATGGATCGATCGAACGGCTTCGCGGGCTAGGCCTCCACGCACCCAACGACGACATGGTCGCTCTCAACGCCGATGACGCTATAGAGCGTATCGAGTGCCAGGGCATTGATGTGGGTCCAATCGAGTCCATAAAGATCAGCGACCTCAATGCTCCATCATGCCATAGCTTTGTACGGCTTCTCAGTATTAGTCATGCGATTCGAGACATCATGATTACGAAAATTCGTGGGGGATGTGCCGAATCAGTCATTAACATGGACGGGGCCCGGGGCTGTCTGGTACCACTGTTCGATCCTAACGATTCTCGATTCATCGATGGGGTAGGAGATTGCCGTGATATCCACGTCGATGACATAGAAGTATTCAAAACAAGTTGTGAGAACAACAGACCCCTACTGAATATACAACAACGCGTATCTAATCTATTCATAAACCATTTTCGCAGAACAGAGTCTTCTGACGTGAATCAACACGCTGCAACATTAGAGCTGATGAATTTACCAGATACCCACATCTATCTCGCAGGCAGTGATGATCCCCTGGCCTGGAAAGAGCTGCTGGGTGATCATGCTCTCGATGAACACATGGCCTCACGAGTGGTCGAGATGACACTCACGCGGGCAAAGAGTCTCCGGCTGTTAGGAGGTGGCTTCAGACGCCTGTCAATGCATAACTTTACCCCAGTAATTGCGACTACTTAGGCATTTATGATAGGTGCTAAAGCAAACGGTTAGAGTAATATGACGAAGTCTTCCATGGACTACATTCCACACACCCACTATTCGCTCATATCGACCATCTAGTGCTGCATATGTCTATTAGACTATATGCTTTCTCTTGCATGATAAGTTTTATAATTATGCGCTCTAGGTGGCATCACAATCTCTCTGTCACTGATTTTGTAGAAAGATACAGCTAATGGAGGTCTGGTTCTGGGCGGTCATCACTGTGATCAGTTGGGGAGTGTGGCTCACACCACTCGAATGGGTTGGACGAGTCGATTCTAGATTCAAGACGCTCATGATTACAATCGGTAATGCCGCAGTTGCGCTAGCCGTCGCAGTATCGGTAGGCTTGACTGGACTTAGCTCCTCATCAATGCTGGCGGCCATACTCGGCGGCGTCGTCTGGTCACTAAGCGGCTACTTTGCTGTGATCGCCACGGATCGTCTTGGTATCGCCGTCGCTATGGGTGTCTGGGCACCTCTGAATATCTTGACATCACTAGCATGGGGCGGTCTATTCTTTTCTGAGCTTGACAGTTATAGTATTACCGACATATGCTTAGTATTACTCGCTTTTCTGGTAATCTCATTGGGTATTGTCCTAATCGTTAGAGGTTCAGATATACGGCCTACATATAAACGTAGATTCAGCTTAAGAGATTACTTTAGTCATAGTTCATCATCCAATACACAGACTTATGGGTGGCTAGCTGTCATACTAGCTGGTGTAGGGTGGGGTAGCTACTTCGTTCCTCTACGTTTCGCTGACGCTTCACTATGGGTCATGTCGTGGCCTCTCTCGGTCGGCATGCTACTGGGCGCATCCTTACTTTGGCTAGGCGGACTGCCGTGGCAGTCAGGCCGATTTCGTAAACAAACTATATCGCCGAGTGACTCGAAGAGCTTGAGTGCTGTCTTAGCAGCGACCGTACTCGCAGGAGTTCTATGGGCAGCAGGGAATTACGGCTCGCTAAACCTAATGACTCACTTGGGTACTGGCCAGGGATTCGCGGTTGCCCAGACCTGCTTAGTCGTAAACGCACTACTAGGGATGATCGTCTTTAGCCGACCACCATGGCCTTCCCCTTCCGCATTCTTAGTGCTAGCCGGTGTCATCGCGACTTCGGCCGGTACTGCGATGATGGGTTGGCTGGGCTCTCAAGTCTAATGATGAATAGATCACTAACTCAATATAGCGTGTGTACGTCGCCCGTATTACTGTGCTGTCACTTACTTGTTCTTGTCTAGTCACGATACGAGATATCTATGAGATTAGGTTCCACAGATTCATTTCTTGATAACTTTATGGATGGGTCGACTAATGACAGTTCCTCGACCGTTATTTATCGAGCGAGTCAAGTAGTCAGTCACGAGGTACGCGGCACCGATGTATCTCTGCGCATAGCGTTTTCTCCCTTTGAGCAAGAGAATTGCCCCACTCTATTTCGCAACGTACTTGTAAGATCCTATGCTCACAGCTGCGTACGCTTATTCATGGATAGCCAACACGAAGAGTGTGAGTTCGATGATTCGTCGCCATCACTCTACTTCGATGCAAAGCTCACAATCGATCAACTTCACGTGAGAGAGAGCGAGTCAGAGCTTGAGATACTTGATGACGAAGGTGGTACGCGTGTACTCATAGATAGAACAGAATCAGAGATCAGATCCTGGTCAGACCTTATCCCGGGATCAGAAAGACTCCTTAAACTAGCGGTCTTCCCCAAGAGAGAGCAGCAAGTCACTTTAGTAGCGTATGACCAGTTCTTTCCGTCACGTATCGAATCGGTAGGGCTCGGCTTCGTTTCAGTGCCAGCAGGCAACGACACGAACTATTCCTGCCTATTTTCCTTCTGCGCGAGCCCGAACGAACGATTCGTCGGCACGGGTGAACGTTTTGCGAAGTTGGACCTCGCGGGAAGGACCATCCAGCTGGTTAACACGGACGGTTTAGGCAACAATAGTAGGCGTACATATAAAAATGTCCCGTTTTATATGTCTTCCTTACCTTATGGAATGTACATTAATACCAGTTCAGCTACTTCTCTTTCCTTCACTGATATATCAGGTCGTGCCGTACAGGGCTGCATCGAGCATAGCCAGATTGATCTCTTTATCATCGGCGGTGAGACGCCAACTCAGATTCTGTACAACTATCGTATGATTACTGGCCACCCACCCAAGGTACCCGTTTGGAGTTACGGCGTATGGATGTCTCGTATGACGTACTTCTCAGCCGATGAGATTATAGATATTGCTGAGCAGCTGCGAGACTTAGACCTGCCTTCCGATGTAATGCATATTGATACTGGCTGGTTTAAAAACGACTGGATATGCGAATGGAAGTTCAGCGAAGAGCGGTTTCCTGATCCTGCATACTTCGTTCAACAACTCTTAGATATAGGGTATCGGGTCACTCTCTGGCAAACACCAACTATCAGCAAGAAAGCAGATATTTACCGCCACGCAAAAGAGAATAGATTTCTACCACCGTCAACACACTCGTCGAAGCTCATGGGCTCTGATTTCGATCTCATCGCAAACAACGAACAGATTGATTTTACGTACCCAGGCGCACTGGACTGGTACCAGAATGAGCTACTAGCACCACTGTTACAATTAGGCATCGCATGTATCAAGACTGATTTTGGTGAAGATATTAATATGGATGCTGATTACTCTGGGATGACTGCCTCACGCCTACGGAACTGTTATCCAGTTCTGTACCAGAAGGCCGCTTACGACATTACAGAGCAGATCAACGGTTGCGGCCTGACCTGGTCACGCGCCGGATGGGCCGGCTGCCAACGCTATCCCGTTCACTGGGCTGGTGATACGGCTTCAACGTGGGATGGGATGGCTGCAGCAGTCAGAGGTGGGCTGCATCTGGCTATGTCAGGCTTTGCGTACTGGGCACATGACATCCCTGGGTTTCACGGTGTTCCGGATTTTATGAACTCATGGCCAACAGATGAACTCTACTTGCGATGGACGCAGCTTGCTGTTTTCTGCAGCCACATGCGATATCACGGTACAAGCCCAAGGGAACCATATGAGTACCCGAATGTTCTTGAGCATGTGCGCGGCTATCTCAAATTGCGTTATGCACTGATCCCTTACCTCCTTGATGAAGCAGATAACTGTATTGAAACAGGCTCGTCTATCTTCGCACCAATGTGTTTGCATGCTCCATCTGACCCTGTTTGCTGGATGCTGGATGATCAGTTCTTTTGTGGCCGTACGTTCATAGTCGCACCAATTATGAATGAGGACAACATTCGCGACATCTACCTACCTACAGGTGATTGGATAGACCTCTGGAGCGGCGAATTGATCACGGGGGAATGCTGGGTAAGGAACAAGTATGTACCCTTACATCAGATTCCCGTCTACGTGAGGTCCGGCACTAAGATCCTAGTATACCCACATCACGTTAGTTCAACCAATGATATGAACCTCAATAAATGCATTCAGTTGTGTTTTGATGAAAGCTACATATCGTTCTCACGCAGCATACTGGGTGAGTTAACAATGCTATCTTGACATCATTTAGCATACTGACTCACCTAGGGCCGACAGATATCATATTCGCCCACCCAATATTTCTACGAGTTATGTAGAGCATCCTGATAGAACTATTACTAATCTGACATAGTAAGACTATACATATGACAAAGCCCACCCAAAGCGATGTATTCGCAGGTATTGCAGATAATGCTGCAACGAGTTCGAAGCAAGCTCATACTCTTCCTGCACTGCCAAGGCCCACTCAGATCTTGAATGCATCTAGCGATAATGCAGGTCCCGTGCCAGTCGCGCCGCGCCTGCGGACAGCCAAAGACTTGCAATTAAAGGTGAAAGAGCTTGGACTATATTATAAGAAGTTCCGGCGACGCCTTGAGCCAGAATGCCCATCAACACGCAAGTTTCTAAATCTTGAGACGATGGACTTTCGCATTGAAGAGACAGACGAACACCCTGGTAAAGAACTGGATGATTCTCATAGATGGATGCGTGTACGAATTCCGCATTACACAGGACCTGCTGGTCGCTGGAGAGGGTGGTACCGTGAGAAAGTAGATGTCACCAGGTTAATTGCTGAAGATTCTAGTATCTGGATTCGCTTTTGTGCAGCTGATTATACTGCTCATGTATTTATCAATGGGCGCTTTGTCGGTTCACACACAGGACTGTTCGCTCCATTTGAGTTCGATGTTACCCCATGGCTTAAGAATCGTGGAGATAATCTCCTTGCCGTTTGCATTGAGAACGAGCCGCCTACAGTCGGGCTTGCGTCATGGAGTCACCTGGATGTCGATAGTCCGACTGATGGTGACAAAATCTATGGCTGTACAGGTCTAGGGTGGAACGAGCCTGGTGTTGGCTGGCATCACTGTCCGCCTGGCGCTGGGCTCTGGCAACCGGTAACGATCGAGCAACGACCTCAGGTCTTCGTAAGTGATGTATTTGTACGACCGCTACCGGATTCCGACGAGGTTGAGGTTACACTCGAGGTCTGGAACACTCGAACTGAATCAGAGTCACTCCACGTGAGCCTAGAGATCATCCCCTCGAACTTTGAGGGCGAATCGTTCGGACCACTGACACTCGACGTGGGAAGATTACTCCCCGAAATGAGTACTTTCCGCTATCGGCTAAAGATGCCACGCCTACGACGGTGGTCAACCAACGCCCCTTGGCTTTATGTAGCTAGGACTAGTTTGTACTCATCTGAAGCCAACAAACCTATTGATGTAGTTGATACACGATTTGGTGTGCGTACATTCTCAATGGATACCCACCAGCAGAGTAATGGACAAGCAGGTACTTTCTATCTTAACCATGAAGAAATTGTATTGCGTGGTGCGAATACAATGGGGCATATGCAGTGCTCGGTCTTCGACAATGACTTAGAGCAGGTCGCAAATGATATGCTAATTGCAAGAGCAGCCAATCTGAACTTCTACCGCCTGACGCAAAGGCCTGTTCAGCCCGAGATTTATGACATAGCAGACGAACTTGGTTTTATGCTTCAAACCGATCTTCCTCTCTTTGGTTACGTTAGAAACGGTGTTGAGTCAGAAGTCTTCCGTCAAGCGGGTGAGATGGAGCGACTAGTCCGCCAGCATCCTTCGAATATTCTCGTAAGTCTAATTAATGAGCCAATGCCGCTTGATTGGAAGCCATGGAGTATTCCACGTTCACTCAGACGTGACGATCTCCACGAGTTACTCAGATCTGTAGCCAGCTATGTCAAGACACATAATCCCGATCGTATAGTCAAGGCATGCGATGGCGACTATATGGATATTGCTCCTAGTGATAGTAAGCCCGATAGCCATTGCTATGCAGCCTGGTATACCGACCATGAGATACATCTAGGTCGTCTCATCTCCGGTGAACTGTTTGATGTCCGACCGGGTTGGCGTGGTGGGTGCGGAGAATATGGCGCTGAAGGACTTGACTGTCTTGACATCGTAATGAACGACTACCCTAGTGATTGGCGACCACTTGGGCCTACCGACACAACCTGGACACCTGAACGAATCGTTCGCAACCAGAGTTGGCCCCAGCGCTGCAGATGGTACACGCCGCCTGAAACGTTTTCCCAATGGATTGAAGCGAGCCAGACCCATCAGGCGTGGGCTGTTCGGACGATGACCGATGCACTACGACGTCGTTTAGACCGTATCAACTCAACAGCCGTACACCTTCTAATCGACGCTTGGCCCGCAGGCTGGATGAAATCACTCATGTCATGGCGTCGTGACCCTAAGCCCGCTTGGTTTGAGCTTGCCGACGCTCTTGCCCCGCTTGCAGTAAACCTTCATCAGCAGACAACAGCTATCTGGGCTGGAGCACCACTTGATCTCGATGTCTGGATCTTTGATGAGCGATGCAGCAGAGAACGCCAATCAGACACTAGCTGGTTTCTTCATTGGGAAGTTTGCTCTGCTAACCAGCAGTATCATGTTGGACGGAACCCCGTAAAACCCAAGGCAATGCAGGCTCATCCTGTAGGCAGGATCCAAGTGCCTTCTTCTGATACAACGAGTAAACGTAACAGCCTAGAGGTGCGCTGTTCACTGGTTGATGAAGAAGCCCGAGCAGCCCATACACATCAGGTCGAGTACGATATCTGGCCCCGTCTGATGGAGCATGACTCACTTGAGCATCTACGTGGCAAGACTATGGGGGTGCTACCAATACGAGAACAGACTATTGCTGAGCGTATTCGTTGTCTTGGTGAAGCTCTCGGCATGAATGTAATAGACCTATATACACATCAGCCTGATATAGACCTAATCTTTATCGATCCCGCTCATAGTGACGAGCAGTTAACACTATTCACGGCATTCACTTCTAGTGACGGCCCTTCATTGTACGTCGTACCTCAACCCGTAGGCAGCTTTAGGTTCCTCCATAGCGATTCGATCAATATCGAGACATTCTCAGGCGTGTATCACGCTGTGCCAGAGTCGAATCTCACCCTCCTCGGACCCGCTTTGGAGGCCGCGGGTACACTCTGTACACGCTGGTGGTGTGAGCATCGCGGCCGTATTGATCACACGACAGCGACCTATCTAGTTGGACAGGAGCTTATGCCACTTGTAAGTGTTAACGCAACTGGGTGGGACAGCGATCACACCAAGGTCCGCGTACCGGTTGTTGCTACCAGGAAACCCGCTCGGGGCCCGCTATGCTGTTTTGATCAGACTAATATGCTTGAGTTCAGCGGAGGGGAGCCACGTGCTGCTTGGCTTGCGGCGTCGGTATTTAGTCACCTGCTTTAACTCAAAGTATTGGTGTTAGTGTCATGACCTGTAGAGCAGGACGATACGGAAGCATTTTATCAGTGTGCAGAGCACTCGCCGTGGTAGACGAATGAGAAATCAGCCCCCTCTATAGGCGAAGGTAGAAGAGATGACGAGACAGTCTCATCAAGCAGCTCAGCTAGTAGTCCGAGTAGACCCGGGAATTCTCGATACCTTTGCTTGGGCTGATACCGTCAACGAAATCATCCTAGCCTTGGTCGACCCTAACGCGAAGCACTCACGGTGCTTGTGTTAGCCGTCACGCTGACCTCTGGCTGAACTCCTGAGATTCCACAGCAGCCCGTAGCAAAGAGGAGTGCGGCTCTGGAACCATTAACTTTCCTTTAGGACAACCCATGACCCCACCCTCTCTCCACGACCGCGTCGCCGCCATCATCGCCGACGAACCTGTAGTCGACATGCACACCCACCTCTACCCGCCCGCCTTCGGCAGCCCCGTCCCCACCTCCTCCACCACCCCCGACCCCCACGGCCTCGCACTCTGGGGAATCGATGAACTCCTTACCTACCATTACCTAATAGCCGAGGTCTTCCGCGTCGTCCCCGCATCCGAACTCCCGTACGACACCTTCTGGTCCTGGCCCAAGCCCCGCCAGGCCGACCACATCTGGCAGCACCTCTTCCTCGACCGCGCCCCCCTCAGCGAGGCCACGCGCGGCGTCCTCACCACCCTCGCCCACCTCGGCCTCGACCCCAACGAACGCGACCTCAACCAGCACCGCAAGTGGTTCGCAGAGCAGGATTTAGACAACTACATCGACACGGTCATGCAACGCTCAGGCGTCACCCGAATCACCATGACCAACAACGTCTTTGACGAGAATGAGCGCACAAGATGGCTCGCCGACCGTAACGTCGGATCCGACCCCCGCTTCGCCCCCGTCCTCCGCTTCGATGAACTGCTGACCGACTGGCCCGCCGCCGCGGAAGTCCTCGCCTCCCTCGGCTACAAGGTTTTGCAAACCCCTGATGAACAAAGCCTTACCGAAGCCCGCCGATTCCTGACCGACTGGATCGCGCGCATGAGACCGGTCTACACTGCCGTCAGCCTCCCACCCACCTTCCGCTACGCCAGCCCCGACGCCAATCCCTTGACCACCAACATGTTGGAGCAGGTCGTCCTCCCCGTCTGCCGCGACCACGACCTCCCCTTCGCCATGATGATCGGCACCCTCCGCCAGGTAAACCCCGCCCTCCGCTCCGCCGGCGACATGCTCGCCAAAGCCGACGCCGCCTCCGTCGCCCGCCTCTGCGCCGCCTTCCCCGACAACCGCTTCCTCGTCACCATGCTAAGCCGCGAATCCCAGCACGAGCTCTGCGTCGCTGCGCGCAAGTTCAGCAACCTCATGATCTTCGGGTGCTGGTGGTTCCTCAACAACCCCTCCATCATCACTGAGATCACTACCGAACGCTTCGAGCTCCTCGGCAGCACCTTCGTCCCCCAGCACTCCGACGCCCGGGTCCTCGATCAACTCCTCTACAAGTGGTCCCACTCCAGAACCCTTATTGCGAGTGTACTTGCTGACATGTACCAGCGGACCGCCGACACCGGCTACGTTCTCACCGACGAGCACATCCGCGCCGACGCCCGGCGCCTCCTCAGCGGCAACTACCTCCGTATACTCGGATACTGAGAAACCGTGAGCCTCTCATCTATCCCTACCTACTCTTGATACTCATTCTTGATAATGCTAATCACTGACACTCTGCTTGTTTCTAAACTGCCATAGACACAATGAACCCAATACATGACTTAATGACCTGGCTCGCTTCGTGGTACAACCAAGTGGTGGTATGAAACACGGGGGCAGGTTATGTGGCTCAATGACGGGTCGTGCATCCGGCTTCGACCGACACACAAGGACCACGTCTGGGCGTACGACTTCGTCCAGACCCGGACTCATGATGGCCGGGTACTTCGCCTGGTGGTGATTGTCGACGAGTTGACCCGCGAGTATCTGTCGTTTGATGTGGCCCGTCGGCTCAGCCACTAGGACGTGCTCGAGCGTCTTGCCTGGCTGATGAGCACGCGAGGCGTGCCGGATCACATCCGCATTGACAATGGCAGCGAGTTTGCGGCCAAAGCGGTCCGTGAGTAGCTGGCGAAGGTGGGTGTGAATACCCTCTTCATCGTGCCGGGGAGCCCTTGGAAGAACGGTTACGTCGAGAGCTTTAACGGCAAGCTCAGAGATGAACTGCTGAACCTTGAGATCTTCGACACCCTGCTCGAAGCCAGGGTGCTGATCGAACGATGGCGGGTCACATACAACACGATTCGGCCTCACTCGGCCCTGAACTACCACCCGCCAGCACCGAAGCGATCTGCCCGTGGCCGTCTGGCTCCGGGGCTGCGGCCCTACGCCGGGCGGCCACGATTCACACCCACCTCGATCCGAGATAGCATCTGGTACCACTTGTGGTGGCGAGTCAGATCCCAGTGAGAACCAACTTCAGACTAATCTGGCGGTTCCCTGTGTTGTGAACTGCAGACCCTGTATTGTGGGCTTGTTTGACACCTTTGCCCGATAACGGCAGGGAAAGGGGTTTCTCCATGCGCTACCGGTGGCTTCCAGGGATGCTCGTCCTAACACTCTGCTTCGCAAGTACAAGTGCTGCAGAGCGCATTGTGGTTGGCGAAGGCCAAGTCATTACCGAGATCGAGCTTGCTGCAGGCGTCTTCGAGGGCCAGAGCTTCACGCTCGGGCCTGATCTCGTCATTGATGTTCTAGCTGGAGGGGTCGTCGGGAACTCGTTCGAGATCTTTGGGCCAACGGGGAACCATACGGCTGTTGTTGATTTCAAAGGCTCCTTGATCAATCTTTATGACGGGGCGCTACTTGGTAACCGTAACAGGAATGACGGCAGTCGCACCACTTTTGGCTACTTCATTCCTGACGAGGCCATCGTCCATGTCTACCCAGGAGGCGTGGTCGATGGTCTGGTAGGCACAAACTCGAATGTGGTCATCCAGGGCGGTCATATTGAACTCCTTGGCGGTCGTCTTGGCGGTCGCCAAGCGTCATCTCATCGGGTGACAATGATGGATGGGACGATCAGCTATTTACGACACCTCAAAGGCTCGATTGAAATTCACGGCGGCACATACTGGGGCATAAATACCAGTGGAAGTACTCATGGCAACGAGTCGAATGAGCAGGCTGTGGTCCGCGGCGGTTCGGTACGCGATCTGCTCCTGAGTGATCGCCTTGAGGTCTACGGTAGTGAGTTTAGGATCGGTCATCAGCCTGTGAATCCCTCGTTATACGGCCAGACTCTCTCGGGCTCAGCGGTTACAGGGAACCTATACGCTACCCTCTCTGATGGCTCTGTTTTCATGCATCGTTTAAATGGCGAGTCTCTGGTGCTGCATCAGCATAATCCACCGCCAGTCCTTCAGAAGGTTCTGGTTGCCAGTATCGATGGTATTCCTCGTCAGGGAGTTCGAGAGCACCAGACCCTGGTGCTCGATTCTTCAGAACCCTATCGGGGCTTGCTCGATGCCGCCCCCGAGTCGCTCGTCATTGCTCTAGAGGGGAGCGATCTGGATCTAATCCGGAGCTACGCTGGTAGTGTCAGGGTCGCCGGGGCCAATATTGGAACGCTTGAGGTCTATGAAGCAGCAACTGTCGATATCACACAGGGGAGTATACGCAACTTGATATCGCATCCCAGTTCTGAATCATCTGTCATCAATCTTCATGAAGGGATGCTCACTCTACGTAGCGCGGTCTCAGCCAACCTTAATGTAACCGGCGGTGAACTCGATGCCAGATGGTCAACTTACGGGCACGAAGGCTCGAGTTGGAAGCTGTCGGGCGGCACCTACTGGGATGAGATGCCACTAAATGCAAGAGAGATGATCTTCGAGGGTGATGATTTTCGAATCAACGGAGAGCCTGTAGCACTGACTAATCCTGAAGGGACACACTATCGTCTGTTTAGACGGCCTTTTGCATCATCGACCAATGCTCTTCTCACGGGGGTGTTCAAGGATGGCACACCCTTCGCCTTCTCACTCAGGGATGGACATGAGCGGTTCACGAGCTATTACGAAGAGTGGGAGGGTGACCATCTTGGAGAATCGATCATCTTTCGACAGGCATCACCTGAGCCGGCAACACCCGGTCTGCTTGAGGTGTCTGAGCCGCACTCAGACCATAAACTTCGCGCGACACAAATCTTGCGCGTCTCGGATGGCGGCTCTTTGCCTTCGAACTTTAATGCAGGCGAGGGCAGCAGGATTGAGGTGCTCAGCGGTGGATCGATCGGATCCAATCTTGAGATGTTCAATGCCGAGATCCTGATCGAAGGCGGCCGTGTGGGCCCACACTTCGACGCGTTTGGATCGACTCATGTGCTGGTGAGAGATGGCTTACTGGCCACAGAACTGGGAAGAACGCGACATGAGGATGAATGGACCGGTGCGGACTTTGATTCGGACAGCCGCCTGGTCATGACGGGTGGTTCCACTTATATCCACGATCTTAGCGAGGGTGCAGTCGCCCACATCAGTGGAGGCAACTTTGGCATAACAAAGAATCATGGCATAGTGATTCTGTATGGCCATGACTTTAAACTCACCAGTTCTGAATATGGACCCATAGTTCTGGATCGCGATTTCACAGGCAAGGCCATCAGAATCAGCGAAGCGCACGCTCAACTGGACATTGTGTGGGCTGACTCAAGCACTACGGATTATAGAGTTAGATCAATAGATTACGGACAAGTCGAAGACATTCGAATCGTGTATCTGCCTCTGGTTCAGGGCGACTTCGATCAGGATGGGCGAATCGACCTTGCCGACCTGCTGATGCTCGATCAGCCCCGTGACATCGACCTCTACTACGACGTCAACCACGACGGCCTGAACGATCAGAGCGACCTGACCTTATGGCTTGAGACTATAGCTGGCACGCGTCTAGGTGACCTCAACCTTGACCAGGCCATCGGGCTAGGGGACTTGGGCACGCTGGTCCGGAACTTTGGCGGGGTTTCCGCAGGCTATCTTGACGGCGACCTCAATGGCGATCAGGCTGTTGATCTCATCGATCTATCCATGCTCGCATCCAACTTCGGCTGGGCGACTTCCGTGCCGGAGCCCATGTCAGCACTCATTCTGTTCGGATCAGTCTGCCTTTATCGAATCAGATTTTGATGAAAGGACTCTGAGCAGGTAACTACAGAGCGTCGATTGCTGTTTTAGTGTCAGTAATTGGCAGGCTGCGACCAGCTGCGACAGCGAAAGCACGGATTGATTCACTACAGACGCGTCAGCGTTTGCGAACAAACCTGCGTTGGATAAGAGTTTACGAATAATCTAATCGGGACTGTCGATCCACAGGTTCTAGGCTGCTGGTGAAGCTTGCAAATACTACGAAAGAAGCGAACTGGTGCGAAGCCACACGAAACGTGCGAAGAGTGCGAATCGCGCTATCTTCATCAGAGGCCAAGGCTTGCAAAGCTCTGCGGCAACTAAGGATTTCTTCTTCCCAAGCTGAATGTCGCCGGTTCGAGTCCGGTCACCCGCTATTGCTTGTAGCACTGAGACTTATGATCAGATAGGGATGGGGCTAGTGATTGAATGTTTGGCTGGCTGATAGTGGCCTCTATGTCGTCTGCTGGGCGTAATGCCATAGCCTGAATGGGCTTACATATTGTGTGCACGTAGGTCGAGCGTATGCCGCTCCAGCTGTTGGTCATGGGTCTCAGAGGTCGGTTTTTATTGACAGAAGCGCAACTCAACAACCATGTAAATCTGGATCATCGTGACAGATTTGCAAGGATAACCCTTGACCGGTTGGCCGGTGTTGCGCTGGCGTCTCGAAGCCACTGGCCCTCAGCGGGCAGAACTAGAAATCAGGACTATGTTCGACACCTCTATGCTCCTGTTAGCGTTTCCTGCACGAGGGGATGATTCCTCGCCCATGTTAAATCTGCATCAAGATGTTGATGCCTTGCACCGTACTTGACTTCCTATCGAAAAATCAATTGACAAGCATTAATCAGTGAGCAGCGGGCTTCGCGCAGAAATCTCGTAGATCTGGAAGGTGTGCCAGCTTTACAAGAATGATTTATTCGTCGGAGGGCTGACGTTTCGATAGCCCCTGATGTCACTGACTCTCAAGGGCACAGATGAGGATCATCGACCATCTTCGTCAATCACGAGCGTCGCAAACGGATAAGGATACCGGGACGATCGCACACCGCTGCACACACATCGATAACGCTGGTCAGTGCCATCATCAGCAAAGTTCAGCGAACTGGCTGAACCGACACTGCCACATCAATCGTCTGCTCGCCCCCGCCCACGATGACGCCCTTGACCGGCGCGACATCCCCATAATCCCGACCCCAGGCCAGTGTCACATGATGCTCGCCCACGAGTTGATCGTTCGTCGGATCAAGATCGATCCAACGTCCATCACCCGCGTACACCGACACCCATGCGTGCGACGCATCCGCACCCACCAAACCCGGATCATCCGGCTCGTCCTCTCGAAACGTCCGCAGATACCCAGATACGTAACGAGCGGGCAGCCCCAAACCCCGCAGCATCGCGATCTGAAGATGGGCAAAGTCCTGGCACACCCCCGAACGCTGCTCGAATACCTCGTCCACCGCTGTTGTCACCGTCGTCGTCGTTGGGTCGTAACGAAAATCCTGGTGAATCCGACTCGTCAACTCACGCACCGACTCGATGACACGCCGGCCCGGCTTAAAAGACTTCGCCGCGTAGGCCGTTGCATCCTGATGAATCTGCACCAGCGGCGAATCAAAGGTGAACTCCAGTGCACTCAACCCGGCTCGTTCTCGATCCACCCGCAATCTGCCCCTTACTTCTTCCCAAGGCAGATCCGGCTCACGCTCACGGTTCAGTGCCTCCACCTCCACATCGCTTTCCGCGATAATCGCCATCCGCTCATGGGGATCCTCGACCACGAACACCACCATCGTGTTACCGAAGTAATCCACCCGTTGGTGACGAACCTCTGGCTCCGGGTCGATCCTTATCGCGTTCGACAGACAACGCTGACCGGCCAGATCTCTCGGACACAAAAAGACCTGGTTATGACCAAGGTTGACCGTCGAGGCATACTCGTACAACGTCTCATGACGCACGCGGTAACGCATCATCCACGCTCCCCACGTCGCTCCCGAAGAGCTCCCAGACGCTCCGGCTCTCCGACATCGCCGCTCCGTATCGCCAATGCTTCACGCTGACCCAACCGACGCGAGACCAGATTATGGCTCAGGAACTGACGAGTAATCGCATCCGATAGCTCTGGCAGCTGTGCACTCAGGCCCATCAACTCGAACGCCAGTGCATCCCGGGCATCCTCATTATCAAACCCCGCCAGCCGCACAGGGTCTGCCAGGCGCAGGTTTGTCAGCATCCTCAACACCAGCAACTGGTCCTCGCCCCGCCGGTTTTGCGCATCCGTCGCCCTGGGCAGCTGATCAAGGTGCTCAGCCAGTTCCACCAACTGGTAAGCACACGAACGCGGATTTGTCTCGTCAAGCAGCAGCATCTCGATCGTCGGTAAAGCCGTCGGTACTGCCAGGTAGCGCTGCCGGTAACTCATGGCGCTGGCCATCACCTCAAGCAACGCATCGAAGACAGGACCCTCGTTCTCCTCCGGATTCACCGTCAGCAGACGCAGCAGCGAAACCACGCTCACTGCCCGCTCCAACCGACGGCCCATGTCCAGGAAACGCCAGCCCTGATTCCGCAGCATCGACTCCGTCCCCACCCCTGTGAATGCCGCGAGTGTTACCAGCAAGCGATTCAGGAGATCCATCACCTCCGCCCAGTCACCCGAGGTACCCACGCCAGACGCGATCGCCTCTTCGTACTCCCGGACCAGCTGGCTCAGCACCCGCCAGGCATCCACCGACACCCTGTCTCGCGCCAACGAGGCCAACCGACGCACCCGTAGCAGAGCATCCGACAAACCCCAGGACGCCTCAGCGTCCTGCAACACCTCCAGCACCCGCTTGGCAGGTTCTTCACTCGCCTCCTCCTGCCCCGTCAACACGTCCAGCGCCATGACCAGACGCGATACCTCCGGACCCTCATCCTCCACCGCCTCGTCCGTGATACGAGTGACAATCGCCCGCAACAAACGGACCAAGCCCTCGCTCCGCTCCAGATAACGCCCTAACCAATAAAGATTGTCAGCGATCCGGCTTGGCAGATCGAAACTATCGTTCGCCAGCATCGTTACCCGGCCCCCGCCCTCAGAACGCACCAGGCTGAAGGACGACACCGGTCCTTCCGACAGCACCCACGTGTCCTTGCTTCCCCCACCACGCTGCATGGATGTCACCCGTGAGTCGTGCGTCGACGATACCCGCGTCAAACCGCCGGGCATCACGATGTAGCCATCGTCCGTGGCCGCCACATAGGCTCGCAGCATCACGTGCCGGGGCGATAGACCGCCCTGCGCCCACACCGGGCAGGTCGAGATGTTGACGCTCTCCTGCGCAACATAGGCCTCCGGCCGCTCACGAATACGGCCGATCATCTCCTCACGACCCGCCGCGTCCAGTGCATCACCGAAGACCGCATCAATCGCTACCCCGCCAAGACCCGGGGCCGGAGCACCAGGGAAAGAGGGCTTGATCACCAGACGACGCAAATGCTCTTCCACATACGCTAGTTCCTTTGGCTGCCCACACCACCACGTTGCCACACTCGATAGTTTCTGCTCCTCACCAAGCACCGAGCGACACAAACCTTCCGTGAACGGCATCAACCCAGCCGTCTCCAGCACACCCGAGCCCAGAGCGTTCGCCACCACCACGTTCCCCGACCACGCCGCCTGGACAAGCCCCGGGACGCCGATCGCCGAATCGCCTCGCAATTCCAGCGGATCGCAGTAGCTGTCATCCAGCCGCCGCAGCACCACATCCACCCGACGCAGCCCTCCCAGCGTCTTGAGAAACACCTTGTCGTCCCGGACAGTCAGGTCATCGCCCTGAGCGAGTGTGAAGCCCAAATACCTCGCAAAATACGCATGCTCGAAAAAAGTCTCGTTGAAGGGGCCCGGCGTCAGCAACACCACCCTCGGGTTCTCGCCCACCCGAGGCGACATGGCTCGCAACGACTCGCGGAATCGCGCGAAGAATCGGGCCAGTCGTGTCACACGACTCGCACCAAACACGCCCGACATCGTTCGCGACACCACCAGGCGATTCTCCACCGCGTATCCCGCGCCCGAAGGCGCCTGCGTCCGGTCATTCAGCACCCACCACCGACCATCAGGCGACCGTGCCAAATCCGCCGCGTAGAACATCAGGTGCTGATCCCGGGGCACACGCAGTCCATGACAAGGTCTCAGAAAGTTAGGGTGCCCGAGGATGAGCTCCGCAGGAATCGATCCATCCTTCAGCAGCTTCTGCTCCCCATACAGGTCCCCACAAACAGCGTTGAGCAACCTCGCCCGCTGAATAAGCCCCGACTCGATACCCGCCCACTCTTCGGCGGACACAATCATCGGAATCGGATCCAGCGCCCATGGCCGATCCATGCCACGCGGGTCCTCATAAACGTGATACGTCACGCCGTTGTCTGCCAGCATCCGCTGACCCACCCGCCAACGACGTTCGACCTCCTCCACACCCAACCGCTCCAGCTGATCCGAAAAGTAGCCCCATCCCGCCCGCACGCGACCCTCCCCATCTTTCATCTCATCAAACACCCCCTCGTCGACGCCATAGCTTCCCACCAACGACACGGGACCTGCATCACTCATCGGCGTCACACCCATCCCCTGATTCTAACCCACAACGGTGCCGGCATAAGCAACACCCACCACGAACACACTTCGCCCCTCCCTTGCATCGATCTATCGGCCACTCTCGCCCGAACCGCCAGTCTCCTAACGCTCCCAACGCACCCGACGCAAATCAAGCGTCACCGGCATCTCCTCACTCCGCTCCGTCGGCCGCATCGCAAACGAACCGGGCGTATGCCCGTGTGCAAAAAACCGGTTCGCCCGACGTGCCTCAGCCTCCAGGGCATTCACAGGGAAGACCTCGTAGTTCCGACCACCCGGGTGCGTCACGTGATAGGTGCAGCCCCCAATCGAACGACCCGCCCAGGTATCCACCAGATCAAACACCAGCGGCGCGTGCACCGGTATCGTTGGGTGCAGACAACTGGGGGGCTGCCAGGCCCGGTACCTCAAGCCCGCGACAAACTCACCCTGACGACCCGTCGCCGTCAGGGGCAGCTCCACCCCGTTGACCGCCACCGCATGTCGCCTGCCAGCCATGGTCCCCACCAACCCCGTGACCTTCACCTGCATCCGCTCGACCGAAGAATCCACATACCGAGCCGTCCCGACCGCCGTTGCCTCCTCACCCAAAGTCAGCCAGGGCTCGATCGCCTGACGCAGTTCGATCGTCACGCCATCACAGGTATACGTCCCGTGCCGCGGAAAACGAAACTCAAAAAACGATTCATACCAGGCCGCCTCAAGCCCAAAACCATGCTCGCGCAGGTCCTCTAGCACATCACGGAAGTCCTCCTCTACAAAGTGCGGCAGCAGAAAGCGGTCATGCAGCATCGTCCCCCAGCGAATCAGGTGGTGCTTACCCGGAACCTCCCAGAACCGCGCAATCAGCGCCCGCAGCAGTAAGGCCTGTGTGAGTGCCATACGCGGATGAGGCGGCATCTCAAAACCGCGAAACTCCACCAGCCCCAGCCGACCCGTCGCCGAGTCAGGCGAATAGAGCTTATCGATACAAAACTCGGCCCGGTGTGTGTTTCCCGTCAGGTCCGTCAACAAATGACGAAACACACGATCAACCAGCCACGCCGGCACATCACCCTCACCCGCACCCGGAATCTGACCAAACGCGATCTCCAACTCGTACGTCGCATCCGAACGGCCCTCATCCACCCGCGGTGCCTGACTCGTTGGCCCGATGAACATCCCGCTGAACAGATAACTCAGCGATGGATGATTGTGCCAATGACCCAGCAAACTGCGCAGCAAGTCGGGCCGACGCAGAAACGGCGAGTCCAGCGGCCTCGCCGCACCTACCACCACGTGATTGCCCCCACCCGTCCCCGTATGCCGACCATCCAATTGAAACTTCTCTGTCCCCAAACGACACGAACGAGCTATCTCGTAAAGCGACGACGTCACCTCGGACAAATCACCCCAAGACGAACTCGGATGAATGTTCACCTCGATCACACCCGGATCGGGCGTTACCTTCATCTGCAACAGCCGCGCATCGGTCGGCGGGGTATAGCCCTCGATCACCACCGGCGTCCCCAACTCCGCCGCCACCGACTCAACCGCCGATAGCAGCTCCAGGTAGTCCTCCAGCCGACGCGTCGGCGGCATGAATACATACAGCCGACCATCCCGAGGCTCCACGCACATCGCTGCCCGGATCACCCACTTCGCCGACTGGCCCACACCCGGCACGGCATCCGCTGGATTCCCGCCACCGATCGCCACCTGCTCGTGCACCCGCTGCGTCAGCCCCGTACGCTCCTCTGTCCGAACCGCCCGACGCTGCCCGCCGTGCGTCCAGTCATCCGGCAAAGGCACCTCAGCACTCGCCGTCGGATCAGCCTCCACCACATACGGATAGTCCTGCTCCTCCACCCAGGGCAGCGATTCCAGTGGCAACCGCAGACCAATCGGCGAATCACCCGGGATCAACCGCAACCACCCACCCCGCTTGCGCGAACCCCGTGGCTGAGTCTCTCCCCGACCCCCGCTATCAGCCTGGACCATCCACATCCCGCTCTGCCAACGCGAACCCTCACCACGCATCACCTTCGCCAAAGGCAGCACATAACCAACAGGCGTAGTCAATCCACGCTCGAACACACGCCGCAGCCGTTCTCTGTCCTCCGCGTTCTCGAGCTTGTTGTCATCCGCCGTCACATTGACCGGCAACCGCTCACGAACCCGACGGTAATGATCGGCATCCTCATAGACCGCCCGGATATACCCATCCGCCACCCGCAGCCGCCGCGACAGCCGCTCCAGAAAACGCCGGGCATCGCTATGCCCAAACCCATCATTCCGCGACTCATCGGCCAGTAGATCCTCTCGGCCCCACACAGGCTTGCCGTCCCGACGCCAATACACCCCCAGCTCCCACCTTGGCAGCGGCTCTCCCGGATACCACTTGCCCTGGCCCACATGCAGCAGACTCCCCGGCGCAAACCGCTCCCGAAGCCCCCGAACCAGACGCTCTGCAAACCTGCGCTTGCCGCCGCCTACCGCATCCGTGTTCCAGGTCGCCCCCGCCTGGTCGTCAATCGAAACAAACGTCGGCTCGCCACCCATCGTCAGCCGCACGTCACCCGCCTCCAACCGCCGATCCACTTCGTGCCCCACCCTGTCGATCGCGGCCCACGTTTCCTCCGTATACGGCTTCGTCACCCGCGGGTCCTCATGAACCCGCGTCACATCCAGCCCATACTCGAAACTCACCTCGCAATCGCCCAGCGTCCCCGAGATCGGCGCCGCGCTCCCGGGATCAGGCGAGCACGCCAGTGGCAAATGCCCCTCACCACACAGCATCCCACTCGTCGCATCCAGACCCACCCAACCAGCGCCTGGCAGATACACCTCCACCCAGGCATGCAGATCCGCCACATCCTCCGCGACACCCGCCGGAGCCCCCTCATCAATCGGCTTCATATCCGCCACCAGCTGAATCGAATACCCCGATACAAACCTAGCCGCCAGCCCACACCGCCGCAGCAACTGAACGAGAAGCCACGCATAATCACGGCAGGAGCCCACCCCCCGCTCCAGCGTCTCCTCAGGCGACTGAATCCCAGGATCGAACCGCAGCGAGTAGTCCAGCCGCTCCTCCACCATCCGGTTCACGTCCACCAGAAAATCCACCGTCGCCTGTTCACTCAGATCCACCCCAGCCAGCATCTCCTCGAACAGCCGCCCGCACCCCTCCTCCGGCCCCAGCGTCTCCAAGTAAGGGCGCAGCTCCCGAGCCAGCCCCGGCTCATAGTTAAACGGATAATGCTCCGCAGTCTTTTCTAGGAAGAAGTCAAACGGATTGATCACCATCATATCCGCCACCACGTCCACCGCCACACCAAACGCCGTCACCGGCTTCGGAAACACCAGCCGTGCCAGGTAGTTCCCCTGCGGGTCCTGTTGCCAGTTGATAAAGGGTTCCGCTTCACCTTCCCCCACTTCCACACGCATCCCATAGGACAGCACACCCGTCCGGCAGTGCGCCGCCGGCCGCAACCGAACTACCTGCGGACCCAGCTCAACCAACCGGTCATACCGGTATCGCGTCCAGTGATGCAGCCCGATACGTATCGCCATCCGTCACCTCGTCCGTCACATCCATGCCCGAAGCAGTCAGAGATGATCTTAGTGCCTGGGAGCAAAGGAGGCTGAGTCTGGCGTCAGTCGCGGACCGGCCGGGCCTCCCGAATCAATGGCCAGCCAGAACTCAGGTTTTGGATGAGTCATCAGGCACCGAAGCATCCAGGGCCGGCTCTTCATTGACGAGCCGTATAGGCAAGGCGTCGGTCCCAGACCCGGCGTAAAGACTGATATGGGGGAACGGAATCTCAACCCCTTCTTCATCGAACCGCTTCTTGATGGAGGGGATCAGCGTCTTCCGGATCTCAAAAAAATCCGACTTGACACACCACACGGCAAACAGGAAGTCGATGCCGGAGTTGTTGTAGTTCGTCAGAAGCACCAGCGGATCGGGTTCATCCAGGACCTGTGGATGTTGCTTCGCGAGGTCGAGCAGGATGCTCTTGATACGATCGAGGTCTTCGCGATAGGCGACCGAGATGGTGAAGTCGACACGACGTATCGGGAAGCGCGTGATGTTGACCACCTCGGTCTTCATCAACGTCTCGTTCGGAATCCGGACATACTGATTGTCGAACGTCCGGATCTTGAGCGACAGAAGGTCGATAGAAAGCACAAGCCCCGTGGTCTGCCCGATCTTCACCACGTCCCCCACAGAGAACGGCTTCTCAGCGATCAGGAACAAGCCCGAGATGACATTCGAGACTGAGGTTTGTGACGCAAAACCTACGGCGATACCAACAATGCCCGCCGCACCAAGAAGGGGGGTCAGCGGGATCCCACACTGCCTGGCTACGGATAGACCGATGATCAACACACCCACGTACAGGATGACTTTGCGGACAACCATCCCGGCTTGTGCGGTCGTTCGCCGCTCAAGGGCCCGACCGATGGTTCTGGAAACGAACCACACAGCAGGCAACCCAATAAAGACCAGTATCAGAACGCGAATAATCGTTTCGAGATTCTGAACCGCGTACTCTCTGAGCATCGACCATTCAATGAAGGCAGCAAGCATCATGCGTCGATGGACTCCTCTCGTCGGAACATCCCCAGAACCCGCGACACCACACTCCCTACCACCGGTTCACGAGCCGGCACGATCTTACGCAAGCCCGATGTCGGTGCCGATGTAACAACCTCCACCTCGCTGCCCTGCTCCTGGCTCCTGAATCTGGCGACAACACGATTGGTCCAGACCTGACCCTCGCCCTCAAAGAGGTCGAGATTCGGCCCACTCACTCGTAGCCGCTGGACCTTGATCGGCTCATCGGACTCGTTGCGGATCTCCAACGTGCAGATCGCCCGATACGGTCGCCGCTCGGCAAGATCGACATCACGCTTGGCTCGGGTCATAAGCGAGTAGCACAACTCCCCCTGCATTGGATCACCGAACCATATGTTCGACAGGACGATCGTCGGCAACTCCGTCAGGGTCACGGGTGGCAGCGCCGCCTCGACAACCGCAATCCGAAGCGGAATACCAAAGTAGAACGTCGCATGTCTCCCGGGCGGCAAGACCAGCACCGATTCGGGACGCGCGACAAGCGGGCGGTCCGGCAAAAGGTACCGCAGACCGATCTCCTGCGAATTCGACGCCAGGATGTACCGATCCCAGGCCAAAGCTGCTGAGTCCGTCGGTGGCTCCGAGTCAGCCATAGCCAGCGGCTCGTCACGATGCCTGAGCGACTCGTCGGCATCGCGCTCCGTGGCAACGAACAACTCCTCGCCTTCCCGCCGCAGCCAGATCGTCAGCGGGCCCACCACCGCACGATACAGCTTCAGATTCTCGAGTCTCTGAGATTGATTCATAAGCCCCATCTTAGAATGATATACGTGCAACCATGGAGCGATTTCTTCTGAGTTCCGAACATGGTTTTTGATAGGCCTCAACCCCCACGCAGGGTAACTTGTAGAGTCGACAAAACGATTGATCGCGTCGGTTGCTTGCACGCAACACCAGCGGCAGTATCCATACGTTTTCAGAAGAATGACTTCAGAAGTTGAAGCACCGTTTCGGAGATCCAGTATAGGTAAGCGTAGCCAGAGACAGTCAGCAAATGGCCGAGCAGTATCGCGAGCCCGTCCCGCTGGAGCAGCCCTGCGGCGAACTGGATCAGGGCAAGGGCGGGGATCATGTTCGCGAACGGGATAGGCAATGGAAGACTCAGCATCAGGGCCGCCAGGGCGATGGACAGACCAGTCATTCGCCAGGCGACGGGCCAGAAGAGCGGGGCGAGTCGAGGCATGTAGAGCCACGCCAGAGGCATTAGCGAGCGCCGGAGCCCCGAGGCGATGCGTGACAGTGTGTTGTGGCTAAATCGGTGCCGTTGGGCAAAAGCCGGCAGCCGCGGTTCCCGGGCAAACAGAAGCCGCAGCCCAATAGCGAACATCGGAAGCCCGCAGACGGTGGCAAGCAGAGGGATGGGTATCGGAAATATAAATGGCATCGACAGCACAAGGATCAGGACGGCGGCTCCGCGCCCACGAAGTGCGTTCTCTACGTCAGCCAACGTAACGTCCTGCCCGTCCCGCGAGGTCACGAACTGATCTAAGTCGTCGAAGACTGAATGAAGCGGGACCACCGGGGAATGATTGCTCCGCGTCGCTTCGGGCGAGTCTTCGACCTGATGCTGGCTGGTCACGATCGTGGGGCCCTCGTGTAGATCAGACTGAGGGCAAGGGTGACCACGACGAGAGGGATGACAAAGCCAGCCATGGCAGACGTGAAAGCGTTGAGACCGGGGTGAGTGGTCGCAGCCAGAACGAGAAAGACGAGGTAGGCAGCATAGAAAAACAGAAAGAGCCCACCCTCCCAGCGGTCAATCCGGCCCGCCGTGATGAAGATGGGCAGGCAGGCAAAGGCAACAGCCACCATGATGGGGATGTCAAAGCGCAAGGCAGCAGGGGCCACCGCGATACCAGCAGGTGATAGAGCAGCCGCGATCCCGAGCACGCCGAGGATGTTGAAGATGTTGCTGCCGACAACGTTACCGATGGCCAGGTCTCGCTGGCCACGCACCGCGGCGATCACCGAGGTGGCCACCTCAGGCAGCGAGGTACCCGAGGCGATGACCGTGAGGCCGATCATAAGCTCGGAAACGCCAAAGGACTGAGCAATCGCTGTCGCGCCATCGACCAGGGCTCGCGAACCAAGGACCAAAAGGGTGAGTCCCACCGCGATGCCCAGCAAGGCGGGCCAAAGCCTGGTTGACGTAGAGGGGGCGCCATCAGCTGCCGGCAGACGCAGACCCAAGCGTATCTGAAACGCCGTATAGGCAACCAGACCTATAGCCAGGAGCACCCCCTCAAAACGCGAGATCAGCCCGTTGCCAGCGAGGAACCAAGCGACGACCGAAACGCCGACCATGACGGGAACATCCAGCCGGATAAGCTGCATCGAAGCACTCAGCGGCAGAATCAGGGCCGACAGACCGAGGATCAGCAGGATGTTGAACGTATTGCTGCCCACCACATTACCCAGGGCGAGGTCGGCCTCCCCGGTGAGTGCGGCCTTGATGGACACGGCGAGTTCAGGCGCACTGGTGCCGAAGGCCACGACCGTGAGTCCGACCAGCAGCGGCGGGATACCGGCCGCCGCAGCCAGCCGGGAAGCCCCGCGGATGAGGGTCTCACCGCCAGCAGTCAGCAGGACAAGCCCCAGCAGGATGAGGAGGATGTTCAACTCGAGACCCTATCCATGCAGCTTAATCTGGGATATCTATAGTCTTGGGGTCAAAAGCCGGCTTAGGCGTTCTCAGATCCAAAGCATCGAGCGTATCGACCAGGACCTGCGCTACAAGCAGGTTGCGAAACCACCGCCGCTCAGCCGGCACAACGTACCACGGCGCCTGATCCGTTGAGCAACGCGAGATCGCTTCCTCAAAAGCCATCTGGTAGTCGGACCATCGGGCACGCTCTTGAAGATCAGCCGGCTCAAACTTCCAGTGCTTGTTCGGATCATCAAGCCTCAGCTGAAGCCGCTGCTTCTGATAGCCCTTCGAGATATGGAGATAGAACTTCACGACACGGGTGCCCTCGTCGTGGAGCAGCCGCTCGAAAGCGTTGATGTGCTCATACCGCTGCTGACAGACCTCTGCAGGCACCAGCCCCTTGACCCGAGCGATCAAGACGTCCTCGTAGTGAGACCGGTTAAAGACGGCGATGTCGCCCCGTCTGGGTGCTCGGGCATGGACCCGCCAGAGAAAGTCATGCCGCAGCTCCTCGTCGCTTGGAGCCTTGAAGCTCGTAACACGAACCCCCGCCGGGTTAAGCGGGCCGATCACCTTACGGATCGTGCTGCCCTTGCCCCCGGCATCCATGGCCTGGAACACAACCAGCACCCCAAACCGCCCATCCGCATACAGCAGCTCCTGTTGCTCGATCAGCCGCTGCCGCAACCCCGCGAAGCGATCACGGGCCACGTCCTTGTCAAAGCCACCATCATCAGCGGTCGGAAAACCGCTGAGGCTGAACTTCCTGCCCGGTGTGACACGGTATGAATCCGTATGCATAAAAGTAGGGTAACTGATGAACTTATCTATCTCTATGATCCACAAGATCTGTCATTAATCGCTACACGCTTCGACGTCGGGCAGGACCCGTAAGAATGGCTCGCTGCCACCGCATGGCACAAGTGCATGATTCGAGCCCCTGTAAATGCCACCCACAGCCGCAAATGTGCACAACCGATGAGCCTCGTCACGGATTGAATGGAACCGTTAGCAACCTCGCGCCAGACCCAAAGCAGAAACAATCCGACCTCGAATCAGACCATCGAAGCCAAATCACAACATGTGTGGTCACAAGGTTCAGTCAGACTCGGATATAGATCCGATGACGATACAGCCAGAAGCAGAGATACCAGAGGACGAACCACGTCAGAAGGGCCGTGGCAAGCATCAGCAACGGACCAGCTAGACCGACCGGTCCGAGAAAGCCTTCCGTAAAAAAACCGACACGAGGACGCAGCCAGTGGAAGGCAAGCGCCTGAATAGCAGGATGCTCAAACGAATGATGGCCGCAGACACTCCCGCCCCTCGGCCATCAGAAGCAGCATGGTCAGCCCGCGATAAACATCAAGTGACAACAGCCGCCGAGGCATCGATTCAGCCACCTCGGCCACCGGATGCTCCTGAATCACGATACTGGAAGCATAACTAGACAGCCGCAGACGCAACCTCAACCACCTGACCGCTGCGTGCACTCTCAACTTCAGCTTCAACAATCCGCAGGGCCAGCGACGCATCACGCAGCGTGACCGCTGTAGGCTCTGAACCCTCCTTGATGCACCTGATGAAGTAGGCGAGCTCATGCTCGTAACCCATGCCGGGATCGAGAGAGATAGCCTCGCTGCCGCCGTCCCCATAATAAATGGTCAGCGGCTCCTCAGCAGCAAGGTCGAAGACCGCAGTGGCCCTCTCGAAGTTCACGGCGTACTGCATCGTGAATGGAAACGACTTCGCCATGGCCCAACCACCTTCAGCGACAACAAGCGGGATGCCGTCATAGTGATACTGCGTGGTGATATGGTCGATCTTATGCGTCAACGACGAATAGCCCCGACTGCTAACAGCACGCGGCATGCCAAAGCAGTACTGAACAAAGTCGGTGTCATGAATGTGCAGATCAAGCGCTGCTCCGCCACACGCATCGCCATCAAGATAGAAGGCCCCACCAGGGTGCGACGCAACCCGACGGAACGTCGCAGCCTGAACACGACCGTAAGTCTTGTCGTCGATTGTCTCTTTGAGCCAGGACCAGCCCGGCCAGAAACGCATACACATCGCGACCATCGACAGGCCGGCGGCACGGTCCGCGGCCTCAACGAGTTGACGCGCCTGGTCAGACGTACGCGCCAATGGCTTCTCGATCAAAACATGCTTGCCGGCATCAAGGGCCTGGATCGCGAAACGCAGATGCGCAGGCGTAGGCAGGCAGATATCCACAACGTCGATATCAGGGTCATCAATCAGCTCTTTCGCATCCGTGTAGCGCTTGACCTTCTGCAGGTCAAAACCACCCTGCGCCTGCCCCTCGATGTTCCCGCCCGCCTTCTCCGACCCGGATAACCGATCAGGATTGGCATCGGCCACAGCCGCTACCTCAACGCCTTCAAGACGCGTATACGCATCAAGATGAGTGTTGCCCATCATGCCGAGGCCGCAAACGCCTACCTTAATCATGCTTCAACTCCGTGGTGAGTAAAATCACTAAAACGAATGAGAGATCGACGTCGGGTTGTACGCCCAGCTCATGCCCCTCGCGAGCGTCTCGATCACCAGCGGCGTGGCTGCGATCTGCTCGCGGACGGTCAGACATTCATCATCATTCAGATCAGGGCAAATCACGCTTTCTGGACTAACACGCAGCTCAAGAGCGTCAAAGCCAGCACGCTCTGCCTCTGCAATGGCCGCATCGACAGGACGCGTGTTCGCGAGCCCGTGCTCGAGGGACCAATAGCTGATGCCGTGGATCAAGAAATACTCCCAAGATAAGAGATGCTCAATCTAACGAGTTGTTCTGTCGATGTCTGAAGGCCACCACGAGCAGGCCCAGTCCGGCAACTACGGCTGGCTCAGTAACGCTCTCGGCCGTAAACCCGAAGTTGGTCGCAAGCAGCGAGAGATCAACGAGATTGACGACCCCGCTCAGGTTGAAGTCTCCATCCGTGTAAACGCCAAGCTCAAAGAAACTCGAGGCGAGAATCAATAGATCAATCAGATCGATTGACCGATCAAGATCCGCATACCTAATCCTGCTCCCGAGCAATGACTCGATCCAGTAGATCGCGTCGTCAACATCTAAAGGCCCTCATGTTGGCTTGGCGAAAGGCAGCCCGCGTCCCTTTCAAGGAGCGGGCGCTGTCCTGAAGGGAGATACGTTCAGGCAAAACGAGGCCGCACCCACACTATGCAACCGCCCCGTCTACGCCATCCGCCTAGTCAACGATGGCCTCTTGAATAAAGACGCCGGCTGGCACGACCTCGGCCTGATGGTTCAGATCACACAAAATCTGCAGGAACAGGCACAAGGCACACGCCTCAGCGACGTACAACTCCGCCCCAGCCGCGAATGACGCCGATCAGGACAGCCTCCCCGCCCTCACAAAGCCGCCAATGCCTCACCCAACGCTCGCCCCTCACCATCCGTGCCACACAGCTGCACACGGATCCCCATCGCCTCAGCCATCGCCGCCTTAGCCGCTGCAGCTCGATCGGCCGAGGCAGCATCATCCGCGTAAACAAGCTGAATGTGGTTGCTCTGATGCCTGGCCATCATCTGGTCACGACTCACGCCGTAAGTTACCGCGTGCATGATCGGCCACTGGCTCGTCGTATTCTCCCACCGGCGCTGCGTCTCCGCCTCAGGAAGATCAATCGCCTTGCACCGCCCTAGGTCCATGTGCAACGCATCATCCTGCACATAAACCCGCGACCACACACACTCACCTGCCTTCGACACCCCTTTGATACTCCCGCCGCCTAAACGGAAGTACATAGGCGGCTGCCTCTCACTCGTCGCTCCCGCCCAGCCCTCCTCAAAATGCGTCGGCGGAACACTGCCGGAGATCTCAAACACCCACACGTACTCATCCGTGGTGCCACTACGATCCGCATCACCCCACCTCAGATCGTGCAGCGTATTGTCTGGCAACATACCCATCGCCGACCACACACGCTGCGTAATCAGCCCGTCCAGGCCCGCGCACTCATCCACTTCGTTGAAGTGAGTGATCGGCTGCCCCTCGCGAATCGGCTTCCCATCCCGACCTGTCACAGGCGGCCGAATCGAACAGTTCAGCGTCCCCTCAACCAGATCGCTCGCCGGAGCCAGATCCTTCAAACCCTGCTGATACTGAATCCCGATCGCATCGCAACCGAAAGCCTCAGCCAGTCGCACAGCCGCCACATACATCCGGCACTGATCCAGAATCTGCCCCTCCGTCAGCTCGGTCGCCTCATCGGTACCCGTCTCAAAAACCATGCCCTGACGGTCATACCAGTCCCGCACCGCCTGAGCCTCATCATCTGCCACCCGCGTCATCGCATAGTAAAGAGCCGATTGCGATAGCCGCTCCTTGTAAACCCCCGTCGGGTTAAGCAGATGATCCAGGACGATCGCATTCTACATCCCCATACACCCCTCATCAAACACACCCATAATCGCCGGATACGCCCGAAGCTCACCCGCAAGCGCACGCCCAAGCTCCAACTCCTTCTTCGGCAAAGCCTCAGCATCCAGCCGCGCTACGTGACTCAGGTCATGAACAATCCGACCGGTCTCACACCACGCCCTCAGCTTCTCCCGGAACCCAGCCTCACCGAAGTCCGCACCCCAGAGCAGCGACGCCTCACGACCCGCCTTCGTCAACGAGCCCCGAAGATTCAACGCACCCACCAGACCAGGCCACGTCCCCGACCAGTTCGCAAGAATCAGAACCTGCCCGCGATGCCGCAGCAAACCCACCAGCACATGATGGCTGTACTGCCAAACCGCCTCCGCGACCACCAGCGGCGCATCCGGATGAATCCCCGCAAACACCTCCCGCCCATGCTTCTGACTGCTGATGAACCCGTGCACACCCTCAGCCGTTGACACCTCGCCATGAGCACGCTCAACCCGCCAACCCAGCGCTTCAAAAGCAGCCCTCGCCTCCGCCTCCAGCGCCTGCTGCGCCGGCCAGCACGTCACGTTCGCAGAGTCACGCAGGTCGCCACTAGCGATCATCACCACCGTCTTGGGCGGAACAGCCGCCAACGACGCCGGCCTCGGTACACGGTAATCAGTCATGTTCTTCTGCAGCGACCAAAAGAAGCCACGCTCAAAAAATCCCAGTAAGACAACTCAATTAGCTTGAAGACAAACAGTCACGACCCCCACGAACGCCTCGCCCGATCACGAATCGAAATCAACGATTTCATCACCGACCCCAACTCAGCCTTCTCGCTGACGCCGCCAAACGCATCGTGCAGCCTCAGGTACAGGCCATACAACGCGCGATACGCAGCCACACGCTCAGAATCCGGCTCGTAAACCACATCCTTCGTACCCGTCATCGCAGCCACCGCCGCGTCAGTATCAGCGTGCGCCCCACCCACCACCGCTCCAAAAACCGCCGCCCCCAACGCACAGGCCTGACCCGACCGCGCAATCCGAATCGGACGATTCAGCACATCCGCATAGATCTGCATCGCCATCGCATTCTTCTCCGCGATCCCGCCACACATCACCACGGCCTCCACCGCAACACCATGAGCCTCAATCCGCTCGATGATCGCCAGCGACCCGAAAGCCGTCGCCTCAATCAACGCCCGGTACATCTCAGCCGCCGTCGTGTGCAACGTCTGACCCACCATCAGACCCGACAGCAGAGGATCAACCAGCACCGTCCGATTCCCGTTGTTCCAATCCAGCGCCAGCAGACCGGACTCGCCAGGCAGCAAACCCTCCGACGCTGCCGTCAACCGCTCATGAGCATCCGAGCCCCCCGGCCCCAGATGCTTCACGAACCAGTTGAACAAATCCCCAACCGCCGACTGACCCGCCTCAATCCCGTAAGCCCCAGGCAGCACCGACTCCGGCACAATCCCGCAAACCCCAGGAATATCCGCAAGCGCTTCCGACATCGAAGCCGTCATGATGTCGCACGTGCTCGTCCCGATGATCTTCACCATCGTCCCCGCCTTCACACCCGAACCCACCGCGCCGTGATGCGCATCCAGCGCACCGATCGCCACCGGCAACTCAGCCCGCAGCCTCAAACGCTCCGCAAACGACGCCTTCAAACCACCCGCCACCTCACTCGATGGCCTCGGCGTCGCCCCATACCGCTCACGGTACCGCGACAAGCCAGGCGAGAGCGCATCCAAAAACGCCGCCGACGGCAGCCCGCCCCATCGCTCATGAAACATCGCCTTGTGCCCCGCCGCACAGATCCCACGCGCCATCGTGTCCGGGTCCGTCCGGCCCGTCAGATACCCCGGCACAAAATCCGCAAACTCCACCCAGCCGTAAGCCGCCTCCGCCACCTCAGGCGACGTCCGCTCGCAGCGAAGAATCTTCGACCAGTACCACTCCGAGGAATACGTCCCCCCACAAAGCGCCAGATAAGGCTCGCCCCGCTCCATCGCCAACGCCGTGATCTCCGCCGCCTCGGCATGCGACGTGTGATCCTTCCAGAGCCAGCACTGAGCCGCCAAATCATCCCGCCACACAGCATCCAGCGCCAAAGGCATCCCCGAACGATCCACCGGAATCGGACTCGAACCCGTCGCATCCACGCCAATCCCAACCACCCGGTCCCGCGAAAAACCAGAGATCGAATCCGCAGCCGCAAGCGCCTCACCCACAGCCTCAAAAAAACCGTCGATGTAATCTTGCGGATGCTGCCGCGCAAGATTCGGATCCGAAGCATCCAACAGAATCCCCGCCTCACCCGTGGGGTAATTGAACACCGCCGTCGCAAGCTCCTCGCCCGTACCCGTATCAACCACCAGCGCCCGCACACTGTTGGTCCCGTAATCAACACCAAGGCTGTAAGCAGACGTCTCGGTCAACGCAAGACTCCGTGAAACGAAAAGAACAATCCGTAATCTACGCCATACACGCACACCCCTCAGAGGCTCCCACGCTCACCCCCGGGAATCCTCCACACATCAATCCCATGATCCGCCCACCCCGCCTGCCGGAAACTCGCAGGGATGCTATACCTACAAAGCCCAAGACAACCACCCACACGAGACCAGCATGTACTTCAACAAGTGCCACCAACCCGAGAACTTCGCCTTCCCCGAACGCCGCCAACCAGCCAAAGACCGCTTCCAGATCGGCAAGGATCAGTTCAGGATCCGCTGGCAGCACCTCGGCGAAAGCGTGCACCGCCTCGACATCACCAACCGACGCTGGGCACCACAACACAGCCAGGCCGAACTCGAACCCAAAGCCTTCGACCGCTCACAACCATCCGAAGCCACCTTCGACAACCGAAACGGAATCACCCTTAACGCCCCCAACGGCAAGCCACTCCTCGCCTCCTACCCCGGCCGCAGCTTCGGCGTCTCCGGCCAGGCCTGGATCATGCAGTTCAGCTTCGATCCACGCATGCGCTTCTACGGCATGGGCGAAAAAACCCTCGGCCTCGAACTCTCCGAAAAACACACTAAGTTCTGGAACACCGACGTCTGGGCCGACTTCAACATGGCCCAGGTCGTACACGGCTCACCCGACCCCATGTACCTCTCCATCCCCTACATGATCGTCCAGCAGGGGGGTAACTACGCCGGCATCCTCGTCAACAACCCCTACGCCGTCTTCATGTCCACCAACCCCAGAGTACGCATCGCTGACCAGAACGATGCCGACGCCGAAGCCGACGACACCCGCTTCTTCATCGGCTCGCCCGACGGCGTCCCAGAAGTCTACTTCCTCACCGGACCCACCCTCCCCGAACTCACCCGCAAACTCCAGCGACTCGTCGGCACCACACCCACCCCGCCCCTCTGGTCACTCGGCCACCACCAGTGCCGATGGGGCTACGCCAGCTACAAAGACCTCGACCACCTCGACCAGAACTTCCGCAAACACAAAATCCCCAACGACGGACTCTGGCTCGATATCGACTACATGCGCGGCTACCGCGTCTTCACCTTCAACAGCAAACACTGGCCCAAAGCCGAAAAGCAGATCCGCAACATCCACGACCGCGGCCAACGCGTCGTCCCCATCCTCGATCCAGGCGTCAAACGCGATCCCGACTACGACGTCTACCAGTCCGGCAAAAAACACGACATCTTCTGCCACAACCCGGCAGGCGGCGAATATGTCGGCTTCGTCTGGCCCGGCACCACCGTCTTCCCCGACTACTCCATCCCGCAAGCCCGCGACTGGTGGAGCAACTGGGTCGACAAAGCCACCGCAGGACTCGGCATCGAAGGTGCCTGGATCGACATGAACGACCCCTCCACCGGACTCTCCGAAAACGGCGAGATGCTCTTCAACCAGGGCAAGATCGAACACGCCGCCTACCACAACCAATACGCCCTCGGCATGGCCAAAGCCACCTTCGACGGCTTCCTCGCCAACCGACCCGACCAACGGCCCTTCATCCTCACCCGCAGCGGCTTCACCTCCATCAACCGCTACGCCGCAGCATGGACAGGCGACAACTTCAGCAACTGGCACCACCTCAAAACCGCCATCCCCACCAGCCTCAACCTCGCCCTCTCCGGCCTCCCCTTCAACGGACCCGACGTCCCCGGCTTCGGCGGCGACGCCACACCCGAACTCGCCGTCGCCTGGTACAAGGCAGGTTGCCTCTTCCCCGTCCTCCGCAACCACACCGTCAAGGGAACCAAAGACCAGGAACCGTGGGCATTCGGCGGCAAGACCCTCCGCACCATCCGCCGATACATACGCCTCCGCTACAAACTCCTCCCATACCTCTACAACCTCTTCGTCGAGCATGAACAAACCGGTGAAGCCATCCTCCGACCCCTCTTCTACGACCACAGAAGCACACGCTCCCTCCCACTCGATCGCATCGACGACCAGTTCTCCATCGGACCCACCATCATGCAGGCACCCCTGCTCAACGAAAACCAAACCAGCCGCCAGGTCGTCCTGCCCGCAGGCAACTGGTTCGATGCCCAAACCGGCAAATGGCTCAAAGGCAACCGACGCCTCACCACCAAACCACAACCCGAAGCTACACCGCTCTATATCCGCGACGGCGCCATCATCCCCGTGCGCCCCGGCCAGCCCAGAGACAACCACACCCCACTCAACGAGATCGAACTCCATCTCTTCTTCAGCCCGAAAAACACCAAGTCCGCGACCTACACCTACCACGCCGATGACGGACTCAGCTATGCCTACCGCGACGGCAAACGAACCTCACTGACCTTCACCGTCCGCCAGAAAAACGGCCGCTCGCACATCCAGGCCACGCCCCAGGCAACCGGCTTCGGCCCCATCCGGGTCCGCTTCATCTGGTACACAAAAGCCCGCCAGATCACCCTCTCAACCGCCGGCAGCACCACTCAGACCCAAACCATCGACCTCAAACCTACCAGCTGGGACATGCTCGGCAGCAAACTGCAGGCTTCGCAAAGCCCCTTCATATCAATAACTTAGGCGTAATCGCCCGCCAGCCGGTGCAACCGGAATCCGATGGCCCGCCACTTCTTCCCGAGAAACCGCTTGACGAATTAAATATAGCAATTAAGCTATCTTTATCGAGGTGGCACCCGCAACCACGTCACCGTCTCACAGGTTCTTCTCAGCAAGAGTCATCGATTCCAACACGCCTCAGGCACAGCACCGGAGAACAGACATGAACACCCGCCTCGCAGCATCCACCGCCCTGACCGCCGCTTTGCTCGCAACCGCACACAGCGCCAAAGCCGACACCCTCCTCTCAGACTTCACTGACTTCAACCTCACCGGCACATACGCCTCCTGGCTCCTCCCCAGCGCCAACATCACCTCCGGACCCGATGACTACACCGTCGAAGCCATAGGATTTGGCGGCGGATTCTTCGACATCAGTCCCAACATCGACGCAACCGGCGAAACCACACTCGAACTCGATGTCACCATCAACGCAGCCGACCCCATCGCCGGACTAGGCGTCCTGGCCATCCTCGTCGATGAAGACATCACCCAGCAGAACTACGGCCAGCCCGCCGGTGAATTCACCGGATGGTTCGGCCTCCTCCCCGGCGAAAGCTATACGCTCTCCGTCAGCGTCGACGACTTCTTCACTGTCTCCAACCCCGGTGCTACCTCAGGCCTCGACCTCTCCGACCTCAGCTTCTTCCATCTCCAGATCGACTCAGGCGGCAGCTTCCTGCCCTATAGCGTTACCTTCGACGAAATACGGCTCGTCGGCGGCGTCGTCACCGAATTCCCAGGCGACGCCAATGGCGACCTGGTCGTCGACCTCATCGATCTCTCTATCCTCGCAACCAACTTCGGCACCACCGGCACCGCCACCTTCGCAGACGGCGACTTCAATGGCGACACCGCCGTCGACCTGATCGACCTTTCCATCCTCGCCACCAACTTCGGTGCCACCGCGCCCGTCCCCGAACCCACCGCCGCCACGCTCCTCGGACTCGGCATCGCGACCCTCGCCGCGCGACGCCGAAAAGCCTGACCCACAAGCCTCCGCGGAGTGCAGCCGATGCGTGTATCACCAATCACACTGATCCTGGCGATCAGCCTCTTGGCTGCCACCTCCGCTTTCGCCACCAAAACCAACCCCACACGCCTCTACATGCACTACATGCCCTGGTTCGAGTCGCCCGAAACCCTCGGCAACGGACAATGGGGCTGGCACTGGGAAATGAACACCCGCGATCCCGACGTCATCCTCCCCAACGGCCAGCGACAGATCGCTTCCCACTACTATATCGTTCAGATAATAGTGGTCGAGGCGATCGTATGTCGGCTTAAAGGCGGCCTTCAGCTCGGCAAAATCCATGATCCACCCGGTATGGGGAGCGACTTCACCGGTGATCTCCAGACGCACCATAAAGGAGTGGCCATGCAGGCGACCGCATTTGTGTCCTTCCGGGACGTGCGGCAGGTTGTGGGCGGCTTCGAAGGTGAAATCTTTAAACAGCGTGGTGGACATCATTGACTCTCAACAGGACGAAAAAAACCGCCGTAGGGTACCGGAAAGTACATTTTTTCGCATTAACTAAAACGGCCGTGAACAGAAAATGGACATGTTTATCTGCTTTATTTGAGTTAATCTCTTATATTTCAATTGCTTATTTAATCGATTTTGTTGTTAATAACTACAACTAAAACAGGTTAGTCCATTTGGTTATTTATTATTTCCATCCCTTCTTTAATTGTTACTATGCCCGCCGTTAACCTTCTATTCTCTTCTGTTTTTGTCGCGCTGACAGGGTGCGAATAACAGCTTTGCTTACTGGAACAAACGACGCATGACGACACAGGCCCCACCTTCCAACTTGCTACCGCTCAACCCGGAGCAACTGGCGCGCCTTCAGGCGGCCACCACTGACTTCACGCCCACTCAGCTCGCCTGGGTATCTGGCTATTTCTGGGGCGTGCTGAATCAGCAGTCCGGCGCGGCGGTAGCCGCCCCCGCCCCGGCCGCCGAGGTACCGACGATCACGCTGATTTCCGCCTCGCAAACCGGCAACGCCCGCCGCGTCGCCGAAGCGCTGCGTGACGATCTGCTGGCGGCGAAGCTGAACGTGAAGCTGGTGAATGCAGGCGATTATAAATTCAAACAAATTGCTGCGGAAAAACTGCTGGTGGTTGTAACGTCCACCCAGGGGGAAGGAGAGCCGCCGGAAGAAGCGGTCGCATTGCATAAGTTCCTGTTCTCTAAGAAAGCGCCGAAGCTGGACGGGACCGCGTTCGCCGTCTTTGGTCTCGGCGATACCTCTTATGAATTTTTCTGTCAGTCCGGCAAAGATTTCGACAACAAGCTGGCCGAGCTCGGCGCGGAACGTCTGCTCGATCGCGTTGATGCCGACGTTGAATATCAGGCCGCGGCCGCTGAATGGCGCGCGCGCGTGGTTGAGGCGCTGAAGGCCCGTGCGCCGGTCGCTGCGCCCGCTCAGCTGGCCACCAGCGGCGCGGTGAACGATATTCACACCAGCCCATATACCAAAGAAGCGCCCCTGACGGCGACCCTGTCGGTCAATCAGAAAATCACCGGCCGCAATTCAGAAAAAGATGTGCGCCATATCGAAATAGACCTCGGTGATTCCGGTCTGCGCTATCAGCCGGGCGACGCCCTGGGCGTCTGGTACCAGAACGATCCTCAGCTGGTGAAAGAGCTGGTGGAGCTGCTGTGGCTGAAAGGCGACGAGCCGGTGACCGTTGAGGGCAAAACTCTGCCGCTGTCGGAAGCCCTGCAGTGGCATTTTGAGCTGACGGTTAACACCGCGACTATCGTTGAAAACTACGCCACCCTGACGCGCAGCGAATCGCTGCTGCCGCTGGTGGGCGATAAAGCTCAGTTGCAGCAGTATGCCGCCGCGACGCCGATCGTCGATATGGTCCGTTTCTCTCCGGCGCAGCTGGACGCCGAGGCGTTAATCGGTCTGCTGCGTCCGCTGACGCCGCGCCTGTACTCCATTGCTTCCTCACAGGCGGAAGTGGAGAGCGAGGTGCATGTCACCGTGGGCGTGGTGCGCTATGAAATTGAAGGCCGCGCCCGGGCTGGCGGCGCCTCCAGCTTCCTCGCCGACCGCGTGGAAGAGGATGGCGAAGTCCGTGTCTTTATCGAACACAACGACAACTTCCGTCTGCCAGCCAACCCGGAGACCCCGGTGATCATGATTGGCCCGGGCACCGGTATTGCGCCGTTCCGCGCCTTTATGCAGCAGCGCGCTGCGGACGGAGCGCAAGGCAAGAACTGGTTGTTCTTCGGCAACCCGCACTTCACCGAAGATTTCCTCTATCAGGTGGAGTGGCAGAGCTATGTGAAGGAAGGTCTGCTGACCCGTATCGATCTGGCCTGGTCCCGCGATCAACAACAAAAAATCTATGTGCAGGACAAACTGCGCGAGCAGGGGGCCGAGCTGTGGCGCTGGATCAATGACGGCGCCCACATTTATGTCTGCGGGGACGCCAATCGTATGGCGAAGGACGTGGAAAACACCTTACTGGAAGTGATTGCCGAATACGGCGCGATGGACGCCGAAGCGGCGGACGAATTTTTAAGTGAGCTGCGCGTTGAGCGCCGTTATCAGCGAGATGTCTACTAATGAGCGAAAAACATCCGGGGCCTTTAGTGGTCGAAGGTAAACTGAGCGATGCCGAGCGCATGAAGCTTGAGAGCAACTACCTGCGCGGCACCATTGCGGAAGATTTAAACGACGGTCTGACCGGCGGTTTTAAAGGCGATAACTTCCTGCTGATCCGTTTCCACGGCATGTACCAGCAGGACGATCGCGATATCCGCGCGGAGCGCGCCGCCCAGAAGCTGGAGCCGCGTCATGCGATGCTGCTCCGCTGCCGTCTGCCGGGTGGGGTGATCACCACCACCCAGTGGAAGGCGATCGATAAGTTTGCCGCTGAGAACACCATTTACGGCAGTATTCGCCTGACCAACCGGCAGACCTTTCAGTTCCACGGCATTCTGAAAAAGAACGTCAAGCCGGTGCATCAGATGCTGCACTCGGTGGGGCTGGACGCGCTGGCCACCGCCAACGATATGAACCGTAACGTGCTGTGCACCTCCAACCCGTACGAGTCGCAGCTGCACGCTGAGGCCTACGAGTGGGCGAAAAAGATCTCCGAGCATCTGCTGCCGCGTACCCGCGCTTATGCCGAGATCTGGCTGGATCAGAAAAAGGTCGCCACTACCGACGAAGAGCCGATCCTCGGCCAGACCTATCTGCCGCGTAAGTTTAAAACCACGGTGGTGATCCCGCCGCAGAACGATATCGATCTGCACGCCAACGACATGAACTTCGTGGCGATCGCCGAAAACGGCAAGCTGGTGGGCTTTAACCTGCTGGTGGGCGGCGGTCTCTCTATCGAACATGGTAACAAAAAAACCTACGCCCGCACGGCGAGCGAATTCGGTTATCTGCCGCTGGAGCATACTCTGGCGGTGGCGGAAGCGGTTGTGACCACCCAGCGCGACTGGGGCAACCGTACCGACCGTAAGAATGCGAAAACCAAGTACACCCTTGAGCGCGTCGGTGTCGAAACCTTCAAAGCGGAAGTGGAGCGCCGGGCAGGCATTAAGTTTGAGCCGATCCGCCCGTACGAATTTACCGGCCGCGGCGATCGCATCGGCTGGGTGAAGGGGATTGATGATAAGTGGCACCTGACGCTGTTTATTGAAAACGGCCGCATTCTCGATTATCCGGGGCGTCCGCTGAAGACTGGCCTGCTGGAGATTGCTAAGATCCATCAAGGCGAATTCCGCATCACCGCTAACCAAAACCTGATTGTCGCCAGCGTACCGGAAGATCAGAAGGCGCGGATCGAGAAGCTCGCGCGGGATCATGGCCTGATGAATGCCGTCACCCCGCAGCGCGAAAACTCGATGGCCTGCGTCTCCTTCCCGACCTGCCCGCTGGCGATGGCGGAAGCCGAGCGTTTCCTGCCGTCGTTTATCGACAAGGTGGAAGGGGTGATGAGCAAGCACGGCGTGAGCGATGAGCATATCGTCACCCGCGTCACCGGCTGCCCGAACGGCTGCGGCCGCGCGATGCTGGCGGAAGTGGGACTGGTGGGCAAAGCGCCGGGCCGCTATAACCTGCACATCGGTGGTAACCGCAACGGCACCCGCATCCCGCGGATGTACCGTGAGAATATTACCGAGTCGGAAATTCTCGACTCGCTAGACGAACTGGTAGGGCGCTGGGCGAAAGAGCGCGAAGCGGGTGAAGGCTTCGGCGATTTTACGGTGCGTGCGGGCATCATTCGCCCGGTGCTCGACCCAGCCCGCGATTTCTGGGAATAACATCCTGGTGCCCGGTGGCGCGTAGCGATCCGGGCCAGCGAAACCCGTAGGCCGGACGAACGCAGTGTCGTCCGGCAAAACAGGCAAACGAGGTTCATATGTCCGTACTCGATCTAAACGCGCTTAATGCATTGCCGAAAGTGGAACGCATTCTGGCACTCGCGGAAACCAACGCCCAACTGGAAAAGCTTGACGCCGAAGGGCGTGTGGCGTGGGCGCTGGAAAATCTGCCGGGAAACTATGTGCTGTCGTCGAGCTTTGGCATTCAGGCGGCGGTAAGTTTGCATCTGGTGAATCAGATCCGCCCGGACATTCCGGTGATCCTCACCGATACCGGCTACCTGTTCCCGGAAACCTATCAGTTTATTGACGAGCTGACGGACAAGCTCAAGCTGAACCTGAAGGTCTACCGCGCGGCTGAAAGCGCAGCCTGGCAGGAGGCGCGCTACGGCAAGCTGTGGGAGCAGGGCGTTGAGGGCATTGAGAAATACAATGAGATCAACAAGGTTGAGCCGATGAACCGGGCGCTGAAAGAGCTCAACGCGCAGACGTGGTTTGCCGGTCTGCGCCGCGAGCAGTCGGGCAGCCGGGCTACGCTTCCGGTGCTGGCGGTCCAGCGCGGGGTGTTCAAGGTGCTACCGATTATCGACTGGGATAACCGCACGGTGTATCAGTACCTGCAAAAGCACGGGCTGAAGTACCACCCGCTGTGGGATCAGGGCTATCTCTCGGTAGGCGATACCCACACCACCCGCAAGTGGGAGCCGGGCATGGCAGAAGAAGAGACCCGGTTCTTCGGGCTTAAACGCGAGTGCGGATTGCACGAGGGTTAAGCTGTTAGCTCTTCCTCTGAGTGATAATTCAAAAAGAACACGCGGGCGATACCGCGCGTTCTTTTGTGCGTATTAGCTTTTCTTCTCCACTTTCGCCAGCTCTTTCACCAGCGGCAGCATGACTTTCACTACCTCGCGTCCGCGGTGTTCGATGCGCCCCGGCAGCGCGTGGTCGATATACTGCTGATTATCCAGCTGGACGTCATGCCAACTGGTTCCCTGCGGGAAACTGGCCGATTTGCTCCGCTGCTGATAGCCATCTTTTTTGCCGAGTGACCAGTTAGTCGCCTCGACCGACAGCACCGGGATCCCGGCGTTGTCGAAGACGCTGGCGTCATTGCAGCAGCTGGTGCCTTTCGGATAAGCCGGGTTGAGTCCCGGGTTGGTGTAGGCGGCGATGCCCTTGCTGCGAGCGATAGCCAGCGCGCGATCGCGGGTCAGCTTGCGCACCGAGGCCGGCGTGCTGCGGCCGCTGTTGAAGTAAAGCTTATCGCCCACCACCAGATTATCGAGATTGATCACCAGCAGGGTATTTTTCTTTTCCGCTTCGCTCATCCGCTGCAGCAGGTTTTGCGCGCCGAGACGGCCTTCCTCTTCACCGCTGGTGGCGATAAAGCGGATGCCATAGCGGGTAGGGACGTTCTTTAAATGCTCCGCCAGCTCCAGCAACACGCCAAGTCCCATCGCGTTGTCGTCGATGCCCTGCAGCGTCAGGCCGCCGAGGTTGTTCTCCACGTCTTTATCGCTCTGCGGCGCATAGGTGTCGAGGTGTGCCATGATAATAATCTGCTGGCGCACTTTACCTTCATGGGCGGCGATCACCGTACTGCCGGTGGCGTTATGCCAGTTCTTGCGCTGATTGCTGTCGGTATAGATATAGCGGGTATTGAAGCTTCGCACGTCGCTCTGATACCCCATCAGGGCGAACTGCTGGCGCAGATAGTCAGCTGAGAGCATTTCCGGCGGCGTTCCGGTCATTCGTCCCGGGAAGACGGTGGCGATATGGCGGGCCTGGCTACTGGCGGTGTCGCCCAGCGCGCTGAATGCGGGGGCGGCGGCAAAAACAAAACCGGTGCCGAGCGCCAGCGGAAGCAGACGGCGGCACAACGCGGAAAACATAAGGGGTCCTTACACGAACAAGACAATTTGACGCGTACAGTATGAAACTGTGACCGCGGTTAAACAATTTCAATTGCTCTTAAATAGCGGAAAAATAGCGCGTTAAGCACTTTTTGATATTTGTATTTCCGCCGCGTTATTCCTTTGTGTCACAACTCATTCCATTTCGTAATTTCATTTGCTCTAAGGCGCACCCTATAGTCGCAGTATCGCTGAATGTAAGAGAGTTGTTGCACCGTGGATTACTTGCCCCTTTTTGCCGAACTGAAACAAAGGCCCGTGCTGGTGATCGGCGGCGGCGAGATTGCTGAACGTAAGATCAAGTTCTTGCTGCGCGCCCAGGCGCAGGTGCAGGTGGTCGCTGAAACGCTGTCACCGGCGCTGGCCGATCTGGCTGCGCGCCAGGCACTCAGCTGGCGGGCGACGGAATTCAGCGACTCGCTGGTGGATGATGTCTTTCTGGTGATTGCGGCCACCGAGGATGAGGCGCTTAACCAGCGGGTATTTGCGGCAGCTAACGCGCGCTACCGGTTGGTCAACGTGGTGGATAACCAGGCGCTGTGCTCGTTTGTTTTCCCTTCTATCGTCGACCGTTCGCCGCTGCTGGTGGCGATCTCCTCCAGCGGTAAAGCGCCGGTGTTGTCGCGCATTCTGCGTGAAAAAATCGAAGCGCTGCTGCCGACGAATCTCGGTCGGCTGGCGGAATCAGCAAGCTACTGGCGCAACCATCTGAAAACCCGCCTGACGACTACCGAAGCGCGTCGCCGCTTCTGGGAGCGCGTCTTTACCGGCCGCTTCGCCAGCCTGATGGTGGCGGGCAACTCTGCGGAGGCGGAAAAGGCGCTGCAGGATGAGCTGGATAAGCCCGAACGTGAGACGGGAGAAATTATTCTGGTCGGCGCCGGGCCGGGCGATGCCGGGCTGCTGACCCTTCGCGGTCTGCAGGCGATCCAGCAGGCGGACGTGGTTTTCCACGATCATCTGGTGACTCAGCCGGTTCTCGAGCTGGTGCGCCGCGATGCCGAGCTGATCTGCGTTGGCAAACGCGCCGGCGAGCATTCGGTGCCGCAGCATGAAACCAATCAGCTGCTGGTGGAGGCGGCGAAGGCGGGGAAAACCGTCGTGCGCCTGAAGGGCGGCGATCCGTTTATTTTTGGCCGCGGCGCAGAAGAGCTGCAGGCTGCCGCCGAGGCGGGGATCCCGTTCCAGGTGGTGCCGGGCGTCACCGCAGCCGCCGGAGCGACGGCCTACGCCGGTATTCCGCTGACCCATCGCGATTATGCGCAAAGCGCCGTCTTTGTCACCGGCCACTATAAGCCGGACAGCGCCCCCTTCGACTGGTCGCTGCTGGCGAAGAGCCAACAAACGCTGGCGATCTACATGGGCACCATGAAGGCAGCGGAAATCAGCGCCCAGCTGATCGCCCACGGTCGCGACAGCGACACGCCGGTGGCGGTGATTTCCCGTGGCACCCGTGACGATCAGCAGACGATAACCGGCACATTGCAACAACTCGAACACCTGGCGAAAGACGCCCCGATGCCCGCCCTGCTGGTGGTAGGCGAAGTGGTGCAGCTGCATCAGCAGCTCGCCTGGTTTCAACATACATCATCCGCCGAGGGGTTTAACGCTTCGGTGGTCAATCTGGCTTAAGGAACGGTTATGGACCAAAAACGACTCACTCACCTGCGGCAACTGGAGGCGGAAAGCATCCATATTATTCGTGAGGTGGCCGCCGAATTTTCTAACCCGGTAATGATGTACTCCATCGGGAAAGATTCCAGCGTAATGCTGCATCTGGCGCGCAAAGCGTTTTATCCGGGAACCCTGCCGTTCCCGCTGCTGCACGTCGATACCGGCTGGAAATTCCGTGAGATGTATGAGTTCCGCGACCGGACCGCTAAAGCCTACGGCTGTGAATTGCTGGTGCATAAAAACCCGGAAGGGGTGGCGATGGGCATCAACCCGTTTGTCCACGGCAGCGCCAAGCATACCGATATCATGAAAACCGAAGGGCTGAAGCAGGCGCTGAACAAATACGGCTTTGACGCCGCGTTCGGCGGCGCGCGTCGCGACGAAGAGAAATCCCGCGCGAAAGAGCGCATCTACTCCTTCCGCGACCGCTTCCACCGCTGGGACCCGAAAAATCAGCGTCCGGAGCTGTGGCACAACTACAACGGCCAGATTAACAAAGGCGAAAGCATCCGCGTCTTCCCGCTCTCCAACTGGACCGAGCTGGATATCTGGCAGTACATCTATCTGGAAAATATTGAAATCGTGCCGCTGTATCTGGCCGCTGAGCGCCCGGTGCTGGAGCGCGACGGTATGCTGATGATGATCGATGACGACCGTATCGATCTGCAGCCGGGCGAGGTGATTGAAAAACGGATGGTGCGTTTCCGTACCCTCGGCTGCTGGCCGCTGACCGGCGCGGTGGAGTCTGAAGCGCAGACGCTACCCGAAATTATTGAAGAGATGCTGGTATCGACCACCAGCGAACGTCAGGGGCGCGTCATTGACCGCGACCAGGCCGGCTCGATGGAGCTGAAGAAACGTCAGGGGTATTTCTAAGGAGCCGCCATGAACACGACCATTGCCCAACAAATTGCCAACGAAGGCGGCGTAGAAGCTTACCTGCACGCGCAACAGCACAAGAGCCTGCTGCGTTTTTTGACCTGCGGCAGCGTCGATGACGGCAAAAGCACCTTAATTGGCCGCCTGCTGCACGATACGCGCCAGATCTATGAAGACCAGCTCTCTTCGCTGCACAACGACAGCAAGCGTCACGGCACCCAGGGCGAAAAACTGGACCTGGCGCTGTTGGTGGACGGCCTGCAGGCTGAGCGCGAGCAGGGCATCACCATCGACGTGGCCTATCGCTACTTCTCGACCGAAAAGCGCAAATTTATCATCGCCGACACCCCGGGGCACGAGCAGTACACGCGTAATATGGCCACTGGGGCGTCCACCTGCGACCTGGCGATCCTGCTGATCGATGCGCGCAAGGGGGTGCTCGACCAGACCCGCCGTCACAGCTTCATCTCGACGCTGCTGGGCATTAAACACCTGGTAGTGGCGGTCAACAAAATGGATCTCGTCGAGTTTAGCGAAGCGCGCTTCAACGAGATCCGGGAAGATTATCTGACCTTTGCCGAGCAGCTGCCGGGCAACCTTGATATCCGCTTTGTGCCGTTGTCGGCGCTGGAAGGCGATAATGTCGCCAGCCAGAGCGCGAATATGCCGTGGTACAGTGGCCCGACGCTGCTGGAGGTCCTCGAAACCGTGGAGATCCAGCGGGTGGTCGAGAGCCAGCCGCTGCGCTTCCCGGTGCAGTATGTTAACCGTCCGAACCTTGATTTCCGCGGCTTCTCCGGCACAGTCGCCTCCGGTACCGTGCAGGTTGGCCAGCGTCTGAAGGTGCTGCCGTCGGGCGTCGAATCGAGCGTGGCGCGTATCGTCACCTTCGACGGCGACCTGCAGGAAGCCGCCGCCGGCGAAGCCATTACCCTTGTGCTGAAAGATGAAATCGACATCAGTCGCGGCGACCTGCTGGTTGACGCGCAAGCCTCGCTGCCGGCGGTACAGAGCGCCAGCATCGACGTGGTGTGGATGGCCGAACAGCCGCTGACCCCGGGCCAGAGCTACGACATCAAAATCGCCGGCAAGAAGACCCGCGCTCGCGTCGACGCTATCCGCTACCAGGTCGATATTAACAACCTGACCCAGCGTGAAGTCGAGTCTCTGCCGCTGAACGGCATCGGCCTGGTGGAGCTGACCTTTGACGAACCTTTAGTGCTGGATCCGTATCAGCAAAACCCGGTGACCGGCGGGCTTATCTTTATCGATCGCCTGACCAACGTCACCGTCGGCGCCGGGATGGTCAACGAGCCGCACCTGCAGGCATCGACTTCGGCATCACAGTACAGCGCCTTCGAGCTGGAGCTGAACCAGCTGATCCGTAAACATTTCCCGCACTGGGACGCCCGCGACCTGCTGGGAGGCAAATAATGGCCCAGCATGACGAAAACGTCGTCTGGCATGCCCACCCTGTGACCCAACAGCAGCGGGAACAGCATCACGGCCATCGCGGCGTGGTGCTGTGGTTTACCGGCCTTTCGGGGTCGGGTAAATCCACCGTCGCCGGGGCGCTGGAGGAGGCCCTGCATGAGCGCGGCGTCAGCACCTATCTGCTGGACGGTGACAACGTGCGCCATGGCCTGTGCAGCGACCTGGGATTCAGCGATGAGGATCGCAAAGAGAACATTCGCCGCGTCGGCGAAGTGGCCAGGCTGATGGTCGATGCCGGGCTGGTGGTATTGACGGCATTTATATCTCCGCACCGTGCGGAACGGCAGATGGTGCGCGAGCGCCTCGGGGAAGGACGCTTTATCGAAGTGTTCGTCGATACCCCGCTGGCCATCTGCGAGGCGCGGGATCCGAAAGGATTGTATAAGAAAGCGCGGGCAGGGGAATTACGCAATTTCACCGGTATAGACTCGGTCTATGAGGCA
>NZ_CBDIIJ010000001.1:0-42267 GCF_965279675.1 Mucisphaera sp. | reverse complement strand
CCGGGGAGCGTGGCGGGGGTGCTGCGGACGCCGACGGCGATGGGGGCGGTTCCGTTGATGGACGTGTTGGAAACGCGGGCGGATGTGGGGCTTGAGGTTGGTGGCGAGCTCATGCTGATGCTGAGTGTGCGTCGTCCGTAGCTGGTGCGATTCCTTTTTTTGTGGAGAGTGTTTTCGATGCTCAACGTGTACGGCCGACGGTTGTTTGCCTGGCTCGGGTGTGTGGTGGTCCTGCTGGTGGGGGCGGGTGTGTCGCTGGCGATTCAGCCGGTGACGGTGGTGCATGAGACCGAGGCGGATTTCAGTGACGGGACGACGGAGTCGGCGCGGGTGACGACCCGGGGTCGGATCGCGCTGGCGCCGGAGACGGCTGATGTGATTGAACTGGGTGAGGATCTCACGACGTTGTTTGGTGCGCTGCGGCTGGCGGATGAGGAGGCGTGGTTGCTGGCGGCGGGTCCGAAGGGTTTGTTTCTGGGGCGTGCGGAGCGGGGAGCCGTGGCGGTGGAGGGCGTGGCGGATGAGGAGCAGGTGTTTGTGATCACGCGGGTGGGTGAGCGTGTGGTGGTGGGGATTTCGGGGGAGACCTCGCGGCTGGCGGTGTATTCAGAGGGTGCGGTTACAACGGTGATGGCGCTGCCGGGGGTGCGTTACATCTGGGAGGTGGTTGATCTGGGGCGGGGGATGGTGGCGGTTGCGACTGGGACGGAGGGGAAGGTGCTGGTGGCGATGCTGGATGCGCCGGAGCGCGAGCCGCGGGTGGCGTTGGAAACGGGGCAGGCGAATGTGCTGAGTCTGGTGGTGGGTGCGGATGGGGAGACACTTTTTGCGGGGACGGATGGGGAGGGTCTGGTGTATCGGGTACGGATTGTGGAGGGCGAGCCCGAGGTTTATGTGATGTATGACGCGCCGGAGCCGGAGATTGCTTCGCTTGTGGTGACGACGGATGGCTCGCTGCTGGTGGGGACGGCGGACAGCGAGCAGGCTCGGCCGGGGGCGGCTGGAGGAGCCTGTGGCGTCTTCGGAGGGTGCGTTGGAGGCGGTGGAGGAGGCGGCGGAGGAGGTGGATCCGATGCTTGAATCGATCGAGGGGGCGGAGCCGGTTGCGGCTGAGACTGGGGAAGCGGCGGCGGGTGATGATGAGGTTGATATGGCGGTTGAAGCGGGTGGTGAGGCTTCGGAGGAGCAGCCGGCGGTGACGGATGAGCAGCGGGATCGGCTGCGAGAGGTGCTGCGGGAGCGGTTGATGGCGGCGCGGGAGCGTGGCGAGTTGCAGGTGAGTGGGATTGGGGAGGATCCGAGACAGATGCGTGCGCCGGCGGCGCAGCGGGTGCGCCGGCTCAGCCGCGTGGCGGGGGTGGCGAGGGGAATGCGGTGTATGTCATCACCGAGGGTGGCTTCGTGCGGGAGTTGTTTCGGGAGTCGGTGACGATGCTGGGTCTGGTGGAGCGGGCGGACTTCATCGTGGTGGGGACGGGGAACGAGGGTCAGGTGTATGCGATTGATGAGGAGACGCTTGAGGTATCGGTGCTGGCTGATTTTGAGAGCGAGCAGGTGAGTGTGCTGGAGGCGGCGGGGCCGGATGGGTTGCTGGTGGGGTTATCGAATCCGGCGCGGCTGGTGTCGATGTCGGAGGGTTTGACGCGTCGGGGGGTGTTTGTTTCAGGTGTGATTGATGCGGAGCAGATCAGTTTGTGGGGGACGGCGCGTCTGCGGGTGGATCTGCCGGCGGGGTCGTCGGTGACGTTCGAGACGCGGTCGAGCAATCTGGGTGATCCGGAGTTGGCGGGGTGGTCGTCGTGGTCGAACCCTTTGGGGTTGATGTCTCATGATTCGGTGGCGCCGGAGATTCCTCGTGAGGTAACGGTGACGTCGCCGCCTGCGCGGTTTCTGCAGTATCGGATCACGCTGATGAGTGACGGGGCTGCGTCGCCTGAGGTGGACGCGGTGATGGTGACGCATGTGACGCCGAATCTGCAGCCGAGGTTGCTGTCGGTGTCGGTGGATGTGGAGGAGGTGAGTGATCCCGATGTGACGCCTGGTGCGGAATATGGCGTGAACTGGGAGGCGGAGGATCCGAACGGGGATCGGCTTCGTTACGAGGTGTCGTTCCAGCGGGCGGGCTCGAGTGTGTGGATCGTGGCGGAGGAGGAGTTGGAAGAGAATCGTTTTGGCTGGGACACGGCGCGGGTGCCGGATGGGTGGTACCGGGTGCGGGTGACGGCGGATGATAAGTTGGACAACCCGCCTGACATGGCTCGGTTTGCGCGTCGGGTGAGTGATCCGGTGCTGGTGGATCGGACCCCGCCAGTCATTGAGGGTCTGGCTCATCGGGTGATGCCCGGTGGGCGGGTTCGGGTGTCGGGTGTGGTGGTGGATGAGCTCTCGGCGATTTTGAGTATCGGGTATGCGATCGATGGGGAGGTGTCGTTCCGGCCGATCATCCCGGAGGACCTGATTCTGGACTCGACCCGGGAAGCGTTCTCGATTACACTGCAGGGCTTGACGCAGCCGGAGCATGTGGTGACGCTTCGGGTGGTTGACCGGCGGGGCCAGTCGAGGCTGATCCCGCTGGTTGTGGACACCACGGATTTTTGACCAGTAACGACTGCAAGTCGTTTTTTATCAGAGAGATAGTGAGCTTCCATCATGTCGACCCACTACCCCAAGCGTCGCAGTCGGATCAAGCGTTCCCGCAAGTGGGGCTTTCGTGCCCGGATGCGGACGAAGCTCGGCCGGAAAATGATCAATCGGAAGCGTCGTGTGGGTCGGAGCGTGAACGTCCGGCACAACTTCTGATTGGCTCGCTGAGCGGGTGTGACTTTTGCATTTTTGGTCGGGGTGGGTGACCCCGTGCGGGTGTGGAGACGCTATCTTGCAGGGGCTTCCGATCAGCAGACTTTGGAGTCTGGCGATCGGCCCTCAGACCTACCGGCGTGTTGACGCCTTATTTCCAAACAGGAGTTTGATCGATGAGCTTCGATATCGAAGTCGTTCATGGCAGACAGGTTCTCGACTCGCGTGGCAATCCGACCGTGGAGGTCGAGGTGATTCTGGCGGATGGCAGCCAGGGGCGGGCGCTGGTGCCGAGCGGGGCGAGCACCGGTGAAAACGAGGCCGTTGAGCTGCGTGACGGGAACAAGGATTACTACGTCGGCAAGAGCGTCGAGCAGGCGGTGGCAAACGTGAACGAGCAGATCGCTCCAGAGCTGGTGGGGCTGGATGCTCGCGATCAGCAGTACATCGACCAGTTGATGCTGGACGTGGACGGGACGGAGACGAAGTCGAAGCTGGGGGCGAACGCGATTCTGGGCGTGTCGATGGCGACGGCGCATGCGGCGGCGGATGCGTGCGGGCTGCCGTTGTACCGTTACCTAGGCGGTACGGGTGCGAAGGTGCTGCCGGTGCCGATGCTGAACATCCTGAATGGCGGCAAACACGCGGACAACACGGTGGACTTCCAGGAGTTCATGATTCAGCCGTGGGGCTTCGAGCGGTTCGAGGATGCGATCCGTGCGGGTGTGGAGATCTATCACGCGCTCAAGGGCGTGCTGCACGACCAGGGGTTGTCGACGGCGGTGGGTGATGAGGGCGGTTTCGCACCGAACCTCAAGGACAACGAGGACGCGCTGAAGATCATCGAGCAGGCGGTGGACAAGGCGGGGTACAAGTGGGGTGAGCAGATCTTTGTCGCTCTGGATCCGGCGACGAGTGAGCTGTGGAACGAGGCAGAGAAGGATGGGAAGAAGGGTTACAAGTTCTTCTCGTCGTCGCAGGAGATCATTACGTCGGAGCAGATGGCTGATCTTTGGGCCGAGTGGTGCGGGAAGTACCCGATTCGGTCGATCGAGGATGGTCTGGCTGAGAACGACTGGGATGGCTGGAAGGTGCTGACCGACAAGCTGGGCGGCAAGGTTCAGCTGGTGGGTGACGACCTGTTTGTGACGAACCAGAAGTTCCTGAAGAAGGGCATTGATACGGGGTGTGGGAACTCGATTCTGGTGAAGGTGAATCAGATCGGAACGCTTAGCGAGACGTTTGATGCGGTGGGTCTGGCGATGCGGAATGGTTACAGCGCCGTGCTGTCGCACCGGAGTGGTGAGACTGAAGACGCGACGATAGCGGACATTGCGGTGGCGACGAACTGCGGGCAGATCAAGACGGGTGCTCCGTGTCGATCGGACCGTAACGCGAAGTACAATCAGCTGATCCGGATTGCGGAAGAGCTGGGTGACGCGGCGGTGTATGGGGCCGCGTATTGGAATAAGGGGTAACCCCCCCCGTCTATGCCCCGATCATCGGTGGCACATCCTGTATCGAACGAGCCTCGGGTTTTTGCCCGAGGCTTTTTTGTTGGCGGGTTCGACTGGGTGTGACTTCTGCTGATTCTCTGTTTGGTGGATGTCGGATGATTGCTCGCCCGGACCTATCAGGTCCGGGTTATGTGGAGAGGTCTTCGGACGGTGCGGTGTGTCTGGGGGTAGGTGAGTGATGGGGATTCGGGGTTATGCTGGGGGGATGAGATCGATCGTCTGGGTGTTGTGTCTGTGTGTTGTTTGCTTCCTGCCGAGTGTCAGCTGTGGGGAAACGGCTCAAGCATGGATTGCTTACGGCGTGGGGGCTGGGGAGCGGCCTGGTGGTGGGTTTTCGGATTCGGAGGGGATTCGTCGGGGGTTGCATCGGGTGGAGGGTGAGGTGGGGGCGGCGATGTTGTGGGCGTTGGCTCGGCGGGGGGAGGTGGAGGCTCAGGCGTTGTTGGATGTGGTGATGCTGGCGCGGATGCCGGATGAGACGCGGGCGGGGGCGGTCTTGGCGATGGGGGAGATGCCTTGGGAGGCTTATTCGCATCTGCTGGCGCTGATTGCGACGGGGCATGGGGCGGATGAGCCGGTGGATCGGCTGGTGACGTGGCGGGCGATTCTGGCGCTGCCGCGGCCGGACATGCGGGCGGTGACGATCACGCCTGACAAGCTGGTGCTGTCGTCGTGGTGTCGTGATCCGGGGGAGGATGATCGCGAGGCCTGGCCGTTATTTCTGGCGGCGGTCTCACAGACGGGGGAGGCGCTGTCGCCTCGGCGGGAGCCTGGGCATGAGTTGGGTGATCTGACGCGATTGGCGACGGTGGAGGCGGCGGATGTGTGGGGGTATCGGTTTATGAATCCGGAGCGGCCTGCCTTGGAGCGTGTGTTGACGACGCGGATTGATGTGAACTTTCGGTTGCTGGATATGCGGGATGCGTTGGGCTCGGAGGAGCCCGGGGTGGCGGAGCTGGCGCTGTTGACGGTGCAGGAGCGGCTGGGTCTGGATGAGCGGGCTGCTTTGGCGGCTGAGCTTCTTGAGGACCCCGCGACGGTTCGGGCTGGTTTGCTGCTCGGGGCGTTGAATGCCTGGGGTGGCGGTCCGATGGCGGTTCCTGATGATCTGCCTGAGGGGCTGGATGGGTATGGGCAGTTGCTTCGGGCTTCGAACCAGGCGCCTGTTTTGGCTCGGGTGGCGACGCAGTTTGCGCGGCATGACGCGGAGGCGGCTCCTGCGTGTCTGCTGGTGTTGTTTGAGCGTGGGTATGTGCGGGAGGCGCTGGATCTGCTGTTTCCGGTGGAGGGCGAGCCGGTGGTGGATGTCTATCGGTGGCTGATTGCGGAGCGGGGGTGGCATCTGCTTGAGAAGTATTGGCCGGCTGAGGCGCCGGGTTTCTGGTTGTATGGGGATGAGGCGGCGCAGCGTTTTCAGTTGCGAGCGATGGGTGCTTGGTATGGGGCGAAGCGGGTCTCGGGTGAGCTGTTGTTGCCTGAGTCACCTTGAATCGGCTAGTGTTTACGTTTTCAGGATTTAGCTAGGGACCGCATGGAAAAGCCAGCCGACAACGACTACCCGATTCTTGATGTGGCGAAGCGTCGATGGAGCCCTTACGGGTTGTCGCCAAAGGTGATTACGGATCAGAAGATTCACTCGCTGCTGGAGGCAGCGCGTTGGGCGGCGTCGTCGTTCAATGAGCAGCCGTGGCGTTTTATTCTGGCTCCGCGGACGGACGAGGCGGCGTTTGCGAAGGCGCTGGATTGTCTGGTTGAAGCCAATCAGGTTTGGGCCAAGGAGGCGGGGCTGCTGATTCTGACTTGTGTGAAGACGACATTTACTCAGAACGGCAAGCCGAACGTGGTGGCGGAGCATGACCTGGGTTTGGCGGCGGGGAATTTGTCGCTTCAGGCGACAGCGATGGGGTTGTTCGTGCATCAGATGGCGGGGATCGATCACGACAAGATGCGCAGTGCCTATGGCATCCCGGATGACTTCAAGACGATGACGGCGATCGCGGTGGGTCACGGGGCGAACGCGGATGATGTGCCAGAGGACCTGCGTGAGCGGGATGAGGCGGAGCGGAATCGGAAGCCGTTTTCGGAGTTTGTGTTTGGTCAGCAGTGGGGTGAGGCTTCGCCTTTGGCGGAGTGAGTGACGCTTAATTGTTGATCGCTTGGTTCTGTGGGCCCACCTTCGGCGGGACCACAGCCACCCGAGATTTTTGGTGGTCGGGTGTCCTGGTCAGTTGCTTAGCTACACATTTAGGCGGAGGCGACTTGTTGTTCGGTGGGTTGCTGGAGGGACCAGGTGACGAAGGACTTGGCCCAGTCGTGGATGTCGTCGCGGGCCATGCGGAAGGCGCCCATGCGTCGCTCGTCGTCGCCAGAGGACATGGTGGGGTCATTGAAGGGGTTGTGGATCATCCAGCGAGCGCCGGGGATCTCGGGGCAGTTGTCGCGGGCGTAGTCGCACATGGTGATGACGAACTCGAACTCCTGTCCGTCGAACTGCTCGATGGGCTTGGGGTGCTGGTCGCTGATGTCCTTGCCGACCTCGAACATGACTTCGAGGGCGAAGGGGTGGAGGTCGTCGGGCATGAGTCCGGCGCTGACGACCTCTAGTCGGTCGGCGGCGATATGTCGGATCCATGCTTCCATCATCTGTGAGTTGCAGCGGTTGTTGCGGGAGAGGATGAGGACGCGTCTTTTGGGGGTCTGGTTGGCGTTGGTGATCCGCATGCGTGAGGGATCGGCGGCAAGACCGCGTTGGTTGGGGTTGTGATGGGGGTTGGGTTTTGATTCGCCTGCGACCATGGTGTCACCCTTCTGCGTCATGCTGTTTCCGCTGGTGAATACGCAGCCCGGGGCGTTTTCTTGCACGGAATGGAGGGCTTATCGGAGATTGATGGGTTGGGGATTACCCGTGGCCGTGGTGGTAGGGGTTTTGGGACGTGAACTGCGGGCTCTGGTCAAGCTGGGGAACTTCGCTCACTCGGTGGATGGGCAGTTCGGGCAGGGCAGCGAGGAAGCGCTTGCCGTAGGGTTTGTTGATGAGTCGGGTGTCGAGGACGACGACGCGGCCGGTGTCGGCGTGGCTGCGGATGAGGCGTCCGAAGCCCTGTTTGAACTTGAGGACGGCTTCGGGGAGTGAGTAGTGGGCGAAGGGGCTGCCGCCTTGGGCTTCGATGCGTTCGAGTCTGGCTTCGACGAGGGGGCGGTCGGGCGAGGCGAAGGGGAGGCGCATGATGATGACGTTGCGGAGGTTGTCGCCTGGGACGTCGACGCCTTGCCAGAAGGTGTCGGTGCCGAGGAGGACGGAACGGCGGTCATTCTTGAATCGGCTGAGGAGTTCGTTGCGTTCGATGCCGGCGCCCTGGATGAGAACGGGCATGCTGCGGTCGGCGAGGGGTGCGGAGAGTCTGCGTGAGGTTTCGTGGAGGTCGCGATAGCTGGTAAAGAGGATGAAGGCCCCGCCATCGGTGGCGTCGATCTGCTCGAGCGCGGCGGCGGCGGCGGAGGGGAGGTAGCGGGCGTCGCGGGGGTCGGGGAGGCGATCGTAGACGTGGAGGGCGGCCTGGGTCTGGTAGTCGAAGGGGGAATCGAGTCGGATGGCTTCGGTGTCGCCGGCTCCGAGTCGGCTGCGGACGTGGCGGAAGGGATCGCCGTTGCCTCCCCCGCCACCCCGCTTCTTCGATGGTGTTGTCTGGTTGTCCTGGTTCCTGCTTTGCTCGGCGAGGGTGGCGGAGGTGAGGATGACGGGGAGTTGGCGGCCTTCGGAGTCGGTGGCTCCGAAGAGGAGGCGCTCGAGGGTGGGTGCGACTTCGACGGGCGCGGCGAGGAGTCGGATGCGGGGTTGTCGCTGGCGTTCGTTGAGCTCGACCCAGTAGACGCAGTCGGGGAGCTTCTGGTCGTTCCAGGCGGCGATGGATGCGGAGAGGTTTTCGGCGCGGTCGGCGTAGCTGGCGAGTTCGAGTCGATCTTGTTCGTCTTCAATCGAGTCTTTGACGCGTCGGAGGATGGAGGTGAGTCGCGCGAGGGGTTCGGAGAGGATGTCTTCGATGCTGGCGGCCTGGCGAATGCGGCCGTTGCTGCGTGGGTGTTCCTGCTTCCAGGCGATCCAGCTGTTGAAGTAGTGGTCGGAGGCGATGCGGACGTGTTCGGTTTCGCGGATGGCGCGTTCGAGGAGGTCGGTGTCGGCGACGCCGTTCTGGGCGACGAGGATCCCGCGTTGTCGAGTGGGCTGGAAGAGGCGGTTGAGAAGGAGGATGAGCTGCCCGCGCGAGATGGAGAGACCGAAGTGTTCGGCGGCGACGTCTTCGACGGTGTGGGCTTCGTCGAGGACGACGGCGTCGTAGGGCGGGAGGATGCCGACGCCTTGCTCGCGGAGGGCGAGGTCGGCGAAGAAGAGGGCGTGGTTGACGACGAGGACGTCGGCGTGGGCCATGCGTCGTCGGGCGTTCTGATAGAAGCACTGGTTGTAGGTGGGGCAGCGGCGGCCGAGGCAGTCTTCGGCGTCGGACTGGACGTCGGACCAGACGGCGGGGCGTGGGAGTTGGGGGAGGGTGGCGAGGGTGCCGTCGGCGGTGTCGTCGGCCCAGTCGCGGATGGTCTCGAGGCTGAGGATGCTGCCGTCTTCATCGAAGAGCTGGCCCTGGCGTTGCCAGGCTCGGCTGAGTCGGCGGCGGGAGAGGTAGTTGCCGCGGCCTTTGACGAGAACGGCGGAGAATTCGTCGGCGACGCCTGGGAGGACGGACTGGAGCAAGGGGATGTCCTTGCCCATGAGCTGTTCCTGGAGGGCGATGGTGTGGGTGGCGATGACGACCTTCTTTTTGCTGGCGGGTGCCTGGCTGTTGGGGTCGATGGGGTCTTCGGAGAGGCCGAGGGCGTGGAGGACCATTGGGAGGAGGTAGGCGAAGGATTTACCGACGCCTGTGCCGGCCTCGACGAGGAGTGGGCGGCGTTCGCGGAGGGCGGCCCAGACGGCTTTGGCCATGGCCTCCTGCTGGGGTCGTTGTTCGTAGGCGTCGCCCAGGCGGCGGGCGATGGGCCCCTCGGGGCCGAGTAGCTGGACGGGGTTGAGGGGCATGGGGTGATTGTAGAGGGGTCTGATAACGGCGTTTCTTGTGGGGGTGGGTGTGTCGGTTGTTGGGTTGACCGATGCAGGGGTGGAGGTGACTTCATGATTGTGATCAGTGGCAGTCTGCCGAAATCGGGAAGCACGTGGCTGTACAGCATGACGGAGGCGGCGTTGGTCGCTGGGGGGTATCGGCCGGCGGACCGGGTGCGGAAGCGGTTTCGGCTTGAGGATGTGCTGGTGAGCAAGGCGTGTGAGATCAGCTATGCGACGCCTGGGAAGTTGCTGCGGCTGCTGCCAGCGCATGCGGTGGGGGAGGCGGTTTTGTGCAAGACGCATTTTGCGCCGTCGCGGTCGCTGCGGGCGCTGATGAAGGCGGGAATCGCGAAGGGGACGTACATCTATCGTGACCCGCGGGATTCGGCGTTGTCGGCGCTGGATCATGGGGAGCGGGCACGGACTCAGGGGTATGGGCATGAACTCGGGAAGCTGAAGAGCGTGGCGGAGGCGCTTCATTACACGCATGAGCGGTCGGTGCGGGAGTGGGCGAAGTGGTCGGCGTCGCCTGGGCTGTTGATGCTGCGGTATGAGGATCTGTTGGCGGACCCGGAGGCGGAGCTGCGGCGGGTGGTGAATCACCTGGGTCTGCGGCTGGATGACGGGGTGGTGGCGGAGATTGTGAGGCGATTTGATCGTCGGAATGTGGCGGGGCAGACGCGCGCGAATCTGATGGTGAACAAGGCGACGACGCGTCGTTGGATGGAGGAGATGACGGTGGCGGATCAGCGGCTGGCGGAAGATTTGTTTGGGCGGGAGTTGGAGGCGATGGGGTATGCGGCGTGATTCGTCTTCGTGGGGTCTGATTTGCCTACAACTGCGTCGCTGAGTCGGAGAGAGGGTCACGGTTATAGACGGGGGCCTGCTGCATGTTGTGACTCTCGGTTCTGGGCAGCAACGAAAAGACCTCGCGAGGGTTGCTCGCGAGGTCTCAGGGTAGCAGGATTGCTTTTGAATCGAGGTCTTACTTGATTTCGACTTCGGCGCCGGCTTCCTTGAGCTTGGCGGCGAGTTCGTCGGCTTCTTCCTTGGAGACGTTTTCCTTGACGGGCTTGGGGGCTCCGTCGACGACTTCCTTGGCTTCCTTGAGGCCGAGGCCGGTGGCTTCGCGGACGGCCTTGATGACCTGGATCTTCTTGTCGCCGGCGCTGGCGAGGACGACGGTGAACTCGGTCTGCTCTTCGGCGGCGGCGCCGGCTTCGGCACCGGCGGCGGGGCCTGCCATCATCACGGCGCCGCCACCGGCGGGCTCGATGTTGTAGGCTTCCTTGAGGTAGTCAGCGACGTCGACGGCCTGCTTGAGGGTGAGGGCGGCGAGCTTGTCGCCGAGCTCCTTGATGTCTGCGTCGAACTCTTTGGTTGCGGTTGCTTCTTCGGACATTTTCAAACTCCAGGTTACGCATCCCGAGAGGCGATCGACCATCGATCATTTAACCCCTTGCGGGGCCAGTCGGGCTTGCATGACTGATTTGGTTTAGACAAACGTTGTTGGGTCGTTTCAGGCGACCTTTTCGACTTCGCCGCCCTTCTCTTCGACGGCCTTGATGAGGCCGGCGAGTGCGGAGAACGGACCCTTGAGCGCGCCGCCGAGGCGTCCACCCGGGCCGAGGACCGAGCCGACGAGTTTGGCGATGGCTTCTTCGCGGGTGGGGTACTTGCTGAGTTCCTTGACACCGGCTTCGTCGGCGAAGATGGAGCCTTCCATGACAGCGCCCTTGAGGACGATGTAGGGCTTGGACTTGGCTTCGTCGACGAGGGTGCGGGTGACGTTGATGATGGACTGTTCTTCGTCGACGGCGTAGACGAAGGCGCAGGATCCGGTGAGGAGGTCGCCGACGGGCTCGAGTTCGGTGCCTTTGACGGCCTGTCGGGCGATCGTGTTCTTGACGACCGTGATCTTCATGCCCTTTTCGGCGAGTACCTTGCGCATTTCGACGGTGTCGGTGGCGTTGACGCCACGGATATCGACGATGACGAGGCCGTCGCGTTCGACGAACTTCTGCTTGTAGCTGTTGGTGATGAGGTTTTTGACGGGCTTGCTCATGGCAGGCTCCTAGGGCCCAGGGGCCGGGTTTGAGGGCTTGGGCTTAGCTGCTGTGGTCCACGATGACGCTGGGTGTCATGGTGGCGGAGAGTGCGATCTTCTTGACGTAGACGCCTTTGGTGGTGGCGGGCTTGAGCTTCTCGATGGTGGCGATGAAGTGCTCGGCGTTCTCGACGAGCTTGGCGGGCTCGAAGCTGTGCTTGCCGATGATGGCGTGGACGTTGCCGCCTGAGTCGTTGCGGAACTCGACCTTACCGGCGGCGAATTCCTTGACGCCTTCGATGACCTTGGGGGTCACGGTGTCGTTCTTGGGGGAAGGCATGAGGCCCTTGGGTCCGAGGGCCCGGCCGAGGCGGGCGACGACGCGCATCATGTCGGGTGAGGCGATGGCGACGTCGAAGTCGAGCCAGCCGTCCTCGATCTTCTTGACGAGTTCTTCGCCGCCGGCTTCGATGGCCCCGGCGGCTTTGGCTTCGTCGACCAGGTCGGGTCCGCAGAAGGCGATGACGCGCTTGCTGGCACCGATGCCATTGGGCAGGGAGACCGAGCCGCGGATGAGCTGGTCGGCCTGCTTGGCGTCGATGCCGAGGTGCATCACGATTTCGACGGACTGGTCGAACTTGGTGGTTTTGAAGGCCTTGACCCGGTTGACGGCCTCGACGAGGGCGACGGGTTCTTTGGAGGCTTTGGAGAGGTCGGCGCTATAGCGCTTGCCTTGGCGTGGCATGTCGTTTCCTTTCGATGGCCACTGGATGGTGGCGATCTCCCACGGATTGGAGCGATCCGACGCGTGCCGGTCGCGGGCTCGTGGTGGGCCCTTTGCTGTTTGCGGTCAGCCGTGGCTGCTGTCTGTCGATGGCGTTATTCGGCGGGGGCGTCTTCGACTTCGACACCCATGGAACGGCAGGTGCCAGCGAGGGTCTTGATGATGGTGGCTTGGGTGTGGCCGGTCATCTCTTCGCCCTTCTCTTCGGCGATGGCCTTGAGCTGGTCGTAGGTGAGCTTGCCGACTTTGTTTTTGTTGGGCTCGCCTGAGCCTTTTTCGAGTTTGAGGGCGGCCTTGATGAGTTCGGCGGCGGGGGGCGCCTTGATCTCGAACTCGAAGCTGCGGTCGCTGTAGACGGTGATAAGGCAGCCGACGACCTTGCCCTGCATAGGTGCGGTGCGTTCGTTGAACTGCTGGATAAACTGTCCGGGGTTGACGCCGTTCTGACCGAGCGCGGGCCCGATGGGGGGCGCGGGGGTCGCCTGGCCGGCGGGTGCCTGGATCTTGAAGACTTTTTCGACGGTTTTCTTGGCCATTTGGCGGTCCTTGTGACGGTCGGGCGCAGCGGCGGCTGGCCGCTGGAGCGAGCCTCATAGAATAGCCCGATTCGGGAGGGTCTGCAAGGTGTGCAGGCGTGGGTGGATCTGGCCGATGGTGGGCGGTAGCGGCGGCTGATTGACTTTGGTGAGCCGCGGACTAAATTACCCAGCCGGCCACGACGGTTTCGGCTTCGTGCGGCCAGATAGCTCAGTTGGTAGAGCACAGCATTGAAAATGCTGGTGTCCCCGGTTCAAGTCCGGGTCTGGCCATTCCCTCCCCCCGCCCACGCTACCTCCCACTACATCACGCTTCTTTCTAGAGAGATCAGCTTGAGCGATCACCGCACCGGATCGTCGGTTTTGTTTCTGTGCACCGGGAACTACTACCGGAGTCGTTTTTCGGAGCTGTGGTTCAATCATCTGGCCGAGCGTCGCGAGCTGGGTTGGCGGGCGATGTCGCGGGCGCTGGGTCTGGATGAGCATCCTGAGTTGCTGGGGCCGATGGCGGCTTCTGCTCGGGAGAAGCTGGCCGGGCTTAGGGTGATGGTTGGCCCGGCTCGGCTGCCGATTCAGGTGATCGACAGTGAGTTAGAAGCTGCGACGCTGGTGGTGGGGATCAAGCGAGCGGAGCATGAGCCGCGTCTGGCGCAGAAGCATCAGGCTGGGAAGAGCGCGTGCGGTACTGGGGCGTGCACGATGTGGATGCGGCACCAGCGGAGCAGGCGCTCGGCGAACTCGAGAGCCTGGTGGCTGATCTGGTGGATGAGTTGGCGGCGGGCTGAGGCTTACTCGGGGAGGATCAGCATCTGGCCGATGGCGAGCCGATTGGGATCGATATCGGGGTTGGCCTCGGCGATGTCCTGCCAGCGGAGGCCGTCGCCATAGGTCTGGACGGCGATTTTCCAAAGGGAGTCGCCACGGCGGACCTCGTAGGTGCGGATCATGGGGAGTTCGGGCTGAGGCTCGGCGGCGCGGGGTGCTGGGGCCGGAGCGGGTGCGGGCGCAGGAGCCGTGGCCTGGACCGGGGCGGCACCGGGGGTGAGGCCGCTTCGGGGTGGCGGGGGCGGGCCGGGTTCGGCGAAGCCGTCGGTGGTGCTGGTGGCCATCGGGGCCTGGTCGAGGGTGTCGGCTCGGTCGGAGGGGCTTTCGCGGAGGCCGACGAGGTTGCTGGCGGGGGGCGGGGGGACGGGGTCGGGCATGGTTTCGGGCTCGACCCGGCAGCCTGTGGCCCCGGCCGATGAAGCGATCAGCATGGCAAGCGCGAAGCGTGTGGATGCTCGGCCGGTGAGGGGCTTGTGGAGGCGGTTCTGGTTGGTCATCTCGGTTCCCTTGAAGTCAGCGGTCGAAGCGGGGCTTCGTCTCCTCCGAGGGATATCCTGCCCGGGAATGGCTTCGGGTTCAAGGCGGGGTGATCGGATAGCACTTGTGAATCAGGCGGTGTGGTTGGCGTCGATGGTTTCGGCGTCGACTTCTTCGTCCTCGGGGAGGCCGAGGTGCTCTTCGACGATTTCCATGACGGCCTGGGTGGGCTGTCTTTCGTATTTCCAGTCGTCGAGGAGGATGCGTTGGCCGCCTGCGATTTTGACGTAGGCGATGCCCTTGGACTTCCAGCGGGTGCGGTCGACGTCGGTGACTTCGGACCAGCTGGCGGCGCGGCCGCCGTGGGAACGGATGCCGTCGTCGTCGGCTTCGACCCACCATCCGCCCGAGGTGATGGCGCGGAAAGCGAAGATCAGGCCAAGGGGGCCGGTGATGGCGAGCATGATGTACTGGGTGTAGATGTCGAAGTCGGACCGAGGCTTGATGGCGGCGATGTCCTCGCTCCATCCGTTCGCTCTGGCGTACTCGGGCCAGGCGGTGTTCCAGTCGTCGGGGTTGGCTTCCTTGAAATCCTGTAGGGCGGCATGTTCCTGAGCCTGGCGGGGATAGGTGTAGAAGCCATCTTTCACGCACCATGCGGCCCATCCGAGGCAGGCGAGGCCGATGATGATAAGGCGTACGCGATAGCCGGTGCTGACAGTCGTTCTTGCTGACATAGTCGTCATCAACCTTCCAGTTGCCTCAACCCGCACTCCCGGCGCGTCGACGTGGCGCAGAGTATGGCATGAACATCGGTTGCTCACAGCCTCCGGTTCAGATCGTCGTCGCGGTTGATCCAGCTTCGCCAGAAATGACGGACGAGGAGCTGGCCCATGATGTTATTTTTGAGCATGCCGAATCCGCCTTCATCCACTTTGCGGGTTGGGATGCGTGGGGTGTGGATGTCGCCTCGGAGAGCGAGGTTCAGGAAATGGTTGGTCTCGGCGACCATCCTCCGCCGGAGCGGGTCGATGTTGGACAGGCCGTTGTAGGAGGGGCGTCCGGGTTTCATCCGGCTGGCCGCCTTTCGGTTGCCCCGACCTGCGGCCGAGTGGGAGAGTCACCTTTCCTAGTTGCTGAAAGTATAGTCCATCGCTTTCCCAACGCTGACAGGTTTTCGACGAAACATGCTTACGGCCGATCTCCAGTTTGAACTACCCGAGGACCTGATTGCGACCCGAGCGGCCGAGCCGCGGGATGCGGCGCGGCTGATGGTGATCGATCGCGCGAGCGGTGAGATTCGGCACCAGCGGGTGCGTGATTTGCTGGACCTGGGCGTTTTCAGAGCGGGTGATCTGCTGGTGCTCAACAACACCCGCGTCCTGCCGGCAAATTTCCGGGGTACGCGGACCGGGACCGGCGGGGCGTTGCAGGGGTTGTTTCTGAATAGTGAAGAGGATGGCCACTGGACGGTGATGCTGGAGGCGCGTGGTCGGTTGCGGCCGGGCGAGGCTTGGACGATCGATGATGCGGACGGTGAGCCGGCGCTGTCGCTGAAGCTGGTCGAGAAGATCGATGCCGGGAACTGGCGGGTGCTGCCCGATCGGACGGTAGATCCGGCTGAGTTGCTGGGGCGGGTCGGATCGATGCCGTTGCCGCCTTACATCAGGAAGGCGCGGAAGCAGGCGGGGATGGCGGAGGTCGATGAGGGGGATCGTGATCGGTACAACACGGTGTATGCGGATCGGGCGGGATCGGCGGCGGCGCCGACGGCGGGTCTGCATCTAACCCCCCTGCTGCTGTCGTCGCTCGAGGCGGCCGGGGTACGTGTGGCCCGGATCACGCTGCACGTGGGGCTGGGGACGTTTGCGCCGGTGCGGACAGAGCGTTTGGCGGACCACACACTGCACAGTGAGTGGATTGAGGTTACACCCGAGGCGATCGGGTTGCTGGAAACGACGCGTGCGTCGGGTGGGCGGGTTCTGGCGGTGGGGACGACCTCGGTGCGGACGCTGGAATCGCTGCCGGACCCACTTCCGGAGGAGGGGTTTCGTGGCACGACGGACCTGTTTATCTATCCGGGGCGTGGATTCCGGTTCCGGTGGACGGATCGGCTGATGACGAATTTTCACCTGCCGGGGTCGACGTTGCTGGCGTTGGTGGCGGCGCTGCCCGGTGTGGGGACGGAGCGGCTGCTGGACTGGTACGGGCAGGCAATCGATGAGCGATATCGCTTCTACAGCTACGGCGACGCGATGCTGATCCTGTAGAAGCGTGTCGGACGGGGATGCTTACAATCGCAGGCGATGACGCTGGACCAGCCGACCGAGAGCACGAGTGCGAGTGAGATGAGCCTGGGGGATCATCTGGAGGAACTGCGCAAGCGGATCATGTATTCGCTGGTCGGGACGCTGATCGCGGCGATTGGGACGTTCGCGTTCGGGTTTCAGTTGATCGCCTGGCTGGCTCGGCCGCTACTGCAGGCGCAGGAGGCGCTGGGGTATCCGCCTCAGGTATACGCGTTTGATCCGACGGTGGGTTTCACGTCGGTGTATCTGCGGGTGTCGCTGATCGCTGCGGCGATTGTGGCGTCGCCGTGGATTTTGTTTCAGCTGTGGCGTTTTGTGTCGGTGGGTCTGTACGCCCACGAGCGTCGGGTGGTGCACATTCTCGCGCCGTTCAGCACGGTGATGACGCTGTTGGGTGTAGCGTTTACTTATTACGTGCTGCTGCCGGTGTGTCTGATTTTCTTTCTGGGTTGGGCTTCGGCTTATCCGCCTATCGAACCCGGTCAGCGTGGTTTCATGCTGCGGGTGATGCTGGGCGAGGCGACGGAGACGCGCGAGGTGATGGAGGACGCACAAGCGTCGTCGCCTTTGCGGATTCCGGTGCTGCGGGAGCCGCCGGTGGAACCGGTGGAGGGGGACATCTGGATCGATGCGCGGCTGGGGGTGGTGCAGGCGCAGATCGGCGGGAAGACGCATTCGTTTCTGGCCCGGCAGCCGACGATGCTGCAGCCGATGCCGGAGTTGGGTCAGTTTGTCGGGTTCGCGGCGTTCATGGGTTTGGGGATTGTGATCGCGTTCCAGTTGCCGGTGGCGATGCTGGTGATGGGGTGGACGGGTCTGGTTGATCCGTCGTGGATTGCGGGCTTCCGTAAGCATGCTTTTTTAGGGGTTTTGGTGGTCTCGGCGATCCTGACGCCTGCTGATTTGCTGAGCATGGTGGTGCTGTCGGTGCCGCTTTATGGATTGTTTGAGTTTGGCTTGCTGCTGATGCGGTCGGTCTATCGGGAGCCGGCCTTCCCGTCGGATGGCTGAGCCGAAGCGGACGGCATTGGGAGCAGGTCTTCGGGGTGGATGGGGGCTTCGCAGCGTTGGATGTCGACGGCTTGATCGACGCGGTAAGGGCCGATCTGCGTGCGCCGGAGTGAGGCGAGGTGCCCGCCTGTGTTGAGGGCTTGGCCGAGGTCGCGGGCGAGGGAGCGGATGTAGGTGCCTTTGCCGCAGTCGATCTGAAGCGTCAGTAGCGGCCAGTGGTAATCGGTGATCTCGATGGCGTCGATGCGGACGGTTCTGCTTTTGAGTTCGACGGCCTTGCCTCGCCGTGCGAGGTCGTAGGCACGGCGGCCATCGACGTGGATGGCGGAGTAGGCGGGCGGGGTTTGCTGGATGTCGCCGAGGAACTTCTGGCAGGCCTGGTCGATGTCATCACGGGTTGGTGGGGTGTGCACGTGGACCTCATTGCGGTCGCCTTCGCGGTCGTCGGTGGTGGTGAAGGCGGTGAGGTCGATTTCGGCGAGGTACTGCTTGGGCAGGCCCATGAGCTGTTCGACGGAGCGTGTGGCCTTGCCGATGCAGGCGATGAGTAGACCGGTGGCGAGGGGATCGAGGGTGCCGGCGTGGCCGGTGCGGACCTTGCCGGGCCCTTTGCCACGGACTTTGGCCCCAGCGGCGGCGAGACCGCGGCGGAGGACGCGGAGGGCGTCCATCGAGGTGATGCCCAGCGGCTTATCGATCAGCAGCAGCCCTGCGTAGGGGTTGGCTGGCTGATGGCTGGCGGGGACGGGTTGGCTTGGACGGTGGGTCACCATCGTCTATGCTACCGGGCTCGACGCCGTCGACCCCCTTTGGAGAGGTGACCGAGCGGCTGAAGGTGCAGCATTGGAAATGCTGTGTACGGCTTGTCCGTACCGCGGGTTCGAATCCCGCCCTCTCCGCTTGAGATTCGGATCCCAGATTCCGCCTCGGTTGCATCTCACCGATGCAGGGAGATTTCTTGGCCTGGCTCACTGGCCGGGTCAACCTCTCGACTATGCCTGGACACAACTCGGGGTCAGGGCGAGTCACGAATTACTTGCTTATCACCTACGAGAGGGTCGCTCACGCGAATCCCGGATTCAGGCACTACAATCTGCGCGGCCTGCCGTAGTCACTGGAGAATCTGAGTCTGAGGCGGTGGACGTCCTCACCGCAGACAACACGGGTTCTTCAGCCAGCGTCAGGCGGGCCTTCTTATGACCAATACATCCGGGACAGGACACGAAACCACACAGCGTGATGCGGATCAGTTGTTCAACAACGTCATCATCCTTGTGCGGGCCGACCCGATCATCTGCGGGCACTCGACCGAGGCGAGAAATCTCGCCGAAGCGGCTCACGAGGCGGGCGTGGAGAAGATACACATCGTCAGTTATCCATTAGAGACGCTGGCCGAGTCACAGTTGCCGCTGAAGCCGCTCGCCTCGGTACAGTCATACTCCCAGGGGATCAGCGTGGACCGGCCCGAGCCCGTTGGCGATTACAAGGTGCTCGATGGACGCCTGAGCTACGCCATCTCGGGGCACCTGATCGATCTGCTGCAGGCATGCGAGGGGCCAACGCTGGTGATGGACCTCTATATCGTGCCGCACGGCATGATGGTGATGAATGCGGTCCAGAGCTTTGGTCAGATCAGTCACGGGCACGAGGTGTCGACCGTGGCCGAAGCGGTTGGGTCGGACATCACGAACATCGTCAAGGCCGCGTTGCAATCGGGTCAGATCGGTACGGCGCAGCTGGTCCTGCAGAACTACCTCGATCACGATCTGCCCGTCGCCGTCTCGGCCTACACGAGAGACCTGATCGTCGAAGCCGGGCGGAAAGTCGATGAAGCGGTCGGCACCTGCTTCGAGGAGCAACTCAGACAGCGCGTCCAGATCAGCTACCCCGCGATCGACACGGCGGTCTATATCAACGTCGAGACACACACCAAGCGTGTCCGGGAAGCCCTCGCCGAGCGCGGACTCGCGGTCGATGGCTATGTGCTATTTCTGAGTAGGCTGGCACGAGCCAAGGGGGTGGACGACCTTATCCATGCCTACCGGGCATCGACGGGTTATGGCGACAAGAAGCTGGTCATCTGCGGCAACGGACCCGAGAGCGATCGGCTGCACGAGCTGAGCGATCCCGATCCGAACATCGTGATCCTCCACGACGTTGGCGACGAGGAGAAGACCCTGCTGATGCACGGCTGCGCGGCGTACTGCCTGCCCAGCAAGGAGATGCCGGAGTTCACCGAGACCTTCGGCATCGCCATCGCCGAGAAGATGCTCGCTGGCGGGCTCGGGCCGGTGATCACGACCCGAACCGGCGGGATCCCGGAAGCCACCGGCGACCACTGCTTCTATCACGAGGCCGGCAACATCGCCGACCTGACCCGAGCACTCGACAAGGCCTTTGGCATGACCGACGACGAACGACGAGACATGAGCGAGCAGGCCCGGGAGTTCGCCAAGCGATTCGACCGCGCCCACATCTTCAGCAACCTCTCGCGCATGATCCGGCGGCAACCTCAAGCAGAAGGCTCCGGGTTATCTTGAAACCGATGAAGCCAACTTCGATGCTGGATGACGTCGATCCCTTTGTCGGCAGCGAGCCGATGGACGTGCCGATCCCCGAGGGGTTGGCCTCGTCATGGTTCTTTCCCAAGCCGATGATCGGCAACACGCACCCGGGTGCCACGCTGCCGTTCGGCATGGCTTCGAGTTGCGCTTACACCGGCGGCTATCCAACCGGCTATGGGCTCTGGGGCAAGTGCACCGAGGGCATGCCCCCCAGGCTGTTCGAAGACCGCCTGTGCCTTGGTTTCACACACTTTCATCCCTCTGGCGTCGGTGCCATCCGCAAGTACTACAACTACGTGCGCGTGGTCCCAAGCACCCTGGCGCTCGGCGGGCTGGCATCGTTGAATGAACCCCGCCGGCTCATCCACGAGCAGGCTAAACCGGGCTACTACGGCTGCGAACTCGAAGGCACAGGCATCCGCGCGGAGTTGTCCGTGACCCGTCGGGGAACGGTCCATCACTACACCTTCCAGGAAGCCGGCGACGCCGTGCTGATGATCGACCTCTCGCACGGCGGGATCGCCCTCGAAGACACGCGCACCATCCCGCAGCAGGGAACCTGTGAGATCACCGGCGCTAACACCTTCGCTTCGGAGGTGGTGCTCGAAGGCGTCCCGCTCTGCACCTCTGCGGCCGTGCGTTACTACGAGGAAGAACCGACGGCCAGGCTCTGGCTGGGCGATGAGATCCTCGAAGACCGGGACGAGCTTTCTTTTCGGTACATCCGGGAGTCCACGTTCAAGCCCTTCGGGGTCATCTTCACGATGCCTGTCGAAGCCGGCCATCAACTCGAACTGCGCATGGGTTTCAGCTGGCGTTCGATCAGAAAGGCTCACAAGCACCTGCCGAGCCGGAGCTTCCGGGTGGTGAAAGAACAGGCGGCGGAGCGGTGGGCCGAGAAACTCGGAGCGATCGATGTCGAAGGCGGCACCGAGGCCCAGCGACGGACCTTCCGCACATCGCAGTACCGGAGCCTCATCAAGCCCTGCGAAGCTCACGACGAGTCGCCCTTCTGGCCATGGGACGGGCCCTTCTACTTCGACATGTCGACGATGTGGGACCTCTACAAGACCCAGTTGCCCCTCGCGATGAGCCTCGATCCCGAGTTCGGATCGACCTTCATCAACGCCCTGCTGAACATCGTCGAGATCGAAGGCAACTTCCCGATCGGCTACCGGATGGCGAGGGGCTACGACCGGTTCGCGCATCAGGCCAGCGCGCTGGCTCACGTCACGATCGCCGATGCGCTGACCTACGGAATTCCCGATATCGATTGGGAACGCGCCGCGACCATGATGATGCGCGACCTGTCGCGTGGCGGGATGGGCGAGACCTTCATGCGGGAGGGCATCGTCCATCCGATCACCCACACACTCGATCTGGCTTACGGCTGCTACTGCACGGCTCGGGTCGCACAGCACATCGGCGATGAACGGCTGTGCGCGCAGATGATCGAGAAGGCCGACAACTGGGCCAACGCCTTCGACCCCGAAACCGGATTGCTCCGACACTCAACCTTCTACGAAGGCGGGAAATGGAACTACTCGTTCCGGCTGCTTCACGACATGCATTCACGCATGACACTCTCGGGCGGACCCGGGGCCTTCGCCGACCAACTCGATCGGTTCTTCGGTTTCGGTGCGCCGGCCGTTGAGCAGGTCGGGCTGTCACCCACGAACGAACGTATGCGTGAAGGCTATGACCTGCACCGCTTCGAGGGCTTGTGCAACGAGCCCGACATGGAGGTGCCCTACGCCTACGCCTTCGCCGGACGACACGATCGGCTGTGCAAGGTCGTCCGTGAAGGCCTCAGGCTGTTCACCCCGACGCCAGGCGGGATGGTCGGTAATGACGACTCCGGCGCGATGACCTCCTGGTATGTCTGGTCAGCCTTGGGGTTGTTTCCTGTCGCCGGGCAGGACCTGTTTATCATCGGCAGCCCGCTCTTTGAGCGATCCGTGATCCGGCTGCCCGGAGGTGACTTCACGATCGAAAGCCCGGCCACCAGCGACGATCGGCGGTACGTCGCCAGCGCGATGCTCAACGGTCAGCCACTCGATCGCCCGTTCCTCAGTTGGTCAGATCTCATCAGCGGCACACTCCGGCTGGAGATGTCTGCCGAGCCGAAAGGCTGGGGCCGTTCGGCCTGAGGGAGGCTGGTTACGATGGCACGATGCTGTTGCAGATCCTGTTGACACTCGCGCCGATGATGGCCCTCGTCGGCATCGGCGCCGGGCTCTTCCGATTCGGGCTGCTCGACCAGAGCCATCGATCGATGCTGGAACGGCTCGTGTACTGGGTCTGTCTGCCGTCGCTGCTCGTGATCCGCATCGCCGAAGCAGGCACCATCGATGTATCCATTCTCTGGGTGATCCTCGCCTTCGCCGCGGTCACGCTGGCTGCCGCTGGCTTAGCAGGGTTATGGTGGTACCTGCAGGGACGACCGAACGGAACACTCGGCGTGGTCATCCAGGGCGGGTTCAGAGGGAATCTGGCGTTCGTCGGCTTGCCTGTGATCGATCTGGCCGGGGCCGACACACGAACGCTGGCCATCGCGGCGCTCACCCTCGGCCCGATCGTCGCCTTCTACAACGTGCTCGCCGTGCTGGCCCTGGCCTGGTCGGACAACCATCACAACGGCACTCCCGCAACACTGATGACGAACGTGTTGCAGTCGATCCGTTCTCTGGTGACCAACCCTCTCATCATCGCCTGCGTGCTCGGCTTGCTGATGGGGCTTAGCGGGTTGGCTGAGATCCGGCCGCTCGCCCAGACACTCACCTTACTCGGACAGCCCGCCGCTCCGCTCGCCCTGATGAGCCTGGGCGGGGCGCTGGTGGTCTACAAAATCCGCAGCCGGCTCAGCCTGGCCTTGGGGGTGACGACGATCAAACTGGCGGTGTGCCCAGCGCTCGCGATCGGCCTGGCCTGGTTCCTAAATCTGGATGAGCAGCAGGCCTTCGCCCTCATCCTGCTGGCTGCCTGCCCCACCGCGGTCGCCAGCTACGTGCTGGTCACGCAGTTCAAGAGCGATCAGGGGCTGGCCGCCACGATCATCGCCATGACCACGCTGGCCTCACCCGTATCGCTCGGCATCGGATTGATCGTCCTCAAGGGATGGGGTGGCTGAAGCGCGATGAGGATCGATCACCGCAATCAGATGCTGTAGTCATCGGCACGGGCTGTTGAGATCCGTACCTCGGCCTGGCTCATCGCCTGACGCGTCGAGCTCATCGGGTAGTCGCCTGAGACGAAGATGTTCTCCCGGCCGATATGACGGGTCAGGCCAAAGTCGGTCATCCGCTGGAACATACGGGGCCGAACCCCACAGAGCATGAGTGTGACACCCGCCGCCTGCATCTTCGTCGCAACCCGATCCAGCGTGTGCATGGTCGAGGCATCAACGAGGTGAGCACGCTTGAGCCGGAGAATAATGACCCGTGGCTCATCCTCCAAAAGCTGATCCAGAACGGCTTCCAGTTCCTCAACCGCCGCGAAGAACAGCGTGCCTTCCACGTGGATGAGACGGATCTGCCGATTCGCGCCGGCTTCGAGTTCTTCTTCACGAAACTGCCCGCGATCATGCGTCTCGGTGATGAACTCGGTGACGCGCAGCAAGCGGACCTGGCTGAGATACAGCGCAAGACTGATCGCCACACCGATGAAGACAGCGTGCTCAAGCGAGAGCAGCAACGTCGCCGCGAAGGTGCAACTAGCAGCGATAAGATCGGCGCGGTTGCCACGAAGCAGACGCTTGAAGTAGGCCACATCGATGAGCTTGATACCGATCACGATCAGGATCGCAGCGATGCTCGCCAGCGGGATGTAACGGGCAAGCGGAGCCAACGCGACAAACCCAGCCGCCACGAGCAAACCCGTGAACAGGCAGGCGAGTCGTGTCTGCGCCCCCGCGGCATCCGCCAGAGCCGACCGAGAGAAGCTCCCGCTGCAGGGGATGCCGGCGAACAGGCCCGAGGTAATGTTCGTCGCGCCCTGAGCCAGCGCTTCCTGATCCGGCTGGAACCGATCGCCGCCGCGATGAGCCAGCCCACGCCCGATCGCGACCGCCTCAAGCAATCCGACCAGTGCCAGAGCCAGCGCCGGGTAAACCAGCAGATGCCAGCCCGTGAAATCGGCGGGCCAGGCCGGCATCGGCAGGCCCTGAGGCAGATCACCGACCAACGCCAGGTCCGTTGGCTGCCAGCCGAAAGCCGCCACGGCGACGGCACCAGCGATGACAGCAATCAGGTAGCTGGGCAGGTACTTGGAGATACGCAACCCGATGAGTGTGATGACAAGGCTCGCTGCGCCAACCATCAGGTTGAGCGCGTTGATACCGCCGGGGCCGTGGTACCAGGCGATGGCCAGCCTGGGCAGACCCGACCAGTGGCCTTCGACCTCCGCGAGTTCGACGCCAAGAAACTTCGGCAGCTGCCCCGCTGCAATCAGCAAACCTGCACCGGACGTAAAACCGACGACCACGCTGTGGCTCACAAACCGGGTCAGGCTGCCAAGCCGGATCAGACCCGCCACGGCCTGGAACAACCCCGCCATCAGCGTGACGATCACCACCGCTGCGAGCTTCTGCTCGATCGTGCCGGGCGTCGTCGCCACAACGCCCGCCGTCAGCAGACTCATGGTGTTCGTGGGACCAATCGACAGCCGACTGCTCGAAGTCAGCAGCGCGCCCGCGATCGCACCTACGATCCCGGCGTACAGACCATGCACCGGCGGGAGCCCTGCAATCTGAGCGAACGCCATGGACTGCGGGATCGCCACCAGCGCCACAGTCAAAGCAGCCTGGCTGTCAGCCATCAGTGAGCGGGGCGTGACTCGCTGCGGGAGCGTGCGCCAGGCATCGGCGATGTCGATCACCGGCTGAAGGAGTCGCGATGTTGACTTCTGTCTCACAAACCCGCCTTGGATGAAGCCGTGGGTGCTTAGCCCCCCTGCCACCCGGCCAGCAAAGCCTGTTGCCGCCACGGGTTACGAGGTTGCATCATAGCAACGAGCGAATCGGCCGCTTCCCTTAGCTCTCGCCTTGTCGATACACGGGTCGGGCTAGACCTGAGGCTGCTTCAGGCGCAGACGCAGCGCACCAAAACCAACCAGCAGAGCAAGACCGCCAGCCGGCTCCGGCACAGGAGACGACCCGCTCTCCCAGGTCTCACCAAACGCCAGCGCACGGATCGACAGATCGACCAGATCAACCGCCTCATCACCCGAGGCATCGCCTGCTACAAAGCCGACCTGGTTCTCACCGAAGGAACTCGCCAGGATCGAGAGATCGATGAGATCAACGCGCCGGTCATCGTTGAAATCGGCCCGCGCCGCTTCCGGCACCACCTCGAGTTCAACGTCCGAGCCGTACCGGATCTTGACCCAATGCCCATCGAGCTCGAAGACGTGCCCCTGATCGAGACCAGCGAACGCGCCCTGGATCAGCCCGCCCACCTCCAGAAGCCTCCACGCCGTTCCGAGGGTCAGCAGATCCGGTTCGTCGATCGACAGCAGCAGGACCCCGTCCAGCGAAGCATCCCCGGTGATCAGCAGCCGATCCGACCGGCCGTCCGCACCGAGATCCAACCGGAGCACGGCTTGCTCACGCTGGATGTAGCTGCCATCGAGCTCGATCAAGCCGTAGGCATCTCCGGGTGCTGGCGAGGGCGCATCGGCTTCCCCCGCGAGAATGAACGTCGCATCCATAGAAACCGCCTGGATGTGCGTGCTGGCAAGCCCATCGTTAGCGTTCCAGCCGTAGAGCCGGATATCCACCGGTTCCGATGTCGATCCGCTGGGCGAGAACGCCGTGAAGGTCTGACGCGAGCCCGGGCCGGAAGAGGCAACGTTGTTCCGCTGCGCGAGTGCCTGCCCCTCGGTAAAGCCTTCGAGGCTGGTCAGGATGGCGTAGTCGTTCGCCGCGTTGAAGCCGTTTCGCCAGAGATCGAAACTGATGCTCTCGATGAGCAACTCAAAACCATCGGCGGCCTGAACCGTGAAGCCGAGGTAATCATCGGCCACGATCGCCGCCGAAAGCGAGCCGGTGTCGAAGCCCCCCGCATTGAACTCATCCCCTTGGTCCGTGGCCGTCAGCCCGTCCGGCCCCTGGCTCCTGGCCAGCGTCCCCGGGCCGTAGTCGAAGCCCTCCAGCAGAATCAGCCGTGCGTCCTGCACCAGTGTCTGCGTCACCGGGCCATTGTCCTGAATACCAATGAAGTTGAAATCGAGGGCATCGTCGGCCGCCGCCGGAGCAAAGATCGCTTCGAGCTCAACACCCGTCACGTGCGTGCTCGCCAGACCATCATTCGCACCCTAGGCATAGAGCCGGACCTCAACCGGAGCCGCACCGGGCAGCAGCGTCTCGAAGCTACCGGTGAACCGCTGAGCCGAGGCAGGACCCGACGCCGTCAGGCCGTCGACCCTGGCCAGCTCCGCGCCTTCTGCGAAACCATCCAGACTCGTCAGGATCGCGTAGTCCGTGGCCGCGTTCCCGCCGTTGCGCCAGAGCACGTAGCTCACCGACTGCAAGGCCATTTCAAAACCGGCGACCGGACGCACCTCATAAGTGAGGTAATCGCCCGCGACGATGGCGTCCGCCAAGGTCGGCGGCGAGGACGAAAGCGCGCTGGGGTGCTTGATGAGGTTGTGCGGGGTTGGTGGTCATGGTGATGGGGCGACTGGCGATTATCGGATCGGGCTGCCGCGCGACCAGATCGGCCAGACGATCGCGATGAACTTGCGGGGGTAGTGTCCGCCGGTACGAGGTTCGAGATTGCCGCGTTCGCGTCGCTGCTGGATCAGGCGTCTAACCCACGCACGACTGACCGAATACTTCTGGGCAACCGCCTGGGTCCCTAGCCCAGCATCGTGATCCGCAGCCACACGCTCTCTCAAGTCCATCGAATAAGATTTGTGCATCGCGACCTCCCTGTCGTGGTGATGCCCTATTCATAATCCATCCAACAGCGAAGCGCTGGATGGAAGGTGAAGCCGCTCAAAGGACGGCTCTGAGTATCGCACGGAACCACGCTGAGTTAGCGACGTCGACGTGCCGCTGCAAGACCGGCGATTGCCAGCGCTCCTCCCACGGGGCCGGGAGTTGGTACAGCTTGTACATTCGTCACGAATGATGAGATGTTGAAGTCTTCACCCTCACCAGACTGATAAGTTAAGGCAATCACATCTATGTCAGACAGGTCGATGAGTGAGTTGTTGGCGATGAAATCCGCATTGGCAAAGTCAAGCACGAGCACGGTGCCGTTGACGTTCTGGAAGCTGCTGAAAAGGTTCGCGACAGTCGCGACTTCACCGCTTCCATCCGTGATCGTCATCGTCGCGCCGGTGGTGCGGCCGAAGCCCAATGTATCCGTATCAAGATTGAGCGAGAACTTTGTGCCCAGTGACTGATCGAAGCTCAAACCAGCCCCGCCCGCGTCGTACGTGAGTGTCAGGTCGGCCATATGGTCTTCCGCACGAACTTGCAGTTCGCCACTTGTCGCACGCACGCGGAATCGGATGTCTTCGCTCGTGAACGGCGTGTGGATACTGTTGAACGAAATCGCGCGTGTTCCGCCGATGCCGCCGATGTCTGCGAATGTGCTGAGGCCCTCTGGAAGATCGGCATAGGATGATCCGAGGCTCGTCGATGAGAAGTCGTCTATGACGGTTATTGCTTGCGCCGACGAGGCAGTAAGTATTGCACAGCATGCAGCAAGTATTGAAATACGCATGATCTATTCCCTCTCAAGTTCAACTGACGAGTCTCTTCTAACGGCGACCGTTCTAGTCGCAGGTATTTACAGAATACCCCCACCCGCTCAAGTCGCAAGTCGCACCAGTTGATTTGCAGACCAGTGCACTTTTGGGCGATAGCTTTGCGGTGAGGGCTTTCCCAACTTCACACAGTCGCCCGCAGCTTCATGCGCGGTGTAGACCCCGTCTACACCGCGCGACGGCCGTAAACCGGCCCGATCCGCCGCAAGACCCGCATCGCTTGCATTCCGGAACCCTCCGCCGCCATCTGGTCGAACCGAGGCGTCTGGATCACAGACTGCCCGTAAGGCCCCAGATCCCCGATCCCCACATCATCAGCGAGGATCATCACGATGTTGGGGGCCACATCGCCCCGAACACCCGACGCCGCAGCGCCCGTGGCCAGCGTCGCACAACTCACCGCCAGCAAACCGGCCCCGAGACGCAGCATCCTTCGAAACTCCTGAACACCGAGACACACGAAGAGAAACAGACGTAGGACCAGTAAGCAGGCCATCGCCACCCGCCGCAAGTGCCAGCTTGTGACCTCCCATGCTCTCCTGTGACAAGCAGCGCGACGAGCCGGTCAGCCAGAAGCGTGTAAGGAAAGGACACGCAGAAACAGGGTCGACACACCAACGAATCACTCCAGACTCCGACTCGAATCCCCCCCCAAGCGAAAGACTAAAAAAATCATCTGCTCAATCAGAAGCACACCTGTTCGCCAAGCGAACAGACACAGCCCCCCATCGGCTACATTTCTCCGCAGAAGACGATTCAGTATCCGCCGACTCTTTGACCTTATTGAGGAAGGCTAGCCCGAGCACGTGCTCAGTCAGCCAACCAGGTAGGAAGAAAGCTATAGGAGGCTTCTCATGTACAAGTCCGCTCTCACCCTCTGCGCCGTAGCCGCACTCGCCACCCAGGCGTCCGCCATCGAACTCACCAGTAATGGCGGCTTCGAAACCGGCGATACCAGCGACTGGGTCTCGTTCCCAACCGCCAACTCAACCTTCAACATCACCACCGACGCCAACTCAGGCGCCTGGGCCGCCGAAGTCTTCAACAACGACCTCGCCAGCTCCGCCGTCATCAAGCAGGCCAACCTGGGCATCGGCACCGTCCAGCCCGGCGACCTCATCGATATCTCCTTCGCAGCCAAAGGCGAAGGCGTCATCGGCGGCGTGGTCTTCGCCGAGTTCTTCTCCGAACTCGATGGCGGCGGCACCTCCTCCGCTGAAATCCTTGGCGGCGGACCCCTCCCCCTCACCAGCGACTATCAGGTCTTCAACTTCCAGACGACCGCCGGAGCCGATGTCAGCGGCGGCGTCACCCTCCAGTTCGCCACCGTCACAGGCGGCGCAACCGGAAGCGTCTCTATCCTCTTTATCGACGACGCCTCGGTCAGCATCGTCCCCGAGCCCGCCAGCCTCGGCCTCCTCGGTGCAGGTGCCCTCGCACTCGTCCGTCGTCGCCGCATGGCCTGATCGCTCACACGCGACTCTCAAGAAAAAGGCAGGGCGCCCCAGGCGTCCTGTCTTTTTTCATACCTATAGCACCAATAAGTACGCTTTCGACCCTTGAAGGACAACAGGCACGGACGTGCAAGGTGCTGAGTTCCGGGTGGGGTGCGGGGGCGGAGGGGGTTATTCGAGGATGGTTCGGAACCGGATACCGCAGCCACCGCACCTGCGGTACTGCTCGCAGAGTCCTTCTCGGCTCGCCCGCCGACCGGTTTCCGCTTTGTGTTGAACCGAACCGCATTTCGGGCACCGCAGCGCCGCCGCGATCACCAGCCACAGACGCCCCTCGGCTTCGGGGGCCACATTGATCTGGCTATCCAACTCACCCGGAGCCGGGGGGAAGACCCCATCCTCATAAACAGCGGGCTCCGACGAAGCATGCGTTCTGACAACCATGATGAACCTTTCTCTCAGAGCCCGAAGGCCCCATCCCTTGATGAACCACGAATCAAAGACAACAGACAGACTGATTAACTGAACCTGTAACTGATACGCGTTTGTTACATTAAGAACCGAGCCCGTCCTTGTCAATCATTTCCCGTGAATTCGCATGTAATCATCGCGGCACAAGCCGCTGGAGATCACGCTCATGTAACACCGTTACACGAACGCACCCCATCCGGCACATCACAGAACCTTACGGATAGCCTTGAATACCCCCTCTTCCAGCGAAACACCCACCGAGCCCACCGTCACTCGAGACGCACTAATCAACAAGAAAACCGATCATTTTCGAGCATCTCAGACCATAACCGGCCCAAAACAGCCCGAACCAGGCCTTCTGGAACACCCGCCCAGGCCCAAAAAACGACCTCACGCCCCACCAGCCCCGATTTCAGCCCCAATCCGCCCGCCGACGCCCAAACACACCCACCACACCCCCGAGCAGCCCCCACATCCCCGCGGGCTCCGGCACGACCGCCGCAAACCCAAAATTGCCCGCCAGAAGCGACAGATCAATCAGATCCACCTGCGAATCGGCGTTGAAATCCCCATCGCCCCAGGCACCGGCGTGACCAAACCCGCTGGCGAGTTGGCTGAGGTCCACGAGATCGACGAGTCCATCCACATTCGCGTCGCCACGGGTGCTGCCGGCCAGTAAAAGCCAAGCGTCGAGATCGGCCGCATCGACAACCCCGCTGCCATCAAGATCGAAACCGAGGTCGGCCCCGCCGAAGCCGGAGACGAGCAGGTCGATATCGGCGTCGGTGAGCTGGCCGTCCTGGTTGAAGTCGCCGGTCAGACCCAGCGGGACGTGCTGGTCGATCCATTCGGTGAACGCGGCGACGCGGGTCAGGCCGCTGAGGTCGCCATAGGCGCTGAAGACGCTGTCGCGTGACAGGCCGACGGAGACGACGCCGGCGACGGTCGGGACGCCGTCGACATCGATAAAGCCAGGACCACCGGAGTCGCCGAGAGCGCTGAGGCCTTCGAGATCGGTCGGGCTCGCGGAGCCGAGGGGGTTGACGGCCGAAGCGCCCGGAGCCGGGTCGAAGTCCATGAACATGACGCTGGGAAGGTAGGCGCTAAGGCTGAACGGCGAGGCGGGCTCGCCGCCGAAGGCGTCGACGGTGTTGGTCACGGCGGCGGGGAGGCCGTTGCCTGTGAGGACGGCGCCGGAGAAGCCGTTGCCGACCGAGCCGTAGCCGACGATGGTGATGTCCTGATCGCGTTCGCCACCATCGTCGCGGAAGATCGGGCTGGGGGTGATATCCGTCAGGGGTTCGGTCAGGCGAACCAGGCCGATGTCGAGGTTGAAAGCCGAGGCGAAGGGGTTGAAATCGGGGAAGGGAATCAAGTCTGCGGCGGTGGCGGTGACCGGCGTGCCGGTGTCCTGATCGGTGAAGTCGAGCTCGATGCCGGTGATGGAGACGGCGGTGATGGGGTGAGCCGCGGTGAGCACCCACTCGGGATGGATGAGGACGCCGGAGGCCAGCGAGGGAGCGCCGAAGAAGAAGGAGATCTCCATCTGCGTGACCGATTCGTAGGCCGGCTGCGCGGCGAGGTTGCGGGCATCGACGAGGGACCGGTCGTGCCGAAACGTCACGGCGTCAGCGCTGGTCGCGAAGGCCACTGAGGTCAGCGTCGCGATTGACAGACAGGATGTGAGCCGGCGAAACAACATGTCCTGACTCGCTAGTTACGGTGAGGTTTCAGGGGTACTGATCAAGCGTTCTGCCGCGTGAATCCAGCCAGCTGTAGAGCACATTGATGTTGCGGAGGTCCTCGCGGACATACACACCTGCGAAGGGGAGGAACTGGCCGCTCGCGTCGCCATAGACCACATTGATCCCACGATCACCGTGTGCTCCCTGGACATCGTTGAACTGATGCTGGCACCATGAGAGCGATTTGTTGGCGTTCTCACTGAAGCGCAGCGACCCGAAGTAGACCTCATCCTGACTGAGACCAAGAGCTCGCGCGATGCCCGTCTTGTCGTCTTTCGAGACCAATTCTGAACGATTGGCATAGGTGCCAATACCCACCCGTCGAGAGGGACTAAAGCCGGGAACGCCCCAATTCTGGGCCCCAAAGTTCTCATCGGTCGGTTCGATCTGCCTGGCTTCGGGGAAGCCCCAGAAAGTCAGGTCGGCGACTGCGGCATCTGGACAGAAGAAAAACTCGACGTCCTCGATGTAACCCTGATCGATCAGGATCCCGTGGCCGGAGGGGCCGCCAAACTGCCAGATGAACTCTCCCCCGGGCGCGGTTCCTGCAAGCGCTCGGTCAGCGGAAAAGACGGTAGCCGTGTAGCCGCCAAAGGTGATCTGGCTGGAGCGGGGCAACTGAGTTGCGGGGTTCTGCGCGACAAACATCCCGTCATTGAAATCGACGGCATAGATGTTTCTGGCGGTAGCGATCTGTCGCTGGTTGGCGAGACACAAGACCTGGCGTGCCGAGCTGCGGGCGGCACCGAGGGCGGGGAGGAGGATGCCGATGAGGAGGGCGATGATGGAGATCACCACGAGGAGTTCGATGAGGGTGAAGGCCTGTTTAGCTTGGCGGGCCTGCTTCATGCTGGGTTCCTGCTTGTGCGTTTCACTGGCTTCTATTTACTGAACTGGTCGTTGCATGACGGGCATCGGGGGTTGTTTATTCCGCGTGATGCATGCTTTAGCTGATGCTGCTCTATGGCTGAAGGTCTTGCTTCCAGCGGTCCGCCTTCGGTCCGCCTGCGGCGGATCTCACTTTGTTCGACGGGTTAGGGCGAGCATGCTGAGCGTGAGGAGTGCTGCCGACGCGGGTTCGGGGACGGTGGTGGTGCCGAAGTTGGTGGCGAGGAGGGACAGGTCGATGAGGTCGACGGTGCCGTCGAGGTTGAAGTCGCCTTGGTCCCAGAAGCGGCCGTTGGAGGTGCCAAAGTTGGTGGCGAGGGCGGAGAGGTCGATGAGGTCGACGGTGCCGTCGAGGTTGGCGTCGCCGTCGATGACGCTGTTTGTGGTTTCGCCGGCGAGGATGGGCTTGTCGTATTCGGTTTCGTAGGCCCACTGGGTGATGGTGAAGGTGCCGAGTCCGTTGCCGGCGGGGGGCGCGACGATCTCGAACTCGACCCAGGCGTAGTTGATGCGGCGGTTTTCACGCTCGCTGAAGGGTGTGTCGAGGCCGACGAAGGAGAGGCCGACCATGCCGGTGATGGACTGGCCGTCGGGGACATAGAAGTCGCCAAACTGCTCGCCACGGACGGCGAGGACGCCGAGGAAGTCCTGGGTGGCGTCGCCGGTGGCTCCGATGTTGAGTCGGCTGATCGGTGAGCCGGGAGCGAGATTGGCGAGGGCCTGGTGGGTCAGGGTCGTTTCGCTGGGGGTGCCCGGGAAGTAGGTGACGTCGATGGCTTCACCCGTGAGGACGACGCTGCCGGGGAAGGCTCGGACAGAGATGCCCTGGAAGGTGGTGAAGTCGGGGGCGAAGAAGTGGTTGACGAAGACGTCGAAGGGCGGGGTCTGGCCGGCGTTGGCGGGGTCTTCGGGGTCGAAGAGGGGGAGGCCGTCGATCTCGAGGTTCTGGGTGAAGCCGGGCTGGACGACGATGGGGGTTTCGAGGACGACGTGGTCGATCTCGGCGTGGGCGGCGGCGGTGAGGCTGAGGGCGGCCAGACAGGTGATCGCGAACGGGTTACGGCTCATCGCGGCGGTCTCCGTAGCTAGATGATGGGGCTCGGGTTGGGAGCCTGGCATGGGTTGGTTGACTGGGGCGGCCTGGGGGCCGGTTGGAGATGGCCGGTTCGCCATCTCGAACAGGGCAAGTATAGCTCAGGAGGTCTTGAAAGCCAGTGTTGCGGCTGTTCAAGCGGAGGGCGAGGGTGGTTTCGGGAGCGATTGATCTTCGTAAACGGGCCAGGGTTGCCTGGCGCGTGCCTGGTTGTCCCGGGTCGCCCATTTTGACGCGTGCGTGGTGGTTTTTGTTGCTGATTTTTTTGGGGTGGCGCTACCCGGGGCGGCTGTTCGGCGTCATACTATCGGATCGGCCGAACTGCCTGTCCGGGCGCGGCTGTGGTCCTGCCACCCTATTTACCGGTTTGAGGAGAATGACAGATGTCTCAGTCTGAAGGCAAAGCAGCGGGTGTTTCGAAGCGTCTGGCGGCTTACAGCGCGGCGGCGGGTGCGGCTGCTCTGGGCGTGAGTGCTGATGCGGAAGCCGCGATCATCTACTCGGGCGTTCAGGATATTTCGATCAACCAGTTCGGCGCTCAGGACCTGAACCTGGATGGGGATGCTTACAACGACATCCTGCTCAAGAACTACGTGTTCGGTGGCAACTACCAGGGTGCGACGGTGAACTTCTTCCCGGGCAAGGTGGTCGGCTTCACGACCGGCCTGAACTACGCCTCGGCGTTGTCGGCGGGTGATGTGATTGATGCGGCGGCGACGGCTGGCGGTTCGTTCGCGGTGTCGCTGGCTTATGCGAACAACCCGGACTCGCAGTTTGATAACGCTGTGGGTGCATTCATCGGTCTGGAGTTTCCGATCAATGCGGTAAGCCACTTCGGCTGGATCCGTGTGACGATCGACAACGCGGCGGGCACGTTTGTGATTAATGACTGGGCTTATGAGTCGGTGCCCGGTGTCGGCATCGAGGCTGGTGCGATTCCCGAGCCGGGTGCTCTGGGACTGCTGGCTGCGGGTGCTCTGGGCCTGGCCGGTTATCGCGGTCGTCGGGCCTGAGTCGTCTGGCTCTGACAGATTTGGTTTTGATGACACCGCCTCGGTTCAGCCGGGGCGGTGTTTGTTTGTGGGCGGCTGGCCGATAGATGGTTTATGGCAGAACGATTGGCGAAGCGTGTGTTGCTGGTGGGTTGGGACGCGGCGGACTGGCGGTTCGCGGAGCCATTGATGGCGAAGGGGTTGATGCCGAGTCTGTCGAAGCTTCGCGAGGGTGGGAGTTGGGGGAAGCTGGCGACGCTGAAGCCGATGTTGTCGCCGATGTTGTGGACCTCGATCGCGACTGGGAAGGCGGCGAAGCATCACGGGATCTGTGGGTTCACGGAGCCGTTGCCGGACGGCTCGGGGATCCGGTCGGTGACGAGCACGAGCCGTCGGTGTCAGGCGCTGTGGAACATTCTGACGCAGCGGGGGATGCGCTCGCATGTGGTGGGTTGGTATGCGTCGCATCCGGCGGAGCCGATTCTGGGGGCGATGGTTTCGAATCAGTTTGAGTTGCCGAGTGCGCCGCTGGGTGAAGCTTGGAAGGTGCCGTCGGGGTCTGTGCATCCTGCGGAGGTGGCGGATGAATTGGCGTCGCTGCGGGTACATCCGGGTGAGATCACGGGGGAGGCGATCCTGCCCTTTGTGCCGAATGCGGCGGCGGATCATCTTCGTGAGGGGAACAAGCTGGGGGAGCTTCGGTCGCTGCTGGCGCAGACGAGCTCGGTGCATGCGATCGCGACGAAGCTAATGATGCGGGATGACTGGGATCTGATGGCGGTTTACTACGAGGGGATTGATCGGTTTGCGCATGCGTTCATGGAGTTTCATTCGCCTCGGATGAAGCACGTGAGCGATACGGATTTTGAGGCGTACCGGCATGTGATGACGGGGGTGTATCGGTTTCACGACATGATGCTGGAGGCGCTGATGACTCTGGCGGGTGAGGAGACGGCGGTGGTGCTCATCAGCGATCACGGGTATCTGGATGATGCGCGGCGGCCTGATCCTGCGAAGGCGGGGCCGGTGGACTGGCATCGGGCGTTGGGACTGGCTGCTTTGGGGGGTGCGGGGATCAAGCGGGGCGAGCGGTTGATGGGGGCTTCGCTGCTGGACGTGACGCCTACGGTGCTGCGGCTGTTGGGTTTGCCGGCGGGGATGGACATGCCGGGTCGGGTGTGGCTGGAGGCGTTGGAGGGTGAGGAGGCGCCGGATCGGATTCTGAGTTGGGAGGATCCGAAGGTGGCGGATGGCCGTCATCCGGCGGACTTGGTGGAGGACCCGGAGGAGGAGGCGGCGGCGCTTCAGCAGCTGATTGACCTTGGGTATATCGAGGCGCCTAGTGAGGATGCGGCGAAGACGGTTCGGGATACGCGGGCTCACAATGATCTGACGCTGGCGCAGTCCATGTTTTCGCTGGGTGATACGGCGGAGGCGCTGGGGGTGCTGGAGGGGTTGCCGGATGTGTTTCGGGAGGAGGTGTCGGTGCGTGGGCTGGTGGCGCAGTGTCATCTGCTGCTTGGGGATGGGGAGGCCTGCCGGTCGGAGTTGGCGGCGATGGGGGATTCGGATGAGGCGGTGGCGCAGCGGGCGTTGCTGCTGGGCGGGTTGGCGCTTCGTGAGGGGCGGGAGGCCGAGGCGCTGGCCCACTATGAGGCGGCGGAGCGTGTGCGGTCTGACGATCCGGGGTTGTTGAGTCGGCTGGCGGGTTTGCAGTTGAAGATGGATCGGTCGGAGGCGGCGGAGGGCTTGTATCGGCGGGTGGTGGCGTTGGTGCCTGAGGATGCGACTAGCTGGGATGGGCTGGCGGAAGCGCTGCTGCGTCAGGGACGTGCGGAGGAGGGTTTGGAGGCTGCGTTGGAGGCGGTGGGTCTGGCGTTTTCGCTGGCGCGGGTGCATTACCGTCTGGCGAAGGCGCTAGTGGCGGTGGGTGAGTTTGAGCGGGCGAGGGAGGCGGTTGAGGCGAGTCTGCTGCGATCGCGTTATTACGAGCAGGCGCATCTGCTGGCGGCGGAGATTTATGAGCGGCTGGGGATGTTGGATCGGGTTGGGGAGCAGAAGCGGCTAGCGGCGGAGGCACGGCTGGCGGTTTCGGGCGGGCTGAAGACGGGGTGATTGGGTGGGCTAGGGGGCTCCTAACCATATGGCAACGGTTTGCTAACACGGAGGGTCTATAAGCGCACGCGTTGGCGTTAGGAACGTCTATGGCTGTGCGAGTGGATGATGCAGGTACCCCGGATTGGCATTCTGGTTGAGCCCCGGACGACGTGGGGGGCGGAGGTGATTCGGGGCGTCGGGGACTATGTGAGTGCGCGCGAGCGGTGGACGCTGGTGGTTCCGGAGGCGCGAGCGGGCGGGGGGCTGGCGCTGCCTGATGTATGGGCGGGTGAGGGTGTGGTTGCGGAGGTGAATACGTTGTCGTTGTTGCGGGCTTTGCAGGGTTGGGGGGGAGCGGTGGTGGATGTGGCGGGGGAGGGGCTGGGGGGCGTGTCGTTTCCTCGGGTTGGGGTGGATCAAGAGGCGATGGCGGAGATGGTGGTCGAGCACCTGATGGATCGTGGTCTGGAGGCGTATGGCTATGTTGGGCCTGAGCCGGGTCGCGAGCGGGAGCGGCGGCTGGTGGAGGCTTTCGAGGCGGGCCTGGTGCGGCGGGGGATGGTGGGTGGGTGTTCGGTTTTTGGGGAGGGTCTGGTGGTGAATCCGGGTGGGGATCGGACGGCTGTTGTGCGCGGGTTGGCGGGGTGGCTCGAGGGACTGGCTCGGCCGGCTGGGGTGTTGGTTTGGGATGCGGACTGGGCGGCGTTGGTGCTTGAGGCGTGTGGTTTGCTGAGGTATCGGGTGCCGGAGGACGTGGCGGTGGTGGTGGGGGCTCACGATGATTTTCGGATGAGCGTGACGGATCCGGCTTTGACGTGTGTGGATCATGGGCCTCGGGCGATTGGTTATCGCGCGGCGGGGATGTTGGATCGGTTGATGCGGGGTGGTGTGGTTGAGGCGTGGGTTGGGCTTTCGCCGGGTGGGGTCGTGGCGCGGGCATCGACGGATCGGTTGAAGGTTGAGGACGCGCTGGTGAACCGGGCGATTCGGTTCATTGAGGCGGAGGCTCATCGACCGATTCGGGTCGGGGATCTGGTTGATCGGTTTTCGGTGTCGCGGAGGTCGTTGGAGCTTCGTTTCAAGAAGACGGTGGGTCGTTCGCCAGCTCGGGTGATTCGTGAGGCTCGGTTGGAGCGGGCTCGTCGGCTGCTTGAGGAGACTCAGAAGTCGGTGAAGGAGATTGCGCTGGCGTCGGGGTTCCAGTATCAGGAGGTGATGCAGCGTGCGTTTCGTCAGCGGTTTGATGTGTCGCCTAGTGTTTACCGGCGTCGTTATCTGCTGGGGTTGGCGGCGATGCGTCGGGGTGGGGATGGTTCGGTGACGCGGGGGTGAGGGGTTGGGTTTGTCGTGCGGTCAGGGGGTTGGCTGGATGAGTCGGTTGAGTTGTTCGCGGGCGGCCTCGGTTTTGCCGGCTGCGAGGTTGAGGGCGATGGCGTTTAATCTGACTTCGTCGATGAGCTTGGCGTCGCCGTGCCGTTGACCGCCCTGCTCGGCGTGTTTCGCTTGCTGTCGGAGTTTGAGGAGTTGTGCGGGGAGGCGGAGGTCTTCGGGGGTGTGGGTGAAGGTTTGGGGTTGTTCTTGTCGTCGGGCCTGCTGGATGATTTCGAGGAAGAGGTAGCCGAATTCGTGGGTGGGTTCGATCATGGTGCCTTCGCCGTAGTCGTTCCAGGTGACGAGTTGGACGATGGGCCAGTCGCCTTGCATGGCGACGTCGAGCATTTCGCGGAGGGTGTCGCCGTCGCGGTGGCTTTTGGCGGCGAGGCTGTTTTCGTAGATGTCGTGGTAGCCGGCGACGGCGGAGGGGATCATCTGGTGGGGTGGGGTGTTTGGGTGTTGGTGGACGCGTTGGAGTCGTTCGCGGATTTCGGCAGGGGTTGGGTTGTTGTCCCAGACGTAGTCATGGACCCAGGTGAATCCGCCATCGGCGCGGGTGTTTTTCCACAGGTGGTGGAGGGCGAAGAAGCGGGGTCTGGGGTTGATGCTGTTAAGCGCGGTTTGCCAAGGTTTGGGGTCGCTGACGTAGATGGGGCCGAAGTTGAGGAGGAGGGGGTGGCCGTTGATTCTGGTGTAGTTGGGCTGCTGGAACCAGTTGTCCTGGAGCCATTGCATGGTCTGGGTGAGGTGTTCGGTGATCTGGTCGGGGGTGATGTGCTCGCGTTCGACGAGGAGTTGGATGGTTCGGTCTTCGTAGCAGACGGCGAACTCCATGCCGAGTCGGCGGGTCTGTTCGAAGATGGCGAGGGTGGCGGTGTGGATGATGGGGTAGTCGACGGCGTCGGAGATGCCGTACCAGTCGACGATGATGCCGTCGACGCCGGCCAGTTTCATCTGGAGGAGTTGGCACTCGATGACGTGGGGGTCGGCGGAGTCGTAGAGGCCGATGAGGGGGTGGTAGTGGGAGTAGATGTCGGGGAGGCCGTTGTCTTCGATTTGTTCTGGGTCGTGCTTGCCCCAGCCGGTCCAGTGTCCGCCCCAGAACCCGCGGACTTCGGGAGTTTCGTACCAGGGCATGACGTGCATGAGCAGGCGTTTGGGAGGGTCGGTTTCCTGCTGATGTTGAGCGTTCGCGGGGGTGCTGAGGCAGGCGGTGGCGATCAGGAGCGCGGCGATCGCGTGTCGGAGGATCATGGTTGTTCCTTCGGCTGGGGTGGCGTTTGTGCGATCGAGGATACCGGGAGGGTTGGGGTCGGGGTTTACTCGACGCCTTCCTGGATACCGAGTTGGGCGTAGCCCAGTTGCTGGGGTGAGTACCAGTAGTTGAAGGCGTTGAACTTGGCGGAGGAGCCTCGTTCGTTGTTGACGACGGGTCCCTGCTGGTCGTTGCCGAGGTAGAGGTCGTCGCCTCGGGAGTAGAGGTTGTCGTGGGTGTTGGTGATGCTGCCGAAGCGGGTGTTTTCGACGACGACGGAGTTGCTGAAGCTGGTGTGTCCGTCGTTCCAGACGATGCCGATTTCGATGCGTCCGGGCTCACTTGAGTACATGCCGATATAGTCGTCGTTGTTCCACTGGGAGCCGCCTGGCGCGATGCGGTAGAGGCGGTCGGCGATGATGGGTGCCTGGGCGTTAAGGGTGGCCTGCCATTCCTTGCGTGCTTCGGCGAAGTCGTTATCGGGATCTGAATCGGAGGTGATTTCGTCGAAGCCGAGTTCGTTGAGGGCGTAGGAGAAGTTGAGGAGGTTGAACTCGTTGCCTTCTTCCCAGGCTTCCTTGGGATCTGGCTCGGAGGGGTGGAGGAGGTACTCGGGGCTGACGAGTCCGGTGGTGACGAGTTCGGCGAAGCGGACTTCGACGGAGGTTCCAACGAGGTCGGCGCGGGTGGGGAGGTCGTGGGTGGTGCTTCGCTTCCAGACGCCTGAGTTGCCGTCGTAGCCGGTGTACCAGTTGTTGTTGGCCTGGGCGTGGATGACGAGGCCCTGGTGTTGTCCGCGGATCTGGGTGTTGGACTGCATCTGTTTAGCGACGATGCGTGCGCGGCCGAGGGCGGGGAGGAGGATGCCGATCAGCAAGGCGATGATGGAGATGACGACGAGGAGTTCGATCAGGGTGAATCCTGCCAGGCGTCGGTTCTGGAGGGCGTTGCTGGTCATGGCTTTTCCTTGTCGTTGTTATCTGAAAAGTCTGAGAGTCTTGCTTGAATCGCGATGTCGCTGGTGTAATATATAGCATTAATGCTTTGTTTTCAAGTGATCGGTCAAATTTTTTTCATTCTTGACAGTTTAGGTAGGCTTGAGAGACTGCTTTCACCTGTTCAGGGTCGATGCGGCCCGTGATTCTGCCGATGGTGCTATACCAAACGCTCTAAATACCCGGATGTAAGGATTTCATCACCATGCCACGGAAGCCTGTGTTCACGAACGTGATGGAGGTTCTGGAGCAGCGGATCGTCGCGGGCGATTACATGCTGAAGGACCTGCCGGGTGAGCGGAAGCTGGCGGAGGAGGTGGGGGTGAGTTACATGACGGCGCGGAAGGCGGTGCTGGGGCTGATCAAGAAGAAGGTGCTGGACCGTAAGCCGAATGGCTCGCTAGTGGTGCATCCGCGTTTTCAGAATCGGCGGTCGCATTGCCGTGTGGCTCTGCTGACGCCTGCTTATCCTTCTGCGCACTTTGTGCATTGCCGGCTGGCGATCACACAGGCGGCGCAGCGGCAGCAGGTGCAGCTGCGGCCGGTGGAGTATGTGCACTGGTACGACCCGATTGTGAATGAGGCTTTGCAGGGCTCGGATGGGTTGATTGTGATTCCGAGTACGGAGCCGATGCCTGAGTCGCTGGTGAAGGAGTTTGCGGAGGAGGGGAACCGGGTGGTGATCTTTGATGATGACCTGACGGATCAGGGGTTGCCTTCGATCCGGCTGTTTGCGCGGACGCACATCTCGAAGCTGTTTGAGCATCTGTGGAGCCTTGGGCATCGGCGGATTCACTGCCTGAACACGCAGGGTCACAGCGAGGAGATTGAGCGGCGGATTTCGCATTGGCGGAGCTGGCTGGAGCGTAAGGGTGGGAGCGGGGAGTTGTGGGATGAGCCTGCGCCGCCTTATGTGGATGCGATCCAGATTGCGTACCGGACGATGCAGCGGCTGATCGATGACCACGATGGTGATCTCGGCAGCCTGGTTTGCACGACGCAGCCGGCGGCGTTGGGTGCGATCCGTGCGTGCTATGAGGGGGGGCTTCGTGTGGGCGAGGATGTATCGATCTGCACGATCAATAATGAGCCAACGGGGCGTTATTTTTGCCCGTCTTTGACGGGTCTTGAGATGCCTGAGATAGAGCCGTTGCTGGAGCACTGCTTCGAGTGGTTCGGTGGCACGGCGACTGGCTGGTCCGGTGATCTGCGGCTGGAGCCGGCGCGTCCGAGGTTGCTGCGTGGTGAATCGACCGGGCACGCGATGGCTTCGGTCTGAGGATCTTGTGTTGGTTCGATCGACTGCCGGGGACCCCCAAAGAAAAAGCCGACCTCCTAATAAAGAGGTCGGCTACGTCAGTTGCTCGCTTGCTGACGCGTGTACGTGGTGGTTAGCGGGTGCGGCGGATCAGGCTGAGGCCGGCGAGTCCGAGGAGCGCGGCGGATGCGGGCTCGGGGACGATGGCCAGGTTTTCGAAGGTGATGCTGTACTCGTCGCCGGTGTTGGTGCCGGGGTCGACCTGGAGGTGGAAGAAGTCGAGGTTGGCGGTGTTGAGTCCGGCGGGCACGGGCCAGGTGAAGGTGTAGCTGCCTGGGAGGACGCCGAACTGTCGGGTGGTTCCGAAGGTGCCGAACTCCTGGGGTGTGCCGGCGTCGCTGATGAGTCCGAGGATGATGCCGAGTCCGGCGCCGGGCTGGGCGGGGGTTTCGTAGCTGTTGAGTGTGACCTTGAGCTCGATGGTGTCGAGGTTGGGTGCGGAGGCGTCGATGTTGGGATTGATGTCGTAGAAGCCGCCGCCAAAGGCTTCGGTCACGATGGTGTAGTCGGTGCCGACGGGGGCCGGGTTGGTCCATGAGCCGTAGGTGCCGGTGAGGTTGAAGTTGGCGAAGTCGGTGATGAGGACGCCGGCTTGTGCGGTTGCGGCCGTGGTGGTGATCGCCAGAGCGGCGGCGAGGCTTTTGGTGTGGTGGAACATGTTGGATTCTCCCTAGGGGTGCTGGACGTGTCTTTATACGGGGTCTGAAGCAGATTCTGAATTGATAGCATATACGCTATTTATTGGTTTGCCAAGTGTTTTTGTGCTGGATCGAGGCAAGATTTGGTCTTCGTAGCTTGCCCAGAGCACAGGGTTTACGGGATTCGGGGCCTTGTTCTTCGGGTCGTGAGTGCGG